>NZ_RBXG01000002.1:0-3096711 GCF_003634845.1 Paraburkholderia sp. RAU2J
TTCCCGGCCAAAGAGCGCGGTTTCGCAACGGGCATCTGGGACTCGTCATCGAAGTGGGGACCCGCGCTCGCGCCCGCCGTGCTCGTCGCTCTGATGATCGCGTTCGGCTGGCGCTCGCTATTTCACGTGACGGGCGCATTCGGGATCGCGTTTGCGCTCCTGTTCCTCGTGCTGTATCGCAATCCACGCGACAGCAAACGTTTATCGAAAGGCGAACTCGCGTATATCGAGGCGGGCGGCGGCGGTCACGAACGCTCGCTGGCGAGTTCTTCGCTCAAGTGGCGCTGGCTATTCGTGCGCCGCAGCGTGTGGGGCATGATTCTCGGCTATTTCTGCGTGATCTGGCTCTGGAACATCTTCCTCGTGTTTCTGCCTCTGTATCTTCTCGACCGCTTTCATATCTCGTTCGCGCAACTCGGCGTCGTCGCGGGCATTCCTTGGGTGGGTGGCGCACTGGGCGAAATCGCGGTGGGCTATCTGGCGAAGAAGCTCGTTGATCGCCAGCTCGCGTCGCCGATCGGCGCGAAGCGGCTATTGATCGCGTGCTGCGCGGTGGGTGCCGGCGTGTGCGCGATGGCGCTGCCTTTTTCCCACTCGCTGAATGCGACGCTCGCGCTGTTCACCGTAGGCCTCGCCTTCCTTGCCGCGATGATCGGCTCGGCATGGGCGCTCGCGGCAGATATCGCGCCGTCGTCGATGGTGGCGTCGGTGAGCGCGATTCAGAACTTCGGTGGCTATTTCGGCGGAGCGTTTTCGCCGCTCGTCGCGGGCTTTATCGTCGACACGACGGGCTCTTATGCGCTCGCCTTCATCTCGGGCGGCATCATCGTCGGCTGTGCGGCGCCGTTCTACTGGTTCATGGCTCGCAAGCCGATCGTTGAAGATGTCGCTGTGGCGCAAGGCTGATTTTTAAGCGCTATCGTTGAGGTTGTCTCGAGCGGAGCCACCGGCGCGTGGGTCGCGCCGCTCACGCGCGGCGTGTGGCTCGAACCTGGCGAGGTTGGCATCGCTAATCGTCGCGATCGCAACCTGCTCGGGCGCGAGCCACAGCGGCAGCCGGCCTTTGATGTTCGAGCAGCAATCGCGATGAAGCGCTCCATGCTGCCGAGCACCGCGTGATGGATCAACACGGGCCGCTCGCGTTCATTGCGCTCGGTGACGAATTCCGCGTCGAGCCGCTCGGGCAGCACGAAGTCGAGCTGGATCGTGCCGCATTGCCAGCTTCGCGCGCGGCTGTCCGTCAGATGGAACTCCCGAACGCACGCGCTGATTGAACACCTGCACATGGCAAGGGCAACTCATCCATCTTGCGACGGCACGTCAATCGCCATCGCGGCACGCGCTGGCCACAACCATGCGATAGACGCTACGATATGCGTTTGATCCGCCATCCCCCTCACTTCATCGAGCGTTGCCTTGACTATCCACATCCGCCCCGCGACCGCAGCCGACGCTGCCTTGATTCTTCGCTTCATCACCGAACTCGCGGTGTACGAGAAGGCCGAACACGAAGTCGTCGCCAACGTCAAAGATATCGAAGCGACTCTGTTCTCCGCCGATGCACCGGCGAAGTCGCTCATTTGCGAAATGAACGGCGAGCCGGTCGGCTTCTGCGTCTACTTCCTTTCGTACTCCACGTGGCTCGGCAAGCAGGGGCTTTATCTGGAAGACCTGTACGTATCGCCGGCATCGCGCGGCGGCGGCGCGGGCAAACAGATGCTGCGCCACCTCGCGCAGATTGCGTGCGACACCGGCTGCGGCCGCTTCGAATGGAGCGTGCTCGACTGGAACGAGCCGGCCATCGGCTTCTATGAATCGATCGGCGCGAGCGCGCAAAGCGAATGGGTGCGCTACCGCCTGGCCGGCGACGCGCTGAAGGCGTTCGCCGAAGGCGACGCGTAGCAGAAGACGGGAAAGTGTCTGCGATGCAAACAGGCGGCGAGCCAACGCCGCCGGTCGAACATCACTGCGCCGAACCGCTCGCCGGCGTCACTTCGAACGCGTCGCCAGTGGCGAAGAACGTTCCACCGGTCACGTAATGACAGGTGCGCAGATCGGGGTCGTCGCCGAAATGCCAGCGGTTATTCGAGTACACGCGGCTGTCCGCATACGCGGCGACCACTTCGCCGATGATCAGGTCGTGCCGTTGGCTATCGTCCGGAATCACCTTGCACTCCATCCACGTGATACAGCCGGCCAGCATCGGCACGTCGATATTATGCGCGGGAAAGGTGTCGAGGTCGAATGCGGAAAACCTGTCGACGTCGGCGCCCGCGTTGCTGCCCACTGCCAGCGTCTGCGCGGCGAATCCGCGGCTCGGCAGTTGCAGCCCGAACACGCCGCTCGCTTCGATCAATTGCCGCGTGAGCGTACGGCTGTCGACCACGACGACCACCTTCGGCGGGTTGAAGTCGAGCGGCATCGCCCACGACGCCGCCATCACGTTGGAGCGGCCGCCGTGCGCACTGGTGATGATCGTGACCGGTCCATGATTCAGCAACTGCGTGGCCCGCGACAACGCTACGGGTTCTCGGGTGACTTTCATACGTCCTTGTTTCTGTCGAACTGGGATGACGGGAATTGTAGCGGGGTCATGGGGTGCGGGAGTGGGGCACTGCATGGTCTGTCGAGCCTCTTTCAGGCCCCCGGTTCCAGGCGAGAATGTGCCACCACCCGCAACTAGAGAGACGCCATGCGCATCGCCTGCCTGCATACCGCCGACAGCCATATCGCCCTGTTCGACGCGACCGCGCGCGCCGTCTCGCCCACGCTCGAATTGATGCATGAGGTGCGCGCGGACCTGCTCGCAGCCGCGGAGCAAGCCGGCGGCTTGACGGAAGCCATCGCGATGCAAACACGGGCATCGCTGCTCGCGCTGCGCAGCGGCTCGCATGCTGTGTTGCTCACCTGCTCGACGCTCGGTCCAGCCGTGGATGACGCGCTCGCCAAACAATGCGCACCGGTGCCCGTCGTGCGAACCGATGCGGCCCTCGCGCAGCGCGCGGTCGCGCACGGCGGCAAAGTCGTCGTGCTATGCACCGCCTCGACTACGCTCGAACCCACTGCGAGCCTTTTTATCGAAGCCGCAAAGGGGACCGCCGCGAAGGTCGACGTTCGCCTGATCAGCGGCGCGTGGGATCTGTTCAAGGAAGGAGCTTTGCCGGCGTATTTCTCGGCGGTCGCCGCCGCAGCGGACGCCGCTTACGCAGATGGCGCAGATGTCATCGCGCTGGCGCAAGCATCGATGACGGGTGCGGCGGAGCGCGTCACGCGCGGCGCGATACCGCTTACCAGTCCGCAATCGGGCCTCGCCGCCGCCATGGCAGCAGCCGCGCTCGCCGCCGAGGCAGTCGAACCGAAGTAAAGACAATCCAAACCGCTCAGGACGGCAGCCCACGAGCCGCCGCCCCGCGCGTCAATCAATGCGGCGCTTTACCGTTGGGCACCGCGTCGAGCGGTTTGTGCTGTTCTTCGCCGAGTCCCGGGAAGAACGCGTTCCATGCGGCACGCACGCCCTGGGCCGCGGTGGCTTCGGCGGCGATCGATTCGGTCTCGCCCTCGGCGGCTCCCGATGGGTCTGCGGACAAGCCGCGCCAGTGCGTGAACACCAGCAACGGTTTTTCGGTCCACGTGCCTTCGCCAAACTTCGCAAACGCCGTGTCCCCGCTCGTCAACTGCACCTCGTACCAGCCGTCACGGACGGGTGCGTGGGCGGCAAGCTCAAACCACGGGGTCGGTTCGATTTCCTTCATGTCGTCTCCGGTCAGATGAATCGTCAAAGATTACCAACAACAAAAAGCTTTCCTCACGCCCGAGCCTGACAGCGGCCCGCGACGCGCCGCTCGCGCGATGGTGCGATGCTGCGCACCGGGCATGTCCTGCGGGCGATCCGCCAACGCCGGACAATGTCCGACGCGTCGAAATCGCCGCGCATAAACGACACGATAGCGCGACATGGGGCGCGCGGACAAACGCAAAAACTCACTTGCACGAGATGGCGGCCGGCACGACCGTCGAGAGGCCCGTCAGGCGGCTGTCGACACGGTCTTTGACCCACGTTTCAACGCGCGCCGCGGCTTGCCTTCCAGCTCGCGAGCGAGCGTGGCCAGCGTGTCGACAGCGGGCGCCAGCCGCTCGGCGGGCGTGTTGCCGTAGCCGATCACCAGTCCGTTCGTTTCAACCCGCTGCTGCAATGCGAAACCGGAAAGGGCGCGCGGATTGAGCCCCTTAGCGAGCGCGCGTTCGACGAGGGTTCGATCGGCCACCTGCGCAGGCAGGCGCAACGTCAGATGCATGCCGCAATCGCCGCCCAGAATCCGTGCCCGCGCGAAGTGCGCGGTGAGCGCATCGCGCAGCGCCTGCTGGCGCTCGCGGTATAGACGCCGCATCCGCCCGAGATGCCGCCCGAACTCGCCGCTGTCGATGAAATGCGCGAGCGCCAGTTGTTCCAGCCGATGCCCGCCGCGCAGCATCTCCTGCAACGCGACGGCGGTGTGCTCCGCAATCGCCCGCGGCAACACCACGAAGCCGATGCGCAGCGCCGGAAACATCGTCTTGCTGAACGAGCCGACGTACAGCACCGGGGCGTCGTCGACGAGGCCTTGCATGCTGGCGATCGGCTCGCCGGTGTGGCGGAATTCGCCGTCGTAGTCGTCCTCGATCAGCCACGCGCCGCCGCGCCGCGCCTGCGCGATCAGCTCCAGACGGCGCGCCACCGACAACACCGCCCCCGTCGGATACTGATGCGCAGGTGACGTGTAGATCAGTTTCGGCGGCTGCGCGAGCCACGCGCTGGCAGGCGCGGCCATGCCTTCGGCGTCGACGGGCATTGGCAGCGTGCGCAGATCGCCGAGATTGAACGCGGCCTTCGCGCCGCGATAGCCGGGGTCCTCGACCCACGCGAGGTCGCCGGGATTGGTGAAGAGCCGTACGCACAGGTTCAGCGCCTCCTGCGCACCCTCGGTAATCACCACCTGCGCGCCGTCGCAGCGCACGCCGCGCGCCATGCGCACATGCGCGGCGATCGCGTCGCGCAGCGCCGGTTCGCCGGCCGGCGTGCCGTAGCCAAGGGCGAGCGGCAATGCGCGCTCCATCGAACGTTCGAGCGCGCGCCGCCACGCGCCCAGTGGGAAGCGGTCCAGCGCGGGCATGCCCGGCGTCAGCGGAAAAGTGTTGTCGGCATGGGTGCGGGTCGCCGCGAACTGCGCGACGCGCGCCGCGTAAGCCACTTCGGGCGCGGCCGATCGAACCGGCGCTTCGCCGCGCGCGGCCGGGCTGGAAAGCGGGCTCACGCGGGTGCCCTTCTTGTCCGCGACCACGTACCCGACGGCGGCCAGATGCTCGTAAGCGATCACTACCGTGTTGCGCGACACGCCCAATTCCGCGGCGAGCAAGCGTGACGATGGCAGCAGGGAGCCGGCGGCCAGGCGCCCCGTGAGGATCGCCTGCTGCAAGCGCTCGATCAACTGCTTTTGCAGCGGCGCGGGCTTCGTCGCGCCGCCGTCGGCGGTGCCAGCTTCGGGCGGGTGAGCAAGCGGGCCTATGATCTCGATCATCGCGGGCTGGACCTATCGAATGGGCTTGTCGTGGATCTTTTTAACATACCACGTTTGCCGTATCGTTCATGATTATTGACACGCACGCACGAACCTTCACGAACTACGGAGAGCAGACATGGAACCCAGACGTAACGCGTTCGACCAACCGATCGGCACGCCCGTGCCGAACTGGAACGGCGCCCGGGCGCCCGGCCGCGAACCGCTGGTCGGCCGCTATTGCCGGATCGAGCCGGTGAACGTCGAGCGTCATGCCGAAGATCTGTACGACGCGTACAGCTCGGCCGCCGATGGCCGCGACTGGACCTACCTCGCGGTGGGTCCGTTCGACAGCCTCGCCGCGTACCGCGAGCATCTGACGCGCGCCGCCGCGTCGACGGACCCGCTGCATTACGCGGTCATCGACCTCGCGACCGGCAAGGCGGTCGGCACGCTGGCGCTGATGCGCATCGACCGGGCGAACGGCGTGATCGAAGTCGGCCACGTCACGTATTCACCGCGCCTGAAGCGCACGCGCATTGCCACCGAAGCGATGTTCCTGCTGATGAACCACGTGTTCGATGCGCTCGGCTACCGGCGCTTCGAATGGAAATGCGATTCGCTGAACGAGCCCTCGCGCGCCGCCGCGTTGCGCTACGGCTTCACGTTCGAGGGGATCTTCCGCCAGGCGATCGTGTATCGCGAACGCAATCGCGACACCGCGTGGTTCTCGATCATCGATGGTGAATGGCCCGCGCTGCGAGCCAGCTATACGCGTTGGCTCGACACGGGCAATTTCGATGCGCAGGGGCGGCAGGTTGAGCGGTTGGTGGATCTGATCGGGCGGGAGCGGGCGGCGGGTGGCTGAGCGTTGACGCACGCGGTGGTGATGCCAGCATAACGGGTGGCGGCGCACGCTGCACGCCGCAAAGCATGGCAGGCGAACGGACTTCGCCCTACACTGCGCCGATACGTTTGCACGAGTTTGCGTGAGCGCGTCTCGCGCCTCCTGGCCACGTCCGTCACCACCCCAGCCGATGAAATCCCGCCTGCGCTACCTCAGCGCACTGCTCATCAACGTCGCCCTGCCCTGGCTCGCCTACCGGCTCGCGCTCCCGCACTGGGGCCAGCTCGGCGCGCTGAGCGCGTCGGCGCTGCCGCTGATCGCCTGGATGAGCTGGGACCTGCTGCGCTACCGTCATTTCGACGCACTCAGCGCACTCGTACTGGTGGGCATCGCGCTATCTCTGCTGGCGCGGCTCATCGGCGGCGGTGCCCGCATGCAGCTGATCGAAGACCCGATGGTGTCGGGACTCGTCGGCGCGTCGTTCCTCGCATCGCTCGCATTGCGGCGGCCGCTGGTGTTCTATCTGGCCCGCTCGACGATGTCGCGCGAAGACCATCGCAGCGCCGAGAGCTTCGAGCGGCACTGGCGCGAGCGCCCGACGCTCGCCGCCTATATCCGCCTGATGACGCTCGTGTGGGGCATCGGCATGGTCGGCGAGAATCTCTTGCGCAGCGCCGTCGTGTGGCAATGGCCGAACGATCCGCGTTCGGCGCTCGCCTCCAACCTGCTGCGTTACGGCGTCTATGCCGCGCTGACGCTGTGGACCTTCTGGCTGCGCCGCCGCATCAAGCAGGACGCGCTGCGTTATCCGCGCGATGACGAAGCCCCCGGCAGTCCGCTCGCCAGCCCTTGAACTT
This sequence comes from Paraburkholderia sp. RAU2J, assembly GCF_003634845.1. NCBI lineage: Bacteria > Pseudomonadati > Pseudomonadota > Betaproteobacteria > Burkholderiales > Burkholderiaceae > Paraburkholderia > Paraburkholderia sp. RAU2J. Next base: position 7,239 of record NZ_RBXG01000002.1, read on the forward strand.
CACCGTCACGCCAGTTCAAGAAAGCGCGCGAGACAAGGATTGCGATTCGCGGGCGACCACGCCAGCACCTGTTCGATCAGCGGCGCGTCGACCAACGGCCTGAACACCACGCCCGCGAGTTGCGCCTTGCGCATCGACGACGGCACCAACGCGACGCCCACGCCTTCATCGACGAGACTCAGCACCGTCTGCTGCAATTGCACCTCGAAGCGGATATCCGGCTCGAAGCCGCCCGAGCGGCAATGTTCGAGGATCGTCGCGCGCAGACTCGGCGCGACGTCCTCGGACGCGAGCACGAACGGCTCGCCCGCCAGTTGCCCGATCTTCAGACGCCGCGCGCGGGCGCGTGGATGGCTGCGCGACAGCGCGACGCACAACGGCTCGCTGAGAATCGTGCGGGTGGCGAGGCCCTTGTCGGGCACGTTCGGGAACATGATGGCCGCGTCGATGTGACCGGCGAGCACCTGGGCGGCGAGATCGTTCGACACGACTTCGCGCAGATTCAACGCAACCTCCGGATACGCGACGCCGAAGACCCGCGCATAGCCGGGCACGACGCTATACGCGGAACACATCGTGAAGCCGATCGAGAGCTTGCCCGCGTCGCCGTGCGCGGCGGCCTGCGCATTACTGACCGCCTGTTCCACCGACGCGAGAATCGCCTTCGCGTCGGCGTAAAAGCGCTCGCCGGCCGCGGTCAGCGTGACGCTGCGCGGGCTGCGCTCGATCAACGTCACGCCGAGATTCGCCTCCAGCGCCGCCAGTTGCCGGCTCAACGGCGGCTGCGACAGGTTCAGACGCGCCGCCGCACGGCCGAAATGGCGCGTCTCGGCCAGCGTCACGAAGTAGCGCAGCGGCTTGATGTCGATCACGATGCACTCCCGCCGGATGGCGATGCAAAAAAGGTATTATCGGAGCCAGAAAACAGTATTGGATTGTATCAACGCGAGCCACTACGCTCGCGGATTGTCTGTCCGATCACACTTTCCGCACCGATGTTAGCCACCCTCGAGATTCTGCTTCCCGTCTTCGGCCTGATTTTCGCGGGCTTTGCATGCCGCCGCAGCGGCGTGCTCGGACCGAACTCTGCGTCGGAACTGAATCGCTTCGTCGTCTGGCTCGCGCTGCCCGCCCTGCTGTTCGACACGATGGCGCACGCCACCTGGCGGCAGTTGTATCAACCCGCCTTCGTCGCGACCTTTTCGATTGCGTGCGTCAGCGTGTTCGTGCTGATCCTCACAACGCGGCTGCTGAGCGGCCAGCATCTCGCCGACGCCAGCGTCGATGCGATTGCGGCGTCGTATCCGAACACCGGCTATATCGGCTTTCCGCTCGGCATGATCGCGTTCGGCCAGGCGAGCCTGACGCCGACCACGATCGCGACGATTCTCGTCGCCTGCGTGCTGTTCGCGTTGGCGATCGTGCTGATCGAAGTCGGCTTGCAGACCGAACGCACACCGCACAAGCTCGGCCTGAAAGTGCTGGGCTCGCTCGCGCGCAATCCGCTGATCGTGTCGCCGATCGCGGGCGTGCTGTTTGCGAGCCTGCACGTCGCGATGCCGGCGAGCGCGGAGACATTTCTGAAACTGCTGGCCGGCGCGGCGAGTCCGTGCGCGTTGGTGAGCCTCGGCCTGTTCCTCGCGGAGAAGCGGCCATCGGGTGCTGGTGCTGGTGCTGGCGCTGGTGCTGGTGCTGGTGCTGGCGCTGGTGCTGGCGCTGGTGCTGGTGCTGGTGCTGGTGCTGGTGCTGGCGCTGGTGCTGGTGCTGGTGCTGGTGCTGGTGCTGGTGCTGGTGCTGGTGCTGGTGCTGGTGCTGGTGCTGGTGCTGGTGCTGGTGCTGGTGCTGGTGCTGGTGCTGGTGCTGGTGCTGGTGCTGGTGCTGGTGCTGGTGCTGGTGCTGGTGCTGGTGCTGGTGCTGGTGCTGGTGCTGGTGCTGGTGCTGGTACTGGCGGCGTTTCGCTGCTGCTGACCGGCGTCAAGCTGCTGGTGCAGCCCGCGCTGACATGGTGGCTCGCGGCGCGTGTGTTCGGGCTATCGTCGATGCTGGTGGAAATGGCGGTCGTGCTGGCCGCGCTGCCAACCGGCACGGGACCGTTCATGCTCGCGGAGTTCTACCGGCGTGAAGCGCACATCACGTCGCGAACCATTTTGCTATCGACGGTGGGGTCGGTGGTGACGTTGTCGTTGCTGCTGCTGGTGATGGGCCATCGCACCTGAGCCGCAGCGTACGGCGCGTGAATCCTGCTCGCCGTCAATCGAAGCACGGGCTCAACTGGTACGCAGATCGGCGGCACGCGCACCTAAGCGCAACACGCCGACGCTATCGCCCTCGCGCTCCCGCCGGCAGGCGCCACGCGGTTCCTGCGACGACGTACACCTCGCCCCCACCTCGCGCTATGCTTCGCACACGGGCCGGCCAGGCCCGCGATCCCGACACGCGAAGCGCGACCTCCCCGACCCGCCGTGCCCAAAGCCCGCCCACCCGAACTCCACGACGACGCCGACGCCCGCTCGCTCGCGCGTCACTATCCGCGCGGCCTGCGCATCGACCCGCACTCGCACACGTGGGCACAAGTGCTGTATGCGGTATCCGGCGTGATGTGGGTCGAAGCCGGCCGCGAAGCGCTCGTCGTGCCGCCGCAGCGCGCGGTCTGGCTGCCGGCCGGCACGGTCCACTCGATCCACATGATGAACGACGTGGAGATGCGCAACCTCTATCTGCATGAGCGCAATGTCGGTCATCTGAGCCGGCGCAGCGACGTGTTCGAGGTCAACGGCCTGCTGCGCGAGCTGATCACGTCGATTGCCGAACATGAGCGCACCCGCGCGCGCGATCAAACCTATCTCGACGCCGCCTACCGTCTCGCCATGCTGGAACTCGCGCACGCGCCGCGCTCGTCGCTGCGCATCGCGCTGCCCGATGCGTCGGACCGGCGGCTCGAAGCACTATGCCGCGCGGTGATCGACAACCCGTCGATCGCGATCAGCTTCGAGCAGCACGCGGCGTTGGTCGGCGCGAGCGTGCGCACGCTCGCACGGCTCTTCACGCGTGAACTCGGCGTGGGCTTTGCGCAATGGCGGCGCCAGGTGCAACTGGCGGTGGCGGTGTCGGGGCTCGCCGAGGGACGCCCGGTTAGCAGCATCGCGCGCTCGCTTGGATTCCAGCCAAGCAGCTTCAGCGACATGTTCCGGCGTGAACTGGGCGCACCGCCGACCGGCTTCGGTCCTGGCGGGACATTGAGTGAGGCGGCAGCCGAGGAGTCGCGGGAAGAGGCGGGCAACAGCAAGCGTTGAAGAGGCCGCGCCCTGCACACCACCACAACCACCCATTGTCCGAAATTCGAAAGCGCTTGTCCTGACGCACGCGTGCCAGTCACCTAGACTACGCTCATCCCGCCGCACGGCGCAGCGTAAATACCCACCTGGAGCGAACCACGATGAAAGCGATTCAGTTCAAGTCTTTTGGCAATCCGGAGGTGCTCGACTACGTCGACCTGCCGACGCCGCAAGCCGACGCAGGCAGCGCCGTCGTGCGCATCATGGCGGCCTCGGTGAATCCGAGCGACGTCAAGAACGTGTCAGGCCATTTCGAGCACACGGTCCTGCCGCGCACGCCGGGGCGCGACTTCAGCGGCGTGGTGGTCGATGGTCCGCCGGCGTGGCTCGGCGCCGACGTGTGGGGCACCGGCGGCGACATCGGCTTCACGCGCGACGGCACGCACGCGGAGTTCATCCGCATCCCGCTCGCCGGGCTGTCGCGCAAACCGACCGCGCTGACTCATGCCGAAGCGTCCGCGATCGGCGTGAACTTCGTGGTCGCATGGCTCGGCACCGTCGAGTACGCGCAATTGCAGGCGGGCGAAACCATCGCGGTGATCGGCGCGGGCGGCGGCGTCGGCGGCGCGGTGGCGCAGATCGCGAAAGCGCGCGGCGCGCGCGTGATCGCCGTCGATCGTCATCCGCTCGACCCGAACACGCCGGCAGGCCGCCTGAGCGACGACTACGTGCCGTTCGACGAACACGTCACCGAGCGCCTGCGTGAGTTGACCGGCGGCGCGGGCGCGGACGTGGTCTACGACACGGTAGGTGGCGTCGCGTTCGAGACCGCGCTGAGTCTCGTCAAACGGCGCGGCCGCGTGCTGGAAATCAGCGGGACGGGCAAGCGTCGCGTCGAGTTCGATCTGATCGATTTCTATCACAACGAGACCCAATTGCTCGGTGTGGACAGCGCGAAGCTCGGTGTCGCGGAATCGGCGCCGTTGATGACGGCACTCGTCGAAGGCTTCGAAAGCGGCAAGCTGACCGGGCCGGCCATCGCGCAGGAGTTTCCGCTCGAACGGGCGCGCGAAGCCTATCAGGCAGTGGCCGGCGGTACGCGGGGCCGCGTCGTCATCCGCATGTGAGCGCCATTGCGGCCCGCCTCCCACAGAAGGACAACGGACATGAAAGCCTATTTGCTCTCGCTCGCCGCCGGGGTGGTGGTCGGGCTGCTCTACAGCATGATGGAAGTGAAGTCGCCCGCGCCGCCGGCCGTCGCGCTGGTCGGGCTGCTCGGCATGCTCGGCGGTGAGCATGTGATTCCACTCGTGCGGACGTGGCTCGCGTCGGGTATTCACTAGAGCGCTTGCGCCTGTGCTGACACCCATCCCTTTTCCGTCGCCGCGCGCCACACGTTAAGATTGAGCCCCTTGCGCCGGCGCCCGGCCCGGTGACGAAGAAAGGGATTGCCCCGGAGAACTGGATGTCAGCAGAATATGAAGTGCATGGCCCGCACGACCATGCCGTCGAACACGCCGGCCGCCACGACGCGGACCCGTTTGCAAGCCGCATGGCCGTGATGACGGCGATCCTCGCGACGATCGGCGCGCTGTGTGCGTACCAGAGCGGCAACAGCGAAAACCTGGCGCTGTTCTACAAGAACGAAGCCGCGATCAAAAAGACCGAAGCGTCGAACCAGTGGAATTACTACCAGGCGAAGGGCGAGAAACAGAACCTCGCCGAACTCGGCGCGGCGCTCTCGGCGGGCAATAGCGACGCCCACGCGAAATTCCTCGCCGACGTCGACAAATACAAGCAGCAGAAAGCGCCGATCCGCGAGAAGGCCGAAGCGATCGAAAAGGAGGTCGTGGACAATGACAGCCGAAGCGAAACGCTGCTGCACGGCCATCATCGCTGGGCGCAGGCTACCCTGCTGATCCAGGTGGCGATTGCGCTATCCGCGATCACCTTGCTGACGCGCAAGAACTGGCTGCGCAATCTGTCGTTCGCCGTGGCGGCGGCGGGTGTGGTGACTGCCGGCGTCGCATTTCTGGCAGCTTGAACTACACACGGGCCTGCGCCGCGCGCGCGTGGTTCGCTCAGCGCGCCGTGCCACAGGTGCGCAATCGGGAGTGTCGTATGGTTGATGGCTCCGCCGTTCTCGGCGTTTTCTCGGTGTACATCGCCGGCGTGGTGATTCCCGGCCCGAACTTCGTCGCGGTCGCGCACAAGGCCGCGTCAGCTACGCGTCTCGAGGCGCTGGCTGTAGTCGCCGGCATCGTGCTGGTGAATCTGTTCTGGGCGACTTGCGCGATCCTCGGCGTCGGCATCGTGTTCGCCGCGTTCCCGTGGCTCGCGCTCGCGGTCAAGGTGGCCGGCGCCGCTTACCTGATCTGGTTCGGCGGACGGTTGATCGTCAATGCGTCGGCGGGCAAGCCGGCCCCCACGCTGGATGCGCCGGCAGGCGGCTTCCGCCAGGCATTCGCGCAAGGTTTCGCGACCAACATCGCGAATCCGAAATCGATGGCATTCTTCGCCGCGGTGTTCTCATCGGCGGCGCCCGCGCATGTGAGCGTCGGCACGTTTGCCGCGATGCTCGGCATGGTGTGCGTCGTCGCGAGCAGCTGGTACGGCTTTGTCGCGCTGACGCTGTCGCATGCGCGAATCGCGTCGGCATACCGGCGCAGCAAGGCGTGGGTCGATCGAGTGTGCGGCGGTCTGATCGTTGCACTGGGCGTGCGTCAGTTGATCCGCTAGCCCGCTCGCCGACGCTTCAATACGGTTTCAATGCGCGAGGCCGCGCGCGCGTTCGAGCAGCAAGTCGCGCTCGCGTGCGTTGCGCGTCATCGCGGCGGCGCGTTCGAACTCGGCGCGCGCTTCTTCAACGCGCCCGAGTTTCATCAGCAGATCGCCGCGCACGCTGGGCAGCCAGTGATAGTTCGCGAGCGCCGCATCGGCGGCAAGCGCGTCGACGATCTCAAGACCGGCAGCCGGTCCGAACGCCATCCCCACCGCGACCGCGCGATTCAACTCGACCACCGGCGACGGCGCCACCTGTGCAAGCGCGTCATATAGCGCGACGATCTGCGCCCAATCGGTATCTTCGGCGCGGCGCGCGCGCGCATGACATGCGGCCAGCGCGGCCTGCAACGCGTACGGACCGCTCGCGCCGCCCAGCGCGTGCGAGTGGTCGAGCGCGGCGAGTCCACGGCGGATCAGCAACGGGTCCCAGCGGCTGCGATCCTGATCGAGCAGCAGCACCGGACGGCCCTGCGCATCGGTGCGCGCGTGCGTGCGCGAGGCTTGGACCTCCATCAACGCAACGAGGCCGTACACTTCGCTCTCGCCAGGCACGAGCCCGACGAGCACGCGTCCGAGCCGCAACGCTTCCTCGCATAACGCCGGACGCATCCAGTCGTCACCGGCCGTGGCCGAATAGCCTTCGTTAAAGATCAGGTAGATCACCTGCAGCACCGACGCAAGCCGCGGCGCGCGCGCGTCCGCTTGCGGCACCTCGAACGGCACCTTCGCCGCGGACAGCGTGCGCTTCGCACGCACGATCCGCTGGGCGATGGTCGGCTCGGGCACGAGAAACGCGCGCGCGATTTCGTCGGTGGTCAGGCCGCCGAGCAGGCGCAGCGTGAGCGCAACGCGCGCGTCGGTCGACAGCACCGGATGGCACGCGGTGAACACCAGCCGCAGCAGATCGTCGCCGATATCGTCGGCGCGCGCGGCATCGAGGCTATCGACGAAATCCGGCACGACGTGCGCCTCGCGCGCGTCGAGATCGTGGCCCAGCTCCTCGCGCTTGCGCGCATGCAGCGCTTCCTGCCGCAAGCGGTCGAGCGCACGGTTCTTCGCGGTCGCCATCAGCCACGCTCCCGGATTGTCGGGCACGCCCGCAGCGGGCCAATGTTCGAGCGCGGCCACGAGCGCGTCCTGCGCGAGTTCTTCGGCAAGGCCCACGTCGCGCACGATCCGCGCGACGTGGGCGATGACCTTGGCGGACTCGATCCGCCAGACTGCCTCGATGGCACGATGGGTGGCCTGCGTCGTCACGGCCTCAACCCGCTGCCTGCGCGTTCGGGTCCATGTAGATTAGCTCCCAGATATGCCCGTCGATGTCTTCAAAGCCATGCCCATACATGAAACCGTAGTCCTGTGGCGCGCGCGGCACCGTGCCGCCGGCGGCGAGTGCCTTGGCGACCAGCGCATCCACCTCGCCCCGGCTCTCGCACGACAGACCCACCAGCGCCTCGGTGCTTTCCTTTGGATTGCAAAGCGACTTGCGCGTGAAGGATTTGAACAGGTCCTTGACCAGCAGCATCGCGTAGATGTTGTCGCCGAGGATCAGACAGGCCGCCTGCTCGTTCGTGAACTGCGGCTCGAAGCTGAAGCCGATCGTGTTGAAGAAGGCCTTCGACCGTTCGAGATCGTCGACGGCGAGATTCACGTAAATCTGCTTGTGCATAACGAAGTCCTCTTAATGCTTTGTGGACCGGGCCGCCCAGTGCAGCGAATCAGCCGGCCCCGTTCGACTCAGCTCGCCTCGGCCAGCGTCTTCAGATGGCGCAGGCCATTCTCGAAGTCCTTGCCGACCATCCGGTCCATGCTGACGAACACCTGCGCCAGCTTCGACAGATACGGCGCGGGACCGTGCATCGCCCAGGTCACCTCGGTGGCGTCGCCCTCCGGCCTCAAGGTGAACTCGGCCACGTTGTGCGCTTCGAATGGCGTGATGATATCGAGCTTCATCGTCACGTTCGACGCGGCCGTCGTATCGACGATTTCCATCTGCCCCTCGCCGAGCTTTTCGCCCTGCCACGCATAGCGCGCGCCCTTGCCGTCCGGCGTGCCGCTGTACGTGCCTTGCGCTGTGGGGTCCTTGCGCAGAAACGGATTCCACAGGTTGAACCGGTGCAGGTCGTCGATCAGCGCATAGATCCGCTCGGGCGGCGCCTGAATGCGCACGCTGCGTTCGATCCGGAAGCTGTCGGGCCGGGTCGCCGCGTAAGCGAGCAGCAGGGCCACTGCCACAAGCACGACGAGCGGCGAGTTCTTGAGCATGATGGTTCCTTTCGGAGGCGTTGTTCGGCTCGATGCGGAATTCGCACAGGAGCGGCGCGCCGATCGGCAAGCACGCCGGCTCGCGGCTCAGCGCCGCGACGCTTCCAGATCACGAAACCGATCCACCTCGGGACCGGGTTCGAAATCGTCGAGTTCGAACAGTTGCCGCACTTCGATTTCACCATCGGCCTGCTCGCCGAACGGCGCGGGAAAACGCCGCGCCCATTCCATCGCCTCTTCTCGCGAGCGCACCTGGATCAGCGTATAGCCCGCGATCAGTTCCTTGCTCTCGGTGAACGGGCCGTCGACGACCGTGCGGCTGCCGCCGCTGTAGCGGATCCGCCAGCCTTTGGAACTGGGCTGCAAACCGGTGGCGTCGAGCAGCACACCGGCTTTGGCGAGTTCTTCGTGATACGCGCCCATCACGGCCATCAAGGATGGTTCCGGCATTTCGCCCGCTTCGCTGGCGGCCGTCGCTTTAACCAGGATCATGAATCGCATCGCCGTTGCTCCTTTTTTGTCGGGTGAAGAGCCTTGTGCATGGCCGGCTCCTTACACACACGACGAGCAATACGCGGCAAGATCGACACTGTTGCCGACACTCCAGGGAAAACCCCGGGCACCACGCAGGCGCGAGACGTTGTCGATTACATGAAACACGGTCCGAGCTTGCGGACTTCCACCGTACACCACGACGCCGCCGGGCAGGCTTGCGCGATCGCCACCGCTTCTTCGCGGGTTTCACAATTGAGCAGGAAGAAGCCGCCGATCATTTCCTTCGCTTCGGCGAACGGGCCGTCGAGCAGTTTCGGCTGTCCGTCACGGACCTGCACGCGCACGGCATCGCTCTGGGAAGTGAGGGATTCGACCGCGAGCAGTTTGCCGCGCTCCTTGAGGTCGGCGGCGAAATGCACCATCCGGTCATAGACTTCGCGCCCCGCCGCTTCACCGCGCTCGACACGCTGATTCGGGGGTTCGACGATGAGCAACATGTAAGACATGGTGTCTCCGATTGATCACACCGCTCACGGCACCCTCCGGCGGGAGCCGGGTGGCAACACACGCGCTGGCGGCAAAGAGGGGAGAGCCAGTCTAGCAAGCGCGGATGACACCCGCAAACCGAATGCGCCGCGCACACCGCCGTTCGGCGTGCTCGTTACGGAGACTCGTAGCGGCCAGAGCGGTAGCGCGTACGCAGATCTGAGGTACGACGACTGATGCGCGTCGAGCGCAGGGTAATGCAATTGCCGAATGCAAAAAACGCCCCATGGGGCGTTTTTTTTGCTGTGCCGTGCTCTGCTTTGCAGGGAGCGCTACGGCGTCTCCGACTTTCAGACCGCCGCTTCCGCCACAAACTGCGCCTGCGCGGAGCGCATCAAGCCTTCGATCATTCTTGCTTCCGCGCTCGCAATCTCGCTCAGCGAGGCAGCCGACAGTTGCCCGTCGAGAATCGCCAGCGCCGTACAGAGCCGCGCGTATTCGTGGTCCTCAAGAGTCCACTTACCGCCTTCGCGTTCGCGCGCGTCGAGCCGAACCATCGCTGCATGGGCGCTCTCGATGTCCGCAAGCACATCCTCGCCGACGCCAAGACGCGCCAATTCCTGCGACACCAGCAGATGCCGGCTCAACGTCGTGTGGAGCGCCCGCGAACCCTGGCCGCGCCGGAACGCGTCGAGGGCCGCATAGCCCTGCAGCAGCATGGCCGCGGTGACCGGTTCGTGCGCCGTACGGCTAAAGGTCAGCGCACGCAACAGCGGGGACATGGGCGACTGGGCGTGTTTGCGGGCTCGCGATTTACTGGACATATCGATTCAACCTCCTTCACTCACTTCGCGCTTCGCCACCGAATTCTCGCGCTCCGGTCATCAACCACCGATGCGCTTGCGGCTCGACAGGCTCTAATGTGAGTCTGCATCGCCATCGTGGCAAGCAACTTTTCGTCTTACGTGCCGCAATCCTACGTCGGATTGCGCGCGGCGGCTCGCGACGCGCGGCGGACCGATGCCGAACCGCATTGCGAACTGCATTTCGAACTGCAATGCCCGCATGTCGGTTCGAAGCCCGCAAATACAAGTGCGCGATGCCTACCGGCGAAAAAAAACCCTGTTCCCGTGAAGGAACAGGGCCGGACAGGATGGAACAGTCGTACATGCGCGTGGATGCCTGTCGACCTCTAACCACCTAAACCTTATAGAGCTGTTGCTACGTAAATTGCTGTCTTACCGCCAATGCCGGTGCTGCGTGAACCGCTGTTACTTCAGGATGCTGCCGCTCCAATCACCAGCGTTATTGCTTTTGCTATCGTTGTTTCCACTGCGACTTTCACTGCCACTGCTGATGCTGTCTGAACGACTACCGCATCACAGCCCGGTCCTTCGACTTCGACTACTCCTGGCTGCAAACCCCCTGCTGCTTCGCGCATATCGTGCGGATTGCGCGTTGTTGCATTGCTTCTACTGCCTACTGCCTTACTGCCCTGCCGCGTTCGACGACCACGGCAAACTGCCATCAACGGTACGGTTCAAAACAACGCGGGGGATGACCGCGTCGATGGGCTCGGTGTTTTGTCGCGCCATGGAAAACAGTGTATGCGAGTGCATCCGCACGCAATTGCGCGAAGCGAGGGGCTTTGCCGGCCTAATTTGGCGAATCGATGTAACAGGGGGTTTTCGTCGGAGGTAAGCGACGGTCGGCGCTCTGGCGCAGACGGCGACTGGCAGCAGCGATGGGACCGGGCAGGCGCAAAGGAGTACGACAACAAACACACGTGCGACGGCACGATCGCCGTCGCACGCTTTCAGTTCAAACGCGCGCGCAAAGCGGGCTCCCAAGCAGGCCACCGCACCGCACGCATGAGATCGACTCGAAGAACATCAACCGCGCGCGGCAAAATCGCTGATCGTCAACAACACCTTTTCGCCGGGGCGCGCGAGCAGTTTTCTCTCCGCGACCGCTGTGATGCGTTTGCGTCCGTCCGCAAATGTCTTCAGAACGCGCGCCTCGGCCGCGCCGCGTTGCAGCCAGAAATGCTCTTCCAACGCCTCACGCGTGACGGCGCATTCGAGGTCCCGTCCTCGCGTCGAAAGCTGGAAAATCACCGCACGTCCGTCCGCAGAGACGCTGGGTTCAAGTTCGACAACTTCCATGGCTCACCTCGCAAAGTTCGTTAAACCGTTCGCCGTATTGAACGAACGTCACCGAAAAACCCGAATGAAACGAAAACCCGCCACCGCACGTGATCACCCATCACAGCGGCCCATAAACAGGCGGACGAGCCGTCATGCATGCGGCGACCACCGCTCGCGGCAAACGCCACACGTCTGCGCAAAGCGCAAACAACCTGTGTCAGGACAAAAGACGGACGTGACGGCTTCGCCATCGACTCCGCGCATGACAGCGTGTGATTTCGGGTCCCGCATTTTTCGTTCTTATGCCAACCGGCACCGCTTCCCTGCGTTCCGGCGCCTGCCCCGGGAGAAGCGGAACCGGCTCGGGCCAGCATGACGCGGATGAGACAAAAGCAAAGCACATGCCAACCACCGTTGCCCGCCTCACGCTGCCGGCCGAGCGATCCAGGCCCGCCACGCGCGCGCCCAACATGTCGGCTCGCAAACATCGGCCGCGCCTGAAACAGCGCAGCTCGACCAGCCCGCTTCCCAGTCGGACGAACGCCTGTCCGCAAGAGCGAGCGTTCGCATGGATCACGGAGGTCGAAAGACGAAAACATAGCCGCGTGGTAAAAAAGCGCTGCTGGCGCGACAATTCACGACCATTCTTACTCACCGCCCGCGCGGGAAACGTGCGCGTGGCAACGTTACCGACATGTCCGTTCAAGAACCTGCCCTGACCCTGCGCCCTGCGCTTGGCGACGACGAGAGCTTTCTGTTCGAACTGCGCAAGGCCACCATGACGGAACACCTTGCGCGCGCCGGCGAACCGACGCACGACGTCGAACATCGCGCGCGTCTGCTGCATCGGTATGACACGGCGCGGGTCATCTGTATCGACGGGGCGCCGGCCGGCCTGCTGAAGGCGCATCGCACCGACACCGAATGGGTGGTCGTGCAATTGCAGATCACGCCGGCGCTGCAAGGGCGCGGCATCGGCGGACGCGCGCTGCGTACGGTCTTGCGCGCCGCTCAGAACGACGCGTTGCCGGTCGCGTTGAAGGTGCTCAAGGGCAATCCCGCGAGACGTCTGTACGATCGGCTCGGCTTCGAGATCGTCGGCAAGGATGATGCACAGTTTTACATGAGGCGCGCAGTGCGCGCGTGCACGGACACCGAAGCAGAATGAATGTCGGATAAAGACTGATGCCGGCCGATACCGACTCTATGTGATGGACCCTGATATGACCTTCCGCGACACCTCCGCCATCGACAGCTGGCACGCCCATATCTATTTCGATGCGAACAGCCGCGACGCTGCGTGGACCTTTCGCGAGCAGATCGAAGCGCGCTGGGGCGGCCAGTTGCAGATCGGCCGCTTTCACGAACGCCCGGTCGGCCCGCATCCGATGTGGTCGTATCAGCTCGGCTTCACGCAGGCGCAGTTCGCCGACGTGGTCGGCTGGCTCACGCTGAATCACGGCGCGCTCGACGTTTTCCTGCATCCGAATACCGGCGACGCGCTGCGCGATCACCGCGACGCGGCCGTGTGGATCGGCCGCTCATACGAACTGGTGTTGAAGTCGCTGATGTGAGCGGCGCCATACCGACCCGCACGCTCAAGTGCTCACATAGTCGAATACGAACTGCACCAGCCGCGCGCGGCGACCTGCTTGTCGCCGAATAGCGTGCAGCCGCCATAGGCGTCGGTCGCCGCGCCCTGGAACAGCGAGCAGTTGGCGCACGTTTGTCCCGCAGCGAAGCCGGGGAATTTCGCTTTGTCGACCTTCGAGGCGTCTTCCACATAACCCACGGCTTGTGCCTTGGGATCGGTTTCCCCGAGCCGGTTCACGGTGTCGGCAAAAGCGGCTTGCGATAGCACGAGCGATGAGCCGACGCCTGCGCTCAGCAGCAGAAAATGGCGGCGTGATGTTTTCATGATGTTCCGGTGGAAAGTGGGGACGCTAACCAGACGTTTTTATTTGTCGATCAATCGAGAAATCGCGTGAACCGTTCGACCGGTTCGCGCTCGGTGCGCAGCGTATTGACGAGAGCGGCTTCGTCGGCGAGACCGAGCGACATGCCGCACACTAGCTGCTCGTCTTCCGGCAAGCCGAGATGCTCCGCAATCACTCGATGGAACTGCGTGAACGCGGCCTGTGGGCAGGTATGGAGACCACGCCCGCGCGCGGCCGTCATGATCGCCTGCAGGAACATGCCGTAGTCGAGCCAACTGCCGCGCTCCATCACGCGATCGATCGTGAAGAACAAACCCACCGGCGCGCCGAAAAAACGATAGTTCTGCGCATGCTGTTCATGCATGCGCGCCTTGTCACCCTTTTCGATGCCGAGCAGACCATACAGATCCCAGCCGATCTTGCGGCGCCGGTCGAGATACGGCGACGCCCACCGCTGCGGATAGTACGGATATTCCTCGTGATACAGCGCGTCGCGCTGCGGATCGTCGTAGGCGGCGAGCAGATCGCGCGACAGACGCGCGAGCGACTCGCCCGTCACGACATACACTTTCCAGGGCTGCGTGTTGGTGCGCGAGGGCGCGCGGCTGGCGGCTTCGAGAATGGCCTCGATATCGGCGCGCGGCACCGGTTCGGGAAGAAACGCGCGAATCGAACGCCGCGTCATGAGCGCGGCTTCGACGGGATTGGCAGGTGTGGGCATCGGCGGATTCCGGCAGAGGCGGCAACATGACGGATCGTTGTAAAAATAGAGCAGCTCGTCGCCCCCAGCCGATCCAGATCGGCTGCCGCGACGTGAGCATGATGCGGATCGCGATCTTCAGGCCTTGCGGCCAGGTGTCGGGCGCACCGAGCGCGGTGCGGCTCCAGTCGTAGGCGCGGATCAGCGCACCGAGTTCGCCGCCGCCGGCAAGAAACGACGGCGCGGCCGGACCGGCGTGCGGTACATCCGGCAGGAAGCGGTCCGGCTCTTTCAACGCGATCTCCTCGGCGCGGCAGGTCAAAATGCGTGTGACCGCTATTGCGAAAGCAGTGCCCGATACGACGGATGACTAACGATGACGGCGCACTCGTAGTAGCGCGATTCTCGCATGCGGCGGGTTGCCGGAGGAAGAAGAGCTGAGCGCCAGGACTCGAAACAGCGGAGGTTTGAGCGCCGCGCGCCGACGCATGGGTCGGCCAGCGGATGGCATCGGTCAATGATGCAATGCGGCGCGGGCAATGCCAGTAAAACGTAGGCAAAACGTACCCCGACGCAGGCTGCGCCCAAGGCTGCCTTCACGGTCGGGCGGCGAGCGCCGCCCGACCGGTTTCCTTCAGCTTCCTTCAGACAGGCAAGGCCTGCGTCACATCAAACTCAGGCACACCGCGGCGGCAATCGAGCCTAGCACCAGCACCACACCCACCGTCTTGCGCTGGTTCAACTCCGTCCACAGCAGCACGCCGGTGAGCGACAGCAGAATGAGGCTGCCCGCGAGCGTGTCGATCAGCAGCACCCAGCCGACGCTCAAGCCGACGCCCTTGTGCAGATTCGTCAGCATTGCGAGGAACGTGTTTTCGCTGCGCCTGACGGTCACATAGCCATTGCCGACCCAGTATTCGGCCGACGTGTTTTCATGGGGGATGCGAAATTCAGCTGCCAGCGCTCGGGCTGGACGACGCTGCGCTCGCCCCACGCAACCGGATGCGCAGGCTCCTTCTGCACGCGCCCCGGGTTGCCGGCGATCTTCAGTTCGTGCTTGAGCCACTTGCCCAACTCACGCGGCGTGTCCGGCGCCGGTTGCGGCAACGGCACCTGCAACACCGACACTTGCGGCTCGCCCGTCGACACTCGCAGCGGGCCGCCGCGATGGTTCAGAAAGAACCCCGTGGTGCCGAACAGCAGGCCGAGCGCCGCGCCCCACAAACCCACCCAGCCATGCATCTTGCGCAGCCATTTGATGAAGCTCGCGCGGCGCGAGCGCTGCTGCCGCGACTTCAGTTCGCCGCTGTCGAGCCGTTGCGGCTCGCGCGCGGCGCGATCCACGCCCGCCGTCGATTGTCTGTCGATAGTGTCGGGGACGCTCACGTTTCGCTCCAGGTACGCAGTAGATTGTGATAACAGCCGACGAGGCTGCGGCGTGCGGTGTCGTCGGCGTGGGTGGCATTCAGGCGTTGAATTGCGGTGTCCATGTCGAACAGCAGCGCACGTTGCGTATCGTTGCGCACGAGGCTTTGCACCCAGAAGAAACTGGCGATGCGCGCGCCGCGCGTGACCGGCGTGACCTGATGCAGACTGGTGGCCGGATAGACGATCATGTCGCCCGCCGGCAGTTTCACCTGCTGCACACCATAGGTGTCTTCGATTACGAGTTCGCCGCCGTCGTATTCGTCCGGTCCGGAAAGGAACAGCGTCACCGAGACATCGGTGCGCAGCTTCACGCCGTTGGGCAGCACGCGCACCGCGCCGTCGACATGGCTGCCGAACTGCATGCCGCCTTCGTAGCGGTTGAACAGCGGCGGATACACCTGGTTGGGCAACACCGCGCTGATGAAGAGCGGATTGCGCTCGATCGCCGCGAGAATCACGTCGCCAAGCTCGCGCGCCACCGGCGTGTGCTCGGCGATCTGCTGGTTGCGCTTGACCGGCGCGCCCTGATAACCGGCGGTCGCGCGGCCGTCGACCCAGGCGTCGCCGGCCTGCTCGAGCCGTTCGCGCACGAAGCGCAAGCGTTCGGCGTCCAGTACTTTCGGAATCTGCAGCAACATGATGTTTCCTTTGCGTCGGGCTCGGCGGTTTTGCAAAAACCGCCAAGCCTACCGTATTCGCCCCGTCCGTATCAGAAGCGATAGTCGAACGTCGCGAGCAGCGTGCGTCCGATACCCGGCACCGAGCGGCCACCGTCCGACGGAATCAGCGCGTCGAAGTACGCCTTGTTGGTCAGGTTCAGCAGGTTCAGACGCACGTCGAACTTTTTCGCGTGATAGGCCGCGGTCGCGTCCCAGCGCGTGTAGCCCGGCACCCGCACGTAGTTGGTGTTCGACGCATAACGCGGCGACATGTAGATCGGGCCGCCGCCGATCTCCCAATGCGGCGTGATCGCGTAAGTCGTCCAGAGCGTCAGCGTGTTGCGCGGCGTGTTGGCCGGGGTGTGGCCTTGCGTGCCGTCGAGCGCCTTGAGGATCACCGCGTCCATGTACGTGTAGCCGCCGAACACCTGCCACTTGTCGGTGATGTGGCCGGTCACGCCCGCCTGGAAACCGTCCACGCGGATGTCGCCGGCGAGTTCGTACTCGGTCGGCGAGACCTGCGTGCGGGCATTGTCCATTTCCTCGCGGAAGAACGCGGAGGTCACGGAGATATTGCCGCCGAACAGATCCCACTTGCCGCCGACTTCATACGACTTGGTCGATTCCGGCGCGAGGTTTTGCGTCAGGTTCGTCACCGTCAGGTTTTCGAGCGACGGGTTGAACGACGTGCCGTACGAGACGTAGTACGACTGCCAGTCGGTCGGCTGGTAGATCACGCCCGCGCGCACGCTCGTGAAGAAGTTGGTCTGACTGGCGTAACCCGGCGCGTTGATCGAGTTGGTGATCGATGCCTGGAAACGATCCCAGCGCAAGCCGCCAATCACCTTCCAGTGCTGGTTCAGGGAGACGGTGTCGTTCAGGTACGCGCCGATTTCGGTCGCGCCGGAGTCGGCGTGGTTGCCGACCGAGGTCGTCACGTTGGACGGCGTATCCATGATCGGCGGATTCAGCATCGGCACGATCGGCAGGTTGTTGCGCGTGTATGCCTGGTTCGAATAGCTGTCGTGACCGATCTCGAAGCCGGCGATCAGGTCGTGCTTGATCGGCCCGGTGTTGAATTTGTATTCGAGCATCGTGTCGTTGTAGATCGCGCGGTTCTCGATCACACGGTCATGGCTCTGCAGTTTGATGAACAGCTGCGACGGCGACAGCGTCGTGAAGTTGCCGTTGGTCAACGCGGTGCTCGACGACAGCGGCCCCGTCAGCACCGCCTGCGGCGCGGTTTCGCGCGCATCGGTCTCCGAGTGCGAGAACTGCGTCTGGTTGGTCAGCGTGAGCGCGTCCGAGAATTTGTGCTTGATCCCGGCGGTGAAGATCTGCACGTCCTGGATCGTGCGGTCGTCGGTCAGGCCGTAGAAGGTGTTTCTCGGCACCGGCGACGGGCGGCCGTTCAACGCCTGGATGCCGTAGTCGGGCATGTCGTGGTTATGCTGGATCAGCGCGGACAGCGTCACCTCGGTCGGCGTGCCGATGCCGAAGCGGACTTCCGGCGCGATGCCGAAGTCCTTGTTCTTCATCACGTCGCGCGTCGAACCGAGGCTTTGGCCGAACGCGTTCAGGCGAATCGCCGCGGTATCCGTGAGCTTGTGATTTACGTCGACGGTGGTGCGGTAGCGGTCGTCGGTGCCGACCATGCCCGAGACTTCCGCGAAGTCTTTCAGCTGCGCCTTCTTGGTCACCTGATTGATCACGCCGCCCGTCGAGCCGCGGCCGAACAGCATCGACGACGGGCCGTACAGCACTTCGAGCGACTCCAGATCGAAGGTGTCGCGATAGTACTGATTGCGGTCGCGAAAGCCGTCCAGATAGATGTCGTTCTGTGCGGTGAAGCCGCGCAGGTTGATGTTGTTGCCGATCTGGCCGCCTTCGGCCGCGCCGATCGTCACACCGGGCGCGTTGCGCAGCGCATCCGTCAACGACGTCGCGCCTTGCGAGGCGAGCAGGTCTCTATTGATGACGGTGACGGTCTGCGGAATATCGCGCAATGCGGTCGGCGTCTTCGCACCGACCGTCGAACGTTCCGCCTGGAAGTCCTGCTGCTCGGCCTGCGCCGCGACGCCGATGGCCGGCAGTGTGCCGCTGTCGGCGACGGCGTTGGTCGATGCGTTTGCGGGTGCGTTTGGCGGATTTTTATCGGCCGCCGGTTGCGACGCGGTTTGAGGAGCAGTCTGCGCGACAGCCGGTGTCGCAAAAGGAATCGCAAAAGCTAGCGCTAACGCAGTCGCAAGCGGCGTGTGGTTGAACATTGGAAATCCCGTCAGGTGTGCGCCTACCCGATTCGCATGTCTCTCATGGAATAAGTGGCAAGCTGCCTTTGGCTGGCTTCCGGTCGCCTGAACTGAGGCAGCAGTGACGGGATTGCTGGCTAGTGGTGGTCGTTAAATGAGAATCAGTATCATTCCATATGTCCCAGCGCGCATCAATCGCGCGAGGTCTTACCTCGCGTAATGGGATTGTGTCCGTCTTTTACGAACGTATGGAATTCGTAATTTTTATTCCACTGAGCATAGCCTTTTATTACGACATGTAATTCACCATTCGCGGACTTCAAGCTACAGCAAGCCAATATGCCTATTGGTCTTCAATTGAATACTTTCAATTTAATAACAAAATGTGGACGCCCACAGTCAACATTTATTTGCAATACGGTTTATCCTTTTTGCAACGCTTTCTGCCCACCTCCTATCCCGTTCATTTCGGAGTCGTTATCCATGCAATACCGTCAATTCGGCCGCACCGGCCTGACCGTTTCGCGTCTGTGCCTCGGCACGATGACCTTCGGCCTCCAGACCGAGGAAGAAGTCTCGCATCGCATCCTCGACACCGCGGCGCACGCCGGCGTGAACTTCATCGACACGGCCAATGTTTATCCGCTCGGCGGCGGCGAGCAGATTGCCGGGCGCACGGAGGAGATCGTCGGACGCTGGCTGAAGGGCAAGCGCGAGCGCTTCATTCTCGCGACGAAGGCAGTGGGCAAGATGGGGCCGTCGGCGTGGGACCAGGGTGCGTCGCGCAAGCATCTGCTCGATGCGATCGACGCGTCGCTGCGTCGGCTCGGCACCGACTACGTGGACCTCTACCAGCTCCACTCCGACGACGCGAACACGCCCCTCGACGAAACGCTCGAAGCACTGGATACGATCGTGCGCTCAGGGAAAGCGCGCTATGTCGGCGTATCGAACTTTCTCGCGTACCGGCTCGCGCGCGCGTTAGGACGCGCCGACGTGTTGCGCGTCGCGCGCTTCGTGTCGGTCCAGCCGCGCTACAACCTGCTGTTCCGTCAGATCGAACGGGAGCTGCTGCCGCTGGCCGCCGAGGAGCAGTTGGCCGTGATGCCGTACAACCCGCTGGCGGGCGGTTTGCTGACAGGCAAGCACCAACTGGATGCCGCGCCGGCGAGCGGGCGCTTTACCGAAAGCGTCGGCAAGGCCGGCGCGATGTACCAGGAGCGGTACTGGCATAAGCGCGAGTTCGAGACGATCGAACAACTCAAGGCGATCGCGGCGCAGACCGGCGAATCGTTGACGCGGGTTTCTCTTGCGTGGGTGCTGGCCAATCCACTCGTGACGTCGGCGATTATCGGCGCGAGCCGCGCGGAGCAATTGAGCGATACGCTCGCGGCATCCGAACTCGTGCTCGATACGCAGCTCAAGACGCAACTCGATGAGGCCAGCGTGCAATATCGCTGGGGGGATGCGGCCCGATAAGCGGCGCCAGTTCACTGCAGTTTCGCGGCGGTGTGGCGGCGCGAACCAGCGCCGCCACACCGCGAATCGGGCGGCGTCAGCGTCCGTATCGCAGCACCGTGCTCGTCGCGGCAATGACGTGATCCTTGATCGCCGCAAGCAACGCATCGCGGGTCAAGCCGGTTGGCAATGCATCGGGCGGCAGATCGAGCGCGTAGACCTGGGCGACGTAGTGATGCGGCACCTCCCCGATCGGCGGACACGGCCCGTGGTAACCGGTAGCGCCCGTGCTATTCGTACCGGCGATACTGCCGGGCGGCATGGCGGCACCCGCTGCCAGCCCCGTCGTCGACGGCGCGATGCCGTACAGCACCCAATGCACGATGCCCAACCCCTTCGCACCGTCGGGATCGAAGATCGTGACCGCGAAACTCTTCGTACCCGCAGGCGCATTGCGCCATTGCAGCGCCGGCGACACGTTGCCGCCGCCGCAATTGTTGGCGCTTGCCGCATGGCTCGAATCGAGCGCGCCGCCGTCGGCCAGACCCGGCGACGCGACCGCGAACGCTTGCGCCGCGTACGCCTGCGCGCTCGCCAACGCGAACACTGCGCAGACACTGGCGCAGCGCAAATGTCTTGCAAAGCCGTTTTGCTTCATTGTGAATCGCTCCTCGCCAGGGCTTCTTCGGCCCGGCATCACTTGAACGGTCCGCTGCGTTGATTCGCTTCGGGCAACTGCCGCGTTTCGCGCACCGAGCGCGGATGCCATAAGCGCGCGCCGCCTTCGATACCGGCATCGTTCGAGACGGTCGCCACGTTCGACGGCAGATCGAAGTCGAGACGCGCCGCGTTGCCGCCGCCGATCCACAACTTGTCGTAGTTCACCAGCGACGCCAGAATCCCGATCACCTTGTAAACGCGCCGGTTCCAGCGCTTATTCCCCGCCTTCGCGCGCGCGGCCTCGCCGATGTACTCGTCGTACGCGACGCCCTTCTTGCTGACCGGATGATGCGCGAGTTCGAGATGCGGCATCAACTCGCCGTCGCGGAACATTGCGGTGCCGGCGCCGGTGCCGAGCGTCAACACGAATTCGAGGCCATGTCCTTCGATTGCGGCAAAGCCTTGCATCTCGGCGTCGTTGATCATGCGCACCGGCAAGCCGCCCAGGCGCTGCGCGAGCGCGTCGGCGAGCGGGATATCGTGCCAGCCTTCGAGCCCGAAGTGCGGCGCGGTCAGAATGCGGTTGTTGCGCACCACGCCCGGAAAGCCGATCGACATGAGCGTGGGCGGCGCTTCGTCGACGAGCGGTGCGACCAGCTTCGCCAGCGTATCCACCAACTGATCCGGCGTGCACGGATGCGGTGTGGCCACTCGCACACGCTCGGTTTTCATCTGGCCGTCCGCGTCGATGATCGAGGCCTTCAGGCCGGTGCCGCCGACGTCGATGGCCAGAATCCGCTCGGCGCTGCCCGCCACTTTCGTCTTGCCGGCTGTCTTGCCTGCTGTCTTGCCTGCTGTCTTGCCTGCTGTCTTGCTTGCTGCCGTACGTTTAGCCACGGTGTCCCCCCCGTTGAGTTGGTGCGCTGTTGGTCTTACTTCTTCCCGACTGGATTCCTGTTCAACGGCCGCCATGCATGGCCATCGCGTGCGAGCAGCGCGTCGGCCTGCGCGGGGCCCTCGCTGCCGGCCGCATATCCGTGCACTGGCATGGCGCCGCCGCCTTTCGGATGCAGCACATCGTCCACCGCGCACCAGCTCGTTTCGATGCTGTCGGCGCGCTGGAACAAAGTCTCGTCGCCGAGCATGCAGTCGTACAGCAGCGTCTCATAGCCGACGTTCGCGCTCGCCGCGAAGAAGTCCGCATAGTTGAACGACGACTGCACCCCACCGATCTGCATCACCGGCCCCGGCGTTTTCACGTTGAAGTCGAAGCTCGTGCCGTGCGCGGGATCGATGCGCAAGGTCAGCACGTTCGGCGTGAGCGCGTCGACCGGCGTATCGCGGAACAGACGGAACGGCACCGGCTTCAGTTGCACCGAGATTTCCGTGCGGCGCGCGGCGAGGCGCTTGCCGGTACGCAGATAAAACGGCACCCCGGCCCAGCGCCAGTTCTCGACGAACACGCGCGCCGCTGCGTAGGTCTCGGTCGTGCTGCCGGGCGCGACGTCCGGCTCCTCACGATAGCCGACGCCCGCCGGACCCTTTTCGTATTGCCCGAACACGACGTCGTCGGGTTTGAGCGGCTGGATCGCGTCGAAGATTTCGGCCTTCTTGTCGCGCACGGCTTCGGCGTCGAATGAATTGGGCGGCTCCATCGCGACCATGCCGAGCAGCTGGAACAGGTGGTTCGGCACCATGTCGCGAAACGCGCCGGTCTGTTCGTAGAACTTGCCGCGCCCTTCCACGCCGATCGTTTCCGCCGCAGTGATCTGCACACTGTCGATATATTCGCGCCGCCATACCGGTTCGAACAGCGCATTCGCGAAACGCACGGCGAGAATGCTCTGCACGGTGTCCTTACCGAGAAAGTGATCGATGCGATACACCTGCTCTTCTTTTGCGTACGACAGGATGTGCGCGTTCAGATCGCGCGCCGAGGCGAGATCGGTGCCGAACGGCTTCTCGACCACGAGACGGCGAAAGCCGGCGCCGTCATTCCCCTCGCCTTCCTTCAACAAGCCCGCTTTGCCGAGATGCTCGACGATCGGCTTGAAAAAGCGCGAACCCACCGCGAGGTAGAAGATCACGTTGCCGCCGGGCGACTGCGCGAGCTTCTGCTTGAGCTTCGCGAAGGTGTCGTCGGTTTCGAATTCGCCCGCCATGTATTCGAGGCGTTGCGCGACCCAGTCCCATGCCTGGTCGTCGAGCTTGCCGGCATGGAAGGTGCTGGCTTTGTCGGCGGCGAATTGCTGGAGCGACTTGTGCAGGTCTTCGCGCCACTCGGGCGTCTCGCGCTCGCCGTGATTGACGCCGATGATCTTCATCGCGCCGTCGAGCAGGCCGTCCACCGCGAGGTTGTACAGCGCGGGCATCAGCAGCCGTTTGGTGAGGTCGCCGCCGGCGCCGAAGATCACGAGCGTGCAAGGCGGCGCGGGCCGCTTGCCGGGTGGCGACGCCGGCGCATCGTGCGGACTCGCGCTGACCTTGCAGCTCGGCGCCTGAGCGGCGGCGGGGTGATCTGAAGCCTGGGTGTTCGGTGTAGTCGACATGGGATTCACTTGAGGAAGCCAATGGAACGGACGTGGCGGTACATGAAAGACCACGCTTGAACCCACACAGTTCAAAAACGATCACGCCAATGGCAAGACGCGCGGCGTTGCAGGGCGAATGTCACCCGCCGCGTGCGGGTCGGCCGCGGCCCGTTACTTGGTTACGGGAACTGCGACCGCGGGCTCGGGTGCGGGTTCTGGCTTGAGCACGCGTGCCGGGGCGGCGGTGTGTGCCGCGGCCCCAACCGCCTCCCCGGCCGACACGGGGATCGGCGCCCGCTCCGGCTCGCCCGCCAGCGGCACGTTGCCCGATGCCGCCATCGCACGCGGCTGCAGCAGCAACGCGACCAGCCCGCTCCAGCCGGTCTGGTGCGAAGCGCCGACGCCGCGCCCGTTATCGCCGTGAAAATACTCGTGGAACAGGACCAGATCAGCCGACTTCGGGTCGGCCTGCAACAGCGGATACGCGGCCATCACCGGCCGCTCGCCGTCCTTGTTCTTCAGGAACAGCGTGGTCGCGCGGCGCGCGAGTTCGTCAGCGATCTCGCTCAGCGAGAACTTTTGCCCCGAACCGGTCGGATACTCGACGCGGAACTCGTCGCCGTAATAGCGGTGAAATTCGTAGAGCGATTCGATCAGCAGATAGTTGACCGGCATCCACACCGGACCACGCCAGTTCGAATTGCCGCCGAACACGCGCGTGTCCGACTCCGCCGGCAGATACTTGACGCAAAAGCTGTTGCCGTTGTGATTGAACACGAACGGCTGATCGCGATGAAAACGCGACAGTGCCCGCACACCGTGATCGGACAGGAACTCGCTTTCGTCGAGCGCGCGCCGCAGCAACGCTTTCATCCGATGGCCGCGCAGCACCGACAGCAGCAACGCATTGCCCTTGCCGGGCTCGTTCCAGCGCGACACCAGCCTCGCCAGATCCGGCCGATGCTCGAGGAACCACACGAGCCGCTCGCGCAGGCACGGCAGCTCGCCATGCAGACGCTCTTCGAGCACGTGCACGGCGAACAGCGGAATCAGACCGACGATCGAGCGCACCCGCATCGGCACATTGCTGCCGTCGGGCAGACGCAGCTTGTCGTAGAAAAACTCGTCTTCGCTGTCCCACAGGCCCGTATCGCAGCCGTCGTCGCAACTCACGGCTTCGGCGATATACAGGAAGTGCTCGAAAAACTTCACGCCGATATCGACGAACACGTGGTTCGCATACGCGAGTTCGAGCGCGATGCGCATCAGGTCGAGCGCATACGCGGCCATCCATGCGGTGCCGTCGGCCTGGTCGATGTGGCCGCCGGTCGGCAGGGGCGACGAGCGGTCGAAGATGCCGACGTTGTCCAGCCCGAGAAAGCCGCCCTGAAAAATATTGCGGCCGTCGGCGTCCTTGCGGTTCACCCACCAGGAGAAGTTCAGCAACAGCTTATGGAACACGAGTTCGAGAAAATCACGGTCCGCCTTGCCGGTCATCGCACGATCGATCTCATACACGCGCCACGCGGCCCATGCATGCACCGGCGGGTTGGCGTCGCTGAGCGCCCATTCGTAGGCAGGCAGTTGCCCGTTCGGATGCTGATAGCGGTCCTTCACCAGCAGCAGCAACTGACGCTTCGCGAACGCCGGATCGATCAGTGCAAACGCGGCCGCATGAAACGCGAGATCCCACGAGGCGTACCACGGGTATTCCCACTTGTCGGGCATCGACACGATGTCCGCATTGCACAGGTGCCGCCAGTCCGCATTGCGGCCGTGCTTGCGGCTCGCGGGCGGTGCGGGTTGCAGCGGATCGCCCTGGAACCAGCGTTGCACGTCGTACTGGTAGTACTGCTTGGACCACAGCATGCCGGCGAGCGCCTGGCGCTGCACGAGGCGCGCGTCGGGATCGGCGATTTCGTGTTGCAGCGCGCCATAGAATTCGTCGGCCTCGGCGATGCGGCGCGCGAACAGCGCCTCCGCGTCGAACTGCCCGTCGTCGGGCGACGACTGCGCACGCCAGCGCAGGTACACCACGGCACGCCCGTGCGGGCCGAATTCGAGTGCCGCATGCGCGCCGGCCTTGGTGCCGGCGTCGTGACGTACCGCGTGCTGGTCGCCGTGCACGAGATAGTCGTTGAAGCCGTCCTTGAACGGGCCCGTGCCGTCCATGTTGAACAGACGCTTGACGTTGGTGTTGTTCTCACAGAAAAGCCACGCGAGCTGCGGCGCGTCCTTCGACCAAGCCGTCACGACAATTGGCTCCTGGCCATGCTGACGCCCGATCAAATGCGCCTCACCGTTGTGGTCCGTGCCGGCGACCAGCGACGGCTTGTCCTTGTTCTCCTTCCACGACCACGAATTGCGCGCCCAGATTTGCGGCAGCACGTCGAGCGACGCGGACTCGTCCGCGCGATTCTCGATCGTCACGCGCATCACGATGTCGTCGGGCGCGTGTTTCGCGTATTCGACCTGCACGTCGAAATAGCGCAGATCGTCGAACGCGCCGGTATCCAAAACCTCGTACTCCGGCATGTCGCCGCCACGGCGCGCGTTTTCCTGCACCAGATCTTCATACGGGAAAGCGGCGTGCGGGTACTTGTAGAGCATCCGCATGTACGAATGCGTCGGCGTGCCGTCGAGGTAGAAGTACAGTTCCTTCACGTCCTCGCCGTGATTGCCCTGCGCGTTGGTGAGGCCGAACAGGCGTTCCTTGAGGATCGGGTCCTTGCGGTTCCATAGCGCGAGCGATACACACCAGCTCAGCTTGTCGTCGCCAAAACCGGCGATGCCGTCTTCGCCCCAGCGATACGCGCGGCTGCGCGCATGATCGTGCGGAAAGGAGTCCCAGGCGGTGCCGTCCGCGCTGTAGTCCTCGCGCACCGTACCCCATTGACGTTCGCTCAGATACGGGCCCCAGCGCTGCCAGTGGGCGCAATCGGCCGAGTGCAGGCGGGCGCCTTCGAGAGTGGCGAGCAGATTGGCAGCGCGCAGCGGTGGCATAACGTCGTCCTTGCTTCGGGCCTGGCGGTGGGACACACATCGTAGCGCGGTTTACGCGGCGATGGGCGCCAACCGGGCAAGCAGATTCTCGATGCGCAGCAACTCCCCGAGCGACCATGCCTGAAACGGCGTGCCGGCAGGCGCATGCGGCGCGTCGCCGTCGGCGATTTCAGAGAGGTGGTCGAGACCCGCGTGATCGAGATGCGCGTAGAGCGGGTCGAGAAAGCGCGCTTTGGCTTGCGCGCGGGTCTCCTCCGTCGCGCCGTGAACCCGCAGCCACGCTTCGACGAACGGCCCGAGCAGCCACGGCCAGACCGTTCCCTGATGATAGGCGCCATCGCGCTGCAAGGGAGAGCCGCCGTAGTGTCCGCGATACGCGGGATCGGACGGTGCGAGCGTTCTCAGACCGAGCGGCGTGAGCAACAGCGCTTCGACCTGGTCAAGCACCGCGCGCGCCGCCGCGCCGTCGACTAGCGGGAACGGCAGGCCGCCCACCGCGAAAATCTGGTTCGGCCGGATCGCGCGATCTATCGCGCCTTTTACGTGATCGACATCGACGTTATCGAACAATGCCTGTGTGGACGGATCGACGAAGCGTTCACGAAACGCTTGCAACACTCGCCCGGCCGGTTGTTGCCACTTTGGGTTCCATGCTGCCGCAATGCGCAACGCGTTACTCCACAGCGCCTGTACTTCAACCGGTTTGCCGATGCGCGGTGTGACGACCCAGTCGCCGACTTTCGCGTCCATCCACGTGAGTTGCACACCGGCGACGCCCGCGCTCAGGAGACCATCGTCGGCGCAGGCGCGGATGTTGAAGCGCGTGCCGTTCATGTAGCCGGTGAGGATCGCGTCGGCGGCCTGTTGCAGACGCGCGCGGGTCGCGGCGCCCGCATGACCTGTGGCCAGGTAGTCGTACACCGCGACGATGAACCACAAGGACGCGTCGACGGAGTTGTATTCCGGCGTGTCGCCGTAATCGGGGAAGCGGTTCGGCAGCATGCCTTCGGACAGCGTGCCCGACCATTCGAGCAGGATCGACTCGGCTTCGTCGAGACGGTTCGAAGCGATCAACAGGCCGCGCATCGCGATGAAGGTGTCGCGGCCCCAGTCGGTAAACCACGGAAAGCCCGCGAGAATCGTGCGGCCTTCGTTGCGCGAGACCACGTAGGCATCGGCGGAGCGTTGCAGGCGCGAGCCCAGTGCGTTGCGGCGTTGTTGTTCGAAGTGGGCGAGCTCGGCTGCGTGGGTGGCGGTTGCGTAGGTGGGCGCTGCCGCGCCCGCTGCCTTCGACGCGCT
Organism: Paraburkholderia sp. RAU2J; assembly: GCF_003634845.1. Lineage (NCBI taxonomy): Bacteria > Pseudomonadati > Pseudomonadota > Betaproteobacteria > Burkholderiales > Burkholderiaceae > Paraburkholderia > Paraburkholderia sp. RAU2J. The sequence goes on from NZ_RBXG01000002.1 coordinate 34,615, forward strand.
GAGAACCATCACCGCTTCACCGTCGCCCAGATCGAAGCTGAACACCCCAGGCGTCGCGAGATCTTCGCTGAAGTCGAGACCGCGTTCCTGCTCGCGCACGTAGCAGAAGTTCCGATACCAGTCAGGCGCGTGCATATAGACGCCATTCGTCGCCGCATGAACGACCGGCAGGTCGCCATACGGTTGCCAACTGACGCATGCGCGATCGTCGCTGATCCGCGCGTCGAAATTGAATGCCGCGTTTTCATGATGCAGCGCGTGATAATCGCGCCCCGACAACAACGGCCTGACCTTCAACACGCGCGCGCTCATTTCGCCTGCCACCTCAGCGCTGTCCAGCCGCCAACGCAAAACCGTTTCTCGCGTCGCTCGACTGACGAACACTTCGGCAATCAATACGTTCAACGTATCGAGTTGAATGCGCCAGGTCGGCCACGGCGCAGTATCGAAGCCGGTGAGGCTCGCACTCAAATCCGGATAGATCACGTTCGGCACATAGCGCTGCGAGCTCAACGGATAACGCCGCCCTCCCGCTTCCAGCCACGCCTCCACACCGTTGACGAGCACGACACGGCCGCCCGGCGCGCGCGTCGCGTTCAACAGCAACGCGTGATAACGGCGCGTGCGCGACATGCCCACGGTGCCCGATGCGAAACCGCCGAAGCCGTCCGCTTCCAGCCATTCATCTTCGAGACGCGTAATGTCGAAGGGTCGTTCGATGCGTGTCATGGACTAACCGTTATGCAAAGCCGTGAATCATTCGGTATGCCAAAAGCATCAGGCAAATGGCATGGCGGTGACTATTGTCCTTCTTGTTGCTTTCCACTTTCTTTCGAAAAACAAACGAATTAACGAAAGTTATGCTGCTCGCAAACGTTTCACAATTATTTCTTGAAAGGAACAGAGACTGCACTCGCTTTCACCAAACCGGATGCAGACATGAGAAGAGACAAACGCCTCGCGAGCGCCGCCTTGCTCGCACTCGCCACTATTGGGTCGAGCGCTTGCGGCGCGGATGACTCTCCATCGACGGCAACGTCTTCGGCGCCTACCGCTGACGAAGCCACGCAACGTGCGGCGACCTTGTCGGCTGCGCTGCCCGACGCATCCGCCCCGCTCGCGGCGAACCCCGCCGCCGCGTCCGATTCGATCACGCAGAACATGCAAGCCAGTCTCGCTGCCGACAGCCAGCAAGTCGCACCGGTCATGCACTACGCCCCCAGCGACAGCGCCAGCAACAACTGACCTGCTTTTCACGGCGCGCAGAGGCGCGCTATTCTTTCCCCCCGCAGAAGGTGATATTCGATGACATCAACTAGCCGTCGCCGTTTCCTGCAGACCGTGGCTTCTTCCGCCGGCGCTGCCGCCGCCCTGACCGCGCTGCCCGAGTCGATCCGCAATGCGTTGGCCGTGCCCGCGTTCTCGCGCACGGGCACGATCCGCGATGTCGAGCACATCGTCGTGTTCATGCAGGAGAACCGCTCGTTCGACCACTACTTCGGCCATATGCGCGGCGTGCGCGGCTACAACGACCGCTTCCCGATTCCGCTGCCGAACGGCAAGCCGGTGTGGTATCAGCCGTCGAAAGCGGACGCCACCAAGCCGGTGCTGCCGTTCCATCTGGACACCTCGACCACCAGCGCGCAATGCGTCGGCGATCTGGACCATTCCTGGTACAAGACCCACGCCGCGATCGACGGCGGTCGCTACGATCAGTGGCCGGCCAACAAGACCGACATGACGATGGGCTATCACCTGCGCAGCGACATTCCGTTTCACTACGCGCTGGCCGATGCGTTCACCACCTGCGACGCATACTTCTGCTCGCTGCCCGGACCCACGCATCCGAACCGCTCGTATCTGATGACCGGCACGGTCGATCCGACCGGCACGCTCGGCGGACCGCTCCTCGACAACAACGATTTCGTCGACGGCGACGGTCCGCCGAATTACCAGTTGCTCTCGTGGACCACGTATCCGGAGCGCCTGCAAGCCGCTGGCATTTCGTGGCAGGTGTACCAGCAGGGTACGACGGGCTCCGATCCGTTGAACGGCAACTACGGCACCAACATCCTGCAGAACTTCACGAACTTCATCAACGCGCAGCCGGGCTCGCCGTTGTATGAGCGCGCACAAACCGTGCGCACCATCGACGACCTGAAGGCCGACGTGCTCGCGAACAAGCTGCCGCAAGTGTCGTGGTTGTGCCCGCCGGCCGCGTACTCCGAGCATCCGCAATATACGCCCGCATACGGCGCCGAATACACGTCGCAGATTCTCGATGCGTTGACGTCGAATCCCGAGGTGTGGAGCAAGACCGTGCTCTTCATCATGTACGACGAGAACGACGGCTTCTTCGATCACATCGTGCCGCCGCAACCGGCGACGACGCCTGCGCAAGGCAAGTCGACGGTCAGCACCGAAGGCGAAATTCACAACGTAGTCAATCCCGCGCGCGGCGGCAGTTATACCGCCGACGGCTTGCCGTACGGCCTCGGCCCCCGCGTGCCGATGACGATCGTGTCGCCGTGGAGCAAGGGCGGTTTCGTGTGCTCGCAGGTGTTCGATCACACGTCGGTGATTCGCTTCATCGAAACACGTTTCGGCGTTCACGAACCGAACATCACGCCGTGGCGCCGCGCAGTGTGCGGCGACCTGACCACCGCATTCGACTTCCACACGCCGGACTCGAAAGTGCCGCCGCTGCCGGACACGAGCAACTACAAGAGCATCGCCGATAACCAGTGCGCAACGCAGCCGAAGCCGACCGTGCCCGCGACGCCGGGCGCGATCGATTCGCAGGAAAGCGGGATTCGTTTCGCGCGTGCATTGCCGTACGAACTGCATGTGAATGGCGAAGCGGATGTGAACCGCAACATGTTCGAGATCTCGATCGCCAACACGGGCGACCAGGGTGCGCATTTCTATGTGTACTCGAGCAATCGCACCGATGGTCCGTGGCGTTACACCGTCGAAGCGGGCAAATCGCTCGGCGAGACCTTCGATCTGACGACGACGAACGGCGTGTACGCGTTCGAAGTGTTCGGGCCGAACGGCTTCGTGCGCAAGTTCGCGGGCAATGCGCAGCCGACGAAGACGCACAACGCGCACGGTCTGGGCCTGTCTGGCAACAAGCCGGCGCTGCCCGAAGTGAACGCGCAATACGACGTCGCAAACGGCAACGTGTTCCTGAAGTTCAGCAACAGCGGTGGCGGCATCGCGCGTTTGACGGTGACGGATAACGCGTATGGGGCGCGCACGCGTCCGGTGCTGGTGCCGGCCGGCTTGCATCTCGAAGAGGTGTGGGTGCTGGCGGCGAGCCATCACTGGTACGACCTGACGGTGACGAGCAATGACGATCCGAGTTTCTCGCGCCGCTTTGCGGGTCACGTTGAGAATGGGCGGCCGAGTATCAGCGATCCGGCGGCGGTTGCGCCGGTGTTGGTGTGAGGTGAAGCAGCGGGGCTTCGCCGTCGAGGCGGAGCCCTGTCGAAAGTACTCCGCTGCGCAGGGAGACTATCGTCATGCGTATCCCCCAAGGGCCCTGCACAAAACAACGCGTGCGCGCCGCCCGCGAAAAAACTCAAGCCCCCAGCAACACGCCGGTCCTGAACGGCCTGGTCCCCGTCACCCGTCCCAACGGCGCCCCCGCCGTCACGAAGCGAATCGCGCGACGCATATAAAGCACGCCTTCGGTGCTGCTGGTGATCGTGGTCGTCTCGTCGGTGAGCGGATCGACGATATCGAACAGGGCCTGCCCGACGCGAATCGTCTCGCCGATCTTCGCGCGATGAATCAGAATCCCGCTGACAGGTGCGTAAAACTGCTCGCTGCCCGCGAGCGGCGTCGCAGGCGCAAGCAGCGGCGGCAAAGGCCGCGCGTCCAGCCGGATCGCCTTGCGCCACGCAAGATAATCGACTATCGCGTCGGCATCCCGTTGCGCCACTTCGTACGAGACGTCGCGCTGACCGCGGCATTCCACCGTCACCGCAATCGTGCCGGTGGACACCGGTTTGCTAGCGGGCATGGCTTGCTGCAAGGTCCACCACAACAGGCTATGCGTTTCGTCGAACGACTCGCCGCCCGAGTTGGTCGCGAGCAGCGAGGCCTCTGCGCCGAGATAGCGCGACAAGGGCTCGAACTCGGGCCACGCCGCTTCGCTCGTGTACAGATGCATCGCCGCTTCGAGCGAACAATGCAGATCGATCACGACGTCCGCATCGAACGAGAGTTTGAGCATCGCCAGTTGCAGCGACTCGAATTCGGTCAACGGCTTCTGCTCGGCCAGTTCAGCCGCGATCAACTCGCGTACGATGCGCCGGTTCTCCGCCGCATCCGAACCCAACGCATCCTTCGCGCGTGCGACCAGCTTCGAGAACTGCAGGAAGTGCCGATTGAAGTTCTTGCCGCTGCCGAGATCAAAGCGTCCGAGAAACTGACCGAGCACGTACTGACCGAGCCCGACCGGATTCGCCACCGGCACCAGCACGATTTCCGCATTCAACGCGCCCTGCTTCTCCAGTTCCAGCAGGCGGCGCTTGAGCAACACGGTCGTCAACATCGCGGGCGTCTCGTCGGCATGCAGCGACGACTGGATATAAATCTTCTGCCCGCTATTCGCCGGGCCGAAATGGAACGACACCAGTTCGCGGTGCGTGCCGATAGCCGGCGAAAGAAGCGGAATCGATTGCCTGTTCATGAGGGGAAAGCCTGGGGAAGAAGAGTCGGGAGTAAAAGAATCAATTGCCGTACGGATCGAAGTCGAAGTACTTCTTCGCGATCTGTGCGTACGTGCCGTCCTTGAGCATCGAAGCAATCGCCGCATTGATCGACGCCTGCACCGCGGTCTCGTCCTTGCGCAAGCCGATGCCCACGCCGCGATCGCCCATCGATAGCGGTTCGCCGACAAACGCAAAGCCCTTGCCCGCCGGCGTGCGCAGAAAGCCGATGTCCCCTTCCACCGACCCGAGCAATGCGCCGTCGAGCCGTCCGTTCTGCAAGTCGGCGAACACTTCGTCCTGACTCTTGTACGCAGTCACGTGCGCGCCGAGCGGCGCCCAGTTCTTCAACGCGTAGCCTTCGAACTGCGTGCCCGACTGCACGCCGATCTGCTTGCCGGCCAGTGCGTTCACACCGCCCGCGAGCGGCGAGCCTTGACGCGCAATCAGCCGCGACTTGAACTGGAAGAGCTTCGACGAAAACAGGATCTGCTGCTCGCGCTTTTCCGTGATCGCCATCGACGACACAATCGCGTCGATCTTGCGCGCCTGAAGCGCCGGAATCATCCCCGAGAATTCGAGTTCCACCCATTGGCAGCGCGCGTGAATGCGCCGGCAGATTTCGTTGCCGAGATCGACGTCGAAACCCTTGAAGCTGCCGTCGGGCGCCTTGGCGTCCATCGGTGGATAGCTCGGATCGATGCCGAGGCGCAGCGTGCCGGCTTCGGCGGCAAACGCGCCGCTGCTGAAAGTCAGCGCGGCGCTCAGGATCATCAGCGGAATTTTCATGGGAGTCGAAGTGTGAGGGGACGAATGACGACAGTGCCATCGTATGACGCCGCCGCGCCTCCAAGAAGCCCCGTTCGAACTATCATGATCACTTTTACCGATCACCGGATCAGCGAACTGGAACCCTCATGGCGTTGACGATCTCCCAGCTGCGCGCCTTCACGGCGGTCGCCGAGCACGGCAGCATCCGCGCGGCCTCGCGCGCGCTCGGCATCGCGCAGAGCGGCATCACCCAGCAGTTGCAGAACCTCGAATCGATGCTCGGCGCCACGCTGTTCATCCGCACGAATCGCGGCATTGCGCTGACCGCGCTCGGCCAGCGGCTGTTGCAGCGGGCCGGCGCGATCATCGGCGAGTGCGAGCGCGCCGAGCAGGAAGTGCGGCAAGTGCGCGGCGACTATGTCGGCGAGGTCACGTTCGGCATGACGACCGAGCCGCTCGTCGACGCGTTCGCGCCGGTGCTGATGGAATTTCGCGCGCGCTTCGAGCGGGTCGCGGTGCATTTGCGCACCGGCACGTCGCGCATGATGATTTCGTGGATTCGCGAAGGCACGCTCGACTTCGCAGTCGCGCTCGTGTCGAAGCATACCGACACGGCCGATCTGTCGGTCACGCCGTTGTATCCGTCCGATCCGGTGATCGTGTGCCGCCAGGGTCATCCGAAAGCAGGGGCGACATCGCTCGCCGAACTGGTCGACTGCACGTGGGTGGCGACGCGCTCGCCGAATCTGACCGAAGATCCGCACGTCAACCGGCTGAGCCATCTGTTCGAAAGCCACGGCCTCCCGCCGCCGAAAGTCATCGCCACAGTGGAGGGCCTGTACGAGACGCTGCATCTGGTCGGCGCGACGGACTGCCTGTCGCTGGAGTCGTCGATCGTGGCGAAACGCGGGCCGTTTGCCAGCGCGCTCACGGCGATCGCCGTGCGCGAGCGGGCGGTCGACCAGAACGTCTGCCTGCTGCAGCGCGCGGCGATCCCGCTCACGCCCGCCGCACAGGAACTCGCGACGATGATTGCGTCATACACGCGCACGGTGCGGGCGCGCTGACTTCGGCGCGATGTCAGTCGATGCGTCAGGCCACGGTTTCGAGCGCGATCAATTCGCCGATGCTTTGACGGCGCCGGATCAATCGCGCCTCGCCCGCGTCGAGCAACACCTCGGGCGCGAGCGGCCGGCTGTTGTAGTTCGATGACATCGACGCGCCGTACGCGCCCGCGTCATGGAACACGATGAAGTCACCCACTTCGGGCGCGGGCATCGAGCGGCTCGTGACAATGCCGCCTTCGGCCTGCGTGAACACGTCGCCGGCTTCGCACAGCGGGCCGGCTACCGTGAACGCGTCAAGCGGCGCGTCGCTCGGCACGCCGTCGCGTTTCACTACGCTCATCCGGTGGTGGCTGCCGTACAACGACGGCCGCACGAGGTCGTTGAAGCCCGCATCGACCAGCGCGAATTGCCGCAGGAGTCGCCGTTCCTCGAAGAATGGCTGAGCGCGCAGCGCTACGACCTCGGTCTGACCGAACACGGCGCGCCACCGCCCGGCACGCGGCTGACGCCGTTGCTCGAAGTGGACGAGGTGTGCGTGTTGCCCGACCGGCATCCGTTGCTGAAGAAGCGCGCGATCGAGTTGAAGGATTTCGCGGATCAGGCTTTCATCAGCCTGTCGTCGAGCGATCCCTACCGGCTTCAGATCGACGAAGTGTTCGCGCAAGCGGGCATCGCGCGCCGCCAGCTGATCGAGACACCGACCGCTGTTTCCGTGTGCAGCTTCGTGCGCCAGCGTCTCGGCATCGCGATCGTCAATCCGCTGACCGCCGTCGATTTCGCGGACCGCCATCTGCATATCCGGCCGCTCACCGTATCGTTGCCGTTCCGCGTGAGCGTGATACATCCGGAGCATCGTCCAGGCCACCCGCTGGCCGCTGCGTTCGTCAAGGCGCTGCAAAGCGAAGCCGCCGTGCTGCGGCTACAATTGAAAAACCATACCGGACAGCGGCGCCCATAACGACGCCGCCCGGCACACGGCCCACACTCGGGCGAGCCGTCGCGGATGCCCTGCGCCGACAACGCCGCGCACGCAACACCCAGAACACCACTAGCGCACCGATCGCGCACGCGAACGGCGCGCCTTGTGCCGTAGCGCACTCTTCACTCGTCGTAGCCCATCAACAGGAGTTTCCCAAATGATGAATCGAGACAACCCCGTCTGGCTGATTACCGGCTGTTCCACCGGCTTCGGCCGTGAACTGGCGAAGCTGGTGCTGGAGCGTGGCTGGCGCGCGGTGGTGACCGCACGCGATGTGTCGAAAGTGAAAGATATCGCCGAGGCGCACGGCGAGCGAGCGCTCGCTCTGCCGCTCGACGTGACGAACCGCGCCCAGATCGAAGAGGTGGTCGCACAGGCGAAGCAGCGTTTCGGCCGCATCGACGCGCTCGTGAACAACGCGGGTTACGGCTATCTGGCCGCGATCGAGGAAGGCGAGGACGACGAAGTCCGCGCGATGTTCGAGACCAATGTATTCGGTTTGATCGACATCACGAAAGCGGTGCTGCCGGTCATGCGCAAGCAGCGCAGCGGGTTGATCGTCAACGTGTCGTCGATTGGCGGCATTGCGAGTTTCGCGGCGACCGGCTATTACCACGCGACCAAATACGCGGTGGAAGGCTTGTCCGAATCACTGGCGCTCGAGGTGAAGCCGCTCGGCATCGGCGTGCTGATCGTCGAACCCGGCCCGTTCCGCACGAACTGGGCGGGACCGTCGATGAAGCAGTCGGCCACCGTGATCGACGACTACGCGGGCACGGCGGGCGAACGCCGCCAGCAGACCGAAGCGCGCAGCGGCAAGCAGGCGGGAGATCCAGTGCGCGCCGCGCAGGCGATCATCGACGCCGCGCTGTCGGACCAGCCGCCGCTGCGTCTGCTGCTCGGCAAGATCGCGCTCGAGCTCGCGTACAAGAAGCTCGACTTCATGCGCGGCGACTTCGACGCATGGAAAGCGACGACCGAGGGCGCGGATTATCCGGCGGGGAGCGCCTGATCACGCCGGAAGCGGGGACCATGCCGCGGCAATGGATGGCCTGAACGGTCTGATGCGTTCAAACCCGTTGGCCGGTTTTTTTAAAACTCGACCAACGCGAAATCTTCCTTGCCGACGTCGCACAGCGGGCAGCGCCAGTCGGCCGGGACGTCCGCCCAGCGCGTGCCCGGCGCGATACCTTCATCCGGCAAGCCGGCCGCCTCGTCGTAGACCCAGCCGCAGATCACGCAGACCCACTGCTTGAAGTCGTCCGCCGACACGCCATGACCAGACGCCTCCGCCGCGCCTACCACAGCTGGCTGCGAGGGCGTCTCATCAAGACTCACGACCAGCGGCGCGACAGTGCCGCCGCCCGCGGCAAGGCGCGCCTGCAGGCTTTCCAGCAAGCGCCGCGCTTCGTCCTGCGTCAGATCGATCCAGTAAGGATCGCCCGCGCCATCGTTGAGCCGCTCGGGTGAAAACTGGATTTCTACGGCTACGCCCTTCTTGTACATGGCACTCGGAATATCGATGAAGCCGGCAGCGAGTGCCGGCGTGGAGCCGCACGCATGATGCGAGGGCGATGGAACTAGATCAGATGATTCAGCAGGATGGAGGCGATCAGGCCGGCGGCGCCGATGAGGCCAAGCAATTGCATCAAGGTGAGCGATTTACGCGGTGCGGTGGAGGCTTGTTGCGTGGTCACTAGAGATTCTTGAAAGTTGGAAAAAGCGAAATGGTACACGGATGTGAGCGCGGCTCATGCCGATTGGCGCAAACCCGCGCGTATCGGACGACATTATCGCCGCTCGCGCGCGCCGCATTGCCTACCGGGTGGAGATGGATTAATTCGCTGGGAAGGGGAAACGAGCGTGCGCCGGCGCGTTTTGCCGGGTTTGTCCTGTGAATGCGGCGCCGTGCCCGCATGTCGGGCGACTGCGGCGGCAATTCCGGCTAGCGCCGCAGGCTCAAGCCATCAGCGCGCTCAGGCGGATATGACTGATGCGATGCGCCGCGCCTCGACGTGCGCGGCACCTCAGCCCGAATCTCAGGACTTCGCCAACGGATTGCCCTGACGCGAATCCCAGAAGCGGATCACCGACGTGTCGCCGGTGCCGGCGCCCACCACCTGATCGGCCGCGCCGCCCTCGCGCAGCAACGCGCGCAGTTCGTTGATGACCGGAAACACCTCGTGATTCCAGTCCGCGCCCTGCGAGTCGTGCGCGCGCTGTTCGGCTTCGACGATTTCGCGATCTTCCTTGAAGATGCGCTCGGTGAACCACACGAGCAGCGGCCACGCGAGATTCAGCACACCGGGAATGCCGGGCTTGCGGATCGACAGCAAACCGAACGTGCGATTGGTGCGCTGTTCGCGATCGAGCGGCACATAGACGATCCACAGGTCCATCACCAGCGTCTGCTCGGACGTGCGGATCTGCAACGTCTGATACGGATACTCGGTGCGGATCGTCATCACGTCCTTGTCGTTGTCGCCGCCGGTCTTGCGGCTCTGGCCGAACACGATCGCTTCGCCGATCGGCTGCTGGCCGGCCATGCGCGCAAACGTGTAATCGACTTCCACCCAGCCTTCGCCTTTACGCCGCCCCAGCGAACGCGCGCGCATCTGTCCCATCTGCTTGCGATGCAGGAACTGATGGTTCATATCCATCAGATTTTCGTGCATGAACGAATAGTGACAGTTCACCGGACGGCCGAAACGGCGCGTCTTGTACTTCTTGTCGCCCACCGAACCGAGCTTGGGCAGCGGCCGCTGTTCGGCCAGTTCGGCATCGCCCGGAAACACGAAGATCAACCCTTCGACTTCCTGACACGGATAGGAACGCACGCCGTTCGGCAAACGGTCGCGCCCGAGATAGGGCACGTCGGTGCACTTGCCCGAGCAGTCGTAGGTCCAGCCGTGGTAGCCGCAACGAATCGACTCTCCCTCGACCACGCCTTGATGCAACGGCACTTGCCGATGCGCGCAGCGGTCTTCCAGCGCAAACACCTTGCCGGACTCCGCGCGCGCCAGCACGATCGGATCGCCGGCGAACGTCACGCCATGCGTCTTGCCCCGCTTCACTTCATGCGACCACGCGAGCGGATACCAGTAGTCCGGGTGAATGCCGACGCGGCGCAGATCGCGCACCGGTGCGTCGTGGGCGGCGTGGCCCGGCGCATGCGCGTGGGCTGCTGCCGGAGCGGCCGCATGCGCGGCATTCTGCGGCGCTGCTTGAGCAGGCGCCGCATCGACGGTTGCATCGACGGTGTCTTGTTCGAGCGGGGGAACAGCATGCATACGTGAAGCCTCCATGCACCAGCAGATAGAAGGTCGCCGCCCTGCATATCTTGAGGCCGGCATCGACGCCAGTCTACTAGATGCGACCGCCGTCCGGGTCGGAGGAGGTCGCCCCGCGCCTCGCGACGCCGCGTCGCGCCCGCCTGAGCGCGCGCTGCCGAAAGTGCCGCACAGGCGGCGCGCCGTCAGCTCTCGTCGCGCGCCACCAGGCCGGAGCGGCGTTGCACGCCCCACGAGCGTCCGCCGCGCAGAAAGTGCAGCCAGCCGAGCGCCGCCCCGGCGTGCCGCACGAGTTGAAACGTGAACGGCTCGGCAATCGCCGCGAGCGTCGCCATCCACAGGCTGTTGCCGGTGCGCTCGCCGGTCCAGCGCCGATACAGATGAATGCTCCACAAATAGAACGCGAGATCGATCGCGGTCTTCAGGCCGATCACGCTGAAGATCGACACGACAATCGCGCCATGCCCGCCGAACAGAAACCCGAGCAGCAGCGCGAACGCGGTCAGGCCGTAAATCGGCTGCATCGTGTCGAGGGCCTTGACCGGCAGCATCAGCATGCCGAGCGTGCCGTAGCGCCGATTGCCGGTCATGTCGCGGTTCCAGTACTGCGTTTGCAGGAAGCCCGCGAACCAGCGCCGGCGTTGCCGCAGAAAACTGCCGAGGTTGTCCGGCGCGTCGGTGTGCGCATGCGCATCGCCGACCACCCGCACGTCCCAGCCGAGGCCGCGATCGACCGAATAGCGGCGCAGCCGGTGAATCAGCTCGTAGTCTTCGACCAGACATTGCGGATCGAAGCCGCCCACGTCGAGCAGCGCGTCGCGCCTGAACGACGCGAACGCGCCCGAGATCAGCAGCAGACTGTCCGCGCGCATCCACGCAAAACGGGCGATGAAGTTGCGCATGTACTCGTAGGTCTGGAACCACTGGAATACGCGGCCCGAGAGCGACTTGCCGCAGACCGGCACCAGAATGCCGGCCGCCGCGACCAGCTTCGGCTCGCTCGCGAACGCGGCGCGCATCGCGTAGGTGGCGTCGTCGTCGAGCAGCGTGTCGGCGTCGACGGTCATCACGGTGTCTGTCGTCATCACGCTGATCGCGGCGTTCAGCGCGCGCGCCTTGCCGCCGTGCGGCACGCGCAGCCAGAACAGGTTCGGATGCAGCGAACTCGCCGCGCTCAGCATGCCGTCGGCGGCGGCCGTGAGGCCGAAGCGTTCGGTGAGCAGCGCGCGGGTGGCGTCGGTCGAGCCGTCGTCGGCAATCACGATCTGCGCCGGGCCGTGCGTCTGACGCAGCAGCGCGGCGAGCGTCACCGGCAACACCGCCGCTTCGTTGTGCGATGCGACGATCACGCCCATGCTCGGCAAACGGCGCTGCTCGTAGTCGGCTTCGAGCGGCGCCGGGCGCCGCATCAGCGGCAGCGACTTCCACGTGACGAACGCGAGCAGCAGTGTGTCATACACGACATACGCAATCCCGGTCGACCACGCCAACGCCCCTTTCAGAAAGAACGCGCGCGCGAACAGCAGCAGCCACACGGCGACGACGCTGAAGTGAATCAGCGTGCTCGACAAGGTCGCGGGACGCGGCAAGATGCGCGGCGAGGCGAGTGCAAATGCCTGTTCCAGAGTGTTTTTCAAAATGACTGCCGGGTTTGGGTGCGTCGATGCCGCGGTTATCGGGAAAGGAAAACAGCGCCTGGAAGCCTCACGGCGCCATGCGCCGGAGTACCGACTTGCGATCGATCCACTGATGCTTGAGCGCGCCGCCGATATGCATCGCCAGCAATGCGTAGAGCGCATAGCCGAGCCACGTATGCAGCGTGCCGAAGCGGTCGTGCAAGGTCTCCTTGAGCGCCGGATCGAGGTTCATCACATAGCCGATGCGCGGCCATGGAATCACGTTGAACAGATGCATCGGATGCGTCGCCGCGTCTTTCCATGCGGAGTCGTGCAGCCAGCCGGACAGCGGCAGTGCAATCATCAGCAGATACAGCAGGAAATGCGCGAGGTGCGCGGCGACCTTCTCCCATGACGGAAACTCGCGCGGCAACGGCGGCGGCTTGTGCGACGCGCGCCATAGGATGCGCAGCAGCGCAAGACCGAGCACCGTGATGCCGATCGACTTGTGCGTATCGATCACCGGACGCACCCAGTCGTCGGGCAATGAATCGGCGCTCAGGCCGAGCATGACGTTGCCGATCATCAGCAGCGCGATCAGCCAGTGCAGTGTGATCGCCGTGCGGGTGTAGCGCGTCGGCAGCAGCGCGCCGGTCGAATCGGTCAGGGAATCGGCGTGAGTGTTCATGGTGGTTTTGTCCACGAGTACTACGTTACGTTGCTGCGAAAGCTGTCTGAAGATCCAGTGCGGTCGCACGTCACACGTTCAAACGCGCCAGCCGGTATCAAGCTAACGCCTCAGTGTGCCGTTTTATTCCTCCAGACGCTTAACTGCGTATTCTGACTGTTTCGGCGGGGGTGGTGCGTCAGCGCTGCGGCACGCGCCTGAAACGCGTCATGTCGTAGCCTATTGCATCCAGCCGGCCGAGCTGCGCGCGATAGGTGTCGTCGTTGATGTCGGGCTCGCGCGCAAAGATCCTGCCGAGGTTTTTACCCGGATAACCGACCGGCCCAACCCAGCGCGAATAACGGAATAAAACCCGCCAATAATGCTACATTGATCGCACTCCGGACTTCAGCTCCTGAATCAAGCGCATGGAAAACCTGAGCGGCATCGTCGCATTCGTCCACACGGCCGAGGCGTCCAGCTTCGTGGGCGCATCGCAGCGGCTCGGCCTGTCGGCGTCGGCGGTCGGCAAAAGCGTCGCGCGGCTCGAACAGCATCTCGGCGTACGTCTGTTGCAGCGAAGCACGCGGCGCGTCAGCCTGACCGAGGACGGCGAAAGTTTCTACGAGCGCTGCCGGCAGATTCTCGACGCACTGAGCGAAGCCGAATCGATGATGCTGCAAGCCAACGCCACGCCGCGCGGGCGCCTGCGGGTGAGCTTGCCGACCATCGGCTATCGCTTCCTGCTGCCGATCCTGCCGGAATTCGCGGGGCGCTACCCGGAGATCGACCTCGAACTGGATTTCAACGACCGTCTCGTCGACGTGATCGAAGGCGGCTTCGACGCCGCGATCCGCAGCGGCGAGCTGCCCGACTCGCAACTGATGGCGCGGCGGCTCGGCCCGTTCCGCTTCGTGCTATGCGCGTCGCCGGCCTATCTGCAGCGGCGCGGCGTGCCGCTCATGCCCGCCGATCTCGCCCAGCACGCGTGCCTGCGCTTTCGCTTTCCGACCTCGGGCAAGCTGCAAGCCTGGGCGTTGCGCGGCTTGCCGGACGATGCCGCCGCGCACTTTCCGAGCGCGCTGACCTGCAACAACATGGAAGCACTGCGCGCCGCGGCGGAACTCGGCCTCGGCATCGGGTACATGCCCGACTTCCTGGCCCGCGAGGCGATCCGCGCGGGCACGCTGCGCAGCGTGCTCGCCGAGCATCTCGCACACGCGGGACAGTTCTCGGTGGTGTGGCCGTCGAACCGCCAGCTCTCGCCGAAGCTGCGGGCGTTTGTGGATTTTCTGTCCGAGCGGTTATTCGGCGACGCATAAGCATCGGCATAGCCGTTGATTTCGCGCATCGCCCCGCTGCGCGGACACTTGCCGCAGTGCAAGAAAAAAATCTCTGTGAATCGGATCGTACGATAGACCGATTCAATTGGCATGCACGCGGATCGCATCCTGTAATGAATTTCCTGCTGTCCGCGTTCCGTCCGTCCAACCCATCGGTCTTATCCGGAGAAATTTATGTCGCAGCCCGAGCCTGATGTCAACGAAGTGGTGAGAAGCATCGCTGAAGAAACCGACACGCCGACCGAAACAGTTTCCCGCATGTATGCGGACACGCTGGCCGATTACCGGCTCGATGCGCGCGTATTCGATTACGTGCCGCTATTCGCCGCGAAGAAGGTCCGCAATCAGCTTCGCAGTAGCTCGAATCAAAAACATTGACGCGGTGGCGTGCGGAGACCACCGCCTTTCACCACGACGCTTGTGACGACGCTTGTGACGACGTTTCGCATCGGCTCCTCGCCTTGCGCGCCGATTCTCGCGAACGCGTATCGAAGATATTTTCCCGCTGCTAGACTCTGAGCCTGAACCATGACTCGGGGGATCTGAATGCGCGTGACAATCGTAGGCGCGGGTATCGCGGGCTTGAGTACGGCGTGGTCGCTCACCAAACTCGGGCACGACATCACCCTGATCGAGCAGGGCTCGATTCCGAATCCGCTCGGCGCGTCGGGCGACCGCCATCGCATGATCCGTCGCGCATATGGCGATGCCGACGGCTACGCGCGCAGCATCGCCGAAGCCCTGGATAGTTGGGACCTGCTGTGGAACGACCTTGGCGTGTCGCACTATGCCAACTGCGGCGTGCTCGGCATTTCGCAATTCGCCGACGACGGCGCCGAACAGTTCCGCGCGGGCCTCGACCGAATGGGCTTCGAATACGAACGGCTCGACGCGCACGACGCGGCCGCGCGTTATCCGTTTCTCGACCCCGATACGTTTCGCTACGCGTACCTCGATCGTGACGGCGGCGCGCTCTTTAGCGAACGCATCGCGCGCGACATGAAGGCGTGGCTCAGAATGCACGGCGCGGACATTCGCATGCATACCAAGGCGCTTGCGGTCGATCCGCGCACGGCGTCGGTGCGGCTCGGCGACGACACGATCGTGCGCGCCGACCGGCTGGTGGTCGCCACCGGCGCGTGGACCCTGCAGCTGTTTCCCGCGCTTGCCGACACCCTGATGACGTACCGCAACGCCGTCGCCTACCTGGAACCGCCTGCGGATCTCGAAGAGGCGTGGTCGAACGCGCCTGCGATCGTCGACATTGGCGGCCAGAACGATGGCTATGTGCTGCCGCCGCTCGACGGCATCGGCCTGAAGTTTGGCGCTGGCGTCCATAAGGCGCGCGCGCCGGACCCCGACGCCGATCGCGCCGCATGCCTCGACGAAGGCGAGCAGATACGCCGGCTGTTTGCGCCGCCGTTCAGGCGCATCGACGAATATACGGTGACCGAAGTAAAGACCTGCGCCTACACATTCACGGCTGACAGGCGCTTCTTTTCGAGGCGCATCGGCAATACGCTGGTGGTGTCGGCGTGCTCGGGGCACGGTTATAAATTCGGCGCGGCGGTGGGCCGGCGCGTCGCACAAGCGCTGACGACCGACGACGACACAACGCTCGCCCGTTGGCTCAGAGCCGAGATGGTTTGAGCGATTCGATTGCCATCGCGATGTCCGGCGCCCACGCCCTGTTTATTCCGCAGCACGACGAGATCGACGAAGCCGCGATGACGCGAGCCGCGCTCACGCCGTGGTGACTCAAGCATTTGCTGCCATCACTCAACAAGGAAACGCACTGATGTCGCACTCGATTGAGATCCGCCCTGTCACCCGCGAAGATTTCGACGCTTGGCTGCCGCTATGGGACGCCTACAACGCGTTCTACGGCCGCTCCGGCGAAACGGCCTTGCCGCGCGAAATCACGCACATCACGTGGGGACGTTTCTTCGACGGCTATGAGCCGATGCATGCGATGGTCGCCGAACGCAACGATCAGTTGGTCGGCATCGTGCATTTCCTGTATCACCGTCACACGACGATGGCGGGGCCGGTCTGCTATCTGCAAGATCTCTATACGCTCGAATCCGAGCGCGGCAAGGGCGTGGGACGGGCGCTGATCGAAGCAGTTTATGCGCGGGCCAAAGCGGATGCGGCGCAGCGCGTCTATTGGCAAACGCACGAGACGAATCAGACGGCAATGAAGCTTTATGACGGGGTCGCGGATAAGTCGGGGTTTGTGGTCTATCGCAAAGCATTGTGAGGAGTGGCGAGCTGGCTTTGGGCCCGGACAGCGCGACACGACCTCGCCGCCCCTCAACGCCCACGCAACCCGTTACCCTCTCAAGCCTCCAGTTGCTCCAGCACCTTCCCTTTGGTCTCGATGCCGAGAAAATGCACCGCCATCGCCGCCAGAAACGGCACTGCCGCGAGAATATAAAACGCCACCTGCAGGTTGCCGCCGATCATCGTCTTCGACACGATCGCCGGGGCGAAAATCGCCGCCACCTTGAGCCACGCGCCGCCGACACCGCAGCCCATCGCGCGGATGCTGGTCGGATACAGCTCCGGCGTGTACACGTAAGCGGTAATGAAACCGCACGCGAGGAAGCCCAGCGCCAACGCGCAGAACGTCGCCACCACATACACCGACGAGCCGTGGAACACGCCTGCCAGCACCAGAGAAAGCGCGCACGCGATAAACGACACGTTGATGATCGGCTTGCGTCCCACCTTGTCGACCAGCAACGCGCAGGTCAGTGATCCCAGCACGCCGAGCACCGAGGCCGCCACCGCCAGATTCAGCGCGAGTTGCAGCGGCGCGTGATAAATCGTGCGATAGATCGTCGGCAGCCAGGTCGACAGACCGTACTGAATGAAGCCGCAAGTGATCCACAGCATCGCCACAGCCAGCGTGCGCTTCAGATAAGCCGGGCCGAACAGGTCCGCCATGCGGCGCTTCGGATGACGATTCGCCATCGCGTCGAACTCAGCCGCATGAACCACCGGCGGCAACGGACCTTTGCTGGCGCGTTCGAACGCATGCACGGCGGCGTCGGCATCGGCCATCCGATCGCGCTCGGCGAGCCAGCGCGGCGATTCCGGCACCAGCGTCACCACGTTCCAGGGCGTGCCCGCCGCCAACCACGTCGCCGACAAGGTGCAGAACATGGGCGCAGGCGCGTCGTACCAGTTCGGCAAGCTGCTGGTGCACGCGCTGTACACACGTGTGAAGCTGGAATCGGCGGGACATTCGGACACGTATCAGAGCTACGACGCGGGCGCGAATTACCAGTTCACGCCGTTCAACACCGTAGCCGGCGGCGCCGCGACGACGACGTTGGCGGGGCATCGCTGGACGCAGTTCATGATCGGCGATATCTATGCGCTGTCGAAGGCGACGCAGGTGTACGTGAATGCGCTGTATCAGCGCGCGGGTTCGGACACCAACGCCGCGTTCTTCACTGCGGGCGTGTCGAGCGGACGGAACCAGACGATGGTTCTGACCGGCATCCATCATTCATTCTGAACTGCTGAACGGATGGTGCGGGTGATGTGAACTACACGGTCCGGCTGCACGCGCAACGGGACTTGCCAACCAGCGCCGACGGCAACGTCAGCGCTGACTCAACTTGCCGCGACCTGCTTGCGACGCGCCTGGGCCGCGGTCGGATCATCCGGCCGGGGACGATAGCTGAGACGCTCGGACAGTTCGAGCGCCGCCTGGCAAACGGCGATGACGAGCGGTTCGCGCTCTTCGGCTTTACCAATATCCGAACGTGGAATCGTGACGGTCAACGCGGCCACGATCTTGCCGCTCTGATCGCGCACCGGCGCGCTCACCACCGAAATGCCACGCTCGAACGACGCCTCGCTCAGCGCATAACCGAGCCATCGACGCTCGATGACGACGCTGCCGCGCTACGCGGCTTCGTGAGTTTGCGTCCCGCTCCTGTCTGCTCTTCTTTTGCCATCTTGGGCTGCCGTTTTATGCTGTTCATCATGGTCAGATCAGCATGATAGCGCGAAGCGTGCGGCGCTCATTAACGAGCGGCGGCCGCTGGTTTGATGCGCCGCGACTATCGTCGCCGTGACCCATTGCGCAACGGCTACGCGGTGCTATTCTTTGATCCGGTCCATTGCGCTGAGCATCACTGCGGCGCTCTCGCTCCGCCCAAGCGTATGGAGGCCATGATCATGTCCGATTCCATTCAGATCCAGGTTGCGGACTCGCATCTTTATCCGGGCTGCGCAGTCAGCATCGCGCATCTGCCCGCGCCGGACGGAGCGGCCGCTGCGATCGTCGAATTTGCGGACGGCTCGGGCGCGCATGCCACGTGTCGCCGGCGTTCGCATGACGAGCTTGAATTGAACGTCGACCGCTATGCAACGCAACGGCGTCATCCCGTGGATGCGCGGCATTGGCTGCTGCTCGCCGTCGATGCAACGCACAATAGTTGGCGCGTGAAGCGTCGACTGCCTTAGCCCGCGAGGCCACCCGCCTCCTCGAATCCGCAAACCGGTGCCGCGCGCCGCCCCGAGCGCCGGTTATGCGTCCGTCACGCCCACTTCGGAACTCACTGATGACCGACCACGATTCCAGCCTGCCGCCAAACGCCGACAATACTGCTCACAACCCCGCCGACACCCCCGACGATCCCGACCGCCGCCGCGTCCTCACCGGGCTCGCGGCGGTCGGCCTCGGCCTCGCGCTGACGGGCTGCAAAACCGGTCAGCTCACGGCGAGCGACGGCACACCGCGCAGTGCGGCCGACATGCGCCTCGACGCCGCGCTGCACGATCAGGTCAAACACATCGTGGTGATCTATGCGGAGAATCGCAGCTTCGCCAATCTGTACGGCAACTTCCCCGGCGTCCAGCATCCGCTCGACGCGGTGAGCGCCGAGCGCTATCTGCAACTCGACCGCGACGGCAAAACGCCGTTGCCCCACTTGCCCCCGATCTGGGGCGGGCTCGTGCCACAAGCGCAGGAAGTGGACGGCCGGCGCTTCATGATCGGCCAGAACGATCTGGACCATCTGCACAACCGTCCTTTCCGCATCGTCGATGCGCACGGCGCGCCGCTGCCGACCGGCGTGATCACGCGCGATCTGGTGCATCGCTTCTATCAGAACCAGATGCAGATCAACACCGGCCGCAACAACCAGTTCGCCGCGTGGGGCGACTCCGGCGGACTCGTCATGGGGCATTACCGCAATTCCGCCGACTCGCTGCGTCTGTGGAATCTCGCGCAGCAATACACGCTGTGCGACAACTTCTTCATGGCGGCTTTCGGCGGCTCGTGGCTAAACCACATCTTTTTGATCTCGGCGCAGGCGCCGTTCTATCCCGACATCCACAACAGCCCGGCGAAGAAACTGGTGTCGGTGGTAGAAGGCGACGATCCGACCGGCACGCGCCTGAAGATGGCGGCGGACTCGCCCGCGTCCGCGCTCGACGGTCCGCCGAAATTCGTCAACGACGGCGCCTTCACCGCCGACGGTTACGCGGTCAACACGATGGCGCCGCCCTATCAGCCGAGCAACGTGCGGGCGCCCGAAGGCGGCGACCCAGCGTTCTCGGACCTCACGAATCCGCGCGTGCTGCAACCGCAAAACTACGCGACGATTGGCGACCGGTTGACGGACAAAGGCGTCGATTGGGCGTGGTACAGCGGCGCGTGGCAATACGCTTTGGAGCACCAGGATACTGGCGCGGTGCCCGACTTCCAGTATCACCACCAGCCGTTCAACTACTTCGCCAATTACGCGCCGGGCACGGCGGCGCGGCGCAGGCATCTGCGCGACGGCGGTCTCGGCAACGACGCGTCGACGAACCGGCTGATCGCGGATATCGATGCGGGGCGCTTGCCCACCGTCACGTTCTACAAGCCGCAGGGCGATCTGAATATGCACGCGGGCTATGCCGACGTCGAATCGGGCGACCGTCACATCGCGACGCTGATCGAGCATATCCAGCGCGGCCCGCAATGGGCGAATACGGTCGTGATCGTCACTGTCGATGAAAACGGCGGCTGGTGGGATCCGGTGGCGCCGCCGCAGGGCGACCGCTGGGGTCCGGGGTCGCGGATTCCGGCGCTGGTGATTTCGCCGCTGGCAAAGAAGGGATACGTCGACCACACGGTGTACGACACCAACTCGATTCTTCGCTTCATCAGCCGTGTGCATGGGTTGCCGCCGCTCGACGGCGTGCGTGCCCGCGACCGGGCGTTCGCGAGCAATGGGCTTGCACCGCTGGGGGATCTGACGGCGTCGCTGGATCTGGCTTAAAGGCGTTGGGCTGGCGAACCCGGATTGTCCGGCAGCGATGACGCACGCGCTTTACTGCGTCGTCGCCGCGTGCAGCTTCACGATCACCGCGTCTGCAATCTCCTGCGCGGTTTTCCTGATCGTCTTTTTCTCGTCACCGCTCGCCATCACGAATTTGGCCGCGATCACATACGGATTCAATTTGATCGCCGCGCCCGGCATGGTCTTGCTGCCGGCTTCCTCGACCGCCTGATACAGCGGCGGTAGATCGGCCGCGCCCAGGCTGTCGCACGACACCGCCACCTGGATATCGTTCTGACCCGCGCCAAAGCCCACCATCGCGCGTTGCAAGCGATTGCCGTCGTCGACGCTCAGAAAGACACCACGCACTTGCCAACCGGCAGCCGGCGACGGTTGTCCCGGCGCGATGCGGCGCGCATCGACACCACCCTTTTTCAGATCTTCCGTCAACGCGTCCGCCATCTCGTTCACGATTTGCGCGGCGTGCTCTTGCGGATTCTTGCTCTGGCCCTGCGGTCCGGGCCCGGCCGGCAGCAAACCGCGCAGCCGGCGCACGCGTTGTCCCGGTCCGCTATCCGGTGCGATGTTCGCCACGTCCAGATCGAAGTTCGACACATAGACGACCGGCGCGGGGGCGGCGAACGGCACGCTGTCCGCTGCCGTCGCACTGAGCGGAGTCGCCACGCTCAGGCATGTCGCCACCATCGCAAATTGCAGAAACCGACGCAGCATGGCGCGCCTCCGCGAACGTCATCGTGACGTCGGCTATCGTACCGCCGCGCGCAGCGGGCGTGCGCTTTTTCGTATCCGATCCTCATACCGTTTGCCTTGCATAACGCGCATCACCGCATAGACTGATAGAGCGTTACTTCGCAATTTGTACGGAACTGCCATGCGACTGACCATCCTGATCAACGGTTCCGATCCCACCGTCAGCCACGATTACGCTGTGCTATGGCTCGACACCGACGAACACCGGTGGTCGAGAGAAGCGCATCAAGGGATCGACCTGCCCCCTTGGGGCGAATTGCACGACGAAGACGGCGTAACGACGCTCTGTGCGCCCCGCACGGACGCACCGTTGTGCACGCTGCGAGGCTTGCACGTGGACCGCAAGCAACGCGTGAGCGCGGCGCAAGGCGCCGCCGCCTGGACTGGCTTGCCGACCCGCGCGCCGGCCAGCGGTTTCTGGCGCCTGCAAGCCGTAGACCGTCAAACGGTTCACGCCGAAAACAGCGTGTTCGGTAATTAAGTTTTCGCGTCTTTTTCAAGAGCCGATTATGTCGGTCGAAAGTTCCGTTCACGGGGCGCGTTCGCTCGTGCGCGGGCGTTCGTACGCCATGTCACCTACTTCCATTCTGCGTCGCGTGCAGTTAAGCCGGCCTTAAGCATGCGTGCGTAGAGTCGAAAGTCCACGCATTAAGGGTCGCTGCAAAGCGGCCCGTTTTTTTTGCCCGCGCGATCTCTCTTCTTTCTCTCATTTGCCCTGCATGTCCGGTCGCCCGATCAAGGCTCGCAACGCTATACTTGCGACCCCAATCCCTCGACTGACTGACACATGAAGAAGTGGTTCGCCTGTCTGTTATTCACCGTTGCCGCTCACGCGAGCGCAGCACCGTCCTGTTCCCAGTTCACACCGAATGCGCAATGGCCCGTTCTGACCAATCAGAAGATGGCGCCGAAAACGCGCATGCTCTGCTATAGCGATTTCGCGGTTCTGCATTCGGGCATCACGCATGGCCCGCTCTGGTCTGCCGAGCATCTGACGCGCGATCATATCGAAGCCGCGAAAGACATGGTGCGCACCAACAAGTTCTTCGAAGATGCACGTTTACCCGACGGCGAAGGCGCAACGCTCGCAGACTACAAGCGCAGCGGTTTCGATCGTGGTCATATGAGTCCGGCGGGCAATCGCTGGAATCAGCAGGCGATGGCACAATCGTTCTCGCTCGCCAACATCGTGCCGCAGAATCGCGAGAACAACCAACGGCTGTGGGCGCGCATCGAAACGTCGGTGCGCAAGATCGCGGTGTCGTACGACGATACCTACGTGGTCACCGGGCCGATCTTCAACGGCCAGCAGTTGCAGACCATCGGCGCAACGCGCGTGTTCGTGCCGACACAGTTGTTCAAGGTCGTCTACGTGCCTTCGCGACAGCTGGCGTTCGCGGTGGTGGTGGACAATGTCTCGACCAATCGTTACGACATCCGGACGATTCACGAACTCGAAGCAGCATCGGGCATCCGTTTTCCGGGCATTCCGGAAAACCTCAAGGACCAGCGACCGGGAGGACTCAAAGGTGTTTAAACCCTATTCGAACGATGACGACGTACTCAACATTCAGGGCGACGCGCTCACGTTGAGCAACGGCACCACGCGCGTCGTGCTGAACGGCACGCTGGAACTGACGCAGGATCAGCGCGGACTGAAGGCGGCGCTTGCATTGAAGGAAGCGGTGGATGCGATCGTCGCCAGCTTGCAGGCGCAAACCAATCTGCCGGCGAAGGTGAAGGACGAGCCGGATGCGAAACCGGGTGTGGTCGAGAATCCGTTTCAATGATGCTTCAGGTTTGGCACTAGCGAAACGCGCGTGACGCGAAGGCGGGGATAAGCTCGCCGCCTTTGCTGTCGCCTCGCTTTCGTGACCGTCTCCGCGCTTCGTTTCAAAGCGAACGCCACCATTTTCTCCCCCGCATAGCTCTACGCACCGCCGTTGATTCAGTACCCCGATATGTTTCGGCGGTTACGTTTTGTCACCAGAGCGGCGTCAACGTCTGTCGTTCGGCCAACGTTAAACCGGCAGCGCTGAAATCATTCAGCCGCGACACAAGAATCCACCGGTTCAATGAGGAGTCACACCATGAAGACGCTTTTCGCCGCTCTCGCTTCCGCTCTGCTCGTGTCGACCGCGTTCGCTCAAACGCCCGCGCCGTCCAGCACGCAACCCGCGCAAATGCAGCCCGCCGGTCAAGCGAATCTGAAGGCGAGCACCGCCGTGCAGACCGGCGCAACGGACGAAGGCGCCGCCACGGCGAAAGCGCCCGCCAAGGCTACGACGAAGGCATCGGTGAAAAAGACTTCCGCCACGCACACGGCCAAAGCACATAAAACCGTCAAGAAAACCGCCGCCAAAACCAGCGACGCAAAAGCCAATACGGGGAGCGCGAAAGAGGCCAGCAATGCCCCGGCAAAAGCCGACGGCGCACAAGCCGACACGACAACGACGCAATAACACGTGATCGGTTCAGGCACGCACCGGCCATGCATGTGTAACTGATCGAAGCCGCACTGTGCCATTCAGGGAGGGCGAGTCGCATGACTCGCCTTTTTTTCTGCGCGATTACGTCGCGGGGTGTGCGGCGCGCCCCCAATGATTTTTTCAGCGAATGCGCCAATTTTTGCACCGCGTTTACTTGCGGAAGTCTAACCTCGAACTGTCTTGATCAACCCATGGCGTCAACGAACGCCACATCACATGGCCCTTACGCAATCCATCGACAGCTTCGCCACGCAGTCGCTCGACAAGCCGCCGGTTCAACACAGCAACGTCATCCCGTTTCCTTCGGCACGCGCCCTCTTGCAGGTGACGCTGCCGCATTCGCCGCACGATCTGGCGGGCACCCAACTTCGCGCGCTGCTTCACTCGCCGCTCGGCGTCTATGTCGTCAGCACGGAAGCCGTGCGCGACGAAGTGCGCGTGCAACTCGACATCTCGTGCGAAAACCTCAACTTCACGTTGCATACGCTGATCTCGACGGTCGCCGCCGCGTTGATCGGCCCGATGAAGCGTCGCGGCAACGCCGCAATGGCGCACTAATCATGTTCTCCGGTACCGGGTTGCCCATCGTGACGCCACTGCGCAATGGCGAAGTCGATATCGACGCATTGCAGCGCCTCGCGGACTACTTGCACACAGAGATCAGCGGTTTCGTCGCGTTGAGCACGACCAGCAAAGCCGCGTTGCTGCAGCAGGGCGAACGCCTCACCGTATTGCACGCGTTGACCGACGTGATCGGCTCGCGTCTGCCGATGCTGATCGGCGTGGGCGGATCGAATACGCGCGACGCGCTGCACGAAATACAACGCTATGAATGCTGGGACTGCGCTGGCTATCTGGTCGCGGCGCCATCTTACATGTGCCCGGATCAGGCCAGCGTGCAGTGGCATTTCGCACAGGCCGCGCTCGCTACCGACCGCCCTATCGTGCTGCACAACGTGCCGTATCGCACCGGCGTGACGATCAAGCCGAACACGGTCGCGCGTCGCGTCGAATACGACAACATCGTCGCGATCAAGGAGTGCGTGAAGGAGTTCGCCGGCACGATGAGCTAACGCGTTCCACTCGACTACCCGTGCGCCGCGAATCGGTTCATCATTCGCGGCGCAAACTCGCATCGAACCGCTGCATGCGCGACACGACGCGCCGTGCGTAACCGCGCCCGCCGCCGCTATAGCGAAGCAGCGCGGCATCGAGATCGCCACCGCTTTCTGCTTCGGGTTGGCACACCATCCAGCGCGCTATTTCCATGTATGTTTTCGCTTCCTGACCGGGATGTCTCGACGTTACCGGGCTTGATGTAGCGAATCGCCAAAGAAACAGGGGCGCGCCGTAAAATGCGTATAAAAATGCCGTACCATTCTCGACGCGTTATTCAGGTATCCGAATATGATGAAAAATCAAAGCGACCCCATGTCCAGGTCCGCCAGTATGCCGAGTTGGCGCACATCGGCAATTTCAATTTCCGCATAGCGCAGCTTCAACGCGCCTTGTGTTTCGAACTGCTTCAACACCTGGTTGATCGTCTGCCGGGACAGCGCGAGCATCATCGCCAGATCTTCCTGCGGCACCTTGAGCACGCGCCGCAATGCGCCGGGTTCGCCATAGCCGCCCGCCATCAGCAACAGCCGGCGCGCGACGCGTTGCGCGGCAGGCAGCAACGCGGCTTCCTCAATGGCCTCGAACGCGAGGCGCAGCTTCTGCGTCAGCAGCAAACCGAACACATGCCAATACGCGGGTCTGCGTTCAAGCAGCGCGACGAGTGCGGCACGCGGCGCATGGAACAGTTCGGAATCGCGTTCGGCATACGCGTCGTGGGTTCGCGGCCGGTTGTCGAACAGCGCGATCTCGCCGAACCAGTTCACCGGCTCGATGACGGCGAGCAATGCTTCCTTGCCCATCGCACTGGCCGCGCCGATTCTCATGAGGCCGTCGAGCACGCAATAGAGCCCGTCGTCGGCATCGCCGCGCGAAAAGAGCCGTTGCCCGGCGGCAAGCCGTTCGACGCGCCCCGTTTCGATCAACTCCGCCTGCATCACGGCGGGCGCCGAGCGAAACCATGCACTACGTCCAAGCCGCATGCCAAGCTCATTCGATGAAAAACTCACACTCATAGGACAGCATCCGTGCGCGATTGTCGGCTACCCGATGGTTTCAAATCAGGTTGCCCGCGATTATGCTGACTTTGAACGAGGAGCGGCATCCATGAGAACGCTGACGCAACAACTGACGCAATACGCGGCCTACCATCGCGACCGGCGCAATATCGCCACGCACTTCGTCGGCATTCCGCTGATCGTGCTGGCGCTGGCCGTGTTGCTGAGCCGCCCTGCATTCGGCGCCGGCCTCCTGCCAGTGACGTTATCGGCTGCATGGCTGCTGTTCACTGCGGCAACCGTCTACTACCTCATGCTCGATGTGCCGCTCGGCGTGCTGATGGCCTGCGTGTCGGCGCTTTGCGTCGCGTTCGGCGAGTGGCTCGCCGCGCAATCCACGCTTGTGTGGCTCGCTACCGGCATTGGGCTTTTCGTGATCGGCTGGGTGTTCCAGTTCATCGGCCATGTCGCGTATGAGCATCGCAAGCCGGCCTTCGTCGACGATGTGATCGGCCTGCTCATCGGACCGCTGTTCGTTCTTGCGGAAGCGATGTTCGGCTTCGGCTGGCGGCCCGATCTGCGCGAAGCGATCGACGCGCAAGTCGGTCCGACGCGCATCAATGCGAAGCGGCCAGCGGCGCCGCGCTGAGCGCCCGGAACGCCGTGCGCATCGGATGCCGGTGTCCGGCGCCGTTCAATTCGGCGCGAGCCGGACGAGACGGACACCATGCAATGCCGTCAACGCCACGGCGATCCAGATCGGAATATAAGTCGCCAGTTGCGCGGCGCTGAGTGTTTCACCGAGCAGCGTGATCGACACCAGCACCAGCAACACCGGTTCCACATAACCGAGGATGCCGAACAATGCGACCGGCAATAAGCGGCTCGCCTTCAGATACGAAGCCAGCGCAATCGTGCTCAACGCGCCGAGGCCCGGCAACAGAAGGCACCACATGTCGACGCGGCCGGCGATCGTCGTCAGCGAACCGCCACTGACGATGCACACGATCGCCACCGGCAGTAGCAGCGCCATTTCGGCGGTGAACATCGCCAGCGAATCCTCGTTGATTTTGCGGCGCAGCGCGAAGTACGGCGGATAGCCCAGCGCGACCAGCAACGTCGGCCACGAAAACGCGCCCGTCGCCCACAGTTCGTGGCCGACGCCCACTGCCGCGCAGAGCACGGCGAGCCCTTGCAACGCGTCGAGGCGCTCGTGATAGTAGAAGCGCCCCACCAGCACCATGGTTAGCGGCAGCAGGAAATAGCCGAGCGACACTTCGAGCATCCGCCCATGCAGCGGCGCCCATAGAAACAACCACAGTTGCGCGCCGAGCAGCGCCGCGCTCGCGATCATCGCGGCGCAGAGCTTCGGTTCGGTCACCATGCGGTAAAGAAGTCGTCGGAGAATGGGCAGGCGTTTGCGCAACGCGACCAGCAGCAGCGCACCCGGCACCGTCCATATGACACGCCATGCAAAGATGTCGAGGCCGTTCAGCGGCGCGAGCAGCGTTGCGTAAGCGGACAGCAAGGCGAACATCGCGGACGCGCCGACCGACAACGCAATACCGCGCTTTGGGTCATACTGGTTCATCGCGCGGCTCATGGCGTCAACGCTGCGGCAAACGCGTCGGCATATGAGGCGGATTCAGGCGAAGCGGTTTGCAGCGCAGCATCCGCTTGTGCGGTGTTCGTTGTTGTCATTGGCAATGAGGTCTCACAGCCGGGCAGTGCACATCGGCAAGCCCTGCGTTTTTTGTTTTCGAAGAACGGCGCAAGCCGGCATTCTAGACGGGTTATTCATCCCACGGGCTTGCGCTTTTCCGGCGACCGTCTGCAATTAGTTCGTGCGCATCGCGCGTCGATGCACTAGAACATAAGCTTCACGCGCGGCGGGCGAAGCCGCGCTGTCTCATCGACCGCGCTCTACATAGTTGCGCGAGCGACTCAAGCGCGAAACTTGCTACGAAGTCTTGCACGCTGTTCGCAACAGCACACGCAGCATCAACGAGCCGGAACGGCAAAGGCGGTCTGCAAAGACTCGCCCGCCCTTCTCTCTCACGGCATGCAGCGCTCGCGTCGTTTCACCGCGCATGCGCCGCCCGGCCAGCAATCCCGCTCATCGAATATGACTACTGGAGCCAGCATGACCCAGCCAGCCCTATCGCACGACGCGTCGCCCGACCTACGCTCCGCCTTCGCCGCCGACGTGCGCGCGGGACTCACCCACACGCCGCAGAAAGAGCTGCCGTCGAAATATCTGTACGACGAAGTGGGCTCCGCGCTCTTTGAAGTGATCACCGTATTGCCCGAATATGGCGTGACGCGCGCCGAGGAACGGCTGCTCGCAGAGCACGCTGCGGACATCGTCGAGCATCTGCCGCATGACGTGACCGTCGCCGAACTCGGCAGCGGCAGCGGCCGGAAAACGCGGCGCATTCTTGAAGCACTGTGTAAAAAGCGCCCCACTTCTTACTGCCCGATTGAAATTTCGCGCAGTGCGTTGCAGCTTTGCAGACGCGAACTCGGCGACATCGAGCGGATTTCGATCGTCGGCTATGAGCGTGACTATCTGGCCGGTCTCGCCGAAGTGAGCAAGCAGCGCGCACCGGACGAGCGCTTACTCGTTCTGTTTCTCGGCAGTACCATCGGCAATTTCGGCAGACTCGCGGCCACGCGCTTTCTGCGTGAAATCCGCAACATGCTCGCGCCCGGCGACGCATTGCTGCTCGGCACAGATTTAATCAAGCCGACGCCGGTGCTGGTGGCCGCCTACGACGATTCGATCGGCGTGACCGCGTCGTTCAATCTGAATCTGCTCGCGCGCATCAACCGCGAACTCGATGGCGACTTGCCGCTCGACGCGTTCGAGCACGTCGCGCGCTTCAATCCCGACGCGCGCAGCATCGAGATGCATCTGCGGGCGAAGCGCGATATCACGGCGCGCATCGGCGCGGCGCAGTTGACGGTGTCGCTCAAACAAGGCGAAACGATCTGGACCGAGAGCAGCCACAAATATCGCGCGGAGGAGATGCCCGCGATTGCCGACGGTGCAGGCTTCCTGTGCAGCCATCAGTGGATCGAGGACGAATGGGGCTTTGCGGAGAGCCTGCTGGTGGCGCAATAAACGCTGACTGTCTCGACACAAACGAAAAAGGCGGCGCGCCATCAACACGATGGCGCGCCGCCTTTTTTCGCTGCTCCGCTCAGTGCTGCTCGAAACGCTCGTAGCGCTTTTCCGTCGAGCGCTCTTCGCCGCTCACTTCCGTCACGCGGGCCGCCGGCGGCCCGTGACGCAGCCACGACAGCATCCGGTCGACCTGATTGGCCGGACCCTGCAGCATCGCTTCGACGGAACCGTCGTCGAGGTTCGCGACCCATCCCTTGATGCCGAGCGCGTGCGCCTGCCGCACTGTCGCGTGGCGAAAGCCGACGCCCTGCACCAAGCCGCGTACGTGCACGTGATACGTTTCGATCCGCTGATCGAGATCCGGGGCCATGCCGTCTTCTCCTCACAATCTTTCAAGCCGGCATTCTAGTCGCGTCGCGGCGAGGCTGCTCGACCTCGTGCAGGTTCGACGGACTCTTCGCTGCCGTTCGAGGCTCGCGGCGCGCCATACGGCGTGCGCGCCACGTACAATCCGTCGACTGTCATGCAGGAAATGGAAACAGAATGACCGAACAGAATCGCGACCTCGTGCTCGTGACCGGCGCTTCCGGCTTCGTCGGCTCGTCGGTGGCGCGCATCGCGCAACAGAAGGGCTTCAAGGTGCGCGTGCTGGTGCGCGCCACCAGTTCGCGCCAGAACGTCGAGGCGCTGGACGCGGAGATCGTCGTCGGCGACATGCGCGACGAAGCGTCGATGCGCAACGCGCTGCGCGGCGTGCGCTATCTGCTGCACGTGGCGGCCGACTACCGGCTGTGGGCGCCGGACCCGAGCGAGATCGAGCGCTCGAACCTCGAAGGCACCGAGGCGACCATGCGCGCGGCGCTGAAGGAAGGCGTCGAACGCATCGTCTACACGAGTAGCGTGGCGACGCTCAAGGTGACGAGTTCGGGCCAGTCCGCCGACGAAACCTCGCCGCTCAAAGCCGACCAGGCAATCGGCGTGTACAAGCGCAGCAAGGTGCTGGCCGAGCGCGCGGTGGAGCGGATGATCGCCGAGGACGGGCTGCCGGCGGTGATCGTCAATCCGTCCACGCCGATCGGCCCGCGCGACGTCAAGCCGACACCGACCGGGCGCATCATCGTCGAGGCGGCGCTCGGCAAGATTCCTGCGTTCGTCGATACCGGCCTGAACCTCGTGCACGTGGACGACGTCGCGGCCGGCCACTTTCTCGCGCTCGAACGCGGCAAGATCGGCGAGCGCTATATTCTCGGCGGCGAAAATCTGCTGCTTCAGCAGATGCTCGCGGACATCGCCGCACTGACCGGCCGCAAGGCACCGACACTCAGCTTGCCGCGCTGGCCGCTCTATCCGCTCGCGATGGGCGCCGAAGCGGTCGCGAAGATCACGAAACGCGAACCGTTCGTCACCGTCGACGGCCTGAAGATGTCGAAGAACAAGATGTACTTCACCTCGGCGAAGGCGGAACGCGAACTCGGCTATCGCGCGCGGCCGTATCGCGAAGGTTTGAGCGACGCGCTCGAATGGTTCCGCGAGGCCGGCTACCTGAAGCCGTGACCCGCCGCATCAAGCTCGGCCCTCGCGCCGCACCGGATGATCCGGTGCGGCCGTAAGCATTTTGTTACAAGTCCCGTGTCCGCGACAGGTCAAAGCCTACGCGCAGCAGGTAAAATCGCGGGTCTTACCAGAGAAACCTCGCATGAATCTTCACGAACAGCTCGGCGCGCTGGAAATGGGCGTCGATCAGCTCATTCAGGCTGTCGTGGCCCAGCAGCCCGAAAACATCCCCGAGACATCCGCACAGAACGCAGCGCAGCGCGCGCCTGCGGAGGACGTCGCGCCCGAATACACGTCGCAGACGGTTGCGCCTGAGACGGCCGCGCCCGCCCTCGTCGAGGACAATGCGCCGGTCTCCGGCGAGCCCGCGCCCGAACCGGCCGGCGAGCCGCCGGCGGAACAGCCGGCCGTGCAACTCCAGCCGACGCTGGAAATCGATCGCCCGTCGCAGGACGAGATCACGATGAAGATCGGCAACCAGATGGTTGCGCTGCGCCCGGATCAGATCGGCCGACTGATCGAGGAATTGTCGAACGCGCGCGCGTCGATGACGCTCGAGCAGCCGCCGGGCATCCCGCCGGGCTGGCAATTCGTCTCGACGAAGAACCCCGTCATGGCCGTGCAGAAGCAGTCGAACGGCGACCGCCTGCTGGTGATGCGCCATACCGGTCACGGCTGGGTGCCGTTCCAGTTTTCACCCGACGTGGTGATTCAGCTCTACATGCTGCTGACTCAGTGAAATAAAAAAGCGGCGCCGTAGCGCCGCTTTTTTTCGTCCAATCGATTCAACCGCGCCGCGTCAACGCTCCTGCACCGGCGCCTGAACGCGCGCCTTCCACTGACCGCCCTTGCCGCGCCAGTAACGCACCGCCGACGCAAACGTCGCGCCGACATAAAACAGCGCTACCAGCGGCAGAAACGGCGCCCACAACGGCGAGCGGCGATAGTAGCGGAGCATCGGCGCATACGCGCAACACATCGCCGCCCACGCGAGCCACGCGGGCCAGCCCAACGGACCGAGCACCAGCGCGGCGACGGGCGGCATCAGATAGATGATCGTCATGCCGGCCAGCGTGCCTGCCAGCAGCAGCGGCGAGTAATGCAACTGCGTGAAGGCGGTACGCGCGATCATGTTCCAGATCTCGCGCCAGCTATCGTACGGACGCAGCGACACGCTACGCGCCGCCACATCCAGCCGGATCGGATGACGTCCCGTGCCGCGGTGTTTGATGCGTGCGGCCAGGCTGCAATCGTCGATCAGTTCGGCGCGGATCGACTCGATGCCGCCGGCCTCTTCCAGCGCGCTGCGTCGCACCAGCATGCAGCCGCCCGCCGCCGCCGCGGTGCGATTGCGCGGGTTGTTGACCCATGCGAACGGGTACAGCTTCGCGAAGAAGAACACGAAGGCCGGGATCAGCGCCTTCTCCCAGAACGAATCGCAGCGCAGACGCACCATCAGCGAGACCAGATCGCGCTTTTCCACGTCCGCGCGGGCGACGAGCTGCTTGAGCGCGTCCGTGGGATGGCCGATGTCGGCGTCGGTGAGCAGCAGGAAATCGGCGGGCAGGCCGAGCATGCGCACCGCCTCGATACCCTGCGACTGTGCCCATACCTTGCCGGACCAGCCCGGCGGCAGCGGCTTCGCGCTCAACACGGTCAGCCGGTCCGGGCACTGCAGGTGCAGCGCGGCCGCGCGCGCGGCGTCGGCGGTACCGTCGGTGCTGTGGTCGTCGACGACGATCACGTGAAACGCGCCGGCATAGTCTTGCTGCAGCAGCGTCGTGACCGCCTCGGCGATCACGTCGACCTCATTGCGGGCCGGCACCACGGCGGCTACCGCGGGCCACGTCGCGCGCGGCGCGACAGTCAGCGGCGCGGCGGGACGCGCCCGCCAGAAGCCGCCGCGCCCGAGCAGCAGCACGCCCCAGATCAGCAGGGAAACACACGAAAGAACAAACAGAACCGCCGCCATTAAGCTTTACCCTCGATTGATTGCGCCTGTACGCCAACGCGCCGCGACAGCCGCATCACCACCGCGCGCAGCGCGACCACGCACCAGTCAAATGTGCCAAGCACCGGACGCTCGCGAAACACGTCGTAGCCCGCCTTCTCGATTCGCTCGAGAAAGCGCAGCCCGCCATGCACGGCGACGCACAACTCGATGCCGAGCCGCCCCGGAATCCGCAACGCGAGCGGCGCGCTGCGCACCAGCATGTCCCGCACGAATGACACTTCGTGCGTCATCAGCGCCTGCCAGGCGTTGTCGACGATGCCGTTGGCGATCTGCGCCTCGGTCACACCAAAGCGCCGCAGATCCGCGAGCGGCAGATACACGCGGTCTCTTTTCCAGTCGGCGGCGACGTCCAGCCAGAAGCTGATCAGTTGCGACGCCGTGCAGATTGCGTCGGCGTCGGCGAGATTGTCCGGCGTGGCCGCGTCCACCAGATGCAGCATCAGGTGCCCGAGCGGGTTCGCCGAACGGCGGCAATAGTCGAGCAGCGCCGCACGGTCGCCGTAACGGCGGGTGCCGATGTCCTGCGCACAGGCGTCGAGCAACTCGTAAAATGGCGCGAGCGGCAGTTTATATTGAGCCACCACGCCAGCGAGTTTGCCGAACAGCAGCGGATGAACCGGCGCCGCACGCCGCTGCGCCACCGCGTCGAGGCCCGCCCGGAGATCGGCGAGACGGGCATGCCGCTCGACGGCGCTCCAGTCGCCTTCGTCGGCAATATCGGCCGCGGTGCGGACAACCTGATAGATAATATCGACTGGCGCGCGCAGCGCCTTCGGCAGCAGCACGCTCGGGACCGGAAAATTTTCGTACTGATCGACGTCCATCCAGCGAGCCTCGAAACCATTCTGTAATGCGGCATCGCTGATGCGCTCCGCAGGAACCTTGTAGTTTAAGGGTTCCGTCCAACCGGTGCAGCGTGCAATCATTACCGCATGCACCATCCGCGCGGCCCCGCAAGGCAGGCCGCGGCTGCGGCAGGCGCCCCACACAAGGGCGCGCCAAAAGCAAAGCTGGCCTGATAGCGTTAGAATGCGCGTTTGGTTTTGCTGTACCGGCCCGTCGCCGGGCCTCAAGACGTCAACTAATTAGATGGTCGCGGCGATAAAGTCAGAGTTACGGACTTCTTCGGGACCCGCGTCAGTCGGAGTTCGCCAACCTATGCGAGTCATCCTTGCTCAGCCCCGCGGCTTTTGTGCGGGTGTTGTTCGCGCAATCGAAATCGTCGATCGCGCGTTACAGCAACACGGCGCGCCCGTGTATGTCCGTCACGAGATCGTCCACAATCGCCACGTGGTCGACAATCTGCGTCAGAAAGGCGCGCGCTTCGTCGAGGAGCTCGATGAAGTGCCACAAGGCGCCGTGGCGATTTTCAGCGCGCATGGCGTTGCCCAAACCGTCGAACGGGATGCAGAAGCGCGCGGTCTCGACGTGCTCGACGCCACCTGCCCGCTCGTCACCAAAGTACATGTGCAAGGCCGTCAATATGTCGGCGCCGGGCGCACGCTGATCCTGATCGGCCACGCGGGGCATCCCGAAGTGGAAGGCACGATTGGTCAGATCCCCGGCAAGGTGCTGCTGGTGCAGAGCGAGGCCGAGGTCGCGCATCTGGACCTGCCGCTCGACACGCCGCTCGCGTATGTCACGCAGACCACGCTGTCGGTGGACGACACGCGCGGCATCATCGACGCGCTGCTGCGCCGGTTCACCAACATCGTCGGCCCCGATACGCGCGACATCTGCTACGCGACGCAAAACCGCCAGGCAGCGGTGCGCGAGTTGAGCAAGCAGGTCGACGTGCTGCTGGTGGTGGGCGCGACCAACAGTTCCAACTCGAACCGGCTGCGCGAGATCGGCAGCGAAAGCGGCGTGGCGAGCTACCTCGTCGCCGACGGTTCGGAAGTGAAGCCGGAATGGTTTGCCAACGTGCAGACCGTCGGCATCACGGCCGGTGCGTCGGCGCCGGAAGAGATGGTCAAGAACGTCATCGATGCGCTGAGCGCATTGGGCCCCGTCGATGTCACGACGATGGCGGGCCGTGAAGAAAAGGTCGAGTTCAAGTTGCCATCGAAGCTGATGCAACCCCTGGCCGCACGCGAAGTTTAAGGAGGACATTTTGTCTATTCCGATGCTGCAGAAAGTCCGGGTCGGCGCATACATCATGCGTCAGCACTTCTCCGGCAACAAACGCTACCCGCTTGCCCTGATGCTGGAGCCGCTGTTCCGCTGTAATCTCGCCTGCAACGGCTGCGGCAAGATCGACTATCCGGACCCCATCCTGAACCAGCGTCTGTCGCTGGAAGAGTGCCTCGGCGCCGTCGACGAATGCGGCGCGCCCGTGGTGTCGATCGCCGGGGGCGAGCCGCTGCTGCACAAGGAAATGCCGCAGATCGTGAAGGGCATCATCGCGCGCAAGAAGTTCGTGTACCTGTGCACGAACGCACTGCTGATGGAAAAGAAGATGGACGACTACGAGCCGAATCCGTATTTCGTCTGGTCCGTTCACCTCGACGGCGACAAGGAAGCACACGATCACTCGGTGTCGCAGGAAGGCGTGTACGAAAAGGCGGTGGCCGCGATTCGCGAAGCGAAGCGCCGGGGCTTTCGCGTGAACATCAACTGCACGCTGTTCAACGACGCAGTGCCGGAACGCGTCGCCGCGTTCTTCGACACGCTGGGCCCGATGGGCGTGGACGGCATCACAGTTTCGCCGGGTTACGCGTACGAACGCGCGCCGGACCAGCAGCACTTCCTGAACCGCGACAAGACCAAGCATCTGTTCCGCGAAATTTTCAAGCGCGGCAACAATGGCAAGAACTGGTCGTTCAGCCAGTCGGGCATGTTCCTCGACTTCCTGGCCGGCAATCAGACGTATGAATGCACGCCGTGGGGCAACCCGGCGCGTACCGTGTTCGGCTGGCAAAAACCGTGCTATCTGGTCGGCGAAGGTTATGTGAAGACCTTCAAGGAGCTGATGGAAACCACGGAGTGGGAAAAATACGGCACGGGCAACTACGAAAAGTGCGCCGACTGCATGGTGCACTGCGGCTTCGAAGCGACCGCCGTGATGGATACGGTTGCGCATCCGCTGAAGGCGTTGAGGGTGAGCCTGCGTGGTCCGAAGACCACGGGCGCTTTCGCGAAGGACATTCCTTTGGGCAAGCAGCGCCCGGCTGAATACGTGTTCTCGCGTCACGTCGAGATCAAGCTCGACGAGATTCAGCGCAGCGGCAAGGGCAAGAAGGTGCAGACGGCAACCGCGCACTGATGAGTCAATGAGGCGGCCTCGCGCCGTCCCGGATTGTGCCCGACAAAAAAGCGCGGTGGCCAGATGGCCACCGCGCTTTTTCTTTTGCGGCCTTGTATCAGTTGGGCGTCAGGCGCCGCGCGCGTTATGCGCGGTCAGGAACTTGATCAGCCCGTCGATCCCGCCTTTGGCGATCTGATCGGCGAACTGAGTCTGGTACACCTGGATCAGCCACGCGCCCATCATGTTGATGTCGTAAATCTTCCAGCCGGATGGGCCCTTGGTCAGCCGGTAGTCGATCGCATCGTCACCCCCGTTGCTGATGACGTGCGACTGCACGACGACGTCCGTCGCGCCGGCCGGCACGTTCACCGGCTGGAATTTGAACTTCACGTCCTGGTCGCGCAATTGCGAAAGCGACGCGGCATAAGTGCGTACCAGCAGCAGCGTAAACTGCTCGTACAGCTGCTTCTGCTGTTCAGGGGTGGCGGTCGCCCATGCCTTGCCGACCGCGATGCGCGTGGTGCGCTGGAAGTCGGTGGCCGGCACGAAGCGCGTCTGGACCAGACCGGTGATCTTCGCCATGTCGCCGCCGCGCGCCTGGGGGTCGGCCTTCATCGCGGCAACCGTGCCTTCGACGGCACTTTTTACGACCGCATCGGGCGCAGTTTGCGCGTAGGCCGCCGTGGACACCACGGCCGCCGCCAGAAAAGCAGACAGATAACGTTTCATACGTTCGTCAGGACCTGAGAAAAGTAAGCGCCGACAGGCTTGCGAGCCCAAGGCGAAAGCAGGATAGACCAGTATATCGACAATGCGTTCCCGCCCCTGAAAGCCCTTGCGGGAGCCGTACTTGCTACCGAAGTCGGGTTAGAGCGCTCGGGCTCTGTATACTTGTGCACTTTCGTTAAAAACAACATCCGTGATAAGGCTACGTTCGCCTACATGCTGAAGTCATCTATTGTCCGTCTCGTCGCCTCTTCGGTGCGCCATCCGTACAGGGTCATCGCACTGTCGCTCGTGCTCGCCGTTCTGAGCAGCTTCTATGTTGTGCATAACTTCAAGATCAACACGGACATCAGCCGTCTGATCGAAACCGACAAGCAATGGACGGCGCTCGAAAACGCGCTGAGCCAGGCCTTCCCCGATCGCGGCGACACCGTGCTCGTGGTGGTCGAAGCGCGTGCGCCGGAATTCGCCGACGCCGCCGCCAACGCGCTGACAGCCGCGCTCAAAGCCGATACGAAGGAATTCGTCGCCGTTTCGCAGCCCGCCGGCGGGCCGTTCTTCGAACACAACGGCCTGCTGTTCCTGTCCACTGACGAGGTGATGTCCACCACCTCGCAGCTCGTCCAGTCGCGCCCGCTCGTGAACGCCCTCGCCCACGATCCGAGCCTGACCGGCCTCGCCGGGACGCTCACCACGAGCCTGCTGCTGCCGCTCCAACTCGGTCAGGTGAAGCTCGCCGACATGAGCCACCTGCTGTCGCAAAGCGCGAACACGCTCGATCTCGTGCTGGCCGGCAAGCCCGCGGCATTCTCGTGGCGCGCGCTGGTCGACAAAAGCGCCGCCACCGATCCGGCCCGCGCGTTCGTGATCGTGCAACCGGTCGTCAACTATGACGCGCTGCAACCGGGGGCGAGCGCATCGAAAGCGATCCGCGACACGGCCGCGTCGCTGCACCTCGACGCGCGCTACGGCGCAACGGTCCGGCTGACCGGCGAACAGCCGCTCGCCGACGAAGAGTTCGCGTCGGTCCAGGACGGTGCGGTGCTCAACGGCATCGGCACGTTCATCGTCGTGCTGGTGATTCTGTGGCTCGCACTGCGCTCGGGCCGCATGATCGCCGCCGTGTTCATCACGCTGTTCGTCGGACTCGCCATTACCGCCGCGCTCGGCCTGCTGATGGTCGGCGCACTCAACATGATTTCGGTCGCCTTCATGGTGCTGTTCATCGGCCTCGGGGTCGATTTCGGCGTGCAGTTCGGCGTCAAGTACCGCGAGGAGCGCAACCGCGACAACCGGCTGTCCGCCGCGCTGATGCACACCGCGCACAGCATCGGCGTGCCGCTGACGCTCGCGGCGGTGGCGGTCGCGCTCAGCTTCTTCTCGTTCCTGCCGACCGCGTATCGCGGCGTGTCGGAACTGGGGCAGATTGCCGGCGTCGGCATGTTCGTCGCGTATTTCACCAACATGACGCTGCTGCCGGCCCTGCTGAAAGTCTTCAATCCACCGGGCGAAACCGGCTCGCCGGGCTTCAAGCAACTCGCGCCCGTCGACGATTTCCTCGACCATCACCGCCGCCCGGTGCTGATCGGCACGCTGATCGTCGTGATCGGCGCGACGCCGCTGCTTACGCATTTACGCTTCGACTTCAACCCGCTGCATCTGAAGGACCCGCATACGGAATCGATGGCGACGCTGCTGTCGCTGAAGGATTCGCCGGAAGCCTCGGTCAACAACGTGCATGCGCTGGCGTCGTCGCTCGACGAGGCCGAGCGCATGGCCGAGCGCTTGCGAGCGTTGCCGGAAGTGGGCCGCGTCACTACGCTGAACACGTTCGTCCCGACCGAGCAGCAGCAGAAGATGATGCTGATCGCGAGCGCCGCGCAGCAACTGCTGCCCGCGCTGCAGCAGCAACCCGCGCAGCAGGCCACCGATGAGGTGCGTGTCGCCGCGCTCAAGCGCGCGGCGAACCAGCTCTCGCTCGCCGCCGAGGATCACCCCGGCCCGGGCGCCGCCGAAGCCCAGCATTTGTCGGCGACGCTGCAAAAACTCGCCGCCGCCGACGTCGCCACACGCGAGCGCGCCGAAACTGCGATGTCGCAGACGCTGCGCATCGCGTTAAAGCAATTGGAAAACCTGCTGCAGCCGACCGAAATCACCCGCGAGAACCTCCCCAAGGCCATCTCCGCTGCGTGGGTATCGAAGGACGGCCGCGCCCTCGTCGACATCGCGCCGAAGGTCAAACCCGGCACCGATCCCGGCGACGACGCGATGCTCGCCCGCTTCGCCCACGCGGTGAAGAAGGCGGAGCCGGGCGCGATCGGCGGGCCGATTTCGATCCTGCACTCGGCCGACACGATCATCAAGGCGTTCCTGCAAGCGGCCTGCTATGCGCTGCTGTCGATTGCCATCCTGCTGTGGATCGCGCTGCGGCGGATCGGCGACGTGCTGCGCACGCTCCTACCGCTGCTGGTCTCCGCGCTCGTCACGCTCGAGCTGTGCGTGGTGTTCGGCATGCCGCTCAACTTTGCGAATATCATCGCGCTGCCGCTGATGCTTGGCGTCGGGGTCGCTTTCAAGATCTACTTCGTGATGGCGTGGCGCAACGGCCAGACCGGCCTGCTGCAGTCGAGCCTGACGCACGCAGTACTGTTCAGCGCGGCGACAACGGCGACCGCGTTTGGTAGCCTCTGGCTGTCGCACCACCCGGGAACGTCCAGCATGGGACGGCTGCTGGCGCTGTCGCTGTTCTGCACGCTGATCGGTGCCGTGGTGTTTCAACCTGTGCTCATGGGCAAGCCGCGCCAACGTCGCGCGAAGCAAAAAGGAATATAAGCATGATGCTGCGTAACACCGCGCTGGCGCTCGCCGCTACGGGTCTGATCTCCGGTTGTGCGACCGGGCCCGACCGCAAGCCCGGCGACCCGTTCGAACCGATGAACCGGGCCGTGTTCAATTTCAACGACGGGGTCGACCGCTATGTCGCCGTGCCCGTCGCGAAGGGTTATCAGAAGGTGACGCCGCAGCCGTTGCGCACGGCGGTCAGCAACTTCTTCTCGAACCTCGGCGATCTGACCAACGCCGCCAATGCACTGCTGCAATTGAAGTTCACCGACGCGACGGAAGACATCATGCGCTTCGCGTTCAACTCCGTCTTTGGTATCGGCGGCCTGCTCGACTGGGCAACGCCCGCCGGTCTGCCCAAGCACCATCAGGACTTCGGCTTGACGCTCGGGCACTGGGGCATTCCGTCGGGTCCGTATCTGGTTTTGCCGCTGTTCGGGCCGAGCACCGTGCGTGACAGCATGGGCCTCATCGTCGATGTGAAGTTCAATCCGTTGAACTATATGGAACCGGCCGTGCGCAATCCGCTGTACGTGCTGCAGTTCGTGAGCGTGCGCTCCGATCTGCTGGGCGCAACCGATCTGCTGCAGCAAGCCGCGCTCGACAAATACTCGTTCGTGCGCGACGCGTACACGCAGCAGCGCCGCGCGCGACTGCGCGGTACAAGCGGCAACGCCACGCCGCTGCCGAATTACGACGACCAGGGCGACTCGGGCGCGGCAGCGCCCGCTGCCGGCGCACCGGTAGGCTTGCCGAACTACGCCGACCCGGGTGACGCAGCCGACGCCCCGAATGCGGCCTCCGGGGCGGCCACGGGCGCACCGGCAGGCGTGCCCAACTACACCGATCCGGGCGACACGCCGGCCAGCGGCGCAGCGGGCGCAGAGCCGGCCGCGCCCGCGACGGCCCCGGCGCCTGCGTCCGCCACACCGGCGCCGTCGCCTCAATCCAGCCCGGCCGACGACAAACAGCCGGCTGCGGCACCGGTCGCGCAATAACGCAGGAAAGATGAGAGGTGGGAAAAGCGCCGCGGACGTACGAACGCGCTGCGGGACGCCCAGAACGGGCGTCCCGTAAAAACTAGCTAGACGCTGGCCACTCCACCGAACAGGAATGCCGCATCACTTCAGTATGCGGCGCAGCGCCCCCCGCCGCGACTCCTGCCGACACCGGAGCCGGT
Organism: Paraburkholderia sp. RAU2J; assembly: GCF_003634845.1. Taxonomy (NCBI): domain Bacteria; kingdom Pseudomonadati; phylum Pseudomonadota; class Betaproteobacteria; order Burkholderiales; family Burkholderiaceae; genus Paraburkholderia; species Paraburkholderia sp. RAU2J. The sequence continues at coordinate 75,416 of NZ_RBXG01000002.1, forward strand.
CAACTCGGCCTCAATGCAGGCTATCCGCCTCTGTGATAGTCATTATAGGCGGGTGCCATTCTTGCCCGCTCCGAATCCATAGCCGCGAAGTTCGCGCAAGTCTATGCATTCGGGTTGGGACGCTGCATGGAAGTATGCGCACTCTAAAGCAAGACGTTGGCTTGCTGATAACTCATGGTGGTGATGAAGGTCTTTTCGGGAGCCCTTTATTAGCAATACGGCGCCGGACTGGTACAAACAAGAACTCGCATCTCAATTGAATTCCATTCGACAACTGGTCGCAGCTCAGCCGTCACTTTCCGTGACGGCCCAGACCGGCACGAGCCTGGTCCCGGGCACGCTTCGGGCGCGGACGGATACGCGTCGTCCGTAGGTGACTGACAAAACAGCAGGCGTGCCTCCTGGGGACACCGGGGGGAATGAGCGTTCCCGCCGCGCTGACAAACTGGTCACCACCTCCGATTTCGTAGCACCTGCGCGCCGTGCGTATGGCGTCGGCGTCCCCCGCCGAGAGCGTGTCCTGGACCGCAAGAGACTCAATTGCCGACCGTTGGTCGGCAATTTTCATGGGTGCGGCTTAGCCGCCCCCGCCAGCACCCGTTCGAGCGCCATCGACCTGGCCGCTTCCTCCGCTTGCTCGGCCGTATCGAACACACTGCCCGACACATGCACTCGGTGCCACTCCGGGTTATCAGACGTGTCACGGAAGATGCGAAAGCGCGCGCAGTAGCCACGTGGCGTAGCCGGTATCACGTCGATGTCGACGGACGCACCTTCTATTTGATGCCTGACGAAGCCGTCCATGCCACCCTCCTGACGCCTGCGTTGTACGCAGAAATCCTAGCATGTTGGTCGCGATGCGGTAGGTGCATTGCAGCAAATCACCGGGCATCAATCAGACGCTCGATGACTTGCACACTCGTTCGACGTGATTGACATCGGTTCACAAGAAGGGCGCGAAGGAGTTCACTCTGCCCGGTCTGCTGAAGGTTGTGGCTCAGGACGTGTCCGCCAAGAAGAAGCGCTTCGGCAAGGACCCGTTCACGGGTGAAGACAAGTGGTTCGCCGCGAAACCTGCTTCAATGCGTCTGAAAGTGCGGCCGCTGAAGAAGCTGAAGGACGCCGCACTGTAAGCGAAAGTGTTCTGACGTGATAGCGCCCCTCGCGACCAAAATCCGGGGGGCGTTTTGATTTGCGACGCACGACGTCGGCGTAGCAATTGGATAGCGCGTCGTTTTGTGAGTGACCCGATTCTGGTTGAGCGCCCGCCATTTCCTTCTGAAGGACCAGCTCGCGCGTGAGTATGACGCACGACACTTCTCGTCCGGGCCGAAAGCCTCACTACGGTGCGACGTCATTCGACGGCGGCAAGCCTGGCGATGAAAAGCCTTCAGGCCAGCTCTTTAACCTGTCGCGTCGCCCGCTCCGAACCAGGAAGACCCTCAAGCATCCGGGCCTCAGCTTTCGTGATGTCGTTGAGGGAAGCAGCGTTGAGTTGTTCACTGAATACAGCAAGAGCGGTGGATACAGGCAAGTAATCTGCATCGCAGACACGCCACCCGCCGCCTGCGTGCTCTTCGGCGTTGATATGCATAAGCGTGGCTTGTGCCGATTCCCCGTCGGAAAGCATCCAGTGCGATGTAGCACTGCAGAAGCATCGCCTGCGTCACAGGCTCAAGCGAAGCGTGGCTGTAAGTCAGCGTGCGCAGAAAAGGGGACATTGCCGGGCGGCTGTGTTTTTGAGAACGAATTTTGCGGGTCTCCTTCAGTTGTCTGGTAGCGCGGCAAACGGCCAACATGTTGAGTTAGATGGACGAAAAGCACGATGGCTGCACGACCGCTTTTTGCCGAGCCTCTCAAGGCAACGGTCAGGTCGGCCCGTTAGCACGCTGTGACCCATGACACCGGCTCAAATCCGATGTGTCTTGCAGCTCAAGGCGAGACACGCGCTGGCCGGACTGTTGTCGCCAATGCCAGCTTGACCCGCATGCCGTAATGCGGATGACCAGTCAGATTGGGCCGCGAGGCATCGATGCTGGAACCTTGGTTTGATGCAGGTAGGCCAATCCGATGTCGGCATGCGGGTCAAAATCATTTTGGCGTCGACAGCTAATCTGCTTGTTCCCTCCCCTAGGTTACCGCGTCGTTTTGCCGGAGTACACCGCTCGGCCGCTTAGCCTCCGGCCAGCGGGCGTCGTGTATTATCGTGAACACCGACGTTGCCCCGAAACAGGTTGTCAGCAGAGGAGCCAATGGACGTATCTTTTCTCATCGACCCACTGCGCAAGACTGTGACAAGTGTCCCGGATGGCTACGCGCGAGCCGCTGAACTGATAGGCACTGATACGGCGGGCGGCTCGCCGCTATGGTCGGAGGCGACTGACCCGGATGCCTCTGTCGAGGTGATTACTGCGGACGACAGCCTGACGAACGAGCCCCTTTCGCGTGGCTTTTTCATGGTCACCTTGACGAGGGACGGTGTACCTTATGAACGCGTATTTGCGGGCAAGGCAATTCTGAACGCCTATGGCAACCCGCCGTCGGACATCAAGGACCAAGTGAAGACGCTGAAAGCTGCACGAGAGCGCGTCAGGTTTCTCGGCTCGGAAGATGCGCTCCTTTGGTTCGAGCAGCACGCAGGTGGTGCCCCCTTCGACCTCGACGGGTCCACGGAAAACTGATTCTCAACGCCGAGCATTTTTGAGTCTGTCGGAGACAGCCCTCGCTATACCTGTAGGTCACCAGGACCCTTAGTGAGGAACTCTATGTCGGCTATTCCTCAGCGAGCGCCGAGATTCCGCATCACGCGAAGCTTGGGTACAGGCGGCGCCAGCTTGGACTGTCATCGCGGTCGCACGAAGCGGCAACGAAGGAACACCACGCGAGCACCGCGCCGCCGTGCAGTTCGCCAGCAAGAGGAATGTAGTGGCCTGGGTTATGGCTCGGCCACGCACTCAACGGCGTGGCTACTCCTCAGCGCTAGCCGGTTTTCGTCACCCTGGCAGCCGGCCCTTCGGGCCGTCTCCGTTGTCGTCGGCTTCTGATTCTTCCTCATCTATCTGAAACCGCGCTTGTTCCCAATACTCGTCGGCGCGTCCCTCCGGGCTGCCGTCTTTTTCCCAGAGCTCGTAGGCCCTTACACGAATCTTCTCTTCCCGCAAATCGTTATCCATTGCATGGCTCCTGGTGGGGTTCCTCACGACCAACTATTCATCAATTTGTGCAGCGACCTTTTCGATGGAAGGCGCAAGAGCTAACGCAAGAACCGATAAACCCAAAGTGGGCGACCATATGATAGCTATCGGCATCTGACGTTCCGGACGCTCTCCTGCGTTCCCCGGCAACCTGCCGAATAACGCTCACTAACCGGGAGCCTGACCATGCAGATTGCAGGGTACGCCAACACCATCTGTAGTTAATGACGCATCGCGTTACTCTCTGTCATGTTTTAGTTGACGCAGTGCTGGTTCAAGAGCAGTACACGATGCTTCCTCGCTGAGGGACTGCCCAACCATTAACGACGGCGAGTCACCGCCTTCGGGACAACTAACCCGCTCCTGAGCGTTGGATTCGGGCCGAGTGTCAGCGCACGTCAATCTCACAAACAGGTCGTCAGTCCCGAAGCAATTACTGCGGCTGCTCTCCCGCTGCCACGTCCGGTCGCACATCCGAGCGACGCTGTAGGACAGCCGGTGCGGTTTCCTTCAGAAGCATGCTGACCAAAATGCCAAGAACAACCGCGACCATCGGCAGCCAAAGGATGTTCTGGATTCCGAAGTGCGCCGCGACGTACCCGCCCATCGCAGGGGCGATACCTCCTCCGAAAATTTCGCCCACGCCGACGACCGCACCAATGGAAGTCGAGACAAGGCCGATTGGCGCGGCCTCGGTTGCCACCGGGCCGGACAGGAGTGAGACCAGGCCGAGGGTGAAGAACGAAGCAACGAACAAGACTGCGAATAGCAGGAGGGGCTGCGGGCCGAGCCCGCGGAAAATATAGAGCATCACCGCTGTTCCCGCGAAGCCAACGACGCTTGCAAGGCGACGACCAACCAGGTCGGAGAGTCCGGGCAACCCGAACTGCCCCAGAAAGCCACCAAAGCCGATGGCCGAAACAACAAGGCCCATCTTCTGTGTATCAAGCGATAGATATCCAGTGAGATAGAGCGGCAGCAGCGCGCCGAGAACGAACACACCCGTCATCGCACAGCAGAGTGCGCCCATTGCGACGATGATGTTTTGATTCTTGAGTACATGCCCCAGCGAAGCGGGTGCATGTTCCGACGCGCCCCGCAAAGTGACCTTCGGTTCGCGGATAACGAAGAACATAATCGCGCCGAGAATCAGACCGGGGAGTGCCACAAGGGCAAACACCCAACGCCACGTCACGAAGCTGAGCAGTTGTGTGGCAATAATGGGCGACAACGCCAATCCGAACAGCGCGAAGCCGCTTTGCTGGAGACCGAGGTTCAGGCCCCGACGGCGCGGATGCGACGCATCGGCCGTCGCTGCGAAGCTCGTGGGACAGAACGAGCCCTCCGCGACGCCCATGAGGCTCCGGATGGCTATCAGACCAAAGAGACCGCCTGCGAGCCCCGAAAACCCAGAAAGCAGCGAGAAAGCGATGATGGCTGGTATCAGGACCTTCCTACGGCCGATTTTGTCGGAGATGCCCCCCATCAGTGCAGCGAAGACGCCCCAAGAGAGGCCGAGCACGCCGATGCAATTGCCCACGTCCTGCGCGTTAAGGTTGAGGTCCTTCATGATTGAAGGAAACAGCGGCGCAATTAACCAGCGGTCCAAGCCGACCAGCCCAAAGCCCAGAGCCAGCAGCGTCACCGCTTTCCATTCGTAGGATATGTCCCACTCGTTTGATTTCATGTCCGTCTCCGTGGACGCCGGGTCATCCGCGCGCGCCCGGGGGCGTTTGCGCTTAGCCAGCTCCGATGTCTTGTGTGTGCGACGTAAATCGCGAGGGATGGTCGGCCACCCGCCGAGGCGGTGAATTCAATTCGCCGACGTCACAACAGTAGGAGCAAGCTCTTTTTTCGGGTATGGAACAACGAGCGAACGCACCATTTGCCAAACGCAAACAATCGATGGAAAACGCGCCAAGCATTGACTGAGAAGCGCGGCGCGACTATCACCGCGAAGCAAAATCAATGATTTCCGCTTCCTTGGGAGAATCCCTCATAGACATGGAAGGGGTGACGTACGGGCCGAACACATCATTCGGCAGGTGTCGAAACTGGCCCTCCGTCCGACAGTCGTTGTAAGCGCCGGACGTCGGCCCCCAGAAACATACCGGCCAACTGAACGGTATTGGCCGGGCCACGATGCCCGACGTTGAGGTCAGGTACGATGCCTTCGGCATCGCCGGTGGCCTGCACGAAACATCGGGCCAATCGTCTTTGCTGCTGCTTAACAGGAGGTGGTCGTCTCAGTCCGCATCGCCACTCAGACGGGTGACCAGCGATGTCAGCGCTTAAAAGATAAACGGTGCAACTCTTCGTGCAAATGCCTATCCCAAGAGAGCCCCCTCAGCATCGGGGCAATAGGGGACAGTCCATGACGAGCGATTCCCGCGGAAGCAGCATGTGGGATTGGAATCAACCTGGTAACAGGCCGACGTCTTCTCCAGACGCAGCTAGCTGTCTTGTACATATAAACTTACGTTTTCGCTGACGAGAAGGACGCGGTATGGACCGGTTCCTGAGCATCGAGACATTCGTAAGAGTCGCGGAGGCGAGCAGCTTCGCGGAAGCCGCCAGGCAGTTGGGTGTGACAAGTTCAGTGGTGACGAACCGCATTCAGCAGTTGGAGAAGTTCGTCAATGCGCCGCTCTTCCATCGAAGCACGCGGCATGTGCGGTTATCCGAAGTTGGCGAGGCTTTCTATCGCGAGTGTGCCGAGGTGGTTGGTCGTGTCAACGAATTGACTGACCAGATGCGCGAGCTTCGCGCGACGCCGACCGGACGGCTGCGTATTCAGATGCTCCCGGGTTTCGCGCTCGGTCACTTCGGTGCTCCGTTGGTCGAATTCAATCGACGCTACCCCGGCATCCAGCTGGACATCATTGTCAATGACCGAGTTGTAGACCCCATTGAAGAGGGTTTTGACATCGCATTCCAGATTTTCCCGCCGATATCAGAATCACTTATCGAGCGACGGCTCTTCACGGTTCGACGCCTATTTTGCGCTGCGCCCGAGTACCTCTCCGAGCATGGTGCACCACAACATCCACGCGACTTGTTGCAACACACAACGGCACTGTATTCGGGATATCCCTCACGCAACCGCTGGACAATGACCCGCAGCGAAGAAGTTATCGAGATGGAGCTGCCAGGTATGATTCGCTCGAATTCGGTGCACTTGCTAAGGGAATACGCGCTTGCAGGCGGGGGCCTTGTTTGTCTGCCGACTCTTGTTGCGAGCGATGCGCTTGTTGCTGGTACGTTGCTGCCTGTCTTGAGCGAATATCAACTGGCCCCCCTAAGCTTCGCAGCGGTCTACCCCGAGACTCAACGACAGGCCTTAAAGGTCAGGGCGCTGGTTGAATTCCTGGTGGAACACATTGGAAACGAGCCCGCATGGGACGCACCGCTGCTGGAGCGTGGCTGGGTGCGGTGACGGGTTGATTATTCGGGAAACGCAAATGCCGTAGTCGCCGTACCGCAGCTTGTTGCTGCCGCCCGTTGCCCCTAAAGTTGAATGTAACAAGCAGTTCAACACAGGAGACAGCAATGACCGACACGGCATACCACACCGTCTTTGGCTCGCTCGACAGCTATAAGAAGGGTGAAATTGAAATCACTAGCGGCAGCGCTCATCACTACGCCTTTTCGAACGTCTTCGAAGTGGCATCCAGGTCGGCCCCCTACGATAAGGTGGTCGCCGGCAAGAATCTCGAATATGTCATTGAAGTGATGCGTACCGAAGGCGAGTCGCCCTGGTTCGCCTGCGCACACGACGAGTTCACTATTCAGATGGATGGCCAAGTCCGAATCGATTTCATCAAGCTCGACGTCCCGCCAAAGTCAGGCCGGGGGACCGTGAACGCTGGTGCGCAGCCCGCTGGCCGCAAGATGGGGCACATTGTCCTACGCAAGGGGCATCAAGCGCTGCTTCCCGCCGGCTGTGCATACCGCTTCACTGCCGCAGAACCCGGCGTTGCACTCGTGCAGACAATTCTCGGCGAACTGTCCATAGAGAAGTGGGCAGACATCTGTCTGCATTGACCCTTGCGACTGCCGCTATTCGAATATCCCAGGAGACAAGTTATGGCCACCCTCGAAAACTTCGACAATCCCGCAGGCTTTGCTGCCGATACGGTGCGCTCCAGCGAACCCAGCCCCGTCACCGGTTACCGCAGTTTCCAGCTCGGCAAATTCGAGTTCCAGCGTGACGAGTACTTTGTGAAAATCAGCTGGCCGGCGAAAGGACAGACTCGCACGCATGCTGTGCCGGCTGATGCGTTCCTTCGGGCGATGATGCGGGATGTAGCATGGGGCTTCTTTTATGGCTGGGTCAATTTCGACCACGTCTTCGGCACTCGCAATCATTACGGCAAGGTGGATGTTTACGCAGGCACCTTCAACGGCATTTTGAAAGAAGCCGGGGTTGACTACACCGAGACCTTCGAGACGCCGACCATCATGGCAACCTTCAAGGCTATCCTGCACGACTGGACGAACGAAGGGTTTGACCCATTCGCGGCCCCAGATGAGACTGGTACAGCATTCGGTCGCAAGCACGGCGACAACGGTTCGGCAATCGAACGCACACGCATCGCGACACGCCGGATGCCCGGCCTTGAAGGTGATTCGCCGTTGCGCGACGAGTTGCCTGTCAATCGCGGCTTCCTGGATGTCGCCCAGGACGAGCCGGAAGTCCACGTCGAGCCAGGCTTCGAAGGCGAACTGCACGCCTTCAACCTCTTCAAATACCTATCTCGCTCTGACGTGACTTGGAATCCCTCAGTCACGTCGGTTTGCGGCCCCAGCCTGTTTTGCCCGACCACCGAAGAGTTCATCCTGCCGGTCTTCCACGGCAATGACCGCGTCGAATGGTTCCTGCAGTTGTCCGATGAAATCGTATGGGACATCGGCGACAAGAACACCGGGGCGCCCCGAGCGCGAATCACAATGCGTGCGGGTGATATATGCGCAATGCCAGCCGACATCCGGCATCAAGGCTACTCCACGAAGCGTTCGATGCTGCTCGTCTGGGAAAACGCGACGCCGGACCTTCCCAAGCGATACGAGAGTGGCGAGCTTGCTCCGTATCCCATCGAGTTCTAAGTGGCGAGCCAGCAATAAATCGAGGAAGATTCATGCAAAACCAACTTTTCATCGACGGGCGCTTCGTTGACGCCCTAGACGGCGGCACCATTGAAGTGCTCAATCCGCACGACGGTTCGCTTGTCACGAAAATTGCCGCGGCGACTGCGGCGGACGTGGACCTGGCAGTCGAAGCGGCAACCCGCGCGTTCCCGAAATGGTCGGCCATGCCGGCAGCCGAACGTGGCCGCCTGTTGCTGAGCCTTGCTGACGCTATTGAGGCGAATGCAGAAGAGTTGGCGCAGCTCGAATCGTTGGACACTGGCCACCCGATTCGCGATTCGCGCTCGCTAGACGTTCCGCGCACGGCAGCCTGCTTCCGCTACTTCGGCGGCATGGCGGACAAGCTTCAGGGCTCCGTTATTCCCGTTGAAACTGGTTTTTTGAACTACGTGCAGCGTGGCCCCATCGGCGTTGTGGGCCAGATTGTTCCTTGGAACTTTCCGCTCATGTTCACGAGCTGGAAGATGGGCCCCGCACTTGCCGCAGGCAACACAGTAGTATTGAAACCGTCTGAAATCACGCCGCTCTCAACCCTGCGCATCGTGGAACTTATGGCCGAGGTCGGCTTCCCTGCGGGCGTCGTGAATATTGTCCCGGGCTATGGCCACACGGCCGGTCAGCGGCTCGCCGAACACCCCGGCGTTGGAAAGATTGCGTTCACGGGCTCAACGGCGACGGGCCGACGAATTGTCGAAGCCTCGCAAACCAACCTGAAGCGTGTTCAACTGGAGTTGGGCGGCAAGGGTGCGAACATCGTATTCGAAGATGCCAGCCTTGATGCTGCCATCAACGGCGCAGCCTGGGCTATCTTTCATAACCAGGGACAAGCCTGTATCGCGGGCTCGCGTCTCGTTCTGCACGAACGTATCGCAGATGAGTTCCTCGAGCGATTCATATCGTTGGCATCTTCCGTCCGTGTCGGCAATCCGCTCGATGCCAATACAGAGATGGGTCCGCTGACGTCGAAACAGCACCTGGACCGCGTGCTCGCCTTCGTCGACGTGGCTCGCGAACAAGGCGGCCGTGTTCTCGCCGGCGGAAGCGCTCCGCAAGACCCTACGCTCGCGAATGGTTACTATGTCCGCCCTACGGTCATCGAGGCTAAGAGTGCGTCCGACCGTGTCGCTCAGGAAGAAGTTTTCGGCCCATTCGTCACGGTGTTGCGCTTCGGTAGCGATGAGGAAGCGCTGTCCATCGCGAACTTAACAGAATATGGCTTGGGCAGCGGTCTCTGGACAAACGACCTCTCCCGTGCCCACAAGATGGCGTCGCAAATCAATGCTGGTATGTGCTGGATAAACTGCTACAAGCGCGTCAATCCCGGCAGCCCGTTCGGCGGCGTAGGCAAGTCGGGCTACGGTCGCGAGATGGGGTTCGAGGCGATGCACGACTACACGGAAGCGCGGTCCGTGTGGGTCAACGTCGACGGTAACGTGCCGCCACACTTCAAGCGCTGAGGTCTTCATGGAGCGCTTTGTCTACCAAGGGACCCCTTCCCGGGTTGTTTTTGAATGGGACGCGCTCGCAAAGCTGCCGGATGAGCTGACAAGGCTCGGTGCCCGCCGCGCGCTGATTCTGTCGACACCTGAGCAGCGCCTTCTCGCTGACCGGGTTAAGGAAGTGCTGGGCGAGCGCGCGGCCGGTGTCTGCCCCCAGGCGGTCATGCATGTACCGGTCGAGGTGGCGCGCGCGGCTCGCGAGACGGCCAGTGAGCTCCGCGCTGACTGTTGCATCGCGATTGGTGGTGGCTCAACTATCGGGTTGGGCAAGGCAATCGCACTCGAGTCCTCGCTGCCCATCCTCGCGGTGCCTACGACTTACGCGGGCTCGGAAATGACGCCGATTTTTGGCCTGACGGAAGGTCGGCTGAAGCGCACCGGGCGCGACGCACGGGTACTGCCCCGTACCGTGCTCTATGACCCGTCTTTGACGTTGTCGCTGCCGCCGGGCATCTCTGCGGCTTCTGGCATCAACGCGATGGCGCACGCCGTGGAAGCGCTCTATGCCGAAGATACGAACCCCGTCATCAGCTTGATGGCAGAGGAATCCATTCGTGCGCTCGGCGAAGCACTGCCCGTTGTGGTTCGCGCACCGGAGGACCGCTTGATGCGCAGCCGGGCGTTGTACGGTGCCTGGCTTGCGGGGACGTGCCTCGGTGCAGTCGGGATGGCATTGCACCACAAGCTCTGTCACACCCTCGGGGGCACTTTTAACCTGCCGCACGCTCAGACGCACGCTGCAATGTTGCCTCATACCGCGCATTACAACCATGCCGCTGCGCCCGAGGCGCTGCGCCGCGTCGCGCGGGCGTTGGGCGGGACTGAAGCGGCTGAAGCAGGTCCGCTGCTGTTCAAGCTGAACGCGCAGCTCGGTATCTCGCCAGCGCTCTCAGAAATCGGGATGCTGCAGGACGGCCTCGATGAAGCTGCTGAAATCGCATGCAAGAAGCCATATGCGAACCCGCGTCCGATAGAGCGCGCGGCGATTCGCGAGTTGCTTCAGGACGCGTGGGAAGGGCGGCCCCCGCGCTGAGTTACCGAAAGCGAGAATGGAGACAGACGTGACCCATAATGAACATCAGGATAGCGGTGCCATGCTCACAGAGCAGGTCGTGGCCAGTTTCGAGAACACTCCAAATCCGCGCTTGCGCGCATTGATGCAGAGCCTCGTGCGGCACCTTCACGCGTTTGTGCACGAGACGGAGCCGACCGAAGCCGAGTGGATGGCGGCAATTCGATTCCTGACGGAGACCGGAAAGATGTGCGATGACGTCGTTCGCCAGGAGTTCATCCTTCTGTCCGACACGCTCGGCGTATCGATGCTGGTAGACGCAATCAACCATCGATACGAGACAGGGGCGACCGAGACGACCGTGTTCGGGCCGTTCTACATCAAGGGAATGCCGGAGCGAGCCTTTGGCGAGAATATGGCACACACTCCCGGAGCACCAGTCGTCGTGTGTGGCCGCGTCCTTACCATCGATGGTGCTCCAATAACGGACGCCGTGCTCGACGTGTGGCAGACGGCGGAGAACGGCATGTATTCCGGGCAAGACACGCAACAGCCCCACGGTAACCTGCGTGGCCGTTACCGGACCGACGCGGAAGGCCGGTACGCAATCACGACGATACTGCCAGTCAGCTACCCCATCCCAACTGATGGGCCCGTGGGCAAGATGCTCGACGCTACTGGGCGCCATCCTTGGCGTCCCGCGCATCTGCACTTCATGATTGACGCGCCCGGCTACCGCACTCTTGTCACCCATCTTTTCGACAAGCACGACCCGTATCTGAAGTCGGACGCAGTCTTCGGCGTAAAGCCATCGCTCATGGTCCAGTATCGTCAGCGGGCCGGGAATGACCAATTCGCGCGTCAGTTCAAACTGAACGGCCCATACCGCGAAGCGACGTATGACTTCATCCTCGACAGGAGCTAATTGAAATGGCTCGATTCTTCGCGGTCTTTGCTACCGACCAGCCTGGTATGCGCGATGTACGCGACCGTGTGCGTCCAAGTCATCGGAATTACCTGCGGACCGCCGCGCAGCACGGTGTCTATGTGCGACTCGGCGGCCCGACGCTGGAACCGCTGTGCGACGCAATGAACGGGACGCTCCTCGTCGTTGAGGCGGACGACATCAATGCCGTTATGCAATTCGTAGGGAACGACCCATATATGAAGGAAGGCCTTTTTTCGCGAGTGGAAGTGCGGCCGTGGGACTGGAGCTTAGGGAACCCAGAGCGAAGAGTGTGAGTCATGAGTGCGAGACAACTTTGCCGCTTCTCAGACGTCCCTGACGGCGGTGCGCGAGTAATCGACGAAGCATGCATCGGTCGCCCCGTCATTGTGGTACGGCGCGGTGAACAAGTGTGGGCGTATGTCAATCGATGCCCACACTTTTCGGTCCCACTCGATTTTGTACCGGGCAGCGTATCGTGTTACCGGTCCCAGGTCTTAATGTGTGCTCATCACAGCGCGCTGTTCAGATTTAATGATGGATTCTGTATCGAGGGACCATGCGCGGGGGCGACGTTAGAAGGCGTGCCTGTCGAGGTGGATTCATCCGCATGGGTCGTCTCTTTGGGCCCTCAATATCAACGTTAGCGAGTTGAGCCGTGCTGACCCGCTCTGGGCGTGTTTTCGGGCAGGGCGCTTGGATTCAGCAGGAAGCCAATAGGGTTTAAGCGCAACAGTCGCCTTGTGCGCGGGTATGACGCCCTTATCAAAGCCAAAGACATTAGTATAACTATATATATGCCAAATTGCTGTATCGGCATTGTAGGAAATCGGGTCGAGCAGGCGGAGTGCCACCAATAAACGAATCGCGCAGACAGACACCACGCGGGTGGCTGGCTCGCATTTTAATAATAAGACGGAGACAAAATGAAACTGCGGTTTGGAACGATTGCCATTCTCGCCGTGGCTGAAAGCGCATCGGCGCAAGCAGCGTGACGATGTTCGGTCTTATGGACGCCGGGGTCACGTATGTCAGCAATTCGGGCGGAGGAAGGAACGTCAAATTTGACGACGGGATATTCACCCCCAACCTCTTTGCTTTAGTGGCGTGGAGGACCTTGGTGGAGATTACCGCGCCAAGTTCGCGCTCGTGAACAGTTCTCCATGGCCAATGGGGGAACCATCGGCTCCGGTATCTTTGGGCGCACCGGATACGTCGGCTTGGAAAGCGACCGACTTGCCAGCCTTACTCTAGGGAATCAGTACGATTTCATGGTGGATTCTCTTTTTTGCCGAGGAAAACGAGATTTTGAACAAGCTTTGAGTCAATGCTGCCCTGCGTTCTGAAGCAACCAAACCCACTGAATTTCTGGCTCCGCAAGAATGCGCACAAAAACCGCGCGGCACCGAGCGCCGGCGTAGTGCTCTTCCGCTCGCACATTCTCGCCGGCACCGGAGCCGTTGAGGGTGAGGTCCCGGCGCGGAGACTCGATGGCCGCCGTCCCGTCAAGGCCAGCGCCCCGGGCGCATGGCTGAATCCAAAGTTCCATCGTCGGTTGCCGGTATTGCGAGCCGACATGGCTGTCAGCTGAGATTGCGCGAGGGGCGCTGCCGCGCGATTTGCCTACCTTAACATCGCGGAGCAAAGTCCTGACCCTGCGGCATCGGTGCTCAGAAAAAACTGCTCCAGCACGAAAGCGCGAATTCATCGGCCACGTTGAAATTCCAGCCGATTCCGTTGCGCCACCGTGGCGGCCCACTCCCTTCAAGCGATGTTCGCGGAACGCGTAGTCGCGAATGTTTCCTCGTCCCGTTGCCCCACGCCGAAACTGTTTGACTTCCTGAGCTCGCCCCGTACAATGGACTCATGTTGCAGCGCAGCATTTCACCTTCGGCCGTCTTGACGCGTGTCTGGTTTCACTCGTGGCCTCTTGCCGCCTCACCTTACGGAGCAGTGATGAGCACACTTACCCCTCAGCAGTTGATTGCCGCCCAGCAAGCCAACCTGGATGCATTTTTTGGCGTGACGAACAAGGCATTTGCAGGCTTCGAAAAGCTGGTCGCGTTGAATTTGCAGGTCAGTAAGGCGGCTCTTTCCGAGACCCAGGAAATCGTGACCAAAGCCATTTCGGCCGGCAACCCGGGCGCGCTGCTCGCATTGCAAGCAAGCCTCAGCCAGGCTGCTGTGGAAAAGTTGGTCGCGTACGGCCGCAGCGTTCACGAAATCGTGTCCGAAGTTCAAAGCGAAATTTCAGCCGCTGCGACAGCGCAGGGCGAGCAATTGCAGCGAGATACCCAAGGGTTCGTCGAAAGCCTCAAAAAGAACGCGCCTGCTGGAAGCGAATCAGCTATAGCTGCGTGGAACTCGGTCTTCTCTGCGGCGAACGCGACCTACGAATCGGCAAACAAAGCCGCAAAGCAGTTCGTCGCTACGGTGTCCACCGTCCAGTAAGACCGCTGTTCTCCCCTAGCGCTTGTAGGTCGGCAAATGCGAACTTCGGTTCGCATTTGTCCTTCCGGCATTGGATGTACCGGGAAGCGACGAATGTCGACCGTGACTCGATGTGTTTGAAGCGTTGACGCGCCACGAATGGCGATGCCGGCTCGCGACGGCTGACAGCGCTGCCGCTTCTTGCTATCAAGACACGTCGACCTTTCGACGAAGATGCGCCGGCATATGCGGCGACCGGACAAAGCGTTGCGCCCAAACAGGGCATCAACCCAAGGAATGAATTAACGGACAGACAGCATGGACGACCGATTTGATAGACGAGAACTGTTGCTCCACCTTGGCGACATTCTCGACGCTTTGAACTGTTTAACCAGGACGAGTGAACCAGGCGCCCCTGTGACGCAGGTCGTGCAGACAAATGATGCTTTGCAGACCTTTGAGTTCCTCTGGGCGCTAGCCCCAAAGATGAAGGTGTCAGAGTTTGGCGCACGGGTCGCCAGTGCGTTCTCCCAGTGGCCACGGGAGCTGCTTGAGACGAAGCTCAACCGGGATGTGCTAGCCTCAACCGTTCAGCACAACCTCTTTGACGATAACCCCAACGGCTGGAACGTGTACGTCGCTCACATTCAAAAGAAAGTGCCTTGGTTCGGAATCGGGTTTCCCGCAGTGAAAGGGAACGTGTTGACAGAGCCGGCGGACGGTGCCGCAGATAAGACAACACAGGCCGAGCCGAATGACCCAGTTGTGTCACCCGTGAAGCCGGCCTTACGTAACGAGAAAAGGGGCTGGCCCTGGCCAGAGCCGAGGTCGACGTCCTGAGGCGGGCCATTCGGGGCACTCACCATCCAGGTTAAAGCGCCAATGGCATTCCGTCATTTGTCGTAGTGGGAGTGATACACCGAGCAGGCTGTTGAGCAGTCGTCACGCAGCCATCTTGTGTTCGTAGTACGGCCGGTCCCTGTCGTCCAGTATCGCATATAGGCTCGCAAGGTCCGATGCATTCGGGCTGAGCCACGCGTCAATGTTCTCAGGCTTGATGGGAATAATGCATCGGTCATGGCCGGCTGCGGCGACCTCCGCTGGGGGCTCGTCGGTAATAGCGGCGAATGAGAGCAAGTCTGGCTCACCTGGCGCAGACCAGCGTGACCACAGGCAAGCTACCAGCATCTCGTGAGCAGGGTTGGGACGAAACTCCAGAACGACGTTCTCATCCTGCTCCCCTTCGGCGAGCACGCGACCTTCCATTTTGGCCCGGCTAACATTCTCATAAAACGCGTTGACCACGAGAATACCGTGCGAGTAGCCAAAGAGCGGCTTCCAGAATCCTTCGAGATTGTCACGCCTCGCGTTGTAGCCCCCTTGGTATTTGACGTCGTGTGACGCGGGCTTGCGCGCAATGCGACACTGGTAGCGCATCGGCCTGATGACGCGCTGCCCATTTTCCATAACCATCAGGGGAGCGTAATGACCCGGAAAAATGCGCGAGTCGCGCGGCTTCGGCTCGGTTCGCCGAATGTCGTCGAGCCAACCGAGAGTCTGTTCAATTTTGTTCGCTGCAATGCGCTTGCTTTCGGTCGCTGCTTTTGTGACCTTGCTCTCGAGCGAACGCTCTGCGTCAGCCAGTCGCTTGCGCTGTGCAAAGAGGTCTTGTTGGAGTTTTGATGTCTGTTCTGCTTCGAACCTGTCGATAAGGGCCTTGATGGCGCCTTCGGCGTCAGTTTGCGGCTCAGCAAACGCATCTTCCATCGCCTTGGGCACCTTTGCCTTGCTGATGCCCTCTGCGCGCTCAAAAAATAGACGCGCAAACTCGTGGATATCCATCAGAGCGCCGAAAGTACGCACAAACTTGCGGTAGTCTGCTTGAATCTGAGCCGAGTAGCACATGGGTGCCTCCGTTTACTGCTCCCATAATACGCACTCTCCGGAACAAGGCGGGCATAACGAATTTCGGGTTCCGAGACATGTCCGCGTGAACTTTTGGATAGCATTGAGCTGCCACATACCATGTGGCGACTCGGGCACTTGGGTATGGCTAGCGTGCTACTGGTAGACGACGACGCGGAAACGCTGGCAGCGTGGGGTGCAATCTGCGCCGCCGACGGATTTGAGGTAAGAATCGCGAGCGACGGCCAGTCGGCATTGGCGATGTTCACCGAAATCCCTGTCGATATAGTGGTCGCGGATTGGCGCATGCCTGGCGTGTCCGGAAGTGAACTGTGCCATCGTTTGCGCACGCTCCCGGCGCTACCCGACGTTGCTTTTATACTGGTTTCCGGCGAACCCAGTCCACCGGCCTTCATCAGTTACGACGGCTTCCTTCGCAAACCCGTGGACGGACCGGTGTTGCTGGCCACAATGCGACGGCTGCTGGCGGACCACGTAACCCATCGCGAGCAACAGCGCGGCAAGACATCGTAGTCGAAAAGCCGCCTCTTGTGCTGACGAGGGAAATCGAAATATGGCTGTTGAAAGGAAATGCCGATTCCAAAGGCACGTTGGCAAGTCCGCAAAAATTTCTGCTCGCAGCAATCAGGCCGCCGAGCAGATGAGACATATCGACAAGGCGCTGTGCGACCAGATGTCGAACCTCTCCCTGGCACTGCCATGTCCCATACACGGCAAGCAACGACGCCCCAAGCGCTTCCTTCCTTTGCTTCTCTAACAAGCTCGGCCAGACGATGACGTTGACGTTGCCTGTCTCGTCCTCAAGCGTGACAAACATGACCCCCTTGGCAGTTCCGGGGCGTTGACGCACCGTCACGAGCCCGCAGCCCCGTGCCAACCGCCCGTCGCGATAGGTACGCAGCGTTGACGCGGCATCAGCCGGTTTGCGAGCAGTTGCGGCCGAAGCAGTTCGAGCGGGTGCCGTCCTAACGTCAATCCGACAGACCTATAGTCTGCGGCGATGTCGTTCGCTTCCGACGGTGCGCCCAATTCGGGCGTCTCGTCCTGAACCGCTGAACGACGAGCTCGGCGTTGCTGAAACGCCGCAATGCCTTTGCTACCACGCACAAGTGTCGCTGCACACAGGTACTCGTCCTACCGGACAGTGGCGCAGCTGCAAGGACGCTCCTATGTCCAACAGGCGCGATGTGTCGAGGCGTCGGTGTCCCATGAATTCGCGGCTGCGTATTCGAAGGTCGCCCCACGTTTTCCACGTCCCCGACGGTCCCCGCGCTGAAGAGCGAGAGTTCCGCGAATAGATACATCCGATTGACCAAGGCCTTGCCAAACCGGTTTAACCCCAGCCAACCGTCTTCACAGTTTTACCGCCTTTGTGCGGTAAGCCTCTTATCAGCGCTTTAATACGGTTGTCGTCGTATTCACTATTTAGGATGGCGTGGTCGCATATGACGCGCTCAGCCGGTTGCCGCGTGGTGGCACATCGAATATCGCTCGCCCATGCTCCGGTCGAACCAAACGCTGCCAGTGATAGCAGCAACGCCACATATTGTCTCAGATGCACCGGTTCTCCCTGAACGTGTTTGCCTGGATTAAACTGCGGTCGCTTTTGCGCGGACCCCGAGGTGTACCTGATGGACTCAGGGACACTTGGCGCTTCGGCTACGTCAGCCGTGTCGGTTCGGCCGCGAAAGCGGTCTGCCCTAAGCCTCTCTGCCGTGGCCAGTGGGAGCGGGCACGATAATGAATCCACCTAGCTCGTCGCCGTACGCAACGACTCTCCCTTCAAGTAGGAAGCTTGCGGTCAAGGCGCATAGCGCCGCATCCACTTCGTCGATAGACCTCAGCGACGTTGCATCAATTCCCGCTTTTTCAAGAATTTCTCGGCGCTGAGTTCGCTTTTGCTTCGCAGATGCGACTGCATTCCTAATAAGAGCGCAAGTTATGGCGTGGGGAAACGTCTCAAAGCACACCCGGTCCCCGATTTCTCCCCCATTCTTGAAAAGAGGAAAGTGTGGCGAGAATGCATAATAGACACGCTCGCCGTTGAACATCCACCCGTAGAATCCGCTTTTACTGGCCATGGCCAGTTCACGAGTCGGAGTGGCAAACGAAAAGATTCGTTGCTGTGCAAGCGCCTTTTCTGCTTGCCTTGCGGCCTCACGATTTCGCCACTGACAGGGTGCATCAATGCCCACCGCGGCTACCTCAAATTGGAGGCACTTTTCGAGCATATGCTCGGGCGTCTCCTTGCAGAGGTTGCAGACAATCTGGGTGCCGCGCAGGATGACGAGATGATTTCCCTTCCGGTCTCCGCCGATATCGATTCCAGCTACAGCTCGTCCCGACTTCATCACGCAATTGCCCCTCAAATAAATCACAGCGTTCGCAGGGAGGAGGAACGCAATAGACGAGTGCATTTTCGTCGTCGAACGGCATAGGTGGCAACACGCCGGCGCTCAATCCGACCGGCGCGGCTCCACGAGCTGAGTCGGGCTCCCGGCCCGATTGGCCAGTCGGACACGATATGCGGCAGAAAAGAAAGGGCGTCGGGACGACGGCTTCCTGCAACTATGGGAAGAGCCTTAGAGAGGGCCAGGTCAGGCCGGCGCCTGCCCCGGTGCGCTGTCAAGAATCCGAAGCTTGTCGCCGATATCGGGAATATTGTGACCGCCCGCGCGCAACTCGTTGACAAGCCGATGCGCGGTTGCACGACATTGCGCAAACGTCTCATGCAGTCGTGGTTCGGCCTGCAGGCCGGTCACCACCTTTTCCAGTTCAGACGGGGACTCGCTCAACAGGGCAGGAACGACCTCGTCTGGCGGTATCAGAGACCCGTGACTGAGAAGCTGTGCGGTCCAGTCGCATCCGTACAGAAGCGCGCGTCGCTCGGTCCTTTGCGCTTCTTGCTGCTCAAGGGCGGCAAGGCTGTGCCGGTTCTTGTGAATCGAAGCTCGCCAGGTCGTGAGGATGTCGGTGCGCAGGCTTCCAATGGCGTCGCCGAGTGGTGCATTCTGCCCGCCAGCCACGAGGCGACGTTCATCGAGTCTGTCGACCTGGTCACGATATCCTTCGAGGAAGGACTGCCAGTTCAACGGCAGTTCATTCGTCTGGGAGAACGAGCGGCTCACCTCGTTAAGCTCGTTCCTGACATCCTCAAGGGCTTGCGCGTCGGCAAGACGGGCCTCATAGACCTCGTGAGCCGTCACCATCTGGCGATGCAGGGGAAACAGCGGATTGCTGTAGCGTCGTTGCAGGTGTCGCTCGGTAGCGCCTGGATGAGCGCTCCATTTCCAGTTGGGCAGTGATTTTGCATCGAAGTCGACTGCGACTATCATCGGTCGGAACACCGCAAGCGCCTCCCCGGTTGCATGGCGAAAACAGTCTGCCAGCTTGTACTCGTTGCCTTGCAGATTGGCACCCTCGTTACCGGCATAAGGAGATTCGGGGGCGAGTCGGAGGAAGCCTGCGGCCAGGAAGAACTCCATCGGAAGTTCCACGGACAGGCCCTCCTGCCGGAAGGTGCGCTGTTCAGAGGAAATTGCCTCGACAGAATGCGCCAGGCGGTTTTCGAGCTCGAGGAGCGCATCAATATTGTCGCCCGACGACGGCTGCGCTGCCTCGGCGAGCAGGCAGAACGACTCGCGTACCATACGTGCCGCTATAGTGCCGTGCTTCCCGGCAAACAGCCAGAACCAGAGGGCAAGCTGATATCCCCGGACTCCGTTACGTACGAGCGGTTCGACATCTTGCGTGAATGTGATGCCAGGCGCGGCCCAGCCTGCGAAGGGTGCGGCGTCGCTGCCCAGGTAGATGCCCAGAAGCTGCTGTATCGACTGATGCGTATCGCTGGGCCAGATTTGCGTCTCATCGTGCCGCTTCTCGGTTTTTCAGAGCTTCCAGGCCATCCTGAACCTCGCAAAGGTGTGCGGTGTGCGCTTGCAAATACTTGCACACTCGGCCGGGGCCGTAAACCGGCGGCTGACTTGTTCTTCCGAGGTAGCTTCAATGGGGCCGGGGCGTGAGCAAGGTTTGAAGTCGAAACGGGCGCGCGATGTCACCTGGTGCGCCAGCGATTGATGAACGGCCGACAAAAGCAAGGTTTTTTCGGCCCGCTCCGGCCCCAAGCTAGGGCAAGCGCGTTGGCTTGAGGATGGTGTTGACCAGGTCGCCTATAGCCTTTTTTACCTGTTCCGCAGCCTTGTCGTCGTAGCCGAAAGTTACCCGGCGCTGGACGCAGGGCGGCGTAGAAAAAGGGCTGATTGCTCTTAACGTTTATCAATTGTCTCTTGTCGTGTTTGCCATGGAATATGCGAACGGGTCCCTGCCACGCTTTATTCGCGCGACGTAATTGCTGAGCGTCACACCCGGCCGCGAAGAGACCCACTTCGCGATGACCTTCGGATTCGGACGCGTCCGGCCATATGCGCTCCGTTCCCTCTATTCCAGCGCTGAAGTAAGCTCATGAGTGCGCGCCGCATCGTGGCGTCGCAACGAAACAGGAGCATGTCATGAAGCCCTTCCCGGCAACGGCGCGCGCCGGTAGCGCCGTTGCACTGCTTGCGCTGTCCGGCTGCTACTACGTCGGCCCCGGCTACTATCCATACGGCTACTATCCCGCCGTTCCTGCTATCGCTACCCAGCACGAAGTCCCTGCTCAAGGTTACGGCTTGCCGAACGGCGCCGACGCCCAGAACATCCCGCCCGCGTCGCCGGGTGAACCCTCATATGTCGCTCCGGCGCCCATGTACGTCGCGCCCGCCTACTACCCTGCGTACTATCCCCCCTACCCGTGGTATGGCTGGCCCGGCTGGTGGGGGCCGTCGGTGTCGTTCAGCTTCGGCTACTGGGGCGGTGGACATGGCTACTCGGGCGGTCATGGCGGGCACGGGGGAGGCCATGGCCATTGAACCGCCGAGTTTCGGCAATCGCGCGGCAATCACCGGCTTATGGCGAGCCTGGGAGCAAGCAGACGGACCGCCGACACTGTCTTTCACGATGCTCACGGTAAATGCTGATGAGCATCCTCTCATGCGCCGGTTTCACAAACCGGGCGACGAAAAACGCGGCGTTGTCATTATTCGGGCCGACGCCTATTCGGACTGGCTCTCGTAAAAATGCACCGACGAGGGTCCGAAGCTTTTTCATCTGTATCCAGCGAAAGCGCTGCATGCAGCACCGTTCCCTTTCCCGCCCACGGCGTCGAAGATAAAACACGCGGAGGACGGGCAACCGTCACTGCTGGAATGAGTTGCGACCGTCATGTGGTCAAGCTTTCCAGCGCGTGATTATCAATGTCCGCGTATCCGTCGGTCGACGAGAAGGCCGTGGCCTGATTGATAGCAAAACGGGAGTTGGCTGCAAAGTTATCGGCAGCCGCGAAATCTACTACGGCATCTGCCGAAACAACCGATTACCCGAATCGCGGAAAGGAATATGGCTTAAGCCGTTGCGCTATAAGGACGCGTCATCGCCCGAGGGCACGAGCGAGACACGTTTGTCCAGCGCCATACCGTTAGCTGCGCTGTCTCCGTGTCCCGGGCACGCCCGTCGTGCGAAGCGCGCCGCCGTTCGGCAAACGCCAGCGCTTTCGCGCCATTGTTGCCGCGGTCTCCCGTCAACAATCTCGAGTGTCGCGTGCCTCACGCCACATGCTCCAGACGCGAGGTCCATTCCGCAGCTCAGAAGTACTCAGTACCTTAAATCCGTACGCCGAGTAAAACGGCAGATTGCTGGGCTCAGCAGTTTCGAGATAGGCACCTGTGCCCTCTTCGTCGCACATGCGGAGTCCCGTCTTGAGCAGGGCGCTCCCAAGGCCCGTGCGTTGCCTGTATGGTTCAACTCCCAGGACACCGAGATACCAGAGCCTTCGGCCAGGAGGATGCATCTTCTCAAAGATGACCCAACACATGCAGTGCCCTGGGGAGTGCCGTCAAACCGGTAGCCATCGCCATGCGTGGCAGTAAACGTAGATGTGCGGCCAGCGACAGCGGGTAGCGACCGGGAGGTAACCAAAGTGCTGCAGCGCGGTGCTCATTGTTGGTGACAACAATACCGCGACGCAAGAATACGCGAAGGTAGAGTCGGTAGACAGCTACCAGCCTTCATTGGCGAACCATGTTGTCCGGGAACACGTGCAGCGCGAGTGGGTCACGTATAAAAGCCCTGGCCAGCATACCCGCCAGACTTTCTCTGTCCGGTGAGCCGGGATTTCGAAGCGTCTGCATTACGAGGCCGACGTTTTTCAAGAGATAGACCTGATGCTACCACCGGTCTACAAAGTAGCTGTCGGCATGCCCTGCGACTACAATTCCGTTAGCCGAAGCGCACCGCGAGTGGTCGCGTCAGCCTTCCCAATCAAGGAGGATTTTATGAACAAGATACTGGATGATGACGGACTCAACCTTCTGTTCCGCGAAGCTCGCACACTTAACACGTGGCTGAACCAACCCGTCGCCGATGAAACACTGCGGCGACTGTACAACCTGATGAAGTGGGCGCCCACGAGCGCCAACTGCAACCCCGCAAGAATCGTCTTCCTTCGCACAACGGAAGCCAAGGAAAGGCTGGTACCAACGCTCTCCCCTGGTAACGTGGACAAGGTAAGGAACGCTCCCGTGACCGCCATCATCGCCTACGACCTGAAGTTCTATGAAAAACTCCCCACGCTTTTTCCACACAACCCCGGCATGCGCGACCACTTCGCCAGCACGCCGGACCTGGTCGACACAACTGCGAGGCGCAACTCGTCTCTGCAAGGGGCCTATCTGATTCTCGCCGCTCGCGCATTGGGCCTTGATTGTGGACCGATGTCCGGATTTGACAATGCCAAGGTCGACGAGGAGTTTTTTGGGGCCGGAGAGAGCGACCAGGACACTGACGAAGAGTTCTTCCCGGAGGGCCACCTCAAATCGAATTTCCTGTGCAACCTGGGGTACGGTGATGCTTCCGCGCTCCACCCACGCGGGCCGCGCCTTGATTTCGACCAGGCGTGCACGCTTTTGTGACCTGGTCCCTCTTCAGCGCGCTCGGTGAGCCGCCCGACTCGCAGAAATCGTTCACGAAATTGCAGAGTCCGCCGACAATCCGAGGGCCTCGTGTCGCAGATAACACAGTCGTTTAACGTCACCGCTATCTCTGGAGCGGACGCGGCAGTGCTGAGTGCGACGGCTGCGCGGAGGGCTTCGGACACAAGTTCTGACCAATTGTTGATGAGCCGGCAAAGTGAAAATGCATTGCGTCGACACCTAAGGTCTCGCCGCAATCCTCGTTGCATGATGCGCCCGGGCTTCAAGGGCGCATCAACTCACGTCGGCATCGACAAGGTCACTTCGCAAGCATGCCGCGGGTTCGGCTAAGGAGCGACTCTTTGGATTGCAGTAGGCTTCCGCGTAGTCGAGTTGCAATGATTGAAGGCGGAGCGACAGCGGCGCAAGGCTCGCAACGAGCCTCTTCGTTGTCGCTTTGCGCCGACCACTCAACGTTCCCGGACGCTATCCCGCGTCGCTGGTGTCCTGCCGCACCACGCTCCTGACCGCGAGACTGACCTGGCAGCTTAAACAGGATGCCTGCAGCGACACCCTTTTCAGTAAGTCTTCTTCATTCCGCTGCTGTCAGAGGCGGGCGCGTTCATGCCCCCCTTCTTCTGCGTTTTCGGCTTCATCTGTTTCTGCGACATCTCCCCCGAATTACCCATGGTGTTTGCGCCGGACGCGCCGGATGGTGACGCGGTAGCGCCGTTTGCATTCGGCGTTCCCATTCCGGTGCCACCTTGGCCTGCACCGGCGCCCCTCCACCACTTGTTCCCGCACCCTGCGCGTAGACGGCGCCGGACAGATTCAACATTAACGCCGAAGCAAGCAGGATTCCTTTCGTCGCAACTCGCATGATGGACTCCTCCGTATGCAGAGCGACCGGCTGCGACCCGGTCGGTGCAGTCCGTCGTCCTGGTTCGAATTACGCCGTTACATGCCGCCCGTCGTGTCTCCTCTATACATCGGAGGCGCGCTTCAGATTGCCTCTCGGCCTTTCGACGTTTTTTGATTTCGTTGAGGGCTGACGCTTGGCCTTTGCTGGAGTCGAAATTAACGTCGATACCGGTGCCGTGAGCATTCCGACCATGGAATCGACGAAGTTCCCGAAGGGGTCAACCTTGTGCCAGACCGATTCTGAGTTCGCCTCTGAGTCGACGTATGCCTCGTACGCTGTCAAGAATCCAGTGAGCGACCAGAAAAAGAAGATGACTCGCTGTGCGATGACGTCGTCCGGCAGGTCTTTGAGGAACCGTCGGATATAGAGAATTGCGCGGTCGTATTCCTTGTATTGCATCTCGCGCGTCAGCGAACGAACCATTTGACTTCGCGTCTGAACTGCCATCGCGAGGAATCGAGCGGTATGGGATACGCTGCCGTCGAGCGGCTCGGAGAGTGGCCAGGTCACAAGCGCCTCGACGACTTCGCGCAAGGCCGTAGGACCACCTCGGTCCTCGATGGCCTTGAGCCGCATTCCCCAGATTTCGTTGGCCTGACCCATCGCGTCGACTATGACCTGACGAATCAGCTCCTCTTTCGAGCGAAAGTAGTAATTCAGCGAGCCTGGGTTCTTAAGTTCTGCTGCCGCAACAATGTCACGGACCGTCACGGCTTCAACACCAAGTCGCGCGAAGAGCCGCACAGCAGCAAGTTTGATTCGGTCACTGGTTTCCATCAAGCCAATCTGTTTAACAAGGTTATGGGCCACAGGCACCGCGGAACAAGCAACGTAGTAAGTAAATAGGGCGGACCCTCGCGGTCCATCTGCCAGGCGTCTATGCGCCGCGCCTGAGTCGGTTGCAGGATTCTACTGCACTGCACTGAGCCCCCGAAACAAGAGAGTGAGCGGTTTCGCATCGCCGTGCAAATAGGGGTTTATAGGAACACGTGTTTTAGTCATTTGTTCTTGACGCTTGTTTTAACGATGCCTATATTGACCTACAGCAGGAGCAATGATGAAAACAGCCCCAACATGAAGACACGGATGAAAAACCATGATTTCTTTCGAACTTACTGAAGAGCAGACAATCGCGCAGTCGACTGCTCGCGAGTTCGCGGCCGAGGTGCTCGCGCCGAAAGCTCGCCAGGCGGACGATGCTGCGCAGTTCGCGCCTGAAACCCTGAAGCAGGTGTGGTCGCTCGGCGTCGTGCAATCGCGTCTGGAATCGGATGACGAAGAGGGTGGCGCGCTGATGGGCGCACTTATCCTTGAAGAACTGGCGCGCGGCGATGCATCTGCTGCCGCGGCCGTTGCTTCGTCGCTTGGCTTCGCGGCGGCCATCCGTGAGTTCGGTTCGCCTGAACAGGTCGAGCGTTTTCGTTCGCTGTTCGGTGACGACAGGTTCCATGCGGCGAGCGTCCTGCTCGTCGAACCGACCCCAGCTTTCGACCGTACCAAGCTGCGTATGAAAGCCGAGAAGGCGACCGATGGCTACGTGCTCACTGGCGTCAAGAGCTTCGTGCCATTCGCCGAGACCAGCCAGCACTTCCTCGTCATCGCGTTGCTGCGTGGTCAAGAAGAGGCTTTCATCATTGATGCTGGTTGTGCCGGGCTCGAGGTGAAGAAGCGCCATGCGACGCTGGGATTGCGCGGGTTGGCCGCGGGCGAAATCGCTTTCAACAACGTGTGGATTCCCGAGAGCAACCGGCTGCAAGGAGCTGCCGGCGATATCGTGAATCGCCTTGTCGATTCATCCCGGGCGTCACTCTCCGCAATCCTGACCGGCGTTAGCGGCTCGGTGCTGGACTACGTCATTTCCTACACGAAAGAGCGCGTTGCTCACGGTTCGGAACTTGCCAAGAAGCAGGTCATCGCGTTCCGAATCGCGGAGATGCACATGAAGCTCGAATGCATGCGGTGGATGTACTGGCGGGCGGCATCGACCCTTGACCGTCGGAATCCTGCCACGCGCTTCTCGTGCCTTTCGCAAATCTACGCGAACAAGCACGCGATGTGGGTTGCCGACGAGGGCCTTCAGATGCTCGGGGGACACGGGTTTACGAGAGATTTTCCGCTGGAGATGTGGTATCGCAATGTCAGGACTCTCTCGGTCCTGGACGGCATGGTCGGTATCTAGGCGCAAAACAGCAACGTATACGGATGGTCGAGATGATTGACTTTGAATTGTCAGACGGCGACAAAATGCTCGTCAACGAGGCGAGGGAACAGGCGCTGCTCGCTCGCAACTATGCGCGGTACTATGACCACAACGAGAACGAGGTTCCGCCGCGCGAACTGAAGGAAGCGGCCGGCCGCCCCGACCCGTTCATGCAGCGCCTCGAAATGGGTGAGCAGATTAGTGGCAAGGCGATTGTCGAAGCGCTCCTCCACATGGAGTTTTTCCGCGGCGACGTGGTGCCGCTGCGCGTGCCGCAAATCAGTCTCGGAAATTATGTGCTCGAGAGCGTCGGCTCCCCTGAACAGCTCGAGCGCTGGGGCAAAGCGCGGATTGCCATCGGCATCACAGAACCCGGTGCAGGTTCGGACCCCGCACGCGTGACGACGAATGCGGTCTACGACGCGGAGCGAGACGAGTGGGTCATCAACGGCGAGAAAATTTTCATCACCTACGCCGAGGACGCTGACGCAGTCATGCTGTTCGCGCGGGCCAAGGATGCGACCGGAGATTTGGGTCTGACGACCTTCCTGGTCGAGAAGGGCACGCCTGGCTTTACGGTCGGCCCGCAGGTCAAGAAAATGGGCATTCGTGCTGAAGACACGGCAGGCCTGGTTTTTCAGGATTGTCGCCTTCCGGCGTTCAATCATGTGAAGGCCAACTTCAAGACCGTCTTCGAGGTCTTCAACTTTTCCCGCCCCATCGTCGCCGCTTTCGGCTTGGGCACCTCCCGTGCATTGCTGGACTTCACGATGGAAAAGCTCGCCGAGGTCGGCGTCACGCCAGACTATCGCAGCGGCATTGGGAACCAATCCGCTCTTGTAGAGCGTCTGCTGGACCTCGAGGCGGAGTACGAGGCTGCATGGCTTAGCGTAGTGCGCGCAAAATGGCTTGAGGACAAAACGGGCGGCGTGAAGGTTGAAGCGTCGACCGCTAAGGCGATGGGCGGCATGGCCGCGCGCAACATCACCCAGGGTTGCCTCAAGCTGCTCGGGAATTGCTCGCTGACCGAAGCCGACCTGGCGGAGAAGTGGTTCCGCGATGCTCGCATCTCCGACATCTACGAAGGACCGGGTGAAGTACAACGCCTCATCATCGCTCGTCACCTGCTGGGGTACGGCCAGAAGGACCTGCGTTAAGCATTTGCCTTCCTCGCGCCGACGGCGCGCGACCCCCTCGCAGAAAACAATGATGAGGCTGAGGAGACAGTAAATGAGTGGTATTCCACTTGATGAGCATCTGCTCCTTTCGAGCGTGCTCTCCTATGCATCACGATGCCACGGCGATACCGAGGTCGTAGCTCGGGAGATATCTGGCGAAATTCGTCGCGAGACGTATGCTGAAGCTGAGCTGCGCTCACGCCGTTTGGCGTCGGCATTGGTGGCGCGTGGTTTCGGACCTGAGTCCCGACTGGCAGCGCTTGCATGGAACACGATTCGGTATTTCGAATTGTTCTACGCAGTTCCGGGGACGGGTGCCGCCCTGCACACGGTCAATCCGCGACTCTTTGCGCCGCAGGTCGAATACATCATCAACGACGCAAACGACACCGTGCTGTTTTTTGACAGCGAGACGCTTGCGCTCGTGGAGGAAATCGCGCCACGACTGAGAAGCGTGCAGGTCTACATCGCGATGGGGCAAAAGGGTGACGTACCCGACACGAAGCTGCCCAATGTGCTTTACTACGAAGACCTTGTCAACGAAGGGGACCAGACCTTTGGGTGGCCGGTTTTCGATGAACGCGCGCCGGCGGTGATTTGCTACACCTCGGGTACCACAGGCGACCCCAAGGGCGTCACCTACACCAATCGGTCGTTGCTGCTTTCCTCGCTCATTGGCACGTCAGCGAACATGCCCGGCGGCCCCAACGGTGAGCAGCAAGTTCTCCTGTCGCTCGCGCCGATGTTCCACGCGAATGCGTGGAATTTCCCCTTCATGGGCCCGCTGACGGGTTCGAAGGTGGTGTTTCCTGGCCGTGACATGCGGCCAGCGAGTCTCTACGAGCTTATCGAATCCGAACGCGTCACGCGTGTGGCCGGTGTGCCTTCAGTCTGGCAAATCCTTGTCGATTGGCTCGACCAGAACGACAAGCGATTCTTCACGCTACGTCACGCGTTCTCTGCGGGCTCACCTCTCCCAGCCAAGCTGCTAAGCGCACTCATGGTCCGCTATGGCCTGGACGTGTCCCAGTCATGGGGTATGACCGAAGTGCCGAATGCGAGTAGCGGGACACTCAAGCCAGGTCATGACAAATTGCCCGAGCAGGAAAAGATGGCCTATCGCACCAAGACGGGTCGAGAAATATTCGGCATGCACCTGCGCATTGTCGACGAACATGGTCGGGAGTTACCCCGCGATGGGAAGACGGCTGGGCATCTGCGCGTGAGTGGTTTGTGGGCGCCCCACACGTACATCAACCAACCCGAGCGCGCCGCATTGGATGCTGACGGTTGGCTGGTGACCGGCGACATCGCGACGATTGACCAATACGGTTATGTCCAAATCGTCGACCGCGCGAAGGACGTCATCAAGTCCGGTGGGGAATGGATTAGCTCCGCCGAGCTTGAGGCCGTGGCCATGCGCCATCCGGACGTTGAACGCGCAGCTGCAATCGCCGTGACCGATGAGCGTTGGGGCGAACGGCCGATGCTGCTAGTCGCTCTGCGTCCTGGCGCCATGCTGGAAGGCAAGGAGATTATCGAATTCATGCGTCCCCACATCGCACGTTGGTGGCTCCCGGAGACGGTGAAAATCGTCGAAGAGATTCCGACGACGGCCACGGGCAAGGTCAATAAGGTCGCACTAAGGAAGCAGTTTTTGTAACGGGAAGGCGGGGACAGACTTTCTGTCGTTTCCAATTAATTAGAATTCCGTAAGGAAATGAGATGAAGATATTGGTTGCCGTGAAGCGAGTTGTGGACTCGAACGTGAAGGTTATGGTGAAAACGGACCAGACCGGTGTCGAGCTGGGTAACGCGAAGATGTCGATGAATCCGTTCGACGAAATTGCCGTCGAAGAGGCTGTGCGCCTGAAGGAAGCGGGCGTAGCGACGGAAGTCATCGCCGTGTCGGCGGGCGTAACTCAATGTCAGGAAACGCTGCGTACGGCGCTGGCTATCGGCGCGGACCGCGCGGTTCTCATCGAGTCGAACCAAGACCTGCAGCCGCTCTCGGTCGCGAAGTTGCTCAAGGCGATGGTCGACAAGGAGCAGCCACAGTTGGTGATTCTGGGTAAACAGGCCATCGACGACGATTCGAACCAGACGGGTCAGATGCTCGCCGCCTTGGCAAATCTGCCGCAAGCCACCTTCGCTTCGAAGATTTGCATCTCCGATGGCAAGGTTACCGTCGCGCGTGAAGTCGACGGCGGAGCAGAAACCCTGTCGCTGAGGCTCCCCGGCGTGGTCACGACGGACCTGCGCCTGAACGAGCCGCGTTATGTGACGCTGCCGAACATCATGAAGGCGAAGAAGAAGCCGCTGGAGACCATCAAGCCCGAGGACCTTGGAGTCGACGTTACGCCGCGCTTGATGACTTTGAAGGTGGCAGAGCCGCCGAAGCGCGTCGCGGGGAGCAAGGTGGCGGACGTGAAGACGCTGGTCGAGAAGCTGAATACTGAAGCGAAGGTGCTGTAAGGAGCGAATGAAACATGACGAATCTCATAATCGCCGAACACGACAACGTGTCCATCAAGGCAGCGACCCTTAACGCCGTGGCGGCTGCGCAGAAGATTGGCGGCGACGTGCACGTGTTGGTCGCTGGCCACAATGCGCAGGCCGCTGCGGACGCGGCCGCCAAGCTTGCTGGCATCTCGAAGGTCCTTCTTGCCGACGCGCCGCAGCTCGAAGCGGGTCTCGCTGAAAACGTGGAAGCGACCGTGCTCTCCATCGCGGGCGCGTACTCGCACATCCTGGCGCCGGCGACGGCCGCGGGCAAGAACGTCGCGCCGCGTATCGCAGCAAAGCTCGATGTCGCGCAAATCAGCGAAATCACAGCCGTGCACAGCGCCGATACGTTCGAACGACCGATATATGCGGGCAACGCCATTGCGACGGTACAGTCTGCTGACCAGGTCAAGGTCATCACGGTGCGCATGACTGCATTCGATGCGGTCGCTTCAGAGGGCGGGGCCGCTCAGGTCGAGAAGATTGAGGCGGCCACCGATAGTGGCCTTTCGAAGTTTGTCAGCCGCGAAGTGACGAAGCTCGACCGTCCGGAACTCACGAGCGCGAGGACTATCGTCGCCGGCGGACGCGGCCTGGGCAGCGCAGAGAACTACACCAAGGTCCTCGAGCCTCTCGCGGACAAGCTCAACGCCGCCCTGGGCGCCTCGCGCGCGGCGGTCGATGCAGGTTACGTGCCGAACGATTACCAGGTAGGTCAGACCGGCAAGATTGTCGCGCCCCAACTGTACATTGCGGTGGGCATCTCGGGCGCAATCCAGCACCTTGCCGGTATGAAGGACTCGAAGGTCATCGTCGCAATCAACAAGGATGAGGAAGCTCCCATCTTTGCCGTCGCTGACTATGGTCTCGTGGGTGACCTGTTCACCGCAGTGCCAGAGATAGTCGCCGCAATTTCTGCCCGTTGACGGCAATGTCGAGGCCTGACCAATTCAGCCTCTCCCTACAGGTGCAACACAATTCCAATCGAATTCCCCCAAACCCGGGAAGGTCAAGAGATATGACGAGGCAGAAACGACAAGGTGAGGAAGAGCACGCATACCCGCATTGGTCTACCGACACGGTGCGTTGGTCCGACACGGACCAGCTTGGGCATGTCAATCACCTTGCAATCGGCGCTTATTTCGAGACAGGACGTTCACGATTCGTGTCGGAAATCGAGGAGAGAGGCCAAATCTTCGTCACAGCATCACTGACGATAGATTTTCTCCGGGAACTGCACTGGCCAGACCCGGTGACAGTCGGGACGGCGGTTCTTGACGTTGGGAAGACGTCATGCAAGCTGATACAGGGCCTTTTCTCGGATGGAATATGTGTCGCAGTCGCTGCCGTGATTCTGGTTCTGATTGACGGCGAAAGCCGGAATCCGGTTGAAATTCCGCGCCCGCAGCGTGCGCGAATGACCGAGCGCAGGCTTCGTTGACCGACCCTCTTTGGGAAATGGTAGATAGCGGGACACGGTGTTGGTCGCCGGAAGTGCTTAACCGATGTCGGATATCAACCCGAAACCCGGAGGCCCGAATTACGCGAACATGTAGATACGGAAGGTCACGGTATCGTGCTGAGAAAGTTCTCGCGGAGCTTCTTGGTTCGGTAGTTTTCAAACTGTCGTTCGAGCTGCAGTAATTGCCGGTCAGAGGGCCACTGCAATCCAGTAATCAAGACAATAACCTTAGGATAACGCATTAAAATCAACTGAGAATCCGAGTAATACGCTACCGCGTAGCTGGGGCTGTGCAATTTATACAACGGAGGAGACGATGTTCAATAACGCTCATAACAGGTGGTGGAGCGTAGCTGGCGGGACACTGGCCATGTTGCTGGGGTCGAGTACTATCGCGGCCTTTATGTTTGGCATCTTCGCTAAAGCGATAGGACAGGAATTTGGATGGTCGAGGACGTCCGTTGCGCTCGGTCTTACTGCCTATACCATCGGCAACGGATTTGGCATCGGTTTTATTGGAGCCGCAATAGACAAATGGGGCGCCCGATGGACGACCGGGGTAATGATTTCGCTTTTTGGACTGTCCATAGCCGCAGTGTCGCTCATTCCGCAAAGTTTCCCGATTTTTCTAGCCATCTTCGTAGTTATTGGGTTCTTCGGCTCGGCGGCTGTCATGGTTCCATACGCTGTCGCCGTCTGTGCCCAGTTCGACAAACAGCGCGGCTTGGCTCTCGGAATTATCAACTCCGGAAACGGCATTGGTGGCATGCTTGTTCCGGTTATTGCCGTTCCGTTGCTCGAGAAATTCGGCTGGCGAACCGGGTACGTGTCGTTTGGATTAATGGCGGCTCTCATTCCGGTGCTTTGCCTGCTTCTGCTGGTGCGCGTTCCGGAGGGATTTGAGGCCGAACGCAAGAGCAAAAGCGCAATCGACGGGAGTCGGTCTTTTCAGTTCCTTCGCAACCGGAACTTCTGGCTCCTCTTCACTGCAATCGGGCTTATCTCGTTCTCAACGTTCGGCGTGACGTCGCAGATTCTCCCAATTCTCACTGACCGGGGCTACGCTCCCGCGGTCGCAGGTGGGGTTCTCTCAACGGTCGGTTTGAGTTCCGTGTGTGCACGCCTTGGGACTGGCTTCTTCGTCGACCGCATCTTTGCTCCGTTCGTCACATCCGTAATTTTCGTTGCGGCCATGGTT
Organism: Paraburkholderia sp. RAU2J; assembly: GCF_003634845.1. NCBI lineage: Bacteria > Pseudomonadati > Pseudomonadota > Betaproteobacteria > Burkholderiales > Burkholderiaceae > Paraburkholderia > Paraburkholderia sp. RAU2J. The sequence continues at coordinate 108,040 of NZ_RBXG01000002.1, forward strand.
GGCATCTGGTTGATAGTCCATGGCGGAGCGCTGCCAATCATCACGACTGGAGCAGTGCTACTGGGCATAGGACTGGGCGCCGAAGGCGATGTCATCACCTACCTCGTAAGCCGCTATTTCCCTATCCATTCGTTCGGGCGCGTGACCGGCTCCATATGGATGACTTTCGCATGGGGCGGGGCCGCTGGCACGTTGCTCATCAGCAAGAGCTACGACACGTTCAAATCGTATGACGGCGTGGTCCTCGTGCTCATGGGGCTCGTCGCTATAGGAATTGTCTGCGTGTTGAGTCTCGGTACCTACATCTTCCCTCCTACCCATGGGGCCAGGGCGCCAATCAATGCGGCACGCGAGCAAGCGGTGCCTCTGAATGGAGAGCGCCCATCGAGCGCGTCGCCGCGATGAAGAAGACGCTGCTGCCTGCTGCAGGCAGCAGCCCTCAATCACTTTCAAGAGACGTTATCGACGTGAAGGGTCGCAGTTATATGCCGTAGTAGTGCGAGCCCACGAGACGACTCGAGGCTTACATTTGCATCGAGGATGGTCACGTTTTGACTATTCAGCAACCCATATTGTCGTTGTTCGCTTCCAGAGAAATCGTCATCTGTAAATGGCTCGAACGTTATCGAGAAAATCGAATGTGTGTATCGAAGCGGTTGTATGGACTCGCATTCATGGATACGGTCAAATTGGTGTGATGCATCTTCGCTTCGGTGCATCCGTTGGAGACCAAAAACTGTACCGCTAATCGCGTAGCTGTCCCGAAGATACAGCGCGTCAAGTCGATGGCGACTGCGGAAATTCGACCGAATAGGTCTAACCCATAGCCGTCAAAACAACCGATTCTAACCAGCGTGACAGATGGTCAGAGAATCGGCAGAGCGTCGCGCTCGGCGCGGCGACAGTATGAGAAATCGGAGACGAAATGAAAAGGAAAGTAGCGCTCTTGGTCGGCACACTGGTTTGTACAGTGTGTTCATCGGCGCATGCTCAGAGCAGCGTCACTCTGTATGGCTGGCTCGACCAGGGCATCCAGTATCAAACCAACTACAATGGCGGGAGAAGAGTCTGGTTCGACTCGGCTTCCGGTATTGTCGGTAGTCGATGGGGTCTTACCGGCAAAGAAGATTTGGGCGCAGGGTTGAGCGCAGTCTTCACCCTTGAGTCCGGCATTAATCTTCAAAATGGCTCGTCTGGCCAAGGCGGTCTCCTGTTCGGACGTCAGGCTTTCGTAGGGCTCAGCAGTGTTGACTACGGTGCCGTGACGTTTGGTCGCCAGTACGACATGATTTGGTACTTCCCCGAATTCCTCACGGCAAACGCTGTCGTAGGTGCTTCGGTGTCGGCCCACCCGGGCGACTTCGATAACGCGGGAAACTCGGTACGCCTTAACAATGCTGCACGGTACATGAGTCCCGACTTTAGGGGCTTCACTTTTGGGGCGGCATACAGCTTCGGTGGCGTCCCTGGAAACTTCACCTCGACTTCGGGGTACTCGGTCGGCGCCGGCTATACGCACGGACCCTTCAAGATTGCGGCTGCGTTCGACTATTTCAAAAATCCCACGTCAACGGCCGGGAGCGGGTTCTTTACAGCATACGGAAACGGTGCGAGTCCACTCGCGTTCTCGCTAAACAAAGCCTACTCAGTTGCTCAAGCTTACCAGTCGGCAGTCGTTGGCACGAACTATGTAATCGGTAACCTGACGTTAGCGGCATCGTATTCCAACGTGCAATACGCCAACCTTGGCGCTGCGTTCTCCAATGGGACGGCCATATTCAATAACTTCGACATTGGATTCAACTATCGATTCATGCCCGCTCTGTCGGCCGGCATTGCGTATGACTATCTCAATGCCCGAGCCGTGACGACTTCCAAAGGTAGTATGGTCGGCACTCAGCACTACAATCAGGTCGCATTCCTGGTGGACTACCTCCTTTCAAAGCGGACTGACCTATATGGCGGTGCTGGATGGCAACGGGCATCCGGGACATCTTCGCTCGGCACGCCAGCAGTTGCTAACATCGACAACCAAGGCGATTCCTCGAACAATCACACCATCCTCGTTCGCATCGGTATTCGGCACAAGTTCTAATGTCATACCTTGGACTGCACGAGAGTGCAATGTACCGCTGCTCATGCGGTCAGGCTGTAATAGCAGCTAGTAAGGCACATGGCTCCGATATCGCCCAAGAGAGCGTCACCTGCTGGCGCCGTCGAGGAAAAGCTTGGCGAGAAGTACCCGCGTCCAGCGATGCGCCGGGCCATGATGGTTCCGCGCATGCCAATGCTGCTTGACGTCAAATCTCGGCGCACCGACGGGTGGGCGGTTTGGAAAGCTGGATTGTGGAATCGACCCAATCGAAGAAGTTATCAACAGTTATCTACGGCGGTGCTGGTTGGCAACGAGCGCCTGGCACTTCCTCGCTCTGCTAGCGCGCCGTTGCGAACATCGATAACCAAGGTGATTCCTCCAGTAACAAGCAGATGCTGGTTCGGATTGGGATTCGGCATAAGTGGTAATTGAAAGTCGACAGACACACCGCTCGGACTTATATGAGCAGTGTGTCGGTCGGACAGATACTACGCGGCGATTCTGGCAACCACCTGACCTCAAGCGCGCCAATCTTCTCAGTCTTGGTCGATTCAACAAGAGCTTACTACGGCTGCGGAGGAGGCACCGATTGATGGGTTGGTTTCGCCTCGGTCCAGGAAGAGTTCCGCCAGGAGATTGCGCAACCAGCGATGCGCGGCATCGTGATGAGTTCTCTCATGCCAGTGCTGCTTTACATCGAAATTCGGCGCATCAAACGGAGCCGGGAAACGAACTACTGGGAGACTAGGGCTTAGTAGGTCTCCCAATTTTTCAGGAACGGTGGCGAGTAAGTCAGTCTGCGCGACGAGCCCTGCCAAGCCAAGGTAGTTCGGCAGCTCCAATACAATGCGTCGACCCAATTGCCTCTCTCGGAGTACCCTGTCTACAATGGAATGACCAGTGCCAGATGCCGTGACCGCGATATGCTCAGCATCAAGGTACGATTTCAGAGTCATCCCTGCGCCTCGCCGTCCACGATTCGATGACGCCAAGACAACATAACGCTGTGCGAAGAACTTCTGCTGATAGAACCCCGCCTCCAGTTGAGGCATGAATCCGACAGCAAGTTCCAGTTCTCCTTTCGCTAAAAGTTGGGGTGTTTCAGCTGAGATGTGGGAAATCTGAACCCGGGCATTGGGTGCTGTGGTTCGAAGCTTGTTCAGTAGCGTTGGAAGCATCACCATTTGACTGATGTCGGTCATCGCAATGCGAAATGTTCTGGCCTCACTCATGGGGTCGAATGTAGTCTGAAACGATGTAAGCTTTCGAAACGATGCGAGTACGTCCACCACGTGCTCGTACAGGTCAATCGCGAACGGAGTCGCCTCCATCCCTCGGGGCGTACGCACAAACAGCGGGTCCCGGAAATGCTCTCTCAATTTCGAAAGGTTGAAAGAAATGGTCGACTGAGACAGCCCGAGTTCTTCAGCCGCTTGTGTAACGCTGTTCCGCTTGTAAGTCTCCGCGAAGACAGACAGTAATCTCACATCGATTTCGCACATGATGCGACTCCCGTTGGAGTCCTACCGCAAGGTGGGACTCTGCGCATTACGCCAGCAGAATCGCTATTTGGTTACTTTGCGACTCTCCAGCTGGTCATTAGGAAACATCGCCAGCCGCATACCGGAAAGGGCAATTGCAAGCGGGCTTACACGCCCCCCCGACAGAGTCAAAATATCGTGGAGCACATCGTCGAGCTCGTTGCGGAGTGCTTGTGGGAGACGGTCCGCCCTCCCGGGTCGACTTGCGAACGCCTGCTCAACATTCATCAGCAGCTTTCTTAACTTCTCCGCATGAGAAGGTGGTAGCTTCCGACCAAGACGACGGAGGTCGATTGCATTGGCGCCGACCCGGAGTTCCCGAAGCAATGTCTCGTCCAACCGGTGCTCTAGCCCGTCTTCAATGCTTTTCAGTCTTGACGACAAAAGGTAAAAACGGTCGAGCATTCGTCGAATGAACTCTACACGGGCCTTCCTGGAGTACGACGTTCTGTCACCCGCACGGAGTGCTTGCATCAAGTCTCGGCGCGCGGCTTGAGCAATCCGGATAGCACTCCAGCGCGCGCTTCTCGCTCGCATGATGGCCATAACCAGCATTGTGAGAAAAATGCCAATCATCAATGCCAGTCCCGAATTCAAAGACGACGTGAAATCAGGAACATACCGGTTATTCAATCCAACGAGGGTGGATACATTTGTCGAGATGACCATGCCTACGAAGTTGGTTTGAGGCCTCGCAATGAGAAGACCCAGCACCAGGAACGCGGGCGCCATGAAAAGTGCAGCCATTTCGAAAGTCGTCGCCGCCGGAAGTATAACTGCGGAATAGATGAGGCTAATGACGATTGCGACGAAAGCGAACTTGCCAAACTTCTTCATGGATGGTAGCGGACTATCCTGCGTCGCAAAAAACGAACATGCAACGGCCGCAATCATCGGGACAGAGGCCCCGTCGGTCCAACCAGTGAAAATCCAAATACTGCATCCGGCCAGGATTGATATCATGGCAGTCGCGCAGGATAGAGCGACCAGCTTTCGGTCAATGTGTCGCTTGAATCGGAAGCTCCGTTGCTTCCTTGGGAAGTTGCGCAAAAGCCCTGGCGCATCAACGCGCTGTTTATACTGAGCACATGCGCGCATGACCTCAAGCAACTCTCGAAACCGCTCTAACAAGCCTAGCCACAACAAGTGATTTTGTTCGCCACCCCCGACATAAACACTGCGAAGCTGCAAGCTTTCTCGATAGAGGTCCTCGAGCGAAGGCGCTGCGTCTTGTTCGTCCAAGTTCGCGTTGAGTAGAGCGATGAACTGCGTAAGCTGCGAAGGCAATTCGGCGTTCTGAGCACGAAAGGATGCGAGACGGTCTTCAATCGAGGAAAGAATCGGCAGAAGTTTTTCCAGATTCCACTGAAGCGAACGGAGCGAAGTCAGCTCGGTACGCAACTCCGAGCTCTCGAACGCAAGATGCAAAAGGAGCGTTTCTAGGTCAATCGGGTGCTTTGACATCGACGTCGCATTCGACGGAGATTGCGAGTTTTCCCGAACGGACTGATGAAGCACAGTCGCTGCCCACCGCTTACTGTCATGCATCCAAGCATCGACGCGCGCTCGAATTGCGTCGACAACGTTCTTTGGGGCAACAAGGCTATGAACAAGCGCGCTGCAAACTACTGCAAGCGCAATTTCCTCAACACGTGCCACCGCCGTGTTGAAAATATTTTCAGGGCTGTCGACTCCGGGAAATGCGATGAACGCGACGCTGTATCCAGCAAGCATGAAGACGTAGCTCCGGGGCGACCGGTCCTGGAGGGATATGTACAGGCAGCCGGCCACCCAGAGCGCTAGCGCCACGCAAAGGAGTTCGGGCGCTTGGACCAAGGCTGGCACCAAGACGACTGATGCGACTGCACCAAGAATAGTGCCCACCAAGCGGTACAGTGACTTCGACGCGGTCGCGGCCGCAAACGGCTGAGATACGACATACACAGTCGTGACCGCCCACCCGGGCCGGTCCAGTCCCGATGCGAGCGCGACGTACAAGGCAAGCAAAGCGGCGCCGTACGTTTTAACCGAAAAAAGCCATGCCTCGCGGTCCCCTATGTTTGCCATCTGCACAAGTTCCGTTATCCCGCTCGCTAGTCTTGCTACTCGAGTATTGAGCGTCTGAATGCCACCATTATTGATACGCCTCGCCTGTTCTGGATTTACTGCTGCGAGCCGTTTCCGAGTAGTCGGGCCGCAGTGCTGCACCCGGCCAACAGCAGAGGCATGGCCCGATGGTCCGCCGACCAAAGAGCTATGTGATGGAGTTAGTGCGGCGTCAAAACAGCGCCGCCGCACACCGAAATGACCTGACCCGTCACGTATCTCGAAAGGTCTGTCACGAGAAATTCGAGAACATTCGTGCAGTCTTCGGCGACACCGAATCTCCGCAGAGGAATCTTTTCCATTTCTTCTGCCGTTCCCACACTCCGTTCGGCCGCCTTTGCAGCGACTCGGGAGGTCATCATCACGCCCGGCGAGATGCAGTTGGCCCGAATTCCAAAGGGACCCAGTTCCGCGGCGAGATACCGCGTGAATGTCGTGACAGCAGCCTTGCTAGCGCCATACGCAGAGAGTTTTCCACCTTTGTAAGTGGTAATCGCGCTTTGCGCAGACGTGTTCACGATGATTCCCGACTCTTGCTTCTTCATAACGGGCGCAACGGCCTGGCAGCAAAAAACCGCATTCATATAGTTGAGGTCCATCAGAAAACGCGTGTCCTCCTCAGGGGATTCGCTAGCCGCGCTCCGGTCCGCAGGCGTCAACGCGCCTCCCGCGTTATTGACGAGAATGTCAATTCGGCCGTACTCAACAAGCACCTTTTCAACCATCGCCTGCACCTGCTGCCGGTCGGTCAAATCGGCCTCGACACCGATACTATTCCTCCCGAGCGCTTGGACTTCACAGCTCACCGTCGCGGCGCTCAACTTCTCGCCGAATTCCGCTGCAGCGGCAAGGTTGATATCAACTACCACTACATCAGCACCAAGCTCGGCGAGCCGCAACGCATATGACCGACCCAAGCCTCTTGCACCACCCGTCACTACGGCTACTTGTCCCGTTAGTTTCATCGTTGTCTCCTCGAGAAGGATGGCTTCCAAAAGTACGCCGCTCCTGCCTCTCCAATTGCAAAAATCTTAACTACGTTGTAAACAGGGCCAGTGCTCCTCCGATGTCCCATTCCGACTGCCAGGATATTGTTGAGCCACTCACACTTTCCACGCGGCCACTTCGAACGTTGGTGCAATTCGGAAGTAGTAAGTCGCAGGGTCTACTTCACGGCCCTCATCCATAAGGTGCTTTACCTCGCTCGACATGTGTCGAATACTTTGGTAAGACATAGATATATGGACACCGTCGTCCGTTCTCAGAATTAGCCGTGGTTCGAGCGTCGTAACTGCCATCGCCACGCGAGGCGAGCATGTCGGTCGAGCCATCAAGGACTTCTGCCGAGATACACGCACCGTTGACAGACCCGGACGCGACGACGCCTATGCGGCGGTTCGGTCCGAGCGTCTCACCGACTACGATGATGCGCTTTATGCGAGTTGCAGGACAAAACAAGGGTTGAGCTTGCAACGTCTGTAACGCGAGAGGGAGTTCCTGAGCTGGCGAATGACTGGGCATAGGTAACCTTGGTACAGGCTTTGGAGGTCGGTTTGAGGCGCGGCCACTGAAGTCTCTTCAGGTGGCCAGCTGCCGAATTGGCCCGGAAACTATGCCGTTGCGGTCTTGCTTCCGTCCGTTTCGTACTTATAGGGCCCCAGACAGAGAACGAGAATGCCAGCGGTGACTACGGAGACAGCAATTCCAACAATGGCCAGCTTGTACGACCCGGTCAGCGTGTAAGAGGAGCTGAGTGCGAATATCCCGAATGCGCCACCTTGTGCAAACAGAAACATCGCAACGCCCAGAACTCGCGCATACAGTTGCTTCGGTATATAACGACTAATGATGTACGCCACAATGTCGCCTTCGGCGCCCAAGCCAAACCCAATACAAACAGCACCAACGTAAAGCGTGTCCAATGAGTTGGTCGTGTAGAGAAGGACGACCCCTGCTGTACAGACTGCAAAAATTATGGCTGTCAGCAGCGGCGCGAACATACGGTCGAGAAGTGCGCCGACCACAAACCGGGACGCAATCGAGCTAAGACTGACGGCTGACAAGACAGCAATAGCAGTCGTCGCTGGAAATCCTCTATCAATCGTCATGGACACCATCTGCGACATCATTCCGTAGGTCGATGCCGACACGAAGAAAACTGCGAAGCAGATGAGCCAAAACACACGATGACTGAGCACTTCACGCATCGGCATACCTGCAGAACGGCCCTTGCTCTTCGCCGCGAGTCGCTCCCGTTCCCAGGCCTTCGGCATCCGCACTACAAAGATGTAAGCGAGAGCGTGCAGAAGACCGCCCACTGCTCCCATGGCCACAAATACCGCACGCCAGCCGTACTCCTTCAGGATTAAGGAAACGATGAAGGGAGTAGCCGTCCCGCAGAGACCGAGTCCGACGTTCAACGCGCCGAGGGCGAGTCCGCGGTTTCGCTCAAACCACGCGGTGACAACGATTGAGTAGACTGTCGGCGTCACTGCCCCAGCACCAAGCCCGATAAACGCACAGATGACGTAAAGCATCATCAAGCTGGGCGGTAGGAGCGACAACGCCATGATGCCAACGCCAAACAAAATCGCCATGGGCGTCGCAATGCGAATGCCGTAACGGTCGACGAGGAAACCCAGCGCCAGCAAGCCAATTCCGTCACAAATCGTGAAGATAGAAAGACCGGACGAAATCTGGAGGCGATTCCATCCGAAGGTCGATACAAGTGACGGTGAGAGCACGTTAAAGAGAACATTCATCATGTTGACGCCGAAAATCAGCGCGATGAAGCCTGTCAGAACATATAGCCAAGGGCCGAGTTTCCCCGTCTGTCCGAGCGCGACAGCAGCGCTTGAAGTAGTTTCCATGAACAGTCTCCTCCGGAATCCATTTTTCTAAGGTTTTGCCTGGCAGAATCCCCAACGAACGCCGAGGCTCTTCGCTGCGTCTGTGAACAGGCCGTCCTTTCCCTGCGCAAATGGCACACTTTGCGACTCAAGATGTTGTTCAGCGACAGCCAAATCCTTCACCTCAAACGTGATACCGACGTACCGGTCACTTTGCGTTTCGACACCGTTAGCATCAACGATGCGACCGTTACGCGGGGTCGCGAAGCGAAGGTTTGACTTCGCATACGCGATGGTCACGTAGTCCGAGTCGATGGCCTCGTCGTAGCCTTCCGCGATGACTGTCCCACCAAGCACTTCCACGTAGAGACGCTGAGCGCGAGCACGGTCATGAGTGTGGACGTCGTGATAGGCCGACTTGACGATGCCGAGTGGGTCGCTTCTTTCTATGCGACCGTCCTCCCAAGTAGCGCTGAGACGCGGGTCTCCCTTCTCCGAGTAGTAGTCCCAGTGCCTGCGACCCATCTCGAAGAACTCGTAGGTAAGCCCAGTATCCTCAGGAATTGACCAAATCATTGGACAATCTGCCACCAGATTGGACGGAGGTACGTCGCCGTCTTTGATAACGGCACCTTCCTGATTTCGTGTCCGGAAACCGTTCTTTTCAAGTTGAATCGATACCGCCTTGATGTCGTCGGTGTACCAGGCGATGTCAACCAACTGCCTCACTTCCGGGTAAACGGCCTTTTTGCCGTCTGGCAGTTTGAGCAGCGACGGGCATAGTGCATCGAGACAAACGTCCGCGATAACGTAGAAGTAGGAGTAATTCAGCGGATATGTCGGATTGAGCCACTCGACGTGCCACTTTTCCTCCCAGCGAACGGCCGGCCGATTGAATACTCGAGCAAACCAGTTCGACGTCTCGTCGAGGCTATCGACGAGCAGAGTCGGGTGAAACATCATCGGCATCGGATTGAACATACCTGTCTTCCTGTTGTTAGAGCGCAGAAGGCTCGTCATCGATTAGCATTAGCCAGCGGTCGGCTGCTTGATGTTCGGATTTGTGATGCGTTTGATTGCAGTCAAGGCCGCGAGGTCTGACTTTCCTGCTGCATGCATCGCCGCGCGGTAGGCGAAAGTAAGCGCGGGGCCGAGTGTCGTACCAGGCCCGGGGTACGTTCCGAGCATGACGGAAGCCATGTCATTCCCGCATGCATATAGGCCGCTTATAGCAATCCCGTTCTCATCGAGAACTTGGGCGTCACCATTGGTACGAAGACCAGCACTCGTAGCGATGTCACCCGGCCACACCGCAAGGGCCACGAATGGGCCCTTTTTGATTGCAGCTAGGCAGGGGTTCGGCTTTACCTCAGGGTCGCCATTGAACCGATTTAGTTCGGTGTTTCCCTTCCCGAAGTCGACATCGCTCCCTTGCTCGGCAAACGCGTTAAATCGGTCAACAGTCTTCGAAAGGGCAGATGGATTCATGTGGAGTTTGGCTGCGAGCTCACTAATGGTGTTCGCCATCTGGATATACCCGGAGCGCTCAAAAGGCTTGAGGTCCTGAGTTCCGGGGTAAATCACGCCCAATCCGTATTTCGCGACGAAACTCGCCTCACATAGTAGGTGTGCGGGTGTTCCTTGCGCAGGCCCTTTGTCTGAAAGCATCGCCTCGACAAAGTCGTGATACGAGCAGCCTTCGTTCACAAACCGTTCGGCTCTTTCGTTCACAGCAATCAAACCCGGCTTGGCACGGTCAAGCAGAAGATGGGGAAAGAGGCCAGATGTGCCGTCGGCACGCTTGACCACCGACATCGGCGTCCAGAACCCGCCACGTCCGTGCTCCTTCACATCGACGGCCGCGCCAGACCGGCGCGCAAGTTCAATTCCATCGCCGGTATTGCCCGGACCGGCGAGCGAATAATCCGCAGCGTTGGTCGGCATAAACTCGTCCCGCAGCGCGCGGCTGTGTCCAAACCCACCGGTCGCAATCACGACCCCCCTTCGGGCTCGAATCCTCTGACTCGCTTTTCCTGTCTGCACGACAGCGCCAAGGACTACGTTCCCATCTTTCACCAATTGCGAAACATGCGAATTGAGCAAAACGGGGACGTTCCGCTTACGAAGGCTATAAAAAAGGCGAGCGACAAGAGCATTGCCCATTACAAGTCGCGTTCCGCGACTAAATCGGAGCCGGTCCAGAAGATACCGCGATACCAGTTGGCCTGAATAGACGAAACTTTTGAAGGACTGAAAGCGCCCAATCAGCGGCGGCAAGTCAGCTTTTCCAACCATCATCCCGCCAAGAACCAGAAACTCGGGGATGGGCGGCCTCACCTTTTCAAAGTCCTTTCCCAGCAACCGGCCATCAAACATCTCCGGCACGAGCGCTCGGCCGCATACCGCAGCTCCTGGAAGGTCACGATAATCGGGATGCTTCCCACAGGGGACGAACCGAACATCGGAACGTTCGCGCAGATAGTCGAGCATCTGAGGACCAGTTGCGAGATACGCGTCTCTTATCGGATTGCTTTCGTCGCGCCCGGCCAGGAGCCGCATATATTTCTCAGCATCTTTCGTGTCGTCTTTGTGCCCCGCGTCGCGACTTTGTTTGTTTCCCGGAATCCAGATAGAGCCTGCGGAGGTTGATGCCGTCCCGCCCAGCATGTCGGTCTTTTCAACGACCATGGATTCAAGGCCTTCGATAGAGGAAACGAGGGCGGCTGCTAATCCGCCCGCCCCTCCGCCCAAAACCAAGACATCCACTTCCTTGTCCCACTGGTTGTCGACCGGCACGGTGGTTTCTCCAATTCCAAACAAAACGTGACATCCTGCGACTGATACAGGCGGCTTCGAAATCTGTGCTTTCTATGGTCAGGACGGAAGCCAGGCGCCCTTCATACAATTCAGCGCCGCCCAGCTTTTTGCGTTAGGCATCTGAAAAAGCCCTGTTCTCGTATTCCATGAAAGAGAAGACGGGGGAAATTTAGTTGTACTACGTTACATTTCTAGAATGGCATCATTGCGCGGTTGCATCAGGGATAACCGCCTTTGCTTGCAGCCATACCCGGCAATCAGATTGTCTCAATCCTAGCTAGCCCATGAAGGCGCCACCGTTGACATCAACCGTGGCGCCCGTTATAAATGCAGCGCCATCCGATGCAAGGAAGCTAACCGTTGAGCCGACTTCTGCTGGCGTCCCAATGCGCCCAACAGGAATCCCCTTCATAGAATCGGCGATTATTTCTGCGGATTGGCGGGAAGAGATGGCCGACTCAATGCGACCCGGAGCAATGCAGTTCGCGGTAATCCCATAGGTCCCGCACTCACCCGCCAGCATCCGCGTCATGCCAATCAGACCCGCCTTGGCCGCGGAATAGTGAACGTTGCTCGCTGCGACATAGGTGCGCCCTGCTCGCGACGTCACGTTCACAATGCGCCCCCATCTGCGCTGCTTCATTCCAGGGATAAATCCTCTGCAAAGCAGAAACGGCGCACGCAAGTTCACGCGCATCATGAGCTCCCAGCTCTCATCAGCGACTTCTTCAATGAAGAACTTTGAGCCATCGGGCTTATCCAGGTTAATGCCTGCGTTGTTCACCAACACATCGCATCCACCGAACTCTCCCTCAACCGAGTTAACTAAATCAGTGACCTGTTGCTCGTCTGCAAGGTCGGCGACCAGCCCCTTTACCTTCGCCCCGTCGCGCCCCAACTCGGCTGCAACGTCTATGACGCTCGAGTCACGGTCCAGCATCACGATAGTGAAGCCATCGCTGTGAAGCTGGGTTGCGATTCCGTAGCCCAGCGAGCGCGCCGCGCCAGTGACAACGGCGATTCGGTCTTCAGGTCTTTTGTCCACGTTGCGATATCCATAGGAAAAGAACATTGCTGTGGCCGGACGTAGGAGCGTCTATGCTTTGCCCACAACCAGTCACGTGACCAATACTAACAAGTCATCTGACTGGTTTGCAACGAAAATCCGGTAGGTGAAAACTCGTATGTCCTCGTTAGCCCCTCCTAATTCATTGTTTTTACGTAAAAAAACAGGGTCCCTGTCCACCTAGTATAATTGTTCGCGTGACTGGTTTTTTTTGAGAATTACGCTAGATGACTACTCTTACACCTTCTGTTCGCAGTCAACCACGAACTCGGACCGAGGCGGTGAAGCGCCGAGGCAATCGAACGACCCGAATTCCCGAAATTCTGGATGTGGCGATACGTGTCTTTGCCAAGAGCGGCGACAACGGGTTCACCCAACGGCGCATTGCCTCAGAGGCTGGTATCCAGTTGGGCACACTCCAGCACTATTTCGACAGCCGCGACACGCTGTTGAAGGCGACCATAGAGGAAAGCTCGCGACGGTACCTGGCGTTTTCCCATGCACTCGTCTCCGACTCGAGTTTGACACCGACAGGCCGTCTGGAAGCGCTGGTCGACCATACTTTTGAGACGTTCACTGACCCTGAGACCCTGGTCAGTCCATTCGCTCTTGAGTGCTGGTCGCTAGCCGAACAGCACGAATGGATGCGACAAATCATGGAGAAGGTAAGCGAGAGTTATCACTCTCTCTTCAGCGACCTCGTCGGACAAATCAATCCAAAGCTGACCGTGGAGGAAAGTTGGGTTCGTGCGGCGCTCATATACTCACACTGGCAGGGACTGCTCGTGTTCCTTCGACGCTCGAAGTTTGGTCAAGCCCACCCAATGACCTTGAAGGCGCCTATCAAATCGCAATGGGTGGAACTTGCACAGGATATGGCGTAGGCGGTCGCACCTAGGTGCTTGAGTACGATGGCTATGAGACCGTCCATCCTCCAACAGTCGGCGTAGCCGACTCTCGTAAGCTTTGAATGGCCATTTGGACTGCCGGACGCGCCACACCCGGAGCATGCCAGTACATCGATACCGCGCCGTAGCCTTCAAGGTTCATAGGAAGAATCCGGATGGCTAGCGGCATTTTTTCCAGCAAACGCGCATAGCTAACGGCCGGCGCGGGTCGATTTCAACGATAGCGGTGTACAGCGACGTGACACCGGCGGGCTCGGTTTCGTGTGTGCCTTCGTAGCCTTTTACTGTGGTACGCGACCACTCGCTCGCCCATGCTGCAGCCGCTTGTCGCAGCCGTTTGAAATCATCGTGAGCATCGAGCAGGTCGACAGGACTTCGGTCACTCAAGCTTCCTCGCTTCGACGACAGGAAATTTAGGCGCGACCCGGCGGAGCGGGACCAAGGATGCGGCAGATTGCCTGCAGTCGGGTGCGTTCAAGTGCTGGGGCTGCGAGCAGTGCGGGGTAATGCTCCACGTTGTCGACCGCCATCGTAAAGATGCCGCCGTCTGCGAGCAGTGCGCTAAGGCGCCGCTGAGTTAGGCCGAGGCGTTGTCGGAAGTCGGTTTCTGAAAGCAGTTCACCGTTGGCAACCATGTCGCGACGCGCCTATGGCCTGCTGCCATAGGTGCTCGGGCAAAATGTCGCCGCCGACGTCCTCTCCCGCTTCGAGGTAAGCGTCGCGGACAGTGTTCTCATGCGAGCAACGACATCGTCGCGCAGCAACCGATATTTGACACGGGACATCAGCACATGATGAACTCGGATACGGGGTTGTTTGCTTGAAATTGCCATGCTCGTGGTCCATTGAATACGCCACCATATATATCGGCAACAACCTCGTTTGACTTAAGAAAATGCGCTTGGCATTTCCGGCATACGGAAAGCGTGCCGTATCCACCGCATCAAGCTACGCCTTTAGACGGTCGGGGTTCGAGGAGCGGTCGCGCGGCACCCTTGTAGTGCGTCGATGTCACTGACAGTCACGTTGTCCGACAATTCTCGCCAGAAGCTGCTGAACCGTTCCGTCGTTCCGAAAACCCGCAGATTCTGCCTCCGGAGTGCCGAGCGCCGGGTAGGAGCCAAAGAGCGCCTCGACTCGCGGATTTGGTTCGAACGTCACCAAATCGGACCAGTCGGCATTGAAATGCGTCGAAAGCGCGTCCAGAACCTGCTTGATAGACAGCTGCAGAACGGGCATCTGATACGTGGAGGCACGCAGGGTGGAAGTGTCTGCTGTGCCGGCGTGAATCAGGTTGTCTACGCACCGCTCTCGCGAAATCCACCAGCCAGTTGCCTCTCTGGATACCGGAATGGTGATACGCCGACCGTCGCGGAGTGCCCAGAATACGTCGCTCATAAAGGCGGACACGAGTCCAGATGGGCCCGGCGGACGAGCGACGACGCCAGGCAAGCGCAACGAGCATCCGGTTAGCGTTCCCCTGCGAATAGCGTCAGCAAGTGCGATTTCGGTGATGAGTTTGTGCGTTCCGTAGGATGTCGCGGGTTGTGCCGAGACATCTTCGTTCATCGGCGACGGAAGTGTCTCGCCGTAAAACGCGATGCTGCTTGCATACACAAACCTCGGGGGATTAGCTTGCGCGGCGCTCTTGTCGATGAGTTTCAGCGTCCCGTAAAGGTTGACGCTGCTCCCCAATGCGGGGTCTCGCTCCGCCGTGCCGCCCGGGACGCTGGCGAGGTGATATACCGTATCCACGGAATCTTTGAACGATTCACGTAGAACGGCCTCGTCCGAAAGCGACCCGTTGATAACTCGAACGTTCGGATGAGAGGTCGCCTCGACTGACATGTCGAGCAGAGTAATGCGCGCATGAGCTAGCGTCGCATCGGACAACAATTTTTCGGACAGTGCGCTGCCTACAAAGCCGCCGGCTCCAGTTATAAGAATGTGCATAGTCTATTTGTTCCGCGTCACTCGCTGGTTCGAACGAGCGCGCCAGACCTGTTGGTCGATGACGCCGAAAGGTCCGGGGGTGTCTTCCCGAAAGCGGGCTTCCATCAACACGCGGTCATCAAAATTCATGAAATGGGTTTTGGCGGCTCCACTGTCAATCATCTCAATCACGCGTCGCTCGGCGATGCACGCAGAGCCGTTAGCGCGCGCAGCATTCGAGACGGTGCCCGACCCAATGATGGTTCCCGCCGAAAGTTTGCGAGTCTTTGCGGCATGTGCAATCAGTTCGCCGAAGCTGAAGTTCATCTCGCTTCCATGCGGGTGACCAACCCAGTCGCCGTTCCATGAGACATGCAGATTCATTGCCACACGTCCATCTTTCCAGGCGGGCCCCAAGGTATCGGGGGTCACTGCAACTGGAGCAAAGCTGGTTGACGGCTTCGCCTGCAGGAAGCCGAAACCCGTTGCCATCTCCCGGGGCCCGAACCGCCGCAGGCTCCAGTCATTGATTTGGACGACAAGACGAACGAATTCCAGCGCGCTGACGGTGTCGACGCCCATGGGCGTTTCCGCCAGGATGACGCCGAACTCTCCCTCAAAATCGATTCCATCCTCTTCGGATGGGAGAAGGACGTCGTCACTGGGTCCGAGGAAATCATCCGAGGCGCCCTGGTACATGACGGGAACCGTGTCGAAGTCGGGAATGGGCGGCGTGTTGAACGCTTTCTCCATCAGACGCCCATGATTCAGGAAAGCCGAGGCGTCGCACCACTGAAACGTACGCGGCAAAGGTGCGGCGAACTCCGAATGGATGAAAGGACGCGCCCCGGGGCAATTGCCTGATTCGAGCGCTTTCAATAGTTACTGAATTAATTGCCGAGGAGAACCCTCCGGAGCACGGCAACGCAACGGGGTGCACCGTCTTCAAACGACAGCGGCGATCCGCAACGCCCCAGCCTCGCCCATGGCCCGGCGCGCCTGGATCAGCGAAGTCCGCGCGGCGCGGGCGTCGACGGCAACCTGAATCAGGCCGCCTAGCTGCGACGGCTGCCGCAACAGTTCCCGCAGAATCGGCCCGAGCGCCGTGCTGCCGTCATCTCGCAGACCGGCCGTCGCGGCGGAAGGCAGCGTGCGCCAGGCCGGATCGACGATCGCGCGGCACACGGCAAACGGCACCCCTTGCGCAGCGGCCATCGCGCCGGCGATGTGCGATTCCATATCCACCGCCAACGCACCGGTCGAGCGATGCAGCGCGCGTTTGTCGTCAGCCGATACCAACGGCGCGGCGACCGCTGCCGTCAGACCACGCTGCAAACGCCCCGCGAGTGGCCCTGCCATCATCGCGGCGGCGAGCCTGTCCGCCCATTGCCGGTCGGTTTCGTGCCGCCCAAACGGTCCCTCGACCGCGTTCGCGACGATCAGCGAGCCCGGTTCCAGGTCCGGCGCCAGCCCACCCGCCGTCCCGAAACTGACGATGCCCGAACAGCCGCGCGCGACCGCCGCGTTCAGCGCGCGCTCGAGCAGATCGGCGCGCGCCGCGTAGACCACTTCGACGCCCTCGCCGCGCGCGATCCGCGCTTCGAACGCCATGCCCGTCACCACGATCACTGGCAAGCTGCTGGGGTCGGCACCGGCTGACGGTGTTACCGAAAGCGGCATCCGTTACATCCCGACCGCGACGCGCGTGAGCCCGTTGCGCTTCAGATGACGGAACCGCGCCAACGCCCACAGCGGGAAGAACTTGCGATAGCCGTGGTAGCGCAAATAGAACACGCGCGGAAAGCCCGTCGCGGTGAAGCGCGTTTCGTCCCACAGGCCATGCTCGCGCTGTTCGCGCTGCAAGTAATCGACCCCACGCGCGACCGCTTCGTGATTGACCTCGCCCGCCGCCATCAGGCCCATCAGCGCCCACGCGGTCTGCGATGCCGTGCTCGGCGCGCGCTCATAGCCGCGATAGTCGAGCTTGTAGCTTTCGCCGCCCTCGCCCCAGCCGCCGTCCGGATTCTGGATCGACAGCAGCCACTGCGCCGCGCGTTTGATGCGCGGATCGTCGTGCGACATGCCCGCGGCGTTCAGCGAACACAGCGCGGTCCAGGTGCCGTAGATGTAATTCAGGCCCCAACGGCCGTACCAGCTGCCGTCAGGCTCCTGCTCCTGCAACATGTAAGCGAACGCGCGTTGCGCCGGCTCGCTGTTCTGCGGCAATTCACCGAGTTGCGCGAGCATCGACAGACACCGGCCGGACACGTCAGCAGTCGGCGGATCGAGCAATGCGCCGTGATCGGAGAACGGAATGTTGTTCAGGTAGTACTGGGTGTTCTCCGGCTCGAACGCGCCCCAGCCGCCGTCGCTGCTCTGCATGCCGACCACCCACTCGCGTGCGCGCGCAATGGCCTGGCGATCGGCCGTGGACTGCGTGATTGCCGCCGAGCGCTGCATCGCCATCACGACCACCGCCGTATCGTCGACATCCGGGTAGTGCGCATTGTTGTACTGGAACGCCCAGCCGCCAGGCCGCACGTTCGGGCGGCGCGAGATCCAGTCGCCGCGCACGTCGAGAATCTGCAAAGGACGCAGCCACGCGAGCCCGCGTTCGGCCGCCTGCTCGGCATGCGCTTCGCCGGTTTCGAGCAACGCGTGCGCGACGAGCGACGTGTCCCACACAGGCGACAGACACGGCTGGCAATATGCTTCGTCATCCTTGATAACGAGCAGCTTCTCGATCGACTGACGAGCGATTGTGCGATTCGGGTGATCGGCCGGGTAGCCCAGCACGTCGTACATCATCACCGAGTTCGCCATCGCGGGGAAAATCGCGCCGAGGCCGTCTTCGCCGTTCAGCCGTTCGTCGACAAAGGCCACCGCCGCGCGCACCGCGCGCTCGCGGATGGCCTTCGGGAACAGGCCGTCGACCGTGCGCAGCAGCGCGTCCACGCCGCGGAAAAAGCCGAACCAGCCGGCATGCTGATGCGGCGCGCGGTCGTTCATGCCCGTGTTGACCGGCGCGCCGCGGAACACCTCGTCGATGCGCACCTTACGCGGATTGCGCGCGAGCGGGCGCTTCGCGTTGAGCACCAGCAGCGGCACGATGACCGTACGTGCCCAATACGACACCTTCGACAGATGGAACGGGAACCACATCGGCAACAGCATGATCTCGACGGGCATCATCGGCACCGCGCGCCACGACACCACGCCGAACAGCGCGAGCAGAATCCGCGTGAAGACGTTGACGTTTTCCGCGCCGCCGTGGGCGAGAATCGCTTCGCGCGCGCGGACCATGTGTTCGGCGTCGGCCGGGTCGCCGATCATCTTCAGCGCGAAGTACGCCTTCACGCTCGCGCTGATGTCGAGCGCGCCGTCGGTGAACAGCGGCCAGCCGCCATTGGGCAACTGGATGCGGCGCAGATAGCGCGCGATCTTCTGCTCGAGTTCGAGGTTCGGCGTTTCGCCGAGATAGTGAACCAGCAGCACGTATTCGGCGGGGATCGTCGCGTCGGCTTCGAGCTCGTAGACCCAGTGGCCGTCCGGCCGTTGCGCGGCGAGGATCGCATCGGTCGCGCGCGTGATCGCCGCGTCGAGCGATGCGCTCGACGCCAGCGGCGCGTCGTTCGCTTGCGTGTCGACAGCCAGCACATTCGGCAGATTCAGCGCCGGGTCGGCGAGTTCGGGCAGGACGTCGTCCAGCGGCTGGGCTTGAGATAAATCGTTCATCGGCGTTCCATCGGTTCGTTCAGCAACGTATCCGCAGCCTTCTGGCCGGAGCGGATCGCGCCTTCAATCGTCGCGGGCAGGCCAGTGGCCGTCCAGTCGCCCGCGAGCGTCAGGTTGTTCCAGCGAGTGCGCGTGCCCGGACGCAGCGTTTCCTGCTCCGGCAGCGCGGCAAACGTCGCGCGTTTTTCCATCACGACCTGCCAGGCCGGCAGCGGCGTGGCGGGCAGATCGACGGCCCGCGCCACGTCGGCCCAGACGGTGCTCGCGAGCGCTTCGTGCGGCATGTCGAGCAGCCGCTCGGCCTCGTTGAGCGTGACCGACAGGCGCCCGTCGAACGCGAACAACCATGCGGCCGTCGCGTTGAGCAGCGTGGTGATCGGCGGCAAACCGAACGGCGGCTCGACCGCGAAATGCACGTTGACGCTCGCCGCGAAACGGCTCGGCGCGCGCAGACCCGGCACGACGCCCGGCGCGACCTCCGGTGGCAGGGCAAGGATCACCGCGTGGTTCGCTTCGAGCGCGACGCTTTCGTCGGCGAAATTCAACGCCTGCACGCGAGCACCGTTGGCGCTCAAGACAATGTCCGTCAGCCGCGAGCCCAGCTTGATGGTCGCGCCGCCATGCTGCAGCAAACGCAACGCGGGATCGACGAACGCGCTGCCCAAACCGTTGCGCGCGATCAGCGGCCGGCATGCGAGGCCGCCGGCCAGCACGGTCTCGCGCACCATAGCGCCGGTCAGTTCCGCCGATGAATCGCGCGGCTCCAGATTCAGCATCGCATGAAACAGCGGTCTCAGCAGACGGTCCCACAGCGGGCCGTTGCAGCGCATGGTCTGCGCAAGGTTGCGGCCCGGTTTGGCGAACAGCAGCGGCACGAGCGAGAGATAGTCGCCCGGACCGGTGTTCGGCACGCGCGCGTTCGGGTCCAAGATCCACCAGGGCACGTGTCCCGGCGACAGGCGCACGGTCCAGCGCGCCCGCGTAGCGAGATCCATGAACGGAAACTCGGCTTGCGACGGGCCGACCAGTTCGTCGGCGGCACCGATCGCCCGCAGATAGTTGAGCGTCGCGGTATTGCCTGAGAGCACGACGTGATTGCCGCTGTCGATGGTCGTGCCCAGCCGCGCGTCGTAGTACGAACGGCAGCGGCCGCCTGCCTGGGGCGCCGCTTCATGCAGCACGACTCGCGCGCCGCGCCGCTGCAACTGCACTGCGGCGGCGAGGCCCGCGAGGCCCGCACCGACCACATGTACGAGCTTCGGCATCAGTTCAGGAGAGCGCGTAACGCGCGACGATCCACAGCATGCGCAGCTTCGGCTTGCTGACCTTCGTACGCGGAATGTCGAAGCCCCGTTCCAGCGTGCGTTCGAGCAGCAGGCGATAGACACCCGACATGATGCGCGGCGCCTTCACCTGATTGCGCGGCTCGCGATCCATGATGGCGTCGGACGCGGCGAAGTGTTGCTGCGCGCGCTCGGCGAGCGTGGCGCACACGCGCGGCAGCGACGGATCGTCCGCGATCAGCATGGGGTTCGTCACTGCGATACCTTCGCGCGCCAGCAGTTCATGCGGCAGGTAGCAGCGGTTGATACCGGCGTCTTCGTCGATATCGCGCAGGATGTTGGTCAGTTGCAGCGCCCGGCCCAGATGGTGCGCGAGCAAACGGCCGGGCTCTTCCTGCATCCCGAATATTCTCACCGATAGACGGCCCGCCGCGCTGGCGACGCGGTCGCAGTAGAGGTCGAGCGTGGCTTCGTCGGGGGCGCAGATGTCGGCGGCCGCATCCATCGCCATGCCGTCGATCATCGCGTGAAAATCTTCGCGCTGCAGGTGAAACGTATGAATGTGCCGCGTCAGCGCGCGCAGCGATGCGCGCGGCGCGCCCGCGTAGCACGCATCGATGTCGGCGCGCCAGCCTGCGAGCGCGGCGGCGCGTTCGGCGCGCGGCATGTCGCTGTCGGCGATATCGTCGACAGCGCGGCAGAAGGCGTAGACCTGATACATCGCATCGCGCTGCGCAGCCGGCAGGATGCGCATGGCGAGATAGAACGAGCTGCCGGACGTGGCGGCAGCGGCGTCGATTTCTGTATCGTCCACGACAAGATTGGAAACAGCCAAGACGATCTCCGCAGGAGGCGCCCGCTGAAAGGCGATCAAAGAGGTTTTATGCTTGCCCGCAGGGCAGGTAGCCCGCGCGCGCGGACACGCGCGAAACAGCCGGCCGGGATGCCGGAAACGGCGAAAAGTATAACAACGTTTGCGATAGGCCGCAGTTTGCCGGCGAATTAAGGGCGGGAAGGGTGGAGCGGCCGCGAGGCGCCCTCAGCCGAACGCGACCGAGCGGTTGCGTCCTTGCCGCTTCGCGCTATACAACGCCGCATCGGCCTCGTTGATCAGCACGTCGTACGCCGGCACGCCGTGGCGCGCCGCCGCGCCGCCGACGCTCGCGGTCACCGGCACGCTCGTGCCCTGCACTTCGACCGGCGTGTCGGCGATCACCGAGCGGATCTTGTCGGCGACGCGCATCGCGTCGTCGAGCGGCGTGCAGGGCAGCAGCAATGCAAACTCCTCGCCGCCGAAACGCCCGAAGGTGTCCTGCGCCCGCACCACCTCGGCGACGCGCTGCGCCATCACGCGCAACACCGTATCGCCGACGCCGTGACCGAACTGATCGTTGATCTTCTTGAAGTGATCGAGATCGAACAGCAGCATCGACATGTCGCCGCCATAGCGCTGCCAGCGCGTGAATTCATCGAGCAGACGCGCTTCGAAGAAACGGCGATTGGCGATGCCCGTCAGCCCGTCACGGTCCGCGTACTCCTGCAACTTGGCGACCGCCTCTTCCCGCTCGCGCTGCACGATGCTCACGTGCGTGACGTCCGAGATCGTCACGCACACGGCGACCACTTCGCGATCGCGCGTGAGCGGCATGAACGTGCAGTCCTGCTGCATGAAATCGACCCCGCCGGTGATCGGGCGGTCATGGTCGAACCGGAACAGATACGGCCGCTGCTCCCACGAACTGAACGCAAAACTGCCGAGCTGAAACACGCTTTCGATCTTGCGCGACAACCACACGCGCGGCAGCTCCGGAAAGTGCGTGAACAACGACTTGCCGACCACCTGTTCGGGCGACAGACCACTGTGGTCCTGCATGAAGCGGTTCCACATGAGCACGTTCATCTCGCGGTCGAGCACGAAGATGCCAAAGCCGACACGTTCGACCACCAGGTCGCTCAACGAATCCACGGTTACATTCATAGGCTGGACAACAGCGCGTCGAGCGCTCCGTTCATGTGGCGAATCGATTCTTCGGCCATCAGCATGACCAGGTGCGCGCGGAAGCTCTGATCCTCCAGCGCGAAATTCACTTCGACGAGCAGCGCGACCTGCCACTGCAGCACGCTGGGCTGAAAGACCTCGTCGAGCGTCATCATTTCGCCGAGCACCCCTGGCGCGGAAAACACCGGTGTGCGGCCGAGCTGGTCGAGAATCGACGACACGCATGCGCCCGTCAGCACGTTGGCGACGTCGAGGATCAGTTCTTTCTGGCTCACCGCCTCGTAGCTCGAACGCGCATACGGATCGCTGACGAGCGAGCATAGCTGCGCGATGCTGTCGCTGCGGCAGATCACCAGCGCCTCGCCCTTGATGTCGGAGCGAAAGCCCTGGCGCACCGCGCTCACCGTGTCGTCAATCCCGGTCATCTCGCGCAGCGCCTCCGCCGCCTCGCTGAGCGCCACCATTCGCACGCGCGGCACGGACAATTCGATGAACGAATCGAGCAGCCGCGCGAGCCGCGTCGCGGCCTGGCCCATCGCCAGGTTGGCGATCTCCTGCAGCGCGTCGCGCTGATCTTCGGTGAGGACTGGCTCAGACATACAACCCGTACTCCTTGAGGATGGGCAGTACCGCCTCGGGCGTCACGGGCTTGGCGATGAACGCGGCGGCGCCGAGCGCACGCACGCGCGCCTGGGCCATCGGTTGAACATCGGCGGAGACGACGATCACGAAGGTGTTCAGATCCTCATGCTGCAACGCTTCCAGCACCTGGTAGCCGGTCATGTCCGGCATCGTCAGGTCGAGGAACATCACCGACGCCTTGCCCTCGCGATACAGACCGAGCGCCTCGCGCCCGTTCGATGCGTAGGACACGTCGACATCCCAGTCCGGCGGCAATGCCTTGGTGAGCACCTTGCGGGCAAGCAACGAATCGTCGGCGATCACAATGGACAAGGGCATGGGCGGGTCGAAAAGCGAAATGATCTCTTACGCATAACGGCGCGTAGAGGCGGTTTCTTTAGCGCGAGGTCTGTCGACCCACGGCAAAGTGCGGTGAAGCCCGCGAAAACGCAGGTTGCGAGCGAGCGGGGAGCGTGCGCGGCGACGCGCGTTTGGAGAATCCGGTTCGCCTGCATAAATGCGAGCGCGCACCGTGGACGACGGCAATGACCGGCATGTTCGAGCCTACCCCGTAGATCAATCTGTGCGGCTCGATGGATCAGGCTGCTCCCTTGGCCGCGCGTCGCGCCGCGAACGCCTTGATCCCTGCATGGTATGCATGGACTGGGTGCCCTCACGGCCTATACGTCCGAACATGGCAGACGAATATTTATCGTGACGCGATTTTCGGAGCAAATTCGCGTAAAGGCAACTCACCGAAATCGCATACTGTAATGAGATATTCCTCACTGGTGCTTTTTATAAAAATGTTTATATAGGATGATGCCGATTTATTTTATATTTATACTTTTTGATACGTTTGCGCTTCTGGATTCGTCGCTGTTTAACCAGCAGACAAATAAGCGCAAGACCCGGCGGCCGCGTTCTTCAACGGTAACGTCCGGCGCCGCGCTATGTCTATGCTTCTGCTATGAAGCCGACGGTGCAGGCTCCCTGGACGCGAACGACTTTGGCATGATCGAAAAATGACACCAGACCCGTTCGACCCACCTCGCGCAGGCCGCCTTTCCCCCCATTCCGCGAAGCCGCGGGAGGACGCATCGTTCCCCGCCGTGCCGGAACAGAATTTCCAAGTGCGCCGCATCACGTTGATCGCGCTGCTGGTCGCGGCGATCCTGCTGCCGTGCGCGTACGTCGCCGCGATGGCGCTCAGCGATCTGCGCACGCGCGAGGCCGACGCCACCGACATGACGCTGCGCACGGTGCGCGTCGCCGAAGAGCACGCGCTGAAAGTGTTCGACATGAACGAGACGCTCGACGCGCGCATCATCGATCTGACCGAAGGTCTCGACGACGACGGCATCCGCGCCCGCGAAGCCGAGATTCACGAGAAGCTCCGCACGATGGGCGGCGGCTACCCGCAGGTGGCCGCCGTGTCGATCTTCGGGAGCGAAGGGGCGCTGCTCGCGAGCAGCCGTTACTATCCGTCGCCGGTGCTGTCGATCGGCATGCGCGACGACTTCGTCGGCATTCGCGACGGCAACGCGCGCGAGCAGGTGTCGAAGGTGATGACGGGGCACGTCGCCGGCGAACAGGTGTTCAACATGGGCGTGGAGCGGCGCGCCGCCGACGGTTCGTTCGCCGGCGTGGTCTCGGTGGCGCTGCGGCCGAGCTACTTCGATGCGTTCTACCGCGAACTGCTCGGGGGCAGCAACAGCACACCGATGATCATGACTCTCGTGCGCACCGACGGCGCGGTTCTCGCACATTTTCCGCGCACGCCGCGCGAAGCCGCGGCCATGGCGTCCAATTCGCCGTTCGCCGAAGCCGTTGCGCAAGGGCGGCGGGCCGGCGTCGTGCGCATGCGCTCGAACCTCGACGGCGACACGCTGATCCTCGCGTTCCGGCATGTCGGCGCGTATCCGGTGTACGTGCTGTGCGGTTACCGCACGTCGGCGATCTGGGCCGCGTGGTACCGGCACCTGAGCGTCCTGATCCTGTCGATGTTCACGCCGTCGATCGCGCTGTGGTGCGTGATCTGGCTGTCGCTGCGGCGCCTCGGCGCGGAGGAGGAAGCGTGGGAGCGCTGGCAGGCCGAAGCGTCGATGCGCCGCTCGATCGAATCCGCGTATCGCCAGTCGCGCAAAATGGAGGCGCTCGGCACGCTGGTCGGCAGCGTCGCGCACGACTTCAACAACCTGCTGATGATCCTCTCGTCCAACGTGCAGATCGTGCGGCGGCGCGGCGTGGACGGCCTCGAGCGCGAATTGTCGGCGATGGAGCGGGCGCTCAAGAGCGGCCAGTCGCTGACCCGGCAATTGCTCGGCGTCGCGCGCAAGCAGCCGCTGCGCACCGAGACGTTGTTGCTCGAACAATGGCTGCCGACGTGCCGCGAGTTGCTGCGCGCGTCGCTCGGCGCGAAGGTGTCGCTCGTGATCGATCCCGGCGCCGACACCTGGCCGACGCGCGTCGACGTGGCGGAGCTCGAACTGGCGCTGATCAACATTGCGGTGAACGCGCGCGACGCCATGCCCAATGGTGGGCGCTTCACCGTGCGGGCCACCAACATCGTGTTCCGTCACGAGGACGGTTTTCCGCTGACCGGTGACTTCGTGCAACTCTCGCTCGAAGATACCGGCGTCGGCATGGCGCCCGAGGTGCTCGCCCGCGCGTTCGAACCGCTTTTCACGACCAAGCCGAAGGGCATGGGTACCGGCCTCGGCTTGCCACAGGTTTTCGCGTTCTGCGAGAGCTCGGGCGGCCTCGCGGCGATCGACAGCGCGGTCGGTGCGGGCACGTCGGTGCGCCTCTATTTGCCGCGCGCCGCGGCCGAACCCGAGATCACGATGCCGGCGGAAGCGGGCGCCGAGGAGAGCAGTGCTCCGCAAGGGTTGCGCATCCTGCTGGTCGAGGACAACGAGGAAGTGGCCGCCGGCACTGAAGCGCTGCTGCAGATGATGGGCCACCAGGTCACGTGCGTCTTCAACGCCGACACGGCGCTGCGTCTGTTCGACGATGCGCATGCGCGGCGCGCGCGCACCGGCGAGCCGCTGCCGTTCGATCTCGTGCTGTCGGACATTCACATGCCTGGCAAGCTGAACGGCATCGATCTGGCCGAGGCGGTTCTGGCCTTCGACACCAAACTGCCGGTGATCCTCGTCACCGGTTACGCGGAGGAACTCGACCGGGCGCGGCGTGTGGACGCGCGGGTGTTGTCCAAGCCATTCGATATCGGCTTGCTGGAAAAGCTGCTGGAAACGATCCAGCGCGATCTGGCGCAAACGGGCTCCGATCCGGCGGAGCACCCCGCGCAGCAGTAGAGGCGAGTCGCCTGATCGGCCCCGCGCGCCATTTACCGACAGTTGTAAAAGCGTGGCGATGTCCCGCCGTGCCTTTACGCATGAATCCCGCGTCGACGGGCGCGCGGGCAGGCACTCGGAGTAGGCGGGGGCACTGGGCTGGTCCCGGCATGATCGTTGCGGACAGACAGGAGAAGCGGGCGGTTTGCTCCAGCGCCGCCCCTCCGCCTCAATACGTCGGGAGACTGCCATGCAACATACCGTGATTGGTTTATTCGACACCTACATGCAAGCGGAAAGCGCTCGCGACACGCTCGTGCAGACCGGTTTCGCACGCGAATCCATCGAGTTGCAGGCGAACCCGGAACCATCGGTCGGCTCGGCAACCGACGAAGTCGCCGGCGCCGGCATGCTGGCCAATATCGAGCGCTTCCTGTCGAGCCTGTTCTCCACCGGCTCGCGCGCCCCGGACGCGGCGCGCTACGCCGAGGCCGTGCGTCGCGGCGCCGTGCTGGTGTGCGTCAACGCAACGAGCGAGTCGCACGCCGAACTCGCCCGCAGCACGCTGACGAGGCTGGGCGCGACCGACATCGGCGAACGTCTGCCGGATTGGGAAACGCAATCTTCAAGCCGACGCGAGCATTCGGTGCTCGACGAACTGGGCATTGGCGCCGTGACGCCGGGCACGCCGCGGACGTCGAGCGCGCCGTCTGCGGCCACGACGACCACGCCCGACGCGAGCACGCGGCCGGCCGCTACCGCCGATCCTCTGTACACCGCGCCGCCGGGAAGCACGGGCGCCGAGCCATTCGTGCCGCCGCCACTCAGCGAGCGGCCCACCGTCGATCCGGTGAATGAGCCGGTTCGCGATCCCTTGGTCGGTGACGTGGGTCGCAGCGCAATCGCAGCCGGCTCCATGCCGGGCTCAGGCGCGGTCATGCAGCCCTCGGAGGTTGTCTCCGAAGCGGGGCAGCCGACCGCTGGTCTGGGCGGGCAGATGCCGAACGAATATCTGGAATACGAAGAAGATTTCCGCTCGCACTATGACGAGCAATACGCGTCTGAAAATGCGCGATACGAAGACTATGTGCCGGCGTATCGCTACGGCGCGGAAATCGGCAGCGACGCGCGGTTTCGGGACCGTCCGTGGGACGACATCGAGCCGGAAGCCCGGCGTCATTGGGAAACGACATCTCCGGACAGTACCTGGGAGCGTTTCAAGCTGGCGGTGCGTCACGGATGGGAACGGGTGACCGGGCATCACCACGTCTGAACGTTGCGGCGGCGGCTGGTTGGGCGATGGCAGCCGCCTTGCCCACGTTGGGTCTGGTGTGGCGGAAGTGGCGAGCCATTGGCGCTCGCCACGCGAGAATCTGTCAGGCCGCCGTGTGCTGCTTGACCCACGCGACGTAACGGTCGACGAAAGTCTGCAGAAATTTGCGCGTGCCGTCGTTCAGGATCTCGCCTTTTTCGTTGATGACCGCCGCGTCGTGCTTGATAAACACCTCGGGCTGACCCAAGGTCGCGACGTCGAGATACGCGAGCACGTTGCGCAAATGTTGTTGCGCGAGCGCCGTGCCGGTGGCACCGAGCGACGTGCCGATCACCGCGCCGGGCTTGTTAGCCCATGAGTTCGTGCCCCACGGGCGCGAGGCCCAATCGATCGCGTTCTTCAGCACGCCGGGGATGGAGCGATTGTATTCGGGTGTGACGAACAGCAGCCCGTCGGCGGCTTCGACACGCTGCTTCAACTGCTTACCGGCTTCGGGATAATCGGCGTCGTACTCCTGGCTGTAGAGCGGCAACGAGCCAATGTCGATGAACTCGAAGGAGAAATCGGCCGGCGCGAGAGAAATCACGGCTTGCGCGAGTTGCCGGTTGAAAGAGTCCCGGCGCAGGCTGCCGACGACGACTGCAATGTGATGGGCCATGGTTCGCTTCCTTGATTGGCGCTTTATGCGCAGAAAGGTACGGACTGTCCATGATAGGCAATAGATGGGCAGTTGTGGACGAAGACGCTTGCGAATGCGGCTGTTGCATCGGTGCCGATACGCGGCGCGCAAGGTGAGCGGTGGATAACCCCGCGACCCGCAAAGTTATCCACAGAAACGCTGAATAACCTTGTGGATAACTGGTATTTTTGCCTTGTCAATCAAGCATGCCTTCGGTACTGGACGATTTGAGGCAGATGTGTGGTCAGGATGTGGTGGCGGGGTTGTGGGCCGGTCGCGACGTGTCGCATTTGGCAAAAATGACCGGCGAACCCGGTTGGCGTGGAACGCGGCGCCGGGTGAATCTGATGGCGGTCGCGCGTCGACTCCCGGCAGCCACGCGCGCATACGCGTTGCTTCAGCTATAGCGGGAATGCATTTTCTGGAGGAAACAGCCATGAGTCTGAATTACGCAGGCAAGTCCCACGATGAAGCGGTTGCGGCTCGTAAGAAGGAAAAGCAGCGAGCACAGGAGCAACCCGGCGGCGAGATGGCCGTCGACGGTACGCAAGCGGACAAGGTGCATAGCAGTGGTGAGCTATCCGAGCGCGGCAAGGAAGTGTGGCGTAAGGGTAGTGGGATGGATGGCGGCGGAAAGATTTAGCCGTCGTTTGCAGGGCGGGCGCGTCGGCGAGAGGCAGTCGGGCGAAGGGCCGCTTGAGCGTGTGGCATCTCACCGGCGCGGCGTGGTTTGGTAAGCGCGAAGTGAGGTGAGGTGAGGTGAGGTGAGGTGAGGTGAGGTGAGGTGAGGTGAGGTGAGGTGAGGTGAGCGTTGCCATTGCCATTGCCATTGCCTTGGGAGTGCCTCGCCATTGCGACACCGCACAATTGAGCTTGAATGCAAAGAGGGCGCCATATTTGGCGCCCTCTTTTTGTCTTCGCAAACCTGCTCGGCAGTGAACGCGTTCCAGATGGAGTCCGTCGCGTCCGTCCGCCGCTTAGTTGCCGAAAAACACGTTGCAGTACGATGCCGGGCCGTTGCACTGTGCCGGAGCGGCAGCGTGAGCGGCGCCCGAAGCGGCTGCAAACAAAGCAACGGCAGCGATCAGGGCGGAAAGAATGCGTTTCATGGTGCTACTCCTCATCAGCGTTGGTTCGCGATCTGGTGCGATCGGTGGCTGAAGGATAGCGATTCAGTAGCTGCCTAAAAATACCGAAGACAGGAAGACATTTTTTCAGTTTCTGAAATAATTTGAAAGCAGTTGTCGCGTGATTTGACGGCGCATATAGCAGGCAGGCCACAGCAGGCAGGCCGCGATTCAGGTCGTGCCATGAATTGTGCGGAAAACCGGCTTGATTTCAATTCACGCAATAATGTTTTTCTAACTCTGCGGCGATTTCACTGGGTGACCGATGCAACCTGGCTCGGCCGGTTGCCTTGCTGGCGATCACAGAGTCAAACATCGGCAACGCGGGAAGGTAGGAAGAGGGCGCGCGCCACCGATGATTGATCCATCGCGTCGACATACTGGCAGCGGGCGACACGGCCGCGCCATGCTTAGCGCTCGTTAGGAGGCGTGTCCCTATAACGCTCGAAAAACCGCGCATGCGATGCCTCATCGAGCGCACCGACATGCGGTTCAGTACGCGCCGGATGTTTCTCCAACTGTGCGCGCGTGCGAATCGGCCGATGCTGGAAATTACCACCGCAATTCGGACAAACGTTGCGCAGCCGGGTCAGCGCGCAGACTTCGCAAAAGGTACATTCGTACGTGCAGATCATCGCGTCGGACGCGTTTGGGGGCAGCGGCTTGCCGCATCCTTCGCACGACGGCCTCAGTTCGAGCATGGCAGTGGCTCCGCTTTTCAGGGCGCGAGGCACGGGGTGCGCCTCGCTTGCCGGCAAGTGTAAGCGGCCCAGGCCGCCCCGAAAAGCTGCCGGGCCTCAGCGTCGGCACGTTGCCCCGCGCGGCCCGATCCCGTTGTCACGTCAACGCGGTCCACAATACGAGCGTCAGCGCGAGGCCGACGACCGAGACGATCGTCTGCAATACTGACCAGACCAGCACCGTCTGTTTCAATTGCAGGCCGAAGTATTCGCGCACCATCCAGAAACCCGCGTCGTTCACGTGGCAGAAGAACACCGAGCCCGCGCCGATCGCGAGCGCCATTAGCGAGTTGTGCGTCGCGCTTAATCCGGCGACGACCGGCGCGACGATACCCGCCGTGGTGGTGGTTGCGACGGTCGCCGAGCCGGTGGCCTGGCGCAGCGCGACGGCGATCAACCAGGCCAGCAGAATCAGCGGCATGTGCGCGCCGACCGCGATCTTCCCGATCGTCGTGCTGATGCCCGCCGCCACAAGAGCCTGCTTCAGGCCGCCGCCGGCGCCGATGGTCAACAGCAGCGCGGCGATCGGCGGCAGGCTCTTGCGCAAAATCCCGCCGACGCGCTCACGCGCCATCCCACGCGACCAACCGAGCGCCACCACCGCGAACAGCACGGTGAGGCCAAGCGCAATCAGCGGTTCACCCAGAAAATTCAGCGTGTCGAAGAGGAACGTTTCGGGCAGAAGCAACAGCTTCGCAATGGTGCGGCCGAGCATCAGCACGACGGGCAGCAGAATCGTGATCAGCGAAATGGCGAAACTCGGCGGCTCGGCGGTGTTTGGCTGAGCGCTGAAGAGCTTGCCCATCTCTTCCGGCTCGGCGACATGCATCCGCCTCGACAGAAAGATGCCGTAGAGCGGCCCCGCGAGAATCACCGCAGGAATCGCGACGATCAGGCCAAGGCCGAGCGTCAGACCGAGATCGGCATGCAACGCGCTCACGGCGATCAGCGGACCGGGATGCGGCGGCAGCAGTGCATGCAACGTGGTCATGCCTGCCAGCGCGGGAATCGCGATGCGCAGGATCGGCTGCTGCGAGCGGCGCGCCATGACGAAGATAATCGGCACCATCATCACGAGGCCGACTTCGAAGAAGAGCGGCAAGCCGATGATCAGCGCGACCACGGCCATCATCCACGGCAATGTGCGCGGGGTGGAGTGTTTGAGAATCGTCGACACGAGCCGGTCGGCGGCGCCTGATTCGGCCATCAGCGCACCGAGCATCGCTCCCAGCGCAATGATGATGCCGACGTCGCCGAGCAACGCGCCCGCGCCTTTGCTGAATGCGCTCGCGACCGCTTCGAGCGGCAAGCCGGCGGCAAAACCCGCCGCAAACGTGCCAACCAGAATCGACAGAAACGGCGCGAGCTTCAGCACGCTAATGAAAACGATGATGAGTGCGAGCCCCAGCGCACACGCCAAAATGAGTTGAGTGTCGTGGGATGCCCACGGAGTAAGTGTTGCCGTCAGATGCACGATGGTCCTTTTAGTCGATGACGCAGCCGCGGTTTTGCGCGAGTGGCAAATTGTAGCGGCCGGTGACGGCCCGGTGCAGCGAGGCCGGCGGTCACGCTCGACGTGCCTCGCTCGCTTGCGTGATTTGCTTATGCGAATTTATCGGTTCGTCCAGGCTTGCAGACGAATTATCGTCGGTGCCAATCGACCCGTTTTGCGGCCGTCTTTTTAATGAGCCTTTCCATGTCAGGTCATTCGCATCTCACGCGCCGCGCGTTTCTTGCCGGCGCAGGCGCTTCGCTCGCCGCCGCCACGTTACCAGTCGTTTGCAGTTCCGCTTTCGCCGCCGATACACAAACGAAGGAATTTCGCATCGGCTATCAGAAAGCCGCCAACACGCTGGTGTTGCTGAAGTCGCACGGCACGCTGGAAAAGCGGCTCGCACCGCAGGGCGTCACCGTCAAATGGACCGAGTTTCCGGCTGGCCCGCAATTGCTCGAAGGGCTGAATGTCGGCGCAATCGACTTCGGCTATGTCGGTGAGGCGCCGCCGGTGTTCGCGCAGGCCGCGGGGGCGAACTTCGTCTACACCGCATATGAAATTCCGACGCCACACGCCGAAGGCATCCTCGTGCATCAGGATGCGCCGATCAAAACATTGGCCGATTTGAAGGGCAAAAAGATCGCGCTGAACAAAGGCTCGGACGTGCACTGGTTTCTGGTCGCCGCGTTGCAGAAGAACGGCGTGAAGTACAGCGAGATTCAGCCCGTCTACCTGGCGCCCGCCGATGCACGGGCGGCCTTTGAACGTGGCGCCATCGACGCATGGGCCATCTGGGACCCATTCCTCGAAGCCGCGAAACGGCAGACGAACGCGCGCCTGCTCGCGGATGCCGACGGTATCGTGAGCCACCATCAGTTCTTCTTGAGCGCGCGGCCGTTCGCGCAGCAAAACAGCGCGGTGCTCGCAATCATGATGGATGAGGTCGCCAAAGAGGGAGCGTGGGTGCGTGATCACTACGCAGAGGCCGCCGCTCGACTCGCGCCGATTCAGGGGCTCGACGCGAGTGTGATCGAAGCGGGCTTGCGCCACTACGCGCATATCTACAAGCCCATCGATGCGAGCGTGCTGGCGGAACAGCAACGCATCGCGGACACATTCAGCGAGCTGCGCCTCATTCCGACGAAGATTGTCACGAAGGATGCAGCGTTGCCGGGGAAAGCTTAATTTGCTTTCGGGGTTGGGCGCTGATGTGCTGCGGCTTGTGACGCTCGACGCTGTTGTATCACGCGAGCCGGCTTTCTTTCGACGCTCAGGCGAATAGCGCGGCAACGTTTTCCGGCGGGCGACCGATCACAGCCCGCCCGTTTCGCACGACGATCGGTCGCTGCAAAAGGATGGGGTGCGCCGCCAATGCTTCGTATAACTGAGCGTCAGTCAGGTTGGTCTCGGCGAGTTGCAGTTCTTTGTATTGGGCTTCCGTGTCGCGGATCATCTCGCGGACCGTGCAGCCTAGTTGTGCGTTGAGTTGTTTGAGCTGAGCGACGGTGAGCGGGTGATTTAGATACTCGATGACTTCAGTTACTTCGTTCGTGCTGTTGTAGATGCTGGTGATGAGTTCGCAGGTAGCGCGCGATTTCGAACAGCGGGGGTTGTGGTAGATCGTGATCATGGGAGTAAGGGCTTGGTAGTCTGGGATGGCGTGTGCGGGATTTTAGCGGGTAGAAGTAGGGCGGGGCGTTGGCAACCTTCCTATCTGTTTCTTATCCGGTTGGCGGGAAGTGAGAGTGGCCGCGGTTGGGGAGGAATTTCGCAGTTACAGAAGTCGGTCTACTTGTTGGAGGTGGAAGGGTAGGGTCGCGTGAAATTGTTTCGAGGCTGTTTGTTTTCTTCTGTCTTACTCATGTCGCTTTTGTGCTCGGGTTCAAGCAGGAGGGCGGAGAATGGGAGCTATTGGGATGGTATGAGAGGGGAGGGTGGTTTATGCGCATAAACTGTTGCCGCCGACAATGACATGTAGACCGCAGCACTTGACTCGACAGACAGTGTCAGTTCATTTCGTCATTTCCGACTTGATAGCAGCCCTTCCGGGAAGAGGAAAAGGTCAAGCCCGAAGCCGCGAAGCGGTGCGCCATGGGCGCAGGCTTGAGCTTTGCCTCGCCCCCGGAGAGTCATAACCTGGTTGGGAAAGACGACATCTCGGCTGACGGTGTCTGATAGGTCCAGTGCCGGCTAGTACAAGTGATACGCAGCCGAAGCGGCCCAAAACTCCGTTCCAGCCACGAAAAAATCTCCCGGCAGGTTCACATTCGGTCTAATCGCCAGCACGCTTTATTCCGCAGTTTCGAGCTTAATCACATCCCCTTTTCTAATACGCCAGCGATTCTCAGTTACGAGAGGAGATGAACTGACGCCATCCGTCAATTCACACGAGGCGGCAAGCCCAAAACCGTCCATAGATTCACATACATCGCCGGCATCGCCCATGCATCTTCTATCTCCGTCAACACGCGCATGCAGGGACGCTCCTGCGATCGAAAAGCGACCGCCGGCCCCCTGTCTCTCACAATCGCTGTCGGGACGACCCCAGCCGGCCCCTCCAGCCCGCTCGCGCCAGTAGACTTTATGCGCATAAAGTCCTGTCACATCATCCACTGAACATGGGTCACGCGCGAGGCACCTTTGCTGAGCGCTTACTCTTCCATGAGGGCTTCGGGAGAATGCCCACACCAACCCGAGGCGTGCAGCGAGATACCAAATCAAAGCCCCCGCTCAGAAGCCGATACGGACGACGCTCCACGCCTCTTTCGTTCAAGCACTCCCAAACCCTCGTCCGTCTACCCAGCGGACCGCCGCACCCACAGCCTTTCCCGCCTTCACGCTCTTTATGCGCATAAACCTATATCCAATGGCCAATTTCTATCTTGAATTCATAAAAATGATTGAAATGGAAATCCATCCAGGTAAAATCCATTTGCGTCTAAAAAAAGAGGAGGTGAAATTTGGCAGCAGAAATCATCGCGGTAACACAGCAGAAGGGCGGGGTCGGGAAGAGCACAATCGCGATGCATCTCGGCGCCGCGTTTCACGAGAAAGGCAAACGCGTCCTCGTCGTAGACGCAGATGGTCAGAACACACTGATTCACTGGGCCAGTGCATCTTCAGACGGCGACACCGGCATCCCTTTCCCGGTAGTCAACCTCTCGGAAGCAGGTAGCCAGATCCATCGTGAGATCAAGAAGTTCGTGGCTGACTATGACATCATCGTCGTCGACTGCCCGCCGTCCATTACCGAAAAGGTCTCTGGGGTCGTCCTGCTTGCAGCGAGCGTTGCAGTCATTCCCACATCGTCATCGCCCGCCGACTACTGGTCGAGCATCGGATTGGTCAAGCTTGTCCAGCAAGCCCAGGTAATGAACGAGGACCTGCGCGCAGTCTTTCTACTCAACAAGACCGAAGAGAAACGGATGCTGACGCGCGAACTGAAGCGTGCGTTGGAAGAACTCGGCTTTCCTCTGCTCAAGACCCAGATTCCGACACGTGAAGCCTACAAGCAGGCCATGGCGTTAGGGCAGACGGTACTTCAGATGAACGACCGGGGCGCCAAGCTTGCCGCCCTGGAAGTACGGGCGTGCGCGAACGAGATCGCCGCCTTGCTCCCGTGAAATTTATGCGCATAAAGGACCCTGAATGAAACCCTCCCAATTCGCCAAAGGCTTTCAAGCACGTCCTGATACGACCAGCAGCGAAAAGCGAACCGCGCTCGACCGTCTGAATGCGATCGACGGCCTCGTCAAGAATAGCCCCGGGAACAGTGAAGCCGCGGCGCGCCTAGTGTCCACCACGGCGGCGCCAAACGTCCCGGAAACCGATACCGTCGATACTGCCAATGAATCGGCCGCCTACCGGGCGTGGAGAATCGAACACGGGTACAAACCCAATCAGGTCATCGAGCTTGCGCTGAAAAGCATCAAGCCTAGCCCGTTCAATCCCCGGCACTTCTACCTTAAGTCGTCGATTGCGGACCTTGCTGTCAATCTCGCCAAGCAGGGCCAGCAGCAGGCGATTCACGTCATTCCCGATTACGACAGTCCGGGCACCTACTTTGTCAGCGATGGCGGTCGACGTGTGCGCGCACTGAAAGAGGCGAACAAGGAATCCGTGAAGGCGATCGTCATCGATCTGCCAATCGGGATTCAGAGCTACAAGCTGGGCTACGACCTCAACGTCCAACGCGATTCGCAGACGGTCTTCGACAATGCAGTGGTCTGGAAACGCTTTCTTGACGATCGTCATTTCCAGAGCCAAAAGGAGCTTGCAGAACATCTCGGCCTGGACGAATCGACTGTCGCGGTCGCATTGTCCATCGCCAAGTTGCCTGAGCCCGTCATGCATGAGATGGTCGCGCGTCCTGACCGCTTCGGGTCCAACATGGCGTATCAGGTGGGTCGATACCACACCGCCCGGGGTGCCGACGCAACACTGCGGTTGATCAACAAGATCCTCTCCGACGACCTGAGCACGCGGCAAGTCGCGGATATCGTGAAGGGCAGGGTGAGCGCGCAGGAAAGCGTCAAACCGGCAGGTCGACAACGCTACGCGCAGCGTCTGGAAATCAAACTCGAGGGCGTGTCGGTGGGCGATCTCAAATCGTATGGGGATGATCGAATCGAACTGCGCCTGAAGGGGCTCACGCGTGAGAAGCGTGATGACATCCTGCGGCAAATTGAAAAGATGCTGAAGTAAGAGAGCAGGGCGGCGTCCAATCGTCGCCGCCTACCTCTTCAAAGAATCAGGCTGCGCGCGATTGGCTCAGCGTAAAGGCGAGCAAGTCGCCGTCGGTCGGTTCGCCCCAGGTCTTGCGTGCGAGCCAATCGAAAAAGGCCGTTTCGACAATCTTCGAATCCAACCCGCGACGACGCCAGTCGTCACGCATGTGCGTCCCGAGTCCCGGCAATTCATCTTCCTCAAACGACTGCCGTGCGATCTCCCGCTCCGCTTCGCCCTGCTCGTTGTACAACTCGTACGCTTCTTTGCGGCGATGCGCCGAATATTCGCCCAGCAATCGCGCTTTGAGATCATCTGCCGGCGCGGCGACCGCAGCCTTCCCGCCACTGCCTGACGGCAATGTTTCGACGGGCGGCGCATAACCCTTCTTCAACGCGTCCTTGAACAGCGCGGGCGCGCTGCGCACAGCCGGCAACGACGTGCTGCGCATGCGTTGCTCGGTCATCTGCAACGCGGCGCGAATACGGTTTTCTTCACTGTCGGCATACAGTGTTTGCGCTTCTTTCAGCGGGATGCCGATCTTCACCATCCGGTCGACCAGCGTGCTGTCGAACACATTCGGATGCTCGTCGAGAGCGAGCATTGGCTGCTTGCGCTCGGTCACGCGAAACTGGATTTCGGCCACACGCCGCCCTTCGCGATGCTCGATCAATTCGACGAAGATATTGGTGACAGCGTTGACTTCAGCAATCGCCGGCCGCAGGTAATCGCGCTTGAAGTACTTGTATTCGCGTTTCGCTTCGTCGCCGGCTTCCGTGTCCGGCGTGCCCGACAGAATAGGGCGCCACCATTCCCACGTCTCACGCATCGTCAGATGGCTCGGGTTGGTCAGATAACGCACGCAGATCTCATAAAGCGCAAGACCCGCGCTGCTGCGCAGTTGGCTCTGGAATTGCAGACTTAGACGCGCATACTGAACCGGGTCGAGCAGCTTCTTCTTGATCTTCGGCGCGAAAGAGAATTCCACCCAGACGCGGCGGGTGGTGGGGTCTTCGAGAATTTCCGCGTCGGCGATCAACGTGGAAATGCCCCATTTGCGACCGGGTTTCTGGCTGGACGTGCCCGTGCTCCATTCGACCTGCACGGACACCATGCGCCGCAGGTGCTCCTTCACGAGTGCAGTGTCGTTCGAATCGAATGCGGAATTAGCGACGATGTCGGACAGCAAGGCCCGGTACGTGTCGCCCGATTCGTCGGCTTGCTGAGCCACGGCGAGGAGCACGTTGAACAGCTTGCGGGTGAGCAGCGTGATTTTGCCGCTCTTCGGCTGAATAGCGATCGCCTCGACGGCTTTGCGCAATTCCGCGGAGCTCGGGCTGACTACGTCGGTCTTCTTCGCGCGCTTCGTGGCCATGCGTCTGGTCGAGGAGGGATTTGGCGAGAGCATACCGGCTGTGGTGATGCGCGTCTATAGCGTGAATCTCACCGTTCCCGGTGAAGTGAGTTTACGAGTCACAACTCACCTCGAGCAGCTCCCGAAAACCCTCACCTCAACCGTTTGACGCCAGGTTCGGGCCATCCTTACGGGTCGCGGCCTTCGCAAATTCGCACTTTTTTCGCAGCGTGCACGAACGGGGAGCATTCGATCCCGAATCTCCTCACCATAAAAAATTTCGCGAATTTCGGGCAACGTCGCCTCGCAGTTCGAATTGGCCTTATGTTGAAACCAGGCTCCGGGGTTCTTCACAACATGTCGTGGGCGGGGGAGGGGAAGCAGCGGGAAGATTTCAGTGGAGCCGGCGAGCAGAGTTGCGACGCGGCTTGAAGCGTTTCCTAGGACAAAGCCGTGTGAATCTCGCTCGCAGACCGCCTGCCGCCGCTGAAGCCGAGTTGGACAATGCAACAGGCTTTCCGCGCGGCACTGTCGGCAACGTGTCACCGAGCACGAGAGGTGCCGCACCATCGCCTTGTCTTCCCATGAGGACGCGCCAATCAAAATGCCAAAGCTTCTCGGCAATGCCGACGACACCCGAATCACGTCAACACTGGTGGGCGAAATTGACGGACAAGACTGCCCGTTGTCCGGACGTGACGCATTGCTCACGCCGCGCCCCTGAAAAAGCTCACCTTTGCACACCCCGAACGCTCGGAATGATGCGGGCTCCCGCGGCATCGAGCCCAAAATCCACTCTAAAATGATCCCGAAAAGCCTCACCTTTGGGCTTTCCGGGCAGCTTCGCCCATCCCGATGAGATGTTCCCGAAAAGCCTCACCTTTAAAAAGGTCCAACCGATATCTCAACAATTTCAATGACTTAGCTTAGACATAATAGCGAGAAAACCAATGGGCGCTCCCGTATATCCTCACCTGTAACCATTTCTTGCCCAGAAGAGTGCCTTTCAAACACCTCCTCAAAGGTCCCGAAAAACCTCACCAATGAAATTCGACCGCCGCAAAGCAGCAGTGCCGAACGCGGCTTCCATCGGGCTTTTTCAGGCCGCGGGCGCCATTTTGATCCCGTATTTCCTCACCTCAGCCGTAAAAACCTGTTCAGACTCCTCCCGAAAAGCCTCACCTTTGGCGAAAACCAGGCAATTCTGGCAGCAGCAAATCCGGCCGCACACTAGCTCCCGAATTTCCTCACCTCTCCAATTCCAACACCCGGCAACCCGAGGCCGCAGCCAACAAATTTCGCCCTCAGCGCCTTCGAACTCCCGCAAAAGCTCACCTCACGCCCCGGAATGCACAAAATTATGGCAAAAATGCCCCTTGGCCCTGTAAAGTCTCACCTTCGGTTCTCGTTTTCTCCTGACTTCGCTCACCGATGGGGTTGACGGCCTCCAAATAAGACCGTCAACCACCATCGCCGATACTCCCGAAAGCGCTCACCTTTGACCCGACACACCGCGGAAGAGACTTTTCAAGCGCCATCGGGCTGCCAACGGCAATCAGGTCCTGCAAAATCTCACCTTTGATCAGCCGCATGTTGACGGGGTCTCCCGAACCCGCTCACGTCCTGTCCCGGACCCGCTCACCGAGCCCCCCGAACCCCATCACCCAACGTTCCCGCAAAACCTCACCACGTCTCCCGCAAAGCTTCACCCTACCGGGCTGGAACCCTTGCCAGCTAAGGCTTTGCCGTGGCGTTAACGTTTTTAACATGGGTTCAAAGGTGTTTACTTTTATTACTCTCTAGAATTTCTACCCGCGAGTCCTCCGGATCAAGCCTTCACCCCACCGTCCTTCATCAAAGGTTCGTGAAACAGTGCACGATCGGCGAAAAGTAAGCAAAAAAGCTTTCTATACAAAGACTTATTGGTTAATCTTCGTTTTGTTTCACGGAAAAAACCAGCAGACGTCAGTAAGTTGGTCTCCGTAGTGCTCAAAAGCGCGTCAATTCAACAAAACCCCCACGCC
Organism: Paraburkholderia sp. RAU2J; assembly: GCF_003634845.1. Classification (NCBI taxonomy): domain Bacteria; kingdom Pseudomonadati; phylum Pseudomonadota; class Betaproteobacteria; order Burkholderiales; family Burkholderiaceae; genus Paraburkholderia; species Paraburkholderia sp. RAU2J. The sequence continues at coordinate 147,708 of NZ_RBXG01000002.1, forward strand.
CTGAACAAATAGGTAGCAAACGTTACGTAAATTGTTATGATCCATCCAATTCGAGCGACATCGAGGGCTGACATGAATCTGGACCAGGAACGACAAGCTATTCGCGGCGAGCTTGAAACGATGCGTGCTCAAGGCGTCCGACGGCAAGACTTGTCTCTGCATGCATGCAAACGCCTCTTTTTCGATCTTGGCGTACGCCCATCCATGGCGGCGGTTCGCGATCTGACGCAGACCGGCAGTGCAAGCGACATCCCGAAGGACATCGACCACTTCTGGGAACGCATCCGGAACGTGTCACGAGTGAAGGTCGGTGCAGGGGCAATTCCTAAAGCATTGGAAGATCGCGCTGGCGAGCTGTTGGGGGCATTGTTCGAAGAGGCGATTGCTCACGCGCAGACAACGCTCGTCAGCGAACGCGAAGAAATTCGTGCGGAAATCGCGGCCGCCGAGCAACGTGCTCGGGACGCGGAAATTCGCCGGGATGCAGCGGACGAGGCGATCAAGCGCAGCGAACTCCGCGCTGAAGCGGCGTGGGAGCGTGTTCGTGCGCTCGAAGCCGAGCTATCCAGTGCAACCACGCACGGAAATGTTCACCAGGAAGGCTTGCAGTCGACGGTGCGTCGACTCGAGCGGGAAAACGAAGCGCTCCATCAGCGTCTCGATAATGAACTGGCGACCAACGCCACGTTGCGTGACCGGATCGACGCATTGCATGTCGAGTTGCGCCAAAGCACCGAGCACTATGCGCAACAGATCAAGGACGCGGTCGCCGAAGCGGAGCGGCGCGTCAAGCCGATGCTGGTCGAACTCGATTCGCTCCGCAGCATGGCGGCGACGTATCAATCGGGCGTTCGCGACGCGAGTCGCAAGGAATTCGAGTTTATTCAGCAAATCGCGGCGGCCAAGGCGCGCGGCGATCGGCTCGACGCTCAGTTGCGCGAGCAATCGGATGAGGTCGATGCTTTGACGAAAGAGGTCACCGTGTTGCGCGGCCGACAAGGTATCGATGCGGCAATCGGTGGCTTGATTTGTTCGCTGGTCGAAGCGGGCCGGCTCACCAGCGACGAGCTGCGCGTGATCGGCACGGCGGCGGACGGCCATGTCATGCTGCCGCAACGCTGCCCGAAATGCGATGAAGGTGAGCCGGAGTTATCGCAAGTCGATCACCGCTTCGAGCTGCTTTGCCCGGAATGTGACCACTCGTCGGGACTCGGCGAATCAAGGCTTGCGGCGCTCAGCCGCTTTTTGTCGAGCGACCCGGCTGCCGCGCCGGCACGCCGATTCGACGCGGTGCGATAGCGGATAAAACGCCAAAGGTGAGGAAATTCGGGACCGGAAAGGTGAGGATTTTCAGGGCTCGCCGGCTCCCGATTTCCGCGTCAAACGCCCGTCACGTCTAGGCGCGGCTAAAGGCGGCGCGGCCGGATCAGGAACTTCGGCGGCAGGCAAATCCTGCTGGTCAACCCACGTTTGCCACGCGCGATACAGCCGGTTGGCCGACACGGCCTGCACAAATCCCAGCCATTGGCCGACCAGTTCGGCCTCAACCCCACTTTCGAATAGATCTGCCGCAAAAGTGTTGCGCAAGGTTTGCGGACTGGCGCGCGACTGCCGCGACGCGGCGATCCCGGCGCCGTCGATCAACGCGTCGACCGCGCGCAGCATGGTGGCCTTATGCATCGGCCGCCCGGAAGGGGCCGCCGGGAAAACCAGGTTGCCGGCCAATTCCGTATGACGTCGCTCGGCGAGCCACGCGTCGAGGATCGCGGTCGCGAAGGGCGCGAGCCGGGTGCGGCGCGTGAGCATCGGATTGGCCGACTCGATGGTCACCCAGGGCGAACCGATATTCACGCAACTAACCGTGAGGACCGCAGCTTCGCCCGTCTTCAAGCCGCCGCCGAGAAACACGGCGATCAACGCGCGATCGCGGCGCTCTCGCCAGCGCTGCGCGGTCGATAAATCGGGCAGCGGTGCAAACAATTGCGCGATCAGCGCGGTTCGTTCGGCATGGGTGAGAAAGCCGGTCGGCTCGTTATCGCGCGCATTTCGCCACGCTGCCTCGCCATCCTGAGCAATGAAGCGCGCCGGGTTGGTCGACGCGGATTCGATTTCGCGCACGTGATCCAGCACCCGCTCGATCAGTCGCAAATACCGGATTCGTTGAGGTTTCCGGACATCGAGTCCGGCGACGAATTCGGCAATCATAGGCGTGTCGACCGTGACCAAACTCTTCTGGCGCGCGCTGAGCCAGTCAAGAAAAAGCCCCCACTGCGCCTGGTAGACACTTGCGGAGGAACGTCTGAAATGCTGCTTGGCAAGCCAGGCGTCGAAGGCGATTTGCGGATCGCGGCGCCAGTCTTCGCGTTGCTGATCGAACAGATCAGTCGACGGCGCAGGACGTGGGACCGGGTCGGACAGATGAGGGGGGGACATTGGCTATCCTTCCGTTAGTTGCGCATATTGTAGGCGGCAACCGACGAAAATGCAGCCTTCAGCCGCCCCACGGCCGCGAGCGTTTCAGCGCGGACCCTTCCGACGCCGGCTTCGCTGCGTGGCGAGCCGCTTCTTCATAAGCGCTGACGGCGAACGCGAACACCGCAGGTAGCGCGGTGGACGTGCCGAAATCCACGGCCTCATCGGTTTCCGGATAAGGCAGGTCGGACGGACGTTGGAACAGGCCTAGCATGAGCGCGTCGTGCCGGCTGGCAAACCCGAGGTCGGCCAGCGCCTCGGCTTCGATCGCATGCAGCAAACGCCACGTGAGCGGCACCTGCTGGACGATGTAACGCGCCGCGATATTGCGCACAATGTGTTCGAGATCGCGCGCTGCGGTTTGGTAGCGCAGCGCGGCCAGAGCTTGATCGGTAGGGTCGGCTCTTAAATTGTTCATTATCGGCTCCAGTCGATACCCTGTACTGTACAAATATACAGTGTCAGACGCAACCTCGGCCGAATGGCCACATCCGCCAACTGCTAGCCGCAAGACGCCCGGACCGTGAGCCTGAATCAGCCGTGGATCACCACCAGCAATGCTTTCGCTTCGCCCTTGCCGGCATTGCGGATCGCATGCGGTTCGTCGGCGACATAGCGCGCGGTGTCAGCGGCCTTGAGCCGTTTCGTCGCGCCGGCCGCCTCGATTTCGATCGAGCCGTGCAGCACGGTCAAATGCTCGCGCGTACCGGGTTCATGTGCATTCGACACCAACGCCCCGCCCGGCTGCAGCGTCAATTCGTACCATTCGAACTTGCCGGCCAGCTCGATCGGCCCCCACACCCGCAACTGATACCTGGCCTCGTGCCCGCTCAACGTGGGAATCTCGTGCGGACCGGAGACCGCGATCGCTTCCGGCGCTTTGGGCGGCGCGAACAGTGAATCGAGACTGACGCCGAGCGCATTGGTCAGCCGCCAGGCAACCGCGATCGTCGGATTGGCCTTGTCGCGCTCGATCTCCGAGAGCATCGATTTCGACACGCCGGCCGCGCGCGACAGATCGTCGAGCGTCATGCGCCGTTCGGCGCGCAGACGCTGAATCTGTTCGCCGACGCGCGGCGGCGCGGCGCTCGCCGGCACCGATGTCACGCCTGACGTAGGCGCCGCGCTGGCCGCGGCGCGGCGATTACCCGAACTTGCCATTTCCTGACCCATCGTTTAGAGTTGTTCGATATACCGGATTTTAGTTCGGAAAAACGAAAAAATCCGATAAAACTGACAGCCGACTATAGCAGGCCGTCTCGCCGCCGTCGCCCATGCCGCGCCCATGCCGGATAGGCGAACGCGGGCAGGCGCCACCATCCCATTCAGGAGAAGGGTTCATGCGTGACCAATATCTCGCCCACTTGCGCGGCACCCTCGAGCAGATCCGCGCCGATGGCTTTTACAAGAACGAGCGCGTGATCGCGAGCCCGCAATCGGCCGATGTGCGTCTTGCCGACGGTACGGACGTGCTGAATTTCTGCGCGAACAACTACCTCGGCCTCGCCGACGACACCCGGCTGATCGATGCCGCCAAACAAGGTTTGGACAAGGACGGTTTCGGCATGGCATCGGTGCGCTTCATCTGCGGCACGCAAACCGTGCACAAGGAACTGGAACATGCGCTCGCCGCGTTCCTGCAAACCGACGACTGCATTCTCTATTCGAGCTGTTTCGACGCGAACGGCGGTCTGTTCGAAACCCTGCTCGACGAGAACGACGCGATCATCAGCGACGAGCTGAATCACGCGAGCATCATCGACGGCGTGCGGCTCTCGAAGGCGAAGCGTTTCCGCTACAAAAACAACGACCTCGCCGATCTCGAAGCCCGGCTCAAAGAGGCGGACGCCGCCGGCGCGCGCTTCAAACTGATCGCCACCGACGGTGTGTTTTCGATGGACGGTATCATCGCCAACCTCGCCGGCATCTGCGATCTGGCCGACCGCTACGGCGCGCTCGTCATGGTCGACGATTCGCATGCGGTGGGTTTCGTCGGCGAACATGGGCGCGGCACGCCCGAACATTGTGGCGTGCTCTCGCGTGTCGACATCATCACCGGCACACTCGGCAAAGCATTGGGCGGCGCATCGGGCGGCTATGTCGCCGCGCACAAGGAAATCGTGGAGTTGCTGCGGCAGCGCTCGCGTCCGTATCTGTTTTCGAACACGCTGACGCCGAGCATCGCCGCCGCGTCGCTGAAAGTGCTCGAACTGCTGGCGAGCGACGAAGGCGCGCAATTGCGCGCACGTGTGCGCGAAAACGGCGCGCACTTCCGCGGCAAAATGAGCGCGCTCGGCTTCACGCTCGTGCCGGGCGAACATCCGATCATTCCCGTGATGCTCGGCGAGGCGCAACTCGCTTCGAAAATGGCCGACGCGCTGTTGAAGGAAGGCGTCTACGTGATCGGCTTCTCGTTCCCGGTGGTGCCCAAGGGGCGCGCGCGCATCCGCACGCAGATGAGCGCCGCTCACACGCCCGAGCAGATCGACCGGGCCGTCGATGCCTTCGCGCGCGTCGGCCGTGAACTGGGTGTGATCTGAAACGGAGGCGCATATGAAAGCATTGGCAAAACTCGAACGCGCGCCCGGCCTCACGCTCACCGACGTCGAGAAACCCGAAGTCGGCCACAACGACGTCATGATCCGCATCACGCGCACCGCGATTTGCGGCACCGATATTCACATCTGGAAGTGGGACGACTGGGCGCAAAAAACCATTCCGGTGCCGATGCACGTCGGTCACGAATATGTCGGCGAAATCGTCGAGATGGGACAGGAAGTGCGCGGCTTTGCGATCGGCGATCGCGTGTCGGGCGAAGGACATATCACATGCGGTTTCTGCCGCAACTGCCGCGCGGGGCGTCGGCATTTGTGTCGCAATACGGTCGGCGTCGGCGTGAATCGTGAAGGCGCGTTCGCCGAATACCTCGTCATCCCGGCATTCAACGCGTTCAAGATTCCGCCTGAAATTTCCGACGATCTCGCGGCGATTTTCGATCCGTTCGGCAATGCGACGCACACCGCGCTGTCGTTCAATCTGGTCGGCGAAGACGTGCTGATTACCGGGGCGGGTCCGATCGGCATCATGGCGGTGGCGATCGCGAAACACGTCGGCGCGCGCAATGTCGTGATCACCGACATCAACGACTATCGCCTCGAACTCGCCCGCAAGATGGGCGCGACGCGCGCGGTGAACGTGTCGCGCGAATCGCTGCGTGACGTGATGGCCGATCTGCATATGACCGAAGGTTTCGACGTCGGCCTGGAAATGTCCGGCGTGCCGAACGCGTTCACCAGCATGCTCGAAGCGATGAATCACGGCGGCAAGATCGCGTTGCTCGGCATTCCGCCCGCGCAGACCGCGATCGACTGGACTCAGGTGATCTTCAAAGGCCTTGAAATCAAGGGCATTTACGGGCGTGAAATGTTCGAGACCTGGTACAAGATGGTCGCGATGCTGCAAAGCGGCCTGGATCTGTCGCCGATCCTCACGCACCGTTTCAAGGTGGACGATTATCAGCAGGCCTTTGCCACGATGCTTTCCGGCGAGAGCGGCAAGGTGATACTCGACTGGACGGCTGCGTGAGTTGATGCTTTAACTATATGACCAGGTGCGAATAAACCCGCCGAACAGCCAAAACAACGTCCAACCCAACGCCCGCATCGCGCTCAGCCGCCTGCGGGCGTTTTCACGAACTCCGCCTGAATGCGCACATGAATATCGTCGCCGACGGCCGGGTACCACGTCGACAAACCGAACTTCGCGCGGCTGAAACGGCCTTCTGCCGAGAAGCCGAGTGTGTCTTTCTTCGTCAACGGATCGGGCGCAAAACCGTTGAACGTGACCTCGAGCGTGACCGGTTGCGTGACGCCGCGAATCGTCAGATCGCCGCTCAGTGTGCCGCGCGATTCGCCGGTGCGCTGGAAGTGCGTGCTCGCAAAGCGAATCGCCGGATTGCGTGCGACGTCGAGCATGTCGGGGCCCTTCACCATCTTGTCGAGCAGCGGCACGTTCGTATCGATGCTCGCCGCGTCGATCGTCACCGACGCCGTGCTCCGTTCGAGCCCGCCCTCGTTCCAGTCGAGCTGCCCCTGCTTGCGATCGAAGCGTATCGTAAAGCGCGAGTATTTGAAGTGGTCGATGTCGAACGTGATGCTGGTATGGTCCGGGTCGATCTCGTAGCGGCCGGCCGGCACGCGCGCCTCGTTCTGGCTGACCGAGTGCGTGAGGACCTGCACCGGCGTGCAGGCGACTGCCGTCAACAGCGTGGCGGCCAGCAGCACACGCGTCAGCATGGTGCGGACAGGTGATGGGTTCATGAAGTTCGTTCCGGGTAACCGATCGTCATCACGATAGCAGCTAGCGTATCTACCTGCCGGAACCGGCAAAAACTTGACGAGGGAGAATGATCGTTCTACTCTTCGTTCATGGCTACCGACACTCTCACTGAAGCAGCCGTGCCCGGCAGTGCGCGCGAGCGTTTGCTGGATGCCGCCGAAGCGTTGATCTACGCCGGCGGCATCCACGCAACCGGCGTGGACGCGATCGTCAAGCAGTCCGGAACGGCGCGCAAAAGCTTCTACACGCATTTCGAATCGAAAGATGCACTCGTCGCGGCCGCGCTCGAACGGCGCGACGAACGCTGGATGAACTGGTTTATCGCTGGCACACAGCGGCGCGGCAAAAGTGCGCGCAAACGTCTGCTCGGTATGTTCGAGGTGCTGCGCGAATGGTTTGCGTCGGACGATTTTCATGGCTGCGCGTTTCTGAATGCGGCCGGTGAGATTGCGTCGGCGGAAGATCCGATCCGGGTCGTCGCGCGCAAACACAAGGAACGTCTGCTCGATTTCGTGCGGACCCAATGTGATGAATTCGCCGCAGAGTCAGACATGGATGCGCGGCGCGCCGCGCGATTGTCGCGTCAGTGGCTGCTTCTGCTCGATGGTGCAATCGCCGTGGCGCTGGTGAGCGGCGAGGCCGGCGCCGCGCTCGACGCGCGCAGCGCAGCCCAGACCTTGCTCGACGCCGAGGCCAAGCCATCCGCCAGTGAACCCGCCGCGTCCACTGGCACCGTCACAGGCGCTTCGCCAGGCAAATCCACAAGCCCTTGCGCGAACCGGCGACCGCCATCCCGGCGCGCTGCAACCTGACCGAGGAAACATCATGGCCGACTCCATCGAAACCCGCCCGCCGCTGCCACCGTTCACGCGCGAAACCGCGATTCAGAAAGTGCGCGCTGCGGAAGACGGCTGGAATACGCGCGATCCCGAGCGCGTATCGCTCGCGTACACGCCGGACAGCATCTGGCGCAATCGCGCCGAGTTCACGCATGGCCGCGCGGAGATCGTCGGCCTGTTGCGCCGCAAATGGGCGAGGGAGCTCGACTACCGGCTGATCAAGGAACTGTGGGCATTCACCGATAACCGTATCGCGGTGCGCTTTGCCTACGAATGGCACGACGATTCGAACAACTGGTTCCGCTCGTACGGCAACGAGAATTGGGAGTTCGACGAGCATGGACTGATGGCGCGCCGTCATGCCAGCATCAACGACCTGCCCATCCGCGAAGCCGACCGTCTGTATCGCTGGCCGCTCGGGCGCCGTCCTGACGATCATCCGGGCTTGTCGGACCTCGGGCTCTAGACCCGCCATCCAGAATGGCGGTGGATGTGGGCACGCATTCACCGCTTTGCCATCGGTTCTCCGTTATCGTTGCGGTTCCAGGCTGTGGGCAGGTCTTGTGCCCGCACGTCCGAGCGCAGCCTCAACATCGCGTGTGCGGGTTGAGGTACAGTGCGCGACGGGCGGCAAACTCATAGCCAGAACATAGATGACACCGGCGCTCGACCGGTGGCGGAGAGGACATGCATTTTCGGCAGATCAAGAAGAACATCCGACGTACTGCAGTGGCGCTCATCGCGAGCCTGGCGGCGGCATCCGCCGCGCAGGCCGGCAACTGGTGCGAGGGCGGCATATGGGTCGACGCCATGCTCGGCTCGTATCACATCAACCCCGATCCGAATACCGATTTCGAACAGTTCAATCCGGGCCTCGGCGTCGAATGCTGGCTCAACAATCAATGGGCGCTGACCGCCGGCGGCTTTCGTAACTCGCTGCGCCGGCCCTCGTACTATGGTGGCGGCGTCTGGGCGCCGGAGTTCGCGCATTGGGGCATTGTGCGGCTCGCGGCGATGGCGGGGATCATCTCCGGCTATAACTACGGCAATTGGGGCTTGGGCCGCAATCACACGATCGGACCGGTGGTCGCACCGATCGTGATGGTCGAATACAAACGCGTCGGCGCGAACTTCATCGTAATTCCGCCGATTCCTTCGGACAATCTGCCGTTTACGATCGGGTTTCAGGTGAAGTTGAAGTTCTGAGCGACGGTGAGCGTTGTCAAAAAAGTTGCGACTTGCGGGAAGTCATATATTTTTGGCAATAAAGTTGCGACTTGCCTTGCTGGGCGGGCATGTGGTGTTGAAGAACAGCGGATTTGTGCACGTCATTTACCTGGTTATCCGAAAGACAGTTGCGACTTCCCTTATTCGGCCGGAATTTTTGGCCTCCTATGAATCAAAGCAGCGATCTCAAATAGGCGCGAAGTCGAGCATGATTACCACCAAACATTTGGCTTAGGCCAACGTTGTTGAAACAATTGAAACTAATTTTTCCGTTTAGTTTCCGGCGTCCGCACCTTCTGGAATTGCTCACCGTACACGTAAGTGAAGGCCCGTGTCAGATCCAGCGCACCGTTCGGAGCTGCCGGGCACCTCCTGGAATTGCTCACCGTACACGTAAGTGAAGGCCCGTGTCAGATCCAGCGCACCGTTCGGAGCTGCCGGGCACCTCCTGGAATTGCTCACCGTACACGTAAGTGAAGGCCCGTGTCAGATCCAGCGCACCGTTCGGAGCTGCCGGGCACCTCCTGGAATTGCTCACCGTACATTTAAGTGAAGGCCCGTGTCAGATCCAGCGCACCGTTCGGAGCTGCCGGGCGCCTCCTGGAATTGCTCACCGTGCGTGTGAGTGAAGGCCCGTGTCAGATCCAGCACACCGTTCGCAGCTGCCGGGCACCTCCTGGAATTGCTCACCGTGCGTGTGAGTGAAGGCCCGTGTCAGATCCAGCGCACCGTTCGGAGCTGCCGGGCGCCTCCTGGAATTGCTCACCGTGCGTGTGAGTGAAGGCCCGTGTCAGATCCAGCACACCGTTCGCAGCTGCCGGGCACCTCCTGGAATTGCTCACCGTGCGTGTGAGTGAAGGCCCGTGTCAGATCCAGCGCACCGTTCGCAGCTGCCGGGCACCTCCTGGAATTGCTCACCGTGCGTGTGAGTGAAGGCCCGTGTCAGATCCAGCGCACCGTTCGCAGCTGCCGGGCACCTCCTGGAATTGCTCACCGTGCGTGTGAGTGAAGGCCCGTGTCAGATCCCGCGCACCGTTCGCAGCTGCCGGGCACCTCCCGGAAGTGCTCACCGTGCGTGTGAGTGAAGGCCCGTGTCAGATCCCGCGCACCGTTCGCAGCTGCCGGGCACCTCCCGGAAGTGCTCACCGTGCGTGTGAGTGAAGGCCCGTGTCAGATCCCGCGCACCGTTCGCAGCTGCCGGGCACCTCCCGGAAGTGCTCACCGTGCGTGTGAGTGAAGGCCCGTGTCAGATCCCGCGCACCATTCGCAGCTGCCGGGCACCTCCCGGAAGTGCTCACCGTGCGTGTGAGTGAAGGCCCGTGTCAGATCCAGCGCACCATTCGCAGCTGCCGGGCACCTCCTGGAATTGCTCACCGTGCGTGTGAGGGAAGGCCCGTGTCAGATACAACGTACAGTTCGCAGATGATGAGCATCTCCTGGATTCTCTCACCGTATGGGTGAGAGAAAACGCGCTTTATGTTCAGCTCACCATTCCCAACTGAGGAGCATTTCTTGGGATTGCTCAGCCCGGCATTCTTCGCTCTATCAGATTGTGCTAAGAGATTCTCCTGGAACTCCTCACCATACCTATCGGCTGCGCCTGATTCCCGTGCAGTCATCGACTGCCTCTTGCGAACGACCTCCTGGAATGGCTCACCGTACCGGCGGGGGAAGGTTTGATCGGGTGCGGCGCGCTCACCGATTGACAGTCGCGCATGGCCTCCCGAGACGACTCACCGTATGGAGAGTGAAGACCGGACCCGGGTGCCGCTCACCAATTGATATCTCGAATGGTCTCCTGGAACGGCTCACCGTACAGGAGAGTAAAGGTTTGATCGGGTGCGCGGCTGGCTGAAGCTCATTCGCGAGACTTTGGGCCTCACCGAGCGGCAGCCGGCCGCGCGACAGGGCATCTCGGCTTTGACCTTGCACAAGAGCAAGCAGGCGGAAGCGGATGCAGATATCGCCGGAGTTGCGCCAGGCGGTGGGCGGTATCGTTGGAAAAAGAGGTCATGTTGCTCGGCATGGGTAGCCATATCGAGCTGTGGGATGCGAAAATCCACGCTGCCCGCGAACAGGCGGCGAGGTCGCAGGGCATGCCGGAGGCATTGAAGAATTTGACGTTCTGATTTGAGTAAGAAAACCACATTACAACGGGGACCAAATCATGAAGGCAACCTACAACGATTACGCGACCGCGCTCGGCGACCTGCTCGACGCGGACATCCGCGCCATGCGCGAACAGAGCCCGGATCTTCAGGCAGCGGCTGCTAAGAGCCATCAGAGCGTGCGCGACATGACCGAGAGCTACTGGATAACGTTCCTTGACCTGACTGTCCGGCGGGAACCGGCCAAGGCGTTGGCCTTTACGGAACGCTTCAACGAGATGATTGTGCGGGATGCTAAGGGGCTCGAGGATGGCGAGCGCGGCGCGGGCGCGAAGTATCTCGCGATCGTCGAGTATGAGCGCGACAGGCTGGCCAACGAACACCACGCCAATCCGGCCGCACAGAAAATGCGTCTTGGCATCGTGAGCGAGCCGGCACCGCAACCTGCCCGCGCAAGCTCGCGAATGGGCATGGGCGAGCTCGCCGCCCGCCCAGCAGTGCGCGCTACGGTCTGGACGCTCGTGCGCGACGTGATACGGGCCGTCCTGAAGTAAAAAGCCCAGCAGAGCTGGGCTTTCGAGGATCGTCGATCACGCTGCATGCAATGGCGGCCGTTTTTTCGGAATGCACTTGCAGGCTAGCAGGTTGCTGCAGTACTGGCGTCTCACCTCATCGCGGAAGATCGACTAGACGGTATTAGGAACTTCCGGTCAAAACCTGGTACCCTGGAGGGATGACAAGAGAGAAACGTAAAGCCTACCCCGACAGACGTGTCAGACGAAGAATGGAGCTTCGTAGCAGCGTATCTGACGTTGATGGATGAGAGTGCACCACAGTGTAAATACGAGTTGCGCGAGATGTTCAATGCTTTGCGCTGGATGGCTCGCGCTGGGGCTGCGTGGCGAATGCTGCCGACCAACTTTCCGCCGTGGGAACTCGTGTACCAGCAGACGCAACGATGGCTGGCGGCCGGCTGTTTCGAGTGCATGGTGAGTGATCTTCGTTCGATCATCCGTGTCGCGCAGGGGCGGCAGGGGCAGCCCAGCGCGGTGATCCTTGATGGCCGTACGATGCAATCGACATGTGAGAGCGGTCCACGCGGAGGCTATGACGGCTACAAGCGCAAGCGTGGCAGCAAGGCGCATATGGCGGTCGACACGCTGGGTCAGTTGCTCGCCGTACACGTGACACCGGCCAACGAGCAGGAGCGGGCACAGGTGGCAGAGCTGGCGCGCCAGGTGCAGCAGGCAACGGGAGAAACCGTGAAAGTGGCCTTTGCCGATCAGGGTTACACGGGCGAAGCTCCTGCGCAGGCCGCGCGAGCTCAGGGAATTGATCTCCAGGTGGTCAAGCTCGATGAAGCGAAAAAGGGTTTCGTGCTGTTGCCACGTCGATGGGTAGTCGAGCGCAGCTTCGGATGGCTCAACCGCTTTCGACGCCTCGCACGTGACTACGAACGCTTGCCCGAAACACTCGCAGGTCTGCATTTTGTCGTCTTCGCCATGCTTATGCTTGTCCATGCAATCCCAGTACTTCGAATTTCCTAACACCGTCTAGGCGGCAATTGGGGTCTTCCGGCTGAGAACGGTCTGACCAGCGAGCAGATGACCCAACCCAGTTCGTTCGTGTCATATGACTTTGGTCCGGACGGTGTATGGGCGATGCCCGCGGGAGCGACTCATCCGGTACTGCGTTGGCAACTCGAACCCTGAGGGCGACCGGTCCCCGCCGCGTCAGGCCGCAAAAGTGCGGCATAAACGGGGGACGAGCGCGGCGAGTCAGTCGACAACCTTCATGCGGTCGCGCCGGGATGGGAGCGCGTCCGCACTGGCGAAATGTCGGAAGCCATTCAGGCACCCTTGCAGGACGTCAAGCCGGTGGCCGATCGTGATCTGATGTGCTGACATGGGGGAGCCAACGAACTCCGCAGAAAATACAGCCCGTGGGACCGATTGCCTGAACGGCCGCTTCACGCGCGGGAAAGGACGGCTGCAAGCCAAATTTCGAATGTCTCTCAGGGGTCGATCAGCGACATTCGACCCCGCACATCGCGCGGACGCCTACAGCACCCGCAGGTTGCGGATCCGGCCGATCCGCGACGAGCGCTGGCGGATCAGGTCGGCGATGAACTCGGGCAGCAGCGCGAGCGGCACGGTGGCCGGCACGCCGGTGATCACCTAGCCCGGCCGTGGACGATGAACGCGTCCGGGGCACTGGCCAGACTGTGCTCGTAGCTGACGCGATATTCCATGGAGACTCCTCGGGTGCGGGCGCATTCTGCTTGATAGCCGCTTTATCAATTGTAAAGAACCGTTGCGCGGCCGGCGGGCGGGTGCCAACATGACCGCGTCCGCCACCTCCGACGACGCAGCGTCCGGCTGGCGGGCGGCAACGTTCTCAGGCGGCCACTGCCAAGTCATCTGTATTCTCCACCAATGGCGCGGTCGTTGTTCGGTTGTTCGCATGTTTGCCTTCGCCATAAAAAAGCCAGCTTGGGGAGGCGGGCGTAATCCATATTTCGCGGGGACGATTTTATGGAGGAGACGAAATAAGTATAAACACTGGTGCTAGTGGCTGCAGTGTGACACGCTGACGCTCAGCGGCGGGATGGCGACCATTTACGACCGCGAGGTTCCACAGGTAGCTGAGTGAGTGGTATGGCCGATCACTTGTCGTCGGACGTGACGAAACAAAAGCCATCGCACGCCGAAAACGGTCAGACAGGCGGCGCCGGGTTCTACGTCCGCAGTAGGTCGAGAGCACGCATCCACGCGCAGTGAGACCTGACATTCGCACGGCTGCCAAGGGGCAAATGTCAGGAAAGCAACCTGTAGCGACCTCACTGATGCCGTTACCTGAATGTCGGCAACGGGCAACGACTTGTCGTCATGCCGAAAGACACGGACACCCTGGAGCAGCCGATAACCCCTCGTGAGTACCACAGGGTGTTGAGGGCGCGAGGCGTCTGATAGATTGATCCCTTTGTCTCGTCTAAGTTTCAGGCGCTCAGCGGTTGTTTGAACGGCTGTGCGTCAGCTCGCCGACCAAGCGTGGATTCCGCTCGACGCTCGAGCGACGCCTTGCGCTTTTCTTCAGCGGTCGAGATGAAGTCGGACAGCTCGCGCTCCATGGCTGAATCTTTGGCACCCGGTTTCCACGTCGCGGCACCGTGCCGGCGGCGCGTGGTTCTAGCCAGCGCTAGTGCTGACATCGCGGCCTTCGCACATTCATATTCGACCTGACCGCAAAGGTCTATCGGCTCGCCGAACTCCCGAAATGCCTCCACGTACTCTCGGGCAGCGTGCACTGAAGCCGGGTACTCACGCAGCTCGGATATAACTCGGCGGCTCAGGACGTGCCACTGCAGCTTGTCCGGATAAGCAAAAGCAGGGATGGACACGCCCTTGCTGGCTTCGCGGCTGATAGGGCCGCCCGGCTCCGCTGCCGCCCAAGCGGCCTTATGCATCATTGTCCGACAGGTTCGAGCGTAGCTTTCCAGCGATAACGCCAACTCCAGTGCAGTGTCGCGTCGCTGACGCCTGCGCTCCCGGGCATCCCGCGCCGAAATCCACGCTAGCGTTACGACAGAGCCAACCGCCGCTGACGCTAGCGCCAAAGTCATCGGAGCGTTCCAGCTAAGTCGCTGGAGATATTCAAGCCATTCCTGCCGCATACGAAGCGCCTCGGAGAAAGAGGTGCACAGAGTATAAGCAATCGTTTGCGGGAGGATTCAGCGCAAAAAATGCGGTGTGCATTTTCGCCACAAACGGTTCGATCGGGCGACCCCATCTTGACAGATCGGACCGAACCCTGTAATCGTGCGCCCAGCATCATGGGAGGGGCCGCGAAAATTTGGCGCTGCTTTACTTCTTTAAGCGGACGGGGCGTCGGCGTTGGTCCGAACGGTGGCAGCGGGTCGGCCTAATTCCGCTCATGGCAAGTGCCGTTCGATTGATGGACGATCGACAAGGTTCGGCCGACGACGGGCGATGGCCCACGCTTTCACGCGGACGTTCGGATGTCGGCTCCGCCCAGACAACGGACCTTCGCGCGCGGATCATGTCAGTCTCGTCGTCGGCCTTACCTGACATTCACCTGTCGCAGTTGGTAAGGCAGCTTAGGGTTGCTCTTTTGCCGTTCGCACCGCCGCGTCCGCGGATATCAGCTCTCGCTGCAGTCGGACGAGCACTCGCGCCCCGGAAGCGACGTTCGGCCACTCGCGAGAAAAGGCGACAAAGCTGCAAATAACGGACCTTGGACACCGCGGGGCCACCGCGCTGCAGACTAGGTCCATGGAACTGTCGCGGCGCCGAGTGCCGCCTGTAATATATCGCTGACGCACACCGGTCGGTGAAAAGCGGCGCGGTCGTCAATGCGATCTTTGAAAAGGGAGCGTGCTGCCGTAGGCCTCTAGTAAGCGGATCCGGCGTGGCATGCCAGCGCTCGCGCATGACAAGCTCATTTGCGAACCTTAATAACGGCGGGACTCGAGCGGATTCCGCAAAAAATATCGTCTTCACAGGCAAGTAAAATTTGCAGATAACAAATAAAAGAGTGCGCGGCTACCGGTTAAATGTGCCTAACGAATTTTTGGCTAAAGGATGCAGATATTTCGATAGGTGCGAACATGGCAATCACTCGGATTTACGTAGCCGATCTCGTATTCAAAGAACTTATGAAGATTGCAGTCCCAAAGTCGATAGATCTAACTAAAAGAAGCCTGATTTTATTTGCAGCCTCGATTAATAAGAGCGATGTAGATAACCGAGCTTTGCCTGGTGCCGCCTTAATTGGACTGGGTCGATGCGGCACAAACGTGTGTCTCGAAGTGGCCCGTCAGTTAGAAGCTGTTATTCCGTCGCCTGAGACCGAAAGCACCTCTCAGGATAAAACAATCTTAGCTAGGATACGCGCCTTCGCCTCTCGCGGAGACGCAAACAAGATCAATCCTTACTTATTCGAACCGGTTATATTGCTTGCCGATGTCGATCATCGCATGGCTCAAGCGGATGCCCTCGGTCTCAATCCTGGGGGCGACGGTTCCAGGAGGCCGGCCATGAATTGCGCATCATTCCGGCTCAGTTCGTGAAGCCGTACGTCAAGTCGAACAAAAACGATTTCAATGATGCGCAGGCGATTGCGGAAGCGGCTAGCCGCGGAAGCATGCGCTGCGTCCCACTAAAAACAAATGGATCAAATCGAGCTGCAAGCATTGCATCGAGCACGCCAGCGATTCATTGTCGAGCGAACAGCCGTCGTCAATCAGATGAGAGCGCTGCTTCTCGAGCATGGCATCGTCGTACCGGTTGGGCGTGCACTCTTCGCGCGGCGTCTGCCAGCAATATTGGCCGATACCGAGAACGGCTTGTCGCCACGACTGGGCCAGCTCATTGCGCGGTTGCGTCAGCGATGGCTGGCCTTGGACGAAGAGATCGACACGGCGTCAGCCGAAATTACCCATATCGCGCGTGAATCGGAACTCTGCCGACGTGTCAGCACGGTACCTGGCGTCGGACCGGTTGTTTCGACAGCGCACATTGCTGCTGTCGGCAACGGCACCGCATTCAAACGGGCCCGGGATATGTCGGCGTGGCTAGGTCTTGTGCCAAAGCAATACTCAACTGGCGGCAAGTCAAATCTTGGTGGCATCAGCGCGGCAACGCTTATTTGAGAATGATGGTGATCCAGGGCGCGCGCGCCTTGATGATCCACATGAAGCGCGACCAATCCCGCATGGGCTTATGGCTTCGAGAGGTCGAGCGACGTAGTCATCCACACGTTGCCCTAATCGCGCTGGCCAACAAGATCGTCCGTATCTGCTGGAAGGTGTTGACCAGCCAGCGACCCTATCGATCATTTGTCGAAACATCCGTAGTCTCTTGGGCAACCCCCAGCGCTACCCCCCTGTTTTGCGAGCCCTGAATGGCTGATGACGCAGAACCATTGACCGACATGCCGAAAGCCCGGCTAAAAAAGCAGTCCGTAATGACTGAAAGCTTTATTGGGCCTGGTGTGCGCGGATTCCATCACGGCCAGCAGTCTCTGACTGCAACAACAGGCCGGATACGTTGACGCAAACGTTGTTCTGTCGAAACTGCAAACCAGCGACTTGCAAATCTGGGGCAGACCGTACATTTTTTTTTTGATGTCGCGCTCAATCTTCACCCGCGCCACTCCCGCACGAAGTCTCGACAACTCTATCTGCACCGGGCTTACCGGCCTGCCCGCTCCCCCAGGCTTGCCTTCCTGCTCAGCCTTGACCCGATTGGAAATTGACTGCGTTGGCACGTCCAGCCTCGTGGCCACCGCCGCAACGCTCAGACCGGCTTTGACCAGCCGAACCGCTTCCAGTTTGAATTCGAGCATGTAGCGTGCCCATTTCGACTTGCTCATCTTCTTAACTCTCCTTGCTTGAGTTTAAACGCTCAGCAAGGGATTCGTTTTTCGGGGGCACGCTCAAACCTCCATCGTCATTTGCGGGAACGCGCTGTGGCGGAAGCCACCTTTCTTTCGATGACATGCGTTGAAAGACATTAAAATTCATTCAAAATAGTACGCTCGAGATCGGTGCAGTCGATATAGAAGATGTCGCATTAAAACGGCGAAACTAGCTTCTGTCCGCCATCGTGTCGAAAACGTCTGCACCTGAACGAGGAACCAATTTTCAAGCCGTAAACCACCCGACAGACACGCAAATTATCACCGGTTGACTCGTTCAATTTACGTTTCCTGATCCTGATTGGAGCGCCTATACTCAATCGGCACATTGGAACGAATACATGACCAAGCCACCGCAATCTAATTTTGCGCTGCTTCGAGGGCGAAAATTCTACCGGAATGAAGCACGCGACGGTTTTGTCTCTGGCTTGATCAATTGCATCGCATGTCCCCATTCGACACGTCCGCTATTGATTGTGGAAGCGTCAAACTCACTGAGCGGTTTGACAGCGCTGGCAACCCGGCTAAAAAAGGCTTTTACGAAAGAGCCAGAACTTCAAGGCCTTTCGGCGTTCTATTTTGCCGCCAACCGGTTCGAGCCGGACGACTGTCATCGATCGCTTGGCTACTATGTTGCATTGATCCTCGCGTGGCTGAAGCACGAAAAGGTCTCCAAGGCCACGCCGATCGAATCCCGCAGCGCAATCTACGAAGGACTCGCGCAAATTCGTCGTGACATGGCCAAGCATCGCTTGGTGTTCATCATTGACGGAATCGAAGCAGATCGGGGTGCCTTCGAAGACGTACTCGATTTGATAAATGACAATCCACTTCATGAACTCATCCAGAACCTACTGGTTCCGGCCTCGGAAGAATTCCCCGATGTGGAGGTCTCTACTGTTCCCGCGAGACAGACATCATCGATCTTGCTCTTGAGCGGAACGCCTTGGAATCAGTACGATCGACTGGTTCGGTATCGAAGTTCACTACCCATGCCCTCGCCCAAGGACGCCAAAAAGATCTTGGTTGATCGGGGACTGAAAAACCATCGAGCGGTATCTGCTGTAGTGAACGGGGAGCATTGCGCCGAGACTGAGATCGCGCTTCTCGATACCTTGGGAACGGTCGCACCCAAGATATTGTCGACCGAACCTCTCGACTCGATTGTCACGCAAGCGATCGCGAAGCCATCTGCGGCTGCGCGTTACGAGCTGTTTCGGCTACTCTGGAAAGAACTCAACCGAAGCGATCCTTCAATCATTCCGATCTGTCATCTAGTTGCTTTATGTCCTGGCGGCCTGCGCATTTCCACATTGAGGCGCACACTCGCCAGTCTGCAAAAAAGGACTGGTCACACTTCAAACGCCGACGGTGAGGGCGATCGGTTGCCGGAGCTTGCTGTTGCGTATCCAATGCTCTTTGTGATCGGCGACGACGAGATACTGCCCACGGACCAGACGTCGGCATCCCTATGGGACTCGTCACACGGTAAATCGCCCCTGCGTTCGGATCAGCATCTACTGGGAAAAAAGCAGGCGACCGGACGTGAGCGATCAATCGATATCCGCTATCCAGAGATCCGAGAACTGATCGTCGCTGAATTGTTAGGAGAGGACCGCAAGCTCTGGCATCTCATCCATGAAATTCTGGCCGAAGAAGCTCTGGATCAGTGGACCGACAGGCTGCGGAATTCAGATACAGCCCTGCTTAATACCATCGGCGGTCATCGAAGGCTGGTACAAGCGATCTGGCATGGAATGCAAAGCATCGACTTCCGGGATCGAGTTCATGTGTCGACCACGCCAGAACTCAACAAGCACCTGCCGCGTAATGCCGAGCGACGCTTCCTGTACATTTCGACCTATCTGATGCGCAGGTGCCTTGAGTGGAACGAAGAATGGCTGTTGGCCAGAGGTTATTCCCGCCATCGGCTTCGCGTCTGCCTTCTCGCCGCCATAAACAGTCCCGACCAGGTGCGCGAGTATCTAGCCACGCAATACGCAGCCCGTTCGGCCAGTCCGGCACCGGAAGCTACCCTGTCCAGTTCGACCGAACAGTGGCGGGTTTTCTTTGACAGATTCGAGGTCAAGCAACTCGCGCCTCACATGAATCTCGAAGGTCTCAACGATGCAAACAGGCTACAGATCTGCGTCGATCATTTTGTGTCGATGGGACGGGCAGCACTGGAAAGTGGCCTTGGATCGCTGGCGGAAAGCGTCGTTACAGCGATCAACGCGATGGCAGATAACGAAAATTCCGATCTGGAAAAGTTTCTGGCCGACCTCGCGGAACATACGCGAAACATTGAAGAAGCCAAGTCTATCATTCGAAATCAGCTGGAGACTCGAAAGACCGGGCGTCCATTTCCCATCGACGACGTTTTGAAGAATGTCGATTTCGGTATCAAGCCCATCGACTTCTCCCGGTTCATGTTACTTGCCAGTACACGGGCCGATGAGATACTGGCGAAAATTGAAGGTGACTATGGACTCTATGTAGATTTATTGCTCCGATACGCGAAAATTCTTGCGATGAGCGCGGATTCGATTGAAAAACGCGATGAGGAAATCGAAGCGCAGAATGTGCGTATCGAGTTCTTGCGCGCACTGTTCGTGTACATGGTCGCGGAAGCTCTGCGGCTACGCTGGAGAGATGTTCAACCGTACGCAGGTCAAGTGTCGGCAAGGCCTTCACGATATATGGTCCGAGTATCGCTCAAGCTCGCCGGCCTTTGTTACGAAGCCGGCAAAATCGAAGAAAATGTCGACATCCGGCGCCGCTGGGATGACATGGCCCGCTCGTTACTGTCTTACGCAGAACATGTTGCAGATGTCTATGCGAGACGATTTTACAGATACGAGCATGAACGCGCGTATATGAATGTGCTGGCTGCCTCTATCGCAATCAAGCGCGTCGACCTTGCGGCGCTGCGGGTTCGCGACGACGCTGATCTTACACCGTTCATCAGGTGCTGCTTTTCGGAAGCTTTCCACTATCTTACGCTTGCCGAAGCGAGGTTATCAACGCTTGGTTTCCCGTTGGCGTCGACGCGGAGGTTTCTCTTCGAGCGCGTAAAGGCGTACCGCGCGTTTTCATCATGGCTTTTCGCGCAGCATTCGACAATGGCGACGGAAGGTGCTGTGACGCGGGATGATTTCGGTCTCAAACTTTGCGAGAAGTACCTTGATTCTGCAGACCGGAATCTCGACCTGCTCGATTGTATAGTAGCTCCCTTCCGTTTCGAATCAGCTGAAGCGGATGAACAAAACGCGAAGTTCTGGAGCAATCTGGTGGAGAAGCAACGAACCAGATTGAATTCATTGCGCACTCGGGTCTATCGGAGATAGCTCATACTACCGCATCAATCATGTCGAGTGCGCGAGATCTTGCTGAAAGGAATCTGCGATGAACGGTTTCGAAACAGCTCTTATTTTTACCGGTACGGGAGTGCCGAAGCAGACTTATGTGAGACAGGAAGAAGGGCGCTTCGAGAAGGAGTTGAAGACCGGCCTGCGCTCCGCAGGGATGATGTGCTTGCTCACGGGGCCGTCGAAGACAGGCAAATCGACTTTATACACCACCGTACTTGCTGAAATGGGCCGCATCCCGTTGCAGATCAGTTGCAATTCTGGTTTGAGCGCCGAAGAATTCTGGAAAAAACCTCTAGAGAATATCCAGTCCTCAAGAGTCACGACACAAAATAGTAATAAGAACACCCAGACCGAAATGGGTGTTGCCGTGAAGGGCGGCTTTTCATGGACATGGCTGGCCACGTTGATCGGTGAAGGCAAGCTGGGAATCACTCATGGTCACTCTGAGGGGGAAGTCCGCGAAAAGATATTGGCAAAGCCATCATCGTCTCACCTCGTTCCACTTTTGAAGTACACGAATCTTACACTTGTCATTGATAACTTCCACTACCTGACGAATGAAACGCAGAAGGTCGTTTTTCAGGAGCTAAAAGAGGTTTGTGAAGCCCAGATTTCCGTTATTGTGATTGCGACAACCCATCATGGCGCCGACCTTATTAGAGCCAATCAGGAAATTGTTGGGAGGGTCCAACATATAGATCTGGCGCGGTGGTCCGACGTCGATCTGAAGAAAATCGCCGAAAAAGGTTTCGCTGCATTGAACCTGGAGTTCGATTCAGTCATTTTTCTACGGATTGCAGATGAATGCGCTGGCTTGCCGATCATCATGCAGCAAACCTGCGCCCAGCTTTTCATCGAGAGAGACCTTGAATCTGTTGACGCGGAAGCCAACGTCTCGTTCACCGCACAAGACGGATGGTCTGCGCTTCATGGGGTTGCCAAACGGTGTTATGGCATCCTCGAGCCGGCGTACAGCCGGCTCTCAAATGGCCCAATGGGAGACTTTACGAGAGACGCAACATACGGCTTGATTCTGGCCGCCTTCACCAAAAATCCGGCCCGCTTCGAGCTTACCCGGCAAGACATTTACGAACGTGTTTCCCGCTCGGACGTAAGCTCGAATCGAATGGCGTCGAAAATCGATCGGGCACTAAAGGAATTACAATCACTCCAGGAGTCGTACGGTATCCAGTTACTGGAATGGAGCGAACTCGAAGACCGTCTGTATGTGATTGAACCCTCCTTTCTGTTTTACGTGCGCTGGCGCAACCTCGACACGCGGCCCACCGATTCCGTCCAGAGAACCATCGAGGCGCTTCTGCAAGGGCGAGGAAGGCGACAGCGACGCATTGCCTAAGGCCGGTTTTCCGAATGAACAGAGTGAAGAGTTACTGCTGCGATCGAAAAAGAATGAGAACTCTCGAGCAATCGAACGCCCCGCCTCCTCACTCAGCGTTGATCATCGGCGCGAAGGGCACGATCCGCTGGCAGAGTCCGCAAGCTGCGCGCCAGATCTCGGCTACTCGGCCGGTCACGCGGATGACGCGGCGCAGCCCGGCGCGCGTCCTCAATGACCGCCACGGTTGCGCGACTCGTTTACGGACTGGCTCGCGCGGGGCAGTCCGGCCGACGTCGCATTTAGCTTCACCGTGGCCCAGTGCGACGCTCAGCGAGCGCGACGCCCGCACCCGATCCCGGGGAATGGGTCGTCACGCTCAAGGAGATCGACGACACTGTGCATGGCAATGCGCTCGCGGCGCGCTTTAACCTGACGGCGCGCGAAGCCGGAGTGCTGCTGTGGGTACCGCGCGGCAAGACGAACCCCCATATCGGGGACATTCTGGGGATGGCGCCGCGCACGGTCAACAAGCACCTCGAACATCTGTTCCGCAAACTGAACGTGGGCGTTTTGCTGACGGTTGTGAAGGAATCGCTCGAATTCGAACTTGTCGTTTCCCAGGGACAAGACGATGAAGGCAACCGCGATAGCGGGCGGGACAGGCTTCCACTGCGCGGCAAGCGACGATCAGGCCGATTCGTTCTCGCTCGCACCGTCGGCTCTGCGCGCTGCTTCACGCGAGCGGATACGCTTCTTTGCACTGGCGCTGCTATGGCGGAAACGGTAGCTTTCGCTCCTGCTCCAGTGCGTTGGCCAGATCCACGGTCGAGTAGAAGCGCACCCGCTTGCCGTGGTGCATGATGCCGGACACGCCGATGGCGGTCGCCAGATGCGTCTTGCCGGAGCCCGGGCCGCCGACCAGAACCAGGCTGTGCGCGCCCTCCGTGAACGTCATGCCGGCCAGTTGCGTGACCAGCTGGCGGTCCACCGGCGAGCCATCGAAGTCGAAGCCTGCGATGTCGCGATGCACCGGGAACTTCGCCGCGTTCATCTGGTGGCTGACCGAACGCACGGCCCGATCCGCGACCTCCGCCTGCAACAGCCGTTCGAGCAGCCATTGCGAAGACGCCGCCTCGACATTCACCTGTTCAAGCAGTTCGGCCCAGCCGGCAGCCATGCCGTGCAGCCGCAAGTGTTTGAGTTCGACGATCAGATCACGCATGACCGGCCTCCGGCTGTTGCAGCGCCGGGCGCAGCCCGTCGTAGCGCGATGTGTCGGCCAGCGGCGGTGTCGTCAGTTGTAACGCAGTTTCGATCTTCGGCAGCATCTGCACGCTGCGCATGCGCGACAGCACGTTCACCACGTGCTCGACGCTCACGCGCCCGGAGGGCGGCGCCTGCTCCAATGCGAGTTCGACTGCAACGTAAGCGACTCGGCACGACCGTTTCCCAGTGCTCAATATTTCGACGCATGATGGGCGCGTTCAACTTGACGGAGACAGTCAGCCATGTCGAACGCAGCGGGCCGTACGCATCCCCATCGCACGTATGCGCAAGAATTCAAGCAGCAGGTGATCAGGGAGACGTTGGAACCCGGCATGTCGGTGTCGATTGTTGCGCGACGGCACGACATCAACGCCAATGTGGTGTTCGCATGGCGCAAGCAATACCGTGAAGGCAAGCTGGTCATACCTGCACTCGAAGCTGCGCCGAGCGTGCCCAGCACGAAGCTATTGAGCGTCGACGTGATCGACTCGGCATTGGTACTGCGGCCGCCTGAGTCGGCAGTGGCGTCGCAAGCGCCGAGCGGCGTACCGATGCCGGCGCCCGTGTGCGAAATCGAGGTGGAGATCGGCAAACGGCGTGTGAGGATTCGCGGCCTGTCTGCCGAGCGCGCTGAAGCGTTCCTGCGGGAATGCCTGAAGTGATCGCGCTGCCGGCAGGTACGCGCGTTTGGCTCGTGGCCGGCGTGACAGATATGCGCTGTGGCTTCCAGGGGCTGGCCGCGAAAGTGCAGACAGCGCTCGAAGAGAATCCGCTGGGTGGCAACGTATTCATCTTCCGCGGCCGCCGCGGCGATCTCGTGAAGCTGCTTTGGGCGACCGACGATGGGCTCTGGCTGCTCGCAAAACGATTGGAGCGAGGCCGGTTTATCTGGCCCCAGGCCGACGGTGGAAAGATCCATTTGACGAGCGCACAGCTATCGATGCTTCTCGAAGGCATCGACTGGCGACACCCGCAACGCACCGCTGCTCTGTCGATGTTGTAAACCACATCGAAGGCTCGTAAACTGCGACGCATGTCCCAATCTGCGCCGCTTCCCACCACCGTCGCGGAGCTCCAAGCTCTGGTGCTCGAGCAGCAGGCGTCGATCGAGAACATGGTGCGGGAGATCGCCGCACGGGACGACGAAATCGAACGCCTGAAGGCGCAGATCGACAAGCTTAGGCGGATGTACTTCGGAAGCAAGTCCGAGAAACTGGCCCGGCAGATCGATAAGCTCGAGGCGCAGCTGGAAGACCTGACGGCCGGTCAGGGCGCTGCCGAGATGCGAGGGCATCGAGACAAGACGTCGACGGCGCCGCCCGGTCGAGCGCCCACGCGAGAGCCGCTGCCGCAGCACTTGCCACGCGATGAAATCGAACTTACACCGAATCCGGCTTGCCCCAAGTGTGCGACAACGATGCAGCGACTCGGGGAGGATGTTTCCGAGCAGCTCGCGCGCGTAGCAGCCGCGTTCAAAGTGATCCGCACGATCCGTCACAAGCTGTGCTGTCCTGACTGCGGCCACATCGAACAGCCCGCGATGCCCAGCCTGCCCATCGAGCACAGTATCGCGCATCCGAGCCTGCTGGCCGACATTGCGGTATCGAAGTTCGCCGATCACCAACCGCTGTACCGCCAATCGGAGATTGCGGCACGCGACGGCGTGACGCTGGATCGCGCCAGCATGGGCCGCTGGATCGGGCAGATCGCCGAGCTCTGCGGGCCGCTCGTTGAAGCAATCCAGCGCTACGTGCTGGTCCCCGGCAAGGTACACGTCGACGACACACCGGTTGCGGTGCTCGCGCCAGGCAACGGAAAGACGGTGACCGGTCGCTTCTGGGTCTACGTGCGTGACGATCACCGCTCGGGCTCGACTGAGCCGGCTGCGGTATGGTTCGACTTCTCGTCGAATCGCAAAGGCGTCCATCCTCAGACCCGGCTCGCCGCATTCCGCGGGATCCTGCAGGCCGATGCTTACGCCGGTTTCGATCAATTGTATGCGAGCGGCGAGATCCACGAAGCGGCATGCTGGGATCACGCGAGGAGGTACATCTACGATGTTCATGCGCGCACACCGACTCGAGATACCCAGCAACTGCTCGATATGATCGGCGAACTCTACAGCATCGAAGCCAACATCCGCGGCAAGGCGCCTGACGAGCGTCTGCGCTTGAGGCAGGAAAAGAGCAAGCCGTTGCTCGCGAAGCTCGAAGCGACAATCAGGGTGAAACTGGCGACGCTATCGACGAAGTCCGCGCTCGCAAAAGCAATCAACTACTCGCTGAACCACTGGGCGGCGCTCGTGTTCTACTGCGAGGACGGTCGAGTCGAGATCAGCAACGTGCTTGCCGAAAACGCGCTGCGCTGTGTCGCGCTCGGACGCAAAAACTATCTGTTCGTCGGCTCCGACAGCGGGGGCGAGCGAGCCGCCGCGATGTATAGCTTGATCGGGTCGGCAAAGCTCAACGGGATCAACCCGCGCGCCTATCTGGAATACGTCCTGACCCATATCGCTGATCACAAGATCTCACGCATCGACGAATTGCTGCCCTGGAACGTGGCCGACAAACTGAAGCCGGCCACTGCGCCTACACCCTTAACCGGGTAGATCTGGATAGATTTGCGTGGATCCTGTCCACGATCGCCGATCATGGACACGATCCCCCGTGATCTGTACGAATTCCACCACGACAGCACCATCATGCCTCACGCGCGCGCGAATGAGAAACTGGCCCAGCCGAGTCGCTTACCTGCAACCACTATGGCATCCAGACCGCTTTCCGGGACCAGTGCCAGCACCTTCGCCATTACCCGGTCACCACCTGGCTCGCGTAGTAACGCCCGACGCAGGCGTTGCAGCGGCTCCGGCATATCCTGGAACGGCGCACCGTTGCGCAGCGCGCTAGGCTTGCGCTGGATCAGCGGGATGTAATGCTGCCAGTCGTATCGCACCAGACCTTCATCGGCCAGTCGATCGTGTTCGGCCACCACGGCGTCGTTGCCCACCACCACAACACGACCAGGATAGAGCCGCGTGCTAAGCATCTGGCCTGCGAATTCGCATGGCACGGAGTAGCGATTGCGGCCAATCACCACCAGGCAGGTCGACGAGACTCGTGCCGCACGCTCAACATAACCGTCGAACGGCGTCGGCATCGGCATCAGATGGGCGCGCTCCTGCTCGAACACGCCGGCGACGCTCAGGTCACGATAGTCCGGGTGCTTCACCTGATCCCACAACGACCGGCACCGCGTCGCCAGCCATGCATTCAGATCAGCGAAACTGCCGAAGCGTTGCGCCCGCGCCTCAATCCAGATGCGTAGACGGCTGTCCTGCACGTTCTTCTCGACGACGCCTTTCTCCCAGCCACTGGCGACGTTGCAGAAGTCCGGATCGAACAGGTAATGCGAGCACATTACAGCGAAACGCGGATTGACCGTGCGACCCTTGCCTTTGTGAACCTTGTCTACGGCCGTTTTCATATTGTCGTAGATGCCCCGGCGGGCCACTCCGCCGAAAGCGGCGAACGAGCGCGTATGGGCATCGAACAGCATCTCGTGCCCCTGGCTCGGATAGGCAACCAGCCAGAACGCCCGCGACGCACACAGCTTCATGTGCGACTGTCAAACGCAATCTCAAGTTGATACAGCTTTCTCGCGTACCGACTTGTTCTGGCGGTGGAACATCCGCCGCACCTTGCCAATCATCGTCATCGCGATCATCCCCAAACAGCCTGCCAGAAAAACTAGCAGGATAGGTTGATTGCCCGGCTCAGTTTTCAGTCGGCGCGATCCCTACATGTGGCTGAATTTTCGGTCGGCGTAAACAGGCAGAAGCTGATCGAGTAAGTTCCCAATGAAAGTCATGCACGAAAATAACGGTCGCATTCGACGAACTTCGGCATTGCGGATGGCGCAACATTCGCCCGCGTGCCGAATGACCGTTTGCTGATTTGACCGGCCTTCTGAAGGTCCGAGCGGCGGCACGGACGAAGGTCCCTTCATGGCCGACAGTACGCATTGGCACAAACCGCCGGAAAGCTCTCATTGAGAACTCCAACGTCCTCACGGCGACACGTTCATCGAACTGGTGCAATCGGCGACAACCCGTCGTTCATGTGCGTCGTCGGTCGGACACTCAGGCGTCGGCTCCGCCTCCGTAACCGGCCATCCGCTTGTTAGCGACGAGCACTCCTTTATCGGCCATTGCGGACGGTGGCCGCCGAAGAACGTGCGGCAGCTCGAGATCGCTTAGCCGACATTCGCGACCCGGCACCGGCGAATGTCAGCATTCGTTATTGGCGAATGAGTCTTGTCGACCCGGAACGGCCAGTCACGTTTGCCGGAAGTGGACCCTCATGAAGGTGGTAATGTGCGCTTTTTGTGACCGGAGCTTAGAGGCAATTGGTCGGGTACTCGGGAGATGCCCGACACTCGTTACGATGGAGCAACCAGCTGGCTTCGCGCGTTACTCCGAGTGGGATGTCGCCCGGGCAATGGCACGCCGCACCGCTGGCCTCATGGCTAGTTCATCGAGCGTGATGAAGAATTCGAAGCCCTTGTCGTTCTCTCGTGTCACCAGAAATCCAAGCTTGCGATGGAAAGCGATAGACAAACGGTTGGTCCTATAGACATGGCTTCGTAGCTCGCCGATCCCTCGTTCGGTCGCCAGAGTCGCGATTTCCCCGAACAATTCATTTATCACCGTGTACGTTCGATGCAAGGGATGCGTACCAAAAGCGCCAACGAACCAGCACGCTTCTGCTTCCGGTCGAAGCATTGCATAAGCCGCGGGTTTGCCGTCCCGTCGCACGGAGCACACCTCACTTCACTAATTTCTAAGGACTCGCACAGTTTCGCCCGGTGCTCGTATACGTCGAAGGCGTCGCCAGCTCGCTCAGTGTGCTCACGTAATGTAAGTACATCAAGCGCGAGAAGTTCATCAACAGAAGGGGACATAGGGGGAAATCAGGATGATGGCGTGGCATGCTGTAAGAGTATTCGGATAAAAAATATCGCCAGTTCATGTTGACTCACTGGTTGATCGCTTCTAGCCGGACCCGGATCTCGCCCCGCGGCTATCTTGGCTCGCGCGGCGTCACCACCTAGAGGTCACGTTTCATATAACGAACCCATCCGATCCGTCCTGTGTCGCGCAGCCCAAGGTCCGACCAACCGGCTTTGGACTATGAGCGCAGGCCGGGCTCGTTTTCTTCGTCGACCGAGAGCGTGATGCAGCTCGTTTCAGGCCAGGCCGGGAGACGACGCGGCACGCGTTCGTGTCCCGGCCGGCATACCGGAAACGGTTGGTCGGCGGGAGGACGGGAATTAGAACCGGTGCTGGATACCCAGCATCACCCCGGTCTGGTTCACGCCCGGTGCGACCGTGCCGCCGGCCGCCACGGAAACCGCGCCCGTCTGGCTGTTCACCATGTAGCCCGCCAGCGCGTACACGAATGTGCGCTTCGAAAGCAGATAGTTCGCCCGCGCCGCGACCAGCGTTCCGTTCGAGATCCCATGCGCAATGTAGTGCGATACCTGGGCATCAAGCGACCACTGAGGCGCTGGCAGATAGTTGATCCCCCCGAAATACAGATCGGAACGCATCGATGCGGCCGCAGCGTCGACGATACGATGAACCCAGCCCACCCCCAGCCTGGCTTGCGCGAACCGGTAGTAAGCGTCGACCACCGTATGCGTATCGGTGAAGGCGCTGCTCGTGAGCGGCGCGGACGCTCCCTTTCCACCACGCATCTGGTCGTAGGATCCCGCGAAGCCATAATTGGTGCCCTCGTATGCGAGCATGCCGGTGAACTGCTTGCAGGCCAGATAGTCACCCGGCACCTGGCCGCCGCAATTGGTCGCCGGCGGACCGGCGGGCCCGGCTGCGTCACGGCCGAAGCTGTAGGTCGCGCCAACCGTCAGTCCAACAAATTTCCCGGTGTAGGAGATCGAGTTGTCGCTTCTCGCATTGGCCAGATATGGATCGAAGTTAGCGAACGAGTGCAGCGATGGCCCGATGATGTCGGCGTAAGCCAGCGCGTAGTAGGTCATATTGAACTGGCGGCCGAGCAGCACAGTACCGTATGACGAGCTCAGCCCGACGTCTGCTGTACGGCCCATCAACCGTCCCCCGTATCCGAGTGCGCCGGTGCCGGGGGCAAAACCGCTCTCGAGGGTGAACACCGCCTTAAGCCCGCCCCCGAGATCTTCGCTTCCACGCAAGCCGAACCGGGACGGTACTTCGCCGGTGATCGATGGCACACCGACAGACGAACCGCCGCCTGCTGCGTGGTTGTAATAAGCCACGCCCGTATCAACTATGCCGTACAACGTCACGCTGCTTTGAGCGTATGCTGTGGCCGCCACCAGGGTCAAGCCCGCCAATCCATACTTTTTCATAGGTCTCCTCCAGCGTTTGATAAAAACTGGATAAAGCGGAATTGCCCGATCAAACCTTTAATGCTGGCAAATCCGCGCGCATGTGTAGAGACGCCCGAAACTTCTCGTCCGTCTCGCACACGCTCTTTAATTTGACGATTCCATGACGTCGAGCAGGATCTTGCCCGCGACGTCGCCCCGTTCCAGGGCCTCGTGCGCGGCGCTCGCCTGCTTCAGCGGAAAACGTTGCATGATCATCGGTTTGATCGTGGTGCCGATCAGAGGCCATACCTGCACGTACAGCCAGCGTGCGATGCCGGCTTTGTCGTCGTCCGGCAGCGGCCTCAGCAAGGAACCCGTCACCACTGCCTCCTTGCGCATCAGTTCACGCAGCGGGAAGGACAGTTCGGCATTTCCACCTGGCGACAGATGCACCACGCGGCCCCGGCGGGCGAGCGCCTCGACGTTCTGGCGACCGTAAGCTGCACCCGCCAGGTCGAGGATGACGTCCACACCTTTGCCCCCAGTAACTGCCTGCACGGCTTCCGCGAAGACGACTGTCCGGTAATTGAACGCCTTCACCGCGCCGAGCGCCTCCGCAAGCGCGCACTTTTCGTCGGTCCCGCATGTCGCATAAACTGCGTGGCCTCGTGCCGTCAGGACCTGGGTCGCCAGACTACCAACGCCGCTCGTACCGCCGTGGATCAGGACGGACTCGCCGGGAGCGAGCTTCGCCACGTTGAAGAAGTTGTGTACGGTTGTGAACAGAGCTTCCGGCAGCGAAGCGGCATCGCGCAACGAGATCGCCGGCGGAATGGGCAGTACCTGTCCGGCGTCGGCAATTGCATACTCCGCATAGCCGCCGCCATTGACGAGAGCGCATACCTCATCGCCGGTCCTGACGTGTGTGACGTTCTGACCGATGCGCACTATGACACCGGAGACTTCGAGTCCCGGGATAGGGCTATGAACGTTGTCGGGACCCCGGCGACGCTGATTGACATCGTGGCGATTCACGCCGGCCGATACGACACGGATCAGAACGTCCGTCGGGCCACACTCCGGGACCGGCAATTCGACTGGAACCAGAACTTCGGGGCCGCCGGCAGCGGTAATGCGGATGCCGACCTGGTGCTTCGGAATGGCTTCGAACTGAT
Source organism: Paraburkholderia sp. RAU2J (assembly GCF_003634845.1). Classification (NCBI taxonomy): domain Bacteria; kingdom Pseudomonadati; phylum Pseudomonadota; class Betaproteobacteria; order Burkholderiales; family Burkholderiaceae; genus Paraburkholderia; species Paraburkholderia sp. RAU2J. The sequence goes on from NZ_RBXG01000002.1 coordinate 178,644, forward strand.
TATCTTGCATTTTAATTAGGAATACGAAGTGGTAAATAAACGTACCTAGCCACGAATGGCGCTCTGGAATATTCGGGTAACCAGCCGCCCGAATGGAGGGATGAATCAGGGAATCCAATTACGCGCTTGCAAAGCGGATTTCCTCTGGCCTAGCAGAAGGCCTCGCTGATACAGGTCACGTCCGTCTTCATGTCGACATCGAACTCATCCCCCGTACTTATCGGCAGCTCCGTGCATGCCGGCATCGGGTACCTGCGCAGCGCGCGCCTGATCCAGAAGCAGCACGAACACGGCGGCAGCCCCCAGCACTCCGCCGAACACGCGATACAACGTCGACGGTGTCCATCCGACGGACAGCATGTAGCCGGTCCAGATTGGGACGACGACGGAGATGGCACGTCCGAATCCGATCATCAGACCAACTGCCGTACCTCGCACGATCGCAGGATAGATAGGCGGACTGATCGCATAGAAAGCACAGACGCCGCCGCTCGCGCTGGCGCCGACCAGCATGGAAAGCGGAATGGCCAGTGCGACATCCCTGAAATACGTGGCATACAAGGTATACACGACGGCGCCGCCGGTCAGAACCAGTGCGGTCACAATCACTGGACGGATCCTGAGCGACAGGGCAGCGAACAGCAGTGACCCGATCACACCGCCGATCATGATGAGCATCCCAACACGCACGCCGTACGCTGGGCTTCCGCTCGCGTCCGCGACCAGCTTCGCGGTCCAGGCATTAGCGAAATAAAAAGCGGAGATGAGTCCCGCGTAGCCTAGCCAAAGGCACGCGGTGCGGCGCAGCATGACCCCCCCGAAAATCATATTCACCGCGACCGCGAGAGCCGGTCCGTCGTTTTTGCGGCAAGCCTCAGGAAGGACCGTGGATTGGGGGTAGCCGAGTCGGGCAGCAATCTTGTTGTACTTCTCGAGCGCGCGCTTTGGGCGACGCTCAATCAGGTATTCGGCCGACTCTGGCAACATCGGGATTACAACAGCAGTCATCGCCAGGGTCAGCAGCGCGCCGAATGCGAGCGGCCCACGCCATCCGTAGCTCGCGACGAGCGGCTCCACGACGCTTCCGGCGAGCGCGGAGCCCAGCGGCAGGCCGATGCCATATAGGCCCATCACGACGCCACGACGCTTGTCGGAGCTGTACTCCGAAACAAGAACATTGATACTGGCGATCAGGCCGCCGATGAACAGACCGGCAAACGCCCGCATAGCGACGAGTTCCCGGAAATTCTCGCTTCGGGCGGACAACAGCATACCGACGGTAACCAGCACGAGGCACAGCAGGATATGAGCCCGTCGCCCGATCCGGTCTGCCAGCGGGGAGATGATTGCCGCGCCAATCGCCATTCCCAACACGCTCGCGCTAAGTAGATAGCCGACTTCAACGTGGCTCAGCTTCCACGCCTTCGCCAGATGCGGCATGACGAATGGCAGCACGATGATCTCGTAACCGTCGATCATCGTGAGCAGAATACAGATGACAAACACGACGATCTGTTGCCATTGCATCGGCCGGCTCTTTATCGCTTCACGGATATCCATAAAGTTGTCTCCTGATGTTTTTTTGACGCGTTTGGTGATTTGCACGTACGTGCAATCATCTCTTGTAATGTAATTTTCCTGCCTTGCAATCACTACTTCCTGCTCGCTCGACACCGCCGGTGCGCCGTACTTCGACCGAGCCGAAGATTGCACACCGGCCAAGCCTCATTCAGCGCGGATGGGGTTCCGGAGTACGCCGAGTTTGCTCACTTCCACCTCGACGATGTCGCCGTTCTTCATGAAGACCGGCGGGTTGCGCTTGGCGCCGACACCACCCGGCGTGCCGGTCACGATCACGTCGCCCGGTTTGAGCGTGATGAAGCTGGAGCAGTAAGCGATCAGCGTCGGGATCGAGAAGATCAGCATGTCCGTTGTCGCATGCTGCATGACCTGGCCATTGAGGCGCGTCTCGAGCGTCAGCGCTTCGGTCTCGCCGATCTCATCGGACGTGACGAGCATCGGTCCGAATGCACCGGTCGCCTCGAAGTTCTTGCCCGGACCCCATTGCGACGTATGCATCTGCCAGTCACGAATGCTGCCGTCGTTGTAGCACGCGAAGCCGGCGATATGCTCGTACGCCTTGTCTTCGGAGATGCGGCGGCCGCCCTTGCCGAGCACAACGGCGATCTCGCCTTCATAGTCGAGGCGATCGGATTCCGGCGGCAGGAGGATCGCTTGCTCATGGCCGAGTTGCGATTCAGCAACCCGCATGAAGATGGTCGGACGCTCAGTGCGTTCCCGCTTGGTTTCCTGCACATGCTCGTCGTAGTTGAGTCCAGCACACAGGATCTTGGTCGGATCAGCGACGACCGGGCGATAGGCATTGATGTCCGACAGCGCGAAGTCTGTGTCTGACTTGGCGCCCAGATTTTTGAGCGCATCGATGCCGACCTGACGCAGTGCCGCGCCCAGGTCCGTCAGGTTCAGGCGCGCGCCGATATCGGTCACGCCCTGCTCGGTGACTGTGCCAAAACTGTCCGCGTTGTTTCGGGAAAAGCTGATGAACTTCATGAGTAAATCTCCAGGTTTCGACTAATACTGCTTAAGTGGCGCCCGTGGCGCGACTCAACACAGTCGCCGCGCCTACGGTTAACCATTGACCCATCAGGACACCGAGGCCGGCTCTTTTCGTGCGTCGAGAGTCCGACCGAGACCATCGACGAGCGCCAGCAACTGCTGCAGGTCCGAGGCCGTACCAAACACGTAGCGGTCCGGCCGAATCACGATTGCCGCTGCGTCGAACTCCTTCAGGCAGTCCATCGCTTCGGCGTTTCCGTCATCGATCACGGAGAGCGGATATGACATCCGCTCGCGCAGCGCTTTGGCAGACGCGGTATCCAGCAGGCCCGGCCTGGCGAGGATGGCGAACGTCTGACCGGCGATCACGTCGAGGCGCTGTCCGCCCGCAAGCATCGGCTGAGGCGCCACGATGCCGCTGGCCGCCTGCGCCCCACGCAGATCGCTCTCGCCCAGGCGCGGACTCAGACTGCGCAGCATCCGCGGCGCGACAGCCAGCGCCCGGTCACGTTCGGCGACCTCTTCCGGATGCCGCGCCTGAATGATGCGACCGAGTTCCACGGCCAGCTTGATGTACTCGGTCGCATGCGGCGCGCGCTCATCCTGGTATGTATCGAGCAGTGTGCCGGCAGCCCCGTGGCGGCACACTGCCGTGAGCTTCCACGCGAGGTTCGCGGAATCGCGAATGCCGGCACACAGCCCCTGACCGAGGAAGGGCGGCGTCTGGTGCGCGGAATCGCCCACCAGAATCAGCCTGCCGCGGCGCCAGCGTTGCGCGACCAGCGCATGGAACGTGTACACCGCCGCACGTTCGAGCTCGGCATCGTCGGGGGTCATCCAGCGCTCGATCAGCGACCAGACCGTTTCCGGCCGTGCCATTTCGGCAGCGTCTTCGCCGGGGTGCAGCATGATTTCGAAGCGACGGCGATCGCCAATGCCGCGCACGTAAGTAGCGGGCCGGGCGGGATCACAAAACTGGACGCTGTGATCGCCCAGCACGGACCAGGGACGTTTCAGCACCGCGTCAAAGACCAGCCAGCGTTCATGGAGCCCCAGATCGGTCATTTCGCTGTCCATCAGTCGGCGCACCAGCGAGCGGGCGCCGTCGGCCCCCACCACATAGGCCGCCTCGATGGTCTTGAGCTTGCCGCAGGTGAGGTCCTCGTATTTGACCTGGATATGGCTGGCCGACTCTTCGATTGCGTACACCTCACTGCGCAGTTGCACCGACACGCTTCGCTGCTCCGCCAGTCGCGCGCGCAGGATGCGTTCGAGGTCCGGCTGATGGAAGCGATAGCTCGAATGCCAGCCCTGCGCGCCAACTTCCTGTGGCCGCGGCCAATCCACCAGCAGTTGACCGCTGGCGTTGACAAACTTCATGCCCGGCGAAATGTGGCAAGACGCGGCGACTTCGTGCGCAACGCCAATCGCGTCAAATACACGCATGCATTCCGCATCGAAATGAACCGCGCGAGGCAGTGCGTACGGGGCCGACTCTCGCTCCAATACCGCCACTGTCAATCCGTACCTCGCCAGCAAGTTGGCCAATGTTGCGCCCACGGGGCCCAGCCCGATGACTGCGACGTCATACATGTCTATCGTCTCCAGTTTTATGACTATCTGATTGTGATAAATATATGTACAAGTAACTTGCACGTCAACTATATTTTTGGCAAATTATCACAATACGATTTTTCTAAGGAGACGACAATGAATAAGGGACTGAGCTTCAGCCATGTCGGGATGTACGTCAGGGACTTACCCACGATGACGCAGTTCTACACAGACCTACTGGACTTCACGATCACTGACGCCGGCGAACTTGTCGGGCCGAACGGTCCAGTCGAGCTGGTATTCCTGAGCCGTGACCCGAAGGAGCATCACCAGATCGTGCTTGCCACCGGCCGCCCCGAACACGTGTCGTTCAACGTGATCAACCAGATTTCGCTGCGGGCCGACAGTCTCGCCACGCTGAGGGAATTATTTGGGCGTCTCGCCGAAGGCGGTGCAACCGACATCCAGCCCACCACTCACGGCAACGCTGTGTCGGTGTATGCACGCGACCCCGAAGGCAATCGACTCGAGTTGTTCGTGGACACGCCGTGGTACGTCAGCCAGCCGACGAAGGTGCCGGTGGATATGTCGCTCCCCGAAGACGTGCTGATGAAGGAAGTCGAGAACCATGCTCGTTCGCTGCCCGGATTTGAGCCACGAGAGGCGTGGCAGGCACGCATGGCTAAGAAGATGGGGATTGCCTGACAGACGTATGCGGGTGGGAGCAAGTGGCCTTCGCTACAATAGCGGCTACTCCCGCCCCACTTTCGTTCAAAACGCTGCGATGTCAAGCTCGTCCAAAATGCTGTCAATTCTCGATCTTTTCTCGATCGAGAAACCGGTGTGGTCACTGGAGACAATCTGCACCGTGATCGGCTGCTCGACGCCGACGGCTTATCGCTATCTGCGTGAGCTGGCCGACGCCGGATTGCTTGCCCGGCTCGGCAATGGCAGCTACACGTTGGGACCCAGGGTCATGACCCTGGATTACCAGTTGCGTACGGTTGACCCGTTTTTTTCCATCGGGCATTCGCTGATGCGCGAACTGTCGGAACAGACTGGCTGCGATTGCGTCATGACCAGGATGTTTGACGACAAAATTGTTGATACCCACCGGGAGAGTTCGAATGGGGAGCTCGATCTCGCGTACGGCAGGGGCCGCCCCCGGCCGCTATTTCTCGGGGCCGCCCCCAAAGTGATTCTGGCGACGCTACCGCGGGCGCGGCTCAAACGATTGTTCGAAAAATACGCAGCCGAAATTCGTGCCACAGGCATGGGCGATACGTTCGAGGACTTCTGGCACGGCCTGCAGCGCATACGCAAGGCAGGTTATTACATCTCGCGGGGTGAGCTGGAGGCACAAATGGCGTCGATCGGCGTGCCGCTGTTTTCCAGTGACCCGCAGGCGAGTGCTGCGCTTGCTCTGGTTACATCGCTGCAACGTTTCGAATTCATGGATCATGGCAAGCTGCTTAAGCAGCTGACCGGGGCTGCGCAGCGCATTGCAACCGCGGTCGCGGATCACTCAATAAGCGCGCAGTGACGTCGGTGCCGGGCCTTGGGCGACCAAGGGGCAACCACTACGAAGAGACTATATGCAAGAACACTTTCAGCAAGCCGTCGAAGCAATCGAACGGGTCCGTTGCGAGGCAACTCTGGGGGACGATTGGGCAACGCTTGAGCAAATATTCTCCAACGAGCTTGCCTTCATTCATTCCCCCGGCTACGTGCACGACAAGGCTGGCTACCTCGATTTCCTAAGGACTCGGGTCAAAACCCTGCGGATCTCGCGTCCCGCACCGCCCACCTGCAAGATCATGAGCGACGGCGTCTTGGTCTTCGGCGCGATCGACCAGCAGATCGAGCGTCGCGCCGATGGCAGCATCGTCAACGTGAGCGGCTGGACGACTCAACTCTGGTCGCCCGACGAGAAGTCGTGGAAACTGGTCCACCAGCATTCGACGAGGCGTTCGGAATAGGATTTACAGGGCGATGTCAGAAACCAACGCCGACACCAACACCCACACCACCGCCGAAGCTTCCGCCGCCAACGCCCACGCCGATGCTGGTACTAGGCGCGTAATAGCCGGGGCCATATCCATACCCAGGATAGCTGGAATCGTACGGCTGGGCGGCAACGCATCCCGCGACGCCAGCCGCTAAGGCCAATATGCCCAAATGCCTCATCATGATCGGTCTCCCGTGCATGAATCAGGCAGCAAGATTTGGTCCGCCAGATCGGAGGAAGCTTGAATGAGGCGAGATTCGCCTTAAGATGAGCGATGTACTTCGCAAACTCGGGGCCCGGGCTCTGGAAACTCGTCACGATCTGTGCCTCGAGCAACTGTGCGCTCGCCGAGGTTGTCATGCGACCAGTGTCGCCGGCGATCTCGGCCTAAGAGTACTCGATCCCGTACGACTGGCCCTCTCCGCTTATCGGAAAACTGCACGTCGACACCGACCGGCTGCTCTTGGCCGAGAGCACGAGTTGCGTGAACCTTCTATAGAGCTGACGTTGGAGTCGTCAACGAATTGGTAAGGACCTCCCCGATTGCAGGATCGACACCGTCTGGTGCCATCATGGCTCGTGCTACAACCTTCCGGGAAGGGGGAAGTCATGGACAGGATTACTCGTGTTGGCGTGGATCTGGCGAAGAACGTGATGCAGATTCATGCGGTCGACAGCGCCGAGTGCGTCGTAGTACGTAAAGCGATTCCGCGGGAGCGATTTGTGAGCTGGTTTGCCAATCTGGAACCGTGTCTGATCGCCATGGAGGCATGCGGTGCGGCGCATTATTGGGCACGCAAGCTACACGCGCTCGGGCATGAGGTGCGGCTGATTCCCCCGCAATTTGTCGCGCCCTATCGCAAAGGCGGCGCCCGTGTAAAGAACGATGCACTCGATGCCGAAGCCATCTGCGAAGCGGCGAGCCGCCCGCACATGCGTTTCGTGCCGGCCAAGTCACCTGCGCAACAAAGCGTGCTGGTGCTGCACCGCATGCGTACCGGATTTGTCGAAGAGCGTACCGCGCTGGCGAACCGGTTGCGCGGGCTACTGGCCGAGTTCGGGGTGTTCCTGCCGCAAGGCACCCGCCCGCTACACGAGCACCTCATTGAGCGCGTTGAGGACGGCAGCAATGAGCTGACAGGACCGGCGCGGCTGGCCCTGTTGCGCGGCTGGGAACAATGGCAGGTACTGGATGAGCAGTTTGCCTGGTTTGACAGGCAGATTGACCGCTCAAACAGTTGCGAAGTAGCCTGGTCACGCCCCCGTGAAGGCTTGGGATGTAGATTCCTCCGTATCATTACCGTCCAGACGGAACTGCTCGATGATCCGTTGGTTGTGGTCGTCAAGGTAGGCTTGCAACTCACGGCGCCCTATCAGCCGCACTGATGCAGCGTTGGCGAGTTCGGTGGCTGATCGTGTGAAATATGAGTTTGTGACGACCATGGCGTCATCGCAACCATAAAAGCTCTTCGCAGAGATGGCTTCCTGGACGGCCGAGTTACCAACGTTTCCTGAATAATTTTTCGCCTGAATCACCATCTTTTTGCCGAACTTGCTTACGAACAGGTCTGCGCCTTGGTCACCGCTTAATTTGGTTGCCTCGACATCGTAGCCCGCTGTCTGAAAGATCTGGGCGAGAAATTTCTCAAATTCGTATCCATTCATGGCGTCCACGTGGTACATCGTGACGAACTGATTGGGATCGAAGAACTCCAGTTTCGTTGCCAGCCTCTCGACAAGGATGTCGAAGTTGATCTGTTCGCAGACGTCAAGCCAGGTTTTCACGGTCTGCCAGGGCAAGAGCGGCGTGCCGAATGCCGAGGACGCCTGATCCGCGTACTGTATCTCCGGGTGCCGGATGTTGTTATCCCAGAGGAAATAGAACAACAGGCTGAGATCATCGCGATAGCTCACCCCTGCTTCCGCTATCCACGACCGGAGAATCTCACGCAGTGAACCCTTGATGTGTCTCGATATCTCGGTGTAGAAACCAAGGTATGCCGAGTTGAACCCGGTCGTCAGCAAAAGTTTGTCCAACAGATGCGGGAGCTCTTCCAGTTCGGTAAAGCCCTTGCGGATCAGAACTTCGCGAAAAAGTTCCCGGTTAGAATATGTTCCATTTTCTCGTGCGCTAGGCGTCTCGGCGTCAATGGGCTCGACGCCCACGTTTCGAACTGTGTGAAAGAAGTTGGCAAAGTAAGGCTTTTTGAGCTCGGAATATTTTCTGAGCACCGCGCGAAGAAGGTCGTTAAGCTGCGCCTGCTCCTTTTTCTTGCCGAGCAGATCTTTCAGAAACCCCTTCGTCTGATACTGGAATTCCGGGTAGAAGGAAGGGTCAAGCGGGACCTGGAGCGCCGCAGGCGCGGGCTGGCCCGATGCTTGGACCGGAGCATTCGTACACCATGGACACTTAGTTTCGAATGATTTGCGTCTGCACGAAGTACATTGGTAGATCACGAATTCTCTCCAGACTGTAAATCTGTTGTTTGGTAGCCATCATCTTGCCAATTTAATCTACACTGCAAACCCTGCAATGTTAGAAAGACGTCTTGCATTAATTGCGTTGCGACCACCTAAGCCCGCATTCGACCCACGCCGAAGCATAACCGCCCGCCCACTTCGCTTCAATCGCAAAGCCGATTTGAAAATCGACAACACACACGGGCTGCTTCGGGGTCGGACGTCGCCGGCCGCGTCGGGCGACGTCCGGCCATTAAGAGTCGCTCAGTCACTTTGAAACCTGCAGTTCGAATTGCGGCTCTCCTCCCGAGACACGAGGTAACAACGAGGCATTGTTCCTTATATCCACAGGACCGGCTGTAGGTGCCGCGCGCGCCGTACGCGTGATGCAGGCATATGGCATCACGACGCGCTAGGTAGAGAAGGTACGACGCCCGTATCTCGGCTAATCCGATAAAATCGACATGCGCCGGAGACTAGGCCTTAAGCGATTCTGTAGAGTGATCCGAGGACGACTCGAAATGGAAAAGGGACCGTTAGATAAAGCGAAGGGACCGGGCGCCAACCCGAAGACGATGGGGCCGATGCCGGAGATGGAGCGGCTCGGACTGGATCCTTCGATAATGCAGTCCGTCAAAGGAATTGATGCAATGCAGACCGCGAGCTGGGCCCAGCAACTTAAAGTGATCGACGCCCTTAAGCTCGAACCCTCGATGACATCTTCCTTCAAGGCGATGGAGGCGCTGAAAGCCGACACCGGCTTACTACAGCAGATCAAGTCGCTCCAGGCTTCCTTCGACAACGGGTTGGGACAGCAGATCAGAGCGCTCCAGGCTTCCTTCGACAACGGATTGGGACAGCAGATCAGAGCGCTCCAGGCTTCCTTCGACAACGGATTGGGACAGCAAATCAGGACGCTTCAGGCTTCCTTCGATACCGGGCGGGAACAGCAGATCAGAGCGATCCAGGACACTTTGGTCACTGGATGGGCTAAGCACCATAAGGCGTTTGAGGCTGCTCTCAATCCTGCTTGGGCGCGGCAGCTTAGCGCAATCGACGCGTTCAGATTGGAACCTTCGTTCGTGGCTTCGGCGAAGGCGTTCGAATCCGCTTATGCCGATATGCACGTGAACAAGTGGCTGCAAGATTTGCAGACTGACAAGTTCACCGACTTACTGAGGACATGGAAGGCCGCCAATCCCATCACGGAACTCAGTGAAGTGGTCGAGGCGATGAGGTCGAATGGGCTCGTCGAATCGGCGACCCGTCTGATTGCGACGAATCCCCCGGCACCCGTATCGATGACAGCTGGGGACATCGCTGATGTGCAAGCAATCGTTGACAGGGCCATCGATCGCGCCGCACAGCAGGCAGAAGCCAGGATGGCGCCGTTCGTGAAGACGATTGTTGACGAAATCCAGTCGATGAAGGACTCACGCCTTAAGGCCTTTGTGGTGCTCTTTATCGTCCCAGTTCTAATCAGCGCGATTTACATGATCCTGAATCCCGTCGCCGATTTCTATATAAAACGGGCGCTTGAGGAACACTCCCGCACCGCCTCGCCGCGCGAGGTCAAACAGAACGTCCGCAAGAAAGCCGTGATCTATGCCGCAGATCGGGAACAACTTCAGTCGTTCCGGTTCGTCTTGAAAGAAGAACTGGAAGTACACACCCACCCGTCGAGCAAGTCTCCGGCTGTCAGGAATCTCGCGCTCGGGCAGGTGGTTATGCTGCTCGAGAGGCAGAAAGCGTGGTCTTCCGTCGCGTGGACTGCCGATGACGAGTCACCCGCAGTCCACGGGTGGGTGTACTCGCGCTATGTGAGCAAGATCGTCTAGAGTTATGCGCAAGTCGCGTCGCTGATAGCAGCAACCACTGCATCGCGCTCGTCGCTCTCGCGCAGGTTTTCCCTTTTTGAGCGCATTCAACCCGGCGCGGAGCACGACGGTCGGGAAACCATGCCAAGTAGAGTCCGAAGTTCCCGAAAAGGCTGTTCATGCGCCTCGACAACTTCGGGAGATACTGAACCGCCCCGGATTTGAACTGACCCCCGAGAGTTGGACACGACCTTGGGGGTTCCGTGAGGAAATTCGATGTAAAGTTTAAGGAGAAGGTGGTTCGCGAGTACCTCGCTGGCAAAGGGGGCTATAAGCTCCTTGCGGCGAAATTCGGTATTGCAGAAAGCATGGTGAGGCGATGGGTCGCGGCATATCGTCACCATGGTAACGCTGGGCTCATCCGGCAGCGTGGTGCTTACACCGTTGAGTTCAAGCTTGAGGTGGTGCACCGGAGCGTGGCTGAGAACCTTTCCTGTCGAGAGCTGGCTGCCATTTACAATATCGGCAATCCGCACAGCATCACGATGTGGCAACAACAGAAAGCACGGGGAGAGCTCCGTTCGCCAAAGAGCATGCGCCCGTCGGGACAGGATGTTTCGGTGCCAGCAAAGAAAAGGACCTCGAACCAGTCGTTGGAATCTCCGCGATCTGAGGAGTCAGACCAACTGCTTCGTGAGAATCAGCAGTTACGCGCAGAGGTCGCGTACCTAAAAAAATTCAATGCCTTGGTTCTAGCAAAGAAGTTGGCGCGGCAGAAATAGCCAAAATAGTGCTTGAACTGAGGCAGGAATTCCCCTTGACCGATCTTCTCCAGGCTGCGGGGTTGCCACGCAGTACGTACTACTATCGGCTCAAAACGTTGGCCGCCCCAGACCGGCATTGTGGGCTCAAGGCGAAGATTCAGGCTGTCTATGCTGCACATCGCGGCTTGTATGGCTATCGTCGCATCACCTTGACTATCCGCAGTGATGGCGAGCTAGTCAATCACAAGAAGGTGCAGCGCATCATGAACGAATTGGGAATCAGGTCGAGGGTGCGCCGGAAGAAGTTCCGGTCGTACCAGGGCGAGGTCGGCGAGGCCGCTCCGAACCTGCTCAATCGTGAATTCACCGCGTCGGGCCCAAACGAGAAGTGGGTTACCGATGTGACCGAGTTCCGGGTCGCGGGGAAAAAGCTGTACCTTTCTCCGGTCATGGACCTCTACAATGGGGAAATTGTTGCCTACGAGTCGAGCCATCGCCCCGACTTCCCGATGGTCATGGGCATGCTCAAGAAAGCTGTCAAGAAACGCAGGAATACGGCTACACCGATGCTTCATTCAGACCAGGGTTGGCACTATCGCATGCAACCGTACCGAGCGGCACTGGCGCGCTACGGAATGAAGCAAAGTATGTCGAGAAAAGGAAATTGCTTCGATAACGCGGCCATGGAGAGCTTCTTTGGCACTCTGAAGGCCGAGTACTTCCATCTCACGGACTTCGAAGACGTCGACGCATTACGGGTAGGCCTGAAGGGCTACATCGACTACTACAACCGGCACCGCATCAAATCGAAACTTGGTGGACTGAGTCCCGTGGAATATCGAATGCGAGCGGGAAAAAATTAACGCTTCAACGTCCAACTCTCGGGGGTCAGTTCATTCCCGGGGCGGTTCAGTCTTGGGGGATCCGGCCAGTGCCGGGTCGATCTTCTATCCGTGCCGGCCAACCAGGCCGGTCACCTCATGCCGCATGCGCAAAGCGCTGGATCACTCTGTTACCGACGCGCCCCATCTAATCCAAACGGCTACCCGCATGGGTAGCCCGAGCGATTTACGGGCGCGTTGACCGTTGAACACCGCCTGCCATCCTGTGCCGTTCAGGCGTTCGCCATGTTGACATCACGTGGCTTGAGTATCGCACCGTCGGGAATTTCACCGTGTTCCATATAGCGCCACAGGGCAATCGCCAGACGGCGTGCGAGCGCCACGATACCGATGCGCCGCAGTCGCTTGCCGGTGCCGGCAAACCGCTGGTTGAACCAGCGGCTAAGCTGGCTGTTGGGCTGGAAGCGTAACCAGCTCCATGCGAGCTCGACCATCAACCACCGGCATCGCTTGTTGCCCGCCTTGCTGATACCCAGTTCGACCTGACTGGTGCCGCTGGCATATGGCGTGGGCGTCAGGCCCAGGCAGCCGGCCACTTCACGACGGTTGTGAAACTGCCGCCAGCCAAACAGTTCCCTCATCAGGGTCCAGGCGCTGCCTGTGCCGATGCCCGCAAGCTGTGCCAGCAACGCCATGCCGGGGTGCGAGCCGCCGCGCACCTGCTGGTCCTGCAGTGCTTCCAGCAGGCTTACCTGTTTGCGCACAAGCGCGAGCCGCTCACATTCGCGTTCAATCTCGGCGCGCAGGCCAGGCGGCAGTTGCTCGCGCTGCTGGGCCCACCAGTGAGTCCAGATCCGGCCACCGACATACCTGACCCGAAGGTTGTGCAGCACGAGCAAGGAGCGGATCCGGTTGGTGTGTGCGGTACGCTCCTGCCGCAGGCGCTCCAGTTCCCGGTGCAGGCGCCGGTCGTCTTCCTGCTCAGGCGTCGGGATGCGCGCGACGGCCCATAGCCGGTGCTCGCCCGCGTAATAACGCATAAGCATCGAGAGGAGCTTGTCGCTGTCAAGGCGGTCCGTCTTCGCGCGACGGGAGCGCCGGTTCACCTCGATACTGGCCGAATCCACCACGAGATTGGCAATACCCTGCTGAGCCAGCCAGCGGTGCAGCCAGAAGCCGTCGCGGCCAGCCTCATAACAGCTGTAGACGGGTGCGTCGGCGCTGAGGTGGCAACGCACCCTGGTGTTCGCGATGGCGGTGAGGACCGCCGAGGTATCACCTGCGGCGACCGTACACCGGCTCGGCGCGCGGTGGCCATCACCCAGTGAGAGCTTCCAGCTCTTATCGCCCAGTTCAAAAGCCATGTACAGCCGGCCAACTACCGTCGTATTCTGCCCTCGAAGGGCTGTGTCAGGCGCATCCATTTTGCGTGCTCCTTTGGAGAAAACGAGTATGAATCCCGTTTTTACTCCAGCGGGCCTACTTCCGCAGCCCTCCCATAGCATCTACTCAGCACTTTGCCGATGGCTCGGGCTAGGCTGCCCGATCTGGTTGCCCGAACGTCGCTTGTACTTTGGAAACCGCCGTTGGGGACAGGCCGGTTCGACCGGCAGAAGTGGGTCGACCTGAGCCAGACGCTGTCGGACTCAGTACGGCCAGGAACGAACGGCCGACACGGGCCGCCCAAGATTGTTCACAAGCTTGGTCGGTCGCATAGAAGTAGCCGCCGGAGCAGGCACGCGTGCACCCCTTTTAGACGAATCGCGAACACCTTGGATCTGTGCGGCAAGCCCACCAAAGGCACCGACGTTGGAGGGAGCATTGCCTCGCGCCCTTCGCAGATCCGCCGGCGGGCGCCGCCGGCTTTGGGTGCTCGCGTGTTTTCGCGGCCCGTAGCCTTCGACGAGAATGTCCGCGTCCCTCGAGCCGATAGATTGGCACGTCAGCCGTAGGCATATAAGCTTGCTCTTGAACCACGGTCGGTGTTGTCGGGCAGTCGAGCAACATTGCGGCAGTGCAACAGACGGCGAAAAGCTCTCGGGTGGTCCGATCGCAGACTCACGCTACACGTTCTGTCCACATTTCTTTCAGTTCCTGGCACTTCTTCACATAACCTTGTGCATGTTGGTACGGGATCGAATCATGTTAAGCATCAGTCTCAGGTCACAGCTGCAGACATATCTGCGAAACATCCGCAGACCAGTCGAATTGATCGTGTCGCAGGGCGGTGGTCAAACGTCGCACGAGATGCGGACGATGTTGAACGAAATCGCGTCGTTGACAGATCTGGTGACGGTAATCGAGGAGCAGCATGGTGACGAACGTAAGCCATCGTTTTCAATCAGGCAGGCCGGAGCAAAAGCTGGCATTCAGTTTGCCGCCACTCCGACAGGACCCGAATTTTCGTCTCTTGTCCTCGCAATACTCCAGGTGGGAGGACACCCCGTGATCGCCGACCGTACGACCATTGAACAGATCCGAACGCTAGAACGTGACTATTATTTCGAGACCTATATTTCGCTCTCTTGCGGAAGCTGTGTGGACGTTGTGCAAGCCCTGAACATGATGACGGTGATCAATCCACGGATTCACAACATTACGATCGACGGAGGAATTTTTCAAAGCGAGGTGTCGGCGCGTGATATTAGCGTTGTGCCGACGATCTACATGAACGGCGAGATATTCGGCGAGGGGCGCAGCAGCTTTGCGGAGCTCGGCGCAAAACTTCTCGACATAGAAATGAGCCTGAGAGCGGCACTGCGCGCGGCGGGTAGGCCGTAGCACTGCGCTGAAGGTCATATGGGTGGGGCGTAATCCCGGGAAATCTGCGCCGGGGGTGCGGTTGACTGAAACGCTGAAAGGACACAACGGGCGGCCCCTCAGTTGGGTGCATCGGGCGGTAGTCGGCCAGTAGGCGTCATTCGCTTTTCGCCGGCTCGGACACTCGAACGGCGGTTCCGCTCGGCACATCGGTCGTTCTACGCCGCCTGTAGCGGGCTGATGTAACGCCCTACCGAAGGATGTGGCGTTCTGCCAGAACTGCGGCACGCTGGTCCGGCACATGGGCAAAGATGGCATACGTCGATGCACTTCCCGCATGCGCGGTGCGCGGGGCTGCCGGTACTCCGCAGACATGTCGCCGCGAGGCCGTCGGCGCGGTCGAGTCGGGCCACCGCGGCATGAAGGCGATCCACGAGTGGTGGTGGTACAGAGCCGCGTGCCGCCCGGGTCGCAGTGCACGGCGCGAACTCCGGCACACGCCGTGCGGAAGAGACCGCGGGCACGCAACACGCTGCAAAAAATCAACCGACACGGACGTAATCTGTTTTTGCACCGCTTAACGCTCAGAACTCAAATGGATCTCCTTGGATTCGACGGATAACATGCCTCCGCTGGGCGATAACCAAGGCGGTGCGTTAGCTCAGATCGCCCGCAAGCGAAATGCTCTCTGTCCATCCTTCAAGGTTCTGCGGCCTCGCCTGATATGCTAAGCTGTCAAGCAGCGCCGTGCCGTGCACGAAAGTAGCGCCGGATCGATTGCTTTTCTCGGATGTATAAAGAGGAGAAGCGACCATGAAAATCCTATGGGTCGATGACCACGAAATTCTTTGCGTTGCTCTTTCCGAATATGTCCAATCACACGCGTCGGAGCTGAGCGCAACGCCAATCGAAATCACGCCAGTATTTACGCTTGCCAGCGCGCTTGAAAAAGTAAGCGAGACACCTCCCCCAGACCTAGTATTCCTGGACCTGAATCTGGATGGTGATAACCGTGGCGCCACGACACTCGAACATTTTCAGGCAGGAAATCCATCCAATGTTCCCGTGGTCATCTGCACGGGACTCTCTCTTGCAAACGATGAAGAAGTCGAAATTCTGCGGATGTGCATGCGTGACTACGCCGCGCGGGGCATCCTTTTGAAAGGAGGTGCGCATAAAAAGATGTTCATTGGACTGAGCAGGATTTTAGGAGGTGAACTCTGGATTCCAGAAGAAGTCTTGCTGCGCTTTGCCTGCGCGACACCAGCGCCCTCAGCTAGCCGGAATCAGCATCATCTTGGACTTTCTCCGCGAGAGTGGGACTTGGCGCGTTGCATTGCACGTGGTCTCTCAGGGAAACAGATCGCAAGAGAGCTCAACGTCTCCGACGGACATGTCAGACAGGTTTCCTGTGTTATTTACGACAAACTTCAAGTCAGAAACCGCGTTGAAGCTGCACTTAGAGTCAATGCCGAGTTAACCCTTGGAAGGGAGGCAGATAAGGGACTGTCCTGAAGACCTCTGCTACCCACGCATTATGTCCTCCGCCGTCACTTTCACCCGCCTTCGGTCAATGCTTTTGGTTTGTGTTTCACCAGTATGTTCAACAAGGTCTGTTCCGAAACCGGTTTCGACAAAAGCTTCATGCCACTGACGGCTACTTTTTTGAGCACAGCTGACGAGGTGTCCCCCGACCACAGGATTGCAGGGATCGACCTGTCGGTAGCAGCACGGACCGCCGCAATCGCAACAACGCCGTCCTCGTGTTCCAGCCGGTAGTCGGAGAGGATGAAGTGCGGACCACTTGTCAAAGCCTCCATGCGCAACTGTTCGATGACGTCGTGCGATGATCCACCCGCCACGACGTAGCATCCATGTTCGATCAGGCGCATCGATATTTCGATTCTCAAGTCGCTATTGTCCTCGATGATCGCCACTACCATATTGGTCAAGTCCGGGTCGCCGTTTTCAACCGTTTGAACCTCGTGCAACTCTGGCGGGATCAGTCCTACGAAGGGGACCGTCACCGAAAAACGCGATCCCCGCCCGGGTGCCGAGTCCACGTCCAGTTCGTGACCAAGAAGGTCCGCGAGACCCTGGACAATGGACAGACCTAGTCCGAACCCTTTCTCCCGATTTCTCTCGGGATTATCGACCTGCACATAGCTTTTGAAGATATCGTTTAGTCTGTCTTCAGGGATACCGATCCCGTTGTCCCACACGCTTATCCTTACGCGGCTGCTGCCACGCCTCTGGCAGCTCACCAGAACATGTCCTTTCGTCCCTCGCTGCTCGGAAGGCGTGTAACGGACCGCATTGATCACCATGTTCCGGACGATCCTGTCCAACGCATGTCGATCTGTACGCACCAGATAGGGTCGGCTATGAAGTCTTAACTTCAGCCCCTTCGCCCCGGCCAGCGGCTGCGTATCCGCGACTATGCCGTGTAAAAGGGAAGGCAGCGCCACCTCTTGAATTTCTACACTCCAGGTGCCGGACTCGAGGCGGCAGATATCCAGCGCGCCGTTAATCATCCCTTCCATCGCATCCACTTGCCTTTGCGCAATCGAGACGTCTTCGGCCAGATTGGTTGATTCAATGGTCCGCTCGATATAATTTAACTTCAAGCCGAGTGTCGTGAGCGGCTGGCGCAAGTCATGGCTTATCGCGGCGATGAGTTGGTTCTTCTCCGCCTTTGCCGCTTCAGCCCGCGATCGCGCCTCATCGAGAATCACCCCTTTGACATATGCGCGCTTCTGATTGTGAAAAATGAACCAGGCGATGAAACAATAGCCAATCAGTTGAGCCGTAAACCAGACCAGCATTCCTGGCCGGTAAACAAATAGAGGTGGCGCTATGCTAAATCCAAATGGGATAGCGCCCAGCACGAGTGAACCTAAAGTCGCGCGAAGACTAGGTGCGAGCAGCAGCAAAGTAAATGCATGGCTGATCAGCGTATACTCGAAGAAACCGTACCTGGCCAATTTCGAGTAAGCAGCATGGCTAGAGAAGTCGGGTGGAGTTAACCCAAAGCTACCCGCCGCCCACCAAAACGATGTCAGTATGACCAATGCAGTCCAGGCCCAGTGCATCTGCTCGATTTCGTTGGCGCCAGCGTGCTTTGGGAGCGCCATTGTCTTTTTCAGTAAGTACGTTGCTGCGGGGGTGGCCACTCCCCACAGTCCTAAGACCCAGACGACACGGAACAAAAGATAGACATCCGAAGTTTTGATCCACGATCCAAATACAAACAAGAGCGCGCTCCCGACCGACAGGAGCACGATCCAATATACCGCTCGACGGGACAGTGATCCCAACAACTCGCGTTTGACAACGAGATTCTGCTCTGGACTGAGTGCTGCAGCCGGTCCCAGAAACAAATTCACAAGGTCAGCGAATCTGGGGCGTTCGTTATAGACCGTTGCACTCGCACTCAGGGACGTACTGGCCCTGAGCTTTTCGCCCGCGTCGGAATCATCTCGTGTTTGAGTGCAGGACGCCATGGGAGGCCTCCGAGGATCAGCTTCAGCATGCGCTCCATTGTGCTACCGGTCCGCCAGCAAGTCGACGGACAAATGTTCCGTGACTTGCCGAACAAATGTTCATGGGGTAGACGATCGCGGTCCTGTTCAAATGCATTTTCAGATGGCACGCCACTGGCCTTGGTCACCCGCCTTCGGTCAATGCTTTTGGTTTGTGTTTCACCAGTATGTTCAACAAGGTCTGTTCCGAAACCGGTTTCGACAAAAGCTTCATGCCACTGACGGCTACTTTTTTGAGCACAGCTGACGAGGTGTCCCCCGACCACAGGATTGCAGGGATCGACCTGTCGGTAGCAGCACGGACCGCCGCAATCGCAACAACGCCGTCCTCGTGTTCCAGCCGGTAGTCGGAGAGGATGAAGTGCGGACCACTTGTCAAAGCCTCCATGCGCAACTGTTCGATGACGTCGTGCGATGATTCTCCCGCCACGACGTAGCATCCATGTTCGATCAGGCGCATCGATATTTCGATTCTCAAGTCGCTATCGTCCTCGATGATCGCCACTACCATATTGGTCAAGTCCGGGTCGCCGCTTTCAACCGTTTGAACCTCGTGCAACTCTGGCGGGATCAGTCCTACGAAGGGGACCGTCACCGAAAAACGCGATCCCCGCCCGGGTGCCGAGTCCACGTCCAGTTCGTGACCAAGAAGGTCCGCGAG
The DNA here is from genome assembly GCF_003634845.1 of Paraburkholderia sp. RAU2J. Lineage (NCBI taxonomy): Bacteria > Pseudomonadati > Pseudomonadota > Betaproteobacteria > Burkholderiales > Burkholderiaceae > Paraburkholderia > Paraburkholderia sp. RAU2J. The sequence continues at coordinate 197,629 of NZ_RBXG01000002.1, forward strand.
ACCCTGGACAATGGACAGACCTAGTCCGAACCCTTTCTCCCGATTTCTCTCGGGATTATCGACCTGCACATAGCTTTTGAAGATATCGTTTAGTCTGTCTTCAGGGATACCGATCCCGTTGTCCCACACGCTTATCCTTACGCGGCTGCTGCCACGCCTCTGGCAGCTCACCAGAACATGTCCTTTCGTCCCTCGCTGCTCGGAAGGCGTGTAACGGACCGCATTGATCACCATGTTCCGGACGATCCTGTCCAACGCATGTCGATCTGTACGCACCAGATAGGGTCGGCTATGAAGTCTTAACTTCAGCCCCTTCGCCCCGGCCAGCGGCTGCGTATCCGCGACTATGCCGTGTAAAAGGGAAGGCAGCGCCACCTCTTGAATTTCTACACTCCAGGTGCCGGACTCGAGGCGGCTGATATCCAGCGCGCCGTTAATCATCCCTTCCATCGCATCCACTTGCCTTTGCGCAATCGAAACGTCTTCGGCCAGTTTGGTTGATTCAATGGTCCGCTCGATATAATTTAACTTCAAGCCGAGCGTTGTAAGCGGCTGGCGCAAGTCATGGCTTATCGCGGCGATAAACTGGTTCTTTTCCGCCGCTGCCGCTTCAGCCTGCGATCGCGCCTCCTCGAGAATGACCTCATTTACAGATACACGCCTCTGATCGTTGCAAACAAACCATGCCATGAAAAAGTAGCCGGTTAGTTGAGCCGTATTCCAATCAAACATTCCTGGCCGCTTGATAAATAGTACTGGTGCCATGCTAAACCCGAACGGGATGGCGCCGAACACGAGTGAACCTAAAGTCGCACGAAGACTAGGCGCGAGCAGCAGTAAGGTAAATGCTTGGCTGATCATCGTCAGCTCAAAAAAGTTATACCTGCGCAATATATATTTATAGCCATGAAGCAGCGAGAACTCGGGCGGGCCGAACCCAAAGCTACCTGCCGCCCACCAAAACGATGTCAGCATGACCAATGCAGCCCATCTCCAGTGCATCTGCTCGATCGCGTTGGCACCAGCGCGCTTTGGGAGGGCCACTGTCCTTTTCAGTAAGCATAATGCGACGGGAGCGGCCATCCCCCACAGTCCAAAGACCCAGACGGCAGGGAACAAAGATGCATATCTGAAGGTTTGATTCCACGATCCAAATACCAACCAGAACGCGCTTCCGACCAACAGTAGCGCGATCCAACATACCGTTCGACGGGACAGTGATCCCAATAACTCGCGCTTGACAAGGAGATTCTGCTCGGTACTGAGTGCTGCAACCGGTCCCAGAAAAAGATTCACAAATTCAGCGAATCGGCGGCGCTCGATTTTCTGAACCGTTTCACTCACAGTCAGTGATGTACTGGCCCCGGGCTCTTCGTCCGCGTCGGAATCGTTTCGTGTTTGAGTACAGGACGCCATGAGAGGCCTCCGAGGATCAGCTTCAGCATGCGCTCCATTGTGCTACCGGTCTACCAGCAAGTCGATGGACAAGTGTTCCGTTACTGCCGAACAAATGTTCGTGGTCCACTCAGGTGAACCGTTTCCAGGGCCTCTCCGGTGCCACGCAGTGCCAGCAACCCGCAGTCGAGCTGCATCCGTAGTGCGACGGGTGCGCCGTACTCTCAATAAGTCACCGTAACGAATAATCGTAAAGTGATACCGAACATTTATTCGGCTACAAGGAACATTTAATGCCGAACATCAAATAGTCGCCCTAACTACAACTGACATGGTTACACGCAGGAATAATGCAACATAATTCGACACAAGAAAGGCGTACTTCACAGCACAATGACTCCCGTTCTTCTCTTCTCGCATGCCCAATACGAGTACGGCTCTATAACCGACCGAGGGGAAAACGCAGTGCATACGAGCGCATCGTCCGTTTTTCGAGCAATACGGCTTAGTCGGCATGCGCCCATTAGGCCTACAGAATTTTCAGTTGGCCCCATTTAAGGAGTTCCATCATGAAAACTTTCGCATGCCTCGTCCTCGCCTGCGGTGCGCTTGCCAGCCCGGTCGTCAGCTTCGCTCAAAGCACCGCGCCCGTCACCCGCGCACAGGTGCGCGCGGAACTGATCCGTCTCGAGGAGGCTGGCTATCACGTCGGCGACGGCGACCAGACGACGTATCCCGAGAAAATTCAGGCAGCTGAAGCGAAGATCTCCGCACAGGACAGCCAGCAGGCGGTTGACAACGCCGTTGGCGGCACGACGCTCAGCGGCACGTCAGCCGCTGGCAGTTCCCAGCATCTGCCGATGCCTTCGTCATCGTCATGCGTCGGCCCCGCAAGTTACTGCAACACGTTCTTCGGTAACTGAACACCGATGGGTCTGCCGACACCGCCCCGACGGTCCGGGTAACGTGCCGGAATTGGCTGGGGCGTCGTCACCGGCGGCGTCCGAATCTAATGCGCCGGTCGTTCGTTCTGCACGCCACCAGAGCCCAGAACAAAACACAGTTCAGGCGAGGCGGCGTGCACGGATCTCGTAACTGGCAAACAGGAGATGAAACATGACCTGCAAGTTTTGGAAAGGGATGGTGCTTGCGAGCGCCGCATTGCTGACCGCAAGCGGTACGGCGCGTGCAGAAGATGAGTGTTCGAACGCAACGCTCAAAGGCCTCTACGGCTTTTCGCTTCGCGGCGAATTCATCGGCTTCTTCGACGCAGGCGGCAATCCACACCGAATCCCCAATCCCTCCCTCGTTGACGCAGTGTTTATCCAGAAGTTTGATGGCACTGGCGCCTTCACCCGGTCTGACTACGTCACTAGTGACGGGTTTAAGCGGCCCGGATTGACAGACCCGATAACCGGATTTGATACGGGCGAAACCGGCACATATACCGTCTTCCCGAACTGCACGGGCGTCATGCACATTACGTTTCCCGCTCCCATCGCTTCCACCATCATCGACGTTAGATTCGTGCTGACCGAAAGGGGTCACCGACTTCACGGTGTTGTCAGCCATCAGGAAATTGCCGGCCCTTTCACTGCGTTGGATGGAATAACAACCTGCGGCCCAACGCCGGCGTGCAACATGCGGGCTCAGGAAAGCGTGATAGGTGAGAAGTTCGACGTAGAAGGACGAGGAGAAGGACGAGGTCGCTGAAGAGGCGTTGGCGACTACTGGATCACTCTGTTTTGAGAGCTAGAGCGAACTGTGGCGGAAGCACGCTTGTAGGCCTCGAGGACGCGAAGCAACGCTGCTAGAGACGACTTTGGGTCGGGGGGCATCTGTTCGATTCGCGCGAAAGCGGTCATTGCCGCATCGCCACTATCGCGGCGCGGTGAATGGCGGGTATGCCGACATGCCGTCGAACGGACGAGGAGAGTGGATGGCCGTAGCACCCGCTACAAGCGGCCTTTGACTGCGCGCGGACCTAACCGTCAGTTGTGGGTCGACAAGACTCATTCGCCAATAACGAATGCTGACATTCGCCGGTACCGGGTCGCGAATGTCGGCTAAGCGATCTCGACCTGCCGCACGTTCTTCGGCGGCCACCGTCCGCAATGGCCGATTATGCCAAGTCGTTGATTATGGAAAGTAGCTGTGCTGGTCGGCGGCACGAACCGGTAATCACAGGGTGTGGCGGCAGGTGACGCCCCACGAACTCGACATAATCTCAGCGATGATCTGGAGTAACGGTTCCACCTGAGGGGACCGTTATGAAGCCAACCCGTTTGTACCCGGCCAAGTCCAACGCGCCGTCTTTTGCATCATTCCCACCGCACATTACTGCCGAATTGCATCGCTACGATGCATATCTGCGCGATGTACGGGGACTGGCAGCCGAGACCCGTAAGAACCGACTTCGTGTTGTCGGTTTGCTCTTGCGAGACAGATTCGAGCGGTGCGCTATCGACTTCAGAAAGGTGCGCCCCGACGATGTTCGCCAGTTTCTTTCGGCGCAGTTGAGAGCAGGCGGCTCGGCTTCTTATGCCTCCCATCTGGCAGCAACGTTACGTAGTTATCTGCGTTACCGGACCGTTTGCGGAGACCAACCCGGCAAGCTCTCCACCGTCATTCTGAATCCGGTCCACTGGAAGCTGGCATCCCTGCCACGTGCGCTCAAGCCAGAAGAAGTTATCCGCCTCCTGGGCGCCGTTGCAGGCGCTCGGCGCTGGCCGAAGCGTAGCTATGCGATGGTCCGGCTGGCACTGGACATGGGGTTGCGTTCTGGCGAGATCGCACATCTCATGATCCGCGACATCGACTGGCGCGAAGGCACTGTGACGTTGAGAGGCACGAAGTCGCTGCGCCAGGACGTCATGCCGTTGCCGATGGCATGCGGGCAGGCGCTGGCTGACTATCTGCAACACGAACGTCCAGCGACCAGCCACCCGGCCCTCTTTGTCCGGCGAGTAGCAGGGCGAGACCAGCCCGTTACCTCGACGGCGGTCCAGAAGGTGATCAAGCGGGCCTGCAGTCGTAGCGGTCTGCTGCACTCCACTGCCCACGCACTTCGGCATACCCTGGCCTGTCGCCTCGTCGAGAACGGCAGCTCGCTCAAGGAAGTGGCTGACCTGCTGCGTCACCGGTCGCTCAATACCACCCTGATCTACGCCAAGCTAGACACGCCGAAGCTGTCGGCAGTCGCTCTGCCGTGGCCGGGGAGTCAATCATGAGCGCGCGCATCAGCTTGCAGCAGCGGATCGACGACTACTTCGTCGAGAGGCGCTCCCTGGGATTTGAGTTGCGCTCGCGGGACACGCTCCTGGCCAGTTTCGCCCGTTACGCCGCCGATCGGCATCACCGTGGCCCACTTACGGCCGACCTCATGACGGATTGGGCCCGGCAGGATAAATGGCACCGTGACACGCCGGCGACCTGGGCGGCCCGGTTGGCGATAGTTCGCCACTTCGCCCGCTACCTGAAGCAGTTCGAACCGGATACCGAAATCCCGGAGGAAGCGGTGTTCGGTCCTGAGCGGGGACGTGTTGCCCCGCATATCTTCCATGAGGACGAAATCGTTGCGTTGCTGGCGGCGGCCTGCCGGCTCGATCCAAAGGGAAGTCTCCGGCCAGTTACCTACGAGACCTTGTTCGGCCTGATGGCCTCGACTGGCCTGCGGGTCTCCGAGGCCATTCATTTGCGCGATGCCGACGTCGACCTCAAGCGTGGGATGCTGACCATTCGACAGACCAAGGTCGCCAAGTCGCGACAACTGCCGATCCATCCGGGCACCGTTGCCGCGTTAAGGCGCTACCGACGGCAACGCATTCAGCAGATTGCCAATACCCCTGACATGTCGTTTCTGATCAGCAGTCGTGGTCGGCGACTGGGACAGCCCCTTGGAGAGCGACAGGCTCATCGTGTCTTCAACTCGCTACGTGATAGCCTTGGCTGGGTGAACCGCGGCGCTCATACGGCGCCACGGCTTCATGATCTGCGGCATACCTTCGCCGTGCGACGCATGATGCTCTGGCATGCCGAGGGTACCGACATCGATCAGATGATGCTGGCGCTGTCGACCTACATGGGTCATGCCGAGATCTTCTACACGTACTGGTATCTGACGGCTGTTCCGGAATTGATGGCCTTGGCCGGCGGCAAGTTTGAGCGTTTCGCCGATCTCGCCGGAGACGGCAATGTATAGGCAAACTAAGACAGCGCCTTCGTTTGCCGCGCTCGTGCAAGCCTGGTTCGCCGAATACCTGACCCAGCAGCGGGCACTCAGCGAGCAAACCATTGCAGCCTATCGCGATAGCTTCGTACTCTTCCTTGACTTCGTAGAGGCGAGCCTGGGCAAGCCGCCAGCCACGATGGCACTCGCCGATATGACGCCGGAACTGATCATGGCCTTCCTCGATCACCTTGAACGTCAAAGGCACAATTGTGTACGCACGCGCAATGCACGTCTGGCAGCGCTGCGGTCGTTCCTGAAGTTTGCCGCGCACCGCGATGTCGCGTCGTTACAAGCGATTGAGCGCGCCTTGGGCGTTCCGGTCAAGCGCTTCGATCGCCCGATATTTAGCTATCTGTCGCGCGAGGAGATGCTAACGGTGATCGGTACGCCCGGCGGTTCCTGGCTGAGCCAACGCGATCACCTTCTGTTCCTGCTGATGTACAACACCGGAGCGCGCGTCTCGGAGATTACCGGGGTGAAAGTTGCGGATGTGGTCCTTGATGACAGTTCTGCCTGCATTCATTTGCGCGGCAAAGGACGCAAGCAGCGCAGTGTGCCGCTTTGGCGCTCTACCGTGAAGGCGGCACGGGCATGGTTGCGGGTCAATCCGGAATTCCAGCCGACATCGCCACTGCTTCCGAATCGGAACGGTCACGCAATGACGAGAGCCAATGTTGCGTTGAGGCTGACGTTGGCTGCCAGGAACGCAGCCCGTTCCTCTCCCGGTCTGGCAGAGCGACACGTATCGCCCCATACCATCCGACACACCACGGCCATGCACCTACTACAGGCTGGCGTCGACATCAGCGTAATCGCGTTGTGGCTCGGACATGAGAGCCCCGTCACGACACACCATTACGTCGAAGCCGACCTGAACATGAAGGAACGTGCGCTTGCCAGGCTTCACGAACCAGGCAGCAAGGTCCCGCGCTATCGGGCACCTGACTCGCTGCTCAACTTCCTGAAGGCGCTGTGATTATGCAAAGGCCGGAATTCGTGCTTGCCGCTTTCCATCAGCTCTCGACGCGAGTTCCGACCTGCTACTTTCCATAATCAACGACTTGGCATAATCGGCCTTATGGAAAGCTTCGCATAAGGCCGAGTACCTGTCGGCCGACGTGTGCAACCGAATGGCCGTTGTTTCCAGGCAACTGCCATCGAAGCGTCGCTGGGTCGAGTGACGCTTGTGGGTCGCCAAGCGTCGCTCGCGACTGGCCGGGTTCGGCCACTGGTGTGACGCGCAATTCGACGTATAGCGGGCTGGATAAAAAGGGGCGTTATTGCACTTGCGCCGATTCGGGATGCGCAGTGATCGTTGGTCCGCGCGGGCTCTATCCGTTTGCTGCGATCGCCCCCGGCACGCTTGCCGCGTTGACGTCGCGCAGCTTGCACACAGTGCGGCGCCTCACGCATCGCACGTATCGGGTCACTAATTGGCGTCGGGACGAGAACGCAAGGGGCGAGGCGGGCGCCGCATCATGTTCGCCCAATGGGTCCGGTGGGCTCGTCTTGGCCCGAAGCAAGCTTGACGCGCGAAACGAGCCAGTCTGCCAGCACGAACCACACCGCGGCGACGGCGAACGCCAGGACGTAGGCAGGCCCGGGTCCAGCGAATGCCTTGACCCACGACAGCATCCACCCGGTCGCGGCCGGGCCGAAGATCTGCGGCAGCACCATCGACACGTGCCAGATGCCCATAGCCCTGAGCATAAGGGTGAATTGAAAGGCACATCCGGTTTGAGCCGGTGTCATGGGCAGCAGCGTGCTAACGGGCCGACCTCGCTGTAGCCTTAGAGGCTCGGCAAAAAACGGTCGTGCAGCCATCTTGCTTTTCGTCCATCTAACTCAACATATTGCCCGATTACCGCGCTACCAGATAACAGAACGTGAACCGCAAAATTCGCTCTCGAAAACACAGCCGCCCGGCTATGTCACCTTTACTGCGCGCGCTGACTTACAGCCACGCTTCGCTTGAGCCTGTGACGCAGGCGATGCTCCTGCGGTGCTACATTGCACTGGATGCTTTCCGACGGGGCGACGGCTCACGCGACCTGTTTTCAACGCTTGGTCGAACCCTTCTGATTGCGGAAGAACTCGGACGGCTCGGTCATTGGGCAAGCGCGGCGGCCGACATTGAATCGGCACAAGGCGCACTTATGCATATCAACGTCGAAGAGCACGCAGGCGGCGAGTGGCGTGTCTGTGATGCAGATTACTTGGCTTTATCCACCGGTCTTGCTGTATTCAGTGAGCAACTCAGCGCTGCTTCCCTCGACGACATCGCGAAAGCTGAGGCCCGGATGCTCGAGGGTCTTCTTGGTTCGGAGCGGGCGACGCGACAGGCTAAAGAGCTGGCCTGAAGGCTTTTCATCGCCTGGCTCGCTGCCGTCGGATGCCTTCGCTGCGCAGTGGGGCTTTCGGCCCGGACGAGAAGTGTCGTGCGTCATACTCACGCGCGAGCTGGTCCTTCAGAAGGAAATGGGGGGGCGCTCAACCAGAACCGGTTCACTCACAAAACGACGCGCTATCCAATTGCTACGCCGACGTCGTGCGTCGCAAATAATAACGCCCCCCGGATTTTGGTCGCGAGGGGCGCTATCACGTCAGAACACTTTCGCTTACAGTGCGGCGTCCTTCAGCTTCTTCAGCGGGCGCACCTTAAGCCGCACCGAAGCGGGCTTCGCCGCGAACCATTTGTCTTCACCCGTGAACGGGTCCTTGCCGAAGCGCTTTTTCTTGGCGGGCACGCCCTGAGCCATAACCTTCAGCAGACCGGGCAGTGTGAACTCCTTCGCGCCCTTCTTGTGGACCGATGTCAATCAAGTCGAACGAGTGTGCAAGTCATCGAGCGTCGGTTTGATGCCCGGTGATTTGCTGCAGCGCACCTACCGCATCGCGACCATCATGCTAGGATTTCTGCGTACAACGCAGGCGTCAGGAGGGTGGCATGGACGGCTTCGTCAGGCATCAGATAGAAGGTGCGTCCGTCGACATCGACGTGATACCGGCTACGCGACTTGGTTACTGCGCGCGCTTTCGCATTTTCCGTGACGCGTCTGATAACCCGGAGTGGCACAGGGTGTATGTGTCGGGCAGTGTGTTCGATACGGCCGAGCAAGCGGAGGAAGCGGCCAGGTCGATGGCGCTCGAACGGGTGCTGGCGGGGGCGGCTAAGCCGCACCCATGAAAATTGCCGACCAACGGTCGGCAATTGAGTCTCTTGCGGTCCAGGCCACGCTCTCGGCGGGGGACGCCGACGCCATACGCACGGCGCGCAGGTGTTACGAAATCGGAGGTGGTGACCCGTTTGTCAGCGCGGCGGGAACACTCATTCCCCCCGGTGTCCCCGGAGGCTCGCCTGCTGTTTTGTCAGTCACCTACGGACGACGCGTATCCGTCCGCGCCCGAAGCGTGCCCGGGACCAGGCTCGTGCCGGTCTGGGCCTTGAAACCAGTAACCCTGTCCGACGCATTCGCCGTCACAGCCGGGACAATATTGCCGGTCCCGTATGTCAGCGTTAGCACGCCACACGTTTTCGCTCACCGGACTTGCTGTCCCAACGGTGCGGCCATTTTCGCATGCGTAAAAGACAGGCTCACCAGCTTTTCCGCGCCCAACCGCATCGTCAATCGCCTCGTCTCCGAAGGCTGAACGAACGTAGCCATCTCCGGCATCGGATGGTCGACCTGCCGAACGCGTGCATCCATGATTCAGCCCTTGTTAAAAAGTGTCAGTTCACTCTTGCGGATTTGCGTGTACGATACTGTATAAATATACAGGTTTTGTGCCTCTAATGTCTACTGCTACCGTCCATGCTGAGGAGATACACCCGTCCCTGTGGCGGGCGTCGCAGCTCGCGCGCAGTCGCGGACGGGTTGTCGAGACTGGGTATCCGGCGCTGTCGGCGGAGCTGCCGGGTGGCGGATGGCCTGTCGGAGCGCTAGTCGACCTGCTGGTCCAGCAAGCCGGGGTCGGCGAACTCCGACTGCTGCGTCCAGCGCTCAGCGCCGCGGGAAATCGGCCGGTCGCGTTCGTGCAACCGCCTCATACCCCTGACGGACTGGGGCTGAATTACATCGGCCTTTCCTTGGACCAGGTGCTCCGTGTGAACGCACACAAATCTGCGGATGCGCTGTGGTCGGCGGAACAGATTCTTCGCGCCGGCAGCTGCGGCGCGCTGATTTTCTGGACGCAGTACGCGCAGGCCTCATCACTTCGACGTCTGCACCTCGCTGCCCAGTCATCGGAGACGCTTTTCATCATGGTGCGGCCACTGGCCGCTGCACAGGATGCGTCGCCGGCGCTGTTACGGCTCGCACTCAGACCATCAGCCGATGGCCTGACTGTGGACATTGTGAAACGACGAGGGCCCTCTCGCGCAGAGCCCTTGTCGATTCCCCTTCAACCCACCCCTGTTTTGCTTTCCCGACATGCGCGTCTTTCTCGCCGTTCATCTGCCGAAGTTGCCGCTCGAGGTCTTCAGACCGAAGTGGTCACCTGAGCCTGCTCACGGTAGCGCCGTGCTCGAGAAAGACAAGGTCATCATTGCGGACGCTACCGCCCGCACGGCAGGTGTGCGCCTCGGGATGAAGCGCGGCGGTGTGCTGACGCTGTCGCCCGAAACGGAAATGCATGAGCGCGACATGGGTCGCGAAGGCGCGGCGCAGCGCGAGGTTGGCATCGCCCTGATGCGCTTCTCGCCAGAAGTCGCACTGCTCGATGAAGCGACGGTCGTCGTCGAGGTCGGCGCGAGTTTGCGCCTCTTTGACGGCCTGCTTGCGCTGAGTCGCGAGGCGAAGGCCGTCCTCGGTGCGCTTGGCTTCACCGCACGCATTAGCGCAGCACCGACTGGCCAGGGCGCCTGGCTGCTCGCGAAGCATGGGAATCGGCGAGTGTTGAAACTTGCATCGCTTGAAAATCACCTCTCCGCACTGCCGATGGCCGCAGTCCCGGAGGTCCGTCCGTTTTTCGACTGGTTCAATGGTCTGGGCTGCGAGACCATCGCTGACATACGGCGCTTACCTCGCGCAGGACTGCAACGCCGATGTGGCGAGCACCTTCTGGATTCTCTTGACCGAGCCTTCGGTACCGCGCCCGAACTATTCGACTGGCTCGAGCTGCCACCAACCTTTTCTGCGCGCATCGAGATGCCAGACCGACTCGAGCACGCGGACGGAGCAGTGTTTGCCGCGCACCGCCTGATTGTGCAGCTATGCGGTTGGCTTTGCGCCAAACAACTCGCGGTAACGGGTGTTCGCCTATCGCTAGAGCACGAGCGTGGCCGTGATGCCATTGAGCCAACCGTTGTCGACATCGCACTGGGAGAACCGACATGGCGCGAAGAACACCTGGTCAGACTGGTGAAGGAGCGGTTGCATCGTATTGAACTGGCCGCGCCGATGATTGCCTTGCGGCTTGATGCGACGAACGTCGAGCCAGCGGCGCCAGCATCCGATACGCTTTTCCCTGAACCGGGTGGCTCCAAAGAGGACCATCAGAAGCTGCTCGAACTGCTTGTCGCACGTCTGGGCGAGGAGAACGTCCTGCGGCCGGCGCCGACGGCTGACCATCGCCCCGAGATTGCGAACCGCTGGATTCCGGTCTCGCAAAAGAAAAAACCAGGCACGCTCCCGGAAGGCCTGCCGAGGCCCACATGGATGCTCGATACACCCGTGCGCCTGTTGATGCGTAAGCATCGCCCGTTCTATGGCTCCCCGTTGCGCATGGTGTCGCCTGGTGAGCGCATTGAAGCCGGCTGGTTTGATGGTGAACTCGTCACACGCGACTATTTTGTCGCGCAGGGAGAAGACACGAGCTGTTACTGGATTTACCGGGAACGCGTCAGCAGCCGCGACGCCGAAGAAGAGCAGCGCTGGTTCCTCCATGGCTTATTTGGATGATGGGCCGTGGACACGACCTTCAATATCCTTCCGGCGTACGCCGAGCTCCTTTGCCGGTCGAACTTCTCTTTCCTGAGAGGCGCCTCGCACGCTGAAGAGCTTGCCGAGCGCGCGGCGCAGTTGGGTTACTCAGCGCTCGCCATAACGGATGAGTGCTCACTGGCTGGCGTGGTGCGCGCTCACGTCGCCGCGAAGGCAGCGAAGCTTCCTTTTATCGTCGGCGCCTACTTCAAGCTGGTCAACGCCGACGGGTCGCCGGCATTCGGACTTATCCTGCTCGCAAAGAATCGCGAGGGGTACAGTAACCTGTCCGAACTCATTACTCTCGCCCGGACACGCGCGCCGAAAGGTGAATATCGACTGACGCCGCAGGACCTGTCGAGACCAGACAAGGAATATCGTCATCTGCTGGGAGTGCCGGATTGCCTCGCGATTCTCGTCCCGGATTTCCCTGCGAAAGAGGACGTGCTGGAGGCGCAGGTCGACTGGCTCGACGACACGTTCACGGGCCGTGCATGGATAGGTCTGGTGCTACATCAACGCGCAATGGACGACATCCATCGGGGCTCAGTGGAGTTTGTCGCTCGCAACTTTGATGTCCCCGTAGTGGCGCTCGGCGACGTTGTCATGCATGTGCGCTCCAGGAAGCCACTGCAAGACACGATGACTGCCATCCGCGTCGGCAAGCCCGTTCACGAATGTGGTTATGACCTCGCACCCAACGCGGAGCAGCATTTGCGCTCGCGGCTTCGGTTGGCCAACCTCTATCCGGACGACGCGCTCGCCGCGACCGTGGACATCGCGAGTCGCTGCACGTTTTCGCTCGATGAACTGCGTTACGAATATCCCGATGAATTGGTGCCCGCAGGCATTACACCGGCTGCGTATCTCCGGCAGGAGACATACATCGGCGCGCAGCGGCGCTTTCCATCTGGCATTCCGCACAAAGTGCAGGAGCAGATTGAACACGAGCTCGAGCTGATAGCAGACCTGCAATACGAGCCGTACTTTCTCACGGTCTATGACATCGTGCGTTTCGCGCGGAGCCAGCACATCCTCTGTCAAGGACGCGGGTCGGCAGCGAATAGTGCCGTTTGTTATTGCCTCGGCGTCACCGAGGTGGACCCCGCGCGCGGGAACATGCTTTTTGAGCGTTTCATCAGCAAGGAGCGTGGCGAGCCGCCAGACATTGATGTGGACTTCGAGCATCAGCGACGCGAAGAGGTCATTCAATACATCTATCGGAAATACGGTCGCGACCGCGCAGCAATTGCTGCCGCAGTGTCGACGTATCGGCCACGAGGCGCGTTACGTGAGACAGGCAAGGCACTCGGCGTTGACCCTCAGATTGTCGACCTGGTGGCGAAGTCGCATCACTGGTTCGATACCAGCCAGGACCTCCTGAAGCGCTTCGCGGAGTCCGGCCTTGACCCGGAGAAGCCCCTGATTCAGGCGTGGGCGAGGCTTGCATCTCAACTGCTTGGCTTTCCGCGGCACCTGTCACAGCACTCGGGTGGATTTGTCATCAGTCGCGGCAAGCTCACGCGCCTCGTCCCGGTCGAAAACGCTGCCATGGCAGACCGCAGCGTGATTGAGTGGGACAAGGACGATTTGGAGTCACTCGGACTTCTGAAAATCGACGTGCTTGCGCTCGGGATGTTGTCCGCGATTCGCCGCACGCTCGACCTGGTGTCGGAGCAGCGCGGCGAGCGCTTTGAAATGCAAGACATACCGGCTGAGGACCCCGTGACTTACGAGATGATTTCGGCGGCGGACACCGTTGGCGTCTTCCAGATTGAATCTCGCGCCCAGATGTCGATGTTGCCGCGCATGCAGCCCCGCACGTTCTACGATTTGGTCATCGAGGTCGCCATCGTCCGGCCAGGCCCCATTCAGGGTGGCGCTGTTCACCCTTACCTGCAGCGGCGGCAGGGTTTCGAGCCCGTGACCTATCCGAGCGATGCGCTTAAGACGGCGCTCGGCCGCACGCTCGGCGTGCCGATTTTCCAGGAGCAGGTGATGCAGGTTGCCATCCTGGCAGCTGGTTTCACTCCGGGCGAGGCTGACGGCTTGCGGCGAGCCATGGCCGCGTGGAAGCGCAAAGGCGGTCTGGAAAAATACTACAACCGCATCGTGGTCGGCATGCAGGAACGCGGGTACGACCTTGCCTTCGCCGAGTCGATTTTTGAGCAGATTAAAGGCTTCGGTGAATATGGTTTTCCAGAGAGCCATGCCGCCAGCTTCGCGCTGCTCGTGTATGCGAGCAGTTGGCTAAAGTGCCACGAACCTGAAGCGTTTCTGGCCGCAATGCTGAACTCGCAGCCAATGGGCTTTTACTCGCCGTCACAGTTGGTGCAGGACGCACAGCGCCATGATGTCAGGGTATTGCCAGTTGATGTCTCCATCAGCGGATGGGATTCGTCACTTGAACACGGTGCTGGCGCGAGCCGACCGGCTGTCCGTCTCGGTCTGTCGCTGCTTCGCGGCATGAAGGAAGGTGCTGCAGAACGAATCGAGAACGCTCGGGCGGTCCGCCCGTTCGAAAGCGTTAGCGACCTTGCCTGCAGGGCGCAGCTCGACCGAAAGGACCTGCATGTCCTTGCTGACGCAAACGCGTTGGCATCGCTTGCCGGAAACAGGCGGGAAGCTCTTTGGCAGTCGGTCGCGGCCGTGCCGGACAAAGACATGCTTGCCATCGCCTCGGTACAGGATGAGACGCCTGAGTTGGGCGCACCGACTGAAGCGAACGACATCGTCGCAGACTACAGGTCTGTCGGATTGACGTTAGGACGGCACCCGCTGGAACTGCTCCGGCCGCAACTGCGCGCAAACCGGCTGATGCCTGCGGCAACCCTGCGTACATACCGCGACGGCCAGCTGGCTCGAGGTTGCGGGCTTGTGACCGTACGTCAGCGACCGGGAACAGCCAAAGGCGTGATGTTCGTGACGCTGGAAGACGAAACCGGGAACGTGAATGTCATCGTCTGGCCGAGCCTGCTGGAGAGACAGCGCAAGGAAGCCCTCGGAGCGTCGCTGCTCGCTGTGTATGGCACCTGGCAATGCCAGGGCGAAGTGCGACATCTCGTTGCGCAGCGACTGGTCGACATGTCTCACCTGATAGGCGGACTTGTCACGGCGAGCAGGAACTTCTGCTGAATGCATGCAAATGCGTATCATGAAAGGACAATACGGAGGCATTCATGTGCTATTCGGCTCAAATCCTGGCGGACTATCGAAAATTTGTGCGCATGTTCGGCGCTTTGATGGACATCCGCGAGTTCGCACGGCTGTTTTTTGAGCGCGCGGAGGGCATCAGCAAAGCGAAAATACCAAAAGCCATGGAAGACGCCTTTGCTGAACCGCAGGATGAAGCAGAGCGCGAAATCAATGCTCTTATCGCGCGGTTCACATCGGCGCAGGCGACGAAGCTCGAGCAGGACCTGTTCAAACAGCGCAAGCGGCTAGCCGATGCCGAACGCACGTTGCAGACAAAAATTACCAAAGCAGCAACGGAAAGTCAGCGAATCGCCACGGATAAGATTGCATGGACCAAGGGAAAACTTGAAGACCTGCAGCGAACCGAACTGCAACCGCGGGACTCGCGCATTTTTCCAGGCAACTACGCGCCTGTGATGATTATGGAAAATGGTCGACGGGTCGTGAAGCCGATGCGTTACCAATGCCGCATCGCTGGAAAGCCTGCGTCATACGATACCAAATACCCCGGTACTTACAATGCGCGCCGGGATAGTCTCGAAGGTTTCTGGGCACCATGCTTTGGACGCACGCATGCCGTCCTTCTTGTTGAAGTTTTCTACGAAAATGTGAGCAAAGCGAAGTTCGAAGGCACGTTACTGGAGACTCACGAGCGCGATGAAAATGTCGTTCTCGAGTTTCGTCCGAGCACCGGCGAGCTGATGCATGTCGCCTGTCTGTGGTCACGATGGAGCGCGCCGGGGCAGCCAGACCTGCTTTCATTTGCTGCCATCACGGATGAACCTCCTCCAGAGGTAGCCGCCGCAGGACATGACCGGTGCATCATTCCTATCAAGCCGGAAAACATAGATGCATGGCTCAACCCTGACCCGAAGAATCTGGACGCGATGTACGCGATTCTTGATGACAGGGACCGGCCGTACTACGAGCACCGACTGGCGGCATAAACAGAATGGACACCCTCGGTTCAACCGGTTTGGAGAGCGAGCGATGGCCGTTCGGCGTGGGTGTCAAACCGATACATCGCGTTCGGCAAGTCGTATCTTAAACCGGACCTTATCGCGTCAGCGCGCACAATTGGCACACGTCGAATCTGTCGACATGCGTCCGTCAGAGCTCAGCGCTTCACTCTGCAGCGGAGGCGTGCGGTAGCTAAAAGTGCGAGGTCATTGAGAACACGTTTTCTTCTACAATCTCGCGTCCGATGCTGAACGCACGCAAATTTTCTGCTGCCTGATAGACCTCAATCGAAGCCGTGCTTTTCGCCAATGCGCGGGCCCTGTCGCGCAAGATCAGGGGGGCGCGGCAACCAACGATAATTTCCCGAACCGCTCCTTCTGGCAGGTCGATAAGCACGCTCGACTTCCGAAAGAGCAAGCGATATTCGGACTCATAAGCCCAAGCGAAAGACTTTTGGAAGGCTGCTTTATAAGCGAACAGTTGCGCCTTTTCCTTGAACGGATGGTAGATGGGCGCATCCACAGCGTACTGAATCTTTCCGTGGCCGGTCACTTCACTCCATGAGGTGAGAGCCGTCTCGTCAAAGCCGACACAAAATCCGGTATGGTTCCGCCCATAATGCGCCCAGAGAAGTTCGTTTTCCCAATGTTCAGTGAAGCAGGCAACTCCAATCGACGCGAGTAAGTCGGCGCGGATTGCTTGCTCAATGTACCACTGCCCGCCATTGAGGTTGCCGCGCCACGATTGAAACTCGGCCTCTGTCGACCCCGGCTTCTGGGCCATGAAATGCGTTCGGTGCGTTTCCTCGTCAGCCTCCAGGTCGAGGACTACCTTGAACTCGAATGGGTCGTTGAAAGAATGAGGGCTGGCCACCCACAACTGTCCATCGTGGGCAATGCCATCAAATCGGTCCGTCCGCTCGGCGTCGGGCTCGGAGAAGAATTTGTACAGCAAAGTTGTCCTCGTTTTCGTTGTGGTAACGCCCGCTGGATATCGGCGTCACGTTTTGAAACTTGAGAGCGGTCCAGTTACTTGCAGCCTAGGAAGCCGGTGAAGTGCATCGAGGATTTTCCTTTTCGCTTCAAGCAGGCCATAGTCGAACACCTCGACCTTCAAGCTCCTTGACCGTTTTCTTCGACGCTGTGTTTGGAACGCCAATGATTAGAAGGTCCTCCGCGCGAGTTACTGCAACGTAGCCAATGCGGCCTTCTTCGGTGTGCATGCCGGCAAGGAGTTTGTTGAGTTCTACGGTCCGAGCAACGAACAGAACCGCAGCGATGCCTTCGCCCTTAGCTTGATGAACGGTGTCCACTCGTATGACTGCTTCATCGACCTGCGCAAGGTCCGTCTTCCACAATGGCTCGTCGCCAAGCTTCGCAACAGTCAGATTGTTCGTCCACGTGGGCGACCTTTTATAGCTGGTTTGGGCTTCTATCTCTTCAAGCAGCGACGCTAGGCGCTTCTTCAATTGAGGATGCCATTTGTTCCTGCCGGGCAATTGCGTATCGGGCAAACCGTCCGCACAGCTACGCACGAAGCCCCAGAGCAACCGGCGAAGAATTTTCACATCGCCTGCCGCCGACGCGTCAAGGATGTCACGATATAAAGTGTTCTCAGGCGTGGCCAAGAGCTTCAGCAGCCCAGCAGTCGCGTGTTCAAACGAAGTCGCTATATCTCCAGCGCGGTCTCGAGCTAGAGCAGACAGCGCAAAGCTTTCCGTAGCGCCTTGGCCGACGGCGTCTCCGCCTCCTTTCAGCTTATCAACGGTCGATGTGCTCCGGCACAAGACTGCGGCCTCGGCGGACGTGTACTTGTTGGCTTCAAGAATCGCCTTGAAAGCAGTCACGAGAGCATCGATGTTGTTTTCGTCGTAATGGAGGTAAAAGGCGCCATGGGTACGCTCACAAGCTGCGCGATATGGTGTAGATTTGGTGACGGCAAATGCATTGGACGCAGCGACAATGGTACGGACCGAGCGTCTGTTCTCCGACAAAGGAAGGCACGCAACACCTGCCGTCTGCGCGTAGTCGCGAAGGAAACTTCCATCGGCTCCAGCGAAATCGTAGATGCCTTGGTTTGGGTCCCCAACGAGGCTCAGTATTGAACCTGCGTTCGAAAGGAGCGATATAAGCAGGCCGTGCAGCGGGCCTATATCCTGCGCTTCATCAACGAGCAGGTGCGGGAAGCGTTTGGCCAACGCCTGTAGAATTCGCTGCTCCTTGGCGAGCGTCAGCAGCGACCAGTAACGTGCAAGCTCGTAGGTGTAGGCTCCCATTTTCCCTACCTTCTTGATTGCAGCTTTCGCCTCTCCGCTGTCAACCAGGATAGCGGCTCTTCCAGGCGGCTGTACGGCAAATTCGAATTGCCTTGAAGGCAAGAACCTGATACGTAGCTCGCTGATGTCGTGGGGATAGACGCCGTCTGAAATTCTCGCGCCTCGAAGAAACGGCTCGTTGCCTGTGACAAGAAACGGCGCTCGCGACGCTTCCATCACTCGCGCACCGTGAGGCCGCAGGATGTAGCTAGCAACGAACGCGTCAGCGGTTTCAATCAGAACTCGGTTCGCGAACGCAGGAAGACCCGCGCTCAGGTCGCGGTATCGTCCTCGGAACGTTTCCACTGCGATGTTCGAGTATGAAAAGAGGGCGATATGTCCGCGGTTGTCCTGTAGCCTTGTTCGAATTTCCAGGAGGCGACGTACCGCAGTCGCCGTCTTGCCACTGCCGGGGCATGCGATGACGCAATGGGGCGACAGGTCCGCATTGATGATGTCGGACTGCTCTTTCGTTGGTTGGAATTCCATTTCATTCCACCATGACGAACTCGAGCGCTTCAACGATATACCGTGGCAAGGCAATGTCGCAGCCATCTGAGATTACGGCTTGGGCAAGCGACTGAGCAAAGGCGCCTTTCTGGACGTTCGTCTTTCCTTCGCCTCGTTCGAACATTCCCTTAAACAAAACCTTTGCTCGCTCCTTTGCATCAGCTGCAAGAACTGCGGCGTCCAGTTCCTTCGAGATGATGGGATGGAGTTCTGCAAGGGCCTTGAGCATCGTGGCGCGGTTGGTTACGTCAAGCGCGATGTCGTACTCCAGCGTCTTTTGCGCGAAGAACGGCTTCACGAATTCGTCTTCCAGTGCCGCAATACCTTTGGCCGCGGCCGACTTCTCGACAACGTCCTCTGGCTGCGGGTAGCAATTCGTCGGGTCGCTATCCGTCAACACGACCACTGGAATTTCCAGTTTGCCTTTGCCAAAGAGCGGTAGAAACGCATCAAAATTCAGGCCTTCCGTGCTGATAACGCTCACGGCGTGCTTTTTCAAATTGACTTTATGCTTGGTCGCGAATGCTTCGAACATGAACAGCTCAGCCGCTCCCTCGACGAATACAATTCGACGAGCAAAGAAAATTTCTGCGCGAGTGACGTTCAGATAGCGCTGCAGCTTTTCCTTCTTGGTTTTGTCGAATGTAACTTCCCGGGGAAAGAAGGCTGCGGGCCCGTTGGGGGTGTGGTAGACACAGCCGATAGCGTCGATGTCGGCCAAGCTTGCAAAGTTTGGTGAATGGCTCGTGACGAAGACCTGCACCGGTTTTTCGCCAGCTGCGGGCGTCTGCACAGAACTCAGATAGTCCAGAAGTACTGCCTGCAACTGTGGATGAAGGTGCGCCTCCGGCTCCTCTACAATCAAAGCGCAGTACGCGGCCTCCTTGCTCAGGGAGAGCTCGGAGAGTACAACCGCCATGTAGATTAGGTTATTGAATCCCAAGCCGTTCTGCTCGACATCGAAACTCTCGACCGCGAGCGAAAGTCTCGCAGCCACACGCTGAAAATCACCGGGACTTAGGCTCAAAGCGAGTTTTTGCCGGAGCACTTCGCCGAGCATCTCGCCGTGCCGCTTTGTTATTGCGCTTGCGGTGTTAGCAATCGGTTTGGTCTTCTGCAACTCTCCATCAAGCGCATCGAGCGCGTCGACGACCTCCTTCTGCGTCGCTGGGTCGGAGAGTCGACGCACCAACCTCGCAAGCTGACTCGTGCGGCTCGGCCGCAGGCCTTGGGCGGGGTCACGCAGCGGCTGCAAATAGACGGCGCGAAGGTCTTCAAGCATTTCTGTGGTAACCAAGTTTTCTTCGTGACTGCCACACCAACGCTTCATACGCAGCCGCCCTCCCATGTCCGCAGTCGAGCAGCGGACACTGAGATGAGCTTCATACTCAGGGTCCGCCGCACCTTTGACCGGTCGCAAGGCAGTGAGAAAGTCAGCTTCATCGTCAGGGGTGAGCCCGCGGAAGACATACTCAAACGATGCTTCATCTGCACGAGCCCCGGTCTTGTCAACATGCAGGTCGTCCACGGTCAGCCTTAGAGCCCCGTCTTCGCCTGTGGACAGCAACACGCGGAGGGCATCAATGATGGCTGTTTTGCCTGCATTGTTCGGCCCCACAAGAACATTCAAACCTTCCTTAAATCTCACCTCGAGATGTTCGAGACGCCTGAACCCTTTAATAATGATTTTGAACAGGTACAAGTTGAAACTCCGTTGGAGCAAATATAGTTGCAATGATAGCGAAGCCTGTCACTTAGCATGAGCAACGCATTGGCGGGCATGCCACCGTTGACACGATAATGAGACCTCGCTACGTAAATGACCTAGACGTCCGTTACCAACCGGCGTATCGTCCTTTTGTCTCCAAGGCCCATGTACGCAGCATCTCTTTCGGTACGCCTCGGCCGCCGGTCATCGACTCAAGTTTGGCATCGAACGCTTTTTTTCGGGTCCACGGAATGGTTTCGACCCATCGCTCGAGAAGAGTCTGAAATTCATCGTCGCTGCAAGCGTCGTATATGTAATCAACAGTCTTGATTCGCTTTACGAGCTTCTCATAAGCCAACTTTAGAAGGCTAGCGCTTGCGTGCGCATCCGCGTGCGCAACGGACAGGGTTCGAAACATGGCATTGCGTGAACTGGAGTCGACCGTAGTGCACATAACCAGAATGTGCTGCAGGTTCTGGTAGTTAGTGCGGGCGGTCCCCCGGCATAACCGCGTGAAGAGCGTATTCCGAGGCTCCTGCGCTGTTTGAGCGCTGCACGGCTTTTCCATCGGGCTGAGCAATCTGAACGACTCCCGAAAAGAGAGTCCCGGCAGCGGTTCCCAATCTGCTAACAGTTCCTTGATATCTCTAAGGCTCTTGTTGCCCTTGGCTTTATTTGCGCGAACGCTCATCACAATCAGGTTGCCATCGGCGTACGCCCCATCATTGTTTACGCGATCGACCGACCAGTCGGTATCCTCGCCGGTGCTGTGGGTCAGCTCAACAAGGGTCACCGGACAAGTCGGATAGTCGATGAACTCGATAAACCCCGGAGTAATGGCCTCATCGACGACCTTTTCCCGTCGCAGGGCGTTCTGCCGCAACTGCAGCCATTTGCGCTCGAAGCGCGTCGGCCGCTTTGTCTTGGTCCCGAATCGAGCCTTTCCTTCCGCGTGCCCTTCCAGGACATGTGCAGGAGCGTCGTCCCGTGGTTTCCATCCGTAAGATGCGAGGTCCCAGCCGAGCGTGCGGCCAATCTGTGCGCCATAATCCTTCGCCATCTTGCTCTCAAGTCGTTATTGCCCGCCTGCGGTGACGGCAACTGAGGCGAATACTTGAGGTAGACGGATGTGAGCACAGACTTATTTCTTGCTGCCAGTGGGCGCCGCATTGCCTCGGTCACCCCCAGATTTGGCACCGGTCGTACTTGGCCAGTTGCCGCCATCGAAGCCAGTCGGCGGCCGGCCACGCCCGGGACTTCCAGCTTTGGAAGCACCACCCGCGGCGTGGCTGCCCGCCGAATGCCCACCTTTACCACCGCTGCTCTTGGTCATATCCGCCTCCGTCATCGTTGGCCATGGTCGGCGAAGCCGCCGACCACACTACCGCGAAGGTCATTCCTTTTCAACAGTCAAAGTACCGGGGTGTCTGGCAAAGCGAGTTCTCACCAGCGTTAGATGCTCGCGCGTCGGAGGAAGAGCCGTAGCGCGCCATCAACGCCGCGAGGGACGTCCTTGAATACAAGTCGAAGCAGCAGGCTGCGGCCAGGACCTTCCTTCCCGGCCACACGGAGGATTTCAGGTCGACTGATGGCTTGCCGACGGGCGGGAGCGAGGAGCCCAAAGGCGGATAGCCGCCCTGTCTTTTTTCGCTCCGTCGTATAAATCCTTCGTCTACACGGAGGATGGACTCGCTATCTGCCAACGATACCGCTGGGTACCTGCCCGGCTCAGCCCAGGCGCTACGCCAGCGGCAAGTACTGCACCTTTTGTTAGCGGACGCCACGAACGACGTCGAGGTCGTCTCGCGTGAACTTAGTCTCCGGGACGAAATGCGCGAACGCCTGAGACGTGCTCTCGACCGGATGGTCTGCGCGCAGAGCGTCTTGGAATCAGTGGGGACGGATGCATCGGCGACGACAACCGATGCGCCGGAGGCGGAGCTGCGGATGCGCGAAACGGTGGAATTGCTGGCATGGCAGTGGCCAGAGGACTACCCCGATGGGGCGGTCGAGTGGCAATTAGTGAAGCAACGGCGAAAAAGCCTCTAGAAAGTGCAAATTTAGGTGAGGCCTAGCCCGGTGGACTCGCTCACTTCTCGGGCAGTCTGTTACCAAAATGGACGGCCCCGTCGGCGGGTAACTTGGAGTGAAAAAACCGCATCGTCCATCGGGTGTTCTAGAAGCCGTTCCCCGTTACTTGATAAGGCTTTCCGGGAGGGGATACCCCTCCCCAGAACGCTTTCTACCCCCACTTGCGAAACCTTTCTATTTGAGCCTCACAACACCGCCCAACCGGGCGGATTGGCGAACCACCGTCACCGACTTCGCGAAATTCCGCATTTTCTCCACGTCCTGATTCAGACGAAAAGCTTTGGTGCCACTCCTGGCTCACATGCCTTGAAATCAACGCGAACGAAAACTCCCCTCCACAAACGCCCGTGTCTGCGTCAGATCCGTGCGCGCATACGCGGCCGTCGTCTGCACCGACGCATGACCGAGCAGCGTCTGCGCAACCGGCAACGGCACCGCGTGATCGACCACCAGGGCCCGCGCATATCCATGCCGTAACCAGTGCGTCGACGCGGCGCGCAGCAGCGTCAGCGTCGCCAGGTCGCCCGGCGGCACCCTTGCTTCAGCGGCCAGCAGGACGGCCTTGACCTCGTCGTAGAGGCCGCTGTGACCGAGCGCGTCACGCTTCTCGCTGTGGATCAGGGCAACCCGTTCAAATGGCGACGGGCATGCCGGCAGGGCTCGCGCGAGACGGTAGGCACGCAGCGCCGGCACACAGACCGACGGCAGTGGAATCGACCGGCGCTTGCTGCCTTTGCCCAGCACGTGCAGGGTCCACTGATCCTGTGCGTCCACCTCGAGCCGGGGCAGGCCGTCCGTTTCCGACCACACCAGTTCGGCCAGCCGCACGCCGGCGAAGCGGTACAGCGACCAGATCGCGCGGCGACGCGCCCAGACCAGCGCCGGCATCGTGTCCGGTGCGACGCCGCTGACGACCGCGTCGCACAGCGCCAGTACGCTGGCCGGCATGATCCGGGACGGGGTCCAGCTGTCGCGGCCGGCCGCCCCCCCGGACAGTTCGGCGGCGGGATTGGCAATCACATAACCGGTGCGCAGCCAGTAGCGGAACAGGCTCGACACGACAGCGAGCGCCCGCGCACGGGTCGTGGCCTGCAGACCGGCTGGCCGGTTCCGCGTCGTGTCTGTGGTTCGCGTGGTGCGCCGGGTCCGTTCGAGCGCCGTCCGGTACGTGAGCAGGTTCTCGCGGGTCAGGTCGGATAGGGATCCTAATTGATGACGGTCGCACCACAGGATCAGGCGTCGCAGTTCTGCGAGGTAGGCGCGCAGCGTATGCGGTGAACGGCTCGCCCGGTCGCGCAGGAACAGGGCGACGGCCTGCGCGTCGTCCGTTACGCCCAGCGTATTGGTGACCGGCGACGGATTGGCGAAGCGGCCCGCGCGCGCCAGCCACGCGCAGCCGGTGGGATCGGGCGCGAGCGCCGCCAGCCAGAGCGCAGGACTCGACGAAGGACCTGGCGTGGCCGACGCGGCGATGGCGGTGAGGCCCGCGTCTGCGGCGCCCGCAGCGAACAGGGTGGCCGTGGCTGGGCCGTCTGGCGCGAACCGGAAGCGCCGGTGCTGCTTCAGCAGACGCAGCAGCACGGCGTCGGGCGCCGGTGCAACCTCGGCGGCTGCGACCCTGAGCCGCCCGCGCTCCCAGTACTCGAGGGCCGTGTCGTGATCGAGCAGCAGGGCGAACACGAAGGGATGTTCGCGTTTCGCGTCAGCCAGTGACGGACACCCGCGTTTGAGTAACGGGAGCGTCCAGCGCGTATAGACCGGGTGGCCAAGGGCGTCGGCGACATAGGCGAGCGCCGCGTCAACGGTCTCAGGCAGACGCTGCGGGGGCGCGCTGGCCGTATCGATCCAGCCGGCGAAACCGGGTGGGTGGTTCATTTCGGGCGCCGCCGCCTGCTGGCCGCCGGCGGCGGCGACGCGATGCCCGGCGTCCGGTGATGCGAGGGTCTGGCAGTGCGAGCGCGGCCGTCGATGGCGGCCAGCAGCGCACGCTGCTCGGCGACAAGCGTGATGAGCGCCGCGCCTTCCGCAGCAGCGCGCAGACGCGCGTCGCGTTCCGCCGCGAGGTCGCCCAGCAGGCGATCGCGGAGCGCTTCAAGCGCCGCCGCCCGCTCCTGCGCGTCGGCAATCTGTCGCGTCAGCTGTTCGCGCTCGGTCTGCAGCGCGTGGCGCTGGTGCCCGGTTTCCTGCAGAAGCTGTCTGGACAGCCCTTCATAGCGGGTGTGTACTGCGGCGAATTCCCTTGCATGTGCCTCCTTCATATTAGTGAGAGCGAGCTGGGCCGCCTCCAGTTGTCCTTGCCGCTCGGCGGCGGCCGTCCGGAACCCGTCGGTCCGCTCGGTCAGGCTGCGGCAGTCGGCCCGCAACGTAGCCAGTTCGGTGTCGCGCATGTCGAGTTGCGAGCGCAGCGCCGCAAGTTCCACCCGCAGCATTTCTGTACGGAGGTCGGCTTCATGACTGGCGGCCGCGGCCGCCTCGGCCTGTTGGGCAGCGTCGGCACGCAGGCGCATGACGTCGTCCAGCTGGACCGCGACAGCTGCGTGCCATAACGCGCGCATATGGGTCGCTATTTCATCGGGCAACTCCGGGATCGCCACATCGGCGAGACCCGCGCGGACCACTTCGGCCTCGATGTCGTTGAGTGCGCGCGACAGGGTGGTGGGGTCGCCGGCGCCCAGGCGAGCGCGCAGTTTGCGCACCGACACGACCTTGCGGAAGCGCGCGCCGGAGGGCGGTTCGGGGTCGCCCGCCTCGGCGAGCATCGCGAGGACGGTGGCGCGGATTTCATCGCGGGTAATGGCAGCGGGACGCGGCATGGCGGTCTCCGGCGCCGGGCCAAGGTGCTGCAGGGCAGGCGGAGGCGACGAGGACAGGTTATTCCAGTCTAGATGACGCACAGCCCTTACGCCAGAAAACCGCTTTTCTGCCGAAGCCGGAAGGCATGGCGGCGATAACTTGAGTTATCACCGGAAAACGGCGCAAGGTGCCAGCAGGACTTTTCATGTGCGGCTCTGGCGTGACAGGTGCTGCCCAGCGGGCACCAGAACGCTGAGGAAAGTCGCAACCTCTTATGGCGGGCGGTCGTTGGGTTTCAACCTCGTGGTTTGCTGCGACGCGCTGCCCGCGCGGGTGTCCGCGCGAGTCGCCCGCATAACTGCCTGAGCCAGCGCCGGACCCAGACGCGGTCGGTCGGGCTGAGCGACGCCAGCATCTCCACGATGTCGCCGGCCACCTGCCTAGACCTGCTGGACGGGGACATGAAGAGGCTGTTCACTTCAACCCCGTAGAGCGAGGACAGGGCAACGAGTCGCGCGGGCGATGGCCAGGACTTGCCCGTTTCAATCCGGCTGATGGTCTGTTTGTCGAGATCGAGAAGTTCCGCGACTTCTTCCTGCGTCCTGCCAGCTTCAAGACGCGCATTGGCCAGCGCCTGTCCAACCTGAACCGTAAATTCTTCTTCTGCGCGCGAAGCCACCGGGTGAACACCTTTGGTTGTTGATCGACGTGGAATCGTCGCTGTGTTCGTCTAATCTGGTAACATCATGAAACGCCTACAATGTAGGCAAAATATGCCTATATCGAATTGGTGTGTCGAACCGCGGCCAGTGTGCGCGCGCCGACGCCGCGTAACGATGCCGTGGCCAGCCCATGTATGGCAGCGCTGGCAGCCCGCGCATGCACGGTCGACGCGCTACACGTCGTGGCCGGACGGCATGCCATTTCATGTGTTCCAACGCATCGCATGTCGCGCTGGTTTTGCAGTCCCGTTGTTGAAAGAGTGATCGTATGTTTTTGATTTCTGAGCAGAACCTTCTGCCGGCATGGCCCGGAGTGACGCTGTCGGCCGTTGCCGAGATGGCGGGTTGTGGGGACGTGCTCATCCTGCAATTTGCCGCCAGCAAACGCGACCTGCCCCGGGTTGCCATGGTGGAATTCGCCTCGGGTGCCGCGAAGACGCTGCTACAACTGACGGCAGACGGCCAGACCGTGCGGGGCGCGGCAGTGCTGAGCGCGAAACCGCACAAGGACTCGGCACAATGGAGTCTTGAGCCGCTGAGCGAAATTCACATCGGCGCAACGGCAGCCTATGACGAGGACCATCCGCTGGTGGCGTTTGCGCGATTCACGACAGCAGCGGGCGAGGAATTCTCGATGCCTGTCGGTATCGCCGAGAAACACTCGCTCGGAAAGCGCATCTACCCGTCCACGCCGGCGCGTTCGTCAAAGGCGGGCCGCCGGAAACCGACGGTTGATGTCGCAGGTATGAGCTGACGGCATGCGTATCCAGATCGCCTCGGACCTGCATCTGGAGATCGTGCACCAGAGTTTTCCGGGTCACAACCCCGTCAGGCTGACGAATGCGGACGTGCTGGTGCTCGCGGGCGACATTGCGAGAGGGGCCGATGCGGTTGAGCCGTTTGCGCGCTGGCCGGTGCCCGTCATCTACGTGCATGGCAACCATGAAGCGTATGGCACGGAGTACGACACGCTGGCCAACTCCATCCGTATGCGCGCGGCCGGTACTGCGATTCATTACCTTGAGCGCGACACGTTTGTCATGGGTGATGTGCGGTTTCTCGGTTGTTGCCTCTGGACAGACTATGCGCTCAGTGGCGTGCGCGACCGGAGCATGGCGCTGGCCGGGCGGATGCTGCATGACCATCGTGTTATCCGCACTAGCGAGGGCGGACGGTTTCGGCCAGAGCACGCGCTGGCGGAGCACGAAAAGACAGTGAAGTGGCTGCGGACCGAGCTGGCAAAGCCCTTCGACGGGCGCACGGTCGTCGTGACCCATCACGGCGTTGCTCCGCCGTCGGTGCATCCGCGCTATGCGAACGACCCGGTCAACGCTGCCTTCGTGAGTGACCTGCGACCTGTGCTCGAGCTGGCCGACGTGTGGATTCACGGTCACGTGCATGACTCGTTCGATTATCGCGTTGGCCAGTCGCGGGTGATTGCCAACCCGCGCGGCTATGCGACGAACCGTCTGATGGCGGGTGCGCCGACCGACCTGGAATGGGAAAACCCGGCGTTTGATCCGGCGCTGATGATCGAGTTGTGAGCAGCTGTGCCGTGGCGCGCCGAGGCGGCGCAAACGTTCTGGCGATGCGCATGGGGCTGCCGCGAGGAGATCGCCTGCAAAAAAATGGTTGACCCCCAGGACTACGGACTCGAGGGAGCATCCCGACATGGAGGTGCGCCTGACCAGGGCGAACCGGCGAAAAAGACGGCGACAGTCATTGCCGCCTGACGGGAGCAGCGCACAGTTACGGGCGCGCCTGAAGGCCTTTGCGCTCGCCACGCGTAAAAACAGGAACAGCGATGACTACAGCCCTGCACGGTCTTCAGGTTCAGCGAGAAGACACGATCCTGAAAATACTGGCCGAGGGCGAGTGGATTGGGGCAGACACCGTTCCCGCGGACGTAGCCGGATGGGAGCAACGCGGCTGGATCTTTGGCGTGGAAGCTGAAGGTCAGCGGTACTTTGCCCGATACCAGTTCGATGATCGTGATCAGCCGCTGCCGGTCATCAGGGAAATTCTGGCAGAGCTCGGACCCGCCACGGACCCGTGGACAATTGCCGCCTGGTTTCACTTCCCCAACGGCTGGATTGTGGAGGAGGGTTGTACCGCCCCGATCGCGCCCAAGGATGCGCTTGATCACCACGTTACGGTCGTTGATGCCGCACGCCGGTTCCGCGGAACATTCGTAGCATAACCATGGACGAATTTCCCGACCCGACAGGACCTTTCCGACCGGGAACGGTCCGGCTCGGGCATTCCCGATCAAGGGTGCGCTTACGCGCAAGACCGGTTCGACTTTCTCAACGGGCATCGCTGATGCCAGGATGCAGGTGTCAGCTCGATCTGATGGGCACATGTCCGAACGCGCGACCGCCGCGTGGCAGAAAAAGGCTTAGGTCATTGACGACGCGGATTGCGTCCAGTATCTGAAGCGACTGCCCGTGACACGTGGCGCGTCGGCTAAACGCTCGCAAAAGGAACAGCGATTGATGAGCAGCAGGGACCACATCCGGTATCAGGCGAAAGAGGGCGGTCAGCCCGGCTGGGATCTTTACGCCGAGATTTTTGAGCCAGAGGACGTCGTGTATCTGGAACTTGACGGTGTAGCCGCTGAAGTCACGATGCTCGGGAACCTGGAGCGCGGACCGGGCACGGTGCTGTTGCGCCTGCCGGTCGCCACCGCGAAGCAGCTCGGTCTCGTGCCTCCGGGCTGGAAAAAGTCGGGCTGGGAAAGGGAGTAGGTCATGCGCGAATACCGTGACAGGATGGTGCAGGAGATCGCCGCCTGCACATGCGACCGCTGCAGCCAGCGCATGTCGCCCGATGATGACCAGGGGGAGTGGTATGAAAAAGTGTCGCTCGACTGGCGCGGCGGCTTTGGCTCGGTTTTTGGCGACGGTGCCCATCTGAGCATTGACCTTTGTCAGCAGTGTCTCCGCGATACGCTCGGGTCATGGCTGCGCGTTGATCCGCCGTCCGCAACGGACAACGTGATTGAAGCCCTGAAGGGCGTCGTTTCCCGACCCGACGTGCGGGTAACTGTGGACCAGATGAATCCACTGCTGTTCGGCGAGCAAGACGAGTCCCGTGGCACGTTACTCCTTGCGACACGTCTCGCGAAAATAGTCGCGCAGGCGATAGCCGTCTTCCGGGAGCAGGATAAGGCGATCCGGTGGCTGGTCATGCCGCACAAGCAGTTTGCCGGCCGAACTGCGCTCGAAATGGCGAAGACCGAGGATGACGCACGGCTGGTTGAGGAAGCGCTGGTGCGGATTGACGAAGGGTACGGATAGCAAAAGGCCGGACTTTGGGGGCGCGACTAAGAACCTGTTGCCCGATTGCGCATCCGCACATCGCCTGAAGCCGACGATCATCCGATGCGATAACTTGTATGTTGTCGCTGGGCATCCCCTTGAGCAAGCCTTTTCGCCGCGCAGTTCCGGACGCAACCGGAAAAACGGTCTTTAGCCCCGACATCCGGCTGACCGGTGCGCTCGGGTTGCGCTCACTGAGCTATCAAGCCACGAAGCGGCCCGTGGCATCGTGCGAGCCTGCGAATGGCTGAAGGTTCCGTTGCTGAACGCGTACAGTCGGCCACTAGGCGACGCTCGCCAGGAGGGACGCTCCGCCATTCAAACGGCGGCTGCAGACATGCGGATTCAACCGGTCGATGCAACACACTATGACTGCGCGAGCACAAGGAGTGTTGCAGATGAAGCAGCGACGCCGAATCTTTACACCGAGGCCCAGAAAGCGCTGATGTGGGAGCGCTGGCAGAAGGGTGAATCCGTCCAGCCTATTGCCCAGCTTTTTGACCGGAACCACTCATCGGTACAAGGGATTCTGGCTGAGAGCTGTCTGCCGACCGCCGCTCAACGATTTCGGACATTAGTACGCGACTTTATGCCTCGATGCGAGTGTCCTGAACGTCTTGGCCTACGCTGAGCCCAATGCGCATCTCTAAAAAATGGAGCATCTGCTGTTGCGTGTAGGCGGCTACCTACCGATCGAAGTCTCCCTTGCACCCAGTAATTCAATCAGGCGTCTCACGGAAGGGGCCGTAGTTTCCCTCCGGTGCACGACGACTGCATGTTCCTTGCGTGGTGCGTGCAGTGTCCCGGGATTCAACTCGCGAACAGGAGGATAAGGTGTCGCGCTATATGGAATGCTGGTAAGGTCTAGTCCGCCAGATCGCCGCACTGACAGCGTTGCTGGCGTTGTCGTTTCTGTCCAACGGGGCGGCACGCATTTCTTCCCACGACCGCTGCCAGACCCAACTCCGTCGCCGTTGGGCAATCGGTTATGCGTCAGCCCACTTCCATGACCCGGCCGCAGCGGGCGAATGACGCTTCCTGGCGTGCGCCGTGAAAGGGCGGGGCTTTTCCACTAGATGAAAGCTCCAGCCGGAAGCAACCGAAGTAGTCGTGTAGATAACGAAGCAGTTGAAGTCTTCGGTGAAGCGTGTCACGAATTGGTGAGAGCGCGAGTGTGCAGGCCGTAACGCGAGTAAGGTGCGCCATTACAAACTGGCACGAGGTAGTCGATGAACGTTCGATACAGCGAAAGTCTAGCAAACCTCGCTGACCTGTTTTTCTCGGTCGTCATCGCCAACTACAACTACGGGGGTTTTGTTGGCCAAGCCATCGAAAGCGCCCTGACACAGGATTGGCCCAACGTGGAAGTCATCGTCGTCGACGACGGCTCGACCGACAACTCCGCGGATGTCATTCGTTCGTTTGGCGAAGAGATCGCGGCCATCTTCAAAGAGAACGGTGGCCAGCGGGAAGCCAACAACGTAGGCTTCGAAAGGAGCGCGGGTGACGTCGTCATCTTCCTCGATGCGGATGACGTGCTGGTGCCGGGCGCGCTGCGCTCGATCGCTTCGGTATGGCGACCCGGCCTCAGCAAGGTGCAGGTGTTGATGCAGCGAGTCGACGCACAGAGGCGTCCCATACGAAACGTGATTCCGAAGATTCGACACGTGATTCCGAAGATCCCGCCGCGACTGTCGTCGGAGGCGATTCGTCACTGGGCTTACAAAACTTCGGAGTATCCCACGCCGCCGGGCTCGGGAAACGCTTGGGCACGCAGCTTCCTCGAAAGGATCTTTCCACTGGACGCGAGTTGCGATTCATTCACGGATTCGACATGCATCGCCATGGCGCCCTACATCGGCGATGTCGAGACGATTGCCGCTCCTTTGGTGCTCTATCGCATGCATGGTGCCAACCATAGCGCCATGAGTGCGAACACGAGCAACTTCAATCGCGAGATATCGCGTGCGCTCAAACGTCACCATGCGGCGTGCAAAGCCTGCACAATAACCGGCCGACCGCCGCCGCCGCTTAGCACCCTGTTCTCGGGGCCCCATCTGCTTCAATTGCGGGTTGCATCGTTGCGCCTGACACCGGAAGAGCATCCGCTCCCCGGCGACAGCCGCGGCCGCGCCCTGCGCGACGCGTTATGCATTCCCTTTCGCGCAAGTTTCGAGCGTCCCGGCTTTCGCTTCCTGATTGCGGGATGGAGTATCGCCGCCTTGCTCGCGCCGAAGAGCATTGCGAGCACGCTCATCAGCCGCCGATTTATTTGAACGTGCATTTCAGTCCCGCGGATCGCCTCCTGCCACTGCCAGCGTGAGGGTGCCTGCAGCGCGACAACGTGAAGACCAGATTCTATGGCTTGAAGGGTCCGCGTTTTCAGACTGCGTCACCAAGGCCGTGGAGCTTCATCGCAAGGTGCCGTTTGTCTGCTGCATCGGATGGGACATCACGGTTGACATTGATGCTGCCAGTAATCACAGGTCCGAGTGCGGGCATGAACGCTTTCTCGCTATCCATTAGCGGGCGTCTGCTGACGAGCCCGCGGGCGCGGTCATACTGGATGGGAGCGGCGTCCTCAAGCTGTCCGGCTGACTATCGTGCGCACCAATGTTATGTGGGAAAACCAAAGTAATGAAGAAGACGAGAATTTCGATCATTCTGTTCGTGTTGGCCGTGCTCAGCCCGCTGGCGCATGCGAGCCTGGCTACAGCTGCCCACGAGTTCAAGAACGATGTCAAGACGGCAGGAAAGAAGAGCGGGCATGCTGCGCGCGATGCCGCGCATGCGGTCCGCCACGGTACGAAGCAGGCCGCCCATGCCGTTGCCGATGCAACAAGGCACGGCTATCACGCGACGAAAAAGTTCGTGACAGGGCATGGATAAGGGTCGCTTCGCGGCAACTGAGACGGGGACTGCGGATCCAGAGCGCACAGCAGGCTGCTCGTGTCATGGACGATCGCACTCTTAGCTGAGTCGGTATCAACTGCGACAGCGCGGTCGTTCTGCCGCCAATCTGTGATGTCCAGACCGTGGCCGGCGCTTGCCTAGGCCCTCAATGGTTTGACTTACTCATAGGTCAGAAACATAGCGGACAGACGGATGTCTGAAGAAGGAGCGCACGAGCGTTGGGTTCCGTCCAATTTGTGCAAGCTGCTCGTGAATTCGCGGCCCCAGCTTTTCACCTTTTTGCAAAGGGCGTCGCGCGACTCCGGTGCGCTTGACGTGACTCCACACCAGTTCATCAGGATTGAGGTCGGGCGCGTAACCCGGCAGGAAGTGCAAGGTCAGTTTGCCCTGGGTGCTTGCGACGTAGTCCTTGACGACAGCTTTCTTGTGCGCGGGCAATCCGTCGACAATCAGATGAACTGCCTTGCGGCGATTGAACATCAGCTTCCTGAGCAACGTCACGAACAGCTCGCCGGTAAGCCCACCTTCGTACGTTGCAAACCAGAAGGCCCCTTTCGAGTTGACGGCGGACGCCGCGCTCATGCTTTGCCTCTGGCCCGGGCGTTCAACGACTGGCGTTACGCCGCGTTGCGCCCAGGTCCTGCCATGCACCGAGTCAGCCCGAAAGCCCGACTCGTCCCAGAAGAAGATGTCGGCATTTTCCTCGCGGGCCTGTCTGGCAATGGCCGGATACGTGTCGCGCTGCCAGCACTCGATCGCCACCGGATCTCGTTGGTAAGCGCGCTGCAATGGCTTTTGGGGCGTGAGCTTCAAGCGTGCCAGTATCGCGCCAATGGATGCCATGCTCAACGTGACATCGAAGTCTCGCCGCACCAGTTCCCGAACCAGGTTGCGCGTCCACAGGCCGAAGTCAAATCCATACTGCATTGGATTCTTGCCATTGATCCAGCGCAGCACCTGCTGTTCTTGTGCAGGCGTGAGCTTGCGAGGGCGGCCCGTGCCTTTGGTCGAGAGCAGCACACGCATACCACGGCCGCGACCGCGCGCCTGAGCCCGGATCTTGTATGCCCACGAGCGATGCATCGCAAACGATGCCGCAACATCATTCGGATGCTCTCCTTCGGCCATGCGTTGAACCGCCAGGATGCGCATCTCTTCAAGCGTGTTATGAGCAAGGCTCCGACCGTCTCGTTTCATGGGGAATCCTGTCAGTAACTCTCGCTCAAGCATAGACCATATGTCCGCTAAATTCCTGACCTATGAGTAATCAATCAGACTGTGCCGGAATCGATCGCGCGTGGTAACTCATTTGCAACGGGAGGGCCGTATCGGTCAGTCACGCCTGCCGGCTTTTGCAGGTGAGCCGCTCTGGCTACTATGCGCACCGGAGCGCCGCGCCGAGCGCGAAGAGGTTGCAGGAAAAGACGCACGTCAAGGCAGCATTCGCCGCGAGCGGCGCGAGCTATGGTAGCCGCCGCGTGATGCATGCACTGCGGGAGCAAGGGCTACGAATCGGTCGTTACCGGGTGCGTACGCTAATGCGCGAAGCGCGCCTGCGCACGAGTTGGAAGCGCAAGTTCATCCCGACGACCGACAGCAGACATACGCTACCTTTGCCAGAGAACACCTCAAAATGGAGCGTGTGTGGCAGCGTCAGTACGCCAACCACGACGAGGCTCGGCGCGATATCAACCCGTACATCGTCGCTTTCTACAATCCGGTGCGCTTGCACTCCACACTGGGCTATCTGTCGCCCGCCGCCTACGAGGCGAGACCGACAGCGAAAGAAACTATCTGCCTGTCCGAAATTAGTTGACCGCTACCCAGGACTTATTGCGCCCCACTCAACAGCGATGAATATGCAAAATTTTAGGCGACACAATTAACTGCAAGTTCCCAAGTACTCGCGGCGTGCCTATTGGGGGAAACAAGAGTACGTTCGATTCGGTCACGCGATCTGGTTTTGTCGCAATAGCGATGCTGCGGTAAAGTGCAGGTTGCCAAAACTTTGCTTGTGCCCACGATGAAGAAGACCGCAACACCACAAATGGCCCTTGCTGCTGGCGTTGCCAAGGTGCTGCAGCGGTTGCACTATCCGCTGGACGTGATGTTGTTGTGCGTGCGGTGGTATGTGGCCTATTCGCTAAGTCTTCGGAATCTTGAGGAGATGATGGCTGAGCGCGCCATTGGCGTGGATCATTCAACAGTGCATCGTTGGGTCATCAAGTTGGTGCCTTTGTTCGAAAAGACATTTCGCAAGCACAAGCGCCCGGTGGGCAGGAGTTGGCGCATGGATAAAAGTTATATCAAGGTCAAAGGCTCGTGGAAATATCTTTATCGCGCCGTGGACAAGGCGGGCAACACCATCGGCTTTCTGTTTAGAGCCAAGCGGGACAAGGCTGCTGCCCGGCGGTTTTTTGAAAAGGCAATGGGTCAGAACGGCTCGCCCGAGACGGTGACCATCGACAAGAGCGGTTCCAATCTGGCAGCGCTTCATGCGGTGAATGCCGAGCGCGAGACGCCCATCAAGATTCGTCAAGTCAAGTATTTGAACAACGTGGTCGAACAGGACCATCGGGCCATCAAACGCATCACTCGGCCGATGCAGGGGTTCAAGGACTTTGACTGCGCTCGCGTTATTCTCAGTGGCATTGAGACCATGCACATGATCAAGAAAGGGCAAATGAAATGCCGGGGTAAAATCCCGCTGTCCGCTGCGCAGCAGTTCTACTCGCTCGTTTCATAAGGTATCCTTTGGATATCGCATTTTCTCGTCCCTCCCGTCTTACTGCGACACAACCTTCCGGCGGTGCTGGGGCTACTCTGATGCGTGTTCGTATGCCGGGATCGGCATGGTCAAAATGGTTATGGCTGATAGGTCGAGTTTGGCGGGTGGCTATCGTAGTCATCAGCCTTTCACTCTATCAGGGCGTTTGACAAAAGGGGCGACACAGTACGTTAAGGCGATGCCGGCACCCACCGCGGGACAGGGTCAAGTTCTCTCACAGATCCCCGAGACCTGTTCCGGTCGACATCCGGTCATGTCAGGTTCCAAGACTGGCCCTGAACACGCGCGAACATGCCCGCCCATGCGTCATCATCTGGTTCGATGCGGAACGTCGTCGGGGAAAGGATACGGTGCATGCGGGCCCGGCCATTCAGGCGCCGGCGGTCCACTGAACGCGTCGCATCCGGCTAAGCTGCCCAGCAGCATGCAGGTGAGCAACACAACCCCAAGCCGCCAAAACCTCGCTCGAGCGCCCATCTTACACCTCCTCGCACACCGCCCGCTCTACTGATTGGACCGGCAACCATGCCCGGGGTTGCACTGCGACGGCCCTGTTTGTATCACGCCCAAAGTGCTCGACGACGTTATGCTCAGGTGGACGACAGTTCTGACGCCACCCGATCGTGCCTGCGATCTTCCTCGTCGTGCCGCTGGCGCGATTCAAGCAGCCGGAACACGGCAACCGCATGGTCAAGCGCGCCCGCCTGATCTTCGAGCGACGCCGCCTCCGCGCGGCCTGCTCGACCAGCGCGGCATTCTCGCTGGGTCGCATTGTCCATCTGCGTGACTCGCGGTGAGGTGGCGCAATGCAACCGTCTCTTCGCTGTACATTTTTTCGAGCGCGGCGTTGACCGTCTTGAGACCCCCGACCGCCGCGGCGATCACGAACACCAATGCGGCCGCGTAGCCGGCGATCGTCACTGCCAGGGCGGTGCGGATGGTGGTATTTCTGAACATGGTAGTCGTCCTCGACCCGCGGAACAGAAAAAAGCGGCGACCGGATTTTTATCCGGCGCCGCAGAAAGGAGCACTGTTCGTCGATGAATCAGCCAAGAGGAGTGGCTTCCAGAATCAGAAGCGGGTGCGAACACCCGTCGTCAGTTCAAGCTGGTTGGTCGCACCAAATGTGGTTCCGACCGTATAGCCGCCATGCAGCCTCATGTAGTCGCCGGCCAGATACACTTCGGTACGCTTCGACAGGTGATAGAAAGCCGACCAGTACAGCGTTTCCTTGTAGCCGTTGTGGAGACCCGACGTCGGATCGAAAGCACCGAGGTTCGCGTTCGGGATGTCGCCGTCGCTGTTGTACGCGGCATTGTGCACGCGCATCTGCTGGTAACCGAGTTGGTAGTCGAACGGTCCCCTTGGCGACAGCTTGAGCGATACCGTCCATGCGTTATCCTGGCGCTGGCCGAGCGCTCCCTGATTGCCCAGGTAACGGAAGTAACCGGCGTTGGCACGCAGGATGCCGAACGTATAGTTGCCGCCGACCGAATACGACTGGTTCGTGAAACCGACGCGATTCACGTGGCTATAGAAGCCCGACACGTTGAACGGGCCGCCGTTGTAGCCAAGCGCTGCCTGGTAGCTGGAGTTGGTGCCGAAGCTCGTGCTGTTACCGAATGCGTAGCCGGCACTGGCAAAGATGCCGTTGCTGAACAGCTTCTTCCACGCGAGACCATTGGTGTAACGGGTGCCCGTCGCACTGGCCGCATAGAAAATCATCTGCTTGAAGTTGTTTACATTGGTCCAGCCGCCCTCTTCGGTGGTCAGTTGGGCCGAACCATACGGATCACCGTAGATCGCCGACGCGTCACGCGCAATCGTGTTCTGGAACCCTGCCGTAAACTTGCCGAACGTCTCGTTCTGGATGCCGACCCACGCGTCACGATCGAAGATCTGGCCCGGATCTTCCATCTGCCCGTTCGCGACGACGAATTCACTCTCGAGCCGGAAAATGATCTTCGAGCCGCCACCGATGTCCTCCGCACCCTTCATGCCCCAGCGACTGCCGCTGAACCACGGTTCGCCGCCGATACCCATGCCGATGACGTGATTGCCGTTCGCGTCGGCATGCGTCTGGTAGGTCGGCACGCTCAGGTCCATCAGGCCATAAAGCTGCACGCTCGACTGCGCGTGGGCCGCGGTCGCGCCAAGTGCACTGGCCGCGATAGCCAGCGTAAGATATTTTTTCTTCAAGATCGTCTCCTCTGATTGCTGCGTTGAAAAATTAATTTTCTGCTCACGGCTGCTGCAACCCGTCCGTCCAGGTATGTGAATCTGGTATGCGATGGACGCAATCCTAGTTACCCAAATCCTTCACGATCCTTTCCCGTATCATTCGTACAACTAAGTGAATACACTGATATACGTAATGACGGTTCATGCCCATTACTCGGGATCCTTTTGCCGCAGGATGTAGCCCAGACCCCGCAGCGTCATGATCTGCGCGCTGCACTTCGCGAGATGTTTGCGCAAGCGGTGAATATAGATGTCGATGGCGTCCGCACTCGGCTCATCGTCAAGACCGAACACACTTTCCATCAGAATGGTCTTCGAGACCGTTTTACCCTGTCGCAACATGAGCGTTTCGAGGACAGTGTGCTCGCGACGCCGCAACGCCAGGGGTGCGTCGTGGTGACGGAACTCCCGCGTATCGGAGATGTACTGGAGATCGCCACAGGTCAGGCATGACGACATGCCACCCGATTGACGGCGGATCAGCGCCTTGATACGCGCGACCAGCTCGCGTGCGTCGAACGGCTTGACAACGTAGTCGTCGGCACCTGTACTGAAACAGTCGACCTTGTCCCCGGTCGAACCGTGCGCCGTCAGCATCAACACCGGCACGGTGTCGCCGCGGCGGCGTAGCCGTGCCAGTACCTCCCTGCCGTCCATTCGTGGCAACCGAAGATCCAGCAGCACCACGTCATAACGTTGCGTCCTTAGCACCTCATCCGCGCGTTCACCGTCAGGGACACAATCGACCGCGAAGTTCTCCTGGCGCAACAGATTGACAATCCAGTGCGCAAGCTCAATGTTGTCTTCCACCAGTAGTAACTTCATCGCGTTGTCCTCAATCACGCCGCCTCGGCAGGCGGACGCTGACCACAAGGCCGGCACGCTCCACAGCCGGTTTCAATGCGACCGATCCGCCATGTGAATGCGCGATTTCGCGCACGATCGACAGGCCGAGACCCGTTCCCTCGGCGTCAGTCGCCCCGCGGTAGAAACGTTCAAACACCTGGGCGCGCGCCTCCGCCGGAATGCCTGGACCATTGTCGATAACCTGCAGTACAACCTCGTCGTCTTCCTCCCGGCAAGTTGCGGTAACCCGCCCGCCTTCGTGTGTGTAGCGGATGGCGTTATCAACCAGATTCGTCACGAGCGCCGTCAATAGCGTCGCGCTGCCCGTGACGCACGCCGTTTCGCCGAGCTCGGCGCCGAGATCAATCTGGCGCCGCTGTGCGGCCGCCACGAGCTCTTCCAGTACACACGACACAATAGCGACCAGGTCAACCTTGACGGGTGTGCGATCGGGCGGTGACGACTCCGCCTGGGCCAATAGCAGCAGCTGGTTGGTCATCTCGGTCATCTTTCCGCTGCTGCGACGTATGCCCGCCAGCGCATCTGCCAGCAGTGGCCCGCAATGCCTGCACGGGTGGGCACACTGGATCTGCGCCCCGAGCAGCGCAAGGGGAGTACGCAACTGGTGCGCGGCGTCCGCAATGAACTTTCGCTGTGTGGTCGCATGCAGTTTCAGGCGCGCGATACACTGATTGATTGCGTCGACGACAGGGCGCAACTCGGAAGGCAGGCGCTCGATCCGGATAGGCTCGAGTCGCAACGCGTCGCGATCGGCCACGTCATCCTTCAGTCTGATGAGCGGTCGCAACTCGAAGGTCAGCCCCAGCAGCGCCAGTGCTACCACAAGCGCCAGCATTAGCCCCTGCCGGACTAACTGGGGACGCCACAGGGTCAGCAGAATGGCCTGGTACGATGCCTGCGTTTTGGCCACAATAACTGTGACCGGTTCAGTTGCGCCAGAATCGTATAGCTCCCGCTCATAGGCGACCGCGCGAATCGGCTGACCATCAAGCGCCGTATCGTAAAACAGGGGGCGCGGCGTTGCATGTGCAGGAAGAGCCAGGTTGGGATTGCCGCCGAGCAGTCCCGCACTACCCTTGACGACCCTGTAGAACACCTGGTCCTGGTAGGGCGACTCGAACATCTCGAGCGCTGCGGGCGGAATCCTGGCAATCAGTACGCCATCTTCCCAGTTAACTTCCTCGCCGATGATGCGCGCAGACGCGAGCAATGCATTGTCCTGCAGAAGGCCTGCAGTCTCGCGCGCCGCTTCATACGACATCAGGCCGGTGACGAATACAAACACCGCAACCGGAACCAGCAGCCACCCGAGCAGCCGTGCACGCAGGCTATGCATCATCGTGGACCCCCCGGGCATGTTCCGCGCCTGCCGCGCCTGCGATGAGCACTGGCCATTTCGTCTCCCCTGGCTGACCGCAAATGCAACGTTCGCTTCCTGGCGCTCAGAACGCAGCAGGTCTCCATTTCAGGAGGCGCTTTTCCAGCGTGGTAAGCAGATAGTCCGCCGTAAGGGCGACCACCGCGAGCACGATCATCGCTGCAAAAACCCCACTGGCGTTGAATGCACCCTGAGCAGTCGATATCAGCAGGCCAATGCCCTGTTTCGAGCCGAGGAACTCGCCAACCACCGCGCCAACGAGGGCGAAGCCGAAGCTCACATGGAGGCTTGCGAGAATCCACGACAGTGCCGATGGAATCACGACTGAGGTGGTCAACTGGCGCCTGGATGCGCCCAAGATCTGCGCGTTCGCAATCATGTAGCGGTCAGCTTCCCGTACCCCCTGGAAGGCGTTGCCGAACACGACGAAGAAAACCATGACGACGGCCAGTGCCACTTTCGACGCCATGCCAAGGCCAAGCGCAATGACGAACACTGAGCCGAGGACAACCCGCGGAATTGAATTCGCGATCTGGATGTAGAGGCTGAACACATCGGAGAGCAGTTTGTTGCGACCGAGCACAACCCCGCAGACGATGCCGCCAACCGACCCGATCAGAAACCCAAGGAACGTTTCCTCAAGCGTGACCCAGACCTGCACCAGTAGCGGGCCTTGCGACGTGCCGTTTACGAACCAGTCGACGATCTGCTGGAAGATCAGCGACGGCATCGAGAAGAAGAACGGATCGATCCACTTCGTCCGCCCGCCGATTTCCCATCCGCCGAGCACAACCACCAGAACGAGGACACGCAAGCCGATGATCAGCGCGTGCCGTTGGCGCAGCCGTCGCTGCGCAATTCGCTCAACTGCGGCGAGTGAGATAGCGTCGATGCCTGCTTCCGCCATGTTTTCAGAGGTGCCCATGATTGTCTTTTGAGCCAGAGTTTTTGTCATGCGATACGTACTTCTTCACGCAGGTCGTGCCAGATATCGCGCGAAATCTCGATGAAACGCGGGTCGTAGCGAACTTCCGACGTCACGCGCGGACGTGGCAGATCAATTTCATAGACCTTTTTCAGCGTCGCTGGCCGCGCACTCAGCACGAACACCCGGTCGGCCAGCGCAATGGCTTCTTCGAGATCGTGCGTGACGAACACCACCGAGCCCGCATTGGCCGACCACAACTGCAACAGTTCATCCTGCATCAGCGTGCGGGTCTGCATGTCCAGCGCTGAGAATGGCTCGTCCATCAGCAGGATTTCCGGCTTGTTGATGAAAGTCTGCGCGAGCGCGACGCGCTTGCGCATGCCGCCCGACAGTTGATGCGGATAGTGCTTGCCGAACTTTTCGAGCCCGACGCGGCGCAACCATTCGTTCGCCTCGTCGTGCGCGGCGGACTTTGAGCGGCCACGATACAGAGGGCCCGCTGCAACGTTATCGAGCACCGAGCGCCAGGGGAACACTGCATCGGCCTGAAACACGAAGCCGATGCGTGGATCAATGCCGTCAACCGGTGCGCCCATCACACGCACTTCTCCGGTGGTCGGCTTGAGCAGCCCGGTGATCATGCTGAGCGTGGTCGATTTGCCACAACCGGTCGGTCCCACCACCGCGACGAACTCGCCTTTTGCCACGGCCATGCTGAAGTTGCGCAACGCAACTGTCGCCCTGCCATCGGGGCTGATAAAGCGACATGACACCGAGCGAAACTCGATGACCGGCGCGTTCTGGGAAGCAACGTGGTTCATTCAGTACATCCATGGGAATTAAGCGGAGCCGCATGGGCGGCACCGCACGTGCAACGGAGCCGGACGGCGCCCGTTGCACAAACGCTCCGGGCGCGGCAGCAACCTATTTCGAGCTGACAAACTCGTTGGTGTAGGTTTTGCGCAGTTCGACATGCTTGCCTTTGACCGACGGATTGAACGCCGAGAGCACCTTGAGTACGGTCGCCGGGCCGTCAGCTGGCATCTTGCCGTCGACGGTGTACATCGGCAGCGACGCCTTCAGGGCGCTCACGTAAAGCGGCTTGTCTTTCTGGTAGTCGTCGGGCATCTTCGCCGCGATCTCTTCCGCACTATGCGTGTGGATGAACTGCATCGTGCGAACGAAGGCATGCGCGAGCCTGGCCGCTTCCGCCTTGTGCGAATCAGCCCATGCGGCCTGCACGTAGAGGCTCGACGCGGGATAGGTGCCGCCCAGCGCCGCCTTCGTGCCCTCGACCGAGCGCATATCGACGAGCACCTTCGCCTCGCCCGATTTGAGCAATGCGGATATGGTGGGCTCCGTCGTCATGCCGGCGTCGATACGGTTCTGCTTGATTGCCGCGATGAAACTGGCATCAGCCCCCACCGGTAGCATCGTGTACTCGTTCGACTGGATGCCGTGCTGACCCGCGAGGTATTGTGTGAGGAAGCTCGTGGATGAGCCCAGTCCAGTCACACCCAGCGTTTTGCCCTTCACATCGGCCATCGATTTGACCGTGTCGGCAGCTTTGGTCGAGACCATTTCGACTTCGCCCGGCACCTGGCCGAACACGACAATCGCCTTGACGTCCTTGCCCTTGGTCTGCAGATCGATCGTGTGGTCGTAGAAACCCACGACAGCCTGGACGGCGCCGGCCAGCAGTTCGTTCTCTGCGTCGACACCGGCAGGCTGCGACAGCAGTTCAACGTCAAGCCCCTCGTCCTTGAAGTAGCCAAGCTGTTCAGTCAGGCGTGCCGGCAGATAGATCAGCTTCGTGATGCCGCCCACCATGATCGTGATCTTCCCGCTGTCGGCGGCCGTTGCATGCTGCGAGGCAAGACCAAACAGCAGGCAGCAGGCGCCAGCAATGTGACGGAACGCAGTGATTTTCGGTTGCATCGATAGTCTCCGTTATTGTCGGCACGCGAAGTGCTGCCTGTCTGCATCGATGGCGCGATTATGGAAGAGCGAATCCTTCGGCCGGCTTTCGCGGCAAAGTCTTTTTATTAGGGGATTTCCATGAGACGGCCGTCGCCGGACGCGAAGCGCGGCCACCTTACGTCTGGGCCGATCTTTCGCCGCCTGATTCAAGAGAGACTGATCCCAGGCATGGAAAACACCGATCAAAACTCATCACTGGTGAAAGCGTTGCGAAGGTTTTACCTTCTTAGAATCGCATCATTGACAGGGAAGAGTCGTTCGTGAAACAACCCTGGTGACCGGTGCAATCGGAACAATGATTCTCCCGACCGGCATGTGCACGTCGACACGCAGCGTCGGACAAACTACCCGAACGCAGACATCCAGCCCGCAACGTGACGGCGCACACGCCGACGATTCCAGAACATGACTGACGACGGCATTGACTGTTACCTGATCCGCGGCGTGACGCAGCAACATAAGCTGTTCCGGCCAGGCGACTGGGCCGAACGCCTGGCCGGGGTCATCACGCTGTTCGTTGGGGGCGCGGCCCCGGCATTCATCTCGCCTGCACGCGACTTGCAATGCCGGTGGTGGAGCAGGATCTCAAATGTTCGACCTTCTGGTGCTCGACATGTCGATGCCCGATATTAACGGTATCGAAGTGATCCGCCGCGTGCGAGTCGAATGGCCGGCACTCGCCATCCTGATCATGAGCGAGCAAAGCGAGGCACCGGCCGTCTCGCGCGCGCTGCGGGCCGGCGCAACGGGTTGTGTTGCGAAGGACACCGATCCCGAGACCCTGAACGGCGCGATACGTAAGCTCGCGAGCGGCGGGCAGTTCGTTGACCCACGGCACGTCGACCCACTGGTGTTCGGCCCGCAATCTGGCGACGCGCTCCCACAGGAACTGCTGGCCGATCGGGAATTTCAGGTCTTGCAAATGCTCGCGCACGGCAAACGTGTCAGCGAGATTGCCGATACGTTCGCGATCAGCGCGAAGACTATCAGCACGCACAAGTTTCGGCTGATGAAAAAGCTCTGTATAGCTAACAATTCAGAGTTAATCCGTTATTCGGTCCGGCACGGCGTGCTGGAGACGACCCGCTTGCAGGCCGCCTGGCGCCGGACTTCAAGACCATCGCCCGGTTCCGTAAAGACAACCGTACGTTCAGCGCGAGTCGACTCGACTTTTGAATGGAGGGCGATGGCCGGCCAACGGCAGGGTTTCGGGGCCGGGTGTTGTCACTCGAACAGAACAGCGGCCGATACGCCCCCTTTGGCGCGAACCGGCTCGTAGTCGGACGCGGGAAACTCAGTGTTTGCCCAAATCGAATTATTGACTTCCCACTGACGGTTTTCGACCAGAACGAACACCACTGCGAAACGCGAGGCCGTACAACACGCCCGCAAACGTCCGCGCGCGAGGCGCCGCAGGAGATTGAGGTATCGACGAAGGGATTGTCCGCTTCAGATCACGCTTTTACGACCCAAGTCATCGCACGGCCGGTGGATCGGCGTCGGTCGGGACGCCGGCCAAGTGCCGGAACAGTGCCAGCGCCCGGTTCGCCGTAGAAGCCTCGTGCCCGCTCGCAATGAAACTGCTGGCTTGCCGGTCGATACGCACAAGAATGTACAGGCCCCATACGTCGTTCGTCTGGCGCTGTGCGAACACCACCGTCTGCAGCGCAGCCGGCTGAAACAGCATCAGTCCGAACGCTCGGACCGGCGACACATTTTCCTCGGCCAGCGCCACCCGGTGCGGACTATGCTCCAGCACCCGCACCCGGTATACCAAGGGTCCGGAGCGGCTGTCGTCCACCCAGTAGTAAAAGGTTCGACCGGCTTGCAGTTCCGCCGGGCGGAAATCACCGCGCCGCTCTCCGCCCTGGGCCGACAGCGCTGCGGCATCCAGGAACAAGGGACGCCACCTCTTGTCGGTCGTGGACCAGTAGCGCACGGTGCGCAGGGTGGAGACCGCCCCGGCACGTCCCAACAGCGTCTCGGGACCGTCTGCGACGCGGACCAACCCTGCGACCGCAACGACAACCCGTGAGCGGGACGCGGCAGGCCATCCGGTGCACGAGGACGGCCGCCACACCCCCGTATCGAGCTCCTCGGCGCGCACGATCGCCATCGCGGGTTGCATGCCGAGCGACGCGTAGGCCGGCACCGGCGGTGTTCCGCACGGCGGCGTTGGTAATGGGGTTGCCGCGGCGATGCCAGCGGCAACCACCAGCGCCGCGCAGCGGGCGGCTGCCTTCAGGCAATACGTACTGCGAGGACGCGTAACGTTCATCCGGGCTTGCCTCTCAGTAGCGGCTCGGCCAGGAACTTGCCGACGTAGA
The DNA here is from genome assembly GCF_003634845.1 of Paraburkholderia sp. RAU2J. Classification (NCBI taxonomy): domain Bacteria; kingdom Pseudomonadati; phylum Pseudomonadota; class Betaproteobacteria; order Burkholderiales; family Burkholderiaceae; genus Paraburkholderia; species Paraburkholderia sp. RAU2J. The sequence continues at coordinate 242,211 of NZ_RBXG01000002.1, forward strand.
TCGCTGCGGCGCCGATGTGCAAATATCACAGCGCGACGTAGTGGCGCATCAAGGATCCTGACCATCTGACGGACAGGAACGCCGCCGATCTGAGAAGGGCGATCAGCACCGGTCAGTTGATCGTCGCGAGCCACTCGGTCTCGCCGCGGCCTTCAACGCGTCCGGAAAGCCTGTCCGTTACCGGCGCGCAAGCGGAGCAGAAAGTGAGGCGCGCTTTCGTGATATGGAGTCTAGTCGAATAAGGAGTGTGTTGAGTCAGAAAAGTTATCGCAACGACACAGCTACCGAGCGCATTTCCTACGTCATCGCAACAGCTCTTAAACTAAGATCAACAGAGCGCCATGGGCGTCCGTCGACCCGCAGCGGACGGCTGAACACGAGTCGGCTAACCGGCAGCTGCAAGGACCATAACAGCCACTTGCGGCCGCACCTTCACTTGCACACCACTCGTCCGATTCACAGTCCGGGCTAAAACCGCTTCGCAAAGCCAACTGTAAAACCGTGCGGGAGAATCTGGACGAACAAGGGTGTCTGCCATGTCGTGCTCAGGTATCCGACCGCCGTGCCGAGTGCCCAGCCAGCGAGAACGTCAGTCTGCCAATGTGCCTGGCTTTTCACGCGTGCAATCGAATCGTAGAGCGGCAACAATTCCAGTCCCCATACCCACGGGTCACGCCGACCATAGTTGACGATGAACGGCGTCACAAAACTCGCCTGAAGGGTGACCTCGCCACTTGGAAAACTCTGTCCGCCGCTGAACCATTGGTTAGGTCCCTGGCCCGCATTGGGCCGCTGGCGACCGAATGCGTACTTCATGCCTTGCGCAGCGACCGCCGATATCGCCGTAGCGTCGGCCGTTTGCCAGAAGGTATGGCCCAGTTCGTTGTCGTTCCCCAGCCACAGAGATCCGCCCACCGTCGTGGCGATCACGGCATATTCAAGTCCGAGCTGAACGTTGCGGTTCCATATGCCGCTCTGATCCAGGGCGACCTTGCGGTCGATCCCGCCGGCATATGCGCCCGAAAAAGCCAACGCCGTCATCGCGGCGGCACCGCACCGTCTTGCTCCTACCGTCATTCCAGGAGTGGACAATCCCAATGGACCTCACGCGAAAGATTCGACTTTACCGGTCAGCCCCTGACGCATTCGAACAAACAGAGAAACTGCCAGAAAACATTCCAACGTGCCAGGCGCAACGCACATGCCCGGATGATAGACCCCAGCTCGAATCGTCGGGAACCGGCCTAGCGGCATACCTCCACCGTGGCGGCGAATCGGTTCTGATATTCGTGGCCCGATCGCCCTTGTGCACCAATGGAAGTTCCAACGGGACGGCATTAGGCGAACTGCATACGCACTAACTTGCTCGTCGTCGCCGCTTGCCCGGCCACTCAGTCCGAGCGGTGTCCGCTTTTCGGTGCCATCACACCGGGTTCAGCTAGGAAGCATGATTTGCTCCTACCGTCACTGCAGCGCTCCCAGGTCTGCTTCGCGATTGCTATCGACGCCAAGGGCAGAAATCGACTGGTAGGATCATGCCCTGAGTAGGTCCGTCAAGTTTTTGTTGACATCTGCATCTCGCCAAGACGATCATCCCGCGCCCGCCCGTGGACAACGACGCTGCCCACAGCACGAGGCTGTGGACAGCCGCCTGACGGCGGTTCCCTCGTTGCCCACCACCTCCCCGCGAGCTTCGCCTTGGCCTGACGCGCCGCTGCGCGCCTTGCCCCAATCAGATAAAAGAGCAGGATCAGCCTTGACCTAAGTGCCCAGCTTTCCGGGAAGGAGCGAACCGCGTTTCCTGAGCACGTTAAGGTAAACGGCCTCGTTGTACGGCGTGCGCGTCTGCCAGCAACGATACAGGACGCGGATCCACTTGAATGCGAGGGCCCTTAGTGTGACGTGTTTCGAGGGTTGGCCTGACGTCCAGTTGAGGTATAGCCTAATCTGACTCCTTCTGAACTGCATGGACTGTGGCGGTAGTCGGAAAGAGGACGGTGACGTGCAGACCGGTTAGCTTCTCCAGGTCAGAGAAGTCGAGGCGAATTTCCGCACCAATACGATTGGCAATCGTTTGGACGATGGACAGCCCCAGGCCAGAACCGATCTGCTCGCTGCCCAGCGTGCGGTAGAAGGGGTCAAAAACCCGCTCCCGTTCGCTCAACGGGATGCCTGGTCCGTTGTCCTGGATGCGCAACTCGGCCTTCCCGTCCGACACACCCACCGAAAGATCGACACGCCCTCCCTCTGCCGTGTAGCGGATGGCGTTATCAACCAGGTTCTTGACCACGGCGATCATGTCCAGCTCGCTCACCCAAACTTCGGCGTCTTGCATGCCTTCGACACCGATGTCGATGTGCTTGGCCTCGGCCAGCGGCATGAGGTCTTCCAGCACACGGCGGTAGATGCCCTGGACGGATACAGGCGACTTCGGCGAGTCGGCGGCCGACTGCGCCTTGGCCAAGGTCAGGAGTTGATCCAGGAGGCGCCGGCCGCGCTCGATCCCTTGGCGCAACACCGTCAATCGTTCGCGCGCCAGGCCGGACATTTCCGCTTCCGCCAGTCGTTCTGCTTGCAGCGAAAGGGCGGTCAGTGGCGAGCGCAGCTCGTGCGCGGCATCTGCCACAAAGCGGCGCTGTGACTCCATGGACTGGCCGACACGGGCGAGCAGGCGATTGATCGCCACGGCGAACGGCCGCACCTCGACCGGAAGGTGACGGTCTTCGACGGGGTGCAGTTCCTGCTCGGCGCGCTGGTCAATTTCCTTGGAGAGCGCGGCGATGGGGCGGAACATCTTGCGCACCAGGTCGGCGACGATCAGCAGCAGAACCGGAACGAGAATCAGCAAAGGCATCACAGTGCGAAGCGCCCCATCGCGGGCGATTTCATTGCGGAAGCCGGATTCCTGCGCCACGGCAATGCGCTCGCCAGCAGTCGTTGTCTTGACGAGCACGCGGAATGTCTCGCCGCCAACCTCCAGCGTATGCAACCCATCGGCCAGTGTAGCCGGTAGCGGGAGTGTTCCTCCCGCATCCACGCCTGCCGGAGAGGAACTGGCCTCGCCCAAGCGCTGGACGATCACGCGCGATTCTTCATCGCCATCCTTGAGACGGGCATCTGTGGTTGGAGAGGCCGGTGAGAGGCGCTGCCGATCCATGAGCTGCGCCACCTGGCGCAGGGCATCATCCTGTAGCTCGTGGGCCTCGTCAAAAGCCGACAGGAACGAGAAGACGCCGGCCACGATGGCCACCGCGAGGATGGCGAGCGACAGGGTGAACGACAGCTTGATCCGAACCGATTGGCTCAAGCGCCTTTTGAGACCATCCATCCGACTCCCCTTACGTTCTTGATGATCTCGCTGCCGAGCTTGCGCCGCAGCGCATGGATCAGAAACTCGACGGCATTGCTTTCGACCTCTTCCCCCCAGCCGTAGATGCGATCCTCCAGCTCGCTGCGCGAGAGAATGGCCCCAGGCCGAACTAGCAAGGCTTGCAGCAGCGAGAACTCACGGTTGGACAGTTGCGCCGAGGGGCCACCGTTGACGCTGGCTTCCTTCGTGGCCGGATCGAGCGATACCACGCCGTTGCTGAGAACGGGCACTGCGGTGCCGCCTTTGCGCCGCAGGACGGCGCGCATCCGGGCCAGCAGCTCCGCCATCTGAAAGGGCTTGAGCACATAATCGTCGGCCCCACCGTCCAGGCCGCGCAGGCGGTCATCCAGGCCATCGCGCGCCGTGATGATGAGCAGGGGAATCGGGTTGTCCTTGCCACGGATGCTGGCCAGCACCTCTAGCCCATCCTTGCCGGGCAGGCCCAGGTCGAGCAGCACCAGGTCGTAGTGCTGGCATCCCAGTGTCGTGAGCGCCGTCTGCCCGTCCTTCACCCAGTCAGCCGCATAAGACGCATCCTTCAATGCGCCCTGAATGGCTTCACCGATCATGGGATCGTCTTCGACCAGCAATACCCGCATCCGCCCTCCCCTCAATCGTTGTTCAATGTGCCGTCCTGGCCGCCTGCTGCCTGAACAGCAGGATAGCCGTCATCATGAAAGCGAGCAGCGCGGCCGATGCGGAGTAGCGGCTTAAGGCCAGACCGCCAGCGCTCAGCGGCTTGTCCAGAAAATCACCGAGCACGGCACCCAGCGGGCGAGTCAGGATGAACGCCGCCCAGAACAGCAGAGTGCGGGACACGCCGGTCCAGTAGTAGGCTGCCACGACCAGGGCGAGCAGCCCGCCGAACACGATGGCCGCGCCTGTGTAACCCAAGCCCGCCGTGTCAGCCGTCCAGTCACCCAACGCCGTACCCAAGGTCTGGCAGAACATGATCCAGCCAGTAGAAGGCTTCCGCCTTGGGCGAACTGACGGTACTCACCGACACGGACCACTCGCTAATCAGGCCTTGCCTTGCAGCGTGTCGAAAGCTTTCAGCAGGTTCGCCATGGCTGCCTTGCAATCCGCCCGGTTCGGCAAGTCGGCACGCAGGGCGGCCAACGCCTTGTCGATGGCCTTGTCGAGCACATGCCAGTCTTCGGCTGCCCGTGGTTTTAAGCCTGCCTCGGCCGAATCCCACGAGACTTCCAGGTCCTTGATGCGGATCTTGGCTGCGGGCAGATCGCCCTTGTCCACAATGGTGGCCACATCCGTGGCGATGCTGCGGAACCCCGACAGGTCGCCCAGTCTGGAGGCGGTTTTGCCCTGCGGTGCCGAGGCAGTCTGGGCCGGTGTGGTAAGTGCTGTGCTCGCGTTGCTCTGATCGGCTGGCTTGGAACAACCGGCCGCCAGGGCCAGGAGCACGGCTGCCAACACGGCGGCCATAGGACGAGCGATTGAGTGCTGCAGGGGCATGATTTCTCCTTGAGAGCAGAAAGAGGGTTACTTGGCGGCTTGCGCAGAGCGGCTTCCGTTCATGCCGATCTGTGCGACGGCCACGAGCATGACGATCACCGAAAGGAACAAGGCACTGGTCCACATGGCACCCATGCCAAGGCCACCGTAGGTCTTGGCTTGCGTCAGCAGATCGCCGAGCGCGGCCCCAAACGGACGAGTCAGGATGTAGCCGATCCAGAAGGTCAGTACCGCATTGCCACCCATGCGCCAGGCGGCGTAGGTAATGCCGATCAGCGCACCGAACGCCACCGCGCCCCACGTAAAGCCTAGGCCCAATGCCTCGGTGGCCAGGTCGCCAGCAGCGGTGCCCAGCGCGAAGGTGCAGAGGATGGCAGCCCAATAGAACAGCTCTCGACTGCGCGTCACGATGTCATGGATGGACAAGGTGCGCTCGACTCGATACCAGACGAAGAAGATCGCGGCGAGCGCCACGGCGAACGCCGAGGTGCTGATGTACAGGCTGACGCCCAGGCCATCGGTCAGCAAGTCGGTGATCTGGGTGCCTACCACGCTGACCAACACCACCGTCAGCCAGTAAATCCAAGGGGTGTAGCGGCTGGTGCGCAACTGCATAAATAGGGCTGCCGCCAGCAAGGCGGCCATGACCGTGCGTGTCACGCCTTGGCCCAAGCCCGCGTTGACCGCCAGGAAATCGGCTCCCGTCTCGCCCACCGTGGTGGACATGATTTTGATGATCCAGAACGACAGCGCGACTTCCGGGGCTTTGTTGAGCCAGCCTGTGAAGCTGGCCGTGGGCATTTTGTTCATGGTGATTCTCCTGCCGATGTGAGGTCTTGTAATCAGTCTGACCAGGCTGACTTAGCCGAGCCATAGGTTCAGTCGCGCACCCATCCCAGAGTGATCAGCCTGCCGAAAAGCCTGCGATGGATGCCAGAGGCAAGCTGGTAGCTCGGCCCGAGGTACGAGTCTGCGGCGCGCAACGTCAGCCAGGCACTGAGCGCAGCGACAGCGATGGCTCCGAGCATGTCGAGCGGGAAGTGAACTCCCAGGTATATGCGCGCCCAGGCGATGGGTGCGCCCAACAAGGCCAATGCGACGCCTGCGCGCCGCAGCTTTTGCTGAAGCAAGAAGCTAAGGGCAACCGACCACCACAGCGTCAGGTGGTCGCTCGGGAATGATGAATCAGCGACGTGCGGAATGAGCATATGACCCAGCCCGATCATGAAAGGCCGGGGATGCGACCAGGCCAGGCCGATGAGTTGGTTGATGAGCAACCCCATCAGACCCGAGGCCGTGACAATGAGCATCGCTTTCCGAGTCCCCTCGTTGCCGCGCAACCAGCCGATACCGATCAGGGCAGGAATGATCCAGATAAGCCATTCCGCAAGGAAAGTGGTCAGCGTCAACACGAGGGCATTCGGGTGTTCAGGCGCGTTGAGCCATAGAAAGAGTGTTTGATTGAGATGTTCCATGAGGTCTCCGGGCCGGACCGCCGCGTCACGCGTGATCCGGCCACACTGGCGGTGTCAGTCTTGCTTGTCGTGGTCGTCATCGTGATCCCCCTTGTCCTCGGCAGACGAGATGACCGTACCCTTGTCAGGATCGACCCGAACGTCGAAGACCTTGGCGCCGCTGACGACTTCCACGTCGTAAACCCAGCCTTGTTTCGAGTTCTCGTACTCGGCGCGTGACGCCTTGCCATTGGCGTGCTGTTCGGCAACGGTCACAGCCTGGGTGAGCGGAATCTTTGCTTTGCTGATCGCCAGTGCGTCGTTCTCCATGCCGCCTTTGGCGGCATAGGCGACAGCGCCCGTCGTGGCAATGGCGATGGCCAGCAGGGAAAGTTTGGTGTAGCGGTACATGATGCTTCTCCAGAAGAGTGCAGGGATTTGCACGATGGAGAAGCTACGCAAGCAGACTTAGCTGCTACTGAGCCAAGCCGTCGCCGTTATCGCCGAGGACGCAGGTAATGGCTTACTCGGCGCGTTGCTCGAACATGAACTCGCCGAGCGGGCCAAACGGAGAATCGAGCGTCATCGAACCGAGTCGCATCTGGATCCGACCAAGACGCTCGCCACCTTCGACTTCGGCGTTGTGCCGATGGTCTCGAAGGCGCATGTGATGGCGCTGGCCACCGGCGATTCGTGGCTTGAGAAAGGCGCCAGGATCCTCCTGTTTGGTCCACCCGGCGGCGGAAAAAGCCACCTGGGGTCCGCCATCAGCCTTGCGTTCATCGACGCCGGCTATCGCGTATTGTTCACGCGCACCGGCGAAATCGTGCAGAAGCTCCGGGTCGCGCGCCAGAGTCTGCAACTGCCGTCGGCGCTCGCAAAACTTGACCGCTTCGACCTGATCATCCTCGATGATCTGTCGTATGTGAGGAAAGACCAGGCCGAAACCAGCGTGCTGTTCGAGCTGATCGCCGACAGGTATGAAGGGAAAAATCTTCTGGTAACAGCCAACCAGCCGTTCTCAGGCTGGAATGCGTCTTCCCCGACAACGGCATGACAGTGGCGGCCATTGACCGGCTTGTGCATCACTCGACGATCTTCGAACTGAACGTTGAAAGCTATCGACGCCGCAAAGCCAGCGACAAACAGAAGGAGCGGCGCCATCAATTACCCGCTGACAATCCGAAGGGAGCGACAATCATGCCCAACAGCACGACCGGACTTCCTGCTTGACGCTGTCCACGCCGGGACGAATCACCGGCTACGGGCTGCTGACCGATACCGACAAACCCGGTACCACGACACGCGCTTGGTACGGAGACATCCAGTTCCTGCCCGGGCCTTGATAACGCAATGCCACCGGCTTCTGCCAAAAGCGCACGTCGCGGCTGTCGAGTGGCGTTCGGCCGGCCTTATTAGGCGGCGATCGGACCCACTTTGGCCGTTGGCAGCCTACGCTACCTCAACGGCGGCATCTTTTCAGTTAGCGAACTCGCAATCGTGTGGTCGTCGAAAGCCATAACCGGGAAGTTGAGCCAGTAGCTGCGAAGTTGCGGTTGTGATGCGACAAAGTGTGAGGCACCGTACATATTGCGAATTTGATAACAACATAATCTTGTAATGCCATCGTGTCGCGCCAAGCTTTCAATAAAAAAATATTTCGTCAAGAAACTGAAAGGGGAGCGGGCGGTTGCGAGACCAACACATTAGCCCACTAGATGCTGTTGACAATCAGCAGATCCAGATGAATGCCGCGGCGAGCGCAACGAACGACGAGAAGCGTTGGGAGAGCTTGTCGTAACGGGCGGCAACGCGGCGGAATTGCTTGATGCGGCAGAAGAAACGTTCGACCTAATCTCGTGAGGCATACAGATGCTCGTCCAGGGGGCGTTGTTCAAGACGATTGGCGCGACCGGGGATGATGGCTTGAATACCTGCGGACTCCAGGTGTTGCCGGATCGCGTTCGAATCGTAGGCTTTGTCGGCCGCCACACCGGCGGGTTTCAGTTCGTCAAGCAAAGACAGCGCTTCGGGGCGGTCCCCCGCCTGGCCGCCGGTCAGGCGAAAGCGCGCGAGCATACCCAATCCATCGACCAGCGCATGAATCTTGATGGTCAGTCCGCCACGCGGGCGGCCGATCGCCTGATCGCCTTTTTTTGGGGTGCGCCGGCGGCATGCTGCTGGGCACGCACATTGGTGCTGTCGATGAAGACGTCCTCGAAGTCGGCGTCGCCCGCAAGCTCAGCAAATACCGTGTGCCACACCTGCGCCCGAGACCATCTGGCAAAGCGTTTATACACACTGTTCCACGCTCCGAAATCGGGCGGTAGATCGCGCCATGGGCTGCCGGTACGCGCCATCCACGGCACGGCGTGGACAAAGAGTCGATTGTCTGCCGCCGTTCGACCCGGATCCGCGGCCTTGCCGGGCAGCAATGGTGCGATCCGTTCGTATTGGTCATCGTTGAGCATCAACCCTGGCATCCTGTCCCCGCAAAAGACAGGATGTAAACAGAATTCTTCACAAGTTAACGGCCCCCTCGTTGCTGATTGTCAACAGGCTCTGGGGCGAAAGGAAGAAAAATGAAGAAGATGATTCCCGGCCTGGACGTCCTGCGTTTTTTGCTCGCATGCTATCTGGTCCTGTACCACACGCTCCCTTACTACGCGGAGGCCGACACGATGCCGCTGGGTCAAGTGTTTAGGCTCGGTGGTTGCGCGACGAGTATCTTTTTTATCTTATCCGGATTCATTCTGTCGCACGTTTACGTTGGAACGACACGCGGTGAAAACATAAAGATTTCACCATCGAGATTTTTTATCAATCGGTTCACCAATCTTTATCCTATACACATTATTACGTTACTGCTGGCGATTGCAGTGATGGCTGTGACTTCTCGCCCATATGACGTTTACATGTCTATGGTTGATTCTGCACCTGCGATAATGCACACCATGAGCACCGCGGAAGTCGCGGTCAATTCGGTTTTGCAAGTGCTGTTACTTCAGGCATGGAATCCTTTTTATCTGGCATTCAACATTCCGGCGTGGTCATTTTCGACGCTGCTTTTCTTCTATTTGTTCTTTCCGATACTCGCCCCCCGCTTGATCTCTATGCGTCGCAAGTGGACGATGCTGATCGCGATGTGGGCTGCCTGCCTTCTCCCGGCGATAATCACTGTCGCGAACGGGTGGTATGGAGCGTGGACGATAGGGACGCTCCATACTAATCCGCTGCTACGTCTTCCGGAATTTCTGGCGGGCATTCTCGCATACGGCATATTCGCCGGACACGCTGAGCAGATCACGGGATTCGTCGCACGCCACCGGCGCATCGTGATACTCACGCTGGCAGCATTTTACATCGGCGCCGCTTATCTGTTCGCGGATGGTCCGCAATCCTGGAAGGTCCTCCTCCATAACGGTGCGATTTTGCCGGCGCAAATCGCGTTGATATTTGTTTCCGCCAGCGTGCTACAAGGTGCCTCGCCGCGTGCTGCCGGATGGGCCAGGCGTCTCGGAAACGCTTCTTTGTCTATCTTTGCTCTGCAAATACCGCTTTTTACTTTATTTCTGAAAGTTCAGAAGGCGTTGGATATTCCGTACCCGCTTCTGTCCTGCTTTCATCGATTTCATTTATGCAAAGACGCGGCCAGAATAGTGCCGCTGCATTTTTCGGCCTATCCGGCCTATCTCGTCATGATTCTCTTCGCGTCGGTCCTTTTCCAGGAAAAGGTTATCGCGCCTCTTAGGGAGCCCTTGCGTCGCATGTTGACGCGCCGGTGGGGTCCACCGTTGCCACCAAATATGCTCTCGCCTTCCGCTCCAAGGACGTGGCAAGAGGTCGTGCTCGGCGCCACGCAGGATCACACAACCTCCAAAACATGAGGACTTGCGAACGGCTCAACTTGGGGAATGCCGCTATCGCAACCGTAGCCCGCAGTAATCGCAATGGCATTGCCGCCGGGCGGGTCCGTGACCGAAGCGATTCCTTGGTTGATAGGTGGGCGTCCGCTGCTCGGTTGCCGGAGCCGCCCGTTGAGTGTCCGTCTGGGGGGCGACAATCAGCTTGACCACTACACGATTTCACCTCGACGAGCAAAGGGCAAGGCAGGTCAAGTCGGCATGCATTGGCGCGAAGTGCGGCCGTGGCGACGGCATTGAAAAGGGGGTCGAAGGTCCACAGGGTCAACTTCGGAAGTTCCACGCAAGGTCAGATGCAGTCTGCCGCAGAGTGCTTTGCCGATTCGAATATTCCAGGATTGAATCGTCTGGATTTCGAAAAATCACCGCCTCGGCTTGTGTCCGGCCCGCCCCGCGACGAATCCATGAAAGTGAAGATCACCAATCGCGCTCGCCCAGGCATTTACCCAGCAGGTAGCCAGAGCCTTTTCAACAGCCGAATCGGCACGCATAAGACGAGCCGTTGCAACACGCAGGCGAGCGAACGCGTATTCCCTGCGCGCACACTCCCGACGCGGAACGAGTGTGTTTTCACGCATCGCCGACAAGTGAAAGGAAGCAGAAGAAACGTAGCGAGGTAGAACGCGGTTAGCGCTTGATGGTGCCACAAGGATAGTCGAGCGGCAGTGCACGCGTCTAGGTGGGGCTTTCGCGAAGGGCGATGACGGCCCGACTTCAGTCGTTCGGTCTCGAGCGCGCCGAAAGTCCGCTCGGGGTGGCGGATTCAACCGGTCGATGCAACACAATGAACGTCGCATGAGCGGCGGGAGTGTTGCAAATGAAACAGAGGCGCCAGATCTATTACAGCGAAAGCCAGAAGGCGTTAAGGCTAAGCTGAACAAGCCACTAAATCGGCGACGTGTCAGCGACTTGAACGTCGCCAAGTCATGAGGCCGGGCTTAAGCCATTGCTTTTCGGCCCTCGCAGGCCTGTTGGGCGGGCACTTTGCCCGCCTTTCGCCCACTATGGGCGTACCGGTGCCATCAGTTTCTTTCGCGACAGGTAGACGTTCGCCAGCGCGAGCGCGACGAACGCCCGGTGGGCGTTCTTTGCCAGCCCGCGATAGCGCACCTTGGTAAATCCCCACAGTCGCTTCACGACCGCGAAGACATGTTCCACCCGGGCACGAATCTTCGACTTGTTGCGATTCTTGCCGCGCTGCACCTCGTCGACTTCGCCTCCCGCACGGCGCGTGCGCTGATTGGTAAAGTCGCGCGCCCTAGGCGCCTTGCTGTGGATCAGTTCCTTCTGGCTCGCATAGGCGCTGTCGCCGTAGACGCGCCGCTCCTGGCCGTGCAGCAATCGCGGCAGTGGATGCTTGTCATGCACATTGGCCGGCGTGAGCACCGCGCTGTGCGCCAGGCCGCTCTGGCTGTCCACACCGATGTGCAGCTTTGCACCGAAGTACCATTGCTTGCCCTTGCGGGTCTGGTGCATCTCGGGGTCGCGCGCCTTGTGCTCATTCTTCGTCGAGCTCGGCGCGCCGATGATCGTCGCGTCCACGATGGTGCCGCTTTTGAGCTTCAGGCCGCTGGCCTGCAGCACCCGGCCGACTTCGGCAAACAATTGCTCGCCCAGTTTGTGCGTCTCCAGCAGGCGCCGGAATTTGAGCAGCGTCGTCGCGTCCGGTACGGCTTCACAACCCAGGTCAATTCCGGCAAAGCGACGCAGGCTGGCGCTGTCGTAGAGTGCCTCTTCGCAAGCGAAGTCGGCCAGATTGAACCAGTGCTGCACGAAGTGGATCCGCAGCATGCGCTCCAGACCAATTGGCGGGCGGCCATTGCCGCGCTTCGGATAATGCGGCTCGATCACCGCGCACAACTGCGCCCATGGCACGATCGCATTCATCGTGTCGAGAAACTCGTCGCGCCGCGTGCGTTTGCGGTGCGTCTCGAAACCCGCACTTTGATCGGCTGCCATCGCCAGCGTCTGCTGCTTCATCCTGTTCTGCCTGCCTCTTTAAACACGATCTATATAACGCGTGAAGTACCAACTCGGTGGACTTGATCAGCATTGCCTTAAGGTGGGAACTCTGGCGGAAGGGTGAATCGCTCCAGCATATTGCGCAACTGTTCGATCGGAATCACTCGTCGATACAGGGAATTCTCGCGGAGACAGGCGGAATACAGCCGGCACCGCGACGTCGTTCCAGACTCGCGTTGACGCTAGCCGAGCGCGAGGAGCGACAGTGGAAGACCGTGCGATACCCGGGCATTGGGAGTAAGCGACTCGGCACGACCGTTTCCCAGTGCTCAATATTTCGACGCATGATGGGCGCGTTCAACTTGACGGAGACAGTCAGCCATGTCGAACGCAGCGGGCCGTACGCATCCCCATCGCACGTATGCGCAAGAATTCAAGCAGCAGGTGATCAGGGAGACGTTGGAACCCGGCATGTCGGTGTCGATTGTTGCGCGACGGCACGACATCAACGCCAATGTGGTGTTCGCATGGCGCAAGCAATACCGTGAAGGCAAGCTGGTCATACCTGCACTCGAAGCTGCGCCGAGCGTGCCCAGCACGAAGCTATTGAGCGTCGACGTGATCGACTCGGCATTGGTACTGCGGCCGCCTGAGTCGGCAGTGGCGTCGCAAGCGCCGAGCGGCGTACCGATGCCGGCGCCCGTGTGCGAAATCGAGGTGGAGATCGGCAAACGGCGTGTGAGGATTCGCGGCCTGTCTGCCGAGCGCGCTGAAGCGTTCCTGCGGGAATGCCTGAAGTGATCGCGCTGCCGGCAGGTACGCGCGTTTGGCTCGTGGCCGGCGTGACAGATATGCGCTGTGGCTTCCAGGGGCTGGCCGCGAAAGTGCAGACAGCGCTCGAAGAGAATCCGCTGGGTGGCAACGTATTCATCTTCCGCGGCCGCCGCGGCGATCTCGTGAAGCTGCTTTGGGCGACCGACGATGGGCTCTGGCTGCTCGCAAAACGATTGGAGCGAGGCCGGTTTATCTGGCCCCAGGCCGACGGTGGAAAGATCCATTTGACGAGCGCACAGCTATCGATGCTTCTCGAAGGCATCGACTGGCGACACCCGCAACGCACCGCTGCTCTGTCGATGTTGTAAACCACATCGAAGGCTCGTAAACTGCGACGCATGTCCCAATCTGCGCCGCTTCCCACCACCGTCGCGGAGCTCCAAGCTCTGGTGCTCGAGCAGCAGGCGTCGATCGAGAACATGGTGCGGGAGATCGCCGCACGGGACGACGAAATCGAACGCCTGAAGGCGCAGATCGACAAGCTTAGGCGGATGTACTTCGGAAGCAAGTCCGAGAAACTGGCCCGGCAGATCGATAAGCTCGAGGCGCAGCTGGAAGACCTGACGGCCGGTCAGGGCGCTGCCGAGATGCGAGGGCATCGAGACAAGACGTCGACGGCGCCGCCCGGTCGAGCGCCCACGCGAGAGCCGCTGCCGCAGCACTTGCCACGCGATGAAATCGAACTTACACCGAATCCGGCTTGCCCCAAGTGTGCGACAACGATGCAGCGACTCGGGGAGGATGTTTCCGAGCAGCTCGCGCGCGTAGCAGCCGCGTTCAAAGTGATCCGCACGATCCGTCACAAGCTGTGCTGTCCTGACTGCGGCCACATCGAACAGCCCGCGATGCCCAGCCTGCCCATCGAGCACAGTATCGCGCATCCGAGCCTGCTGGCCGACATTGCGGTATCGAAGTTCGCCGATCACCAACCGCTGTACCGCCAATCGGAGATTGCGGCACGCGACGGCGTGACGCTGGATCGCGCCAGCATGGGCCGCTGGATCGGGCAGATCGCCGAGCTCTGCGGGCCGCTCGTTGAAGCAATCCAGCGCTACGTGCTGGTCCCCGGCAAGGTACACGTCGACGACACACCGGTTGCGGTGCTCGCGCCAGGCAACGGAAAGACGGTGACCGGTCGCTTCTGGGTCTACGTGCGTGACGATCACCGCTCGGGCTCGACTGAGCCGGCTGCGGTATGGTTCGACTTCTCGTCGAATCGCAAAGGCGTCCATCCTCAGACCCGGCTCGCCGCATTCCGCGGGATCCTGCAGGCCGATGCTTACGCCGGTTTCGATCAATTGTATGCGAGCGGCGAGATCCACGAAGCGGCATGCTGGGATCACGCGAGGAGGTACATCTACGATGTTCATGCGCGCACACCGACTCGAGATACCCAGCAACTGCTCGATATGATCGGCGAACTCTACAGCATCGAAGCCAACATCCGCGGCAAGGCGCCTGACGAGCGTCTGCGCTTGAGGCAGGAAAAGAGCAAGCCGTTGCTCGCGAAGCTCGAAGCGACAATCAGGGTGAAACTGGCGACGCTATCGACGAAGTCCGCGCTCGCAAAAGCAATCAACTACTCGCTGAACCACTGGGCGGCGCTCGTGTTCTACTGCGAGGACGGTCGAGTCGAGATCAGCAACGTGCTTGCCGAAAACGCGCTGCGCTGTGTCGCGCTCGGACGCAAAAACTATCTGTTCGTCGGCTCCGACAGCGGGGGCGAGCGAGCCGCCGCGATGTATAGCTTGATCGGGTCGGCAAAGCTCAACGGGATCAACCCGCGCGCCTATCTGGAATACGTCCTGACCCATATCGCTGATCACAAGATCTCACGCATCGACGAATTGCTGCCCTGGAACGTGGCCGACAAACTGAAGCCGGCCACTGCGCCTACACCCTTAACCGGGTAGATCTGGATAGATTTGCGTGGATCCTGTCCACGATCGCCGATCATGGACACGATCCCCCGTGATCTGTACGAATTCCACCACGACAGCACCATCATGCCTCACGCGCGCGCGAATGAGAAACTGGCCCAGCCGAGTCGCTTACCATTGGGAAGGCGATCTGCTGTTTGGTAACGCGACCAGCCAGATTGCAACTCTCGTCGAACGTCAAACCCGCTACGTCATGCTGGTGAAGATTGCCAGCAAGGATACAGAGACCGTCGTCAACGCCCTCATAAAACATGCTGGCAAGCTGCCTCAGGAACTGTACAGATCACTGACCTGGGATCGGGGCAAAGAGATGGCCGGGCACAAGCGCTTCACGGTGGCTACTGACACGGCAGTTTACTTCTGCGATCCGCAGCATCCATGGCAACGCGGCTCGAACGAAAACACGAATGGATTGCTGAGGCAGTACTTCCCGAAAGGTACCGATCTCTCCGTCTATTCACAGGCCCGGCTTAATGCAGTAGCAAGGCGGCTCAATGAACGCCCCCGGAAAACACTAAACTTCGACACACCAGCTGAGCGATTTCATCAAACTGTTGCATCGACCGGTTGAATCTGCACCCTGCATCGGTCGTTCGCATAATGTCGACGCCAATACTGACGGACAGCTCGATGCGCACGTCGCCGTGAATTAAGGGGGTTCGAAATGCACGCTGCTGGACGCGCCGGGCGACCTTGATCGCAGCGTCGAGACCCGTATTCGGCAGCACTATTGCAAATTCCTCGCCGCCCAGGCGCCCAACGATGTCACCGACCCGCATTTCGGCACGTAGAAGCATGGCGAAATGCGCGAGCGCAAGATCGCCAACTGCATGCCCCCGTCGGTCGTTGAGCGCCTTGAAGCCTTGAAGTAGTCCAGATCAAACGTCACAATCGCGGCCACGTCGTTGTCGGTGCTGCGGATGCGCGCCAACTCGGCCTCGTTCTGCTTCATGAAGTACCGGCGATTAGGCAACTGCGTGAGGAAGTCGATAGTCGCGAGTTCCTGCGGTTCAGCCTCGATCTGCTTGCGCTCGGTCACGTCCGTGATGAAGCCGTGCCACAATGTGCTGCCGTCAGCCAGCCGTTGCGGCCGCGCATCCCCTTGCCGCCAGCGCAAGCCTTGTCGCGGCAGTTGCACGCGAAATTCGAGGTGCCACGACGATAGGCTTGCGGCAGATTGCCTGAGCGACTGGCGGTACGCGGCCAGATCACGCCGATCGACCTGTGCGTCGATGGCTTCTGCGGTCGTCGCGAGCTGCTGTGGCATCAATTCGAAAATGTCGCGGATACCGTCGCTTGCATAGGAGAAGAAGGAGCGTCCATCGGGCATCCACCTGTATTGGAAGACGAGGCCCGGCACCTCGTCGGTCAGGTTCGTGACCAGGTCGACGGACTGCTGGAGCTGCTCGGCCGTTTCCCGCAACGCTGTAATATCGGTCGTCGTACCGACCATGCGCAGCGCTCGCCCGTTGCCGTCGCGCTCGACCACCTTGCCGCGGCTGCAGATCCACTTGTAGCTGCCGTCCTTGCATCGGATCCGGTGCTCGACCGCGTAGCTGTCGGATCTGCTTTCAAAGTGCGCCTGCATCGCTGCGCTGACGTAAGCAAGGTCGTCTGGATGCAAACGCAGATAGGCGTCTTCGATCCTGTTGCCAAGCTCGTGGGACTCGTAGCCGAGGATCGCTTTCCATGCAGGCGAGTAATGAATTTCGCCGGTGGCAACATTGCGGTCCCAGACGCCGGTTGCGCTGCCGTCAAGCGCCAGCGTCATCAGTTCCGCGCGTTCCTCCAGTGCTTTCACGCGGTCGCTTAGGTCCGTGAGCACATCCGTACGTTCAAGCCCGCGGGCGATCACCCCGGCCAGTTCGTACAGAAACCTCCGTTGCGCGTCATCTAGCGCGCGGGGCAAATCATCCAGCAGGTATAGCGCGCCAAGATGGCGTCCGGTGGCGTCCGTCAGCGCACAGGCAGCGTAGAAGCGTGGCAATCGCACCGTGAGATCGGAAGGCCCACCGCGAAAGCGCTCGTCGTCGTGCGTATCCGGCACGATGACCATCCTGTCCATCATTGAGCATGCTTGTGACGACACACTGTCAGGTCCGGAGGCAGCGCGTCAGGCAAGACGCCGTCCACTGCTTTTGGCCTTTGCCCCAAGCGGGTCGATAAGGTGACGAGAGAAGTTGTGACGCCGAAATGAGCCCGCGCAAGCCTTACCAACGCCTGACATTCGGTGTTGGCCCTTGTCGGTGCCAATTCGTCGACCGTGGGTACGGTAGGCGGAACAACGCCGTCGTGCAAATCGTTGCGAACCAGCATAGTAAGCCGTTACAGGGAGGAGCCGCGAGCCGTGGCAAACGACTGTATAACGGCAACGCACGCAGTACATTTAGGGCGAATTGGTTCGCGACGACCGCCAAGGATGGGTTTCGCTACGGATGCCCGGCCTGCGGGCTGTAGCGACAGCCCGCAGTCGTTCGTGTCGCCCGCTGCTAACAGCAAGGAAGGCGGCGGCTCTCACCGGTGGGACCGATCGGCGCCGGACCGAGTTCGGCCATTGAAGAGACAGTTGCGGCGTCGCTTCGAAGGCCGATGTTTATATCCAGAACGGCCGTTTAACCCCCGCACTTACAGTGCGGGGCTCACCATGCTCGGCTGTCTGAGCACGCGTTGCACGTCAGATTTGCGAACTCATGGCGAATTATTGGACTCAACGAGCATTCCCGTGCTGACGCCGCTCCTCTCAGTAACACGCCCCGGCAGCCTGGAGCTAAAAGTGGCCGCCGGCGCTTGCACCGCCGTTACTCCAAATCGTCGTCCCCATTGGTCTTGAGGCCCGGAAGGCTATGGGTGCCTTCACGCTGAACGGCCACGAGCTTGTGTGGGTCGAGGCCGAGCGCTTTCAAAATGGTCGGCGCCACTTGCATGTTCGTCACAGGCGTATCGACCTCCTTCTTTTCCAGCTTCGGATTGGAGACCACCAACAGTGTGTTCGTATCGTCACCCGAAAGGCCGCCGTGCTCGGCGAGCTTTGCCGCGCTCCCGCTGTAAATCGTCCCATGTATCGGCTGGATGATGATGTCAGGAACACGGCCCTCCGCTGGATTGCCCCAGATCGACTTCAAGGTTGCGCCGTCATAGAGCCTCTGAATGCGGGTGGAATTGACGCTTCCCTGGTCAGCGCTGAGGATCGATACTGCCTGGTCCCTATCGCCGTGGTTTTTGAGCCATAAGAGCGCCACGTCGTCGGCCGTTTCCTGGGCGACCGCTACGCCGCCATTGGTGAGCAGGGTGGCGGGGTCACTCACGTCGGCGGTCGCATAAGCGTTTTTCGAACCGCTAAGCATGTGAAGCTTCGTGACGTCGACCGGCGACTGGCCATGCTTGGCGCCGACGATGAACAGTGTCGATTGAAGCAGATGGCCCGCGTTGAGTGCATCGTACATCTGACCCAGCGAGGCATCGACAAAGTCCAGCGATTGATCCAACGGCACTGTCGGGGTCGCGGCTGCGTCACGATAGCCACCACGGGTCGTGGTGGTGCCTTCCATGGCCACCGTGACCTTCTGTCCGACGCTGACCGCCTGAAAGTTCATGCCGAAGATCGCCGGCACACCGACCTGCTTCGTCCCGGTCTGATCCAGTCCGCGGATCCAGTTCAGGACGACCTTGACCTTGAAGCCGTCGTACGTCCGGGTATAGGTCGGGTCGGCGGTCCAATCGGCGGTCGCAGGCGCGTTCGGATAGCCATTCGCTTGTAGGGAGGTGGAGTTGATCTCGGGGGCGTAGAGTTCGTCCAGTCCCAACCCCGACGGCCCGTTGAGGATCTCGTACGCCGGGTGCTTATCCGACCATGCGGTGCGCAGACCGGCCTCATGGATGATCTCGAAGATCGTGTTTGTATGGTGCTTCATGTATAGATGAGGCCAGACCTGCTCGCAGCCGTTAGCGGTCTTGCGCAACGCGAGGTTCGCGGGATTGATGTGAGGATTGCGTGGGTCGAACGTTGCGCCGGGTGGCGGCGATCCGCCGTCCAGCTTGGTGAGATCCCAATCGAGTGCTTCGAAGTTGCTTACTTCCGTGCCGGGCGTGCCGGTGCAATTGCTGCCCGGGGGATACAAGGTAGCGTCATAGGTATCGTCATAGAATACGCCGTGGCTAAGAGGGCTGCCGCCGGTTGCGAAGGCCAGAAGCCCTGGAAACGAGTCCGAGGGCCTGGAGGTCGAAGCATGTGTGTACTCGACACCATGTTTGACGAGCTTCGCGAAGGTCGATCCCGGGTGTGTCCTGACGTAATTGACCAGATCGGCCTCATGCATCCCGTCCACACTGATCAGCAAGATATGCGTGTAGTGTTGGTTGTGGTGATCGCCATCGTGATCCTGCGCTGTCGCGCCCATGCTCGCGAACGCCAGCACGCTCGCGCTGAATATTGCACCGCCTCCAACCCACTTCCTGATGTTGTCCATTCGTCACCTCGTATGTTGATTGTGAACGACCGCGCCCTACGAGAGGTAAGGATTGAAATGAGAAAGTCCTGTGAAGGGTTGCTTTCGGTTGTCTTCCGACGGGCGCCAGAAGGCTCAAGGGGCGTGCATTTGAGAGAGTGTAAGAATTTGTATCGGCGGAATGCTTTTAAGACATAACGAAAGACTGCAGTATCCTATCCGCTGAAATGCGGGAACGGTCGTTGGCCATTGCTCGTGTCCTGACTGTTAGGGTGCTGCGCTGACGGATGCGAACGTCGGGGGGCGGTGCGTATCAGTTCGACGGATAATGGGCTGCAGGAATGTCCGCAATGATTGGCGACTCGGACTTTCAGTGCTGCCGCGTGAATGTCGGAGATGGGTCCAGCTTGTGTGAAAACGCGTGCTGATCGCCCAAACTGAAGTAACCCATTCAGGTCGGGCGGGCACATGGAGCGATTCGTTGAAGGCGAAGACCGTAAGCAAGCTGTGTTGCTGCCCGAGTACCTCGAGGACCATGTGTCCGACGGCAATCCAGTGCGCGTAGTCGACGTCTTTGTCGATGAGCTTGATCTTCATGATCTGGGCTTTGAGGGAGCCGCTCCCGCGATGACGGGACGCCCTCATATCATCCACCCGTGCTGCTCAAGATTCACGTCTACGGCTATCTGAATCGCATTCAGTCGAGTCGGCGTCTTGAGCGTGAGACCCAGCGCAACATCGAGCTTATGTGGCTTACGGGCCGCCTTTCACCGGACTTTAAGACCATCGCCGATTTCCGAGACAACAACGGCCCGGCAATCCGCATTGTCTGCAGCCAGTTCATCGTGCTATGCCGAAGTCTGACCTCTTTTCAGAATCGATAGTGGCCATCGACGGTAGCAAGTTCAAAGCCGTCAATAATCGCGGTCGGAATTTTATCTAGCGGGAAGGTCAAGGCGCGTCTGCAACAAATTGATGAGAGCATCGCGCGATATCTTTCCGCGTTGGCGACGGCAGACTGGACACAATCCGACGTTGCTGGGGCCCATCATGACGAATCGCTCCGGTCGATCGATGTCTTCCTGGATACCGAACGTTCCGAACCACGGGCGACTTTTCAAATGTGAGGGACTTCGCCAACCTGAGGCGACATTGAAGTCGCACGGCATCGAGTGCCAGGATTGAGGTATCAGCCATCAATCTGAAAAGGAGGGAAGTCATGAACCAGCTTACTACCGTCGGTATCGACCTGGCAAAGGATGTGTTCGCGATCTGCGTACTCGATGCGGTGGATGCGGTGCTGCACCGGCGCGTGCTGCGACGCGAGGCATTCATCCGATGGGCCGAACAACTGTCATCGTGCCGCGCCGCGATGGAAGCCTGCGGTTCTTCCCACCATTGGGGTCGTTGGTTTGCCGCGCGTGGTCATACGCCCCCGGCTTATTCCGGCGGAGTTCGTCAAGCCGTTCAGGCCGGGAGGCAAGAACGATGCAGCCGATGCTGAGGCCATCGCTGTTGCGGCGCGACAGGCGACGATGCGATTTGTGGCGATCAAGTCCGTCGATCAGCAGGCGATCCTGGCGTCACATAGCGTGCGTAATGGCTGGCAGGAGGAACGCACGGCACTGCTGAACCGCATCCGCGGCTACTGGCAGAATTCGGAGTGGTAATTGCGCGTTCTGCACACCGCTTTCTCAGAGCCTTGCCGCAGTTGATCGAAGTTGCCAGGCTGCCTGATCCGGTGCGCTCCATGTTGCTCGAAGTGCGCGAACAACTCGCCGCGCTGAACCTGCGGCTCGCCCGCTGCGACCAGCAGATCGCCACTCACGCCAGAAGCAGTGATGTTGCAAGACGCGCCGGCGAACTGCTCGGCGTGGTTGTGGTGCAATTGGATCGTCGAAGTACGTGAACAATTTGATCGAGCAGGATCATCGCCACATCAAATCGCGGGTGAACGTTATGCTCGAGTTCAAACGCTTCCAAACGCGGCCGTGACAATCTCCGGTATCGAGCTGATGCATCGCATTCGCAAATGTGAGTTCGATCTCGCGGCCGCGCATCTAAAGATACTTCTGCGCCCTCGATTTCGACGGCGGTTCTTTCGGCTCGCTAATGCCGCCAGGAAAGGCGGTCTTCTCGCTCGCCTTCGCTATTTGCACCATAACCATTCACACGGCGGGTCGTGAACCATGCTTGAGTTTAAGGACGGAAAACAGTCAGCGTTGGCCTGTCGTCGCCTCAAAGTCCTCTGAATAGGTGGTCAATCGCCCCTCTTTTCCCTCGTTTGGTTCAGCCCCAACCTCGTATCATGGGGCTGTACATTGCGCTTAATGCAGTGTGTCGGACATGTTGTAGGTTACAACACCCTGACATTTCTATCGAAGGAAGAGATACATGTCAATTGCAAAGCGACGCGCGAGCTCCGCCAGATTGTCCCTCGTAGCCAACACATCGAGTGCCGTCGCGATTCCCGCGGACTGTAAAGCAACGACAGCCGGGCCGATGCCAGAAGCATGGTTCGAGGAAGAAGTCGGCTACATCGGCGAAATGCCGGCGTGTACCCGCATCCCGACTGACACCCACCGTCAATGACGTGAGTGAACTTCACGTAAATGTAATGCCGGCGAGCGCATTCTTTCGCCCGGGTATCGCTCCACTGAAACGCGCCATTCATGAATACTGCTCGAACTGAATCAACGGGTGATGCCGGCCTTCCATCGATGCATCAGCCACTGGGACTGGCTGCGTTGCTCCGGGCGGCAACGGCTGGGAACGATCTGACGCCGCTGGGGGAGAGCCTGCTCGAGCACATAAAGCGCCATGACGACCCGTACGCTCTGCTCGATTTGTCGCTAGTGTTGCAATTCAAATACCAGAAGGCAGCCGCTCTCGCCGTCCAGCAGCAAGCGCTTCAAATGACCAGACATTATCGGTTAAAGAGCGCCCAGACGATCAAGCCTCCTTTGAAGGTGCTGGTGCTCAAGGCTCCGGGCGATCTGATGGCGAACACGCCTTTTGAGTGCCTGCTTGAGAACGCCGACCTGCAGGTAGAGGTCCTGTATGTCGACACGCGGCCGCTGGGGGATGCCGAGTTGCCCGAGCACGACGTTATCTTCGTTGCGGCATGCGCGTCGGATGAAACCGCGGGCGTTCTTGCCCAAATCGCGTCGCTGACGAGCGGGACGGGTTGCCGCGTACTGAACCGGTCCGAACACATTGCAAAGACAATGCGTGACACCGCCTATGCTCTGCTCGGCGCTGCCCCCGGTATCTGTATGGCCCGCACGGTGCGCCTTTCCCGTGAGCGGGTCAACGAAGCGGCTTCGGGAGCGTTGCAGTTGTCCGAGGTACTCGGCGCAAATTATCCGCTCATCATACGGCCGATGGGATCGCACGCCGGACAAGGTCTGGCAAAAGTGTCCGACGCTCAGGAACTCGCGCGCTACATGGCTGAGTCTGACGCCGTGGAATATTATATGGCGCCTTTTATCGACTACAGCAGCGCCGACGGTCTGTTTCGCAAATACCGGATCGTGATGATCGAGGGAACGCCATTCGTGTGCCATATGGGCATCTCGAAGGAATGGATGGTTCACTACCCTTACGCGGAAATGTCGATGCATCCCGACCGGCGAGAGGAAGAATCGCACCTGATGGCGAGCTTTGACACCGATTTTGCTGTGCGTCACCGCGAGGCGTTTCGCAACGTCGCGGAATTGACCGGTCTCGATTACGTAGGATTCGATTGCGCGGAAACGAGCGATGGCCTGCTGCTCATATTCGAGATCGCGACGGGCATGGTTGTGCATGACTTGGACGACCAGAGCATCTTTCCTTATAAGGTTCCGCAAATTCGCCGGGTTGCTGACGCCTTTCATGAAATGCTGCGCCGCGCGGCTGCGAGCGCATACAAAAACCAACGGCTGGCCTCGGAGGCATAGTGAAGTCCAATGCATTGAATTTTTCCGGTGGTCCCGGAGCGCTCCCTGAAACCGTGCTGGAACAGACGCGGATAGCGATTACCGCGCTACCGGAAACCGGCATCTCCGTACTCGGCATGAGCCATCGCTCGGACTGGTTTCGCTCCATACTGGACGAAGCGGAACAGAATCTGCGCGTTCTGCTCGGTATATCCGACGACTACGCCATTACCTTTCAGCAGGGCGGCAGTAGTCTGCAGTTCGCGATGATCCCGATGAATTTTGCCGCGAAAGGATTCGCCCCGCCCGAATATGTGACGTCCGGCTACTGGAGCGGTCGGGCGACCTCGGAGGCGGCCAAGGTGACTGAGAGGAAAGTTGCGTGGGACGGCCACGCGACGGGCTACCGGCAGTTGCCCGCCCTCGATAAGCTGGACATCTCCGGCTCGGCCGCCTATCTGCACTACGTGTCGAACGAGACCGTGGAAGGTTTGCAATTTCCGGTTTGCGAAGAGGCGACGGGGGTACCGCTGATTGCGGACATGTCGTCCGATTTTCTGTCGAAGCCCATTCGGCCAGAGGCATACTCGATGATTTATGCCCACGCCCAGAAAAACCTAGGTCCGGCCGGGGTAACGGTAGCGGTAATCAAGCGTTCGCTGCTTGAACGGATCCCCGACGGCTTGCCAGCGATCCTCGATTTTCGCACCCACGTCTCGCACGGTTCCAACTACAACACGCCGCCGGTATTCGCGATCTATGTGCTGATGTTGATTACGCGCTGGCTGCGCCTCGATGTTGGCGGTCTGCATGCGATGCAAAGCATCAATGAGAGAAAGGCGCGGCGGCTGTATGACACGCTGGACGCTTTGGAGGGGGTCGTGACCGTCCACGCGGACCGTCGCTGGCGCTCACAAATGAACGTGGCTTTTAAATTTGGTGATTCTCGGCTCGGCGATGCGTTTATCGGGGCGGCTCGTGAACAGGGTATCGTTGGACTGGAGGGGCACCGTTCAATTGGCGGGTTGCGTGCGTCTCTGTACAACGCCGTTACCGAGCAAGCCGTGGACATTCTGGCAAACGCACTTGCGGAATTCAGTATGCAACGGGCCTGAACAGCAATGCCGGTTCGGCGGATTCAACCGGTGAATGCAATAGTTTGCTGGAATCGTTCGGCGGGCGTCTCGTAGTCCAGCGTCTTCCTTGGACGCTGGTTCAGTCGCCTTGCCACAGCGTTGAGTTTGGCCTGCGAATACATTGACAGGTCGGTGCCCTTGGGGAAGTACTGCCTTAACAACCCATTTGTATTTTCGTTCGAGCCGCGCTGCCAGTCGCCTGATCTGGTCGAGGGCAATTTGTTCAGGTTCTGTCGCGGTAAGGCGATTTGGGCGAACGATCGCGATATGATAAGGATTGCTTACATCGCCAGCGAGTAGAATTGCTGGGCGGCCGATGGCTTGAGTTTGCCTGCGTCTTTCATCTGCCCTTTGGCGATCATATGCATATATATGAACGCCTCCCGTTTGCGGAGGAATTTCGCGTGCATTGACATACAGAATCGGTTGCGGCTGTATATGCGGCCTTATTGCAGCCGATACGGACGCTGCGGGCCTCTATGAAATTCGCTGACTCGCACCTCATTGAGTTCACGAGCTTGCAGCTCTGATGCATATTCAGGTTTAGCGAGTTCAGGTCCGACCTGTCGTGTCATCACATTCGAGTACCAACGCAACCTTTCGATCGTGTCATGCTGTAGACATCTATTCGCGAGGTGCCTTCAACCGTTCAGGCGGGCTTCGCGCTCACGTGTCCCTTCTGGTAAGGCCGGTCGTGGGCCAGGACTGCCAGATCGTACGCGCCATCTTGTTGGCCAGCGCCACAGTCACTACGTTTTGCGGCCGCCGCTTGCTGATCTGCTCGACCCACGGGCCTGGCACTTTGGCATGATTGAGCACGCTGCGCGCGCCGTGAATGAGCAGCGTGCGCAGATAAGTGTCTCCGCGCCTGCTGATGCCAAGCAGCGTCACCTTGCCTCCTGAGCCCGTTTGCTTTGGCACAAGACCGATCCAGGCCGCAAACTCGCGTCCCGATCTGAACGACTTCACATCTCCCATCGTCGCGACTGCAGCTGTTGCAGTCAGCACACCGACGCCCGGAATTTCGGTGATCGACTTGACCGCCTTGTCCTCTAACATCCACTGACGTAGCCGCCGTTCGATCACGACGATCTGCTCGTCGAGCCTCGTCAAACCGTTCCACTGCTCGCGCAACGTATCGACCAGCACAGCCGGCAGCCGATCTGAGACTCTGGCCAGCACCGCGGGTATGGCCTTGTCCAGCGCAGATCGACCTTTGCCCATCACTTCGCCATATTCCGTCAACAGTCCGCGCAAGCTGTTGATCTGCATCGTACGGAACTTCACCAGTTGTTGGCGCATCCGGTGCAGCGCCAGCACCGCCTGCTGCGGTTCGGTTTTCACTGCCACCGCCTTGCCTGGTTGCTGCACTGCCAGCCAGATCGCTCGGGCGTCCGCTGCATCGCTCTTGTTGCGGATGTTGAACGCCTTGACGAATTCGGCCGGCATCAGCTTCACCGTGTGTCCCAGCTTCGTGAGTTGCCGTGCCCAGTGTTGTGAACCACCACACGCCTCCATTCCAATCAGGCACGGTGTACGGTTCGCGAAGTGCTCAAGAAACTTCACTCGTTTGATCGGCTTGTTCACGATCTCGCCGGTCTCTTCATCAACGTAGTGCACCTGAAATACGCTCTTTGCGATATCGATCCCTACTGGCGTAAGCTTCATGTCGAATGCTTCGGTTGCCTGTCAAGACCTACATGATCTTCTATCTGGGCACTCTGATGTCATCAGGCCTGGACGGTCCGCTCTCCTTCATTATCCAAACTGCTTACGGGTGGGAGGCGTTCATTTCATTGAGTTCAATGCCGCTCAGCAAGATGCGGGCACAACGGAAATCCTTGAATCCCAACATGGGTCGGGTACGTCGCTTGATCGCCCGATGGTCTTGTTCCACGATATTGTTGAGATACTTGGCCTGGCGGATCTTGATGGGCGTCTCACGCTCGGCGTTCATGGCGTGCAGCCCGGCCAGATTGGCACCGCTTTTGTCGATGGTTACGGTTTCGGGCGCGCCATTCTGATCGATGGCCTTCGCGAAGTATCGTCGGGCCGCTTCCTTGTCCCGCCTGGCTCGCAGCAGGAAGTCGACCGTATTGCCGGCCTTGTCGACGGCGCGGTAGAGATACTTCCATGTGCCCTGGACCTTCACATAGGTTTCGTCCATCCGCCAGCTCTTGCCGACTGGGCGCTTGCAGCGGCGGAACGCCTTTTCAAGCACCGGCAGAAGCTTGATGGCCCACCGGTGCACGGTCGAATGATCGACCGCGATCCCGCGTTCGGCCATCATCTCCTCGAGATTGCGCAAGCTCAGCGGGTAGGCCACGTACCAACGCACGCACACCAACATTATCTCGAGCGGATAGTGCAACCGCTTCAGCACTTTGGCTACCGCCGGACTCAGCGCTTTCATTGCCGTTCACATCATTCTGTTAGGTCCCGCAGGATACCAGCCCTCGCAATTGCAACAGAACCCTCTGCCTGATCAATCGATCGCTTGACTCTTGGCCGTCGACGGCCTATGCAAGGGGCATATGCCGGACCCGTTAAAGACGCCCGGAATCGCCGCGAGAATGTCCGTTTGAGTTCGAACAAGCGACGTGGCCTTCCGCCAGGAGCCCCAGTTGCGGCAGATCGGGCTTATGAACTTTTCGGTGACGAACGGCGTCCGCCATTCCGTCTTGCTAGCGAGGTAAGCGCCGCTCGAGGCAATTCTTCAACTGAAAGCGCCCACAGCGAATATGCGACGCTGCGCTGGAACAACGTACCGACAGCAGCGCGAAGCTCGCCCCTGCCCAGCGCGTATACCGAGTCGGTCACGGCAATGGCGCCGTGCATCAGGACGCTGGCATGCCGGTAGCACCCCATCATGCAGTCATTGCAGGGCTCCCGTTGATCGGGCAGGCGGTCGAGGTCGAAGACTGAGCCCATTGGCTCGGGCCACGCCTCACAACGCCAGACATCGAGGTTCCAGTCGATATAAAAATACTTGCTGCCGCCGATACATGGAATCAGTTGCTGTTCGCCGCGCACGAACCGCCCGACCTCGGCCAGCGCAGCGCTCGGGTCCATAACACGAAAGCGTTTTTTGAGGCGGGCGATTGCGCTCAACGCTTCGAGTAGTTCGTCACGGCTTAGGTCGACGAGCGCCGATGTTTCGTCGTAAACGAGCGATGTGGAACCGAGCGTTTCGCGCCTTGGATAGGAAAACGCGACGGCATCGAAGCCAAGCCGGTTGAGCGTCTCTGGAAGCGACGCGTAACGGACCAGGCGACTCACCGTGACCGATGCACAGACCGGGATGCCAAAGGCGCGCGCCTGAGCGATTCCATCGAGGATACGGGCCTCCAGACCGCGCAGGCCGCGATTGCGCTCGTGCTCGCCCATGTCCGCGCTATCGATCGATATCAGGAGACGCTTGAGGCCGGCCGCCGCCAGTTGCTTGATGTGGCGGGGGAGGAACCAGCCGTTCGTGATCAGACCGCAATCGATGCCGGCTTTCGTCGCCGAGGCCACTAACGATTCGATCTTCGGGTGAACCAGCGGCTCGCCCCCTTGGAGCGTCATGTAGCGAATCCGGCGTCTGCGCAGGATCGGCAGCGCACGCGCGAACTCATCAGGATCCAGATAGCGCCGGGGGCCTGCCAGGTTCTTGTCCCGCGAGAACCCGCAGAAGTCGCATGCGGCGTTGCAAACGTTCGTTACGGATACGTCACAGACCGCAGGCAGTGGATTGCGCGGCTCACTGGCGACGCCGTCTGAGTGCCGCAGATTGCGCCACTTAATGATCCGTTCTGTCATATCCATGGACCCTCACGGTCGGCTGACGAATTCGGCACGAAGCATCCAAGCATACGCTTCACACGCTAGCCTGTGCGCAATAGATGCGGGTATGGGGTCAGGTAAAGGCGGACTGAAGCGGTAGAGATTGCGGCGGACCGGTGTAGGCGGAAGACGGCCATCCGGAGTCGACTGGCCTGAGCGGACACTCGCGAATCGTCGCAGAACCGGAGCAGCAACGTCCGCTGTCGCAACTTCCGTTGCTTTTACGGATTATTCAAAGCCCATACTATTACTACACAGGCGCATAGCGTTGTCGCAAAGCGCGCTGGCCACGAGCATGCAGTTGAATAGTCTTCGCTTGAACTGCTATGCCGTCGAAGTGTATTTATTTTATCTGGCATCCCATTGTAAGTCCGGCCCTTCAGGCAACGCCCACAGGGCGCGTCTATCGGCTGATGTCGACGATCCTGGCCTGTGTCGGCGCCTGAATACCAAGCAGTTGCGCAGCGACAGCAATCACGCGGCTTGCCCGCAGGCCGGTCAGACAATCGCTTGTGCTTTCCTCGTGCCGGCCGCACCCTTCCTGCCGGCACGGAACGCACTGGTTCTCCCCCTGCAACAGGTACACGTTGCCGCGCAGGCCTGAGCCGCGTCGAGCCCATGGCGCCTCACCCACCGGCCAGCCGCATGGCCACGGCCCCCAGCGAACCGGGTCGCCTGGGCCGAACAGCGCAATCGTCAACGTGCCGCATGCGGCCGCAACGTGCGTGGTACCCGTGTCGGGACCAATGAAGATCTTCGCACGCCGGATCATTTCCGCCGTTTCGCCGAACGTCAGCTCACCGACAAGATTCAGGATCGGCTCGCCAGCCGCCACGACCACCTGCGCGGCATACGCGCGCTCGGCCTGCGCTGGTCCTCCGCTCAGCGCGACAGCAAAGCCCTGCGCGCGCAGCCAGCGGATCGTCGCGACCCAGCCATCGACGGTCCATTGCTTATACCCGTACATGGCGCACAGGTGCAGCACGACCATGGGCTGCCCCGGCATCGCGCCGGGCGGCGCGTTGAACCGCGCCTCGAACCGGGCCCTGCGCTCGGGATCGGGACCGATGCCCGGTGCGATCACCTCCCCGCGAGGCGTCACGCCCACCAGCCGCGCCAGTTCGAGGGTGTTCGGCACCACGTGTGCCTGCGCTTGCCGGTCGAGCGCGATACGGTGAAGCATGACGCGGGCGAACCACTTCACACGATCGGCATTGACGAGCCCGATCCGCTTGCGGCCGGCAAGCCACGTATAAATCAGTGCGCGATCGGAGTCGGTGGCTGCGCAGGCCAGATCGTAACGCCGCCAGATCCGCGCCGCGCCGGCAATTCGCTCACGCAGCGGCACGCGCTGAGCGTCAGCAATGACCCGGCGCAGGTCCGGGTTGTGCTCAAGGACCCCCTCTGTGCCCCGCAACACGATCATGTCGATCATGGCCTCGGGCCATTGCGTCTTCATCGACCGGACCAGCGCCGTCACCAGCAACACATCGCCTATGCGACGCGGGCAGGCCACGAGAATCGTTCGCGGAGGCCGTTCCAGCTTCAGCGGACGCGAGTTGTCCACCTTCGTTCGCGCGGATCGTCCCCGCTTCAGCGCACGTGAGTTGCCCACTTCGCCGATTTCCCGCTTGCGCGCCTCGATGCACGCAAGCAGTGTTGCTACATTCAGCGCGAAAAAGGCTGCGCTCATCACGAGCGTCAACGCGTCGATCGTCAACCCGAAGATGATCGTACTGCCAACCACGGCGAGTCCCAGATACGATGCGGTAGCGATTTCGCCGTCCGCGCTGAGCCGGTTCCGCCAGAACGGTGTGAAGGTCCCGACGTACAGAAGCAGCAGTGTGGCCACGCCCACCGTTCCCATTTGGGAAAGCGTCGAAAAGAACTCGCTATGTGCGCCCGCGTTGACGATCGCCCGCGGCGCCTCGGCGCGTTGGGCAAGCTCGTTCAGCGCCTCCTCCAGACGGCCGCGCCCCACGCCAAACGCCGGATGGCGCGAGTACAGGAGCGCGGACGCGCGCCACAATTGAAGCCGCAGCCCAAGCGACGTATCGATGTTGCCTTGCTGCATTTGCTTGATGTCGGACACGGTCGCGTCGACCCGCTGGCGAACAATGCTGGTGGATCCGAGTGCCACGAAAAACGCCACGATCGCACAGCCCAATGTCATGCGTGCCCGCCTGCTGGCTAGCCAGTGCCGGCCGCCGACGGTTGTCCATACGAGCAGCGCCACCGCAATCCAGCCCCCGCGCGAGCCCGACAGATATGACGCATATCCGCCGAGCAGAAACGCCGCGATCTTGATCGCCACTTCTGTTATGCGTGCGCGCCTGCCTCGCGTAATCGACACAATCGACAGGAAACCGAGCAGCAATGCTGTGTCGCCGAAAGGGATCGGGTTGGTAAATGAATTGCCGAGGCGACCGGGGGCGACCCAGACGGCTGGATGAAAGTGCGCGTAGATGGCCCACGTACCGACGCCCAGTGCGCCCGCCACAAATCCCCATTGCACGAGGCGGAGTTGCCGGTACGCCAGCGACGTCAGATAGAAAAAGCTGGGGACGACGAGAGCCAGCCGCAGGAATGGATCGAGAGCCGGGAACGTGCTGCTTCGAAAAACCGCTAGCTGGAACAGCACGACCGCCGGCAGGCCGATCAGACCCAGCACGAAGAGCCGATGCTCGCGAAACAGCGCCGCCGCGCAACGCCGATGCTCGGCTTTGCCAAGGTAGACCAAAGCGAGCGCGAAAATAACGAAAAAGCAGTAGCCGGTGCCCCCTCTGATCGACAGCATTACAGCCGGCGACAAGACGACAGCCAAGGTAGCGACACAGCCTGATAGTTGGTTGGTACGCATCACGTCAGAACCTGAAGTCTAGCGAGGAGCAGCAGCCCAAGCCGATTGGGCCATGCGCGGCGTCCATATTGAATGGAGAAGCGAATGGCTCAAGCTGAGCCGAGCCCGGAAATTCGAAATCGTTCGACCGGCCCGCTCCGACGCGTTAGGCTTGAGCTTCGGTGACCGACCTACTTCCGCAGCTCGGCGCGAGATTGTGGCAAAGGCCGCTCTCAAGTGTCCGTTGTCAATGCATGACAACATTCCCACCTGGTGCAACCATCCACTACCCGCAGGAAAGATCGTGGCACAACTCGGTTACCTCCTCGTCGCAATGCTGTCGCGAGCATTCTCAGTGCTTCCATACTCTTTGGTCGCGAGGTTTGGCAGCGCGCTCGGTGCAGCGGCGTATGCGCTTCCCAGTCGCCGCAAACATGTTGTACTTGTCAATCTGCGCCTTTGCTTTCCAGAAAAGACCGAACCCGGTCCGACGTTGAACTGGCAGAGTGAGCCGCCATCGATCGGTCCGCGTCGGGCAGAATTCGACCCTGAACTGCCCTTCAATTCCGGAGCTAATCTACGGCAGCTTACGAATGTACACCAGTCGTTCGTGCTGTTACCGCGACAAGACTGATCTACTGCTTTGTGTCGCATGTGTACTAGGAAAACTGGATGACATTGTCAACGATATCACGCTGCAGACGGGCCCGATGACCGGATGGCAATACGCCGGTGGTGGACAGCCAGCGCTGCCTCGCCGCCGCTCGTGGAGTGAAAGAGTCCAAGCTGCTCGAACTCCTCTTCCTGCAGCGGCGTGATGGCGATATCCGTGTAGGCGTAACGTTCCGGAGCCTTCACGACTTCCCTGAGGATAGCCTCTGTCCTGAGGTAGAAGCGCAGATATTTTGTCGCCTTGACAGCGGTCTCACTCCAGTAGCGCGGATAGAAGCGAAGCGGCGATTCGACCGGTAGCCGCCAACGGCGGTCACGGCGGTGTTTCATCCGCAGGGCTCCCCCTTCGAGCGGATGCACACCCTCGTGTTCGATCATCAGTCTGAACCAGGCGATTGTGCGCATGATCGTCTTCGGTCGGCCGTTCGGGATCTGCGCTGCCCGCTTGACGATCGTGCGGATGTGCTCGTACGAATAGAACGCGCTCCAGGCGCACCGATACGCTTCTTCCCATTCAGCGTCCGACATTTTCGGGTGGTGCGTGACCCGGTGGTTGGTGTCGTATTTGTTGATGTCCGGGTCCATCCATTCACCGTTCCTTATCATCGTCTGATGATCCTCGGAGCCTGGAAGTGGGGTGAGCATGAAGAATTCGAGAATGTCGATTGGCAATTCACGCTTGATGATCTCGATGTCGCGCAGGATCGATTCTTTCGTGTCCGCCGGGAATCCGATGATATAGCCAGCGTAGGTAATCGCGCCGTGGGCGCGCCACTTCTGCAGCATGGCGCGGTATTCGGTGATCTTGTTCTGCCGCTTCTTGGCCGCGATCAGATTCTCGGGATTGATATTCTCAAGCCCGATGAACACGCGACGCACACCCGCGCGCGTTGCCTTCTCGATGAAGTCTGGAATCTTGTGACAGAGCGTGTCGACCTGGATCGTGAAGCCGCAGTGAATGCCTTCCTTTTCCCGAAGTTCGATGACGCGGTCGAGAAGGATCTCCCAGTCGTGGTTGCGTGCGAAATTATCATCCGTGACGAAGAACCGGTCGATGCCCTGCGTTGCGTTCTCGCGGATGATCTTCTCGAGATCGTCGGGGGTGCGAAAGCGACTCTTGTGCCCCTGCACGTTGATGATGGTACAAAACGAGCACTGATACGGGCAACCACGACCGAGGTCAACCGAGGTATAGGTACCTGCCGTGCGTTCGATATGCTTGCGCGGCAAGATGGGCTGGGGAGCACCTTCGAGCGAGGGTAACGTGTCCATGAAATTATACAAGGGCTTCATTGCACTATTCCACGCGTCGAGAAGGACTTCATCAAGACGCCGTTCCTCGGCCTCCCCAGCGAATAGCGCCACACCCATTGCTTGTGCTTCCTTAAGTTCAGCGGGCATCTCGGGCAGCATGGAGATGCAGCCAGAAACGTGGAAGCCACCGATCGCAACCGGCAAGCCTGCGGCACGGAACTGGCGGGCGAGGTCGAGTGCGCGCGGGTACTGGTTCGACTGCACACCGACCAGACCGATCATCGATCTCCCGCCCTTTGCCTTCAGGTCACGAATGATGCGCTCTGGCCACACCCGCTGGTTGGTTTCGTCGCATGTTTCGATCTCAAAATGGACGCCAGGGCCCAGCAACTCTCGCTTTCGCGCGTCATCAGCGAGCGCATACATACAGGCCAGTGTATTGGAAGGCATGACCGAGCGGAGCCACTGGATCGGGTAGCCGTCGTCGTCGTAATGCGTCGGCTTGATGAGGACGAGAGAGAATCGGAAACTGTCAGAAATCGAGTAGATCGTGTCCATGGTCTGCTCTGTAGCCCTGTCTGGAAGTCACAAAACCGTGAAGGTCGTCCGTCTTCAGAAAATCGGAGATGGATCGTAAACTGGCAAGCAGTACAACAACCCGCATCCTACCCGCTTGGCCCCCTGCTGTGTTTACAATGCCGCAGGCGCCAAGTTTCGAGGATTGGGATCCTGTTGGGGCCGACAAGAACTATGACACGGCGGGCTTCGCGGCGAGTTGCCGCGCCAATCGTGTGACGCCGCATGTGGCGCAAAACGACGGCCGCGGAGGTGGCTCAGCGATTGACGGTCGCACGACACGCCGGGCCGGCTACGCCATCAGCCAGCGCAAGCGCAAATGCATCGAGCAGGTCTTCGGCTGGAGCAAGACGGTAGGCCGGATTCGTCAGGCGATGTATCGTGGCCGCGAGCGGGTCGAGCAGTGGTTCCTCCTGACGCAGGCGGCCTACAACCTGACGCCACCGACGCCGACCTTGCCGCGCCCGACCTTGAAATGAGGCACACAGCGGCGCAGCCTCTTCCTGGAGCCGACCGTCAACGTAACGTGCTCCGCAGGGTAGCGGGTTGTCCTGTGCGGCGCGGCCTGATAGGCGGGATGGCCCGGATCGATGCGCTTGATAGCTGCCATAACTGGAACCTCCTCAGAGGATTCTATGCCGAAGCGGCACGGCAGTTATGCCGCATTCCTGAATATGTGCTGTAGACAAACCTGCGACCAGGCGGTCAACAAACCGGGCGTGCGCTTGGCGATCGGCCCACCTTTCGGTGACATGTTCGATGGCGTTCCCCGGCCAGTAGGTTCGGGCTTCTATCCCTGGTAGCATGAACGCGACGTGGATTGTTGAGGGACAAAGGTCCGCTATCTGGTTTTGTCGCAATAGCGATGCTGCGGTCAAGTGCAGGTTGGCAGAACTTTGCTTGTGCCCACGATGAAGAAGACCGCAACACCACAAATGGCCCTTGCTGCTGGCGTTGCCAAGGTGCTGCACCGGTTGCACTATCCGCTGGACGTGATGCGTCAAGTCAAGTATTTGAACAACGTGGTCGAACAGGACCATCGGGCCATCAAACGCATCACTCGGCCGATGCAGGGGTTCAAGGACTTTGACTGTGCTCGCGTTATTCTCACTGGCATTGAGACCATGCACATGATCAAGAAAGGGCAGATGAAATGCCGGGGTAAAATCCCGCTGTCCGCTGCGCAGCAGTTCTACTCGCTCGTTTCATAAGGTATCCTTTGGATATCGCATTTTCTCGTCCCTCCCGTCTTACTGCGACACAACCGTCGCCGGTCGTCGCGTTCAAATGCAAGTAGTCAGCAAGAGCGCGGGCCCAAACGTGATAGCCGTGGCAACCAGCGCCGCGATCAAGGTCCAGATGACGACGGTATGCATGAACGTACTGATGCGCTCGGGACCCGGATCGCGCATGGCCGCCGCGCGATAGCGCCACAGCCAGCCGATCGCGACCAGATGCAGCAGCAACACGATGGCAAGGCTCACACGCAGCGGCCCGCTCGGCCAGCCGAACGCGCAGCCGATCGCGTGCAGCGCATACAGGATCACGAGCGCAACGCACCAGATGGTGAAGCCCACGGCGAGCCACCACAAACGCCGTGGCGCAAGCGGCCGTCCGTTCATGGCCGTGCTCCCAGCATCGCGACCAGCGAGGGCAGCGCGAGCACGAGGACCAGCGCAATGATGCCCGTCGTCAGCGTGTAGTCGAGCCACAAGCGAGTGAGCCGCAGGTCCGTGAGCCGTCGCGGCGAGACGAAGCCGGCGCCGATGCGCAGTAGATTGCTGATCAGAAACAGAAGCCCGATGCCCGCATGAATGCCGACATACGTCAGCAAGGCTTTGTCACCCATTGAAAGGCCGTTGGAAAGCGGTACAGCACTAGCCACAAGGCGCGGCCTTGCGTTGTTGCAAAGCGGTCGCTGGCCCCGTGCGAAGCGAAACGTCGCGGCGCACCCGGTATTTCGTTCATCTGGTTGCGGAGCTGATCCGCACCAGTCACCCATCGGGTTCAAGGCGAGTGCCGGTGTTCTGGCCTTCGCCCCTGGCTCACGTGGAGCCCCAGAAAACCGTCGGTACCAGGCCAATGTCCAAGGGGTGAGACAACAATGTGGTTACCCGTGTGGGTACCAGGCTTGCTCGGGCTCGTGGTCTGGGCGTCTCAGTCGTTACGCTGCATCGGGAATGGCCGGGGGTGTGTCCCAATCAACTTGCTGGTTTGATGCCAACAATGCCGTCGGGCTCGTCACCCCCCGCCAAGGTCAGCCGAAACATCGGTTGAGGTCAAAGGGTTTGCCCTCCCTCATCATGTAATAAGCGGCACGCGCGAGCTTGTGTGCGAGTGCCTTCATAGCCACGACGGGCAGGCGCTTTGACTTTTTGCGGTCATAGAAACGCCTGGCCTGTGGACAGCAGCGCAACGCTCCAGCGGCGGCCTCGACGAATGCCCAGGCAAGGTAACGGTTGCCATTGCGTGCATTGCCTTCGCCCTTTTCTTGCCGTTGGAGATGCGCTTGCTGTCCACGCAGCGGCAATAGGAG
The DNA here is from genome assembly GCF_003634845.1 of Paraburkholderia sp. RAU2J. NCBI lineage: Bacteria > Pseudomonadati > Pseudomonadota > Betaproteobacteria > Burkholderiales > Burkholderiaceae > Paraburkholderia > Paraburkholderia sp. RAU2J. The sequence goes on from NZ_RBXG01000002.1 coordinate 278,370, forward strand.
CTGAAATGGCCAACGCTGGCGAAGCGTGCGATGGTGCCGGTTTCGAGCATGATGGTGGCCGCAAGGATGTTGCCGATTCCGGGCGCACTCCTGAGGATGTCGAACTGTGGGCGCAGCTTGACTTCCTTGTGGAGAATGGCCTCAAGCGCCTGAATCTCTGTGCACAGCGTATGGAGCACGGCAAGGTTAGCCATCAGCGCGCGCTCGACGTGCGGCGGCAACACGAGTGCTCGCACCGCTGCGTCGTCGAGACGTTGCACGTGTTCTCCATTGATGCGTAGATTGAGCTGCCTGGCGAGCAGGCTTTTGATACTCAGGATGTTCAGGGTACGTTGCTGGACAAGCTGCATGCGCTTGCGCGCCAGGTCGCGTAACGCGCGTTCGTGAGACGGATAAATGTAGCCTTCGGGCAGCAATCCAAGCCGAAAAATGTGGGCAAGGAATACGGCGTCGTGTTCGTCACCTGAGTACTTCAGGCCCTCGTACTGCTTGATCGCTGCAGTATTGGCCAGATGTACGGCAAAACCGTCGGCCATCAGTCCGTCGACAAGCCAGTACCAGTTGAACGTTGATTCCACGACCACTCCCTGCAGTTCATCCCGATAGGGCTCCAGCGCGGCCACTATGAGTTGTAGATCATTGGCAAGCCGCTTGCAGTACAGCACCCGGTCCCGGTCGTCAATCACGGCGACTACGGCGTTGTTCGAGTGCAGATCGATGCCGCTATACTTCATTTCAGCCTCCTGAAAGGGTCGGTTGAGGGCTGCATCTCAACTCTAGACCCTGGCCGCCCCCTTTTCTTGGGCGGCCAGGAGGCCTTTCAATGATTATCAACTTGCCGGTAGCGAGACGAAATGGTGGCAGAGGTCACCATTGCTCAGCAAGCATTCGACGGATTCTGGGTGAGGTCGGTGAATTCGTGCCACGCAGCGAATCGGGCCGCGAGGTGTTTGCGATAGAGCGAAGCACGCAGCAGATGCCGCTTGAGCGCGAAATGCTGCCGTATCGGACCGACACACGAGAGGAATGCCTGCGTGCGCTTGCAGTCGCGAAATCCCCGCATGCGACGCTCGCGTTCGCGGGCAGGTTGGTGGCTGTTCTCCGCTCGGTTGTTCACGCGCGCCGCGGCTTTAACGAACACGTGTTTGACGTTCGCCAATTCGGGAATGTCGGCCTTTGCGGCCGGGTAGCTGCGCAATTGGCCGGTCACGATCTTGCGCGGCACAGGGCATGAGCGAAGTACGCGGTTCAAGAAACGTTTGGCTGCAGCCTTGTCACGCCGCTTCTGCAACAGGATCTCGAGTTCGGCACCATGCTCATCGACGGCCCGCCACAGCAGGTATGGCTCACCGCGCAGCGTCACGAACATCTCATCGAGATGCCAGGTGCTGCCCGGTTTGCGGCGCGCAACCATGACGCGATGCGCGAAGCCCACGCCGAACTTGTCGCACCATCGGCGGATCGTCTCGTAGCTCACCACCACGCCGCGTTCGAACAGCAATTCCTCGATATCGCGCAGGCTCAGTTGGAAGCGGAAATACCAACGCACCGCGCAACTGATGACTGCGGCGGGAAAGCGGTGACCGTGATAGAGCGAGTTCGTCTTTTTCATCGCGACATCTTACGCGACCGCCACGGTAACGTGACAACGCCGAGTTGCGAGCAGGATCGTCAACGATGCGCCCCGCGTGTATCACCTTCGATAGCGTGATGGGACTTTCGGGTGTCCAGATTGCAGTTGACACGAGACGCGCGGCGACACCGGGTGTGGTAGCCGCTCGCGCGTCACGGCCTGCGTGCGCTTTTACTGCACGCAGGTAAACGATGCCGCGCTGTTCGCGTTGCCCGCGCCGTTATAGCTAGGCCACGTTGGATACTGGCACAGCGGTCGCGTGCGTCCCGGTACGCCCGCAGTGTCGGTGACCACCTGATGCACCGGCTGCTTGCCGTGTTCGGCCCAGTTCTCCAGCGTCGTCAGCGAGTCCCATGATGCGTTGAACTCTGTGCCGCTCCCGTGCTGCATCCCTGGAATCTCGTAGTAGCGCATGAACGATGCGACGGCGCCAGAGCCCATCGTCAGCACCAGGCGCTGATAGTAGTTCTCGGTTGCCCGCGTGCTGGCGGTCAGGTCCACAGTGCCGTGCGCCATCAGCAGCTTGCCGCCGTGCTGCATGAAGGGCGTCAGGTTCGCGTTGGTCGCGTCGAGTCCAGACAGCGCGCTGATCCGCCCGGACCATTGACCGGCAAGCGCCGGATTGAACTTTAGCGAGTTGAAGTTGGGATTGCCCATCACCGTGTAGCGGGCGAACTCATCGCTGATCTGTCCGTCGAACATCGTGGTGATCTGCAGCGGGTACGACGGCTGCGTCGTACCGAGCGCGAGCAACGTGACCGTTTCCTCGAGTGGAGAACTGCTGCCCATGCCGAGATCTGCGCCATACACGTTAAAGCCAGGGTACTGCGTTTCGCCGCTTTCGAGCGGATACTCAAACACGAGGGGCGTGTTCATCGTATTGAGCGCCGCGATCTGCCGGTTCGACAGACACGTGTCGCCGCGCGCCGCACCGCCGGGGCAGCGCAGTCGCTTGCCGTCGACGTAAGCCGTCGCGGGATTGAACGTCGCATTGCACGCCTGCACGTTGCTGATCAGCCCGTCGGCGGCGCCGTCGAGCCCGTCGCACGCCTGCATCACCGCTTTCAGGAGCAGCGCGCGCTGCGCCGTGTCGAGGTACGCACCAGGCGCCGCGAAGCCTTTCGTCACGCGCAACAGCTGCAGGATCAGCGTCGTGAAGTCGTACGCGGGATAAAACGCGATCACACCATCCCAGTCCTGCGGCCAGCGCTGCGCGACGGTCAGCGCCTCGCGCCCGCCAGTTGAGCCACCCGCGAAATACGCCTTGTACGGATGCGTGCCGTAACGCCTGTTGATGATAATGAGCGCGGCGTCATGCGTCTTCTTTAGCGCGTTGCCCATGAAGTTGTCGTACGCCTCTGCGTTGACGGAGAAGGCGCCGTCCACCGAGTCAACTCCCTCGTGCCCGGAGTCGCTCGCGAACACCGCGTAGCCGCGCGACAGCGGTCCTTGCAGATTGGCCGGCGCGCTCGGCACGTTGCCTGTCACGTCGGGAATGGAGCCGTTGAACCCGCCGCCGCCGAGCATGAGGATCTTGCTGTTCCACTGGTCCGGCAACGCGACGTTGAACAGGATGTCCGGTGCGGACGGATCGATCGGATGAATCGCGCCGGCCACAAGGCAGTACGACCCGGTAGCCGTCGCACCGCGGCCGCTCGCCGCCATCTGCGTCGTTGATGTGACGACGGCGCCGGTTGTCGGCAGGCCAATCGAGCTGGCCTGGATGGTCAACCCCTTCAGTTGCGGACAACTTGCTTTCGACGATGTGGGCGCCCCGCCTGATCGGCATGCAGCGCCTCGACAAGAGCTTGCCGCAGATGCCGCATACACGCCGCCGCTCCACATGGCGCATAGTGCTAGCGCACAGAACGCACCCCGCCACGACCGCACGCACCCAGACGCGCGCCACAATCCCTTGATCGAGTTCATCACCTTGTCTCCTTCAAATGAGGCACGGAGACGGCGTCGGACGTTGCGGCATCGGCCTCTATGCCACACAACGCACACGTGACCCGTATCCCTTTCGAGTCAAGTGCGCGGCTACCGCGTGCACGTCGATCAACACAGTGCTGCGCGCGATACCCGCCCGACACCGCATAATCAAACCGGTCAACCCAGTAGAAGACTTCGCCGGCCCGTCGACGCAATTTGCGAAGGTCGTAGCATTAGCGTTCGCGGCGCGGTGCGGTGCGAGAGATACGGTTAAGCGCTTTCCCCACGCATAGCGATGCATCTGCCGCAGGACGGGTCGATCATTGCGCTTCAGCAAACGCCCGACGATTAATGCCAAAACTGCGCGGCAGTCGTCCCGCCTGGCCTCGACCGGTCGAGCCGCAATGCGGCAAAGTCCGCCGCGTTCGGTTATCGAAGTCGAAACGGAACCAGCTCACGCAGCATACAGTTCTAACGGACCCCGAAAGAATTGTTCAATACATGATGGTCGTTCACACTCATATCGGACGACGAATGGAGATCAAGTGCACGGCAGATGTTCGCGAGGCGCGTAGCGGGCAGAGCATCGTCCACATATCGGTGCACCGATGTCTTGCGTATCTGTATGAAAAAGAGGTCATGCATGGTCGTGAAGAGCCACGAACGCAGATCGGTACGCGCCAGGAGCGGCATGCTGCCATCGAGTGCGCGACAGGTTTTTTCTCGACGAGGCCGTCGATCCTGTTCTTCGAATTTCCGTGCTCTCGCCATGAGCTCCAGCGCTAACTGCTCTGTGTGAAAAAACAGTATGTGGAGCAGAAGCTTAGGCCCTCCGAGAATCTTAAGGAGCGAGGTCAATGCATCGGCTGTTATCGATCATCGGCTATCCGCGAGATGACGTTCGGTGCATTGGCCGGGTTTGAACAGACTGATCTCGCAACCGACGTTCGTGTCGTGGAACGCCAGCATCATGCCGTGCATGCCGGCTACGGCGGTGGCAAGACTGAGCCCCAGGCCGCTGCCAGGCGTATGACGGCTCGCCTCTCCACGATAAAAACGGCGCAGGACGGCATCGCGCTCGGTCGGTGCGATGCCTGGTCCATTGTCGCGTACCGTCACGCCGGCCCCTCGTCCGTCGTGCCACAGCGTCATGTGCACGGCTCCGCCATGCGGTGCGAACTTGACGGCATTCTCCACCAGATTCGCCAGCGCCTCGAATAGCAGATTCGGATCGCCCTGGATTTCCAGCGGGCCGGACACCGTGCGCTCCAGTTCGAAGGCAATCTGCTTGTCTTCGGCGGTCGGCTCGTAGAACTCGAACACGTCGTCGGCGACGGCGGCCAGATCGACGCTGGTGAAGCCGGCGCGGCGCACGCCGCTTTCGATTTCCGAAATGCGCAGCAGGGCGTTGAAAGTGCGTAGCAGGCCGCTGGTTTCCACGATGGTTTCATCAATGGCCGCGCGATACTCTGCCTCGGTCCTGGCGCGCCGTTGGGCACGTTCGAGTCCGCCGAGCACCCGCGTGAGCGGCGTGCGCAGATCGTGCGCAATCGCATCGCAGACGCCCTTGACCTCGTTCATCAGGCGCTCGATTTCGTCGAGCATCCCGTTCACGACGCCGACCAGGCGATCCACTTCGTCGCGTTTCGAATGCACCGGCAAACGCCTGCTGAGATTGCCGGCGACGATTTCCTTGATCGACGCGGTCGCCGCATCGAGCCGCCGCATCGCCGAAACGCCAATCAGGGTCGCCCCGATCAGGCCGATCACGAGCGTGATCATCGCAGTGGAGAGCAGCGCATGCAGCAGTTCGTCGTCGAAGTGGTCGAGCTCGAGGGTGTTCTGGCATTGCAAAGCGATGCGATTATCGGGCACGTGCGCGGCGATGCATCGGCCAGGCGGGTGGCCCGGCACATTTGCGAGGCGCGTCGAAAACGGCTTGTCAAAGACGGGGATCGCTGGCTGATCGCCCCCATAGCCGCCGGCAAGATGACTTTCGCTGATTGCGGGCGTGACGCAGATGACGTCGTCGAGCTCGCTCGGCAATACCAGCATTGCCGTGCAATTCGATCTGTCGCGCGACATCGATGGCGCGGCGCAGGATGTGCAGACGGCGATCAACGCAGCCGGCGGCACATTGCCGAAGAACCTGCCGAACCCGCCGACCTATCAGAAGGTCAATTCGGCCGACTTTACGTTGTTATCACTGGCGCTGACTTCGCCTTCGCTGACGCTCACCAGCTCGACAGCTACGCCGCTCATCGAGCAGCACGTGCGTTGTCGGTTTGCTTGCGCTCAAAGTCAGGACCAGCATCTTGACTGACCGCGTTCAGCGTTTGCACGCTTTCTCCCTTAAGGTGTCCTTCAGCTTCAATCACTAGTATCGGCAACACTGTATCTAGTCGTCCGACTGCCGCAATTTGGTGGTCGGTACTTCGACGGAACGCGCTTCCGCCGCCTATACGCACCGGCGAATGTCGGTGCACATATCATTCGTCTCACGAGACCATGTCATGAAGCCAATCACCGTTGACATGCTGCGGGCACATCTGTTGGTGGCCTCGCTCACGGCCATGGGCGTTGAGGCCCTGGCCCTTCTCGCGCTGACGGTGCTGCCGGTGTCGCAACAGGTCTTCGATTCCGCATCATTCCGTTTGTTCGCGATCGCAGTGATCAGCAGCGGTGTCGTCGTGACGCGGGAATTTGCGAAGGCCGCCTTCGAGCGCGCCGTTCAACATCGGCACGCCGCGCCCGTCAAAGAGACGACGGAGGCCAACTGTCCTGTTGCGGTGACGGCGGTTTGTGCGCAGCGCTGGCTCGTCGTTCTGCATCTGCGTCTGACGGGCAGACCGTTCGTGCTGACCGGGCACTGACGAACGGACGATGGCGGCGCACGCACCGAGGGCACGCCACGACTCCTCCACGCCGGCTGCGCCGGCGCTTCACCTTATGCACTGGTGGCTGCGGTGACGATGCCTTTCTTCGAGGCGCACGGTTGTGCTGCTGCCAAAAACGGCGTCCCTTAAGTAGCTTTGATCCTGCTGAACCGGATCCTGTATCCGCTGTGTCCCTTCACGCACGCCGGCGCCAGCTTGCTCGAGCCGCCGTGCGGCACCGTGCCGCGGCTCGACGGAAATCCTCGGATCTTCTGCGATCAGCGCCACGACCGTTTTAAACCGGTGCTCGCCGTATCGTCCCGCGACAGCCCCAACATCGCCGTCGTGTGCCCGTTTGCAGGTCGCGCAGCCGAAGGACGAGATCGAACTCGCGATCGAGTGTTGAGTGAACGTGCGCGATTCTCAGAATGCGGCTGCGCTGCAAGCGCTTCTGTCTCCGAGAGTCGCTGACGCGAGTCGAGCGGCTGCCGCCCGTTTGGGCGGATTCGGTGTTGCGCTAACGCGGTAGGTTTTTTCTTGGCAATGGGCTCGGTGTACATCCTCGGTACGTCGCAGCCGTACACAAACAAAGCGCTGCGCAAGTAGCCCGCCCCAACCTATATCGCCTGCTTCTTCATCAGCAGTTTCAACAACACCGGCAGCAGCAACAACACCAGCGGCAACTGGACAATCAACCCGGAAATGATCGCAACGGCGAGCGGTTGCTGCATCGCCGAGCCCTGTCCGAGGGCGAAAGCCAGCGGAAGTAGTGCGAGAATCGCGGCAATCGTCGTCATCGTGATGGGGCGCAGGCGATTGCTGCCAGCGGCAGTCAACGCCTCCTCAAACGGCATCCCATCATCACGCACCAGCCCCTGCAACTCCGACACATAAAAAATCGCCACCTCAGTCACGATACCGATAATCATCGTCATCCCCATCATGGCGGAGATGTTCAACTCGATCCCGGTGATCCACAGCCCAATAAACACCGCGCCCGCCGCCAGCAAAGGCATCGCCATGACCGCCAGCGCAACGCGGAAGCGCTCGTAGAGAAAAAGCAGCAGGCCGAACACCAGCGCAATCGCCGCGCCGAAGACAGTCAGCAAACCCTTGAATGCAATCTGCTGTTGCTGGTACAAGCCGCCCAACTCGTAGTACACCCCGCCCGGCAACAGGTTTTTATCGCTGAGCGCTTTCTGCACGTCGGCGATCGTCGAGCCCAGATCGCGGCCGTCGATGCGCGCCGTCACCGCCACCATCCGTTTCAGATTGTCGCGGCTGATTTCCGGCTGGCCCGTCACCGTCACCCGGTCGGCGACGCGGTTCAGCGCAAACAAATGCCCGTCAGGCGCACGGATCTGCAACTGGCCCAGTTGCGTATCTGTCAGCTTCATCGCGCCGGCCTTGCGCACACGCACCCCAATCGTTTTCGGCCCGTTCTGGAACTGCGTTGCCAGATTGCCTTCCACCATGTCGGACACAGTCTGCGCGATCGACTGCGGGTCCATGCCCTCGGCAGCCGCCGCTTCCGGCCGGATATGCAATTCCAGTGCGTCGCCCGCCGGGTTGATGCCGTCGTTCACATCCACTACGCCCTGAATCTTTCCGATCCCGGCCGCGACCTTGCGCGCCGTAGTGTCGAGCGTATTCTGGTCGTCGGAATATATCTTGATCTGAACCGGCTGGGGTACCGCGGTCAAGTCGCCGATCAGATCTTCCATCAACTGCGCGAGTTCGATGCTCACGCCGGGCACCTGCGTCTCGATCTTCGAGCGGATTTCCTCCATTACCGTATCGATCGGCTCGCGCCTGCCCGACTTCAGGCGCACAAAAAAATCTCCCTTGTTGGGTTCGTTCAGGTCGCCGCCGAGACCGGCTCCGGTGCGGCGCGAATAGGTCGCGACATTCGGATTCGCCCGGATGATGTACTCGATCTGTTTCATCAGCCGGTCGGTTTCGGTCACTGACGTGCCCGGCTCGGTATGATAGTCGAGCACAAAACCACCTTCGTCCATGCTCGGCATGAAACCGCTGCCCACTCGCGTGAAGGCGAATGCGGCCACCACGATCAGCGGCAGCAAACCTAGCAGCACGAGAATCGGCCGCGCGGTGACGCGCTCGACCAGAAACGCATAACGCTGGTTCATCCACGACGCGAAGCGCGTTTCCTTATGTTCCTCTGCGTCTTTCGGTTTCAGCCAGTGGTCGCACAGAATAGGCACCGCGAGCCAGGTCACGAGAAACGAAATGAACAGCGCGCTCGCCATGGTCACCGATAGCGCCTTGAAAAAAGCGCCTGTCACGCCCGATAAGAACGCCAGCGGCACAAAGATGATCAGCGTCGCCGCCGACGAGCCGGCAAGCGGCCGGGTGAATTCGAGCGCTGCCGCCATCACTCGGCCGTGAAAGGCGCGCGAGCCGGCTTCACGCATGCGCCGCACGATGTGTTCAATCATCACGATCGCGTCGTCGATCACGAGGCCGACCGCGGCAGCCATGCCGCCGAGCGTCATGATGTTAAAGCCCATGCCGAACACGTCGAGCAACAGGATCGTCGCGGCCATTACCACTGGCACGAGCGCCACGGCGATCGCGGTGATCTTCCAGTTCCGCAGGAAGAAGAAGAGCGTCAACGCTGCCAGTACCACGCCGATCATGATCGCGTCGCGCACACTGGTGGCCGAGGCGATCACCAGTTCGCTCTGGTCGTACCAGTTCGACAGATGTACGCCGGCCGGCATCTGATGCTGGAAGTCGGCGAGCTTCGCGCGGATCGCTCTGGCCATCGCCACGCTGTTCGCGCCCGGCTGCTGATACACGTTGATCAGCACGGCATCCTGACCGTCGGCGGTGACGCGCATCCATTGCGGTATCACGCCCTGGCGGACCGACGCGACGTCGCCGAGGCGTATCTGCGTCGCGCCGTTGGCCGACACAACCACGTTCTTCAATGCATCCAGTTGCGTGATCGTCGTATTGGCGATGACCAGATACAGCTTGTCGTGATCCTCAATGCGGCCATTCGCCATCAGGACGTTGCTCGCGCCGATCGCTTTAGACACGTCGGCGAGCGACAGCTTGTACGCGGCGAGGCGCGCGGGCTCGATCGCCACTTCGAACTCATCCTGCGCACCGCCCATCACGTCGACGCGCGCCACGCCTTCCACTGACGAGAGCAACGGCCGCATCTGAAACTGCGCCAGATCGTGCAGCGCGGAGAGCGATTGCTGCTTTGACGTCAGGCTGTAGGCCAGCACTGGAAACACCGTCGGGTCCATGCGTCGTACCTGCATCGAAGTGCCTTGCGGCAGCTTCGCGAGGATTTCACTGATTGCGGACTGGGCCTGCAACGTGGCTTGCGCCATGTCGGTGCCCCAGTTGAAATTGATCGAGATTTCCGCTGAGCCGCGGCTCGTTCTCGATTGCACGTCGAGAACGTTCGGCACGCGGCGCAGCGCTTCCTCGACCGGCAGCGTGACGAGCGTGGCCATCTGTTCTGCGGGGCGGTCGCCCGCGTCGAGCGAGACGACCGCCCGCGGAAATGCGACGTTGGGGAACAGCGAGATAGGCAGGCGGAACGCGGCGAGCGCACCGGCGATCGCCAGCAACGCAATCACGAACAGCAGAGAGCGCCGGTGCTTCTGCATCCATTGACCAAAATTCATCGCGGCGCGCCTCCGCTGGTTCGCACCGCCATGCCGTCCTTCAACTCATAGTTCCCGCTGACCACGATGCCCTCGGCAGCGTCGATCGGACCGTCCACGCCGTAACGCTCGCCGTTCTCGACCTGTGTGACCACCGCCACGCGGCGCGCCTTGTTCTGCGGCGTGATCTGAAAGACATACGGGCCCTGGTCGTCTTTCAGGACGGCGGCACGCGGCACGATCCAGTGCACGCCGCTTCGCGTCGCGATATCGGCGCTCACGCGCGTGCCCGGAATGAACGCGTTTTGGCCGAGCAGCACGTTCGCACCGACGTTGACAAGCTGGCTCTGCTGATCGACAGCACCCCCGACCAGCACCACGCGGCCGTCCGCCGCTGCTTTCGCGAGCGCGGTGGACAGGCCGTGCAGGGTGACGGCGTCCCCCGCGTGAATCGACGCGGCATCCGACGGCTCGACGCCGAGCATCACGTTGACGTGGGCATCCTTGCCGCCGCCGGCGAGTTGCAGGATCGCGGCGCCGGGCTGCATCTGATCGCCCTGGGTCGCCGACACCTGCAGCACCACGCCGTCGAGCGGCGCGGTTATGACCTTGTTGCCGCCCGCAACGCCCGTCTGGACCTGCGCGGCGAGCGCCTGCTGTGCGTCTTCGGCGGCCTTGCGGGCGCTCGCGAGTTGCGACTGCGTGGCGAGCCCCTTGTCGTACAGCGATTGCGTGCGCGCCAGTTCGCCTTGCGCGAGCGTCAGCGCGCTTTTCGCCTGGGTCGCGGCGAGTGCGGCGGCCGGATCGGCCTGCACGACGAAGAGCGCTGTGCCGCGCGTGACGGTCTGCCCGGGCTGCACGCGCATCTGAACGATGCGCGCGGTGTACGGCAGATTGACGGTGGTGAGGTTCGACGCGGAGGCCGCGACGATGCCGTAGGCTCGCACCGGTTGGGCAATATCGGCGCGCTGTACGCGCACGGTCTGTACGGCAACCACGGGCTGGTCGGCGGCGTTCCTCGCGGCCGGGGTAGCGGTAGCGGCAGCGCCCGCCGCGTGGACCGCGTGCATGCCGACACCCACGAGCGCGACGCAGACGACGGCAATCGCAAGCGCGGCGATGCGCCGTCGCGGCGCTGAAAAGAGGCTATTTCGCATCATGAGTTTCGGTGAAGGTCTGAGCGGAGGAGGAGAAGGCGTCGGGAATTGCACTGCCCAGCAGCGCCTGAAGGCCGACGCGTTGTTCGGCGAGCGACTCGCGCAGCGTCGCGACGTCGATACGTTTGGTCAGCGACGCGCTTTGTGCGTCCGTGTAAGCGCCGAGCGTGAGGTCGTGCCCAGCGAAAGCCGCCGCCGCGTGCTGCGCGGCGAGGTCAGCGTCGGGCAGTGCCGCTTCCGTCTGCTGCAATTGCCGGGTGAGAATCACTTTGTCCGCGCGCAGGTGCGCGACGTCCGCGTACGCCTGGTTCAGCCGTGTCTGGTATTCGTCGCGCAGGCGCTGGCGGGTCGCTTTCTCGATCGCGACGTTGCCCTGGTTGCGGTTGAAGATCGGCAGACTCAGGTTGATCTGGAAGCCGCTGGTGTAGATGTTCGACGTGTCGCGCGCCCGCACGAAGCCCACCGACAGGCTCGGAAACTGGCTCAGAATCGCCGCGCGATATTTCTGCTCCTGCGCTTCGTAGCCTGCCTGCAGCGCGATCAGGTCGGGGCGGCGTTGTGCGAGCGAGGCGAGCGCGGCGTCAAGCGTTGTGCCGGACAGCGGTGCGATGTCTTCGCCGCCGGCAAGTTGCAGCCGGACTTCCGGCGAGAGGCCGAGCAGTGCGTTCAGATCGTGATGCGTCTGTTCGGCGGCACGCTCGGCCTCGGCGGATTGCTTGCGCGCGTCGCTATACGCGGTAAGCGCGGCGGTCAGCGTGTCGTCGGTGAGATTGCCGTCGCGGCGCGCTTCGGCCATCCGTTCGTAGCGCGTGCGTGCGAGCTCGCGTTGTTGCTCCAGCAGCGGCAGCGTGTCCTGCTGGAAGCGCGTCTTGATGAACAACTGCCGCGCTTGCGCGACGATCTGCCATTCCTGCCAGAGCAGGCCGAGATCGGTTTTGGCGACCGTGGCGTCGGCGGACTGTTTGTTCGCGCTGCGCAGCACGATCGCCATCACGTCGATGCTCAAGCCATAATTGAACGCGCGCGTGGTGCCGACGGCGCCGGGGTAGTCGCTCGACACGCTCAGTTGCGGGTCGGGCAACAATCCTGCCGAGTAGGCTTGAGCACGCGCGATGCCGAGATCGTCGCGGGCCAGTTTGAGCTCGGGATTGTTGGCCACCGCGAGCATCGCGACTTCGTCGATGTCGAGCCCGTCGGACGGATCGAAACGATGCGCGGCCAGCTCGGGCAGCGGCATGCGCGATGCGTCGATCTGGATGCGCTCGAGTGAACGCGCGGAGGTGGACGTGTCGTGCGGCGCGAGCGGCTCGCGGTGATACCACGCGCAGCCGCCCAGCAGCAGCGCGCAGACCGGCGCGAGGCAGCGCAGCCATGGGCGGACCGCCAGGTTTGCCACTCGGTTGGCTGGCGCTGCGGCATTGAAAACGGGCAAAGTCCGGCTCCTGGAATGAAGAGGTAGGGCAGCCCGCAACCGGATGCCGCATAAGGGGAGCCAATTGTGCTGATGAACTGCTTAAGACATGCTTAACTTCGATCTAAGCGTGTCATCAGCAAAAGATAAGGAAGCGATAAGGAAGGGTTAAGCTCTCGGGCGTGACAATGCGGGCTAACCGGAAAGAGGAGAAACCATGCGCCTGCTACTGGTCGAAGATGACGACATGATCGCCGAAACCGTGCTGGGCGCGATGCGCCGGGCCGGCTACGCGACCGACTTGGCTGAAGACGGCCGTGCTGCGGAACTGTCGCTGGGCAACGGCGTTTACGACCTCGTGTTGCTCGATCTCGGCCTGCCGAAAAAAGACGGCATCGACGTGTTGAATTCCTACCGCACGCGTGGCGGCGCTGCTCCGGTCATCATTCTGACCGCGCGCGACGCGGTGGACGAGCGCATTCGCGGCCTCGACGCCGGCGCCGACGACTACCTGATCAAGCCTTTCGATCTCGACGAACTGGCCGCCCGCATACGTGCTTTGCTACGCCCGCGCACCGGCCAGAAGCAACCCATCTATGCGCACGGCGAGCTCACACTCGATCCCGTGGCACACGAAGTCACCGAACACGGGGTAGTGCTGCCGCTCTTGCCACGCGAGTTCGCGTTGCTGCAGGCGTTGATCGAAGTACCCACGCGCGTGTTCACCAGGGCCGAGCTCGAAGAGAAACTGTACGGCTGGGGCGAGGAGGTGGGCAGCAACACCATCGAAGTACATGTGCACAGCTTGCGGCGCAAGATCGGCACGGACCAGGTGGTGACCGTGCGCGGCGTGGGCTACCGTCTGAAGAGGTGCTGATGACCTCGATTCGCCGCTGGCTGCTGGGGTGGCTGATCTTCGGCATGGCGGCAGCCTCGGGCGTGGCCGGCTACGGCATTTTTCACACGGCGCGCGGAGAAGCCAGCGAGCTGTTCGACTACGAACTGCGTACGGTCGCGTTGTCGTTGCCGTCCAACCTGGCGGGCACGGAGGACGGTGAACACCGCAATCCGGATCTGGGCGATCTGGCCGACGACCGGATCGTCATCGAAATCTGGAACGTTAGAGGCGAGCTTGTCTATCACTCGACGGCGGCGCCGGTATTTTCGCGCCACGATGCGGGCTTCAGCACGGTGCAGCGCGGCGAATATCACTGGCGCGTGTTCGGGCTGGATCAGAAGGACCGTTATATCCAGGTCGCGCAGCCGATCTCCGTGCGCGAGGACCTCGCGCTGCACCTCGCTTTGCACACGCTATGGCCGCTCGGCGTGCTGGTGCCGGTGACGATTGTGCTGGTCCTGCTGGTGGTGGCGCGCGGGCTGGCGCCGATCGGAGGGCTGACGCGCGCGCTGTCGACCCGCTCGATCGATTCGCTGGAACCGCTGCGTCTGGACGGCACCGTGCCGGTCGAGGTCATGCCGCTGGTGAAAGCGCTCAACGATCTGCTGCAACGGCTGCGTACGGCGTCGCAGGCGCAGCGCACGTTCATCGCCGATGCAGCGCACGAGCTGCGCTCGCCGCTCGCCGCGCTGAAGCTGCAATTGCAGGCGGCTTCGCGCGACGGCTCATTAAAGAGCGAGGGGCCGACGCTTGAGCGGGTCGAGGGGCGCGTCAACCGGATCATTCACCTGGTGCAGCAATTGCTGACGTTGGCGCGTGAAGACGCACATCCGGTAACGTCGATGGTGCCGATGAGCTTGCGCCGGATTGGCGAGCAGGCGGTGGGAGATTTTTCACTGCTGGCGGAGACCAGGGACATTGACCTCGGCCTGGAGTGCGAGGGCGCCCGCACGGCTAACGATGGTTATACGGTGCTGGCCGAGCCGCACGGCATGAGTGTGCTGCTGGGCAACCTGATAAGCAACGCGATCCGGCATACGCCGCGCGGCGGTCGTGTCGATGTGATCCTTAAGCGCATCGACGAACGCGTCGGGTTCGATGTCGCCGATACCGGCTCGGGTATTCCGGAGGCTGAACTCGAACGCGTCTTCGACCGCTTCTATCGCGGGGAAGAGGCGCAAGGCGAGGGGAGTGGGCTCGGGCTCGCGATCGTGTCGCGGATAGCCGAGCGGCATCAATTGAGGCTTTCTGTGCGCAACAACGAAGGCCGGCCCGGCCTCTGCGTGGCGGTGTCCGGTCTGAAGGCGCTCGAGGTCGATGTGCCGGTGCCGGTCAGGAGTTGACTTCTGGGAGCCGATTTCGGTCAGCCAGCGGGAGCCGTTCCCGGCGGTCACGATCTCTTTAAACCCCGCGTGGTACGAATTGTGTATGAACGCCTGATCCACCCGTTGACGATCATTTCGACGTTGCCTTCGGTGCACATCGCGCATTGCTGGCGTTGATTCTGTGCGGCAAGGAACGGCCGATTGTCGGGATGATCCTGCTGATTGACAACGTAAAGAACAACGCAATCCTGGTGATCGGCTTCGCGTTTGCCGTCGCACGGCTATCACTGTCTGTCGCCGCGCGACGTGATCCGCAAAGTATGTGTGCTCTGTCCTTTGGTCCGTTCATGATGACGACTCTGGCGGCACTGATCAGTGTCCTGCCCTTCGCGCCCGATCATGGGGCGGATGCGGAACTGCGCGTGCAGTTGGGGATCTTGGTCGGCGGGCGGACCGATCGTGTCGCAGAATCTGACGTTGTCCACGACGCGGGCGGCGCGTCGATCGTTCGCTCGTCTCTCCCATTTGCTGGCGACGCAGTGTGGGAGGGCAGTATGGCCGAGCGTGAACTGGCGGTTTGGGTACCGGCCGCGTCGCCAGCGGCTTGTCAGCCGAGTAAGCGACGCAAGTATCCGGCTGTACCGGAACCGCCGCCAA
The DNA here is from genome assembly GCF_003634845.1 of Paraburkholderia sp. RAU2J. Taxonomy (NCBI): domain Bacteria; kingdom Pseudomonadati; phylum Pseudomonadota; class Betaproteobacteria; order Burkholderiales; family Burkholderiaceae; genus Paraburkholderia; species Paraburkholderia sp. RAU2J. Next base: position 293,906 of record NZ_RBXG01000002.1, read on the forward strand.
TCCAGCGCGGCAGTCCGGACCTTCAGGCGTACAACCCGCGACGCATTCAGACGCCCCTGGTGGCCGCCTCCCTGGCGAGCAGACGCTGCGCCTGCTGATCGCCCTTGCCTGCTTCCTGCGCGGTCTGAACTGAGGTCTCGCTTGCTTCGGCAAGCATGGCGTGCGCTGCGCTGCTGATATTGACGGTGTACGACGGCGTCGCGGTGCTGGCGTTCGATCCCGTACCGGACGAAACGCTCGTGTTCGAAGTCGGAGCCGTCGGTGCCGAGTTTGAGCTCGGCGCCGCAGACGAACCCGTTGTCTGCGCTGTGCTCTGACTGATAGTCCGAATGGACATCTGATTCTCCTGATAGGAAACGCGTGGACTGCGTTCTCTGTATCGGCCAGGATTCACAGCGCTTGAGAGGTATATTTTTTCCGTTTGATTCCGTTCTTAAGCATACCCTAAGACTTGGTAAAAGCCTGACTCTATCCTGGGTCTTTTAACTCATCGCACTTAAATCCGCTAAGGTTCGCTTAAGGGTTCCGTTGCGATTCTGGCGGGTCGCATGCGGTCGCGGCCAACGTTCACACCGGCCGCGGACTGTTCCCGGGAGTACTGGAGCTAACCAGATGGGTGTTTGTATGCCGGGATCGGCGTGGTCGAAATGGTTTCAAGGGATAGGTCGAGTTTGGCGAGTGGCTATCGTAGTCATCAGCCTTTCACTCTATCTGGTGCCAGGTATCGTAGGGCGTGAGCCATGGAAGCAGGACGAGCCCTACACTTTCGGCATAATCCAGCACATGACGAAGAGCGGAGACTGGATTGTTCCGACGAACGCCGGCGTGCCGTTCATGGAAAAGCCACCGCTCTTTTACTGGATCGCAACCGGCCTGATGAGGGCGAGTTCGGGGAGTTTGAGGCCCGCAGACGGGGCACGCCTTGCGACGCTCCTCTCGATGTTAATCACGTTTGCCGCAGTCGCGGCGACCGCCCGGGTAATTTCAGGCTGCGCCCGCTGGGGTTCCCGCGATGTGACCGGCGCCTTGCTGGTCCTGGCCGGGACTATCGGGCTCGTCAAGCACGCTCACGATCTGTTCACGGACGTCGGGCTGATGGGGGCCAGCGCCGTTGCGCTATACGCGCTGACAAAAATTGTCCTGATTGTCGATCATTCCAGCCCGGGGCGGGTTTGGGTAGCCGCGTCATTGCTGGGGGTCAGCACAGCAGCTACTTTCATGACAAAGGGTTTGCTGATGCCGGGCGTGCTTGGGTTGTCTGCATGTAGCGTCCCCACCCTGGTCCGTTCGTGCCGCTCACGCCGCTACATGGCGGCACTTCTGATCGCTGGGGGAGTCGCATTGCCGCTGATGCTCATCTGGCCGTGGCTGCTCGCCGAGCGTTCAACATCGCTCTTCGAGACATGGTTCTGGGACAACAACGTCGGACGATTCCTGGGATTTTCCGTACCTGAGCTTGGCTCCGACAATACGCTTTCGACACCGGTTAAAGCGGTATTTTTCTTCGCATTTCCTGTCGGTCCGCTCGCGTTGACGACAATAAGCCGAGTTGCCAGTTGGAGACAGTCTGGTTTGATCGTCGCGGCATTGGTCACCTGCACGGGGCTGGTAACGTTATGCCTGTCGGCGACAATGCGTGAGCTTTACCTATTGCCGCTTTTGCCGGCGCTAACGCCCCTAGCGGCCGACGCGCTGCCGCGCTTGCCTCTGGCCCTTCAACGCGCATGGGCGGGACTCGCCAGCATGGTGGCGGCCGTCTGTTTGTCCAGCGTCTGGACGGCATGGTGGATCATGCGGGGCCCAGTCGCGCAACATCACTGGCTGGCCCCGCTCCATCGGTGGCTGCCACTTGACTACGAACTGCCATCGCGACAGCCAGTTGCCGTCCTTACGGCGCTTGCGCTGACGATCGCGTGGATCGCAGCGCAGCGCCCGATTGCCCGAAGTGGGAGCTTGCGGGCTGCTGCCAGTTGGGCTGCAGCGCTCACGCTTGGTTGGGGGCTCGCGGCCACGCTCGTGCTACCGTGGATCGATGACGCCAAGAGCTATCGCGGCGTGTTCGAACGCGCCGCTCACGCAATGACGACGGTTATTCCATCTGGAGGATGCGTCATCTTGGACGGCTTCGGTGAATCTGAGGCGCCGATGTTCGAGTTTTATACGAAACGCAAGGTGGCCGGTGCAGGGATGCCCGATTCCGGGCGATGCTCAATTCTCGTGGTTCAGAGTCCCTCGGCGACGCCCCCGGCGCGACTCAACTGGACGTCGTTTTGGAGCGGATCGCGTCCGGGCGATAACCAGGAACATTTCTTTCTTTACCAGAAAACGGGCCCTCGGCCGAACGCAAGTTGATCAATTGGCAGACAGCGGCACAGACTTAACTTGCAGCGCTGCGGACTCGGACTTGCGGACGTAACACTGCCTGATCCAGCGGAAAGCCTCTGTCACTGTCGACGCGCGTTTGGCAATGCGCATCGGCGAAAGCGAAAGCCGAGCGGGACCGCGCAAGGTGTGTCGACGACCCCTTCCCGAACAATCCGGATTTTTCCTACATCCGCATTGTCGCCGCGTTGAACGGCGTGGGCAAACGCAAGTCGTTCTCGCGGTGGCAAGTGCTGCCGCAGCGAGCGCAGCCTGGAAAAAGATACGGATGATATGGTTTCCTTAATATCAGTATTGGTCGAAGAAAACCTTATTGTCGACGAGAGACCTTGGCGCACTCCGAGTTGATCGGGCTAAACGCAATATCGGCTCACACCTCCGGCAATGTATCTTCCGCGACTTGGACCCTGTCTTATCGGGGATCGCTGTGAGTCGCGCCCACCGCTGGTAACGATCCCGGGTTAATCTGCGTGCGGAGCGGGTCTCCGGGGTGAGGCCGGTCAGCTTGCGAAGTGCGCCTGGACACAAATTGGCCGATCTATCTGCGGTCATTTCACGGACGGGAGCGCCTTGGGAGCTTCTCGTTGACTTCCTCGAGAAAGCTCTTCGGCTCGAATCCGGCTTGCTGTCCGCGCGCAGCCACGATCACGGGTTCAGTGATGCGCGAAAAGATGCGTCGAAGCGGGGGCTGGCGCGGCGTGTTTGCCGGACTGCGAAGCACCACTGGTTTCGCTTCCCATACCGGAATCAGATCCGGGACGTGCGGCATTTCTGCTGGAAATGCGAGCTTCTGCCGCCTGGATGTCCGCCGGGTAAGTAGAGGTGTCGCGCTCTGCGGGATTGTATCCAGCATGCTCGATCTGAATGAGTTCGGAGCGGACTTGCGCGCGGGTGAGCGGAGCACTGGTTTGTTGGGCAAAAGCAACGACCGGGACGATCAGCGTAATGGCGGTGGTGAAGGTAAGAAGAGCAGATTTCATGATAGTTCCTCGTTTCCTGAATATGGATCTGGGCTATACGCCTAGTGACACGATCAATTCTAGAAGCGGCAACTTAGGGGACCCTTAACGAACGGAAAATGCCGCCCGCGCTGTGGGCTTTCGAAATCCATCCGGTTCAGCCTGGCTTAATCATGCAGTGCCATTATCGATTCAGAGCCAACCGACATGGGAGTACGAAATGAAGAAGGAATTCGGCATTGTCCTGGCCGTCGTCGGCGTACTTGCGACGAGCATTCCCGCCTATGCATTTACCGGCCAGGAATATGCCAGGGAAGCGAAGGTCAGCCTTGAGCAGGCGCGTGCGGCTGCGGTGAAGGCTCATCCCGGAAGGATCACCGATGAAGAGCTCGAGAAGGAAGCCGGAGGTAGCGGACTGCGTTATTCCTTCGATATCGCGTCGAAGCAGGGTACACAGGAGGTGGGTGTTGATGCGCAGACCGGAGCCGTTCTTGAGAACAGGGCGGAAGGCCCGAACCCGGACTGACCATCGGCGATCGAACTCGACATGAGGTGTATAGAAAGCTCATCACGACAACGCCGGAGTCCAAGATGCCGTCAAAGTTGTGCGTGGCTCGGGCATCGACAGGATTCGCGATTGGGTAACAGCGACTGCAACAATGGCGACCACCCCGGCTAATAGACGGCCAAACATCCGGCCACCCTGACCGAGCGTGCCGTTGTTGACGTTGAAGCCGTTTTCGAGCACGAAAATAGCCTTCAGGCCACCACCGAGATCTTCCGCGCCGCGCAGGCCGAACCGGCTACCGCTGATGTTGCCGCTTGCCAGTGCCACGCGTGCGCTCCCATGGCTGGGAGCGCCGTTCTGAACATTGTTCGTATACGCGATACCGGCATCGACCAAGCCGTACAGTGTCACGGATGTGATGGCACCGAAAGGTGGACACCGCTCGGACTGAGTGGCCGGGCAAGCGGCGACGACGAGCAAGTTAGTGCGTATGCAGTTCGCCTAATGCCGTCCCGTTGGAACTTCCATTGGTGCACAAGGGCGATCGGGCCACGAATATCAGAACCGATTCGCCGCCACGGTGGAGGTATGCCGCTAGGCCGGTTCCCGACGATTCGAGCTGGGGTTTATCGTCCGGGCATGTGCGTTGCGCCGGGCACGTTGGAATGTTTTCTGGCAGTTTCTCTGTTTGTTCGAATGCGTCAGGGGCTGACCGGTCAACCCGAATCTTGCGCGTGAGGTCCACATGAGATTGTCCACTCCTGGAATGACGGTAGGAGCAAGACGGTGCGGTGCCGCCGCGATGACGGCGTTGGCTTTTTCGGGCGCATATGCCGGCGGGATCGACCGCAAGGTCGCTCTGGATCAGAGCGGCATATGGAACCGCAACGTTCAGCTCGGACTTGAATATGCCGTGATCGCCACGACGGTGGGCGGATCTCTGTGGCTGGGGAACGACAACGAACTGGGCCATACCTTCTGGCAAACGGCCGACGCTACGGCGATATCGGCGGTCGCTGCGCAAGGCATGAAGTACGCATTCGGTCGCCAGCGGCCCAACGCGGGCCAGGGACCTAACCAATGGTTCAGCGGCGGACAGAGTTTTCCAAGTGGCGAGGTCACCCTTCAGGCGAGTTTCGTGACGCCGTTCATCGTCAACTATGGTCGGCGTGACCCGTGGGTGTGGGGACTGGAATTGTTGCCGCTCTACGATTCGATTGCACGCGTGAAAAGCCAGGCACATTGGCAGACTGACGTTCTCGCTGGCTGGGCACTCGGCACGGCGGTCGGATACCTGAGCACGACATGGCAGACACCCTTGTTCGTCCAGATTCTCCCGCACGGTTTTACAGTTGGCTTTGCGAAGCGGTTTTAGCCCGGGCTGTGAATCGGACGAGTGGTGTGCAAGTGAAGGTGCGGCCGCAAGTGGCTGTTATGGTCCTTGAAGCTGCCGGTTAGCCGACTCGTGTTCAGCCGTCCGTTGCGGGTCGCCGAACGAAACCGCTCGCGACTGGCCGAGATGGAATGGACACCGCCCTCCCTTGGGGGAGGGGGCATGATTGAGGGCCTCCAGAACCGAACGGCATCAATGTGCCAAAGTGGAGTTGCGACACAACCACTTGAAGAACGGAGGCCCCCAAATGAATGCTACGACATACGGACTGGATGTTGCAAAGCGGGTGTTCCAGTTGTACTGGGTCGACACCCAAACCGGCGAGATTGCGAACCGGCGGTTTGGCCGTGACGATCTGATCGCGTTTCTGGCTCAGCGTCCTGCCGGGCGTGTCGCTCTTGAAGCGTGCGGGAGCGCTCACTGGTGGGCACGTAAAATTCAGGCACTGGGACACGAGGTCGTGCTGTTGCATGCGCAGTTTATCCGGCCCTTTGTGCAAACGAACAAGACCGACGCGGCAGATGCGAAGGCGATATGGACCGCGGTTCAACAACCTGGAATGCGCACCGTCGCAGCGAAGACAGAAGATCAGCAAGCGATGCTGAGCTTGCACCGAATGCGTTCGCAGCTCATCAAGTTTCGAACAATGCAGGTGAACCAGCTCCGTGGGTTTCTCTACGAATTCGGCGTGACGTTTCGCACAGGACGTGCGGCAGGGCTTGCCGAGGTAAGGCAGCGCATGGCAGAACTGGAAGATACACTTCCCGCATCGATCATGCTTAATCTGCAAGACCAGTTACGACGCATCAACGCGTTCGAGGATGATATCGATCAACTTGAGGAGCGCATTGGTGCCTGGCAGAAACAGGAAGTGGCATGTCGCGCGATCTCCGACGTGCCCGGCATCGGCAGGCTAACCGCAACGGCCCTGGTAGCAACAATCGGAGACGCGAGGACCTTCAGATCAGGGCGTGAGTTCGCTGCGTTCCTCGGTCTTGTTCCGCGGCAAAGCGGTACGGGCGGGAAGATTCGACTGTGCTCCATTTCGAAGCGAGGCGATCCGTACCTGCGCACGCTGCTGATCCATGGAGCGCGCTCCGTCCTGTGCCACACGAAGGTACCAACAGCGTGGCAGAAAGGAATTCAGGAGCGACGACCCGCCAACGTGGTAGCCGTCGCTCTGGCGAGCAAGATGGCACGAACTGCCTGGGCCATACTGGCCCACAAGAGCAGTTACGAAGCGAATCACGTCAGCATAAGACCAGCTTGACTGTAAGAGGCTCTGAGACCTCGATGAACCGGTAGGTTGCTATGGTTGATTACTTGTGATGGCAAAACAGGTCGGACCGCAGGAACGCAAACCTGAACACACCCTTGTGCCTGAAGCACGCGGCCGAGATGAGGACGTTCCTGGCGCATTCCATCAGGGCTCGCGGCTTCGGCTCGCGTAAAGCCGGATATAAGACCGCAGCCGATACCTTGTTACGGCATCACATCAAGATCAACTTGGCAAACCGGGCGGTGTCCATATAAGGGTGTGTGAAAACGCATTGATCGCCTAAACTGAATCAACGTACTGAGACCGGGTGACTCATGAAGCGATTCGTTGAAGGCGATGACCGCAAGCAGGTCGCACTACTACCCGAATGCATAGATGACTACATCGGGCAGGACAATCCGGTCAGGGTCATCGATGCCTTCGTCGACGAACTGGACCTTGCGGAACTGGGCTTCAACGGTAGCACGCCCGCAGTCACGGGTCGCCCGTCGTACCACCCAGGCGTGATGCTCAAGATCTATATCTACGGTTATCTGAACCGGGTGCCGTCCAGCCGGCGGCTTGAGCGCGAATGCCAGCGCAATGTCGAGCTGATGTGGCTGACTGGACGTCTGGCACCAGACTTCAAGACGATCGCCGACTTTCGCCGCGACAACGGCCCGGCCATCCGCAACGTATGCCGTCGCTTCGTCGAACTGTGTCGCGGACTGAAGCTGCTATCGAGCGACATGGTGGCCATTGACGGCAGCAAGTTCAAGGCTGTGAACAGCCGTGACAGAAACTACACGGCTGGCAAGATCGACAAGCGTCAGCAGCAGATTGAGGAAAGCGTGCAGCGATATCTCGACATGATTGAAACCGCAGACCGGACCAGTCCGACAGGTTTCGATGTGAAGACCGTGCGCCTGTACGAGAAGATCGCGCTCCTGCGCCAGCGGATGCGTGAACTCGAGCAGATCAAACATCAGTTGAAGAATGAACCGGACGGACAGTTGTCGCTCACTGACCCGGATTCCCGCTCCATGACCAGCGGTGGCAAGAGAACCGGAACGGTCGGCTACAACGTCCAGACCGCCGTGGATACGAAGCATCATCTTATTGTCGAACACGAGGTGACGAATATCGGAGGCGATCATGGTCAACTCAGCAAGATGGCTCTGTCAGCAAAGAACGCGATGGGCAAGCCAAAGCTGAAAGTGCTGGCTGACCGGGGCTACTTCAGCGGTCCGGACATCCGCGCGTGCGAACTGGCAGGGATCATGGCGTATGTCCCGAAACCGCTCACCTCAGCGTCAAGGAAGAAAGGGCTCGTCACCAAACGCGACTTCATCTACATTGCAAGAAGCGATGAGTATCGATGTCCCGCCGGTGAGCGCGCAATTCTTCGATTCGAAACCGTCGAGAAAGACATGAATCTGCGCGTCTACTGGCCCAGCGCATGCCCGCGTTGCCATCTCAAGGAACGATGTTCGCCCAGCGACTATCGTCGCATCCGACGATGGGAACACGAACACGTACTGGAAGTTATGCAGCGTCGACTCGACCGGAAGCCCGATGCAATGACCATCCGAAGAAGCACTGTAGAACACGTCTTTGGCACGCTGAAGCATTGGATGGGCGCCACCCACTTCCTGACCCGGACGCTGGGACGGGTGAGCACCGAAATGAGCCTTCAGGTACTGGCCTACAACCTCAAGCGCGTCCTGAATATACTGGGCGTTGCCGGAATGATGAAGGCGATGAGGATGGCTACAAGCTGAGGCCCTGACGGGCTTCTTGCGGCCGCGATGTTCGATTAGCGCAAGCTCGACGCATCTAACTTGATCGATCCAACCGGCAACCTCGCCCTCAGCGGCAGAAATGCAGTTTCCACACGCCCTCGGCCGGGTTCGGCCACTGGTGTGACGCGCAATTCGACGTATAGCAAGGTGGATAAAAAGGGGCGTTATTGGGCTTGCGCCGATTCGGGATGCGCAGTGATCGTTGGTCCGCGGGGCTCTATCCGTTTGCTGCGATCGCCCCGGCACGCTTGCCGCGTTGACGTCGCGCAGCCTGCACGCAGTGCCATGGCTGACGCATCGCACGTATCGGGTCACTGATTGGCGTCGGGACGAGAACGCAATGGGCGAGGCGGGCGCCGCATCATGTTCGCCCAATGGGTCCGGTGGACTCGTCTTGGCCCGAAGGAAGCTTGACGCGCGAAACGAGCCAGGCTGCCAGCACGAACCACACCGCGGCGACGGCGAACGCCAGGACGTAGGCAGGCCCGGGTCCAGCGAATGCCTTGACCCACGACAGCATCCACCCGGTCGCGGCCGGGCCGAAGATCTGCGGCAGCACCATCGACACGTGCCAGATGCCCATATCCTTGCCAGCGGACGCGTTGTTCGGCAAAACCTGCAGCACGAGCGCCCAGTCTACGGACTGATAGGTGCCGTAGGCCGCACAGAAAACCAACGCGACCGGGATTACCAGTAGCAGGTTTGGATGCAGTGCTAGCAGAACATAGCCGATCGCGGTCCCCGCCATGATCCAACTGGCCAGGCGGACGACGGGGACGGCTCCGTGACGGTCGGCCAGCCGCGCGCCCAACAAGCTGGCCGGGATTGCCAGCACGATACCGACACCAAGCAACCCATTCAGGAGATGGGTCGGATGGCGAACACCTATCGCGTCCTGCAGGTAGTACAACATGAAGGTGAAGATCGACCAGATTCCCATGTTTCCGAACAGGCGGGTCACCAGCACCCAGTAGAAGTTCTGATGGATGCGCGGATCGAGATAGAACGAGCGAATGAATGCCAGGAGCTCGAAACGCTGGCGGGATCTGGCAGGCGCCGGTTCGCGTGAACCCCTGATCGTCAGCCAGAGGCAGAGCAACATGATTGCAATGAACGTGGCAACCGTCGGAGACAGGCGCCCGGGAGAATACAGCGCGACGAGTACTGCGTTGCCGGTGATGGTGCCGAGCACCGTCATCACGTTCAGCCATGCGCTCGCTCGGTTGGTTTCCTGTTTCGGCACAACATCGGGTACCAGCCCGGCGTACGGGCCCGCCGCCCAGTTCCACCAGAATTGAAGGTGCAGGAATGCTAGCGTGTAAAGCCAGATGCTGCCCCCGCGGTCGAAGGATGCGAGCCCTGCCAGGGCGACCGCGGTGCCGAATACGCCGGCGACGAGAAACGGGCGCCGACGTCCGTGTTTTGCCGAGCAACGGTCCGATAGCGCGCCAGCTAACGGCGATACGACCATAGCAATGAATGCGCCGGCCGCAATGACAGAGCCGGCCACACCTTCCTTCACCGCCGCATTGCGTCCGAGCAGTTCGGCAATCTGTGCCGGAATGAGCACCGGGACGACCGACATCCATTGAGAAAAGAGCGCAAACCACAGTGACGCAATCTGAAGGTGATCGAGCGTCGACAGGCGAGAGGTGGATAGTCTGGCCGACATATCCTGGTCGGAACTGGAAAGGGCCATGTTAGTCGTCCTTCGACGTCGCTCGGCGGTCCAACGCCGCCCGTGGGTCGCAGTTCCGGTCGCTGCTGCGTTCCCTGGGGTTCGCGCACGACGTCATTCGCGCGTCGTCTCACCTGCTGCTCCTGTTCAAGACTTCTTGCTTATCAGGACTGTTAAAAAATTAGGATACGGACGGAGCTTGGGCAAGCGAACGCGGCATGTCGTCAGAAACGGATTCTAGACCCTGGCCGCCCCCTTTCTCTGGGGTGACCAGGCGGCCTTTCGGATGATTACCACTGGTACGAAAGTAATTTCGTCAACTCGCGATGAGGACATCGGAGCGTCCGGTGAGCCCCGCTGGGCAAGGCTTTGGACGACGCGAAATGAAAGCGTCACTGGCGAGAGCCGGTCAGAGTGGCCTTCAATGACTTACCGTTGGGACACCAGATCGCTCCGCCGTGCGTGCCTTGCCGCTGCCGCGTCGCGCAGCGGCAACGTCTCAGAAGGAAGCAGGGCGCCACGGTCAGGATCCAGTGCCCGGCAGTTCCGCGGGCAGGGCGCGATAACCCCCGTTATCGCGGCCAGCGTGTGCTCGCCGCTGTTGCGGCATCCCGCGAAATGGCTCGAGCAGGCGCAGGAAACCACCGGCGCTGCCACTCGAAGCTGCGGCGCTTTGCGTTCGCGACCCGCGGCGAAGCCACCCGCTCCGCCACGATCCTGTTTGCCGGACACGTAAGCGTGCCCGCAGGACCGCCGCGGCGGGTCTTGGCGCGCGCCGCGACGGCACGCGGCAGCTGGCAGCACCGGCTAGTGCGGACGGGGCGAACGGCAAGACGGCGCACCCTGAGCCGCATCGGGGGACGGATCGGATTGCATGCGCCCGGGCTTCGAATTTCATCGACGCGGAAGCCGGCGGTTCCGCGAATGCGGCCGCTGCGCAGTTCGGTGCCACGCCTCCTTCACGAGGAGTCCGCGGGTTACTTCTGTGTTCAAGGCGAAGATTGTGCAGGTGAAAGTTGAAAGCCTCGGCCGGGTCGCCTTTAATGACACTATGGACCGTGACCTTTTAAGCGGTCACCGGTGGCCCCTCACCTCTCATGCTCCGCCTCTGGAGCGTCGGAGGGTGGCCGAGTGTTCCCTTGGCGCAAGGCAAGATAACGTCGACGCATTGCTCGGAACGGCACGTTTGCGGCGTAAGGCTTCAGGATGGCTTCCACGACAATTTTGGAGCGGCAAATTACCAGGATCCGCCGCGGACACCTCGGTTGTGGCGAGGGGGCTGATTACAAGCCGGGAGCGAGCGTCTGGGAAGACCGGCAGGCCAAGAGGGTGCACCGGGTGCCGTTCATGGGACGCGAAGCTCAACTCCCTCGCGATTGCCGCTTTGCCGCTTTTTTATGGGAGTGCTACCAGGACAATACAACCGATATCCGGGAATTCATGCCCTGTGATCACACTGACACTGTCGAAGTGGCACGGGTTATGAAGCTTCGCCATCCCCGAAACCGTGACGGCACCTACAAGGTTCTCAACACCGACCTGCTGGTCACCAAGCGCGAGGGGCGGAGACAGTGGGTCGAGGCCGTTTCCGTGCGATTGCAGGGGAGGCGTCCGCCTGCCGGTCAGCCGGAACTCAGGATTGTTGAGCAGTTCTGGAAGCAGCAAGGCGTGCCGTGGCGGTTACATCTGAATGATGGATTGAACACGAACTGGGCCAGGAACCTCGACTTCCTGTATGCGATTGCGCTGCGTCCTGTCCGTGCTGGCGAAGGCGCAGATAGCCCCGTGGTTCAGCGAGCTGTCATACGTGCACTGTCGAACGGAAAGCATACGTCGGTGCGAACGGCATGCGAGCGCGCGATGAAAGAGAAAGGGCTGCCTGTCCCATACGGACTTAACGCCTTTCATCTGATGCTGGCCGCGAAACACATACGTTTTGACGTCCATTGCCGCGACGTCGATCAGGAGCCCGTCTCAGCGCTGGTGATTGTGGACACGCGGCCCGTTCGCTTCACCTGAGGTGGTGCTTCTGGTGTTGAGTCATGCATGCGCGCTGGAACGACGCGCGTGAAACGCCGTCAGGAGTATCGCTACCAGTGTGGTTGGCTCCCCGAAACATTGGCCACGCGATGAAGGTTACGGCGCCTGATCCGTCCATAGACCCTGTATTCAATCATAGGGTGCAAATATGCCATCGAAGGTTCGGATTCCTGCCCCGATATACGTCAATCGCGTGTATCAAGACCTCGCTAACGACCTTCTCTATCGCGTGGTGCACACAGGGTACGGTCAGCCCAATACCTATCTCGTCCGGCTGGACAGCTCGCGTTTGGTCATCCGTTCGATTCCAACTGACGAATTCAAGCCATTGGTTGGCCTGAATGCGACCGCCACTGGCGGCTTCGTGCTTGAAGACGATCCATATGCAGACCTGGGTTGCGGTCTCAGAACCACACCGGCACATGCGCAGCAAAGCGAAACGAACTACGGATACATCAAAGATCTTGTCAATCGGGATAGCCAGAAAGGGCGGCATCAATTCGTGCAGTTGCTGAAAGCCGGGGCGGCACGCGCACGGATTATTGATGAGCATGCGGAAAACCAGAAAGTGCAGCCGAAAACTATCCGCACATACTTTCGGCTTTGGCTTCAGCGAGGTATGACACCCCGGGCCGTAATTAGTGGCTATCCGAATTCGGGTCGATCCAACCGGCCGGCAGCCACACGCCGTGAATACCAGAATCACCCTGGACGCCGCGCAGAGATTCGTCGACCGCAAACGTTGATGCCTTCCGAATCTCGTGACCGATTGTTCCGCTGGATGGCTGACCTCTACTACACTCACGGCCAAGCTGTATGGGATGCCGGACTGCCTGAAGATCCGAAACCGCGAACGGCAGGGAAGGCCAAAAATACGAGGCCAAGCGGCCGAGGGAGGGCACAACGCTCAGTTCACACAAACCGAAAACGCGGCAAACGGGGCTGGAATCGCGGCTCCCGGGATCGCCCTACGGCAGAGAACGTGGTAGATCGGGCCAACTATCTGTTGCGATGTGAACGGCTCATCAAAAACGCGAAGGGGGAAGCCACAGCCGTCGAATTGCGAGAGCACTCAGCTATTTCCGTCGAGCAGTTTCGTCACTACCTCAGGGATTGTGACGGCGGGCGTCGAAAACGTCACAGCATGGGGGAGGCCCAGTTTCGTTCGCAAGGGCGTACTCCACGAGGACATGCTTTGCAGCATTGTCGCGGTCCCGGCCACGTGTTCATGATCGACGCGACAATCGCTGACGTTTATCTGGTCTCATGTTTCGACCGGACGCTGGTAGTGGGGCGGCCAACGGTGTATTTCGTCGTTGACTTGTGGAGCCGCATGATCGTTGGACTCCAAGTCAGTTTTCGGCCCCCGTCTTTCGAAGGCGCTGCGCTCGCACTGGAAAATATGGTCAGTCCGAAGGACGAATTCTGTGCACAGTACGGGTTCACCATAACTGTGGAAGACTGGCCCTGCGAGCATCTGCCGGCCCGCTTTCACTGCGACCGCGGATGTGAATACAAGCAGTCGCTCCCCTGGAAGCATATCGGTAAAGTCTTTGCTGTCGGGATTGACAACAGTGCGGCGTTCGAGCCATTCTGGCGCGGAGTGATCGAGCGCCGGTTCGGGATTATTCCGCTGATAGCGCAGCGTCATGGATATGGCATTGTGGAAGCGTATCGTGATGCGCCGCGGAACTTCAACTGCGCGGTTGACGCGTTGTGGACCCGCTCGGAATTTATCCGGGAACTGCTCAGGGCAATCCACCTGTACCACCGTACACCTATTTCAGGCGAGATCTATACACCGGAGGAGATGGTGACGGGAGGTACGCCTAATACGCCGCTGGAACGCTGGAATTGGGGGGTGAACCGTTCGCTCGCGATGCTTCAGGCCTGCGCCGTCGATGACATCAGACATGCAGTACTGTTTGAGACGGAAGCAACGGTCACGTCTTCCGGATTGCGGGTGAACAACGCGGACTACAACCCGGAAACGGCGACGGAGCGCTACGCGACAACATATGGAAAGGCCTCTAAACAGAAAGTGGGCATTCTCTACAATCCGGACGAGATGAGTCAGATAGATCTATCCCCCCGCAATGAGTTCCCGCAATTCGCTAACCTCGCAGGCACAAATCGCCATGATCTCCACGGTGCTACGACCACCGAATGGGAACAGTTCTGCAAGCTGAAACGGAAGAGTGCGGGTCAGGCTCGTCAGGATAATGAGGGCATGAGAATGCTACATGCTCTGAACTCTAACGCAGACAGGCACCGGGCCATGCAGCAACAGGACGCGGCCTTGAAGGTAGCGGGCAGGAAGCGCCCTGACGCCACGCGTGTCAAGGATGCCAAAAAGGTCGAGGCAACTCTGGAGCGAACGTTACCTGCAGTGCCAAAAGCCGAAAATAATGGTAGAGCAGCGAGTGTAAGTGCAGCGGCGCGCCTGCAGCAGCTAACCGATATCAGCGGCTCGCGACTGCTGAGTGACCCTGGTGGACGTCGGACGCGACGGTGAAGGAGCGCAGGCATGGCCAGGATGACAGCCGCTGAAAGAAAAAAGGCACAAGAGGAACTGGTGAAACAGGTTCCCCTCAACGTCGTTGGCGATCCAATCCTTGCCCATTGTGATGTAAGAGTCAAGGCCATATATCGAAAATCAGCAAGCGAGCTGCCAGAGTTTGCAAAAAATTGGCTGGTCCTTGCACTTCCAGCTTTCAATCGAGCCGCGATTCTTGACGCGATGGTGAGTGGCTTCAAGGTAAAACACCCAAAATCAAGCCGCCGCCTCACAAAGTCGCAGCGCATGATAGCCTTGGGCAGAATCTCTCGCGTCTGGGTAATGCTTCCGGTTCACATCCAGCTTCTGGATTGGCTCTATGTGGCATTGCGGTCGCGATACCACGGTTTCCGCTCTTCCGTTGAGATCAAACGGGAATTGCAGGCGTCCTACGCCGAGATCCAACGCGGCAGATTCCGACTCCTGGGTTTTCCACGGGAGAGTCATTCCGAGTGCTTGCCGGTATTCGCGTTGTCGGGCGTTGGCAAGACCACTGCTGTCAAGATGGTCCTCAGTACATTGCCTATGATCATAGAACACGACCGGCTGCCGGGCACATCGGTAGGAATCGCCCAGGCGGTCTGGGTGTTCGTGAGTTGTCCACATAACGGAAGTGTGATTACCCTTCTTCAGGGGATTGTGCATTGGTTCGATCTTTATCTAAATACCCGGTATTGCGATGAGGTGGCCTCAGCAGCCGGTTCAGGTGTCTGGATCCAAAAAGTCATTATGGTTCTATCTCGGCACTACACCGGCGTGCTGATTATTGACGAGATTCACAATGCCCTGAAAGCGGCCAATCGCACAGAGCTGATCGACTTCCTGACTACGCTGTTTAACGCGCGTTGCTGCGCCTTCATCTGTCTTGGCTGCCCCGAGGCGGAAAATCAGCTGAAAAACATATGGACGCTACGGAGGGTTAGCAGCGGCGGCGAGTTGCCGATGACACCTTTCCAGCCTGGAGAGCTCTGGGATCGTTTCGCAAATGCCCTCATCGCAATCGATCTCCAGCTGCGGCCTTTCAAGGACCCGGTCGCGATACGCGCTACGCTTTGCGATCTCAGTGCAGGTATGCCTGCGATCGCCAAGCTGGTCTGGCGTCTGTCACAGTACGAAGGAATCTTTCTTGAGGACCTGGACCCGAAGGATTCCGGCTTTGTCGTGGGCCAGATCACACCTGACCTGATGAGCATGGCTGCTGCACGTGGTCTGGGTCTTGTGGAAGGTATGCTGACGGCAATCAAAAACCGGGATTACAAGAAAATAGCTGAGCTGACGGAGATGGCGATGGATAAGGTGAGTGCATATCTCGCACAGTCGGAAACCGGCGTAGAGGCCCAACGTGCCCTTGATGAAGCCGAGGCCCGGGTTTTGCGATATGCCGAAGTGGCGGACGCTTTGATAGATCTGCACATACCAAAAATCGAAGCGGAACAGTATGCACGGGACGTCACTGACGGCGATGAGAACAGCTCCGTCGCTCAACTGATCCGGCGCGCAATCGCCATGTATGAGAAATCCACGGGAAAGCAGGATTCAGAAGAGGCAATCGTCGCGAAGCGCACAACGCCAGTGCGTAAATCGCCGACGCTGGCGAACAGATCACCCAAGGCTGCCCCTGCGAAGGCGGCGCGCGATGGACGGAAAACTAGCCCCAGGCATAAAAACGCCGCCTCAAAAAAATAATATGAGCGTTTATCTGAACGAGGGTGCCCCCGATGAACCTTTGTTCAGTATGGTGGCCAGCTACGGAAAGCAGATGCTGGTCACCGACTGGAAGATGTTTGTTTCCGGCCTGTTCGGTTACGGTGCGCGGTTCAATACTGGATTGGCCTATAACCTGAATGAAGTTGCACAGCAGACGCGCGTATCGCTGGGAATGTCAGCCATGGAGATAGCCGAGAGGCTTACGCTGTTTCCATATTACGCGAGGTTCTGCTCCAGGTCGTTAAGGAGGCGATTGCTGAGCCGGATAATGAAATGGTCCTCAAGGCATCAACGAGGAGATGTGCAGAAGCTGATACAACGGCCTCACGTCATCAGATTCTGCCGTTCATGTGCTAGCGAAGACCGCAGTAGTGGCAGGGTAGCGACCTGGAAAAGATTCCATCAGCTCCCGGGAGTTCTTGTGTGCCCGCATCACGGCGTGTGGCTCCTCGAATGTCCTGTGAATGTCCAACCCTATTCCGCATGGCCGACATTAACCGATGTAAAGCAAGCCGTCCGCGTTGAGCTAGATGTCTCTGAATCGCAACACATCGCGATCAGGCGTGTCGGCGATCTGTCTGTCAGTTTGCTCTGCGATATTGGAAGCGACGCGTCGCCGCCGGGTGAGGGAGGATGGTTGGAGGTTGCCCGTAGCTGCGGATACGCGCGGGGAAAAAACACGCTGGAATCCGCGCTGGTCTGTGAGAATCTGATTGATACGTTCGGAGAGAGCTATCTCTCTCGATGCGATCTACTGCCTTCGGGACGACAGAACTGGGTGGTTGGCCGCGTTCTTGGTCAGCAGAGTGCTGCCGCGGCCTTGCCTGAGGTCTTGCTCCGGGTATTTTTCGAGACCCGGCGATGGGCCAGCGATGAACACTGGCCGGTCTGTCCGAGCCGCTATGCTGCGCACGGCGCTGCTCATCCAGCTGAAATCCGAACCAGAAGTCACGGAAAGCTTTTCTGCTATTGCCGGTGCGGCATGTCGTTTGTCAAAAACTTGCGAGACGGTGACACCGACCCGGTAATTTCAGTGTACGGTGAGCCCTATGCGGCTGAGGCTCTACGGCTGACAAATTGCGGACTTTCAGGAGCGGAAATCGCGCGTAGGCTCGGGGTATCCGAAACCACCGCTCGCAATTTGACACGCCGCTCGCAGCGTTACGCAAGGTATTCGGTCGAAGCGACTGCTGCGCGCGCCACGCGCGACTGGAAAGCAGCGGTTAGATCCGCTGGCACCGTGAGCGTTGTTCAGAAAGAACGCGATGGTCTATATCGCCGCGTTCGCCGATTTGATCCGGAAGCGCTCGAAAGCACGCGGGGGCGGGTCCGGTCGAAGTGAAGCTGAAGGGCGATCCAGCCCGCTCCAGGATGCAGTGACGGCCATGGGTCATCTCCGCTGCCCGTTACAACCGAACCTTCGGTTTGGTCGTTGAAGGGATGTCGAGAATTTCTTGACGATGGACGAGTTTCGGCGCCAGGGGACTGGCTGCGAAAGGTTACTGCTGACTGGGGCTTCGTGATGACAATCTTTCTAGCCGAACCATTGCTCGACGAACCGCTATCTGGTTGTGCGGCCCGGTACATGTCGGTTATGAATGCCCGGCCAGCATCGGTGATGCAACACCTGTTCGGTTATCGTGCCCATCCGAGTAGTCTTGCCTTCGGTCTTTCACAGGTAGAAAGGGTAACCCGGGACTGCTGGGGCCTGTCAGCGCGAGAGATAGCCGAACAAAGAACAAATTACCCGTATTTCGCTGCGCTGCTTGCTCCGTCGCAAGCGAATAGTCTATTTGAGAAGATGCTCTCCCCAGTTAACCGGGGGCAAGCCCCAGTCGTGCATCGTGAGCGCGGCGCGGCTCGTCGTCTTCGTTATTGTAAGGCCTGCTTTCGCGAGGATCTACAGAACGACGTTCCCAGACATTGGAGGCGGGTGCATCAACTGCCCGGCGTTTGTGTTTGTCCATGGCACGGCGGCATGTTGTGGCAGGCTCTCAACCCTACGTTTTTTCGGGAAGGCTATATCCTACCGCAAGATCTAGTAGAGCTAGGGTCCTCGCAACTCAGCATTAAAGTGTCGGATACGCAACTGCACGCCTGTCATCAAATCGCTCGTCTTTCCTATGGGCTGCTGACAAACAAGGTCTCGGTCAACGCTGGCTCCTTCTGGGAGCAGGTCGTGAAATTCGCCAACGGAAAGACTCTGGCTGCGATCGAGTTGTCTGCTCTACGTGATTTGCAAATCGCAATGCACAGCTATTTGGGTTCTGGTTTCCTGCAGTGGGTCGGAGTGCCAGACCGCCATGACCCTAATATACGGCGATGGCTCTGTGGAAGTAGAAATACCAATTCGATATTGCCGGTTATGATAGTTCTCCTGGCTGCATGTTGCGATGCGATGACCGGAGGGCACGCCAGCACAGGCAGTTTAATAGCAGCTAGGAGGCCGCCACCGGTCATCTATTGCGTGAACGTCGGCGCCGCCCACGGCACTAGTCATCCTGTGGACGCCATTAGGCGGCGAGGTGATAGCTATGTGGCTCGGTGCAACTGCGGCGCGCATTTCAAGTTTTCCAGATGGTCTGGACATGATGCTATCGATGCGCGACCTTGCAAACCTGGAGGAAGAGCAGGAGGAGGTAGACATCGTTCATCTCTAGGGCAAACAGTACTCGCGCTACGCGCACAAGGAAAGACCCGCCGGGAAATTGCCGTGTCTCTCAAACTCGATATGAAAACCGTGGGAAATCTCGCTCGCATACGGGGCAAGTCCCAAGAGCGCCAATCAACCAACACAAATAGCCGCGGGCAGCATAGCCACCGATGAATGCTCAGCGATTGCCCTCAGGTTAAGGATCCGGTGCCAAGCGTCAAAACTGGCCCCTTTTATCAGACGGCGTAAAGCATTATGGGGCGGGCCAAGTCGCAACTTTCGCCAATTTCAGCGCCGCACTAGTCGAAATTGGCGTCATAGGTCGCGACATTGTTCGTCAGTCGCTGCAAGCGTTAGCTGGGCTAAACGCCGACACAGCAAGGATGCCAAGTCGCTACTTTTTTGATAACTGAGAGACGGCCGCTCACGCACACCAAGGTGAGCTGTTCCAGGATGGTGAGGATTTCCAGGGGATGGCGACCGTGAGGCGAATGGTGAGGAATTCCAGGATAAGTGGTCACCGCGCTCAAAGGTGAGGAATTCCAGGAGATCGTCTCATCGAGGCTATAAGGTGAGGAGTTCCAGGAGACGGCTCTCCATTCGCCGAGAAGTGAGCCGTTCGCGCAGCCGAACAGCACCCTGGAAGCCTCGAAATATGCGCAAAGGTGAGGAATTCCAGGAGATCACCGTCAAAAGGTGAGCGATTCCAGGAGGTGATCCATGGCCGCTCAGAATCCGCACCGATGCGAAGGTGAGGATTTCCAGGGAGTCGTCCGCATAGCCGCTCACGGTGACGTGTCGCAAGTCTAACAACTCACCTATCAAAGCAACGGCGCGAAACGAAGCCGCCAATTCCCTTACGTCCTCTTGCATATGCAAACAAAAGGTAACTTACGAGCGCGTCGTCCGCGAGACTGTCGCCGTAATGCCGGCGGCAATGCGCATCGACGCTCGTGGTAGGCGACGCGTCCGCCGTCTTGCGTGCGAAATCCATAAACTGGACTACGGCACCAACAAGGCATCACTTGATGTCGCGAAGATCGAAAAGCAGATCGAGGTGGCCGACTACGAAAGCGCGATTCAGACTGCGTTCAAGGAAGTGTCGAACGCACTGACGGCGCGCGCCACTTATGTCGATCAGGTGCAGGCCGATCGCGACTACGTGGCATCCGCGCAGCGCTGCTACGCGCTTGCCGAAGCGCGCTACAAGGCGGGCACGGACAGCTTCCTCACCTTTCTCGACGCGCAACGTACGCTGTTTACCGCGCAACAGCAGCTTGCGACGGATAGCCTGTCGCGGCAGGCGAATCTCGTGACGCTATACCAGGTGCTGGGCGGTGGTTGGGAGCATGGCTGACAGCGAACAGGTGAGAAGATCCGGGAGCCGGCGAGGTGAGAATATGCGCACCTGTCAGCGCACTTTAGCTTCAAAGGTGAGGAAATTCGGGAGCGCAGGCGAATGCGCCCGGCGCGATCGGATTCGCGCGAAGCCGTACACATCGAGCGCTTTTCTCAGTGACGCAATTGCATCGCAATAGAACGGCCATCAAATAACGGCCGTTTCCACGAAAACTTTAGAACTAAATTTTGCCCCTCGGATGTACGAAAAAGCTATGCAGTCATCGCTGAGTAATATGCGTCGGCAATACTCGGCAGCGCTGCAAGTCAGACCATATTTCGCACAAAAAACGCGCTGCTCCGAACGAGGGCTGGCGCGCAGGCCAGACCCCGGGGGTTCAAATGACGATCCGTCATCGCATCACGCTATTGGTTGTTCTGATGTTCGTCGCCTTGTCGGCGATCGGCGGCTACGCCGTCTACCAGACACGCGGCAGCGCCGCCGAAGTACGCAAGGTGACCGAGGGCGTGGTGCCCAGCGCACTCGCGTCCGCCGACCTCGTGTCGCAAGTCAAGGACGTGCAGCTCGCCACGATGACGCTCGTCTATGCGCCCGACGCCAACATGGTCGCCCAGGCCCAGGACGAACTGAAGAAGAAAAAAGCCTCGCTGCAACAGGCGCTCGCGCTGCAGGCCAAGCAGGCCGCGAGCCACGCGCAGCAAGGTCTAGTCGTGCAGGCGAAGGACAGCCTCGAGAACTACTTCTCCGCGATCGCCGACACGGCGAAGATGAAAGCCGACGGCAAGAACGAACTCGCGCAGGCGTATCTGTTCGCTAACGTCGCGCAGTATCGCGACGAACTCGAAGGCATCGTCGAGACCTTGCGCGTCGAGAAGAATCGCGAGAAAGACGACGCGATTACGGCGCTCAACGCCACGCTCGCCACGACGACCACGGCTATCGCATCCGTCACTGGCCTCGCGATCATTCTGCTGACTTCGATCGGCGCGCTGCTCTATCGCCAGATCACCCGCCCGCTCAGCCACATGCAGGCCATGATGAGCGAGATCGCGTCGAGCCAGGACTTCACGCGCCGCGTGCCGGTGGGACGGCTCGACGAGATAGGCCGCTCGATCGTCGCGTTCAACGGCATGATCGAGAAGATTCAGGAAAGCTCCGCGCAACTCAAACAGAAAACTGCCGACATCCAGGCGATGTTGCAGAACATGCAGCAGGGCATTCTGACGGTGGTCGACGGGGCGAAGATTCACGCGGAGTACTCGGCGTATCTGGAAGACATCTTCGAGACGAAGGACATCGCCGGGCGCGCGCTGATGGACCTCGTTTTCGCGGATACCGAACTCGGCGCCGACGCGCTGTCGCAAATCGACGCGGCCACGCATGCGTGCCTGGGCGAAGACTGCATCAACTTCGCGTTCAATCAGCACCTGCTGGTGGGCGAGATTTCGAAGCGCATGCCCGATGACCGCGTGAAGATACTCGACCTCAGCTGGTCGGCGATCACCGACGAAAACGACACCGTCGTGCGCCTGATGCTGTGCGTGCGCGACGTCACCGAACTGCGCAAGCTCGCGGCCGAAGCGAGCGAGCAGCGCCGCCGCCTCGACATGATCGGCGAGATTCTCGCGGTCAGCGAGGAGAAGTTCCATCACTTCATCGAGAGTTCGGCGGGCTTTGTCAGCGAGAACGAGCGCATCATTCGCAAGCATTCCGAAGCGGATCATGCGGCGATCGCCGAGCTGTTCCGCAACATGCACACCATCAAGGGCAATGCGCGGACTTACAACCTGCAGCACCTGACCAACGTCGTCCACGAGACCGAGCGCAGCTATCACGAACTGCGCCAGCCGGACGCGGATCGCTCGTGGGATCAGGAGCATCTGATGCGCGAACTGACGCGGGTGCGCGAGGCGATCGAAAGCTACGCGAAGATCAACGAGCAGAGCCTCGGGCGCAAGGGCAAAGGTCAGTCGAACGACGCGGGCAGCACGGGCCGCTACGTGATGGTCGACAAGGACGACATCCAGCAGACACTCAATATGCTGGAGCGCACCGACGCCGCCGAGCTACACGCATTGCAGTCGATGCGCGATGCGCTGCGCCGCACGCTGCGCGCACTGGGCAGCCAGAGCGTGCGCGACGCACTGGCCGGCGTGCTGGACTCGCTGCCGTCGCTCGCGAGCGAGCTGGGCAAGCCCGCGCCGGCCGTGCGGATCGACGACAACGGTTACCGTTTGCGCGGTCAGGCGGGCGGCACGCTGAGCAACGTGTTCATGCATCTGCTGCGCAATTCGATCGACCACGGCATCGAAACCGCCGAGGTTCGCGGCGCGCAAGGCAAAAACCCGGCCGGCACGATCGACATCGAAGTGGGCGTGGACAGCGGCGCATTGCAGATCACGCTCAGCGACGATGGCCGTGGTCTCGCGCTCGAACGGATTCGCGGCATCGCGCTGGAGCGCGGCTGGATCGGCAGTCACGACGCGCTGAGCGACGAGGCGGTCGCGGACTTCATTTTCCGGCCGGGCTTCTCGACGGCGGAGACGGTCACCGAAGTGTCGGGCCGTGGCGTCGGCATGGACGCCGTGCGCGACTTCCTGCGGCGCGAGAACGGCAGCATCGAACTGCGCTTCACCGACGACCATACGGGCGCGCCGTTCCGTCAGTTTCAGACGATCGTCTGTCTGCCGGACAGCGTCGCGGTCGACACGCTCGGCGTTCAGGCGCGCGGCCAGGCCGGCGAGCTGCACCTCGACACAGTGGCGGGCTGAGCGCCGACCAACGGACTTCGCAAGGATTGGTTGTGATTCAACAGTACCAAGAGTATCTGCTCGCTGCGCTGGCGGGCGGCGCGTTGATCGCGCTGCCGGCATGGGCCGCTCACAGGCTGCACAGCGCGAAGCTGGCGGCGCGCTTGCGCGGCGAAGCACAAGCGCGGATCGACGCGCTCGAAGCCGCGCACGCGGCGCATCGCGAAGCGCTGCTCGAACGCGAGCAGGCCGAGCAGGCATTGCATGCGTTGACCGAACAGCTGCGTGATGAGTTGATGCAGCAGTCAGCCCGCACCGATGAATTGCGCACGTCACTCGACGCCGCGCGCGGCCGCACGGAGCAGTGGACCAACCAGGCGCGCCAGATCGCCGGTGAGGCCGCGCGACTGAAAGGACTCGGCGCGACGTTCGAGCGCTGGCACGAGCAGATGATCTCGCTGATGACGCAGAATCACGACATGCACGCGAAGAATCAGGAGTTGTCGTCGATCGTGCGGCATGTGGTGATCGTGTCGCTGAACGCGTCGATCGAAGCGGCGCGCGCGGGTCCGGCCGGCCGCGGCTTCGCGGTGGTGGCGAGCGAAGTGCGCTCGCTCGCCGCGCGTTCCGAGGAGTTGTCGAAGAGCTATCGCGACAGCCTGCATCGCAACGACCTGACCACTACGTCCACGTTCCAGGACATCCAGGCGGGCGGCAAGATGATCGCGGCGTCGCTTGCCAGCGTCGAGTCGCTCGCCAACCGCTTTCATGCGCAACTCGATGAGGTGCCGAGGTGATTTCGGCTCAGGCCCGTGACAGCTTCGAACGCATTTTCCGCAAGGCGGCGCAAACGCGCCTGCCCGTCAATGCGGACGACCTCTGCGAGATCGTACCGCTTGCCGAAGCCGGCGCCGGCGCAACGAAGAATACGCAGGTGGTCGTGCTGACCATTTCGTCGATCGTATTCAGGCTGCTGCTGATCCTGCATTTCGACGAAGACGACAGCACGCGCGGCTATTACCTGAACGACACCGACGGACCGCCGTTTCAGGAAGCGTTTCTGGAAATCTGCAACCTGTGCTGCGGCGCGATGAACCAGGAATTGCTGCGCTACTTTCCAGACCTCGGCATGTCGACGCCGTATGTGTTGAACGCGCGTTGCCTGCCGCATCTGCATGAATTGAAGCCGGCTCTGCTGTCGTCGTATTCGGTCGTGCTCAACGGCGACGTGCGGCTCGCCGCGACCGTGTGCGTATGCGCGCATGCGCCGCTCGATTTCGTCGCGGACACGAGCGCCATTGAAGAAACCAGCGGCGAACTGGAGTTGTTTTGACCATGACAGCATGCGTCGCCGCTATCAGGAAAGCGAAATGAATTTTAACGAGCCGGTCAGCAAGGTGCTGGTGCTGGACGATTGCCCCGCGCACAAAGAGGCGCTCAAGCGCTTTTGCGACGAGAACAACCTGGTCGGCGTGAAAGTGGGCAAGAACCGCTTGCAGTCGGTGCTGCGCTCGAACATCGATCTCGGCGCGGTACTGTTCGCCGAAAACTACGGCGGCTCGCCCGAGGCCAGCGCCGAACTCGCGATCCGGATCAACGCGGTGCGTCCCGAGTTGCCGATCATCATGCGGCGTGAGCGCGACCCGAGCACAGAGGGCTTGCCCGAGAGCTTGCGGCGCGTGGTCTGCGCCGCCTACGTCGCGCAGGATATGGCGCCGCTGCGCCGCGTGATCGACGAATACATTTTCAGCCTCGACTATCCGAACGCGCTGGTGCGCGGCATCGCCGAGATGACCCAGGCGATTCTCGGCGACGTGTTCAAGGACCTGACCATTACGTGCGATACGCCGTACATCGTGCGCGACCGCATCATCTTCGGCGAAGTGTTCAGCCTGATTCCGCTAGAAAGCGCGTGGTGCCGCGGGTACATGATGATGCAGGCCGAAGAGACGCCGATCCTCGACTTGCTCGACCGCTACCGGATGATCGACAACGCGCCCGACGGCGAGGCGGATTTTCGTGATCTGAACAGCGTGCTCGGTGAAGTGACGAACCTCGTGTGGGGCTCGTTCAAGAACCGCTATGTCGGCGAGGCGGATGCATCGCGGCGCAGCGACGTGCAAGTGCCGCTGCTGGTGAATCACAAGCACAAGTACATCTCGTTCGGCAGCGGCAATCCGCAACTGTGCTTCATGTACTGGCTGCGTGAGCCGCAATCGGGCCGTGCGGTCAGGTTGCATCAACGTTTCGTGTTCAGCCTGAGCTGGTCGCCGGAAGATTTCAGGGAAGTCTCCGGCGATGTCGGCGCAATGGTCGAAGCAGGCGAACTGGATTTGTTCTGAGTCGTGTCAAAGGAAACAACATGTCAAAAATTCTGGTGGTGGATGACTCGAGCACGGTGCGCGACGAAGTGGCCGGCTTTCTGAAGAAGAACGGTCTGGACGTCGACACGGCGGTGGACGGCAAGGACGGCCTCGCCAGGTTGAAGGCCAGCCCCGGCATCAGGCTCGTGATCAGCGACGTCAACATGCCGAACATGGACGGCCTGACGATGGTCGAGAAGATTCGCAGCGAACTCGGGAACACGACTGTGAACGTCATCATGCTGACCACTGAAAGCAGCCCGGCGATGAAGGAGCGCGGCAAGGCGGCCGGCGTCAAAGGCTGGATCGTCAAGCCCTTCAAGGGCGATGCGGTGCTGGAGACGTTCCGCAAGCTGGCGGGCTAAGCGGCTCGGCGGCGGCGCGGCACGCGAAAGGTGAGGGTTTTCGGGAGCCGCGAAACCGGTGATTTGCGAAGCATGATTCGCTATAACGGCAGCTGTTGAAACGCGCTTGCCTCCCAGTGAATGTGAACGACACCGGGTGACTTGCAATGGCGGCGAAACCTTCTGGGTGCATGGGTACCATCACTGCGAAGGCGGTGACGGCGGGCGTGCGTGTCCTGCGCAACGGGCTTAGGACGAAGCCGCACATGTGCCAATTGCTCGCCCTCAGTTGCGCGGAACCCACCGACGTCAGTTTCTCGCTGACGGGCTTCGCCGCGCGCGGCGGCCTGGCCGACCATCATGTCGACGGCTGGGGCGTGGCGTTCTATGAGGCGACCAAGTCGCGCAATGTCGTCGCGCACATCCGCAAGGCGACCCAAGACGGCGCGCGGGTCGAGAACTGTTATCCGTTCATGCGCGAGTTGCGTGGCCAGCAATGGGTGTTCGCGCACAACGGCGACCTGCAGCCGCTCGGCGAACAGGAGCCGGGGCACCCTCCGAGCTATCCGCTGCTATCGCGGCGTGATTTCGCACCGCGCGTGTCCTGCGAAGGAATGACGCTGAGCGCGGGCGTTTTTTGGCTTGAATCAAGGCGTTACCCGCCGGGTACCGGTGACTGCCGGAAGCCATCGCACGCGCTGATTGCGTGCGTGAAATGATCGGCTGTCTTCGAACGGCCTGGCTTCAATATGCTCCTGGCGGCGCTAAGGTGAGAACATTCGGGAGCCGAAGGCTTGGGGCGATACGTGAGTTAGTACGCTTCGGTTTGCCTCACTCTTCGCTAGTTGCGATAACCAGGTCCGCCAACATTTGCCGAACGATTAGATGATGGTGTTGGCCTGGCGAGGCGCTCCACGACTGCGCATTGCCGCGCTCAGCGTGACGGATAGTGCGTCCTGTATCAACGGATTAGTCGTCAGCGCGATCCGCGCAGGGATATCCATACTCCGTTGCTGCTAGAGCCGTGGCGTGTTCCGCACAATGCCGCGCGCAACGCATTGTCCCTCACGAGTCCTGGATCGGCGCGCAGATTGCTCCGTATTGCGCGAAAGGTGAGGGTTTGCGGGAGTAGCCTGTTTCGAACGCACCGCAGCATGCCCAGCATGCCTTTGCGCCCTGCCCCCAAGCTCGAAAGGTGAGCGTTTTCGGGAGCGGATCGAGCGACGCCTCAAGCCGAACCCGCACCGCTGCGTGTCAAAGGTGAGATTTTTCGGGAGGCGTCGTTGCCGCGCGTTACGCCGGGTGGGCGATCTCGCGGATATCGGCCACCGGCGTTTGCCCGAATGCATCGCCGAGCGCGTAGTCGATCAATTGCGCGGCACATTGGTCTGGCGTCGACAGTCGGCCGTTGCGTTTGAGGTCTTCGAACTTCGGGCGCATCGGGAACTGCGCTTCGCCGCTGCCGCGAATCTGCGCCTGCATGTCCGTATCGATGACGCCCGGCGCGAGGCTGCAAATGCGCAGCGCGCGGTTTGCATCGAGCGTGACGGCGCGCGCGTGATGATCGAGCGCGGCCTTGGTCGCGCAGTAGATGCTCCAGCCGGAATACGCATTGCGGGCCGCGCCGCTGGAAATGTGCACGATGCGCCGGTCGCTCGCATCGACGGCGGCTGCGGCGAGCGCGCTGGCCAGCATCAGTGGCGTGGCCACGTTGAGGCTCACCGCACTGGCGATAGCCGCCGCGTCCTGCCCTTCGAGCGGGCCGATGGGCTGCACCATGCCCGCGTTGTTGATCAACAGAACCGTTTGCGCGCCGCTGACGAACGCGCGCAGTGCATCGGTCGCGATCCATTGCGCGACGCGCGTGGGGTCGGCGAGTTCGAGTTCGATTTCATCGAGCTGTGTTGGGAAACGTGTCTTGAGGGTTGCATGACGCGAGCGGGACAGGCCCAGCACGGTGACGTTGCGTGCGATCAGCTGTTCGGCAAGCGCCGCGCCCAAGCCGCGAGTGTGGCCGGTGACGATTGCGCGGATTGGGGACGTAGAGGGCATGGGTTCCTTGTGGACGGTAGCTGGCAAGGGCCATTTTCTCATAGGGGGTTTTTGTGGGGCTTCGCGGGTGGGGATGGGGTTTTGCTAGCCGCCGTTGGCGCTTGTGCAAAGCGAACGACGGCTTCCGAGGTCCTATGGTCAGTCATTCCTGCACGCGTGACGTGCCTGGCCTCGCTCGGCGAACGCGGTAACCGGGTGAGGCAAGTCCGTCAGGCGAAGTAAAAATGGACGTCGAACATTAACCGCGTAGAACGTGTCGAAAGACACCTTCCGCAAGCTGCCGTGGCTCATCGAACATGGTCGCAAGTTCAAACAGCATGACAAACAGGCAGGCATACGAAACGTTCGGATACCTGTCCACGAATCGCACGATGGCTGGAGCAAATCGCTCCATGATCGGTTTTCGCGTGACAACGCAGGTAACGCCGACGCCGAGGATCATTCCTGCCAGAACGTCGGTCGGATAGTGCAAGCCTAGATAAACGCGCGGAATACAGATAAGGAAGACGCAATGCAGCAGCGCGAGCACGCCCATCCATCTGGAGACGAGAAAAATGCCCATCGCGACGGCCGCCCAAATCATGGCGTGGTCGCTAGGAAACGAACTCCAGGTTCGAAGAACTGCTTCTGGAGTGGCCGCGATCGGAAACGTCAGGTGCAGGCTCGGGTCATAGAGT
This sequence comes from Paraburkholderia sp. RAU2J, assembly GCF_003634845.1. Classification (NCBI taxonomy): domain Bacteria; kingdom Pseudomonadati; phylum Pseudomonadota; class Betaproteobacteria; order Burkholderiales; family Burkholderiaceae; genus Paraburkholderia; species Paraburkholderia sp. RAU2J. The sequence goes on from NZ_RBXG01000002.1 coordinate 322,389, forward strand.
GGTCGCTGGCGGAAGGGCAAGCAGGAGGCGAGAACTCTGCCGATGAAGAGTGCCAGAAAACCGCTCACGATGGTGGTCACAACCATTTCCCGTTGCCACTGCCGACGCTCCCTTGTGTCGAACCAGAGGGCACACAGCATGGCCAGTGGCAGAACGCCCTTGAACAGATAGAAGTCCGCAACGAGCCTCACTGCGTGGTTGAAAGTCTCCGAGTGCATCGTATCGCGTGTCACGATAGCCAGCATTGAAGAGTCGAAGCTGTTCATTATTTAGCCTTGGCGGGTCACGTTGATTGCGAAATGCCTACCTATGGGTGGTGGCGCCCTGGCTACGGAGCGCGAGCTGAACGGTATGCTTGCACTTCGCATATCGTTAATATGTTTGCGAGCGTACATCCGTTCATAAAATTGTCATCCGCGAGCTTTGCTTCAGGTGCGTAAAGCTTTGCTCCGGAACTTTTGAGAACGACCCGTATATCGGCACACGAGGCAATGCCGCAGCGCAATAGCCGCAAATCGACGATCGATGCCTATCAGCATGACCTCGCCACACCCGAAAGCCACATGACCCGAGCTCCTGGAAGCAGCAACGAGCTGCTCACTCCGTGGAACCCGAAACGCCCGAAACGCTCCACTCTCACCCCGCCCGAAACCTCTCCCGATACCCCATCGGCGTCACCCCAATGCGCTTCGTAAGCACGATCCGCATCCGATCCGCAGTGCCAAACCCACAGTCATAAGCAATCGCCTTGAGCGCCGCACCACTACTCTCCAGCAGCTTGCGCGCCGCATCCACGCGAGCCCGCTCGACGAACTCATGCGGCGTCACCCCGGTCTCCTGCACGAACACACGCGCGAAGTTGCGCGCGCTCATACCCGCGACATCCGCCAGTTGCTTCACCGTAAAGCGCTCGCGAATCCGCTCCATCACGTGCGCCTGCACCCTGGCGACCGGCGACGTGTCATCGGCGGGCGCAGTCAGATAAGGGCTGAATTGCGACTGCCCGCCTTGCCGCTGCGCGAACACCACCAGCCGCTTGGCGACGGCGAGCGCGGTATGCGGACCATGATCCTCGGCCACCAAAGCCAATGACAGATCGATACCGGCCGTCACGCCCGCCGATGTCACGAGCGGCCCGTCGCGCAGATAGATGCGGTCGAAATCGACACGCGCCTGCGGAAACTGCGCGGCCAGTTGCGCCGCATGCTGCCAGTGCGTCGTGACGTTGCGCGCGTCGAGCAAGCCCGCGTGCCCGAGCACGAACGCGCCGGTGCAGATCGAGCCGTAGCGGCCGCAACCTGCGGCGACGTTCGTCAACCAGTCGAGCAGGCGCGTGTCGGGGCTTTCGTTATTCGGCAGCGCGGGTCCGCCCGCCACGAGCGCGAGATCGAACGGCTCACGCGCGTCGTCGAAGGTGGCATCGGCGACCAGCGTCATGCCGTTCGAAGCGCGCAGGGGCACGGACTCCGCGCTGATCAGTTTGACCTCGTAGCGATCGGCAGGCGCGAGGAACCCATTGGCTTCGGAAAATACATCGACGGGTCCGGCGACATCGAGCGCCTGTACGCCGGGGAAGATCGCGATCGCGACAGTTGGCATCGAAAGACTTCCTTTGACGATGGACGGCAATCCGCAGCCTGCGGCAGTCAACGCGGTGCGTTTGGCAGTGTTCAACGGTCCACGGCGATTGTCCGCGGCAGCGCGTTGGCCAATACTGGGCTTCATCGGATGCGCAGTTCGAAGCGCACGAAAAAGCGCCGCGGACCAGCATACCAAACGCGCTTTGACGTCGCGAGGACAGCGTGTCCCGTTCATTCGAATCCGTCACGGAGTACATCACATGACCACGATCGCAGGCATCCAGATTCCCGACAGCATGATGGCGCGCGAAGCCACGCAACTCGTGCGCGATACCGAAACCGAACTCCTCTATCACCATTCGCGGCGCGTCTTCCTGTTCGGCTCGCTGGCCGGCACGCGCAAGCAGTTGAAGTTCGATCCCGAGTTGCTGTACATCGGCGCCATGTTTCACGACATGGGACTCGTCGCGCCGTATAGCAGCGAGCATGACCGCTTCGAAGTGGACGGCGCCAACGCGGCGCGTGATTTTCTGCGGCGTCACGGCATCGGCGAGGACGACATCGAGCAGGTATGGAACTCGATTGCGTTGCACACGACGCCAGGCATTCCGCAGCATATGAAGCCGGTGGTCGCACTGGTCACGGCAGGCGTCGAGATGGACGTGCTGGGTCTCGCTTACGACGAGTTCACCGAGCATCAGCGTCATGAGGTGATTCACGCGCATCCGCGCGGTGCGCACTTCAAGGAGGGCATCATCGACGCGTTCGCGCACGGCACGATCCACAAGCCGGAGACGACCTTCGGCAACGTGAAGGCGGACGTGCTGGCGTTGAAAGACCCGCATTATCATCGCGAGAATTTCTGCACGATGATTCTTGGGTCGGCGTGGAAGGATTGAGCCGCAGGCGTGACGGCGGCGGTCGCACCGGGCTTGCGTGCACCGGAAACCGGATGGCGCGACAATGCATCGCAAATGCGATGCACGGCTATGTCTCCCTGTTCGAAATCGAGGACAGTCAGACAGTGACCGTGCTGGCGGTACGCCATCAGCTAGAGGATGATTACCACTGACCGAACTTCCGGCGCACCGCCATGGTAATCAAAAACCTTCTCCGAAGGCTCGACCTCACGACGCTTCAACTCTTTCTCGCCGTCTATGAAGAAGGCACGCTTACGCGTGCCGCCGAACGCGAGGCAATCGCCGTCTCCGCCGCGAGCAAGCGTCTGCTCGAACTCGAACAGGCGGTCGGCGCGACGCTGTTTCAGCGCACCGCGCGCGGCATGACGCTGACGCCGGCGGGCGAAACGCTGCTGCATCACGCGCGCCGCGTCATGCGCGACATCGAAAACATCGGCATCGAACTGGCCGGCCACGCGAGCGGCGTGCGCGGCTACGTGCGGATGATGGCCAATCTGTCGGCGATCGTCGAGTTTCTGCCCGAAGATTTGCGCGCGTTCCAGTTGCAGCACGAGCGCGTCAAGCTCGATCTCGAAGAGCGGCCGAGCGGCGGCGTGGTCGAAGCCGTCGACGACAGCCTCGCCGATCTCGGGATCTGTTCTGGCGACGCCGATACGCGCGACCTGCACGTCGAGCACTATCGGCGCGATTCGCTCGTGCTCGTGATGCGCGACGATCATCCGCTGGCGGCGCGCGCGAGCGTGGCGTTTGCCGAAACGCTCGACGGCGATCACGTCGGCCTGCACGCCGCGAGTTCGATCAACGCCCGCACGCATCTGGCCGCGCGCCAGGCGGGCAAGCCGCTGCGCCTGCGCATTCACGTGCCGGGCTTCGACGCGGTGTGCCGGATGGTGCAAGCGGGCATGGGCGTCGGGGTGCTGCCGCACAAGGTCTATCAACTGATGGGCGCCCCGCTCGGCCTCGTCGGCACGCCGCTCGAAGACGACTGGTCCGAACGCAGCCTCGTGCTGGCAGTGCGCGACGTCGACGCGCTTTCGCCGGTGAGCCGCTTGTTGTTCGACCACCTGCGCTCGATCGAAGCAATCGAAGCAGCGCAAGCAACCCAGGCCGCAGAAGCAGCCGAGGCCGGCGAAGCCAACCCACGCCACTGACGTCCCGCAAACCCCCACCAGCCGCCCTCAAGCGCCGAGCGTTCGCCGTTCGCGAACGGTCGTTGGCGAATTGCGGTTGGACGCCGCCGCCGCGCCGCTCCTAAGCTGTCTTCCAATACGAAACCAGCTTCGGAGACAGCACTATGGGTGGACCCCTTCAGGGTATCCGCGTCGTCGAGATCGGAACCCTCATCGCCGCGCCGTTCGCCGCGCGCCTCATGGCCGAGTTCGGTGCCGACGTCATCAAAATCGAAGCCCCCGAGACCGGCGACCCCCTTCGCAAATGGCGCAAGCTGCATGAAGGCACCTCGCTCTGGTGGTATCTGCAGTCTCGCAACAAGAAGTCGGTCTGCGTGAACCTGAAGTCGGCGGACGGCGTCGAGATCGTCAAACGGCTCGCCGCCGATGCCGATGTCGTGATCGAAAATCTGCGTCCCGGCGCGCTCGAAAAACTCGGCCTCGGCTGGGACGTGCTGCACGCGATCAACCCGAAACTGACGATGGTCCGCATCTCCGGCTACGGCCAGTCCGGCCCGTATCGCGACCGGCCCGGCTTCGGCGCGATCGGCGAAGCGATGGGCGGGATTCGCTATACGACCGGCGAAGTGGACGGCGCGCCGGCGCGCGTCGGCGTGAGTCTCGGCGATTCGCTCGCGTCGCTGCACGGCGTGATTGGCGCGCTGATGTCGCTGCTGCGCGTGAAGACCGGTCAGGGCGAAGGCCAGGTGGTCGACGTGTCGCTGGTCGAGAGCGTGTTCAATCTGATGGAAAGCCTCGTGCCGGAATACGACCTGCTCGGCCACGTGCGCGAGCGCAGCGGCGGCGCGTTGCCGGGCATCGCACCGTCGAACACGTATCGCACCGAGGACGACGGCTACGTCGTGATCGCCGGCAACAGCGATCCGATCTTCAAGCGCCTCATGCAATTGATCGGCCGCCCCGATCTCGCCGACAATCCCGCGCTCGCGCACAACGACGGCCGCGCGAAACACTCGGCGATGCTCGATCAGGCGATCACCGCGTGGACCTCGCGCCACGCGACCGGCGACGTGCTGGCCGCGCTCGAACGCGCCGAAGTACCGTCGGGCCGCATCTATTCGGTGGCCGACATCGTCGCGGATCCGCACTACCAGGCGCGCGACATGTTGCTGCAAGCGCAATTGCCGGGCGGCGCGTCGGTGAAGATGCCGGGGATCGTGCCGAAGCTGTCGGACACGCCGGGCGAGGTGCGTTGGCAAGGGCCGACGCTCGGCGAACATACCGGCAGCGTTCTCAGCGAACTCGGATTTGCCAACGAAGACATCGAGCGGCTGCGCCGCGAAGGAGCCGTGCAATGAACGCCGCCAACAACGACGCCCCTGTCGACAAGCTGATCGTGCAGGAAGTCTCTCCGCGCGACGGCTTGCAGATCGAGCCCACGTGGGTCGAGACCGTCGACAAGATCGAACTGATCGATTCGCTATCGACCGCGGGGTTCACACGTATCGAGGCCGGCTCGTTCGTGTCGCCGAAAGCGATTCCGGCTTTGCGCGACGGCGACGCCGTGTTCCAGCAGATCGAACGGCATCCCGGTGTGATCTATGTCGCGCTGGTGCCGAACCTGAAGGGGGCCGAGCGCGCGCTCGCCGCGCACGTCGACGAACTGAACCTCGTGATGTCCGCGAGTCAGACGCACAACCGCGCCAACATGCGCATGAGTTGCGAGTCGTCGCTGATGGCCTTCGACGACATCGTGCGGCACGTGCAGGGCTCGGGTGTGCTGCTGAACGCGACGGTGGCGACTGCCTTTGGCTGCCCTTTCGAAGGACGGATCGACGAAGACCGAGTGGTCGGCATCGTCGACACGTATCGCGAGATGGGCATCGAGGGCATCACGCTCGCCGACACGACCGGCATGGCTAACCCGCGCCAGGTGAAACGGCTGGTCGCACGCGTGCTCGAACGGCTGCCGGCCGCCGCGCTCACGCTGCATTTTCACAACACGCGCGGGCTGGGCCTCGCCAATGTGCTGGCGGCATACGAAGTCGGCGCGCGCCGCTTCGATGCCGCGCTCGGTGGCCTCGGCGGCTGCCCCTTCGCGCCGGGTGCGTCCGGCAACATCTGCACGGAAGACCTCGTGAACATGTGCGACGAGATGGGCATTCGCACTGGCGTCGATCTGCCGAAGCTGCTTGCGCTGTCGCGTAATTTGCCTGCGTTGCTCGGCCACGACGTGCCTGGGCAACTCGCGAAGGCGGGCCGCAATTGCGACGTGCATCCGGTACCCGAATACGTTCTGCACATCTGATTTCCCCCCAAACCGACTGATCGATTAACCGACTAAACGACCGGACGGCCTCGCCGAAGCCGGCATTGGAGACAAGCATGAGTGACCTGGGCGCAGTTGCAAGCGGCAGCCGTCAGGACAGCGCGGACGACCTCGTGGCCGTCATCCGCAAAGTCGCGTGGCGGTTGATGCCGTTGATCATGATCTGCTATCTGTTCGCGTTCTTCGACCGCATCAACATCAGCTTCGCGAAGTTCCAGTTGCAGAGCGATCTCGGCCTGTCCGATACCGCGTACGGGCTCGGCGCGAGTCTGTTCGTGATTGGCTATGTATTGTTCGAAGTCCCCAGCAATCTGTTTCTGTACAAAGTCGGCGCGCGGCGCTGGATTGCGCGGATCATGATTTCGTGGGGACTCGCGACGGCGGCGATGGTGTTCGTCAACAACGAATGGCAGTTCTATGGGCTGCGCTTCGTGATCGGCGCGATGGAAGCGGGCTTTGCACCGGGCGTGCTGTACTACCTGACGCTATGGTTTCCGCCGAGCTATCGCGGGCGTATCACGTCGATGCTGTTTCTGGCGTCCGCGTTCTCGGGCCTCGTTGGCGCGCCGCTCGCTGGGCTGGTGATCGGACACATGAACGGGGTGCTGGGCATAGCCGGCTGGCACTGGCTGTTCCTGCTCGGTGGGCTGCCATGCGTCGTGCTCGGGATCATGGTGTTGAAACTGCTCAAGGATCGCATCGAGGACGCGGGCTGGCTGTCGCCGTCGGAGAAGACGCTGCTGTCGGGACAGATTGCGCAGCAGAGCCGTCATCCGAGCACCGGCCATTCGCTGATGGGCGCGCTCAGAACACCGGGCTTTCTGACGCTGGGGCTGGTCTACTTCCTGATTCAGGTGGCGTCGTACGGATTGAATTTTTGGACGCCGCACCTGATCCACGTCGCGGGCACCAACAACCCGACCATGATCGGCTTGCTGACGGCCGTGCCTTATGTCTGCGGCGCGATCTGCATGGTGGTGGTGGGCCGTTTGTCCGACGCGACCGGCGAGCGGCGCAAGTTCGTGTTCGGCTTGCTGGTGATGTCGGCGATCGGCTTCTTTGCCGCGGGCTTCTTCGACAAGCAGACCACCTTGCTGGTGATCGCGCTGGCGGTGATGGGCGCGGGCGTGGTGGCGTCGATTCCGGCGTTCTGGGCGTTGCCGCCCAAGCTGCTGACCGGCGCAGGCGCGGCAGGCGGGATTGCGTTGATCAATACGCTCGGACAGCTCGGCGGGATCGTGAGCCCGATCATGGTGGGCCGTGTGAAGGATCTGACCGGAAGCACGACGCCGGCGTTGTATGTGATCGGCACGATGAGCGTGATCTGCGCGCTGATCATGTTGTACGGGATGCCGGAGTCGCTGCGGCGCAAGGAAGCGGCGCTGTGAGAGCTGCGCGCTGACACCGGGAGGCAGTCGGCGGACGGCTGCTCGCGGCGGCGCCGGCGCAAGATTGGCCTGTCTCATCAACTACTTGGTAGTGCTGTGCGCAGGTTGTCCACAGCCTTGCTAAGAAATTGTGTGGACAACTGGAGGGCAAGGACGCCGCGCATCGTCAGCGTCCCTGCCGGACAAGCCTTCAGGTTTAACGGATGTCAGGAAAGCGCAGGATGCCTACTCTGAAGCCGCCATGCAATATCCCATGCGCTTCAATCACTTAGCGGTGCTGTGAGACGGTTGTCCACAGGCTTGCCAACATTTTAGGTGGACAAGTCTGGACTGGACGCAGGCGCTTAGGCAATACCGGCCGTCACAGAAATCGTGCACGGCACTTTCGACGATCAGGATGCCGAAGCCGACGTTCTCTTGACTACGAAAATGATGCCGCCTCTTGTCCGTCTTCGAGGTTGCGCCGTAAAGCGTTGTTTCGGTGGAATCGTAGAGCCCCATGCCGGTCATGCTGATGGCGCTATAGGTGCAGGTCGTCGCAGCGAACGTGATGCCGAGGTCGTAAGCATTGTTGGTGGCATCAGGCGCGACCGTGCCCGAGAAGATCAGGTTGCTTAAGTATTCGACGACGACCCCGCCGCCGCTTCCTGCGACTGCACCTGCAAAACTGCATCGCGCTTGTCGAGCAAATGCTGCCGCAGAATCGTGCTCAGCTTCTTGCCGTCACGTGCTTCTAACGCCTTCAGCATTTCATCGTGATCATGAATCGCACTGTCCCACTTCGGAATCTGAAAGTTCGAACGGAACCTGAGCGCCTGCAAGCGCCGGTTCACCGCGATATAGGTTTGCCGCAGCGCTGAATTTCTCGCCGCCTCGTTGATCTTGTCGTGGATCGCCTGATTGCGGCTGTAGTAGCCAGGCAGATCGTTCTGCGTGCGGCACGCGAGCATCGCGTAATGGAGCGCCTTGATCTCGGCGAGCTCGGCCGCGGTCATCCGTTCGGCGGCCAGTTCGCCGGCAAACGCTTCGAGACCGCTCATCAGTTCGAAGGTCTCGCGCAACTCCGCCTCCGACATCTTCGATACCGACGCGCCCCGATTCGGCGAAATCTCGATCAGCCCTTCGGCGGCCAGCACTTTCAGCGCTTCGCGCAACGGCGTGCGCGAGATGCCGAGGGTCTCGCACAACTCCCGCTCATTCAGTTTCTTGCCCGGCTCCAGCACCCCTTCGACGATAAAGCGGCGAATGTGCTCGACCACCGTGTCGTGCAGGCGCTGGCGCTCGACCTTCGGCATCAGCGGGGAAGCGGTCACGCCCGCAATGAAATCCGAATTTTGCATACAAAAATCCTCATCTCGCATGAATGGGATTTTATCGGAAGACGAAAGAATAGTTAATAGCGCGGGTAAACACCGGCATTCACATGCAAATTTGGCCTTGGGAGCGTCGCACTTCGTCTGATATAGTTTTTTGCATGCAAAATTCAATCGGAGGAACCCCATGCTCAAGCTAGACTTTCATCCCGCTGGACGTCACTTTCTGCAGATTCCGGGTCCGAGCCCGGTGCCCGACCGCATTCTCCGGGCGATGAGCTATCCGACCATCGACCATCGCGGCCCAGAGTTCGGTGAGCTCGGTCTGAAGGTGCTCGACGGCATCAAGAAGATCTTCAAGACGCAGCAGCCCGTGGTGATCTATCCGGCCTCAGGCACGGGCGCATGGGAAGCGGCGCTGTCGAACACGCTGAGTCCCGGCGATCACGTGCTGATGTTCGAGACCGGCCACTTCGCTACGCTGTGGAAAAAGATGGCGGACAAGCTTGGGCTGAAGCCCGAGTTCCTCGGCTTGCCGGGCATCGAAGGCTGGCGGCGCGGGGTTCAGCCGCAGATGATCGAGGAGCGTCTGCGCGCCGACACGCAACGCACGATCAAGGCGGTGTGCGTCGTGCATAACGAAACTTCCACCGGCGTCACGTCCGACATCGCCGCCGTGCGTCGCGCGATCGATGCGGCGGGCCATCCGGCGCTGCTGCTCGTCGACACGATCTCGGGCCTCGCATGCGCCGACTATCGCCACGACGAGTGGGGCGTCGATGTCACCGTGTCGGGCTCGCAAAAGGGCTTGATGCTGCCGCCGGGCATCAGCTTCAACGCGATCTCGCCGAAAGCGCTGGCTGCCAGCAAGCACGCGAAACTGCCGCGCAGTTTCTGGGACTGGAGCGAAATCCTCGAGATGAACGAGACGGGCTACTGGCCGTACACGCCGAACACGAATCTGCTCTACGGCCTGCACGAAGCGCTGGAGATGATTCTCGGCGAAGGGCTCGACAACGTGTTCGCGCGTCACGAGCGTCTCGCCGAAGCGACCCGCCGCGCGGTGCGCGCGTGGGGCCTGGAGATCCAGTGCGCGGACCCGGCCGTGTATAGCCCGGTGCTGACCGGCGTGATGACGCCCGACGGCGTCGACGCCGACGCAGTGCGCAAGCTCATCTACGAACGCTTCGACATGTCGCTCGGCACGGGTCTCGGCAAGATGAAAGGCCGCATGTTTCGCATCGGCCACCTCGGCGATTGCAACGACCTGATGCTGCTCGCCACGCTGGCCGGCTGCGAGATGGGTCTACGGCTCGCGGGCGTGGCCCTCAAGGAAAGCGGTCTGCCTGCCGCTATGGAATGGTTGAGCCAGCCGGTCGCGTCCGCGGGTTTGAAAGCGGCGGCCTGAATTGCGCCGGGCGCCACTGCCCGGCACCGGCAATAGACGCCGGTCCATCAGCCTTAAAAGAGAACAAGCGAGAAAGGCAGCAAGGGAGGGCAGGGAGCCCTCCCTTCGAGAACTCGGCCAGCCGCGCATAGAACGCGGCCCGAACAACATGCAATGCGTCCGCGGCAGCGCGAGCGGCTGACGGTCAACGACGTGGCGCGCCACTCAGGCGCGCCGTCGACACATGCCATGGAGAGAGACGATGAAGCGGTTTCGTGTGACCAGTGCGACCAGTATCGTTCTAGTGATGCTATGCATCATGTACTTCATCACTTACCTTGACCGCGTGAACGTCAGCACGGCAGCGGCGGGTTTCGGCAAGGAATTCCAGCTTTCGCATACGCAGGTCGGCCTCGTGTTCTCGGCCTTCGCCTATCCGTATCTGCTGTTTCAGGTGATCGGCGGCTGGGTGAGCGACCGCTTCGGCGCGAAACGCACGCTGCTGTTCTGTGGCGCGATCTGGGGCGTCGCCACCTTGCTGACCGGTTTCGCCGGCGGCCTGGCTTCGTTGCTGGCCGCGCGCGTGCTGCTCGGTTTCGGCGAGGGCGCCACGTTTCCCGCCGCGACCTCGGCGATGTCGCGCTGGGTCGCGAAGGAAAAGCGCGGCTTTGCGCAGGGCATCACGCACGCGGCGTCGCGCGTCGGCAATGCGGTGGCGCCCGCGCTGATCGTGCTGGTGATGGCGACCTGGGGCTGGCGCGAATCGTTCTACATCTGCGGCGCGCTCAGCCTGCTGTGGGTCGTCGTGTGGAAAGTCACCTTCACCGAACATCCGAAGGATCATCCGCGCATCACGTCCGAAGAACTCGCGGTGCTACCCGCGCCGAAGCCGAAAGCGGCCGGCGTGCCGTGGAGCAAGCTGTTTCGTCGCATGGCGCCGGTCACGATCGTGTACTTCTGCTACGGCTGGACGCTGTGGCTGTTCCTGAGCTGGATTCCGCTCTACTTCCTGCACAACCACCATCTGCAATTGCAGAAGTCGGCGATCTTCGCCTCCGTGGTGTTCTTCGCCGGTGTGCTCGGCGATACGCTCGGCGGCCTCGTGACCGACTGGATCTTCAAGCGCACGGGCAGTCTGAAGCGCGCGCGTAGCTGGATGGTGTCGGTCTGCATGCTGTTCTGCCTGCTCTCGCTGATTCCGTTGATGTTCACGCACAACCTGGCGCTGTCGATCGCGTGTCTCGCGTCGGGCTTCTTCTTCGCCGAAATGACGATCGGTCCGATGTGGTCAATTCCGATGGACATCGCGCCGGAATTCGCGGGCACCGCGAGCGGCATGATGAACACGGGCTCTGCACTGGCCGCGATCATCTCGCCGGTGGTCGGCGGGTTTCTGATCGACTACTTCGGCAACTGGAATTTGCCGTTCGTCGGCAGCATGCTGTTGATGGGCCTTGGCGTCGTGCTCGCGTTCCGCATGCAGCCGGAAAGCAGATTCGCTCTCGACCAGGCGGACAACTCGCATGTCCCGACCCGCATCGGCGCGTAAGCGCAAAGCACCGTCCCCACCCAGTTCGCAATGAAAGACATGACCACCTCACTCAGCCGGCGTCTTGCCGAGGCACGCCGCGACCGGCTCACGCTCGACACGTTGCCGCCGGAGCAGATACCCGCCGACGCCGATGCGGCGTACGCGATCCAGCACGACATGCTGGGCATCCATGGCGCACGGATCGGCGGCTGGAAAATCGGCGCGAAGTCCGCGAGCGGTCCGATCCAGGGCGCGCCGCTGCCCGCCGCCGATCTGCATGTCGACGGCGCGCGTTTGGCGCGTGCAGGCTTTGCGCCGCTCGGGCTCGAACTGGAAGTCGCGTTTCGCTTCGGCCGCCGCTTCGAGCCGTCCCCGACGCCTTATCGCGAAGACGAAGTGATGGCGGGCATCGGTTCGATCGGCGCGACTATCGAAATCGTGGCGAGCCGCTATGCCGCGTGGCCCGACGTCGACAAGCTCGCGCAACTCGCGGATTTGCAGAATCACGGCGCGTTGATCGTCGGCGAGTTCACGCCGTATCGCGAGGACTTTCCGTTCGTCGCGCCGTCGCTGCGTTTCAGTTTCGACGGACAAGACGTGGTCGGCACGACGCCCGCGAATCCGGCCGGCGATCCCCGGCGCTTGCTGACGTGGCTCGTCAATCACGCGAGTTCGCGCGGCGTTGCGGTGACGCCGGAGATGGTCGTGACCGCCGGTTCGTACACCGGCATGTTTTTCCCGCGTCACGCGGGCACGGCGAGCGGGCGCATCGAAGGGCTCGCGCCGGTCAGCGTGACGTTGTATTAGGCGGCTTAGCCCGTTTTACCAGTCTCCTGCATTTCCACGAGCCGACGATATGACGAACCCCACCTCCGCTTTACTCGTCAAGCCGATTCATCTGGTTCCCTCCACCGCGCGGCTGACGAGTCCGCTCGCGCAGCTGCTGCGCAAGTCGCTGCGTGGCGACGTGCTGTTCGATGCGGCGAGTCGCGGCCGTTACGCGACCGATGCGTCGATCTATCAGATCACGCCGGTCGGCGTGGTGGTGCCGCGCGATCAGGACGATCTGCGCGTCGCGCTGGAGATCGCCCGCAGCGAGAAAGTGCCTCTGCTCGCGCGCGGCGCGGGCACGAGCCAATGCGGCCAGACGGTCGGCGCAGCGCTGGTGATCGACACGAGCAAGTGGCTGAACAACATCGTCGCGTTCGATGCGCAAGCGCGCACCGTCACCGTCGAGCCCGGCGTCGTGCTCGATCATCTGAACGCGTGGCTCAAGCCGCACGGGCTGTGGTTTCCGGTGGACGTGTCGACGGCCGCGCAATGCACGATCGGCGGAATGGCCGGCAACAACTCGTGCGGCTCGCGCTCGATCGAATACGGCAACATGGTGCACAACGTCGAGGCGATCGACGCGATTCTCGCCGACGGCAGCGAAGCGCGTTTCGCGTCGCTGCGCGAGACGCCGCAAGGCGCGCGTTTGCAGCAGATTGTCGACGGCGTGACGCGCATCGCCCAGCGCGAGCGCGACGAAATCGTCGCGCGCGTGCCGAAAGTGTTGCGGCGCGTGGCGGGATATAACATCGACCTGTTCGATTGCCAGAATCCGCGCGCCTATACCGATGACGGCTTCGCGAATCTCGCGCATCTGCTGGTCGGCTCGGAAGGCACGCTCGCCTTCAGTCGGCAATTGACGCTGAAGCTCGCACCGTTGCCCGCGCATAAAACGCTGGGCGTGGTCAATTTCCCGACGTTCCGGCAATCGATGGAGTTGACGCAGCACATCGTCAAGCTGAAGCCGGTCGCGGTGGAACTGGTCGATCGCACGATGATCGATCTGGCAATGAGCAATCCTGCGTTTCGTCCGGTGATCAGCAAGGCGCTCGTCGATGAGCCGCAAGCGATCCTGCTCGTGGAGTTCGCGGGCGAGGACCGTGACGCGCAACTCGCATCGCTCAGTCAGCTCTCTGAGCTGATGGACGATCTGGGCCTGCCTGGTTCGGTCGTCGAAATGCCGGACGCGAACGAACAGAAAGCGTTGTGGGAAGTCCGCAAGGCCGGGCTCAACATCATGATGAGCATGAAGGGTGACGGCAAGCCGGTCTCCTTCATCGAAGACTGCGCAGTGCCGCTCGAACATCTGGCCGACTATACGAGCCGTCTGACCGAGGTGTTTCATCGGCACGGCACGGAAGGCACCTGGTATGCGCACGCGAGCGTCGGCACGCTGCACGTGCGGCCGATTCTCGACATGCGGCGCGACGGCGCGGTGAAGATGCGCGCGATCGCCGACGAAGCGGCCGCACTCGTGCGCGAATACAAGGGCGCGTATTCGGGCGAACATGGCGACGGTTTGTGCCGTGGCGAATGGGTCGCGTGGCAGTACGGGCCGCGGCTGAATCAGGCGTTCAGCGAGATCAAGGCGCTGTTCGATCCCGACAACCGCTTCAATCCCGACAAGATCGTGCGTCCGCCGAAGATGGACGACGCGCGCCATTTCCGCTTCGCGCCGGGCTACAAGGAACAGCGCATCGACACGGCGCTCGACTGGTCGGCATGGAACGTCGAACGCGATCCGCTTACCGGCGCGGAGACCTTGCCCGGCACCGGCAACGATCTGTCCGGCGGTCTCGCGAAGGCCGTCGAGATGTGCAACAACAACGGCCACTGCCGCAAGTTCGACGCGGGCACGATGTGTCCGAGCTATCGCGTGACGAAGGACGAGCAGCACGTCACGCGCGGACGCGCGAATACGTTGCGCCTCGCGATCTCGGGTCAACTCGGCGAAGCGGGTCTCGCGAGCGACGACGTCAAGGACACGCTCGATCTGTGCGTGTCGTGCAAGGGCTGCAAACGCGATTGCCCGACCGGCGTCGACATGGCGAAGTTCAAGATCGAGGCGCGCGCAGCGCGCGTCAAGCGGCATGGGCTGCGTCTGCGTGACAGGCTGGTTGCCTTCATGCCGCGCTATGCGGCCACCGCGAGCCGCATGCCGGGTCTGATGGCGCTGGCCGATAACGTGCCGGTGTTGTCGGCGTGGTTCAAGCGTTCCGTGGGCTTTGCGCCTGAACGCAGTTTGCCCCGCTTCAGGAAGTCGTTTCTGTCGAATGCCGTGCCGGGCAAAGCGGTTCGAAGCGGCGCCCTGAAAGAGGTGCTGCTGTTTGTCGACACGTTCAACAACAACATGGAGCCGGACAACGCGCGCGCCGCGCAGCAAGTGCTGGAGGCCGCCGGTTATACCGTGCATTTCAATACGCGCCGGGGCGAGCGGCCGGTGTGCTGCGGCCGCACGTTCCTCGCGGCGGGTCTCGTCGATGAAGCGAAGCGGGAAGCGCGGCGCATGCTCGATCTGTTCAGGCCGTTCGTGGAGCGGGGCGTGCCGATCGTCGGGTTGGAACCTTCGTGCCTGCTTTCGTTGCGCGACGAGTTTCTGCACTACGGTTTCGGCGTGGAAGCGCAGCGGCTGTCGCAACAGGCGTTTCTATTCGAAGAGTTTCTCGTGCGCGAGGAAAAGGCGGGCCGCTTGCAGCTTGCGTTGAAGCCGTTGGCCGCGCAACAGGCGCTGGTGCATGGCCATTGCCATCAGAAGGCCTTCGATGCGTTCACGCCCGTGCAGACCGTGCTCAAGTGGATTCCGCAGCTGAAGGTATCGACGGTGGAGTCGTCGTGCTGCGGCATGGCAGGCAGCTTCGGCTACGAAGCCGAGCACTACGCGACGTCGCAGGCAATGGCGGAATTGTCGCTGCTGCCGGCGGTGCGCAGGATCGACGGCAATACGGTGATGGTCGCGGACGGCACGAGTTGCCGGCATCAAATTCACGATGGCGCGGGCGTCGATGCAATCCACGTGGCGCGAGTGCTGGCGATGGCGTTGCAGTAACGCCGGCCCTTGGTTCAAACGCCGACGGCCTGCCGGAACACAGTAGGCGCCACGCCGACGCTTTCGCGAAAGCGGTGGCTGAAATGGCTGGCGTTCGCATAGCCGCACTGTTCGGCGACCTGTGCGAGCGGCAGCGTCGTCGTTCGCAGCAGTGCGCGGGCGCGTTCGAGCCGCTGCTGCGCGATCCATGCAGCAGGTGGCAGTCCGAACGATGCGCGGAACATGCGCGCGAGATGAAACTCCGACAATGCCGCGACGCCGGCAAGTTCGCCGAGCGTGAGCGTCTGCGCGAGATGGTCTTCGATGTAGTCGCGCAGCCGCCGCCGCGTCGCCACCGACAACCCGCCTTTGAACGACGCGTCGCTGCGACGCACGCCTTGCGAACGCAGCAGCA
Organism: Paraburkholderia sp. RAU2J; assembly: GCF_003634845.1. Classification (NCBI taxonomy): domain Bacteria; kingdom Pseudomonadati; phylum Pseudomonadota; class Betaproteobacteria; order Burkholderiales; family Burkholderiaceae; genus Paraburkholderia; species Paraburkholderia sp. RAU2J. The sequence continues at coordinate 338,238 of NZ_RBXG01000002.1, forward strand.
GACTCAGCACTTCGTGCGCGGTCTCGTTGGTGCGCAGCAGCCCGTCGGGGTTCTGCCAGTCTTCGTTGACGAGCGATTGGCACAGGCTGGCGATACCAGCGTCTTCGAAATAAGTGCGATCGGCCAGCGTCAGTTCGCGCGGCTCGCGGTCGAGTTCCTGAACGGCGCGCTGAGTGAAGTGCTCGGGCTGGAAGTACAGATGCATGAAGTGCATGTGCCCGCGCACCCACCAGCGCGATTCGTGTTCGCCGGGCAGCGCGCACAAGCGCGACGGCGCGCCATAGCGGCCGGGCATTTTCTGCCGCTCGGTGCGATAGCCGCCATCCAGATAGCACGACAGCGTGTGATGGCCGGGCCGTTCGTAAACGGTTTCGCTTTCCTCCGTGTCGCGCGTCCAGACGGCGATAGCGAGCCGGTCGCCGAGCCACGCGAAGCGGTCCAGATGCGCGTGCGCACTGCTCAGCGTGTGACAGACCGACTGAAGGCCGAACGGCGTGTCGATGGCGGATATCACGGGGACGGGCGGAGTGGCGTTCACGGCAAACGAGCGGACGGCATTCAATGGCGGGATGAGCGAGTATACGGCGAGCCCCGTGCAGCCGCTCATCGACGCCCAAAAATGCGCAATCGTGGACAAGTGCGGGCGGCCGCGCGGCAGCATAGTCGAGCTTCCTTTCAGACTTCGCTGTTGCAGGCTCGACTATGAATCTTCTGCTTTACGCCGTCACGGTTCTGATCTGGGGCACCACGTGGCTCGCGATCAAGTGGCAACTCGGTTCGGTGCCGCCGCCGGTATCGATTGCGTGGCGTTTCTGGATCGCGGCGCTGTTGCTGTTCGCGCTGCTGCGCATCATGCGCCGGCCGATCTGGCCGCCGCGCGCCGCGTGGCGCTTTCTGTTCGCGCAGGGCTTTACACTCTTCTGCCTGAATTTTCTGTGCTTTTACTACGCCGAGCAGGTCGTGCCGAGCGGCCTGGTGGCGGTGGTGTTTTCCATCGCGCCGCTGCTGAACTCGATCAACGGACGCCTCTTCATGGGCCGGCCGCTGCAGCCCACGGCGATTGCCGGCGCATTGCTGGGACTCCTCGGCATTCTGTGCCTGTTCGTCCAGCAGATGGCCGGACACCTCGGCGATCGCGCCGAGTTGATCGGACTTGGGATCGCATTTCTCGGCACCTTGTGTTTCTCGACCGGTAGCCTGTTGTCGAGCCGGATGCAGTCGATGGGCTTGCACCCATTCGCCACCAATAGCTGGGCGATGCTGATCGGCGCCAGCATCCTGACACTGGGGAGTCGGCTAGCGGGCTTTTCGTTCGCCGTCGAGCCGTCCGTGCGTTACCTCGGCGCGCTGGCGTATCTCGCGGTGTTCGGCTCGGTGATCGGATTTACCGCGTACCTGATGCTGGTCGGGCGCATGGGCCCCGAGCGGGCCGCGTACTGCACGGTGCTGTTTCCGATCGTGGCGCTGGCGGCATCGACGGTGTTCGAGGGGTATCGGTGGTCCGCGCTGGCGGTGGTCGGGCTGTTGCTGGTGGTCGCCGGCAATCTGGTGGCCTTTGATCTCACGCGGCGGATTTTTGCGCGACGCACGGAGGCGGGATCATGATGCGGCGTGTCGCCTCCAACGTTCGTCTGGCGCGATGGCGAACCGCCCTGGACGGCCGCGCCGGCCGCCGTGCGATGAGTTTCAGGTGAGTATTTTCGGGAGGCAAAAAGGCGCCTCAAAAGCTTGCTGGTGAGCCTTTTCGGGAGGCCATTGTCTGTCTGGCAAAGCGCCGCGCTGCCTACGAATTAATCACATGGGTAGACGAACCCCTCCAACCGCCGTATAATCGCCGCTCCCTAACCGTGAAATCGCAGCTAAATAGCTTACGTTAGAAGGGGTTGAATGCAAACTAGCGGTACATTGCATCCATCCCATCACCGGTGAAAAAACCGGTCTTCCAAAGGGGCTCACGCTCCTTCGGACAAGCGGCTTAGCGCCGCCGTCCACCTCATCGATGGATCTGGCGCCAGTGTTGTTACTGGCTAGCCACCGAGGTCACTAAGCGGTTGACCGCCCAACACCCTCGCGCCGGGCAACCAACCCACGCCCGGCACCACTCGGTTCAATTCGCGGCACCTGCCGCGTCCCGAACTTCCCATTCGCAGCGTCGTTACGGCGCCTGTGCGGCGCGGCTATTTGCGCGCGTCGCCCGAACAAGGAGGCGCATCGTCATGATTCATCGTCCTGCCAGACTGATAGGCAGTCTTGTCGCCATCGGCATCGTCGTCGCGTTGCTGTGCCGTGCGATCGACCCCGGCGCACTGCATCAGTACGCGCCCGATCTCGTCTACTACACGAAACGGCACCTGCTGCTGGTCGGCTACTCGATGGCCCTCGCATTGCTCGTCGGCATACCTGCTGGCGTCTTGCTGAGCCGTCCGTCGTTCGCGCGTCACGCTGAACGCTTCATGCAGATCTTCAACATCGGCAACACGATTCCGTCGTTGGCGGTGCTGGCCATCGCCCTCGGCATCTTCGGGATCGGCGATATTCCGGCGCTCGTCGCGCTGTTCCTCGCTTCCTTGCTGCCGATCACGCGCAATGCGTACGAAGGCATGAAGAACGTTTCGCCCGCGCTGCGCGAGGCGGCGCGCGGCATCGGCATGACCGGTTGGCAGTCGCTCGTGCGCGTCGAATTGCCGAACGCGATGCCGATCATCATCGGCGGTGTGCGCACGGCGCTGGCGATCAACGTGGGCAGCGCGCCGCTCGCGTATCTGATCGGCGCGGACAGTCTCGGCACGCTGATTTTCCCCGGTATTTATCTGAACAATCAGCAGCAGCTTTTGCTCGGCGCCGCGGCGACCGCGATTCTCGCGCTGGTGCTGGACGGCATCGTGTCGGCCGGCAGCCGTTATCTGCTCGCACGACGTGGGGTGGCGGCATGATCAATCTGTTCAAACGCAGCGGCTGGCGATCCAGCCGCTGGATCGCAGCCGGCGCATTGCTCGTCGCGAGCCTTCAGGCGAGCGCGGCGACGCTCGTGATCGGTGGAAAAAATTTCACCGAGCAGTACGTGCTTACCGAGATCACCTCGCAATACCTGCAATCGAAGGGCTACACGATCGATGCGCGCACCGGGCTCGGCAGCACGTTGTTGCGCAGCGCGCAGGAGAACGGTCAGGTCGACGTGGTATGGGAATACACCGGCACGGCGGCCATCGTCTACAACAAGATCACCGAGAAGCTCGATCCGAAGACGATGTACGAGCGCGTCAAAGAACTCGACGCGAAACGCGGCCTGATCTGGCTCGATGCTTCGCCGCTGAACAACACCTATGCGCTCGGCCTGCCGCAGGAGCTCGCGCAGCAAACCGGCATCCGCACGATTTCGCAACTAGCCGCGAAGCTCGCGGCAGAGCCGAAAAAGAAGCACGTGTTCGCGATGGACGCGGAGTTCGCCAATCGTCCGGATGGGCTGAAGCCGCTCGAAGCGGCCTACGGCATGGCGTTCAGCCGCGCGGAAACGCGCCAGATGGACCCGGGCCTCGTCTACACCGCGCTGCATAACAACCAGGTGCCGATCGGCCTGATCTACACGACGGACGGCCGCGTGAAGGGCTTCAACATCATGCCGCTCGAAGACGATCGCCACTACTTCCCCGCGTACAACGCGACACCCGTGGTGCGCAAAGCGATCCTCGACCAGAACCCGCAACTCGCGACGCAGTTGAACGCGCTGTCCAACGCGCTGAACAACGACGTCATGCTCGAGATGAACAAGCAGGTCGACATCGACGGTAAGCCGGTGCGTGAAGTCGCGGCGGAATTCCTGCGCACGCACAAGCTGCCCTGAGCGGAGACCCTTTATGACTGTATTCGACTATCTATCGGCCAATTGGCCTGAACTGCTGCAACTGACCGCGCAACACGTGTGGCTGGTGGGGATCGCGGTGGGCTGCGCGATCGTCGTCGGGGTTCCGTTGGGGATCCTGATCAATCGGCACGAGTGGCTCGCCGCACCGTTACTGAGCATTGCCACCGTGGTGCTGACCTTGCCGTCGATCGCGCTGTTCGGTTTGATGATTCCGGTGTTTTCGCGCTTCGGCCAGGGTATCGGCGCCGTGCCGGCGATCACCGCCGTGTTCCTCTATTCGCTGCTGCCGATCATGCGCAACACCTACCTCGCGCTGCGCAACGTCGACGCGGGCATCAAGGAAGCCGGCATCGGTATCGGCATGACCGTGTGGCAACGGTTGCGCCTCGTCGATCTGCCCCTCGCGGTGCCCGTGATTCTCGGCGGCGTGAGGACGGCCGTGGTGATGAACATCGGCGTGATGACGATCGCCGCGGTGATCGGCGCGGGCGGCCTCGGCACGCTGATCATCCGCGCGATCGGCCAGAGCAACATGATGAAACTGTTGGTGGGCGCGGTGCTCGTGAGCTTGCTCGCGATCGTCGCCGACCTGCTACTGCAAGCGCTGCAACGCCTGCTGACACCGAAGGGAGTGCAAAAGACATGATCGAACTCGACAAACTGACAAAGACGTTTACGCAGAAGGACGGCCAGCAGGTCAAGGCTGTCGACTCGGTGAGCCTGACGGTCGGCGAAGGGGAAATCTGCGTGTTTCTCGGCCCGTCGGGGTGCGGCAAGACCACGACGCTGAAGATGATCAACCGTCTGATCGCGCCGACTTCGGGCCGCGTGCTGATCAACGGTGAAGACACTTCCGGTCTGAACGAAGTCGAATTGCGCCGCCACATCGGCTATGTGATCCAGCAGATCGGCCTGTTCCCGAACATGACGATCGAGGAGAACATCACGGTCGTGCCGCGTCTGCTCGGCTGGGACAAGAAGCGCTGCCGCGAGCGGGCCGTGGAGCTGATGTCGATGGTCGCGCTCGATCCGAAGCTATATCTGAAGCGCTATCCGCGTGAATTGTCGGGTGGGCAACAGCAGCGCATCGGCGTGATCCGCGCGCTGGCCGCCGATCCGCCGGTGCTGCTGATGGACGAGCCGTTCGGCGCGGTCGACCCGATCAATCGCGAGTCGATTCAGAACGAGTTCTTCCAGATGCAGCGTCAATTGAAAAAGACGGTGATCATGGTGAGCCACGACATCGACGAGGCGATCAAGCTCGGCGATCGTGTCGCGGTGTTCCGCCGGGGGCAGTTGGTGCAGTACGATCATCCGGATACGCTGCTCGCGCATCCGCGTGATGAGTTCGTCGGCGCGTTCGTTGGGCAGGACAGCACGCTGAAGCGCCTGTTGCTGGTGAAGGCCGGCGATGCCGCCACGCAGCCGGAAACGGCTCGCGCCGATATGCCGGTGGCGCGAGCGTTCCAGATGATGGATGACAGCGACAATCGCTATCTGACCATTGTCGACGACAACCGGCAGGCGCTCGGCTACGTGACGCGCCGCGCGGCGCGCGCGGGGCAAGGCGTGTGCGGCGATCATCTCACCCCGTTCAAGGCGACGGTCAGCGCCGATGAGCATTTGCGCATCGTGCTGTCGAAGATGTATCAGTTCAATTCGTCGTGGATGCCGGTGCTGGACGGTGACGGCCGCTATGTCGGTGAAGTCACGCAAGACTCGATCGCGGATTATCTGAGCTCCGGACGGTCGCGTCGCCAGACGGGACAACCGGCGATCGTGTCGCCTGCCGTCGTCGCTGCCGAAGCGGCGGCTGCCGCGCTTTAGTAACGCACTCGCGCGGTAAAGCAGTAACGCAGTAGCACTATCCGCCGGCCAGCCAGACCTGGTACGGCATCACGCGCCGCACGCTTGCGAATCGAGCGACCGGCGCGCCGTTCGGCGGCGGCATTGGCAACAGCGCGAATGCGACGAAGAACAGTTTCCTACCGGTGCAAACGGTGACGACGGGCACCGAGGCGAGCATCCGCGGCCTCGCCGCCACCGACACAGAACTGTACGTGGCCGATACCTACGGCAACCGGATCGTGGTGTACGACGCGGCGTCGATGCAGCCCTTGCGCTCGTGGAGCGTGCCTTCGCCGGGACGCATCGCAGTGGACACCGATTCGACGCTCTGGGTGCTGAGCGGCATTTCATCCGGAACCCTAACTATCTTGCACTACGCGGCCGATGGTGCCGCGCTCGCCAGTGCGTTGACGTTGCCGGCCGGCACGGTGCCAGCCGACATCGCGGTGACGCCATCTGGACAGATTCTCGTTGCCGACAATGGGCCGTTGCAGCAGGTTCTCGTGTTCAACAAGGACGCCAACGGTCAGCCGCAAGCCGGCGCGGCGATCGGCACGCGCAACGGCCTGTTTCATGACGTGAAGGGCGTGCCGGGCAACGTGCGTTTGAACGGCATCGCGGGTATCGGCGTCGATCCGGCTGGCAATCTCTATGTCGCGCAGAACGGCGAGGGGCCGCGCGCGATCGGCTCGGCGTCGGTAGGACAAGGCGCGGTGCTCGAAAGCTATGTGTTCAGTTCGCGTGCGCTCAACTGGCGGCTCTACGGACTGACGTTCGTCGACAGCGCCGCTTTCGATCCGGCCACGCCGAACTCCGTCTATACGGGCTCGAAGCGCTTCACGTTCGACTACAACCAGCCCACCGGTCGCGAATGGTCGTATGCGGCTTTCACGCTGGACCGTTTCGATTATCCCGGCGACCCTGCATTCCACCAGCCGCGCGGCGTGCGTGGCGAGCCGATGGTGCGCCGGATCAACGGCAAGCCGTTTCTCTACACGCTCGATCCTGGCGCGCATTATCTGAACGTCTATCGCTTCGATACGGCGCATGGCGAAATGGCGATTCCCTCCGGCCTGCTCGCGCAAAATCCGCAGCCGGGTTCGTGGCCTGCCGGACAACCGACTTACGGCGAATGGCTGTGGCGCGACAGCAATGGCAACGGCGCAGTCGACGCCAGCGAAATCAGCAGTAATCCATCGACCGGCAGCACGGTCGGCAATGGCTTCTGGTGGCTCGATTCGGCGGGGAACGTCTGGCTCGCCACGCCGTTGAGCGGCATCCGCGAGATGCCGTTGCAAGGCTTCGACGCCGTCGGCAACACGAGCGGCTGGGTGGACGTCTATCTCGGCATCAGCGCGGCGCAGCGCGAGAACGGCGAGTACGTGGACCTGCTGGAAGACGATGCCCGCGCGAAAATCCTGATGTATCGATGGACGCCTTGACGTGGATCACGCTCGGCCCGATCACGAATAGACGGCGGCGCGCGATCGGTATATAACAACACGAAAGGATGGCTTGTTCACCGGCGCATCTTCATCGACGTATCAACAGGAGCGATGTTCCATCATGACTCAAGACGCTTCGCCTGAGCCGCCCACTGGCAACCGGCCCGACCTCGACAGCCTCGATGCAGCGCTCAGTCACGTGGATCAGCAGGTATCGTCCGGCGGCATTGCCTCGGGCGCGGCGAGAGGCATTCTGTACAGCCTGATCGAAACGCTCGGTACGTTGGTGGGCGATCCCGATCTGCCGGAGCACGCGCGTTCGGGTTACGAAGGGCTGCTGGAAGCCGCTCGCGAATTGCGCGCGAAGCTGGATCGCTGAAGCAGAGGGCGCCGCCGTTGCACGCGATGATTGCGGGCGGCGGCATGTCCACGCGTTGCACGCTACCCGACAGCAATCCAGTCTCCTGTGATAAAAGAGGTGCGCTATTAAAAGTGCGCTATTTCCGCCATTGCGCCTTTCTCAGGTTCTCTGCGAGTGTTTTCGCTGTCGCTCGCGTGGACGGCGCTGCATTGAGCGTGCGTTCGCGCCGTGGTGGGGTCACGCTTTCGCATCGCTGTCGGCGCTCAATGCTTCGAGCCAATCCGGCGGCGCCGAGGTGATAGCGAGTTGTGGCGTGCCGTGCCACTCGGCGCAACGTTGCAACGCGCGGCGCAGATCGCCCGCAAGCCGGGCGCTCAGACGCACGCCCGGTTCGATGTGCAGCGACTTCAGTTCGAAGATGCCTTGGGCCCGATGCGCCTTCGCATCCACGCGGCCGACCAGGCGGCCCCGGCTCAGTAGCGGCAACACGAAGTAGCCGTATTTGCGCTTCGCGGCGGGCGTATAGCATTCGATCACATAGTCGAAATCGAACAGCGCGGCGGCGCGCTTGCGATCCCACACTACTGGATCGAACGGTGACAGCACTGTCGTGACCGTCGATGCGAGCTTGCCGCTCGCCGCGTCGTCGAGCAGCGGCGCGAAGTCACGATGGACGAAGGTGTCCTGTTTCCAGCTTTCCACTTGTACGGGGATCAGTTCGCCCACGTCGGCGAGCGCATGCAACTCGTCACGATAGGGACGGCGCGGCAGCCGGTAGTAGTCGGCGACCCAATCGGCACGCGCGACGCCGAGCGAGCGGCAGGTACGGCGCAGCACTTCGGTGGTGACACTGTGGGCCGGCGGCAGATCGCGGGCGTCGTCCCAACCCGGCAACACGCGCTCGGTCAGGTCGTAGACGCGATGAAAATTGCGGCGCTCCGCGACCATCAACTGGCCGATCGCGAACAGCACTTCCAGATGACGCTTCTGCGGCTTCCAGTCCCACCAGCCGTTACTCGTGCCGTTCTCGCGAACGAAATCCGCCGAGCGTACCGGGCCCGTCGCGCGGATCTGACCGAGCAGCGTTTCGATGTCCTCGCGATGCTGCTCGTGCCATTCGGCGGCATATTTCCAGCCCATGCCGCTCGGATCGAGCATGCGATGGCGCAGCAGACCGTAATCTTCGATCGGCACGAAACAGGCCTCGTGCGACCAGTACTCGAACAGTTTGCCTTCGGCGAGATGTTCGTCGAGCCATTGCGGCGGATACGCGCCGAGCCGGCTGAACAGCACGAGATAGGGGCTGCGCGCGACCACGTGAATCGTGTCGATCTGCAATTGCGCCATGCGACGAATCGTGTCGAGCACATCGGCCTTGACGGCCTTGCGACGCGGCGGCGTCAGCAAACCTTGCGCGGCCAGATGGAGGGTGCGGGCTGCGGAGAGCGGCAGAGTCTTCACGCGGGCGTCGGTCAGTGTGACTGCGAAGAGAGCGGGCAGGCGGCCCGGCCTGGATCAGCAGCCGCTACTGTAGCGTGAATACGGAGGATGAATCGGAGTGGGCGCGAACGGCGCTGCGCCTGCCGACCTTACCAGCCGCGCCCGTGATGCCGCTCCCAGCCGCGATGGCGGCCGTGGTCGTGATGCCAGCCGCGGCCGCGATAGTAATCGCTCCGGTAGCCGTACCCGTAGACCGGCTGCGGCGCGTAGACGACCGGCGGCGGTGGCGGTGCATACATGACGGGTGGCGCGGCATACACCGGGCCCGGCGTATTGACGAACACGCCGACGTCCACCCGCGCCAGCGCGGCAGTCGATGCGCAGGCGGCGGTCAGGCCGAAGGCCGCGAATACGATCGCGCGTTTGATCATGCGAATCTCCATATCGAAAGAGCCGGCCATTCACTGTCGAACGGCTGACATCCATCTTACGAAATGGGGAGATGCGCAGGTGCAACGAGTTGAAGACGTGTGTAACAGCAGGTTACCCGCCGCAGCCTTGCACGCCTGACGGCGTGAAGGCTCGGCGGGTTGCGCCGCTCAGGCGCCCAGCGCGAGCGCTTCAGAGGCGGACACGGCCAGCAGTTGATGGATTTGTGCGACCACCGCCGCGCCTTCCCCGACCGCCGCCGCGACCCGCTTGGTCGAGCCGGCGCGCGCGTCGCCGATCGCGTATACACCTTCGACCGTGGTTCCGAGATCGCAGGTCGTCGCCGCGCCATCCGCGCTGGTGCCGGTCAGCACGAAGCCCTTGGCGTCGAGTTGCACGCCGCAGGTGCGCAGCCAGTCGGTGTTCGGATCGGCGCCGGTGAAGAGGAACAGATGCCGGGTGTCGAAGTGATCGACACCGTCGGGCAGCGGCTTTTTCAGGCCGACCGAGGCCAGCCCGCTTTCGTCCGCTTCGAGGCGGCCGATCTCCGAATTCGGATGCACGAACACGTTCGGCAGCGAGTGGATGCGATCAATCAGATAGCGCGACATGGTGGCTTCAAAACCGCTTCGGCGGATCAGCACGTGGACCTTGGCCGCGTGCGTCGCCAGATACACGATCGCCTGGCCGGCCGAATTGCCGCCGCCCACCAGCACGATTTCCTGGCGCTTGCAGAGCTTGGCTTCGACTGGCGAGGCCCAGTAGTAGACGCCGCGTCCGTCGAAGCGGTCGAGACCTTCGAGTGCCGGCCGCCGATACACCGCACCGCTTGCGATCACGATCGCGCGCGCGGTGATATGGCCGCCGCACTTCAGTTCCAGCCGATACGGCGATTTCGCGCAATCGAGCGCCTTCACATGGACCGGAATCGCGACATGCGCGCCGAACTTCTGCGCCTGCACGAACGCGCGGCCCGCGAGCGCCTGGCCGGAGATGCCGGTCGGAAAGCCCAGGTAGTTTTCGATCCGCGAACTGGCACCCGCCTGCCCGCCGGGCGCGCGGCTGTCCAGCACGATCACCGACAGGCCTTCCGACGCCGCATACACCGCGGTCGCCAAACCCGCCGGCCCAGCGCCGACGATCGCGACATCGTAGACATGCGAGTCGTCGAGGTCGGGCAGCAGGCCGAGGCAAGTGGCGAGTTCCGGCATGCTCGGATGACGCAGCACCGAGCCATCCGGACAGATCACAAGGGGCATGTCTTCCTGCTGCGCAGCGAACTGCTCGATCAGGCGCAACGCGTCTTCGTCGCGTTCGTCGATCACTGAGTGCGGATGGCCATTGCGCGACAGAAAACCTTGCAGCATGACGAGCCGCGCGTCGCTGCTATTGCCGATCAGGATCGGGCCGCCCGCGCCCTTTTCGATCAGCGACACGCGCCGCAGGATCAGCGCGCGCATGATGCGCTCGCCGAGTTCGGCCTCGGCGACGAGCAGCGCACGCAGCCCCTGAGGCGGAATCAGCAGCGCTTCGACGCCGACGAGCGCGAGGCCGTTCACCAGCGCGGGCCGTCCCGACAACTGACCGACCTCGGCAAGAAAATGCCCCGGACCATGTTCGCCGATCACCACTTCGCGCCCGATGCCGTCGCGCTGATAGACCTTCACGCGTCCTTCGAGCAGCACGAACATGCCGGGGCCGGTGTGGCCGGTCTCGAACATCAGTTCGCCGGCCCTCCAGTGGCCGATCTCGCCGAACCGGCGCAGGCGGTCGATTTCCGCGCAGGTGAGTTGGGGGAACATCTGGTGCATGCGCGTCGAGAGCGACGAAAACGGCGCGTCGGCGACTACCGCTTGTTGGCCTTCAACGTCTTGAATCGGAACTTCCTGAATCGAAAGCATTGAACCGCTCCTTCGGTGTTCATTCATAGAGCGAACGGGAGGCGCCGCGGTGCACCGCCGCGCCGAGGCGGCGGCGCGGCGTTGTCGAGCCGGGCTAGACGGCCTTCGGCTCGATGTCGTCGATCGCCGCTTCGGGTGGCGGCATGTCGCGCAGCGCTTCGACCGGCTTGCCCGAATCGCGCCAGGCTTCCATGCCGCCGCGCAGCGGCAGCACATCGGAGAAGCCGGCCTCGTTGAGTTGCTTGGCCATCCATGCCGCGGAAATCTCGTTCGGGCAGGAACAGTAGATCACCAGTTTCTCATCGTGCGGATAGGTCGCGACGATCTCGTCGAGTTGCCGCTCATCCGCGAATTTCGAGCCGGGAATGACGAACGGGTCGAGCTTGCGCTTCTCATGCGAACGGATGTCGAACAGCACCGGCATCTTGCCGGCCGCGAACAGTTTGGCGAGTTCGTCGACTTCGATGCGCGCGGCCGCGAGCTTCGAAATCAGCTGGCGCCGCCGGATCCACCGGTAAGCCGCGTACGCCAACAGCAGCGCGACGGCGACGAGCGCCGCCGTGCGGCCGAGCCGCCCGGCGATCACGAACAGCATGTCGATCTGCCGCGCGAACAATGCGCCGACGATCAGCCCCGTGCCGGACCACAACGCGGCGCCAATGCTGTCGTACGTGAGAAAGGTGCGGTAGCGCGTGCCCATTGCGCCGGCCATCGGAATCGACACGATCGACAGGCCCGGCACGAACTTGGCCACGGCCAGCACGCGCACGCCCCAGCGGCCGAAAAAGCGCTCGGTCTTCTTCACGCAGGTGTCACGCGACAGCGACAGCCGGCAGATGGTCTTCAGCGTATTGCCGCCGTAGACGCGGCCGGCGAGATACCACGCGCTGTCGCCGATCAGCGTAGCGAATATCGACAGAATCAGAACCGGCAGCAATTGCGTGCCCACCGAGCCCGGATGCATCGCAGCCATTGCGCCGAACAGCACGAGCGACGGCATCGCCGGCACCGGCAGCCCAAGAGAGGCGGCCAGCACGTTGGCGAAGACGAGCGCCGGCCCATATTGCTCGACGAGATCATGTAGCATCGACTTACATCCGCGACCCTTGCGGGCGCGGCGCAGGAAAGGAAAGCAAAAGAGAATGCAAAGATTATGGACGCATTTTCAAGACGTGCAAACGGCTTGAAAATTTGCCCGATATCCGGGTGTGGATTGCGTCCGGGCGGCGCGCCGATGGTCTGGCGCGCGCATTAGCGGCGCGAGCGGAACAATGAGAAAAGAGCGAGGCTCGCGCAGCATGCCAAGGCGCGAGTCAGTGTCACCGAACGTGGAGAGTCTCGACCCCCGCCACACCGGTATTCACTCCGGTTGGTGAACCGGCTACCACGGACAACACGCGGCATGCGCGAGCGAGCGCCATGCCGCGCACATCAGTTCATTGACGATGGTTGTGCTGTTCGCCCGGCAATTCGGCGCCATGCGCGCGGATCGCGGCAATCAGCTCGGCCGGCGTGATTTCGTAGCGCACTTCGCGGTGTATGCCCGGCTTGCGCTCGTCGACCTCGACCAGAAGAATGCCTTTGCCGTCTTCTGTCGATTCGAGGCGCAGCGAGCGGAGTTCGCGAGCCGTTGCGTCGTCGTATTCGGTGAGCAGGGCCATTGACCCGGAGGACCCGGTGATGCGCATCGAGGTTGTCCTTAATCCGTTGTTGATCGAGCCATTGTACGGGCAGGGTGGCGTGCCGTCTGTCGCGCGATGGTCACGCTTGCGTGGCGGCTCGCGCGCCTACCTGCTAGCCGGCATGCCGCAGCGCGTTGCCTGGCGCGGTTCGCCGGACAGCGCATGCCGTGAGTGGTGTTCAGTTTAACGCGACTCACCGCTACGACGGATGCATTTTTCGTGCCCCGTGGCGGTGCGATCCTTCTGCCTGACTGTCATGCTGCTGACGCACGCCCCGGTTAAAGCCGGGCGAGCTAGCGCGGCCCGCGCCGCCGCTCCAGTTCGTCCAGCTCGGCGGCGCGCAGCGGGGCGTCGGCGGCGAGAAAAAACTCGTCGAGTTGCGGCGGTGCGGCCAGAGTGCCGCTCAGCATCGCATGAACTTGCCCGCGATGATGAATCTGATGGACAAACAGGTGCGGCAGCACGGCCCCGATGATTTCACGCTGGATGCCCACCGATGGGCCGCGGTCGATCCGTACGTCGCGCTGCAGGTCGCCGTCGGCGAGCGACTCGCAGAAGACGAGCAGCCGCTGATCGCTCCGCGCTTGTGCATCGAACAGGTCGGCTGCGCGCGGATAAGGCAATTCGTTGTCGAAAATGGTGAGCCCTTCGCCGCCGTCGATCAGGGCGTCGAAGTAATACCGGTCCACCAGCAGGATGTGATTCAGCGTGAGTTGCAGCGACGGGAAGAAGCTCACCCTGCGCTCGGCGAACGCTTCGTCGGTCAAGCTGAGGCAGGCGCGGTAAAGGCGCAGATTCGACCACGCGTTGTTGCGCGCCATCGCGGCAAAATGCGCGGCGAGCGGATGGGCGTGTGCCGGCTCGGAAGGAGTCACGTCGGCCTCCCATGACGGAAAGAGTCACAAGGCGAACTCCAGTGTGAGCGGAGCATCGGCGCGCGGCAAGTCCCGAGCGGCTCCCCGTATTCCCTCACCGTTCAGTCCGCGTCGCCGTGTCGGGCGGGCAACAGCGTATCGCAGACGCTTCAACACGCCCCGGCGACCCACCCGGCGCGCAAAAAAAATAGCCCGCCCGGAATGGGGCGGGCCATTGAACGCCGTTGTTACTCGGGTCAGTCTGCCCTTGCAACGATGGGTGCTGACGGCGTCATCCTCATGCGCCAATAGCAGGCTGTCGAGGTGGGAGTAACGCCGATCTATCAGACCAATGTCGCTTCTTCGCGCTCGATGTCGAGCGCGTTTGCGTGAACGCCAGGCACGGCGCGGCGCGGTCCGCTCGCCGCGCGCGGCGTGGACGCAGCCTCGGCGACCGTGAACAGACGCACCGATTCATCGAGCACGTCGGCCTGTTCCGCGAGACGTTGCGCGGTAGCCGCTGCCTGCTCGACGAGCGCCGCGTTCTGCTGGGTGGCGCCGTCCAGATGCGAGACCGCCTGATTGACCTGACGAATCCCCTCGGCCTGTTCGCTGCTCGCATTGGCCACTTCGACGATGATCGACGACACGCGGCCCACCGCCTCGTCGATCGCCCGCATCTGCGAAGTGGTGCGTGCGACCAGCTCCGTGCCCGCGGCCACTTCGCTCGCGCTCGCTTCGACCACTGACTTGATTTCCTTCGACGACGCCGCGCAGCGTTGCGCGAGCATCCGCACTTCACCCGCGACGACCGCGAACGAGCGGCCCGCTTCGCCCGCGCGCGCGGCTTCGACGGCGGCGTTCAGCGCGAGGATGTTGGTCTGGAACGCGATGCCGTCGATCACGCCGGTGATGTCCGCGATGCGCCGCAAATCGGGCTCAGCCCGGCCGTTTCGCGACGAAGTCGATCTCGACCAGCGCATCGCGCGCGAGCGCGGTGACGCCGATGCAGGTCCGGGCGGGCAGCGCGTCGGCGGGAAAGTAGGCGCGGTAGATCGCGTTCATCGACGCGTAGTCGCGTTTGAATTCGGTCAGAAAGATGCGCGCGGCGACCACGTGCTGCAAGCCGAGGTCGAGGCCTTGCAGCACCAGCACGAGGTTGTCCATCACGCGGCGCGTTTGCGCGACGACGCCGTCCGGCAAGGGCGCATCGTCGTCGGTGGGCGAGGTCGGCATCTGGCCGGTGACGAACACCCAGCCGTCGGCTTCGGTGGCGTGGGAGAAAGGCCCGACGGGCGTCGGGGCCTGCGGGATCATCCAGAAGGTGGGGCTCGAGGTCATGGGAAGGGGCGGTGTAGCGTATCGATGATTGTCGAAACGCTACGCTAACCGACCAAAAACTCCCCGTGGCGCGCCGCGTGGGTGGCTGAGCGCAGGGGCTCAGGCAGCCGCCGCGCCGCGCATCACATCAAACCAGTCCGGTCGCGTAATAAACCGCGATCACGAAGAACACGGCCAGCGTCTTGATCACCGTGACCGCGAAGATGTCGCGATACGACTGGCGGTGCGTCAATCCCGTGACCGCCAGCAGCGTGATGACCGCGCCGTTGTGCGGCAGCGTGTCCATGCCGCCGCTCGCCATCGCGACCACGCGGTGCAGCACTTCGAGCGGAATATGCGCGGCTTCGGCGCCCTTGATGAACACGTCGGACATGGCCGCGAGCGCGATGCTCATGCCGCCCGACGCCGAGCCCGTGATACCCGCGAGCGTGCTCACCGAAACCGCGGCGTTGACGAGCGGATTGGGGATGCTCTTCAAGGCGTCGCTCACGACGAGGAAGCCGGGCAACGCCGCGATCACGCCGCCGAAGCCGTATTCCGACGCGGTGTTCAACGACGCCAGCAACGCGCCCGCCACCGCGGCCTTGGTGCCGACCGCGAAGCGCGAGCTGACGCGGCCGAACGCCGTCGCCACGACCATCACGATGCCCAGCAGCAGCGCGCCCTGCACCGCCCAAATGCCGACCAGGCTCTTGACCGTGGTTTCGACCGGCGCGTGCAGGCCCGGCAAGATATCCGGCGTGATCGTGAAGGTCGGGCCGTACCAGGCCGGAATCCAGCGGGTCAGCAGGAAATTCGCCACGCCCACCAGCACCAGCGGCGCGACCGCCAGCAACGGATGCGGCAGTTGCTTCGATTCGACCCGCTCCGGCTCGTTGACGAGTTCCGTGCCGTAACCTTCGCCGGTCGCCATCGCGGCGCGGCGGCGCCATTCCAGATACGTGAGGCCGACCACGATGATGAACAGCGAGCCGATCACGCCGAGCGTGGGCGCGGCCCACGAGGTGGTCTTGAAGAAGGTGGTCGGGATGATGTTCTGGATCTGCGGCGTGCCCGGCAGCGAATCCATCGTGAACGAGAACGCGCCGAGTGCGATGGCGCCGGGCATCAGACGCTTCGGAATATTGCTCTGGCGATACAGCTCCGCTGCGAACGGATAGACGGCGAACACCACCACGAACAGCGAGACGCCGCCGTACGTGAGCAGCGCGCACACCGCGACGATCACCGCATTGGCGCGCGAGCGGCCAATATAGCGGATGGCCGCCGCGACGATCGACTCCGAGAAGCCGGACAGTTCGATGACCTTGCCGAACACGGCGCCGAGCAGAAACACCGGAAAGTACAGCTTCACGAAGCCGACCATCTTGTCCATGAAGATGCCGGTGAACACCGGCGCGACGGCGGCGGGCTCGGTCGCCAGAACGGCGGCGAGTGCAGCGATTGGCGCGAACAGAATGACGCTGTAGCCGCGATACGCGGCAAACATCAGAAACGCCAGCGCGGCGAGGACGATGACAAAGGACATTGAGTCTCCAAAGCTTGGTTGTTCTACCTATAGGCCATCCTGACGGTGCGTCGGCACGGCGCCCGCAAAATGCAGGTTCCGTGCCACACCTACGGCCCCGGCCGATGCGTCGGTTTTGCAGGCCGATGCGGGAAGCATGGTCGCGCCGATTGTACCCAAACGTCTACAAAACGGGACGCAAATCAACTGAAGATCAGCTGAATTGAGGTTAAACCCTTATGCATCGGGCTTACTGGCGATCTCTCCGATGAGATAAGATTGTCTCTAAATCGAGACAGCGACGATTAAAACGATAGCCGGAGACAGCGACAACATGATGAATGACTGGGCGGGCCTGCCTGCAACCTACGGCGACGTCCTGCGCCGGGCGATGGAGTCGCTCTTTCGCACGTTCGAAAATTTCAGCGAAGGCACGTTCATCGTCGACGCCGACGCGCGCGTCGTCTGGATCAACAAGCGTTACGCGGCGCGCTTCGGTTTCTCGGACCCGCAGCAGGCGATCGGCCGCGATTGCGAAGCGGTGATCCCCAACAGCCTGATGCGCGAGGTCGTCCACACGGGCAAGCCGATCCTGCTCGACATCATGGAGACGGACCGTGAACCGCTGGTGGTGACGCGCTTGCCGCTCAAGGACGACGCCGGTGCGACGGTCGGTGCAGTCGGCTTTGCGCTCTTCGACGAGCTGAAGGCGCTCACGCCGCTCTTTTCCCACTACTCGCGCGTCCAGGAAGAACTGATCGCGACGCGCCAGTCGCTCGCGCAGGCGCGTCGCGCGCGCTATACGTTCGGCAGTTTCGTCGGCACGAGCGCGGCGTGTCTCGAAGTGAAGCGCCAGGCGCGCCGCGCGGCGCAGCTCGAATCGCCGGTGCTGCTGCTCGGCGAAACCGGCACCGGCAAGGAACTGCTCGCGCATGCCATTCACGGCGGCTCGGCGCGCGCGAATCAGCCGCTCGTGACGGTCAACGTCGCGGCGATCCCCGAGACCCTGCTCGAAGTCGAGTTTTTCGGCGCCGCGCCCGGCGCGTACACCGGCGTGGACCGCAAGGGGCGTGTCGGCAAATTCGAGCTCGCGAACGGCGGCACGCTGTTTCTCGACGAAATCGGCGATATGCCGTTGCCGCTGCAGGGCAAGCTGCTGCGGGTGCTGCAGGACAAGGAATTCGAGCCGCTCGGCTCGAACCGGATCGTGCGCGCCGACGTGCGGATCATCGCGGCCACCTCGGCCGATCTGCCCGCGCTGGTCGCGGCGGGACGCTTTCGCGCGGACCTGTTCTATCGGCTGAACGTGCTGACGATCCATGCGCCGCCCTTGCGCGAGCGGGCGTCCGACATCGAAGCGCTGGCTTACGCGATGCTCGAGGACCTGTCGACGCAGACACGCGGCGGCGGCCACTTCGAATTGCAGGACGATGCATTGCGCTTGCTGTGTTCGTATGGCTGGCCAGGCAACGTGCGCGAGTTGCGCAATACGCTGGAGCGGGCCGTGATGCTATCTGACAGCGAGCGGATCGACGCACGGACACTGGCGCCGTTCATCGGCTCGGCCCAGGCCGGGGGCCAGCGTTCCAACGAGCCCGATGCGGTCTCCCGCGCGCACGCGCCGACGCAGCCACAAGCGCCGGGTGCCGAAGCCGGCGCGCCAGCTCCGGCCTCCTGGAGCGATGCGATGGCCGCATTTGAAAAGCGCTTCCTGAGCGACGCTTTGCGCGCCAACGGCGGCCGCGTGATCGACACCGCGAACCAGATCGGGATGGGCCGCGCGACGCTCTATAAAAAGATCGCGGCATACGGCATCGAAGTTTGAAAAGTCTCGTGCCGCCGGGTGACGCAGCGCAATTGCCCCGTGGCACAATCGCGGGATCAAAAAACAAGACGTGACCGGGGTTTCAAATGAAGCACACTCTCTCCTCCTTCGCGCGCCGGGCCTGCGCCACGCTGGCGGTTGGCGGCATGGCCGTGCTGAGCGGGTGCAGCAGCAGCGCGCCGTTGTTCTTGCCGGATGGCCGCGCCACCACGCTGGTGCAATGCCCGGCCGGCTCCGATTTGTGCTCGCAGCAAGCCACCGCGAGTTGCGGCGGCGCGTTCGACGTGGTCCGCCAGTCCACCGAGAGCGGCACGCTCAATCTGATCTACGCGTGCCGCGCCAAGTAACGCGCATTCGCTCGACGCCGGCGCGTGGCTGGCGAGTTTGACCCGACGCACTTTCCCCCGACTTCGGCGCGCAGTTCGGCAACGAGCGCGCGCACCTGCTTCAACCCGCCGGAAGCATTCACCTCTTTGCGCCACGCTCATCGCGAAATGCACATGGCCGTCATAAACAGCTGTGTTTAATATGAATCCGATTAGCGGTTAGTATGCGTATCAGATTTTAGGGGCGGTATACGCCGCTTCGGGAATTGTTTCCGTCAGTGTCGCCGCGGAATATGAATTAATGTCCGATGGGGGTATTGGAAAGGGTCAGTGCGGAACCTAACGGAACATTAGGTTTGTCAGCAGTATCCTTTTCCTATGGTTCGGAATTTAACCAAGAAGCATATTTTTCCGAATCTTTTCTGACGTGGCAGACAGTCGGGAAGGATTTTCCGTTTCACGATTAGGCTCGTCTGGCTTAACGACGGCACGTTATCTGCTTCATTCATGCTTTAAGACCAATTCAATAGAAAACGGGGAAGCAATGAACCATCATCAGCTTGAAAAAGATATCGAACATCTGGAACACGTTATTTCGCATATTTCCGCTGAAGATCGTATCCCGCTGTCCTATTGGCGCAACCGGATCGACTCTGTTTCGGACGCGGTCCGCGTGCCGGCGCAAGCCAGCCGAATCAAACGGCTCAATGATGCGCTCTCGGCATTGGAAGGTCGGCAAAAAGCCTAATACCGGCGACAGTGGATAGCCGTCGTCTCCCATTGAAGCCCGTAACGTTTTCTGCGGGGACAAGGGGAGCGCCAAGGCTCGACACTTCGCGCCATTCGTCCAGGACCAGCATGCAACCAGCAGGACTTTCCGCGACCCGTCTGACGGCCTTGACCAATGCGCTGCGAGGCTATGTGGAACGCGGCGACGTGGCGGGCGTGGTGTCGATGGTGTGGCGGCGCGGCGAGATCGGTTATTTCGAGCCGCTCGGCTGGCGGGACGAAGCCGCGCAGCTGCCGATGGAACGCGACACGCTGTTTCGCATCGCCTCGATGACCAAGCCGGTGACGAGCGCCGCCATTCTGATGCTGATCGAAGAAGACCGGCTCGCACTCGACACGCCGATTTCGCTGTGGCTACCCGAACTGGCCGCGCCGCGCGTGCTGCGCGATCCCGCCGGGCCGCTCGACGAAACCGACCTCGTCAGAGCGCCGCTCACCGTGCTCGATCTGCTGACGCATCGCGCGGGCTTCGCGTACCACTTCACCGCGACCGGGCCGTTGGCCGAAGCGTACGCGGCCGCTTTCAATGGCTTCGAGGCTCATGCGGACAGCGGTGCCTGGCTCGCCCGCATCGCCGCATTGCCGCTGATGTTCCAGCCGGGCTCGCGCTGGCACTACGGCATCGCGACCGACGTGCTCGGCGTGCTGATCGAACGCGTGAGCGGCATGCCGCTCGGCGAGTTCTTTCGCACCCGCATTTTCGAACCGCTCGGCATGCGCGATACCGCGTTCTGGGTGCGCGACGCGCAACTAGCGCGGCTGGCCGTCGCCTATGGCGTCGAGCCGGGTACGCGGCGGCGCGTGGTCGAAGATCATCCGTCGACGAGCCGCTGGGCGAACCCCGAGCGCTTCCAGAGCGGCGGGGGCGGCCTGGTGTCGACGGCGCAGGACTATCTGCAATTCGCGCAACTGCTGCTCGCACGCGGGCGCGTCGGGTCGACGCGCCTGCTGTCGCATCGCTCGGTCGATCTGATGCGCTCCAACTTTCTGACCCGCGACCAGCGTCGTCTGCCGGCTTTCGGGCATGTGTTGTGGGCGGGGCAGGGCTTCGGCCTCGGCGTGTCCGTCGTCGATGACCCGGCGCAACAACTGCCGCTCGGCTATCGCTCGATGGGTTCGTTCGGCTGGCCGGGCGCGTTCGGCACGAGCTGGTTCGCCGATCCGGTCGAAAATCTGATCGGGCTCATGCTGATCCAGCGGCGCGCCATCGAACCCTTCCCGATGGCGCTCGACTTCGAACGCCGCGTGTACGATGCCATTGACGACTGAATGCGGAGGCCGCCGCCACTGAGTCGCTCCGCATGGAACGGCGCGCGGCTGCGGGCCACTCTATTCGGCACTTTATTCGTCTGATAGTGTGCCCCCCGAGGACTTCCTTCGGGGCGTCCGCACAGCAATTCGTTCAAACAGATGGGGGAGCACCGCCATGGCCTCGTACAAACAGTTGACTGCCCAGCTCGAAAAACTCCACAAGGAAGTCGCAGCGGCCCGCGAAAAGGAAGTTGCACAGGCAATCGCCGACATCAAGCAGAAGGTCGCCGAATACGACCTGACCGCCGAAGAGCTCGGCTTTACCAGCCAGCCCAAGCCGGCGCGCAAATCGGTCGGGGCGTCGGTGGCCAAATATCGCAACCCGAAAACCGGTGAGACCTGGAGCGGTCGCGGTCGCTCGCCGGCCTGGCTCGCGGGCAAGAATCGCGAGCGCTTTCTGATCGATCTATGATGCGCGCCACTGCGCGGCGTCTTGCTCGCCGGGCGTTACGCGCTCGCGCATGACGCGGCGAGTTGTCTGAAGTGATGCAGCGCGGGGCGAAATTCGCACCGCTGCGCGAGTCCCGAAAACGCTCACCTTTGACATCAACCTGAGCACGGGAAGTGCGCTTTCAACGGGACATCCCTCACGGCCCGTTGCTTCGGTGAGCCAGGTTTTGTCGTGTGACGCACCTTGCGGCGCCGGCTGCCGCGAACGCCTCCGGGTGCTTCCCCATATCCTTCCAAAACCCGCGCCAGCCTTTGCTGGCGGGCGTTCCCAGGCTATGCGAAGGATTCTCCCGAACGTTATGTCCAAGGTTTCGTGCTGGTCCGTTGCGTTTTGCGTTCTTGTGAAGTTCGCCTCGTAGGTGCGTGAACCACGTTTGTCCAGCATCACCTTTCGACGCGCTTCGACGCTCGCTATCGCAAGTCCCGAAAACTCTCACCTTTGCGAGTCGCCGCGCTCCGTTGCGCCAGATAGATGAAGCGCGCGATCCATCGGCGTATGCCGATCGGTCGCCGCTGCACCCCGCCGCATGGCCGCGCGCCGACCGGCGCGGGCGACCCCGTTTCCCCTCGCGCCCGCCCGGGCGTGTATCATTCGTTCCCTGCGCTGTTCTGCGCTGGCGATCCCCGTATTGTCGAACGTCTGTTCGTGACCTGTTTCCGACGCGGCGAAGTTTGCCAGTCGATGCGGGTTCCGGCCCAACTCCCGCAGCCCGACGCCGCCGCGCAAGGCGCGGCATACCGGCCGCCACAGGCTGCCGGGAACCGCCCGAACCCCCTTTCCGTGACCGCCAGACCCGATGTCAGTCTCCGAACTCAAACGCCGCCGCACGTTCGCGGTTATTTCCCACCCGGACGCGGGTAAAACCACGCTCACCGAAAAGCTGCTGCTGTTCTCGGGCGCGATTCAGATCGCCGGCACCGTGAAGGGCCGCAAGAGCAATCGCTACGCGACGTCCGACTGGATGGAGATCGAAAAGCAGCGCGGCATTTCGGTCGCCAGCTCGGTGATGCAGTTCGAGTATGGCGACGCCGTCATCAATCTGCTCGACACGCCGGGCCACGAAGACTTCTCCGAAGATACCTACCGCGTGCTGACCGCGGTCGATGCCGCGGTGATGGTGATCGACGGCGCGAACGGTGTCGAAGCACAGACGCTGAAGCTGCTCGAAGTCTGCCGCAGCCGCAAGACGCCGATCGTCACCTTCATCAACAAGCTCGACCGCGAGGTGCGCGAGCCGCTAGAACTGCTCGATGAAATCGAACAGCATCTTGGCGTGGCGGCAGTGCCGTTCACCTGGCCGATCGGCATGGGCAAGGAATTCCAGGGCGTCTACGACATCCAGCGCGATCAGGTGCGCGTGTTCCGTGCCGGCCAGGATACGGCGGGCGGCGCGGTGGAAACGCTGCAGGGTTTGAGCGACGAGGAAGGCGAGCGCCGTTTCGGCCATAGCTGGACGAAGGCCAAGGAAGAGATCGATCTGATCACCGGCGCGACGCCCGACTTCGATCGCGAGCAGTTCCTGGCCGGCCAGCAGTCGCCGGTGCTGTTCGGCTCGGCGATCAACAACTTCGGCGTGAAGGAAATTCTCGACGCGCTGGTCGATCTCGCGCCGCCGCCGTCGATGCGCATGACCGTGCAGCGTCCGGTGCTGCCCGACGAGCCGAAGTTCACCGGCGTCGTCTTCAAGGTGCAGGCGAACATGGACCTCGCGCACCGCGACCGCGTGGCGTTCATCCGTGTGTGCTCGGGGCGTTTCGAGCGTGGCATGGCCGTGAAGGTCACGCGTTCGAACAAGACGTTCCGCGCCAATAACGTGGTGACGTTCCTGTCGCAGCGCCGTGAGACGGTGAGCGAAGCGTATCCGGGCGACATCATCGGTATTCCGAATCACGGCACGCTGAGTCTCGGCGATACGCTGACCGAAGGCGAGCAGTTGCAGTTCGTCGGCCTGCCGTTCTTCGCGCCGGAAATTTTCCAGACCGTCGAAGTGGTTGATCCGATGCGTGCGAAGCAGCTCGGCGAAGCGCTCAAGCAACTCGGCGAAGAGGGTGCGATTCAGGTGTTCCGTCCGGAAGTGGGCGGCCTGATGATTCTCGGCGCGGTCGGGCAACTGCAGTTCGAGGTGGTGTCGCATCGACTGTCGACCGAGTACAAGGTGGACGTGCGGATGGCGCCGGCGCGTTACCGCCTGTCGCGCTGGGTGACCTGCGACGACGCCGCCGAACTGCGCCGCTTCACCGATTCGTACGCGGCGCGCATCGCGCTCGATGCGTCGGACGCGCCGACGTATCTGGCCTCGCACGTGTCCGAAATCGAAGTCGCGCAAAAGGCGTGGCCGAAGATCGTGTTCAACGAACTGCGCGAGCATTCGGGTGCGCCGTTCAGGAAGTCGATGTGATTGCCAGCTGCGTATGAATGAAGGAGCCGCGTCGACGACGCGGTTTGTTTTTGCTGTCTGTTTCGACGCGCATGCCAGGGTCTTGACGCCAACATCCGCGCAAGCGCGCGACTTCGCCTATGCTGACTGAGACACGCGCCGAGCCGCCGGGCCGGCGCGTCCTCCTCACTTTCGCGGAGCGCCCGTGACCGTACGCAATCTCGACGCCTTGTTTCGTCCGAAATCCGTCGCAGTGATCGGCGCCTCCGAGCGGCCCGGCAGCACTGGCGCGATGGTGTGGGCGCGTGTGCTGGAAGGCGGTTTCGGCGGCCCGCTGTGGCCGGTCAATCCGAAGTACGAAACGCTTGGCGAACATGTCGTGTTCGGCGACGCCGGCGATTTACCGCAAGCGCCGAGCGTCGCGCTGATCTGCACGCCGCCCGCCACGTGGCCGGCAATCATCCACAAGCTCGGCGGGCTCGGTACGCGGGCCGCGATCATCGTCGGCGAAGCGCGCAGCGATGACGACCGGCTCGCGCTGCGGCACGCGTTGTCGGCGGCGCGGCCGCATCTGCTGCGCATTGTCGGGCCGGGCAGTCTTGGGGTGGTGTCGCCCGCGCTGCGCGCGCATCTCGGCGCGCCGTCGTGCACGGTCAAGGCGGGCGGCGTCGCGTGGGTGTCGCAATCGAATGCACTGACCAATGCGGTGCTCGGCTGGGCGCAAGCGCGCGGGCTCGGTTTTTCCCACGCGGTGGCGCTCGGCGATGAAGCCGATGTGGACGCCGGAGACGTGCTCGACTATCTCGCCAGCGACCCCGGCACCCGCGCCATCCTGCTCGAACTCGATTCGGTGCACGCGGCGCGCAAGTTCATGTCGGCGGCGCGGGCGGCGGCGCGCAACAAGCCGGTGCTCGCACTGCGCTCGGGCCGCGCCGATCCCATCGACGCGCTCTACACCGCCGCGTTCCGGCGCGCGGGCATGGTGCGTGTCGATGCGCTCGACGATCTGCTCGACGAGGTGGAGACGCTCGGCGTCGGCCGTGTGGCCGCCGGTGGCGCGGCGACGCTGATCACCAGCGACCGCGGTCTCGCGACGCTTGCCTGCGACGCCTTCGCTGCCGCTGGCGGCATGCTCGCGCCGTGGCCAGACGAAGCCTCCGACGCGTTGCAGCAGGTGCTCCCGCATGCGGTCGGCGGCAATCCGCTGCAACTCGGCGACGACGCGCGTCCCGAGCACTTCGGCGCCGCGCTCAAACTGCTGGCGGAGCATCGCAGCACCGGCACCGCGTTCGTGGTCCATGCCTCGACGCACGGTGCGCCGGTCGGTGAAGTCGCGCACGCGCTGATCGAAAATCAGCGCTTCGCCTATCGCGGCTTGCTTGCGTGCTTCTTCGGCGGCCTGGACACCGCCACGCGCGACGCGCTGCACGCGCAGGGCATTCCGGTTCACACGACGCCGCAGCGGCTCGCGCGCGCGTTCGCCCGGCTGGTCGATTACCGGCTCGGGCGCGAACTCCTGATGCAAACGCCGGAAGGATTGCCCGCGCGGATTCCCGATGCGATCGACGCGGCTCAGGCGCAGGCTTGCGCCGCGCTGGCCGCGGGCGAGCATGAGTGGAAGGGCGAAGCGGCGGCGCGGTTTCTCGGGCGTTTCGGGTTGGAGGTCGAAGCGCAGGCGGAGAGCGGGGTGGAAAGCGCGGGTCATGCCGCCGCTGCGCAGACGCCCGCGCAACGAGCGCTCAAAGCATCTGCCACAACATCCACGGCGGACTGCGCTGAAGACAGCGCCGGGTCGTCCGCAAAGCCGGTGGTCGACATCGCTATCGAGCTTCACGACGACGACAACTTCGGCCCGGTGTTCCGCTTCACCGCGCCCTCGGCCGACGGCGTGTCCGAGGCGCTACGCGTCTACGGCCTGCCGCCGCTGAATCCCGTGCTTGCGCGTGACATCGTCAGGCGTTCGCACTACGCACGGCTGGCCGCACCGGAGCCGGCGCTTACCGCGCTGACGGCGCTCTCGCAGGCGGTTTGCGACGTCAGGGAGATCGTCGCATTGGCGCTGACGTTGAGGGTCTATCACGACCATGTGACGGTGGTCGATCCCGTGCTGAGCCTCGCCGCCAAACGAAGCCGCCTCGCGATCGTGCCTTACCCGCGCCGCTTCGAAGAGACGCTCGACTGGCAAGGCTTGCGAGTGACGGTGCGGCCGATCCGTCCGGAAGACGAGGCCGCGCATCATGACTTCGTCGAAGCGATGACACCCGAGGATTTGCGTTTGCGCTTTTTCGGCGCAGTGGGCAGCTTCGACCACTCGCAGCTCGCGCGGATGACGCAGATCGACTACGACCGCGAAATGGCGCTGATCGCGACGGTGACGTCCGACGAGGGTTTCGTGCGGACCTTAGGGGTGGTGCGCGCCGTCTCCGACCCCGATAACGAGACCGCCGAATTCGCGGTCGCCGTGCGCTCGGATCAGAAAGGCCGGCGCCTCGGTCAATTGCTGATGGAGCGGATCATCCGCTATGCGCGCGTGCGCGGCGTCCATTGGCTGGTCGGCGAGGCGCTGCGCGAAAACGGCGCGATGATCGCGCTTGCCAAACGCTGCGGGTTCACGATTACGCGGACCGAAGACCCGGGGGTGGTGGGGTTTCGGATGGCGTTGGAGGAGACGGCGGGGTAGCGGGCGTTCGGAGGATGGAGGGGACGCGAAGCTGTGTCGATTCGCGGTAATGCCGACGTTCGACCGACCGCATTCCTGGCAGCACAGACGACTGTTTTTACCCGAACTCATGCTTCCAGTCTTCGGAGGCTATCGAACCTCCGACGCTGGCCGAACGACGACGAATGACAAGCGGCCGTGTTCGAAGACCCAAACCGCTCTCACACCGCGAGAAGCCCGAACGGCCTCTCACACTGCAATGAAACCAGACCGCAAGCTCAAGCCGGCAGCTTCGCCGCGGCTTCGTCGACTTGCGTGCGCGTCACCGACAACTCTTCCAGCCACGCATCCGCATACACCGCGCCGGTTTCACGCTCGAGACGCGCGATCGTCGCCGCGCAACGGTTCGCATCCTTCAGGGTTGCGATGAACGATTTCACCGATTGGCCCGCCTTGAACGCATCGAACAACGGCACACGAATATCGTCCGGCAGCGCGCGCGTGGTCCACTGGTACGGCTTGCCGTTGAACGTGAACGACGGCGGCAGCACGCGCTCTTTCTTTGCGGCCGGAATCAGGCCGTAAGTGCGGGCGGCTTCGCCGATCTGTTCCGGCGAAAACAGCTCGTCCGGGCTGATGTCGAATTGCTGGATGAACGTCTCGATGCTTTGCATCGCCGCGGCGCGGTCGTCGCGGCGCTTTTGCGCATGAGCGACGATGTCGCGCAGTTCGTCGGCTTCCTCGGGCGTGATCGTGAAGCTCGACTGCTTCTGCTGGAGTTCGGAAAAACGCTGGAATTCGGAATCGGTCAGAAGTTTCGCCATTGCTTATCGATGAGCGCGCATGGGCGAACCCATGCGGCGTAATTTGAGAGGGTCGCCATTCTAAACCATGTGCGCGAGCGGTCTATTTTCAACGGACCAAGGCACGATTGCGCGAGTCGGCAACGCAAGCCGGCATGGTCCGAAGCAACTCAACGCAACTCACACGTCGTGCTCGCGGAACATCGACAGCGCCTGCACCGTCTCGCGCAGCAATACGGTCGCGGCTTCGAGCGTCGGCGCCACGTATTCGTCGATACGCCGCAGGTACGGACAGGTCAGCACGGCGATCGCCTGGCCGGACGGTCCCTGAATCGGAAACGTCACGTCGGTGACGCCGAATGTCTGCTGGCTGTCCTTCTGCGAAAAACCCGCCGTGCGAATCCGCTCGCACGCGAGCTCCAGCGCGTCGCGGTCGATCGTCACCTCGCCCTTCACCTTGGTGTGCTCGGCCAGCATCTGCTGACGCTGCTCGATGCTTTGAAACGCGAGCATCACACGGCCCGAGCCGGTATCGATCAAGCCGACTCGCGAACCGAGCCGCACCGACATGCCCCACGTGCCCGGCCCATCCACCTGGGCGATCACCAGCAGATTGCCGCGGTCGTACACCACGAGGTGACACGATTGTTCGGCAGCGTCGGCAAAGCGCTGCATCAACGGCAGCGCTTCGGAGATCAGCCGGTTCATCGGCGGATGACGGTGGGCGAGCGCATACAGCTTCAGGCTCAGCGAATAGCGGTCGCCCGCCGCCGAGCGCACCACGTACTGCCGTGCGACGAGGCGTTCGAGCATGCGGTACATCTCGCTCGCGTTGCGCCCCAGCAGCTTGGTGATTTCGGCGCGCGTGAGCCCCTCTTTCTGCTCCGCGAGCAGTTCGAGGATGTCGAGGCCTTTGTCGAGCGCGGGGGCCCGGTATCGCTCGGCGTCGTCTTTGTCTTCTGCGTCCATCGTCGGCGAGGTTCCGTGTGCAGTTCTCATTATCTGGCGCATGAATGTAAGCGCGGGGCGAATCTTGAGCAAGGCGGCGCGCGTCCAGGGAAAGTACGGAGCGCGATCCGGCGTAGATTCCTTGACTTCAAAAAGTCCGTATATGAATAATACGTTCATTGGTGAATGAACGCACGCCAATATCCGATGAGACATCCGATAAGAAAGCGCAGGACGAAGTGCCGGCATCCATGACTGGTTCACGCAGTTCAACAAACGCATCGTAGGAGACAACCCCATGTCCACGTCCGTTCAGAGGCCGCACGCGGCCCATCGCCTGTTTCGCCGTTCACTCTTCACGCTCGCCGCGGCCGCATGCGCTGCCGGCGTCGCCGTGAGCGGCGCCGCGCAAGCCGCCGACGCCGGCAAGATCGGCCTCGGTCTGCCGCTGCTCACGTCGCCGTTCTGGCAGTCGTACAACAACTACCTGCCCAAGTACGCGAAGGAGATGAGCCTCGACATCCTCGCGCCGGTGAATTCGAACGGCGATCCCGCGCAGCAGATCACCGACATGAACAACCTGCTGAACCTCGGTTCGAAGGGCATCGTGGTCGGCCCGCTGGATTCGGCGGCGATCAGCCGCGCACTCGACGCCGCCGCGGCCCGGAACGTGCCGGTAGTCGCCGTGGACGTCGCGCCGACGCAAGGCAAGGTCGCGATGGTCGTGCGAGCCGACAATCACGCGTACGGCGAGAAGGCGTGCAAATACATCGGCGAACACGTGAAGTCGGGCAAGGTCGTGCAGATCATGGGCGACCTCGCGTCGGTCAACGGGCGCGACCGGTCGGAAGCGTTCCGCGCGTGTCTGAAGGGTTATCCGGCTTTGTCGCTGCTGGAAATTCCGGCGGCCTGGAAGGGCGACGTCGCGGCCACCGCGCTCGACAGTCTGCTGACCGCCAATCCGGACGTGAAGGCGATCTACATGCAGGCGGGCGGCGTTTATCTGTCGCCGACGCTGCAAACCTTGCGGCGCAAGCAGATGCTGTTTCCCGCAGGCGATGCGAAGCACGTCGTGATCGTGAGTAACGACGGCATTCCGCAGGAATTCGAAGCGATTCGTCGTGGCGATATCGACGCGACCATCTCGCAGCCCGCCGATTCCTATGCGAAGTACGGCCTGTTCTACATCAAGGCCGCGTTGGCGGGACAAACCTTCAAGCCGGGCCCGACCGATCACGGCAGCAACATCATCCAGCTCGCGCCGGGTGTGCTCGAAGACCAGTTGCCCGCGCCACTCGTGACGAAGTCGAATGTCGACGACAAGGCGTTGTGGGGCAATACGGTCAAATGAGCGGCCAAATGAGCGCACCGACGCCATCCGTGCCGGTCGTCGAAGCGTTTGAAGTCACCAAACGCTTCGGCTCGACGGCCGCGCTGAAAGACGTGAGCATCCGCGTGATGGCCGGCGAGTCGCATGCGCTCGTCGGGCGCAACGGGGCCGGCAAGTCGACGCTGGTGTCGATACTCACCGGCCTGCGCAAGCCCGACACCGGCGAGGTGCGGTTCGGCGGCGCGAGCGCGCCGTCGATCGCGGATCGCGACGCGTGGCGCGAGCGCGTCGCGTGCGTCTATCAGCATTCGACGATCATTCGCGACCTGAGCGTCGCCGAGAATCTGTTCATCAACCGGCAGCCGGTGCGCGGCGGCATGATCGATTGGCAGGCGATGCGCCGCGACGCGCGCGAACTGCTCGATCACTGGAAGATCGACGTGCGCGAAGACGCGCGTGCCGGCGATCTGAGCGTGGAAGCGCGGCAGCTGGTGGAGATTGCGCGGGCGCTGTCGTACGGGGCGCGCTTCATCATCCTCGACGAGCCCACCGCGCAGCTCGACGGCGACGAGATCAAGCGTCTGTTCAAGCGCATCAGCGAGTTGCAGCGTGAAGGCGTGACCTTTCTCTTCATCTCGCACCATCTTCAGGAGGTCTACGAGATTTGCCAGGCGGTGACGGTGCTGCGCGACGCGCGGCATATCGTCAGTGCGCCGGTGTCCGCGTTGCCGCGCGAGCAGCTGATCGAAGCGATGACCGGCGAACGCGGCGGCCTGAACGTCGCCGACGCGGCCGCGCGTGCCGCCTTGCCCGCCGATACGGCGATCGCGCTGCGCGTCGACGAACTGGCCGGCTCCGATTACGAAGGCGTGTCGTTTACTGTGAAGCGCGGCGAAGTGGTCGGCCTGACCGGCGCGACGAGCAGCGGCCGCACGAGCGTCGCCGAAGCGATCGCCGGCTTGCGCACGCTCAAAGGCGGCACGGTCAGCGTGGACGGCAAGGTATTGCCGCCCGGCGACGTGCCTGCCGCGTTGGCGCACGGCATTGGCTGCGTGCCGAAGGACCGGCATCACGAAGGCCTCGTGCTCACGCAATCGATCGCGGAAAACGCATCGATGACGATCGCGCGCGTGCTCGGCAAGTTCGGCATCGCGCCGCCCGCGAAGAAGCACGCGTTCGGCCAGAAGATGATCGACGCGCTCGGCATCGTCGCGCAAGGTCCGGACCATGTCGTGTCCGGACTGTCGGGCGGCAACCAGCAGAAGGTGGTGATGGCGCGCGCACTCGCCACCAACCCCAACGTGCTCGTATTGATCGACCCCACTGCGGGCGTCGACGTGAAATCGAAAGAGGCGTTGCTCTCCGTCGTGGATCGCGTGCGCGAAGAGGGCAAGGCCGTGCTGGTCGTGTCCGGCGAGCTCGACGATCTGCGTACCTGTGACCGTGTGCTGGTCATGTTCCGTGGCCGTGTCGCGGCCGAATTTCCCGCGGGTTGGCAGGACCACGACCTGATCGCATCTGTTGAAGGAGTCAGTCTCCATGAAGAATAGTGTGCCCAGCCCCGCCTTCGCTTCGGCGCAAGCGCCGGCGCAATCCGCCGCGGCGGGCTCGCGCGGCAAACGCGCGCGCTCCGAACTCGCGCGCCTGCGCGAACTGGCGTTGCTGCCCGCGCTCGCGTTGCTGATCGTGATCGGCGCGTTCGTCAGCCCGAGCTTTCTCACGAAAGCGAATCTGATCAGCGTGCTAGGCGCGTCGGCGGCACTCGCGCTCGTCGTGCTCGCGGAATCGCTGATCGTGCTGACCGGCAAGTTCGATTTGTCGCTCGAATCGACCGTGGGCATCGCCCCCGCCGTGGGGGCGATGCTGGTGATGCCGGCGGCGTCCGCAGGCTTCGGTACGCAATGGCCGACGGCGGTCGGCTTGGTCGCGATCGTCGCGGTGGGCGCGGTGATCGGATTGATCAACGGCTTTCTCGTGGTGCGCTTGCGGCTGAACGCGTTCATCGTCACGCTGGCCATGCTGATCGTATTGCGCGGCATGCTGGTCGGCGCGACCAAGGGCGGCACGCTGTTCGATATGCCGCCGTCGTTCTTCACGCTCGCCACCACCATCGTGTTCGGCTTGCCGTTGTCGGTATGGCTCGCGGCGGCGGCGTTCGCGATCGCCGCATTCGTGTTGCGCTATCACCGCCTCGGCCGCGCGTTGTACGCGATCGGCGGTAATCCGGAAGCGGCGCGCGCGGCGGGGATTCGCGTCGAGCGCATCACGTGGGGCGTGTTCGTGCTGGGCAGCATTCTGGCCTCGCTTGGTGGTCTGATCGTCACCGGCTATGTCGGCGCGATCAACGCGAACCAGGGCAACGGCATGATCTTCACGGTGTTCGCGGCGGCCGTGATCGGCGGCATTTCGCTCGACGGCGGCAAGGGCACGATGCTCGGTGCGCTCTCCGGCGTGCTGCTGCTCGGCGTCGTGCAGAACCTGTTGACGCTCGCCCAGGTGCCGTCGTTCTGGATTCAGGCGATCTACGGCGCGATCATTCTCGGCTCGCTGATGGTGGCGCGCCTTGCCAGCGGCGAAGGCCAGAACTAATGCGCACGCTTTGTACGCCCGCACCGGGAGACCTCACTTGACCAGCCGTCCATTGCCAACCGATCCGCGCCTGATTTTGCTCAGCCCCGCCGACAACTGCCTGATCGCGGCGGCGCGGCTCGACGCGGGCACGCAGGTGGACATCGAAGGGGAGCGCGTCACGCTGACCCGCACCATCGATCTGGGCCACAAGGTCGCTCGCCATAAGCTCGCGAAAGACGACAAGGTGCTGCGCTACGGCGCCGTGATCGGTCACGTGACCGAAACGGTGGCGCGCGGCGCGCATCTGCATACGCACAACCTCGAAAGCGACTACTTGCCGACCTATACGCACGACGCGGGTCACGAGTTCGTCCATCACTGACACGCGCACCATCACGCGGCCTGTTGCGCCGCTGGAACCATCATGACTGACATTTCCTTGGCAAGCGCCGCGCAGCAACCGATGCTGCAAGGCTATCTGCGCAGTGACGGCCGCAAGGGCATCCGCAATGTGGTCGCGGTGGCGTATCTGGTCGAATGCGCGCATCACGTGGCGCGCGAGATCGTCGCGCAGTTTCGCGAGCCGCTCGACGCGTTCGACGACCCGTCCGCCGAACGTGAGCCGCCCGTGCATCTGATCGGCTTTCCCGGCTGCTATCCGAACGGGTACGCGGAAAAGATGCTCGAGCGCCTCACTACGCATCCGAACGTGGGCGCGGTGCTGTTCGTGTCGCTCGGTTGCGAGAGCATGAACAAGCATTATCTCGTGGACGTAGTGCGCGCGAGCGGCCGTCCCGTCGAAGTCCTGACGATCCAGGAAAAGGGCGGCACGCGCAGCACGATTCAATACGGCGTCGACTGGATTCGCGGTGCGCGCGCGCAACTCGCCGCGCAACGCAAAGTGCCGATGGCGCCGAGCGAACTGGTAATCGGCACGATTTGCGGCGGCTCGGATGGCACGAGCGGCATCACCGCGAATCCGGCGGTGGGCCGCGCGTTCGATCATCTGATCGACGCGGGCGCGGCTTGCATCTTCGAGGAGACTGGCGAACTGGTGGGCTGCGAGTTCCACATGAAGACGCGCGCGGCGCGGCCGGAACTCGGTGATGAAATCGTCGAGTGCGTCGCGAAGGCGGCGCGCTACTACTCGATTCTCGGACACGGCAGCTTTGCGGTCGGCAACGCGGACGGCGGCCTCACCACGCAGGAAGAGAAATCGCTTGGCGCGTATGCGAAGAGCGGCGCGTCGCCGATAGTCGGCATCATCAAACCCGGCGACATTCCGCCGACCGGCGGCCTCTATCTGCTCGACGTCGTGCCGGACGGCGAGCCGCGTTTCGGCTTTCCGAACATCAGCGACAATGCGGAGATCGGCGAGCTGATCGCGTGCGGCGCGCATGTGATTCTGTTCACGACCGGGCGCGGCTCGGTGGTTGGCTCGGCGATCTCGCCGGTCATCAAGGTGTGCGCGAATCCGGCGACCTATCGCAATCTTTCCGGCGATATGGATGTGGATGCGGGCCGCATTCTCGAAGGCCGTGGCACGCTCGATGAAGTCGGCCGCGAAGTGTTCGAGCAAACGGTCGCGGTGGCGCGTGGTGCGGCGTCGAAATCGGAAATGCTCGGGCATCAGGAATTCATTCTGGTCTACAAGACGTTCGATCCGGTTGGGCCTGCCTGCTTGCCGTCGAGTGGGGCGCCCGTGCAACGGGTGGTCGCGATCGAGCCGCATTGACACGCAGTGGGCAAACCCTGTCCGCGCATGGTAAAAATAGAAACGAGACCGGAGTGAGTGCTGAAGCACTCACTCCGCTCGACACAAGGAGACGCGCTCAATGACGGCAACGATCGCATCGAAGATCGGCCAGCGGCGCCGCATTGGCCGCGGCACATTGCAGGTGAGTGGATTGGGTCTCGGCACGGCGCCGCTCGGCGGCTTGTACCGCGATCTGTCCGATGAGGAGGCCCACGCGACCATCACCGCCGCATGGGAGGTGGGCGTGCGCTACTTCGACACTGCGCCGCATTACGGCAACACCAAGGCCGAGCATCGCCTGGGCGACGCGTTGCGCCGTTATCCGCGCAGCGACTACGTGCTGTCGACCAAAGTGGGCCGCCGCTTCGTGCCGCGCACCTCGCCCTTCGACGACCGCGAGGGCTGGCAAAACCCGCTGCCCTTCGAAGCGATCTACGACTACACGCACGACGGCGTCATGCGTTCGTTCGAAGACAGCCAGCAGCGCATGGGCATCGTCGAGATCGACATTCTGCTGGTGCATGACATTGGCCGCATCACCCACGGCGACCAGCATCCCCGTTACTGGCGGCAACTGACCGAAGGCGGCGGCTTCCGCGCGCTGGACCGGTTGCGCTCGACAGGCGCGATCAAAGCGGTCGGGCTCGGCGTCAACGAAGGCGCGGTTATCCTCGACGCGATGGCCGAGTTCGATATCGATTGCGCGTTGCTCGCGGGTCGTTATACGCTCCTCGAACAGACCACGCTCGACGACCTGCTGCCCGCCTGCGAAGCACGTGGCGTCAGTATCCTGTTAGGCGGCGCGTTCAACTCGGGCATTCTGGCGCGCGGTGTCGAGGGCGATCTGAAATTCAACTACGGCGACGCGCCGCCCGACGTGATCGAGCGCGTCGCGCGGCTGGAGGCGGTGTGCCGCGCGCACGGCGTGCCGCTCGCCGCTGCCGCGTTGCAGTTTCCATATGCGCATCCGGCGGTCGCCACCGTGCTGACCGGCGCGCGCAGTGCCGACGAATTGCGTGAGAACGTCGCGTCGTTCGGGCAGCCGATCCCCGCGGGCCTGTGGTCCGCGCTGCGCGACGAAGGCTTGCTCGACGCGCGCGCAC
Source organism: Paraburkholderia sp. RAU2J (assembly GCF_003634845.1). NCBI lineage: Bacteria > Pseudomonadati > Pseudomonadota > Betaproteobacteria > Burkholderiales > Burkholderiaceae > Paraburkholderia > Paraburkholderia sp. RAU2J. Next base: position 373,157 of record NZ_RBXG01000002.1, read on the forward strand.
CCGCGCCAGAGGATTGATTCGACGATGTTGATCGACGCCCACCAGCACTACTGGGACCCCGCGCGGGGCGACTACGAGTGGCTCACGCCGGAGCTGAAGATTCTATACCGGCCGTTCGGCCCGGCGGATCTCATGCCCTTGCGCGAGCGGGCGGGCATCGAGCGGACAGTGGTGGTGCAGGCCGCGCCGACCATCGACGAAACGCGCTACCTGCTGGACCTCGCGCGCAACGAGCCGTCGATCGCGGGCGTGGTCGGTTGGGTGCCGCTGCTGCTGCCGAATGCGCCTGCGTTGATCGAAGCGCTTGCGCGCGAGCCCAAGTTCAAGGGTGTGCGGCCGATGCTGCAGGATCTGCCCGACCACGGCTGGATCGCGAACCCCGATCTCGCGCCGGCGATCGAAGCACTGATCGCGCACGACCTCGCGTTCGACGCGCTGATCTACGCGCGTCACGTCGAATACGTCGAAATTTTCGCGAAGCGTTTTCCGACGCTGCGCATCGTCGTCGATCACGGCGCGAAGCCGCCGATCCGGTATCGCCAGGCGGGCTTCCAGGCGTGGAAGGACGCGATCACGCGGCTTGCAAGCCTGCCGCAAGTTCACTGCAAACTCTCGGGTCTCGCGACCGAAGCGTCGCCCGGCTGGACCGAGGACACGCTGCGGCCTTACGTCGAACATCTGCTCGCGTCGTTCGGCCCGGCGCGGGTGATGTGGGGCAGCGACTGGCCGGTGCTCGATCTGAACGGCGACTATCTGCTCTGGCATTCGGTGGCGACCACCTTGCTCGCATCGTTGAGCGACGCAGAGCGCGCAGCGGTGTTCGGCGAGAACGCCGCCGCGTTTTACCGGCTTTGATTTCTGAAAGAGTCAGCAGGACACAAGCAGCCCATACACATGGAGTCGTAGATGACACAAAGACTGGCCGGCAAAACGGCCCTGATCACCGCGGCAGGACAAGGCATCGGTCTCGCCACTGCGGAACTCTTCGCACGCGAAGGCGCGCGCGTGATCGCCACGGACATCCGCATCGACGGATTGGCGGGCAAGCCGGTCGAGGCGCGTCAGCTCGACGTGCTCGACGGCGCGGCGATCAAGGCGCTGGCCGCCGAGGTCGGCACGGTCGACGTGCTGTTCAACTGCGCAGGCTTCGTGCACGCCGGCTCGATTCTCGAATGCAGCGAAGAGGATTGGGATTTCGCGTTCGACCTGAACGCGAAGGCGATGTACCGCATGATCCGCGCGTTTTTGCCGGGCATGCTCGAGAAAGGCGGCGGCTCGATCATCAACATGTCGTCGGCGGCGTCGAGCGTGAAGGGCGTGCCGAACCGCTTTGCCTATGGCGCGTCGAAGGCCGCGGTGATCGGACTGACCAAGGCCGTTGCCGCCGATTTCGTGACGCGTGGTGTACGCTGTAACGCGATCTGCCCGGGCACGGTGTCTTCGCCGTCGCTCGAACAGCGGATCGCGGCGCAGGCTCAGGCGCAAGGTACGACGGTGGACGCCGTGCACGCGGCGTTCGTCGCGCGTCAGCCGATGGGCCGCGTCGGCAAGCCCGACGAGATCGCGGCGTTGGCGCTGTATCTCGCGTCCGACGAGTCGTCGTTCACGACGGGCCAGGCGCATGTGATCGACGGCGGCTGGTCGAACTGACGCGCGCTGATTGACGAACCGAATATCACTGAACGTAAAAGGGAAGTACCACGATGAAACTGCTTCGTTATGGGCCGAAAGGCCAGGAAAAGCCGGGCCTGCTCGATGCGCAAGGTAAGATTCGCGATCTGTCCAAGGTGATCGGCGATCTCGACGGCGCCGCGTTGACCGATGAAGGTCTCGCCAAACTGCGCGCGCTCGACCCGGCTTCGCTGCCGGTGGTCGAAGGCAATCCGCGCCTCGGGCCGTGCGTCGCGCGAATCGGCAAGTTCATCTGCATCGGGCTGAATTACGCGGACCACGCCGCCGAATCGAATCTGCCGGTGCCGGCCGAACCGGTCATCTTCAACAAGTGGACGAGCGCGATTTGCGGCCCGAACGACGACGTCGAAATTCCGCGCGGCTCGAAGAAGACCGACTGGGAAGTCGAACTGGGCGTCGTGATCGGCAAGCCGGCGAAATATGTCGATGAAGCCAACGCGCTCGACTACGTCGCGGGCTATTGCGTGATCAACGACGTGTCGGAACGCGAATGGCAGATCGAACGCGGCGGCACGTGGGACAAGGGCAAGGGCTTCGACACGTTCGGCCCGATCGGCCCGTGGGTCGTCACGCGCGATGAAGTCGCCGATCCGCAAAACCTGAACCTGTGGCTCGAAGTGGACGGCCACCGTTACCAGAACGGCAGCACCAAGACGATGGTGTTCGGCGTCGCGAAACTGGTGTCCTATGTGTCGCAGTGCATGAGCCTGCAACCGGGCGACGTGATCTCGACCGGCACGCCCCCGGGCGTCGGCATGGGCGTGAAGCCGAATCCGGTGTTCCTGAAGCCGGGTCAGACGATCCGCCTGGGTATCGAGGGTCTCGGCGAGCAGACGCAGAAGACTTACGCGGCGGATTGATTCGCGCGCTTCGTTTAATTGCGTTGCCGATGTAAAGGGCCGTTCCCGCGTGATGCGGGAACGGCCTTTTTGCATGCGTCGTTCGTGCAGCCGCGATCAGGCGCGTTGCTCAGCAAGCAGCCGTGCCAGCAGCTCGACCAATCGGTCGATGTGCTCGTCTTGCGTGCGCCACGACGACACGCTGATGCGAAATGCGGGCCGCCCTTGCCAGACCGTGCCGCCGAACCACGTTTCGCCGGATGCCTGGGCCGCTTCACGAATCGCGACCGTCTGCGCGTCGGTCTTCGCCCGTACCAGCACCTGATTCAGCACGACGCGATTCAGCACGTCGAAACCGGCGGCACGCAGGCCGTCGGCGATGCGCGACGCCTGCGCGCAATGGCGATCGACCATTTGCTGCACGCCGCTGCGCCCGAGCGAACGCAGCGCCGCCCAGATCGGAATGCCACGCGGACGGCGCGAGAATTCCAGCGTCAAGTTCTTCTGCGCGTCGTGCGCGCCGCTCAGGTAGACCGCGTCGCTGTTCATCGCCGAGGACATCGCCTGCGCATCGCGGCAGATTGCCATCGCGCCGTCATAAGGCGTGTTGAGCCATTTGTGGCCGTCGGTGGTCCAGCTATCGGCGCCGTCGATGCCTTCGGTCAGCGCCCGCTGCGACGACGCGCGCGCCCACAAGCCGAACGCGCCATCCACGTGGACCCATGCGCCTGTCGCCTTGGCGCGCGGTATCAGGTCGGCGAACGGGTCGAATTCGCCGGTGTTCACTTCGCCCGCCTGCACGCAGAAGATCGTCATATCGTCGAGGGACGGCAGACGGGCCGGATCGATGCGGCCATGTTCGTCGACCGGCGCGGCGATCACGCGCTTCATGCCGAAGCCGAGCACGCGCAACGCCTTCTTCACCGTGATATGCGCCATCTCGGAGATGACGACGCGCACCGGCGGCGCGCCGTCGAGCCCGTCGTTATCGAAATCCCAGCCCTTGCGCGCGAGCAGCGCACGACGCGCGGCGGCAATGCAAACGAGCGTGCATGCGGTCGCACTGGTGCCGAAACCGATCGCCGCTTCGCGCGGCAGATCGAGCGCGTCGAGCACCCAGCGCGCCGCGATCTTCTCAATCGTGGCGGCGGCCGGCGAGTTGTCGAAGGTCGAGGCGCATTGGTCCCACGCACCCATCAGGCGCTCGGCCGCAGCGGCCGCCGGCAGCACCGCGCCGATCACGAAACCGTAATAGCGCGGATCGTTCGACGCCACCGTGGCCGGCGAACCGCTTTCGTCGAGCAGGCGCAGCACGTCGGCGGACGCGTGGCCGTGCAGGGGCAAGGCTTCGTCGAAGGCGGCGAGCTGCGCGAGCGCGGCCGCGTCCGGAAACACGCGGCGCTTGCCGATGCCCGCGAGATAAGCGTGTGCGCGCCGGTCCGCGTCGGCGGCGAGAGCGAATTCGTCCATAGGGTTCCTCAAATGGGTGAGAGATGGTGTCGCGCGGGTCTGCGGATCACGAGTTCGTTCGGAGATGGATCGAGGGCGCGGCCGGGACTTTCGCAACTCGGCGTCATTGCGCTCGTAATAGGTGAATTAGCCGGTTCGCTGCGGGCGCACGAGTCCCGCATCAGCGAGGATGCGCGATCACGCGAGACCCGTGCCGCGCCGAAGCATTGCCGTCAGATTATCCCGCCGGTTCGTGTTCGCCGTTTTCACCGATCCGGTTGACCGTGCCTTGCGCGACGGCGACGAGTTTCTCGCGGTTGCCGTCCATCACGTACACGTTGCATTGGCAGGTGGCCTGATGCCGGCCCGCATAGACGACCTTCGCGCGCGCGACCAACGTGCCGTTCACTACCGGGCGCAGATAGTTGATCTTGTATTCGCCGGTCACGACTTTCGGCCCGAGCGACAGCGCGCCGGCGAACGTGAGCGCATTGTCGGCGAGATAGCTGATGACGCCGCCGTGCACGAAGCCATGCTGCTGCCGCAACTCGTCGCGGATCGGCAAACTCAGGGTGAGTTCGCTGGTGCCGGTATGCATCAGCTCGGCGCCTAGCAACATGCTGAACGGCTGGGCATGCAGTGCGCCGCGCGCCCGGTCGAGGAGGTCGGTCATCGTGATTCCTTCGGGCGAGGCCCGCGGTGGCATCTGCACTGGCCTGCGTCGTGCAGTCCCACTCACTCTAGGAAGGGTTAATGCAGCGCGTCAAGGTGATTCGGAAAAATGTGCGGCGTATTGTTGTGCGAAACAGCCGCAATCATGACGTTGGCCGATGAAAAGGGGTTGTAAGCCGATTTTTAATGAAATTGGCCTCAAGCCGACGGCGGCCCTGCCGTTAACCCTGACGTAGGTTCCGTTATTCTTTGCCCTCAGGATTCACGATGTTCAGCAAGATCAAGGTCGCCTCCGGCCTGTTATGTGTTCTGGCCGCGTTCTGCGTATTCCAGCTCGTCACGGTGGGGCTGGGCTTCTGGTCGCTCACCCGTACTCATGACGACGTCGGCGATCTGTCGAACATCGCGTTGAAACAGGTGGACGCGGTCAATGAGACGACCCAGCGCCTGATGGACGCCCGCATCAACCTGTCGCGCGCCGGCACGCGCATGGTGCGCGGCGGCGCGGAGCCGACCGACATCGTGCAGCATGCGCGCGAGCAGCTCACGGCAGCCGATCAGTCCTTCGGCGCGTTCATGAGTGCGCAGAAGACCAGCGACGAAAACGGCGCGCGCGCCACGGCGCTCGCCGATCGCTACAAGAAGCTGCATGACGCGCTCGCCGAACTCGTGCAGTTTCTCGATTCGAACAACATCCAGGCTTTCCTCGATCAGCCGACCCAGTCGTTCCAGGACGCCTATCTCGCGGAGTCGCACAACTTCGTGCAATTCGGCGAGGCGGCGAGCCGCGCATCGCTCGATTCGATCGACGACCGCATGGCGGCATTTCGCGTCGTCAGCATCGTGATCCTGCTGTTGCTGGTGGCCGGCACCGGCGCGGTCTATGCGGGGCTGCGCCGGGGCGTGGTGGCGCCGCTGGAGGAAGCGGGACAGCACTTCGAGCGCATCGCGCAGGGGCGCCTCGACCAGCCGATCGCCGCGCGTGGCACCAACGAGATTGGCCGGCTGTTCTCCGGTCTCGCACGAATGCAGGCGAGCGTGGCGCGCACGGTGCAGACCGTGCGCGAATCCGCCGACTCGATCCACCTCGGCGCCGATGAAATCGCCACCGGCAACGCCGATCTGTCGGCACGTACCGAAAACCAGGCGGCATCGCTCGAAGAAACCGCGTCGAGCATGGAGGAACTGACGGCCACGGTGCGCCAGAACGCGGATCACGCGCGTGAGGCCAATGCGCTTGCCGAAACCGCGCTCGAAGCGACGTCGCGCGGCAGCGAAGTGGTCAACGAGGTGGTCGACAAGATGCGCGGCATCGCGCAAAGCTCGGACAAGATCGCCGAGATCATTTCGGTGATCGACGGCATCGCGTTCCAGACCAACATCCTCGCGCTGAACGCGGCCGTCGAGGCCGCGCGCGCGGGCGAGCAGGGCCGCGGCTTCGCGGTGGTGGCGGGCGAGGTGCGCGGTCTCGCACAGCGCAGCGCGCAGTCGGCGAAAGAGATCAAAACCTTGATCAGCGAATCGGTCGCGGAGATTCAGGGCGGTTCGGCGCTGGTCGAGCATGCCGGCGAGGCGATGAGCAACGTGTCGGCGTCGATTTCGCGCGTCACGCAGATGATGGCGGAAATCAGCGCGTCGTCGCTCGAACAGAGCACGGGCATCGAGCAGGTGAACCAGGCGGTGGTGCAGATGGACGAGATGACGCAGCAGAACGCGGCGCTCGTCGAACAGGCCGCGGCGGCGGCGGCTTCCTTGCATCAACAGACTCAGCAATTGAAACAGGCTGTATCCGTGTTCGAAATTTCTGAAACTGTGTTGCGCACGCAACAGCTCGATGACATGTGCGCTCGGGTTCCGGAATTCGGGGTGTCCGGAATGCGCGCGATCTAACCGCGCAGGCGCTTAAAAATAAGGCATGGCAGCAAAGAAAATGGCCCGCGAATGCGGGCCATTTTGCATCAGACGCAAGCGCCTAAGGGTGCCTCAAGTACCTGAAGGTACTTAGGCCGGCTGGATGTTTGCAGCCTGCTTGCCCTTCGGGCCTTGCTTAACTTCGAACGACACCTTCTGGTTTTCCTGCAGGGACTTGAAGCCGCTGCCTTGAACTTCCGAAAAGTGTGCGAACAGGTCTTCGCCGCCGTCGTCCGGCGTGATGAAGCCAAAGCCCTTTGCATCGTTAAACCACTTCACAGTACCTGTTGCCATTTTTGATCCAGTAAATGTTGTGTGTTGCATTCGCGACCCGCTTTTTCTCAACACGAGACCGAGCGCGAAGTGAGAGTTGTATCACGTCTTTATGACGGACGCCAACCAACCCGTATTCGGGTATTCCCCCGCATCGGCCTTTTTGAGGCTCTGGGACGCATTTGGAAGGGTGTTCCGCCCGGTAGGGTAAACTGCGTGTATTACTCTTCCAGGAAAAACATTGACACATTATTTGCAGGAAGAACTTACGTCGTTCTGGAGTCGTTTGACCCCTTATCTCGCGATATTGGAGTCTAAATCCCCTCAAGAGGGCGCCCTGGACCCGGTCGGCCGAATCACCGTCGATACCGAAGACCGGCAGGCTTTTGCCCTTCATATCACCGATCAGAAGCCGCACGGCGACACGTCGGATATTCCCACCGGCCACAGCGCAACTTATATGCGTTTTAAATCTTCCGGCGCCGATTGGGGACCTTGGCAACGCGAAGAGTATTGATCGACCGGGTGGTCGGCCTTGGCGTCGGCCCCCGTTTGCGAGCTCGCCGCCGGCGCTCAGCCGGCTTCGCGATGGGCGGCGCTTCAGCCGCGTTTCACCCGTGTTTCACCAGCTCTCTGCCGCTCGACCCTCAGCCTTTCCTCCTGCTGCGGCGGCTTCGCTCGCAAAAATCATTCGGCTTGGTACGAACCCAGCGGACGAAGGTGCGCACCGCCTCGTCGGTGAGCAGTGCGTCGACCGTCGAGTAGCGCTGTGCCAGGTCGGTCTCCGAAAACAGCGCGTGAAGCTGTCGGTGGCAGATGCGGTGCAACGCGGCCACCTCCTTGCCGCCCTTCGTTTTGGGTACCCAATGATGCAGGTCGCGCTGGCTCGGCGGGATCGGCCGGCCACAGAGCGGGCAGATTTCCTCCGCCGGCGGCGCGTGATACCAAGGTTCGGCGAGTTTCCTGGCCATGGCCGCGAGACCGGTAGTGGACGGCTGTGCGCAGCGAGGCAGTTAGCCGTCGCTCAGGCCGGCAACCCGGCGTACGCAGTGGCGAGGTGATAGGGCGTGGTGGACGGCATGTCGGCGCGCGCCACGTCGCCTGCCGGCGTCTTGCACTCGAACCAGCCCCGCGGATGCAGAAAGCGTTGCTCGAACAGTTCGATTTGCCGTGGCAGCGCGGCGAGCGCAGCCGGATCGTCGTGGCACGCCAGCGCGCGCAGATATTCCGTTTGCGCCCAGATTCGCTGGGTGGCGTCGTTGATCGCGCCGGTTTCGTCGAGCGAGGCGCACACGCCGCCCGTGGCCGGGTCCACGCCGTGCTGGTGCGCGAAGGCAAACGCGCGCGTAAGCGCTTCGTCGAGGCCGGTTCCTGCGAACTGCGCGCCCGCCTGCCGAACCAGCCAGAACCACTCGAACTGATGGCCCGGCTCGAGACGGTTGACGCTCGCGCCGATCGGTAATTCGGCGATGCAGCCAGTCGGCTTATGCACGAAGTGATGCGCCACCGCGCCGGCCAGACGGCGCAAGGCGGCGCCGAAGACGTTGTCGCGCGTGGCTTCGCAGGCGGCCAGCCAGGCTTCGGTCAGGTGCATCAGCGGATTCTGGATCGGCGTGCCGGTGACGCTGTCGAAATCCGCGCTCAGCGCGGCGTTGAACAGATCACCGTCGGCGGCGAATTGCGACTGAATCAGCGCCGAGGTGTTGTGCACGAGCGCCAGTGCGTCGCGATTGCCCGAACGCCGCCCGTATTCCGCACACGCGAAAACGACGAATGCATGTGTGTACAGGTCTTTCGTGGTGTCGAGCGGCGCGCCGTGCGCGTCGACGCTGTAGAACCATCCACCGTGGACCGTGTCCTGGAAGGTATGCCTCAACGAGTCGAACAGTACTTGGGCATGCTCCGCGTCACCGGCTTGCGAGAACACGAACAGCTGCCGCGCGCAGGCCATCGCTCGATAACGCTCGGCGGGCAGCGGCGCGTGATCCTCGGCGCTGAGGGATTCATAGGGCAACTTGAGCGCGGTGTTGAATCCCGGTCCGCGCCACATGGGCAGCACCACGCTCGTGAAGTGATCGCGTAGTGCGGTGGCGAGGGCGATCGTCGCAGCGGCGGGAGGATTCATGCTCGGTATGGTCAAGTTGTTCAAGCGCGGGATGCCGGAGCGTCCACGGAACCGGTCCGTGATCTGAGCGGCGGCGCGGTGCGGTGGCGGCTCAGGTCGGCGGCGAGTGCGGATGCTACCAGGTTTGCACGCCGACGGTGCAGCATTGCCTTGGCAATCGCGCGCCATACCGCCGACGCCACGTCGACGCAACCCGCACGCGGCTTAGCATAAAGCAAACGGGTCGCGCTGAACACGCCGCCACGGGCGCGAAAACCGCTTCGAATAATGTCTGATAAGGAGGAAAAAACAATGGTGGGGAATCTCGAACTCGTCTCCCGCCTGGTGCTGGCCGCGGCGCTCGGCAGTGTGATCGGCTTCGAGCGGGAGCGGCTCTCGTGGGCGGCGGGCCTGCGCACGCATATGCTGGTGTGCGTCGGCTCGGCGCTCATCATGATCGTGTCGGCTTATGGTTTCGCCGAAGTGCTGAGCGGCGATCACGTCGTGCTCGATCCGTCGCGGATGGCCGCGCAGGTGGTCTCGGGGATCGGCCTTCTCGGCGCGGGCTCGATCCTGCTGCGCGGCGAGATCGTGCGCGGACTGACGACGGCGGCGAGCCTCTGGTCGGTCGCGGCGATCGGCCTCGCGGTCGGCGGCGGACTGTACACGGCGTCGATCGCGGCGACCATCATCATTCTGATCATCCTCGCCGGCATCAAGCCGCTCGAGCGCCGCTTCATCACGGTCAAGCAGCGGCGCCAGGTGACGATGATCGTCGAGCGCGGCACGATGACGTTTCACTCGCTGCACGACGAACTCGGCGCGGCGAGCCCGCGCGTCAAGCAATTCGTGATGCAGCAAAGCGACGACACGCCCGAGCGCGACGAGGTGATGATCACGCTGCATCGCGTGTCGAATACGGAATATGAAGCGATCTGCGCGCGCTTGCGTCAACTGCATGGCGTCAGGCAGTTCAGGCAGGACGAGGCGTCATCCTGAAAAGGCGAAAATCGTCGGGGAATGGCTTCGGCGGGGGCGGGCGGCCATGCGACAATGCGGGCTCGAAAAATTCCAGTGGCATTGACGAGCGGTGCTCGGCGCCCGCTTGACGGCGACGACCGCTTTTTTCTCTATGGCAGATTCCGTAGCAACCAGGCAGTCCCGGCCGCAGCGCGCCGCTTCGAAAAAGCGGCGCCAGGCCACCGTCTCGACCGAAACCGAAAACAAGCTGGCGCGCGCCGCGCGCTCGGCACAACGCCTTGCGCAACTGAGCGGCGCGTCCCGCGACGACAGCACGCTCGACCTGTTCCCCGACGATCCCACCCGCGCGACGCTGGAAGCGATGAATATCGACGTCCGGCAGGGCACGCTGCATGGCTTCGAATTACCCGATGTCGTGCTGGCGGCGGTCGGCGCGATCGACGCCGGCGACGGCGTGTTGCTGGACGCGAAGGCTGCGCGCCGCACGCCGCGTGTCGCGAGGACCGATGAGCCGGTGCCGGTCAACGCGCAATTGAGCGGACTCGAAATCGAGCCGTCGACGCCGGCGGCTTTGCCCGTCGGCGAAAAAACGGTTCCGCCGGACGCGAAGCCGGCGGCGCAAGCGGATGCGCGTGAGAAACCGGCAGTGACGGCGCGCGATCTGGCGATGCCGTTCACGTCCGCGATGGCGGCTGCGACCGTCGCGCGCAGCGTGACCGCGCTGCGTCAGGCGGAAGAACCGCGGACGGCGGCGGCTGACCCGGCGGCCGCGTCGAAGTCGGGCGGCGGCAAACCGCCGCAGCGCTTCGCGGCGACTTTGGCGAAAGCGGCGACGACTTCGCAGGACGCGGCCGTGGCTGACGCCGAAGCGGCGAGCAGGGTTGCCGATGGTGCCACTGTGGACATGAGCGGGGCGTCCGCTGAATCGACCGATGCGGCGGCGAAGCCGTTGACCAATACGGCGGAGGCCCCAGCAGACGCCGGCGCCGCGGCGTTCGCCGCGCCGTGGCGGGAAGCGCAGCGGGCGGAATCGGCGGCAGCCGCGCTGCGTGCCGCGCCGGAACTGGATCGCGCACGCGCAACCGCCTTCGCCGATACCGTCGATGCGCTCTACGGCGTGATTGCCGATCAGCGCCGCGCCGCGACCGATCATTCGCGCCGCATGAAATGGATGTTGTCGATCGTGGTGGGCGCGTTGTTGGCGACGGTGGCGATCGGCATCACTCAGACCCTGCTTCTGATGCGGCTGACGCGCGAGACGACGGCCCAGCAGCACCGCATCGAACAGATGATGCAGACCCAGCAGGCGGCCATGGCCAGCTTGCTCGATTCGCACATCGCAGTGGGCAACGCAGCGGCGGCCAATGCTGCGGCGGCGGCGGTTACGACGCCGCCCGCCGCGCCTCAGCAAGCCGGCGCCGCGACGACGGCTCATGGCAAGCACGCCGCGCGAACCCTGCATGGGTACAGGGCCAAGGCGGTTAGGCCGGGCTGACCATCAGTCACCGCTGCGCCGGCGATAGCCGGCAGCGGCGGCCAGGTTCTCTGGCCAACTTCGGTGGCCACCGCCTTGCCCATCTCGTCCCGCGAGATAGGCGCGGTAAGGCACCCACTCCCCGTCGCCCCGTCGCAACTCCCCTGCGCGTTTTACACTCTCCCCGCTGTTGCGAAGCCAGACAGGTACGCCAGCGCATCTTCTGACAGGAGTCAACATGCCAACTAGCGCGCACAAATACTCAATCGAGGACCTGTTGGCCGCACTGCTGCGCGATCAGGGCATCCACGAGGGCCACTGGGCGTTGAACGTTGAATTTACGGCTACGGGAGCGTCCGTCAAACCGCAGGACAATCCCGCGCGGACGCTGCCGGGCCTGATCGTGTCATTGAACAGCGCGACCTTGCTGCGCGCAGACGCTTCGGCGGCCGGCGCAGTCGACGCTGCCGTCGCCAATCCGCGTAAAGACGCGCCGCGCGCGAAACCCGTGCGAAGCCGCAAGCCGGCCTCGACCACCCTGCAGTAGCAGTTGAATGGCTTCCGCTGGACTTCCGAAAAAAGGGACGTTGTCATGATGCAACGCACCATGACGTCACACCCCAGCGACATCCCGCCACACCAAAAAATTGCTGCATTGCACTAGCTTTTGCCTAGGGAAAACCCTATACTTCTTCTTAAGGGAAAACCCTAGCAAATGCAGTAACTAACCGGGAGTCGCCATGAGCTTCATTTTTGCACTGTTCCAAAAGGTCAGCGACCTCTTTGCGTCGCCCCACCTGCCGATGGATTCGGATTACTCGTATGAAGCGCGTAGCCGCGAATCGGCGCGTATGCGCCGCGCGCAAGCTACGTTGTTCGGCGTCAAGCTGACCGACTAAAAAGTCTAGCTGACTGTCCTGAGCGCGGAGCACCGCACAGGGACGCGCACTTCGGGTGCGCATCGCACTATTGAAGCCACTGTTCGCGAAACGCGTACGGTGGCTTTTTGTTTTTTGGGCGGTTCGGAATGCCTATCTGTTGCCTAATATTTCTCCGACGAAATGAATGTAACGGCGCCTGACATCCGGCCGACGCTTCCTGCGCCTTGCCTGCGACGCATGCCCCTGTGAACGGGGCGAGAGCGCGGTACGACCGTGCCGTCATCCGGCCCCATCTGTGAAATGCCCGCTTACAAGTGCTCACGTCTTCGAGCGGTTTGCGTCGCTAAAGTTGCTCTCAAGCGTACGGCGTCGGGTTCGATCCTTCGAACGAGCACCGGCGCTGGCTTGAAACAACACTTTGATGGGAGGTCACTATGAAAACCTTTAACAAGACATCGCGTTCGATCATTGCAACCCTGCTGGCAGGTGGCGCGTTGCTCGCAGCCGGTAGCGCTTTCGCCCAGGACCGCGTCATCGTGGAGAATGGCTACCGCCCGGCGGTGTATGGTCAGCCGCACATGATGCCGGTAGGTGTGTCGATCAACATCGGCTGGCATGGCGACCGTTACTACGACGGCCACCGCTACTGGGCTCACGACGAGTGGATGCACAATCACCCGCACGACCGCGATCCGCGCCACCACGACGACCATCGTCCGCCGCATCACGGTTAATGCATGCATGACGACGCCGCGCATGGCGGCGTGAGGTCCACAAAGCCGGTCCTTCCTCGCGGAAGACCGGCTTTGTCACGTTCGGCCTTGCAAACGGGTGCGCTGCGCTATGCTTGAAGGCTTTTATCGACGGCAGCAGGAGAGCGGCGTGGACAAGGCAACAATTGGCGTAGTGGGCACGGGGTTGATGGGCGTCGGCATTGCGACGCAAAGCGCGCTGCACGGGCACCGGACGATCGTCCACGACGTCGATCCGGCGCGTCTGGCCAGCGTCGCGCCGAAAGCGGAAGCGGTGCTGGACGAATTGATCGACGCCGGACGTATCGACGCAGCGGCCAAACGCGCGGCGCTCGCGCGCATCGAAACCCATGCGCAACTCGGCGTGATGGCGTCGGCGCAATTCGTGATCGAGGCGATTCCCGAGGTGCTCGAACTGAAGCATCGCCTCTATGCGGCGCTCACCGGACTGCTGGCCGACGACGCGATTCTCGCGAGCAATACCAGCGGCTTTCCGCCCGATCAACTGGTCGCGCCGTTGCGCGCGAAAGAGCGCTTTCTGATCGCGCATTTCTGGAACCCGCCGCACATGATCCCGCTCGTCGAAGTCGTGCCGGGCACGGCGACCGCGCCGGAAGTCACGCAACATACCGTCGTGCTGATGAGCTCGATCGGCATGGAGCCGGTGGTGCTGGCGAAGGCGATTCCGGGTTTCGTCGGCAACCGCCTGCAATTTGCGGTGCTGCGCGAGGCGTTGAACATCGTGCGCTCCGGCGCCGCGACGCCGGATGTGGTCGACCGGGTCATGAAGGCGTCGCTGGGACGCCGTTGGGGAATCGTCGGACCGCTCGAAGGCGCCGACATGGGGGGGCTCGACACCTTCCTCGACATCTCCTCGCATCTGATGCCGGAGCTTGCCAAAGACGAGGACGTGCTGGACCTGCTGCGTCAGCAGGTCGATGCGGGGCGTGTCGGCGTGCGCAGCGGCGCCGGTTTCCATGAGTGGGACGACGAGCGTCTGGCGCGCGTCAAGGAAGGACGCAAACGCGTGATCAGCCGCGGCTGATGCAGGCCTGGTGCGGGCGCATAACGCGAGTGAACGCGAGTGAACGCAAACGGGCGCAGCCGAACGCGCTCGCCGCGCCGCGCGTTGCAACGACATTGCTGCCGCGTTTCCACCATGCACCTGGCGCCTGGCGAGAGCCTTGCCGCAGCATCGAAGATAGCAGCAACGCCTCCCGCTCCACACCACAGCACGCCCGCAACGACTCTCGCTACTCTGCGGTATAACTAGTCACTTCGCACCACCCGCCAACTCACCACCACGTCATGTCCCACTACTTCTACGACCCCGCTGCCGGCCACGGCCTGCCGCATGACCCGTTCAAGGCCATCGTCGCTCCGCGTCTGATCGGCTGGATTTCCTCGCGCGATACCGACGGCACGTTGAACCTTGCGCCCTACAGTTTCTTCGGCGCGTTCGCCACCTTCCCGCCGATCATCGGCTTCAGCAGCGAGGGCCGTAAAGACAGCGTCAACAACATCGAGGCCACCGGCGAATTCGTCTGGAATCTTGCGACGCGGCCGCTCGCCGAACAGATGAACCGTTCGTCGGCGCCGGTCGCGCCGCACGTCGACGAGTTCGAACTCGCCGGCCTGACGCCCGCACCCGGCCGCAATGTCGCCGTGCCGCACGTCGCCGAATCGCCGGCCGCGCTCGAATGCAAGCTGCTGCAAGTGGTGCGTCTGCATACGCTCGACGGCAAGCCGATGGACAACTATCTGTCGCTCGGCCAGGTGGTCGGCGTGCATATCAACGAGGCGTATCTGAAAGACGGCCTGTTCGACACTCAGGCCGCGCAGCCGATCATGCGTGCGGGCTATCGCGCCGACTATGCGCAAATCGGCGAGATGTTCCAGATGTTCCGCCCGACTGCCTGAACAGGATCCCCGGCGTTTGACGTACGCCGAGCCGTGCCGCGCAATGCGGCGCGGCATCTGAAGTATCGAGCGCCATCGCGTGCCGCCGCAGAACCAGGTCAGACCGAGGCGAGTACCAGAAAACTTGGCCTGCTTGATGCTTGCCATCGACGCTCCAACGCGTCGTTTCAACTGCCGGCTCACTCTCATGGAGCGCGATCATGTCCACCGAATTCGCCACGCAATTCAGCCATGTCCGTCCGCAAGACACGTCCTACGTGGATCAGGGCTTACGCGACTTTTTTCTCTACCGCGATCTGGGCATCGCGCAGGCGACCGGCGGCAAGGTGCTCGCGCAACTCGTCAAGGCGAATCACGCACCAGAGCAAGGCACCGGCTGGCACCGTCATGAGGCCGACTTCCACATTGTGATCATGCTGAAGGGCTGGGCGCGCTTCATGTACGGCGACAAGGAAACGCTGGTCGCCGCTGGCGATTGCGTGCACCAGGCACCGGGCATCATCCACTATCTGTTCGACTACTCCGAAGACATGGAATACGTCGAAATCGTGTCGCCTGCCGATTTCAAATCGATTGAAGTCGAAGGGCCGTGTGAAGTGCCGGCCGTGAAGCCGTGGAAGAGCGTTGCTGTTTGATGGAAGCGGGAGCAGTTCTGGCGGCGGGATAGCCGTCAGCGCTGCGAACACCGTGTGCATACGCCGCACCGCGGCGTACCACGCAGCAGACAAGCCCCAGCGAACCAGATCACTAACTGGCCGATGGCCGTCTGCGCGGCGTTTGCGCCGCAGCCGGTTTTGCTGCGGCACCAGCGACGGCGGTTGAACCGCCGCTGGCGTCGGCACTCGCGCCGGCGCCATTCGCGCCGCCCGCCGCCAACTGCGCGTCCACTTCGACATCGACCACCGCCGCGGCAGCCGGCGCCGCTGCCGTCATCTCTGCTGCGGCCGCGGCGGGCATCGGGACAGGCGTGATCGTGCGCGCCCGCGAACTCACCAACACCGCGCGCGGCTCGTTGTCGTAGATTACGGCCCGCACGCGCGGATAAATGTGCCGCTCCCAGCGGCGTCCGTTGAACACGCCGTAATGCCCGACACCGGTTTGCACGTGATGCGTCTTCAGATATGGCCGCAGCTTGTCGCACATGTCCTGCGCGGCGAGCGTCTGCCCGACGGCGCAGATATCGTCTTTTTCGCCCTCGACCGTGAGCAACGCAGTCCGGCGGATCTTCGACGGGTCCACCACCCGGCTTTCCACTTCGAGCGCATGCAACGGCAGTGCGTGCCGCTGAAAAATCGTGTCGACGGTTTCCAGATAGAAGTCGGCCGTCAGGTCCATCGTCGCGAAATATTCTTCGTAGAACGTGTGAATCGCATCGGCTTTCGCTGGATCGCCCTTCGCGCGCTCGTAATACATCGTCTCGAACGAATCGGCATGGCGCGCGAGGTTCATCGACATGAACGCGCTCAACTGCATGAAGCCCGGATACACGCGCCGATGCGCGCCCGCGAAACCGAACGGCACCGCGCTGATCAGGTTCTGCTCGAACCACTCGATCGGTTTGCTCTTCGCCAGTTCGTTGACCCGCGTCGGATTGATGCGCGTATCGAGCGGCCCGGCCATCAGCGTCATGCTGGCTGGCTGGTCGGGATGATCCTCGGCGGCCATCAGCGCGACTGCCGCGAGCGCGGCGACGGTCGGCTGGCATACCGCCAGCAGATGCGAGCTGGGCCCGATCTTCTCCGTGAAATCGATCACGTGCTGGACGAATTCGTTGAAGCCGAAGCGGCCCTGGCTCAGCGGCACGTCGCGCGGGTTGTGCCAATCGGTGATATAGACGTCGTGGTCGGCCAGCATGGTGCGCACGGTGCCACGCAGTAGCGTCGCAAAGTGGCCGGACATCGGCGCGAGGATCAGCACGCGCGGCTGCGGCGCCGACGGCGTGGTGTCCTTACGGAAATGCAACAGCGAACAGAACGGCGTGTGCGCGGTGATTTCCTCGACGACGGCCACCTGCCTGCCTTCCGTCACTACGCTATCGATGCCGAACGGCGGCCGCACGGGCGTGAGTCCGGCAAGCGTCAACAGTTCGCAGCCCGCGCGCAATGAGCGGCCATGCGACGTGTCGCCGAACGCGGGCCACGCGTCGAGCGAATGATTCATCAGTGCCGCGCTGTGCCGTAGCGGCAGCATCATGTCGGCGCCGGCCTGGAACGCGGAGTATGCGAACAGGTTCATAACCCTCGCACGAATGCGGGAAAGGAAGGAGCCCGAATAGAGGCAAGTCATGTGCCATGCATGGCCGTTGGGGCCCGCCGCGGCTCCCGCGTTGGCATGGCATTTGCGCGCGTCGGCTTAACGGGCCGGAAGTGCCGCGCTTTGGTGCGTATGCGCACGGCGGCGTGCATGCCTGAGCTCACGCGTCGGCCGGGCGCGTCATCTGGAGGAGAAACGTATGGCGAATACCACGCTCACTATCAGCAGCAAGAATTATTCGTCGTGGTCGTTGCGCGGCTGGCTGTTGACGAAGTTCAGCGGCTTGCCGTTCGAAGAGATCGTGGTGCCGATCGACGATCCCGCCGCGCGCGCCGAACTGCTGCTGTTGTCGCCGTCGATTCTGGTGCCGTGCCTCGTGCACGACGGCATCGAGATCTGGGACACGCTCGCGATCGCCGAATATCTGAACGAGGTGAAACCGCAAGCCGCGCTGTTGCCGAAGGACATTCGCGCGCGAGCGCATTGCCGCTCGATTTGTGGCGAGATGCATTCGGGTTTCGCTTCGCTGCGCTCGGCATTGCCGATGAACCTCAAGGCGCATTTCCCGGGCTTCAAGGTGTGGGCGCGCGCGCAGTCGGATATCGACCGGATCGTGACGATCTGGGGCGAGTGCCTGAAGCACTATGGCGGTCCGTTTCTGTTCGGCGAGCGCACCGCGGCGGATGCGATGTACGCACCCGTGGTGATGCGTTTCGTGACTTACGACGTGAAGCTCGATCCGGAAATCGTCGAATATGGACAGCGGATCATCGCGCTGCCCGACATGCAGCAGTGGATCGCCGAGGCGCAGCAGGAAGTCGAAGAGATCGACGAACTGGACGCCGAGTTTTAAGCCGGCGTCGTGGTAGCGCGCATGCGACTCGCGCATCGACCGCGCTGACGGAAGCACAGCCGGCGCGGCAATGAACACTGCGCCGCGCCTCAGCCGGCACGAACGCCAGGTCACTCGCGTCCGCGTTCGAGCTTGAACACGCTGACCACTTGCGCAAGACGCGCGGCCTGCTCGCGCAACTCGGCGGCCGCGAGTTCCGCGTCGCCGACGATCGTCGCGTTCTGCTGGGTCGCCTCGCCGATCTGCGTGACGGCGAGGTTGACCTGCTCGATGCCGCCCGATTGCTCGCGCGACGCGACGTTGATCTCGCTCATGATCGCGCGCACCTGGCCGACCTGCTGAACGATGCCTTGCATGGTCGAGCTGGCTTCTTCGGCGATCCGAAATCCGCTTTTGACTGTCGCCGTCGAACTCGCGATCAGGCTTTCGATTTCCTTCACCGAGGCCGCGCTGCGTTGCGCGAGCGCGCGCACTTCCGAGGCCACCACCGCGAAGCCCTTGCCGTGCTCGCCCGCGCGCGCGGCTTCGACGGCGGCGTTCAGCGCGAGGATGTTGGTCTGGAACGCGATGCCTTCGATCACCGTCGTGATCTCCGCGATCTTCTGCGACGAACGGCTGATCTCGCCCATCGTCGACACCACCCGCTCGACCGCGCGGCCGCCTTCGAGCGCGGCATCGGCGGCGTGCGTGACGAGCGTGTTGGCTTGCGTCGCGTGAGCGGCGTTCTGCTGCACGGTCGACGTGATCTGCTCCATGCTGGCCGCCGTTTCCTCGAGGCTGCTCGCCTGCGTGGCGATGCGCGCGGCGATATGGCCGCTGCCGGTGGCGATCTTCTCGGTGCCCTCCGACATATCCGCCGATGCATTGCGCACCTGCGAAACGATCCGCGCGAGGCCTTCGCCGATCCCGTCGATCGACTGCATCAGGCGGCCGATTTCGTCGGCGCGCGCGGTGCCGTGCCGCGCCACGCGCACGCTCAGGTCGCCCGAGGCGAAACGTTCGGAGGCTTTCGCGGCTTCGTCGAGCGGACGGCTGACGAGACGCCGCACCGCGATCAGGAACACGATCGCGAACACGCCGACCAGCACGAGACCGAGCAGCACGAAGCGATTGCGCGTCGCGACGACGTCGGCCAGCACTTCGTCGCGCGGCGCGACGCCGCCCACCAGCCATTGCCACTCCGGCACCGTGACGAACGACACGAATTTGTCGCGCGCGTCCTGCTCGCCGAGCGTCGCGTCGGCGGAACTGTAGTCGAGCTGGCCTTGCTTCATGTCGAGCATGCGTTGATACGGCGCGTTCGCGTCGTCCGCTTTCTGCCCGGCGGCGGCCGGATGCACGATCAGCTTGCCGCGATCCGCGCCCTTCGACGCGTCGAGCACGAAGTAATAACCGCTCGCGCCGATCTTCAGATTGCGGATGCCGTCCTCGACAGACTGAATCTCCTTGTCCACGTTCACGCCGACGAACAACGCGCCGATCACGCGGCCGCTCGCGTCGGTGATCGGCCGGTATTGCGTGATCCAACGTTTGCCGAACAGCGCGGCCAATCCCGTATAGGAGCGGTTCGCGAGCAGCGGCGCATACGCCGGTCCCTTGCGATCGAGCAGCGTGCCGATCGCGCGCGAGCCGTCCTGTTTCTTCAACGAGGTCGTCACGCGCACGAAGTCGTCGCCGCTGCGCGCGAACACGGTGGCGACCGCGCCGCTGCGTTCGAGAAACTGGTCGGGGATGGTGAAGTCCAGGTTCAGCACTTTGTCGCCGGCCTTGAAGGTCGGCGTCGCCATGCCGCCGATGTCGACTTTCTGCGTGTCGTCGAGCGCGAAGTCGGGGGGCAGGAAGCTCGCGAACAGCGCCATCGAACGGTCGACTTCAGCCGACAGCGCCTGGTCGAACAGCGTGATCATTGCCGCGATCGAGCGGTCTTTTTCGGCGATGCGTTCGAGCACCTGATCGCGGACCTGGCCGCCGGCGGCGCGCGTGAGCGCCCACGCGAAGGTGGCGAAAAGCAACGCTACCAGCACGCATGAGAGCACGGCGAGCCGGACGCCGACGCTGGCGCGGCGCAAAAAGAGAAAGTCCATGGGCAGTCGCTGAGTAAGGGGGACAAGCGAAAGCGCCGATCATGGGAGGCATGCCGGCGTCGTTGTCTGGTTTACGGCTGCGGCTGCGCTGACCTTTAGGGCCGTTGAAAGTGGTTCGTAATGCATGCGGCGCCGAGGGGGGCGCCTTTGAAGGGCGACGGCGTGCGCGGCGCCTGATGTTCGATGCGCTCCTGAAGCGTTGCCAGCGCTTCTAACGCGCTGCCAATGCTCCTAACGCCCCGGCCCGCCGCGCCAGGTGCGCAACAGCAACGCGTTGGTGACGACGCTGACGCTCGAAAACGCCATCGCCGCGCCGGCGAGCATCGGATTCAGCAAACCGAACGCGGCCAGCGGAATGCCGATCAGGTTGTAGACGAAGGCCCAGAAGAGGTTTTGCTGGATTTTGCGCCAGGTCCTGCGCGAGATATCGACGGCATCGGCCACCAGCGCCGGATCACCGCGCATCAGCGTGATGCCGGCGGCGTGCATCGCGACGTCGGTGCCGGTCGCCATCGCGATGCCGATGTCGGCGGCGGCGAGCGCGGGGGCGTCGTTGATGCCGTCCCCGGCCATCGCGACGATGCCCGCGCGGCGGATTTTCAGATCGCGGATCACGCGGGCTTTGTCGTCGGGCAGGACTTCGGCGTGGAATTCGTCGATGCCGAGCGCCTCGGCGACGCTCGCGGCGCTGCCGCGATTGTCGCCGGTGACGAGCACGCTGTGGATGCCCATTTGCGCCAGCCGTTCGACGGCGGCGCGTGCGGTGGGTTTGACGGTGTCGCCGAATGCGATCAGCGCGAGCGCGGCGGGCGCTTGCGCATCACGTGCCATGAGCCACGAGACGGTGTTGCCGGCGGTTTCGAGTTCGTGAGCGCGCGAAGCGAGCGCGGGCGGCAACCCGATGCCGAGTTCGTCGAGCCAGCGCGTGCTGCCGAGCGCGAGCGTGCGCCCGCCGACCTCTGCTTCGACGCCACGGCCGGCGACCGCGCGTGCGGCGGTGGCTTGGGGGACGTGAGGGTGAAGAGCGGGAGGCGTTGCCGGGCCGGCCGTTGCGGTCTGCACTGTCGATGCGGCGTGCGTCGGTGTCTGCGGCCTCTCAGCGGTTTCAGCAGCATCGACCACTTCAGTCGTTGCCGCATTCTCCGCCACCGCGGTCGCCGCTTCATACGCCTTCACCACCGCACGCGCCAGCGGATGATCGCTGTGCCGCTGCACCGCGGCCGCAAGCGCCAGCGCTTCATCGCGGCCCATCCCGCCGATCGGCTCGAACGCCGTCATCGACGGCTGCCCGAGCGTCAGCGTGCCGGTTTTATCGAACGCGACGATGCTCACCCGATGCGCGGTCTCCAGCGCCTCGGCGTCCTTGATCAGCACACCGTGCCGCGCGGCGACGCCGGTGCCGGCCATGATCGCCGCCGGTGTCGCCAGCCCGAGCGCGCAGGGGCAGGCGATTACCAGCACGGCCACCGCATTCAGAATCGCGGTTTCGCCGCCTGCGCCGGCGATCAGCCAGCCGATCAGCGTGAGCAGCGCGATCGCGAGGATCGCCGGTACGAAGATTTCGCTGACGCGGTCGACCAGCCGCTGGATCGGCGCCTTTTCCGCCTGTGCGCTTTCGACGAGGCGGATGATCCGCGCCAGCGTCGTTTCGGCGCCGATCGCAGAGGTCGTCACGGCAATCGCGCCTTCGCCGTTGATCGAGCCGGCCGTGACGGTATCGGCCGGCTGTTTCGGCACCGGCAGACTTTCGCCGGTGATCAGCGATT
The DNA here is from genome assembly GCF_003634845.1 of Paraburkholderia sp. RAU2J. Classification (NCBI taxonomy): domain Bacteria; kingdom Pseudomonadati; phylum Pseudomonadota; class Betaproteobacteria; order Burkholderiales; family Burkholderiaceae; genus Paraburkholderia; species Paraburkholderia sp. RAU2J. The sequence goes on from NZ_RBXG01000002.1 coordinate 395,061, forward strand.
CGTCGATATGCGTGCGGCCTTCGAGCACCGCACCGTCGACCGGCACGCGCTCGCCCGGCCGCACGATCACCACCGTGCCGACCTGCACCTGCGCGAGCGGCACCTCGCGCTCGCCGCCGCCGACGCGGATGCGCGCGCGCTCGGGGCGCAGCGCGTTGAGTGCGCGAATCGCATCGGTGGTCTGACGCTTCGCGCGCGCTTCGAGCCATTTGCCGAAGCGCACCAGCGTGATCACGACCGCCGACGCTTCGAAATACAGATGCATCATGTCGCCCGGATGCGACGCGAGTTCGTAGACGCTGATGCCGTACGCCGCCGACGTGCCGAGCGCCACCAGCAGGTCCATGTTGCCCGCGCCTGCCCGCACGGCGCGGTAAGCCGCGCGATAGAAGCGCGCGCCGAACACGAACTGCACGATCGAGGCGAGCCCGAATTGCAGCCACGGCGGCGGCATCGCATGCACGCCGAACCATTCGCCGAACATCGGCACGATGAGTGGCAGCGTCAGCACGGCGCAGGCGAGCACGGCGGCGAGTTCGCGGCGAGCCTCGCTGCGCTTGCGCTCCGCGGCGGTGGGGGCCGTGGTGGCGGCCTGGCCGGTGGCGTCGGCAAGCGCCGCGGTCTCCGGCGCCGCGATCAGGGTCGCTTCGTAGCCGGCCTTGCTGACGGCGGCGATCAGCGTATCCGGGTCGGCGGCCGTGCTGCTGAGTTTGACGGTGGCGGTTTCGGTCGCCAGATTCACCGACGCGTGCGTGACACCCGGCACCCTGGCGAGCGCTTTCTCGACCCGCATCGCGCACGATGCGCAGGTCATGCCGCCGATCGCCAGTTCAGTGGTGGGCTGCATTTCAACCTGGGTGGCGTCGGTGCGAGCGGACGGCGTGGCTTCATAGCCCGCTTTGCGCACGGCGTTGGCAAGCGCTTCGGCATCGACGGTCGCATCGCCTTCGACCCGTGCCTGCTCAGTGGCCAGATTCACCGACGCACGCGTTACGCCCGGCACTTTGGCGAGCGCCTTCTCGACGCGCGTCGCGCACGAGGCGCATGTCATCCCGCCGATATCGAGTTCGGCGAATCGGACGGGAGCGGAGGAGGGAGTGGCAGCGGTGCGCTGCGGATCGGCGAGGTCGGTCATGGTCGGCAAGCTCGTGGCGGCATTGGGCCGCATCGTGAATCCAGTATCGACCTTCCCATGATGGGAAAGTCAAGGACCGACGATGCGGCGGCGAGCCGGCGTCGCAAGCGTTCGCTCAGAAAGCCGGCGGCGCGTCCAGCATCGCCTGGCCGACGGCCTGCTGCTGATCGCTGGCGCGCGCGAGCAGCGCGTCGGCCGCGCCGCGCCGGTCGGCGGCTTCCTTGTTCTGGCTGAGTTTCCATTTGCCGACGAGGCGCGTCACCTCGATTTCGATCCCGACGATCGCGCCGAGCATCTGCGTAATGAAGTCGGCGGGCGCGTCGCCCATCTTCCACGGCACCGCTTCGCCGGCTTCCATCTTGCGGGTGAGCCGCGCAACGAGACCGCGCACGAACGGCTCGTCGTCACGCACGACGATCCGGCCGTGCGCATGCACCACGATGTAGTTATACGTCGGCACCTGGCGATGCGCTTCATGCTTGCTCGGATACCACGTCGGCGAGATGTAAGCGGCGGGACCCTGGAAGATCACGAGGGCGTCGGGATGGGTGGCGGCTTCTTTCCAGACCGGGTTCGCGCGGGCGACGTGGGCGCGCAGCAGACAGCGGCTTGGCGGTGCCGAAGCGTCGTCCCCCGCAGGGACGAGCTGCGCTTCGAACGGCAAATGATTCGCGTCGAGCCCGTTCGGCCCGTTCGTAATCAGCGCGCCGAACGGCTGCTCGGCGATCAGGCGGTGGAGAACCTCTGGACGGTTCTCTTCGAAATGGGCGGGCATATACATTGAAGCGCTCCGGATACGAAAGGGCGAAAAGACGCAAAGGACGCAACGGCAAAAAAACGTCGGTGCGTTGGCAAGCGCGACAGGTGCCGCGCGCCGGAGCGAATCTGCATAAAAGCGTCAACCGCATCTTAGATGGACCACTCCCGCATGCGATAAGGCGCGATCTCCACCTTTGTGCTTGCCTGGTTAGCAAGGATACGATACAACCCGATGTTGTCGGCATCGCGAATCGCGATCTGGCTGCGCTGGGCTTTGGGAGGCCACGCATGCAGGCATCGCTGCGCACCGGCATCTCCCATAGGACCGCACGTTCCGCCACCTGAACGAATGATAAAAAATCGCCGAGAACTGTTTTCGATTCACTGGACCTGCGCATCGCTCGCAGGCCTCGCTTTTCTGGCCGGTTGCGCGTCGACCCCGTCCGCGACGCCCAAATCTACCGGCTGGATCAAGGATGAAGTCGCCGATTCGTACGTATTCGGCTATCCGCTCGTGCTGATGGGGGTGGCGCGCGACGCCGCGATCGGCACCGAGCCGGGCCAGGCGCCTCTCAATACGCTGCGGCACGCCCAGGCGCTGCCGCCGATCGGCGCGGCCAATCCGCCGCAGCCGGGCGTCGACACGCTCGACTCGACCGGCTGGCTCGACGTCGGCAGCGAGCCGGTGCTCGTGTCCTTGCCCGACTCGCACGGCCGCTACGTCGATGCCCGCGTGCTCGACATGTGGACCAATGTGGTGTGGTCGACCGGCCCGCAGTTCGCGACCGGCGCGAAGGGCATCAAGGCGCAGACCATCGCGTTCGTCGGCCCGGGTTGGCAGGGCGAACTGCCCGGGGGCGTGAAGCGCGTCGACGTGCCGACCGCCAACGCATGGGTGAGCGTGCGCATCCAGTCGAACGGCGCGCGCGACCTGACGGCGGTCCGCAAACTGCAACGTGCGATTCGCGTCGCGCCGCTGAGCGCCTATGGTGCTGATTCGCGCTCGGCCCCGGCCCCGGTCGCGCCGCCGCGCGGCAACGCCGCCGATGGCGCGCGCGCCGCCGCCGGCACGCCGGCCGCGCAAGTGGCCGCGCTCGACGCAAACGGCTTCTTCAGCCGTCTCGCGGACGCCTTGCCTGACAATCCGCCGACACCGGCCGATCCTCACGCGCTGAAAATTCTCGCGGACCTCGGTGTGACGCCCGGCAATCCGGTGAAGCTGCCTGGCGCGCGCGACGCGATCGCGGCAGGTCTCGCCGACGGCCACGAGCGCGTCGCCACGCCGCCTTCCAACATGCTGACCGGCAATGGCTGGAGCTGGTTCGGCGAAGGCGTCGGCAACTACGGTCCCGACTACGCGTTGCGCGCCTACGCTGCGAGTGCGCAACCGTGCATCGGCACCCGCGACGACGAAGTGCGCGCGGTCGTCACCCAGGACAGCGACGGCCATCCGCTGAACGGCGCGAACCGCTACGTCATTCACTTCGCGCCGAACCAGTTGCCGCCGGTGCACGGCTTCTGGTCGATCACCGCCTACACGCGCGACGGCGCATTGGGCGACAGCGCGCCGGCGCGTCTCGCGGTGGGCGATCGCAACGGCGCACGCCGCAATCGCGACGGTTCGCTCGATGTGACCGTGTCGTCCGCGCGCGCGCGAAACGGCAACTGGCTGCCGGCGCCGCGCACGGATATGCAACTGGTGCTGCGCCTTTACGCACCGAAACCGCAAGCGACCGACGGCAGCTGGCAACCGCCGGCCGTCGTGCGTCAGTGAAATGTTTCGGTCAACTGTGTTAACGAAATCGAGCTAACTGTGTCGACGAAACGCGCCGGTGAAATCTGCCGGCGCAATGCGTCAGCAAGATGACAGCCACGCACTCGCTGACGCCTCGAACGCCGTCTGTTCATCGCCTCGCCGCGGCGGACAAACGGCGCCATCATCCGGCCGGATCTCTAAGCCGCGGCTGACATTCCTATCCCACACCACGTTCACACCTTATACTGCCGCTTGCGGGATTTTCGTTTTCGCGGCGGGCTTGCCGCCGCACTACCCAAAACCGAGCATGGCAAGCCTCAATAAAGCATCACTAGCATCTTCCATACAGACCGTGCGCGAAGCCGCGCAGTCACGCCGTACACGGCGCGTCCTCATAGGTCTGCTGATCTTTCTCGTCTTGTTCGGTCTGCTCGGCTTTTTCGCGGCACCGCCGCTGATTCGTCACGTCGCCGAACAACAGCTCAGCAAGCAGCTCGATCGTCCGGCCACGATCGGCCGCATCGCGCTCAATCCATACACGCTGCGGCTCGAAGCCGATCGCGTGCATATCGGCGAGCGCGGCGGCGCGGGCGATTTCGTCGATATTGAGCGGCTCATCGTCAAGCCGTCGTGGAGTTCGCTGTTTCGCGGCGCGCCGATCGTCGACGAAGTGCAGCTCGACTCGCCGCGCTTTCATATCGTTCGCTACGATGCGCAGCGCTTCAATTTCACCGATCTGATCGAGAAGTTCGCGAGCCAGCCGGCCAAGCCCGATAGCAAGCCGACGCTCTTTTCGGTGTCGAACATTCGTCTCGAAAACGGTCAGATCACGTTCGACGACAAGCTGCTCGGCGCGACGCACGTGATCGATCAATGGAAGCTCGGCATTCCGTTCATCGCTACGCTGCCTTCGAAAACCGGTATCTTCGTCGAGCCGCTGCTGCGCGCGCGCATCGACGGCAGTCCGCTCGCCATCGACGGCAAGACCAAGCCGTTCGCGGCGTCGCGCGAGTCGGAAGTGTCGCTGCGTTTCGACGGGCTCGACGTGCCGCGCCTGATGTCCTATGTGCCGACCAAGCTGCCGGTGATCCTGCAGTCCGGCAAGCTGTCCACCGATCTGAAGCTCAATTTCGTGATGTCGAACGACGCGCCTTCGCTGCGCGTGACAGGCACCGTCGACATGAACGACGTGGACGTGCAGGATCAGGGCAAGGCGCCGTTCTTCGCGGCGCGCGCGGTGCACGTCGCCGCCGCGACGCTGGAGCCGTTAAAGAGCCTCTATCACTTCGACGAGATCCGCATCGATGCGCCGAGTGCGAGTCTCGCGCGTGACAAGGACGGCGTGCTGAGCGTCGAGCGGATGTTCGCGCCCGCGCCGGCCGCGCCGCACGCGGCGGCTTCCGCGAGCGCGCCCGGATCCGAAGCGGGGGCGCCGCAGCCCGCCGCGAGCGCACCGGCAGCGGCGTCCGGCGCGAAGGCGAACACCGCGGAAAAAGGCGCGCCGCTGGACCTGTCGATCAAACGCTTCGTGCTCAACGACGGCACCGTCAACGTGCACGACGAAGCGGCCTCCCGTCCTGTCGATCTCGGTCTGCAAAAACTCGCGGTGACGCTGAACGATTTTTCGACGCTCGCCAACGCGCCCGCGCATTACACGCTGAACACCGACTTCAAGGACGGCGCCGGATCGCTCGCCGCCGAAGGCAAGCTCGGGCTCGCCGCGAAAACGGCCAGCGCGAAGCTCGATCTGAAGTCGCTGAAACTGCCGCAGTTGCAGCCCTATCTCGACACCGCGACCGCCGCGCAAGTGACGGACGGCGCGCTGTCCGTGACGACGAATATCGACACGAACTGGTCGAAGTCGCCAGCGGCCGTGATGGTCGCCGATACGCAGCTGGACCTGCAATCGCTGAAGCTGGCCGCGCGTGGCGACAAACAGCCGGTGGTGTCGCTCGCGCAAGGCAGCGTGGTGGTCAAGCAGGTGGACTTGGCCGCGCGCACGGCGGACGTGACCAGCGTCGCCACGACCGGCCTCGCGATCGACGCGCAGCGGCTCAAAGACGGCAGCATCAACCTCGCCTCGCTTGCCGGGCCGCACGAAGCCGCGCAGCGGCGCACCGCGGTTCACGCGGCCAAACAGGCGCACGCCGAGGGGCCCGCGTGGCACTACAAGATCGGCGAGTTGACGCTGAAAGATGCGACCGCCAATTTCACCGACCACACCACGCCGCAGCCGGTGAAGCTGAGCATCACGCCGCTGCAGTTGAAAGTGCAGCAGATCAGCGACGACCTGAGCCGTCCGCTGCCGGTCGATCTGCAAGCCACACTGAACAGGAAGGGCACGCTCGGCGTGAAGGGCGACGTCACGGCGACGCCGCTCAAGGTGGCCGTCAAGGTGAACGCGAACCGGCTCGACGCGGCGGCTTTCGAGCCGTACTTCGGCGGCAAGCTGAACGCGGTGATTGCGAGCGCGTTGCTCAATGCGAACGGCGATCTCGCGCTGACGCAGGCGAAGTCGTTGAAGGCGAACTATCACGGCGACATGGCGCTCGTCGACGTGCGCATGCTCGACAAGGCGACCTCGGACCCGTTCGCGGGGTGGGGCTCGCTCGCGCTGTCCAACCTGAAGGCCGCCTACGACGAACACGGCACGGTGGTGGACGCGGGCCGCGTGACGTTCACGAAGTTCTATGGACGCGTGCTGTTGAACGCACAAGGCAAGCTGAATCTGAGCGACGTGGTCGCGCATGAAGACGGCGCCGCGCAATCGCTGACGCGCGACAAGAGCGGCGCCGAGCCCGTGCAGCTGACGCCGCCCGCGGCATCGGCAGTGGCCACGGCGTCCGCGCCGGTTCAGGCTTCGTCTGCAACGCCTGCCGCGCCCGCCACGGTCACGGCCGCCACGCCGCCGCAAAGCCCGGTCAAGCTGCACTTCGGTCAACTGGTGCTGCAGCAGGGCCGCCTCACGTACACGGACAACTTCATCAAGCCGAATTTCACCGCGAACCTGGTCGGCATCCAGGGCACGGTCGGCGCGTTCGGCACGCAGTCGAGCACGCCCGCGCCGGTGGACGTCGCCGCGAAACTGGCAGCCAATGGACCGCTGTCGATTCGCGGCACCGTCAATCCGCTGATCGCCAAACCGGCGCTTGATCTGACCGCGAGCGCGCACGATATCGAGCTGACCAACCTCACGCCGTATTCGTCGAAATATGCCGGCTATCCGATCACCAAGGGCAAGCTGAACGTCGATCTGCACTACAAGCTCGACAACGATCAACTGAACGCGGACAACCACCTGTTCATCGACCAGCTCACGTTCGGCGACCACATCGACAACGACACGGCGACCAAACTGCCGGTGCGTCTCGCGATTTCGTTGCTGAAGAACTCGCGCGGCGAAATCGACGTGAATCTGCCGGTGTCGGGCTCGCTGTCGAATCCCGAGTTCAGCGTCGGCGGCCTGATCTGGCATGCGGTGCTCAATCTGTTGCAGAAAGCGGTGACCGCGCCGTTCTCGCTGATCGCCAACGCATTCGGCGGTAGCGGCGAGGAATTGGGCTATGTCGAGTTCGAGCCGGGCTCGGCGAAACTCACGGACGCCGACACCAAAAAGCTCGACACAATCGTGAAGGCGCTGGCCGACAAGACCTCGGTGCGCATGGATCTGATCGGCCGGGTCGATCCGGCTGTCGATGAACCGGCGCTGCGCACCCGATACGTGGAGCGCCTCGTCAAGCAGCAGAAAATCAAGGACGTGGTGGGCAACGGCGAGAGTGTCGATCTATCGACCGTGACGATCGATCCCAAGGAGTACGACAAATACCTGACGAAGGCCTACAAGGCGGCGGACTTCAAGAAGCCGCGCAACTTCGTCGGGCTGACCAAAAGCGTGCCGGATGACGACATGAAGAGCGCGCTGGCCGCCAACGCGCCGATCGACGAAGCCAGCCTGCGCCAGCTCGCGCAGCAGCGTGCGCAGAGCGTGCAGCGGTATCTGGACGGCAAGATCGACAGCAGCCGCGTGTTCATCGTCGCGCCGAAGCTGAACGCGGACGGCATCAAGGACAAGGGCGCGACCACGCGCGTCGACTTCGGTCTGAAGTGAGCGGTGTGAGCGGCCTGCTACGCCACGCGTGACGTGGCGTGACGCGCTGCTCGTCGATCAGGCGGCGCGCGTCGGCGCTTTCAACGCGGTCTGCTCGATCACGCGCGCGAGCGTGTCGAACGCGGGGCCGATCTTGTCGTTCGCCACGCACGCATAGCCGAGCAACAGTCCGCGCCGTGGCGGCGGATCGACGCTGTAGTAGCTCGCAAGCGGCCGCACGATCACGCCGGCATCGAACGCGGCGGCCGTCACCGCGCGATCGTTCGCGTGGTCCGGCAGGCCCAGGACCAGGTGCAGACCCGCCTCGTCGCCCATCACGGGCAGTTCGCTGCCGAAGCGCGCGGTGATCGCGTCGATCAGAATCTGCCTGCGCTCGCCGTACAGCGCCCGCATGCGCCGCACATGCGACGTGAGATGCCCGTCCATGATGAAGTCGGTCATCACGGCCTGCTGCATCAACTGCCCTTCGCGATACAGCTCCGCGACGCCGGTGCGAAACGTATCCACCAGATGCTCCGGCGCGATCATGTAGCCCATGCGCAAGCCCGGAAACAGCATCTTGCCGAGGCTGCCCACGTAGATCACCTGACCGGCGTCGTCGAGTCCCTGCAGCGAAGCGAGCGGGCGGCTGCCGTAGCGGAACTCGCTGTCGTAGTCGTCCTCGATGATCCACACGTTGTGCTGGCGCGCATATTCGAGCAGCGTGCGGCGGCGCGGGAGGCTCATCACCATGCCGAGCGGATACTGATGCGACGGCGTGACGAGCGCGAGACGCGGCGGCTGTTGCAGATCCTGTTCGCGCGGATTCAGACCTTCGTCGTCGACCGGCACCGGCACCAGCGTCACCCCCGACGATTGCAGCACGCTGCGCGCGCCCCAATAGCACGGCTCCTCGACCCAGGCGCGATCGCCGACGTCGGTCAACAGGCGCACCGCAAGGTCGATCGACTGATGAATGCCCGTCGTGATGATGATCTGGTCCGCCGTGCAATTCACGGAGCGCGCGACCCGCAGATAGTCCGACAGCGCCCGCCGCAACGGCCGGTAGCCGCCGCCGGGCGCATAGGTGAGCAGATCGGGATTGGCTTCCTTCCACAAGCGCGCCTGCAGGCGGCTCCACGTGCGCGCGGGAAATTCCGCGACATCGGGCACGCCCGGCATGAACGCGCCCCACTGCTTGGCGGAGACGCCGGCCTGGTGGATCAGGCGTCGTCCGCGATTCGACAGGTCGCTTAAGTCGCGTTTGGGTGGCTTCGGGATTTCCCCAGGCAACGCGCCTCGTGCGCCGGCCTCTGCCACCGCCGGTTTGCGGCGCGTATTCACCGCAGCCGAGTCCGGGCGCGTGTCGGCGACATAGGTGCCGCTGCCGGTGGTCGAGATCACATAGCCTTCGGCGGTCAACTGGTCGTAGACGTGCAGCACCGTGTTGCGCGCGATGCCGAGGTCTTCGGCGAGCGTGCGCGAGCTGGGCAGCTTGGTGCCGGGCGGCAACTGGCCGGTCAGGATGGCCTGCTGCATCAGCCGCAACGTCTGCCGGTAGACCGGTTCGGCGGCGCCGCGGTCGAGCCGCGCGGCGAGCCAGTCCGACAAAATCACCGTGTCCAAGTGGTTCTATCCGGAATAATGAAATGGTTCCATATTGTAGAACCGTAACGGTCTATAGTGAGCCACGCAATCGATGCAATCCCGCTGCCATGCAGCAGGTGCGCGCCGGATGAAACTGCAAGGGATCGGAGGAAGCGCTAAGGCGTCAACTCCCATCGACAGGAGACGAGGGCATGAAAACCGATGACGTGATCGTCAGCTTTCGAGGTGTACGCAAGACCTACGACGGCGAAACGCTGGTCGTCAAACAGCTCGATCTGGATATCTATCAGGGCGAGTTCCTGACGCTGCTCGGGCCGTCCGGCTCAGGCAAGACCACCTGTCTGATGATGCTGGCGGGCTTCGAATTTCCCACCGGCGGCGAGATCTGGCTCGACGGCACGTTGCTCAATACGGTGCCGCCGCATAAGCGCAACATCGGCATGGTGTTTCAGAACTACGCGCTGTTCCCGCATCTGACGGTCGAGCAGAACGTCGCCTATCCGTTGACCGTGCGCAGGCATTCCGCGGAAGAGCGCGCGCATCGCACCCACAACGCGCTGAAGATGGTGCGCATGGAGAGCTTCGCGAAACGCTATCCGGCGCAGCTGTCCGGCGGCCAGCAGCAGCGCATCGCGCTGGCGCGGGCGCTGGTGTTCGAACCGAAGCTGGTGCTGATGGACGAGCCGCTCGGCGCACTCGACAAGCAGTTGCGCGAACACATGCAGTACGAACTCAAATCGCTGCATGAGAAGCTCGGCGTCACCTTCGTGTACGTCACGCATGATCAGGGCGAGGCGCTCACCATGTCCGACCGCGTCGCCGTGTTCGACAAAGGCATCGTGCAGCAGCTCGATACGGTCGATCGTCTCTATGAATCGCCGTGCAACGAGTTCGTCGCGAACTTCATCGGCGACAGCAACAAACTGCGCGGCACGATCGCGAATGTCGACGGCGAGTATTGCGAGCTTCATCTGAGCGACGGCACGCGTTTGACCGGGCGCCATATCGGCGATGCGCACACGGGTGCGCCCGCGATCGCCTGCATCCGGCCCGAGCGCATGAAACTCGCGAACGGTTCGACGCGGCCAGGCGCCAACGCGCTCAGCGGCGAAGCGCGCGGGCTGATCTATTTCGGCGACCACGTGCGCCTGCGCTGCGGCGTGCGTGAGCAGGACGAGTGCTTCGTCAAGGTGCCGCTCGGCACCGCCGCGCTCGACACCTTCACGCCTGGTGCGCCCGTCGCACTGGAGTTTGCGCCCGAGTATCTGCGGGTGTTCGCGGCGGCGTGAACGTGTCGAACGCCTGGCGGTTCGACGCAGGCAAGGCAAGGCAGCACATAACAAATCGCACTGTACTCAGCTTGATGCACACCACCAAAGGAGAACACACCATGAACACAATCGGGAAATCGCGCTGCGCCATCGCTGTCGGTGCGCTCGCGCTCGCGCTGGGAGCCGCGCAGGTCAATGCAGCCGAGCTGACGGTCGTCAACTTCGGCGGCGCGAACGGCGATGCGCAGAAAGCCGCCTTCAACCAGCCGTTCGAAGCGCAAACCGGCAATAAGGTGACCGCCGTCGAATACAACGGCGAGCAGGCCAAAGTGAAGGCGATGGTCGAAGCCAAGCATGTGAACTGGGACGTGGTGGAAGTCGAATCGGGCGACATCGGCCGGGGTTGCGACGAAGGGCTGTACGAGAAGCTCGACTGGTCGAAGATCGGCAAGAAGTCGGATCTGATTCCCGAAGCGCCGCAAACGTGCGGCGTCGGCTTTTTCGTGTGGTCGACGGCGCTCGCATATAACGCCGACAAGTTGAAAACCGCGCCGAACGGCTGGGTCGATTTCTGGGACGTGAAGAAATTCCCCGGCAAGCGCGCGATGCGCAAGGGCGCGCGCTACAACCTCGAATTCGCGCTGATGGCCGACGGCGTGCCGCCGAAGGACGTCTACAAGGTGCTCGCCACCAAGGAAGGCCAGGACCGCGCCTTCAAGAAGCTCGACGAACTGAAGCCGAACATCCAGTGGTGGGAAGCGGGCGCGCAGCCGCCGCAGTTTCTCGTCGCGGGCGACGTGGTGATGTCCACCGCGTACAACGGCCGCATCGACGCCGCGCAGAAGGAAGGCAAGAACCTCAAGGTGGTGTGGAACGGCAGCATCTACGACCTCGACTACTGGGCGATTCCGAAGGGTTCGCCGAACAAGGCGTTGGCGGAGAAGTACATCGCTTATACGCTGTCGTCGAAACCGCAGCAGGACTACGCGCACCACATCGCGTACGGTCCCGTGAACGTGGCGGCGATCAAGGCGCTCGACCCGAAGACGCTCGCGAATCTGCCGAATTCGCCGGCCAACGGCAAGAACGCGGTGCTGCAGAATCTGGCGTTCTGGACCGATCACGGGGATGAACTGGAGCAGCGCTTTTCTTCGTGGGCTTCGAAGTAAGCGGGTCGGGGCAGCAGGGCGCGGCTTTGCCACGGGCGGGGCCGCGCCGTATCGATACATGCAAGCGTGCGCGCGGGTTCGAAGCCGGGCGCGCACGCTCGGATGCGACGTGGGAGAACAGGTGTGACTACGATGACGATCGCCGCCGATTCGACGCCTGAATCAACCGGGCGCCTCAAGCGCGAACTGAAAGCCGCGGAATCCAGAAAGCGCGCAATGGCGCTGCTGCTGATCGCGCCGCTCGCGATCTTCCTGCTGCTCATTTTCGTCGTGCCGATCGGCACGCTGCTCACGCGCGCCGCGCAGAACCCGGAAGTCGCCAACGCGTTGCCGCATACGCTCGCCGCGCTGAGCAACTGGGACCGCAAAACGCCGCCACCGGATGCCGCGTTCGGCGCGCTTGCCACCGACCTCACCGCGGTCGCCGACAGCGACGGCATGGGCGCGCTCGCGCGGCGTCTGAACGTGGAGATTCCAGGCTTTCGCTCGCTGGTCGCGAAGTCCGCGCGTGCGATGCCGTTCGTCGACGACAACAGCCAGCCCCTGCATCTGACACCTGCGCAGATACGCGCGAAATTCGTCGAACTGGACGAACGCTGGAACGACATCGCGTACTGGCAGGCCATTGCGAAAAACGCCGGCACGTTCTCGCCGTTCTACCTGCTGGCTTCGCTGGACCACAAGCAGGACGCGTTCGGCCGCATCATCCCGACCGATCCCGATCAGCAGATCTATCTCAAGGTGTTCAGCCGCACGTTCGTGATCGGCGCGGCGGTGACGCTGTTCACGCTGCTGCTCGGCTATCCGCTCGCGTACTGGATTTCGACGCTGTCCGAGCGTCGCGCGAATCTGGTGATGATTCTCGTGCTGATCCCGTTCTGGACGTCGATCCTCGTGCGCGTCGCCGCATGGATCGTGATTCTGCAAAGCGAAGGGCTCGTGAACAAGGCGCTGATCGCAAGCGGCCTGCTGCATGATCCGCTCGCGCTGCTGTTCAACCGCACCGGCGTCTACATCTCGATGACGCACATTCTGCTGCCGTTCATGATCCTGCCGCTGTACAGCGTGATGAAGTCGATTCCGCCCACTTACCAGCGCGCGGCGATCTCGCTAGGCAGCCATCCGTTCGCTGCGTTCTGGCGTGTGTACGTGCCGCAGACTTATCCGGGCGTCGGCGCGGGCGCTCTGCTGGTGTTCATTCTCGCGATCGGCTACTACATCACGCCCGCGTTGCTCGGCGGACCTAACGACCAGATGGTCAGTTACTACGTCGCGTACTTCACCAACGTGACGATCAACTGGGGCATGGCGTGCGCACTCGGCGGCTTGCTGCTGGCGGCGACGCTCGTGCTGTACGTGATCTACGGACGCTTCACGCGTTCGTCATTGAGTCTCGGCTGAACGGAGCGCATTGCGATGAAACTTGCCAAGCCCCTGTTCGCACCGCATACGTCACTGGTCGAGCGTGTGTGGTATTTCGCGCTGCGCGCGCTCGTCGTGCTGACGCTGCTGTATCTGATCCTGCCCGTGCTGGCGATCGTGCCGCTGTCGTTTTCGTCGAGCACGTTTCTGGTGTATCCGATTCCGGGCTGGTCGCTGCGCTGGTATCAGAACCTGATCGCGTCCGACGAGTGGCGCATGGCCGCGAAAAACAGCTTCATCGTCGCGCCCTCGGCGACGGTGGTCGCGACCGTGCTCGGCACGCTCGCGGCGGTCGGGCTGACCAAGGCGAACTTTCGCGGTAAAGGCCTGCTGATGGCGATCCTGATCTCGCCGATGATCGTACCGGTAGTGGTGGTCGGCGTCGGCATGTATCTGTTCTTTGCGCCGCTGGGGCTCGCGAATACCTACATCGGTCTGATCCTCGCGCACGCGTCGCTCGGCGTGCCGTTCGTCGTCACCACGGTGGCCGCCACGCTGCAAGGGTTCAACTACAACCTGGTGCGCGCCAGCTTGTCGCTGGGTGCGAATCCGCTGAAGACGTTTTTCCGCATCACGCTGCCGGTGATTGCACCGGGCGTGATTTCCGGCGCGCTGTTCGCGTTCGCGACCTCATTCGACGAAGTGGTCGTGACGCTATTCCTCGCGGGCGCGGATCAAACCACGCTGCCGCGGCAAATGTTCACCGGCATCCGCGAGAACATCAGCCCCACCATCGCCGCGCTTGCGACGATTCTGATCGTCTTCTCGACGTCCCTGCTGCTGGCGCTCGAATGGCTGCGCGGACGCAACGCCGCGCGGGCAGTCAGGGCTTGAGCGGGGCCGATGCCGGCGGGAGACCCGCCGGTTCCCGTGCGGCATCGCGATCGGATGATTATCGGACGCGATTCTAAGATTGCTCCCATTCCCGATGGGTCTGCGGGTCTGCATACTCTGAGCCTTCTAAAAACAATGCGCTCGGCGCAGACAGACCATGACATTCCCGCTAACGGCGCTGGCAGGTGCGTCGGCCTCGGCCGGCTGCACGGACCATGCGGCGCGTGAACGGCTCGGCATCGCCACCACGATGCTGCCCCGCGGCAAGCTCCGTTTCAATGCCATCGCGCTCGATTCAAAGAAGACGGGCGCCACCCGCAAACCAACTACCCGCTATACCTACCGCCTCGGCGGCGACGCCTGCGACCCGCGCCTGTCGTTGCTGCGCGCGCGACCCGTCGAGCAGTATCTGCGAACGCGCGGCGTGAGATTGCCGACCGTGGTTCACGGCCAACGCAGTTCGAGTCCGCGAGCCGAATGCCGGCAAACGAAGCGCGACGATCTGGTGCGATGCCTCGCGCCCAATCGCCGGGTCGAGATAGAACTGGCGGGTACGGCTTCGTAGGCCAACCCGTACGACGCAAATAACAAAACAGGCACGCCGCGCGGTTCGATGACGAACACCGCGCGGCGTCGAAAAAATTTCGAGGGGGAGTTCAACCATGTCAACGATTCTGGTTATCGACGATCATCCGGCATTCCGGATGGTCATCAAGATGCAGCTCATGCAGTTGCTGGGTATCGAGGAAGTCATCGAGGCCGACAACGGACAGACCGCCGTCGAATTGGCCCGCCAGCACACGCCGAAACTCGCCATCCTGGATCTGGATATTCCGCGCATCAGCGGGCTCGACGTGATTCCGCGCCTGAAACTCGCCCATCCGCCGATCCGGATGCTGGTGCTGTCGGGCCACGACCCCGCCACGTTTGCGCCGCGCGCGATGCGCTGCGGCGTCCACGGTTTCGTCAGCAAGTCGCAGGAGATGAAGGAGATCATGCGGGGCGTGGAGGCCGTCCTCGCGGGCTACTCCGTGTTTCCGGTGACGACCACCAGCGGCCTGCCGCCGGCCCACGGCGCGTCCGTCGATGAGGAAGAGCGCGTGAGGCTGCTGTCGGATAAGGAACTGGTCATCCTGCAGATGCTCTCGAAAGGAATGTCGAACAAGGCGATCGGCGACGCGCTGTTTATCAGCAACAAGACGGTCAGCAGCCACAAAACCCGCATCATGCAGAAGGTCGGTGCGAAATCGCTGGTGGAACTGATCGATCTGGCGCGGCGTTGCCGGATTGCTTCGACGCAATGACGTGGTACGCCGACGCGATGAACTCACCGATGCCCACGTACGAAGCGCGTGCGCTCCACGCGAAAGCACTCGAACTGGCGTGCGACGATCACCGGGTCGCCAGGTGTCTGCTCGAAATGATTGGCGAAACTAATCGAACGACGCTCGTGTCGTTGCAGGAGAGTGTCGCGGCGGCGTCATGGGACGCCGTGGCGGGCGCCGCGCATCGAATCGCCGGTTCGGCGCGTCTGCTCGATTGCAATGAACTGATTGCATTGCTCGCCGCAATCGAAGCGGCGGCGCGTGAGAGGCAGCAGCCGGTGGTTGGGAAGCTCGTGCCGTTGCTGGTCGACGCGTTGGCGAAGCTGAAATTGTCGATCGATGCAGCGGTGACGACGTCCGTTTCGCACTGAGTCGAGCGATGCGAAGTCATCCTGACCGAGGGTGCCCGCGGGCGTGACGGTGGCCGTGTACGAGGACCACGCCGCCAGTTGCGCCGCGTTGCGATCGCTGATGAAGTAGCCGGCGGTGACGTGCGTGTCAGGCGGGTTGAGTTGCGCGATTGCGTCGGCCGTGTCGGGGACCGCGGTGAAGACGGCAGTGTGATAGTTGGCCTGCGCCACGCTCAGGGCGCGATTGAGCTGGCCGATGTCGCGGGCGACCGTGGGCAGCAGCGCGTCGAGCGCGGGACGCACCGGCGCGATGTCGGCTTTGCCGATCTGTTTCGGCGTAGTCCATTGCGCGGGATGATCCGCCAGCGTGGTGACCGTCGTGTCGAGATTCGACTGCGAGTAGGTCGCGTCGAGTTCGTCGATCCATGATTTCAATGCGACCACCTGGGCGGCCGTGACCTGATTGGCGATCATCGCGCGGTTCGTGTACGCGGAGAAGTTGTAGTCGCGTGCCTGCAGCACGGCGGCGCTGTGCGCAGCGGCGTCGGCCGTGTTCTGACGTTTGACTTTGGCGCCGGTCATCTCGACCAGCAGAAACAGCAGTGCAGGGACCGAATACACGCCAATGGCCGACACGACATCAGGGCGACGATGATGATCTATTCCGTCACGCCTTGGCCGAGTTGTTTGTTACGACGGCAAGTGTGTGAGAGTTTCATGAGTTGTATTAAAAAATGGGCGTCGGCTGGACACGTTTTTCGCCGACTTTTTTGGCGCTACGCGGGAAATTAATGAATAATCAATTCCCCTAAAAACGCAGGCAAAGTGTCGGAGCGAAGTGCAAGATTTATTTATCTCGAAAACCGAAGAAAGTTCTGATCATCACTGAAGCAATTTCGCATAACATGCGGTCTAAAAAATCAGATGAACATTTGAGCATTTCATCGATGTCTGAGCGTGGACAGGCTAACGTCCGGCATGGTGCGTGTGGCGCAACGCCATCGCGGCGCATCTTCCGGTGAAGGCGAGAGCCGCCCGAATCCCCCGCCAGATAAGGAAGTTGCTGCGACGCTTCGAGCTTGATTGCGGCCGCGGTGCACGTCTTTGGCACCTTGCGTGGTTTCAATGTTCGTCTGTGCGCTTCTGTTGTAAAAGCGCCACGATGGGATGCGCAAAACAAGATTTTTGTGGATTCGTTTAAACCGCTTGAATTCAAGCTGGGCGTGCTTATGCCAGAGATTGCGATTTTTCCGTTATTTATATGGATAATTCCTACGGAGTTTGCGCGTTTCCTGATTTTTAGGGATGGGGCTGCCAGTTAAATTTGCGACGCGTGAAAAACTTTAGTCGAGCTTTAAAAGCGCCGGCCAGTTTTTTTGCGGGAGGCGTGTGCGCACGATTTCTCAAATCGAACTGCAAGCGGGGCTTGCCCTTTATTCAAGGAATGTATGAATAAGTCGTATATCAGCGTCTGGAATGACGTTTCCGGAACGTGGGTCGCTGCGCCCGAGACTGCCAAGACACATTGCGGAACGGGAACCGCATCCTCGCGAACCATCTCGCCCCGAGCGGAGACGGCAAACCGACTGGCCGTGCCGTTCAAGGCTGCGTTCATGCCGATCGCGATGGCCATCAGCGCGGCCATGTTGCCGGGTACCGCGGCAGCCCAGGCGTCGACAGGCAATGGCGGTCTGGAATTGTGCCCGGGCAGCGCAGGTGGCGTGGGGTCCTCCTGGGGGCCGTTGTCGAGCGCTGTCGGTGTCATGGATTGTTCCTCGACTGGTGAGAATAATGCTGGCATGTCCTTCTCGTTGAACAACGCGGCAGCCGACAACGGCGCGTGGGGCTTCAACACCAATAACATCACCGCCCGCGTCACCGGCTATGACGATGGCCGCCTCGAGCTCAAGGGCACGGGCGGCATCAGCATGCTCAATAACGTCAGCATGACGGGCAACAAGATCACCGATCTGGCAGCGGGTGGCGTCTCGTCGGATAGCACGGACGCAGTGAACGGCCAGCAGTTTTATCAAGCCACGCGCTATTTCAAGGCGAATTCCGCATCGAGCGATTCGTCGACTGATGCGCAGGCCACCGGACTCAACTCGCTGGCGTCCGGGTCATCGGCAAGGGCGCTCCAGACCGATTCCAGCGCATACGGCGCGAACGCTATTGCGTCGGCGCCCAGCTCGGTTGCCCTGGGCGCAGGCTCGCAGGCTACCCGCGCCGACTCGGTATCGGTCGGCTATCTGTCGGCGGACGGCGTTACCAACTACACGAGACAGATCACCAACGTGACTGCAGGCTCCGCGGCTACCGATGCTGTCAACGTCGCCCAGCTGGATGCGGCTATCAGCGGCGTCAGCGGCATTCCCGTCGACAATCCGGTGACCTACGACACTTCCGCGGCCAGCCTGATTACGCTCAAGGGCGCGAGCGGCACGAAGATCACGAACCTGACGGATGGCGACATCTCCAGCGCCAAAAGCATGGATGCCGTGAACGGTTCGCAGCTGTTCCAGACCAACCAGAATGTGGCCGAGGTCGCGAACAACGTCGCTGGCGTGACGAACATTGTCAACGACATCGTGGCGAATGGCCTCGCAAGTTCGCCGCTCATGGTGGCGTACGACTCCTCCGCTCGCGATACGGTGACGCTCGGCGGCGTGGGCAACACGGCGCAGGTCAAGCTCACCCACCTGGCGGAGGGCGACATCTCGTCCGCGTCTAGCACCGACGCGGTCAACGGCGGGCAGTTGTACCAGACCAACCAGAACCTCGCGACTCTGGCGGCCAACGTGGGCGCGTGGGGGCCCAGTCTTTTCGACAATGGCATCAAGTATTTCCACACTAATTCGACGCTGGCCGATTCCTCGGCAGACGGAACGGATTCGGTGGCGATCGGCGGCGCGGCCGTCGCGTCGGCTGCCAACTCGGTTGCGTTAGGCTCCAACTCGACGGCGGATCGCGCTAATGCGGTGTCGGTGGGTGCGGATGGTGCGGAGCGCCAGATCATCAACGTGGCGGCAGGTTCGGTGGATAGCGATGCGGTCAACGTGGCGCAGATGAAGGCGGCTATCGCCTCTCTGGGCAGCGGGCCGGGCTCGCCCAACGCGGTCGTCTACGACTCGGCGGCGCACGACACGCTCACGCTCGGCGGTGCGACGACGGCCCCACCGGTGCTCGTGACGAACCTGGCCGCTGGCCAGGTTTCGTCGGGCAGCGCTGACGCAGTCAACGGCGATCAGTTGTACAAGAGCGCCAGCGGACTTGCTGCCGCTCTGGGTTCCGGTACGGCGGTCAATTCGGACGGTTCGATCACTGCGCCGGGCTACCTGATCAGCGGCACCACATACAACAACATCGGCGACGCGCTGTCCGCACTCAACACAGCTGCGGGTGATCTGGTTAGCGCCGCGAAGTATGTCAAGGTCGTATCGACGTCGCCCGCTGCACTGGCAAGCGGTGCCGAATCGGTGGCGATTGGCGGCGGCGCTGCGGCGACCAAGGCCCAGACGCTTGCGATCGGTACTGGTGCGACGGCAGGGTTCGACAACTCGACGGCTATCGGCGTGAATGCTGTCACGGACGCATCCTATACGGTGTCTGTCGGCAGCAGGGGCGGGGAAATGCGCATTACGCACGTCGCCAACGGCATCGATCCAACCGACGCCGTTACGATGGCGCAGTTGGACGCCTTGCAATCTCAGATTGGGGGTACGACAACGAGTGGCGTGAAGTCGATGATGCAGAGCTCGGCTGCAGTGTTGAGCTACATCGCGGTGAGTTCGTACACGACCCAAGGTTCAGCCACGTCCGCTGCGGATGTGATGAACGCCATGGCGATCGGTCCGGTCGCAGCGGCGACTGGAGTCGACGCAGTGGCCGTCGGCGCCGGTGCCGCCGCGGGCAGTGACTCGAGCACGGCAATCGGCTCAGGCGCGGGAGCGCTGTCGGTGAACTCGACCGCCATCGGTGCGAGTGCGACCGTTGGCGCGCTGTCGGACAACTCTGTGTCCATCGGTTACAACACGCGTGCCAGTTCGATCAACGCATTGGCACTCGGCGGTTATGCCAGCGCCACGAGTCCCGGTTCGGTCTCTATCGGTTATAACTCGTTCGTCAGACAGGCGGCCACGGGCGGTCTGGCGCTGGGCGTCAATGCGACGGTTAGTGCTGCGAACAGCGTGGCGATCGGTTCGGACGCGATCGCGGACCGTGCCAACGTGGTCTCGGTGGGTAACGCCAGCAAGCAGAGCCAGATCGTCAACATGGCGGCGGGTACCAGCAGCACCGATGCGGTGAACGTGAGCCAACTGTCGGGGGTGGCTGATGCGATCGGCGGCGGCGCGACGGTGAACCCAGATGGCACGATCAGGAAGCCGAGTTTCACGATCGGCGGCCAGACCTATGCCGACGTCGGCTCGGCCCTCGCGGCTACGGCAGGCAACTCGGTGCAATACGATACGCCGGCTCACGACAAAGTGACGCTGGGCGGTACGGACGCTTCAGCGCCGGCAGTGACGCTGTCGAACGTGGCCAACGGCGTGGGCGACAGCGACGCCGTCAACATGGGCCAGCTCAAGCAATTGGGCATGAACATCGACGACAGCGGCAATCTGACGAATAGTTTCGTCGCGTACGACGATAAGACGCTCGGCGCGATCACGCTCAAGGGTACGGATGGCACAACAATCGCGAATGTGAAAGCGGGCGAGCTCTCGGACAAGAGCCTGGAAGCGGTAAATGGCAGCCAGCTGTACGAAACGAACGCGAACGTAGCCAATGTGGCCGGCAATCTCGCCAACGTCGCGGGCAACGTGACGAACATGAGCAACGTCATCAACAACATCGTTGTTGAGGGTGGAGGCATCAAGTATTTCCACGCGAATTCCACGCTCGCGGACTCCTCGGCAACCGGGATCGACGCGGTCGCGATCGGTGGCGCAGCCAGCGCAACGGCAGCCAACTCGGTAGCGCTGGGCGCGAATTCGGAGGCGGACCGGGCGAACACGGTGTCGGTGGGGGCGGCCGGTTCGGAGCGCCAGATCATCAACGTGGCGAATGCTACGAACAACACCGATGCAGTGAATCTGTCGCAGTTGCGAGCACTGGGCGCGAACGTCGACAGCAGCGGCGCGGTGACGAGCACCTTCGTTGCATACGACGATGCGACGAAGAATAAAATCACGCTCCGCGGTCCGGGTTCGACCGATGCGGTTCTGTTGACGAACGTCGACAAAGGTCAGCTCGCCGCGTCTAGCAGCGACGCAGTGAATGGCGCTCAGCTCTACAACGTGGCGCAATCGACCGCCAAGGCGCTCGGCGGCCAGACAAGCCTTCTCGCGGATGGCACACTGTCCCAGCCGTCGTACGTGATTACTGGCTCGACCTATGCCGATGTCGGTTCGGCCCTGTCCGCTGTCGATGGTCAGCTCGACCAGATCAACACGAACTTTTCTACCAATCTGAAATACGTCAAGATCATATCGGACGCCGCCACAGCGCAGGCTAGCGGCGCCGAATCGATTGCAATCGGCGGCAACGCGCTCGCGACCAAGGCGAATTCGTTGGCAATCGGCGCAGGCGCTACGGCAGAGTATGCCAATTCGACGGCGATTGGCGTGAACGCAATCACGGACGCGGAAAACACGCTGTCTGTCGGCGCCAAGGGGCAGGAAGCGCGTATCACCCATGTCGCGGACGGTATCAATTCGACCGATGCAGCAACCGTGGGCCAACTGGATGCGTTGCAGACCCAGCTACTGGCGAACACCGCGTCTACCAGTGGTGTGAAGTCGATGATGCAAAGCTCGGCTGCGGTGTTGAGTTATATCGCGGTGAGTTCGAACGTAGTCCAGGGTGGCAACACCACAGCTTCGGACGATTTGAATACGATGGCAATTGGCCCGATGGCGAGCGCTGCGGGTGAGGGGGCCTTGGCAGTCGGCGCGGGCGCGATCGCCGGCAGTAGCGGATCGACCGCTGTCGGCACGACCGCCGCAATTGCGTCCATCAATGCTACGGCAATCGGCGAAGGTGCATCGGTTGGCGCGCTGTCGGATAACGCGGTGTCGATCGGCTATAACGCCCGTGCTAGCGGCCTCAATGCAACGGCCTTGGGCACGACGGCAAGTGCCACGAGTATCGGTGCCGTTGCGATTGGTTATGGTTCGTTCGCGGCCCAAGGCGCCACGGGCGGTATGGCACTGGGTCAGAACTCGACGGTCAGCGCAGCCAACGGCGTGGCGATCGGCTACGGTGCGATCGCCGACCGTGCCAATGCGGTCTCGGTGGGTAACTCCGGCCGGCAGAGCCAGATCATCAACGTAGCAGCGGGTACCAGCGATACCGATGCGGTAAACCTGGGGCAAATGACTGCAGCAATCACTGCGTCCGCGAGCGGCGGTTTGCCTGATGCTGTCATTTACGACACGCCGGCGCATGACAAGCTGACGCTGAACAATGGCGGCGCGGCGGTGACGGTGTCGAATGTAGCTGCAGGTGTTGCCAACAACGATGCCGTGAACGTCGGCCAATTGACGGCAATGGGCGCGAAGTTCGATACCAGCGGCAACGTGTCGAACGCATTCGTGGCGTACGACGATGCAAACAAGACACAGGTTACGCTCGGCGGTACGGGTTCAACCGTGCCGGTGGTGCTGGCGAACGTTGGCGCGGGGCAAGTCGCGTCGAGCAGCAGACAGGCAATCAACGGTTCGCAACTGTACGGTGCGATGAGCAGTACTGCAGCCGCGTTGGGTGGCGGCTCGACGGTGAACTCGGACGGCCAGGTCAGCAAGCCCGTGTACACGATCGATGGTAATTCGTACAGTGGCGTCGACTCCATAGTGAACGCTCTGAATACGAAAATCGATACTCATGGCAATGCTGACGGCGTGGCCTACGACACCTCGGCGCATGACATGCTGACTTTGGGCGGAGTAGGTGCCAAGACGCCGGTGACCATTGCAAACGTGGCCTCAGCTACGGCAGACGACCAGGCCGTGAACCTCAAGCAATTGAAGGACGCTGGCTTGGGCGTCGACTCGTCGGGCAACGTGACCAACTCGTTTGTCGCGTACGACGACGCCAGCAAGACGAGGGTGACCTTAGGCGATGCGAATGGCACGACGCCCGTGACGATTGCGAATGTGGCCGCGGCGACCAAGGACGACGAGGCCGTGAACTTGAAGCAATTGAAGGACGCTGGCTTGAGCATCGATCCGTCAGGAAATGTGACCACCTCGTTCGTCACGTATGACAACGCCGGCAAGACTACGCTGACCTTTAACTCTGGCGGCGCACCGACCCAGTTGAAGAACGTGGCAACAGGCGTGGACGCGACTGACGGCGTCAACGTCGCACAGATGCAGTCGTATGTCTCCACGTATGTCAACACCAATGGCGGTAGTGGCACGGCAAACGCCGTTGCCTACGACGATTCCTCGAAGAGCCAGGTGACGTTAGGCGGCACGGGGGCTCTCGCACCGGTCAAGCTGACGAACCTGGCGGATGGCACCGCAGCGACAGACGCGGTCAACTATGGGCAGTTCTCGAGTCTCCAAAGCCAGTTGAACAACATCGTGGCCGGCGACGGCACGGGCGGCAGCACGTACTTCAACGTCGGCGCGCCGGGGGCGGGCGACAGCGGCACCGCTGCGGTCGCCTCGGGTTCGGACTCCATCGCGATCGGTAACGGTGCGGCGGCAACCGGCACGGAGTCGATCGCAATCGGCAAGTCCGCGGTGACGGCGGGTAACGGTTCGGTCGCGCTGGGTTCCGGCGCAACGGCTCCGAACGCCAACTCGGTCGCGCTGGGAGCCGGTTCCACGACGGATCGCGACAACTCGGTATCGATGGGTTCGGTCGGCGCGGAGCGCCAGATCACCAATGTCGCGGCGGGTACGCAGGGCACCGATGCGGTCAACATGAATCAGTTGAACAGTGCCATGGGCAGCATGAACAACTCGATTCATAACATCGATCGCAACGCGGCCAAGGGTATTGCTTCGGCATCGGCGCTGAACATCGTCACGCCGTATCTGCCGGGTCGCACCACGTTGAACGCCGGCATTGCCAACTACCGTGGCTACCAGGCTGTCGGTCTGGGCGTATCTCGCTGGAACGAGAAGGGCTCGATCAACTACAACCTTGGCGTGTCCACCTCGGGCGGCAATAGCACTATCGTCCGCGCTGGCATCGGCATCGTCCTCGGCAACTAAGCAACGGCCGTAAGGCTTTGAATCAAAGCTTGGACGTTAGCCGTCTGGGTCGCACGGGGAGCTTCCGTGCGACCCTTCCATGAGAGACAGACATGAAGTATTCGTTAATTGCCATCGCGCTCGCCGCGATGCTCGCAGGATGTTCGTCTTCCGCGACACGCGATCGGCTGCAGATCCAGGACCCCACGGTTCTGCAAACCGGGTTCACCGCGACGCAGAATCAGGCCTCCGGCGCGGTGACGCCGCAGTGGATCGCGACCTATAGCGGCGTCCAGAACGCTGCCACGTTACGGTCGGTGAAGTCGCGTCTGACCGCGCTGGGCGAGCGCAAGAATAACTATTTCGGCGACAAGGCCCAGTGCTGGCTGGACGCCGCCGCCGACGAGCGCTCGTTGCACGACGGTTGGGGCTTCGTCGAGGAGGCGCTGGTCGAGGCCAACCGCCTGACCACGGCGCTGGAGACCGGGCAGGGACTCTCTGTCGACAATCCGGAATTGCGGACCGCTTCGATGATCCGGCCGGATCTGTGGAAGCAGATTCTCGCTGCCAAGACCTCGCCGCTGTTCCCGCAGTGCCAGGAAGCACAGCATCTGACGGCCTGTTCGGAAGTCGAGTTGATTCACGCAGGTCACGAAGCATGGACGCGAAACTTCGACGAGAGTCAGCGCCTCGTCGATGGCGTCGAGAAGGGTTTGCCAGGCATCGGCGCCGCCCTCCAGAGCTGCACGCCGCCGCCGGTTGCCAAGGCCGATCCGATCATTCCGCCGAAGATAACGCTGCAAGCTGACGCGTCGTTCAAGTTCGATCGGGGCGATCTGGCTGGCATGTTGCCGGCAGGCAAGGTCAAGCTCGATCAGCTGCTGCGCGACCTCGAGCGGGTCGACGACATAACGAGCATCCACATCGAAGGCTTTACGGATCGTTTGGGCAGCGACAGCTACAACCGCCAGTTGTCAGCCAAGCGCGCTGAGACCGTCAAACGTTACTTGCAGAACGGTGGTGTCAAGATACCGATCATTGCGCGTGGCCGTGGCAAGGAAGATCCGGTGGTGCAGTGTAATGACCGCAACCGTCAGGCGTTGATTGACTGCCTCGCACCGAACCGGCGCGTCGAACTCGACTTTGCACGCGGTAATGGGCAGGAGTCGGTTGCGCCGCTGGGTCAGCGCACGCAATCCCGACGCTTGCTGCAAGGTCAGCAAGACCAGTGAGATCAGGAGCGACCGGCCCGCATGGCCGGTCACTCCTTTTCTCGCTGGTACTTGAGATCAGCATGAGGAGCGCGAACGACGTTCGCGCTCCTCTCTTACAGGGGTTCGGAGCAAGAGTACCTTGGGCCAACAGTGAGCCGACGTTTCTCAAACATCAATCGAATCGCATCGTCATGGCCAATTGCAGGCAGGCAATTACCATCGCTCACACAGGAAAACCCTTTCCGATATTGCAGAAAATTCGCACTGTGGTGCGGAAAAATATTTCCGATAGCGTTGTTAATATTTAACTCTGGTTAAATTGGGCTGGTTCGATTCGTTTTATGCCCATTGATTGAATATCAAAGGCGAGCTATAAATGAAGAGAATTGTGATTATCGACGACCATCCAATTATTCGGAGGACGATAGCCGGCGTAATCCATTCCGATCCCGAGCTGGACATGGTGGGAGAGTGTGGCGACGGAGAAGACGGCCTGACAATGGTGCAGACCGAATGTCCGGATCTGGTCATTGTCGATCTCGATTTGCCACGGCTCGACGGTTTATCCCTGATCCGGCGCATTCGCGCGGAGAATCTGAAAACCAGTATTCTCGTTCTCTCCGCCAAGCCAGAGCATGTTATGGCAAGTTATACGCGCAATGCCGGAGCCAATGGTTATGTCAGCAAAGGCCGGGAAATCAGCGAGTTGATTACTGCGCTAAAAACCGTGTTATTCGGCTATGACTGCTTCCCGGCGGATACGGCCGATCCCGCGGTCGGGAGCGGACTGAAGTCCCTGTCGGCGCGTGAGGTCGAGGTGTTGCAGCACCTCGCGCGTGGTGCCAGCAATCGCGAGATCGCGACCCGTCTGTTTCTTAGCGACAAGACCGTGAGCACCTACAAGAGCCGTATCCAGGAAAAACTGGGGCTCGCGTCGTTGGCGGCGTTGATCGAGTTTGCTTCGCTGCATAAGTTGATCGATTAAGTTGCGGGCTATGAACGACATGTGCCTGTGGGCTTCCTTGCTGGATATGCATCGTCGTGCGCCGTGCGCCGTCCACAATTTCTCTGCCTCGCGCGCCCATCGTGTACGGCAAACGGCCATCCGTTTGGCGGCGTTATTGGGCTGTCTCTTTGTGTATGCACTGCTGTGCATGCTTCCGACCTATGCGAACGCGACACCACCGATCGGCAGTGCATCACGCATGGTGCTCGCTGATGGTTCGCGTCAAACATCAGCGCCGGGTGAATACGACGCCGCGGCCAGCCGGGAGCCTCCGGCTCGTGGCGCCTCGGCGTACGAAGCCTCCATTTCCGGTACAACACCACACGTATCGGCGTCAAACGACAGTGAATACGTCGGCGCCGACCGGCCTGCCCAGAGCGCGCCGGACGCCCGCAGTGCTCAGGATGCAGCCGCCGCACGACAGCCGTGGATACCCGCGCTGGCATTGGCGCTGGCAGTTGCCGCAGTCCTGTCCCTCATCAGCGCATGGCGGTCCCGTGCAGCGTTGAAACGAGCAATCGAACAGCACAAACAGATCACGAACGAATGGGCGCGCCGTTGCGAAGCCGCCGAAGCGGCAGCGCAGGGTGCCCGCATCGAAGCGGGCAGCGAGGCAAGCGCCGCCGTCATAGCCGGACAGTTCCAGCTTCCCGACGCAATGCTCCGTTATGTGAAAGCGCCGTTGTCCGCGGTCGCTGACCTGCTCGGCTCGCTTGACACAACACCAGCAACGCCCGCACAACGCCGGCAGTTAGCGGTGCTTCAATCCGCGCTGGGCACCTGGAGGCAAACGCTCGACGATCTGCTCGATAGCTCGCCGCTCGACTCACGCGCAGTGATCATCGACGAAAGCGTCACAGACCCGCGTGCGCTTGTCGACGGCGTCATCGCGCTGCTAGCGCCGTCCGCGACGCAACAAGGCGTGCGCCTGAGTGCGAGCGTCGATCGTCAACTAGCCCATACGATCCTCGCCGACGCCGCTCGGCTCGGCCAGCTTTGTTTCCATCTGTTAAACCGAACGCTTCAGCTCGGCACGCATCGAGAGATCGTGCTGGTAGTGCGTATCGGGCCGCTGAGTTCGAGATCGCAGCGCATCCTCATCAACGTGATGGAAGCGGGTGCGACGAACTCGCTAGCCACGCCGCCACAGCATCCCGGCTTGATCGACGGCACTCCGAACACGGATACGAACAAGCTGCTCGATGGCAGTGAAGCCGAAGCCACCGCCGCCAACGCCTGCTTGCCGCTGTGCCGCATACTCGCTCAGCGTATGGGAGGCGAGCTTTCGATCCCAAACGGCTTGATTTCGGGCATTCGTGCGAGCTTCAACGCACCTTTCAAAGTCGAGCAGTGGGCGCCCTTGCCGAGACGCGAGCAAGTTGATACACCGCCGCGCCTTCCCCGGAAAGTCACCCCATCTCGAGAGGCATCCGCAAGCGCTTCAGGCGTCCTGCCCGAACCTTTTGAACTTCGCTATCTGAACGCGCTCTCCGACGAAGGAGTCGATCTCTCCAACTTCCTCGACGGTTGGCGCCGGGCGATGGACGAGGACCTGGCGCTTCTCACTGTCTTGCAGCATCGTCAGAGTCACCCCGATCGTCAGCGCGCCGTGCTGCACAGGTTGAGTGGGGCGGCGGGGCTGGTCGGCGCGCTCGGTCTGATGGAGGCGTTGCGCCACGCGAGCGTGGCGCCGCTGGAACAGAGTGCCGGGTCGATCGACGCACTGATCGACCGCACGAGAAATCTGGTCAAGCAGTTCGAAGCGCCGCCGCCCACACATCGGAAGACTCAACCATGAACCGACCGCTGGCCTTGATTCAAGGCAGGCTGGCGCAACCGAATGCGCGGTTGCTCCGTGGCTTGCCGCCGCCTTATGGCGTGTATCGGGGGCCGGTGCGCCCGGCAACCCGGCGTCGGCCGCAACCGGCATTTCAGGACACCGAGCGACGTCTGTCGCCGCAGGAGCCTCACACCTGGTTTGCGCCGGGGCAGAAGTTTCGCTTCTTCTATAAGTCGCCGCCGCAACGCGACTATTCCTCGCGCCTCGATGCGGAACTGGCTGAGGCACGCAACTACCTCGAGATGGACAAAGCGCGCGAGCGTTCGTCCCATTTGGATCATGTGCTAGGGGTGACGCTCTTCGTCGCGTGCAGTATCGTGCTCGCGTGGCTGCTGACGAGCAACGCTGCGCGCGATGCGGGTAAGTTGGCAACGGTGACGATAGCGGAGCCGGCCGTCACGACGCCGGGCGCTTCGGTCGTGGTTCGTCCACGAGCCTCGGGCAAATCGGCGCAGCCGGTCGCTGAGCTGATGCCGAGCGTGCCACAGATTGCACCGTCGCCAGCCAACCTCGCATCAGCAGGCGGACGTCGAAACGAGCCCAAACCGTCGCTGCAAGCAAAACTGCAAGCCACGCCGACACTCTCCGCGCAGCACGCCGAGCCACCCCCGGCTGCACTAGCATCGACTGACGGCACGGCAAGCAGCCACGCCGTCAAGGTGAACGCCAGAATCAAAAGCGCGGCCACGACCCCAACCAACACCCAATTACCAGCGGCCGACCCAATCGAAACGCTAGCCGACGACTACCAATCGCCGAGCCGCTCCCCACGTCCAGCCATACCGCCCGCCATATCGGCGCAACCAGAACAAATAGCCCGCTCACCTGCGGCCGACGCCACGGTGCAGGCCACATTGCGTGACTGGGCCACGCAGCAGCGGCACGCGCACGTCACCGCGCGGACGAACACAAACACCGCCTACGTCGCCAATGTCAACCCCCTTGGCCCCCGCGACCCCGATTGGAACACCCACCTCACCCAACGCCAGATCACCGACAACCCAAGCGCCTTCGACCCACCCAACACTCAAAACTGACCCGCAATAAAAAAAGCCCGACCAGAGGTCGGGCTTCAAAATCGGCTGCGCCCTCCACAGGACGCAGCCCCTGCAAAACAGCCAAGCCGTTTGCCTTGCTACTGAGCCAACTAAGCCGAGCTTAAGCAGCCAGCAGCGAGCGCAGCACGAACGGCAGAATCCCACCGTGCTTGTAGTAGTCGACTTCGATCGGCGTATCGATACGCAGCAGCACTTGCACGCGCTTCTCGCTGCCGTCCTTGCCGCGAATCACCAGCGTCACTTCCTGTTGCGGCTTGAAGTCCGCGCCCAGGCCTTCAATGTCATACGTTTCTTCGCCGGTGATGCCGAGCGATTGCACGCTGTCCGAGCCCTTGAACTGCAGCGGCAGAACGCCCATGCCGACCAGGTTCGAACGGTGAATCCGCTCGAAGCTGCGTGCGACCACGGCCTTCACGCCCAGCAGTTGCGTGCCTTTCGCAGCCCAGTCGCGCGACGAGCCCGTGCCGTACTCTTCGCCCGCGAACACGACGGTCGGCGTGCCGGCGTCGATGTACTTCATCGCTGCGTCGTAGATCGACAGTTGTTCGCCGCTCGGCTGGTGAATCGTCAGGCCGCCTTCGACGCGCGAGCCGTCTGCCTTCGCCGGGATCATCAGATTCTTGATCCGGACGTTCGCGAACGTGCCGCGCATCATCACGTCGTGGTTGCCGCGGCGCGAGCCGTAGCTGTTGAAGTCGGCCTTCTGCACGCCGTTTTCCTTCAGCCACTTGCCTGCCGGCGAGTCTTCCTTGATCGAGCCTGCCGGGCTGATGTGGTCGGTCGTGACCGAGTCACCGAAGATGCCCAGTGCGCGCGCGTTCTTGACCGGGGCGATGCTGTCGGCCGGCGTCATCGAGAAGTCGTCGCCGAAGAACGGCGGCTCCGCGATGTAGGTCGACTTCGGCCAGTCGTAGACCTGACCTTCTTCGCCTTCGATCTTGCTCCACAGGTCGCCCTTCTTGGTGAGCTGCGCGTAGTTCTTGCGGAACGCATCCGCGTCCAGCGCGAACTTGAGCAGATCGTTGACTTCTTCGCTGGTCGGCCAGATGTCGCCCAGGTAGATGTCGCGGCCGCCCTTGCCCTTGCCGACCGGCTCGGTCATCAGGTCGCGCGTGATGTTGCCGGCGATCGCGTAAGCGACGACCAGCGGCGGCGAGGCCAGGAAGTTGGCGCGGATGTTCGGGTGAATCCGCGCTTCGAAGTTACGGTTGCCCGACAGCACCGCTGCCGCGACGATGTCGTTCTTCGTGATCGCTTCGTTCAGTTCCGGCGTCAGGTCGCCCGCGTTGCCGATACAGGTCGTGCAACCGTAAGCGGCCAGCGTGAAGCCGAGCTTGTCGAGGTACTTCAGCAGGTCGGTCTTCGTCAGGTATTCGGTGACGATGCGCGATCCCGGCGCCAGCGACGTTTTGATGTGCGGAGCGACCGTAAGGCCCGCTTCGACAGCTTTCTTTGCCAGCAGGCCGGCGGCCAGCAGCACGCTCGGGTTCGACGTGTTCGTGCACGACGTGATCGCGGCGATCAGCACGTCGCCGTTCTTCACGTTCACGCCGTTCGACGTAGTGTATTGCGCGTCCAGGTCGGCTTCCTTCTTCGCAAAGCCGTTTTCCGCGACCGGCTTCGAGAACAGGTCGCTGAAGGTCGATTTCACATTGCCGATTTCGATCCGGTCTTGCGGACGCTTCGGGCCTGCCAGCGACGGAGCGACCGTGCCCAGATCGAGCGTCACCACCTTCGTGAAGTCGATGTCGCCTTCCTTCGGAATGCCGAACAGGTTTTGCGCCTTGAAGTAGTTCTGGAACGCGGAGATTTCCGCGTCGGTGCGGCCCGTGCCCTTGAAGTAGTCGATCGTCTTTTCGTCGACCGGGAAGAAGCCCATCGTTGCGCCGTATTCCGGCGCCATGTTGCCGATCGTCGCGCGGTCCGGCAGCGACAGCGAGCGCGTGCCTTCGCCGAAGAACTCGACGAACTTGCCGACGACCTTTTCCTTGCGCAGCAGTTCGGTGATGGTCAGGACCAGGTCGGTGGCCGTCACGCCTTCGCGCAGCTTGCCCTTCAGGTTCACGCCGACCACGTCCGGCGTCAGGAAGTACACCGGCTGGCCGAGCATGCCGGCTTCCGCTTCGATGCCGCCCACGCCCCAGCCCACCACGCCGATGCCATTAATCATCGTCGTGTGGCTGTCGGTGCCGACCAGCGTGTCCGGGTAGTACACCGTGTCCGCACCGTCGGCCTTCTTGTGCACGCCGCGAGCGAGGTACTCCAGGTTCACCTGGTGAACGATGCCGACGCCCGGCGGCACGACCTTGAACGTGTCGAATGCCTGCATGCCCCACTTCATGAACTGGTAGCGCTCGTTGTTGCGCTGGAATTCCAGTTTCATGTTCAGGTCGAGCGCATTCTTTTCACGGAAGTGATCGATCTGCACCGAGTGATCGACGACCAGATCGACCGGGACCAGCGGCTCGATCGACTTTGGGTTCTTGCCGGCGCGTTGCGCGACACCGCGCATTGCGGCGATGTCGGCGAGCAGCGGCACGCCGGTGAAATCCTGCAGCACGACGCGCGCCACGACGAACGGAATTTCGTCGACGCGCGCTGCGGTCGGCTTCCAGTTTGCCAGTTGCGTGATGTGTTCCTCGGCGACTTTCTTGCCGTCGTAGTTACGCAGCACCGATTCCAGCACGAGGCGGATCGAAACCGGCAGGCGGTCGATCTTGATGTTCAGTGCCTTGCCGAGTTGCGGCAGGGAGTAGAACTTGCCTTTGCCGGAACCGCTGTCGAATTCCTTGAGCGTTTTGTGGAGGTTGTGGGCCATGGTGTTTTCCTTGGTTTGATCGCGGAACTACAGTACTGAACTAGATGATGTACAGATCGACGTATTCGTTGACCGGCATGGCTTCGAGCCTTGCCTGGTCGAGCGACACGTCGAGAATCGCCAGTTGTTGCCTGACCGGAAAGCGCCGCGCGAGGTTGGTCCTGAACTTCTCGACCAGCAACGGAATGCCATCTTCGCGACGGCGCTTATGACCAATGGGGTATTCGACTGCGACCTCGTCGAACTTCGATCCATCGTTGAATTCGATCGTCAGTGCATTGGCGATCGAACGCTTCTCCGGATCGTGGTAATCCTTCGTGAACTGCGCGTCTTCGACACAAGCCATCTTTGCACGCAGCACATCGATACGCGCGTCCTGCGCGATCGAATCTTCGTAGTCCGCAGCCGTCAGGCGGCCATGGATCAGCGGCACGGCGATCATGTACTGGATGCAATGATCGCGGTCGGCCGGATTGTTCAGCGGGCCTTTTTTATCGATGATGCGGATCGTGGCTTCGTGGGTGCGGATCGTGATCTTCTGGATGTCTTCAACGCGCTTACCGCAAGCAGCGAGTTGCGCGTGCAGTTTCATCGCGGCTTCCACGGCGGTTTGCGCGTGGAACTCTGCCGGAAAAGAAATCTTGAACAGCACGTTTTCCATCACGTACGAGCCGTACGGGCGCTGGAACCGGAACGGCTTGCCCTTGAACAGCACGTCGTAGAAGCCCCACGTCGGCGCGCTCAGCACCGACGGATAGCCCATCTCGCCGGTCTTCGAAATCAGCGCGAGGCGCACGGCGCGCGAGGTCGCATCGCCCGCGGCCCAGGATTTGCGCGAACCGGTGTTTGGCGCGTGGCGATAGGTGCGCAGCGCATGCCCGTCGACGAACGCCTGCGACACCGCATTGATCAGTTCGTCGCGCGTGAGGCCGAGCAACTGGCCGACCACGGCCGTCGACGCCAGCTTCACCAGCAGTACATGATCGAGCCCGACCTTGTTGAAGGAATTTTCGAGCGCGATACAGCCTTGAATCTCGTGCGCCTTGATCATCGCGATCAACACGTCTTTCATCGTCAGCGGCGTTTTGCCGGCTGCGATGGCAGTGCGCGAGAGCCAGTCCGCCGTCGCGAGAATCCCGCCGAGGTTATCCGACGGATGACCCCATTCGGCGGCAAGCCAGGTGTCGTTGAAGTCGAGCCAGCGGATCATTGCGCCGATGTTGAAGGCGGCCTGAACCGGGTCCAGCTGGAACGACGTGCCCGGCACCTTCGCGCCGTTGGGGACGATCGTGCCCGGCACGATCGGTCCCAACAGCTTGGTGCAGGCTGGGTAGGAGAGCGCCTCGAGTCCACAGCCGAGCGTATCGATCAGGCAGTGACGCGCGGTTTCCAGCGCGAGCGTGCTGTCGATCGGGAAATCCAGAACGTAATCGACGATGTCGACGAGGACCGGGTCCGGGTCGGGTCGCACGTTGGAAATCGGAGCGGACATCGGGAGCTGTTCCTACGATGATGATTAGTTAGCCTTGTTGATCGCGTTCGATTGCGTCGGAGCCGGTGCGCCTTGCATCATTGCCATCGTTTTGCATTCGTCGGCCAGACGCGAGCTGTCCTTGTCCTGGAACAGCATCGCCTTGGTCGGGATCACGACCAGATCCATGCCCGTGGCGGCGTCGTGGAAGCGGTCTGCGCCAGTGGTGGTAGCTTCGCGCGGCAGATTGTAGTTTTTGTTCGCCCAGTGAACCGTGACGATCTGGTCACGCTTCATGTCGCCCTTCATTTCGAAAGCCAGACCGTCCTTGCACGCCCACTTTTCCGCGCCTTCCGGTACCGGATCGACCTTCGCTTCCTTGGCGGGATTTTCCTTGCGCTTGATCAGGCGGCGCGGCTGCGGGCGCTTTGCGACAGCCTTGGCAGCCGGTTTGGTGGTGGTCGCCGTTTGCGCGGCGGCGTCAGTCGCGACGGACAGCATCGTCGTGGACAGGGCGCCAATCACGGCGGCGATCATCAGCTTTTTCATGGAGAAAACCTTTCTATCTAATTTCAGTTAAACATTGCGCGGGCTACCGGTCCTGGCGGCCGCGCGGGTTGAACTGCACGCGCTTGGAAAGCGCACAGCAACCGCTATTTTCTCCTATTTAGCGGCAGGTACTTCAAATTCTCCGGTCCGGTGTAATTCGCGCTCGGCCGGATGATCTTGTTGTCGATACGCTGCTCGATGATGTGCGCACTCCAGCCGGCCGTGCGCGCGATCACGAAGATCGGCGTGAACATCGCCGTCGGTACGCCCATCATGTGATACGAGACCGCGCTGAACCAGTCGAGATTCGCGAACATCTTCTTCGCGTCCCACATCACCGATTCGAGCCGCTCGGCGATATTGAACAGCTTCGTGTTGCCCGCTTCCTTCGAGAGCTTCCTGGCGACTTCCTTGATGACCTTGTTGCGCGGATCGGAGATCGTGTAGACCGGGTGGCCGAAGCCGATCACCACTTCCTTGTTTTCCACGCGGCGGCGAATATCGGCCTCGGCTTCATCCGGGCTCTGATAGCGCGACTGGATCTCGAACGCGGCTTCGTTGGCGCCGCCGTGCTTCGGCCCGCGCAGCGCGCCGATCGCACCGGTGATCGCCGAGTAGAGGTCCGAGCCCGTGCCCGCGATCACGCGGCCGGTAAACGTCGACGCGTTGAACTCGTGTTCGGCGTACAGGTTCAGCGACACGTGCATTGCATCGACCCACGACTTCGACGGCTCGACGCCATGCAGCAGATGCAGGAAGTGGCCGCCGATCGAATCGTCGTCGGTCTCGACTTCGATGCGCTTGCCGTTGTGCGAGTAGTGATACCAGTACAGCAGCATCGAGCCGAGCGAGGCCATCAGCTTGTCGGCGATGTCGCGTGAGCCCGGCAGGTTGTGATCTTCCTTCTCCGGCAGCACGGTGCCGAGCACCGACACGCCGGTGCGCATCACATCCATCGGATGCGCGGCGGCGGGAATCCATTCGAGCGCGGCCTTGACGTTCGCGGGCAGCCCGCGCAGGCTCTTGAGCCGGGTCTTGTAGGCCGTCAGTTCGGCCTGGGTCGGCAGCTTTTCGTGGACCAGCAGATAGGCGATCTCTTCGAATTCGCACGCGCTCGCGAGGTCGAGAATGTCGTAGCCGCGATAATGCAGGTCGTTGCCGGTCTTGCCGACGGTGCACAGCGCCGTGTTGCCCGCGGTCACGCCGGACAGCGCGACGGATTTCTTCGGTTTGAAGCCGCTTTGGGGTTCGTTGCTGCCTTGTGCACCCGCGGCTTGCGTCGTCTCGCTCATCTCCCGCGTTCTCCTGTTTGCCTGCTCGTAGCTGCTGCCTGAACCTTGCCACTCACGGTGCCGACTGTCCGTTAGCGCCCACTTCCGCGAACAGCGGCGCGGTGTCCTGCGGCACGGCGCGGCCCGTGGATTGCGCGCGGCGCAGCACCGACCAGTAATAGCGGTAGCTCGCGCGGTCGTGCAGCGTGTCGTGATGGCGCGTCGGGCCCCACTGCGCGGATTGCGCGGCCAGCAGGATCTCGGTAGCTGTGGCGATCTCCTCGTCGCGCGGCGCAAACGCGGCGACGATCGCCTCGATCTGCGCCGGGTGGATGCTCCACATCCGCGTGTAGCCGAACTCGTTGCGGGCCCGTACGGCGTCGTTGGCGACCACGCTCATGTCGCGCACTTCCGTGCTGACATTGTGCGACGGCACTTTGCCATGCGCATGGCAGGCGGCGGAGATTTCCAGCTTCGCGCGTCGCACCAGCGGATGATCGAACTGGCCCGGCGAGCGCATGGCCGTGTCGGGAATTGCGCCGTCGTGTGCGGAGACGAAGTCCATCAGGCCAAAGCTCAGGGCTTCGACGCCCGGCAACGCGGCCAGATCGAACACGCGCGTGAGCGCGCCGTGGGTTTCGACCAGCAGTTGCACCGGCACCGGCTGCGCGATGCCGAGCTCGCGCCGCGTTGCCTCGATGAACGCGACCATTTCGGCGGCATCGGGCACGTTGCGGATTTTCGGCAGGGTGATGTAAGCGGGTGCTCGCTTCGCGGCGCGGAGGATGAGGCGGACGTCGTCCCGCCAATGCGCGTGAGCGAAGTCGTGAATCCGCACGCCGACCCGGCCGAAGCGGTCATGTTCGCTACCCAGCAGCGACGCGACCAGCTCCGCGTGTTCCGCTTCGCGGCCGACTTGCGCGCCGTCTTCGCAATCGAGCGTGATATCGAACACCGGCCCCAGTTGCTGCTGCAACGCGAGCGATTTCAGCATCAGTTTTTCACTGCCGGCGTAGTGGTCGCAGGCAGGCAGCACGGCGGGCGGCACTTCGCCGTCAAACAGCACTTCGGCGGGTGTGAGGGCGCGCATCTTCGGCGTCAGGGCGTGGGTGGTGATTGGAGAAAATCCGATTCGGACGGGTTCTGCCCGACCACGGTGACGTGGTGGCAAAACGCGTTCGAATCAGCTGCGAAACGCTGCGTTCGCACGAAAAAAACCGGAACCCGCCGCGGTAACGCTTCGGAGTTCCGGTTCGTCGGCATGAAGTGCTTAGCCGAGCAGATGCTGAACGCCTTCGCGCTCTTCCAGCAGCTCCTGCAGCGTGCCGTCCATCTTTTCACGCGAGAACGCGTCGATTTCCAGACCTTCCACGCGCTTGTACTCGCCGTTTTCGCACGTTACCGGCACACCGTAGATGATGTCTTCCGGAATGCCATACGAACCATCCGACGGGATGCCCATCGTGACCCACTTGCCGTTCGTGCCGAGGACCCAGTCACGCACGTGGTCGATTGCAGCGTTAGCTGCCGACGCCGCCGACGACAGGCCGCGCGCTTCGATAATCGCCGCGCCGCGCTTGCCGACGGTCGGGATGAACGTGTTGCGGTTCCATTCTTCGTCGTTGATCAGCTTGGTCAGGTTCTGACCTTCAGCCGTTGCAACGCGGAAGTCCGGGTACATGGTCGGCGAGTGGTTGCCCCACACAGCCAGCTTTTCGATCGACGCGACCGGCTTGCCCGACTTGGCCGCCAGTTGCGACAGCGCACGGTTGTGGTCCAGGCGCAGCATCGCGGTGAAGTTCTTCTTCGGCAGATCCGGCGCCGACTTCATCGCGATGTACGCGTTCGTGTTGGCCGGGTTGCCGACCACCAGCACCTTCACGTCGCGGCTCGCGACATCGTTCAGCGCCTTGCCCTGAACCGTGAAGATTTCGGCGTTGGCCGACAGCAGATCCTTACGCTCCATGCCCTTCGAACGCGGACGCGCGCCGACCAGCAGGGCCACGTCTGCATCCTTGAATGCAACCTTCGGGTCGTCGGTGATCACGACGCCCGACAGCAGCGGGAATGCGCAATCATCCAGTTCCATCACGACGCCTTTGACGGCGCCTTGCGCTTGCGGCAGGTCGAGCAGTTGCAGGATGACCGGTTGATCCTTGCCGAGCAGGTCGCCATTGGCGATGCGAAACAGCAGGGAGTAAGCGATTTGACCTGCGGCGCCGGTGACGGCAACGCGCTTTGCGGGCTTAGCCATTGAGAAATCTCCAGGACGATGCGTTAGACGCTAGGGAAAACGCCATTCTATATGCGCGTTCAGCGAAGCGTTATGAAACACGGCGGAATTCACTGTTCGCGTGCGGCCTCTAGATCTGCCGAGACCGGGCGGCGTGCTGCGGCAAGACCGCCGTGCCGGAAACCGGTACTACCGAGCTACTGGACGCTCTCTCGGGCGCTTCGCGCCAGGCCCCCGGACGGCCCGGCATTTTCCTGAGAGAGCGGGACTGGGACAGCGAGGCGCCGGGGTAGCCGCTGCACGGTGCGGGCTCCTGCAAACAGCGCGGTTCGGCAAGCGTCGGATCAACGGATGGCGGCGAATCGAAACCTGAACTGCGAGGGAACGGCATAGTGCAGAGTGGCGGCCGGCGCGTTGCGGCGCTGCCTGAAAACAGTCGCCGAAAATCCCGCAAACCCTTGCTCGACAAGGAGTGTAGGAGCCGTGAAGCACAAAGTCAACATTATCTTATGTCTTATATAAGACACATCTGTTGCGGGGAAAACCCTAGACGCGCCCCAGCCCTTTATGATGAAATGCGCGGATGAATTCGAACCCGGCGAACACCACGAACCCGAACGGCCAAGGGGCCGCAGGCGAGGGTGTATCTGCTGCCGCTCCCGCTGCGTCGCCCACTTTCAGTCCCTTGTATCAGCAGATCAAGGGGTTGATTACGCAGAGCCTCGAAAGCGGTGAGTGGAAGCCCGGCGAGATCATTCCTAGTGAAGTCGAATTGGCGGCGAGATACAAGGTCAGCCAGGGAACGGTGCGCAAAGCGATCGACGAGCTTGCCGCCGACAATCTGCTGGTGCGCCGCCAGGGCAAGGGTACCTTTGTTGCAACGCACAACGAGGACCGCGCCCAGTTTCGCTTCCTGAGGCTATTGGCCGAAGACGGCGCGGAACACCCGCACGTGAGCCGCCTGCTCGAGTGTCGGCGCTTGCGCGCATCGGCGGACATCGCCCGGCAGCTCGACCTGAAGCCGGCCGATCCGGTCGTGCTGATCAAGCGTTTGCTGCAGTTCGACGGCGAAGTCACCGTGCTCGACGAAATCTGGCTGCCCGGCGCCGTGTTCCGCGGGCTCACGCTCGAACGGCTGTCGGAATACAAGGGTCCCCTTTACGCGATGTTCGAGACGGAGTTCGGCACCCGCATGATCCGCGCGAC
Organism: Paraburkholderia sp. RAU2J; assembly: GCF_003634845.1. Taxonomy (NCBI): domain Bacteria; kingdom Pseudomonadati; phylum Pseudomonadota; class Betaproteobacteria; order Burkholderiales; family Burkholderiaceae; genus Paraburkholderia; species Paraburkholderia sp. RAU2J. Next base: position 433,647 of record NZ_RBXG01000002.1, read on the forward strand.
GGAGAAGATCCGCGCGGTGGCGGCCGAGCCGTCGGTGGCCCATCTGTTGCACGTGCCCGCGGGTTTTCCGCTGCTGTCGGTCGAGCGCGTGTCCTTTACGTACGGGGACCGGCCGGTTGAAGTCCGGCGAGGTTGGTATGTCACAACCGGGTATTACTATCAGAACGATCTGAGCTGAATCGGGCTGAATCCAGGCGCGGCGTCCCACACGCGCGCCTGTTTGACGGCGCTTTATCGCGCGTGCTGTAACGGACCTGTCGTGGTTTTCGCTGCAGCGCGATATAAAAAGGCGCTAAAATTGCGGATTAGTGTGACTACATAGTAGGGGTCTAGCATGGCTGAAGCGGTAAAAAAACCGAGGCCGGAATTCCGGAACATCGGTATTGGGCAAATATTGACGGCATACCGTCTCCCGCTAGCGGGACGTGTGTCGATTCTGCACCGTGTGAGCGGTGGTCTGCTGTTTGTTTTTCTTCCGTTCCTGCTGTACCTCTTTGATCAGAGCCTGACTTCCGAATTGAGTTTCGAAGTCTTCAAAGGTTTCCTCTCCAACATCATCGTCAAGCTCATCACGCTGGTTCTCGCGTGGGCTTTCCTGTTTCACTTCTGCGCCGGCGTTCGCCACCTCGTGATGGACACCAACCACAATGCGGTGACGAAGGAAAAAGGCAAGTCGACCTCTATCGTGGTCCTCGTCGTATCGTCGCTGCTCACCATTGCATTCGCGGCAAAACTGTTCGGAGCATTCTAAAAAATGTCAGCTAATAACCGAATCGGTTCGAAGCGTCTCGTCGTCGGCGCGCATTACGGCCTGCGCGACTGGCTCGCGCAGCGCATCACCGCCGCCGTGATGGCGATCTACACGGTGATCCTGCTCGTGTGGTTCTTCGCGGGTCGCAACTTCTCGTATGACGGCTGGGCGTCGATCTTCGCGACGCAATGGATGAAGCTCGCCACGTTCGTCACGCTGCTGTCGCTGTTCTATCACGCGTGGGTTGGTATCCGCGACATCTGGATGGACTATGTGAAGCCCGTTGGCGTGCGCCTGACGCTTCAGGCGCTGACGATCGTCTGGCTGCTCGCATGTGCGGGCTACGCTGCGCAGATTCTCTGGAGAGTGTAAAAGAATGGCTGCAATCAAGAATTCTCTGCCGCGTCGCAAGTTTGACGTGGTCATCGTCGGCGCAGGCGGCTCGGGGATGCGCGCTTCGCTGCAACTCGCGCGCGCCGGTCTGTCGGTCTGCGTGTTGTCCAAGGTGTTCCCGACGCGTTCGCACACGGTCGCCGCTCAAGGCGGCATCGGCGCTTCGCTCGGCAACATGAGCGAAGACAACTGGCACTATCACTTTTACGACACGATCAAGGGCTCCGACTGGCTCGGCGACCAGGACGCGATCGAGTTCATGTGCCGTGAAGCACCGAACGCAGTCTACGAACTCGAACACTTCGGCATGCCGTTCGACCGTAACGCCGACGGCACGATCTATCAGCGCCCGTTCGGCGGCCACACCGCGAACTACGGCGAAAAGCCGGTGCAACGCGCTTGCGCGGCGGCTGACCGTACCGGTCACGCATTGCTGCACACGCTGTATCAGCAGAACGTCGCGGCCAAGACGCAATTCTTCGTCGAATGGATGGCGCTGGACCTGATCCGCGACGCCGACGGCGACGTGCTCGGCGTGACCGCGCTGGAAATGGAAACCGGCGACGTCTACATCCTCGAAGGCAAGACCACGCTGTTCGCCACGGGCGGCGCGGGCCGGATCTTCGCGGCATCCACGAATGCGTTCATCAACACCGGTGACGGCCTGGGCATGGCCGCGCGTTCGGGCATCGCACTGCAAGACATGGAATTCTGGCAATTCCACCCGACCGGCGTGGCCGGCGCGGGCGTGTTGATTACCGAAGGTGTGCGTGGCGAAGGCGGCATTCTGCGCAATTCGAACGGCGAGCGTTTCATGGAACGCTACGCGCCGACTTTGAAGGATCTGGCGCCGCGCGACTTCGTTTCGCGTTCGATGGACCAGGAAATCAAGGAAGGCCGCGGCGTGGGTCCGAACAAGGATCACGTGCTGCTCGACCTGTCGCACATCGGCGCCGAGACGATCATGAAACGTCTGCCGTCGATCCGCGAAATCGCGATGAAGTTCGCGAACGTCGATTGCATTAAAGAGCCGATTCCGGTTGTGCCGACCATCCACTATCAGATGGGCGGTATCCCGACGAACATCAACGGTCAGGTCGTCGGTACGGCGAAGGGTCATGAAGAAGTCGTCAACGGTTTCTACGCTGTGGGCGAATGCTCATGCGTGTCGGTGCACGGTGCGAACCGTCTGGGCACGAACTCGCTGCTCGACCTGGTGGTGTTCGGCCGCGCGGCCGGCAACCACATCGTCAAGCACGTGAAGGACATGAAGGAGCACAAGCCGCTGCCGGCCGACGCTGCCGACTTCGCGCTGTCGCGTCTGGACAAGCTCGACCGGTCGTCGTCGGGCGAGTACGCGCAAGCGGTCGCGAACGACATCCGCGGCACGATGCAGGCGCACGCCGGCGTGTTCCGTACGTCGGCGCTGCTGGCTGAAGGCGTCGAGCGCATTCGCGAAGTGGCTGAACGTGTCGACAACATCCATCTGAAGGACAAGTCGAAGGTGTTCAACACGGCCCGCATCGAAGCGCTGGAAGTGGCGAACCTGATCGAAGTGGCACGCGCCACGATGGTCTCCGCCGAAGCGCGCAAGGAAAGCCGTGGCGCGCACGCGCAGAACGACTTCGAACATCGCGACGACGAAAACTGGCTGCGCCATACGCTGTGGTTCAGCGAAGGCGATCGCCTCGACTACAAGCCGGTTCATATGCAACCGCTGACCGTCGAATCGGTGCCGCCGAAAGCGCGTACCTTCTAAGGCACAAGTCAAAGGAATTCAGAAATGGCAAAGCGTACATTTGAAATTTACCGCTACGACCCGGACAAGGACGCAGCGCCGCGCATGCAAACGTACGAGATCGAAATCGACTCGCACGAACGCATGCTGCTCGATGCACTGCTCAAGCTGAAGGCAGTGGACGAGACGTTGTCGTTCCGCCGTTCGTGCCGCGAGGGCGTGTGCGGTTCGGACGCAATGAACATCAACGGCAAGAACGGTCTCGCCTGCCTGCAGAACATGAACGACCTGCCGCAAAAGATCGTGCTGCGTCCGCTGCCGGGCCTGCCGGTCGTGCGCGACCTGATCTGCGATTTCACGCAGTTCTTCAACCAGTATCACTCGATCAAGCCGTACCTGATCAACGATACGCCGCCGCCGGAAAAGGAACGTCTGCAGTCGCCGGAAGAACGCGACGAGCTCGACGGCCTGTACGAATGTATTCTGTGCGCCAGCTGCTCGACCTCGTGCCCGAGCTTCTGGTGGAATCCGGACAAGTTCGTCGGCCCGGCCGGCCTGTTGCAAGCCTATCGTTTCATCGCGGACAGCCGTGACGAAGCGACGGGTGAACGCCTCGACAACCTGGAAGATCCGTACCGTCTGTTCCGTTGCCATACCATCATGAATTGCGTCGACGTTTGCCCGAAGGGCCTGAACCCGACCAAGGCGATTGGCAAGATCAAGGAATTGATGGTTCGCCGCGCTGTCTGAGATGGACGAAACATCGCATCAGTCCGACCCTCTCCGCCGTGCGCGCCTTCGCTGGCGCGCACGGCGGGGCCTGCTGGAAAACGATCTGATCTTTGAACGTTTTTTCGGCCGATACGAGCATGACCTCAGCGATGCCGACGTGGGCGCTCTCACGCGTCTGCTCGAACTGAGCGATAACGACCTGATGGACTTGCTGCTCGTGCGCAAGGAACCGGAAGGCGAGCTTGCCGACCCGGATGTGATCCGGGTGCTGGAGCTGCTGCGCAACGCTTGAGTGCCGCCAGTCCGCGGCGAGTCCGTTGTCCAGGCGTGCGATTATCGAAACCCTGTATCCATACTTCGATTGAGGATGTGCTATGACCCCGTCAGATGTTAAAGCCACGCTATCGTTCAGCGACAATTCGCCGAGCGTTGAAATGCCGATTTACAAGGGCACGCTCGGTCCGGACGTAATCGACATTCGCAAACTGTACGGCCAGACCGGCAAGTTCACGTACGACCCGGGCTTCATGTCGACGGCGGCGTGCAATTCGGCGATCACCTACATCGACGGCGACAAGGGCGAGTTGCTGTACCGCGGCTACCCGATCGACAACCTCGCGGAAAACGCCGACTTCCTCGAAACCTGCTACCTGCTGCTGAAGGGCGAACTGCCGAACGCGCAGCAAAACGCCGAATTCGTGAAGACGGTCACGAACCACACAATGGTGCATGAGCAGATGCACTTCTTCTTCCGTGGTTTCCGTCGTGACGCGCACCCGATGGCAATTCTGGTCGCCGCAGTCGGCGCATTGTCGGCGTTCTATCACGACTCGCTCGACATCAACAATCCGCGTCACCGTGAAGTGTCGGCCATTCGCATGATCGCGAAGCTGCCGACGCTGGTCGCCATGGCATACAAGTACAGCATCGGCCAGCCGTTCGCGTACCCGAAGAACGACCTGTCGTACAGTGCGAACTTCATGCGCATGATGTTCTCGAACCCGTGCGAAGAGTACAAGGTCAACGACGTGCTGGTGCGCGCTCTGGACCGTATCCTGATCCTGCACGCGGACCACGAGCAGAACGCATCGACCTCGACCGTGCGTCTGGCCGGTTCGTCGGGTGCGAATCCGTTCGCGTGTATCGCGGCGGGCATCGCGTGTCTGTGGGGCCCGGCGCACGGCGGCGCGAACGAAGCCGCGCTGAACATGCTGGAAGAAATCGGCTCGGTCGACAACATTCCTGAGTTCATCAAGCAGGTGAAGGACAAGAACTCGGGCGTGAAGCTGATGGGCTTCGGTCACCGCGTCTACAAGAACTACGATCCGCGTGCGAAGCTGATGCGCGAAACCTGTCACGAAGTGCTGGAAGAACTGGGCCTGCACGACGACCCGCTGTTCAAGCTGGCCATGGCACTGGAAAAGATCGCTCTGGAAGACGAATACTTCGTGTCGCGCAAGCTGTACCCGAACGTCGACTTCTACTCGGGCATCGTGCAACGCGCGCTGGGCATCCCGACGTCGATGTTCACGTGTATCTTCGCGATGGCGCGCACGGTCGGCTGGATTGCACAGTGGAACGAAATGATCGCTGATCCGGAACAGAAGATTGGCCGTCCGCGTCAGCTGTTCATCGGCGACACGCAACGTGAAGCGAAGCCGATCGCGCAACGTTGATCGGCTTTGAATCTGCCTGGCTCGTAATGTTTGGTTGATTGGTTACGAGTGAGGGCGGAGTCTGCTGAACGAAAAACGCCCCAACGGGTTCGCCGTTGGGGCGTTTTGTTTTTGAGCCGAAACCCTCGATGGGATTGGTGCGCCCGCTTGCCGGGTAACGTCGATACAGGTATCGGCACTACCACCCAACTCACTGTTTTTTATCGGTTTTTTCGCTGATCGAACGGCCCACGGCGGGGCGCTGCGTGGCATAATCGACTGACACAGTCAGCCCGCAGTCATTACTACCCCGCATACCATGGCACAGACTCTCTACGACAAATTGTGGAACACGCACGTGATCCACACGGAAGAAGACGGTACGACGATCCTTTATATCGACCGTCATCTGCTGCACGAAGTGACCAGCCCGCAGGCGTTCGAAGGCCTGAAGCTGGCTGAACGTCCGGTGTGGCGCATCAGCGCGAACCTGGCGGTTTCGGACCACAACGTGCCGACCACGGACCGCACCCACGGCATCGCCGACCCGGTCTCCAGGCTGCAAGTCGACACGCTCGATGCGAATTGCGACGCCTATGGCATCACGCAGTTCAAGATGAACGACCTGCGTCAGGGCATCGTGCACATCATCGGGCCGGAGCAGGGCGCTACGCTGCCGGGCATGACGATCGTCTGCGGCGACTCGCACACGTCCACGCACGGCGCGTTCGGCGCGCTGGCGCATGGCATCGGCACGTCGGAAGTGGAGCACGTGCTGGCCACCCAAACGCTCTTGCAGAAGAAGAGCAAGAACATGCTGGTGAAGGTCGATGGCCCGCTGCCGCGTGGCTGCACCGCGAAAGACATCGTGCTCGCGATCATCGGCAAGATCGGCACGGCGGGCGGCACCGGCTACGCGATCGAATTTGGCGGTTCGACGATTCGCGCGCTGTCGATGGAAGGCCGCATGACGGTCTGCAACATGGCGATCGAAGCGGGCGCACGCGCCGGCATGGTTGCGGTCGACGACACCACCATCGACTACCTGAAAGGCCGTCCGTTCTCGCCGGAAGGCGTCGAGTGGGATCACGCGGTCGAGTACTGGAAGCAGTTCAAGTCCGACGACGGCGCGCATTTCGATCGCGTGGTCGAACTGAACGCTGCGGAAATCGTGCCGCAAGTCACGTGGGGCACGTCGCCGGAAATGGTCACCGCCGTGGACGGCCGCGTGCCGGACCCGGAAAGCGAAAAAGACCCGGTCAAGCGCGATGCGATGGAACGCGCGCTGAAGTACATGGCGCTCGAGCCGAACGCGCCGATCGAGTCGATCAAGCCGGATAAAATCTTCATCGGGTCGTGCACCAACGCGCGCATTGAAGACATTCGCGCCGCGGCTTACGTCGTGAAGAAGCTGGGCCGCCGCGTCGCATCGAACATCCGTCTGGCCATGGTGGTGCCGGGTTCGGGGCTCGTGAAGGCGCAAGCGGAACGTGAAGGCCTCGACAAGGTCTTTACCGATGCCGGTTTTGAATGGCGCGAGCCGGGCTGCTCGATGTGTCTCGCGATGAACGCCGACCGGCTGGATCCGGGCGAGCGTTGCGCATCCACGTCGAATCGTAATTTCGAAGGTCGTCAGGGCGCCGGTGGCCGTACCCACCTCGTGAGTCCCGCGATGGCTGCGGCTGCGGCGATCGAAGGGCATTTCGTCGATATTCGCAAGCTTGGATAAATCGCATGATGAAGAACATGAATCGCAGCACTCTATTGCGCCGCTTCGCACTCGGTACGCTGGCCGGGCTATTGCTCGGTCTGGCCGGTTGCAACACGGTGCACGGATTCGGCCAGGACATGTCGCACCTCGGCAATTCGATCAGCAATCACGCTGAAAAATAAGCGGTTTTTGATTTTTGCCGGCGATGCGGCGAGCGGCTTTCCGGCCGCCACCCGTATCGTACGGTCTTGAAACAGGCGCAAGCGTCATGGATAAATTCATCGTACACACCGGCGTCGTGGCGCCGCTCGATCGCGAGAACGTCGACACGGACGCGATCATTCCGAAGCAATTCCTGAAGTCGATCAAGCGCACGGGTTTCGGTCCGAACGCATTCGACGAATGGCGTTACCTCGACCACGGCGAGCCGGGCCAAGACAACTCGAAGCGTCCGCTGAACCCGGATTTCGTGCTGAATCAGCCGCGTTATCAAGGCGCGTCGGTGCTGCTCGCACGCAAGAACTTCGGCTGCGGCAGCTCGCGTGAGCACGCGCCGTGGGCATTGCAGCAATACGGCTTTCGCGCGCTGATCGCGCCGAGCTTCGCCGATATCTTCTACAACAACTGCTTCAAGAACGGCCTGCTGCCGATCGTGCTGACCGAACAGCAAGTCGATCATCTGTTCAACGAAACGTATGCGTTCAACGGCTTCCAGCTGACCGTCGACCTCGAAGCGCAAGTCGTGCGCACGTCGGATGGCGGCGCGGAGTATCCGTTCGAGGTTGCGGGCTTCCGCAAATATTGCCTGCTGAACGGTTTCGACGACATCGGCCTCACGCTGCGTCACGCGGACAAGATTCGCCAGTTCGAAGCCGAGCGCATCGCGAAGCAGCCGTGGCTGAGCCACCGCATCGTCGGTTAATGCATGAGGTGCGCGAGGGGCTTCGGCGGCCCGCGCGCTGAATCACGCTCAACAGTCTCGAAGAAAATCATCAAGGAATTCGCATGAAGATCGCAGTGTTGCCGGGCGACGGCATCGGTCCCGAAATCGTCAAGGAGGCCGTCAAGGTCCTGAACGTACTCGGCGAAAAGTTCGAACTCGAAGAAGCGCCGGTTGGCGGCGCGGGCTACGAAGCGAAGGGTCATCCGTTGCCCGATTCGACGCTGGCGCTGGCGAAGGAAGCCGACGCGATCCTGTTCGGTGCCGTCGGCGACTGGAAGTACGACAAGCTCGAACGCGCGCTGCGTCCGGAACAGGCAATTCTCGGCCTGCGCAAGCACCTGCAGCTGTTCGCGAACTTCCGTCCGGCGATCTGCTATCCGCAACTGACCGGCGCGTCGTCGTTGAAGGAAGAGATCGTGTCGGGTCTCGATATCCTGATCGTGCGCGAGCTGAACGGCGACATCTACTTTGGCGCGCCGCGCGGCGTGCGCGAAGCGCCGGACGGCCTGTTCGCCGGCGCGAAGGAAGGCTTCGACACGATGCGTTATTCGGAGCCGGAAGTGCGCCGCATTGCGCACGTCGCGTTCCAGGCGGCGCAAAAGCGCGGCAAGAAGCTGACCTCGGTCGATAAAGCCAACGTGCTCGAAACGTCGCAGTTCTGGAAGGACGTGATGATCGACGTGTCGAAGGAATACGCTGACGTCGAGCTGTCGCACATGTATGTCGACAACGCGGCGATGCAACTGGTGAAGGCGCCGAAGTCGTTCGACGTGATCGTCACCGGCAACATGTTCGGCGACATCCTCTCCGACGAAGCCGCCATGCTGACGGGTTCGATCGGCATGCTGCCGTCGGCGTCGCTCGACAAGAATAACAAGGGCTTGTACGAGCCGTCGCACGGCTCCGCACCGGATATCGCGGGCAAGGGCGTGGCCAATCCGTTGGCTACCATCCTGTCGGCGGCAATGATGCTGCGCTATTCGCTGAACAAGGCAGAGCAGGCAGATCGTATCGAAAACGCGGTGAAGAAGGTGCTCGAGCAGGGCTATCGCACCGGTGACATCCTCACGCCGGGTTGCAAGCAGGTCGGCACGGTCGCGATGGGCGACGCCGTCGTTGCAGCGCTGTAAAGCGCATCGGGCTCAGGCAGTAATCAGGTCGTCAAACGGCCTTTAAAACGCGAATCGGCCTTAAAACAGGCCGATTCGCGAGCAACACAACACGGGCGACAGCGGCGAATGACGTCGCCAGATTCCGGTTTTCGTGTATATTGTAACGATGGCGCAGATCTCCCAAATCTCCTCGATTTCCAAACTGCACGGCACAACGGCCCGTGTGGTTGAGTTCGCCATTGCCATTAAAACGATTACCCCGAAAACGATCACGAAACGCTGATCGTCCGTCGTGCCCGCTCATCTTCCCCGCGCGGTCACTGCGGGCAAAGATGCGGGGAAGTCTCAATTCGAAGGGTATGAAGTCATGAACGTAGGTCTCGTAGGTTGGCGCGGCATGGTCGGCAGCGTCCTGATGCAACGTATGCAGCAGGAAGGCGATTTCGACTTGATCGAACCGGTGTTTTTCAGCACCAGCAACACGGGCGGCAACGCGCCGTCGTTCGCCAAAAACGAGACCAAGCTCAAAGATGCGACAAGCATCGAAGACCTGAAGAAGTGCGAAGCGATCATCTCCTGCCAGGGCGGTGACTACACGAACGAAGTGTTCCCGAAGCTGCGCGCGGCGGGTTGGAACGGCTACTGGATCGACGCGGCTTCGTCGCTGCGCATGAAGGACGACGCGGTCATCATTCTCGATCCGGTCAACCTCGACGTGATCAAGAACGCGCTGGTCAACGGCCAGAAGAATTTCATCGGCGGCAACTGCACGGTCAGCCTGATGCTGATGGCGCTGGGCGGCCTGTTCCGCGAAAACCTCGTCGACTGGATGACGGCCATGACGTATCAGGCCGCGTCGGGCGCGGGCGCGCAAAACATGCGCGAACTGCTGCAGCAAATGGGCACGCTGTACGGCGCGGCCAAGGAAGACCTGGCTGATCCGTCGTCGGCGATTCTCGACATCGACCGCCGTGTGCTGAGCGCAATGAACAGCGATCGCATGCCAACCGACAACTTCGGCGTGCCGCTCGCCGGCTCGCTGATTCCGTGGATCGACAAGGATCTCGGCAATGGCATGTCGAAGGAGGAGTGGAAGGGCGGCGCCGAAACCAACAAGATTCTCGGCAAGCCGGCCATGGGCACGCCGGGTTCGATCCCGGTCGACGGTTTGTGCGTGCGGATCGGCGCAATGCGCTGCCACTCGCAGGCGCTGACCATCAAGCTGAACAAGGATGTGCCGCTGGACGAAGTGAACAGCATCCTCGCGTCGGGCAACGACTGGGTCAAGGTCGTGCCGAACGAACGCGAAGCGTCGATGCGTGATCTGTCCCCGGCGGTGGTGACGGGCACGCTGACGGTGCCGGTCGGCCGGGTACGCAAGCTCGCGATGGGCGGCGAATATCTGTCGGCCTTCACGGTCGGCGACCAGCTGCTGTGGGGCGCGGCCGAACCGCTGCGTCGCATGCTTCGCATTGTGCTCGACAAGTAAAGTAAACTACGCGGTCACGACGCGTAGAAAACTAAGAAGCGTCGCGCTTGCGCGGCGCTTTTTTCATTGTGTGCTCCGATTATCTTGTCTCCTTCCAACCGCAAAAAAGGGCTGCGCGCTGACGCGCCAGGAGTCCCGATGAACCTTCGATTCTCGTCCATTCGGGCTATGTTCAGCCATCAGGATAAGGGCCGTTTGACGAGCCGTCCGGCGGCCGCTGCTGCTTTGGCTTTTGTGCTGACCGGCGTGGGCGCGGGCAGTGCAGTTGCCGCGCCAGGCGATGGCGCGAGCGCGCCGGACGCCGCGTCGGTTTCGTATGTGGCCGGTAGTCAATACACGGTGCGACCAGGGCAGTCGTTGAACGACGTGGCCATCGCCGTCACGCAGTCGCACGACCGGGCAACGCTCGTGCGCGCATCGCGCGCGTTGTTCGATGCGAACCCGAGTGCGTTCATGGCGCATGACCCGAGCCGGATGCGCGTGGGAGCGGTGTTGACCGTGCCGGCGCTGGACGCATCCGGGGCTTTGGCGGCGTCGTCGGCGGCGGCTCAAGGGGCTGCGGGTGGTTCGGCGCCGAATGCGGCGGTTGGTGCGAGCGGTGCCGCGCAGGTCGATGCGACGGCTGCAAGCGCGGCGAGTGCAAGTGCTGCGGCACATGCTTCGGCGTCGGCTGCGCCTGCGGTTGCGGGGACGGCCAGTGCAGTGGCGCAGGCAAACTCGCCTGCGTCGAGCAGCGCGGCTGTGAGCGGCGCTATTACATCGGCGCCGGCAGTGGCGGGCTCGCAGGTGGCTGCGGCGCCGGCCAGCGACGCGCATGAGTGGTCTGGAACGATTCAGCCGCCAGCGAGTGCGCCAACCGAAAGCGCTCCGACGCTGGCTACCGGAATAGCTCGGGCGCCTGGCGCCGCGCAATCGGCATCGCAACCGCGCGCGCAGGTTTCCAGCCTGCAGCAATTGCTTGCGCTGAAGAACCGCGTGCTGATGGAGCTGCAGAAGCATGGTATCGGCGGTGCGCCGGTCGCTACGAGCGGCACGGCGGCAGCGGGCGCTGCGAAGCCGGTTGCCGGAGCGTCGCCGGCCGCATCGGCGGCATCCGATCATGGCGCTGCGGCGGTTGGTCCCGCGTCGAACGGTGGCGGGATGTCGCAGAAGGAGTTGAGCATCGCGGCGGCGGTTGGCGCAGCGCTGGTTGTGCTGCTGGCGGCGTTGCGCATGCGTCGGCGTAAGCGCGAAGGCGTGGCCTCGGCGGACGGCGAAGTGGCGGCGTCGGCGCGAGCAAGCGACCCGCAGGATGGCGATGCGGTTCGCGGGCAGACCCCGAAGGGCGAAGTGTCGGGCGCGGACGATGGTGACGCTGCGCGGCAGGCTGCGGCATTGGCGGTAGCTGAACGTGCTGCGGCGGAACGTGCTGCGGCGGAACAGGCAGCAGCGGAACAGGCAGCAGTTGACAAGGCAGCAGCTGAACATACGACGACAGAACGCGCAGTAGCCGAACGCGCCGAATCAGAACGCGCGGCGGCAGAACAAGCGGCGGCAGAACACCAAGCAGCAGAACAAGCGGCAGCAGCAGAACAACAAGCAGCGGCCGACCGAGCCGCAGCCGAACACGAACCCCTCATTCAAGAATCCCATACAGAACCCCCCGTCCAAGACTCCCCGCCGTCAGAACCTGTCGGGCAAGAACAAACCGCATCGCCCACATCCTTCGATCTGTCACGCCCGGCCACGGACGCCCCTGCACGCGCCGAGACCGGCGTGATAGCCGAACCTCTGCCGCCCGCCGCGGCGCAGGAAAGCTCGGCCAGTGCAACCACGGCAGCCAGCCTCGCCGCCGCCGCGGACCTCGGCGCCGAAGCCCTGCCGCTGACGTCACTGGAACCGATCGACGATGAAGCCTTGCCTGCAGGGGAACCCGCACACGGCCTGCAACCGAATGACGAGCCGGCTTCCGATACGCCGGCCACACCGCAAGAACCGGTCACCGAGCCGCAGAATCATCTGAACGTTCCATCACCTGTGATCGATTTCACGCAGCAACACATCGAGCCGCGCGCGACTTCGCCGTTCGGCCAGCCTTACCCCGACGTGTCGGCGGACGCATTCCCTGAGACAACGGCGCGCGCTCCCCAGCCCGCGCCCGGCGCGCCGACCGAATTCCCGCGCGAGGCCGTCGACGCTTTCAGCGGTCTCGACATGCCGCTGCCGCCGCGCATCGAAACACCCGCCGACAGCGTACCGAGCCCCGCGTCGCTGAGCACGCAGCCGGTCGCGTCGCCCGAGACGACTGCGCAGCAAGCCCTCGCGTCGGACGATCTGGATGACGCCCCGCATATCGCCGACGAAATCGCCGCCGGCACGGCAGGCCACGCGGCCGTCGCGGGCCTCGGCGCGGCCGGCTTCGGCGCGCTGAAGCTCGACTTCGACCTCGAACTGCCGCCGAGCCCGGCGCAACCGTTGCCCGCATTCACGCAGGCCGATCTGGTCCGCATCGCCCGCAACAAGCTGGACCTGGCCTCCGAGTACATCGAACTTGGCGATCTGTCCGGCGCGCGTTCGCTCATCAACGAAGTGATCGAAGCGAACGATCCGGCTACGCGCACCGAGGCCCGCGCGCTGCTCTCGACGCTGGCGCCGTTGTCGTGAAGCGGATTGCATTAGGCGTCCAGTACGACGGCGCGGCATTCGGCGGTTGGCAGTCACAACCGCACGGCAATACGGTGCAGAACCAACTCGAACGGGCATTGCGCGAATTCGCGCAGGTGCCCGTGCATATCGTCGTGGCGGGCCGCACGGATGCCGGTGTGCATGGCCTCGGGCAAGTCGTGCATTTCGACACCGAACTCGACCGTCTGGATATTTCGTGGGTTCGCGGCCCCAACTCGTTCCTGCCGAAGACCATCGGTGTGCAGTGGGCCAAGCAGATGCCCGACGAGTTTCACGCGCGGTTTTCAGCGTTCGAGCGGACCTATTACTACGTCCTTTACGTGAGCCCGGTGCGTTCGCCGATGCTCGCGACGCGAGCCGGCTGGGTGCATGTGCCCCTAGACGTCGACGCAATGCGGGCCGGCGCGGCCCATCTGATCGGCGAACACGACTTTTCGGCGTTCCGCTCGTCGCAATGCCAAGCGAAAACGCCGGTCAAGCATCTGTATCAGATCGACGTTCGACAGAACGGTAACTTCATTCATTTCCGCTTTCGGGCGAATGCATTCCTGCACCACATGGTGCGCAACCTGATGGGTTGTCTGATCGAAATCGGCCGCCGCCGACACGCGCCCGAATGGATGATCGAAGTGCTCGCGAGCCGCAGGCGCGATTGCGCCGCACCGACTTTCATGCCGGACGGCTTGTATCTGGCGCAAGTGGGCTATCCTGAGCGATTCGCCGTGCCCGCTCCGCAAACGGGCAGCGTGCCGTGGAGTACCGTATGGACCGAGCAACCGGAAACATGAAAGTCAGCGAAAATCTGCCGAACCCCGCCGACGCCAACGCAGGCGCCGTCGTGCAACAGCACAGCGTGCCGCATCGCACGCGCATCAAACTGTGTGGGTTGTCGAAACCGGAGGACGTCGCCCAGGCGATCGACCTCGGCGCCGACGCCATCGGCCTCGTGTTCTACCCGCCAAGCCCGCGCTCAGTGAGCATCGCACAGGCGGTCGAACTGGTGCACGATGTGCCGCCGTTCGTGTCGGTGGTCGGGCTGTTCGTCAACGCTACGCCGGATTGGGTTCGCGAAGTGGTGAGCAACGTCGGACTCACGTTGCTGCAGTTTCACGGCGATGAGACCGCGGAGCAGTGCGAAGCGCTCGCCAGCGTTGCGGGTTTGCCTTGGTTGCGCGCGTTGCGCGTTGCGGCGGATACTCAGCCGGCCGATTTGGTAAAATCGGCTCTCAATTATTCAGCGGCCAGTGGTCTTCTGTTCGACACCCATGTCGAGGGCTACGGCGGCGGCGGGAAGGTTTTCGATTGGTCACTTATTCCAGCAGAGCTCGCGCGTCGGGCCGTTTTGAGTGGTGGGTTGAACGCGCAAAACGTCAGTGATGCGATCCATCGCGTGCGCCCCTACGCAGTCGATGTCTCGAGCGGCATCGAGGTTGTGGGCGCCAAGGGTGTGAAAGATCACGCCCGGATGGCGGCATTCGTACGCGCGGTGCGCGCGGCGGATGCCGAATGATTCAGGCCAGCGGTTCTCTTATCCTGGGAGCCGCGCGCCACACTGAGAAGAGTGATCACCATGTATAACTTGCCTGACGAAAGAGGCCATTTCGGCCAATTTGGCGGTGTGTTCGTCGCCGAAACGCTGGTCCACGCGCTCGATGAGCTGCGTGAAGCGTATGAGAAATTCCAGAAAGACCCCGACTTCGTCGCCGAATACGAGCGCGAATTGAAGCATTTTGTCGGCCGACCGTCGCCGATTTATCACGCTCAGCGCTGGAGCGAACTGCTCGGCGGCGCGCAGGTCTTCCTTAAGCGCGAAGATCTGAATCACACCGGTGCGCATAAGATCAACAACGTGATCGGGCAGGCGCTGCTGGCCAAGCGAATGGGCAAACCGCGCGTGATCGCGGAAACGGGTGCCGGCCAGCACGGCGTGGCCACCGCAACCATCGCGGCGCGCTTCGGCATGGAGTGTGTCGTCTACATGGGCGCCGAAGACATGCGCCGTCAGGCGGCCAACGTCTATCGCATGAAGCTGCTCGGCGCGACCGTGGTGCCGGTCGAATCGGGCTCGCGTACGCTGAAAGACGCATTGAACGAAGCCATGCGCGATTGGGTGACGAACGTCGAAAGCACGTTCTATATCATCGGCACCGTGGCTGGGCCGCATCCATATCCGATGATGGTGCGCGACTTCCAGCGGGTGATCGGCGATGAATGCAAGGTACAGATGCCGGAGCTGACCGGTCGGCAGCCGGATGCCGTAATTGCGTGCGTTGGCGGCGGTTCGAACGCGATGGGCATCTTTTACCCGTATATCGAAGATGCTTCGGTGCAATTGATCGGTGTCGAAGCCGCCGGAGACGGCCTCGAAACTGGCCGTCACGCCGCATCGCTGATCGGCGGTAGCCCGGGCGTTCTGCA
This sequence comes from Paraburkholderia sp. RAU2J, assembly GCF_003634845.1. Classification (NCBI taxonomy): domain Bacteria; kingdom Pseudomonadati; phylum Pseudomonadota; class Betaproteobacteria; order Burkholderiales; family Burkholderiaceae; genus Paraburkholderia; species Paraburkholderia sp. RAU2J. The sequence continues at coordinate 449,253 of NZ_RBXG01000002.1, forward strand.
CGGCAACCGCACTTACCTGCTTCAGGACGAAAACGGCCAGATCATCGAGACGCATTCGGTGTCGGCGGGCTTGGACTATCCGGGCGTTGGTCCCGAGCATGCGTGGCTAAAGGACAGCAATCGCGCGCAATATGTTGGCATCACCGACGAAGAGGCGCTCAAGGCATTCCACGATTGCTGCCGCATCGAAGGCATTATTCCAGCGCTGGAATCCAGCCACGCGCTGGCATATGCCGCCAAGCTCGCGCCGACACTGCCGAAGGACAAGACTCTTCTGGTCAACCTGTCGGGGCGCGGCGACAAGGACATGCATACGGTCGCCGAGCGATCGGGCATTCAGTTCTGAGCGCCGCGACGATGCGCGACGAGTTCGACGAGCCGCAGCCGGCGATTGAAACAGTGGATCCGATCGCCGAAGTATCGGCGGCCGCGGTGCCTGGACCGCTTCTGGCACAGGTGCCCGCCGGCATTCAGCTCTTGAACCGCGATTTTCTGACCGATGTGGCGAATATTCCTGACGCGTCGATCGACCTGATCGTTTGCGATCCGCCTTATGGACTGGGCAAGGATTACGGCAACGACTCTGACATGCGCACCGGCGAGGAATTTCTCGCCTGGACGCGTGGCTGGCTCGAACTCGCCATCCCTAAGCTCAAGCCCTCAGGTTCGCTGTACATATTTTGTACATGGCAGTATTCGCCGGAAATCTTCAGCTTTCTGAAGACAAAACTCACGATGATCAACGAAATCATCTGGGACCGGCGTGTACCGAGCATGGGCGGCACTGTGCGCAGGTTTACGTCGGTGCATGACAACATCGGTTTTTTCGCGGTGTCGAAGGATTATTTCTTCGATCTCGATCCCGTCCGCATCCCGTACGATGCAGTCACGAAGAAGGCGCGTTCGCGTAAGTTGTTCGAGGGCAGTAAGTGGTTGGAGCTTGGCTATAATCCAAAGGATGTTTGGTCGGTATCGCGTCTGCATCGGCAGCACGCCGAACGCGTCGCGCACCCGACCCAGAAACCCTTGGAAATTGTCGAGCGGATGGTGCTGGCCAGCTGTCCGAAGGGCGGGCGTGTGCTCGACCCGTTCATGGGCAGCGGCACTACCGCTGTCGCTTGCGCCCGTCAGCAGCGCGAATTCGTCGGCTATGAGATCAATGAAAGTTACTGCGCGATAGCGCGCGAGCGCGTGAGCGCCGCCGCTTCGCCGCCCGTCCCTCGCCAGGCCAAGGCCAAAGCCAGAACGCAACGGCAGACCGAAGTTCAATGAGCCGCGTGCGATGCGCGCGCAGTAGCCCAATCCGAGAATATTTCCATGTCCCGTATCAAGAACACCTTTGCCGCGCTGTCTGCCCAAGGTAAGAAAGTCCTGATTCCGTTCATGACGGCCGGCGACCCCGACCCGAAGCGCACTGTCGAATTCATGCACGCGCTCGCCGCCGGCGGCGCCGATGTGATCGAACTCGGTGTGCCGTTTTCCGACCCGATGGCCGACGGCCCGGTGATCCAGCAGTCGTCCGAGCGTGCATTGGCGCATGGCGTGTCGCTGCGCCACGTGCTTGCCGACGTCAAGCGCTTCCGCGAAACGGATGACAAGACGCCGGTGGTGCTGATGGGCTACGCCAACCCGATCGAGCGCATGGGCACGGAAGCCTTCGCGAAGGCAGCAAACGAAGCCGGTGTCGACGGGGTGCTAGTTGTCGACTATCCGCCCGAAGAGTGTGTTAACTTCGCAGAACAGATGCGATCTGCCGGGATCGACCCTATCTTCCTGCTGGCGCCGACCTCCACGGACGAGCGCATTGCGGAAGTTGCCAAGATTGCGAGCGGCTACGTCTACTATGTGTCGCTGAAAGGGGTGACCGGAGCGGCAAATCTGGACGTTTCCAGCATCGCGAGTAAAATCCCGGCCATCAAGTCGCGCGTACCCCTGCCGGTGGGCGTCGGCTTCGGTATCCGTGACGCGCAAACGGCGCGCTCGGTGGCCGAGGTGTCCGATGCCGTCGTGATCGGCAGCCGTATCGTCCAATTGCTCGAACAGGCGGCACCCGACACCGCTGCTGAAACGCTCACGCGTTTCATCGCTGAAGTGCGCGAGGCGCTCGATAGCGTCGCGACCGCCCGATAACAGTTATTTTTGTCGCGTAGTGTGAGCGGCGGGTTCGTCCCGCCGTTTGCGCAACCGCTGACCTAGAAGGATTCAATATGAGCTGGCTCGATAAGCTGCTGCCGCCGAAAATCAAGCAAACCGACCCGAAGAACCGCAAGGGCATTCCGGAAGGCCTGTGGATCAAATGCCCATCGTGCGAAGCCGTGCTGTACCGCAACGACGTCGAGGCCAATCTGCATGTTTGCCCGAAGTGCGACCATCACATGCGCATTGGCGCGCGTGAGCGGCTCGACGGTCTGCTCGATCCGGAAGGCCGCTACGAAATCGGCCAGGAAATCGTCCCGGTCGATGCACTGAAGTTCAAGGACAGCCGCAAGTACCCGGACCGCCTGAAAGAGGCGATGGACGACACCGACGAAACCGATGCAATGGTCGTCATGGGCGGCGCGATTCATACGCTACCGGTGGTGGTCGCCTGCTTCGAGTTTTCCTTCATGGGCGGCTCGATGGGGTCGGTGGTCGGTGAGCGCTTTGCGCGCGGCGCGCAGAACGCGCTCGAACAGAAAGTGCCGTTCATCTGCTTCACCGCTTCGGGCGGCGCGCGGATGCAGGAAAGCTTGTTGTCGCTGATGCAGATGGCCAAGACCACGGCCATGCTGACCAAGCTCGCCGAAGCCAAGCTGCCGTTCATCTCCGTGCTGACCGACCCGACCATGGGCGGCGTATCGGCGAGTTTCGCGTTTCTCGGCGACGTCGTGATTGCCGAGCCGAAGGCGCTGATCGGCTTTGCCGGCCCGCGCGTGATTGAGCAAACCGTGCGTGAGAAGCTGCCGGAAGGTTTCCAGCGCGCCGAGTTCCTGCTGACGAAGGGCGCGGTCGACATGATCGTCGATCGCCGCAAGCTGCGCGAAGAGATCGCGCAATTGTTGGCGCTGTTGAGCCACCAGCCGGCGGACGCGGTCGCTTAAGCAAAGGCCGCACGAAGTAGCACGGTCGACTGCCCGCGCTATTGTGCAAAAGGCACCGTGCGTGGCTGACAAAGCAGTCAAAAAAATAGCGCGCCGCGTGAGTCATCAAGCGGCGCGCTGTCATTTCCGGGATAATTACGGTCTCGCAGCGCAGCGACGGTTGCTGTGGCTGTTCTAGCCGGTTTTCTGCGCATAAAGCGCCCGGCACGCTACGCTTTGACCGCCGCAGCCGCAAACCCGCGCCATTCGTATCACTGCCTAACAGATTCGTTCGATGACCACATTCCCCACCCTCGACGCGTGGCTCACGCACCTTGAATCCGCGCATCCGGTCGGCATCGACATGGGTTTGGGCCGCATCTCCCAAGTACGCGACGCGATGCAGCTATCGTTTGCCTGTCCAGTCATCACGGTGGGCGGCACGAACGGCAAGGGGTCGACGTGCGCGATCCTCGAATCCATTCTGCTGCGCGCCGGTTTCACGGTTGGGTGCCACACCTCGCCGCACCTGCTGTCGTTCAACGAGCGGGCGAGGGTGAACGGCGCAATGGCCAGCGACGCGGAATTGCTGCCGCACTTCGAAGCCGTCGAAGCCGCGCGTATGAGCCTCGCCGAGCCGGTCTCTCTGACGTACTTCGAATTTACGACGCTTGCGATCATGAGCCTGTTCGCTTCGCGCGGGCTGGAGGCGGTGATTTTCGAAGTTGGTCTGGGCGGCCGTCTCGACGCGGTCAATATCCTCGATACAGACTGCGCGATCATCACGAGCATCGATATCGATCACACGGATTATCTCGGTGACACGCGCGAGAAGATCGCGCTCGAAAAGGCCGGCATTTTCCGCTCAGGCAAGCCGGCAATCTGCGCGGACCCGGTACCGCCGCAATCGCTGATCGATCACGCTGAGAAGATCGGCGCCGAACTGTGGCTCTTCGGCCGCGATTTCCGCTACGAAGGCCAGGCGGGCAGCGAGCGCCAGCAGTGGAGCTACGTCGGCCCGAGCATGCGGCGTTCGGCGCTCGCCTATCCGGCGCTGCGCGGGGCGAACCAGCTGATCAACACGTCGGCGGCGCTGGCTGCTCTCGAAGCGCTACGCGACCGTCTGCCGGTGTCGGCGCAGGACATCCGGCTCGGTCTTGCCAACGTGGAACTGCCGGGACGTTTCCAGGTGCTGCCCGGCAAGCCGGCGATCGTGCTGGACGTCGGCCACAATCCGCATGCAGCCGCCGTGCTGGCGCAAAACCTCGGCAACATGGGTTTTTTTCCGTACACCTACGCGGTGTTCGGCGCGATGCGCGACAAGGATATTGCCGGCGTCCTGAGTCACCTGAAAGGCGAGATCGACCATTGGTGCGTGACCGATCTGCCGACCCCGCGGGCGGCGTCGGCGGACGATCTCGAAACGGCCTTGCGCGAGCAGGGTGTGGGCGAGAGCGCCGACAGCAGCGTGACGCGCTACGCGTCACCCGCCGAGGCTTTCCAAGACGCGCTAAAACGAGCGTCAGAGAATGATAGAATCGTGGTTTTCGGCAGCTTCTATACGGTAGCCGGCGTCATGGCGTACCGCAAATCGCAGCAACACTGAACGGGCGCCAGGCTCGAACCAAGCGATTCATGGGAATTTTCTCGTTCGGCAAGAAAGACGACGCGCCCACCCGGCGCGGCGCAAACACCAGTTCCACCCGGGCTGCCCGCGGCGAGCGTGTGGAGCGGCGAACCCGCCGCACGGAGCGCACTGTCGACGCCGACGCGATGCTGCTCGACCCTACGCTGCCGGAAAAGCAGCGGGCGCGGCGCCGGCTGGTCGGCGCGATCGCGCTGGTCGTGGCGGCGGTGATCATCCTGCCCATGGTGCTGGACTCGCATCCCAAGCCCGTTACCGACGACATTTCCATCGACATTCCGAACCGTCCCGCGCCGAGGGTCGCTCATAAGAGCCCCGAAGACACGCAGGCCGGCGTCGCACCGGACAACCCGACCGCTACTGAGCCGACGCTTGCCGCTTCCAGCCTCGCGCCGGCGGCGACCGCGAAGACGGAGCAGCCCGGCGCGACCAAGCCGAACGCAACCGCCAACGCCAACGTCACGCCCACGGCAAAACCGCAGGCGACCGCACCGGCCGTCGCCGCGAATACCGCCCCGGCTGCGCCCGCAGCGCCGGCCAAGCCGGCGGTCCGCACGCCGGCTCCGCGCGCCGCAGCCCCGAGCGATGACGAGATAAACAACGCCGCCGCCAGTGCGGACGCGAATTCGGGCACGCCGGCATCGCCGCCTGGCAGCCGTTTCGCGGTTCAGCTCGGCGCGTTCGCGAACGATGCCAATGCGCGTAACTGGGTAACCAAGTTGAAAGCGGCTGGCGTGCCCGCATATACCGAGCATCGCAAGCAGGCAGACGGCACGACGCTGACGCTGCTGCGCGCTGGCCCGTTCGCCGATCGGGCGGCAGCATCCGCCGCAATTGCGAAAGTTCGCGAGGTCGGCCTGACGTCGGGCGCGAACAACGGCGCAGCGCAGTAAGCGAGCGATGTTCACTGCCTTCGACTACGCTGTAATGGCGGTGATCGGTTTGTCGGCGTTGCGCGGCACGTGGCGCGGTTTCTTGTCGGAGATATTCGGGCTGATCGGCTGGATCGCGGCGTTCTTCATTGCCTGCGAGTTTGTCGGCTACGTGGTGCCGTATATCCCGTCTCACTGGCCCGGCGGCGCATTGACCCAGTGGCTGCTGGCGTTCGCGCTGGTGGTGATCGGCGTGGTGCTCGTGACGAGCGTGGTGAGCGCGCTGCTGAGCCGCATCGTGCAGGCCACGGGCCTGGGCGGCGTGGACCGCTCGCTCGGTTTGATGTTCGGCCTCGTACGCGGGGTCATTCTGGTGCTGGTTCTGGTCGCCCTTGCAGGCTTGACCGAGCTGCCCGAACAGGAATTCTGGCGCAACGCCCTGCTGCGGCCCTATGCGGTCGAGGGCGTGCACGTAATGAAACCGCTGCTTCCCGAGACGCTTGCTGCCTACGTCCGTGTTTGACGAACCGGCAAGCGGTCAGAGGAACCGGCAGGACTCCGGCGCAAACCGGCTGCCCTAGCGTAACAGCGCGTACCGTCGCAAAACATCGCGTACGCCCCGAAGGAAGTCCCCTTGGGGGCTCGCTAACGCAGGCACCGGTCGCCACGACGAATTTCGTACCTTTGAAGGACATGCCATGTGCGGCATCGTAGGCGTAGTTTCCCACTCTCCGGTCAATCAGCTGATCTATGACAGCCTGCTGCTTCTGCAGCATCGCGGTCAGGACGCCGCCGGCATCGCGACAGCGAACGGCAGCAACTTCCACATGCACAAGGCCAACGGCATGGTGCGCGACGTGTTCCGCACGCGCAACATGCGCAGCCTGCCCGGCACCACCGGCATCGGCCAGGTCCGTTACCCGACCGCCGGTTCGGCGTCGAGCGAAGAAGAAGCCCAGCCGTTCTACGTGAACGCGCCGTTCGGCATCATCCTCGCGCACAACGGCAACCTGACCAACTGGCAGCAACTGAAAGATGAGATGTTCCGCATCGATCGGCGCCATATCAACACCAATTCCGACACGGAAGTCATGCTCAACGTGCTCGCGCACGAACTGCAGCTGGCTAGCTCCGGCCTGCAACTCGATCCGGCCGCGCTGTTCAACGCCGTCTCGGGCGTGCATCGCCGGGTGCGGGGTTCGTATGCGATCGTCTCGCTGATCGCCGGTTACGGACTGCTGGGCTTCCGTGACCCGTTCGGCATCCGTCCGCTGTGCCTCGGCAAGCTGGAAACGGCGGAAGGCGTCGAGTGGATGCTGGCGTCGGAATCGGTGGCGATCGAAGGCATTGGCTTCGAGTTCGTGCGCGACGTGGCACCGGGCGAAGCGATCTTTATCGACATCGACGGCAACCTGCACTCGCAGCAATGCGCGAAGGCCCCGAGCCTGAATCCCTGCATTTTCGAACTGGTGTATCTCGCGCGCCCGGACTCGGTGCTCGATGGCGTGCCGGTCTACAACGTGCGTCTGCGCATGGGCGATTATCTCGCCGAGAAGATCAAGCGTGAGCTGCCCGACGTCGCGATCGACGTCGTGATGCCGATTCCCGATTCGTCCCGTCCGGCCGCGATGCAGGTCGCGAAGAAGCTGGGCGTCGAGTACCGTGAAGGCTTCTTCAAGAACCGTTACGTGGGCCGTACCTTCATCATGCCGGGCCAGGCGGTGCGCAAGAAGTCAGTGCGCCAGAAGCTGAACGCGATGGGCATCGAGTTCAAGGGCAAGAACGTGCTGATCGTCGACGACTCGATCGTGCGCGGCACCACCTCGCACGAAATCGTGCAGATGGCGCGCGATGCGGGCGCGAACAAGGTGATCTTCGCGTCGGCGGCGCCGCCGGTGAAATTCCCGAACGTCTACGGCATCGACATGCCGACGCGCGGTGAACTCGTCGCTCACGGCCGCACGGACGACGAAGTCGCGCGCATGATCGGCGCAGACCACCTCGTGTACCAGGACGTGGATGCGCTGAAGCAGGCGGTGCGCGACATCAACCCGGCGCTGCATGAGTTCGAGGCATCGTGCTTCGACGGCAACTACGTGACCGGCGACGTGACGACCGAGTATCTCGACCGCATCGAAACCGCGCGTCTCGCACCGTCGTCGCAGTCGGATCGCGACGCCGCGAGCGAAGCGATCGACGGCGGCACGCCGGCACGTTCGCAGCTGCATCTGCAACTGTCGGTAGGTTGAGCGCGGTTTGCTCGACCGCTCCCGTAGCGCGGCGTGCTGCACGCCATGCTACGTGCGTGTTAGCATGACGGCTTGCGTCGATTTGATCTCAGCTTGCGGACGCGGGGCAACCCGAAACAGCTAAAGCGACAGGTGGAAAAGCCGCACTCACCCGCCTCCGCTCCAGCTTTCCCCGCACATGAAGCCCGCTTATGCCGACGCAAAAGCGGGCTTTTTTGTTGCTGCCGTTTGGCGTCGCGCATGGCTTCACAGGCGAGCCGCGCCGAACGCAGCCATCGAACATTGGAACCAGAACCAACATCATGGACGACTCCCTGAACTTCGATACGCTGGCAGTCCGCTCGGGCACGGTGCGCAGCGACTTCAACGAGCATTCGGAAGCCATCTTCCTGACCTCGAGCTTCGTGTTCGCGAGTGCCGCGGACGCCGCCGAGCGCTTCAAGAACTCCGAAGACAACTACACCTACTCGCGTTTCACGAACCCGACCGTGTCGATGTTCCAGGACCGCCTCGCCGCGCTCGAAGGCGGTGAAGCGTGCATGGCGACGGCCTCGGGGATGGCCGCGATCATGTCCGTGGTGATGTCCACGCTGCAGGCGGGCGACCACCTGGTGAGCTCGCAGGCGCTGTTCGGCTCGACGCTCGGCATGTTCTCGCAGATCTTCAGCAAGTTCGGCATTACGACCACCTTCGTCGATCCGACCAATCTCGATGCGTGGAAAAACGCCGTGCGCCCCGAGACGAAGATGTTCTTCCTCGAAACGCCGTCGAATCCGCTGACCGAAGTCTCCGATATCGAAGCGATCAGCAAGATTGCGAAAGCGGCGAACGCACTGTTCGTGGTCGACAACTGTTTCTGCAGCCCGGCATTGCAACAGCCGTTGAAGCTCGGCGCGGACGTCGTGATGCACTCGGCCACCAAATTCCTCGACGGTCAGGGCCGGGTGTTGGGCGGCGCGCTGGTCGGCTCGAAGAAATTCATCATGGAAAAAGTGTTTCCGTTCGTGCGCAGCGCAGGGCCGACGCTCTCCGCGTTCAACGCATGGGTGCTGCTCAAGGGCATGGAAACGCTGTCGCTGCGGGTTGAAAAGCAATCGGCGAACGCGCTTGAAATCGCGCGCTGGCTGCAGACGCATCCGGCCGTGAATCGCGTGTTCTATCCAGGGCTTGAATCGCATCCGCAGCATGCACTGGCGATGCGTCAGCAGAAGTCGGGCGGCGCGATCCTGTCGTTCGAACTGAAGGGCGGTACGCCCGAGCAGATGCGCGAGAACGCCTGGCGCGTGATCGACAACACGGAGATCTGCTCGATCACCGGCAACCTCGGCGATACGCGTACGACCATCACGCATCCGGCCACCACCACGCACGGTCGCGTGACGCCGGAAGCGCGCGCGGCGGCGGGCATCAGTGAAGGCTTGATCCGTCTTGCCGTGGGTCTGGAAAATGCCGCGGATATTCGCGGTGATCTGGAGCGGGGTCTGGCGGGTTGAGTTGCGCTTGTCGCAAGAGCGCCAGTTGCAGCGGCGCTTTTGCCAACCGCATGAGCGGGCCGCACCGTCAGGCGGCTCGCGCAACGAAACTCAGTGGCGTAACGCGCGCCACTGACCGGGTGCAAGCCCGAAGCGTCGCGTGAACGCATGCGTGTACGCGCTTTGGTCGCCGAAGCCGATGTCCAGCGCGATATCGGTCAACGAAAGACGCGGGTCCGCGAGCAGCGTGATCGACGTGTCGAGTCGCAGTCGTTGCAAATAGCGATGCGGCGTTTCGCCGAACGCGTCGACAAAAAGCTGGTGAAAGCGCCGCATGCCGAAACCGCAATGCGCGGCGAGATCGGCGATCCGCAATGGCTCCGACAGATGTGCGCGCAGCCAGCGATCGATCCGCGCGAAGTCGAGACCGGCGCCAACTGTTTGCGTGCCGGCCGTCGTGCCGGTGTCGGCCACCAACGCAGCGCCGAGACGCGCGGCTGCATCCCAGTGGAAACGCCGGCTGTCCAAGTCGTCTCCTTGCGCGCCGCCGGTTGCGTGCGCCGCGATCCGGTGCACGAGTTGCGTGAGCGTCGCGTCGACACTCACGGCACGTGCGCGATCGAACAAACGTTCCGGCACGGCGAGCGAGCTAGCCGGCAAATCCAGCACCAACTGCCGGTTTTCGCCGACCCCCGCGTAATCGTGCCGTGCACCGGCCGGGATCAGCCATGCGCAGCCGGCGTCGATCTGCTGCGCGACGCCGTCGACCGCCATCACCATCGCGCCGTCGAGTCCGAGCACGACCTGATGAAAGTCGTGCACGTCCGACGCTTCGATCGCGCCGTAGCGGCGCAGCGAAACGCTAGGAGCAGTGACGGCGGCATGACTCATGGCGGTGACCGGTCGACGATGCGCAACGACAAAAACAGCGAAGCGCTTAAACGCCGAGCAGTTCGACTTCGAACACGAGCGTCGCATTCGGCGGAATCACGCCGCCCGCGCCGCGCACGCCGTAGCCGAGTTGCGGCGGGATGGTCAGCTTGCGCGTGCCGCCGACCTTCATGCCTTGCACGCCTTCGTCCCACCCCTTGATGACCATGCCGCCGCCCAATACGAAAGCGAACGGGTCGTTGCGGTCCTTGCTCGAGTCGAACTTCTGGCCGTCGGTCAGCCAGCCGGTGTAGTGCACGCTGACGGTCTTGCCTGCCACCGCTTCGGCGCCGGTGCCTTCAACGATGTCTTCGTACTTCAGGCCGGATTCGGTAGTCACAGTCGACATGTGTCGCTCCTTGGTCAAAAACGTAAAAACCGACATTGTAGGCGTGTTGACGCCGCATCGCGCAGGAATGCCGCGTGGCACGCGGATTGCGGAGTATCTGGCCGTCCGGCCAGGCTGGTCGAGCCGGACAGCTTGCCTATAATGGGGCTTCTTTCAATCACCCAGCACTGCCTGAGAGGGCTCGATCGTGACAACGTCTTCAAGCGGGACTGCCGGGGGCGCACAGCCGGTTCCTTCCGGCTTCGCCGTATCCGAACGCACTGCGCGTCTGCGCGCCGAAACCGCGCTTTTCATGCGCGATCACGTGCTGTCGCTGGTGTCGCACGATCTGCGTGGTCCGTTGAATGCCATTCATAGTTGGGCTTACGTGCTGGAGCGCAAGCTCGATGCGAACGACCCCAACGCGCAGCGCGCCGTCGCCGGTATCCGTAGCGGCGTGGATCAGCAGGTGAAACTGCTCGAAACGATCGTCGACGCGACGCGCGCCGAAACCAGATCGCTGACGCTCGCCTATGCGCCGTTTCCATTGCATCCGCTGCTCGACGAAACCATCGACGAAGTCCGCACGAACCTCGCGCGTACGCGCAGCGTGGAAATCACCCTCGACTCGCAACTTTCCACCGAGCAACTGAATGGCGACCGCGAGCGCCTTGCCGCCGCACTGTGGCTGATGCTCACGTTCGCCGTCGAAGCGAGCGTGGAAGGTGGCGCTGTCACGCTGAGCACGCGCGCCGAGCCGGGCGCGTGGCACACCACGGTCAACTACGAGATGAACGAAGCGGCGTTGAACGACATCGCGTTGCCGCACGTGCTGGAAGCATTTGCCCGCAAGCAGGCCGTCGAGCCGCGTGAGGCGAAGCGGATCGCGTGGGTGTTCGCGCTCTGCAAGCGCGTTGCGGAAGCGCACGGCGGCAGTTTCGAGCAAAGCGACGCAAGCGACGGCGAAGCTGCCACGCTCGCGCTGCGTGTACCGCTGAGCGCGACGGCGCCGAAGTGACCGCGCGGCTCCGGCTTCTTGCATTCGATTAACTTTTCATCGAGCTTTCACCCTCTATACTGACAACTTTTGTTGCCGGAGCCCCTCGCTTTGATTCAGGTCGTCGCCCTTATCGGTGCGTTGTTTCTCGTTGCCCTCAACGGCTTTTTCGTCGCCGCCGAGTTCGGTCTGGTCAAACTGCGGCAGACGCGCGTGCAAAACCTCGCGACCCGGCACGGCCTGCGCGGACGCTTGCTCGCCAAGGTGCATGGGCGGCTCGATGCCTATCTGTCCGCCTGTCAGCTCGGTATTACGCTCGCGTCGCTCGGGCTCGGCTGGATCGGCGAGCCCGCATTCGCGGAATTGATCTCGCCGCTGCTCCATCTCGTCGGCGTCGAATCGGAGCGGATGGTCCACGCCATTTCGCTGTTCTTCGCGTTTTCGTGCATTTCGTTCCTGCATATCGTGGTGGGCGAGCTCGCGCCGAAGTCACTGGCCATTCGTGAGGCGGAGAAGGTGTCGCTGTGGGCCGCAATGCCGCTGTACGGCTTCTACTGGGCGATGTATCCGGCGATCTGGGTGCTCAATTCGAGCGCCAACGCGGTGCTGCGGCTCGCAGGACTCGATGCCGACCGCGGCCACGATTCCCATTACTCCACCGACGAACTCAAGCTGATCCTGCGCGGCCGCCGCGCCAACGTCGCGACCGGACGGGGGTCGCCCGAAGACGCCTACAGCCAGGACGAGTGGAACACGATCGCGCATTCGCTGGACTTTTCGCGCATGACTGTGTCGGACCTGATGCGGCCGGCCTATGAAATGGTCGGCTTGCGGCGCGATCTGCCGATCCGCGAAAACATGCAGCTGGTGGCGCGGCATCGCTTCAGCCGCTATCCGCTGTTCGAAGACGCGTCGGGCGAGCGCGTGGCCGGCATGATCCATTTGAAGGATCTGTTGCTCGCGCGTCAGGCCGGCAGCACGCTCGAGGATCTCTCCCACTACACGCGGCCCGTGCAATACGTGAAGCCGGATATGCCGGCGCTCGAATTGTTTCGCCGCTTCCGCAAGGGCGCGCCGCATCTGGCGCTAGTCGGTCGCAAGAACGCGAAGCCGATCGGCTTTCTGACGCTCGACAATCTGCTGGGCGCACTGGTCGGTCAGATTCACGACGAATTCCGTCAGGGCGACGCCGATTGGACCCGCATGGACGACGGCACGCTGATGGGCAAGGGCAGCTTGCCGGTGGTGTCGCTGGAGCGCGCGTTGGGGATCGATATCGACGAGGGCAAGGCCGAGTCGGTGGGCGGTCTCGTGATCCAGGCGCTGAACGATCTGCCTACCGAAGGCCAGCGCGTGGAGTTCGACCGCTTCGACGTGGTGGTCAAGAAGATGAAAGGGCCGCGCATCGTGCTCGTGCGCGTCTATCCGAAGAGCTTCGACGACGAAGGCGGTTGAAGCACGGAGGCTTCAACCGCCTTCGATTCGAAGAACACACACGATCAACTGCGCGGCACCCCATCTTCGACCAGCACCGCAATGGGCATCGCCGCCAGCGCATCGCGCAGATACAGCAGGCCGTTTTCATCGACCTTCGGCGCGGCCGGACTCAGCCAGTCGAACAACGCTCGCGCTGACAGATCGGCCGGCATTTCCACCGCCGTATCGGCCCATTTCGCCGGATCGACCATCGGCAGATCGCCGTCGTCGCCGAGCAGTCCGGCGGCGAGCCGGCTCGCTACCACCACTGCCCATGCGTTGCCATGCCGCCGCGCAAACGCAATTGCATTCGATGCATGCGCCCCGCGCACCACGAGCGGCAGATACATGCTCTGACTCAGCAACTCCGGCAGATGCGCGCGCAACGCGAGCACCCGTTGTATGACCGCGAGTTTCACGCGCCCATTGCGCCAGTTCGGCAGGAATTCAGATGGCGGCGTCTCGACGAGCCATGCCTCGCGTTTGGCGAAATCGACAGGCCGCCGGTTGTCTGGGTCGACGAGGCTGAAGTCCCATAACTCGGTGCCCTGATAAAGATCGGGAATCCCAGGCGATGCCAGTCGCAACACCGTTTGCTGCAAGCTATTGAGCGCGCCCGCGCGGCTGATTCGCGCGACGAACGCGGACAGTTCCTTCAGAAATCCGTCGCGCCGCTGCGGCGCCAGAATGTCGAACAGAAAATCGCGGCAGCCGGCTTCGTACGCTTCATCGGGTGCGAGCCAGCTGGTTTGCAGCTTCGCTTCGCGCAGTGCCTTCAACTGCCATTGCGCGACGCGCTCGGCCAGTGCCTTGACGCCTGCTTCGTCGTCCGCCTGCAGTTCCGGCGGCCAGCAGCCCACCAGCGTTTGATACAGCATCGCTTCGGCGGCGGGGCCGGGCGCCCACGCGGCGCTTGCGCCCCGGCCAGGGCCAACGGTGCTGATCGGCTTGCCGTCGAGCGCTCGCCGTTGCGGCGCGTTCAACGTGGACCATGCACGCAGCGTCGCACCCCAATCGTCGGCGATTTCGCTCAACACCGCGAGTCGCGCGCGCACATCTTCGCCACGCTTGTGATCATGCGTCGCCGTGGCCAGCAGCGCGTGCGGAAAGCGTTGCGAACGCTCGAGATTCGCCGCATGAAACTGCTCGACCGACAATGCGAATTCGCCCGGGTCCGAGCCCACTTCGTTGCGTGACAGCAATCGGCCGTAGCGATAGCACGCCGTATCTTCGATCGCCTTCGCGGCGACCGGCGCGGTCAACTGCGAAAACAACGTCTGCGCAGTGCGCCGCGAGGAGTTCGCATGACTCGGCGGCACACCGTTCTGTGCTTGCTGCGGTGCTATGCCGGCGCGCGTGGGCGGCGTGTCGTCGGCACTGCCGCCGAGCCACGCGTTCACGCGCTCCAACGCGACATGGTCCGCGCGCGACAGCACCGCTCGTGCGCCGGCTAGCGCCTGCTCGAAATCGTGGTTGTCGGCGGCGCTGCGCAAGCCGCTTTGCGGATAGATCCGATACACCGGGAAATGCACGACCAGTTCGGTCAGCACGCGGCGCAACGTGGTGAAGGTGAAGTCGCGCGTCGTCAGCGAATCGCGGGCGATACGATGCAACGCCCGCGCCGCGCGGTCCAGTTCCGCCGAGAGGTTCTCCGCGAGAATCTTGCGGCGCGCGGCGAGCGCTTCGTCCGCGAAACACGGGCTGCGGCCGGTGAGTTCGGCCCATGTCCGCGCGAGCGGTTCGGCGCCGGCCGGATCGTGCAGCAGGGCGCCCACGTCGTTCATGAAGTCGTAGCCGGTCGTACCGTCGACGGGCCAGTCGTCGCGCAGCGGCTCGCCGCGGCCGAGAATCTTTTCGACTACCACATAGGGCGCGGTGTCGCGCAGTTCGGTGAGCCGCTGCCGTAAGCGCTGGCAGTATTCGCGCGGCTCGGCGAGACCGTCGATGTGATCGATGCGCAAACCGTCCACGAGTCGTTCCTGATACAGCCGGAAAACCAGCGCATGCACGGCGTCGAACACTTCGGGCCGTTCCACCCGCACACCCGCCAGCGTCGAGATATCGAAGAAACGCCGCCAGTTCACTTCATCGGAGGCGGTGCGCCACCATGCAAGCCGGAAGTGCTGCCGCTCGATCAGCCGATGCAAGCGGTCACGCGTGACCGGGTCTTCGGGCGCATACGCCTGCAACGCGAACTCGATGGCCGACTCGCCGTTTTGCGTGACGAACTCGCGCAGTTCGTCACGCCCTTCGGCGGCGCGCGGCTGATCGGTGGGCTGCGTCGTCAGTCCGTGGAAGCGTTCGGCGAGCGCGCTCACATCGGCGCGCTCGGCGCTTTGCAGGATCGACGCGTAGTCGATCGGGCATACGGGAAACACATGCGGACCGTAGCCGATATAAAAACGCCCGCTGGCGGCCGCGAAACGCAGTGCGATGCGGCCTGCCGCGAGTTCGTCGCCGTAGGGCGCGCCGAGCGTGGGCAGCAGCACCTTGCCGCGCAGCGCGGGATCGGGCGAATGCCAGTCGACGTCGAAGTGCCGCGCGTAGGCGCTATGGCGGCCCCACTCGAGGATATCGAGCCACCAGGCGTTGCTCGATCCGCCCACACCCATATGGTTCGGCACCATGTCGACGATCAGCCCCATGTTGCGCGCGCGCAGTTTGTCGACGAGGCGCTTCAAGCCCGCCTCGCCGCCGCATTCGGCGCTGACCTGGGTGTAGTCGACGGTGTCGTAGCCGTGCGTCGAGCCCGGCTCGGCCGTCGTGATCGGCGACGCGTACAGGTGGCTGATGCCGAGCGCGGCGAAGTAATCGACGTGCTGCGCGGCGTCGTCGAACGTGAAGCCTCGATGGAACTGGAGGCGCAGCGTGGAGCGCGGGGCGGTCATGGCGTATCAGGCTCCGGAGGAGTGCCAGAGGCAACGGTGGAAGGACGGGGCGCGGCACGGCGCGCGCGATCCACCGCCAGCAGGCGATCGTTGAGGGTGCCGTCGTTGAACATTTCGTCGATCGGCAGGCTCATGCGGCGGCGCCAGTTCGGATGCTCGTCGATCGAGCCGGGCAGGTTTGGTTGATCGACCAGCGCGAGCAGGTCTTCGAGCGGAAACGTGACGAGTGGGCCGGGCGTCGCCGCGACGAACGCCAGCGCTTCGTCGACCGGCGCGCTGTCGGGCGGCGGCGGGCCCACTTGCGGGGCGGCCACGCCGGCTTGCTGGAAAGCGCGCCACAACGCGGCGCGGTCGGCCGCGCGCTCCTCCTGGGCGGCCTGCTCGGGATCGCGACCGTCGGCGCGTGCCATCGTCTGCCCGATCCGGTTGCGCCATGTGATGTCGCTGCCGCGCCACCAGCCGGCCACCGTCGGCAGATCGTGCGTGGTGGTGGTGCCGACCGCGTTGCGATCCCACTCCTGCGGCGGCTTGAAACCGTTGCCGTCGTGCGCGCCCTCGAACCACAGCACGCGAATCCCGGCGATGCCGTGATCGTCGAGCCGCTCGCGAAAACCGGGCGGCACGGTGCCGAGATCCTCGCCGATCACGATCGCGCGATGCCGCCACGATTCGAGCGCGATCAGGCGCAGCAGGTCTTCGAGCGGATAGCGCAGATAGGCGCCGTTGCGCGCGCTCTCGCCTTCGGGCACGAGCCACAGGCGCCGCAGGCCGAGAATGTGATCGATGCGGATGCCGCCCGCGTGCGCGAACGCGGCGCGCAGCATGTCGATGAACGCGGAGAAGCCCTGGGTGCGCATCGCGCGCGGCGAGAAGGTGGTGAGGCCCCACGCCTGGCCGGCCTGGTTGAACAGGTCCGGCGGCGCGCCGACCGACACGCCTTGCAGCATGTCGTCGCGATACGACCATGCGTGACTGCCGGCGCTGTCGCAGCCCACCGCGAGATCGGCGATGAGACCGACGGCCATGCCCGCCTCGTGCGCCGCGTGCTGCGCGTGCGACAAACCCTTCGCGGCGAGCCATTGCAGGAACAGATGGAAATCGACCTCGTGACGGTTGGCGTCGGCGAAAGCTTCGACTTCCGGGCTGCGCGGATCGCGCAATGCTTCGGGCCAGTTGCGCCAATGTCCGTCGCCGCCTTGCGCGAGTTGCTGCGCTTGCAGCGTTTCGAACCGCGCGTGGTCTTCGAGGGCGCGTCCGGCGCGCTCGCAGAAGCCGTGGAATTCGAGCGCGCGCGGCGTGTCCTGGGCCCGGTCGTGCGTGCAGAATTGTTCGTAGAGCGCGCGCAACAGCTTCAGCTTCAGCGTGACCGCGCTCGGCCAGTCGATCAGCGGAAGACCTTCGAGCGCCGCCCAGGCGTCGCCGGCCTGCGCGGCGTCGAGCGCGGCGCGCACGGCGTCCGCGCCGAACACCGCGGCGGGGTCGATATGCGTGACGTTCAGCCACAAGCGCGACGACGGCGAATAGGGGCTGAAGCGATTCGGCTCCGCGCTGAACATCGCGTGCGTCGGACTGACGGCGAGCGCATGCGCGCCACGCTGCGCGCTGTCGACGGCGACACGCGCGAGCGCCGAATAGTCGCCGATGCCGCCGTCACCGTTGCGCCGCAAGCCGTACAGTTGCGCGGCGATACCCCACAGCGGCGGCGTCGGTGTCGCGTCGTCGGGATGCAGCGTGCGCCACGCGTCGTCGACGGTGTAGCAGCGCGAGGGCGCGATGGCCAGCGTCACGCGTTGCTCGTTGATGACGAGCGTGTGATAGCCGGGTTCGTCGATCGGCGCGAGCAACGCCTCTGCGCCTTTGGGCGCGGAAAATCGGCCGTCGATGATCGAGCCGCTTTCGAGTTCGATCCGGTAGTGGCTGCCCGATTTGACCGCCGCGATGTGCAGCGCGATGCCGCGCCCGACCTCGGCGGTCATCAGCGGCGGCATTTTGCGGCCCGACAGTTCGGCGTCCAGAGCCGCGGTGCTGTGGCGGATTTGCGTGGCGTTGCCGCACGGCAGACCCATCTGTTCGAGCAGCACCGCGAGGGTCTTCTCGGGCACATGCTGTGTCGCATGGTGCGCGTCCTGCCACTCGACCTCGAAGCCGGCGCGGGTGGCGAGGGTGGCGATCGTGTCGCCGGGGCGTCGGGTAGTCACGCGCGGCGCTCCTGTTGACTCGCGATGCGGGCATCGTGGCCGATGGCGTAGTCGCTCACGTCGCCGCTCAGCCATGCAACGAACGCGTGCGCCGGCAGCAGGCCGGCGTCGATCTGCTCGCGCACGCGCGGTGGCGTTTCGAAAATGACCTTGCCGGCGGGGACGTGCCCGAACGCGACGTTTTCCTTCGACAGATTCAGCGCGATCGACAAGGTCTCGCCGTCGCCCAGTTTCCAGCGGGCGACCAGCGCGTTCGCATCGCCGCCGTTCGCCGCAGCCAGCACGCTCGCGCCGAGCGCCTTGCTGTGTTTCAGACGCGGCGTGATCAGCTTGGCGCGGACGGCGAGCGCGGATTTGTAGAAATGCATCCAGTCGAGACGGTCTTTCGCATCGGCATCGGCATCGGCATCGCTTGGCGCAGGCGCTTGCGCAAGCGCGGGCGGGACCGATGCGGCGAACGTCTTCACATCGTTCGGATCGGGAATCTGCGCGCGCCGCTTTTCATCGCTGAATGACGAGAAGCGCGCGAATTCGCGGCGGCGTCCTTCGCGCACGGCGTCGGCGAGCTCGCCGGTGTAATCGGTGAAGAACAGGAACGGCTGCGTCGAGCCATATTCCTCGTCCATGAACAGCAGCGGGATTTGCGGCGACAGCAGCAACAGGCCGGTGGCGGCGCGCAACGCCTCGTCCGAAGTCAGCTTGCGCAGCCGCTCGCCGAATGCGCGGTTGCCGATCTGATCGTGATTTTGCAGAAACATCACGAACGACGTGGGCGGCAAATGCCCGCTCGCTTCACCACGCGGTTTGCCGTCGTGAATCGGCGACGGGTCGCCCTGATATGCGAAGCCTTCCGAGAGCACGCGCGCAAGACGGCGGATCGGCTGATCTTCGTACGCGTGGTAGTAGCCTTCCGTTTCGCCGGTCAGCAGGACGTGCAGCGTGTTGTGCGCGTCGTCGTTCCATTGCGCGTCGAAATGCGTTTCCAGCAGACTCGCGCTGTTGTGCTCGTTTTCCAGCACCAGATGCACATGCCGCCCATGCTGCACCTTCGCGCGAATATGCTCGGACAGGTCGCGCAGCCACGCGTGATTGTCGATCGCGTGCACCGCGTCGAAACGCAGACCGTCGATCCGGTATTCGTTGATCCAGTAGACGGCATTGTCCGTGAAGAAATCGCTCACTTCACTGCGGCTGAAATCGATGGCCGGCCCCCACGGCGTATGCGTACCCTCGCGGAAAAACGAACGTGCATACGCGTGCAGATAATTGCCGTCCGGGCCGAAGTGGTTGTAGACCACGTCGAGGAACACCATCAGGCCGAGACCGTGCGCGGCGTCGATCAGCGCTTTCAGTTCTTCGGGGCGGCCGTACGCGGAATCGGGCGCATAGGGCAGCACGCCGTCATAGCCCCAATTGTGCTTGCCGGGGAAATCGTTCAACGGCATCAGTTCGATCGCGGTGACGCCGAGCGCGACGAGCGCGGGCAAGCGCTTCTGCACACCCGCATAGCCGCCCATCGCGCCCACGTGCAGCTCGTACAGCACGGTTTCTTCCCATGGCCGGCCATGCCAGTTCGTGTGTTCCCAATGGTATGCGCGCGGATCGATGACTTCGCTCGGACCGTGCACGTCCTGCGGCTGAAAGCGCGAGGCTGGATCAGGCACTGCCTGTCCGCCGTCGAGCCGGAACCGGTACAGCGTGCCTGCGCCGCCCTCCACGGTGGCTTCGAACCAGCCGTTGCCGGCGGATGTCATCTCGTGCGCGCCTTGCGCCGGACCGTTTTCGATAGCGACCTGCACGCTCTTGCACGACGGCGCCCAGAAACGAAACCGCGTGCACGGCTTCGAACCCGTCGCGCCGAGCAACTGCGCGCTGAACGGCAGGCAATGCGCGTGATGATGCGCGTGAGGATCAATCGGACTTTCAGACATGATTCTTCACCATTCGAATGTGCTGTCGAACCGCGCCACGCGTGTGACGCATGGCGTCGTGCGCGCGGAGCGCGTTCGCAGAACCGCACGCGTGACCAAGCGTGCCGTCTGCCTGCTGTTCGTGCCGCGATGCGGCTGCCATCGCGTCGTTACTCAACTGCCGGCGTCAAGTGCTCGGCGACGTGTCGCTGCTGGGCGCATGCGCGCCCGGATCGGGCGGCAATGCCGTCAGGAGCCGCGGCCCATGTTGCACCCCGGCTTTCCAACCCGCCTGCCAATCCGCCTCGCCGACCGGTTGCGCGGCCAGCATCACGAGCCCGTGCGCGGCCACCTCGACCTCGGTCACCGCCAGCCGATGCGGCGCGCTATCCGGCTCTGCAGTGTCTAGCAGCACGTGCCATTCCAGATGAGGAGCGGGTGGCTGAAACCGCAGTGTTTCCTCGTTCGCGTTGAGCATCATCAACAATACTTCGGTTTCGCCATTCAAACCTGGTCCCGCGCGACGTAATGTGAATGCGCGGCCTTCGGGGTCCTGCCACGCTTCGATGGTGAGCGGATCGCCGCGCTCGTCGAACCAGCCGACATCGAACAGGCCCGGCAGTACTTCGCGGTCGCCGAATAGAAACCGCGTTTCGCGTAGCAGCGGATGATGCTTGCGCAACGCGATCACGCGCGCGACGAAGTCGGTCATCTGGCGGCCGTCCGCCGACGCCGCGCGCTCCCAGTCGAGCCATGATATTTCGTTATCCTGGCAGTACGCATTGTTGTTGCCGTTCTGCGTGCGCAGCGATTCGTCGCCGGCCAGCACCATCGGCGTGCCGAGCGCCATCAGCACCGTGGCGATCAGCGAGCGCGCCACGCGTTTGCGCATGCCGAGAATCGCGGGGTCGTCGGTCGGCCCCTCCGCGCCCCAGTTGCGGCTGCAATTCTCGTTGTGGCCATCGTTGTTGTCTTCGCCATTCGCTTCGTTGTGCTTCTGCTCGTAGGCGGTGACGTCCGCTAGCGTGAAGCCGTCGTGCGACGTGACGAAGTTGATCGACGCCCACGGTTTCCTGAAGCGCCGGTTGAAGAGGTCGGCCGACCCGGTCAGACGTGCGGCGAGATCGGGGCGCAAGCCAGCGTCGCCGCGCCAGAAACGGCGCACGGTGTCGCGAAAACGATCGTTCCATTCGCCGAAGCCCGGCGGATGGTTGCCGAGCTGATAGCCGCCCGGCCCGATGTCCCACGGCTCGGAAATCAGCTTGCGCTGCGACAGGATCGGGTCCTGGCGCAGCGCGTCGAAAAATCCCGAGCCGGGATCGAAGCCGTGCTGCTCGCGCCCGAGCGTCACGCCGAGATCGAAGCGAAAGCCGTCGATATTGAATGCCGTCGACCAGTAGCGCAGCGAGTCCATCACCATCTGCAGCACGCGCGGATGCGGCAGGTTCATCGTGTTGCCGCAACCGGTGTCGTTGATATGGTGGCGCTCGTCGCCGGGAATCAGGCGGTAGTAGCTGGCATTGTCGAGGCCGCGCCACGACACGGTCGGGCCCATCTCGTTGCCTTCGCAGGTGTGGTTATAGACCACGTCGAGAATCACCTCGATGCCGGCCGCGTGCAACTGGCGCACGGCAATGCGCATTTCGTCGAGCCGGTGTGTGCTCAGATACGAGGGCTCCGGCGCGAAGAACGCGGCGCTGTTGTAGCCCCAGTAGTTGCGCAGGCCGCGCTCCACGAGGAAGCGATCGTTGAGAAACGCGTGGACCGGCAGCAGTTCGACCGCGGTCACGCCGAGCTTCAGCAGATGCTCGATGAACTCCGGCGACGCCAGCGCCGCGAACGTGCCGCGTTCGTGTTGACGCAAATCGGCGCGCAGCATCGACGCGCCGCGCACGTGCGTTTCGTAGATGATGGTTTCGCCCCACGGCACGTTCGGGCGCTTGTCGTGCGACCAGTCGAACGCCTCGTCGATCACGACGCATTTCGGCATGGCCGGCGCCGAATCGCGCCGGTCGATGGAAAGGTCGGCGCGATTCGAGTGCACGCGATAACCGAACAGCGCATCCGACCAGCGAAACTGCCCGACCAGTTTGCGCGCATACGGATCGAGCAGCAGCTTGTGCGGGTTGAAGCGATGTCCCTGGTGCGGCTGATACGGCCCATGCGCGCGAAAGCCGTAGGCAGTGCCCGGATGCGCATTCGGCAGGTAGCCGTGCCAGACTTCGTCGGTACATTCGGGCAGGGTGAAACGACGGATTTCCTTGCGGCCGGTGGGGTCGAACAGGCAGAGCTCGATTTTTTGCGCATTCGCCGAGAACACTGCAAAGTTGACGCCGAGGCCATCCCAACTCGCGCCGAGCGGATACGGCGAGCCCGGCAGAAGCCGGTCGGGCATTGCATGCGACATGATTCCCCTTTTTCTGTTCTGATTTATGAACGCCAGCCTGGGTCTTCATGCAACGGGCGCGCGGCGCAAACGGGTGCAATACCCACACACGCCGCGCGCCCGCTTAGGGCTGGTCGATCACTCCGCGCGCAACACGATCGTCGCGAGCGGCGGCAAGACGAGCGAAGCGGAATGCGGCCAGCCGTGGCTGGCGATCGCGTCGGTATGAATCAGCCCGCCGTTGCCCATGTTCGAACCGCCGTAGACGCCGGCATCCGTGTTCAGCACTTCCGCCCAGCGTCCCTCGCGCGGCATGCCGAGGCGATAGCCGACGCGCGGCACGGGCGTCATGTTGCACACCACCACGAGCTCCTGGCCCGCGCCGTCGGTGCGCCGGTAGGCGAACACGCTGTTGCCGCTGTCGTCGCCGATCAGCCAGCCAAAGCCGCCCGGTTCGCTGTCCAGCAGATGCAGCGCGGACTCGTTGCGGTACAGGTGGTTCAGATCGCGCACCAGCAACTGCACGCCGTGATGGTGCGGATCGTCGAGCAGATGCCAATGTGGCGACGTGTCGTGATCGAACTCCGCCAACTGGCCGAATTCGCCGCCCATGAACAGCAGCTTCTTGCCCGGATGCGTCCACATGAAGCCGAAGTACGCGCGCAGGTTGGCGAACTTCTGCCACCTGTCGCCGGGCATCTTGCCGAGCAGCGAGCCTTTGCCGTGCACCACTTCGTCGTGCGACAGCGGCAGCACGAAGCGCTCCGAGTATGCGTACACCATCCCGAACGTCATGTTGTGATGATGGTATTGGCGATAGACCGGGTCTTCGTGCATGTAATGCAGCGTGTCGTGCATCCAGCCCATGTTCCACTTGAACTGGAAGCCGAGGCCGCCGTCTTCGACGCGCGCCGTCACGCCCGGCCACGCGGTCGATTCCTCGGCGATCGTGATCGCGCCGGGCACGCCGGGCACGTAGCCGACTTCGTGATTGAGACGCTTGAGAAACGCAATCGATTCGAGATTCTCGCGGCCGCCGTAAATGTTCGGCACCCACTCGTCAGCCGCGCGCGAATAGTCGCGATACAGCATCGACGCCACCGCATCCACGCGCAAGCCGTCGACGTGATAGCGCTTTAACCACGCGAGGCCCGACGCCACCAGGAACGCGCTGACCTCGTTGCGGCCGAGGTTGTAGATCATCGTGTTCCAGTCCTGGTGATAGCCTTCGCGCGGATCGGCGTGCTCGTAGAGCGGCGTGCCGTCGAAGTCGATCAGGCCATGCGCGTCGTTCGGAAAATGCGCGGGCACCCAGTCGAGAATCACGCCGAGTCCGGCTTCGTGCGCGCGGTCGACGAAGCGCGCGAACTGCTCGGGCTTGCCGAAGCGCGCGGACGGCGCGAACTGCCCGAGCGGCTGATAACCCCACGAGCCGCCGAACGGATGTTCCGCGATCGGCATGAACTCCACATGCGTGAAGCCCATGCTCTTCACGTAGGGAATCAGCCGCTCCGCGAGTTCGTCCCAATCGAGGCCGCGTTGACCTTCTTCGGCGATACGCAGCCACGATTCCGCGTGTACCTCGTAGATCGAGAGCGGCGCGCGCGCGGTCTGCTTGTCGGCGCGCGACTGAATCCACGCGTGATCGGTCCACGGAAACTGTTCGATCTCGTCGACATGCGCGACCACCGACGCCGTGCCTGGCGGCTTTTCCGTTTGCATCGCGCACGGATCGGCCTTCAGCGGCAACGGATGGCCGTCGCGCGACAGCAGTTCGTATTTGTAGCGCGTGCCCGCGCCGACACGCGGCACGAACAACTCCCACACGCCCGCCTGATGACGCAAGCGCATCGGATGACGGCGTCCGTCCCACGCGTTGAAGTCGCCGACCACCGACACGCGCCGCGCATTCGGCGCCCACACGGCGAAGCGCACGCCGGGCACGCCGTCCACTTCCATCGGCCGCGCGCCGAGGCATTCGAGCACCGCGTACGGGTCGCCGTGGGCGAGGCGGTCCAGCGGCTCGTCGCCGAGCACCGGGCCGAACGAATAGGTGTCCTCGACTTCCTGCACCACGCCGTGCCAGTCGATCCGCAAGCGGTACGGCGCCGCCGACGTGACGCGGCCGGCGAATAGCCCGGGTCGCAACTGTTCGAGCTCGCCGAGGATCGCACCGTCGGCGCGCGCAATCACGGTGACGTGCGCAGCATTCGGCAACAGCGCACGCACGACCGGGCCCGCATCCGTCGAATGCAGCCCGAGCTGCGAGAACGGATCGGGGTGGCGCGCTTCGACGAGCGCGTCGATGTCGAGCGGTTGAAGGCCAGCGGCCGGATCATGCTCACTCATAATCGCCCTCGGCCGGAGTAGGCGGTGTGGCGGCGCCTGGCGCCTGGGTGGATGGGTCGTGATGAACGGGGGTGCCGGTATCACCGAGCAGACGGCTCGTGAGCGCGGCGAGACCACGTACGGGCAAGCTGAGCCACGTCGGGCGGTTGGCCGCCTCGTAGCGGATTTCGTAGGCGGCTTTCTCGATCAGGAACAGATCGAGCAACGACTGTTCGGCCTCGGGTGCCACCAGCGGGGTGGGGGCATCCGCGACCGCCGCGCGGTACTGGACGAGGAAGGCCTCGGTCGCATGCGCGCGGAAGCGGTCGAACAGCGCACGCTTGCGATCCGCGGTCTGCTGCGGCGCGGCTTCCGTGGTGGATTGCGCCGCCGCGCTCGCATACGACAACGAGCGCATCAAACCCGCGACGTCGCGCAGCGGACTCGACTTCTGACGACGCTCCTCGAGCGAACGCGCGGGCTCCCCTTCGAAGTCGATCAGAAACGCGTCGCCCTGCGCGACGAGCACCTGGCCGAGATGGAAGTCGCCGTGAACGCGGATGCACAAAGCGCCCGCGTCGGCGGAGACCAGGTTGCCGACTGCTTCGACGAGGAGGGCGCGGCGGTCGACCAGACTCTGCGCCAATGCCTTGGTGTCTGGATCGCTCATCTGCTCGATGCGCGGCGCGAGCAGATCGAGCGCGGCGGCGAGCATCGTCTGCGTGCCGTCGACCCATGCCTTCACTTGCGCGGCGTCGGCCGGTTGCGGCGCGAACGCCGGGTCGTCGGTCGGCGACGCGAGCGCGACGTGCAGTTCACCGAGCCGTCTGCCGATGATGCCGGCCAGCTCACTGTAGCCTTCCAGCAAAATCACCTCGTTGGCGCGGTCCGGCGCCGTCTGCGCTTCCGTATCGACGGCGATCGCAAGCTCGTCCACCGAACGGCGCAGATAGTCGAGCGACCAGTTCCACGCATCGCCCTGGTTGTCGATGAAGCCTTGCAGGATTGCGAGCGTATGCGGCACGCCCTCGGGATCGACGCGCACCACTTCGCCGTACAGCGGCGCGGTGTTGGCGTAGCCGAGCTGGGTCAGATAGCGGCTGATTTCCGCTTCCGGATGAATCCCGCTGACGAGCCGGCGCACCAGCTTGAGCACGGCGGCGTCGGCGATGATCAGCGAGCTGTTGCTCTGCTCGGCCGCGAGCCAGCGAATCTCCGGCCGATCGCCGACGCTGTCCAGTTCGGCGAAACGTTCAGTGGGCAAGAACCTGATCTCGCTCTTCTGCACGGTCGGCACCACCGCGCGTTCGCGCAGCTTGCGCATCACGTTGTGCGCGAAGATCGGCAGCGCGAACGCGTCCGTCAGATGACCGACGTTGCGGCCGCGCCGCACGCGCGCCAACGCGAGCTGCCTGAAGAGCGGCGTGGTGGTTTCGCCGCCCCACGTGATCGCGATCGGCACGACGTAGCGTTCGGTGTGGTCGCCCACGTCCACTTCGATTTCGGTGAACGCGAAGCCGCCGTTCGGAATCGTGGTCAACGCGGCGAGCCGCACCGCGTGCATCTTCTGATCCTTCGACGCGAACCAGCGGCGCCGGGACAGCCATGACGGCAGCACTTCCGATTCGAGCAGGCGCACGTTCTCCGGCGTCGGGCCGGCCTGGCCTTCGCGGATCACGATCGTGACGAACTCCGGCAGTGGCTCCGAATGCGCCTGCGCCCACGTCGGCCGCTGGTTGCCCGGACACAGCATGAACCACAGGAAGCCGTACGGCGGGAAGGTCAGCAGATAGGTCAGCTGGCCGATCGCGGGGAACACGGAGTCCGCGGTCATTTCGATCGGCACCGTGCCGTCGAATTCGGACAGATCGAGTTCGACCGCTTGCGGCGCGCGCGACAGATTCGCTACGCAGAGGATTGCCGGCTCACCCGGTATTTCGCGCAGATACGCGAGGATCTTGCGGTTTTCCGGCTTCAGGAAACGAATCGTGCCGCGCCCGAAGGTCTGCTTCGCGCGCCGCGTGGCAAGCATGCGGCGCGTCCAGTTCAGCAGCGAATGCGGATCGCGGCTTTGCGCCTCGACGTTGATCGCGTCGAAGCCGTACAGCGAACCCATCACCGGCGGCAGCACCAGTTGTTCCGGATCGGCGCGCGAAAAACCGCCGTTGCGGTCCGACGACCATTGCATCGGCGTGCGCACGCCGTCGCGGTCGCCGAGGTGGATGTTGTCGCCCATGCCGAGTTCGTCGCCGTAGTAGATCACGGGCGTGCCGGGCATCGACAGCAGCAGCGAATTGATCAACTCGATGCGGCGGCGGTCGCGCTCCATCAACGGCGCGAGACGGCGGCGAATGCCGAGATTCAGGCGCGCGCGGCGGTCGCTTGCATAGGTGTTCCACAAATAGTCGCGCTCGGAGTCGGTGACCATCTCCAGCGTCAGTTCGTCGTGATTGCGCAGGAAGATCGCCCACTGGTTCGACTCGGCGAGGTCCGGCGTTTGCCGCATGATGTCGGTGATCGGGAAGCGGTCCTCGCTCGCGATCGACATATAGATGCGCGGCATCAGCGGGAAGTGAAAGGCCATGTGGCATTCGTCTTCGTCGCCGAAATACTCTTTCACGTCTTCCGGCCACTGGTTCGCCTCGGCGAGCAGCATCCGGTTCGGATACTCGGCGTCGATGGTCGCGCGAATCTTCTTCAGCACCGCGTGCGTTTCCGGCAGGTTCTCGTTGTTGGTGCCTTCGCGCTCGACCAGATACGGCACCGCGTCGAGCCGCAGCCCATCGATGCCCATGTCGAGCCAGAACCGCATCACCTGCAGCACTTCCTTGAGCACCGCCGGATTGTCGAAGTTCAGATCGGGCTGGTGCGAATAAAAGCGGTGCCAGTAGTAGGCGCCCGCGACCGGATCATGAGTCCAGTTCGATGGCTCCGAGTCGATGAAGATGATCCGCGTTTCCTGGTACTTCTGATCGGTATCGGACCACACGTAGTAGTTGCGATGATTCGAACCGGGCTTCGCGCGGCGCGCGCGCTGAAACCATGGGTGCTGGTCCGACGTGTGGTTGATCACGAGTTCGGTGATCACGCGGATACCGCGTGCGTGCGCTTCCTGGATGAAGCGCTTCACGTCCGAAATCTGGCCGTAGTCGGGATGCACGTTGCGGTAATCGGCGATGTCGTAGCCGTCGTCACGCCGTGGCGATGGATAGAACGGCAGCAGCCAGATCGCGTTGACGCCGAGTTCGGCGATGTAGTCGAGCTTCGCGATCAAGCCGGGGAAGTCGCCCACGCCGTCGTTGTTCGCATCGAAGAACGACTTGATGTGCACCTGGTAGATGATCGCGTCCTTGTACCAGAGCGGATCGTCGCTCAGGGCCGCGGGTTTGCCGCGCCGATGCGAGCGCGGCCGGGCCGTGTTGGCCGGGGCCGTGCCGACGGGCGCCTGCACCGTGGATTGGGCTGGGTCGTCACGCTTCATATCGCACCTTCCGTTGGGGTTGGGTTGCCAGCGTCTGCGTGATGGGCGCTATCGGAGTCGCTGTCGGTTTCATCCGGGCGTTCGGCGGGCAGGCCGCCGAGCGGCGCGATGCGCCAGATCGAAAACGGCTGGCCCGGGCCGAGTCGCACGTGCTGCCAGCGGCCATGCCATTCGAAGCGCGCGCCGGTCATCTGATCGGTGACTTCGAGCGCGCCGTGATCGTGCAGATGCCAGCGCTGGAACGTGTCCCACGACAGTTCGATGTCCGCGCCCTGTTCGTTGAACGCATCGAGGTTGATCGCGACGACGATCACGTTGTCGCGTGCCTCGGTCGCTTTCTCGAACAGCAGGATGTGGTCGTTGTGCGCGGTGAGGAACGTCAGGCCGAGATGCGTTTGCAGCGCCGGGTTGGCGCGGCGAATCCGGTTCAACGCGGTGATCTCGCCGGTGATGTTGCCGGGCCGGTTCCAGTCCCATGCGCGCAACTGGTACTTCTCGGAGTCGAGATACTCTTCGCTGTTCGGCAGCGCGGCGGCTTCGCACAACTCGAAGCCGCTATACACGCCCCACAGGCCCGCCAGCGTCGACGCGAGCGCCGCGCGAATCAGAAAGCCCGAACGTCCCTGCGATTGCAGATGCCGGGGGTTGATGTCCGGCGTATTGACGAAGAAATTCGGCCGGTAGAAATCACGCGCATCGGTGCGCGTGAGTTCGTTCATGTACTCGATGAAGTCGCGCTTCGATTCGCGCCACGTGAAGTATGTGTACGACTGCGAGAAGCCGATCTTGCCGAGCCGGTTCATCATGCGCGGACGCGTGAACGCTTCGGCAAGGAAGATCGTCTCGGGATAGCGCGCGCGCACGTCGCCGATCATCCATTCCCAGAACGGCAGCGGCTTGGTGTGCGGATTGTCGACACGGAAAATCTTCACGCCCGCTTCGATCCAGAACAGGATCACGTCGCGCAGCGCCAGCCACAGGCCGGGCTTGGCGTCGTGCGCGTAGAAGTCGGGATTGACGATGTCCTGATACTTCTTCGGCGGATTTTCCGCGTAACGCAAGGTGCCGTCCGGACGCCATGCGAACCACGTCGGATGCTCCTTGAGCCAGGGGTGATCCGGCGAGCACTGGATCGCGAAGTCGAGCGCGATTTCGAGGCCGTGCGCGTGCGCGGCGGCGAGCATCGCCTTGAAGTCGTCGAGCGTGCCCAGTTGCGGATGCACGCCCGTATGGCCGCCTTCGGCCGCGCCGATCGCATACGGACTGCCGACGTCGTCCGGCTGCGCAGTCAGCGTGTTGTTGCGGCCTTTGCGGTTCGTAAGGCCGATCGGGTGAATCGGCGGGAAATACAGCACGTCGAACCCCATCTCGCGGATGCGCGGCAGTTTCGTCGTCACGTCGGCGAAGGTGCCGTGGCGCGATTCGTCGTCGCTCATCGAGCGCGGGAAGATCTCGTACCAGCTCGCGAAGCACGCGGCGGTGCGGTCCGCGTCGATCTTGTAGATCACCGGATCGCGACTCAGGAACGGCCGGTGGCGCGCGGCCGTCATCGCCTTCGCGGTGCTCGGCGCGAGAATCAGCGCGAGCTTCGTCTCGACGTCGGCCTTGGTGAAGAGCTTGACGATGTGTTCGAGCGGCTCCTTCGCCGCGCCTTCGGTCGTCTCCACTTCGGCAAGCACCAGCGCGAACAGGTGCGCGGCTTCGTCGAGTTCGAGCTCGACGGTCTGGCCCGCCTTCAGCTTCTTCTGGATGTGCTCGACGAGCGAGGCGAAGTCGTCGCGCCACGCGATCACCGTGAACTCGTGGCGGCCCAGCCGTTCGAGCGGAATGCGCGCTTTCCAGATGTCGAGGCCCGCGGGCTGCGCCGGGGCCATCAGCACTTCGTGCCAGGCGGTTTCGTCGGCGGCGCGCCAGATCACGGCGGCGGCGATCTTGTCGTGACCTTCGGCGAAGATCGCGGCGCTGATTTCGGCGTGCTCGCCCACCGTGCGCTTGGCGGGAAAGCGGCCGTGGTCGACCGAGGGCGTGACGCTCTCGATCGCCACGCGCGGCGCGTCGAGCGCTTCGAGCACGGTCTTGCGGCCGCTGCGCTTGCTGTTCGCCTTGTCGATGGGCGGCGCGAGGCGGATCGGCTTTTCGCTTACCGCGCGGAACAGGCGCACGGCGCCGGGCGCTAGCGTGAAGGGCGTCAAGCCGGCGGGTTCGACGTGTCCCGGCGTATCCAGCGGCACGAAGCGCGTGAAATTGCCCGGCACGCCGGCGAGGAAGCGTGCCGGATCGACGCGCAGCGGCGCGCCGAGTTCGGGATTGACGGCGATCAGGACCGCTTCGGCGGCGTCGCGCAGGTCCGGCTGGTCGGCGCGCAGCAGCAGGGCAGTGGGTGCGCCGGGCCCGCTCAGCGGGCGCAGTTCACCATTGGCGTGCAGCGTCTTCGTCGTGCGCGCGAGTTCGTTCGCGCGCGTGACCCGTTCGGTGAGATCGAATTTCTTCGCTTGCACGGCGAGCGCGAATTGCGAAGCGTCGCCGCGCGTTTGCGACATCGGCTCCGTGACGCCGTATTCGAAACCCATCGGCATCATCCAGCCGGTGCCGAGCGCGACCGACGTGAAGAGCGCGCGCCGGTACGCCCGTTCGACGATTGCGGCGTCGTGGACGTCGCTCAGCTCGGCGGCAAGCCGCGTGCCGTACGGCGCCTCGGGGAAGGCAATCGGTCCGCCGGCGCGCGCGAGCACCGCGTGCTCCTCGACCATCCAGCTCGAGCGGAAGTCCCACCAGCGCACCGACGAAAACACGCTATCGAAGCCCGCGTCGGCAAGGCCGAGCAGATCGCCGCGGGCGAGACCCGGCGTCGCGGCGAGCAAACGCGCGTCGGGATGCTTGGCGCGCAGCGCATCGCCGAGTTGCCGCCAGACGGCCGCCGGCACACGATGCGGCGAATCGAACCGGAAGCCGCCCACGCCCGCGTCGGCGAGCGCCAGCAACTGTTGCGTCCACCAGTCGACCAGCGCGGCACGGCTGCCCGCGTCGCCGAAGTTCGCATACGCGACGTTGTCCTCGCGATGCACGTGGCGCGGATCGAGCCGCGCCTCGTCGGACTCGAATGCATGGAACCAGTCGGCATGTTCAGCGTACAGCGCGCCATCGGCGGCCATCCGGTCAATCACCAGATCGACCAGCAGCGTCAGGCCGTGCTGGCGGGCGGCGTCCGCGAGCGTGCGGATCGCGTCGGTGGCGGGCCGGTTGGCCTCGAACACCGGATGCAGCCGGGCGTGGTTGCCGACCACCTGTCCGTGGCCGGCCTGTCCGGGCTCGAAGAGACTGCCGATTAGCGCGTGATCGAAGCCCAGCGCGGCTGCGTGAGCGAACTGCGCAGGCCATGCATCGAGCGGCCCAACCAGCAGTGAATGAAAAAAGTAAATCCGCGGCGCGTACCCGTTTGGAGATTCCATCGGTCGTTTCCAGATTCGTCCTGCTGCGGTGTGGATGCAAGTGGCATGCGATCACAGCGCTCATTGGGCTTCCAGAGCCGGATGCCGCGCGATGCAAAAGCGAGGGCGCGTACTGGTCAATGTAGTGCAAAGATCGTCACGCCGCTGGCCAGTCGAGGGTGCTTTGACGCCAGACGCGGTCGCATGAGGCTGGTCAGAACTATCCGGAGGAGGCAGCAAACCATGTGCCAGTCGGCGCAGGATGGGATCGAGGGGCGGATTTTCGCGCGCCTGGAAGGAAGGCGCGCCGACGAACAGGACGCGACGAAAGCGTGCCAACACGCGCTCCACGTGTAAAACCGGCGGGCGCCGGCCGGGTTTTACACAGCGCGCAGGACAAGCCGCATGGTTATCGCAAAAGGCGAACTTGCGGCAGCGGGCGGGTGCGTGTGGGCCGCCTAGGCCGCATAGCCCACGCTAAGAGCCAAGCAGGCCCGCTGCGATATTCACGCACAAGCCCAGTACGGCAACATTGAAATAGAACGACAGAACCGATTGTGCGAGCGCGGCGCGGCGAATCGTACGCGAGCGCAACATCACGTCGGACGTTTGCGACGCCACGGCGATGGTGAACGAGAAATACAGAAAGTCCCAGTAGTTCGGTTCGAGCTTGTGATCGGGAAACAGCAGCGCGGTTTCCTTGGCATCGGTGTCGAAATAGAGCCGTGCGTAGTGCTGCGTGAAAATGGTCGGAATCAGAAACCACGCGCCGATCAGCGTGAGGCCGGTCAGCAGGTAGTGCCATGCGCTCGACGACCCGGCGGTTCCCTTGGCCGACGCCAACTCCATCACGATCGCCGCGATACTCGCGATGGTCGCCAGACAGATGACACATAGCACGACGCCCGCGTTTTCGTCATCGCGTACTGCGTGTTCGCGGACCCGATGTTCGTCGGCGAGGGCCATGTGCACCCAGATCATCAACAGGTAACTCCAGATCGCGGCGTCCCAGCCGATCAGCGCGCGCGCCATCGAACTCGTGTGGATGGGCACCATCAGCGCGACCACGATGCCGATGACGAGGCCGATCACCGTTCTGGGTCGATTGCGAAGAACCTGCGGATAGTATTTTGTGAGCATGGAGTCAGGGGCAAGGGCGTCGTGTCGCGGATTCTACTCGCGCGCCGGCGAGCATTCGTCGAATCGGTTGGTCGCCGCTATAGTTTTGCGCAGCGGCCTTGCGTGCCGCTTTCAGTTGAAAGGCAACCGGCAGGCAGCGTCGCACGTTGGAAAACGACTCACCATCTGGAGTGCCCATGACAGATGTTTCCTGAAGATAACGATGCGTTCCAGCCAGTGACGCATCCCGCCGGGATATCGTCGCCCTCTTTGTCTTCGCCGTCACCGTCGTATTCCCGTTCGTATTCAGCCTCGCGCAGTGCATGGGTGCTCGGCGCCTGCGTCGCCGCGGCGGCGCTCGCGTTCGGTGGCGCGGGCCGCTCGTTGCGTTTGTTTCGTCGATCGCCTTGGCGCTCGCCGACGCGCCGCCCGCAATAGACTGCGCCAGATCGGTGCGTTCCCGGTAAGAAAGGCCGGAAACACGCTGTTTTTGCGTCGATTTGGGTCATTTTTGCTTGCCGAGGCGCCAAGATACGATAGGCACCCCGCATACGCACTCGCGGCTGCAGCATTATCATGAGCAAATGTCCTCCGTACTCGTTAACCCAGTTCAGCATCACGCTGCCAATGCGAGCGGTCGCGACTTCGTGGTCGGCGATCTGCACGGCTGCGTCGATGCGTTGCGCTATCTGCTGCGCCTCATCGCGTTCGATCCGGCGCGCGACCGGCTCTTTTCGGTCGGCGATCTGGTCGATCGCGGCGAACATTCCGAGCAGGCGCTGGCGCTGCTCGACAAGCCGTGGTTTTTCGCCGTGCTCGGCAACCACGAAGACACGCTCTGCGCTGTCGCCGACGGGCGTTTGCGGCGTCAGTGGTGGTATGGAATCGGCGGCGCGTGGGCGGCGAACCTGCCGGACGAACGCTTGCAGCATTACGCGGAGCGGCTGCGGCCGCTGCCGCTCGTGCGCGTGGTGGGGAGCGGCAAGGAGCGCTTCAATATTCTGCATGCCGAATTTTTCGGCACCGACGCCGAGCTCGACGCGGGGAATTTTTCGGCCGATACCCGCCAGCAATTGCTCTGGGGACGCGACCTCGCGGTAGGCAACGCCGATCCGCTGCGGCAGCGCGGACTCTCTCTGACCTATTGCGGCCATACGCCGATGCGCGACATCACGCAGATCGGCTCGCAGGTGTTCATCGACACCGGCGCGTTCGGCCCCGGCGGCAAGCTGACGATCGTGCAGCCGCAGGCGCTGCTGCGCTGGTCGATTTCGGTCGAGGAAGCGCGCGCCGAAGGGGCGGCCGCGCTGGCGCTGCCCTGATCCGTTCGCGCTGCCCGCGGAGCTTCGTGCAGGCCGGTTCGGCCAGTCAGCCGACCTGGCTGAGTTCGAACACCATATCCACGCTCCTGCCGTTCCAGTTGTATTCCAGATACGCCGCGTGGTGGCAGTCGCGCAGCAGCGTGGTCCGGAACGCGGCGAGGCACTCGCCGCTGCTATCTCGCACCGACGGATACACGATGCCCGGCGCACCCGCCTCGCGCACGGCGCGGCCGAGCGACTGCCCGGCCAGATAGTCGTCCGGCGACAGCACGTCGAGATCGCGCGACGCGTCGTCGCGCAGATCGACCACGCTGCCTTGCGCCGCCACCGTGTAGAGGCGCATCTGCTGGCGCATCGGCGGCTCGGCGGTTGCCTCCAGAAATTTCCCCGTGTGATAGCGCGTTTCGGCGATCGCGGTGGCGCGCGAGCGGGCGCAGTAGAACACGCCATACGTGCCGTCGGAGAAGCGGCTGCCGAGCGGATTCAGATGCGTCAACGCGGCCATGATCGGCCCATAACCCGGGCCGAAGCGGCGTTCTTCGCGCGGCACCAGGTCGAGTTCGCCGACTTCGGTGCGCAGCCGGTCGTTGGTCATCGCTTCGAGCGCGTAGAGCGCGTCGAAATCTTCGGGGGAGGCGACGCGGTCGAATAGATTCACGGCCGGAAAACGCGTCGGAATCACACGGTACGCGGGCGACCAGTCAAGCTGCGCGGATGGCCAGCGGTCCTGCCAATGCGGTTGTGTCACGCCCAGCCGCCTCGCATCGCGTCGAGATACTGGCGCACGGCCACGAGATCGCTGATGTTGCCCGCCAGCATGCGGTCCAGCGCGCGGCGGCCGCCGAATGGCGGCGCGCTGTTGGGGCGTTTGATCCAGGTGTCGGCGGCGCTGGGTTGCGGCAGCAGGATTTGCAGCGCCTTGTAGATGCCGAGCAGCAGTGACAGACGCTCGAGCGTGTCGCGTCCGAGGCGCGCCGTCTCGGGCGTTGCTTTCCATTTGAAGAAAGTGGAGCGGCCCGGCGAGCCGAGCAGTACGATCTGCTCGTCGGCGTTCAGGTCCCAGTCCCGCGCGATGTTGAAGAATGCGCGCAGACCCGCCGCCGACATCTGCGGGAACGTGGGTGCCGAAACGGGCCGGCGAATCGGCTCTTCGGGCGAGTTGAGGCGGGCAGCGTGAGCCATATCGGGGTAAGTCCCTACGTGTACTGAATATTGATATTAGTCCAAATATGGATTTTTGCAAGAGAATATAATCCTGGCTCGTTATGGAGTCGAAGATCAGGAGAAGCAGCAGATGTGGGTTCGAGCAGTAGCAGCGGCGCTCGCCGTTTGGTGTGTATCGGGGGCGGCTATGGCTGCGGGGTATACGGAGGTTTGGAATCCGCCCGAGGCGAGCAGGCATGCCGCGAAGCCGGCGAAAAAGAAGGGGGCGGTGGCCAAGCTCAAGGCGGGTTCGAAGGTCGACGCAAAGGCGGGCTCGAAGCACGCGGTTAGCGCTGCCGGGCATAAGGCGCCGCGTGTGGCGTCGGCAGGAGGAAGCGCAGCGGGTACCTCGGCCCATGGCGGAGTGAAGAAGGTCGCGGCGAAGGGCAAGGGCTGCATCAAAGTATCGGCCGCGTGCAAATCCGGCACGAAAGCCGTCGTGACGGCACAGGCTAAAAAGCCGCATGCGTCGCTCGCGCAGACGCAGGCGAAGTCGCATCAAGACAAGATCGTCCATGCCAACCTGGTTCAAAGCGGCACCGCGCGTGCCCATCCGGTCAAGGTCGCGGCGAAACCGGCGGCCTCGCACATGAACGCGCCGGCCGCGTCCGCAAACGTTAGCGCCGCTGCGCCCGACGCAGCCACCAATCCGGCGACCGCCAGCAGCGGTTCGCTGCCGCCGATTCTCCGCTGATCCCGACTCACGCGGCGCGTTTGCGTCCGGGCTTGCCGCCCGGCGGTTCCCCTGCTGTGCGGTCCGGCTCGACCAATGCCGCCGACACCGGCCGGTAGC
Source organism: Paraburkholderia sp. RAU2J (assembly GCF_003634845.1). Taxonomy (NCBI): domain Bacteria; kingdom Pseudomonadati; phylum Pseudomonadota; class Betaproteobacteria; order Burkholderiales; family Burkholderiaceae; genus Paraburkholderia; species Paraburkholderia sp. RAU2J. The sequence goes on from NZ_RBXG01000002.1 coordinate 485,337, forward strand.
GCATCGTGCCGAGCCTGATCCGCGACTGGGCGAGCCTAGCGGCGCGTCACGCGGTCGCCAGCCCGTTCGTTACCAGACGCAGCGTTTCCACCGAGCGCGGGTCGCGCACCCGCGAATGCAACGTAACGCGCGACTCCGGCAGCGCCGGCAAGCCAAGCCGCGCGCCGACATCGACCAGACCGCGCGGCGCCACCCTGCGCGCCAGCGGCGACACGGCCAGTCCCGCCGCCACCGCCGCGCCGACGGCCGCGACCCCGCCGCCGATGAATACCTCCTGCCACGCAATTCCCGCCTCCTTCAGCGTGCGCAGCGCCACGTCGCGCACGTTGCAGGGCGGACTCAGCAGCGCCAGCGCCAACGGGTTGCCGGCTCTCGGCAGCCACGCGGGTGTCGCGAGCCAGCCGAGTGGTTCGCTGAACAGCACTTGCGCGTCGTCGCGCGGCGGTTCGTCGGCGCCATAGCGGACGATCGCCGCATCGAGCCGACGCTCATCGAATTGCGCGAGCAGCGCCGCCGACTGGCCCATATGTAACTCGACCACCAGACCGGGGTCGTGCGCATTGAGCCGGCCGAGCAGCAGCGGCAGATCTGGGCCGGCGACGTGCTCGCTGAGCCCCAGCACGAGCCGTCGGCGCTCCACTGACAATGAACCCAGCGCGCGCTCGTGTGCGTTCAGCAATTCGCGCGCGGCGGCAAGAAACGCGTGGCCGTCGGCGGACAGGCGCACCACGCGCGGCGTTCGCTCCAGCAATTGCTTGCCCAGATGCGCTTCCAGCCGTTTGAGCTTCAGACTGACGGCCGATTGCGTCGTGTCGAGCGCGTCCGCTGCACGCGTGAAACTATGCAGATCGGCGACCAGAACGAAGGCTCGTACCGCATCGAGATCGAGAACTTTCATTTCTAATGAATATAGATGAAATAGCCAATGATGTCTGTTTATTATGGCTGGGCGCACCTAAGCTGTGTTTACTCAATCGGGGCAAGCAAAGGAGGTTCATCATGCCGCTCACACGAATCGCATTGCGCGCCGGCAAGCCGGCCGAATACCGGAAAGCGCTGACCGAGGGCATTCAGCGCTCGCTGGTCGACACTTTTAACGTGCCGAAGGACGACCAATTCGTGCTGATCACCGAGCACGAGGCCGACAATCTGATCTATGACCGGCGGTATCTGAATATCGAGCGGAGCGACGATTTCGTCGTGATTCAACTGACTGTGAGTAACACGCGCTCGATCGAGCAGAAGAAGGCGTTGTACCGGCGCATTGTCGATGAGCTGGAGAAGTCGCCGGGGGTACGGCGAGAGGATGTGTTCATCAGTCTCGTCGAGGTGGTGAAGGAGAACTGGTCGTTCGGGAATGGCGTGGCGCAGTATGCTGAGTGAATGAGTGGGCCGCTTCCCTCAGGCGGGGCCGCGTGGCGCGTGTTCCATGCGACCTGTGGAGATCGGCCGCCGCTCCCTCCGGAGCCGCCGAAGCGCACAACTTAATCTGCCGATATCTCTTTGTTTTGCGCCACGCCATTTTGCGTCGACCTGTATCCCCCCGACAATGACGTGCAATTTGGTAAGCTAACCTTTACACCCGGTGCCGGCGTGGTTCCAACGAGACCTGACCGGGTGGATTTTGAGTGGGGACGACTTTTGACGTGAGAAAATCGGACACCGCAAGACATCGAATGCGCTAATCCAGTCTGACCGCCTCAAGCGGTGCAGCGGCTCGACCCTCGGCGAACACCGCTACATCCGCGCGCCAAACAGCGGGGGCGAGACTAGAACGTATCCCAGTCACTATTCCCACTCGCGGGCGCCCGCTTCGGCAGCGCACCTGCAGACTTCGCCGACACCTCGCCGACCACAGGCCTCATCGTCGCAGCAAAGCCTCGAGCCTCCCCAATACGAAACACCGACACAGCCTGCTTCATCTTCCCCGCCTGCCCTTCAAGCGACTGCGCAGCCGCCGCGGCCTGTTCAACGAGAGCCGCATTTTGCTGCGTGGTCTCGTCCATTTGCGTCACGGCTTGGCCGACCTGCTGGATACTGCGGTTCTGTTCTTCGGAGGCCGCGGCGATCTCGCCGACGATATCCGACACGCGGCGAATCGCTTCCTTGATATCGACCATCGTCGCACTGACTTCCGACGCCTGCTGCGTGCCGCCCTGAATCGTCGCGACCGAGGTCGAGATCATGTCCTTGATCTCCTTTGCCGCGCTGGCCGAGCGCTGCGCGAGACTGCGCACCTCGCTTGCGACGACCGCGAATCCGCGCCCCTGCTCACCCGCGCGCGCGGCCTCGACCGCCGCGTTCAGCGCGAGGATGTTGGTCTGGAACGCGATGCCTTCGATCACACCTGTGATTTCGGAAATTCTCGCCGAACTGCCGCTGATCTGACCGATCGTCTGCACCATCCCTTCGACGGCGGTGCTGCCCGTGTCGGCGACATTGGCGGCTTTCAGCGCGAGCGTATTCGCATGACGCGCGTTGTCGCTGTTCTGGCTGACCGTCTGCGTCAGTTCCTGCATGCTGGCCGCGGTCTGTTCGAGCGAGGCGGCCTGCTCTTCGGTCCGCGCGGACAAGTCGATGTTGCCGCTGGCGATCTGTTTCGACGCCACGCTGACCGATTCGGCGCTTTCGCGAATCGAGCCGATCGTCGTCGCGAGCCGCTCCTGCATGCGCGCGACGGCGTACAGGATGCTGCGGCGATCTGCGGCGCCGGCGTCGACACGTGCGCTCAGGTCGCCGCTGGCAATCTGCTCGACAACCTGCGCGACCGCGGCCGGTTCACCGCCGATCTGCCGCACGACCGCGCGCGTGACCACCAGCCCGAGGCCAATGGCAACCGCCACGCCGACGAGCGCGCAGATCGCGATCCACCACGTCACCGACGCGACCAGCGTGGCGCCGTCAGCGACACGCTGCTTCGCGAGCTCGTCGCGCACGTCCGACAATTTGATCATCAAGGTGCGCAGCTTGACATGCATCGGGTCGGTGGTCGATTTCAACTCGGTGAGCGCACCCGTCTGGTCTCCCTGGTCGGCGAGCGCTTCGACCTTCGCGACCGACTTCATATAGGCCGGCCACGTGGTGTCGAAATCGCTGAGCAACTGCCTTTGCGCGTCGTTGGATGCGTGCGTGCGTTCGTAGTCGAACGCGGCAAGGATGGCGGCTTCGCCACCGTGATTCAGTCTGACCGTGTCGGCCCTGCCGGCAGGATCGGGGTTCAGGATGTACGAATACAGCCGGCGAAAATGCGAAGCGGCCTGCCATGCGGCGGTGCCGTCCTGGCGCACCGGAATGAATTCGCGATCGTACATTTCGGTCTGCATCGTCGCGACTTCGCGCACCTTGAGCACACCAACCGTACCGACGATGGCAGTAACGAATGCGCACAGCATCAATGAGCCCACAAGCTTCTGGCTAAGCTTGAGATTGGAAAGCCACTGCATCTTGCAAAATCTCTCGATCGGAATAAAGGGGGGGCGCCGACTTCATGTTGTCTAATAAAAATTCTGATTGTCTGACGTTCAGGCTGAATAACGGCATCCAGGGCGGCTTCTGAAGCCTGACGCGCCGGTCGAGTGGGCGGTGGCTCAGGTACGCGTCGTTATAATGATTCGCTGTCCGTTCCGGACCTTCCACCGTTCGCGCCATGACATCCGACCGCACCGATCCTTCCCACGAATCTCTTGAACTCGGCGGTTCTGTCTGGTTCCAGGCCGGCGCGCAGACGCTCGGCGGCGCGCCGCGCATTGCGCTGCTCGCGGCGATTGGCGAAACCGGCTCGATCACCCGCGCGGCGAAAGCGGTCGGCATGAGCTACAAGGGTGCATGGGACGCCGTCGATACAATGAACAACCTCGCCGGCGAGCCCCTCGTCGTGCGCCTGACCGGCGGCAAAGGTGGTGGCGGCACCACGCTCACGCCGCGCGCGGTGAAGCTGATCGAGACGTTTCACGCTGTCGAACGCGAACATCGGCGCTTTCTCGAACGCGCCGGCGCGGCGATCGAAGGCTTCGCGACGGATTGGGATTTGATCGGCCGCATCGGCGTGAAGACCAGCGCGCGCAATCAGTTCTACGGCACCGTGTCGGCAATCACGCGCGGCACGGTCAACGACGAAGTCTCGCTGGCGCTGCCGGGTGGGCACACGATCGTCGCCGTCCTCACGCATGAGAGCACCGAGGCGCTGGGCCTGGTCGAGGGTGTGGCCGCATTCGCGCTGATCAAGGCGTCGTGGGTCGTGCTGCTCGTCGACGACGAGAGCGGCGCGCCGCTCAAGCTGTCGGCGCGCAATCAGTTGCGCGGCGCCGTGCAGAGCGTGAAGCGAGGCGCGGTGAATGCCGAGGTGTCGCTGATGCTTGAGGGCGGCGCGGTCGTCACGGCGGTGGTCACTAACGAAAGCGTCGATGCGCTCGGTCTCGCGGAAGGCTCGAACGCCGTCGCGGCGTTCAAGGCCTCGAGCGTGATTCTTGGGGTGAAGGATTGAGGCCGGCGCAGGGGGCGATGGCGCAAACCGCACCCGTAAAAGCTGGTCCGCGCAGCGTGCCCGCTTGAGTCAAAGCTCGCTACGCGCGTAGCCCGCAAACGGGTGATTCTCGCGCACGCAACCATCGCTGACTTGCACGACCTGATCGCCGAACGCGGCGACGTCGTCGGGATCGTGTGTGATCAACACCATCGGAATATCGAGCCGCGTTTGCAGGTCCGACAGCTCCTCGCGCATGCGCCGGCGCAATGCGCTATCGAGCGCGGAAAAGGGCTCGTCCAGCAGTAGCAGCCGGGGTTGCGCGACCAGCGCCCGCGCCAGCGCCACACGCTGCTTCTGTCCGCCCGACAACTGCACCGGATGATTGCCCGCGACGTTCTTCAATTCCAGCGCGTCGAGCCAGTAGTCGACTTGCGGATGCGCGTGCCGCGCGCGCGGATTGAACCAGCCCTGTCGCAAGCCGAAGCCGATGTTCTGCCGCACGTTCAGATGCGGAAACAGCGCGTAGTCCTGAAACAGGTAGGCGATCTTGCGCGCTTGCGGTTTCAGATCGACACCGCGCGTGCTGTCGAACAGCGCGTCGCCATGCAGCGTGATCGCGCCTTCGTCGGGACGCAGGAGCCCGGCGATCGCCTGCAAGGTCAGACTCTTGCCCGCACCGGACGGCCCGAACAACACCACGCGCTGGGTGGTCGCCCGGAACGACACGTCGAGCATGAAGCGACGCTCGGCGCTCTCGAAAGTCTTGCGAATGTCGACGGCGAGCGGCATATCAGCGCGAACTCAAAAGCGTGTGCTGCGGCACCAGACGGCCCGCGAGCAGCAGGATCACCACGCACGTCGCCGAGGTCACGAGCACGAGGAAATTCGCGGTGCTGTCGTCGCCGGCCTGCACGGCTGAATACACCGCCACCGAGAGCGTTTGCGTGCGGCCCGGCAGGTTGCCCGCGATCATCAGCGTCGCGCCGAATTCGCCGAGCGCGCGCGCGAACGCCAGCAGGCCGCCCGCGAGAATGCCGCGCGCGGCGAGCGGCAGGGTCACGCGAAAAAAGACCGCCGTTTCGCTGACGCCGAGGGTGCGCGCGGCCCGTTCGAGCTGGGGATCGACGGATTCGAACGCGGCGCGCGCCGATTTCAGCACCAGGGGAAACGCCACGACTGTCGAGGCGATCACCGCCCCCTGCCAGGTGAACACCAACTGGATGTCGAAGCGGTCGAGCCACGCGCCGATCACGCCGCGGCGTCCGAGCAGCACGAGCAGGTAGTAGCCGAGCACAGTGGGCGGCAGCACGAGCGGCAGCATCAGCAACGAATCGATCACGTCGCGCGCGCCGGAGCGCCAGCGCGACAAACCAAAGGCCGCCGCGACGCCGAACACCAGAGTGAGCGCGGTAGCCCAACCCGCCACTTTCAACGACAGCAGAAGCGGAATCCAGGCCTGTTGCATGAGCGCGTGCGAGTCCCGTTGGCGTTAATGGGCGGGCCTGAAGCCGTACGTCGCGAGCACGCTCTGGCCGGCCGGCGACATCACGAAGTTCATGAAGGCCTGGGCATCGGCCGCGTGACGGCTGCCTTCGACCTGCGCGATCGGATAGGTGATCGGCGTTTGCGTCGGCACGTTCAGCGCGACCTTGACCTTGTCCGGCATGACCGCGGCGTCGGTGCTGAATACGAAGCCCGCGTCGACTTCACCACGCGCCACATAGTCGAGGCTCTGACGCACGTTCGACGCCAGCACGGCCTTCGCGCTTACCGCGTCCCATACGCCGGCGGCCTGCAGCGCGTCCTGCGTATAGCGGCCGACCGGCACCGAGGCCGGATCGCCGAATGCGATCCGTTTCACGTTCGCCGACGCCAGATTGTTCAACGTAGCCGGTGCGAAACGGCTGTCGGCCGGCACGATCAGCACCAGCGAATTGGCGGCAAAGTCGCGGCGCGTGGCCGGCACGATCACCTTTTCGGCGGCGGCCTTGTCCATGGCCTTCTGATCCGCGGAGGCGAACACGTCGGCGGGCGCGCCTTTGACGATCTGCTGCATCAACACGTCGGAAGCGCCGAAGTTCAGCAACACCTTGGTGCCCGGATGCTGCTGCTCGAAGACGTCGCTGACTGCCTTGAACGCGTTGGTGAGACTGGCGGCGGCGGAGACGACGAGTTCGTCGGCGCGAGCATTCGCGCTGATCACGACGGACAGCGCACTGGCGACGCACAGCGCGTGTTTCAGAAAGCGGCGGGCAAGTGTCATGGAGGAGCAGGGTGTCCGGCGCGGACCGGAGCGGCAGGTTAAAACGCTATCGTAATATATGACTGGTTATAACGGTACCCACGACGAAACGTGAACCACGCGGATAAAGCGCTTCGGGATGCAGCAGGGGGTGTCAGACGCGGGGCGCGTGCGGCGGCGCGAGCGTGTTCAGCGTTTGCGAGAGCGGCGCCGTGGCCGGATGGACATTGCGTAGGGCTTTCCACCTGGCCCGGATGAAAGGCCTGTCATGGCCAGATACGGTCAGCGCGATGTTCGTCACCCAGCGCTGGGTCGGCACGTGTACGCCGTGCATCAGCACAGCGAGAACGAGCATGCTGATCGCGACCGGCAGTGCCGACAGACGGCCCGGTTCGGCATTCCACGCCATGCGCACGAACACCAGCGCAGCCAGTGCGCCGACGAGGCAACCCGTGACCGCTTCAGACGGCGAATGAGCACTCAGCGCGACGCGCGACAAACCCACCGCAATCCCCGCAGCCAGCCCCAGCACGACGCCGATCAGCCGGACGGCGGGACGCGCGGGCAGCAGCATCAGGAACAGCGCGACCGGATAGACGGCAGTGGATAGCATTGCGTGTCCGCTGACGCCGGTGAAATCCAGCTCGCGCACGCCGACGCCCCAGCCGAGAAACGCCAGCTTGGTGACGGTCACCAAGCCGATCGCCGCGCCGAGCAGCAACAGCCAGCCCGCCGCCATGCGCCACGTATAGCCAAGCGCCAGCCAGAGCGCGATGGCGAACGCGAGCGGCAATGTCATGCCGGCCCCGCCGAGACTGGTGATCGAATACCACAAATGAAGAGGTAAATCGGGCATGGCAAAGAGTGCGGCCCAGGCCGCGTAGAGTCGGATCGGTGAAGAAAATGGACGCGGCGCAGGCCCGCACATCAATTGAATTAGCCGCCAGTATAGACGGCTGTTGCATCGCGGTCTCGCGAGGCATCGCGCCGTTGGCCGCCGAACGTTAGGTGCCGAACAGGCGCTGAATCAGTTCGACGCCTACACGCTTCGAAGGTTCGCCGGGTGGACTGTTGGACGTGGCTGCCATCTTGGGTGTCAGCATCGCATGAGGATTGGTGTTATTGTGCATTGCACAACGAAACGTCGTTCGAGATGGAATCGAGCGAATCCTGTCCCTTTTTGCGAGGTTATCCGCCGATGGCAAAAAGCCTATCGAAAATCTGGCTGCGCGGGCTGAAGCGGCTGCTCGCGATTCAAATCGAGCACGCTCAAAAGACCACCAAGCGCCTCACGCCGCGGACGACGCGGACCGCCACCCCCAAACCATCGAGCAAGGTTCGGCCAGTCAAGCCGGCGGCCGCGCTGCGCGTGCCCGCCAAGCGCGAGACGCCGCGCGCCACCGTACGCGAGTCGCGGGTGCGCCCGCGCGCGTCGGCCTGGACGAGCGGCTCGTGGACGCGTTCGTTCCATTCCGCGCCGGCCGCGCCCGGACGACTCGTCAATCACCTTCAATACGGCCTGTATATCCCGTCGGGACACGCGTTGGAGGCGATGCCGCTGGTCGTCATGCTGCACGGCTGTACCCAGTCGATCGACGAATTCGCCGAAGGCACGCGGATGAACGTGCTGGCGGACCGCTTCGGCTTTGCCGTGGTGTATCCGGAGCAGTCGAAGCATGCGCATTCGCACCGCTGCTGGCATTGGTATGACGCGGGCGAAAACGCCGGCGGGGCCGAGGCGCGCGCCGTGGTGTCGCTCGTGGACGCGCTGGTTGCGCAACATGGCTTCGATTCCGAGCGCGTCTACGTGGCGGGGATTTCCGCCGGTGCGGGCCTGACGGCGTTGCTCGCCGTCAAATATCCCCAGCATTTTGCCGCAGTCGCGTTGCATTCGGGCCCCGCTTTCGGCGAAGCCCGCTCCGGCATTACCGCGATGGACGTGATGCGGCGCGGTGCGCGCCGCGAGCCGGCTGAGCTCGCCGACGAGATGACCGACGTCGCCCTCTACCCCGGCATGCCGGCGATCGTAATCCACGGCGACGCCGATCACGTCGTCGCACCGGTCAATGCCGATCAATTGGCGGAGCAATTCCTCCGCCTGAACCGGATCGTCGACACGAACGGCGCCCGCAAGTCCGGCGAAGTCCGCGAAGAGCGCAAGGGCGGCGTCGTGACGCGCGATTTCGTGCGCGGCGGGCGGCGCGTGGTGCGGCTGTGCCGGGTGCAAGGGCTCGCTCACGCCTGGAGCGGCGGCGACGACGCCGTGCCGTTCCACTCGTCGAAAGGCCCGGATGCGAGCGCCATGGTGTGGGAATTCTTCAAGCATCAGCGCCGCACCGGCGCGGGCCGTATCGCGGAAAGCGCCGCCACAGCGGCCTCGTCGGCAGGACGGTGACTCGGAAACAACGCTTCGAAAATGAGTAGTAGCGCGATCCTAGGGTTTTCCCTATAATACGGGTTATCCCTTAGGAGTTAACGCCTAAATTCATTGCCGAGGTCGATCATGTACCTGCTTAGCCGACTGTTCCTCTTTCTGACGAAATCGCCCGACCAACTCGCGAAAGAGCGCGCCGACGCGTTCCTCGCCGAAGCGACCGATCTGTACGATCTCGAATTCCGCATGCGCAAGCTCGACCGCGAGGCGAACGTCCGCCAGCCGTCGTGGATGAGCCAGCACTAAGCTGAGCGCGTCAAAAGCATCGGCGCGTAGTGAAACGCCGATGCCCGGGGCGAAGCGCCCGAGCCATCACGCACGTTCACCCAGGCTGACGCAAAGAACGGCTTACACAGCCAGATTCAATTGCCACAGCGCGTAATTCAACACCGCAGCGAACGCCACCCAGGTGACGTACGGCACCAGTAATACGCCGGCCAAGCGGTCCCGTCGCCAGAACACGAATGTCAGCGCGACGATCAGGATCAGCAGAATCACGATATCGGCCAGCGCAAGATCCGGTCGATGCAGGCCGAAAAACAGCCACATCCACGCGGCGTTGAACAGCAACTGCACTACCCACAAGACGATCGCCGAACTCGAACCGTCGCGCTTCCACACGCGCCACGCGGCAATCGCCATCAGCACATAAAGCACCGTCCAGGCTGGCGGGAACATCCAGTTGGGTGGATTGAACCCGGGTTTTTGCAGCGACGCGTACCAGGCATCGGGCAGAAACTGGCTCGCGACCAGCCCGGTAGCTAGCGTCAAAATCAGAAATACGAGCAGCGACGGCAAACGGCGCATCTTCATCTCCGCTTGAAGTATCGAGCGAGCAGCGTAAGCGGGCGCTCACTTGCCAAAACGTGCCAACGTGCGAGCGCGTGCTTCGGCGTGATCGACAATGGGCTCCGGATAGTCCTTGCCCAGCTCCACGCCGAATTCCGCGAGCTGCTGCGCACCGGCCTGCCACGGCGCGTGAATCCATCTGGACGGCAGATTCGCAAGCTGCGGCAAATAGCCTTTGATAAAGCGCCCCTCGGCATCGAATTTTTCGGATTGCGTGATCGGATTGAAGATCCGAAAGTACGGCTGCGCATCGCATCCGGTCGACGCCGCCCATTGCCAGCCGCCGTTGTTCGCCGAGAAATCAAAGTCGTTCAGTTGTTGGGCGAAATAGCGCTCGCCGAGCCGCCAGTCCACGCCCAGATCTTTCACCAGAAAGCTCGCTGTGACCATCCGCAGACGGTTGTGCATGTAGCCGGTGCGGTTCAGTTGCAGCATCGCGGCGTCGATCAGCGGATAGCCGGTGCGGCCGTCGCACCAGGCGGCGAACGCTTCGTCGGCCTGTGGGCCTCGCTCCCAGCGTAGCCGGTCGTACTCCTGCCTGAACGATGCGCCGCTCGCCAACCGCGGATGATGCGCGAGGATCATGAAGTAGAAGTCCCGCCAGATCAGCTCCGACAGCCACGTGGCCGAACCTTGTCCGTCGGGTTGCAACGACATCTCGTGGGCGAGGCGCGCGAGCGTGCGGATCGACACGGTGCCGAAGCGCAGATGGACCGATAGATAGCTCGGGCCGTTGGCGGCCGGGAAGTCGCGCCGCTCCGCATAACTGTCGATGCGGCTCATAAAGTCGTCGAGCAGGCTCTGGGCGCCGCTCATGCCGGTGACCAACTTCAGTTCCGCGAGATTGCTCGGCGCGAAGCCGAGCTGGTCCAGCGCGGGCAATTTCCGGTCGAGCGTTCGCGGCGGCGCTGCCAGATGCTTCGCATAAGTTTCCACCGGATACGGCTTCAAATCGAAGGCCGTCAATTGCTTGAGCCACGCGTTCCTGTACGGCGTGAACACCGTGAACGTCTTGTTCTGGCCGGTCAACACCTCGTCGCGTTCGAAAATCACCTGATCCTTGAACGTCAGCCACTGGCGCCCGGCTTCGGTGAGACGCTCACGCACCGTCTCATCTCGCCCGATCGCGACCGGCTCGTAATCGTGATTCGCGAATACCGCCTCGACACCCAATTCCGCGGCGAGACTGGGGATGAGGTCGACCGGATCGCCGTACAGCACGATCAGGCCGCCGCCTTTCGCGCGCAACGCATCGTCCAGTTCATGCAGCGATTCGAGGATGAATTCGACGCGGCGGTCCTGCATCAGCGTGCCCGGATGACGAACCTGCCAGGCGTCGACGAGCGGTTGCAGGATCGTCGTGTCGAATACGAACGCGCACCAGACCTGCTCGCAATGCTTGAGCGCGTAGTAGAGGGCAGCGTTGTCGGTGTTGCGCAGATCGCGGCGGAACCAGACCAGACCGGTGTCGAAGGAGTCGTTCAGTCGTCGGGCGCGTGTCATCGGGATGGTCGGTCTTCGGTCGGGGTGAAAAGGATGCGCCGCACCAGGCGGCACGGGCCGGTGTCGCAGATTGCGTGCCGCGTGCGCAAAACGCAACAACGCCCGCCCCTATTGTGCAGGGTGCGGGCGTTGTTCGTGGCGGCGCGCGGGTAGCGCGCCGCTTTCGCCGACTCAACTCAATGACGACTCAATCGTGCCGCCGCTTAGGCGACTTGCAGACGAACCGCGACGTTGTTGCGCGTGGCGTTCGAGTACGGGCAGACCTGATGCGCCGCGTCGACCAGTTCCTTGGCCGCGTCCGCGGGCAGGCCCGGCAGCGAGATGCGCAGATCGATATCGAGCGCGAAACCACCCTTGTCGTTCGGACCGATGCCCACTTCGGCGGTCACTTGTGTGTCCGCGGGCAAGGTCTGCTTTTTCTGGCCGGCGACGAATTTCATCGCGCTCAGGAAACAGGCCGAGTAGCCGGCGGCAAACAGTTGTTCCGGATTCGTGCCTGCCGCGCCGTTGCCGCCCAGTTCGCGCGGGGCGGCCAGCTTGACGTCCAACGCATTGTCCGACGACACAGCACGGCCGTCGCGGCCACCGGTACTCGTTGCGCTTGCTTTGTAGAGGATGTTCATGGCGTTGCTCCTTGTTCGGTTGTCAGGGTCTGCACGGTTGCCGCTGTCTGCTGGGCCGGCATTCCGGCGGCGTGCTATCGAAGCGGCATGCCGTTAAGATAGTGCACAAATCATTTGTGTGCAAACTAATTTTTGCATCGACACGATAGCGTGCGTTCGGCGGCAGCGCGGTTACTGATCCATGTAGTCGTTGAGCGTGGCGCGCAGGCGCGTCAGATCGTCGCGCAGGCGCAGCAGGAATTCCGGTGTCTGCTGGGTCGCGCAGAGGATTTCCGCAGGCACTTCGCGCGCCTGGCGCTTGAGCGCCGCGCCGGCCTTGGTGAGCCGGATATACACGAGTCGCTCATCGTCGACGCCGCGTACCCGCTCCAGCAGGCCTTGCGCTTCGAGGCGTTTGAGCAGCGGCGTGACCGTCGCCGAGTCGAGATTCAGGCGCGCGGCCATGTCCTTGACGGTGACGTCGTCGTTTTCCCACAGCACCAGCATCGTCAGATATTGCGGGTACGTGAGGCCCAGTTTCTCGAGCAACGGCTTGTACGCTTTCGTCATGGCAAGCGAGGTCGAGTAGAGGGCGAAGCAAAGTTGCTCGTCGAGCGTGAACGGCAAAGCGGGGCGCTGGGTCATGATGCATCTCGTCTGTAGGGTGCAAATCGATTGCACACAAACCATTGTGCCGCAAATTCATGCGGCGTGACGAGTATGGCGAGGGAGCGGACGAAGCGGCGCAGGGGGAAAACTGGCGGGCGCGCGCCGGAACAGCACCCGCTCCGCGACGGCTTCTGAACGAACGTCTAGGCTGCCGGCGTGGTCGGCAGATCCGGCGCCTCGGGCGTTTGTACGCCGAAGCAGCCGCGATAGGTCGCGTAGAACGAGCAGTACAGCATGGTCGTGACGATCATCGTGGCCGGCATCAGGATCGCGAAGGCGAAGTCGGCCGCGCCGAGCGCCTGCATCAGCGCGGACAGGCCGAGCGACACCGTCATCGCCACGGCGAACCACAGCGCGCCGAACACGACGAACGCGCCGCGATTGCGCCAGCAACTGACGACGCTGAAGAACATCGCCTTTGCGGGCGGCACGTCATGCCATGCGGCGAGAATCGGCGAGAACCAGAAGATCATCGCCACCGGAATGTAGAACGCGAAGGCCGTGATCACCGCGAGCGGAATGTTGCTGTTGGCGATCGCCTCCTGATCCAGGGCGCCGCCGCCGAGCATCACCTTCAGCAGCATGCCGCCGTCGGCGAGCGCCGAACCGGCGAGCACGAGGCCCATCGCGACGACATACAGCACGCCGAGCACCAGCAACCGCCGCGTGACCACGGGACCGTACGAGTGAAAGCCGTCCACCAGAATGGTCGGGAACACCGGCTTGCCCGCGATCGTGTTGCGGCATGCCGCCATGAAGCCGACCGCGACACCCGGAATGAACGCGAGCGGCAGCACGCCGCCGACCACCGGAATCTGTGAGACGAGCGTCATCACCAGCAAGTAGGTGAAGAACAGCGTCAGGAATGCGAGCGGGTTCTTGCGGAACAGCCAGATACCCTGCCGGAACCACACATAGCCGGTTTTCGCGGGGACTTCGATCAGTTGCATGGAGTATGGATGCCTGGATGTGCAACGCCGGACAGGCGTTCGCGCAGAATGCGCTCGAAATGGCCGGGATCGTGCGGTTTGAGCAGTTCTGCCGCACGCGGCAGATGAAAATCATACAGGCGCGAGACCCAGAAGCGGTACGCGCCGGCACGCAGCATGTCGCCCCAATGGCGGTTTTCTTCGGCAGTGAACGGGCGCACGGTCTGGTAGGCGCGCAACATGGCTTCGGTGCGCGCGTCATCCAGCTTGCCGGTGGCGAGGTCGACGCACCAGTCGTTGACCGTCACGGCGACGTCGAACAGCCACTTGTCGTAGCCGGCGAAATAGAAGTCGAAGAATCCGCCGAGGCGCACTTCATGGCCGGTGTCCGGCGCGGCATGCGCGAACATCGCGTTGTCGCGGAACAGGTCGGCGTGGCAGGGGCCTGCGGGCAGCGCGGCGTAATCAGCCGAGGCGAAGAAGGCTTCCTGATGCGCGAGTTCGGACGACAGCAGATCGCGCTGCGCGCCTTCCAGATACGGCAGGATGGTCGGCACGGTTTCGCGCCACCACGGCAGGCTGCGCAGATTCGGCTGATAGCCGGTGTAATCGCGCCCGGCGAGATGCATGCGCGCCAGCATTTGCCCGACTTCGACGCAGTGCTCGACGCCCGGCGCCAGTTCCGGCGCACCTTCGAGCTTGGTCACGATGGCCGCGGGCTTGCCGCGCAGCATGCCGAACAGCGCGCCGTCCTCGCGCGGCATCGGGTCGGGCACCGGCACGCGGTGCGCGGCCAGGTGGCGCATGAGGTCGAGGTAGAAGGGCAGTTGTTCGGCCGTCAGCTTTTCGAAAATCGTCAGGACGTATTCGCCGCGCGTCGTCGTCAGAAAGAAATTGCTGTTTTCAATGCCGGACGAGATGCCGCGAAACTCGACGACATCGCCGAGATCGTAGTGGCGCATCCATTCTGCTAGTTGGGGTTCGTTGACAGCGGTGAAGACAGCCATGCGGGAAACGTCGGATCAGGTTGGTCGGGCTGGCGCGAGGCGGCCAGTGCGATGTGTGGCAAATGCGGTGCTGAAAAGGCGTTGTGCGGGAGCGATCAGGGCCGCGTGGCGAACCCCGCATCGCAACGCCATGTTGCGAGGATAAAGCACGGCGGCGAGGCGTCCACTCGGGGCGCCGCCTCGCGAAGCGCGTGGCAAGCGCCAGGGCGGTCCGCACTGGGCCGCCGTCCGGTATCCGTCAATAGCGCAGATTCACCGACGGCAAACGCGTGCTGGCGCGGCCGTTGTCGCGCACGGTGGGCGATGTGTCGAGCGGCGCGCTCATCTGGTAGCGCGTGCCGAGGTTCGAATGCACGTTGATTTCAACCGGTTTGCCCTTGTCGCGGTATTCGGTGATTTCGGTGCCGTTGGCGCTGCGCTCGTAGAAGCTCGGCGTGCGCGGCACGTTGATTTCGACCTTCGAGCTGACCTCGGCGCCCGGGCGATTGATCTTCTCCAGGTCAGGCAGCCCGGCCCGTTCGTTGGCCGACTGGGGCGCGTTGGGCGGCGGAGTGTCATCGACAGGCTGGGCAGCCATCGCGGCGTTGCCAAAGGCGAGGGCCAGTGCAACGGCGACGGGAAGGAGCGGCTTCATGGTGATTCTCCAATATGGTGCCCCGATTCTAGCAAATCCATCCTGACGATCGGGCGCGATCGCCTTATTTTGCGCCGCTTTCGCGCGAGGCGCCCGCAATCTTGCAGACAGTGCGTGCGCATGTGTTGCAGGTGACGCCAGGTCATTTGGCGAACCCGTGTTCCGTGGTAATGTCGTCTCATCAATAGGGGCGAATGAAGATGAACAACGATACCAATCAACGCGCGGTGCAGACTCCCGCCAGCAGCTTCCGAACCGAATCCTTCGACGATGCGACCGAGGCCGTCACCCGTCTCTCGGCAATCTACGAAGCGAACACCTCGTTCCTGCGCGATGCGTTTGCGCGCTATCGCCGCAACGAAAAGTTCGAGCGCCGTGTGCGCGCCTGCTATCCGTTCGTGCGCGTATGCACGGAAGTGAACACGCATATCGACTCGCGCCGCTCGTACGGTTTTGTCGCGGGTCCGGGCGTGTTCGAAACGACCGTGACGCGACCCGATCTGTTCGGCGACTACTATCGCGAACAATTGCGTCTGCTGGCGAAGAACCATCATGTGCAGATCGAAGTCGGCGTGTCCGACCAGCCGATTCCGATTCATTTCGCGTTCGCCGAGGGCATTCACCTCGAAGGCGATCTGGATCGCGAGCGTCTGTTCCTGATGCGCGACGTGTTCGATACGCCGGACCTCGCGCTGCTCGACGACCGCATCGTCAACGGCACGTACGAGCCGTTGCCCGGCGAGCCGCATCCGCTCGCGCTATTCACGGCGGCGCGAGTCGATTTCTCACTGCATCGGCTGAAGCACTATACGGCCACGTCGCCCACGCATTGCCAGAACTACGTGCTGTACACGAACTATCAGTTCTATATCGACGAGTTCGTGAAGCTCGGCCGCACGATGATGGCCCATACCGACGACGAGGACCTGCGCGCCTATCGCAGCGAATACACGTCGTTCGTCGAACCCGGCGACGTGGTGACGTACAACGAGAATCTCGGCGAGCAGTCACAGGAGGGCACCGCGCCGCCGCGTCTGCCGCAGATGCCCGCGTATCACCTGAAGCGCGCGGACGGCAGCGGCATCACGATGATCAACATCGGCGTCGGGCCGTCGAACGCGAAGACCATTACCGATCACATCGCCGTGCTGCGTCCGCATGCGTGGATCATGCTCGGCCACTGCGCGGGTCTGCGCAACACGCAGCGCCTCGGCGACTACGTGCTCGCGCACGGCTATGTGCGTGAGGACCACGTGCTCGACGCCGATTTGCCACTGTGGGTGCCGATTCCGGCGCTCGCCGAAGTGCAGGTCGCGCTGGAGCGCGCGGTCGCGCAGGTTACGCAGCTGGACGGCGTCGAGTTGAAACGGGTGATGCGCACGGGCACGGTGGCGAGCGTGGACAACCGCAACTGGGAGTTGCGCGATCATCGCGAGCCGGTGCAGCGGCTATCGCAAAGCCGCGCGATCGCGCTCGATATGGAAAGCGCGACGATCGCCGCGAACGGCTTCCGTTTCCGGGTGCCTTACGGCACCTTGCTGTGCGTGTCGGACAAGCCTCTGCACGGCGAGCTGAAGCTGCCGGGCATGGCGGATCAGTTCTATCGTGCGCAGGTCGATCAGCATCTGCAGATCGGCGTGAAGGCGATGGAGATATTGCGCACCAACGGGCTGCATCGTTTGCATAGCCGGAAGCTGCGCAGCTTTGCCGAGGTGGCGTTTCAGTAAGCGCGGGTTTGGCGGGCAGAGGTGCGGGCGGGCTTTGATGGGGCTCGTCCGCGCCGGCACAATGCGTTCGCATGCAGCCTTGCTTCTGCTTCCGCTTTTGCCGCCGTGTGTCAACGGACATGCGTCAACGGACATGCTTCAACCGTGTTGCGTTAGAACTGCCCGAAGCCCGTCAGCCCGATCAAGCTGCCGGCAGCCAGTAGCCACAACGGGTGAATCCGCGTCTTCAACGCCATCACGGCGGTCAATGCGGTGATCGCCCAGGCAATCGCAGTTGGATTCGACGCTTCGGCGATCAAGGCCGCGCTCGCCGCGACGATGCCCGCCGTCACCGGCATCAACCCCAACTGTGCGTAGCGCCGCCACGGCCGGTCCTTGAAGCGGTCCCAGGCATGCAGCGCGAGGATCGTCACGAGCGACGACGGTCCGAACTTCGCTATCGACGTCACCAGCATCCCCGCCCAACCGGCCACGTGCCAGCCGATTAGCGTGACGATCATCAGATTCGGCCCGGGCGCGGCCTGTGCGAGCGCGAACAGTGCGCTGAATTCGCTGGCAGGCATCCAGTGATGCACCTCCACCACCTGCCGCTGCATCTCCGGAAGAATCGTATTGCCGCCGCCGAACGCGAGCAGCGAAAGCTGACTGAAAATGGCCGCAAGCGAAATGAGCGTGTCGTTCATCACGCGCTCCTCGCTGCGATGTAAATGCTGAGCGGCGTCAGCACCAGCATGGTCGGCAAAAGCGGCAGCCGCAGGACCGCAATCGCGACGAAGCCGAGTGCGGCGATGAGCGCGGCGAGCGGCTTGCTGCGCAACGGCAGCACGATCTTGACGGCCATCGAGATCAACAGGCCGGCCGCGGCTGCGGCGAGGCCGGCGAACAGATGACGCACGTGCGGATCGTTTTGCGTGTGTTCGTACAACACGCCAAGCCCGATCACCACCAGCGATGGCCCCGCGATCAATCCGAGCAGACCGGCGAGCGCGCCGGGCACGCCGCGAAAACGCATGCCCATTGCCACCGACAGATTGATTACGTTGCCGCCTGGCAGGAATTGGCACAGGCCGAGCAGGTCGGTGAATTCTTCGGCGCTCAGCCAGCGGCGCTGTTCGACCAGCGCGCGGCGCGCGAGCGGCAATGCGCCGCCGAACGAGACTAGACCAAGGCCCAGAAAGCCGCCGAAGATTTCGCGCAGCGTGGGCGTAGGTGCGAGTCCGGACGCAGGTTGGAGTTCTGAAGAGGAGAGATCGTGGTCCATGTCACTAACCGGCTTGCAGTTCAAGCTCGGGAGATTAGCGCCGAACCGGCGGCGAGCAAAACCATTTTTGCGCGGCGTGTGACGGGCTGGGTGGTGTTGCCGTGGCCGAGGCTCATGGCGTCGGCATGGCGTGAGGTCAGGGTCGAGCCGTCGTCAAGCGAAAGAGAGAAACGAAAACGGGCAGCCCAAAAGGCTGCCCGCGAGAACCAGCGTGCTATGTGCATTGCATGGGCCGTGCTGGCTCCACGCCAACGCGCGAAGCGGGTACGCGGCATCACATCACAGATAGAACATCCGGTCTTCATCCGACTTGGCCGGATGCGGCTCGGCTTCTTCGCGGTCTTCGTAGAACTTCAGCACCGCTTCGAGCACCTGATCCGGATCGTCGATTACCTGCATCAGATCGATGTCGTTCGGATTGATGAGACCCATCGGAATGAGCGAGCTCTTGAACCACGCAAGCAGGCCTTCCCAGAATTCGGCGCCCACCAGGATGATCGGCACGTGGCGCGACTTCTTGGTTTGAATCAGCGTGAGCACTTCGGCCAGTTCATCCAGCGTGCCGAAACCGCCCGGCATGACGATCACCGCGTCCGAATTCTTCACGAACGTGACCTTGCGCGTGAAGAAATGGCGGAAGCGCAACGAGATGTCCTGCCACTGGTTGCCCGATTGCTCGTGCGGCAGTTCGATATTCAGGCCGACGGAAGGTGCCTTGCCCGCATGCGCGCCCTTGTTGGCCGCTTCCATGATGCCGGGGCCGCCGCCGGAGATCACCGCGAAGCCCGCGTCCGACAGCTTGCGTGCGATTTGCGTGGCGAGCTTGTAGTACGGCGAGCTCGCTTTCAGGCGCGCCGAACCATAGATGCTGACAGCCGGGCGAATCTCCGAGAGGTACTCGGTCGCCTCGATAAACTCTGCCATAATCGTGAACATCTGCCACGATGCGCGGGCCTTCTTGGCCGTTGCGCGCTCTTGATCTGCGAGCGATCGCAGACTCGGAATCACTTTTCTCTTAGTCATAATGCCTGAAGAACGAAGCCTTGAAGGTAAGACCCTGCTATTGGTCGACGGTTCGAGTTACCTGTACCGGGCCTACCATGCGATGCCTGATCTGCGCGGGCCCGAGGGCGGTCCGACGGGTGCGCTCTACGGGATGATCAACATGCTGCGGCGCATGCGCAAGGAAGTCACGGCAGAGTATAGCGCGTGCGTGTTCGACGCCAAGGGCAAAACATTTCGCGACGACTGGTATCCCGACTATAAGGCGAACCGCCCGTCGATGCCGGACGACCTGTCGCGCCAGATCGAGCCGATTCATGTGGCCGTGCGCGCGCTCGGCTGGCCGCTCCTGATGATCGAAGGCGTCGAAGCCGATGACGTGATCGGCACGCTCAGCACCGCAGCGGAACAGCGTGGCATGAACGTGATCGTGTCGACTGGGGACAAGGATCTGGCGCAGCTCGTGTCGGATCATGTCACCCTCATCAATACGATGACCAACGAAAAGCTCGACCGCGCCGGCGTGATCGCCAAGTTCGGCGTGCCGCCCGAGCGCATCATCGACTACCTGTCGCTGATCGGCGATACCGTCGACAACGTGCCGGGCGTCGAGAAATGCGGGCCGAAAACCGCGCTCAAATGGCTCACGCAATTCGAGTCGCTGGATGGCATCGTCGCACATGCGGACGAGATCAAAGGTGCGGTAGGAGACAATCTGCGGCGTGCACTCGATTTTCTGCCGATGGCGAAGAAACTCGTCACCGTCGAGCGCAATTGCAATCTGACCGACCATATCGTGTCGATCGAGGAAAGCCTGCAAAGCCGGCCCGAATCGCGCGAGGAACTGCGCGACGTGTTCACGCGCCACGGCTTCAAGACCTGGCTGCGCGAGGTGGAAATCGCGGACGCGGTGGAAGGCCCGGAAACCGACGTGCCGCCGGCGCTGTCGGTCGATCACGCGCGCCACTACGACACCGTGCAGACGTGGGAGCAGTTCGACGCGTGGCTCGCAAAAATCAACGCGGCCGAACTGACCTCGTTCGATACCGAGACCACCGCGCTCGATCCGATGACCGCGCAGATCGTGGGCTTGTCGTTGTCGGTGGAAGCCGGCCGCGCCGCTTATGTGCCGCTCGCGCATCGCGGTCCGGACACGCCCGTGCAACTGCCGCGCGACGAAGTGCTCGCGAAGCTCAAGCCGTGGCTCGAAAGCGCGGAGCACAAGAAGGTCGGTCAGCATCTGAAGTACGACGAACAGGTGCTCGCGAACTACGGCATCGAAATGCGCGGTATCGAACACGACACGCTGCTGCAGTCGTACGTGCTCGAATCGCATCGCACGCATGATATGGACAGCCTCGCGCTGCGCCATCTCGGCATCAAGACGATCAAGTACGAGGAGGTCGCGGGCAAGGGCGCATCGCAGATCGGCTTCGACGAAGTCGCGCTGGAGCAGGCCGCCGAATACGCGGCCGAAGACGCCGACATCACGCTGCGTCTGCATCAGGCCTTGTATCCGCAAGTGGCGGCCGAGACGACGCTCGACCGCGTCTACCGCGCGATCGAAGTGCCGACCTCGCGGGTGTTGCGCAAGATGGAGCGCACCGGCGTGCTGATCGATGCGGAAAAGCTGCGTCAGCAAAGCAGTGAGATCGCTACGCGTTTGATCCAGCTGGAAAGCGAGGCGTACACGCTTGCCGGCGGCGAATTCAATCTGGGTTCGCCCAAGCAGATCGGCCAGATCTTCTTCGAGAAGCTGGAACTGCCGGTGGTCAAGAAGACCCCGAACGGCGCGCCGTCCACCGACGAAGAAGTGCTGCAGAAACTCGCCGAAGACTATCCGCTGCCGAAGATCCTGCTCGAACACCGTGGTTTGTCGAAGCTGAAGTCGACCTACACGGACAAGCTGCCGCGCATGGTCAACGCGCAGACGGGCCGCGTGCATACGAACTACGCGCAGGCCGTCGCGGTGACGGGGCGTCTCGCATCGAACGATCCGAACTTGCAGAATATCCCTGTGCGCACCGGCGAAGGCCGTCGCATCCGCGAGGCGTTCATTGCGCCGCCCGGCCACAAGCTGGTCTCCGCGGACTACTCGCAGATCGAGTTGCGCATCATGGCGCATATTTCCGGCGACGAATCGCTGCTGCGCGCGTTCTCGCAAGGTGAAGACATTCACCGCGCCACCGCGGCGGAAATCTTCAGCGTGACGCCGCTCGAAGTGTCGAGCGATCAACGGCGTGTGGCCAAGGTCATCAACTTCGGCCTGATTTACGGCATGAGCGCGTTTGGCCTCGCGTCGAACCTCGGCATTACGCGCGACGCGGCCAAGATGTATATCGACCGCTATTTTGCGCGTTATCCGGGCGTCGCCCGGTACATGGACGAAACGCGTCTGAGCGCGAAGGCGAAGGGCTATGTCGAAACGGTGTTCGGCCGCCGCCTGTGGCTGCCGGAGATCAACGGCGGCAATGGTCCGCGCCGCCAGGGCGCCGAGCGTGCAGCGATCAATGCGCCGATGCAAGGCACGGCCGCCGATCTCATCAAACTGTCGATGATCGCGGTGCAGAACTGGATCGAAGAGTCGAAAATCGGCACGCGCATGATCATGCAGGTACACGATGAACTGATCCTCGAAGTGCCGGACGCCGAATTGTCCGAAGTGCGCAAGCGCCTGCCCGAATTGATGTGCGGTGTCGCCGAGCTGAAAGTGCCGCTGGTCGCCGAGGTGGGCGCCGGCCTGAACTGGGAAGAAGCGCATTGATACATGAGGGACGGCGCGCGATACCGTCGTGCGCATGTCACACATGCTAATTGATGGCTTGTGACAACCCGTGCTGCTCGCGGACAATTGCTGAAAGACGGCGCGTTGCCACGCGCCGTCCGCGACGCATAATTCATCGGCAAACACGGAGAGTGCAATGCATCGATTTATCGTCGTTGGCGGGGGCGCGGGAGGGCTGGAACTGGCGACACGTCTGGGTGACCGCTATGGCGCCCAGAAGCGCAAAGGCGGCGCGGGTGCCCAAGTCACGCTCGTCGACCGTTACCCCACGCATATCTGGAAGCCGCTCTTGCACGAAGTGGCGGCGGGCAGCATGGACCCGTTCACACAGGAGCTCGAATACGCGGCGCAAGCGCGCTGGCATGACTTCGAGTTTCAGCAGGGCGAACTCACCGGGCTCGATCGCGCCAACAAACGTCTCACGCTCGGCACCGTGGCCGATGACGACGGCGCCGAACTCCTGCCCGAACGCGAGCTCGAATACGACACGCTGATCATCGCGATCGGCAGCACCACGGCGTTCTTCGGCGTGAAGGGCGCGGCCGAATTTTCACTCGCACTCGACACGGTCGGCCAGGCCGAGCGGTTCCGCAAACGCCTGATCGCGGCCTGCATGCGCGCCGAGCATCAGGTGCATGAGCCCGTCGAATCGAGGCCGGGACCGGGCACGTCGTCAGCCAGTGAACCGCGTATCCAGGTGGCTATCGTCGGCGGCGGGGCGACCGGGGTCGAACTGTCGGCGGAATTGCGCAACACCGCGCAGGTGCTGTCGGCGTATGGTCTGCATAAGCTCGATCCGCGGCATGACGTCGGCATCGTGTTGATCGAGGCGGGGCCGCGCATTTTGCCGGCTCTGCAGGAGCGCGTCTCGACGGCGACCGCCGAGCTGCTCACCAAGCTCGGTGTGAAGCTGCTGATCGGCGAGACGGTCGCTGAAGTCGCGCCCGGCATCGTCCGTACCGCGAGCGGGCACACCGTGCGCGCCGACCTGACGGTGTGGGCAGCGGGCATCAAGGCGCCGCCCATCCTGGGCCAGCTCGACGGCTTGACGGTCAACCGGCTCGGCCAGCTCAACGTGCGCCGCACGCTGCAAACCGAAGTCGACGACAACGTGTTCGCGCTTGGCGATTGCGCCGCCTGTCCGTGGCCGGGCAACGAGCGCAACGTGCCGCCGCGCGCGCAAGCCGCGCATCAGCAGGCAAGTTTCCTGCTGAAAGCGCTGGCCGCGCGGCTCGACAACAAGCCGCTCCCGGAATTCACCTATCGCGACTTCGGCTCGCTGGTGTCGCTCGGGCACTTCAGCGCGGTCGGCAATCTGATGGGCGGAGTGATCGGCGGCAACATGCTGATCGAAGGACTGTTCGCGCGCTTCATGTACATGTCGCTGTACCGGCTGCATATCGCGGCGCTGCATGGCTACGCGCGG
The DNA here is from genome assembly GCF_003634845.1 of Paraburkholderia sp. RAU2J. Taxonomy (NCBI): domain Bacteria; kingdom Pseudomonadati; phylum Pseudomonadota; class Betaproteobacteria; order Burkholderiales; family Burkholderiaceae; genus Paraburkholderia; species Paraburkholderia sp. RAU2J. The sequence goes on from NZ_RBXG01000002.1 coordinate 508,872, forward strand.
ATGGTGCTCGATACCTTCGCGCACTGGCTGCGCCGCTCCACCTTGCCGCGCGTGAAGCTGCACTGAGGGGTAAAGCCGTGGTTGAAACTGCAACGGGATGCGCGTCAGGCGTATCCTCTTGCCTCTAACAATCAACAGCGGAGCGCGCATGCTGAAGCCCGAGATCGATAGCCTGATCCCCCACGTTCCCTTCAATCGACGCACCTTCATCAAGGCCGCGCTCGGCACCGGTTTCGCGGCGGCCGTGCTGCCGGTCTCGGCGCAAACCATCCACACCGACAGCGACGGCCTCGAAGCCGGCGAAGTGGCCGTGCGTTCGGGCGGCACGCTGGTGCCGGCGTATCGCGCGCAGCCCAAGGGCAAGACGCACCTGCCGGTGATCCTCGTCGTGCATGAGATTTTTGGCGTGCACGAGCATATCGCCGACGTGTGCCGGCGCTTCGCCAAGGAGGGTTATCTGGCGATCGCGCCGGATCTGTATCAGCGGCAGGGCGACCCGACCGTTTTCACGAGCATGCAGCAGCTCAACGAGCAACTGGTCAGCAAGGTGTCGGACGAGCAGGTCATGGGCGATCTCCACGCGACCGTCGCGTGGGCCGGCGAGCATGGCGGCGATCTGAACCGGGTCGGCGTGAACGGGTTTTGCTGGGGCGGGCGGATTGCGTGGCTATATGCCGAACACAACCCGCGGCTCAAGGCGGGCGTCGCCTGGTATGGCCGCGTGGCGGGCGCGAAAACCGCGAACACGCCGGCCAATCCGCTCGATCAGGTCGCGCGGCTGCATGCGCCGGTGTTGGGACTCTACGGTTTGCAGGATCAGAGCATCCCGCAAGACACGCTCGAGCAGATGAAGCAGGCCATTGCGCAAGGCCCGCAAGCGGGGCGCGGCTCGCAGTTCGTCGTGTATGACGATGCAGGCCATGCGTTTTTCGCGGATTACCGGCCGAGCTACAGGAAGGCCGATGCCGAAGATGGCTGGCGCCGCGCGCTCGTGTGGTTCAAGCAGCACGGGGTGGCCTGAGGATTCAACTGGATCGTCGCGCGCTTCGTACGATTAAAAAGGCCGTTGCCGCCCATGGGCGGCAACGGCCTTTGTGCTTACCGCTCAGGGCGTCCGGGACTCAGGGTTTCGCACCGGTCGCCACCGGCCGCTTCGGATCAGAGCTCCATTCGCTCCACGAGCCCGCATACAATGCCGCGCCATGCAGGCCGGCAATCTCCATGGCCAGCGCGTTCACGCATGCCGTCACGCCCGAGCCGCATTGCAGCACCACGTGTTCGGGCGGCGTGTCGCCGAGCAGCGCGTGAAATTCCTCGCGCAGCGTATGAGCCGGTTTGAAGCGCTCGTCGGCGGTGAAGTTGTCCTTGAAGAAGCGGTTGAGCGCGCCGGGGATGTGGCCGCCGACGCGATCCAGCGTTTCGTTCTCGCCGCGATAGCGATCGGCCGCGCGTGCATCGACCACCACGTGCTCCTTCGAACCGAGATTGCGCTCGATCGTCTGCGCATCGACCGTCACGGCGAGCGGCGCACCGGCATTGAAGTCGCCGGTGTTCTGGGCCGGCACGTCCTGCGTCAGCGGCTGACCGGCGGCTTGCCAGGCCGGCAGGCCGCCGTCGAGCAGCGCCACCGCGTCGTGTCCGAGCCAGCGCAGCAGCCACCATACGCGAGCGGCGTACATGCCGCCTTGCGCGTCATAAGCGACCACTTGCTGGCCCTGCTTCAAACCCCGCGATTCGAGCGTCTCGACCAGCCGCGCGCGATCCGGCAGCGGATGCCGCCCGTTCGTGCCGTTCTTCGGCCCGGACAGATCGCGATCGAGATGCAGGTAATGCGCGCCCGGCAGATGTCCGGCCAGATACGCTTTCTCGCCCGCTTCCGTGTCGGTCAGATCGAAGCGGCAATCGATGACGAACACACTGCCTGGCGCGGCGGCGAGCCGTTCCGCAAGATTGGTCGCGGAGATCAGAGTGGTGTAGTGAGTGTGGGGCATGTGATGTCTCCTCGATACGGGCAATGGCGGTTGCGGTCGGGCGCCTTGGCGCTACGGACGGATGGCCGGGCTATCTTGTAAGTCTAAACAAAAAAAGACGGGCCGAAGCCCGTCTTTCCTGATGTCGATGCGGCTTGCGCAAGAGTCGGATGAATCGTGACCGAACGCTGAGTGAGCGCGCTCAGATCTCGCCCAACTCGCGCCGCAAAAACTCGTGGAAGTGCTGCATACCGTCTTCCATCGGGCTCTGATACGGGCCGACCTGCGACTCGCCGCGCTCCAGCAGTGCACGGCGGCCTGCGTCCATGCGTTCGGCGATCTCGTCGTCTTCGCGGGCCGTTTCCATATACGCGGCGCGCTCGGCTTCGACGAAATCACGCTCGAACAACGCGATTTCCTCAGGGTAATAGAACTCCACTACGTTGGTGGTTTTCTGCGGACCGCGCGGAATCAGCCATGACACCACCAGCACGTGCGGATACCACTCGATCATGATGCCCGGGTAGTACACCATCCAGATCGCGCCGAAGTCGGGCGGGTTGCCGCCGCGAAAACGCAGCACTTGGTCGTGCCACTTGCGGTAGGTCGGGCTGCCCGGCTGCTCCAGATCCTTGTGCACGCCCACCGTCTGGACGCTGTACCACTCGCCGAACTCCCACGTCAGGTCGTCGCAATTGACAAAGCTGCCGAGGCCCGGATGGAACGGCGCGACGTGATAGTCCTCCAGATAGACCTCGATGAAGGTCTTCCAGTTGTAGTTGCACTCGTGCACTTCGACGTGGTCGAACATGAAGCCCGAGAAGTCGAAATGTTTCTTGGTGCCGAGGCGTGCGAGATCGCGTGCGACGTCGCGCCCCTGGGCTTCGAACAGCAGCCCTTGCCAGTTCTGCAGCGGCGTGGCGCCGAGATTCAGGCAGGGGTTGTCCGCGAAATGGGGCGCACCGAGGAGTTCGCCCTTCAGGTCGTACGTCCAGCGATGCAGCGGGCAGACGATGTTCTCCGTCTGGCCGCGGCCGTTGAGCATGATGGCCTGCCGGTGGCGGCACACGTTCGACAGCAATTCGACTTGGGACTGCTGGTTACGGACGAGCACACGCCCCTCGCTTTCGCTGGGCAAGGCAAAATAATCCCCCGCTTCGGGCACCATGAGATCGTGGCCGATGTAACGAGGACCTTTCTTGAAAAGGGTTTCGATTTCGCGCGTAAGAAGCGCTTCGTCAAAGTAAGCCGTGACTGGCAGCTGGCTGTGGACAGACCGCAACTGCAATGCATTGCTCAGATTGGACATTCCCACTCCCGTGAAGACGTGAAAGCAGTGAACAACCCAACCATCGATAGATTCGATTTAGGGAGCCCGCGATTATACCCGTTTCCCCTTCTTTGGGGCGCTTAAGTCCCTGATTTGGGTCAAAAATGTCATGAAAGTTCGGGATTTTCGCCGCAGACCAATCGTTTTTTTTCTGCGAGACTTCAGGGGCGGCGCGGGACGCGCACGCGCGACGCAGGCCGGCGAGCGGCTCGGATATGGCGCTTTTGCCGTAGAATGTCCGACTTGTTTTAATTTTGCGACTATTCATGGCGAAGACCGCGTCGAAAGATACTGCTGCTGCGCCAGCCGAAGGCGTCGATACCACGCCGCTGCCCGAGAACTACGAGGCCGCTCAGGCAGAACTGGAAGCGCTGGTGGCGCGCATGGAAGGCGGCAGCCTGAGTCTCGAGGAGTCGTTGAGCGCGTATCGGCGCGGCGCGGCCCTCGTGGCGTTTTGCCAGCAGCAGCTCGAAAAAGTCGAGCAGCAGGTGCGCGTGCTCGACGGCGAGACGCTGAAACCGCTGCCCATGAATACCGCAGGCACAGCCGCTACTGAAAGCGGGGACGACCTATGACATTCGAACAATGGACGCGCTCGGTACTCGAACGTGTCGAAACGGCGTTGGAACACTACCTGCCGGGCGAGGCCACCGAGCCCGCCAAACTGCATGAGGCGATGCGTTACGCGGTGCTGGGCGGCGGCAAGCGGGTTCGTCCGCTGCTGTGCCACGCGGCCGGCGAGCTGACCGGCGCGCGCGCCGAATGCCTCGATGCGGCGGCGGCGGCGCTGGAAATGATCCACGTGTACTCGCTGGTACACGACGACATGCCCTGCATGGACGACGACGCGCTGCGCCGCGGCAAGCCCACGGTGCACGTCCAATATGACGAAGCCACGGCGCTGCTGGTCGGGGACGCGCTGCAATCGCAGGCTTTCGTCGCGCTGACCTCCGACGTGCTGGCCGCGCCGCAGCAGGCTTCGCTCGTGCGCGAACTGGCGCTCGCGAGCGGCTCGCTCGGCATGTGCGGCGGGCAGGCGATCGACCTGGCGAGCGTCGGCCACACGCTGACGCGCACGCAACTCGAAACCATGCACCGGATGAAAACCGGCGCGTTGCTGCGCGCCGCGGTGCGCATGGGCGCTCTGGCGGGCGAAGCGCCGGATGCGGACGCGATGCGTTCGCTCGACGCCTATGCGGCCGCCGTCGGTCTCGCGTTTCAGGTCGTCGACGACATTCTCGACGTCACGACCGATTCCGCGACGCTCGGCAAGACCGCTGGCAAAGACGCGAAGGACGGCAAGCCGACCTACGTGTCGATTATCGGGCTCGACGCGTCGCGCTCGCTCGCAGCGCAGCTGCGCAGCGACGCGCACGCCGCGCTGGCGCCGTTCGGCGCACGCGCGCAGCGTCTTGCCGAATTGGCCGACCTGGTGGTGAACCGGGTTAGCTGAACGCGAAAGCCCGCCGCCGCGCACCTTTTATCCCCGGGGTGCATGTATGAAGTGCGGGCGCGTAAGTTTTCCTACAATGGAACGACGATGTACGACTTGCTGAAAACCATCGACGACCCGGCAGCCTTGCGCCGCCTCGATCGCCGCCAATTGCAACCGCTTGCCGACGAGTTGCGTGCTTTCGTGCTCGACAGCGTATCGCAGACGGGCGGCCATCTTTCGTCCAACCTCGGCACGGTCGAGTTGACCATTGCTCTGCACTACGTGTTCGACACGCCGCACGACCGGATTGTCTGGGACGTGGGCCATCAAACCTATCCGCACAAGATCCTGACGGGCCGCCGCGACCAGATGCACACGCTGCGTCAGCTCGGCGGCATCTCGGGCTTCCCGAAACGCGACGAGTCCGAATACGACACCTTCGGCACCGCGCACTCCAGCACGTCGATCTCCGCCGCGCTCGGCATGGCGGTCGCGAGCAAGCTGCAGGGCGACAACCGCATGGGCATCGCCGTGATCGGCGACGGCGCGATGACGGCGGGCATGGCCTTCGAGGCCATGAACAACGCCGGCGTCGAAGACGACGTGCCGCTGCTGGTGATCCTGAACGACAACGACATGTCGATCTCGCCGCCGGTCGGCGCGCTCAATCGCCATCTGGCGCGCCTGATGTCCGGCCGCTTCTACGCCGCCGCGCGCGCGGGCGTCGAGCGCGTGCTGCGCGTCGCGCCGCCGATGCTCGACCTCGCCCGCAAGCTCGAAGAGCACGCGAAGGGCATGATCGTGCCGGCCACGCTGTTCGAAGAGTTCGGCTTTAACTACATCGGCCCGATCGACGGTCATGATCTCGACTCGCTGATCCCGACGCTGCAGAACATCAAGGAACTGCGCGGCCCGCAATTCCTGCACGTCGTGACGAAGAAAGGCCAGGGCTACAAGCTGGCCGAGGCCGATCCGGTGCTGTACCACGGCCCGGGCAAGTTCAATCCGGCCGAAGGCATCAAGCCGGCCACCACGCCGTCGAAGAAGACCTACACGCAGGTGTTCGGCGAATGGCTGTGCGACGCCGCCGAGCTGGATTCGCGCGTGATCGGCATCACGCCGGCCATGCGCGAGGGCTCGGGCATGGTCGAGTTCGAGAAGCGCTTCCCGGATCGCTATTTCGACGTCGGCATTGCCGAACAGCACGCGGTGACGTTTGCCGGCGGTCTTGCCGCGGACGGCATGAAGCCGGTGGTCGCGATCTACTCGACCTTCCTGCAGCGAGCCTACGACCAGCTGATTCACGACGTCGCGCTGCAAAACCTGCCGGTGGTGTTCGCCATCGACCGCGCGGGTCTGGTCGGTGCAGACGGCGCCACGCACGCGGGTGCTTACGACCTCGCGTTCATGCGCTGCATCCCGAACATGACGGTCATGGCGCCGTCGGACGAAAACGAATGCCGGCAGATGCTGTACACCGCGCTGCAGCAGCCGAACCCGACGGCGGTGCGTTATCCGCGTGGCGCGGGTACGGGTGTCGCCACCGTCAAGCAGATGGCGGCGGTGCCGCTCGGCAAGGGCGAAGTGCGGCGCGAGACGTCGCAGCCGGTGGGCAAGCGCATTGCGATCCTCGCGTTCGGCACGATGGTCGCGCCGTCGCTGGCGGCGGCCGAGCAACTGGACGCCACCGTCGCGAACATGCGCTTCGTGAAGCCGCTCGACGCCGAGCTGGTCCGTCAACTGGCCGAGACGCACGACGCCATCGTCACCGTCGAAGAAGGCTGCGTGATGGGCGGCGCGGGCTCGGCTTGCGTCGAAGCGCTGCTCGAAGCGGGCGTGATGCGGCCGGTGCTGCAATTGGGCCTGCCCGACCGCTTCATCGATCATGGCGACCCGGCCAAGCTGCTCGCCGCATGCGGTCTCGACGCCGTGGGTATCGCCAAGTCGATTCGCGAGCGGTTTTTGTCGAACGGCGCGCTCGGCGTTCAATCGTCCGTGAAGCGCGTCGCGTAAGGCGTTGCCGACCGGCATGCCGCCGCGATGCGATGGCGGCTGCCACTCTCGTTTTTTACTATCTCCAACTCGAATCAATGGGCCTGCGGGCCCATCTTCCAACGCCGGCCAAGGCCGGCGTTCGCCGTTGCGCGCACTATCCGCACGGCCGCTGAGAGCCCCTGAATCCGCTGGTTCAGGGCGGCCCCCCGTTGGGGGCCATCGCCCCGATCCTCCCATTCCCCAAGGGGCTTCGTTGGGGGCGGGGGTTTCCGGCGGAGCGGAAAACTCGGGGCGGCCCGGCGCTTTCCTGAAAGGACAACAGAATGAACCAGATGAATCCCGCCTTTATCATGCCCGACGTGCAAAGCACGCCCGACACGCGCCAGATCCCGATTCAGCGGGTCGGCGTCAAGGGCGTGCGTCATCCGTTGACGGTGCGCACGCAAAGCGGCCAAGTGCAGCCGACGGTCGGCATGTGGAATCTCGACGTGCATCTCCCGGCTGAACAGAAGGGCACGCATATGTCGCGTTTCGTGGCGTTGCTCGAAGAGAACAAGGCGCCGCTCGCACCGGCCACTTTTCGCACCATGCTCGCCGCCATGCTCGAAAAGCTCGAAGCCGAGGCGGGCCGCATCGAAGTGTCGTTCCCGTACTTTGTGAACAAGACCGCGCCGGTTTCGGGCGTGCAGAGTCTGCTCGACTACGAAGTCACGCTGACGGGCGACACCCGCAACGGCACGACGCGCCTGTTTCTGAAAGTGCTGGTGCCAGTCACGAGCCTGTGCCCGTGCTCGAAAAAGATTTCGCAGTACGGCGCGCATAACCAGCGCTCGCATGTCACGATCAATGCCGAACTGACCGGCGACGTGGCGGTGGAAGAATTGGTTCGCATTACGGAGGAAGAAGCGTCGTGCGAACTGTGGGGCTTGCTCAAGCGCCCCGACGAGAAATTCGTCACCGAGCGCGCGTATGAAAATCCGAAGTTCGTCGAAGACCTCGTGCGCGACGTCGCGCAGCGGCTGAACGCGGACGAGCGGATCGTCGCCTATGTGCTCGAGGCAGAGAACTTCGAGTCGATTCACAATCACAGCGCGTATGCGGTGATCGAGCGGGACAAGCGGGTGGGGTGAGACACGCCCTTGCGCGTGTTCGCTGGTTTGACCGCATTGAAAAAGCCGCTTTTGAAGCGGCTTTTCTTATGGTGCGGCGATCTTCAGCTCAGCGTGCGAGGGAAGTCAGATCCCAGCGCGGCTTCACCGTGAACGCGTAGTCTTTAGCCGATTGATCGGGCCAGCGCTGCAATCGCAACGCACCGGCCAGTGCGATCATCGCGCCGTTGTCCGTGCACAGCGACAAGTCGGGGTAGTGCACGAAGAAGTTGCGCTTGTTCGCGGCGGCGGACAGCGCCTCGCGCAGCTGCCGGTTGGCGCCCACGCCCCCCGCGACGACCAGCCGGTTGAGCCGGGTCTTTTTCAGCGCCGCCAGCGACTTCGCCGCCAGCACTTCCACCGCGGCGTCGACGAAGCCGCGCGCCAGATCCGCTTTCGCCTGCTCGCAGATATTCGCGCCGCCGAGCTTCTTCGCGTGCGTGAGGACGGCGGTCTTCAGGCCGCTGAAGCTGAAGTCGAGGTCGCCGGAATGCAGCATCGGGCGGGGCAGGACTACCGCGCCGGGCGTGCCGAATTCCGCCATGCGAGACACTTCCGGGCCGCCCGGATAACCGAGACCGAGCAGCTTGGCGGTTTTGTCGAACGCTTCGCCGGCCGCGTCGTCCAGCGTTTCGCCGAGCGTCTCGTAGACGCCCACGTCCGTCACGCGCATCAATTGCGTATGTCCGCCTGACACCAGCAGCGCCACGAACGGGAACGGCGGCGGCTCATCCACCAGCAGCGGCGACAGCAGGTGCCCTTCGAGGTGGTGGATGCCGATGGTCGGCTTGTCCCACGCCATTGCCAGCGAATTGGCGACGCTCGCGCCGACCAGCAACGCGCCCGCGAGCCCTGGCCCTTGCGTGTAGGCGATCGCGTCGATGTCGCTGCGCGCCGCGCCGGCACGCTCCATCACCTCTTCGAGCAGCGGCAGCGCACGTCGGATGTGGTCGCGCGACGCCAACTCGGGCACGACGCCGCCGTACTCCCGATGCATCGCAATCTGCGAATGCAGCGCGTGCGCGAGCAGGCCGCGCTCCGTGTCGTAGAGCGCGAGACCGGTTTCGTCGCAGGAGCTTTCGATGCCGAGAACGAGCATGATGGTGGGTCTGAAGGGGCGCACGAGTGACGACACCCTTGCGCCCAGAAATAAAAGGCCAGCCTGAAAGTATAGCAGTGCGGACACCAGGCCGCAGACGGTCGCTATCCCGCAGGTACAATGCGGCCCCATGGAATCTTTCGATATCGCGGTGATCGGCGCAGGCGCGGCCGGCATGATGTGCGCGGCCGTGGCCGGGCAACTCGGCCGGCGCGTGGTGCTGATCGACCACTCGCAACGTCTCGCGGAAAAAATCCGCATCTCCGGCGGTGGCCGGTGCAACTTCACGAATGTGTACGCCGGGCCGGCCAATTACCTGTCGACCAATCCGCATTTTTGCCGTTCCGCGCTGGCGCGCTACACGCCGCGCGATTTCATGGCGTTGCTCAAGCGTCATCGCGTGACGTGGCACGAGAAGCACAAGGGGCAGCTGTTCTGCGACCAGTCGAGCGACGCGGTCATCAATGTGTTGAAGAGCGAGTGCGACGCGGGCCGCGTCGCATGGCGCACGCCGTTGTCGGTGGAAGGCGTGCGGCAGGACGCGCAGGGCCGGTACGCGTTGGATACGCTGTCTGGCCCGATCACCGTGCGCGCGCTGGTGATCGCGACTGGCGGGCTGTCGATCCCCAAGATCGGCGCCACCGATTTCGCCTATCGGCTTGCCAAACAGTTCGGTCACAAACTGATCGATACGCGTCCCGCGCTGGTTCCGCTGACCTTCGCCGCCGCCGACTGGGAGCCGTTCTCGGCACTCTCCGGCGTGTCGCTCGAAGTGCAACTGGCGACCGGCAACAGGAAGACCGGCGCCGAATTCACCGAGGACCTGCTGCTCACGCACCGTGGCCTGTCGGGCCCGGGCGTGCTGCAAATCTCGAGCTACTGGCAACCCGGCGAGCCGATTCACATCAACCTGTTGGCGGAGCGCGACGCGACGACCGCCCTGCTCGAAGCAAAGACCGGCACGAAGCGCCAGATCGCCAATCTGCTATCCGAGTGGGTGCCGCAGCGGCTCGCTCACGTCTGGCTGGAAACCCACCAGATTTCTGCCGAAGCCCGCGTGGCCGATCTGCCGGACAAGACGTTGCGGCGCATCGGTGAAGCGCTGTCGCGTTGGACGCTCACCCCGAACGGCACCGAAGGCTATCGCAAAGCCGAAGTGACGCGCGGCGGCGTCGACACGCGCGACCTGTCCTCAACGACGATGATGAGCGCGAAGGCGCCGGGGCTGTACTTCATCGGCGAGGCGGTCGACGTGACCGGCTGGCTCGGTGGCTACAACTTCCAGTGGGCGTGGGCCTCGGGCGTGGCGGCCGGCCAGGCGGCCGCGGAGTACGTCCGGGGGGCTTGACGGCGCATTAGCTTTGTGAGAAAGCTCTGCTATACTCCTGAACCTTTACAAAGTTCCGTTATTGAAAAATGACGACCATCCGCGTAAAAGACAACGAGCCGTTTGAAGTCGCCATGCGCCGTTTCAAACGCACCATGGAGAAGAACGGCTTGCTGACGGAACTTCGCGCTCGCGAGTTTTACGAAAAGCCTACGGCTGAACGCAAGCGCAAGAAGGCCGCCGCGGTGAAGCGTCATTTCAAGCGTCTGCGTGGCCAGATGCTGCCAAAGAAGTTCTACTGATTCTGGCGTTGCCGCGGTCCCGGTCAAACGGAGCGGCGACATCCACCCGGTGAGGGCACGCGAAGTGTCATCACGGAAAACACGGTTCATCGGGCCAGCCGGCAGGGTCGCATCCACTACGCACATTGCGCCAACCCGCTTGAGGAAGCAGTCCCCAAGCGGGTATTCGTGTTGATGCCTTCGACCCGGCCGCTTTTTCAACTTTCAACGCATTCAGGTGAGTGATGAGTCTCAAGGACCGGATCAACGACGATATGAAAACTGCCATGCGGGCGCGTGAGACCGAGCGGCTCGGCACGATCCGCCTGCTGCTCGCCGCCATCAAGCAGCGCGAAGTCGATGAGCGCGTCATGCTCGACGGCGCCGCGATCACCGCGGTCGTCGACAAGATGATCAAGCAGCGCAAGGACTCCATCAGCCAGTTCGAGGCCGCAGGCCGCACGGATCTGGCCGACAAGGAAAAGGCCGAGCTGGCAATTCTGTCTGCCTACATGCCGGAGCAGATGTCCGAGGCGGAAATCGTTGCCGAAGTCCAGGCCGCGGTCGCCCAAACCGGCGCGGCCGGCCCGCAGGACATGGGGAAGGTGATGGGCGTGCTCAAGCCGAAGCTGGCCGGTCGCGCCGATATGACCGCGGTGTCGGCGCAAGTCAAAGCCGCGCTCGCGAAGTAATTTGAGTTTGTCCGGCCTGCGCGCGCCGTTGTCCGACGCCGCGCGCAGCGTTGAGCTTTTTAGGTAGCGTCATTTACTGTGATTCCACCGTCATTCCTGCAGGACCTGCTCAACCGCGTTGATATCGTCGACGTGGTCGGCCGGTATGTGCAGCTGAAAAAGGGCGGCGCGAACTTCATGGGGCTGTGCCCGTTTCACAACGAGAAAAGCCCTTCGTTTACCGTTAGTCCGACTAAACAGTTTTATCACTGCTTCGGCTGCGGCGCGCACGGGACGGCCATCGGCTTCCTGATGGAACATGTGGGATCCTCGTTTCCGGAGGCGGTCAACGATCTGGCGCAATCGGTGGGCTTGACCGTGCCGAACGAGCCGTCGCCGGGGTATGGCGGGGGCGGCGCCGGCGGTTATGCACCGGCGGCGTCCAAAGCCGTCACCACGGCACTCTCCGATGTCATGCAGACCGCTTGCGATTTCTACCGGAAGCAGTTGCGCGGCGCGCCGGGCGCGATCCAGTACCTGAAAAAGCGCGGCTTGACCGGCGAAATCGCCGCGCGCTTCGGTCTGGGCTACGCGCCAGACGGCTGGCAGAATCTCGAAGCGGCCTTCCCCAATTATCGCGACGACGCGCTGGTGGAGTCTGGCCTCGTAATCGTCAGCGAAAAGGCCGACGCACAGGGGCAGAACCGCCGCTACGACCGCTTTCGCGAGCGGATCATGTTCCCGATACGCAACGTGAAGGGGCAGGTGATCGGCTTCGGCGGCCGCGTGCTGGACGGCGGCGAACCGAAATATTTGAATTCGCCCGAAACGCCTCTATTTAACAAGGGCAGCGAGCTGTATGGGCTGTTCGAAGCGCGTCTGGCGATTCGCGAACAGCACTACGTGCTGGTCGTGGAAGGCTATATGGACGTGGTCGCGCTGGCCCAATTGGGGTTTCAGAACGCGGTCGCCACGCTCGGCACGGCTTGCACGCCGGTTCATGTGCAGAAACTGATGCGCCAGACCGATACGGTCATCTTCAGTTTCGACGGCGATTCGGCAGGGCGGCGCGCCGCTCGCCGGGCGCTGGACGCCTGCCTCCCACACGCGGCGGACAACCGGACGATCCGGTTCCTGTTTCTGCCGTCCGAGCACGATCCGGATAGCTACGTGCGTGAATTCGGCACCGAGGCGTTCGCCGAGCAGGTCGAGCGCGCGATGCCGCTCTCGCAGTTCATGCTGAACGAAGTGCTGACGGGCAAGGAGCTGGATCAGCCGGAAGGCCGGGCGCGTGCCCTGTTCGACGCCAAACCGCTGCTGCAAGCCCTGCCGGCCAACGCGTTGCGTGCGCAGATCATGCATATGTTCGCCGACCGTCTCGACGTGCCGTTCGACGAGGTGGCGGCCCTCTGCGAGGTCGATTCGCGGATCGCGGCTGCGGCGCGCCTCGCGCCGGCCCGCAAGGACCGGCGCAGCGTGACAGGGATCGAAGAAAAGACGCTGCGCAATCTCGTGATGTATCCGCGCACGGTGGCGGTGCTCGACGAGGACGCCGAGCAGGCGCTGCTGAGCGTCACACGGCACGGCGAATTGTTCGAGGAAGTGACGACGCACGCGCGTGCGCTGGGCGATTCGGCGGAGTTTCAGTTGTTGTCCGACCTATTGCGAAACGGCGCGAACGCCCCAACTTTCGAGGAAATCTTTCGCAAAATTCTAGACTATGATGAAAATGTCCGGGATTTGCTGCTGAAAGACCCTCAGGACGAGACCGTCATCGAGGAACGGCGCGAGCAGGAACGGATCGTGGGCGAGGAACTGAAAGCGGCGATCCTCAAGATGCGGTACGACGCTTATTGCGACCGTCTCGAGCAGCTTTCGCGACAATCCCGGCACACGCCGGAGGAGTTTGCGGAGCTTTCGGAATTGAATCGGAAACGGGCTGATATGAAGCGTCAGCTAGGTCTGTGAGGGAGAGGGCGGAAACCTTGGGTGGTATAATTAAAGGTTTCTAGCGGTTTGTTTTTCAAGGGTTTTCCTAGCAAAGGCGAAAAGGCGATGCGATGGCAAAGACTACAGGCGGAAATCAGGCGACAACCGGTGCACGCTCGAAAGAGCCGACCAGAAAGGTCACCGAGGCCAAGTTAGTTTCTTCCGCCAGAAAAACGTCTGCTGTCAGTGTTGCACCAGCTGCCGGGAAGAAATCCTCGGTCGCTTCCGCGGCACGAGCGGATCCGGTCAGAGGGGCGAAAGCTGTGCCGGCTGCCACGCAGCCGGGTGTCAGAAGCGCAAGGGAAGCGGCTGCCGCGCAGGACGATGCGGTAGTGCGCGAGACTTCAGTATCCACGGTTCTACCGGCTGTTGTCCACCAGCCGCGAGTCGAGACTACAGCCGGTACGGCGAACTCCATGACGAAAAAGCTGAACGAAGTACCCGTCGATGACGATGCAACCCAGACCGAAGAAACCCCTGCCGCTGCACCGGGCAAGGTGGAAAAGGTCAAGGCTCGCGACCGTCGTGCCAAGGAAAAAGCGCTTCTGAAAGATGCATTCGCATCGTCGCAGCCTGGTACGGTGGAGGAGCTCGAGGAGCGCCGCTCCAAACTGCGCGCGCTGATCAAGCTCGGCAAGGAACGCGGCTTTCTCACGTATGCAGAAATCAACGACCACCTCCCGGACAACTTCACCGAGACCGAGGCGATCGAAGGCATCATCAGCACGTTCAACGACATGGGCGTGGCGGTCTACGAGCAGGCCCCCGACGCTGAAACGCTGCTGCTGAACGACAACGCGCCCGCCGCTTCGTCCGACGACGAAGTGGAAGAGGAAGCGGAAGTCGCGCTGTCCACCGTCGACTCCGAATTCGGCCGCACCACGGACCCCGTGCGTATGTACATGCGCGAAATGGGTACGGTCGAATTGCTCACGCGTGAAGGCGAAATCGAAATCGCGAAGCGGATCGAGGACGGTCTGAAGCACATGGTGATGGCCATCTCCGCGTGCCCGACCACGATCGCCGACATCCTCGCGATGGCCGAGCGCGTCGCGAATGAAGAGATTCGTATCGACGAACTGGTCGACGGCCTGATCGACGCCAACGCGGAAGACGCCGACGGCTTCTCCGCGCAGGAGGCGGAAGCGATCGAGAGCGAAGACGAGGAAGTCGAGGAAGAAAGCGACGAGGACGAGGAAGAAGACGACGGCACCGCGCAAGCCACGGCCAACGCGGCGCAGATGGAAGCGCTCAGGCGTGCGTCGCTCGAAAAATTCGCGATGATCAGCGAATGGTTCGACAAGATGCGCCGCGCGTTTGAGAAAGAAGGCTACAAGTCCAAGTCGTACCTGAAGGCGCAGGAAACGATCCAGAACGAACTGATGACGATCCGCTTCACCGCGCGTACGGTCGAGCGTCTGTGCGACACGCTGCGCGCGCAAGTGGACGAAGTGCGTCAGGTCGAGCGTCAGATCCTGCACACGGTGGTCGACAAGTGCGGCATGCCGCGTGCGGAATTCATCGCGCGTTTCCCGGGCAGTGAAACGGATCTCGAGTGGGCGGACAAGATCGTCGCCGAAGGTCACGCGTATAGCGCGATCCTCACGCGTAATATTCCGGCGATTCGCGAACAGCAGCAACGTCTGCTGGACCTGCAGGCGCGTGTCGTGCTGCCGCTGAAGGACTTGAAGGAAACCAACCGTCAGATGGCGGCCGGCGAACTGAAGGCGCGGCAGGCGAAGCGTGAAATGACCGAGGCGAATCTGCGTCTCGTGATCTCGATTGCGAAGAAGTACACGAACCGTGGTCTGCAGTTCCTCGACCTGATTCAGGAAGGCAACATCGGCCTGATGAAGGCGGTGGACAAGTTCGAATATCGTCGCGGCTACAAGTTCTCCACGTATGCGACGTGGTGGATTCGCCAGGCCATTACGCGTTCGATCGCCGACCAGGCGCGTACGATCCGGATTCCGGTTCACATGATCGAAACGATCAACAAGATGAACCGCATCTCGCGTCAGATTCTGCAGGAAACCGGCCTCGAACCGGATCCGGCAACGCTGGCGGAGAAGATGGAAATGCCGGAAGACAAGATCCGCAAGATCATGAAGATCGCGAAGGAGCCGATCTCGATGGAAACGCCGATCGGTGACGACGACGATTCGCATCTGGGCGACTTTATCGAGGATAACAACACGGTCGCGCCGGCCGACGCCGCGCTGCATGCCAGCATGCGCGATGTCGTGAAGGACGTGCTCGACTCGCTGACGCCGCGCGAAGCGAAAGTGCTGCGTATGCGTTTCGGTATCGAGATGAGCACCGATCACACGCTCGAAGAAGTCGGCAAGCAGTTCGACGTGACGCGTGAGCGGATCCGTCAGATCGAAGCGAAGGCGTTGCGCAAGCTGCGTCACCCGAGCCGCTCGGACAAGCTGAAGTCGTTCCTCGAAGGGAACTGATCGAAGCAGGTGTTGGCGGCGGAAAATGTTGTGCTTGAAGGGGCTTCCCGGTTGTTTCGCTCGGGCGAAGCGGTTGCGGAGGCCCCTTTTTCGTGTAGTATGTCGGCCAACCAGCGAATGGGCCCGGCCTTCAAGACCGGGTCTTTTTTCTTGGGCTGGACGCCGTGTTGGTTGCAGGCAGTGGACTCATAATCCACCGGAGAAATCCCACCGTGGGTTCGAATCCCACCCGGCCCACCAAAGCTTGAAAAAAGGGTTCCGAGTTTCTCGGAACCCTTTTTGTTTGGCGCGAAACGGGATGATTGAAGCGCTTTGGCGATTGAAGCTTGTGCCGCGTTATTGATTTCATTTGACGGATTTCGAGCCGAATCTCGGTGCCGCGCAGAAGTGTGGTCGTCATTCGGTCTGGTGAATTTGCAAAAGCGCTTCCACCTTCGTCTCGCGTGTTCGAAGAGGTTTCATTAATGGGCAAAACCTAGGCCCGATCAATACCGCCTCTTTCTCTCAGCACACGCCATTAAATACGACTCGGCTTCAACCTCTGGTTTGCAGATATTCCACGCGATTGCTCCGGCGCTCCTTTCTTCCCTTGGCGGCCGACCGCACAGACGGCAGGCGATGCGCCGGCTCTCGCTGCAAACGCTCCGAATTTCGTTCGACGGCAGTGGCACGTCGCCTGCTCGCGGTCGGCTTCCAGGCAATATCAATAAAACGAGAATCATCATGCGATCCGACCATACCGCTACTGATCTGGCCCCGGCTCAGCGACCACTAGCCATGCCACTCGACGATGCCGGGGACAACGCGCCGCGACGACACGTCAGCGCGTTCGCGCGCGTTACCTTCTGCTTTGCCTGGCTGTTTGGATTGGAACCGTTCCTGACGGGACCCGCTGACGTGGAGTCGCGCTCGAAGAGGGTGGACCGCCATTAACCCTCTCCAGCACACGCGTTCGTCGAAGATGTGCGAACCATCGTTGCGGTCGGGCGTTGAAACTTTCGTTGCGAACCGAAGCAATTTCTACAGTTCGCGTTGACGAGCGCGGGATTGCCCGCGTCGAGCGAGAGGAGACGCAAGCCAACGGGCCGTTCGGGCGCCGTGGGAAACCTCGGCTGCACGCTCTAATTCGCTGGGAATTAGGGAAACTCCGCGTGAAAAAGGGCCCGGCCTGTCCGTTAAACGACTAAGGAAGGCCGTTAGATGTTCGCCGTCCGCTTTCAGTACGGCTGTGTCACGCGGCGGTCGGCGCCGCAGTTCACCTCCGGGCAACGCCCGTACTGAAGGCATCCTTCTGATATGCACGCGATTCGGCGGAAGACCCGCCTACGACGTAAGAGCGTAGGAAGGACATAGCGAGAACCGATGAACCGCCTGAGGGCGGTTTTTTCATTTCATCGACAGCGCACGCACGCAGGCTCTGGCGGCGTTTGCACTGTTCTCGAACGAAACGATTCATGCAACTGAGGAAATGAATCATCGTCAATCAATAAAGGGGCTAATTGATTAGCCCGAAAATGACAGTATTAACTCCATTAAGTTCCCGGTCTTCCAAAATAAATTTACAGCCACCGCGCAATTCCGCTTTGCGCAATTGCCTTATTTTCAGGCACTCCCGAGTTTGAATCACCAATCGTTCCGACCCGATTACGTCACGCGTATTAAAACGTGTTGCATATGCACAACTTCGAATATTGAGAGGTTGCAAATAACTTCTGACCAGAGCAGCCGCGCGGCACCGCATATCTTGCGATAAACGCATGTAAAACAACGACTTAATGCCCTTGCCGCCAGCATTGTTGCGAATTCTGAAAGATCCTGTTGCGTAAATTGCCCGCGCCGCTACTAGGGTGTCCCCCTACACTCACGCTTCGTTTGAAGGGTGCCCGGCTGAACTAAACGATTCGGCCAAAGGGCGGCAGCACAGGCCATGCATGCGCTGCCGAGGCAGGTCCCGCTCCCCGCGTAAATTTATCGAACTTGGAGTCCCACATGAAAAAGAGTCTCATCGTCGTTGCGGTCGCCGCATCGTTCGCATCCGTCGCTCACGCACAAAGCAGCGTGACCCTGTATGGTCTGTTGGACGCGGGCCTGACGTACACGAGCAACGTTAACCACAACTCCAAGTGGGCAGCCGGCAGCGGCGGCATCAACCAGAGCATGTTCGGTCTGCGTGGTTCGGAAGACCTGGGCAACGGTCTGAAGGCAATCTTCACGTTGGAAAGCGGCTTCAACGTCAACAACGGCCGCTTCGCTAACAACAACGGCATGTTCAACCGTCAGGCATTCGTCGGCCTGTCGAGCGCGCAATTCGGTACGGTTACCTTGGGCCGTCAATACGACGCAGCTCAAGACTACCTGGCACCGCTGACCGCAACGGGCAGCTGGGGCGGCACGTACTTCGCGCACCCGTTCAACAACGACAACCTGAACACGAACGGCGGCCTGTCGGTCAACAACTCGATCAAGTACTCGAGCGCTAACTACGCTGGCTTCACGTTCGGCGGCACGTACGGCTTCTCGAACCAGGCTGGCCAGTTCGCCAACAACCGCCAGTACAGCATTGGTGCTGCATACCAGTGGCAAGGCCTGCACCTGGGCGCTGCTTACGCACAGCAGAACAACCCGGCTAACAACACCACCGGTGCTTCGGACGGCGTTGTGGCGAACACGGCAGGCCCGATCGACGGTCAGTTCCGTCAACGTCAATTCGGTGCAGCTGCTTCGTACGCATTCGGCCCGGCAACGGTCGGTGCTGCATTCACGCAGTCGCGCATCGACAACCTCGTTGGTGCAGCAGCTGGCCAGCGTCAAGGTCGTTCGAACAACTACGAAGTCAACGCCAAGTACAACGTGACCCCGGCTCTGGGCTTGGGCGTTGCATACACGTTCACCGACGCACGTGGCTACGGCGAAAACGTTGACGGCAACGACATGAAGACCCGTTACCACCAGATCGGCCTGCAGGCTGACTACTCGCTGTCGCGTCGCACGGACGTCTACGCTCAAGCCGTGTACCAGCACGCAATGGGCGACGGCGGTGTCGCTTCGATTTACAGCGGCGACAACACGGTGCCGACGTCGTCGTCGAAGAACCAGACGGCTGCTACGGTCGGTCTGCGTCACCGCTTCTAAGCTTCAGCAGAAGCTGGTTGTAGTACAGAAAGGTGCCGTTCGCGGCACCTTTTTCTATGCGTGCGGCAATTCGAATGCCGCGCGCCTCGCGGGTCCTCGCGGACCCCGCCGCCTCTTTAGAAAATCGTGCGCAGACCGAGTGCAACGCCGGTCTGATTGCCGCGGCCCGGCAGTTCGACCGAGGCGGCACCCGACACCTTGTCGAAATCGACCGTGCCATACACCTCGGTGCGCTTTGACAACGCGTATTCAGCCAGCGCGACGAACGTATAGCGATAGCCGCTACCCACTTCACCATTGCCGATCGCCGCATTGGACATGTGGTCGTAGTAGGCTGCGCCGGTCAGCGTGAGCGCGGGCGTGGCCTGCCACGCGACGCCGGCGAACGGGCCATTGTCGACCCGACCCCATCCCTTGACGATATCGACGCCCGGCACGAGCGTCTGCTGCGCGAGCGCGCTGTCGACGAAACCCGTGTCGTCCTTCGAATGCAGATAACCGACGTACACCTTCGTGGAGCTGAACGCATAGACCGCGTTAGCGTTGAAGATGGTCTGCTTGTGATTGCTGTTGTCGCTGTTCTGTTGCACGCCGGCCGCGACGCTCAAGGGCCCGGCCACATACGACAACGTGAAGCCGTACATATTGCCCGCGCCGAGATGCCCCGGTATCTGGCCCGAGAAGCCGTCCTCGCCGGTCGATTCCGAGTTGGCGCCGAACGAGTACATCGCGGCCAGGGTCAGGCCTTTGTACGTGCCGGTGTATTTGACGGCGTTGTCCGCGTAGAGTCCCGCGCCGAGCGCGCCCGGCAGCCACGAGTTTTCGGCGTAGTTGCCGACCGTGAGCGGGTCATAAGTATCGCCGAGCAGATCGAACAGGGGCGTTTTCTGACGGCCGAACGTCACCGTGCCGTACGGGCTGCTCAGGCCCACGTACGCATTGCGGTTGAAGATCCGCTGGCTGTCCGAGGCGGAGCCGTCCTGCAGATTGATGCCGCTTTCCAGATCGAAGATCGCCTTCAGGCCGCTGCCGAGATCCTCCGAGCCGCGCAGACCCCAGCGGCTATTGGTAATCGCGCCGTTGGTCATGTACAGGCGGCTGTCGTTCTTTGCGTTGGAGTTCGTCAGATACCGCACGCTGACATCGGCGACGCCGTACAGCGTGATCGAACTTTGCGCCATGGCCTGTTCGGACGTCACGGCGAGGGCAGCCCCGCCCACGAGTGCGGCGGTCTTGAGGAGTCTTATTTGTCTCACTGGAATTCCTGCATATGCGGTTATGGATTTTTCATTCAAACGCGGCGCGCGCAGACAGGCTGGGCGCCGGGCGCGCCGATGATAGACCACGACCCAGGCCGCGCCATTGGCCCTTTGACGCAATAACGTATTGTCTTTTTTGGCGATTGCGCTGGCGAATTTGACAAGAATTGACTTTCGCGAATGCGGGCTTCGGTTAATCTCAAAATGACAGATGAAATAGACCCCATTTTCGCGCCGACGCCGGCAGGTGTACTGTCTGCGCGCGTTGACACTATGAATACATTCCTCGCAAATCCACCGGTTCATTGGCCGGCTTTTCAGGAGCTGACTGATGAGCAGTGGCAGCGTATCGCGCCCCTGCTGCCTGAAATGCTGGATCGCGGACCTCGGCGCGGACGTCCGAGCATAGATATCCGCCGGGTGCTGAATAGTGTGATGTGGGTGCTGCATACGCGAGAGCCGTGGAGTGCGATGCCCGAGGCTTATGTGCCGTATCAGACCGCGCATCGCTATTACCTGCGCTGGAAGAGGGCGGGCGTGCTGAATGCCGTGGCGCTTGTGCTGTTCGAGACCGATGCGATTCCGAAGCGGCGCGGCGCGCGCAAGAGCGACGCCGGCCTCAGCTAGATCGTTCAGGATCGCGCATTCGCTGCGTGGCGATAAGCAGAAGCCGTCATATGGGCAACCCATGACGGCTTTTTTGTCGGCCGCGCGACGAGCGCGCCATGCGATGCTGCCCCTAGATCTGCTCCCGGCCGAACGCGCTCAGGCGTTCGAGGTCGAGCACGTCGATCTGGTTATATGAGAGGCGCAGTATTTTCAGCCGTTCGAGGTTTTGCAACGCCTGATTGATTCGCTGGCGCGACACGCCCGCCAGCAGGCCGACCTCTTCCTGCGAAATAGCGAGCGTGCGGCCCGTATCGGGATACAGATCCGGGTTGAACAACTGCGCGAGCGATTGCGCGACGCGCGCATCCACATCGAGCAAGCGACTATTCTGAATCGATGCGATGAATTCGCCCATGCGGTTGTTCAGTTGCCGGATCACGAAGCCGGTGAACGGCAGGCTCGACTCCAGCAACGCATGGAACGTCGCGGACGGCACGAACATGACGAGCGAAGGCTGGATCGCGGCCACGTCGTATTTACGCAATTCCCGCTTGATCACGCTGCCTTCGCCGAACCAGCCGCCGGGCGGCACGCCGGACAGCGTGCAACTGCGCCCCGAGGCGTTGTAGATGGCGAGCTTGATCAGGCCGGCATGCACGCCGATCCAGTAGGCCGACGGCTCCTGGCGGCGCGCGATCCACGCTCCGCCGTCCAGATGCTCGGCGTGCGCGGTGGCGAGGACCATCGCCTGATGCTCGCTGGCGAGTGTCCGAAACCACGCGCAGCTGGCGAACAACCCCGCCAGATCGGCACGCGCCACCCGCTCCGGCCGGTGCGGGCAGACGTCTGCGAGGGCGGTGAGCGGGGCGTCGTTCATATGCGGGTTAAGCGCGTCGGTGGCAAAAGTCGGTTCGGATAAGCCACGGGCGCACTACTCTGTCATTTGGATGACAGACAGTTCACCATGGCACTTGCTAGGCTAGCTCATCAATCAGAATAATCGGCGGCGCGGTCCGCGCCTCAGGAGACGACGCAATGAAGCACATGTTCGAAGAAGGTCTCGAGCAGCGCGAGGCCAACTATGTCCCGCTGACGCCCATCGATTTCATCGTGCGCGCAGCGGAAGTCTACGGTGAGCGGCTCGCGGTCGTCCATGGGGAGATTCGCCGCACGTGGCGCGAGACTTACGAGCGCGCGCGGCGTCTGGCCAGCGCGCTGCGGCAGGCCGGCATCGAACGCGGCGATACGGTCGCCGTGTTGCTGCCCAACATCCCGCCGATGGTGGAAGCGCACTTCGGCGTGCCGATGGCGGGCGCCGTGCTCAACACGCTCAATACGCGGCTCGATGTGTCGTCGCTATTGTTCATGCTGCGCCACGGCGAGGCCCGGGCGTTGATCGTCGACACGGAGTACGGCGAGTTCGCGCGCCGTGCGGCACTGGAATTCCCTGCGTTGCGAGTGATCAGTGTGGCCGACGCGATGCCCGCCGATGCCGCGCAATTCGTCCGCGCGACAGACTACGAAACGTTCCTGCAGGCCGGCGACCCGGCTTTCGCCTGGACCCAGCCGGCCGACGAATGGGACGCCATCGCGCTGAACTACACGTCGGGCACGACCGGCGATCCGAAGGGCGTGGTCTACCACCACCGCGGCGCGTACCTGAATGCGCTCAGCAATATTCTCGAATGGGACATGCCGAAGCACGCGGTCTACCTGTGGACCTTGCCCATGTTCCACTGCAACGGCTGGTGTTTTCCATGGACCGTCGCCGCGCGGGCGGGGGTCAACGTCTGCTTGCGCAAATTCGACGCGAAGACGGTGTTCGACCTGATTCGCCGCGAAGGCATCAGCCACTATTGCGGCGCGCCGATCGTGCAGAGCGCGCTTGCCAATGCGCCGGCCGAATGGCGTGAGGGAATTACGCATCGCGTCTCGACGATGGTGGCGGGCGCGGCGCCCGCGCCCGCGGTGATCGCGAAGATGAAGGAGATCGGCTTCGACCTGACGCACGTGTACGGGCTGACCGAAACCTATGGGCCCGCCGCAGTCTGCGCGAAGCAGCAAGCGTGGGAAGCGCTCGACGACAGCGCCCGCGCCGAGCTGAATGCGCGGCAGGGCGTGCGCTATCACCTTCAGGCGGCGGTGACCGTGCTCGATCCGGACACGCTCGCGCCGGTTCCCGACGACGGCGAAACGCTCGGCGAGATCATGTTTCGCGGCAACATCTGCATGAAGGGGTATCTGAAGAACGAACGCGCGACCGAAGCGACTTTCCGCGGCGGCTGGTTCCATACCGGCGATCTCGGCGTGCGGATGCCCGACGGTTATATCCGCATTCGCGACCGCAGCAAGGACATCATCATTTCAGGCGGCGAGAACATCTCGAGCATCGAGGTCGAGGACACGCTGTATCGTCACCCGGCGGTATCGGTCGCCGCCGTGGTGGCGATGGCCGATCCGAAGTGGGGGGAGGTGCCGTGCGCGTTCGTCGAACTGAAGGAAGGCGCTCAGGCGACCGAAGAAGAGATCATCGCGCACTGCCGATTGTTTCTGGCCGGCTACAAGTTGCCGAAAGCAGTGCGCTTCGGCGAATTGCCGAAGACGTCGACGGGAAAAATTCAGAAGTTCGAACTGCGTGCGCGGGTCAAAGCGGAACGCGGCGAATAGCGCGCTGTTGAGCAATGTGCCGAAGGGCGCGCGCCGACCGTTACCGGGGCTACGGACGCTAAGGGCGCTGGATCGCGCCCGCAAGACATGCACTTTCAGCATGTCATCGTGCAGCGTAGCCGTGCGCTCAACCGCGCGTGTCGACCCAATGATGCGCCCAGCGTGCCGAGTGCTGCAGAGCCTGTTCTTCGCTCGTGAAGTAGTCGAGAGAATAGAACTGGTAGCGCCCGTCGGTACGTGCGCTTTCGGCGCGTTCGAGCAACAGGTTGGATGAAAAACTGCCGTCGGGCAAACGATGCGCCGAGGGTTGGACGGCATAGCCGTTGTAATGATGAAGATGTTTGCTTTGCATTTTATATTTTAATGATGTCGATTGCGCGCCGGCCGTACGAACCCGTGATACGAGTTACGCGGACGAGCTGATTCAAGCCATTGCGAGCCGAATCCTGACGCAGTCGGGGTGCGAAAAAATGGGCGTTGAAGCCGGAGGGGAGAATGAGGTGCAACGAGGCGTTTGGCGCTTAGGCAAGCTGCTCGAAAACGAATGCAGCTAAAAAGCGATCGCGCCAACTGTGGGAGACAAACGCTCCGCGAGGATGTCGCTGCAGCCCGATGTCCGTTGCCGGACACCGAGCCCTTCAAACTTACAGCGGCTTGATGTTAGCCGCTTGCAGACCCTTCGGGCCTTGCTTCGTTTCGAAGCTCACTTTCTGATTTTCAGCCAGCGTCTTGAAGCCGTCGCTGCGAATTTCCGAGAAATGCGCGAACAGGTCGTCGCCGCCCTTGTCCGGGGTGATGAAGCCAAAGCCTTTGCTGTCGTTGAACCACTTAACGATACCGGTATCCATGAAGAATCCTTGAGGAAAAAAATTGAAGAATTTGCTCTGATGAAGAGCGCGTGAAGCGTCAAGGAGGGAGAGGACAACGAATACCGCTGAGGAGCGAGACATTGATGAACAGCAATCGAACTTCTTGAACTTCGGGTGCAACAGTAACCGCGCAGGTGTGTCGGCGTCAACACATAACTTGTAACTGTTTTGAGAGGTGCGGTAAATCCCTATCACGTGGCGGCTGCCGGTAGAGCCCCCGCTTGCATGCATGCCGCGCCCATCAACGCGGCATGCCGTTCGGGGAGTTCGAATGGGCGGCGGCGCTCTCAGATGCCGACTTTGTGCGCATTCAGAATCAGGCGCAATCCCAGCGCGGCCACTGCGGTCGCCGCAATGCGATCGATCCAGGCCTTCCATTGCAGATAGATTTCTCGCGGCCGTTTGCTCGAAAAACACAAGGCGACGATCGTGTACCAGCCGGCCTCGATCGTGAAGATTGCCGGCGGCAGCGCGAAGTAGCACCACAGCGGCGGATGCTGCGGAAGCAGCGCCGCGAAGATACTCCCGTAATAGACGGCCGTTTTCGGATTGCTCAGTTGCGTGCTCAAGCCGATCCAGAAAGATTTACGCGGATTGCCGGAGACGGCTTGCGCCGCATCGAACGCGAGCGGCTTGGCCGCGCCGCGCCAGATTTTCGACGCGAGATAGATCAGGTAGACGCCCCCGGCCACCTTCAGGCCGACGTAAAGCCATTCGACCGTGGCCAGCAACGTGTAGAGGCCGAGCAATGCGATGCCGCTGAAAAACACGCCACCCATGCCCATGCCGAGCGCCGTCGCGAGACCGTCGCCGCGCGACAGCCCGATCGCATTGCGAGCGACGATGACGAAGCTCGGTCCCGGGCTCATGGCGCCTAGCAGCAGCGCGGCGAGAATGGTGAGGATGGCGGTTGAGGCGGGCATTGTCGTGTCTCCAGCGCGGGGGTGTTAATTGATGAAACATAGCATGACACCGCGCGCTTTGTTCTTGAATAGACAGCTATTGCAGCGTCCGTGGGCAGTGCAATAAAAGGAATGAAAAATGGAAAAGCCCCATTCGCATACGAGTACTGCGTTGCGGCAACCGGAATAAATTGGATGCTAGAATCGGCTTCCATACGCTGAAGCTCCTTCGATCACGGGGCGAGGCACGAGCGCAATTCGAGCTGCTTGCCTGCAAATTCCCCTTACTCCACGAGTTAAAGGCACGATTTCCCGATGCGGATTCGACACATCGGGACATTGGCGTGAATTCGAATTGCACGCTATCCATCTGAATCACGCATAGACTTCGCATTGTTTTGCGGAGTCGTTGTCCGTGTAACGCGAGCATGATTAGCTGCGACATCGGTAAGTTATGAAAGAGCGACAAGAACAACGACTGTTCGACCTCGATGGGAACGCGCGCGAGCGTCTGATCGAGTGGATCCGCCGTCGCATGGATGATTACGGCATTACGATGGAAGCGCTCGCCGACTCGCTCAAAGCCGACGCGAACGCGGTTCGGGCAGTGCTGTATCGCGACGCCTTCGGCAACACGTGGGACGGTCACGGCGATAAACCGGACTGGCTGGCACGCGCGATTTACGCTGGACAGAACATCGATCACTTCCGCTGTTAACCGAATCTTTTGCCATACGCACGTCGTCTGTTCATCGGGCAGCCTACGCCGTGGCCGTTGATCGCATGGGCGATTAGCCTTAACATCGGGCGGGTCGTTGCCGACTCCGTGACCATTCCATTCGGGCTCACGCGGCACAGAACTGGAAGCTCCATGCCGTACGGTCGCCGAATTTCTTCATCTGCATTCCCCTCTCATTGTTTCCTTGCGTGTCTGCGCTACGGCGTGCTGTTCGCTCTGCTGTGGCTCACTATCGGCTGGTCGTTCGGTGCGGCCTCTGACGCGACTAGGTATTCCGCCGCTCGCATGAACCGGCAAATTGCGCCGTCCGTGCCGCACAGGTCCAAGGCGAAAGCCCGAAACTCGGGCAAAGCGCAAAAGCCCTCCACCGGCAAGGGCCGGCGTCGCATCGCGCGCAAGCGCAAGCACGCGACGAGGGCCGAGCAGCCGGTGCACATCGGCAAGCTCACCGCCAAACCTCGCCGCCAGGCCGCGCGCAATACGAAGGGGATTCGCCACGCGAAGCGCGCCGTGGCGCCAGCGGCGCGGCACAGCGCCCGGCATCCGTCGGCGTCGCGCGCGTCAGCGCAGGCCGGGCCGAAGCTCCTCGCTCGCTGTGGCTATACGCCCCGATCGCGCGCATTGCTTCGCGCGCGAGCCGTCTACGTCGTCGACGAACGAACGCATACCGTGCTCACCGAAAAGCAGGCCGACCAGGTCATGCCGATTGCTTCGGTATCCAAACTGATGACCGCAGTCGTTTCGCTCGATGCAAAGCATGCACTGAGCAAGCCGCTCAACGTCACGGTGCAGGATCAGGATTTCGACAAGTTCACGGGCTCGCGCCTGAGCGTGGGTTCGAGGCTGTCGCGCCACGACATGCTGCACATCGCGCTGATGTCGTCGGAGAACCGGGCGGCGGCCGCACTCAGCCGCGACTACGTGGGTGGCCGGCCAGGCTTTGTCGCTGCGATGAACGCAAAGGCCCGTGCGCTCGGCATGTGGCGCACGTCGTTCGTCAATGGGACGGGCTTGTCGCCGCAGAATGTCTCGACCGCGCGGGACTTGTCGCGGCTGGTCGAGGCGGCCAGCCGATATCCGCTGATCCGCGCGTATTCGACCGATCGCGCGCAAATCGTTTTCCCCAGCGGCAGCCGGACACAACTGAGTTATCACAACTCCAATGCGTTGGTCAGAGGCGGGGACAGCTCCATCGTCTTGCAGAAGACCGGCTTCATCAACGAGGCGGGACACTGCGTGGTCGTGCGAATGATGGTGCATGGCCGGCCCGTCGACATCGTCGTGCTGGGCGCGCCCGGCGCGCACGACCACATTGCCGACGTAATCAGAATCGGCCACTGGCTGCGCTGCTCACTGCACTGAGCCGTTTACCCGCCTACGCAAAGCAAAAAACGCCCGCGCAAGGCGGGCTTAACTACTTGGAGTTTCGCGATCCAGTCGCTAGACGGATCACGTTCAGTGTAGATGAAAGCTATCTGAAGGTGTTGAATGTGCGCTTCACAGGCTGCTTCACAGGCCACCGCCACAGCTCACACTTCACAGGTCGAAAAACACCGTTTCCTTGTCGCCCTGCATGTGAATGTCGAAGCGGTACACGTTCGCCGTATGCGGCTCGCGACGCGCGATCAGCGTGTCGCGCCGATCCGCCGGAACCGTGGCCAGCACTGCATCGCGCTCGTTCGCCTGCGCCTCGTCCTCGAAATAGATACGCGTGAACGTGTGCAGCAGCATGCCGCGCATCGTCAGGATCACATTCACGTGCGGCGCTTCATCGGGACTCGCGCGGCCCGGCTTCACCGTTTCCACGAAAAAGCGCTTGTGCGGGTCCGTACCGGTGCCGACGCGCGCAAAGCCGCGAAAGCCGGTCTTCTGGATTTCCTCACGCGACTCCAGATAGTGGCCGTTCGAGTCCACTTGCGACATCTCGACCATCGCATCGCCGACTACCTTGCCGTCACCGTCGAACACCTGACCGATGATCGTGATGTGCTCGCCGGCCGCTTCGCGGTCGGCCAGAACGTGCGTGAACAGGCTCTTGAAATCGAAGTCGTATTGCTGCGGGCAAAGACCGTAGGCGAAATAAGGCCCAACGGTTTGCGAAGGCGTTTGCTTCAGAGTGGTCATGGCTTAACGCTCCATCGGGGTTTCGTTCGGGCCGCGCAGCACGATGTCGAAATCGTAGCCGAGTGCATAGGCCTCTTGCGTCGTGTCGAGCGAGAAGCTCGAGATCATGCGTTCGCGGGCGTGCTCCGGCGTGCCCTGATAAATCGGGTCGAAGGCCAGCAGCGGGTCGCCGGGGAAGTACATCTGCGTGACGAGACGCGAGCCGAAGTGCTCGCCGAACAGCGAGAAATGGATATGCTGGGGGCGCCATGCATTCGGATGATTGCCCCACGGATACGCGCCCGGCTTGATCGTCAGGAAGCGGTAGCGGCCTTCGTTGTCGGTAATGCAGCGGCCTGAGCCGAGGAAGTTCGGGTCGAGCGGCGCGTCGTGCTGATCGGCCTTGTGCACATAACGGCCGGCCGCGTTGGCTTGCCAGATTTCGACCAGCGTATTGCGCACCGGGCGGCCGCTTTCGTCGAGCACCCGGCCCGTCACGATGATGCGCTCGCCGAGCGGTTCGCCATTGCGCACCGCGTTGCGCGTCAGATCGTGATCGAGCGCGCCGAGGTCATCAGTACCGTAGACCGGCACGCGCTGGTCGCGCAGCCGTTCCTTCAGCGGAATCAACTGACGCGTCGGGCCGCGCTTGGTCGACGAACCGTAGTTGGAATAGATGTACTGGGGGTGGGACGCGAAATCGCGCGGAGTAAGAAAGGAATCTTCCATGAGTGTCTCCTTCGAGGAATTGTGGGATCCGACGTTATGGAGGGACTTTATCCAACCCGGGCGGTTATGCAAAATGACGTTTTCGCTCTTTTCGTATAACCTTACGTTATGCAACGCAGTCTCGCGGATAGCCGCGTCAAATTCCGTCATCTGCAGTGTTTTCTGGCCGTCGCCCAGTTCGGCAGCGTCCAGCGGGCCGCCGACAGCCTGTCGATCACCCAGCCCGCGGTCTCAAAAACGGTCGCCGAGCTCGAAGCCATTCTCGGCGTGAAGCTGTTCGAGCGCGGCCGCCATGGCGCCGTGCCGACCCGCGAGGGGCAACTCTTTATGCCGCACGCGAGCGCGTGCGTGAGCGCGTTGCGTCAGGGCGTCGACCTGCTGGCGCGCGCCGAAGGCGCCGCGGCGGCTACGCTGGAAATCGGCATTCTGCCCACCGTCGCGGCAGCGCTGATTCCGCCGGTCCTGAAACGGTTCGCGGCGCTCTGGCCGCGCGTAATCGTGCGTCTGGCCAACGGTGCGAACCCGGAATTGCTCGAGCGCCTGAAAGCGGGCACGATCGAATTTGCCATCGGCCGCCTCGCCGATCCCGAGCGCATGGTCGGCCTCAGCTTCGAGCAGTTGTTCACCGAGCCGCTGGTGGCAGTGGTGCGGGCCGGGCATCCGCTGGCGCTCGGTCCCGGTTTGCCGGCGACGTCGCTGGAGGATTTTCCGGTGGTGCTGCCGCCGTTCGGCACGCTGATACGGCAATCGGCGGATAGCCTGCTGAACGCGTGGGGCGTGCAGCCGCTGTCGGCGTTCGTCGAAGTGCTGTCGGTCTCGACGGGCCGCGCGTTGACGCTCGAAAATGACGCCGTGTGGTTCGTGCCGCTGAGCGCGGTGGAGTACGAGTTGGCGCATGGCATGCTGGTGCGTTTGCCGCTGCCGTTCGCGGGCACCGGCGAGCCGGTCGGCTTGATCCGGCGCTCGGACACGCAGCCGTCGCCGGTGGCACGGGCGTTTATCGACGCGGTGCGCGAAGTCGCGCAACAGCGGATGGCGGCGACCGCTTCAGATAAGCCCGTGCGCAAACGTAGGCGAAGCAAGGCATCGGCGGCTTGATACGAAACGGCACGATCCCGTGCGGTCGGGTCGATTGGCCGGAGCAGTGAAAAGAGGGCAAACGGCGCGGTGCAAGGGGCCCGTATGAACCGTTCAGTACAAAATGAAGGTTGCGAACGCCCCGCCAACCGGTGTACAAACACGGTGCAAAAGCCGCCGCGCCGCGTTTGCCGCATTACACAGTGCAGCGCGCTCCGCCCTGCGGCTACTCGCCCCCTGATAGCCGGCGGTTTGCACCGAACCTCAGACACACCGCACACAGCGTCGAAAGACTGTACAAGGAGATTGCCATGCCCAGCGACTTGCCCACTCCAGACGCCGCGCTGCGCGCCGTGTCGGCGCCTGAGCACAATCCGCTCGGCACCGCCGGCCTCGAATTCGTGGAGTTTGCCGCGCGCGAGCCGCAAGCGCTCGGCGACACCTTCACCAAACTCGGCTTCAAGGCGATCGCGCGTCATATCAGCAAGGACGTCACGCTGTATCGGCAAGGCGAGATGCAATTCCTGATCAATGCCGAGCCCGATTCGTTCGCCGCGCGCTATGCCGAGGAGTACGGCGCGGGCATCTGCGCGATCGGCATTCGCGTGGCCGACGCGCAGCGCGCCTTCGATCGCGCGATCGAACTCGGCGCCTGGGCGTTCGAAGGCGAGAAGATCGGCGCGGGCGAATTGCTGATTCCGGCGATCCAGGGCATCGGCGACTCGCACATCTATTTCGTCGACCGTTGGCGCGGGCGCGGCGGCCAGCGCGGCGGCCTCGGCGACATCTCGATCTTCGACATCGACTTCCGGCCCATCGAGATCGACACGGCGCACGCCGATCTGAGCCATACGGGCAGCGGCCTCGTCGCGGTCGACCATCTGACGCAAACGGTCGGCGAGGGCCGGATGCAGGAATGGCTCGATTTCTATCGCGACCTGCTCAACTTCCGCGAGATTCATGAGTTGCACGCGAACTGGCACGTGTCTGCCGAATCGCGCGTGATGGTGTCGCCGTGCGGCGCGATCCGCGTGCCGCTGTACGAAGAGGGCACGCGCCGAACCAATCTGATGCACGAGTATTTGCCGGACCATCCGGGCGAAGGCGTGCAGCATATCGCGCTCGCCACCGACGATATCTTCGCGTGCGTCGAGCAACTGCTCGCGAACGGCGTCGAGTTCGTCGAACCGCCGCCGCGCTACTACGATCAACTCGACGCGCGTCTGCCAGGCCATGGGCTCGACGTCCAGCGGCTCAAGCGCACCCATGTGCTGGTAGATGGCGAGATCGGCGCCGACGGCGTGCCGCTGCTGTTTTTCCAGACCTTCGTGCGCCGCCGCACCGGCGAGATCTTCTTCGAGATCGTGCAGCGCCAGGGGCATCACGGCTTCGGCGAAGGCAATCTGAGCGCGCTCGCGCAGGCACGCGAAGCCGGCGCCTGATCACCGGCCGTGTGCGCGGGCCGCCTGCGCGCTCAATCGGTAGCGGGCTTACCCGCCAGCTCGGGATAGATCGCGCTGTAGGACGAGGCTTCCTGCAACAGCCATCCACGGAAACTCGCGAGCGGCTTGCCGTGGCTGAGTTCGGTGGGATAGACGAGGTAGTACGCCGAGTCCGCGACCGCCGGCGTGTCGAGCGGTATCACGAGCCCAAGCTGTTCGAGCTGCGTATCGACGAAAAAACGCGGCACCAGCGCGATACCGAGGCCGGCTGCGGCGGCGCTGATCAACATCGTGTGGAGTTCGTAACGCACGCCCTGCATGGTCCGGTTGTCGTCGACCTCCAGGCTCGCGAACCATGCCGCCCAGCCATCCGGCCGCGTGGTGGAGTGCAGCAGCGGATAGTCCAGAAGGTCGGCGGCGTGCCGCACGGGCCGCTTCAGCAGACTCGCCGCGCACACCGGCACCACTTCCTCGCAGAACAGAAAATCAGCCGAGGTGCCCGGCCAGGTCGGCTTGCCGTAGTGAATCGCTGCTTCGAAATGGGTCTCGGCGAACGGGAACGTGCCGGTGCGCACGCCCATGTTCACGCGCACATCCGGGTACTGCGCATTGAATGCCGCGAGCCGCGGAATCAGCCATTGCGACGCGAACGTCGGCAGCACGGCCAGTTCCAGATAACCGCCGCCACTACCATGCGCGATGATCGACAGCGTGTCGCGGTCGAGCTGTTCCAGCGAGCGCCGCACCTGCGCGCCATATACCTTGCCTGCTTTCGTCAGCACTACGCGCTGTTTGACGCGTACGAACAGCCGCACGCCAAGATTGCTCTCCAACGTATTGATCTGCCGTGACACCGCGCTTTCGGTAAGAAACAGTTCGCGCGCCGCATGCGTGAAGCTTTCGTGCCGCGCGGCGGCTTCGAAAGCGAGCAGAGCGCCCATGTTGGGGATCTTGAACTTTCGCACGTTGATTCCAAAAACGCATCAAGTGGCGATTTTATCTCGCTTTACGGTACGCCGGCGGATTTTGAATAATCTCGCCTTCAGAATGCCGTGCCGCCCTGTTGCGTCAGTGCCGGCGGGTTCCGTCGAGACTTGGGCGAGCGCGCGAAGCGCTACGTGGAGAACCGGTATGCGAAACATCAAGAATGCGAATGTCGAACAACTGCTGCTGAAATTGCTGGGCGCCGACAAGACCGCGCGGCTCTTCGCGACGCTCAACCATCCGCGCATCCTCGACGAATGGAACGACGGCAGCGTCACCCGCGCGGAACTCGCCCAGGCGATGAACATGGTGCTTTTCGAGGACCTGCTCGCGCGCTCGGCGAACGGCCGCCGGTACATCGAGGAGACGCTTGCCGCCGGTGGCAGCGTGTATTTCGACCACGGCGCGTTGCGCACGGTACGCTGGCCGCACAGCGGCGCGCTGCCACCCGGCGAAGCGGCGTTCGCGCGCATATTGCGGCCGCTCGGCTTCAGTATCAACGGCCGCTATCCGCTGGATCGTCTCGGCATGACCGGCCGCGCGTGGGCGCATGAGGACGCGCCCGACGAGATCGCACAGTTCTTCGTCAGCGAATTGCATCCGGAACGTTTCTCGGCGGCGTTTCAGCAGGTGGTGACGAAGGTGATCGGCGCGTCGCGCGATCCGCTGACGCCGCGTGCGGCTGGGCAGTTGTGGGAACTCGAACGCGACGGCGTGCTACCGCTCGACGTGGCGCATGAATTGCTGCCGGTGATCGTCGGTGCGTTCGCGCGCCAGCACGAGACGCCATGCGAGGCCGATTACGAAGTATTGTTGAAGGAGTCGGCGGAAATGGCGTGGATCGCGACCGAAGGCAACGCGTTCAATCACGCGACCGATCGCGTCGAAGACGTCTTCAAACTGGCCGACGACGAGAAGGCCAAGGGCCGTCCGATGAAGCCGGAAGTCGAGCGCTCGCGTTCGGGCCGCGTGTTCCAGACCGCGTATCGCGCGGACATGGTGCAGCGCGAGTTCCGCACGGCTGACGGCGGCGTGGTGACGCGTGAAGTGCCGGGCTCGTTCTACGAATTCATCACGCGCAAACGGAGTTTCGATCAGGACGCGCGGCGCTGGGAAACGGACCTGCGTTTCGACGCGGGCAACGCACAGGGTATCTTCAAGATGACTGCGAGCCAGGCCGCCTGAGCGCACGACGGCACAACGGGCGGGCGAGTTGCGGACTGGCGGCAGCGGGGACAGGGGACGCAGTGTGGGAACGTCATTGGATGAAGGGCAGGGCGTGAAGGAGTCGGGCGATCCGCACGCATCGATTGCCTCGATCGCGCCCGGCGAGCGGCACGTCGCGAGGCCGTTCACGGGCACCGCCGCCGTGATGCAGACGCTCGAGAGCGACTTGCGCCGGCATGTGCGCGGCGAAGTGCGTTTCGATCAGGGGTCCAAAGCGCTGTATGCGTCGGATGCGTCGAACTATCGGCAGATTCCGCTCGCCGTCGTCGTCCCGACGGATGTCGACGATCTGCTCGCCACGCTCGCCGCGTGCCGCCGCAGCGACGTGCCGTTTCTCGCACGCGGCGGCGGCACGTCGCAAAACGGCCAATGCGTGAACGTCGCGGTCGTGGCCGACGCGAGCAAGTACGTGAACCGCGTCGTGTCGGTCGATCCTGTCGCGCGGGTGGCGATCGTCGAGCCGGGCGTGGTGTGCGATACGTTGCGCGATGCCGCCGAGCAGCACGGCCTCACCTTCGCCCCCGATCCGGCGACGCACAGCCGCTGCACGCTCGGCGGCATGATCGCCAACAACTCGTGCGGCGCGCATTCGGTGATGGCCGGCAAGACCGTCGAAAACGTCGAGGCGCTGGAAATCGCGACCTTCGACGGCGCACGCTTCTGGGTCGGCCCGACATCCGATGACGAACTCGAACGCATCATCGCGGCGGGTGGCCGTCAGGGCGAAATCTACGCCGCGCTCAAGCGTTTGCGCGACACGTACGCCGCGCAGATTCGCGCGAAATTCCCGCAGATCAAACGGCGCGTGTCGGGCTTCAATCTCGATCAATTGCTGCCCGAAAACGGCTTTAACGTCGCGCGTGCGCTGGTCGGCACGGAGGGCACGTGCGCGGTGACGTTGCAGGCGAAAGTGCGGCTCGTGAAAAGTCCGGCGAAGCGCGTGATCGTCGTGGTCGGCTTCACGGACATCTACACGGCGGCGGATGCCGTGCCGCATTTCATGCATTGCGGGCCGATCGCGATCGAAGGTCTCGACCGCGCGATTATTCGCGGCTTGCAGGCGCGCGGTCTGAAGAAGGACGAAATCGCGTTACTGCCGCCAGGCGATGCCTGGGTCGTACTCGAATTCGGCGCGGAGACGCAGGAGGCAGTGCTGCGCGACGCGCAAGCCGCGGCCGCGTATTTCTCGTCGGGCAGCGCGGGGCCGAACGTGTCGGCGCTGCTGGTCGAAGACCGCGTGTTGCAGGCGAAGGTATGGTCGATCCGCGAGACAGGTGCGTCGGCGGTGGCGTTGTCGGTCGATGCGGGCGCGCCCGATCCGGTGGTCGGCTGGGAAGATGCGGCGGTCGATCCGCTGCGCCTCGGCGATTATCTGCGCGCGTTCCAGGCGCTGGTTGATCGTTACCGCTACGAGACGAGTCTATACGGCCATTTCGGCGATGGCTGCGTGCACGCGCGCATCACCTTCGATCTGCGCAGCGCGCAAGGCGTGTCGACATGGCGCGAGTTTCTGCGCGAGGCGGCGGAACTGGTGGTGGAATTCGGTGGCTCGTTGTCGGGCGAACACGGCGACGGCCAGGCCAAAGCCGAGTTTTTGCCGATCATGTACGGCCCCGAACTGATGCAGGCCATGGAGCAGTTCAAGGCGATCTGGGACCCGGCCAACCGTCTGAATCCGGGTAAGGTGGTACACGCGTATCGCGCCGACGAAAACCTGCGGATAGGCCCGGCCTACAAACCGGTGACGCTGCGAACGAAGCTGACATTCGCCAGTCCGGAAGGCGGCGGGTTCCAGCGCGCGATCGAGCGATGTATCGGCATGGGCAAGTGCCGCTCGCTCGACGGTGGCACCATGTGCCCGAGCTATCGCGCGACGCGTGAGGAGAAGTACTCGACGCGCGGCCGGGCGCATCTGTTCTGGGAGATGCTGCAAGGCGAGGTGATCGCAGACGGCTGGCAAAGCCGCGAAGTGAAAGAAGCGCTCGACACGTGCCTCGCGTGCAAGGGCTGCAAGTCGGATTGCCCCACGCATACGGACATGGCTTCGTACAAGGCGGAATTTCTTTCGCATTACTACGAGAACAATCGCCGGCCGCGTCAGGCCTTGTTCATGGGACGGATCGGCGAATGGGCGCCGTGGGCGTCGCGCGTTGCACGTCTGACGAACTTCATGACGACGGCACCGGGTCTGTCTACGATCGGCAAATGGGTCGCTGGTGTAGCGCAGGCGCGCGCGTTGCCGCAGTTTGCCGGGACCACGTATCGACAGATCGCGCGGCGCGCTCCGCAAGCTGCGCATGACGCTCGCGACGGCGCGAAGAAAGTCATCCTCTGGGTGGATACGTTCAACGATCACTTTACGCCCGAAATCGCGCAAGCCGCCGCCGATGTACTCGAGCAATTAGGCTGGCACGTCGTGCTGCCGAAGAACCGCCTGTGCTGTGGACGTCCGCTGTACGACTTCGGCTTGCTCGAACGCGCCCGCGAACTGCTCACGCACATTCTCGACAGCCTCGCGGACGATATCGCCGCCGGTGTGCCGCTCGTCGGTCTCGAACCGGGTTGCCTGTCGGTATTCAAGGACGAACTACTGAAGCAACTGCCGGGTCACGCGTTGGCCAAGCAACTGTCGGCGCAAACTTTTCTGTTCTCCGATTTCGTCGCGCGCCAGCCGTTCGACTGGCCGACGCTTGCCGCCGACGTGATCGTCCATGGGCATTGCCACCAGAAGGCGCTGTTCGGCATGCAAGGCGATACCGCGTTGCTGAACAAGCTCGGTGTGAAGTGGAAGCTGCTCGATACGGGATGCTGTGGGATGGCCGGATCGTTCGGCTTCAACGCGGAGCATCACGCTTTGTCGCTGAAGATCGGCGAAGACAAGCTGTTGCCGGCCGTGCGTGAAGCGGCCGCGGCGAATCACGAAACGATCGTGCTGACCAATGGATTCAGTTGCCGTGAGCAGATCGAGCAGGGGACGGGGCATCACGCGCTGCATATCGCGCAACTCGCGCAGCGGGCGTTGGCGGCGCGCCTAGTGTGATCGGCAGCATACGCGCGCGAAGGCGCATTCAGGCGCCGCGCGCGCGACCTATTTCTTCGTCGATTCGATGGTGACCGGCGTCTGCGGGATGTCCGCGCTGGTCGCCATCCACAACACCTCGGCGTCTTCTTCGCTGGTGGAAACCGCGGCATGGCCGGTGCGGCTGTCGAAGTACAGACTGTCGCCGGCGTTCAGATGCGTCGGCGCGTATAGCTCCGAATAGAGGCACACGCTGCCGCTGATCACGTATAGAAATTCTTCGCCTTCGTGGCGGCCCCAGTCGTCGAAGGCGTCGAGCGTGTGCGCGGAAATGCGGATGCGAAACGGCAGCATCGCTTTATGCGCGAGGTCGGTGGCGAGCAACTCCATCTGATAGCCACGGTACGCGTGGCGCTGGCCTTCGTTTTTGCGGGTCAACGCGCGGCGGCCGCTCGCACTCACCTTCGGCGTGGAGCCGAACAGCTCGCCGATTTCGATCTTCAGCCCGAGGACGATTTTCTGCAACACGTCGAAAGTGGGGGACATCAGGCCGTTTTCGACTTTGGAGAGCGTCGAACGGGAGACGCCGCACAGGCGGCTCGCGGTTTCCAGCGTCAGGTCCTGCGCCTGACGGGCGGCGCGCACGCGCCGGCCGAGGTCGGTGGTTGACGGGTCGGCGGGTTTGCTGAGATGGGTGTCCATGGGGCTGCTGCTTTTTCGGGTACGCGCTTCACGGTGGCGGGTTGTGTTTCCGATAATAACATTCGGCGTGAGGGGCGGAATCGAATTGGCGGCGCGCGCACCTTTGGCGGTGCTCTTGGCTAGGGCGTGGAAGGGCTGGAACGCCCACGCGCTTTTCCCATCGGAAACATCAAGGACTGTGCCGGCACAATCATCGACACCGGGTGTAGCGGCGGCCTCTTCCACGCTACCGGGCGCGCCGCCTCTCACCTCTCAAGGACAAACTGCAGGTCGCCGGCTCTCGAGCAGCAAGCGGGAGCCGCTATTTGACGGCGGCCACGCAATCGATCTCTATGTCGAAATGGCCCGGCCAAGCCGGTACGTTGACGAAAATTCGCGCTGGTGGATCGACTGGAAAATAACGTTTGTATACAGCGTTGACTGCGGCGAACTTCTCGACCGAAGTGCAGTAGACGTTGCACTTGAGTACGTGCGCCAACGACGAACCGGCCGTCTCCAGACATAGTTTCATCTGCTCCAGAACCAGTTCGGTTTGACGCTCGATTGGCGCGTCGATCACCTCACCGGTCGCAGGATCGAATGGCGGAAAGCCGGAAACGTACACGGTGTCGCCGTGGCGCGTCACGGCGGACGTGGGTGCCTTCCAGTTATCCAGGTAGGTGGACAGCGGTTCGACGCGAATGATTTCACGAGCCATCATTTTCTCCATCTGAAGGACTGTGCATGGCATCACGCACGGTTCTGGAACAGGTCGTTGAGTTGCGAGCCGGCCGCGGCGCCTTCGAAGCCGTCGAAGCGACCGTCGGCCAACGCTTGCGCGGCATGCATGAAGCCGCCCCATGCGGCGCGGGCGAGCGCACCGCCGACGCTGATGCGCCTCACGCCGAGCGCGGCCACGTCTTGCACAGTCAAACTCGACGTCGATCCGATCAGCAGGTTGACGGGTTTTGGCGCCACGGCCGCAACCACTGCTTCGATCTGCTCGCGCGTTTGAATACCCGGTGCGTACAGGCAATCGGCGCCGGCTGCGGCATACGCCTTCAGACGCGCGATCGCATCGTCGAGGTCGGGCTTGCCGGCGAAGAAGTTCTCCGCGCGGCCGATCAGCAAGGTATCGCCGCCCGTTTCGTCGATCGCGCGGCGCGCCGCGCTAATTCGCTGAACCGCGATGTCGATCGGGAACAGCGCGGCGGCGGGATCGCCGGTCGAATCTTCGATGGACAGACCCGCCACGCCGGTCTCCACGGCCAGCCTGACGCTGTCGGCGACGTCGGCCGGCTCGCGGCCAAAGCCGTTCTCGAAATCCGCGTTGACGGGCAGGTCTGTCGCTTCGACGATCTCGCGCAGATGTGCGAGGATCGCATCGCGCGGCAATGTGTTGTCGGCGTGGCCGGTAGACCAGGCAAAACCGGAACTGGTGGTGGCGACGGCCTGGAAGCCGAGTGTCTGCAGATAGCGGGCGCTGCCCGCATCCCACGGATTGGGCAGCACGAAACAACCGGACGTATGCAAGGCGCGGAAGGCGGCGCGTTTCTCGGCGATGGTGCGGGACATGGTGTGTCTCCTGGAAATGGGAAGCCGTAGCTCCCGTATCGATCGGGGCACTTCGGGATTGACCAGTAGGAAGTTTATTACTGTGCGCTCGACTTGAAGAAAAGTCGGCGATGTTCGCATTGCCGGGTCCCGCTGTGCGGACTAATTTACAGCGTGGACATTGTGGACATTGTTGCGCGCGTTTGCCTCAGTGCTCAGGCAAACGCCACTGCTGTCATGGTTCGCGGACGTCAGGCGAGATCAGGTGGAGGCCAACGAAGGAAGCAAAGCAGCGCCCGTACTCGCGGGCATAGCAAAGGACGCTGTATTGCGGCATCTGGCGACGCGACAACACGCAAGCAATGAGCCGGCGACGAAATGACGAAAAAACGAAGCGCTCTCACTCCATGCGCCGCGCAGTACACAAGAAACACGAAAGCGGATCATGCGTTAAAAAGCATGACCCGCTTCGCACTGGGCACGAGAAAAAGCAATGCCCGATCACTGCCCCGGACTCACACTCCCCGCATTCCCGCCCGCTTGCGACGACCCCGTCGCCGTCGTCCCATAGCCGGTCGTATTGGCCTGAGCCGTCGCATTCTGCGCGGCGACACGCGCTTCGGCCGCCTGAATATCGGCGGGATAGCTGGAGTCGGTGGACTTGCCCGGCTGGTATCCCGCCTGCTCGATCTGCTTGAGTTGCGCCTTGACCTCCGCGCGTGTGAGCGGCTGCTCGGATTGAGCGAACGAGGCCGCGGGCGCAGCAAGGACAACTAACAGCGCCACTGCCTTGACTAGCGATTGCATGATGCTTCCCTCCGGGATTGTCTATGCGGCACCGAGATTTTCAGCACCATTGGACGGAGTTTAGGAAGCGATTAATCGAACGGAAACCACCAGGGCGTTAATTCAGTATTGCATCAAACAATAAGTCGGCGCGCTGTAATGTGCCGTGTAAGAGGCAAGAAAATCCGTCACACGCCCTTGCGCACATCGACCCGATAAGCAGTCACTTGCCTGTAAGTATCACCGGGCCGCACGATCACCTCGTCCTGGCCGGCCATATTGACCTGGTTCGGAAAACCGCCTGCTTCGAGACACAATCCCGCATGACGTTGATACCTGACACCACCGCGTCCCACGTCGCCATTCAGAAAGTTGCCCGTATAGAACTGTAAGCCGCGCTGATCTGTCGACACGGTCAATTCGCGTCCGCTGCCCGGATCGTATGCGCAGGCCACCTGACGCAGCGGCGGCGCGCCGTCGCCCGCCTCGGCGCCGGCTGCGTCGCGCAGCACGTAGCAATGATCGAAGCCGCCGGCCCTCGCGAGTTGCGTGTGCGGCCAGTCGAGGCGCCCGCCGATCGGCGCGCTTTGCCGGAAGTCGAAGGCATTGCCCGCGACCTCGGCGAGCTTGCACGGAATCATCCCGGCGTCGACCTCGAAGAACCGCTCGGCGTCGATCGACAACACGTGGCCGCGAATGTCCGTTCCCGGCTTGCCCGTCAGATTGAAGTACGGATGACTCGTCAGATTCAGCGGCGTCGGCGCGTCGGTAATCGCTTCGTACTCGATGATCAGCGTGCCGTCGTCGTCGAGCGAATAGCGCACTTGCGTCGTGACGTTGCCTGGAAAACCGGCATCGCCTTCCGGCGACTCCAGGCGCATCAGCAACGCGCCGTTGTCTTCGCTCACGTCCCACAGCGCGCGATGAAAACCCACGCTGCCGCCATGCAGCAGGTTCGCGCCTTCATTGCGGTCGAGTGTGTACTCGATACCGTCGAGCGTGAAGCGCGCATCGGCAATGCGGTTCGCCCAGCGGCCAATCAGGCCGCCCATGTACGTCGTGGCTGCAACGTATTCGGCGGGAGTGTCGTGGCCGAGCAGAATATCGCCGAGACGTCCGGCGCGATCCGGTGCATGCCAGGAAACCAGCGTCGCGCCGAGGTCGCTGATGGCGACTTTCATACCGTGCGCATTACGCAGCGTATAGAGCCGGACCCGATCGCCGCCCTGCAGGGTGCCCCATGGCTCGGAAGAAAGTTGTGCGATGCTGATCATGTCGTCGGTGGAAGGAAAGAGTAAAGGCATGCTCAGCCGGGCGCGGCCGTCGAATTCGCGCGCTCCTGGTATTCGCGCGGCGTACAGCCGAGTTCACGACGAAATACCGCATACATGTATTGCAGCGACGTGAAGCCGCAACGAATCGCCACTTCCGCGCTCGACGCATCGCGCCTCGCCAGCAGCGCCTTCGCGACGTCGAGCTTATGGCGCAGGATTTCCTGATGCACGGTGCACTTGCGTTCGCGCCGGAAGTACTCTTCGAGCGACGAGCGCGACACGCCCACATAGTCGGCCACCTGTTCGGTGCGAATCCCCTGGCACGCGTACTGGCGGATGAAGTGCCGCGCGCGCATCACATATGGGCTCGCGAGCGGCTGATGCCCCGTCGATTCGAGCACGTTGATGCCGACCGGCGGCACGAGAATGCGCCGCCCCGGAAAACGCGCGCCGTGCAGCATCTGATGCAACAGGTGCGCGGCAGTGCGGCCCATTTCTTCGGTGCCCTGAATCACGGACGAGAGTGGAATACGCGTCAACGTGCGCGTCAGCGGATCGTTGTCGATGCCGATGATCGCCACTTCCTCGGGCACCGGAATGCCCGCGATCAGACACGCTTGCAGCAGATGCCGCGCGCGCGCATCGGTCACGGCGATGATGCCGACCGGCTTCGGCAGTTGCCGCAGCCACGCGGTGAGTTGCTCGGTCGCCTGGTTCCACGACGGGGCGCTGGTCGACAGGCCGCGATAGACCTCGCTGTCGATCTGCGCGGCGCTGCGTCCGTCGGCGTGGCGCAAATGGGCGAACGCGAGTTCACGCTGCTGCGCCCAGCGGTTTTCCTGGGCCTGCGGCAGGCTGTACAACGCGAAGTGTTCGAGGCCCGAGCCGATCAGATGCGTATAGGCGAGCGACACGAGCTTGCTGTTGTCGGTCGCGATATAGGGTAAGTCCGGAGGGTAATGCGCCGGATCTTCGAACGACGAGCCGACCGCGACCACCGGCAGCGGACAATCGCGCAGCGCTTCGCCCACGGCGGGGTCGTCGAAATCGGCGATGATGCCGTCGCCGTCGAAGCGCTCGATGCCGGTCAGCCGGCAGCGAAAATCTTCTTCGAGGAAGAGATCCCACGCCACCCGCGTCGACAGCAGGTAGTTGCCGATACCGGTGATGATCTCGCGGTCGTAGACCTTGTTCGCGTTGAACAGCAGCGCGATCCGATGGGACGTCTGTGGTGTTTGCGGACGGGGCATGGCGGTGAGCGGCGCGCGGATCGTCAAACCCACGGCCTTTGTCTCCTGTTTAGCGGGCGCTTGAGTGTGCATTAAAGGCAGCGCCGTTTTTAAGCGTCCGGTTATTCTAGGCCGCGAATCGTGCGCCGGTGCGAAACAAACGCGCGGGCGGTAAGAAACATCAAGCGCGCTGCGCAATTTCGCAATTGCCGATGCATCGCGCACGCGGCAGCATGGCGTCACCTTGGTCGACCGGCATGGCGGCGGCTACGGGTTGCAGTGCAACATAAAACTGGAGACGCCGATGTCCTACTTCGAACACATCCCCGAGATCCGCTATGAAGGCCCGCAATCGGACAACCCGCTTGCATACCGCCATTACGACAAGAGCAAACGGGTACTCGGCAAGACGCTCGAAGAACATCTGCGCCTTGCGGTGTGCTACTGGCATACCTTCGTCTGGCCCGGCGTCGACATTTTCGGGCAGGGGACCTTCAGGCGTCCGTGGCAGCAAGCTGGCGACGCAATGGAACGCGCGCTGCAAAAGGCCGACGCCGCGTTCGAGTTCTTCTCCAAGCTCGGCACGCCGTACTACACGTTTCACGATACCGACGTTGCGCCCGAGGGGGCGAGTCTGAAGGAATACAGCGAGAACTTCCAGCGCGTCACCGACTATCTGGCGCGCAAGCAGCAGGATACCGGCATCAAATTGCTGTGGGGCACGGCCAATCTGTTCTCGCATCCACGTTACGCGGCGGGCGCGGCGACAAGCCCCGACCCGGACATCTTCGCGTTTGCCGCGACCCAGGTGCGCCACGCGCTCGACGCTACGCAACGGCTCGGCGGTGAAAACTATGTACTGTGGGGCGGCCGCGAAGGCTACGACACGCTGCTCAATACCGACCTCGTGCGCGAACGCGAACAACTCGCGCGCTTCCTGCGCATGGTGGTCGATCATGCGCACAAGATCGGCTTCAAGGGCTCGCTGCTAATCGAACCGAAGCCGCAGGAGCCGACCAAGCATCAGTACGACTACGACGTCGCGACCGTGCATGGTTTCCTCCTGCAATACGGGCTGGAAAGGGACATTCGCGTGAACATCGAGGCCAATCACGCCACGCTCGCGGGCCATTCGTTTCATCACGAGATCGCGACCGCTTACGCGCTGGGTATCTTCGGCAGCGTCGATGCGAATCGCGGCGATCCGCAAAACGGCT
This sequence comes from Paraburkholderia sp. RAU2J, assembly GCF_003634845.1. Lineage (NCBI taxonomy): Bacteria > Pseudomonadati > Pseudomonadota > Betaproteobacteria > Burkholderiales > Burkholderiaceae > Paraburkholderia > Paraburkholderia sp. RAU2J. The sequence continues at coordinate 552,075 of NZ_RBXG01000002.1, forward strand.
GGGATACCGATCAGTTTCCGAATAGCGTCGAAGAACTGACGCTCGCGTTCTACGAGATTCTCCGGCACGGCGGCTTTACGACCGGCGGCATGAACTTCGATTCGAAAGTGCGGCGCCAAAGCGTCGATCCGGAAGATCTGTTCTACGGCCACATCGGTGCGATCGACAATCTCGCGCTCGCCGTCGAGCGTGCGGCGGTCTTGATCGAAAACGATCGGCTCGAACAGTTCAAGCGGCAGCGCTACGCGGGCTGGGATGCGGAACTCGGCCGCAAGATTCTCTCGGGCGACTATTCCTTGGCGACGTTGGCGACGGATGCGCTGGCGCGCGACCTGAACCCGCGGCATGCGAGCGGTCAGCAGGAGCGGATGGAAAACATCGTGAATCAGGCGATTTATAGCGGACGCTGAAACGCATCAGAGTGTGAGCAATAAAAGCAGAAGCATCACATAAAAAATCGCGCGGCCACGTCGACCGCGTGAAAGGGGAAGCTTTGGGTTGACCCTTGTCCGGTCTTGTCGCTCGCAGCGCAAGCCGGCCAATCCGGTATGCCGGGTAATACAACGAAACCATTTTTCATGGGACCGGCGTAAGTGCTGAAGCACTCACTCCGATCGAAAAAAAGGAGACAGTCATGCAATTCAAAACACGTCGTCATGTCCTGAGTTCGCTCGTATGCGGAGCCGTACTCGCCAGCCTGTCGCTCGCCGCGCCGCTCGCGCACGCCAGCAAGGATCATCCGGAAATCGGCTTCTGTATCGACGATCTGCGCGTCGAGCGCTGGTCGCGCGATCGTGACTATTTCGTCGCTGCAGCGGAAAAGCTCGGCGCGAAAGTCTCGGTGCAATCCGCCGACGCGAGCGAAGAACGCCAGATCTCGCAGATCGAAAATCTGATCTCGCGCGGCGTCGACGTGATCGTGATTGTGCCGTTCAATTCGAAGACGCTCGGCAACGTGGTTGCGGAAGCGAGGAAGGCGGGCATCAAGGTCGTGTCGTATGACCGCCTGATTCTCGATGCCGATATCGATGCCTACATCTCGTTCGACAACGAGAAAGTCGGCGAAATGCAGGCCCAGGGCGTCTATGCCGTGCGGCCGAAGGGCAACTACTTCCTGCTCGGCGGCGCGCCGACCGACAACAACGCGAAAATGCTGCGCGCTGGCCAGCTCAAGGTGCTCAAGCCCGCCATCGACAAGGGCGACATCAAGGTGGTCGGCCAGCAGTGGGTGCCGGAGTGGAGCGCATCGACGGCGCTGCGCATCATGGAAGATGCGCTGACGGCGAACAACAACAAAATCGACGCGGTGGTCGCTTCGAATGACGGCACCGCCGGCGGCGCGATCCAGGCGCTGGCGGCGCAGAATCTCGCGGGCAAGGTACCGATCTCGGGCCAGGACGCGGACCTCGCAGCGGTCAAGCGCGTGATGGCCGGCACGCAGACGATGACGGTCTACAAACCCCTCAAGCTGATCGCGGGCGAAGCGGCCAAGCTCTCGGTGGCGCTGGCGAAGGGCGACAAGCCGGCGTTCAATGCGCAATACGACAACGGCAAGAAGAAGGTCGATACGGTCCTGCTGCAGCCGATCAAGCTGACGAAGGCCAATGTCAACCTCGTCGTGACGGATGGCTTCTACACGCAGGCGCAGCTCGCGAGCCAATAAGACGGAAGACGGGCGCGGTGCGATTGCCACGTTTTCCGGGCCATGGGGCCCGGGGGCGTGGTCGAGCACCGGCTCACCTTGCAGCGAGGCAATAGCGAATGACGCAACCTCTACTGACGATGCGCGGCATCGTCAAAGCTTTTTCGGGCGTGAAAGCGCTCGACGGCATCGACCTGACGGTCTCGCCGGGCGAGTGCGTCGGCTTGTGCGGCGAAAACGGCGCCGGCAAATCGACACTGATGAAAGTGCTGTCCGGCGTGTACCCGCACGGTACCTGGGATGGCGAAATAACCTGGGAAGGCGTGCCGCTCAAGGCCGCCGGCGTGCGCGATACCGAACGCGCGGGCATCATCATCATTCACCAGGAGTTGATGCTGGTGCCGGAGTTGTCGGTTGCGGAGAACATCTTTCTCGGCAATGAGATCACGCTGCCCGGCGGCCGCATGAACTACGCGGCGATGTACCAGCGCGCCGACGAACTGCTGCGCGACCTCGGTATCAGCGGCATCAACGCCGCGCAGCCGGTGATGAACTACGGCGGCGGTCATCAGCAGTTGATCGAAATCGCGAAAGCGTTGAACAAGCGCGCGAAGCTGCTGATCCTCGATGAACCGTCGTCCTCGCTGACTTCGTCGGAAATCAGCATTCTGCTCGACATCGTGCGCGATCTGAAGCGGCGCGGCATTGCCTGCGTGTACATCTCGCACAAGCTCGACGAAGTGGCGGCGGTGTGCGACACGATCAGCGTGATCCGCGACGGCCGCCATGTCGCGACGGAACCGATGCATGCGCTCACCACCGACCGCATCATCTCGCTGATGGTGGGCCGCGAGATAAAGAACCTGTTTCCGCGCGAGCCGCATCCGATCGGCGACGTGATCTTCGAAGCGCGCAATGTCACCTGTTTCGACGTCACCAACCCGCGCCGCAAGCGGGTGAACGACGTGTCGTTCGCGCTGCGGCGTGGCGAGATTCTCGGCGTGGCGGGGCTGGTGGGCGCGGGCCGCACGGAGCTGATGCAGGCGATCTTCGGCGCGTATCCTGGCGTGAGCGAGGCGAGCGTGCTGATGGACGGCAAGCCGCTGAGAATTCGCGCGCCCGACGACGCGATTCGCGCCGGCATCGCGATGGTGCCGGAAGACCGCAAACGCCACGGCATCGTGCCGGGGATGAGCGTCGGCCACAACATCACGCTCGCGGTGCTCGGGCGGTTCGCCTCGGGTGGACGGATCGACTCCGCCGCCGAACTCGACACGATTCATACGGAGATGAAGCGGCTGTCGGTGCGCGCCGCGCATCCGATGCTGTCGATCGCGAGCCTGTCGGGCGGCAATCAGCAGAAGGCGGTGCTCACGCGCATGCTGCTGACCGATCCGAAGGTGCTGATCCTCGACGAACCGACGCGCGGCGTCGACGTCGGCGCGAAGTACGAAATCTACAAGCTGATCTTTCAACTGGCGCAGCGCGGCATGTCGATCGTGATGGTGTCGTCCGAAATGCCCGAGGTGCTCGGCATCAGCGATCGTGTGCTGGTGATCGGCGAAGGCGAGTTGCGTGGCGACTTCGTCAACGACGGCCTCACGCAGGAGGACGTCCTCAGTGCCGCGATCCGTCCCGTGCAGCGATTAACGAACCCTACCGCAGCGAGTGCAGCATGACGCCCGACGTTACTTCCCAACGCGCCGACAACCCCACGCCGCGAGGCGCATTCGGCGGCCCGCAGCGTATTCAGCAACTGTTCGCGCGGTACAAGATTCTCGCGTTGCTGATCGCCGTGGCCATCATCTGGATTTTCTTTTCGGCGCTCACGCATGGCGCGTTCGTCACGCCGCGCAATCTGTCGAACCTGCTTCGGCAAATGTCGATCACCGGCATGCTCGCGTGCGGCATGGTGTTCGTGATCATCGCCGGTGAAATCGATCTGTCGGTCGGCTCGCTGCTCGGTCTGCTCGGTGGCGTCGCGGCGATCCTCGACGTCAACCGGCACTGGCCGATCGGCGTGACCGTGCCGGTGGTGATGCTGCTCGGCGTGCTCGTCGGCATGTTCAACGGCTGGTGGTCGACCTACCGGCGGGTGCCGTCGTTCATCGTCGGGCTCGGCGGGATGCTCGCGTATCGCGGCATTCTGCTCGGCGTGACCGGCGGCTCGACGATCGCCCCGGTGTCGGACAGTTTCGTGTTCGTCGGCCAGGGTTACTTGCCGCGCCTCGCGGGCGACACACTCGCAATCGTCCTGTTCGTGCTGCTCGCGTTCCTGACGATCCGGCAGCGCGCCAATCGCCAGCCTTATCAGTTGCGGGTCGTGCCGATCTGGCAGGACATCGTCAAGGTGGTCGGCGCGGGTGCGATTCTGGCGGGCTTCGTCGCCACGCTCGATCGTTACGGCGGCATTCCGGTGCCGGTTCTGCTGCTGCTCGCGCTGCTCGGCGTCTTCACGTGGATCGCGACGCAGACCGTGTTCGGCCGGCGCATCTATGCAGTCGGTTCGAACCTCGAAGCGACGCGTCTCTCGGGCGTCAACACGAACCGCGTGAAGCTGGCGATCTTCGCGCTGATGGGACTGATGTGCGCGTTCGCCGGGATCGTCAATACCGCGCGGCTCGCGGCCGGCTCGCCGTCGGCAGGCTCGATGGGTGAACTCGACGCGATCGCCGCGTGCTTCATCGGTGGCACGTCGATGCGCGGCGGCTCCGGCACCGTGTACGGCGCGTTGATCGGCGCGCTGGTGATGGCGAGCCTCGACAACGGCATGTCGATGCTCGACGTCGACGCCTACTGGCAGATGATCGTCAAGGGCAGCATTCTCGTACTGGCAGTGTGGATCGACGTCGTGTCCGGATCGAACCGGCGCTGATGCGCTGAAGCTGAAACTGACAACCGCAGCGCTCACAGGGTGCGTCGCCCGACACACCCTGTATTTGAGCCCGCTGGCATCGTCAAGTTAGCGGCCATAGTTCGCGACCCGAAACACAAACAAAAATTTCTCTCGTGCTTCGGGCCGATCCGGCAGTTTTGCTCGAATTCCAAGAATCGGAAACAGGTTCTGAAATGTCCGTTACGTTGCGCGACGCGCCTTACCTACTATGGCGGGCCGTCGACCAGCGCAGTGCCGAACTCGACATCCTGCTTCAGAAACGTCGCAATAAGGCCGCGGCAAAGCGTTTTTTCCAACGCGTGCTCGCCGCGAGTCCGACGCTCCGCGCGAATCGTTACCGATGAGTTAATGAAACACCCCACGATTAACCCCTTCCCCGCATCAACCGCCTGATCCCCCGCCCCGCACCCCTCCGACTTGAACACGCGAATTTAAGTCTTCCGCCCGCCGCTCCGTCTTATTACTATTCCGCAAAAACACCGCCGCGCGCGCAGCCGCGCTTTCGCAGCTTCCTTGTCGCCGTGCAAGCTGATCGAGCCATGTCATGTTAAAGCGCAGAACGTTCCTGCTCGGCGGCGCCGGCGCGGTGGGCGCGTTGCTGGTCGGCTGGGGGGTGTTGCCGCCGCGTCAGCGGCTGAACACGTCGACGCCGCTGCCCACCCAAGGCTCGCAAGTCGCGCTCAACGGCTGGGTCAAGATCGCCGCCGACAACACCGTGACGATCATGATGAGCAAGGCGGAGATGGGGCAGGGCGTGCACACTGGCCTCGCGATGCTGCTCGCCGAGGAACTCGACGCCGACTGGTCGCGGGTTCGGGTCGAGGAAGCGCCGATCGACAAGATCTACAACAGCGTGCAGAACATCATCGACGATCTGCCGTTTCGCCCCGATGACGACAGCGCGTTCAAGCGCACGACGATCTGGTTCGCCCGCAAAGCGGTGCGTGAGGCCGGCACCATGATGACGGGCGGCTCGTCGAGCATCAACGATCTCTGGGCGCCGATGCGCGAAGCCGGCGCGTCGGCGCGCATGATGCTGATCGGCGCGGCGGCCGAGCAATGGAAGGTGCCTGCCGCCGAATGCCGCACGGAGAATGGCTACGTGCTGCAGGGGCCGGGCCATAAGGCGAGCTTCGGCGAGTTGTCGTCGATGGCTGCACTGCAAGCGTTCCCGCGCAAGGTGGAGTTGAAGAATCCCGCTGACTTCAAGCTGATCGGCCAACCCATCCGCCGCATCGAGGCCGCCTCGAAGATCAACGGCGCGGCGCGCTTCGGCATCGACGCGCTGCCCGACGGCCTGTTGTACGCGGGCGTCGTGATGTGCCCGACGCTCGGCGGCTCGGTCGCGCATTTCGACGAGACAGCCGCGGGAAAGATGCCGGGCTTTATCAAGGCGCTGGCCTTCGCGCCGTATAGCGGCGGCAGCGGCGGCGTCGCGGTGATCGCGGACAACCCGTATCGCGCGATGAACGCGGTCGAGAAGATCGACGTGACCTGGCACGATGGCGCCGCCGCGACCGTATCGAGCGCGGACGTGGAGAGGCGTCTTGCGCAGGCGCTCGACAACAGCGACGGCCACACCTACTTTCATCGCGGCGACGTCGATGCCGCCTTGAGCGGCGCGGCGCGTGTCATCGATGCCGAGTATCACGCGCCGTATCTCGCGCACGGCGCGGTCGAGCCGATCAATTGCACTGCGCAGGTCGCGGACGGCGTGGCCACCGTCTGGGTCTCCACACAAATGCCCGCGCTCGCGCGGCAGCACGTGGCCAAAGTGCTCGACATCGACGCCGACAAGGTCGACTTGCAGACGCAACTGCTCGGCGGCGCGTTCGGCCGGCGGCTGGAACTCGATTTCATCGTGCAGGCCGCAGTGATTGCGCGCGAAGGCGGCGGCTATCCAGTGCAGACCATCTGGTCACGCGCGCAGGATTTCACGCACGACTTCTATCGGCCCGCGTGCGTGTCGCGGCTCAAGGCCGGCCTCGACGAACACGGCAAAGTGCTCGCGTGGCGCAGCACGTCGGCGAGTCAGGCGATCGTGCCGGAATCGCTCGCGCGCTACTACGGCGTGCCGCGCATTCCCATCGACAAAACCACCTGCGAAGGCGCGTTCGATCAGCCGTACGAATGGCCCGCCGCGCGCGTCGCGCACAAGATCGTCGAGCTGCCGGTGCCGGTCGGCTTCTGGCGCTCGGTCGGCCATTCGCACCAGGCGTTCTTCACCGAGAGCTTCACCGATGAGCTCGCGGCCGCAGCCGGCCAGGACGCGATCGCGTTCCGCGCGGCGCTGCTCGCGGAGCATCCGCGCCACCTGGCGGTCTTGAAGCGTGTCGCCGAATTGTCGGAGTGGGGACAGCCGATGAAGCCCGCCGCTGACGGTGCACCGTGTGCGCGCGGCGTTGCGTTGCACGAGGCGTTCGGCAGTGTGGTCGCGCAGGTGGCGGAGGTGTCGCTCGGGCCGAAGCGGCAGATTCGCGTGCATCGGGTGGTGTGCGTGATCGATTGCGGACTGCCCGTGAATCCGAACCTGATCTGTCAGCAGATGGAAAGCGGGATCGTGTTCGGTCTGTCGGCCGCGTTGCAGGACGAGATCTCGATCGTCAAGGGCCAGGTGCAACAGAAGAACTTCGTCGATTTCCCGGTCGTGCGGATGAACGATTGTCCGGTGATCAAAACCGACATCATGCCGAGCCGGATGCACCCGCAAGGCGTCGGCGAGCCGGCCGTGCCGCCGATCGCACCGGCGCTCGCCAATGCCGTGTTCATGCTGACCGGCACGCGTTTGCGCACGCTCCCGTTGCGGCTCGAAAAACTGCCCGTAACGGCTTCGAATCCGCAAGGATGCAAGGTCGCGCCGAGACAGCAGGCAAGCAAGGGGGCACTGAACATCAACGGCCGCGCGGTGGCGGTGCACGCCGAGCCGGACATGCCGCTGCTGTGGGCGCTGCGCTGCGAACTCGGCATGACCGGCACCAAGTTCGGCTGCGGCGTGGGGATTTGCGGCGCGTGCACGATCCATCTGGATGACGCCGCCTGCCTCGCGTGTCAGACGACGATGTCTTGCGTGGGCTACACGCAGAAAATCACGACCATCGAAGGCGTGCAGGGCGCCGAAGCGCAAGCGTTGAAAGCGGCGTGGATCGATCTCGACGTGGTGCAGTGCGGCTATTGCCAAAGCGCGCAACTGATGGCGGCGTGCGCGCTGCTCAAGCGCATACCGAATCCGACCGATGTGGATATCGACGCGGCGATGTCGAACATCGTGTGCCGTTGCGGCACGTATCCGCGGGTGCGGGCGGCGATCCACCAGGCGGCCGCGAAGCGCCGGCTGGCTTAATGCCGCCGGCGCGTCCTCCGCAAAGACTGCGCGAGTGCCGGCAGATGCCGTACGGGCTCAATTCGCCAGCATCTCGACCACGGCGACCACCGCCGTGAAGATGCCGATACATCCGCCGAGTGTGGCTGCGCCTTGCATGAATGGCGACATACGTGACCCTTTAATGTGTGGTGGTATCGTCTATTTAACCGTAAATGAAAGGCAAAAGAAAGCTAATCAAAAATAATTCGTAAGCATTCAGGGCGCTTTGGCCGCGGTTGCCGTCGCCGCGGTCGGTACGGTCTTCGCCGCGGGTCCTGTGGTCTGAGGCGCCGACACCGCGGGCGCGCTCTGCGCATCCATTTCCCATCCGCCGCCGAGCGCGAGGAACAGGTTGACCTGGTCGATCGCCACCTGGCCTTCCGCGGTCGCGACCTGAGACTTCACCGAGGTCAGCGTGCGCGTCGCGTCCAGGTCCGAGACGAAGGACTCGCGCCCGGCACGATATAGCCGATGCGTTTCATCCGCCGACTCGGTCGCCGACTTCAACGCGGCGCGCAATGATTCGGCGCGCGCGTAGTCGGAGGCGTAGGTCGCGAGATTGGTTTCGGTCTCGCGCAGCGCGGTCAGCACCACGCCGTCGAATTTCGCGAGCGCCACATCGCTCGACGCCTCCGCCTCACGCACGCGACCACGCGCGCCGTTGGTGGGGAAGTTCCAGTTGATCAGCGGACCGAACGCCCAACGCGCCGTGGGCAACGTGGGGATGTCTTCGAGAATCCCGGTATAGCCCGCTGACGCACCGAGGCTGATCGTCGGATACAGCGCTCCCGTGGCGACACCAATGCGCGCCGTCGACGCCGCCAGTTGACGCTCGGCTTCGCGCACGTCCGGACGGCGCTTGAGCAGCGCGGCGCCGTCGCCGACCGGAATCGGCTGGCGGATTTGCGGCAGCCGCTCGCAAGCCAGCACCGCCGGCGGCAGGTCGGACGGTGCGCGGGCGAGCAGCGCGGCGAGCCGATATTGCGCGATCTTGCGGCGCGCCGTGTAGCGCGGAATATCCGCCGACAACGTATCCACCTGAGTCTGGCCGCGCGTCACGTCGGGCTGGTTGCCACGGCCCGCGTCACGCAGACGCCGCGACACGTCCACGCGCTGCTTCTGCAAGCCGAGCGACTGTTGCGCGATCCTGAGTTCCTCGGCCGCCGAGCATTGCTCGACGTAAGAGCGCACCACGTCCGCCACCACGGTGATCCGCGCGAGGTCGCCGGCGGCCTGCACGGACTCGGTGTCCGCCTGCGCCGCTTCCACGCCGCGCCGCAGCTTGCCGAACAGATCGAATTCATACGAGATGCTGATACCGAAGTTACCCTCGTTGGCGACCGGCAGTTTCTCGAACAGCAGGTACTGTTCGGCCGATTCCTGCGCGCGCTGGACCTCCGCCGATGCCTTGCCGGAGAAGCCGCCCTGCGCCTGCGCGACGCCCAGCGCTTCGCGCGAGCGCGCGAGATTCGCCGCCGCGACGCGCAAGTCGGTGTTCGATTGCAGCGCTTCGTCGACGAGACCGTTCAGCACCGGGTCGTCGTACAGCTTCCACCACACGGTGGGCACGTTGCGGGTCGAGGTCAGCGCCGGGTCGGCGCCTTCGAGCGGCGCATTCGCAAGCGGTGCGTTGACGAGCGCCTGTTGCGGCAACGAATAGTTCGGGCCGACGGTCGTGCAGCCATTGAGCGCGACGGCGAGCGGCAACAGCGGCAGCAGGGGCCACAGCGGCAGAGAGGACAGGGAGGGCAGGCTTGGCGACAGCTTCATTGCGAGGCGCCCGACGAAACCGTGGCCGACGCCGGCTGCGTAGCCGACGCACCCGTCACCGCCGACGCAGTCGGCGCCGAAGCATCAACCGCAGCGGAAGCACCCGAAGCACCCACAGCACCGCGCCTCCTCACCGGCGACAGATCGCGCACCGACACCGTCGCGGTGCGGCCGGCGATCATCCGGAAGTCAGCGGGTATTTCATCGAGCGCGACGCGCACCGGAATGCGCTGCGCGAGCCGCACCCAGCTGAACGCCGGATTCACGTTCGGCAGCAGATTCGAGCCTTGTGTGCGGTCGCGGTCCTCGATGCCGGCGACGATGCTCTGCACGTGCCCGCGCAACGCGGCCGGCTCGCCCATTACCCTGATGTCGACCGGCTGGCCGATGTCGATGCCGCGCAGCTTGGTTTCCTCGAAATAGCCGTCGACGCGGAACGAATGCATGTCCACCACCGCGACCACCGCGCGGCCCGCCGCGACGAATTCGCCGGTACGCGGCGCGCGGTCGTTCAGATAGCCGTCGACCGGGCTCACGATCGTCGCGCGTTGCAGGTTCAGCCTCGCGGTGTCGATCGCCACGTTCGCATCGGCGAGCGCGGCTTCGCCCGCCTCGACGCGCGAGCGGCTTTCTTCCGCGACCTCGGCGGCGACCAGGTTGCCGAGCTTGCGGTTGCGCGCATCTTCCCGGCGCGCCTGATCGAGCGTCGCGCGCCGCTGCTGCGCGGTGGCCTGCGCCTGGCGCAGCGCGAGCGTGTAGCGGGCCTGGTCGATCACGAACAGCACCTGGCCTTGCTTGACCTGCTGGTTGTCCACCACCTCGACCGACGAGATCAGCCCCGAGATATCCGGCGCGACCTGGATCACGTCGGCGCGTACGTGTCCGTCGCGGGTCCACGGCGCGAACATGTAATAGGCGACGAGTTTCCACAGCACGAAGGCTGCCACCACGACCACGATCAGGGTCAGCACAATCTGACCGACGGAGAACCAGGTTTTTTTCACGTTATTAGTCTGTGCGAAACGACAACGACAAGACCCAGCACCAGCACGTAGATGCCGAGATCGAAGATGGAGCGATGCCAGACGAAGCGGTAAAAACCGACGCGTCCGAGCACCGTGCGGATCACCACGTTGATCAGATAGGCGACGAACATCAGCACGAGCACGGCCGGCACGAACACGCCGAAGATATCGATTTCACCGATCATCGCGGGGAGTCAGGAAGGTGGAACAGATGGCAGGACGGGCGCATCAGGCTGCGGTCTCCGGTTCGGGCGGCGTCGGTGACGTCAGCGTCGCCGGAAACAGCGAAAGACGCAAGCCGATCAGCGCGTGCAGCGCGTCGCGCAACTGGCGGGCCGAGGTTGGCGACGTGGCGGTGGGCGCCGCCGCGTTGGCGAGCCCCTGTGAGATCACTCGCGCGACCGCGGCATCGATCGACCGCATCAGGCTCTCGGGTACCGGCTCGCGCTTGCGGTGGTCGACGCAGGTCTCGTAGTAAGTACGCACTCCGTCGAGAACGTGGGCGATCGCCGCCGGTGCATCGCCGCCGAGTTTGTGGGTCAGGCGGCGCAGGTCGAGCGCGTTGAAACCGATGCGCAGATCGCGGAAGCTTTCGATCGACGGGTGGCGGTAATCGTCGGTGGCGGCCAGACGCGGGATCAGTTGCATCAGGCGGTCGAGCATGCGCGCGGCGAGATTGCGCGGGTCTTCGATCGGCAGCGTCGAAGCCGTGAGCGCGACGTCGGCCCAGCTCGAACGCAAGAGCCGCGACGCGGCGAGTTCGGCGCCGAACGGGCGCGTCACGCGGGTCCACAGGTACGCGTACAGCAGGCCGGCAAGGCCCGCGAGATTGGCGTTCATGAACGTGAGGAAGTTCGCGTCGTACGCGTCCTGAATGCTGATGAACGTAGCCGTGTTCACCGCGACCAGCACGGTCGCCATGTTGAACTGTGGACGCGGGATCAGCGTGCCCACCAGGATGAACGGCGCGGCGAACAGGATCACCAGCATCGGAAAGTCGTGCACGTGCGGCAGCACCGCGAACAGATAGATGCCCGCCACCACCACGCTGATGCCGGTGGCGAGGAAGAAGCGGAACACCATCGGTGCGGGTTCGTCGAGGGCCGCGAAGAAGCAGCAGGCCACCGCCGCGAGCGTCACCGCGCTGGCGCCGTCGTTCCAGCCCGAGCTGATCCACAGGCTGCACGCGAGCACCACGGCGAGTCCCGCCGACACGGTGGCGAACAGCATGATGCCGCGGTCGTAGAAGCGCTGGGTGCCGCCCAGGCGCCAGTGGCGGAAGTGCGGCCGCCACGAGCCTTCTTCGCGCGTGATGATGATGCGCAGCGAACGGCAGTCCTGCCACACGTCGATCACCTGCTTCATGCGCCACAGTGCGTTCGACAACAGCGCGCCGTCCCAGCTCGCGAGCGCGGCAGCGGGCGGGCGCATGGCCGCGATGCGCTCGCGCAGCGCGTCGGCGCTGGCGTCGGGATGATCGCCCTCGCTGACGGCGGGCAGCGGTTCGTTGAACCACTTGATCACATCGGCGAGCAGCGCTTCGAGCCCTTCGGGCCAGCTCTGGCGGCCGCTGTTGTAGAGCGCGATCAGCGGATCGGCGAGTGACGACATGATCGGCAGCAGCAGTTGCATGCGTCCGCGCAGTTCGTGGGCGCGCGCCAGCACGTCCGGCCGCGTGTGATCGTAAGCGAGCTGGCTCAGCAGCAATTCCAGACCGTTGATGGTGCTGGCGAGCCGCTGACGCGCGCCCGAGATCGCCGAACCGGCGATGCGCCCCGACAGCGTTTCGGTCGCATAGAACGCGGCGTCGCGAAACCACGCGTCGGTGCGCTCGATGATGGTCGGCGCGAGGCGGCTTGGAAACAGCGAACTGCCGACGATGCTCGCGCAGACGATGCCGACCGTGATCTCCTCGGTACGGCTGATCGCGAGGTCGAACACGCCGGCCGGGTTCATCACCGAGGGCAGCGCGATGATCGGCATCGTATAGGCGGCCAGCATGAACACGTAACTGCGCGCGGTGCGGTCGGATACCGCGAGGTAGAGCAGCGTGCCGGTCCACAGCGCGACGACCACGCTGAACAGATACGGCGATTCGACGAAGGGCGGCACCAGCAGCACGGCGGCCGCGGCGCCGAGCGCGGTGCCGAGCGCGCGATACAGCGCCTTCGAACGCGTTGCGCCGACGAACGGATTCGACACGATATAGACCGTGGCCATCGCCCAGTACGGCCGCGGCAGTTCGAACGCGAGGCCGATGTAGAGCGCAAGCATGGCCGCGGCAAAGGTCTTGACCGAGAACAGCCAGTCACGCAGGGTGGGATAGGCCATGTGCCGTTATGCCGGATCACCGGCGTGATGCGGCGCCGCTGCGTCTGCTTTGCCTTTGTTGGACTTGGGCGCTTTGGCGGCCTTGCGGGTCTTGCGAGTCTTGCGGGCTGCTGGCGGGAGCTTGGCCGGCGTTTGCTGGGGTTGTTGCGTGCGTTGCTTTTGCTGCGCGCGTTGAGCTTGTTGCGAGGCTTGCGCAGCTTGCGTGCGTCGCGCCTGTTGCGTCGGTTGGCCAAGCCGGGCGCGCTCGCTGCCGCTCTGCTCGACCCGTTCGGCCGCGTCGTTGGTGAAGGCATCGAGCACGCGCAAGGCCGCTTCGAGATCGCTGCGCGACACGCCCTTGAGCGCCTGCGCCCGCAACGTGACCAGTTCTTCTTCCATTTTCGCGGTGACAGCGCGGCCTTCATCCGTGAGCGCCACAGTTTTCGCGCGGCGGTCTTCGGGGTCTTCTTCCCGGCGCATCAGGCCCGCTGCGCACAGTTGATCGAGCAGCCGCACGAGCGAAGGCCCCTCGATGCCGACGTGATCGGCGAGCGTCACCTGGCGCACCGCCGCGCCGAGCCGGCTGGCGGTCAGGAGCGGTGTGGCGCACGCCTCGGACACGTTGAACGCCGCCAGCACGCCGTGGCTCGTGCGCCGCCACTTTCTGGCAGCGACAACCAAGGTGCTGCTGACGGTGCGGCGCAGGATGTCGAGATTTGGCATGCGCGGTATTGTATTTTCCAAAACATTCGTTAGCAACCTATTGAATTGGAAATTTTTCGCGCGGGGGAAGTTTGCGGGAGGAGTATGACGACGCTAACTGAATATAGAAGAGACGTGCGCCGTTGTTATTGGCTTGGCGAGTTGTTCAGTCAGATGGTCATGGCGTTCGCACGATCGATCGTGCGCCGCGGGAGGGCGAACCGCGGCGACGGTAAGGGCGGTCCATGCGCGGAGCATGAACGCATGCCGACGGCGCCGGTTGCAAAGGTATGCGAGTCGGGAAGCCGTCAGCACGCACCTTGCGGCATGGGGTGCCGCGCCCCGGCTATCACGCCGTGCTCAAGCCTCTCGCTCAAGCCGCGAGCCCGAGCCGTACGGTCCGCGCGAGATCGTCGAGTTGAAACGGTTTGCGCAGAATCGTGCAGCGCTTCACCGCCAGACCCGAAATATCCACGTCGGCATAACCGGTCGCGAGAATCACCGGCAAGTCCTCGCGCATCGCGCGCGCGGCGGCGATGACGTCGATACCGTTCATGCCAGGCATCGCGAAGTCGACCATCAGCAGGTCGGGCTTGTCGTCCTGCAGGCGGTTCAGGCCGGCCTGGCCGTCCGCGGCTTCGGTCACCGTATAGCCGAGCATTCTCAGCGACTCGACCAGCATGGCGCGCACCTCGCTGTCGTCTTCGACCACCAGCACGCGCTTCTCGCCGACGGCATTCGCTTCGGCATCGGACGCCGCTTCGGTCTGCGGGGCTTCGCGTTCGCGCAGCGGCAGCCAGAGCTCCACCGTGGTGCCCGCGCCTTCCTCGCTGAAGAGCCGCGCGGTGCCGCCCGCCTGCCGCGCGATGCCATAGACCTGACTCAGGCCGAGTCCCGTGCCCTTGCCGATCGGCTTGGTGGTGAAGAACGGATCGAATACGCGCGATACCACGTCGGGTGGCACGCCCGAGCCGGTATCGACGACTTCGACCACCACGTAACGGCCGTCGTCGAGCGTCGGGTCGGGTGCCGCGCGCTCGCGCACGCGGATCTTGAGCTGGCCGCCGGCCGGCATCGCGTCGCGCGCGTTGATCGCGAGATTGAGGATCGCCAGTTCGAGCTGATTGGCATCGGCCTGGGTCCACATCTCGCCGCTGTCGAACTCGTTGGTGTAGCGGATGCTCGACCCGAGCGATACCGTGATGATGTCGCGCATGCCATGCAGCAATGCGACCACGTCCACCGCTTTCAGATCGAGGTTGCTGTTGCGGGAGAAGGTCAGCAACTGGCCCGTCAGTTTCGCGCCGCGTTCGGTCGCGCGTTTGACGGTGGCGGCCATGCCGCGAATGCGCTCGTCGGCACTGACCCGCGCAATCAGTTCCGCGTTGACCATGATCACGTTCAGCAGATTGTTGAAGTCATGCGCGATGCCGCCGGTCAACTGCCCGAGCGCTTCCATCTTCTGCGATTGCACCAGCACCGCCTGCACTTTGGCGCGCTCGTGAATCTCCATCATCAGCCGGTTATTGGCGGACGCGAGCTCATGCGTGCGTTCGGCGATGCGGCTTTCCAGCGAATCGTTCAGCTGCACTAGCGCCGCTTGCGCTTCGATCCGTTCGGCCAGATGGCGGCGCGATTCATACTGCCGCGCGCGCGCCCGCAGTGACGAGGCCACTGCCCGCCGCAGCGTTTCCGAATTCAACGGACGTTCGAGCACGACCACGTTGCCGAGCCGTTCGAGCACTTCCAGCCCGCGCGCGGAGCGATGCCCGACGCGCGACGCGGCGAGCAGGATGAACGGGAAGTCGGACCACGTCGGCTGTCTTTCGAGCCATGCGAACAGGCGCGACGCATGGCCACCGGCGAGCGCTTCCTCGGCGATCAGCGCGGCGCCCGCGCCGGCGTCGAGCGCGGTGGTGAGCGCGTTGGCGTCGCGGCATCGCACGCACACGCGCTCGTCCTTGTGCAGGACTTCGGCGATCACCTCGGCGTCGCGGCCGAACGGCGCCAGGATGAGGACGCGTTGCTCCATGACCTTACCGCCCCGACGTGTCGATGACGCGATCCGGCGCGCCGAGGAGAGCGGTGCTGCCGCGATAGGACGGCAAGCCCGAGAGCACGCCCTCGAAGTCGCGCAGCGCTTCGCCCACTTCCACGCCATCCCTGCCGAGCCGGAACTGGCGGATCGAGCGTTCGTGCGCGTTCGCGCGGCTCTTCACGGCGGTCACGGCCGTCAGCACTTCGCCGTGGTGTTCGAAGTAGCGGAACAGCACGACGACGTCGCTGAGATAGCTGATGTCGACATCGTTCTGCACTTCGCCGATGATGCCGTGCTGCCCCAACACCAGCATCGTGATAATGCCTTGCTGGTTCAGGTAGCCGAGCAGTTCGTGCATTTGCAATAGCAGGTAGCGCTCGCCGGGCATCGCCTGGAGATACGCGTTCAGGCTGTCGATCGCGACATAGCGCACGCCCCTTTGTTCGACCGCGTTGCGCACGTCGCTCGCGAATTCGCCCGGCGAGATTTCCGCCGGATCTATCTGGCGCAGCGTCAGCAGGCCGCTCTTGACGTGCGGCGAGAGCTGCATGCCGAGCGTCGCGCAGCGGATCGTCAGCGTGGTCAACGTTTCGTCGAACACGTAGTAGACGCAGCGCTCGCCGCGCTCGAGCGCGGCGATCAGGCACGACACCACGGTGGTGGTCTTGCCGACTCCCGACGGGCCGATCATCAGCGCATTGGTGCCGGGAATCAGCCCGCCGCCGAGCAGCGCATCGAGACCGGCCGTGCCGGTGCTGACCGGTTCGGGGTCGAACTCGGCGTGATGCTCGGCCGCGACGAGGCGCGGATAGACGTGGATCCCGCCCGTGTCGAGCGTGAAGTCGTGAAAGCCCTCGCGGAACTTGATGCCGCGCATCTTCGCGACGCGCGCGCGGCGCCGGTTGCCGCCGTAGTCGTGCGCGAGGTTGTCGAGCGTGATCACGCCGTGCGCAATGCTGTGCAGTTGCACGTTGCCGGCATCCGACGAATTGTCGTCGAGCAGCAGCACCGTGCATTCACGGGTCGCGAAATAACGTTTGAGCGCGAGAATCTGCCGGCGGTAGCGCAGCGGGTTTTGCGAAAGCAGACGCAGTTCGGAGAGACTGTCGAGCACGATGCGCGCGGGTTTGAGTTCTTCGACCTGCTCGATCACGTTGCGCACGGTTTCGCCTAGCTCGACTTCCGCTGGGTGCAGCACGGTCTGCTCGTATTGCGGGTCGAGGCCTTCGTCGGAGAGCAACTCGAGGATCGAGAAGCGGCTGACGTCCCAGCCGTGGCTTTCGCCGACCGAGACCAGCTCGGCGCGGGTTTCGGAGAGCGTGATGTACAGGCCGGTCTGGCCTTCCTCGGCGCCCTTGAGTAGGAATTGCAAGGCCAAGGTGGTTTTACCTGTACCCGGTTCGCCTTCCACGAGATACATACGGTTGGGTGTGAGACCTCCCCCCAGAATGTTGTCGATTCCTTCGATACCGCTGGAAAGGCGGGCCGGGGTGTCGGCGGCAATTTTGTTTGACATGGCGTAGCGGTGTGCGTCGGTTTGGGTGGCGGAATTCTCTGGGCCGGTACGGCGGGCACGCAAGTTGTGTGCCATTGGTGCGGAGAGCGGGTTGCTGCGCGGGAGGGATGTACGCGGGAGGGATATACGCGGGCGGCGCGCATGACGCGTGACCCGCCAATGGGCACGGAGCGTGCTGCCGCGTTGAACTCAGGCTGGGAATGCGTCAATGCCGTCCGCCAGGCCTCTTTTCAACAGACTGCCGCCGATATGAACCACTTCCGATTGCTTGCCGCTGTCTATGCCGCTGCATCGCTCGGCGCGTTATTGCCGGGTGCCGCCTATGCCGACGATACGCCCAGCCCGTGCGCCACGCTCAAACGGATCGTGTCGGCCGCGCCCGACGGTCTTGCGTCGTTGACGCCGGAAGACGGCAAAGGCGTTGCGCAACCCTATGGCGACGACGCGCAATGTTCCGCGAGTCATCGCAGTTTCCAATGCACGTGGACGCCGCATGGCGATGCCGCCTCGAAGCTGGACGCGCTGCAAGCCGTGGCGGCGGATATCGCATCCTGTTTGCCGGACGCGACGCATGATCAGAATTCGCCGGGGCGCCAGCACTTTTATCTGGGCGCGAAGGGCAGGCGGACCGATATCACGCTGACGCCGGCGGGGGCGAACAGTTTGCGTCTGGTTGTGTCGGGACAGTGAGGGAGCGGCGCTCGGACGGCTGGCGGTTACGACTGGATGCGGCTAGAGCGAGGCCGGCCGCCATGTCCAGCCACGCTGCGAATACCGCAACTCGACCATCGAGAGCGGCGTAATCTCGATGCGCGGAAACACCGTGGGCGATGCCCCAATCGCATATACGATCGCGGCCCGCAGCAGCGGCGCGTGTGTCACGGCGACGACCGTGTGTGCGCGGGTCGATGCGGCGCTCGTCTTTCCATTGGTTGTTCCGCCGCCAGTTTCATCCGGCGTGCCGAGCGCGTCGAGCCACTGTCCCATTCGCGTGACTAGCTGACTGAACGATTCGCCGCCGGGTGGCGCGGCGTAGGGGTCAAGCGTCCATGCGGCCAGCTCTTGCGGCGCTTCGATGGCGAGATCGGCAAGGCGCCTTCCCTGCCAGTTGCCATAGTTGATATCCGCCAGCGCGGCGTCGACGGTCGCGGCGAGGCCCAGCGCCGACGCCGTCTCGCGTGCACAAGTGGCCGGGCTGACAAAGGTGGCCGCGTCGCCGGAAAGCGCAGCACGCAAACGTGCCGCATGGGCTTTGACTTCGGCGAGGCCGCGCGCGTCCAGCGGATCGTCGGCGGGAAAGCGGCCTGCGCGTTGCGCGGCGGTCGATGCGGGGCTCAGCAGTAACAGTCGCATGTCCATTCCGTTCGTTTCCCTCGATGCCGTGCCGACACGCAACGCCGGCCCGCATCGTGCGGCCTCCGACGTTCACGAAGGCCGAAGTTTAGCGCGTAGAATAACGGGGCTGCGAAGCACGGAAGCCGGTGAGAGCCCGGCGCGGTCGCGCCACTGTAATCGGCACCACTAGCCGAAAGCCAGACCTGAGCTTCGCACCATCCCTCTGCAATCGACTTTCGGGGCGCGCTACCCCAGGAGATGTCCTCATGACCGAAGCTGTTTTCGATTCCGCTTCCCAACCCGTCGCCCAACCCACGCCGATTCCGCTGCGCGAGTTGCTGCCGTGGGTCGTGTTCGGCGGCTTGTTGCTATTGCTCGCGCTTTACTTCGTCGGTGCGGAACAGGGCGCCACGTCGCTGGTGCCCGGCATGTACGTGCATGAATTCGTGCACGACGGCCGCCATCTGCTTGGCTTTCCTTGCCACTAACGGAGTCGGACATGGTTGGTAAATTGTTGGTGCGCGGGATGCTCGCAGGCATCGCCGCGGGACTGCTCACGTTCGGCTTCGCCGGAATGGTCGGCGAGCCGCAGGTCGATCAGGCGATTTCGTTCGAAGAAAAGGCCGAGGCTGCGCATGGCGATGCGCCTGAACCCGAACTCGTGAGCCGCGACACGCAAGCGGGCCTGGGCTTGCTGACGGGCGTGGTGACGTATGGGGCGGCGTTCGGCGGCCTGTTCTCGCTGGTGTTCGCCTACGCGTATGGACGAGTGGGCGCGATGAGCGCGCGCGCGTTATCTGCATGGCTCGCGCTGGGCGCGTTCATTGCACTGGTGATCGTGCCGAACATCAAGTACCCGGCGAATCCGCCGTCAGTCGGCGACCCCGAGACGATCGGCATGCGCACGGGGCTGTTCTTCCTGATGATCGCAATCTCGCTGACGGCGATGGTGTTCTCGCTGAAAGTCCGGCGGCGCGCGGTGATGAAGCTCGGCGCATGGAACGGCTCGATTGTCGCGGGACTGGTGTTCGTTGCGATCATCGCAGCGGTGCAACTGTCGATGCCGGTCATCAACGAAGTGCCGGCGGCTTTCCCTGCCGTGCTGCTGTGGAAGTTCCGCGTCGCGGCGATTGGCATGCAGGTGATCATGTGGACGACGATCGGACTGCTGTTCGGCGCGCTGGTCGAGCGCGGCGCTTTTATGCGCGTGAATGGGGGCGCGGTAACCAGGTCGGCTTGACCTTGGCCGAGACGGGCGTGACCACGAAGATGGCCGCGCCCGGCGCGCAACGCGCGAGAAAGGCTTTACATCAAGGACTTGGCGCGGTTGTGGGAAGGTTATCCACAGGCTTGCGCACTTTTTCTGTGGACAAGTTTCGCGGGACGGCTCTGGTCTCCTGTATAGATGCGTGGCCGCAAAGCGAGTTCATCGGACTCTGCGCGACTCCCTGTCTGGTAGGAGGAATATCCGACCGTGCGACGGACACGTCCGCTCCCGCTCCATCCCATCTAGTATCCGCACTCTCTATTAGTCGCTCGCTGGCTTTGCTCGATGCGTCATATTAAATCGGACGACTAACTAACTTGTCGCCATCTTCAAAGTCCTTCTTTTCTGCGCTTCTCAACTTTTCGAAAATAATTGCATCGAAGGGGTTGACGGGGTGCGGGCCGCATCGCATAATTCGCCTCCCGTTAGATGACGGACGCGAAGAAAGCAGAGCTTCTGAGCGAATGATCTTTAAAAATTAACAGCCGATAAGTGTGGGCGCTTGATGCGGGACGCGACGGTGGATTCTGCGGAGTCTGCCGTAAAAGCGGAAGTATCAAGTCTCACACAGTAATGAAAGGAAGGTTTGGCCATCGGGAGATGGTCGGACGCTTCGTCAGTACGTTGAGTGAGCGACCGGTTTCGAAAGAGACCGAAAAACAGTAACAGGTTTGAACTGAAGAGTTTGATCCTGGCTCAGATTGAACGCTGGCGGCATGCCTTACACATGCAAGTCGGACGGCAGCACGGACTTCGGTCTGGTGGCGAGTGGCGAACGGGTGAGTAATACATCGGAACGTGTCCTGGAGTGGGGGATAGCCCGGCGAAAGCCGGATTAATACCGCATACGCTCTGCGGAGGAAAGCGGGGGATCTTTCGGGACCTCGCGCTCAAGGGGCGGCCGATGGCAGATTAGCTAGTTGGTGGGGTAAAGGCCTACCAAGGCGACGATCTGTAGCTGGTCTGAGAGGACGACCAGCCACACTGGGACTGAGACACGGCCCAGACTCCTACGGGAGGCAGCAGTGGGGAATTTTGGACAATGGGCGCAAGCCTGATCCAGCAATGCCGCGTGTGTGAAGAAGGCCTTCGGGTTGTAAAGCACTTTTGTCCGGAAAGAAATCCTTTGGGCGAATACCCTGGGGGGATGACGGTACCGGAAGAATAAGCACCGGCTAACTACGTGCCAGCAGCCGCGGTAATACGTAGGGTGCAAGCGTTAATCGGAATTACTGGGCGTAAAGCGTGCGCAGGCGGTTCGCTAAGACAGATGTGAAATCCCCGGGCTTAACCTGGGAACTGCATTTGTGACTGGCGGGCTAGAGTATGGCAGAGGGGGGTAGAATTCCACGTGTAGCAGTGAAATGCGTAGAGATGTGGAGGAATACCGATGGCGAAGGCAGCCCCCTGGGCCAATACTGACGCTCATGCACGAAAGCGTGGGGAGCAAACAGGATTAGATACCCTGGTAGTCCACGCCCTAAACGATGTCAACTAGTTGTCGGGTCTTCATTGACTTGGTAACGTAGCTAACGCGTGAAGTTGACCGCCTGGGGAGTACGGTCGCAAGATTAAAACTCAAAGGAATTGACGGGGACCCGCACAAGCGGTGGATGATGTGGATTAATTCGATGCAACGCGAAAAACCTTACCTACCCTTGACATGTATGGAACCTGGCCGAGAGGCCGGGGTGCCCGAAAGGGAGCCATAACACAGGTGCTGCATGGCTGTCGTCAGCTCGTGTCGTGAGATGTTGGGTTAAGTCCCGCAACGAGCGCAACCCTTGTCCCTAGTTGCTACGCAAGAGCACTCCAGGGAGACTGCCGGTGACAAACCGGAGGAAGGTGGGGATGACGTCAAGTCCTCATGGCCCTTATGGGTAGGGCTTCACACGTCATACAATGGTCGGAACAGAGGGTTGCCAAGCCGCGAGGTGGAGCCAATCCCAGAAAACCGATCGTAGTCCGGATCGCACTCTGCAACTCGGGTGCGTGAAGCTGGAATCGCTAGTAATCGCGGATCAGCATGCCGCGGTGAATACGTTCCCGGGTCTTGTACACACCGCCCGTCACACCATGGGAGTGGGTTTCACCAGAAGTAGGTAGCCTAACCGCAAGGAGGGCGCTTACCACGGTGGGATTCATGACTGGGGTGAAGTCGTAACAAGGTAGCCGTATCGGAAGGTGCGGCTGGATCACCTCCTTTCTCGAGCTAAGCGCGTCAGAAGTGTTGAGCGCTCACGCTTATCGGCTGTGAAAAAGACAGACTCAGGGGTCTGTAGCTCAGCCGGTTAGAGCACCGTCTTGATAAGGCGGGGGTCGATGGTTCGAATCCATCCAGACCCACCAAAGTCTTGTCTGGTGAGCTGACCGGCTAAAAACCTCTGGGGTATCTGCATGACTGGGGGATTAGCTCAGCTGGGAGAGCACCTGCTTTGCAAGCAGGGGGTCGTCGGTTCGATCCCGTCATCCTCCACCAATCCTCAATGCTGGTTTGTCTGCATGCGCTAACGGGAGTTGGCGGTGTAGTGAAACAAGCATTGGCGATTGAGCCAGTCAGAGCGATACGCAATCAGGGATTGCGCGATCGGCTGTCGTTCTTTAACAATCAGGAAGAAGTAGTAAAGAGATTCACGAAAGCCTGCCTGGAGATGGGGAGGTGAGTAGGTGAATCAGGGTTGTGATTGTATCAATGTATTTTTAAGTGATCGAAAGATTGCTTTGGAATACGGCGCAACACGAATACTCAACCTGTAGCGGAATGTGAACTGGAGAGTCCTTCGGGAACCTTGTCCCCTTCGGGGATGAGCCCCGCGTAAGCGCTAAAGCGCTAACGCGGGCCGCAAGACACACCCGTTATAGGGTCAAGCGAACAAGTGCATGTGGTGGATGCCTTGGCGATCACAGGCGATGAAGGACGCGGTAGCCTGCGAAAAGCTTCGGGGAGCTGGCAAACGAGCTTTGATCCGAAGATGTCCGAATGGGGAAACCCACTCCGAATGGAGTATCCATGACTGAATCCATAGGTCATGCGAAGCGAACGCGGTGAACTGAAACATCTAAGTAACCGCAGGAAAAGAAATCAACCGAGATTCCCAGAGTAGTGGCGAGCGAAATGGGACCAGCCTGTACTCTTTATCTTCACTGTTAGCTGAAGGCTCTGGAAAGTGCTGCCATAGCGGGTGATAGCCCCGTAAGCGAAAACAGCGAGGAAGAACTGGGTGTACGAGAAGTAGGGCGGGACACGTGAAATCCTGTCTGAAGATGGGGGGACCATCCTCCAAGGCTAAATACTCGTGATCGACCGATAGTGAACCAGTACCGTGAGGGAAAGGCGAAAAGAACCCCGGGAGGGGAGTGAAACAGATCCTGAAACCGCATGCATACAAACAGTCGGAGCCTTCGCAAGGGGGTGACGGCGTACCTTTTGTATAATGGGTCAGCGACTTACATTCAGTGGCAAGCTTAACCGATTAGGGCAGGCGTAGCGAAAGCGAGTCCGAACAGGGCGTTCAGTCGCTGGGTGTAGACCCGAAACCAGGTGATCTATCCATGGCCAGGATGAAGGTGCGGTAACACGTACTGGAGGTCCGAACCCACTAACGTTGAAAAGTTAGGGGATGAGCTGTGGATAGGGGTGAAAGGCTAAACAAACCTGGAAATAGCTGGTTCTCTCCGAAAACTATTTAGGTAGTGCCTCGTGTATCACCTTCGGGGGTAGAGCACTGTCATGGTTGTGGGGTCCATTGCGGATTACTACGCCATAGCAAACTCCGAATACCGAAGAGTGCAATCACGGGAGACAGACATCGGGTGCTAACGTCCGGTGTCAAGAGGGAAACAACCCAGACCGCCAGCTAAGGTCCCCAAATATTGCTAAGTGGGAAACGAAGTGGGAAGGCTAAAACAGTCAGGAGGTTGGCTTAGAAGCAGCCATCCTTTAAAGAAAGCGTAATAGCTCACTGATCGAGTCGTCCTGCGCGGAAGATGTAACGGGGCTAAGCAATATACCGAAGCTGCGGATGCACATTTATGTGCATGGTAGGAGAGCGTTCCGTAAGCCTGCGAAGGTGCACTGGAAAGTGTGCTGGAGGTATCGGAAGTGCGAATGCTGACATGAGTAGCGATAAAGGGGGTGAAAGGCCCCCTCGCCGTAAGCCCAAGGTTTCCTACGCAACGTTCATCGGCGTAGGGTGAGTCGGCCCCTAAGGCGAGGCAGAAATGCGTAGCTGATGGGAAGCAGGTTAATATTCCTGCACCATTGTTAAATGCGATGGGGGGACGGATCGCGGAAGGTTGTCCGGGTGTTGGAAGTCCCGGTCCTTGCATTGGAGAAGGCGCTTTGGCAAATCCGGGCGCGTAATTCAAGGGTGCGAGGCCATTCACTTCGGTGAAGAAGCAACTGGAAGTGGTTCCAAGAAAAGCCTCTAAGCTTCAGTTTAACAGGACCGTACCGCAAACCGACACAGGTGGGCGAGATGAGTATTCTAAGGCGCTTGAGAGAACTCGGGAGAAGGAACTCGGCAAATTGGTACCGTAACTTCGGGATAAGGTACGCCCCGGTAGCCTGACTGGCCTGCGCCAGAAGGGTGAAGGGGTTGCAATAAACTGGTGGCTGCGACTGTTTAATAAAAACACAGCACTCTGCAAACACGAAAGTGGACGTATAGGGTGTGACGCCTGCCCGGTGCCGGAAGATTAAATGATGGGGTGCAAGCTCCTGATTGAAGTCCCGGTAAACGGCGGCCGTAACTATAACGGTCCTAAGGTAGCGAAATTCCTTGTCGGGTAAGTTCCGACCTGCACGAATGGCGTAACGATGGCCACACTGTCTCCTCCCGAGACTCAGCGAAGTTGAAGTGTTTGTGATGATGCAATCTCCCCGCGGCTAGACGGAAAGACCCCATGAACCTTTACTGTAGCTTTGCATTGGACTTTGAACCGGTCTGTGTAGGATAGGTGGGAGGCTGTGAAGCGTGGACGCCAGTCTGCGTGGAGCCGACCTTGAAATACCACCCTGGTCTGTTTGAGGTTCTAACCTTGGCCCGTGATCCGGGTCGGGGACAGTGCATGGTAGGCAGTTTGACTGGGGCGGTCTCCTCCCAAAGTGTAACGGAGGAGTACGAAGGTACGCTAGGTACGGTCGGAAATCGTGCTGATAGTGCAATGGCATAAGCGTGCTTAACTGCGAGACCGACAAGTCGAGCAGGTGCGAAAGCAGGTCATAGTGATCCGGTGGTTCTGTATGGAAGGGCCATCGCTCAACGGATAAAAGGTACTCTGGGGATAACAGGCTGATACCGCCCAAGAGTTCATATCGACGGCGGTGTTTGGCACCTCGATGTCGGCTCATCTCATCCTGGGGCTGTAGCCGGTCCCAAGGGTATGGCTGTTCGCCATTTAAAGAGGTACGTGAGCTGGGTTTAAAACGTCGTGAGACAGTTTGGTCCCTATCTGCCGTGGGCGCTGGATATTTGAAGGGGGCTGCTCCTAGTACGAGAGGACCGGAGTGGACGAACCTCTGGTGTACCGGTTGTCACGCCAGTGGCATCGCCGGGTAGCTATGTTCGGAAGAGATAACCGCTGAAAGCATCTAAGCGGGAAACTCGCCTTAAGATGAGATATCCCCGGGGCTTCGAGCCCCTTGAAGGGTCGTTCAAGACCAGGACGTTGATAGGTCAGGTGTATAAGCGCAGTAATGCGTTAAGCTAACTGATACTAATTGCCCGTAAGGCTTGATCCTATAACAGGTGTGTTTTGCGATGACCGTGAGTGCTTCAGCACTTATGGACATCCCACCCCCGAAGGGGGCAACAGACACGCAGGTTGAGATCAGTGTTGTGCCTCGAACAACACAGTCCGCCTCCTCTGGTGAGCATCACCAGACACTACTTCTTCCCGATTGGTTGTGCCGCCCCCAGGGCGACACGACAACAAGTCATGCCTGATGACCATAGCGAGTCGGTCCCACCCCTTCCCATCCCGAACAGGACCGTGAAACGACTCCACGCCGATGATAGTGCGGATTGCCCGTGTGAAAGTAGGTAATCGTCAGGCTCCCCAGCAGCAACAGAAACCCCACCCCCAAAAGGTGGGGTTTCTGCGTTTACGGCGCCGGAGTGAGCGCGGCACGGGTCCCGGGTCAAGGGCGCAGATGTAGTGCCGTAGCAGGCCACCGGATCCCGCTCCGCAACGCATGCCGCATCAGCCACCTCGCGGCCACCCGTCTCATCCCGGCCGCGAACTGAACGCTGGCCATTCGCGGCATGTGCGCCGTCCTGAACCCGTAGTCAGAGAACTTCAGCCGCTCCGGCGCCTTGCTTCAACTTGGCTTACAACGCATGCATCAGCGCGAACCCAGCGGATGATCAGCTATCCATTCTTGCTCGGCCCGCTAGTCGGGCCATCAAGCGAACTTCCCACGGATCGCAACCTGACGCCACAATATGACGTTCTTGTGACCGTTGAACTTCAATAGCCTGAATGTAAGGCCCTGATAAGCAAACAAAGAATTAACAGGTTAACCTTCTTTCGATTGGTCGCGATATGCTCAGGCAATTCGTTCCAATCCAGTCTGCGCGTACCGAAGATGAAATCGCGGCGTGTCCGCCAAGGTTTCATCTTCAGCCGCCAAATGACCGGATGCCGATTCGGCACGGGAAGCAAACGCTGAACGACATATGAAATCTGACCTGCTATTGCAAACCTACGGTGCCGATTCGTCCGGCATGGTATGCGGCTTCCTTTTTTCTTCGACCCGCGCTGGGCGGCCGATCGATGCGGACCAGGTCCTCGAATGGCTTCGTGAGCAAGATGGGCGCGGCGAGGTGAAAGAGACCGGCGAGTTTCTCTGGCTTCATTTCAATCTGGCGCACAGCGCGAGCGAGCGCTGGATGAGAGCGCAACTCGACTTGCCGGAGGCATTCTTCGAGGCATTGCAGGAGGGTTCACACTCGACGCGTATCGAACATGCAGATGGCGCGCTACGCGCGGTCGTCAACGACGTCATGTTCAACCTCGAGTTCATTCCTTCTGAGATCGCGACGTTATGGATCTACGCGAATCAGCGAATCATCGTTACCGCGCGCCTCAAGCCGCTGCGTTCGGTTGACCGTTTGCGCGCGTCGGTCAGGGAAGGGGAAATATTCAGGTCACCTGCGGAATTGCTGGTTCATCTGATGCGCGACCAGGCTGACTTGCTGGTGCAGATTGTCCGGCGAACCAGCGCGGACGTCGACCGGATCGAGGACCGCTTCCTTTCGCAACGGCCGACACAGAACCGGCTCGACCTCGGCGCGATGCGTCGTATGCTGACACGGTTGCAACGCATGCTCGCACCGGAGCCTGGCGCGATCTTCCGTTTGCTCGCACGGCCGCCGCGCTGGCTTCAGCAAGAAGACGTGCAGGATCTGCGCGAATCGACGGAGGAGTTCTCCGTTGTTCTGTCCGATGTGGCCGGACTGATCGAGCGGGTCAGGCTGCTGCAGGAAGAAATCATCTCCCGGCTCGAAGAGCAGAACAACCGCACGCTGTTCACGCTGACGCTGGTGACCGTTCTGGCGATGCCAATCAATATCGTCGCGGGCTTCTTCGGAATGAACGTGGGGGGCATCCCGCTTGCGGATAATCGCCACGGCTTCTGGGTAATGGTGTTCCTGGTCGCAGCCTTCACAGGACTGGCTGGGTGGTGGGCGTTTCGTCGGCGCAAGGAGCGATAGGAAGGGGTGGGTTCTCGCGACCATGAGAGCGTGCGCGCGGCTCTTCCATCAACTCGTCTCCGCCAGAAGAGCACGTAAGAGCACCTGTAGAGTCCTGAGTGCAGACCTGTTCGTGTAAGTACGAGCGCGACGTGCATCATCGTCGTGTATGGGACGCTCAGGTGCCCGCGCAAGCCTCGCGTGTTGCGTGCGAGCGGCCACGCAACACCTTGGCATGAACCCTATCGTGAGAAGCGGCAGACAAAAATAAAGCGGCCAATGGAAGCCGAACACGGAGGCACACGCTCCTGGCCAACTCAACTCCCCTACCGCCCCTCCCAACGATTCAAGCGCAGCCGACAAGCAGCCTTATTCAAGCGCCGAAGCCGGCCCAAAAAACTCATAACGGCTTTGCGACTCCGGCACACCAAGTGCCTTGAGATGCTTCTTCACTGCCTTCATGAACGCGATCGGTCCGAGGAAATAGACGTCGACGTCACGCGTTTCCGGCAACCATTTGGCAAGACGTGCCTCGTCGAGATAGCCGATACCATGCGCGTCGGCATCGCCCGTACGATGTTGCTCATAGCAATAGAAGCGCTTCAACTGCGCATAGCGCGCAGCCAATGCGTCGATCGCATCACGGAACGCATGGACCCCGCCATGCCGCGCCGAATGGATAAAGTGCACCGGACGATCGGTATCCAGCGCGGCTTGCAGCATCGCCAGCGTAGGCGTGATGCCCACGCCGCCGCTGATCAGCACCAACGGCTTGTCGGTATGTTCGAGCTTGAAATCGCCGGCCGGCGCGAACAGTTCTACCGCGTCGTTCTCGTTGACGCGCGTATGCAGATAGTTCGACACCTTGCCGTTTGGTTCGCGCTTCACGCTGATGCGGTATTCCCGTCCATTCGCCATGGCCGAGAGCGAATAATTGCGGCGCACTTCTTCGCCATCGATGACCAACCGCACGCCGATGTACTGCCCAGGATGAAATGCGAGCAACTCGCCGCCATCGTCGGGACGCAAATAGAACGACGTGATCTCATCGCTCTCACGCACTTTGCGCGCGACCCGGAACAGACGCGTGCCGCGCCATCCACCGGGCGCCGCTTCCCGTTCGGCATAGATCTGTTCTTCGAGCCCGCTCAGCAGATCGGCGAGTTGCTGGTAGGCAGCGGCCCATGCTGCAATGACCGCATCGGTTGCGATTTCCGCGCCGAGCACTTCGCGGATGGCCCGCAGCAGGCATTGCCCGACGATCGGATAATGCTCCGGCAGGATATTCAACGAGACGTGCTTGTTGATGATCTGCGCGACCAATCCACCGAGCTGATCGAGTTGATCGATATGACGTGCGTACATCAGCACGCCATTGGCCAACGCGCGCGGTTGCGCGCCGCTTGCCTGATTCGCCTGATTGAACATCGGGCGCACTTGCGGATATTCGCGCAACATCAGATTGTAGAAGTGCGTGGTGAGCGCCTCGCCTCCGCTTTCGAGCAGAGGAACGGTTGCTTTGACAATGGCGCGGTGTTCGGCGGAAAGCATATGAAATCCTTGGATGAGGGGTTATTCGACTGACCTGCAAACGGGGACTTACTATCCATGATTCGTGCCAGGTATAAAATGCAGTTAAATCAAAGATCTGGAAGTGAAAATGGTCGATTCGACTCTGGTCAAAACGACTCCTAACGGAGTCAATCTGACTGCAGAGGCACTGCTCGACGCGCTGACGCCGCTGATCCTCGACCTATCGCGCGATCTGTCCGATCGCGAACGCTATCGCCGCTTGCTCAGCAGTCTGCGCACGCTGTTTCCGGGCGATGCCGCCGCGCTATTGCGTCTCGAAGGCGACACGCTCGTGCCGCTGGCAATCGATGGCCTGAGCAGCGATACGCTCGGACGGCGCTTTCGGGTCGGCGATCATCCGCGCTTCGAACGTTTGCTGTCGCGGCCCGAGCCGACGCGCTTCGCGGCCGATTCCGATTTGCCTGACCCCTACGACGGCCTCGTGCAAGGCGTGCCCGGGAAGCTCGAAGTGCACGACTGCCTCGGCTGTCCGCTGTTCATTCGCGGTCGCCCTTGGGGCCTGCTTACGCTCGATGCACTGGACCCGGCCCGCTTCGACGCGATCGACATGGCCTCGCTGCGTGCGTTTCTCGGCCTTGCCGCCGCGACGGTGAGCGTCGTGGAGCGGATCGACACGCTGGCCCGCAGTGGAGAAGAGGCGCGCCTTCGCGCTGAAGCCTACCGGCAGGCGAGCAGCCAGAGCCGGCGCGAGTTGGTCGGCAGCAGCGATGCTCATCACCACATGATCAAGGAAATCGAGGTGGTCGCCGCCAGCGACCTGACCGTGCTGATCACGGGCGAGACCGGCGTCGGCAAGGAACTCGTAGCGAATGCGATCCACGCGTTGTCGCCGCGGGCGAACAAGCCGCTGGTGAGTCTGAACTGCGCGGCGTTGCCGGACACGCTGGTCGAGAGTGAACTGTTCGGGCATGTGCGCGGCGCGTTCTCGGGCGCGTCGTCGGATCGGCGTGGCAAATTCGAACTCGCGGACGGCGGCACGATCTTTCTCGACGAGGTGGGCGAGCTGCCGCTCGCCGTGCAGGCCAAACTCTTGCGTGTACTTCAGAACGGCCAGCTACAGAGAATTGGTTCGGATCACGAACATAAAGTCGACGTGCGGTTGATCACCGCGACGAATCGCGACCTCGCCGAAGAAGTGCGGGCGGGGCGGTTTCGGGCGGACTTTTATCATCGTCTGAGTGTCTACCCGTTGCGCGTGCCGCCCTTGCGCGAGCGAGGCCGCGACGTGCTGCTGCTGGCAGGCTTTTTCCTCGAAGAGAATCGCTCGCGGCTTGGCTTACTGAGTCTGCGGCTGGCGGCGGACGCGCAGGCCGCGTTGTTGCGCTATCCGTGGCCGGGCAATGTGCGGGAACTCGAGCATCTGATCGGGCGCAGTGCGTTGAAGGCGCTGGCCGCCAATCGTGAGCATCGTCGTATTCTCACGCTGAGCGCTGCGGACTTTGCGCTGTCCGATACGCCGCACGGAGAAAAAGGCCCGGCACCCACAGATGTGACGCAGAAGAGCGGAGCGAAGGATTTTCGCAGCGCGGTGACGGAGTTCGAGCGTTCCATCGTGCTCGACGCGCTCGCACGCAACGAGCAGAATTGGGCGGCGGTCGCGCGTGAACTCGGGCTCGATAGGGCGAATCTGAATCGTCTGGCCAGGCGGCTTGGGCTTAAATGAAGCACAGCTGAAACGACTCGGTAGTCGATGACGCGAGCGCATCGACGGTGATCACGCTGTTGTTCGCGCTGTCGGAACCGGGGGCGTGGCCCGCGATCGTCAACGCGCGCCTGTCCGAGCGCGAGATCGAGGCGATCCGCGAACACTGCACACCGCGTCTGATGATCTTCACGCACTCGGCTTCGCCCGATGCGGTACGTCATGGCGCGCGCGGTCGGCCTCGTCGGCCATATCATGGAAGAAGGCGAGAAGCCGATGGCGATCGAAATCTGGCAACGCATCGAAGACGAAGCGTCGGCGCATCTGCGCGAAGGCTGACCGTCACAGGCCGGCGGGTGAGCCCGGCGGCCACGTTCGCCGCACGCCTTGAGCAAAACCCGCCTTAAGCAAAACCAAAGGCCCGATTCGAAAATGCAAACTTCGCGGAACGCAGCGCGTCGTTCATAGTAGGGCTCTACCAAGCTAACCACGCGTATCCGGAGACTTCGCCCATGTCCGCGGCCTCAGAGAAACTCGACGACTGGCTCAACAAGGAGGCGGTGACTGACGACGACATCACCGCCTTTCCGCTCACGGCGCTGGCCGCCACGCTCGATCGCGAAGAAAACGGCGCCACGGTGCCGCCGTTGTGGCACTGGCTGTACTTTCTGCCGGCCGCGCCGATGTCCGAAGTCGGCGCCGACGGTCATCCGAAGCGCGGCGGCTTCCTGCCGCCGGTGCCCCTGCCGCGCCGCATGTGGGCCGGCGGCCGGCTGACGTTTCATGCCCCGCTCAAGGTGGGCGAGCGCGCCACGCGCACCTCGACCATCGCCAATATCGAGGACAAGACCGGCCGTTCGGGCCGCCTCGTGTTCGTCACGGTGCAGCACACCATCGAAGCGGGCGGCGAGCTGAAGATCGAGGAAGAGCACGACATCGTCTATCGCGACGCGCCGCAGGAAGGCGCGCGGCCGCAGCAACCGCAACTCGCGCCGCAAGCCGAAACGTGGCGCCGCACGATCGATACCGACGCGGTGCTGCTGTTCCGCTATTCGGCGCTGACCTTCAATGGCCATCGCATTCACTACGACTACCCATACGTCACGCAGATCGAAGGCTATCCGGGCCTCGTCGTTCACGGTCCGTTGATCGCGACGCTGCTGGTCGATCTCGTGCGCCGCGAACAGCCGGAGGCCACGCTGCAAAGCTTCGCCTTCAGGGCGCTGCGCCCCACGTTCGCCGGCCAGCCTTTCGCCGTGTGCGGCCAACCCTCCGCCGACGGCAAAACGATCGAGCTATGGGCCAAAGACCACGAAGGCTATCTGACGATGCGTGCAACGGCCACGTTGGCTTGAATACCGCCTGAACTCCACGAGATTCGACTATGCAAACCACGCAACACGATTCGTTTCAGGACATTCGCGAAGCAGTGCGCGATCTGTGCCAGCAGTTTTCCGGCGAGTACTTCCGCAAGATCGACGAGGCACGCGGTTATCCGGAAGAGTTTGTCGACGCGCTCACCAAGGCCGGCTGGCTGGCCGCGCTGATTCCCCAGGATTTCGGCGGTTCGGGGCTGGGGCTCACCGAAGCGTCGGTCATCATGGAAGAGATCAATCGCGCCGGCGGCAACTCGGGCGCGTGCCATGGCCAGATGTACAACATGGGCACGCTGCTGCGTCACGGCTCGGAAGAGCAGAAGCGCAAGTATCTGCCGAAAATCGCATGCGGCGACTTGCGTTTGCAATCGATGGGCGTGACCGAGCCGACCACCGGTACCGACACCACGAAAATCAAGACCACCGCCGAGCGGCGCGGCGACCGTTACGTGATCAACGGGCAGAAGGTGTGGATCTCGCGCGTGCAGCACTCCGACCTGATGATTCTGCTCGCGCGTACCACGCCGCTGTCCGATGTGAAGAAGAAGTCGGAAGGCATGTCGATCTTTATCGTCGATCTGCGCGAAGCGATCGGTCACGGCCTGAGCGTGCAGCCGATCCTGAACATGGTCAATCACGAGACCAACGAACTGTTTTTCGATAACCTCGAAATCCCCGCGGAGAATCTGATCGGCGAGGAAGGGCAGGGCTTCAAATACATACTCGACGGCTTGAACGCGGAGCGCACGCTGATCGCCGCGGAATGTATCGGCGACGGTTACTGGTTCGTCGACAAGGTTACCGAGTACGCGAAAGAGCGCGTCGTGTTCGGCCGTCCGATCGGCCAGAACCAGGGCGTGCAATTCCCGATCGCGCGCTCGTTCATCAACGTCGAAGCGGCGAGCCTGATGCGCTTCGAAGCGGCGCGTCGTTTCGATGCGCATCAGCCGTGCGGCGCGCAGGCGAACATGGCGAAGTTGCTCGCGGCCGACGCGTCGTGGGAAGCCGCCAACGCCTGCCTGCAATTTCACGGCGGTTTCGGCTTCGCGTGTGAATACGATGTGGAGCGCAAGTTCCGCGAAACGCGTCTGTACCAGGTCGCGCCGATTTCGACGAATCTGATTCTCTCGTACGTGGCCGAGCATATTCTCGGGCTGCCGCGTTCGTTCTGACATCGAGGCAGAAGGCAGACATAGACATGAGACCACTCGACGGTATCAAGGTCGTCACGCTCGAACATGCAATCGCTGCGCCGTTCTGCACGCGTCAACTCGCCGATCTCGGCGCACGGGTGATCAAGATCGAACGCCCCGGCGTCGGCGATTTCGCTCGCGGCTACGACGAGCGCGTGCATGGACTGTCGTCGCATTTCGTCTGGACCAATCGCTCGAAGGAGAGTCTCGCGCTCGATCTGAAGCAGCCCGAAGCAGCGGAGATTCTCGGCGCGCTGGTCGCCGGTGCCGACGTGCTGGTGCAGAACCTCGCGCCGGGCGCGGCGGAGCGGCTAGGTCTCGGCTACGACGCGTTGAGCGCGAAGTACCCGAAGCTGATCGTTTGCGACATCTCCGGTTATGGCGCCGATGGTCCCTATCGCGACAAGAAGGCGTACGACCTGCTGATCCAGAGCGAATCCGGCTTTCTGTCGATCACCGGCTCACCTGGCGCGCCCGCCAAGGCAGGCTGTTCGATCGCGGACATCGCCGCCGGCATGTACGCGTATTCGAACATCCTCAGCGCATTGCTGTTGCGCGGCCGCACGGGACGGGGTTGCCGCATCGACGTGTCGATGCTGGAAAGCATGGTCGAGTGGATGGGTTATCCGCTCTACTACGCGATCGACGGTCAGTCGCCGCCCGCGCTGTCGGGCGCGGCGCACGCAACGATCTATCCGTACGGACCGTTCCCCGCCGGCGACGGCAAGACTGTGATGCTCGGTCTGCAAAACGAGCGCGAATGGAAGCTGTTTTGCGAGCGCGTACTGGAACAACCGCAACTCGCCACCGACGAGCGCTTCGCGTCGAACTCGAAACGCACGTCCGCGCGCGAGGCGTTGCGCGAGGTGATCGTCGCGGCCTTTGCGAAGCTGAGCGCCGCGCAGGTGATCGAGCGGCTCGATCAGGCCGGCATCGCCAACGCGCAGATGAACACGCTCGGCGACGTGTGGGCGCATCCGCAATTGAAGGCGCGCGAGCGTTGGCAGGAAGTCGGCACGGCGGCGGGCGCGGTACCCGCGCTGTTGCCGCCGGGTCTGCCTGCCGACTTCGCACCGCGCATGGACCCGGTGCCCGCACTTGGCGAGCATACCGACGCAATCCTGCGCGAACTCGGGTACGACAGCGCGCGCATCGATGCGCTGCGTGCGGCCGGCACGATCTGAAGCGTCTTTTCGCGCCGGCGTGTGGACGACGCCATGCCGGCAATCCGAACGAACCCCGAACGAACCGACTCCCGCACGCTCATGAACGATCATCCCAGTCTCACGCTTGCCACCTTCGCCGCGCAGCTCGACTTCGACAGCATTCCGCACGCAGTGGTCGAGCGCACCGTCAACCTGTACGTCGACTGGCTCGGCTCGGCCTTGGCCGGTAAGGGCGCACGACCTGTCGAAACCATTGCACGCTTCGCTCGCGAGGCAGCCGGCGCGACGCAGCACGGCCCGTGCGAAGTGTTGATCGACCGCAGCCGCGCCACGCCGTATTTCGCGGCGATGATCAACGGCGCGGCATCGCACTTCGCGGAACAGGACGACGTGCACAACGGCTCCGTGTTTCATCCGGCGACGGTGGTGTTTCCGGTGGCACTTGCGTTGGCTCAAGCGACGCATGCATCGGGGCGTGATTTCGTCGCGGCGGCGGTCGCCGGTTATGAAGTCGGTATCCGCATTGGCGAATTTCTGGGCCGCTCGCACTACAAGGTATTTCACACGACAGGTACGGTCGGCACGATCGCGGCGGCGGCCACCGCCGGACGGCTGCTCGGTTTGTCGCCGACGCAGATGCTCGACGCGTTCGGTTCGGCCGGTACGCAAGCGAGCGGGCTGTGGGAGTTTCTGCGCGACGCCGCCGACTCGAAGCAACTGCACACGGCGATGGCCGCCGCCAACGGACTGATGGCTGCACAACTCGCCGCCGACGGCTTCAAGGGCGCGACGCACATTCTCGAAGGCGCCAAGGGCATGGCGGCGGGCATGTCGAGCGACGCCGATCCGGCACGCCTCGTCGACCGGTTGGGCAGCCGCTGGGCGACCGGGGAAACCTCGTTCAAGTATCACGCGGCGTGCCGTCATACGCATCCCGCCGCGGACGCACTGCTCGCCGTCGTACAGAAACACCGTCTCGCACCACGGGATATAGCGAAGGTGGTTGCGCACGTGCATCAGGGCGCGATCGACGTGCTCGGCGCGGTCGTCACGCCGCGCACCGTGCATCAGGCGAAGTTCAACATGGGCACGGTGCTTGGGCTCGTGGCGCATCACGGCTATGCGGGCGTCACCGAATTCGAACAGGGCTTCGACGCGGATTCGATCGCCGCGTTCCGCGACAACGTCACGATGGCCTTCGATGCCGAGGTCGATGCGGCCTACCCCGCGCGCTGGATCGGCAAGGTCACGGTGACGACCACCGATGGCCGCATCCTGAACGGGCGCGTCGACGAACCGAAGGGCGATCCGGGCAACACGTTGTCGCGCGATGAAATCGCGACCAAGCTGCATCGGCTGGCGGCATTCGCGGGAGCGGCCACCGAAGGCGAAGCGGCGCGTTTGCTCGGCAACGCATGGCATATCGCGGAGCAGACGCAGGTCGGCTCGGTGTTCGAAGCGACATCGCACGCGACGGTGCTCGCATGAGCGCCGCACTGCCCCGTTCGTATCTGTTCGTGCCGGGCAACCGGCCCGAACGCTTCGAGAAAGCGCACGCGGCCGGCGCGGACGCGGTGATCCTCGATCTCGAAGACGCCGTGCAGCCCGATGAAAAATCCATGGCGCTTGCGGCCGTGCTGGCCGCTGTATCGGACGGTGCATCACGACCCGCGTGGGCGCGTGTCAACGGTTCGGATACCGTGTGGTTCGGCGGCGAGGTTGCCGCGCTCGCCAGCCGGCCCGGCGTTGCGGGCATCGTGCTGCCGAAGGCCGAGACGCGCGAGCAGATCGACGCGGTGCTCGCGCACGCGCATCCAGAGTTGAGCGTGTTGCCGATCGTCGAGACCGCCCGAGGCTTCGCGAATCTCTCGGTGTTGTGCGCCGCGCCGCGCGTGCAGCGCATCGTGTTCGGCACGCTCGATTTTCAGATCGATCTCGGCATCGACGGCGATGCCGAGGAGTTGCATCCGTTCCGCTCGCAGATCGTGCTGGCCTCGCGGCTCGCGGGGATCGGCGCGCCGGTGGATGGCGTGTCGACGTCCATCACCGACGCCGATGTTATCGAAGCCGACGCGCGGCGCGGCCGGCGCTTCGGTTTCGGCGGCAAGCTGTGCATTCATCCGAAGCAGATCGACGCGGTGCATCGCGCGTATGCGTGGAGTGAGGCCGAGCAGGCGTGGGCGCGGCGCGTGCTGGCGGCAGTGGAGACCAGCAACGGTGCGGCGGTGGCGGTGGACGGCAAGATGGTCGATATGCCGGTGATCCTGAAGGCTCGCAGGATCGTGGCGGGTCGATAAGCCGCGTTCACACCACGTGTGATTTCGTTGGGCGGCGGGTTGTGTGCGCGAAACGGCGCGGTGCATGGATATGCGCCGCGCCGTTTTGCTTTGCTGCGCGCAGTGCGGGCCATGTGCAACAGAGCCGGGCCGATCGACCCGAATTGCGCTGTCCCATCGGATGCCACCCAGCACCGGGCCGGAACCGTCTCACAGCCTTAACCGCAACAAAACATCGGCTTCCAATAATGCCAATTCCCTCCCCACGCCGGCTGTCGCACTCTTAGCGCTACACGACACGGCGACATCGAACCGTGTCACTCAGGACCCGGCGTCAGAACCGTCGCATGCAAAAAGGCGGCCACGCGGAACTGTTTTGCGCAAGCGGCCCAACCGCGTGCGGCCTCTCAGGAGACAAAGTTTGGCAACCGTCACAGTCAATTCCGGCGCGCGGCTCGACCGCCTGCCCATCACCCGTTTCCACTGGAACATTCTTGGCCTGATCGGCGCGGGCGCTTTCCTCGATGCATTCGATATCTATCTGGCCAACGGCGCGCTCGCGGCGATGGTCAAAAGCGGCTTCACCGATTTGCGGCTCGGCTCGTTTTTCATCTCCGCGACTTTCATGGGCATGATGATCGGCGCGGGTCTGTCCGGCTATCTCGGCGACCGCTTCGGCAGGCGCTATTCGTATCAGGCGAACCTTGCGATCTTCGGCGTCGCGTCGCTTGCCGCGTGCTTCGCGACGAACATTTACTGGCTGATCCTGTTGCGCTTCATCATGGGTGTGGGGCTGGGCGCCGAACTCGTGGTGGCGGCGGGCACGCTGTGCGAATTCGTGCCGCCCGCCACACGCGGACGCTGGACCGCGCTGCTCGCGCTGATCATCAACTCCGGTTTGCTCGGCGCGACCGCGATCGGCTACTGGGTGATTCCGCATCTCGGCTGGCGCTACATGTTTGCGATTGCCGGGTTCGGTGCGCTGATCGTGTGGTTTCTGCGGCATCGGATGCCGGAGTCGCCGCGTTGGCTCGAAACGGTGGGCCGGCTCGACGAAGCCGAGGCCACGGTGTCGGCGATCGAGCGGCAAGTCGAGGCGCGCGTCGGCAAGTTGCCGCCGGTCGCACGCGTGGTCAGTCACGAGGTGCCGGCCGCGCCGTTCTCGGCGCTGTTCGCGCGCGGGATGATCGGCCGCACGCTGGTGGCGGCGTTGACCTGCATGGCGATCAACATGTCGCTGTATGGGTTCGTCGCGTGGCTGCCGACGTTCTTCGTGAAGGAAGGGTTGACGATCGTGCAGTCGCTCGGCTTCGTGCTGCTGATGTCATTCGGTGCGCCGGCCGGCGCGGTGGTCGGCTATTTCGTGACCGACCGGCTCGGGCGTCGCAATGGCATCGTGCTGTTCTCGCTCGTGACGATTCTGCTCGGCTTCGTGTACGTGCAGATGCGCGCGCCGGCGGCGATTTCGGTTGTGGGCTTCGCATTGGTGACGGCGATCTATACCGTCTGCACGCTTGGACTGTTCGGCTATATCCCGGAGCTGTTCCCGACCGCGCATCGGTTGCGCGGAACCGGTATCGCGGGCACGTGCGGACGCGCGGCGTCGATGTCCACGCCTTATGTGGCGCTGCTGCTCTACACGCGATTCGGCGTGACGGGTGTGCTGACGATGGTCGGCGGCGTGCTGCTTCTGCTCAGCGTCGCGATTCTGGCGCTGCGGATCGAGACGAGTCAGCAGACGCTGGAAGATATCTCGCCCGATGCCGATTTGACGCCGCGTGGGGAATTGATGGAGAAGTCCGCGTAGCGGTGCCAGGGAATGCGCGAATGCCTGAAGACGGCCTGGCGACTCGGGCCGTCAATTGCAACCGCGTTCTACCGCGGCGGAATACGCCGGACAGGATCGGGATTGGACGCAAGCGCCGCGCGAAGCCATGCCTCGCTATTGCGCACGCTTGCCCGTTGTGCCGAATGCTTGCCCCGTTGTCGTGCGCGAGTGGCAAGGCCGTATGTCTAGCAAACGCCTGGGGTCATCGCGCCGTTCTCGCATTCGGCGAGCAGTGACAGCAGTTTATCCAGCGCAAACGGCTTGCGAAGAAAGCCCTTCATGGGCAACGAAGGCGCTTCGTCGCTGCCACTTGTCAGGATGACGGGGACCGACGCGAGTCCACTCGTGGCCTGCATCGATTCGATCAGCTCGGCGCCATCCATATTGGGCATGCGCCAGTCGCACACGACGGCGCTCACGCGCGTGCGTTGCAATCGTTTGAATGCTTCGACACCGTCCGCCGCCGTGGCCACTGTGTAGCCACGGCCGACCAGTACGGCACGTAACGCGGACAATGCTTCGGGTTGATCGTCCACGAGTAAAACGCGACTCATGATGCTTATGCCTGAAAAAATCGGGTTTAGTTGCGGTAGTCGTGAGCGCGTGGCGCTCTCGACGGCAGGGAATGCGAACCGGACGGTCGTGCTTGCCTTGTCCGGTCGAGCCGATCAAATAAGCAAGGGATGTGCCAGACGGTCGTCGCGTGGGTACCTTAGACCGGGTTGGCGTTGCGAGGGCGTGCTGTTGTTGAGTTATTCGAGCGCGTCAACGGGGTGTGTCCGCGTCGCGGAGTGCGCGCTTGCGTGGTGGAGAGTGCAACGGACCCATGTCGCGAAGTGAGCACGACGCATGGCTACGCGAGGTAAGCGATTCAACCGTTACCGGTAATCACAGGCATCCAGGACATGGGCTTTGGAAGTGGGAAGGGCGTAAGCCAAAGCATTCTATCAACCAGGCGCGACGTCCAACACGCCACGCCTGTTGCCTGCATCAGGCGACTTCACCCGCCAGTTCCGGCACGAGCGTGAACAGATCACCCGCCAGACCATAATCGGCGACGCTGAAAATCGGCGCTTCCGGGTCCTTGTTGATCGCGACGATCACCTTCGAGTCCTTCATCCCGGCCAGATGCTGGATCGCACCCGAGATGCCCACCGCAACATACAGTTGCGGCGCGACGATCTTGCCGGTCTGGCCGACCTGGTAGTCGTTCGGCACGAAGCCCGCGTCGACTGCCGCGCGCGAGGCACCCAGCGCCGCGTTCAGCTTGTCGGCCAGCGGTTCGAGCACCTTCGTGTAGTTCTCGCCATTGCCCAGACCGCGGCCACCCGAGACGATGATCTTCGCCGACGTCAGTTCCGGACGGTCCAGCTTCGTCACTTCACGGCTCACGAACTGCGACATGCCTGCGTCTGCAGCGGCTTCGATCTTCTCCACCGTTGCGCTGCCGCCTTCGGCTGCCACTGCGTCGAAACCGGTCGAGCGCACCGTGATGACCTTGATCGGATCGGCCGATTGCACCGTTGCGATGGCGTTGCCCGCATAGATCGGACGCTCGAACGTGTCGGCGCTATCCACGGCCGTGATGTCGCTGATCTGCGCGACGTCGAGCTTTGCGGCGATACGCGGCGTGATGTTCTTGCCGTAGGCGCTCGCCGGCGCCAGGATGTGCGTGTAGGCATTCGCCGGGTTTTGCACAAGCGTCATCACGGTCGCTTCGACGTTTTCCGCGAGGCCCGCTTCGAGTTGCGGCGCGTCGGCCAGCAGCACTTTGGACACGCCTGCAATCTTCGCCGCCGCATCGGCCGCCGCCTGCGCGTTATGACCCGCGACCAGCACGTGAACGTCGCCGCCAATCTTCTGCGCCGCGGCGATCGTGTTCAGCGTCGCGGCCTTGATCGACGCGTTGTCGTGTTCTGCCAATACAAGATTAACCAGATTCGTCATTTCGTCCGTCTCCCTCACAGCACCTTGGCTTCAGTCTTCAGCTTCTCGACCAGCGTCTTCACGTCCGGCACCTTCACACCGGCGGAGCGCTTCGGCGGCTCGGCGACTTTCAGCGTCTTCAGACGCGGCGTGACATCGACGCCGAGGTCTTCGGGCTTGACCGTTTCCATCGGCTTTTTCTTCGCCTTCATGATGTTCGGCAGCGTCACGTAGCGCGGCTCGTTCAGGCGCAGATCGGTGGTGACCACGGCCGGCAATGTGAGCGACAGCGTTTCGGCGCCGCCGTCCACTTCGCGCGACACGGTTGCCTTGCCGTCCGCCACGACAACCTTCGAGGCAAACGTCGCTTGCGGCAGATTCGCCAAAGCAGCGAGCATCTGGCCGGTCTGGTTCGAATCGTCGTCGATGGCCTGCTTGCCGAGAATGATCAATGAAGGCTGCTCCTTGTCGACCAGCGCCTTCAGCAGCTTGGCGACCGCCAGCGGCTGCAGTTCTTCCGACGACTCGATCAGGATCGCACGATCCGCGCCGATCGCCAGCGCGGTGCGCAGCGTTTCCTGCGCCTGCGCCACACCGGCCGACACGGCGATCACTTCGGTCGCCACACCGGCTTCCTTCAGGCGCACCGCTTCTTCCACCGCGATTTCATCGAACGGATTCATCGACATCTTCACGTTCGCGATGTCGACACCCGTGCCATCCGACTTGACCCGGACTTTCACGTTGTAATCGACCACTCGTTTGACCGGCACCAGAATCTTCAACACGCTCTCCCCAAATAAAACGCCTGCATCGACAGCAAGCGCGAACCGCTTCACTGTGACAGAGACCACCGGTGCAGGGAATTCGGCTTTTTCGAACGTGTGCTTCGCGCCCGGTTAAGATTGCTGTTTGTCTTGCGAGCGCGCATCGGCGCTTCATCACTGGCTTTCATCATGCATTTCGATTTCGTGGATTTGCGTTTGCTCCTGAATATCGCCGACACGCAGAACCTCGCGCGCGCGGCGGAGCGCTCGCATCTGTCGGCGCCGGCTGCCAGCAACCGGGTCAAGAATCTCGAGGAACAACTGGGTGTCAAGCTGCTGTATCGAACCAGCCAGGGCGTGACGCTGACGCCCGCAGGCGAAGCGTTCGTGCATCATGCGCGACTCGTGCTCGAACGTGTCGAGCATCTGGCGGGCGACATGCAGGAGTACGGCGAAGGCATCAAAGGCCACGTGCGCATCTGGGCCAACACGACTGCGATCAGCGAGTTCATGCCCGCCGTGCTGAGTCATTTTCTGCGCGATCATCCGGACGTCAACATCGATCTGCGCGAAGTGCTGAGCGGCGAAATCGTCAAAGGCGTGGCGGATAGCGCGACGGATATCGGCATCGTCGCGGGCAACGTGCATGCGGAACATCTGGAGATGCTGCCGTATCGCGACGATCGCCTGGTTCTCGTCACATCATGCGATCACGCGCTGGCGAAGCAGGCATCGGTCGATTTCTCGCAGGTGCTCGGCGCGAACTTCGTGAGCCTGCCCACGTCGAGCGCGATCCATGCGTTCATCACGAGCGCCGCCGATGCGCTCGGCGCGCGTCTGAAACTGCGCATCCAGGTCGGCAACTTCGAAGCCGCGTGTCGGATGATCGAAGCGGGCGTGGGCATCGGCATCGTGCCGGAGTCGGTCGCTCTGCGGCACAGGAAGACGATGCAGATCGCGATCGTCGGCTTGAACGATCCTTGGGCCGAACGCAAGCTCAAGATCTGTGTGCGCAGCCTCAAGGACTTGCCGCCGTTCGCGC
Organism: Paraburkholderia sp. RAU2J; assembly: GCF_003634845.1. NCBI lineage: Bacteria > Pseudomonadati > Pseudomonadota > Betaproteobacteria > Burkholderiales > Burkholderiaceae > Paraburkholderia > Paraburkholderia sp. RAU2J. The sequence goes on from NZ_RBXG01000002.1 coordinate 594,443, forward strand.
GGGCACTCGTCGACAGGCTGATGGCGGCGGTGTGAAAGACGCTTTGAAGACCGTTCGGAGACGGCCGATGACGCCGCTGCTGGAAGAGTGAGTTGCGCAGAAGCGGGTGGAATGCGCTGTGGCGCCGGCCTACCCTGAAAGCTCTCTTTCGATTCACCGGCCGGCCGTTGACCTGACTGTGCGTTCGGTCTTCGAGACTCGTGCCGACCGGCTACGGGCGTAGCCATCATGAAGCCTTCGAAACAGTGGTTCCTGCTCGCGGCACGCCGCATCGAGAACGCCGAGGCGCGCGCGATGGCTTACCACGTCGGTTACGTGTACTACCTGTCGAAGCGTACGCAGTTGTACGGCCATGCGTCGATGATCACGAACACCAGCCAATCGACCCAGGGCTTCGACCTGCTCGATTCGAACTATGGGACGGTGACACCGCGATTCGATCCGTGGTTGGTGACCGCGGGGTTGCGCACGTCGTTCTGAGCGGGAGCGCTGGCAGTCCGGAATTCGGGTCTCGTTTCACCGCGACTGTCAGCCCGAACGAATTCCGGCCAGCTTCGGCAACTGGCGTCGCGCTTGCCCGGCCACAGCGCGACGCCGCGCCGACATCCGCCCGGCCTATCAAAGTTTCCTTATGGAAACGTCCCGCGCCACGTCCACTAGCATTTGCCTCCCATCGACATGTTCTTGCAGCCACAAAAACCCGCGTGTATAGTTTCCGAACTTACTCTTGTTTCGCATCGGAAATTAAAGGGGTTTTCATGGACGCTTCCACTATCCTCGCCGATCTCGGCATCGCGCACGCGGCGCAAGCCGGCGACCTCGCGGTTCATTCGCCGATCACCGGCGAGCTCATTGGCCGCGTGGCCGTCAACACGGTGGCGGAAGTCGACACGGCCCTCGCCCGCGCGAAAGACGCGTACACCGCCTGGCGCAACGTGCCGGCGCCGCGCCGCGGCGAACTGGTGCGGCTGCTCGGCAACCGTCTGCGCGAGAAAAAACAGGCGCTCGGCAGCATCATCACGCTCGAAACCGGCAAGATCCTCCAGGAAGGCATGGGCGAAGTGCAGGAAATGATCGACATCTGCGATTTCGCGGTCGGTCTGTCGCGCCAGCTGTACGGCCTGACGATCGCCTCGGAGCGTCCCGGCCACCGGATGGCGGAGACGTGGCACCCCATGGGCACCTGCGTCGTGATCTCGGCGTTCAATTTCCCGGCGGCGGTGTGGTCGTGGAATGCGGCACTCGCGCTGGTCTGCGGCAACGCGGTGATCTGGAAGCCGTCGGAAAAGACGCCGCTCACCGCGCTCGCCGTCAACCAGATTCTCAACGAGGCGCTGCAAGAGTTCGGCGACGCGCCGGCGGGCCTAACCGCGCTGATCAACGGCGGGCGCGACGTGGGCGCGAAGCTGGTGGCCGATCCGCGCGCATCGATCGTCAGCGCGACGGGCAGCACGGAAATGGGCCGCACGGTCGGTGTGGAAGTGGCGAAGCGCTTCGGCCGCTCGCTGCTCGAACTCGGCGGCAACAACGCGGGCATCGTCGCGCAAACCGCCGACCATGAACTTGCGATGCGCGGCATCCTGTTCTCGGCGGTGGGCACGGCGGGGCAGCGCTGCACGTCGCTGCGGCGTCTGTTCGTGCACGAGAGCGTGTATGACAAGACCATCGAACGTCTGAAGCAGCTGTACAGCAAGGTGCCGATCGGCAACCCGCTCGAAAAGGGCACGCTGATGGGGCCGCTGATCGACAAGCAATCCTATGCGCGCATGCAGGAAGCGTTGCAGCAGGCCACGGCCGAAGGCGGCAAGGTGTTCGGCGGCGAGCGTGTCGACGTGGAGGGTTATGAAGGCGGTTACTACGTGCGTCCGGCGATCGTCGAAATGCCGTCGCAAACCTCGGTCGTGCTGAAGGAAACCTTCGCGCCGATTCTCTACGTGCTGCGCTATACCGATTTCGCCGACGCAGTCGAAGCGAACAACGCTGCGGTTCATGGTCTGTCGTCGTGCGTGTTCACGACCGACCTGCGCGAAGCGGAGCGTTTCCTGTCCGATTCGGGCAGCGACTGCGGTATTGCCAACGTCAACATCGGGCCGAGCGGCGCGGAAATCGGCGGCGCGTTTGGTGGCGAGAAGGAAACCGGCGGTGGTCGCGAGTCGGGCTCGGACGCGTGGAAGGCTTACATGCGCCGCGCGACCAATACGGTCAACTACTCGTCGGCATTGCCGCTCGCGCAGGGCATCGACTTCAATATCGGCTGAGCGCGCCGGCAACGCGTTTATGCGCGGCGGCCGTTGCCGCCGCGCGCATCAATGCTCGTCAGCAATCCGTTTGCGCCGCCCGGCGTTTTCAGAGCGGCCACGCTACTCGTGGAGTAAGACGTGAGTTCCAAAGTCGTGATCGTCGGCGGTGGGGTGATCGGCAGCTCGATTGCGTATTTCTTGCGGCTGTCCGATCCGACAGTCGGTGTCACGGTAGTCGAGCGCGATCCGACTTATGCGCGTTCGTCGTCGGCGTTGTCGGCGGCGTCGATCCGTCAGCAATTCTCCACGCCGCTGTCCATTCAGATGTCGCTGTTCGGTATCGAGTTCTTGCGCTCGATCGGCGAGCGGCTCGAAGTCGACGGCACGCGTCCGTCGATCGATCTGCATGAAGGCGGCTATCTGTTTCTCGCGACGGCCGCGGGCGAATCCACGCTCCGCGAGAATCACGCGCTGCAAAAGCGTCTTGGCGCGGATATCAGTCTGCTCGATGCGAGTGGATTGAAGTCGCGCTTTCCCTGGCTCAATACCGATGATCTCGTCGCCGGTGCATACGGCGAAAGCGGCGAGGGCTGGTTCGACGGCTACGGTCTCGTGCAGGCGCTGCGCAAGAAGGCCCTGGCGCTCGGCGCGCGCTACGTCGCCGCCGACGTCACTGCTGTGCAGCGCGACGGCAAACGCGTCACGCAGGTGCAGACCGCGAACGGCGAAACCTATACGTGCGACGTGGTCGTGAACGCCGCCGGCGCCTGGTCGCGACGGGTCGCGCAGATGGTCGGCATCGACCTGCCGGTCTATGCGCGGCGCCGTAGTATTTTCAACGTGAGCTCGCCGGCACGGCTCGAACGCTGTCCGTTGCTGATCGACCCGAGCGGCGTTTACTTCCGGCCTGAAGGCAACGCGTACATTTGCGGCACGTCGCCCGCTGCGGACCGCGACCCCGACGATCTGCCGCTCGACGAGGTCGATCACGCACTGTTCGACGACGTGATCTGGCCGACGCTCGCGCATCGTGTGCCGCAATTTGAAGCGCTGCGCGTGCAGAACTGCTGGTCCGGTTACTACGAATACAACGTGCTCGATCAGAACGCGATCATCGGTTATCACCCTGACGTCGACAACTGCATTTTCGCCAACGGTTTCAGCGGACACGGCTTGCAGCAAGGTCCAGCGACGGGACGCGGCATCAGCGAACTGATTCTGCACGGTCGCTACACGACACTCGACCTCGCTTCGCTCAGCTTCGCACGTGTGCTCGACAACCGGCCGATCGTGGAGAAGAACGTGGTGTAGCCGCGCGTCCGGTTGATGCGGAAAATGCAATACGTAGTGCGTAGATATCGTTTGCCGCGCACCCGGACGATGGCCACAATCGACGCCGGTCTTCCCCTCGACAGATAAATCGATCCAGAGCGGCCCGTCATCATGTTCACGTTCAGTCCCGCATTCGAAGCACCGACCGGCTCGCCAATTCGCGAGCTGTTCAAGTATCTCGCGCAGCCCGGCATGATCTCGTTCGCGGGCGGTTATCCGGCCAGCGATCTGTTCGATCGTGAAGGGCTCGACGCTGCCGCTGCGCGCGCGTCGCAACAGCCCACGCTGTGTCTGCAGTACGGTCCGACTGATGGCCTCGCGGTCCTCAAGGAACAGCTTGCGCAGTTGATGGCGCGCCGCGGCACGCCATGCGCGCCGCAGGATCTGCTCGTGACGACTGGTTCGCAGCAGGGCTTCGATCTGCTGCTGCGCGTACTGGTCGCGCCTGGCGACGTGGTGCTGGTCGAACAGCCCGCCTATCCAGCGACCTTGCAGGCGCTGAAACTGCAACAGGCGGACGTCGTGACGGTGCCCGTCGATCGGCACGGGCTCGATGTCGACGCGCTCGCCGCGCTGCTCGAAGCCGGCACGCTGCGCGCTACACCGAAGCTGCTGTACACGGTCCCGACGTTCGCCAATCCTACCGGCGCAACCTTGTCGCTCGAACGGCGCATGGCGTTGTTGAAGCTGGCGGCGCGTCACCGCTTTCTGATCGTCGAGGACGACCCGTACGGCGACTTGCGCTTCAGCGCCGAGGCCTTGCCGTCGCTCCTCGCGTTGAGCGAGCGGGTGCCGGCATCGCGCGACTGGGTGGTGCATTTTTCGAGTCTGTCGAAGATCGTCGCGCCGGGCTTGCGGGTCGGCTGGATGGTCGCGCATGCGGAAATTCTGCGTCGCTGCGTGGTCGCCAAGCAGACCGTCGATCTGTGCAGTTCGTCGTGGACTCAGGCGATTGCCGCGGAGTATCTCGCGAGCGGGGCGCTGGAGCACCATTTGCCGCGCATCGTCGACGCGTATGCGGGGAAGTGCCGCGCGCTGTGTGATGCGCTCGATGCGCAATTGCCACAGGACATCGCGTTTCATCGCCCGGCCGGCGGTATGTTCGTATGGGCGCGATCGAAGGCGGGAGGGAATGCGGCCGATTATTTGCGTGTTTGTATCGAGCAGAACGTGATGTTCGTGCCGGGCGTCGCGTTCTATAAAGACAATGTCGATGTGGCGGCGCTGCGTCTGTCGTTCGCCGCGCCGGGCGTTGAGGATATCGAAACGGGTGTGCAGAGAATGAGGCTTGCCCTCGAACGTTTCGTCGAGGCGCGATAGAGCGATTAACAGGCGTTGCAGCGTGTTTTTAATTTCGCCTGACAAGCAGCGTGCCGCGCGAGTTCGTTTGGCCGTTCACACACGGCTGAGAAGGAGCAACTGCAACCACGGCTCGCCGCTTGCGAAAGCGCTTTGACGGCGCTGCAATGAACAACGGCTCGCGCGGTATGCGCGAAGCCTGCGACTCATTGAGAGCGCGCGCATGAAAATCAATGCGCTCAATGAGTTGGCTGACTCATGGGCATGTTGTCCACAGGCTTGTGCCCAGTTTCTGTGGACAACAAACCTTGTGCAGCGGCAGTCGCGCGCATGCCAGGTCATCCTCATAAATTCGAGTCCGATTCCCGCTCTTCCACCACATCCCGCGTCGCCGACCAATAAGGCGGCCGGTTGTAGTGCGCGTGCACGGACGTGCCCCACTGCATATCCGCCATCGAAGGCCAGTTGTCCTTGTCAAAACTGGGCGCGGTTTTGATTCGCTCGGCGGATGCGTCGAGCAGGAAGCATTTGTCGTCCGTGTCGAGCGTGAGGGCGCTCCACGGAATGGCGTGCAGCGAGTCGCCTATACCGAGAAAGCCCCCGCTGGACAGCACCGCATACGCGATCCGTCCGCCACGCACGTCGAGCATGATGGCGGAGATCTTGCCGACATGTTCGCCATCGGATGACATCACCTTGTTGCCGTCGAGCGTGGATGCGGCCATTACATCCGGTCCGGGACCGTCGCCCATACCTACTCCGACGATGTTTGCGCCTTGCTCGCCGGCGGCTGCCGGCCCTTGGGGATCGAGCGTAGTCATGGTCTGCTCCTCGTGAAAAAGCATGCACAGGGACGCGCAACGACTATGCCCAGCCGGGAAGGTGGACTGGGTGGAAAGCGGCGCACGGTCGGGGTTGGCTGTGACTCGCTGGCTCGGGCTGTGAAGCCGGTGCGTGTTACGCGGCCGGGTGGCGCCGAGGCGCGCAAATTGGTCACTGCGCACACGTCTGGCGGGTGAAAGTTACGCGCCGGCTTGCGCTTACCGCGCCTTACAGTTGCTCAAGATGCGGCCAATCCGCGTCGATAGATTTCGTGACCGGCGGTGCGTCGAACCCCGGCCCGTCATGCGCGACGCCATCACCCAGCAGGTTTGATGCGCAGCGGCCAATGGCACAGCACATGTCTTGAGCGTATCGAACGGAGATAGCCATGCAAATCGACAGCGCATTGTCGTCGACCCGACTGGCAGCGGATCGCGCGGCGGCGAACAGCCTGCCCGCAGCGAACGACGCCACCGCCGCGCAGACCGCGACATCGACGAGATCCGCGCAGGACGACGCCGTCCATATCTCCGCCGAAGGCGCAGCCGCGGTGGATCAGGATGGAAACACGGTGCAGGAAGAGGTGGGGAGCGATTCCACGACGACAGAGAGCGCGCCGGCAACGGGCGCTTCGGCAGTGCAGTCGTTTGCGTACGGCACGCTCGGACTCGAACGGCCGGACCAGCGTCACGACGACAGCAATGCGTTCTACACGGCTGGGCGTTGGCTGGCAGCGGGCATCACCGTGGGCGGGATCGTTTCGCTGCTTGTTTGAGGAGGGAGGGGCGCTTGCCGCGCGGGACGCACGGCAAGCGCGATCGCTAATTTAGCGGTCGAGGAACGACTTCAGTCGATCGGCGCGGCTCGGATGCATCAGCTTGCGCATGGCCTTGCTTTCGATCTGACGAATCCGCTCGCGCGTCACGTCGAACTGCTTGCCGACTTCTTCGAGCGTGTGGTCCGACTTCGTGTTGATGCCGTAGCGCATACGCAGCACCTTCGCTTCGCGCGGCGACAGCGAGTCGAGCGCATCGTCGATGGCGGCGCGCAAGTCGGCTTGCATCGCCGCATCGGCCGGCGAGGACGCGGCCGAGTCTTCGATCATGTCGCCGAGCGTGGCGTCGCCGTCGTCGCCGACCGGCGTTTCCATTGACACAGGCTGCTTGGCGATCTTCAGAATGCCGCGCACCTTCTCTTCCGACAGTTCCATGCGTTCCGCGAGCACCGACGGATGTGCTTCCATACCCGTCTGCTGCAGGATTTCGCGTGAAATGCGGTTGAGCTTGTTGATCGTTTCGATCATGTGCACCGGCACGCGAATCGTGCGGGCCTGGTCGGCGAGCGAACGCGTCACGGCCTGGCGGACCCACCACGTTGCATACGTCGAAAACTTCCAGCCGCGCCGGTATTCGAACTTGTCCACGGCTTTCATCAAGCCGATGTTGCCTTCCTGGATCAGATCGAGGAACAGCATGCCGCGGTTCACGTACTTCTTCGCGATCGAGATCACGAGACGCAGATTCGCCTCGATCATCTCGCTCTTGGCCTTGCGCATCTTCGATTCGGCCGCGACCATCTTGCGGTTGACCTCTTTCAGATGCTTCAGCGGCAGCGAAACGGTGGCTTCGATTTCGATCAGTTTCTGCTGTTCGGACTGAATTGCCGGGAGATGACGCTCCAGTGCCGCGCCGTACGAGGTGTTGCCACGCGCTGCGCGTTCCGTCCAACCGAGATCGGCTTCGTGGCCGCCAAACGACTCGATGAACTTCTCGCGCGGCATGCCGCTCTTCGTGACGACGATTTGCAGAATGTTGCGCTCGATCGCGCGCACTTGCGCGACCTGGTACTGGACGTCGCCGCACAGGCGGTCGATCGTGCGTGCGGTGAAGCGGATCTTGGCGAGGTGCTGCTGGATCTCTTCACGCGCGCGCAGATACGCTTTCGACGTGACATCGCCGCGCGTGTGCGACGCGTTCATCTGATCGGACAGCATGCCGACCTGGGCGAAGATTTCGAGGCAGTCGCTCGTGAGCTGCTTCAGGCGCGCTTCGTCCGCGGCCGACGAGTCGGCCGGGCCGACGTCGTCGTCGCTATCGCTGTCGTCGTCTTCGCCGGCGTCCGTGTCGACGTCGGCTGCCGTGTCGGCGCTCGCCTCATCTTCCGCCGCGACCGTGTCTTCATTCAGACCGTCGACCAGTTCGTCGATGCGCAGCTCGCCGTCGGCGACCTGCTGGGCGCTCGCCAGAATCGCTGAGATCGCGAGCGGGCAGGCGGCAATGGCTTGCACCATTTCATGGAGGCCGTCTTCGATGCGCTTCGCAATGGCGATTTCGCCGGCGCGCGTCAGCAGTTCGGTCGCGCCCATTTCGCGCATATACATGCGCACCGGGTCGGTCGTGCGGCCGAATTCGGAGTCGACGGTCGACAACGCGACTTCGGTTTCCTCGTCCGCTTGATCGTCCGACACTACGGCGGGAGCGTTCGAGTTGAGCAGCAGGGTTTCCGCGTCGGGGGCCTGTTCGTAGACCTGCACGCCCATGTCGCCGAACGCGCTGACGATGCTGTCGATTGCCGCGGTTTGTGCGAAGTTGTCGGGCAGATGGTCGTTGATCTGCGCGTGGGTCAGGTAACCTTGCTCCTTACCCAGCTGGATCAGCGCGCGCATCTGGCGCTGACGTTCTTCGGCTTGTTGCGGCGGCAATTCGGCCGCAACGGGGATCGCTTTGCCGGCGCCCTTGCCCTTGGACGTGCGACCGGAGGGGGCTTTGCCGCTGTAGCCGGCGTTTTCGTGTTGCGAATCTTCGCGATCAAAAGGGTTCACGTATTCTCCTCTAGAGGCTTCGCTATGAGACGCAAGACGCGACCGTCAGGCGTTTCGAGCATGGCTCAACATCACCTGAGTGACTCAACGCGGTTGTTTGGGTGTGCTCTCGGGGAGCAAAAAAGATGAGCCCGCTTGAAGCGGGCCGATAGAAATAAGCGAAATTCGCGCGGCTCGCATTATATACGAGCTTGCGCCTTCGCGCTCATGGGGGCACACCAATTAATCGTGCAAGTTGTCGCGGGGGCGCTTGCGGCCTGCCCGGGAGCGTGCAGCGGCATGCTTTGAGCGACGCGACGACGTCTGCTTGGAGGTTGCACGTTGCTTTCTGCATATGTAGGAACCGTTTGTCCTCCTGCGACGAGATCAGTTCCGTCGCTCTCGCCCTATATAGACGGCGTGCATGCTCTGGTGTTGTGCCACGTGTGTGTTCAAAGAAAATTCACGGAAGGGGCTTGACGCCATAGCGGCCGTTCTCCATAATCTCGTTTCTCTGCTGCGGATGCAGCGACGCAGAACGACGCGGTGCCGGGTGGTTGAAGTGGGTGCTGTGCGTGAGCGGATCGATCTTTAAAAATTAACAGCCGATAAGTGTGGGCGCTTGATGCGGGACGCGACGGTGGATTCTGCGGAATCTGCCGTAAAAGCGGAAGTATCAAGTCTCACACAGTAATGAAAGGAAGGTTTGGCCATCGGGAGATGGTCGGACACTTCGTCAGTACGTTGAGTGAGCGACCGGTTTCGAAAGAGACCGAAAAACAGTAACAGGTTTGAACTGAAGAGTTTGATCCTGGCTCAGATTGAACGCTGGCGGCATGCCTTACACATGCAAGTCGGACGGCAGCACGGACTTCGGTCTGGTGGCGAGTGGCGAACGGGTGAGTAATACATCGGAACGTGTCCTGGAGTGGGGGATAGCCCGGCGAAAGCCGGATTAATACCGCATACGCTCTGCGGAGGAAAGCGGGGGATCTTTCGGGACCTCGCGCTCAAGGGGCGGCCGATGGCAGATTAGCTAGTTGGTGGGGTAAAGGCCTACCAAGGCGACGATCTGTAGCTGGTCTGAGAGGACGACCAGCCACACTGGGACTGAGACACGGCCCAGACTCCTACGGGAGGCAGCAGTGGGGAATTTTGGACAATGGGCGCAAGCCTGATCCAGCAATGCCGCGTGTGTGAAGAAGGCCTTCGGGTTGTAAAGCACTTTTGTCCGGAAAGAAATCCTTTGGGCGAATACCCTGGGGGGATGACGGTACCGGAAGAATAAGCACCGGCTAACTACGTGCCAGCAGCCGCGGTAATACGTAGGGTGCAAGCGTTAATCGGAATTACTGGGCGTAAAGCGTGCGCAGGCGGTTCGCTAAGACAGATGTGAAATCCCCGGGCTTAACCTGGGAACTGCATTTGTGACTGGCGGGCTAGAGTATGGCAGAGGGGGGTAGAATTCCACGTGTAGCAGTGAAATGCGTAGAGATGTGGAGGAATACCGATGGCGAAGGCAGCCCCCTGGGCCAATACTGACGCTCATGCACGAAAGCGTGGGGAGCAAACAGGATTAGATACCCTGGTAGTCCACGCCCTAAACGATGTCAACTAGTTGTCGGGTCTTCATTGACTTGGTAACGTAGCTAACGCGTGAAGTTGACCGCCTGGGGAGTACGGTCGCAAGATTAAAACTCAAAGGAATTGACGGGGACCCGCACAAGCGGTGGATGATGTGGATTAATTCGATGCAACGCGAAAAACCTTACCTACCCTTGACATGTATGGAACCTGGCCGAGAGGCCGGGGTGCCCGAAAGGGAGCCATAACACAGGTGCTGCATGGCTGTCGTCAGCTCGTGTCGTGAGATGTTGGGTTAAGTCCCGCAACGAGCGCAACCCTTGTCCCTAGTTGCTACGCAAGAGCACTCCAGGGAGACTGCCGGTGACAAACCGGAGGAAGGTGGGGATGACGTCAAGTCCTCATGGCCCTTATGGGTAGGGCTTCACACGTCATACAATGGTCGGAACAGAGGGTTGCCAAGCCGCGAGGTGGAGCCAATCCCAGAAAACCGATCGTAGTCCGGATCGCACTCTGCAACTCGGGTGCGTGAAGCTGGAATCGCTAGTAATCGCGGATCAGCATGCCGCGGTGAATACGTTCCCGGGTCTTGTACACACCGCCCGTCACACCATGGGAGTGGGTTTCACCAGAAGTAGGTAGCCTAACCGCAAGGAGGGCGCTTACCACGGTGGGATTCATGACTGGGGTGAAGTCGTAACAAGGTAGCCGTATCGGAAGGTGCGGCTGGATCACCTCCTTTCTCGAGCTAAGCGCGTCAGAAGTGTTGAGCGCTCACGCTTATCGGCTGTGAAAAAGACAGACTCAGGGGTCTGTAGCTCAGCCGGTTAGAGCACCGTCTTGATAAGGCGGGGGTCGATGGTTCGAATCCATCCAGACCCACCAAAGTCTTGTCTGGTGAGCTGACCGGCTAAAAACCTCTGGGGTATCTGCATGACTGGGGGATTAGCTCAGCTGGGAGAGCACCTGCTTTGCAAGCAGGGGGTCGTCGGTTCGATCCCGTCATCCTCCACCAATCCTCAATGCTGGTTTGTCTGCATGCGCTAACGGGAGTTGGCGGTGTAGTGAAACAAGCATTGGCGATTGAGCCAGTCAGAGCGATACGCAATCAGGGATTGCGCGATCGGCTGTCGTTCTTTAACAATCAGGAAGAAGTAGTAAAGAGATTCACGAAAGCCTGCCTGGAGATGGGGAGGTGAGTAGGTGAATCAGGGTTGTGATTGTATCAATGTATTTTTAAGTGATCGAAAGATTGCTTTGGAATACGGCGCAACACGAATACTCAACCTGTAGCGGAATGTGAACTGGAGAGTCCTTCGGGAACCTTGTCCCCTTCGGGGATGAGCCCCGCGTAAGCGCTAAAGCGCTAACGCGGGCCGCAAGACACACCCGTTATAGGGTCAAGCGAACAAGTGCATGTGGTGGATGCCTTGGCGATCACAGGCGATGAAGGACGCGGTAGCCTGCGAAAAGCTTCGGGGAGCTGGCAAACGAGCTTTGATCCGAAGATGTCCGAATGGGGAAACCCACTCCGAATGGAGTATCCATGACTGAATCCATAGGTCATGCGAAGCGAACGCGGTGAACTGAAACATCTAAGTAACCGCAGGAAAAGAAATCAACCGAGATTCCCAGAGTAGTGGCGAGCGAAATGGGACCAGCCTGTACTCTTTATCTTCACTGTTAGCTGAAGGCTCTGGAAAGTGCTGCCATAGCGGGTGATAGCCCCGTAAGCGAAAACAGCGAGGAAGAACTGGGTGTACGAGAAGTAGGGCGGGACACGTGAAATCCTGTCTGAAGATGGGGGGACCATCCTCCAAGGCTAAATACTCGTGATCGACCGATAGTGAACCAGTACCGTGAGGGAAAGGCGAAAAGAACCCCGGGAGGGGAGTGAAACAGATCCTGAAACCGCATGCATACAAACAGTCGGAGCCTTCGCAAGGGGGTGACGGCGTACCTTTTGTATAATGGGTCAGCGACTTACATTCAGTGGCAAGCTTAACCGATTAGGGCAGGCGTAGCGAAAGCGAGTCCGAACAGGGCGTTCAGTCGCTGGGTGTAGACCCGAAACCAGGTGATCTATCCATGGCCAGGATGAAGGTGCGGTAACACGTACTGGAGGTCCGAACCCACTAACGTTGAAAAGTTAGGGGATGAGCTGTGGATAGGGGTGAAAGGCTAAACAAACCTGGAAATAGCTGGTTCTCTCCGAAAACTATTTAGGTAGTGCCTCGTGTATCACCTTCGGGGGTAGAGCACTGTCATGGTTGTGGGGTCCATTGCGGATTACTACGCCATAGCAAACTCCGAATACCGAAGAGTGCAATCACGGGAGACAGACATCGGGTGCTAACGTCCGGTGTCAAGAGGGAAACAACCCAGACCGCCAGCTAAGGTCCCCAAATATTGCTAAGTGGGAAACGAAGTGGGAAGGCTAAAACAGTCAGGAGGTTGGCTTAGAAGCAGCCATCCTTTAAAGAAAGCGTAATAGCTCACTGATCGAGTCGTCCTGCGCGGAAGATGTAACGGGGCTAAGCAATATACCGAAGCTGCGGATGCACATTTATGTGCATGGTAGGAGAGCGTTCCGTAAGCCTGCGAAGGTGCACTGGAAAGTGTGCTGGAGGTATCGGAAGTGCGAATGCTGACATGAGTAGCGATAAAGGGGGTGAAAGGCCCCCTCGCCGTAAGCCCAAGGTTTCCTACGCAACGTTCATCGGCGTAGGGTGAGTCGGCCCCTAAGGCGAGGCAGAAATGCGTAGCTGATGGGAAGCAGGTTAATATTCCTGCACCATTGTTAAATGCGATGGGGGGACGGATCGCGGAAGGTTGTCCGGGTGTTGGAAGTCCCGGTCCTTGCATTGGAGAAGGCGCTTTGGCAAATCCGGGCGCGGAATTCAAGGGTGCGAGGCCATTCACTTCGGTGAAGAAGCAACTGGAAGTGGTTCCAAGAAAAGCCTCTAAGCTTCAGTTTAACAGGACCGTACCGCAAACCGACACAGGTGGGCGAGATGAGTATTCTAAGGCGCTTGAGAGAACTCGGGAGAAGGAACTCGGCAAATTGGTACCGTAACTTCGGGATAAGGTACGCCCCGGTAGCCTGACTGGCCTGCGCCAGAAGGGTGAAGGGGTTGCAATAAACTGGTGGCTGCGACTGTTTAATAAAAACACAGCACTCTGCAAACACGAAAGTGGACGTATAGGGTGTGACGCCTGCCCGGTGCCGGAAGATTAAATGATGGGGTGCAAGCTCCTGATTGAAGTCCCGGTAAACGGCGGCCGTAACTATAACGGTCCTAAGGTAGCGAAATTCCTTGTCGGGTAAGTTCCGACCTGCACGAATGGCGTAACGATGGCCACACTGTCTCCTCCCGAGACTCAGCGAAGTTGAAGTGTTTGTGATGATGCAATCTCCCCGCGGCTAGACGGAAAGACCCCATGAACCTTTACTGTAGCTTTGCATTGGACTTTGAACCGGTCTGTGTAGGATAGGTGGGAGGCTGTGAAGCGTGGACGCCAGTCTGCGTGGAGCCGACCTTGAAATACCACCCTGGTCTGTTTGAGGTTCTAACCTTGGCCCGTGATCCGGGTCGGGGACAGTGCATGGTAGGCAGTTTGACTGGGGCGGTCTCCTCCCAAAGTGTAACGGAGGAGTACGAAGGTACGCTAGGTACGGTCGGAAATCGTGCTGATAGTGCAATGGCATAAGCGTGCTTAACTGCGAGACCGACAAGTCGAGCAGGTGCGAAAGCAGGTCATAGTGATCCGGTGGTTCTGTATGGAAGGGCCATCGCTCAACGGATAAAAGGTACTCTGGGGATAACAGGCTGATACCGCCCAAGAGTTCATATCGACGGCGGTGTTTGGCACCTCGATGTCGGCTCATCTCATCCTGGGGCTGTAGCCGGTCCCAAGGGTATGGCTGTTCGCCATTTAAAGAGGTACGTGAGCTGGGTTTAAAACGTCGTGAGACAGTTTGGTCCCTATCTGCCGTGGGCGCTGGATATTTGAAGGGGGCTGCTCCTAGTACGAGAGGACCGGAGTGGACGAACCTCTGGTGTACCGGTTGTCACGCCAGTGGCATCGCCGGGTAGCTATGTTCGGAAGAGATAACCGCTGAAAGCATCTAAGCGGGAAACTCGCCTTAAGATGAGATATCCCCGGGGCTTCGAGCCCCTTGAAGGGTCGTTCAAGACCAGGACGTTGATAGGTCAGGTGTATAAGCGCAGTAATGCGTTAAGCTAACTGATACTAATTGCCCGTAAGGCTTGATCCTATAACAGGTGTGTTTTGCGATGACCGTCAGTGCTTCGGCACTTATGGACATCCCACCCCCGAAAGGGGTAACAGACACCCAGGTTGAGATCAGTGTTGTGCCTCGAACAACACAGCCCGCCTCCTCTGGTGAGCATCACCAGACACTACTTCTTCCCGATTGGTTGTGTTGCTCCGCGAGCAGCACGACAACAAGTCATGCCTGATGACCACAGCGAGTCGGTCCCACCCCTTCCCATCCCGAACAGGACCGTGAAACGACTCCACGCCGATGATAGTGCGGATTGCCCGTGTGAAAGTAGGTAATCGTCAGGCTCCCCAGCAGCAACAGAAACCCCACCCCCAAAAGGTGGGGTTTCTGCGTTTACGGCGCCGGAGTGAGCGCGGCACGGGTCCCGGGGTCAAGGGCGCAGATGTAGTGCCGTAGCAGGCCACCGGATCCCGCTCCGCAACGCATGCCGCATCAGCCACCTCGCGGCCACCCGTCTCATCCCGGCCGCGAACTGAACGCTGGCCATTCGCGGCATGTGCGCCGTCCGAACCCCTAGTCAGAGAACTTCAGCCGCTCCGGCGCTTTGCCCATCCGGACTCGCACCCCACCTGCTCATGAGCTAATCACCGAGCTACCCCAGTTCCCTACGCCGGTGGGTTCCCAGAAATCTGCCGACAAACCTTTCCTCGCAGTTCACCGCCTCTCAACCCGACTAAGCTCGTTTACGCACTGGCGTTTGATCAGGCACACCAGCGACGAAGCGATCAAGCCGTTCACTCGCCTCCGTGATGGCCCAAAGAGGCGCACTGTGCAGTTGTCGGTCATAATTCGTGGCGAGCAGCGCAAAAAGCGCAAACCCCGCGTCGTCCAATCGCCACTCGCCGGTCTCCCGGCCAATATCGAGCACCGCCGACACAGCACGGTCCGCCGCGCCGAGTGCCTCGTCGCTAATCGAGCCGAAGCCGGACTCCGCCAAAAAGCAGGTCAGCAGCATGGTCTGTGTGAGCGTCTGCGCGTCGGTTTTGCTGCCGACGCCACGGCGCAATGCGTCGAGCGCCAGGTGTACCCGCAATGCGAGGTCGTCGGCGATCGACCGGGCGATCGGCAACAGCATGGCCTTGGCATGCCGCGCGCGCGTCGCACCAGCGTTGCGGGAAAAGGGAATAGGTTGTGCCATGAAGGTCCGGTGTTTGTGCCTGTGCAGATGCAATAACGGCGCGGCCCGGAAAAGGTTGAGCCCTCGTTGTCGATCCCGCTGACTCCCGACCGGAAACGCCGGTTGGCAGACGCTTTCGCACGAATTGCGCTCGCCTCGCCGGAGCCTCCATGTATCTTTTCAATTCAGTCAGGTGGCGCATTTAGGCCGATCCCCCTGGCGCCGCGTGCTTCACCACGAGATCTTCTGCTACAAACGGCAATGGCAGAATGAGCGAAAAGTCGCTAACAGTGCCCAGTCCACCTCTGCGGAAAGCTAAACGCTAGCTGTCCCAAAGCCCAGTACACATTGCCGACCACCCTCATCACTTCTCCCCGCCTCCATCCGACGGTGCCACACCGCGCGCCCGCACCCGTCGACGAATCTCCGAATCCAGAATCAGACGTCCCCGCAGTTTTCCCTTCATTCGCTTCACGTAACGTGGCGCCTCGGTCATGTGGATCACCATCAACTCACGCACCTTCTCGACGTCGCGCTCGCGTGCCGCTTTCGCAATCGCTTTATGAATCTTGACGTTCGCCTGACCGAACCGTTCATGCTCGGCCTGCGGCGTGTCGTTACGAAATTCGATGAGCTGCCGGATCATTTCATTGATCAACTCGCAACTGAAACGCAGGAACGGGTTCGGGTTCGCGGCTGCCAGAATGTCATGAAAGTTCACGTCTTCCTGACGTTGCCGCACGATGTCCTGACCGCCACGCGAAGACGCGGGCCGATCGCAACACGCAATGCTGGCTTCGAGTGCGTCGAAGTCCTGCGCGGTCAGATGCGGAACGGCGCCCGCCGCGAGTTCCGGCTCCAGCAATTTGCGCACGGTGTAGATGTCGTCGATCGACACGTCCTTGAAGAACAGATAGTTCTGCAAAAGCTGCAGCGTGCGATCGAGCGGCACTTCCACCACCATGCCGCCGCCACTCGGGCCGGTGGTCACCTTGATCAGACCTTGCACCTCGAGTGACTTCAACGCTTCGCGGATCGTACTCTTGCTTACCGAAAAGAGTTGCTGCAACTCCACCTCGCGCGGCAGGCGATCACCCGGCTTCAGGTCTTTCTCTGTGATGAGCCGCTTGATTTCTTCCGCGACCAGATCGCCGCGCTTCTGCTGTTTGATCTCTATCGCGGCGCCAGCCTTGGTTCGGTCCGTAGCCATATTCGATTCTCCCAGTTTGTCCCGCACGATTTCCCATCGATCCGCCGGCCACGTCACGGTCAGGAGCGACAGTGGGATACGGCCAGGAATATTGCCTTATTGACACTCGAATTTATTGTACCTACGATCAAGTCCAACCTATTTATCATGATAAATAGAACAAAGCCGAAGAGGTGGAAAACTTCAAGCGGCCAGCAAGCCCAAGCAGTCGGTCGTATCGCGTGTGCAGTTTCGTAACCGGTCAGTGCGTGTCTCTTTCAAGGAGCGTCATTTTGAATCGCCGAAATATGTTGAAGCTGGCCGCCTTGTCGGCCGTTCCGGGGACGTTGGGCTCGCTGTTCGCGCGTAGCGCGTTCGCGCAGGCCGGCACCGTGCAGTTCGCGTGTCCGGTGCCGATGTCGGGACCGTTCGCCGCGAACGGAAAATACGCCGATCTCGGCATGAAGCTGGCCATCGAGCAATACGGCAAGGTTCTTGGTCAACCGCTTGCATATACTGTGCTCGACACGGAGGGCAAGCCCGCTACCGCGGTGCGCCGCGTGCAGGAAATCGCACAGCAAAAGAACGCCCGCTTCTTTGCGGGCGGTATTTTGTCCTCCGAAGCATTGGCGATGGGCAAGGAAGTGCAGAAGGCAGGCGGCATTTTCATCACGACCGCGGGCGCAGACGAAATCACCGGCAAGGACTGCAACGCCGCCACGTTCCGCTGGTCGGTGCCGACTTACGGCGCGATCGAGCAGACCGTGCGACCGCTGATCCAGACGTTACCGAAAGCAAAACGCTGGTACACCATCACGCCGCAATACGTCTTCGGCGACGGCTTGTTGGCCGCAGCCAAGGCGATCTTCAAGGAGAAGGGCATCGAGCATGTGGGCAACAGCTACCACTCGCTCAATGAGAAGGAATTCAGCGGCTATCTGACGAATGCCGTTGCCGCGAAGCCCGACGTCCTGCTGATTCTGAACTTCGGCTCCCAATCGTCCGATACGCTTCGCCAAGCCGTGAGCTTCGGCATGAAAAACAATTGCACGATCCTGATGGCATGGGCGTCTGGTCTCGAGCAATTCGAATCGCTCGGTGCGGACCTGTGCGATGGCGTCTATTTTGGCGCACAGTATTGGCATGACATCGATTCGCCGCTCAATCGCGATCTCGTCAAACGCGCCAATGCCGCCTTCAAGGCGAACCCCAACTATAGCCTTGCCGGTTCCTATATCTGCACGAAGATCCTGCTCGATGGCATCATCAAGGCGGGGACTGTCGATCCGAAGAAAGTGGTTGCCGCACTCGAAGGCATGAAGTACGACGGTCTGACCGGTCCGGAAGAAGTTCGCGCGGGCGATCATCAGGTGCTGAAGAACTACTATCTGCTCAAGGGCAAGGCGAAGAGCAAGATGAAGAGCGCCGACGACTACGCGGACATCGTGAGCTCCGGGCAGTCCTTCCTGCCGCTCGACAAGACCGGCTGCAAGATGTCGTGATGCCCTCGTGCCGCACGCAAGCGCGGCACGTTCATCGCAAGCGCGAGCCGGCATCGCGACACCTCTTCGCCACACCCATCAGGCGGACGCCATGAACGTTTATCTTCTACAGATCGTCAACGGCATCGGAGTGGGGATGCTGTATTTCCTGCTCGCAGTCGGTTTATCGATCGTATTCGGCCTGTTGCGTTTCGTGAATTTCGCGCACGGCGCGTTCTATCTGCTCGGTGCGTACTTCTGCTATCAAGCGATGCAGTGGTCGATGAGCTTCTGGACGGCACTCGTCGTCGTGCCGATCGCGGTCGGCGCGCTTGCGTGGGTCGTCGAGAAACTGATTCTGCGGCACGTCTATGCGCAGCAGCACGAGTTTCATATTCTCGCGACCGTGGGCCTCGCACTCGTCGTACAGGAATGCGCGATCCTGATCTGGGGCCCGCTCGGCGATAACGTCGCGGTGCCCGACATACTGAACGGCGTGGTGATCTGGGGCAGCTTCGTCTACCCGAAGTACCGGCTGTTCGTGATTGGCTTCACTGCCGTGCTGGCCACGCTCTTGTGGTGGGTACTGGAAGGTACGCGACTCGGCAGCGCGGTGCGTGCCGGCAGCGAATCGACCGAGATGGTGTCGCTGCTCGGCATCAACGTATTGCGCGTTTTCAGTCTCGTGTTCGCGCTCGGCGCGGCAACCGCGGCACTGGCGGGCGTGCTGGCCGCTCCGATTCGCGGCGTGGATCCGTTCATGGGTATCGAAGCGCTCGGCGTTGCATTCGTCGTGGTCGTGGTCGGCGGCATGGGTAATTTTCTCGGTGCGCTCGTCGGCGGTCTGCTGGTGGGGATCGTGCAAAGCGTGATGAGCACCTTATGGCCCGAAGGTGCACGGCTGATGATCTACGTCGCGATGGCCGCGGTTCTGCTGCTGCGCCCGAACGGTTTGCTCGGGAGGGCGGCATGACCGATACATCGAAGCCCGCCACGCAAAGCATTCACTCTTCGTCGACGCCACAAGGCATGAAGCAGACGCTGCATCGCTCTCGTTTCCTTCTGCTTGCGCTGCTGGTCGTGTGCGTCTTGCCACTCACACTGCGCTCCGGCTCGCTCGCCACGGAAGTGCTGGTGTTCGCGCTCGCCGCACTCGGCTGCAATCTGCTGCTCGGTCACACTGGCTTGCTTTCGTTCGGGCAAGGCATCTTCTTCGGACTCGGCAGCTATTGCGCGGGACTGGTGCTCACCAAAACCGCATTGCCGGTGTCCGTCGCGCTGCTCGCGTCGGCTGTGATCGGCGCCGGGGCGGCCGCCATGGTCGGTTGGTTCTCGATTCGCCAGCGCGGCACGTACTTCGTGATGTTGACGCTCGCGTTCGGCCAGCTGTTCTATTTTCTAGCCTATACCACGCCCGATCTGACGGGCGGCGACAATGGCCTGCTGGATATTCCGCGCCCTGCGCTGAGCCTGTTTGGCAAAGCGCTCGTCCCGTTGACGTCGCCTTGGCAATACTACAGCTTCGTTGCGGTGCTCTTTCTCGTGGTGTTCTGGCTGCTGATGCGCGTTTCGCATTCGGTATTCGGCCGTACATTGCTTGCGATTCGCGACAACGAGGCGCGCGCGGCAGCGGTGGGCTACGACGTCAAGCGCTTCAAGCTGATGGCGTTCGTGATTTCAGGCGCAGTCACCGGACTCGCAGGGGCGCTTCATGCACTGATGACCGGCATCGCGCCGCTCTCGAACATCGACTATCACACGAGCGAGATGATCCTCGTGATGACGGTGATCGGCGGCACCGGCAATCTGTTCGCATCCATCCTGGGCGCGGCGTTCTATGTGCTGTTCGCCGACTGGCTTTCGACGCTGTGGCCGCGCTGGCTGTTGCTGCTCGGCATCGTACTGATCGCGGTCAGCCTGTTCATGCAGCGCGGACTCTGGGGGCTGGGCGAGCGCATCTGGTACGCACTGCGCGGCAAGCGGTCCTCCGGCGCGGACAATGATGCGGACAACACA
This sequence comes from Paraburkholderia sp. RAU2J, assembly GCF_003634845.1. NCBI lineage: Bacteria > Pseudomonadati > Pseudomonadota > Betaproteobacteria > Burkholderiales > Burkholderiaceae > Paraburkholderia > Paraburkholderia sp. RAU2J. The sequence continues at coordinate 614,632 of NZ_RBXG01000002.1, forward strand.
GGCAACGGCGCGAACAAGGAGGCCGCATGAGCGAAGCCATTCTGCGAGCGAACGGCATAGTAAAACGCTACGGCAAATTCACCGCGCTTTCCGATGTGAATCTGAGCATCATGCCGCGCACCGTGCATTCAGTGATCGGTCCAAACGGCGCGGGCAAGACTACGCTCTTTCACGTATTGACCGGCACGCTTCCCCTTACCGAAGGCAAGATCGTCTTTGACGGCCACGACGTCACGCGTGAACCCGATCATAAGCGCGTGCGCCGGGGCGTCGCGCGATCGTTTCAGGTGACGAGCCTGTTTGCCAATCTGAGCGTACGCGAGAACCTGCGCCTCGCCGCGCAAGGCGTCGATGCGGTGCGCGCGCTGAATGCGTGGACGCCGCCGCACGGTGCACTCGCGCATGCGGACACCGTCGACAGTGTGCTCGAACGGCTCGCGTTGCAGCGTTTGAGCGAAGTCCCGGCGGCCGCTTTGTCGCATGGTCAGCAGCGGCGGCTCGAAGTCGGCATGGCGCTCGCGGCGCGGCCCAAGGCGATCTTTCTGGACGAACCGACCTCGGGCATGGGCATCGACGACCTCGACGACATGAAGCAACTGATTCGCGGCCTGCGCGACGATTACACGGTCGTGCTGATCGAACACAACATGGGCATCGTGATGGACATCTCCGACACGATTACCGTGATGCAGCAAGGCCGCGTGCTGGTTGAAGGGCGACCGGACGACATTCGCGGCGACGAGCGCGTGCGTAGCGCGTATCTTGGCAATATGATCACCGGAGGCCGCGCATGATTCTCGACGTGCAGCAGATTCACGGCTTCTATGGCAAGAGCCACATTCTGCAAGGCGTGTCTTTGCAGATCGGCGATGGTGAAACGGTCACGCTGCTGGGTCGCAACGGCGCGGGCAAATCCACCACGCTCAAGGCGATTGCCGGCGTGGTCGCGCCACGAGGCGGCGAGGTGACGTTCAACGGCGCCCGGGTCGGCGGCATGCCACCGCACAAGATCGCCTCGCGCGGCGTGTGCTTCGTGCCCGAGCATCGCGGCATTTTCCGTCTGCTCACGGTCGAAGAGAACCTGCGGCTCGGCGCACGCAAGGATTCGCCGTGGCAGTTGGACGACATCTATCGCATCTTTCCCCGCCTGAAGGAACGGCGCACGAACGGTGGCGCACAACTGTCCGGCGGTGAACAGCAGATGCTCGCGATTGGCCGCGCGCTGATGAATCACCCGCGTCTGCTGATGCTCGACGAGCCGGTGGAGGGACTGGCGCCGGTGATCGTCGAAGAAATCGTCGCGCAGCTCAAGCTGATCCGCGAAGCGGGCGTGGCCATTCTTCTGGTCGAGCAGAACCTCGAAGTCTGCACGCAACTCGCGGATCGCCACTACATCATCGAACAGGGCGTGATCGTCTATTCGGGCGACAACGCGTCATTCTCCGCAGACGAGTCGATCAAGGACCGTTATCTCGGCGTGGGCGTCGTTTGACGCTGGCGCTGTCTTCAATACGAGGAAGCATCGATGCAAGTTCATGAATCAACAACCGTCGCGACGCCTGCCGATATGCGAGTCGATGGTGCGCGTCTGTGGGACAGTCTCATGCAACTCGCGCAAATCGGCGCCACCGAGAAAGGCGGCGTGTGCCGGCTCGCGTTGACGGAGTTGGATCGTCAGGGGCGCGAGCTCTTTATCGCGTGGGCGAAAGAGATCGGCTGCACCGTGCGGATCGATGCGATCGGCAATATCTTCGCGCGCCGCGCGGGTTTGCGCGACGACCTGCCGCCGGTGATGACCGGCAGCCACATCGACACGCAACCGACGGGCGGCAAATTCGACGGCAATTACGGCGTACTCGCGGGTCTCGAAGTGCTGCGCACGCTGGCCGAGGGCAACGTGCAGACGCTCGCGCCGCTGGAAGTCGCGGTGTGGACCAACGAGGAGGGCTCGCGCTTCGTGCCGGTGATGATGGGCTCGGGCGTATTTGCCGGCGCGTTCACGCTGGAACATGCGCTGGCGCAACGCGATCGCGAGGGCGTGTCGGTGCGCGACGCGCTGGCGGCGATCGGCTACGCCGGTGAGAACGAAAAACCACATACCGTCGGCGCGTATTTCGAAGCGCATATCGAGCAGGGGCCGGTGCTCGAAGCGCACGATAAAACCATCGGTGTCGTGCAAGGCGCGCTCGGTCAACGCTGGTACGATGTGACGGTGCAGGGCATGGAAGCGCACGCGGGGCCGACACCGATGGAGCTGCGCCGCGACGCGCTGCTCGTCGCGGCCGATCTGATTCACGTGGTCAACCGCATCGCGCTCGATCACGCGCCGCACGGCCGCGGCACGGTGGGCTGGCTCGACGTGCATCCGAACTCACGCAACGTCATTCCGGGCCGCGTGACGCTCACGGTCGATCTGCGTGCCGCCGACGACGCGACGCTCACCGCGATGGACACCGCCTTGCGCGCCGCATGCTCGACGGCGGGCGAACAAGCGGGCATCGCTGTCGACGTCGAACAGGTCGTGTATTTCCCGCCGCAGCCGTTCGCGGCGAATCTGGTTGCCGCGGTGAAGCAGGGCGCGGACGCGCTCGGCTTGTCGTCGATGGACGTGATCAGCGGCGCGGGCCACGATGCTGTCTATCTGGCGCGCGTCGCGCCTGCCGCGATGATTTTCGTGCCCTGCAAGGACGGCATCAGTCACAACGAAATCGAAGACGCGCGCGCCGATCATCTCGAAGCCGGTTGCAACGTGCTGTTGCAGGCGATGCTGGATGCGGCGTGGAAGCTCGGGAGCGCAAACGCATGAAGATCCTCATCGCGCGGATGAATCACGAGACCAACACGTTCTCGCCGGTGGCGACGCCGCTCGCCGCATTCGGCCGCAACGGCCCGAGCTATGGCCGGGACGCGTTCAACGACAACAAGGGCATGCAGACCGCAATGGCCGCGTTCATCGACGCCGCCGCGCGCCAGCATGCGGAGATCGTCACGCCGATATCCGCTTCGGCGAATCCGAGCGGACCGGTCGAGGCCGCCGCTTACGATGCGATCTGCGACGCGATCGTCGCGGCGGCGGCCGGCTGCGACGCGGTGATGCTCGATCTGCACGGCGCGATGGTTGCCGAGAATTCGAACGACGGCGAAGGCGATCTGCTCGAACGCGTGCGCGCATTGCTGCCCCATGCGCCGATCGCGGTCGCACTCGATCTGCACGGCAACGTCACGCAGAAAATGATCGACAACGCGGATGTGATCGTCAGCTTCAAGACCTATCCACACGTCGATATGTACGAGACAGGCGCGCACGCGGCGCGTCTGATGTTCGATCTCGTGCATGGCAAGACGAAGCCGGTGATTGCATGGCGTCAGCCGCCGCTGCTCACGCACACGCTGCGCAGCGCGACCGCCGAAGGTGCGATGAAACGCGCGGTGGACGCCGCGCGTGCGGCTGAGGCCGACGGCATGCTGGCGGTGTCGGTGTTGTCCGGCTTTTCGCTGGCCGATATCGCGGTGCCGTGCATCAGCGTCGTCGTGGTGGGTAACGGTGCGCGTGATGAGGCCGAAGCGGTGGCGGAACGCATCGCGCGGCAGATCTGGGACGAGCGCGAAGATTTCGTCTATCGCAGCGCGCCGCTCGCGGAGTCGGTCGCGCAAGCGGCCGCGCTCGCGCAGGGCGCCGACAAACCCGTGCTGTTGCTCGATCACGGCGACAACTGCATGTCGGGCGGCACTTGCGACACGATGGATCTGCTCGAAGAAGCGTTGAAGCAGAAGCTCGAAGGCATCGTCAGCGGGCCGTTGTGCGATCCACAAGCGGTCGCTGCGTTGATGTCGGCGGGTGTCGGCAGTACGGTGACCGTGACGATCGGCAATAAGGTTGCGAGCGACGCGTTGACGCCGCGCCCGCCGCTTGCCGTGACCGGCGTGGTGCGTGCACTGACCGACGGCGAATACGTGATCAGCGGTCCGACATACACCGGCCAGCGTGCTTTCATGGGACGTACCGCTGTGCTCGACACCGGCATCGTGAAGCTCGTGATGACCGAGCACACGCACGAACCCTGGGACCTTGGCGTGTTCGAGAGCGTCGGTATCGATCCGCGCCGCGCGCGCTTTCTGCTGCTCAAATCGCGCATGTACTGCCGGCCTGTTTTCGTTCCGATCGCCGCGGCGCTCGTGGAGTGCGATAGCCGTGGCGTGACGAGTTCCGACTACGGGCTGTTCGCCTTCGAGCACGTGAAGCGGCCGGTTTATCCGCTGGATACGGTCACCGAATGGGTGCCGGTGAATTGAACGGTAGCTCCGTGTGGGTTTAAATAACGATCGGGGCTTGTGCTGTCCGCGCGGACTCTCTATAATTCGCGCTCTCTAAAGGCTCGTAGCTCAGTTGGTTAGAGCACCACCTTGACATGGTGGGGGTCGTTGGTTCGAATCCAATCGAGCCTACCAACGCATCAGTGACGTAGACGAAAGCGGTTCCGCTTTCGTCTACGGTGCTGTCAGTTTCTCCCTTCCGTATTGCTCCCATTTGTTTTGCCACCGAACTCCGTCACGAGTGCTATTGCGCGTTCACGGTCTCTGCATTGCATAGCCTTTGCCAATGCGCGGTACAGTTGAGGCTTCCCCTTCCCGTTTTCGCAACTGAATAAACTGCCGGCAGTGCATCACGCGGTGCCGGCAGATTGAAAGGAAGCCGACGCAATGAAGAAGCTCATCAATGACGTCTGCGCCGTTGTCCCCGACATGCTCGACGGACTCGCGGCGCTCAATCCCAATCTCTCGCTATTGCAAGGCAGCACGATCGTCGTGCGCGCCGATGCCGAGGCCGTCGCCGCGCGCGGCGAGGTCGCGCTGATCTCGGGCGGCGGCTCGGGCCACGAGCCCGCGCACGGCGGCTATGTGGGCCACGGCATGCTGAGCGCCGCGGTGGCGGGCGAAGTGTTCACCTCGCCGTCCACGGATGCCGTGCTCGACGCGATACGCGCGGTGGCCGGCCCGGCCGGTGTGCTGCTGATCGTGAAGAACTACACGGGCGATCGCTTCAACTTCGGCCTTGCCGCGGAGATCGCGCGCGCGGAAGGTATCCCGACCGAGATGGTGATCGTCGCCGACGACGTCGCGCTGACGGCGAGCGGCGACCATGCGGGTCGTCGCGGGCTTGCCGGGACCGTGCTGGTTCACAAGATCGCGGGCGCGGCAGCGGCAGCGGGCCGTCCGTTGGCCGAGCTCGCGCGGATCGCGCGCCAGGTGGCCGCGTCGCTCGGCACGATGGGCGTCGCACTCACGCCGTGCACGGTGCCCGCAGCGGGCAAGCCGGGGTTCGAACTGGCCGATGGCGAAATCGAATGGGGCCTCGGCATTCACGGCGAACCCGGTGTCGAACGCGGTGCGATGGAGCCGGCCAAGGCGATCGTCGCGAGACTGCTGGCGAAAATCACCAACGATCTCGCATTGCAGACCGGCGAGCGCGTGGCGCTGCTGGTGAACAACCTCGGCGGCACGCCGTCGAGCGAATTGAACGTCGTGGCGGGGTCCGCGCTGCGCAATCTGGCGGAGCGCGGCATCAAGGTGGAACGCGCGTGGGCGGGCACGTTCCTGAGCGCGCTGGAAATGGCCGGCGTCTCGTTGACGCTGCTGCGCGTGGACGATGAGCGGCTCGGCTGGCTCGATGCCGTGGCGCACACGAGCGCATGGCCGGGGTTGAGCGGCCGCGTCTCACAGGTCTCGGTGCGGCCGGCGCCGCAGACGCCGGAGCGCGCGAGCGGCGCAACGCTCGCGCGTGATGCGACGCTGCGCCGTGTGATCGAAGCGGTGTGCGCGTGCCTGTTGAAAGCCGAGCCGACGCTGACCGAGATGGATCAACGCGTCGGCGATGGCGATCTCGGCATCAGTCTGTCGCGTGGCGCGCGCGCCGTGCTGCAGGAGCTCGACAGCTATCCCGCCGAAGCGACACCGGGCGCCGTGTTGCGCAGCGTGTCCGCGACGCTGCGACGCGTAGTCGGCGGCACGTCGGGGCCGCTGTACGCGGTGATGCTGTTGCGTGCGGCTGCTGCGCTCGAACAGTCCGACGGCGCGACGGCGACGAAATGGGCGGAGGCATTCAGCGCGGGCGTCGAGGGATTGATGGAGTTGGGCGGCGCCAAGCCAGGCGATCGCACGATGGTCGATGCACTGAAGCCGGCCGCCGACGCGTTGCAGTCCGCGCTCGCAGGCGCGACGGAGATCGGTGCAGCGCTACAGGCCGCAGTCGATGCGGCCTCCGACGGTGCCGCGCAAACGGCGTCGATGCATCCACGGCGAGGACGTTCGAGTTATGTCGGCGAGCGCGCGCTCGGTCACGTGGACCCGGGCGCGCATGCGGTGACGTTGTGGCTCGCTGCGATTCGGGACGCGTGGGTGAAGTGAGCAGCATTGCACGAGTGCGTGCCCGAAAAGAAAACGGCTAACAGTACCAGCACTGTTAGCCGCTCAATCACACAGCCGATATCGAGTCGGCTACAAACAGCACTCGCCGTCGAAGTAAGCCTTGCGCCAACGCGTGATCGTCACGCGCTCGAACAGGCCGACTGCAGAAAACGGATCGGCCGCAATAAACTGTTCGGCTTCCTCGCGTGCGCCGCGGCATTCGTTCACGACAGCCCAACCCCCGCCCACCAAGGGTTTCAGCCCGGTCGCCCGGTGCGCCCGAAGCACTGGTAAACCACTATCGCGCGCAGGTAAGTATGCCAGTACTGTCAGACGGGAACGCATATGCGCATGTCCTTCTTTTCGCTTCGAACAGGCGCCGTTGAAACGGTGCTTCCGCAAGTCCGATCCAGTCCCGCTATAGCAACTCCGCAAGGTTTCGTGTTTCACGCAGACCGTGCCGGCAATCCGCTACCAGCCCTGTGCGCCGGCAATCGGTACGTCCAATCGAACAAAAAGGAGACGACATGCTTTCAGGAATTCTCGCGCTTCGAGCAGCGACGACCGCCGCATTGGCGCTCTGCACAAGCGCGGCTTTCGCGCAGGCTTCGATCGTTTCCGGGCCGTCCAGCGATCCCACTTGCCTGGTCCCGTGGAAGAGCGACACGAAGTTCGTCAAGTATCCGAAGAAGAACGGGCCATACCGGATCGCACTCGTGAACGGCTACATTGCGAACACCTGGCGTATCCAAATGATCAAGACGGCCAAGGCCTACACGGCGCAACCGGAGGTCGCCGCCAAGCTCAAGGAATTCAAGGTCGTCTCGACCGGCGAGGACGTACCGGCGCAGATCTCGGCCGTCAACAACTTCATCGATGCCGGCTATGACGCGGTCATCGTGGACGCGCAGAATCCCTCCTCATTCGGCCCCGCGATCCGCCGCGCGAAGAAAGCTGGCGTCGTGCTGATCGCTTTCGACAACACGCTCGACAGCGAAGACGCAATCAACGTCAACGTCGACCAGTATGGGCTCGGAGTGCTGTGGGCCAAGTGGCTCGCGGGCCACCTGTCGACCGGAGGCAAGGTGCTTGAGGTTCGCGGGGTGGCGGGCACGTCGGTCGACACCGACCGCCACAATGGTTTCATGAAGACTTTGGACGACACCGGCAAGAAGTGGAACGTCGTCCAGGTCTACGGTAAGTGGGACGACGGGGTCGCGCAAAAGGCCGTCGCCGACGCGATTGCCGTGCAAGGGCATTTCGATGGAATTTCGGCGCAAGGCGGCGACACGGGCGTAGTGCGTGCGATGATCGATGCGAAACATCCGTTCGTGCCTTTCGGCGGCGAGACGGAGAACGGCTTTCGCAAGTTTTGCGCGCAGTACGGGAGCCAGGGCCTGAAGTGCACGTCGGCGGGCACCGGTCCCGCGCAGGTGGCCGTGGCGATCAAGACGGCGCTCGCTGCGCTGGACGGCCAGACGATCCCGGTCGCGATCAAGCTGCCGCTCGACATCACCGACGATTCGAAGCTGAAGGCGAACGTCAACTATTTTCCGAACGACTCCGATAACTTCTTTGTCGGCAACTCGTTTCCGACTTGCGGCATCAATTTCTCTGCGCAGGAAATCATGAAGCAGAGCCAGGGCAACCAGTGATCGGATGATGGCCGGCGCTGTGACCGGAGACGAAGCATGCCGCAGGATGCAGAGCAGCCGTTCTTTCAGATGTCTGGTGTGTCGAAAAGCTACGGCGGCGCCATCGCATTGGATCACGCCGAGCTCGCGGTACGCAGGGGCCGCATTCACGCGATCCTCGGCGAGAACGGCGCGGGCAAATCCACGTTGCTGAAGGTGATGTCCGGCGTCGTGCAACCGGACGAGGGCAGGATGCAGCTCGATGGCCGGGAGGTCTCGTTCGGGTTGCCCGCCGAGGCGAACGCGGCGGGCATCGTCTGCGTGTATCAGGAGTTGTCGCTGATCCCCGACCTGAGCGTGGCGGACAACATCTTCGCTTCGAACCCGCCGCGACGTTTTGGGATGATCGACCGGCGGGCCCAGCGCCGCCAGGCCGAGGAGGCGCTGGCGCGGGCGGGCGCCGCCGACATCAACCCACTTGCGAAAGTCCGGGACCTGCCGCTGTCGCGCCAGCAGATGGTCGAGCTCGCGAAGGGACTGGCACACGCGCCGCGCATTCTGATTCTTGACGAAGCCACGTCGGCGCTGACCGCGGCCGACGTCGCGCGCGTGATCGAGGTGCTCAAGCGCCTGCGCGAAGAGGGGCTCGCGCTGCTGTTCATCTCGCACCGGATGCACGAAGTGAAGGCGCTCGCGGACGAATGCACGGTCTATCGGAACGGTCGTCACGTGATGAGCTTCGAGGCAGGCACGCGCTCCGACAATGAGGTCGTCGAAATGATGATCGGCCGGAGGTACCAGCATGCGTTTCCTGCCAAACCCGCGGCCAATCCGGCGGACCAGCCCGCGGACGGCCGCGCCGCCGCTCCGGTTCTCGCCTGTCGTGATCTCACGTGGAGCGGCACGCTGCAGGGCATCAGCTTTTCGTTGAAGCCTGGTGAAATCCTTGGGCTGGGCGGCCTCGACGGACAAGGCCAGCGCGAACTGCTGCTCGCGCTGTTCGGCGTGTTGCGCGGTTGTGCGGGCAAGATCGAGATCGATGGCAAAGCCGTGTCGATCGGGAGCCCGACGGCCGCGCGCGCCAACGGGATCGGCATGGCGCTGATACCGGAAGACCGCAAGACCGAAGGCTTGATGCTGCCGATGTCGGTACGCGAGAACCTGTCGTTTGCCGCGCTCGATCGCATGTCCACTGCCGGCATAATCGATCGCGCCCGCCAGCAGTCGCTCGTCGGCCGGATGATGGAGCTGCTTGCGATCAAGACGTTCGGTATCGACGCGCCCGTGGGCTCGCTGTCGGGCGGCAACCAGCAGAAGGTGGTCATCGCGAAGTGGCTGATCCGGCAGCCGAGGATCCTGCTGCTCAGCGACCCGACGCGTGGTATCGACGTCGGCACCAAGCAGGAGCTCTATCAGCTGCTCAGGCGCCTCGCCGACGAAGGCGCCGCGATCGTGTTCTATTCGACCGACTATGACGAGCTGATCGGATGCTGCGACCGCGTGCTCGTACTGTACGAAGGCAGGATCAAGAAGGAACTCGTCGGCTCGGCGATCACCGAGCAGAACCTGATTGCCAGTGCTCTCGACCTGCCCGTCGGACAGATTTCGCCTTCCACGGGAGTTGCGCTATGAGCGGGCTGCGTTACTCGTATGCGGAAAATCGCGGAGCGGTGTTCGCGTTCGGCCTGTTCGTGCTGATGTTCGCGATCTATCTCTTCAACTTTCCATCGGCGTTATCGGCCAACGTGTTTCAGACGGCAGCGAACAAAGCGGTACTGCTCGCGCTCGTCTCAATGGGGCAGGCGCTCGTCGCGCTGACCGCCGGCATCGACCTGTCGATCGGTATGACGCTGGTGCTGACGAATTGCATCGGGTCGTGGGTCGTCACGGGCGACTCGTTGCACAGCGCGCTCGGCGTCGCCGGTGTGCTAGCGGCGGGCGCGCTGTGCGGCGCGCTGAACGGCGTGATCATCATTTTCGGCCGGCTGCAGCCGATCGTGACGACGATCGCGACGGGCGCCGTCTACTACGGACTGGCGCTGCTGCTGCGCCCGGTGCCCGGCGGATCGATCAACGAGGACCTCGCCGACGCACTGACCGGCAAGGTCGCCGGCGTCCTGCCAGCGAGCTTGCTGATTCTGCTCGCCGCGATCGTGATCGTCTGGATTCCTTTCAAACGCTCGGCGGTCGGACGCGCGGCGTACGCGACCGGGTCGTCCGAAGCCGCGGCTTTCCTGTCCGGCATGCCGATCCGCCGCGCGAAGTTCGCGAGCTATACGCTGGCCGGCCTGCTCGCGGCAACAGGCGGCCTGTTTCTGACGTTCTTCACGGACACCGGCGAAGCGAGTCTCGGCAGCGCGAACTCATACACGCTGTTTTCGATCGCTGCGGTAGTGATCGGGGGCGTGTCGCTGCTCGGCGGCAAGGGCAGCGCGATCGGCGCGATCTTCGGCGCATTCGCGTTCCGTTCCATCGGCGATCTGCTGTTCGTGTTCAACGTCGATGCGCTGTGGCAGCCGCTATTCCAGGGCGTGATTCTTCTCCTTGCTGTCGCGATCGGCGCGTGCGGGTTGTTCAGAGTGCGCAACCGTCTGGAGTGGTTTCAATGAGCCACGCTTCCGTGACCAGCCGGACCACGTTCGTGTCCAGGCTCACCCGCAGGATCGACAAGCCGATTGTGATCGCATTCGCGTGTATCGTCGCGCTGCTGCTCGTCGGCGGTATGTATTCGCGGAACTTCACGTCGCCGGAATACATCCTGCTGCAACTGAAGGTCGGCGCATTTCTCGGCATCATTGCGACCGGCCTGATGATGGTGATCCTGCTCGGCCACATCGACCTGTCGCTGCCGTGGACGATCACCGCCGGCGCGATGATGGCTTGCGCGGTCGCGGGGCACGGCGAACTCGGGCGCATACTCGCGATTCCGGTCGGGATCAGTTGCGGCGTGCTGATCGGCATCGTCAACGGCATCCTCGTCGCGCTGCTGCGCATTCCGTCGATGATCGCGACGCTCGCGACCAATGCGGTCGCGCAGGGCATCATGATTGTCTATACCGGCGGATCGTCGCCGCAGGATTCTGCGCCCCAGGTGATGCGATGGCTCGCGGCGGGCTGGCTTGTGCCGGGCGTTCCGAATGCCGTCGCGCTGTGGGTGGTGATCGGCGGCGCCACGATGTTCCTGCTGTCGCGCACGACCTTCGGCCGCACGCTATACGCGATCGGCACCACCGAGCGCGCGGCGTATCTTTCCGGGATCGATACGCGACTCGTCACAGTGACCGCCTTCGCCGTGTGCAGCGCGTTCGCGGCATTCGGCGGCGTGCTGCTCGCGGGCTATGCGTCGAAGGCGGCACAGTCGATGGGCGATGCTTACCTGTTGCCGGCGATCGCGGCAGTTGTGCTCGGTGGCACGTCGATTCTGGGTGGACGGGGTTCGTACCTCGGCACGGTGGCCGGCGCGATCCTCATCACACTACTGCAATCGATCCTCTCGGTCGCGCAGATGCCGGAGGCGGGGCGTCAGATTATCTACGGCGTGGTGATCGCGGCGATGCTGCTGCTGTATGGGCGTAGCAAGCGGGAGGCGTAGGTCGAGCCGCTGGGCCGCCAGTCGCCCTCAATCAACGAGCGCAACCGGCCATGAAGAGACGTTGGACGTCGCCGGCTAGATTGGCGACAATCGGGCAATTTTGCGAAAACGCGACCTGTGGAGTCGGTGATGTCCACCAACGTAAGCGGGACAGAAGGCTACGCTGAGAACGCTCAATCTCTCATCGAGCAATGGCAGGACATATCATTTGAGAACAGCCATAGGCCCGTCATGCATCTCTTGCCGATGCCCCCGGCCCACATTCTTGACGTGGGCGCCGGCATCGGAACCGATGCAGCTGCGTTAGGGGCTATGGGGTACACAGTTGTGGCCGTAGAACCAGTGGACGCGTTGCGCGTCGCAGGAGCCGGGCTGCATTCGTCTTCCCGGATTGAATGGGTAGATGACAGCCTGCCGGATCTCATGTCTGTACGTTCGCGCCGAAGAGAATTCGACTTGGTAATGCTCTCTGCCGTTTGGATGCATCTGGACGAAGACGAGCGCTGTCAGGCGATGTCGACCGTCAGATCCTTGCTGCGGGAAGGTGCGATGGTGGTGATGTCTTTACGTCACGGTCCAGTCCCCGAAGGACGCCGAATGTTTGACGTTTCGGCAGCAGAGACCACTCAGTTAGCAAGCGCCCATAGCTTCGGGACTGTGCTAAATGTCCGGACCGAGTCCACCCAACTAGGAAATCAGCGGATGGGTGTGACCTGGAGCTGGCTCGCCTTTGTCAAAGGTGGCGAGTGAGATTAGCTTCGATCCCTTGCATCGGCAGTGGCCGGCCAACTACGGCCGTTGGCTCGCGCTGTCACGCGGACATTCGAGCGTCGGCTGCGCGAGCTACAACGGTCGCTCAAAGTGACTGCGCGCCGACTGGAACTGCACCGGACGCAACGTCGCTCAAACGCGCCGCGATTTTCGTGCGCACTTTCTATTGGGCAGCAGCCGTCTGTTGGACCGCGCCGAGATCTGGCCCGCCCTCGGCGCGCCGCTAGGCGAGCAGGGGCGGCGATATGGCGCGGACGGCTACGGCCCTTCTCTGTATCTGTTCGATCCGGAAGGCAATGTGGTGGAACTGAAAGGGCCGCCCGAAGCGGCGCGCGAGGCGCCGCTGCAAGTTGCGGTGTTGAGCCCAACTGAGCCCGCAAGACGCTCAAACGCTTGCCGGAGCCTTCAACACGGTCCACTCGATCGGCACTGGATCGGCCTGCCGAGCCACGCGGCGCCGTCCTGCACGTGCATTGCAGTCGCATGGTCCGTTCGCGAGGCTCCCAAGGTAGCCCATGAACTGGCGGGTGGCGCCGCTTTTGTCGACGGTCACCGTCTCGGGTACACCGTTCTGGGCGATCGATTTCTCAAAGTAACGCCGGGCCGCAGTCTTGTCCCGATGGGCGGCGGGTAGCAGAAAGTCAATGGTGCTGCCGTCCTTGTCAACGGCCCGGTAAAGATACCGCCATTCCCCCTTGACGCGGATGTACGTCTCGTCCATCCGCCAGCTCTTACCCACCGGACGCTTGCGGCGGCGAAACGCTTTCTCCAGCACCGGCAACAGCTCGATGGCCCAGCGGTGCACAGTCGAATGATCGACCCAAACGCCGCGCTCAGCCATCATGTCTTCAAGGTGCCGCAGGCCCAGCGGAGAGGACACGTAGCAGCGCACGCAAGTCAGAATCACGTCGAGCGGATAATGCAGGCGTTTGAGCACTCGGGCCACCACGGGATTCATCGTCTTCATCGAGCTTTCAGTCGTTCATGTCGTTCCGCACGTCATAGCGGACCGGCCTTACTGCAACAGAACCGCCACAGCTTACCGGCCGCCGAAAGGTTTCTCGACCGTCAGCTTGGTGGTCACGGAGATGACGCCCGGGACGCCCTTGGTGATTTCGGCCACCTTGTCGATCTGCGACGGGTCGACGACCGTCCCGTAGAGCGTGACTGCACCGCCCTTCGCGACGACACTGATGTTCCCGGCGTTGATCTGCTTGTGCTTCACGATGGCCGAATAGACCTTGCGGCGCAGTGCGCGATTGGCCGCCCGGTCCGATTTGGCCGCCGGTGCGGCCGACGCCGCCGTCGCGGCGCCATTCGACGCCGCGCTCGCTGCGCCCGACTGCGCCGAGACGTGAACCGATGCCAGCGCGAGCAATATGCCGCCGGCCATCCTGAGTGCCATACTGGTTGTTCTCATTCGATGCTCCGCTTGTCGTGGTTCACGGGGTCAGTAAACGTGACGGATGCCGATCATCGCTGCGGTGCTCGACGTTCCTTCCGGAACCGGCGCGGCGTATATGATCGTCTGGCTCATGTTGCCCCGGTTGTTGACGTACCCGACCTGTGCGTAGGCGAGGGTGGCCTTGGACAGGTTATATTCGGCGCCCACCGCGAACAGATTCGACTGGTTGGACGAAAAGTTCCGGTCCCTCAGGTAATAGAAGCCCGACGAGACCTTGAAGAATGGGGTGAACTGGTAGCCGAGGCCGGCGGAGATCATCTCGAAGCTGTCTTGACTGCTTTTCGCCGGATTCTTGCCCATGGCGTATGACGTCGACACCGAAACATTGTAAAACGTGTATTGCGCGCCAACGTACCAGAACCGGTTGTTGTTCAGGCCTGTCGCCGGGGTCACGGCACCGTTGGGCGCAAACGGGTTGGCGTCGTGTCCGTTGTAGTACACCCCCGCCACGTTGAGGCCGTAGTTCGAATACTTGAGCACGGCCGACTCGCGCGTGCCGCCTTGAAACTTCCCGGCGACGCCGCCCGGCGCGTACTCGAGCGCAAGCGATGCGCCGTAGAATTTCGGCGACTGGTAGACGATCGCATTGTCGTCATACAGCGCGCCGATCGAGCCGTTCGTGCTGGTGCCCGGCCAGCCCGCGGCCTGGTTCAGGCCGAGCCACGCGGTCAGGATGCTGCCGAAGTACTGGGCGTTCCGTACGTCGGTGTCCGCCATCGCGTAGATCATCGGCAGGATCTGCCGGCCCAGGTCGAGCGTGCCGTACGGACTCGACACGCCCACCGTCGTCTGCTCGTTGAACATCGCGGTGGCGGTCGGCGTGCCGGCCAGTCCGGCCCTCCCGGTGGGCGTGTTGAACGACCCCTGCAGCTTGAAGTTGACCTTGTAGCCGCCCCCGATGTCCTCGGTGCCCTTCAAGCCCCAGAGGCTCGCATAGATGCCGCCGTCCTTGAGCTCGTAGACATGCCCGAGATTCACCTTCGACTGAAAGTTGCTCGCGTTCGCCCTCTGATACAGGAATCCGGTATCGAGTAGGCCGTACAGCGTCACCGACGATTGCGCATGTGCTGCGCTCGCCAACACGACAAGCGCCGCAGCGCCACTCCACTTCGATTTCATTTCGGTCTCCTAATTGTGTCGCGATCGCGGGACACTTCCGGCAGGCGTACAGCTGGTGCTGGAATGAAACTGGCCCGGGCGTTTCTACCGGCATCGGGTGGTCAGGAAGCACTCCCCATGCTTAGATCGTGGCTCCTCCATTCGGGCTGATGGCCCTGGGACTGCTGGCGAGCGGTTCAAACAGTGACAGCAAGGCGCACCCTCAGCGGTTGTAGAGGCCGGTCAGGGTGGCCATGGCGAGCGTGTTCTGGTAGATCAAGAAGCGCACCACCGCGTTGGGCGCGTTGGCCGGCGGCTCCAGCTTCTGCACACCCAGCGCGTGCACGGTGAAAATATAGCGGTGCGCCGGCAAGCCCTTGGGCGGGCAGGGACCGCCGTAGCCGGTGGCGCCGTAGTCGTTGGTGGCCTGAGTGCCGCTGGCGCCCAGGTCAGTGGCGCCGGGTGAGCCGAGGCCCGCGACGAGCTGGGTGACGGACAAATCGATATCAAACAGGATCCAGTGCCAGAAGCCGCTGCCGGTCGGTGCGTCCGGGTCGTACAGGGTCAACGCGAAGCTTTTGGTGCCTGCCGGCGCGCCGTGCCAATGCAGCGCGGGCGAACGGTTCTGGCCGGTCCCGTCGAAGCCATCGAACTCATGCACCGGTTGCAGCCGTTCCTGATCCTTGAATTCAGGCGATATAACTGTGAAGATGCTCACGCCATTTCCTTTGATTTACTTGATTTGAGAACCAGGAAAGCTGCATCGCCCGGATGTGCTCCAGAACCGATGCACCTATTTGTCATGGCGCCGCTTCCTCTAGCTGCGCCACGGCATCCCCTCACACGACACCTTCGGCCGCCGACGATTATTCAATCCCGAGCGGATAGCCGGCCTCGAAGGCTCGCACTATTTCGGGGATGTTCAGGGCGTCACCCGACATCGGCGTGCGAGTGATGTCAGGAGAGATTGAATTGGCGCTCTTCATGAAACTGTCCTCCCCCAACGTTCATCCTCATTTCGCAGCCCTCAGGCTCGGGTTTATCGACCGTTGCGAATTGATCTGGTCGGTGTCGCCGGACGTGCCGTTGCCACGCCCTGGATGCGGTTTGTCTCGCGCCGCGCGGGTCAGTACGACTTCGGCAGCCCGAGCGCCTGCTCGGCGACGTAGCACAACGCGAGCTCCTGTGTCACCGGTGCGAGCAGCGGCAGCACGCTTTCGCGCAGGCCGCGCTCGACGTGGTACTCCGTCGCGTAGCCGTAGCCGCCGTGCGTGCGCACCGCACGCAACGACGTCTCGAAACCGGCCTCCGCCGCCAGGTACTTGGCCGCCGTGGCCTCGACACCGCAGGGCTTGCCGGCGTCGTAGAGCGCCGCCGCCTTCCACATCAGCAGTTCGGCCGATTGCAGGCGCATCCAGCATTCCGCCAGCGGATGCTGGATTGCCTGGTTCTTGCCGATTGGCCGGCCGAACACGACGCGTTCCCTGGCATAGTCGGTTGCCCGCGCCAGCGCTGTCTCAGCGGCGCCGAGCGCAGCAGCCGCGACGAGGATGCGCTCCGGATTCAGGCCGTGCAGCAGGTACCTGAAGCCCTGGCCTTCGTCGCCGATGCGATCCTCGACGGAGATCTCCAGCCCGTCGATGAACAGTTCGTTCGAGTCCACTGCCTTGCGCGCCATCTTGTCGATCTCGCTGATGCGCACGCGCGATCGATCGAGGTCGGTGTAGAACAGCGTGACACCGTCCATCGGCCGCGCGCATGCCTCGATCGCCGTCGTGCGGGCCACCAGCAGGATCTTGTTGGCGTGCTGCGCGGTCGAGGTCCAGACCTTCTGGCCGTGGACGATGTAGCGGTCGCCCGCGCGGCGGGCGAAGGTTCTCACGCGTGTGGTGTCGGAACCGACGCTGGGCTCGGTTACGCCGAAGCAGGCGCGATCCGAACCGTCGATCAACGGCGGCAGCATGCGCCGCTTTTGCGCCTCGCTGCCGAACACGACCACCGGCTGCGGGCCGAACAGGTTAAGGTGTACCGACGACACCGCCGCCGAGCCGAGCTTGCCGATCGTGCGCATCACCATTGCGGCCGCCGAGATGCCGAGGCCGGCGCCGCCATGTTCCTTGGGCATGGTCACGCCGAACCACCCGCCGCGGGCAACGGCGTCGCAAAACTCGCTGGGCCAGCGCCCATCGCGGTCCCGCTCGAGCCAGTAATCGGCGCCGAAGTCGGCGCAGCGGGCCTCGACGGCGTCGCGGATCGCAAGCTGGTCATCAGAGAAGTCGAAATTCATGCGGGGAGCTCCGGCAGCAGGCCTGCGGGGACGTCGACCGGCATGTCGAGCAGCATCTGCGCCATGCCCTTGCCAAGCGGGTCGTTGCGCAGCGACGCCATGCCGCCGCCGCCCAGCGCCCGCTCGCAGACGAGGTTGATGGCATGGATGCCGGGCAGCTCGTAACGGTGGACCGGCCCCTGCACCAGATGGCGGAGGTACTCCGCGACGCGTTCTGGCGTCACCTGGTCTCTCAGCACCGGCAGCAGGGCCGGATGCCGCGCGATGAGGCCGATGTTGGAGGTGTCGCCCTTGTCGCCGCTGCGTCCGAGCGCGATTCTCAGGAGCGGCACAGTCTGGCGTGGGCCCGCGGGCAGCGCACCCTCGATGGGCGCTAGCGGTTCCCGCGCGACCTGCGGTTGCGGTGGCGGCAGCGGCACGGTGAACGTCGTCTTGCCGAGCGTGACCGTCGGCGTCACCTGCGCCTTCGGAATGAGCCAGGCGAACTGCCGCAGCACCGGCGACACCGAGGGACGGCCACCGGCACCGGTCGTGCCGGGTGACCAGGACGTGCCGGGTGCGGCTAACTCACGGCTGAACATCGCCAGTGCGCGCCGGTCGGCATGCGTCACCGTCAGGCGCAACACGACTTCGCGCGTCGGCAAGGGGCGCGCATGCGGCCCGTAAGCCGATTCCGTGCCGAGCAGCTCGATATGGGTGGCCAGGAAATCCGCGAACCGGCTCTCGTGCAGTAGCCGGCGGCCGCGCTCGAGCAGCGCCTCGCCCGTGCGCTTGGCCTTCGCTGCGGCGTCGATCCCGACGATGGTGAGCTGCCCGGACACCTTGAAGCCCGCCGGCGCGGTGGCGCTGACCTTGTAGGTGCCGGTCGGCGGGCGGCCGCGCGCGCCGGTCACGAGCACGCGATGCGGCCCGGCCTGCTCGATGCGCACCTGGCGGAAGTCGCAGGTCACGTCCGGCAGCAGATAGTTGGCCGGATCGCCTATCTCGTACAGCAGTTGCTCCCCGACGGTTGCGGGCGTGACGAGGCCGCCGGTGTCCGCGGGCTTGGTGACCACAAAGCTGCCGTCTTCGCGGCACTCGACGATCGGATAGCCGATGTTTGCCCAGTCCGGCACGCTGGCCCAGTCCGTGTGCAGGCCGCCTGTCGCCTGGCAGCCGCATTCGATGATGTGGCCGGCCAGGCTGCCAGCGGCGAGCCGGTGGAAGTCGTCGGCCGCCCAGCCGAACTCGTGCATCAGCACGCCGAGGGTGACCGCACTGTCGACGCAGCGGCCGGTGATGACGATGTCGGCACCCGCCGCCAGGGCCCGTGCGATGGGCAGTGCGCCGAGATAGGCATTGGCCGTCACCAAGTGCTCCGGCATCGGCTCGCCGCTGCTCATTTCGCCCGTGCCGGCCGCTCGCATCGCGGCGGCAAGCGGGAGCACGTCGTCGCCTTCGACGATCGCGACCCGCACCGGTACGCCGAGTTCGTCGGCCAGAGCCCGCACCGCCGCGGCGCAGCCCTTCGGGTTCACGCCGCCGGCGTTGCTGATGATGCGGATGCCCTGCCCGACGGCCTGCTTCAGCACCGAGCGCAGCGCCACTGTGACGAAGTCGATGGCGAAGCCTTCCCCCGGCCGTTTCATGCGCGCGCCCGCGAGGATCGACATGGTGAGTTCGGCGAGATAGTCGAACACGAGGTAGTCGATGGCGCCGAAGCGCACCAGTTGCACCGGCCCGAGGCTGCTGTCGCCCCAGAAGCCCGAGGCGCCGCCGATGCGCACAACCTTGCCCGGCGTCGACGATGTCACTTGCCCGTCCATTGCGGTTTCCTTTTTTCCTTGAATGCAGCCAGGCCCTCGCGCGCGTCCTGGGTCAGGGCCAGAAGCCCGATCTGCCCTTCGCCGAAGGCGATCGCCTCGTCGAAGGACATCGAGCGCATCGCCTTCATCGCATACATGCCGCGCCGCAGCGCGGTGGGTGAGTTGGCGAGCAGCCGCGACAGCAGGCGCTCGAGCGCAGCGTCGAGGTCGTCAGCCACCTCGTTCACCAGACCGATCTCACGTGCCCGCGCCGCGTCGATGGGCTCGCCCGTCAGGCACAGCTGCGCCAGGCAGCGCAGCGGCAACTGGGCCTGCAGCACGGCGAGCACCTGCATCGGGAACACGCCCACCTTCACCTCGGGCAGGCCGAAGCTCGCGTGCCGGGCCGTGATGGCGAGATCGCACATCGCGAGCAGGCCCATGCCGCCGGCCATGCAGGCGCCGTTAACCCGCGCGACGAGCGGCACGTTCAGCGTGCGGGCCGTGCGCAGCAAGTCGGCATAGGCGCTGGTCGGCGTGGCGTAGTCGAACGCGAAGGCATCCCCGCCCAGGTCGGCGCCGGCGCAGAACGCCTCGTCGCCGGCACCGGTGAGCACCACCGCGCGAATCGTCTCGTCAGATCTGGCGCGGTCCAGCGCTTGCTGCAACGTGCCGATCACTTCCGCGTTGAGCGCATTACGGCGCTCCGGACGGTCGATGGTGAGAATCAGCCGCCCGTCCTGCCGGCTGGCGTGCACGACCTCGCTCATGCTTCGACTCCCGTGGACTCGCTGCACGCCGCGACTTGCGTCACACCCGCCTGCTCCATCTCGCGGATCTGCTGCGGCGAGTAGCCGGCCTCGGCCAGCACTTGCGCGCTGTGCTCGCCCAGCAACGGCGGCGGGCGCAGCGGCGGCAGCGGGGTTTGCGGCCATTCACTGGGCACCGCCATGGTTCGCAGCATGCCCTCGGTGGGATGCTCGAACTGCTGGAAGAACCCGATGTCCTGCAGGTGCGCGTCGTCCATCAGCGACTCGAAGGTGTGCGCCGGCAATACCGGGATGCCGAGCGGCTCCAGCAGCTCGCGCCATTGCTGCGTGGTCTGCGCTTTCAGCTTGTCGGCGAGGATCGTGTACAGCGCCTCGACATGCTGGGTGCGCGATTCGCCGTCGGCAAACCGCGGGTCGCTGTTGAACCGCTCGGCCTCCCCGACCACGCCCATGAAGGCCTGCCACTGTGCGTCGGTGTAGACGACGAGGCACACCAGGCCGTCCTGCGTGGCGTACGGCCGCCGCTGCGGGTTGAGCAGCCGCGGATAGCCGAAGCCGCCGCGCGGCGGGATGAACGTGTGGCCGTACAGATGATCGCCCAGCATCATCTGCGCGGTGGTCTCGAACATCGGCACGTCCACCGCCTGCCCGCAACCCGTGCGCTCGCGCGCGAGCAGGGCCGCGCAGATCACGCCGAACGCGTACAGGCCCGTGGCCCGGTCCGAGAGGTTGAGCGGGGCATAGCGCGGCACGTCGGAACCGGCCCGCACGCTGGCCTCGGGGATCGCGACGGCCGCCTGGATCAGGTCGTCGAAGGCGCGCGAGTCCGCATAGCGGCCGCGCTGGCTGAAGCCGAAGGTGCCGACGTAGACGATGCGCGGGTTCACCAGGCGCAGCGCCTCGTAATCCAGCCCGAGGCGCTGCATCGCCTGCGGCCGCACGTTGTAGACCAGCGCGTCGGCCGTCTTCGCCAGCTTCAGCAACGCTTCCTTGCCGGCAGGGCGCTTCAGGTCCAGCATGACGCTGCGCTTGTTGCGGTTCAGGTTGAGGAACAGCGGGCCGGCGCCAGAGCGCCCGCCGGGTCCGACGGCGCGCAGCATGTCGCCGCCGGGCGGCTCCACCTTGATCACGTCGGCCCCCAGGTCGGCCAGCATCTGCGTGGCCGAAGGTCCCATGACGACTTCGGTGATGTCGATGATGCGCAGGCCGGCCAGCGGCCCACCCTGGTTCGAGTCATTGCTCATTCTGTCCGCGCTCCTTTTTCCGGTCAGGAACCGGCTACGTCGGCGCCGTTGCCGCGGATGTAGGGCACCGGTCCGATGTCGCGCGCTGCGGCGAGGGCCTCGATCGCGTATCGGATCGAGACCGCGTCATTGAGCGAGTGGAACGTGCCGTCCTCGTTGAAGCTCACTTGCGCGCCTTCGATCCAGGCGATGGTGATGGTGTCCTCGGTGTTGTCCTCGGGGGTGTAGAAGGTGTGCACCGAGCCGGCGGGCTCGTACAGGTAGGAGCCTGCCGTCTGCCGCTGCTCGGGGTACTCGCGATACGCCCAGCAGCCCTGGATCGTCCACACCTGCGCCGTACCGGTGTGGTAGTGAATCGGCAGCGAGCAACCGGGTTCCAGGATGGCCATGAAGACCCACTCGCCGCGCTCCAGGTCAAGGCGCAGCGGCTTGATGTGGATGCCCGGAAAGACATCCCTGATCAGCGGGATCTGCTCGATGTTGACGGTCAGGAGCTTGTCCTGTGGCAGGGCGGGCAGCGGCAGCGGGGCGCCGGTGGACGTGGTGGGCTGCGCGAGCATTCTTGCGTTCATGAATTGTCTCCCGTTGTTACTGGATTTAAAGCAGTGGATGGAAGCCGCCCCCTGATAAGGAAGCCGGACGCAGGCTGCTCCGGCAAACAGCGCAGGGAGGCGGCGACCCCGCGCGGAAGAAACAGGAAGTCGCCCGAGGCGAGACCGAAGTCCTGCCCGTCGACACGTGCGTCGATCCGTCCGTCTTCGACGTAGAGAACCTGCTCGACGTCAGGCTCCGCGGTGCAGACCGATGGGCTGCCGGCAGGCATGCGCAGCGCCGCAATGTCGACCCAGCGCGCGCCAGCGGTCTCGCGGTCGATGAGGGGAACCGTGCCGGTGGCGGCGTCGCCGGCGGCAAGCACGCGCACCTTGCCGTGAGCGGGCGCGGCGGCAGCGTCGTCGGGTTCCGTGATCGTGTGCGCCGGGTTCTCGCCATACGGCGGCGTATAGACGACCAGCACACGCCCGGGCTGGTCGCTGGTCACGCGAAACGAATGGAATACGCCGGCCGGCACGTAGGCCCAGGTCCCGGGCGCCATCGCTTCCACGCTGCCCGCCGCCCCCGACTCGCCGGTTCCCTCGATCATGTAGGCGCATTGCTCCAGGTGGGGGTGCGCGTGCGCCCGCGCGCCGTGCGATTTCACGATCGTGCCGACCAGCACTTCGAGCGCCGTCGCGCCGACAGTCTCGCGGCCGATCACGCGCACGTTAGAGGTGCCGGTATGGTTCGCCGGCGCGTAGGCGGCAAGATCGGCCGCCCTGACCACGGTAGGTACGGGCTTCATTCGGGCTGGCTCCATGCGATCTTGACCGCCGGGGCGGCGGCCTGCGCCGCCATGAAGCCGGAGGCATTGGGATGGTTTTCCACGATGACGGGCCGGCCCTTGCTGGCGGGCAGCGATTGGTCGAGCACGCGCGCCCCGGCGTCCGTTCCGCTTCCCACCGGAAAGCGAATGATCATCTTGATGGGCTGGGCCGGATAAGGGGCCGCCGCCATCGCTTGCGACTCAAGGACGGGGGTAGCCGGGAGGAAGAGAAGGTTCCACATACGCATTGAACTCCAGTGAGGACTCAACTTCGAGGAGTTAAACTTAAATGACTAATGTTAGTAGTTTAGGCGTGCGTAAAGTGGCGTCAAGTGCGGGCTTACCCGACAGCCCGCCGCTGGGGCTCGGTGATCCCCGGCACGGTTTTCAGGGCGGACGCGGGGAGGTCGATCTCGGAGACGTAGCGGTCGCCCCGATACCAGGTCGCACCGGCGTACAGCACGTTGCCTTTGCCGTCAACCAGACGTCGCGACATCTTCGCGACGGGCGAGGCAAACGGGATCTTCAGCATATCGCACAGAGGAAAATCCGCGGGCATCACGGTCACGCGTTGCCGCAAGCGTTTGCAGCGCGCGCCCAGTTTGTCGAGCACCGCGGCGAGCAGCTTCCGCTTCATGACGATGTCCTTGGGCAGCGATTCGAAAACCGGCGCGGGCACATAGATTTCGGCGTAGCAGAACGGCTCGCCGGAATAGGTGTGCAGTTTGCGGACGCACACGTATTCGCCAGCCGGCCGGTCATCCGGCCCGAGCAACTCCTGCGGCATCAGGGTGCGGCGCCCGACTTCGAGTATCTCGAAGGCAAGCGCCTGCGGCGCGGCGAAGGGGTTGTTGATCACCTGTTCGAGGTCGCCCGTGGTGGCGGGCAGCGCTGCAACGTGGGTCCCCACGCCCCGCTGGCTGCGGATTAGCCCTTCCTTGGAAAGCAGCTCGTATGCTTGCCGGACGGTGATGACGGCGACGCCCAGGTCGTCCGCGAGTTGCGTGATCGGCGGCAGCTGCGTGCCGAGCGGGTACTCGCCCTTCGCAATTCGGTGCCGCAGCAGGGACGCCAGCCGGTGATATTGCGCAACGCCGCGCTCGGCTGGCAGTTCCGGCCGCTCGGTCCCAACGGGTCGCTCATCCGCCATCATATAAATCCTAATTAACCAACATTCGAATTATATGTCAGCGATAGGCGAGCAGCCCCTCGCGTTTCTGGCACACCCAAACAACGTCCCTTGCGGCTCATGCAAACCACGTGATGCCGCTTGCAGTCGTGCTGGACGTTCACTGACGCAAAGTCGTGGGCTGGTCCATGGCATCCATAGTGCTCGTTTCTTGATCGAAGGAGACGGTCATTCATTGCGTCCGTTCTGATGTGAGTCCAGAGTGCATTGGTGACTGGCCCAGCGCGCAAACGGCAAGTGTGTATATTCCCTTGCTTGACGGGCTGATATGGACGACCGTTCCACCTTGGAAGCGGCCCTTCAGTGGGCACAAGCGTCAACGGCTGAAGAGGGTCGATTTCTGCCAACTGGGCCGGGCAGGAGTCGACCTTGGTTGTATCAGATCTCGCGGCTTTCCCGGCCAGAGTGTCGCGACCGCGCCCGGTCGAACGCCAGAAACTAGTTCCGTCCTCGCTTCGGAGCCTTCTTCCTTTGCACGCCGATTGCGCCCGACCCGGCAGCACGCAGGATGCGACGAAAGGTGGGGCATTCCATGTGGCTCGATGCGGGGCAGGCAGCGGCGTGCCGCAGTCCGTCGCGCATGGCGCTCAGTCTGCGGATCGTGCTGTCCAGTTCCGCAGCCTTGGCCGCGAGCATCTGCCGATCGATGCGCGGTGGCCCCTCGGGCGCGAACATCAGCGCAATCTCATCGAGCGAGAAGCCTGCGGCGCGCCCCAGCGCGATCAGCGCCAGCCGTTCCAGTACGCCAGAATCGAACAGGCGGCGCAATCCGCGCCTGCCGGTAGAGGCAATTAGCCCCTTTTCCTCGTAGAACCGCAGCGTGGATGCGGGAACGCCGGACTGCTGCGCCACCTCGGCTATGTCTAGCTTGATCACCTCTTGACCTCAAGTCGACTTGAACTAGCATAGTTTAGCTTCCGCTCCGGGAGCTAGCTAAGGACGACAACCATGACTCTCAAACACCAGACCGAAAACGAGCAGACGGCGCTGTGGAATGGCAGCGCCGGACGTGCCTGGGTCGCCGAGCAGGAGGTGCTCGACCGGATGTTCAAACCTTTTGAAGACCTGCTCGTCGAGATGATGGGCGGTGACGGCGGGCACTGCGTGCTCGACGTTGGCTGCGGCACCGGCAGCACGACGCTGGCATTGGCGCGGCGGCTCGGCGTGAAAGGCCATTGTATCGGCGTCGATGTTTCGACTCCGATGCTCGCCACCGCCCATGCGCGCGCCGAACGGGAGGGATCGACCGCAAGCTTCATCCGCGCGGACGCGCAGACTTATGCCTTCGATCCGCAGAGCTTCGACAGGATCATGTCGCGCTTCGGCGTGATGTTCTTCGATAACCCGGTCCAGGCGTTCGCGAACCTGAGGCGCGCCGCGAGGGACGACGCCGAACTCCGGTTCATCGCCTGGCGGAGTGCCGCTGAAAATCCGTTCATGACGACGGCCGAGCGCGTCGCGGCACCGCTGTTGCCAAACCTTCCCGTCCGCAAGCCGGATGCGCCGGGACAGTTCTCCTTCGCAAAACGAAGTAGGGTCACCTCGATCCTGGAAGATAGCGGTTGGGCCGAGATCGACATTCGTTCGGTCGATGTTGGCTGCATCATGCCGGAAACGGAACTGATCGGTTATCTCACCCGGCTCGGTCCCGTCGGTCTGATCCTTCACGATGCGGACGAGGGGACGCGCAAGCAAATCATAGAAACTGTCCGCACCGCCTTTGATCCCTATGTGCACGGAACTGAAGTTCGCTTCACGGCTGCCTGCTGGTTGGTCAGCGCGCGAGCCGGCCTGCGTCACTCGCGCTAAAGGAGGCAGCCAGGGGGCTGAGGCCGTGGAATATCGGGTGTCCGCGCTTCCGGTCGGGAATATCCGCCGGGGCCAATGCTAGTTGCCCATCCGACTCCGAGGGATCAATGACCGCTATATCGAAGAGCCGCTGAACGGAGGCTTTGCGGTGCGGCGATCGCAGTGGGTCGAATTCTGCTCGTTGTCCTCTACCGGCAGGGCCCGGGCCACAAACGGCCAATGGACAACTCAATATAATGTTGTAACAATCGGTCATTGCGTATCAACAGTGAGCGATGACATCACAACTTGAGGCGTTCATCCAGTCCGGTCCTGTAAGACTCGCGGTGCAGGATCATGGCGGAATCGGGCCTGTCATGCTTCTGCTACACGGAGCGGGGCGATCGGCCGCTGATTGGATTCCAATGGCGCATTTGTTGACATCAATTCGACATGTCATCGCGTTGGACTTGCGCGGCCACGGACTATCGGAGTCGGGAGATTGGAGCGTCGATCTTGTTTTGAAAGACATAAGGGCCGTGCTTCAGAGCTATTCGACCACCAATATTTCGATCGCCGGCCATTCGCTCGGAGGAGTCTTGGCATTCCTTTACGCGTCGAAGTATGGCGGTGTTAGCCACGTAATCGATTTGGACGGGTTTGCGCTACTCGCCACCGAGTATGTCGGCCTTTCTCCCGAAGAAGCGGCGGCCTCTCAAGAAAGAGTGCGAGCTGAATGGGTGCGGCCGCAGCCGAACTTGACCGACAAGGCAGTAGCTAAGCTCGAAGAAAACTTAATCGAGGCCTACGGCCTTTCGCCGGCCGATAGTTCAGAGATTGTTAGGCGAGCGCTGAAACCACTTGGCAACCAAAGTCACTCGCTCCATACGGACATGCGGGCGATTCAGGGAATTCGCGCTTTGTATGGAGCATTTCTCCATGACGATAGCTTTTTCGACCTGATCCGCTCGATAAACGTCCCAACGTTGATCCTTCGCGCAAATCGGCTCAGCCTGCCGGCCCAACTCCCCGAGTGGCATAAAGAAATGCTTAAAGCATACTTCCTTGGAGTTCAGCGCCAAACTGACGCTTTGCAGTATTCCAGCCAGTTTTCGCTGTCTGTACGTGAATGCAGCCATATGATGATGTTGGAAGAGCCAAGGGCACTGGCTGCTGAAATAAACCGATTCCTCACCGCAGGCTAAGCGGCACTTAAGGCTGCGTACGCCCGCGGCGCTCACTACTCGAATGTCCGTTTTTGGTAACGGTGAGAGACCGCTGTGGGTGGTACCGAGCCGATCGCATGATTCACAGGTCTGCCGAAAGCATCATCCCCTTGCCGAACTGACCGGTTGTTTGGGAGGCGCTTGCTCGGAGCATAGCAGCTGTTTGCAAGAAATCTGACATGGTGACACTTAGAACTGGCCCACTTAGGGGCTGCCAACGCTCTTTCGGCGTCAGCGTTCCGATACTCCATTGAGACCCAGACGACGCGTTGTTTCAGACGAATTCGGGAGCTGCGCCGGGTACATGCCTGGCAGCCATTAGGGCGCACTGTTGAGCCAAAGCTTCGTAGCATTTCGACACGTCGCTACTAGCGCTACACCGCACGGCTATGATTTGGGGCACAGTGGCTCAACTGGGAACGCGAAAACGCTGCTCACTGCGTCGAAATTACGAAGATTGTGCTGCGGCGTTGGCGGCGCCGAATTTAAAGAAGAGCGCTTCTTGCAGGTCCCAGGAACTATAAGAAGGGGAATGCCGTGGCCAGGTGCAATCGCAATCACGAGGTTTTTTTCAGCGTAGGCCGGCGGCAGTTTCTTGGCTACACCGGCGCCGGGATGCTCGCGGCGGTGCTGCCGGTTGCGGGAACGACGACATCCATTCGACGCCTTATGACCAGACCATCGCGCTCGGTCAACAGATGATCCAGCAGGCCGTCACCGATCCGTCGAAACCCGTCGCGGCGATCTCGGTCGCGATGGTCAAGGGCAATACGGTGGTCTGGCAGCAGGCGTTCGGCCTGGCGTCGGTACCGGGGCAGACCAAGGCAACGCCGCAGACGCGCTTTAACATCGGCTCGGTCAGTAAGTTGTTTCCCGCGCTGGCGGCGACGATCCTCGTGGATCGTGGGCTGATCACGCTCGACACACCGATCGTCAAATACCTGCCGACCTTCACGATGCTGTCGCCGGAATACGCGCGGATCACCACGCGTCATCTGCTGTCACATGCGTCCGGTCTGCCCGGCACGAATGGGCGCAATCTCTTTACGTTTGAACCGGTCGCCGGCTACGCCGCCGACACCCAAGCCGAACTCGCCAACTCGCATCTGAAGCATCTGCCCGGTGAGTTGGCCGTCTATTGCAACGATGGCTTCACGATGGTCGAGCAGATCGTGCTCGCCATGACGGGTCAGAGCTTCGCTGATTTCGTCCAGTCGGCGATTCTCGCGCCGCTGAAGATGACCCACTCCAGCTACCTGACGAGCGTGCCGTCCAGCGGATCGTTCTCGCTGCCGTACGTGAACGGCACGCAGCATCAGGAATTCGTCAATGCGTACGCGACCGGAGGACTGAGTTCCACGCCCACCGACATGATGAATCTCGCGCAGATGATCTACGGCGGTGGGGTGTTCCGGGGACAGCGCATCGTGTCTGCAGCTGGCATCGCGCAGATGGGTACGGATCAGACAAAAAGCCTGACGATCAACCCGTCGCCCGAATGGCGCTGGGGTCTCGGTTGGGACACTGTGGTACAGCCGGCGCTCAACGCCGCAGGCGTGCTAGGCTGGGAAAAGGACGGCGGCACTGCGTTCTACTCGACCGAATTTTTCGTTGTGCCCAACTCGCAGTTCGCGCTGCTGGTGACCCGCAATACGGGCTACACGCCCGCGCGATTGCCGAAACGCTGGTGCTGTCGGCATTGAAGGAAGACGGCACGATTTCGTCGCTGCCAGCGAAGCTCGGTACCACAGCGCCGCCGGTCGCATCGGGGCCGGGCATTGCGAGCGGCGCGGGGATCTACGGCAATTCCGATTCGCCGTATCAGGTGCTTGCCAACGCGGACGGTAGCCTGCAGATCAACCAGTGGGACGCCGATACGGGAGGCTGGGCGCAGATCGGCGGCTACCGATACCGCAGCGACGGCTGGTGGTGGAGCGATACCGATACGGCGTCGTATCGCTTCGCAATCGTGTCGGGCAACGACAGTGAAGGAAATGCGTTCAACTTTCGCTATCTGATGAAGCGGGTCGTGCCGGGCGCGGGCTATGCGTATCTGACGCTGCCGGTCGGTCAGCAACTCGCCCCGCTGGCGGCGCTCGACAGCGCGTGGCAGCAACGCGTCGGCACACAATGGACATTGACCAACGATTCGCCGAGCGCCGTGCCGATTGCCGTTCTTGGCAATCCGCCGGCGTTTTTCGCGACACTTGCCGAGCTTCCGGGCTACGTGCTGTACGGCAATGAAGATCTTCGCTATCAACTGATCGTGCCGGTGAGCGATACGCTCGGCGGCATGTCGATCAAAGTGCCGGGCAATTTTGGACGCGACCTTTACGAGATCCGTTTCGCGTCGACCAGTGCGACGACGTTGACGATCGGCAGTTCGATTAACGCGCGGATCTGACAGTAGCGACGCAGGGTCGCATCGCGCGGTGCGCGAGTTGAAGGTCGACGGCTTGATTCGAGTTGGCGCATCGGATTCGCAAAGGACAATTCGATCTCGCGAGTCTGCGCCTCAAAGATCTCACTATGTCCCCCATCTGGAAGGCAGTTCTCTCAACTTGATAGTGCAACGGCAAAGCAGCGGCTTTTCTTTTGATCGCCTTTATTTGCACCAGATCCAACCTAAATCCGGTTGTTTAACGATTGATGCTCACCGTTGGTCTCGCGGCTTGGACCGTGGACCTTCTGTGCAATCGTGACCCATGCTGTCAGCCGGTCGTGGCCGCCGCAATTGCGGCATATCTGAAGGGAGGAACAGACGATGACGACCATCGTGATCACCACAAGTCCAATTTCCTTGTCGTGGCGACAGTGCTTGTCGCGATGATCAAAACCCTAGCGCGACCAAATCGTTGAAACGACGTGCTTCCGTCTGAACCACTCATGCCAAACCGGCCTGAGTATGAAAGTCGAGGTCCGCGACCGACAGGCCGGACAGATTGACAGACACGGTAGCCGATCAATCGCACGGTCCGCCTTCCAAGGAAGTTGCTTGGGGACAGATAGACTCACGTGCCGTGAAGCGCTTCACCAAGCGCATGAGTGGCGGCCGAGCCTCGCAAGCGGCGGGTCGCCACCTGCGAGGCCCATGCACGTTGTACGGCACGGCTGCCGAATCAGAACCCGGCAGCCAATCCGTCGCGGCGGCTGTCGCTTGCCGCCACGTAGCCGCGCTCCGGATCGTTGCGGTCGAGCTTCCAGATGTACTGGCCCGAACCGAAGTCCATGTACGGATCGTCGACCGACTTGATCGTGTGGCCCAGCTTCTGCAACGCCTCGGTGGTCTTCGGATCGAGCGTGGATTCGATGTCGATCGTGAAGTCGCGGTTGACCTTCCAGCGCGGCGCGTCGCACGCGGCCTGCGGTTGCTGACCGTAATCGAGCATCCGCACGATGGATTGCAGATGGCCTTGCGGCTGCATGTCGCCGCCCATCACGCCGAAGCTCATCACCGCTTCCTGCTGGCCGTTCACCTGCCGCGTGAGGAACGACGGGATGATCGTGTGGAACGGGCGCTTGCCGCCTTCCACGACGTTCGGCGACTTCGGGTCCATCGAGAAGCCGCAGCCGCGGTTCTGCATCGCAATGCCGCTGTCCGGCACCACGATGCCCGAGCCGAAGCCCATGTAGTTCGACTGGATGAAGCTGACCATCATGCCGCGCTCGTCGGCCACCGACATGTAGATCGTGCCGCCGGCCTTCGGCATGCCGAAGTCGAACTGCGTCGCGCGCTTGTGGTCGATCAGCTTCGCGCGCGACGTGAGGTACGCGTCGTCGAGCATCTGCTCGGGCGTGACTTCCATCGAACGCGGATCGGCCACGTAGCGGTAGACATCGGCGAACGCCAGCTTCATCGCTTCGATCTGCAAGTGCTGCGACTCGACGTTGTCGACTGCCAGCGACTTCACGTCGAATTTTTCGAGGATGCCCAACGCGATCAGCGCCGCGATGCCTTGGCCGTTCGGCGGAATCTCATGCACGGTGTAGCCGCGATAGTCCTTGCCGATCGGCTCGACCCAGTCCGCGCGGTAGTTGCGCAGGTCGTCGAGCGTGAGCGCCGCGCCGCCTTCGCGCGCGAAGGCCGCGATCCGCTCGGCGATCTCGCCTTCGTAGTACGCGCGCGGGCCAAGCTCGGCGAGCTTGCGCAGTGTCTTCGCGTGGCCGGGGAAGTGCACCAGCTCGCTCACTTCAGGCGCGCGGCCGCGCGGCATGAAGGTTTGCGCGAAGCCCGGGAGGTCCTTCAGTTCCGGCACGGCCGCCGCCCACTTGTAGGCGACGATGCTCGCCACCGCATGGCCGCGCTCGGCGATTTCGATGGCCGGCTCCATCAGGTCGGCGAACGGCAGCGTGCCGAACTTCTGATGCAGCGCTTCCCAGCCCGCGATCACGCCGGGCACCGTCACCGCATCCCAGCCGCGCTTCGGCTGCTTCGCGAGACCGTTTTCCTCACCGTACTTATGCTTGAAGTAATCGACGTTCCACGCCGCCGGCGAGACGCCCGACGCGTTCAGGCCATGCAGCTTCTTGCCGTCCCACACCAGCGCGAACGCGTCGCCGCCAAGGCCGCACGACACCGGCTCGACCACCGTGATGGCGGCGGCCGCCGCGATCGCCGCATCGACGGCATTGCCGCCTTTCCACAGCATGCGCAGCCCGGCTTGTGCGGCGAGCGGATGCGAAGTCGAAACGATGTTGCGCGCGAATACAGGCAACCGGGGCGTTGGATACGGGTTTAGCCAATTGAAACGTGTCATTAAAAACTCAAACGAAAGTGATGAGAGGGCAGTCGGCCGATTGAAGCGGTGATGGAATCCGGTTACGACTCGCGCGGATCGAGCGCATCACGCAGACCGTCGCCGAGCAGGTTGAAACCGAGCACGGCCAGGAAGATCGCGATGCCCGGGAAAATCGACATCCACGGCGCCTGGCTGACAAAATCCTTCGCGGTGTTGAGCATCGAACCCCACGACGGCGACGGCGGCAGCTGGCCGAGCCCGAGGAACGAGAGGCTCGCTTCGGCGATGATCGCGGTCGCGATCGTCAGGCTTGCCTGCACGATGATCGGCGCCAGCACGTTCGGCAGGATGTACCGCACGATGATCCGTGCGTGGCCAAGGCCGATTGCCCGCGCGCCTTCGACGTATTCCTCGGCCTTCACGGTGATCGCCTGGCCGCGCGTCAGCCGGACAAAGCGCGGCATCGCGGAGATGCCGATCGCGGCCATCGCGTTGGTCAGGCTCGGTCCGAGGAATGCGGCGAGCGCGATGGCGAGGATCAGGAACGGAATCGACAGCAACGCGTCGGCGATTCGCGAGATCACGCCGTCGACGAGCTTGCCGAAATAGCCGGCCAGCAAGCCGAGCGGCACGCCGATCACGACTGCGATGCAGACCGACACGACGCCCGCCAGCAGCGACGCACGCGCGCCCCACAGCAGACGGCTCAGCACATCGCGGCCGAGTTCGTCGGTGCCGAACCAGTGCGCGGCCGAAGGCGCCTGCCGCACGCTCATGAAGCTGGCCTGCACTGGGTCGTAATGTGACAGCCACGGCGCGAATACCGCCATGAAAACGATGAGCAGCACGAGCGCCGCGCCAAACACGGCGGCGCGATTGCGCATGAATTTCACGATTCCGCGGCGCTTGCGGCGCGGCAGTACGGTCGTCTGCGACGCAGCGGCCGATGCGTGAAGGGGGGCGGCGGGAGTGGCCATCAGCTGCGTCTCAGTCGGGGATTGAGGAGGACGTACAACACGTCGGCGCACAGGTTCACGACGATAAAGCACACCGCGGTGACTAGCACGACACCCTGCACGACCGCGTAGTCGCGATTGAATACAGCATCCACGATGAGCTTGCCGAAGCCGGGGATCGTGAAAACCTGCTCTGTCAGCACCGCACCCGCGAGCAGTTCGCCGAACAGCAGCGCGAGCACGGTGACAATCGGCACCAGCGCGTTGCGAAAAGCGTGCTTGACGACGACGGTGCCGCGCAGCAGCCCTTTGGCACGCGCGGTTCGAATATAGTCGGTGCGCAGCACGCTCAGCATCGCGCTGCGCGTGTGGCGCATCAATTGCGCGCCGAGCGAGGCGCCGAGCACAAACGCGGGCATCAGCATGGTCTTGATACTGAGCCAGAAGTCTTCGGTCGGCGACACGTAGCCGGACGACGGCAGCAGATGCCAGCGCACCGACACGAGGAAAATCAGCATGATCCCGAGCCAGAAGTTCGGGATCGACATGCCGGACAGCGCGAAGACGTTCGCTCCGTAATCGAGCGCGCCGCCGCGGCTTGCAGCGGAGATGACGCCCGCGGGAATACCGATACCGATCGCGAAGATCATCGCCATCGCCGCGAGCTGCAGTGTGACCGGCAGCTTCTGCGCGATCAGCGACATCACCGGCACGTCGGTGCGCAGCGACGCGCCGAGATCGCCATGCACGACGTCGCGGACCCACAGCGCGTACTGGGCCGGCACCGGCTCGTCGAGGTGGTACTTGACGCGCAGCGACGCGATCAACTGCGGATCCTGTTCTTCCCCTGCCATCGCCGTCACCGGATCGCCAGGCAGCAGCTTCTGCAGCCCAAAAATCAGCATCGACACGAGAATCAGCGTCGGAATCGCGACCAGCACGCGATTTGCAATGATCTGCAGCATGATGGGTCAGCCCTTGATACTGACGCCGCGCAGGCGGATCAGGCCGTCGGGATAGGGCGTGAAACCTTGCACCTTCTTCGAGAGCTCGAACGGCCACGGCTGGTTATAGACATAGATGATCGGATCGTCGTCGGCGAGCAGCTTCGACGCCGCGTCGTACTCCGTTTTGCGGTCCGCGGTGGTCAGTTTCACGCGCGCGGCGTTGAGCAACCGGTCGACTTCGGGATTGCAGTAATGCGCGTAATTGAGGTTGCCGGCGCACGTGTTGAACTGATGCAGGTTGCCGTCCGGATCGACACGGCCCGACCAGCCGAGGTACATCGCCTCGAAGTCGCCGCTGTGGGCGGCATTGAGTTCGGTCGCGTAGTCGGTCGGCCGCAGCTTCAGGTTGAAGCCAGCTTCGCTGACCATCGCCTGCATCATCTGCACGATCTGGCTCGACACCGTGTTGTTCGGGTAAGTGAACTCGATGTCGACGTGCTCGTGGCCCGCCGCCTTCAGCAGCGCCTTCGCCTTCGCGATGTCGCGATGCGACAACGGCAGCGACGCGTTGTAGTACGGGCTCGACTTCGGCACCGCCTGATTCGCCGGCGCGAAGATGCCCGCGCCGATCACCTGGTTGATCGCGTCACGGTCGATCGCGAGTTCGAATGCCTGCCGCACGCGCTTGTCTCTCAGCACCGCGTTGCTGCGCTTGCCGTTGCCGATGTTGAACGTAACGTAGTAGTAGCCGAAGCCGCTGACCGGCGCGAACTTGTAGTTTGTGTCGCTCTTGACCGACGCGACATCGGACGGCGCGAGGCGCTCAAGCATGTCGAGCGAACCCGAGCGCAGATTGGCGAGGCGCACGGTGCTGTCCGGAATCGGTAGGAAGACCACGCGCTGGATCGGGTATTTGTCGGCGTCCCAGTAGCCAGGGAATTTCTCGAGCACGACGCGATCGTTCTGCACGCGCTGAACGAACTTGTACGGACCCGAACACACCGGATGCGCGGCAACGCCGGCCGGATCGGCGAACGTCTTCGGCGCGAGCATCATGCCGGCGCGGTCGGTCAGCGTCGCGAGCAGCGCGGCGTCCGGCTGCTTCAACACGATTGCAACCGTGTAGTCGTCGATTACGTCGACGTGATCGACCGACGCAAGTTCGCTCTTGCGGTTGCTCGTCTGTAGCGTGCGGTCGCGGTCGAGGTTTGCCTTGACGGCGGCCGCGTTGAACGGCTCGTCGTCCTGGAACTTCACCCCTTGACGCAGCTTGAACGTCAGCGTCTTGCCGTCGGCGCTCGTCGTCCACGACGTTGCCAGCATCGGGACGATCTTCTGGTCGGGCGTGATATCAACCAGCGCGTTGCACATCGACGCAAACACGATCCGGTCGACGAGCTGCACGCTGCGGGCGGGGTCGAGCGAACCGATGTCGTCCTGCAAGCCGATCCGTATCGTCTGGCTGGTCTGGGCCATCGCGGCGCTGGCGCTGAGTGCGAGCGCTGCGGCAATCAACATTCTTCGCATGAGGACTTCCCTTTGTTTCCAATTCATAAAATGGTTTGGTGAAGGGGCAGCGGCGCGGCGCGCGGCTCAATTCTTCACCCGAATTTCATCTCGACCAACGGCTCAGTCGCCACCGGCCGCGGCCAGCGTCGTTTGGCGGTTGCGGTAGATCGCGAGCCGCTCGATCAATTTCGGGCTGACGCTCGTGGCCAGCGGCGCGCCTGCGCCGGCGTTCTGGATCTCGCGCCAGAAGTGGCACGCGACCTGCCGTCCGTCCTCGAGTCGTTCCCTGGTTGGCCGCGCTTGCGCGCAGTACGGCTTCGCATGCGGACAGCGCGTATGGAAACGGCAACCGGAAGGCGGCGCGGTCGGACTCGGCAGATCGCCGGACAACGCAGGCTTCGCACGCCGCTCGTGCGGGCTACTCGCCGGAATCGCGCGCAGCAGTGCTTGCGTGTACGGATGCAGCGGCGCGTCGAACAGTGCATCGACATCGGCCAGTTCGACGATCTCGCCGAGATACATCACGGCGACGCGGTCGCTCATATGGCGGATCACCGCGAGGTCATGCGCAACCATGATCAGCGTGAGGCCGAGGTCCTGTTTCAGTGTCTCGAGAAGATTGATCACCTGCGCCTGCACCGAGACGTCGAGCGCCGACACCGGCTCGTCGCCGACGATCAGCTTCGGCTCACCGGCCAATGCGCGCGCGATGCCAATCCGTTGTCGCTGGCCGCCGGAGAATTCGTGCGGGTAACGGTCCGCGTAGGCCGGTTGCAGGCCGACCGTGCGCAGCAGTTGGGCGACGCGCTCGCGGTGCTCGGCGTTGTTGCGCGCGAGCCCGTGCAGTGCGATCGGCTCGCCGACGATCTGGCCGATGGTCATGCCCGGATTCAGCGACGCGAACGGATCCTGAAAGATGATCTGCATTTCGCGGCGCAGCCGCCGCAGCGGCGCGCCTTGCTGATGCGTGATGTCCTTGCCTTGATAGAAGACGCGGCCGTCTGTCGAGTCGATCAAACGCAGCAGCAGGCGGCCCAGCGTGGACTTGCCACAGCCAGATTCGCCGACGATCGCGAACGTCTCGCCGGGTTGGACCGCGAACGACACGTCGTTGACTGCATAGACGGTTGGCGTGCGCGTAAAGAGCTGCCGCGTACCGCCAAAATGCTTTGTCAGCGAGCGCGCCTCGATGATCGGCGTCGGCGAATTCGAGGCCGGGTGTGCGTGCGGCGTCGGTTTAGTGGGCGTCGTCATGCAATTTCCTTGCGCAATAGCGGCGCGGCGATCTGTTCGACCGGAGCGAGCCAGCATGCGACGCGATGCGCGCCGGCGATCACCCTGTCGGGCGGCGCGGCGTCGATGCAGCGTTGCTCGGCGAACGGGCAGCGCGGCGCGAAGCGGCAGCCGTGCGGCATCAACTCGGGCGACGGCACTGAACCGCGGATCGTCGCGAGCGCGCCTTCGCGCTTGCCGACCGACGGAATCGCACCCATCAGGCCGATCGTGTAAGGATGCTGCGGGTCGTCGAACAGATCGGCCACGGTACCGTATTCGACGATGCGTCCCGCGTACATCACCGCCACGTGGTCGGCGACTTCCGCGACGACGCCGAGGTCGTGCGTGATCAACACCATCGCAGTGCCGGTCTCGGCTTGCAGATTCTTCACGAGCGCCAGCACCTGCGCCTGGATCGTCACGTCGAGCGCGGTCGTCGGCTCGTCGGCGATCAACAGGCGCGGGCTGTTCGCGAGCGCCATCGCGATCATCACGCGTTGGCGCATGCCGCCGGAAAGCTGATGCGGGTACGCATCGAGCCGGGTTTCCGGGGCCGGGATCCGCACCAGCCGCAGCATCTCGAGCGCCTGCTCGCGCGCCTGCCCGCGCTCGACATCGCGATGCCGCCGGATGCTTTCGCCGATCTGCTCGCCGACCGTGAACGCCGGGTTCAGCGACGTCATCGGCTCCTGAAAGATCATCGACAGCCGGTTGCCACGAATGTCGGCCTGTTCGCGCTCGGACAGCGCGAACAGGTCCTTGCCTTCGAAGTGCGCGGTGCCGGCGACGCGTTGCGCAGGCGGACTCGCGAGCAGCCCCATCAGTGCGAGCGACGTCACACTCTTGCCGCAGCCGGATTCACCGACGATGCATAGCGTCTCGCCAGTGCCGACTGAGAACGACACGTCGTGGACGAGGTTCGGCACCTCGGCGGCGCGCGAGAACTTCAACGAAAAGCCGCGGACCTCCAGAACTGGTCGGCGGGCGGCATCGGTCATGCTGGGAAACTCCATATCGCGCTGCTAGTCCTGTTCAAGGCTGTGCTGGCGGCAAGTATGTGATGCGCGTCACAATGGAAAATATTAATATTTCTTATCGATACTTAATTTTTCCTTGAGAATGAGCGATGCCGACCCTCCGCATGTTAAGAACCTTTCGAGCCGTCGCGCGGACCGGATCATTCGCGGCAGCGGCCGGGAGCGTCGCGCTGACCCAGGCGGCGGTCAGCTTGCAGATGCGCGGGCTCGAACAGGCGCTGGGCCGGCAGCTGTTCGACCGCAGCGGTCGGCAGATCGCGCTGAGCCGCCACGGACAAGAGATCTGGCCGAAAGTCGAGCAGATTTTCGACCTGCTGGCCGAACTCGAGGCGACGCCGGCGGATTCGATGGTCGGGCCGGTGACCATCGGCGCGATGGTGTCGGTGATCGGCGCGCTGTCGCTGGTCGTCGCGCATTTGAAGGCCGCGCATCCGCAACTGGATGTGCGGCTGCTGTCGTCGCGCTCCGACGAACTGGCGCGGATGGTGGAGGCGGGTGAGGTCGATATCGCGGCGATCGTCGCGCATGCCGACACGACGCTGCCCGACACGCTGAAGTGGACGACGCTATACACGGAGCCGTTGATGCTGGTGGTTAGCCGCGAAATCGGCGACCACGATCCGCAGCGGATCCTGCGCATTCACCCCTTTCTGCGCTTCGACCGGCGGGTGCGTACCGGGCGCGTCGTCGAGCATGCACTGCAGACAGCCGGCGTGACGGTCAACGAATACCTCGAACTCAACTCGATCGAGACGATCGTCGCGCTGGTGCGCGAAAATGTCGGGGTCACGGTGCTGCCGCTTCTGCATCGCGGCAACTGGCAAAATGATCCGTTACTACGCGTGCTGTCGATTTCGGATCCGCCGGTGTTGCGCACGGTCGGCATGATCCAGCGCGCGTCGTATGACCGGCCCGGCATCACGCAGGCGATTATCGATGCGCTGCATAGCGACTGAGCGCGTGACCCTTCTAGCGGGTCGGCCGGGATTTATCAATGCCCGAAGCTTCGGGTATTAACGATTACGCCCAGCGACAAATTAGGCGAACCGCCAACCTGACGATTGCGTGAACGCATTGCTGACGCGATCTCGACGAGGATAAGCGGTTTTCGCACAGCGCGGCGAAGAGCTTGAGCGCGAAGTGGCCGACGCTAGAATGCGTAGTGCGGCTGCGGGATCGATGACAGGCGCAAACCATGCGAGCGCGTGGTGCGTGGGCAGCGGATGCAGCTTCAACGTGGCCGCCGTGATGATCCCAAGCGTGCCTTCGGTGCCAACGAACAGGTGTTTTAGATCGAGTCCGGTGTTGTCTTTGTGCAGTGCGCGCAAGCCGTTCCAGATCGTACCGTCGACGAGCACCACTTCGAGGCCGAGCACGTTGACGCGCGTCTTGCCGTAGCGCAGCACCCCGGTGCCGCCCCGCATTCAGCGCGGGGCGCGGGCGGGCACTTTGAGCGCGATACGCTGATAACCGAATACGACGCAGTGGGCAGTCCCGTACGGGATGCATTCTCATTGAATTTTCGGGAAGTCAGCATATAAATAAACCAGTTCGTTGCCCTCAACAGTAGTTGGGGCGAAGCCGAACTGGCAATAGCGGCCCGAATGCCTTTCTGCATTGGCTCGCCGCCGACATGAACGACCACGGGCAATAACATTCCGGAGCGACCTATGGCGGCGATACAGCACGTTTTCGTTCTGATGCTTGAGAATCGTTCTTACGACAGCGTGTTTGGATGGTCCAACCTGACGGGCGTCACACCCGGAGGTGAGACCACAACCGCCAACGGACTGCCGGCTACGCCCATAGTCAATTTCGGTCGAACCGGGACAGCTTATCAGCTAGGCAAAGGTGCGCCCTACGCCCTCGGCTTTGACCCGGGACATGAACTTACCGACGCCTGTGTCCAACTGTGCGGGCTACAGGTCGCCAGTGGGGATACCGTGCGTAACGACTCCCTCGTGTTCGGCCCGAGCGGCTATCCACCATTTGCGACGGACACTTCGACGATGGGCTTTGCCGCGACGTACGAAGACCATTCCGACACCGTAGCCGACGCTTTCAACGCCTTTACACCGGACCAGCTCCCAGTACTGAACTTCCTGGCCCGCCAGTATGGTGTATGCGATTACTGGTTCGCATCGATGCCGGGACCGACGTGGCCGAATCGTTTCTTTGCCGTGGCCGGCACCTCGTCCGGGCTCGACCATTCTCCGAGTGATGCGCAAGTTGTGGAAGCGGTGTTCTTCAACGCACCACTTTTCACTTTTCCGAACGGCACGGTTTTCTCAAAGCTTCCGGCGTCGGACTGGCTTATCGTGCAAGGCGACGTTGCACAGACGCGCGGTATTCACGGGATGCAAAATCTGCTCAGCCGTTTCGTTCGAATGGATACGCTGCTTTCTCGGCTTGCCGATAATTCATTGACCGAGAAATTTATTTTTATCGAGCCAACGTACGATGCCAAGAATGACTTCAGAAACGGCAATTCGATGCATCCGGCCGGCGACGTTCGCAACGGGGAAGCGTTGGTCAAGCAAGTGTACGACGCTGTCAGTGGTTCTAACCTATGGTCCGGCAGCGTGCTGCTCATAGTCTTCGATGAGCATGGTGGCTTCTTTGACCATGTGACGCCTCCGAATGCTGAGCCGCCGGGCTCCGCCGAAAACGGCCGCCTGAAAACCCACAACTTTGCGTTTGACAGGTTAGGCGTACGCGTGCCGGCCATCGTCGTCTCTCCTTTCGTTCCCGCTGGCACCATCGACCATTCGGTGTACGACCACAGTTCGATTCTGAAAACAACAGATACGCTGCTTGGGCTCAATGGAGCGCTCAACCTGACGGCGCGCGTGCGCGCAGCGGACAACTTCTCGAAGATGTTGAGCCTTTCTACGCCTCGTTCGGATATCCCGCAATGCCCGTCACCCGTCGCTGCGAGTGGTGACCCGCGGCCCACGAGCGAAGGGGCTCCGCGGTCGAAGGACCCTTTCCTGCCACTGTATGCGCATCGCTAGAACCGGCGGCTCACGCTTGTACATCCGGCGCCCGACAGACCATAAGTCGTTGGGAGTCGGCCATGGCCACACGGCGCCCCGACGGCTGCAATCTGTGGGCACATTGCACGTGCTGTCAAAGGGCGTCTATAGCTACTGGTACTTTCTCCTCAGCGCAAGCCGCACGACGAACTTGACACCATTCATGAACGCTAGCGGCAAGCTGATTGTTTTCCACGGCCTGCGTGATGCCAACATCTT
Organism: Paraburkholderia sp. RAU2J; assembly: GCF_003634845.1. Taxonomy (NCBI): domain Bacteria; kingdom Pseudomonadati; phylum Pseudomonadota; class Betaproteobacteria; order Burkholderiales; family Burkholderiaceae; genus Paraburkholderia; species Paraburkholderia sp. RAU2J. The sequence continues at coordinate 654,962 of NZ_RBXG01000002.1, forward strand.
CGCTCTCAAAGCACCGTCGGTTACTAGAAGAACGTACAGGCCGTCATGGGTGCGGCTACGGCCGACCAGTTCACTAGACTGTTTCTAGTACCGGTATGGACCGTTGCAGCGGTGGAATGGGCCCGAACCAATTTGGCCAGGTGAACTGGAAGCCCCCTTTGAGCAACGCGCAGCCCCCATTGGCGCCACTCAGCACCCGTTGGCGAAAAGTTTCCGTGAATGTCCTTGTACACGTTACGGTCCAACCCGTACCGCTTCAGATAGGGCGGGTTGATGCGCTCGTCGGGCGTAGCCGACTCGCCACGCGCGAGGTCCGTTTGCGCCAGGGCCCGCGTCCCGGCGGAAATCGCTCACGGCACGGCCGACAACCAACAGCTCGAACAGCAATGCCCCGCCAACTGCCATCCAAGTCGCGATAATGCAAAGCGAGAGCGCCCAAAGCACCCGCCTTCTGGTCGCCGGTGTCTTCATCACTGTCGACCTCCTACCGGCAACGGGATTCACCGCCATGCCCGGCGCTTCGTTCGCCATTCAAATGGCCGCTCGGCTTTGTCGCAACGGATTTGAGATGGTCGACGGCAGTCGTGTCAGACAGAGCGGCCCCCTTGCCTCGTCAGCAAGAGCCAAGCCGGTTCACGGTCCGGTACGGGTACTTCAGGCCCTTTGTAGAAGGTCAATCGCCTTTTCGGCATCGTCCAACGAGTCGACCGCGAGATACGCAATGAACTGCGTGCCAAGTACAGCGGCCGAGACGCCGCGAAGGTTGATCCCCCCATCCGCCAACATCTGGGTCAATTGCGCGATGATGCCCAACTCGTCCAGACCCATTACACGGATGGAGTGGAGGCTCGGGGTGACGCTGAACCCCGCCTGTGTGGCGGCACGGATCGCACTGTCTCCCTGTATCGGAGCGACAAACACGACTCCCTTACCCGATGCCTCTGGCGTTCGACGTGCCACGACGAACTGCAAGTCGACACCAGCATCCCGCAAGACGCTTAAGACCTTCGCAAGGCCTCCCGGTTTATCGTCGATGGTAGCTGCCCAAACCTCGACCCGTTCCACGCTCAGTTCCATGGCCGTCCCTCCCGACTCGAACCTCATAAGAAAAATCTACTTCACGAACGGCATGCGGGCAAGGACTGTCGGACTACGCGCCGGTCGGCGATCCGCGTCCAACTTGCTGCGACTGAGCATCTGTATCAAGATCAAGTCGCCTCATCACAAACAGGCGACTCTCATGACAGACGATCCCGATGTCGATCCTGCTACCGATCCCGACAAACTGAAAGGCCCAGGCGGCATGAGTTTGAGGCAGATCCACGAACAGGTGCAGAAGTCCGTCCAGCGCGACTGCGAAGCGCAGACTGCGCGCCACGCGCCCGCCCCGCCGCAAAGCCGCTGGCAGCGGTGGGTTCGCTATGTATGGGGCCGTAGCGGGCGGCGCTAACCGCAGTTTGATCAGGGACGTGCTGGTCGCAAAGCAGACTCGTTGCATCGTGAAGTCCGCGCTGCATCCACCCGGCTACCCATTTGGGTGGTGTGCGCCCCCCGTCGTTCTGTCATTGTGAACCCGTCGTCATAACGCTAGCTGGACAGGCGAGCAAAGTCGACGCGAAGCACTGGCAGGACGCACGCAATTGACAGGGGGCTTGAAATGGAAACCACATCCTCGAGCGGAAATCCTTTGATGGATCTCTCGGACAATCTGGCAGACATCGTCGCGCGAGTCGGGCGCAGTGTCGTCGCAGTACACGGCCGACATCGCATGCCGTCGAGTGGCGTAATCTGGCGACGTGGCGTCGTCGTGACGGCTGCACACACGCTCAGGCGTGAGGATGGCATCGAAGTCACATTGACCGACGGCCGTACGGTCGCCGCAGTCCTCGCGGGGCTGGATCTGGGGTCCGACGTCGGCGTGCTGAAACTGGACGACGTGGACCTCGACCCGATCGGTTCTGGCGACGCCCACTCACTGAAGCCGGGTCATCTTGCGCTCGCCGTCGCACGTGCGGACGATTCCGGCGTCAGCGCTGATTTTGGCGTGATCGGCAGCATAGGTGGTCCTTGGCGCACGTGGAAAGGCGGACAACTCGATGCGTTCGTGCGACTGGACGGCGGTCTGCGCCCGGGCTTCTCCGGGGCGGCCCTCGCGGACATGCGTGGGCAGGTCATCGGCATCTGCACCTCGGCACTGATGCGCGGCGCCGGCATCGTGATTCCGGGGATGACCGTGGAGCGCGTCACCGATGAACTGTTGGCTAAAGGGCGCGTCTCGCGGGGCTACCTCGGTGTCGGCACGCAGCGGGTCGACCTGCCGGACGCTTGGGTCAATAAAATGAACCTGTCGTTCAGCAGTGGATTGCTGATCAATTCGCTTGCGCCGGGCGGCCCTGCGGAGCAGGCGGGCGTGCTGATAGGCGATGTACTGATCGAACTGGACGGCAAGCCTTGCCGCGACATGGGTGACGTGAGTGCGGCGCTGGGCTCCGCAAGCATTGGGCAGCAGTTGCACATCGCCTTGATCCGAGGCGGCGAACGCCACGCGTGTTCGGTAACGATGGGCGAACGGCCCCAACGGAACTCATGCAGGTGACGTCCGGGAAGCGACCAAATGTCGGATGGACAGACGATACGGAGGGCGCCTTTACGGGTCGTAGTGATTGCGGCATCGTGGCAAGAGCGCGCAAGCCTGCAAGCGCTTGTCGAGGAGAACCCGGCACTTGAGTTCCTGGGTAGCGCGCCCGACGTCCAAAAGCTCGTCGATTGCCTCGCCGGATCGGTGCCGGATGTGGTCGTCACCGACATCGCGCCGGAGGCGAGCGATGCGCTCAGGACTCTACTCGAACTCTCGCCCGCGTCACCGTCGCTCGTCCTGTTGAGCGACGACCCGGACAGCGACTGGATCCTCGATGCGTTGCCCGCCGATGCGGTGGCTATCCTGCCGCGCAACGCGATGCCGGCTGAAATCGTCGTGTCCATCGAAGCCGTCGCCGCAGGCCTTTGCGTGCTGACGCCCGACGTCCTCGCAAGGCTATTGGCCGAAACAAGACCGTCGCGCCAGAAGGGATCCGGCGAACCGTTCGAAGCCTTGACGTTACGAGAGATCGAAGTGCTGGCGATGCTCGCCGACGGACTCGGCAACAAGGAGATCGCGCGGCACCTCGACATCTCGGACAACACGGTGAAATTTCACCTCTCGTCAATCTTCGGCAAACTCGGTGCGACCAACCGCACCGAAGCGGTGATGCTCGGCATGCGGCACGGATTCATCATGGTGTAGACAAGCTCGCGTTTCTCTACCCACGACACCAGACGACGTCATGCTCGAACGTTTTCCACCAACGCGGCAATCTGCACGAACTCGACATCAGGGCGTACACCGTAGAGACCGCTTACCCGGTCGAGCAGTTCATCGGTGAAGAACGCCTTGGCTGCGTCCTCTGATTCCCAAACGTAGAAGTTCGTGGCTTCACGCTTGGCGGAATTGAGCGTGAAAGCCTTTGAACGTAGCCCTGGCATTCCTTCAAACTTCGCACGTGCAGTCTCAGCAATCGTCCGCACGGCTCGTTCATCGAAATTGTCACCATAGCGAAACGTAACGAATACACCGATCATGTCGTACTCCTTTGGAGGCTGTTATCAACATTAGCTTCGACGGAAGAGTCCGTCTCGACGGGAACTGCACGCGCTTGGACTCGCGAATACATGTGTGGCCGCGCTTAGCTGGGTTACGTCAGTTCAATACGCTTGTTGTCAGGCGGCTCGCTCGATTGCGGGCGAGAAAGCGGTAGCGCAGACCTCCGGTTGCCTCGCCAGACACGCCAGGCAATGGCCGGGCTCAGCAGCGACGGCGGCGGGACCATCAGGTTGACTACCTTCAGAAACGCGGTTGCCAGCGTGCTGTCGCGGGTTGCGGCAACGTGAAGCCAGCCGATGTACCAGTTGATGAAACGCAGCATCGGCGGCCGCGGGCCCTTGACGAGCGGATTGCGAAGGTCGTTGCCAACCGCGATGTCCCACGCTATGTCGACGATTTTAGCGGCCTGCCTGAAGAACCGCCGCGCAAGCTCGTTCGAGCCCGCGCAACGCAGACACCGCTGCAGCGTCAGCGCCTCTTGCGCCGCGACCGTCATGCCCTGTCCGTAGACCGGGTTGAAGCTGCAGATAGCGTCACCGAAAACCAGGTAATTCCCGGGAAAGCGTGCAAGCGTCTCGTACCGGCGGCGCAGACTGTAGACGTAGCGGTAGCGCCTGTAGCCGCTCAACGGCTCCGCTGTGGCGACAATGTCATGGATTTCCATGGTCGGCAGCGTCGCCAGATACGCGAGAAAGCCCTCATCGTTGTCGGGTGCCTCGTCGCCGAGAACCCCCCCGGTACTGACGATCCAGCTGTCGCTCTCCTGTGCGAGCATGACGCCGTTGCGCCAGTTCGGCTCACTCCCCGCGACGATGATGCCGAGCTTGCCGTCAAGATCAGTCGGCCGACGTCGATAGGTCCGGGTGGTGTAGCCGATGCCGACCTCGACCTTCTCGCTGACGGGAGGTCGGTAGCCGAGCTCTTCGAGCCACATTGCGCTGGACGAGCCCCACCTCGAATCGGCAAGGTCAAGTCCGTATTGCGTCGCAGAGCGAAGCAGCCGAGGTGACGGTCGCCTGTTTGGGGAATACCCGGTTCAGAAGCATATCGTGCGCCTCTCGGTCGGGATCGGCGCAGCAATCGCCCGCTACGACGACCTGGTAATCGAGGTCAAATGCTTGACGAAGGGTCGAAAGGACAACACCACTGGTATGTACACCTGCGACCACAAGGGTTTCAATCGCTTGCGATTGCAAAATGGTCTGGAGATCGGTTCCGCTGAAAGCCCCGATACGATGTTTGATAACAACTGCCTCACCTTCGACCGGAGCAACAGCGGGGTGGATTTGCGCCCCCGGACTGCCAGCCTGGAGAAGCCCATTTTTGGCAATGAAAGAAAATATCGAGTTGCGCGGGCTGACTTCGGGATAGCCAGGACGAAAAGAAACAACGACATAAATGACCAGCATGCCAGCAGACCGCGCGGCAGCGAGCAATTTCGGCATAAGCGACAGGACCTCACTGGAATCGGTGGGCGCCATGAACTTTCCAAGGGGGTCTATCTGGTAATCCATCACTAGCAGGGCAGATTTGCTGGGGTCGACAAGAAGGGGGTTGGTCATGTTTATTCCGCAGTAAAAGCTTGGATGGACGGGGAACTTGACTAGCAAACAGGGGCAAGCATAACGTTATTTGAGTCTATACTCAAATAACGTTGTCTGGCCGACAGTGGCCCGAACTGGCAAACTTCAGGCATGTCTTCACGCCCCGAGAAAAAAACTCACCGATCTGCCGACGCGCGTTCGAACCTTGATCGCCCAGCACTCGCGCCCCAGCGCAGCGTTGGCCGAGAGCGCGTTGCAGCAGTTATGGCAGCCGCATCCAGGGTAATCCAGGAGCGCGGCTACGAAGCCGCAACGATGGCCGAGATAGCGGAACGCGCCGACACGAAAGTAGGTTCGCTCTATCGTTTCTTCCCGAACAAGGAGCTTCTCGCCGACGCGTTGATGCAGCGCTACGACGAACTGCGCGAAGTACAGTGTGCAGAAATCGATGCACGCGCCAGCGTCATGCCGCTCCATGAACTGGCAGATCGGCTGGTGAACTCCATCGCGGAGATTTATGACGAAACCAGGGCGCTGGTCGCCTTGCTGGACGCCCGTTCGGAATGGGCAGGCAAGCGCCTTGAATATCGCAAGAAAACGCTCAAACGTATCGCCCATACCCTACAACTCAGGGCGCCTACCCTGCCGGAAGACAGTGTCGGGGATATTGCTGTCGTCTTGCTCAACAATATGAAGACGATGGTCGCCATGACGCTTGACCGATCTGCCCCGTCGAGCCTTGGCGGGCCTGACGAGTTGCGCTTAATGAACCGGCTTTACCTTGCTCACAAGCTCGCCCCTTACGAGAGAACGTGATTGAAGGCACTCATCCCGCACGGCATGTGGAACGTCATACCACTTTAAAAACATATGTCGCACCCGGCTCACCACGAAACGAGATGCGTTGTTCGGATCGCTGAACGGGCTCCGCGCACAACCTCCTGTTGTTCCAAGCTTTGCGCAGCAGCCGTAGATTCTGCGGAGCCCCCAGCCCCCGCAAAAAAACCGGCCGCTGGCTGCATTTGCTACTGACTCAGGCCCGCCCGCACCCCGTTCGGACCCAGATGCAATAGGGATTGATCAAGGGAAGGGCAAGACCAGTTTGCTGCGTCATTGACGTTGCCTGACCCCGAGTAGGCAGCCTTTGCGGGGAAAGGACAAAGGGGCATTGTCCTTTGAACGCTCGCAGCCGGGTCATCGTTCGCATACTTGGTCGCCAGAATGCTGTCGGGCGCTTTTCCGCCCTCCACCCATTGATCGAGGGCGGTAAGCGCGTCAAAGCTGTTTGGACCAGAGCCGCCTACGCAGTGCTGCATCTCCGGTACGGGGAAAAAACGAACGGTCTTCTTCAAATTTTCGTACCCCCCGTTTGCACCTGCAAGACTCTTGTAGATATCGACCTTATCGAAAGGGTTCAAGACAGCATCAGCGAAGCCATCGTAGATGATTAGCTTCTTTCCCTTATCAATGAAGCTGGCGAGTTGAGACGGATTCGTCAGCGATCCACCTTGTACTGCGGAGAACAATTGTTGGCTGACAGCAGAGTTGATTACGTTCCCATTGATGAAAGCAGGGTTAGTCATATTGAAGGTCGGCTGATGGAAACCCAACATCGCTACAACTCCATAGGCGAGTTGCCAATCCACCGGCTGGGTTGTTATGGAACCGCCCGACCAGGGGAGGTAGCTGTTCGCATTCGCAACAACCAGATCGTTAGCGGTGTGTGCGCCAAGTCCCAGAATGTTGGAGCTTGGTCCGTTGGAGCTTGGCGAGATGACGTTTAAGCCAGACACCGAACCGCCGTGAGCAATAACATTTCCGGCGTCGTCTTTCACCGCTGTGAAATAGTCGTTAAGAGCTGCTGCTTGGGCTGCGGTTAATGTTCCATCGCTGACAAGGGAGGTCGCATCGAAGTTACATGCCGAGGGGTTTTGAATGAGCCCATCGCTTACCCCGTCAGCCGCGTCGCATTGCTTGAGAACCGCGGCGTTGATGGCGTCAAACTTGTCGTTTGAAATCGGCGCTGCCAGGAAAGCCTTGAAATTGCGAACATTCCAAATACTCGTTGCCGCCTGGCTGCTGTATGCATTTCCCGCTACGATCCCGTCGTAGTCGTCTGGATAGACGCTTGCCGCCATCAGTCCTTCTCGACCCCCGCCAGAACAGCCCTGCATGTACGAGAAACGTTCGTGCGACCCATAATACCCGCGAACGATCTGCTTCGCAGCGACACTCACTTGGTGATTCGCCCGATAGAAATAGTCCGTGACAGTTGCGTCGTTGCGCGTTCCGTCAGACGAGACCGCAAAACTGCTGTCGAGGTTACCGACGAAGCCAGCGCCGTTACCCAGGTGGCCCGCGTCGCCAGCTGCAGTGGCGTAACCCTTGCTCAACTGTTCAGCCGATGCTGGCTGGACATTTCCGTCGAAGCCAGCATTACCGTTGAAGAGGAATTTCTGATTCCACTTTGTAGGGAGATAGACCGCGAAATTCGCATGCCCTTGAGGACCGCCATCTCCTTCCGTCACGACACTGCCCGTAACTTGACAATGTGCGGGCAGTGCGCCGGACGCAGGAATCGCCGTCGCCGCAGTTATTGTAACGTTGGAGACGTTGAGTGCCGAAATGCTCTTCGCGGTACACGTCTGCGCGATCACTGATGGGGGCTCTAAATCATCATCACCGCCGTGACATCCGCTTAGCGCCGTGGCGATAAAAGAAAAGGACGCTATTTGTGTCAGGACGCAAAGCGGGCGTCGCCAATTCGTACGGTGATTTGGGCATTTCATAGCATGTCTCCTTGTAGTGAGCGGTCATAGCCGCTTCGGGCATTAGGAGACAAAGCGTCGTTAGTTATCTCTCAAAAACTTGCAGATTGGCACAATCTTGCTGTTGATATCGTCGTGGTAAACACCGACCGAAGGTGTAAGTTTCTGGTCAGATTATCAGCGTTGAATGCGAACATGAACACCTCGAAATTGCGTCGCTTCGACGTTGAGACCGGAAAGACCGAAGCATTCCATTCGCAAGGGCTGACATTGTGCAGTCCCGGCGCGTGGAATGGAATCGTCTTTGAACGTTGGCAGCATACAGGCAAAGCGGAGGCTTTAGATGAAACCATACTGCACGATCACGTCATAGCACTGAACCTCGGACAAGCAGCGGACTACGAGATCGCCTGGGCGGGAAATCCAATGCTGCGTCGGCGCTGCGACGGTGGGCAGTTTGCCCTGTTTCCGGCCCAGTTGCCGTATCGTGCTGTGAGGTACAGCGGGTGGGACGGAATTATCGTTGGAATCAACCGAACGTTGTTTGATGCTGCGATTCTTGGCTCTACGTCATTGGATCGGCTGCAACTAAGACCCTGTATTGCGGCCACAGATGGGCTCATACACCATCTTGTCCTCGCACTTCTCCAGGACGCAGTTGCCGACTGTCCCCAAGGGCCCGCATACGGCGAAAATCTCGTCCTGACGCTTGCCGCGCAACTCTGCCGTAGGTTCGGCCAAGTCGATATCGAGCCGGCTGCTCCAGCCGTCGGCATAACGCAGCTTCGGTCGGTACAAGACTATGTCGAAAGTAATCTTGAGCGCGCTATCCACCTTCAGGAGCTTGCTGAAATAACCGGCATGAGCCTGTATTGCTTTGCGCGCGCATTCAAGGCTGCCACGACATTACCGCCCCACAAATACATCACACAGAGACGCCTAATGGCCGCGAAGCGGCTCCTCGCTACGTCGAAGCTATCGCTAGTTGAGATTTCCCTGCGGTGCGGATTCAGCAGCCAGAGCCATTTCGGAAATTCATTCGCGCGCGAGGTGAAGCTAACCCCCGGCCAATACCGAAAATTGGCGAAAAACGGATAAAGAGATAACTGCTTCACCGGCTGCATCCAGGCGCGAGCGTCCGTAACATGGCGGCTCGCGTTTTTGTTTCTGCTGTGGCCGTCGAACTACTCTTTCATCGGCGCGAACGTCACACCACCATCCCACTCAAGCGAAGCCGCCCCACCGCATGATGCGCAGACCGCTTCGCCTTCGTGCGTGTCGTCAGGAAAATGCAGCTGGCCGCGATAACCACACGCGGCGCAGCGATAGACGTAGAGAACCAGACCGTCAGCCCCGGCGCAACGTTTCGACCGTCCATAAATCCTCCCGAAAATCCAATTGTAGACGGCTGCTAGGGCCGTCAGCGACTTCCGTGCACTCAATCCCTTGCCGACATTGCGCGAGCGGCCCCTAGACCGTTTTATCGCGTTTGCCGTGGGCGTGCATACGCTGTGCAATATCCTGCGGGTCGTGCTGACGAGGAACCGCGATGTATTTCAGCAGTGCGAGCAGCGAAGTCGTCAAAGAGGGCTTTTCGATATTCAGTCCGGCCTGAATAATTCGTTTTGCGCGGCGCTAGCCCTCATGCCTTGAAGACGACAGTGGTCGAGCGGTTGAGCAAAGCGAACAGAACAAGGATGCAAAAAGGCCGCAGCTTTCTGAGGATCATGCGCAGGTTGTGGCCGGCACCACACAGCACAGCGTGAATCGCATCACCGAGCGCGCCTTTGAGCCAGTTTCGATCGAGCTTACCGTCCGTCTTCATGTGACCAATGGCAGGCTCGATTGCGCTTCGTCGTCGGATCATTGCGCGCAGCTGGCGCGTGATACCGCGCCGCAATCCCGGGTGATAGATCTTCACTCCCTCGATAGCGAGACCCTTGTAACCGCGATCCACGATGGCGACTTCGGGCTTCACGTCGCTCAGGATCGCCGCCTGCTCCAACGCTTCAGCCAGCGTGTGACCGTCGTATGGGTTACCCGGCATCGAGCGGGCGCCAACCACAAGCCCTTCCTTGTGTGTCGTCGTGATCGACACTTTCACACCGAATTCGTAGGGTGTGCGAGCCTTGCCTTTCGTCAAGCAATCGACTTCTGGCGCATGCAGTGCGTACAGCTTGTTTTTGTCCTTCTGCTTGTGCGACAGGATCCGCCTCGTGCGACCGATCAACTCCTGCAGCGCGATGCGCCCAGTGTCGGCGACTGAATCAAGCTGACGCTCCACATCACGCATCACCCGCGCAACGCGCGAGCGCAACGTGCGAAGCGCCTTCTTCATGCGCTTGTACTGCTTCGCATGCGCGTAGCGGCCAATTTGACGTGCCAGGTGCGGCACCTCGCGATTGTGATTCTGCCGAAGCTTCAATTCTTGCCGTGCCGCTGCCTTCACCAGATGTTCGCGACACCGCTCAAGCAGACGCGAATCGGTTGGATGGGCGATCGCCTTTTGCATGAACGTCGTGTCAACGATTAGGCGCTTTGCACTTGAGGCCTTGATCACGCCCGCGCGCTTCGCCGCTTCGATCGTCGTGGCCAGCAGTTCTTCGACTCCGGCTTCGCCCAGACCCATTGCCAGACCACTTCCTCGTCCGACAGATCGAACGCATGCTGGAAACACAACAAACCAGCAATCAGCCTCGGTGATGTGGCCGGCCGACCTTTTGTGTGAGACGAAGCTCGCGCTCATCGAAGCATTCAATCCATCCCAGTTGATCAGATCGGCCAGATGCACCAGCGGATGCTTCAGATTGATCTGCTCGCGCAGAGGATGCCGGAACAAATCGCCTTCGCTCACTGCCGTCTTCGGACCCATCCAGACCTCGACAGAATTTGCAGGAAACCACCCATAATCTGCCAGGATCCTGCAAATCCAACAACAACTTTCCGCTCTAATCCCTTGCTGCATAGGGCTCTTCGCGGATTCATGCGGCTGTATTCGTCGCGCGGATCGTCATGGACGCTCAGCCCAAGTCGTTCGCTGGCTCCGCTGCTTTCGCCATGAAGAACGTCGTGCAGCAGAGCGTGCGGCACGCGGGCACGACGCCGGTCCTAGCCCGGAGCGCAGTAAGACCTTGCTCTTTACTAGTGAACGCACGCACTGGAGGGCACCGGATGTGCACCACGGCCGGGCGATTAAGCGCGCCTCCCACGTTTGCCTAAGCACCTTGAGGTGCCTTTAGTTCATGAATTTCTGAACTAAAGCTTTTTATGGTTGATATTTTTCTGCGCGCAATAGCGCGACATCATGGCTCCATTGAATGTTCCATTCCACGAAACGTCTCGAAGGAAAGCCAATGAAACTCCTGTGCGTTACGGGCTTAGCCCTTGCCTTGCTTTTCACGAGCGCCGCAAATGCCGATGAGCCGGCGGCGAACTCAGGCGTCACGGTCGCACCGAACGTTCTAAGAATCGGCATGGAGATCACCTATCCTCCGTTTGAATCATATTCGGGCAACGACGTGGTCGGCGCGGATGCGGACATCGCGCGTGCATTGGCCAAGGAAATGGGCCTTAGAGTTGAGTTCGCCGACACGCGCTTTCCAAACCTGATCCTCGGCCTCAACGCGGGTCACTTCGATGCCGTCATCTCCGCGATGTTCATCAAGCCGGAGCGCACGGCGCAGGCGAATGCGATCGCCTACGCGACAACTGGCGGCGCAATACTGGTGCCTTCGGGCGCGGCGACGAAGCCCGCGACGCTTCAGGACCTTTGCGGCATGAGGGTCGGTGTCGAGCAGGGCAACGTATGGGCATCGACGCTCGCAGGCGTGTCGGATGGCTATTGCAAGTCCAATGGCAAGGGCGCGATCGCCGTGAGTTCATTCCCGTCCGCACCCGAGGCATTTCAGGCTTTGATGTCGAACAACGTGCAGGCGCAATTAGAAGTCGCACCTGCCGCGCACGCGCTCGCGGCGAAATCGTCGGGACGCGTGGCGGTGTCCTCGCCGAACCTCATCAACCCGGTATTGCTCGGCATCTATACGAAGAAAAGTAATGCGGCGCTCACCGCAAGCCTCAACGATGCGCTTGCGAAGCTGAAGAAAAGCGGAGAGTTCGGTCAGATCCTGGCGAAGTACAGCCTGCTTCCTCCGTCGCAGCTTCCCTGATCTTCCGCATTTTTGTATCACGCGGCGCAATCGTAACGAGTCGAGGCGACCATGCAGTTCGATCTTCCGTATTTCCTTTCGTTGTTCGCTGACCGGATGTTCTGGGAAGCGTGCCTGACCGTCATCGAGTTGGGTGTGCTCTCCTGGGTCGTCAGCATGGTCGCGGGCTATCCGATTGCACTGGCGAAGCTGTCGAAGAAGCCGTGGCTCACTAAGTCCGCGACCGCATACGTGTGGTTCTTCCGCAGCGTGCCCTTGCTCGTCGTGATGGTGTTCGTGTTCAACCTGCCGCAGCTTTTCCCGTCGATGGGGCCGGCGCTGTCGCATCCGTTCTTCTCCGCGTTTTTGTCGCTCGTCGTGACCGAGGCTGCGTATATGGCGGAGATTCATCGCGGCGGACTGCTTTCGGTCGGCAAGGGGCAACTGGAAGCCGCGACGGCGCTCGGGCTGCGCCGCTTGGGCCTGCAACGGCTCGTGGTAATTCCGCAGGCGTTCTGGATCTCTTTGCCCACGCTCGTCAATGAGTTCATCACGTGCATCAAGCTCACCTCACTTGCATCCGTGATTTCGCTTGCCGAATTGCTGATGGTCGGTCAGCGCATGTATTCGCAGAACTTCCTCGTGCTCGAAACGCTGCTCGCGATCGGCGTCTATTACGTGATGATCGTGACCGTTTTCGGCTGGTTGCTCAAGCAGCTCGAACACTGGCTCGATCTCACACGCCGCCGTCCCGAGACGATCACTGGAGACGAGCTGATGTCCATGCGCGAAGGTCTCGTGCCGAAAGAAGTGGGCGCAATGCGTGTCAGCGGCCAAGGTGCGTTGATCCTGAAGGATGTGCGCAAAGCCTACGGCGGCCACGAAGTGCTGAAGGGCATCGACCTCGATGTGGCAGCGGGCGAAGTGCTGTCGATCATCGGGCCGTCCGGCTCCGGCAAGACTTCGCTCATCCGCACGATCAACGGACTCGAAAGGATCGACCATGGCGCGATCCATCTATTCGGTCAGGCGTGCATCGATGCATCGGCGCGCGCCGATCCGGAGCGGGTGTGGCAGGCGCGACGTCGCATCGGGATGGTCTTTCAGGGCTTCAATCTGTTTCCGCATAAAACCATCCTCGATAACGTGCTGATGGCGCCGCACTACCATCGGCGCGGCTCGACGGCCGAACTGCGCAACATCGGCCTCGGTCTACTCGACAAGGTCGGCCTGCTGGCCCATGCGCAGAAGTATCCGCATCAGTTATCGGGCGGTCAGCAGCAGCGGGTCGCGATTGCGCGGGCGCTTGCAATGGAACCCGACATCATGCTCTTCGACGAACCGACCTCGGCGCTCGACCCGGAACTCGTCGACGACGTGCTTCAGGTCATCTCCGAACTGGCGCTTGAGCATATGACGATGATCATCGTCACCCACGAAATGAAGTTCGCGATGTCGATTTCGGATCGCATCGCGTTCATGGAGAACGGCGAAGTGCGTCTGCATGCGTCGCCCGCTGTCATCCGTTCGCATCCCGATGCGGAGCGCGTGCGACGTTTCATCGGCATCAGCGAGCCGGAACCCTTGAATCACGATGTCGTCGGAGACCGACGATCGTTCAACACCACTCTCAGCGCCCGCGCGCAATGATCCACAAGACGATGAAACGAATTCAACTCAGCGACGTCGAGTCGCACTGGGACGCGATCAGGCCGCGGATCGAAGACGGCTTCGATGTGCTCTGGAACACACCGGAACTGCCGTGCATGGAATTCGGTGCAGTTGAGGCGCTGACCGCGTGGCTCAAAGCGGAAGGTTTCAGCGTGGAACCTGGCGCGTTCGGCATTCCCACGGCGTTTGTGGCCAGAAAGCGGATCGGTGTAGGCCCGTGCGTCGGCATCCTCGCGGAATATGATGCGCTGCCGGGGCTCGGCAACTGCGCATGCCACACGCGCAGCGAACCGCCGTCGGAAGCGGGCCATGCGTGCGGACACAATCACATCGGGCCGGCGAACACCGGCGCCGCCATTGCGGCAGTCCGCAGTGCGCAAGCGCTGGGCATCGGTGGCGAGATCAAGGTGATCGGGTGCCCTGCTGAAGAACTGCTGTGGGGCAAGGTCGCATTGTTCGTCAAAGGCGCATTCGAAGACTGCGATGCCTTGCTGACGTCGCACGGCGATTACCAGAACGGCGCGATCTCGCGTCCCTGTCAGGCGATGGCGACGGGAGAGTTCGTGTTTGTCGGACAAAGCAGTCACGGCGGTTACTCGGGCAAGGTAAATGCGCTCGCGGGTGCAGAGGAAGCGCTGTTCGCACTCCGCGACTTCAAGGAGCGATATCCCGATGTGCCGATTAAGCACATCATTCGCGGCGACATGAAAATCGCCGGCGTTGTGCCCGATGACGTGAGGCTGTACTTCTCGATTCGTCATCTGGACGTGGAACGCGCGATGGACGTGTATGACGCGGTCGTCGATCTATGCAGGAAGGTGGCGGAGCGGTGTGGCCTCGACTGGCGGCATCTGCCGATTTCGACATGCCGGGGCTATCTTGCGAACGACACGCTCGCGAACGTGCTCTTCGACAGCCTGAGCGATGTGGGACCGCCAAAGTGGTCAGATGCCGACAAGGACTGGATGCAGCAACTGGCGGAGCAATGCGCGCCCGCGCAGCCGTTCGAACTCGATGAGACGATTCGGCTCTATGACGAGGGACAGGACTACTACAGCCAGGACGACGGCGAGGTGAGCTGGCGCATTCCGCTCGGCCGCGTGAACTGGGCCTATCCGAAGCAGGTTCCGATCCATCACTGGAGTTGGACAGCATTGTCGGGTCATACGGCGAGCCGAGCAGGTCCGCACATGGCGTCGAAGGCGATCGCGCTCGCAGCGGTGAGATTGCTGAGCGAGCCGCGCCTCATCAACGATGCGAAGTCGGAACTCATGTCAAGGATCGAGGGCAAGCATATTTGTGCGCCGCGGTTGGGCGCGTGGACGACGTTGACGCAGAGTCCGCAGTCGTTCTGGAACGGCACGTGGACGGAAGGCGAGGCCTCGCAAGGACTGGCTACGCTGCCATCGAATCGATAAGCGCGCGTTCAAGCCTCTGAGCCGATCCGCTGTCGAAGCAGTTCGAGAAACTCCTTCGTCAGCGGTTCGTTGGAGCGGCTCTGACGCTCGATGAATGCGAACGACAGATCGAAGCGCATCGTGCCGGGCGCGAGCGCGCGCAAACGGCCGTCGTCCACCCATCGCTGCGCGAAATGCACGGGCAGGAAGCCGATATACGCGCCCGACAGAATCAGGATCAACTGGCCTTCGACGCTGTTCGCCGTCGCTTGCGTGTCGCGCATGCCGTGTCGCATGTGAATTGCCTGAGTCCACGAAGCGCGGCCCACAAAGCGATGATTCTCCAGATCGCTCTCGCTCACGCGGCGGACATTGAAGAGCGGATGCTTGTCCGCGCAGTACAGGTTGTGACGCTCGCGATAGATTGGGTTGTACTTCAGGCCGTTCATCTTGAGCTGCACGGTGCTGATAGCGGCGTCGAGCCGGTTGTTAAGCACGTGAACCTGAAGCTCGTTCGATCCGCCGAGCAGCAGATGAAGATGCACTGCGGGGCGCGCCGCTGAGAAGGTCGCGATGGTCGCATCGAGCGGAAGCTTCGTGTCGGTCACGATGCCGTCGAGCATGCCGATCTTGAGATTTCCGCGCAGGTCGCCTTTCAGGTCGGCGGCGAAGCGCTCGAAGCCATCGACTTCGCCCAGCAGCCGTTGCGCTTCGACGTGAAACTCAGCGCCCTTGGGCGTGAGGCTGAAGCCACCGCGTCCGCGATGGCAGAGCACCACGCCGAGCTGGGCTTCCAGTTGACTCATGTACGTGCTGATCGCTGACGTCGACATGTTGAGCTCCTGTTGCGCGCGTGCGAACCCTTGTTGCTGGACGACGCTCATAAACACGCGGAGCAGGCGCAAATCGGGAATAACCGTTGTCATTGCAATGGAAAGCAGGAATGGTTGAACCTCAACCCGATGCATAGTGAGGGCGGAAGACCTGATCGTCGTCAAGTCTAGCTTAAGCAGTTTGCAAGACGAAGCTAAAGTGACGATCAACGATAAGCGGGTAACTTCTGGCGGGCTATGTTGCGTATTAGCGCGTGGCTCTTCGGCCTTCGCACAGCAAAGGCTCGCCCGCCGGCAATCTGCTCGCAACCGTGGCGTTCCTGCTGACCTCGATGCTGCCCGATCACCAGTTCATGGCGTGGGGCTGGCGCGTGCCGTTCCTGTTCTCCGCGCTGCTGGTGGTGGTCGGGATGTTCATCCGGATGAGCGTCGACGAATCGCCGGCGATGCAGTAATTGAAGGACCGCAAGAAGGTCGCGAAGCTGCCGATCGCCGAAGTGCTGCGCGATCATAAGGGGCTGGTCGCGATGGGCGTGCGCGCGGGCGTGATCGGCTTGTCGGCGACCTACTTCAAGACGACGTTCGCATTGTCTTGGGCCGTGACGAGCATCGGTTTTGACCGCACGCAATTTCTCACGGTGATCACCGGCGCGATCGTCGTGCAGCTCGTCGTGCAACCGTTCGGCGCCTTGCTGGCGACGAAAATGGACCTGAAAAAAGCGGTGATTTACATGCTGGCGCCGGAAAGCATCGCGCTGCCGGTAATGTTTTCGCTGATCGCAACCGGCTCGGCGAAACTCGCGATGCTCGGCATGGCGCTCGCGTCGATTCCGCACTCGCTGTACTACGCGGCGATGGCCGGCATTCTGGCGAGGTCGTTTCCGGTGCAGGTGCGTTACACGGGTATTTCGCTTTCCTATCAAATCTGCGGCATGGTGTTCGCGGGTACGACACCGATTCTCGGGCAATACCTGCTCGGCGCGACCGGCTCGATTCTCTCGGTGGTCGCACTCGGCGTGTTGCACGTGTTGATTACGCTGTTCTGCGCACTGGGGCTGATCACGCGGATGCGTCAGGAAGGCGCGCGGGATGCGGCGCGCGAAGCGATGCTGGCGCAGAGCTGAGCGTCTGCGCCGAAAGGAAAAGGGTTGCGCTGGAAAGGAGGCGAGCCGCCTCGCGGCAAGCCGCGTTCAGGTCGACCGGAACGCGGCTTGCCGTCAGGGGCGCAGCAGATCGAAGCCGGCTAGCGCAACGACGCCGCTGATCGCGATCAGCGCCACCGAGTGCTGTCCGACATACAGCAGGCCGGCAGCCGACCAGCTTGTCAGCGCGAATGCGGCGATTCGTTTCATACGCTGGAGATGGAGATACGGAAAAGAGGCAACAAATTCAGAAGCCCAAAGCAATCGCAAGCAAGCCGCTCACCACGCCGCATGCGACCACTGCCACGGCGACCACGGTCAGCACGCGCCGCGGGAACGAGCGGCCCAGCATGGCCATCGACGGCACGCTGATCAGCGGCAGCGTCAACAGCAATGCGCCGGCGGGACCGGCGGCCATGCCGAACGAGAGCATCGCCTGGATGATCGGCACTTCGCCGGCAGTCGGTATCACGAACAAGGTGCCGGCGATCGACAACGCGACGATCCACAGCAGGCTGTTGTCGATGTGCGGGCCGATGTGCGGAAACAGCCACGCGCGCGCCGCGCCGAGAATCAGCACCAGCGCGATGTATTCGGGCACGAGGCGCAGCGTCATGCTGGCGAGGATTTTTATCCAGCGCGTGAAGGCGGTGCCGGGGTCGTCGGCGGTGATCAGTTGCGAGAGAGCTTCACGCGACGCTTCGGCTTCTTTCGGCGTGACCATGCGGTTCACCAGATAGCCGAGGCCGAACACCATCACGATGGCGAGCGCGAGCCGCAAGCCCATCCACTGCCATCCGAGCACGAAGCCCATGAAGATCAGCGTGGCCGGATTCAGCGCGGTGTTGCCGAGCCAGAAAGCGATCGCCGCGCCCGGCGCCGCCTGGCGCGCACGCAAACCGGCAACGACCGGCGCCGCGCAGCAGGTGCACATCATGCCCGGCAACGACATCAGGCCGCCCTTCACCACACTGCTGAAATCGGTCCGGCCGAGCGCACGCGCGACCCATTGCGGCGGAATCAGCGCTTGCACCGCCGAGCCGAGCAGCAGGCCGAGCACCATCGCTTGCCAGATGGCCTTGCCGTACACGAAGGCGTAATCGATCGCGGCTTGCCACGATGCGTCCGGCGCACTCGCCGAGGTGCCCATCAGGATCGATTTGCCGATCGAGTGCTGGCTCGCGGCGACGAATGCGCGGTTGTAGTACGGGAACCACTTCACGTAGAAGAGGCCGACGACGGCGATCAGCAGGAAGACGATCCAGCCGAGCGGGATACGAGGTTGTCTAAGGGTTGATTGCATGAGTGGTCTCAGCGTGGTTTTTGATCAGATCGCAGAGGCAAGCGCGCGGCTGTCGAGCCGCGCCAATAACGCTTTCGCCTGGTCGACGACGTCGGCGTCGTTGGGGCGAAAAGTCAATGGCAACGCGTGCGGCAACTGGACGAAATGCTGATGGCTGCTGCGCGCGTACGCCGGATCGTAATGCCGCTCGATCAGTTCGTGCGCGAGTTCGGCGCGCTGATCGGCGTCGACGAGCTGCTGCCAGCCCGTCACCCGTTCACGGCTATGCAAACCGATCAGCCGTTGCAATTGCCCTTTCAGCGCCGCGGGGTCGTCGAACAGATGGGCGTAATCGTGCAGCAGGAACTCGGCGCGATCTTCGCGGCTCGACAGCACCTCGACGCACGCACCTTGGTGAAACGTTTCCAGCAGCGCGAGCGGCAACGAGACCGAACCGATGCGCCGGCTTTCCGCTTCGACGAACACCGGCCGCCCCGGATCGAACTCCCGCAGCGCGCTCACGAGCAGCGTATCGAAACGCTTTTGCGACGGCTGCGGCACGCCCGCCCATGCGCCGAGCAGCGAGCCGCGATGCGCGGCCAGCGCTTCGAGGTCGAGCGTCTGCGCGCCCGCCTGGTTCAGCGCCGCGAGCAGGCGCGTCTTGCCGCTGCCGGTCGGGCCGACCAGCGCGATGTAGGAGAAGGTTTTCGGCAGGGTCTCGAGCGTGTCGAGCGTGAAGCGCCGATAGCTCTTGTAGCCGCCGTCCAGTTGGCGCGCGGGCCAGCCGATCATATTGAAGAGCGTCGTAACCGAGCCCGAGCGCTTGCCGCCGCGCCAGCAATAGATCAGCGGCCGCCAGTTGCGCGGCCGGTCGGCGAAGGTCGTTTCCAGGTGATGGGCGATGTTGCGTGCGACCAGCGCCGCGCCGATGCGCGTGCCTTCGAACGCCGACACCTGCTTGTACGTCGTGCCGACCAGTACCCGCTCTTCGTTGCTCAGCACAGGCGCGTTGAGCGCGCCGGGAATATGGTCTTCCGCAAACTCGAGAGGCGTGCGTACATCGATGATTTCATCGAAATCACCTGCTTTGTCGAGGCTGACGAGAAGGTTTTTCAAGGGGTACGGACGAAACGGGGCGGCGAAAGGATGAAATTATCGCATGCGCCGCCAGGACGGGCCGGCGTATGCGCAAAGCTGTTGGCGTGCGGGGCGGTTCGCGCGGGTTCTCGTGCCGGCCTGTGGCGTGCGCCGGTGCGTGGAGCACAGGCATCAAACAAGCTCGCCAGACAGCGCCTCAAACGTTTCAAACGACTTCGACGCGTCTTTCTCCATCCACCATTTCGCCGATCACGCGCGCGTCGCCGAAACCGTCGGCATGGAACAGCGCGAGCACTTCGTCGGCCGATTCCGGTGCACACGAGACCAGCAGGCCCCCCGAGGTTTGCGGGTCGGTCAGCAGTGCGCGGGCCGTCGACGGCAACGTGGCGGGCAGGACGATGTCTTTGCCGTAGGCGTCCCAGTTGCGCCCCGAGGCGCCGGTAACGATACCTGCTTGCGCGAGGCCGACCACCTCCGGCAGCCAGGGCAGATCCGCATAGCGCACGCGGGCGGTGAGATTCGAGCCGCGCGCCAGTTCCAGCGTGTGCCCGAGCAGGCCGAACCCGGTGATGTCCGTGAGCGCATGCACACCGTCCAGCCGCGCCAGTTCCGCGCCCGGACGATTGAGCTTGGTCGTCGCGCCGATCATCGCGGCGTAGCCGACAGCGTCGAGCTGGTCTTTCTTCAGCGCCGCCGACAGGATGCCGACGCCGAGCGGCTTGCCGAGAATCAGCACGTCGCCCGCCTGAGCGCCTGCATTGCGCTTGACGCGCTTCGGATCGACCACGCCGATCGCGACGAGGCCGTAGATCGGCTCGACCGAATCGATCGAATGGCCGCCCGCGAGCGGAATGCCGGCTTCGGCGCAGACGGACTCGCCACCCTTCAGCACGGCCGCGATCACGTCGTGCGGCAGCACGTTGATCGGCATGCCGACGATGGCCAACGCCATGAGCGGCTTGCCGCCCATCGCGTAGACGTCGGATAGCGCGTTGGTGGCGGCGATGCGGCCGAAGTCGAACGGGTCGTCGACGATCGGCATGAAGAAGTCGGTGGTGGCGACGATCGCCTGCTCGTCGTTGAGCTTGTAGACGGCGGCGTCGTCGGCGGTGTCGTTGCCGACCAGCAGGTCGGGGAAAAACGGCAGGGGCGCGCTGCGCTTGAGCAGATCGGCGAGTAGGCCGGGCGCAATTTTGCAGCCGCAGCCGCCACCGTGCGACAGGCTGGTGAGGCGGGGCGATGGGCTGGTTTGGGCGTGGGTGTCGGTCATGTGGCGCGAGTCTCTGGCTGCGGATGACCGCAATTATGCGGGTTGTTCGCCGGCGCTGCCCAGACGTGCCTCGCGCGCACGGCTCGCGCGCGAAGGCGCCGCAGAGCGCCATGAGCTTCGCGCTATCGCGAAATGCCTTATCTCACAATAAACAGATCCTCAAAGCGCGGGGTAGGGCAAAAATTTGTTCCACAAAAAAGTGCGACAAACGGAGCCGCGTCAATTGTCATTTGTTGCTGCCTGCGCCGGTGCCGTACAAGCCGTTGTCAAAACCCCCCGCACCGTGGGCTTTCTGATCTTGCCCCGTTTTGCCGCGCGAGGGGGCCGACCCGGCGTCCTTCGCTTGCGGTTTGTGCGACTCGTGGACCATCGAGGCTGCCGGATCGGGCGTCGTCCCCATCGCAGACGTGCGATTTTCCTGCTGCTGAGAGCCACCGCCCTGCGGAATTTGCGCGCTGCCGTACGGACTCGCGACGAGCATCACGGCGCCCAGCACGAGCGACGCGACCCGCGCCGAGGCGAATACTCGCGCGGGAGTGTGAAAATTGTCTGGGCGGACATGGAGCAGAGAGCGGCGAGTCATAGGAGCGCCTTTTACCGAAGTTGAAAGTTGGTGTAGCGCAATCTATGCAGCACGAACGATGCCCGCGGTTTATTAAAACCGGCTGTGAAAGTGCATATTTGCCTTGGTGCTCAAGCGTGCAAGTCTGGCTGCACGACTTCATATCGCGCCCTATAATCGTTTCAGTATCCCGATAGAGCCGAGGCCATTCAATGACCCAGATGTCCCGGCGACAATTCCTGAAAGTTTCTGCCACCACGCTAGCCGGATCGAGTCTTGCCCTAATGGGCTTCTCGCCGGCACCCGCGCTCGCGGAAGTCCGCCAGTACAAATTGTCGCGCACAACCGAAACCCGCAACACCTGCCCGTACTGCTCGGTAGGCTGCGGCATCCTGATGTACGGACTGGGCGACAACGCCAAGAATGCGAAGTCCAGCATCATCCACATCGAAGGCGATCCCGATCATCCGGTCAATCGCGGCACGCTGTGTCCGAAGGGCGCGAGCCTGATCGACTTCATTCATAGCGAAAGCCGTCTGAAGTATCCCGAGTACCGCGCGGCCGGCGCCAAGGAATGGCAGCGTATTTCGTGGGAAGACGCGCTCGACCGCATCGCGAAGCTGATGAAGGAAGATCGCGACGCCAACTTCGTCGAGACGACCGAAGACGGCAAGAAGGTCAACCGCTGGCTGACCACCGGCATGCTGGCCGCCTCCGCCGGTAGCAATGAAGTAGGTTATTTGACACACAAGACTATCCGTAGTCTTGGCATGCTCGGATTCGACAATCAAGCACGTGTCTGACACGGCCCGACGGTGGCAGGTCTTGCCCCGACGTTTGGCCGTGGAGCGATGACGAACCATTGGGTCGACATCAAGAACGCGGATGTGATTCTCGTGATGGGCGGCAATGCGGCCGAGGCGCACCCGTGCGGTTTCAAGTGGGTGACGGAAGCCAAGGCGCATCGCAAGGCAAAATTGATCGTGGTCGACCCGCGCTTTACGCGCACGGCGTCGGTGGCGGACTATTACGCGCAGCTCCGGACCGGCACGGACATCGTATTCCTGGGCGGCGTGATCAACTATCTGCTCACCAACGACAAGATCCAGCACGAGTACGTGAAGAACTACACGGACATGCCGTTCATCGTTCGTGAGGATTTCTCGTTTACCGACGGTCTGTATTCGGGCTACAACGCCGAGAAGCGCAGCTACGACAAGAGTTCGTGGGACTACGAGCGCGGCGACGATGGCTTCGCCAAGGTCGATCCGACGCTGCAGGACCCGCGCTGCGTCTATCAGCTGATGAAGCAGCACTACTCGCGCTATACGCCCGAGCAGGTCGAGAAAATCTGCGGCACGCCGAAGGAGAAGTTCCTGCACGTGTGCGAAATGCTGGCATCGACGGCGGTCCCCGGACGCGCCGGCACGATCCTGTATGCGCTCGGCTGGACGCATCACTCGGTCGGCTCGCAGATCATCCGAACCGGCGCGATGGTGCAGCTGCTGCTCGGCAACATCGGCATTGCGGGCGGCGGCATGAATGCGCTGCGCGGTCACTCTAACATTCAGGGCTTGACCGACCTCGGCCTGATGTCGAACCTGCTGCCCGGCTACATGACGTTGCCGATGGAAGCGGAGCAGGACTTCGACGCATACATCACGAAGCGCGCCACGCAGCCGCTGCGGCCGAACCAGTTGAGCTACTGGCGCAACTATCGCGCGTTTCATGTGAGCTTCATGAAGTCCTGGTGGGGCGATAACGCGACGGCCGAGAACAACTTCGGCTTCGACTATCTGCCCAAGCTCGACAAGTCGTACGACATGCTGCAGGTCTTCGAGCTGATGAGTCAAGGCAAGATGACCGGCTACATCGCGCAGGGCTTCAACCCGCTCGCCGCTGCGCCGAACAAGGCGAAGATCGGCGCGAGTCTGGCCAAGCTGAAGTGGCTCGTCATCATGGACCCGCTCGCCACCGAGACTTCCGAGTTCTGGAAGAACTTCGGCGAGTTCAACGATGTCGATACGGCGTCGATCCAGACAGAGGTATTCCGTCTGCCGACCACCTGTTTCGCGGAAGAGCGCGGCTCGCTGGTGAGTTCGAGCCGTGTGCTGCAGTGGCACTGGCAGGGCTCGAACGGCCCGGGCGAATCGAAGAGCGACCTCGAGATCATGTCGGGGCTGTGGCTGCGCATCCGCGACGCTTATCGAAAGGACGGCGGCAAGTATCCCGATCCGATTGTCAACATGAACTGGCCATATGCCAATCCGGAAAACCCGACGCCCGAAGAGATCGCGATGGAGTACAACGGCCGCGCGCTCGCCGACGTCACCGACCCGACCGACAAAACCAAGGTGCTCGCAAAGAAGGGCGAGCAACTGGCGAGCTTCGCGCAGTTGCGCGACGACGGCAGTACCGCGAGCGGTTGCTGGATCTTCTGCGGATCGTGGACTCAGGCGGGCAACCAGATGGGCCGCCGCGACAACTCCGACCCGACCGGCATCGGCAATACGCTGAACTGGGCGTGGGCGTGGCCCGCGAACCGGCGGATTCTGTACAACCGTGCGTCGTGCGACGTGAGCGGCAAGCCGTTCGATCCGACGCGCAAGCTGATTGCGTGGAACGGCAAGACGTGGTCGGGGGCGGACATTCCGGACTTCAAGGCCGACGAGCCGCCTGAAAACGGCATGAATCCGTTCATCATGAATCCGGAGGGTGTCGCGCGCTTCTTCTCGCGTGACGGTCTGGTCGAAGGGCCGTTCCCGGAGCACTACGAGCCGTTCGAAACGCCGCTCGGCTACAACCCGCTGCATCCGGAGAACAAGGCGGTCGTCAGCAATCCGGCGGCGCGCGTGTTCCCGAACGATCGGGCGGCATTCGGCACCCACGAAAACTTCCCTCATACGGCGACCACCTATCGTCTGACCGAGCATTTCCACTACTGGACCAAGCACGCGCACCTGAATGCGATTGTTCAGCCGCAGCAGTTCGTGGAGATCGGCGAGGATCTGGCGAAGGAAGTCGGCGTGGTGGCAGGCGATCGCATCAAGGTGTCGTCCAATCGCGGCCACGTGATTGCGGTCGCGCTCGTCACCAAGCGGATCAAAACGCTGATGATCGAAGGCAAGAAAGTCCAGACCGTCGGATTGCCGTTGCACTGGGGCTTCAAGGGCCTCACGCATCCGGGTTATCTCGTCAATACGCTGACGCCCTCGGTGGGCGATGGGAATTCGCAAACACCGGAATTCAAGTCGTTCCTCGTCAAGGTCGAAAAGGCATAAGGAAAAGAGATGGCACTGCAATCACTGGATATCAGACGCGTGTCGGCCACGACCGTGCCCACGCCGCAAGTGCGTGAGCCGGCCACGGGCACCGTCGCCAAGCTCATCGACGTGTCGAAGTGCATTGGCTGCAAGGCGTGCCAGACCGCCTGCATGGAATGGAATGATCTGCGCGACGAAGTCGGCGTGAACGTCGGCGTCTACGACAACCCGGCCGATCTGACCGAGCATTCGTGGACCGTCATGCGGTTCTCCGAGTACGAGAATCAGCAAGGCGATCTGGAGTGGCTGATCCGCAAGGACGGCTGCATGCACTGCGACGATCCGGGCTGTCTGAAGGCCTGTCCGGCGCCTGGCGCGATCGTGCAGTACACGAACGGCATCGTGGATTTCCACGAGGAAAACTGTATTGGCTGCGGCTATTGCATAACCGGTTGCCCGTTCAACGTGCCGCGTATTTCGAAGAAGGACCACCGCGCGTACAAGTGCACGCTGTGTTCGGATCGCGTGGCGGTCGGCCAGGAGCCGGCGTGCGTGAAGACCTGTCCGACCGGTGCGATCATGTTCGGCACCAAGGAGGACATGCACCAGCAGGCCGCGGACCGGATCGTGGATCTGAAGGAGCGGGGTTTCCAGAACGCCGGTCTGTACGATCCCGCCGGAGTGGGCGGCACGCACGTGATGTATGTGCTGCACCATGCTGACCGGCCGGGTCTGTATCACGGTCTGCCGGAGAATCCGAAGATCAGCGTGATGGTCTCGCTGTGGAAGGGTCTGGCGAAGCCGCTGGCGCTGGCGGGTATTGCGTTCGCGGCCATGGCCGGCTTCTTCCATTACACGCGTGTCGGTCCGAACGAGGTGACGGCGGAAGACGAAGCCGTAGCACAACGCGAAGCCGACGAAGCACGCCGTTCGAGGGAGGCATCCAATGAAGCACCCTGAGCATACCGGGCTGAAGGACGTGAAGGGCAATAGCCTGATCGTGCGCTATACGCCGAACGAGCGCACGAATCACTGGATCACCGCGATCACGTTCGTGTTGCTGGCGCTTTCCGGCCTCGCCATGTTTCATCCGGCGATGGCGTGGCTCTATGCGGTCTTCGGCGGCGGGCAATGGACGCGGATTCTGCATCCATTCGTCGGCTGCGTGATGTTCGTGTCGTTCCTGATTCTTGCGTTGCGCTTCTGGCATCACAACTATCTCGACCAGGCCGACATCCAGTGGATGAGGCAGATCGACGACGTGCTCAACAATCGCGAGGAAAAGCTCCCCGCGATCGGCAAGTACAACGCCGGTCAGAAGCTGCTGTTCTTCACGATGGTGGTTTGCCTCGTGCTGTTGCTCGCGAGCGGTATCGTGATCTGGCGGCGCTACTTCTCGTTCTATTTCCCGATCGGGGTCATCCGGCTCGCGGCGCTGGTGCATGCGGCTACCGCGTTCGTGCTGATCGTCGGCATCGTCGTGCATATTTATGCGGCGTTGTGGGTGAAGGGCTCGATCGGCGCGATGACGCGCGGCACCGTGACTTACGGCTGGGCGAGAAAGCATCATCCGAACTGGTTCAAGGAAATCATCGGCAAATAAGGCCGCGCGTTTCAGCGTCCTGCACACCGAGCCGCCGCCTTTGTTCGACGAAGCGCGGCGGCTCTTCAGTTTTTAGAGGTCGATATAGTGGTTCAACGCATTCTTGAAGCGGGCGACATCGAGGCGCTCGATCACACGGCGATTCCCCGCGTCCGCATGCCGGAACGCCTCGCGGTGTTTGCGCCGCGCGCCGCGCGCCTGCGCCAGCTTGCGGGTCTCGACAATCCGATCGCCGGTTACCTGCGCCTGATGGCCGTGCTGGCCGACGCGCAGCAGGCGGTGATCGCGGGCTTCAAGGCGCAGCCGCCGAGCCCCGAGTTGATCGCGAGTGCGCAGCAGCATTCGATGCCGCTGATCCCCGCGCTCTCCGGCGTCCGCGATCCCGCGTGGCGCGCGGTGCTGAGCCAGTTGCTCGACAAGCTCGAAGCCGCTGGTCCGCTCACGCCGCCGCTCGTGGAATTGATCGCGCGCTTGCGCACGCTCGACACCGCCACGCTCGACGCTCAGGCCGACGCGATCTTCGCGCAGCGCTTCGACGAAGTCGATCCGGCCAGCGCGCCGTTCATCATGGCCGCGCTGCAGGTAGTCTGGACCGATCTCGCCGCCGACATCGACAAGCGCGAAGTGCCGTACATCGAAACGCTCGGGCTGTGCCCCGTGTGCGGCTCGCATCCGGTGGCGAGCATCGTGCGGGTGGGCGGCGTGTACGACAATTACCGTTACCTGCAATGCGGTTTGTGTTCGACCGAGTGGCACATGGTGCGCTCGAAATGCTCGAACTGCGATTCGACCAAGGGCATCGCCTATCACGTGGTCGGCTCGCCGGACGCTGTCGAAGCGACGCGGGAAGCCGAATCGAAAAACGCCGTATTGAAGGCGGAGTCGTGCGACGAATGCCATACTTACCGGAAGATCGGCATTCAGTCGAAGGACTACGATTTCGAGCCGTTCGCGGACGATCTCGCCAGCCTCACGCTGGATCTGCTGATGGGGGCGGAGGGTTACCGGCGCGCGTCGCCGCATCCGTGGCTGTGGCCAGAGCAGGCTGGCGACGCGGATGAGCCCGCCGGCGAGTCCGGGTCCGACTAGAATCGGCCGGATACCACTTCAAAGGGATGGCTTCGTGAGCGATGTGAGCGGCTCGGAATTGCGCGCGCTGATGGCGCGCGTGCCGTCGGTGGAGAAGGTCATGGCGTCGGCGGAATTCGCGGCGCTGATCGGCGACTATGGTCGTACGCAGGTGCTGGGCGCGGTGCGCGCCGCGCTCGACGCGTGGCGCGCCAGCGCGCAGGCGGGCGATGCATCCGTCAGCGCGCTCGACATCGCCCGGCTGCACGCCGCGGTCGAAGTCGCGCTGCGCAAGCGCAACGCGTCGCGCTTGCGCAGCGTGTTCAATCTGACCGGCACGGTGCTGCACACCAACCTCGGCCGCGCGCTACTGCCCGACGAGGCGGTGCAGGCCGTGATAAAGGCGCTCACTCAGCCCGCCAACCTCGAGTTCGATCTCGCCACCGGCAAGCGCGGCGATCGAGACGACCTCGTTGACGAACTCATCTGCGAACTGACCGGCGCCGAAGCGGCCACCGTGGTCAACAACAACGCCGCCGCGGTGCTGCTGACGCTGTCTGCGCTGGCGTCGAAGAAAGAAGTGGTCGTGTCGCGCGGTGAGCTGGTGGAGATCGGCGGCGCGTTTCGCATTCCTGACATCATGAGCCGCGCGGGCGCCAGACTGCGTGAGGTCGGCACGACCAATCGCACGCATCTGAAGGACTACGCCGAAGCCATCGGTCCGCAAACCGCGCTGCTGATGAAGGTCCACGCGAGCAACTATGCGATCACCGGCTTCACCAAGGAAGCCGGGCTCGACGAAATCGCGCCGCTTGCGCATGAGCGCGGCCTCGCGGTCGCCGTGGACCTCGGCAGCGGCACGCTGGTCGATCTGAGCCAATGGGGCTTGCCGCGCGAGCCGACCGTGCGCGAAACCGTCGAAGCCGGCGCGGACCTCGTCACGTTCAGCGGCGACAAGCTGCTTGGCGGCCCGCAAGCGGGCTTGATCGTGGGGCGGCGCGATCTGATCGCGAAGATCAAGAAGCATCCGCTCAAGCGTGCGCTGCGTGTCGGCAAGCTGACGCTCGCGGCGCTGGAGCCGGTGCTGCAGTTGTATCGCACGCCCGAAAAACTGCTGGAGCGGCTGACCACGCTGCGCCTGCTCACGCGTGGCGCCGACGACATCCGGCTCGCCGCCGAGCGCGTGCAGCCGGCTTTGCAGCGCGCGCTCGGCGAACGCTATGCGGTGCTCGCGGAGCCGATGTTCAGCCAGATCGGCAGCGGCGCGTTGCCGGTCGATGTGCTGCCGAGCTACGGCCTCGCCGTCAGGATGGCCAACGGCAAACGCGGCGGACGTCATCTGCTCGCGGTGGAAAAGCTGCTGCGCGAGATGGCGCGGCCGGTGATCGGCCGGATCGCGGACGATGCGCTGCGCCTCGATCTGCGCTGCCTCGAAGCCGCCGATGAAGCGCAACTGATGGCGCAGTTGACCGAACACCTGAAGGGCGTGAAGGCATGATCGTCGGCACGGCGGGGCACATCGACCACGGCAAGACGAGCCTGGTAAAGGCGTTGTCGGGCGTCGATACGGACCGGCTGAAGGAAGAGAAAGCGCGCGGCATTTCGATCGAACTGGGTTACGCGTACGTGCCGCTCGAGAACGGCGACGTGCTCGGCCTGATCGACGTGCCGGGCCACGAAAAGCTCGTGCATACGATGACCGCGGGCGCGAGCGGCATCGATTTCGCGCTCCTCGTGATTGCCGCCGACGACGGTGTGATGCCGCAAACGCGCGAGCATTTGGCGATCGTGGAACTGCTCGGCATTCAGCGCGGCGCGATTGCGTTGACCAAGGTGGATCGCGTGGATGCGCAGCGGCTGCGGGAAGTGCGCGATGAGCTCGCCGCGTTTGTGAGCAGCGGCGTGCTGAAGGATGCGCCCGTGTTCGAGACCTGCGCGACGCGCGCTGACGATGCCGGCGTGGCCGCGTTGAAAGCGCATCTGCACGCGGCCGCCGAGGCGTGGCATATGAAGCGCGCCGACGGCCTGTTCCGGCTTGCCGTCGATCGGGTCTTCACACTCGCGGGGCAAGGCACCATCGTCACCGGGACCGTGCTCGCCGGCAGCGTGACGGTCGGCGAGACGATGCTGCTGGCGCCGAAGAGTCAGGCGGTGCGGGTGCGCAGCATTCATGCGCAGAATCGGCCGGCCGAGACCGGGCGTGCCGGCGAGCGCTGTGCGTTGAATCTGGCGGGCATCGAAAAGAGTGCGATCGATCGCGGCGACTGGATCGTCGATTCGCGTCTGTCGCAAGCGTCGGAGCGGCTCGACGTGATGCTGACGCTGCTCGCCGATGCGCCGCTCACGCTCGAGCATTGGGCGCCGCTGCATGTGCATCTGGGCACACAGCATCAGGTTGCGCATGTCGCATTGCTCGAAGGCGAAACACTCGGCGCCGGTCAGCGCGCTCGTGCGCAACTCGTGTTCGAGCGGCCGGTGTGCGCAGTGGCGGGTGACCGATTCGTCGTGCGCAATGCGCAGGCCGATCGAACCGTGGGCGGTGGGCATGTGCTCGATGCATTCGCGCCGTCGCGCAAACGGCGCTCGGCCGAGCGGCTCGCGTGGCTCGATGCGATCCAGACGATGCTCGACACCGACACGCTCGACGCGATGTTCGCGAGGGCGCCGCACGGTTTGTCGCGCGCGTTGCTGGAAAGGCTGACGGGCATGCCGGCGGTTGCGCTCGCGTTGCCGTCCGGCACTCGCGTGGTCGAATTGCCTGGCCACGATGCGTTGCTGGTCGCCAATGCTTCATGGCAGGCGTTGGACAACCGGCTGATATCGACGCTGACGCAATATCACGAGCGCTCGCCGGACGAACTGGGCCCGGACGTGTCGCGCTTGCGGAGAATCGCTGCGCCTTTGGTGGATGATGCGCTGTGGCGCGCGCTGGTCGACGAAGCGGCGGCGCGCGGTGTGGTGGTCAAGCGCGGGCCATGGCTGCATTTGCCTCACCACACCGTGACGCTCGACGACGCCGATCGGGCGCTCGCGGCAGCGCTGCTGCCGGCGGTCAAGGCAGGGCGCTTCGATCCGCCGTGGGTGCGTGATCTGGCGAGCGCGCATGGTGTGCCCGAGGAACGTGTGCGTCAATTAATGCGCAAACTCGCGCGCCAGGGCGAGCTTTTTCAGGTCGTGCATGACCTCTTTTATCACCCGGAGATGATTCGCGAACTGGCTGCCATCGCGGCGACCGAAGCACAGAAAAACGCGGGCACGGTAGGGGCCGCGCCTTTTCGTGATGCCACCGGATTGGGACGCAAGCGCGCGATCCAGCTTTTGGAATTCTTCGACCGGGTTGGGTATACTCGCTTCCACCGTGGCCTGCACATGATGCGCACGGATAGTCGTTGGCTCGATCTGCTGATCGAGTAACGCGTAGTTCAATCACCGAAGGAAGGCATTCGTATCCGGTGGTGCGGCTGGGCTTCAAACCCAGTTGAGGGCGTCAGACGTTCTCAGGTCGGTTCGACTCCGGCTGCCTTCCGCCAATTGTTTGAGTGCGCCGAACACACCCTTGATTGTAGAGGTAACCATAAAACTTCCAGGCGGAAGTTTTATGGTTACCTCTACATATGCGATTGGCGGCGGAAACGTTCTCGTCACGATCTGTGACGTTGCCATCACCTCGGAGACGGCCATCTTCGGCCAGCTCGGCGCGAAGGTGAGACGCCTCGGCTCGGCAGTTCTCACGGCATGGCTCGCGCTGATCGTCAACAAACAGCGCGCCCGGAGCATCTGGTAAATGTGCCGAAAATATCGCGCGAGGCAGCTACTGGAAGGGGGGCTGACCACTGCCGTCGTACCGCCGGATCAGATCGAGGCCGAAAGGAAGAAGAACTGTGCCACGAGATTCTGCGGATGAGCCCGATTGCAAATTGCGCTCGGAAGCGCTCTTGCAATGTCGATCTGAAAACATCGTGGCAATCGGTGCCTTTGCGATGCAGGCTTTGGCACCCCTACGACGACAGGGACGAATCGCAGAACGTGGAATCGCGTTCCGAGAAAAGCGCAAACTCGAGTTCCGCAAGCAGGTGAAGTAATCCGCGCAGACTCGGGCAAACGACAACGTCGACGCCACTCTGCGTCTCACTGCGCGTGGTTCGGCCTGTCAGGTCGTTTCGTTTGCCACATGACGGCGACTCGACTGCTTGCTGCACAGCCGCACGTCCCTATCGCTCGGCTCGACCGCGTAGCCCGTCTCGCCGCCGCCCGGCACAGGCATCCCTACCGCTTCTGCGACGAAATGTCGATTACGAAGCGATAGCGCACGTCACTCTTGAGCAGCCGCTGGTATGCGCGATTGATATCGTGCAGCTCGATCATCTCAACGTCACAATTAATACCGTGTGCGGCGCAGAAGTCCAGCATTTCCTGAATTTCCGCAACCCCGCCGATGGCCGATCCCGCAATCGATCGACGTCCCATGATCAGCAGGCCGGTGTGGACGGGTGGCTCGACCGGGCCAATCAACCCGACCAATGCCAGCGTGCCGTTCAGGCGCAGCATGGCAACGTAGGGATTGAGGTCGTGCGGACTGGGTATCGTATCCAGAATGAGATCAAAGCACCCCGCAGCAGCGGCAATCTGGCCGGGGTCACTGGATACCAGCACGTGCTCCGCGCCAAGGCGTCGCGCCTCCTGCTCCTTGCCCGCGTTGCGCGTAATTAGAGTGACTTCGGCACCCATCGCCTTGGCAAATTTCAGGCCCATGTGGCCCAAGCCACCGAGACCGACTACCGCCACCCTATGACCGGCCCCCACGTTCCAGTGCCGCAACGGCGAATAACTCGTGATGCCGGCGCAGAGCAAGGGAGCCGCCCTCCTGGCGTCCAGCCCGTCGGGAATGCGCAGAACGAACTTCTCGGATACGACGATGCGCTCGGAATAGCCACCATAGGTGGGCAGCCCATCGCGACGGTCAACGCCGTTGTAGGTCGGAGTCGGCTTTTTTAGGCAATACTGCTCTTCACCTTCGCAGCAAGGCCCGCAATCGCCACAGGAATCAACGAGGCAACCAACGCCGACCACATCCTCTGCTCTGAAACGAGTCACCGAGCCGCCCACACTGATGACCCGGCCGATGATTTCGTGGCCCGGCACAACCGGGTAGCGTGTGTTGCCCCAGTCATTGCGTGCCTGATGCAGGTCCGAGTGACACACGCCACAGTACAGGATGTCGATCACTACGTCGTCGGCGCGCGGATGACGCCGGGAAAACTGGAAAGGCGCGAGTTCGGCGTCGGGGGCTGTCGCCGCGTACCCATTAACTACACCTGACATGGTAGCTCCGTTCGTGGGATATAGGCACGGCGAGTGTGTCAGTTCATCAGTTGAAGATGACGCAGGTCCGCCAGGTACTTGCTAATGAAATCGGCCGATAGGTGCGGAATCGGCCCATCGACGCAGACGGCGTACTTGCGTACGTCGTCCTGGAAGCGGGACGACGACAAGGTCGTCCCCGCGACACGAGGCATCGGTTGGCTAAATTGATGAATCAGAGGCAATGAAGACAGTTGGCGCGCCTTCTCAGGCAAGGCGCGCAGTACCGTCTCAAAACGGACAAACCAGTCGGCGTAGTCGTCGATACGCTGGATCCGGCAGCCGCCCGCTATCGCCCAGTCGATGAACGTATCCATCGAGACGCCGTCGTCATGCGGATTCGTAACGTGATACGTTCTGTAGCCGCTCAAGGCGTTGACGCCGAGGGCAGCAATGGCCTTCGCGGTGAAGTCCACCGGCAACCCGTCGTAGTGCGGCAACTGATCGCCGGCCGAGTAGAAGGAGCGCGGTGCCAGGCCAGTACTGGCGACGCTGAACAGCCAGCGCGTGAACATGTCCGGGATATTGACCTGTCCCTTGAACCTGCTATGTGCCAGGATCATGTCGGAGCGGAACACTGCGACGGGTAGTCCGAAGCGGTCATGGGCATCGCGTAACAGGACCTCACCTGCCCATTTGCTGTTGGCATAGCCGTCTGCGTAGCGATCGCCGTCGAGAGGGCGGACCGGGGTGGCCACGCGCACGTCCGCGTCCTCATCGATCAAGCCTCCGCCTGGAATTCCCGCCGCAGCAATCGTCGAGATATAGTTGATCGGCTTGAGACGTCGGGTCAGCGCAAGACGTATCAATTCCGCAGTGCCGACCACATTGGGGCCGAAGAGCTGCGAATACGGCAAGACGTGGTTCACGAGGGCCGCCGGGTGAATGATCAGGTCCACCGTCTCCGAGAGTCTTTGCCAGTCGTCCGAACTCAATCCGAGATCGCGCTCACCAAGATCGCCCGCCAGAACCTCGAGATGCTTACCGGAAAGGTCCTCGAACTGGCGCTTGAGATCGGCATCTCCGCTGTCGAAGGCCTCGGCGATGCGCTCCCGGGCCGCAGCAGCATCCCGGCCACGCGCAATGCAAATGACCCTCCCGCCAACGGCAGCCATTCGTTCCAGCCATTCGAGACAGAGAAAGCGGCCAAGATAACCGTTCGCGCCTGTAACCAGCACGGTCTGTATCTCGCTCCGGGCTGGCGCCAGATAACCGGCATGCTCGAGGGTCTCGACATCGAGAAATCTGTCGATCGTGAGATTGCCTGCACGAATCTCCGTGGCACCGCGCCCGTGGATCGAAGCGAAGGTCGGTCGTTGAGAATCCGCGTCCTTGGCCCGTTCGATGTAGCGCGACACCTGCATCAAGCCACCGGCTGGGTTGTTTATAATGCCTACCGGTACTTCAATTCCATAAACTTCCTCGAGGAGAATGGAACACGATAGCGCTGATAGCGAGTCGCCGCCCAGCTCCGCGAAGGTAAGGCTCCCGGACAGATCCGCGATATCGATGCCAAGTGTCGCACCCACCGCGCGAGCGACCACCCGCGCCACCGGGGCATCGCGGCCTTCGCGGCGCAACACATCGAGCTCATTGGCCTGGCTTACAGCAATTTCGTCGTAAAGGCTCTCAAGGCGCGGGCCGTAGCGCTCCTTGAATTTAGGACGCTGATATTTGCCGATACCGGCTAGCAGACCGTTTTCCACACTGAACGGCTCACGCTCGGCAATGAAGTCCCGCGGCACCTCGTAGCCGGCGAGCTGCTCGGCCCGGGCGACTTCCTTGATCGCTTCCCGAATCGCCCCCTTGATCGCCGTCTCGTCGCCCGCGATGCCCATCTCCCTCAACGCCTCGTCGTTCGGCACAAACACACCGACCAGGTAAGAGCGCTCGCTGGTGCCGTAGAGATAAACCTGCCGAATCGCCACGTGGCCGTTGGTATAGAGTGCCTCCAATCGGGATATCGCCACGAATTCGCCTTGGGCGAGCTTGAGCACGTTGTTACGGCGATCAACGTAGACCAGTTGGTCGGGGCCGGTCTCGGCCATGATATCGCCGGTCCTGTAGTAACCATCCGCATCGAACACCGCCGCGGTCACCTCCGGCCGCTTGAAGTAGCCGAGCATGATGCTCTGGGTTTTGATAAGCAGCTCGCCACGCGGGAAAGGCCTGTCTGTTCTGAAATACCCCAGTTCGGGAACGTCATCGAGTTTATAGTCGATAACAGGGGGGCGCAGGACACGGGTATTGCGCACCGCACCCGAAATTTCCGTCGCTCCGTAATGGTCATCCAGCTTAAAGCCGAGACAGGCTTCGATGAACTGGCGCAATTCGGGGGCAAGGGGAGCCGAACCGAAGTTACCGCTCAGAAAACGGCCGCCGAGCACCCTGTTGCGCACGTCGAGCATCAACTCCTGCTTTAGCGCATCGATATGCGCCGCCCCCGGGCCGCGGCGCTCAAGTTCCACGTGGTATTGCTGATAAACCATTTCGCAAATACGCGGAACGATCCCCATAAAGGTGGGGCGAGCGAGGCGGATGTCTTCGAACAGCGACGAAAGATCGGCCCTTGCGGTGAAGTGGCACGTCCCCCCGGAGCCGAGCGTCGAAAATACGCCGCTGCGCCCAAACGAGTGATTCATGGGCATGTAGTGCATGTACAACAACGGGATCGGCGAGACCATGCGCCAACTCGGCATCACCATTAGTTCCGGGTACATGGCTCCCTTGGGAGCCCCGGTGCTGCCGGACGTGTAGTAAATCGTGCACATCCGCTTTTCCGTTGCCGGCTCGGAAAACAGCGGCGCAGGCGTGAGTTGGCTCCCACGCGAAATGGCGGTCTGCAGGGTCAGCAGCAGGTCCGGCAGACCTGCTGCTGCGAGCTTCGTTTGTGCGCGCTCGCAACGTTCCCGTTCGTCGTCTACCTCGGGGTGATAGTCGAACAGCAGCAGTCCCGCAGGCCGATGCCCATCCAGCACGAGTTCGACCGCAGTCTCCAGGCTTTCGGAGCTCGTCGCCAGCCAACGCGGTTCCACCTCCTCGATGATGTCGCGCAGTTGCTGTAGTGGAGCGTTGGTCTGCAACGGAACCACGATCGCGCCGTTGTGGATCGCCGCGAGGTCGACGGTCGTGAAGTCAGTGCCTGCGAACGCGATGATGCACACGAGATCATTGGCACGCAACGGCCGCACCTCGTCGTGGTACCACGTGTTGGCGAGCGAGCAGACTCGCGACCACAGTTCCCGATACGTCACCGTTTCGAATCTTGGCTCGAGCTGGCGCGAGGCGCGTCCGCAAGCCGGATCGGTCACGAGCCTGGTCGCGCGCTGGGCCAGCGCTGGCCGGTCTGCATAGGCTTGCATGCAAATTGCCACGACTTGCGCCAGCCCCAGACCCG
Organism: Paraburkholderia sp. RAU2J; assembly: GCF_003634845.1. Classification (NCBI taxonomy): domain Bacteria; kingdom Pseudomonadati; phylum Pseudomonadota; class Betaproteobacteria; order Burkholderiales; family Burkholderiaceae; genus Paraburkholderia; species Paraburkholderia sp. RAU2J. Next base: position 691,006 of record NZ_RBXG01000002.1, read on the forward strand.
GACGAAGTTTCGCCTCGCTGACGGCCGCTAACGGCATCGCGTCGCGAAACTGCTGTTCTCGGGCGGCTAAGTCCGCGACCCGGATTGCCACGTGATCAGTTGAGCCAGCGCCGGCCGCCTTGGCCGCAGCACTCTGTTTCGTTTCAATCGCTTCCACGCTTACTCCTCGCTTTCCAGGGACTTTGATAAGGCAACGTCCGGTACCTCTGCGAACGAGGTGCCGGGACGGCTGCGGCTTTCCCTTTCGTTGGGGGACCATGTCGACTATGCGCCTGCCCAGCCGAATCGGTTCGCTACTCCGTTGATCCCGCACCTTCTCGCCGCGCCAGTCAAATGAAGGCAATGTTGTCCGGCATTTTTAGTACTTTCGAAAATCCACTCCGACGCGTGTGCCCATCCCCGCCAGACGATTCACGGGGCGGCTGCCGTGTTCAGGCGCCGCCTCACCCCACGCGAACCAGACGTCGGGCTCCCGGTTGTCGCCGACGCGGCGCCAGCGGCCGTCCACCTGTGGATTTTTTAGCGTCCCGAGACCGACAAGGCGCCCCTTCGGATCGGGCATAAACTCCCACTGTTCGCCAAAGGCCGAGTACTTGATGCCTTCCTGCCAATAGCCGTTGGCACCGAAATCTATCTCGCCGGTCACGTCGTACGTGAAGCGTACTTCGCCATTCTCGTTGCCGAGAATGGCGAAACCGAACATATCGTTGCCCAGCGTGAAGTGCCCGAAATCAATGCTCCCGTCCTTGTAGCGCGTAGCCCACGTGTACCAGACGAGTTCGAGCTTCTCTTGCACGAGTGCGTCCTTCGACTTGTAAATCTCCCCTCCCTCGTACATATAGATCGGGTCGAAGCCAATCATGCCGCGCACTTTCTTGCCGAGAATCGTGCCCTCCATCTCGAAGATATTCGCCACGTAGTACATGCCGGCGTCACGGCCAGGCAGATACCAATGCATGCCGGGCTTGACGAGCTTGCCCTTGATGTCCATGCCGTTCTCTTCGTACCAACTGCATTCCTCGGGCGTCCAGGTCACGTGAAAGCGGTTGCCTGGTGCTTGCGGGTGGCTTCGCCAGTGGATTCGGTCACCTTCCAGGGTTCTGGAGAAGCCATCGTAAGGAACGGACTCCTTGCCCACCGGGTGCATATGCATGCCGTCGTCGTGGCCGAGCGTCGTGCAAAGGTCAAAAGCGACGGCGCGTATCTTTGGCATCTGTGGACAGACCTGCGGGAATCCGGCGCATCGGACAGTAGATCTCACCGTCCTCATCACGAAATGTTCCCCAGAGGTAGAGCGCTTCAGGAGGCATCCCGAAGTAAGCTCTATCTGACAACATGTCCTCGACGGTGGGTTCGAAAGTGCTGACGAGTGGTTGCCAGCCGAAGTCACCGCGGCGCGGGAGATTGAGTTTCGTGTCGCTCATGGTCGAGGTACTCTTCACAATGAAGGAAATGTTGGAGCGATCCACTATAGGTCTCTCCTTGTCCCCATGGAAATCGGACAATCCGCTGCATTGCCAGGAAGCGCCCTCCCGGCGAAATCAGAACCGCCAACCGGCGCTAATGCATTGATTTGCAGGCATCCTTCCCGTGCGCATCGCGGCCCCGTTTTGCCATACCGAGAGCTTCGTTACATGTAACGTCTTGAATGCGGTATACTGAACATCGTTCGGATATTAAGTCTCTGTTCGACGGGATGCACCAGGCCCGTTCATCATGTCGCGGCTCGGAAGCGCGAGTTGATCCAGTCCCGATTGACGCCGCTGCCGCGCCTCGTTTCCAGTCACACTTGCGTTGCGCCGGGATCTGCCAAAGACTCCTGCTGAACGCGTTGCCGATTACCGCGCCCGCAAAAAGGCTGAGGGAATGGTGACATTGTCCCTCGTCGTGCCTGCGGCCGACGTCAGCCTGTTTAGCCAGTTCGCGGCGGAGCGGCGCGAAAGGTATCGCGAAGTCGGGTAGCCGGCCGGCGCGTCACGTCAGCACTGGCTGTCGATGCTGTCCGCGCTGACACCGCGGGCCAAGGCCTTAACTCCACCCCGACACGAGCGACTCGCGCTGAGACGCTCTTTACCTCTACGCTTAAGCGCGTTGTCGATCAGGGGTGGCCTGTGGGACTGCCTCTCGGCTCGGAGCAGGATCTGATGTACACGCACGGTGTGAGCCGAACTGTTTTGCGTAGGGCAATCCGCCGGTTCTGTCGCGATAAGGAAGGTAGGACGAGCAATTCCCGTTATAACTAGGACTGCTTACGTCAGCAGCGAATAGAATTGCTCGGCGGCAGTCCGCTGAATTTGAGTGTCTTTCATCTGCCCTTTCTGGATCATATGCATTACTTCGATGCCGGACAGGATGATGCGGGCGCAACGAAAATCCTTGAAACCCATCATGGGTTTGACGATACGTTTGATCGCGCGATGGTCCTGTTCGACAACGTTGTTCAGAAACCTTGACCTGGCGCACCTTCATGGGCGTTTTCCGTTCGGCGTTGATGGCTTGCAGTGCGGCCAGATTGGCACCGCTTTTGTCTACGGTGATGGTCTCCGGTTCGCCGTTCTGATCGAGGGATTTCTCGAAATAGCGACGCGCGGCAGCCTTGTCACGATGGGCTCGCAGCAGGAAATCGACGGTCTTTCCGGCCTTATCCACCGCACGATACAAGTACTTCCACTGGCCGCGCATCTTGACGTACGTTTCGTCCATCCTCCAGCTCCTGCCGACCGGCCGCTTATGTTGGCGAAACGCTTTTTCGAACAGCGGCACGAGTTTGATCACCCAGCTGTGTACCGTCGAATGGTCCACCTCGAAACCGCGTTCCGCCATCATCTCTTCCAGATTGCGCAGGCTCAGCGAGTACGCCACGTACCACCGCACGCACAGCAAAATCACCTCCAGTGGGTAGTGCAGTCGCTTCAGCACCTTGGCGATCCCAGGCGGCAACGTCTCACGCGGTGTCTTTGTCTTCCTGGTCATCTTCAGCATCTGCAATTTTCGTTCGCTGAATTTTATCCCAGCGCATTAGCGCGACAGAACCGCGCAACGGATCGTCACGCTCGGGGAAGTGAGCGGCGGGGTTGGGTTCGGCGGCATGCCGCACGATGCCGGCATCCCCTTGCACCGCTTCATGAAATGGATCAGCGACGAAGCTCCTGAAAATTGACTTGGGTTCGGCAGCGAAAGCCGAGATTGCGACACGCATAAAGGGAGAAGCACACATGTCTGAAAGCAAGCGCACATGGTTTATTACCGGCGTCTCATCGGGGTTGGGACGCGCTATCGCCAAAGCGGCGCTGTCGCGCGGTGACGTGGTGATCGGAACGTTGCGTCAAGCAGCGCAGATGGTCGAATTCGAGGCGCTCGCGCAAGGGCGTGCCGTTGCCTGCCAGCTCGACGTCGCCGACGAGAACACGTTGCACGAGTCCGTGACCCAAGCGGTCGAGCGCGCGGGAGGTGTGGACATCGTGGTCCACTGCGCCGGCTATGGTCTGTGTGGCGCTGCGGAGGAACTCAGCGACGCCGAAAGCCGCGCGCAGATGGAAACCAATTTCTTTGGTCTGGTCGGCGTCACCCAGGCAGCTCTTCCGTTTATGCGCGCGCAAAGGCGGTCATTTCGTGAACATCTCGTCTGTCGCCGGCTATCAGGGCATTCCCGGTATGTCGATGTACAGCGCTTCGAAGTTTGCCGTTGAGGGCTTTTCCGAATCGCTCGCGGCTGAATGCGGACATCTGGGTATCAAGGTGATGATCGTGGACCTGGCGCGTTTCGTACGAACTGGTCGTCCGCCACAGCGATCGTCCGTTCCGCACGGGTGATCGAGGACGACGCGCCGACCGCAGGCGCTGTCCGTAGCGGGCTAGACAGGATGGATGGGGTCTAGGGCAACGACCCGGGAAAAGGCGCTGAGGTCATCCTTGGGGCGCTCGATTCCCCTAACCCACCGTTGCGTTTGCCTCTTGGAGCCAATTCGGTCGATTTTCTGCGCAAGAAGACAGAGCGGATGTCTCAGGAACTGGACGCGTGGGCCGTGACTGCTTCGGAAACGCGCTTCGACTGATCCCGTTTAGACGCTCCCGCCGATCCCGCCAATTGCGCATCAACCTCCATGCTCAAGACCCGTATTACCGAACTCTTTCAAGTACGTCATCCTGTCGTCCAGGGTGGCATGCGCGGTATTGCCCTTGCCGAACTGATGGCTGCAGTGGCGAATGCCGGATGTCTAGGCTTTCTTTCTGCTCATACCCACATCGAGCCTGAGAGCTTGCGCAGGGAAATCACGCGGACCCGCACGCTGACCCAAGGGGTGTTCGGCGTCAACCTCACCGTTCTTCCCAATATCAAGCGGGACTACGAGGGTTTTTGCCGCGTCATCGTCGAGATGGGCGTGCCTGTTGTGGAAACGGCAGGCAGCAACCCGGCGAAGTATATCGAGCTGTTCGGTAAAGCGGGGATCAAGGCGACCCACAAGTGTCCGTCGTCGATTCGCTTCGCCTTGAAGGCTCAGGAACTCGGCGCCGATGCGGTCAGTATCCACGGCTTTGAGTGCGGAGGCCATCCTGGCGAGGTCGACATCCCGGGATTGGTGCTAATTCCGGCCGCGGCGGACCAACTGACGTTGCCGATTCTTTCTTCAGGTGGCGTCGCCGACGGACGCGGGCTCGCCGCTGTGCGGGGACTTAGGGCAGACGGTGCGGTAATTGGCACCCGGTTCCTGCTGACACGGGAATCGCCGCTGCATCCCGCCGTGAAGGCACGCATGCTTGCTGCGACAGAGAAGGACACCCGGGTCATTGGACGTAGCGTGCACGACTCGTCGCGCGTGCTGAACAACCGCCTCGTGGAAGACGTGCTGACTCTTGAGAAAGCTGGCGGCAGCGACTATGCGAGCCTGCTTCCAATGATCGGCGCAGAGCGCTGGCTTGACGCGTCGCAACGCGGTGACACTGACGGTGGGGCATTCCCTGTCGGGCTCGCCGTCGGACTGATTCACGACTTGCCCAGCGTCGCGGAGTTGTCGATCGGATGGTGGCCGAGGCGCAGTCCGTCATTCGCGCACGCCTGAACGCAATGATCAGCGACTGATCTTCAGATCCCTTGCGCCTATCCCGTTCGGTTACTTTGAATGCGAGTCGATTCGAGGGTTTTCGGCGTTGCTTTCGGTGTTGGCTTTTTCTGGTAACTTAGCGTGGCCGAATTGGCCCGCGTTACAGGAAACGGCGCCTGTCGAGCGTACAGGCGTGGGCCGTCAAGTTGCGGTCCGTGTCAATCGCGCTCTTGTTCACATCGTTGTTCTGCGAACCGGCACGCGGGCCCTGATCGATCAACAATGGTATGGTAGCTCACAAGTCCGCTGATCCGCTTTTTGCCGCGCTCGCCCACGCTTCCCGACGACAACTCTTGACGCTGTTGAGCGCAGGTACGCAGAGCGCGCCTGCACTGGCGCGCAAACTGAACATGTCGCGCGCAAGCGTGCTCGGTCATCTGGACGCGCTTGGCGAAGCCGGCTGGGTCGATGTCACTGACGAAGGCAGTGGTGACGCGCTCTATTCGAAGCGCCCCCAGGCCGAACAGCAGTTTCTTGCCGAATGCGCGGCGTTGCAGGCGCCAGCGGACCCCGGCGCAAGCGATGTGCTGGACGTACAGGCCGCGGCGTGGGCGCGCGAGTGGCCAGCAGAGGACGTGAACGTCTATCTCATCGGTCAACGGCTTCTTCGGCTGTCTGCGCACATCGACCGCGCTCTCAAGGGGGCCGCGGCCAGTCAGGGCATTCTGGCAGCCGAGTTGTTGCTGCTTGACGCGCTATTGATTTCCGGGCCGCCCTACACGCAATCTCCGACGCAACTTCAGAAGCCGTTGGCGATGACACTGGGCGGCATCACGAAGTGCGTGAGCCGGCTGGAGCAGATGGGACTGGTCGAGCGCAGGCCAGACCCCGCCGACGGGCGTGGCATCCTGGTGCGGATGAAGCCAAAGGCGCGCAAGATTCTGGAGAATATTCTCCGCGAAGGTACGTATGGGACCGACTGGGTGGCGTCCAGTCATATGGCGCCCGAACGCCGCGCGACACTGTCAAGCTTGCTACGCGAGCTTCAGTTGTATGCCGACGCGGAGGCCGTACGTCGAAGTCAGGAGCGGACATAAAGCTTCCAGCCGTGAACGCAGGAAACGTCCGCGCTCGTAACTCCCTCTCGTAACGATTCACTGCGGACCGTGCGGCTAAGACGCACGTCCCACTCGGGCCGGCTTCCTCTGCCGGCTCCCTTCTTCTCTCCATCTGCCTGGCGCGGTCGTGACCAACGGCCTACATCGCATTTCCCTTTGCGCAGAAATATACCTCTGGCAATGCGGGGGACTGCTGTCCGCTGCGAATACGACACTACCGTGCGTGACCGGCAATCCACTTCGTACGCCATCTCAGTACAAACCCCCAGTGGCATAAATATACTTTCCCAGTAAAGTAAATTCAGGATGATCAATGTGACCCGGACATTCACGCTAAACGGAGATCCGAGCGATGAGAGCCGCTTATTTCAGGCGAGTTGGTTTGCCGCTGGAAGTCAGGAGCGTGGATGATCCCGCCCCAGGTTCCGGAGAGGTCGTACTAAAGATCCACCGCTGTGGGATTTGCGGCTCGGATCTTCACATGACGGACGGACATGCACCGCATTTCACGCTGCCGGAAAACTCGACCTTGGGTCATGAGTTCGCCGGCGAGGTGGTTGCCGTGGGAAAGGACGTCGAGCGACTAAAGGTCGGCGATCCAGTTACGGCGCTTCCATTCACGGGATGTGGGCGCTGCGCGACCTGTCTCGCCGGAAAGCCCAACTTCTGCGCGGATTTCAAGGGGGCGGCGGCGGGCTTCGCGGAATACGCGGTGGTCGCCGAGCGCGTCACAACGAAGCTCCCCAAGACGTTGAGCATGGAAGACGGCGCGTTAATCGAGCCGATGGCGGTCGGCTTGCACGGCGTCGCTCTGGGGCAACTGACGCCGGGCGCGCGAGTGCTTGTGATTGGCGCAGGCCCCGTCGGACTTGCCGCAATTTTCTGGGCGCGACGCGTGGGTGCCGGGCGCATCGTAGCGACTGCTTCCTCACGGCGCCGCGAATCGCTGGCACGGCACATGGGTGCTGATGCGTTTGTTGTCCCGGAGGCGGGACAGGATCTGGCGGCACTGGCTGCTGATGCGCTCGAAGGTCCGCCTGACGTCGTGTTCGAATGCGCCGGGCAGAAGGACCTGATTGCCCAGGCGATTCATTGCGTCAAGCCGCAAGGCGATGTGGTGGTGCTCGGCTTTTGTACTGTGCCCGACCAGTTCGTCCCAGCGGCGGCCGTATGGAAGGAAATCCGGATCCAGTTCGCCGTAACGTACAGCTTGCAGGAGTTCACGCACGTCGCGAACGTTTTCGATGCTGGCTATGTCGAGCCGCGCATGATGATCACCGATCGGGTCTCGCTGGACGCATTGCCAGACGCATTCGAGGCACTGCGTACCCGCTCGACCCAATGCAAGGTAATGGTGAATCCATGGCTCAGCTGAAATCCTGGAAGGACTACCTCGCGCAGCTTGCGCCGGCAGAAGCATTGCTGGAGTTGACGGAAACGCCGCATGATCCACAAACGCGGGCGGATCTATATCGCCAGTTCCAGATGAATCTGTCGCTGGCCTACTTCATCTACTTTCAGTCCACTCCGGAGCATCCCGACTGGCTGCCGTTCCTGAACTCGGTGTTCATGCTGCAACCGAACCCGGATGACACCTACTTCATTGCGCCTTTGCGCGGGGACTTGCGATACCGGTTGACGGGCGAGCGCGGCAGCGTGCATCTGCTTACGCTCGATATCGGTCGCGGAATCATGGGCACCACCGACCAGATTCATCCGCCGCTCGGTCAGTTCGATCTCGACGATCTGAAGATCGATAGTGACGGCTGTTTCGAAGTGCTGCTGAGCGCGCAGCGCCCCGCTGGCTACGGGGGAAACTGGCTGCCGCTGCATCGGGACGCCGACTTCGCGATGTTGCGCCAGCGTTCGTATGAATGGGGTGTAGAGCGTGACGCGCGAATCGCTATCGAGTGCCTCGATGCGCCGTTGGTCAAGCCGCTACTGGGATATGAAGAAATTGCGCGGCGTACCGGCGAAGTCATGGATTATGCGGGGCGATTGTCGCGCCGCTGGCTCCTGCATATGCAGCAATTGCGCGCGCGCATCAAGGTGAACGAGTTCGAGTTCTTTGCTTTCGGTGGCGGACTCGCGAAGCAGGCGTACTGGCAAGCGATCTTCGATTTCGGTCCTGACGAGGCGTTGATACTCGAGACCGATTTACCCGGGAAGCGGCGCTACTGGAACGTGCAACTCAACGACGCACTGTTCAACACGCTCGACTTTATCGATCACCAGAGCAGCCTCAACGGTCATCAGGCACACATCGACAACGACGGACGCTTCCGCGCCGTGATCGCCCACAGCGATCCCGGGGTGCCGAACTGGCTGGACACATGCGGACGCAATCGCGGCACCGCGATCGGCAGATGGTACGCGTGCAGTTCGGAGCCGGTGCCGACGCTCAAGCGTGTGCCCCGGTCCGAAGTGCGTCAGCACCTTCCCGATGCAACACCTGCCGTCAGCGATGCGGAGCGAGCGAAACGCCTGAGCGAACGTCGGGTCGGTGCGCAATTGAGGCGGCGATGGTGAGCGCTCCGATTGAAAGGCCGCAATCGCAGAGTGGCAATCCTTGCGATGCAGGATGGTCTCGCCGAAGAAATCAAAGGAGACAGTAAATGTCGTTGTCTGGAAGGTTTACGGGAACAGAAGATGCGCTTCACTGCGCCGCTAGCTCCGCCGCTGGATTGAGCGATTTCGGGGAAAGTACTGAATATCTGCCTGGACTGTCGCAGCTTCTGATCGCTCTCGACGAAGACGGGCCGCGTTTCGCGCCCGGCGGGCGGGAGTTTGTGTGGAATGCGATTATCGGCGCGCTGGTATCGCGATTGACGTTACTTGACGGCCTGCGTACCCATCGCGATAGCTTGCAACCGGCTCCCCGGCGGCCCCTCATCATTACCGGCATACCGCGGACGGGCACGACGGCATTGCACAAGCTCTTGTCGGTGGACCCGCAGTTTCAGGGGCTGGAGAAATGGCTGACTGTCTTTCCGCAGCCGAGGCCGCCGCGCGACACATGGAGCGGCAATACGCAGTTCAAGGCGACAGCCGATGGTCTGGAGGCCTTCTTCAGGGCAGCACCGGATATGCGTGCGGCACACAACATCGTGGCCGACGAAGTCGACGAATGCCTTGAAATACTGAAGCAGGGCTTTTGCAGCAACCTGTGGGGCTCGTCATTGCGCGTGCCCCAATACGACCGGTGGTGGCTCGAACAGAGTGAGCTGAGTACTTACCGGTACTTCGCCAAGGCAATCAGTCTGATTGGGGCGCACGACACTGAAAAGACGTGGCTGCTAAAGAATCCCGGACACATCATGCAATTGCCGGCGCTCTTTGAAGTCTTCCCCGATGCCTGCGTCGTGCAGACCCATCGCGATCCGGTTCAGGCGCTGCCTTCATTGGCTAGCGTGTTGACGATGGCTCGTCGCGTCTCCGAGGGCGAACACGTCGACCTGCACGAGATCGGCCGGCGTGAAGTCGAGAACTGGGCGCGTGCGACTGAGGCCGCGATGCAGGCGCGCACCAGAATGCCGCCGACGCGCTTTCTGGATATCCGCCAAAAAGACTTTTACGCCGATCCGCTTGGCACCGTGAGGCAAATATACGGGCACTTCGGCTTCACGCTGGCCCCGGACACGGAGAACGTGATGCATCAACGCATCAAGGACAATCCGGAGCGCTCACACGGCACCCACAGTTACGCACTGGACGAGTTCGGCATCGCGCCAGAAGCCATCAAGGAACGCTTCTCCCGCTACATCACCACCTACGGACTGCACTGAACATGACACCGACGCTTTCTCCGTTTGCGGGCCTGCTGCAGATCGCCTACGTGACTTCGGACATCGACCAGGCGATTGCCTATTTCGACCGCGAACACAACGTTCCGGAATGGGCGAGGCTGCCGGCCATCGAAATCGAGTCGACGCCCGGACGGACCTGCACCTTGAATATCGCACTTGCGTTTGTCGGCGCGACGCAACTCGAGTTGATCCAGCCGCTCTCGGGTGACGATCACATTTACCGCGACGCGTTGCCAGCATCGGAATTTGCGATTCGCCATCACCACATCGCGCAACTGATCGCCACCGAAGCCGAGTTCGACAGGCAACGCGAGGAACTCGCCGCACAGGGTGCGCCGATCGTCCTGGATGGCCAGCTGCCCGGGACTGCCCGCTATTTCTACACGGACCATCGTGCGACGTTGGGGCACTATTTCGAGCATATCTGGTACACGCCCGCAGGGCTTGCTGGCTTGGAGCAACTGCCGCGCAATGGAGGCAGACAATGAACGTGGCGAATACGACTGCATTGCGGCACGACGACCACCAGCTCGCAGCAGACGTGGCAACCGCGGCGGGAAGCGTGTTGAACGCGATACGCGCGTCGGCTGTGCTGGCGGGCAAGCCGTTGGGCATGGTGGGCGACGCCACGGCAAACGAACTGATTACCCGATTGCTCGCGCATGCGAGACCCGATGACGGCTTTCTCACCGAAGAGGCCGCTCCTGATCCGAAGCGCCTGGGCCTCGACCGCGTATGGGTCATTGATCCGCTGGACGGCACCCGGGAATATGGCGAGCACGCCGAGGGGCGCGACGACTGGGCGGTGCATGTTGCACTGACCGTCGGCGGCAGGCCCGTCGCGTGCGCGGTGGCCCTGCCGGCTCTGGGCGTGACGTTCGGTACGGCAGCGCCGCCGGTCTTGCCACAAGCGCCGGCGGGCCGCCTGAAGATTCTCGTGAGTCGTACCCGTGCGCCCGAGCTGGCGTTGAAGGTCGCACAGCGCCTGAACGCCGAACTCGTGCCGATGGGCTCGGCAGGCGCGAAGGCAATGGCGATACTGCGCGGCGAAGCGCACGCCTACCTCCATGCCGGCGGTCAGTACGAGTGGGATTCGTGTGCTCCCGTGGGCGTCGCTCTTGCGGCTGGCCTCCATGCGAGCCGCATCGATGGAAGCGCATGTGCCTACAACTGCGCGGACGTTTCGATGCCGGATCTCCTGGTGTGCCGCCCCGAAATTGCCGAGCCGTTGCTGGCCGCCATCGCGGCTTTACGATAAGTCGTTTTACCCAAGGATTCGCCATGACTACCCTGACTCACCTGCGGCGGCTCGAAGCCGAAAGCATTCATATCATGAGGGAGGTGGTCGCAGAAGCCGAGCGCCCCGTGATGCTGTACTCGATCGGCAAGGACAGCGCCTGTATGCTCCATCTCGCGAAAAAGGCGTTCTATCCGGCGCCGCCGCCATTTCCATTGCTGCACGTGGACACCACCTGGAAGTTTCGCGACATGTATGCGATGCGCGACCGTATGGCCCGTGAGACGGGAATGGAACTGATCGTGCACCAGAACCCCGAAGCGAAGGAAATGGGAATCAACCCGTTCGATCATGGCTCGCAAGTCCATACCGACATGTGGAAGACCCAGGGCCTGAAGCAGGCGCTCGACAAATACGGCTTCGATGCCGCCCTTGGTGGCGCGCGACGCGACGAAGAGAAGTCGCGCGCCAAGGAGCGCATTTTTTCGTTTCGAACCGCGACGCACCATTGGGATCCAAAGAACCAACGTCCCGAATTGTGGCGTCTGTTTAACGCACGCAAAAACAAAGCCGAATCGATTCGCGTGTTTCCGATCTCGAACTGGACCGAACTCGACATCTGGCAGTACATCTATCTTGAGGACGTCCCGATCGTGCCGCTGTATTTCGCGGCAAAACGGCCGGTGGTGAATCGGGACGGTGTGCTCGTGATGGTGGACGACGAACGCATGCCGCTCAAACCCGGTGAATGTCCGGAGGAGAGAATGGTGCGCTTCCGTACGCTCGGGTGCTATCCGCTGACTGGCGCGGTGGAGTCGGAAGCCACGACGTTGCCACAAATCATTCAGGAAATGTTACTGACCACGACATCCGAGCGGCAGGGTCGCATGATCGATCACGATAGTTCGGCGTCGATGGAAAGAAAAAAACAAGAGGGGTACTTCTGATGGCACACGTCTCCGACCTCATTGGCGCCGATATCGAGCGATACCTCAAGCAGCACGAGACGAAGAGCCTCTTGCGTTTCATCACATGCGGCAGCGTGGACGATGGCAAGAGCACGCTTATCGGGCGCTTGCTTTACGAATCGAAGATGTTGTTCGAGGATCAACTCGCGGCACTCGAAGCCGATTCGAAGAAAGTGGGCACGCGGGGCAGTGAGATAGACTACGCGCTGCTGCTCGACGGTCTTGCCGCCGAGCGGGAGCAGGGCATCACCATCGATGTCGCTTACCGGTTCTTCTCGACTGACCGCCGCAAGTTCATCGTTGCCGATACGCCAGGGCACGAGCAGTACACCCGTAACATGATCACCGGCGCTTCTACCGCGGATCTCGCCATCATCCTGATCGACGCGCGCAAAGGTATGCTGCAGCAAACGTGCAGACACAGTTACCTCGTATCGCTGATCGGCATCCGCAACGTGGTGCTCGCGATCAACAAGATGGATCTCGTCGATTATTCCCCTGAGAGATTCGCCGAGATTTCGTGTGAGTATCGTGAATTCGCGGACAAGATTGGTATTCCACATGTGACGGCCATACCGATCTCGGGCGTGAACGGCGACAACATCGTGGAGAAGAGCGCGAAGACACCCTGGTACGACGGTCCTACCCTGATGCATCATCTGGAAACGGTCGAGATCGACGAGGCGCGTCTGCAGGCGCAGCCGTTCCGCTTCCCCGTGCAATGGGTCAACCGTCCCAACCTTGATTTTCGTGGCTTCGCCGGGACGATTGCATCAGGGATCGTGCGTGTAGGGGATCGTATCCAGGTACAGCCATCAGCACGGGAGAGTACCGTGGCACGGATCGTTACGGCGGATGGCGATCTCGACGAGGCTGTTGCGGAGCAATCCGCGACGCTCACGCTCTCGGATGAGGTGGACGTTTCGCGCGGCGATTTGATATCGGCAGCGGATTCGCCCGCACAGACTGCCGATCAGTTCGACGCGACCATCGTGTGGATGAACGACCAGCCAATGCTGCGTGGACGCAGCTATCTGATGAAGATCGGCGCGCGGACCGTGACGGCGACGGTGCTTCCGCTCAAGTACAAGGTCAACGTCAATACGCTCGAACACGTGCCGGGCGAGACGTTGACGTTGAACGAGATCGGTGTCGCCGAACTCGAACTGGACCGGCCGATTGCGTTCGACCCTTATGAGGAGAATCGCGAAACGGGCGGCTTTATCCTGATCGACCGGATGAGCAACAACACGGTCGGGGCAGGCATGCTGCGCTTCGCATTGCGGCGGTCGAGCAATATTCACTGGCAGACGCTTGAAGTCGACAAGCGGTCGCGCCGCGTGCTGAATGGGCATCAGAGCGGTGTCGTGTGGCTGACGGGCCTTTCAGGAGCAGGGAAGTCGACCATAGCGAATCTGCTGGAGAAGCGCCTGCACGCGATGGGAAAACGCACGTATCTGCTCGATGGCGACAATGTGCGTCACGGGTTGAACAAGGACCTTGGATTTACCGCGGAAGATCGCGTGGAGAACATCCGTCGCGTCGCCGAGGTCGCCAGGTTGATGGCCGATGCGGGCGTGATCGTGATTACGGCCTTCATTTCACCGTTCCGCGCAGAGCGGGCGATGGCGCGCGATCTGATGGAGGCGGGCGAGTTCATCGAGGTGTTTGTCGACACGCCGCTGGATGTTGCCGAGCAGAGGGATCCGAAGGGTCTGTACAAGAAAGCGCGACGTGGCGAATTAAAGAACTTCACGGGTATCGATTCACCGTACGAATCGCCGGAAAAGCCGGAGATTCGCGTCGACACCACGAAGATGTCTGCCGAGGCGGCTGTGGAAAGGATCTTCGACAAGCTGCACACGATGGGCTTTCTGGATGTGCACAAGGGCTCGCCGCTCTAGCATGTCTCTGATAAGCAGGGAGGATTTGATGAGCGATCGATTGAAAGATAAGGTCTGCATTGTGACTGGTGGCGGTCGTGGATTGGGGCGGGCCATTGCATTGCGGTTTGCCGCGGAGGGCGCGAAGGTCATCGCTGTATCTGTTAGTGATGCTGGTAAAGATGTCGCAGAGGTCGATAGCCGGGTGGAGTTTTACAGAGGCGATGTCTCACAGCCGGAGGCTGTGCAGGCGATGGTCGAACACTGCCGCGCACGTCACGGAAGACTCGATGTTCTCGTCAATAACGCAAAGCCAGCGCCCGAGTGAACAACCGGGCCGAAAATAGTCATCAACCCACGCGAGAACGCGAGCGCCGCATGCGTGGTTTCCGCGATCCTGAGCGCACGCAAGCATTCCTGTCGAATTTTGGACCGATCCGGCAGCACTTCGCACTGAAGCGACATCTACTACGCGCCTCGCTCCACCGCAAACAACTCGGCGATCGCTTTGCCGCATGGCATCGTTTCACCGAGCTTAGCCAAAATCCGTCCGGTTTTTGAGAAAAGCTCCGTTCATCGCACTACTGCGACGCGAACACTTTAATGTGACAACGCCCATGAGATTCCTTTAAGGACAATCAAGGAAACCAGAAAATTCTTGATGGCCCTTCGTTTTCGAGCGTCGGGCAAAGGATTACCCAACCAGAAGCGAAGTCGTGTGCTTGTAGTGGTCCGCCAACCACCCCTCTGCAACCGAAATAGTTCGTAGTACGAATATAAATCATGAAACTGGAGACAGCCGTGAACAGATTTTCAGGTTTGAGCCGGGCAGTCGCGTTGTCTGCGGCGATCTTAACGACGTACGCAGCCGTCGCTGCGACGGCTGAAGGTGGGCTGACGCCATTCGGCGCGGAGATCGCCGGAAGCAAGGATGATCAGATTCCAGCGTACACGGGTGGGATAAAAGAATTGCCTGCGGGTTTCAAGCCGGATTCTGGAAAGTGGGTCGACCCATTCGCGGAAGAAAAGCCGATTTTGCAGATTACGGCCCAAAACTACCAGCAGTACTCGGATAAACTAAACGCCGGCGCAATCGAATTGTTCAAGCGCTACCCGAATTATCGCATCAACGTTTACCAAACGCACCGCAGTGCCTCGTTTCATGACTGGTACCTCAAGAACTCGGAGAAGAACTCTGAGACAGCAAAGCTTGAGAAGAACGGGCTGTCAGTAGTGGAGGCTTTCGCGGGAAAACCATTCCCGGTGCCGCAAACGGGTCTTGAGGCTCTTTGGAATTGGGAGATGCGATATGACGGTATAGCGCAATCCAATCGTACCAAAATCTGGATGGTTGATTCGAGCGGAACACCGATCTTGGTTTCACAAATCAAGGCGGACCAATACTACCCCTACTATGACGTGGATCGCGAAAGCGAGTTCAAGAAGAAGGGGGGGAGGCAATTTGGTATCAGATCTTCAACGATTATTCAGCGCCAGCCCGGATGATAGGCGCCATGTCATTGTTTTGGATGCCAATGGACATGGCGGATCATGATGAACAGACGTGGGAATACAACCCGGGACAGCGCCATGTTCGAGTTTCTCCCGATCTTGCCTACGATACGCCCGAGCCTAGCTATTCGGGCGCCATGACGATGGACGATATATTCCTGTTCTTTGGGAAGATGGATCGATGGAACGCGAAACTGGTCGGAAAGAAGGAGATGTACATCCCTTACAACGACTATCAGCAAACGTACGAAGTCCCATCGAGCAAGATTCTCACCCCCCATTTCGTAAATCCTGATTACGGACGTTGGGAGCTTCACCGTGTCTGGGTCGTTGAATTGACGCTTAAACCCGGTGCACGTCACGTCTACAGCAAAAAGGTGCTCTATATGGATGAAGATGGTGGCGGCGGAATGATGGATGCGTACGACCAGGCCGGGAAGTTGTATAGGGCTGGTTTTGAAACGACGGTTCCAGCATACGACTACAAGATTCCGTACTCTTTGCCGAACTGGTTCTACGATTTTCAGAGTGGTGTCTATATTTTCGGGAACCATGCCAGTGAATCACCGGGTGTATTTTTTAATGTCAAGTTCAGCAATAGCTACTTCACGCCGGAGCATATGCAATCAAGTGGTATTCGATAGCGGATTGCTTCAGGAGATACCGCGTGCGACATCGCGGAAGCACACATGATGCTCGAAGCACGCCGCCACAACATCTTCAAGCTGAAGATCGGCGCAAAGCCGATCAAGGCCGACATCGGACACGTCGAAGCAATCAAGCGCGAACTTGGCGATCGCGCAGCAGTGCGCGTCGATGTGAACATGGCGTGGAGCGAGGCGCAGGCATCGTGGGCAGTGCTGGCGCTGGCCGATGCTGGCTGCGAACTGGTCGAACAACCGGTAGCATCGCCGGCCGCAATGGCGCGCCTCACACGGCGCTTTCCGGTTGCGTTGATGGCCGACGAGATTCTCCATGGACCGGAAAGCGCCTTCGAGATTGCAAAGAACGCAGGCGCCGATGTGTTCTCGATCAAGATCGAGCAGAGCGGCGGCTTGTTCGCCGCCCAGCGCGTCGCCGCTATTGCCGATGCCGCCGGCATCGAGCTCTATGGCGGCACGATGCTCGAAGGCGCGTTCAGCAAAGTCGCATCCGCGCACCTGTTTGCGAGCTTTGCGAATCTTCAATGGGGCGCTGAAACGCTATCTGACTGGCTGGCGCGGCTACTTCGGTTTCTGCGAAACGCCGAGTGTTCTTCAGCGACTGGATGAATGGGTACGCCGCCGCACCCGCTGCTTCTTCTGGAAGCAGTGGCGACGCGGCAGTACCCGCCTCCGGGAGCTGCTGGCGCGCGGTGTCGATCGGAATCTTGCCGTCCAGACTGCTGGATCCCCGCACAACGCCTGGCGGCTGAGTAATAGCCCCGCGTTGCAACGGGCGCTGACCAATCGCCTTCTGCGATCGCTTGGTCTTCCAACGTTGAATATCTAGCCGGGCAACCGATCCGAACCGCCGTGTACGGACCCGTACGCACTGTGGTGTGGGAGGGGTCGGGCCGTGAGGCCTGCCCCTATCCCCATCATTCGGGCTATCTCCGGCGCTTGCACCGGGTATCCGGTGCCGCTAACTTCGACGGCACAAATCGCCATGCAGAGCTACCGGAGAGAAAACGACGGCCTCGGGTGTCGCCGAACGTCGATATGGGCTTTGGTGTGACTGAGTTCAACTGGAAGGCCGGACCCAGCACGACAACCAGCATCGGATTTGTGGCGGTCGCGAGGATCCGCAAGGCCCATGCCGCTGTCGCCGTGTTCTCCCCACTGCGCTTCGGCGAATCGCGCGGCAAGCCATTTTTCAGCGAAGCCGATGCGCTGGTGGGCGGCTCTGGCGCGGAATGACGTATTGTCGATGACCTGTTGACTTCCCTTCGCGACGCGGGAGAAGTCAATGTTATTGAGCCTTTACTGGCGAGAATTCTGAGGATAAGCGACTCGCGTGGGATGTAATAAATATTTCTCAATATCAGGTTATAAGCGGCCATGACTGAAAAAGACACTGCCCTATAAATGCCCTATTCAAATATGAATAGGGGGCGCTGCACGGCGCCATTGATTGGACTGCCAATTCAGACATGGAGGTGCGCGTCCAGATCTGCCCGGGCCCAGCCCATCAAGGCTTCCACGGTCACTCGCCGGCAGGGAATGGCAAACGTCGCCTTCCATGCAGGCTAAATAAACAGACAAATCAAAAAAGTACTCCGCATATTGCAATCGAAAACTGAGCGGTTATGATGACGTCTCCGTAAGGATTTCCCGACATTTGCTTTGCATGGCAAGGAAATATTTGCCGCCATTCGCCGTGGAGAGGGTAATTAATGCTGCGCGGCGCAGACAGACTAAATCGAGGAGACGATATGCTGAGTCCCCATGAATTCGCCACCTTAATGCTCATCAAGGACGCGCCGGATCAGATCGAACTGGGCCGCGCCGAGCTCGACACGCTGCTGGAGCGCCAACTCATATCGCTGGAAAGCCTCGCATCGGGCTATCCACGTCCTCAAGTCACAAGCGAAGGCGCTGCCATTCTTAAGGTCGTCGCGCGTAGGCGCTAGGGAATTGCGGCGCGCGCGCCGAAGAAAAACTAAGCGAAGTAGCTTTAGTTGGACTTTAATGTGTAGTGCCTCTTGCTGTAACGACCCTCCGAGTATTCGCGACGCATGCTGCCTGGCAGGCGTCCTTGCGCGTCGGTCCATCCATTATCGCCATTCGTCGCGCGAAACCGGTCGTTCGGGGCTTCGTGCGGCGGACTGAATCCTGAGGAATTTCAATAATGGCTCTATCGAGTCCCGAGCAAATCGCCGCATCGCAGAAGGCTGGCCTCGACGCATTCTTCGGATTGACCGGCAAGGTCTTTGAAGGCGTCGAAAAACTGGTCGCCCTGAACCTGCAGGTCGTCAGGTCCACGCTGGCGGAGTCGCAGGAGAACCTGAGGAAGGCGCCCGGCACAACCGACCCGCAGCAGTGGTTCACGCTGCAAGCCGGTTTCACCGCGCCTTTCGCGGAGAAATCACTGTCATACGGCCGTCAACTCTTCGACATCGCGTCAACCACGCAGGCTGAGGTCGCGCAACTCTCACAGACGCAGTACGAACGGTATAGCGCACGCATGCAGGAATTGATCGAGGAAGCGGCGAAGAGTGCTCCCGCGGGTTCCGAAGCGGCGATCGCCGCGTGGAAATCCGCGATCAGCGCCACCGCCACGCTGTGCGAATCGCTGCAAAAGACGGGGCAGCAGGCCGTGGAGATGGCCGGGACCAATCTCGAAGCCGTCACGGCCTCAGCGTCCAAGGCCACCAAACGTAGTGCCGCCGAGTCGGCTGCCGTAGTCGCGAGCGCGAAGCACTAAGACTCACGCGGGCAGCGATGCCCGCGTTGTCGGTTCCATATCTGTATGTAGGATTCCTCTTATTCATTTTGGATAAGGATCCGGCATTTCAATGCATCCAATTCTTGACTGAAGGCAGTGGTGCTCCAGACGGGCACGCCGCCGGAATTTGTGAGGACGATTCGATGGCAAAGCAGATCGCGGTAGTAACGGGTGGCATGGGTGGACTGGGTGAGGCGATCAGCATCAAGTTGCATGACGCCGGTCATGCGGTCGTAGTTACCCATTCGCCGGGCAACACCGGTGCGAACGAGTGGCTCGCACGCATGGAAGCCGAGGGACGACAGTTCCGCGCGTATGCGGTCGACGTCGCCGACTACGACTCGTGCGAAAAATGCATTGCGCAGATCCAGGCGGAAGTCGGACCGGTCGACATCCTGATCAACAACGCCGGCATCACGCGCGACGCCAGCTTCAAAAAACTGGACAAGGTCAATTGGGACGCGGTCATCCGCACCAACCTCGATTCGGTGTTCAACATGACGAAGCCGGTGTGCGACAGCATGGTCGAGCGCGGCTGGGGCCGCATCATCAACGTGTCGTCGATCATTGGCTCCAAGGGTGGGTTCGGCCAGACTAACTATGCGGCGGCAAAGGCCGGCATGCATGGTTTCACGAAATCGCTGGCGCTCGAGGTGGCGAAAAAAGGCGTCACTGTCAACACGATCTCGCCCGGCTATATCGCGACGAAGATGGTGATGGCGGTGCCCGAGGACATCCGCGAGACCAAGATCATTCCGCAGATTCCGGTCGGCCGGCTCGGGCAGCCGGACGAAGTCGCCGCACTCGTGCTGTACCTGTGCTCGCGCGAGGCGGGCTTCGTGACCGGCGCCAACATCGCGATCAATGGAGGGCAGCACCTGCAGTGAACCCGAGAGATCCGCAATGGAGGTTCCCATGAGCGAAGCAGTGGCAATCGTCGTAGGTTCATTCGTGCTGGTGACGGCAACAGCGTTCGTCGCCGCTCACTATCACCGGGAGCAAATGCGCCGAAAACTGCTTGGACGGCTGGATTACCATCGCGACTGGTGGGATTGGAGCAGCGCCCGGCATTGAATCTCTGTGCTCGCCCCCCTGTTGTTGCGGTACGGGGGGTGATTGTATTGATAGCTTGTTGATCTGGTCAGCGTCGACATTTTCATCTTGCATGATCGCCGAGAACTCCCCAGTTTTAGCGCTCGCGAGAATCAGCTTGGTCATGCTCACGCGATACTGCGGACAAAACCGATACTAAGCGGAAGCCAAACCGCTTCCGCCGTTACCTTCATCCAATCTTCAATCCATCGCGATTGGGCGAACTCACTGGACGAGTGTGTCGTCTACGACCCGCTGCCCAGCGCTGAACCCTGCCATGAGCGCGGCGGCTTCCGTCGCGAAAGGCTGCTGGTTATCTGCTGTCAGCCGTATCGGCGCAATCATGAGCCGAGTAGCGCCCGCCGTTCTAATGTGCACGACGGCGATGAAGCCACGCGGTGGCAGCAATGTAATGTTGCCAGAGGCTTCCCACACTGGTTCAAGCTCGACCGCGATCTCGAAGCCTTTGTACGTATAGATTCTTTTCATCTGTCTATTTGAACTGCGACCACGCTGTCTCGCACTCTACGAAATCAATTCTTCGACGTAGGCCCCTTCTCCCGTTCCGTAACGGAGGGTTCGCGAAAAGTGTTTGAACAATTTTTTCAGGGGCCGCCATATTCACCTTTCTTTCAAAGTTGGGGCTGGTGGGCCGCACGAATGACATTATGCTCACATACCGCCACGGTAAATGATCGGCGTCACTGGCGAGCCTCGTCGAGGCATTGATAGCTCATCGACCGCTTTCAGGCGCAGCTATCGATCGAGGCGTCGCCGCGTCGAAGGGCCGCTCGCTCCTCATGAGTTGACGTTCGCGAACAGCTCGTGACGGGCCGTTTCTGGCCCAGACTGTCAACTGGTTGCGAGTTTCGGTTGAAGCGATCTGGCGGCGGTCAACGGAATCGGCAAGCAGGCGAGACCAGGCGCGTCGAGGTCGGCGACGAGGCAGTTTTGCGTTGTCATGGATGTACTTCGGCAGGGTGAGGACGAAGGTGATCACGGCGCGCTGAGCCGGACATGAAGCATGGACCTCGACTGCCAGATCAACTACCGCAATAGTGTCGTAGATTGATCATCGTGTAGGCTATGGTCTTGAATGCGTAGTGTAACTGACTGATACAGCAAGCGCGGCGATACCTACTTGCGCACATTGCTGATCCACGGGGCGCGTTCAGTGATCTTACGGGCCGGAACCAAGGCCGACGGCTGGCTGCGCACATTGATCGGGCGCCGCGACGCCAATGTCGCTGCCGTGGCATTGGCCAACAAGAATGCGCGCATCGTGTGGGCGCTGCTGGCACGCGATCGCGAATTCCGGCCTGACTACACGGCCGCTGTCGCTGTCGCATAGCCGGGTCGGTTGACCGAAGTTCAATCTCAGCGAACGACATACAAGGGGAACTCGCACCCTCACAGATTGCTCAGGTAATCACGCAGTGATGGCATAACAGGTTAGACCGGGGTTGGGACAGCTCGATGAAGCATGAGCACCTCCGAGTGCATGAACACGATAGAGCCCCGACCAGCGGATTCCATCAGGGACAGCGGGCAAGCCCGTACCAAAGTCCGAATGTACGCATGCAGTCTTGACCCTCGCGCCATCATGAACTGAGAGCTTGGCAAGTCGGGGGCGTCCATGCACGTGCTTCACATTCGCCAGCCCAGGGATCTCTGCTTTGGCGGCCGGGTAGCTGCGCAACTGGTCAGTGACGATCTTTCGGGCACTGGGCTGGAGCGCAGCACACGCTTGAAGAATCGCTTGGCCGCCGCCTTGTCGCGGCGCTTCTGAAGCAGGATGTCGAGTTCAATGCCGTGCTCATCGACTGCACGACACAGCAGCCAGGGCTCGCCGCGTAGTGTCACGAACATCTCGTCGAGATGCCACGTGCTACCTGGCTTGCGTCGTGTGGCTTTCACCCGGTGAGCAAAGCCCTTACCGAATTTGTCGCACCAGCATCGGATTGTCTCGTATGTCACGATCGCGCCACGCTCGAAGAGCAGTTCCTCGACGTCGCGCAAGCTCAACTGGAAGCGAAAATACCAGCGCACAGCGCAACTGATGACTGCGGCGGGAAAACGATGACCGTGATAAAGCGATTTTGATTTCTTCACCACACCATCTTACGTGACCAACCCAACAACCTGACAACGCCGTCTGGCCGGTGTGTTGAACCTCGTGTCGAAGAATGAAATTGTGGCCAACTACTAAACGGCTTTACCAGGAATCTGCTTGCACATCCTGCTTCGTAACTGGCGCATGACGAGTGTGCTCACGGCGCCTCTCCGTACGACGCGCAATACAGAACGATTTGGTCCCACGCCAGGTCCCGACCGAAGCAGCAACTCGCTCATCGAAGCGGCGAATCGGATCGCGTGAACGTTGCATTGCCAATGCAGTCGTATGCGAAACAGGCGCCGCAATTTCCGCATCTGGCCTTGACTGTCGTGTCATCGGTAGCGGCGTTACAAACGTTGAATGGTGATGGTATCGACCGCGGTCGATGAAACCCCGCCATCTTTATTACATTCAACCTCAAAGTAACTTCCCACGTGATTACGATCCAAATGCCATTTTCTTTCGCTTTCATTAAAAGGATCGGAGCGCTCGCCGCGCTGAGCGGTATCCTGGCCGTGGCGAATTGTGCGAATGCCGCTGATAACGTGATCGTTCTCGATTCAGGTGAATCGCAACTGACGCTGATCGACGAGGCCACGCATAAGGTTATCGGCACGGAGCCGACCGGCAAGGAACCGCACCATCTGATGATCACGCCCGACGGCCGCTCGCTGATCGTTGCCGATTCGGTGTCGAATAACCTGATGTTCCTCGACCCGCATAGCGGCAAGGTGCAGCGTACTGTGCAGGACATCGAAGACCCGTATCAGTTGGGCTTCTCTCCTGATCACAAGTGGTTTGTCACGGCTGCGCTGCGTATGGACCGCGTCGACATCTACCGCTATGACGGCACGAATATGGCGCTGGTCAAGCATATCGAACTGGCGAAGACTCCTAGCCACATGACGTTCGCTTCGGACAACCGCACCGTGTTCGTCACGTTGCAGGATTCCGGCGAACTCGCGGCGATCGATCTGCCGACGCAGAAAGTGCTTTGGAAAATGCACGTGGGAGATGAACCCGCAGGTCTGTGGATGACCCCCGGCGACCGCTACCTGCTGGTCGGCATGACCGGCGAAGACGACGTGACCGTGGTGGACTGGCACAAGCAGCAGGTCGTCAGGAAGATCCACACGGGCCGTGGCGCGCACAATTTCCGCAACCTCGATGACGGCAAGCATGTGGTGGTCTCCAATCGCGTCGAAAGCACCATCAGCATCATCGACTACACCACGCTCACCAATACCGGCGATATCACGGGCCTGATGCCTGGGCCCGACGACATGGAACTAACTCCCGACAAGCGCTATCTATGGGTGGGGTTCCGATTCGCGAAGCATGTGGGCATCATCGATCTGACCACCCGCAAGCTGATCGACACTATTGCGGTGGGCCGCTCTCCGCACGGCATCTATTTCGACAATCGCGCGCCGGTCGCGTCGCCCAATCCGGACTAAGCTGGGCGAGTCGTCTAAAACTTGCCGTTACATGAGCAGTGGCAGAACTGGAAAAACACGAGGATTCTGATGTTTCATGAAATCGTCGCACAACTCGACAATATGGTGTCCGCGCTGCAGACGCAGTTATATGTCGATGTCGTGCAGCCGTTCTTCTATCGCTTCGGCTTGATGGGTTACGATGAAGACACCTATGACGCACTGTACTGGGTGATCATCGGCGTGCTGGAAATCGTCGTGACGTATCTCGCGTTACGGCCGCTCGAAGCGCTGCGCCCCATCGAGCTGTGGCAGGGTCGAAAGGCGCTGCGCGCCGACGTGATCTACACGTGGATCACCAAGCTCGGCATCATTAACATTGCGTTCTTTTTCATGCTGCAGCCGCTGTTCGATCACTGGCAGAGTCTGATCGCGATCTACGGCATACCGAACATCGATATCGACAACCTCTGGCCAGGCGTGACGGATCAGCCAGTCGTATCGTTCCTGATCTACCTGGTCGTGCTCGATTTCGCCGGCTACTGGTATCACCGCTGGCAGCATCGTTTCGGAGTGTGGTGGGAACTGCATGCGGTGCATCACAGCCAGCAGCAGATGTCGCTGTGGGCCGATGACCGCAACCACTTTCTCGACGACATCATCCAGATAGCGTTCTTCGCGGCGATCTCGCTGTTTATCGGCGTGCAGCCGAACCAGTTCGTGGTACTGGTCGCAGTCAGCAACTTCATGCAGAGCATCCAGCACGTCAATGCACGACTGCCGTATGGCTGGCTGCTCGAACGCGTGATTGTCAGCCCGACTTTTCATCGGCGCCACCACGCGATTGGTTACGGTCACGAAGGCACGGCTTACGGTTGCAATTTCGGCGTGCTATTTCCGTGGTGGGATATGTTGTTCCGCACCGCTTCATGGAACCCCGTCGTCGAACCGACCGGCATCCGCGACCAACTCCCCGCGCCGCATGGTCCAGGACGTTCGTATGGCAATGGATTGATCGCGCAGCAGTGGCATGCATTCGGCAGAATTGTGAAGCGTTTGCGCGGGCAAAGAAATTACGCGGCTGGTGGGCGCCGCTTCTGAAGCCGGATGTCGAGTTCGGCGTCATGCTCGTCGACCGCGCGCCACAACAGGCAACGCTACGCCGCGTAGCGTGACGAACACCTCGTCAAGGTGCCATGTGCTGCCCGGCTTTTGCCGGGTCGATTTCGCGCGGTGTCCAAAGTTTGCACCGAACTTTTCACACCAGCATCGGATCGTCTCGTATGTCACGATCACGCCGCGCTCGAAGAGCAGTTCTTCGATGTCGCGCAAGCTCAACTCGAAGCGAAAGTACCACCGCACGGCGCTACTGATTACGTTGGCAGGGAAGCGGTGGCCGTGACAGAGCTTTTTGGGTTTCTTCATCGCGTCATCTTACGCGACGACCCCAGCAACCTGACAATGCGATAGCGGCAGTTGGTCCATGTTTCGAAAAGCACCGATTTGATTGAGGCACGAACCTTGGCACGGCCGGCCTGAACGGCCGAGGACGAGACGATCGTGATCGTCGGGGGAACGTCCTTTACTGGGGCGGAACCGACGTTCGAATGTCCAATCTGAGAGCGCGGTCGAACGGCTGGTTATGGTCGAATCGCGATGATCCGGAACACGAACGCCGGGATCGGACTACGCTCGCGCAACTCAACGAGGGATCGATAGTCGTGCCGGCCGGCCGGATGGCGAACCGGGTCGGGGGAATTGCGCGTAACCGATTCGTTGGCTCTGCGGCGGCGGAGTGGAAGCTTTAGTCGCAGGCTGATTGTTTTTCATCGTCATGACGCTGTTTTCTGTACAGGTACGTACCATGAAGCGCCAGGGCGTGATTGCGCTTCGTCGTCGCGATAGCTGACCTGGGTTGGAACCGACTCGCCGTCGAAAAAGATGCGCCGGTGCAACATTCGCCAATAAAGCGGGACAGACTTTCAGTGAACACGAGAGCCCGCGCCTTGACGATTGCTGCAGAGGAAAAATCACCCCGTTAGTTCGTGCGAACGCCGCTCGCGGACACGGCTGCGCGGGCTTTCGAAGGATTACCAAGACCGCTCTCTTGCAGCCAATAGCCAAGGCCGACGAAGATTCCGCCACCGGCCAGATTGCCTAGCGTGACAAAAAGTTCGTTATGCAAAGCACCGGAAAACGTGATGTTGGCCGGGTGCTGGCCGGTTAGTGCAAGCGCGAACACGAACATGTTTGCGACGCTGTGCTCGAAGCCGCAGGCCACAAACGCAAACACCGGCCAAAAGATCAGTCCCAGCTTTGCAGCGTCATTGTTCGTGCGAGCTGCCATCCAGATCGCCAGGCAGACAAGCCAGTTGCAAAGGAGGCCCTTCGCGAACAGCGGAACCCCTGGCGTTGCCATCTTCGTTTCGACCGTCTTGAAGAAAATCTCTGAACCATCGGTTAGTAGTACTCCCCCTCCGGCTGCGTGCAGTATCACCGCGAGCACGACAGCGCCGATCAGGTTGCCGATCCAGCATGTCACCCACACCAGGACCATGCCACCCACGCCGGTCTCGCCCCGAAATACAGCAAGCGGCATATACATCGCCGTGCCGGTGAACAAATCGGAGCCAGCGAATACCACGATGGTGAGGGCACACGCGAAAACCGCCCCCATGATGAGGTGCACATAAGCCGGATCGACATGCGAGCCAACTGAAAACATAAGAATGTCGCCGAACCCGATATAGGCGCCAGCCATTGCCGCGCCGATAAGGAAAGAGAGCGGCGAGCGGAGAACGACCGATACTTTATACGCACCGGCTTTCGAGAACTTATCAATACTGTCTGCGTACATCACTGCTCCGGAAAAGAATCCCCGTGTCGGCTGCCCGGGGGAGTGACAAATTAGCGCACATGATAGGTCGGTATAAGCTCTCCTTCATTACCAAACCGGCCTGAAAAGGTAACATCAGCCACTTCTTGATGCTGTATTCCTGTCGGTGGCCGGCTTCTGTGCTCCTTTCTGTTGCGGACGCATCGAAAGGGCGTTCGACCTAAAGATCGCTTGCTTAACCAGCGTCGTTTTCTGCCGTGCGGCGCGTCGAGATCGCGGGCGCTACAGCACGACTCATCGCTTCGGATCACAACCAACATTGCGTCGTACAGCACCACGCGAAAGCCGACACCTACGGAGCATGTCGATGTTGATCAGGAACGCTCGCGTCGTCACGCGGAACGAGGAATTTACGGGAACGTTGCGGATTGAAAACGGCGTCATTGTCGACCTTCAACGAGGGACGACGTCGGCGGCCGAAGCCGAAGACTGGGACGGTGACTATCTGTTGCCGGGCTTGGTCGAACTACACACAGACAATCTCGAGAAGCATCTGGCGCCGCGGCGGGGCGTGAGATGGAATATCGACGCGGCGTTTGTGATTCATGACGCACAGGTGGCCGCGTTCCGCCACATCGGACTGCTACGCGTGCTATCGACAGCGTGCGCAAACCGGGTCACCTTCCCGGTTGCGCCCTGTGCAGACCTTCAATATGCGCCGTGCGCTATCTTTGTCGCAACCAGTGCAGGCGTGGCAGCCACTTGGGCGAGTTCATCGCTCGACCATCCGCCGCCCAGTGCATGCAGCAGTTGCACGTTGGCACTTAGCTGGCGTGTCTGGATATCGAGCACGCTGCGTCGTGCTTCGAGTGCGACGGTCTGCGCCTGCACGACATCGAGGTAACCTACAGTGCCCTGGCGATATTGGCGCAGCGCCAGATCTACCGAGTATTGCGCGGCATTCGCGGCATCCTTTTGCTCGCCAAGCGCGGTGCCGAGATACGACAGCAGCGAAAGGTTGTCCTCGACCTGCTGGAATGCCGACAGAACCACGCTGCGGTAGCGGTCTCCGGCTTCCTCGGTTGCCGCCTTCGCGGCGTCGAGTTGCGCGCGGCGGTAGCCGCCGTCGAAGACGTATTGCACGAGCTGCGGTCCAATCGCCCAGAACAGATTAGGCGCGCTAACCAGTCCAGCATACGCGGCACTTTGCACGCCACCCTGCAAGCTCAGCGTGATGTCCGGGAAATAGGCCGCGCGCGCGACGCCAATCTTTGCGTTGGCCTCGGCAACCCGGCGCTCCGCTGCTGCGACGTCGGGGCGACGTTGCAACAGCGTCGAGGGCAGGTCGGTTGGAATCGCCGGCAATGCGATGTCGGCGGTCTGCTGCGGCAGGCTGAATTCGGACGCGGAAGTGCCGACGAGCACGGCAATCGCGTGTTCGATGAGCGCTCGTTGCGCGAGATTCTGCGACAACTGGGACTTCGCCGACGACAATTGTGTTTGAGCCCGCGAAACGTCGAGGCCCGCCACGATGCCGTTGTCATGCAGCGTCTGCGTGAGTTGCAGCGCTTTCGCATACGCCATGACCGTCTCGTTCAGCAACTCGGTCTGCTGGTCGAGGCCCCGCAAACTGATGTAATTGTCCGCGAGTGCCACTTGCAGGCTCAGTTTCACCGACGCCAGATCGGCTTTGGTCGCCTGAGCCTCATCCTTGCCGGCCACCACGGAGTCACGCACGCGGCCCCACAGGTCGAGGTCGTAATTGACTTCGGCGCCGAGCGTGACGGAGTTGTAGTCGTTCGGGCCGCCCGCGCGCAACGGCCGGTTGTCGGACTGGCGAACACGCTGCGGCACGGCGCTTGCGCTGATGGTCGGATACAGTCCCGACGCGACCTGCGCGACGAAAGCCTGCGCTTGCGCATAGTGCGCGTACGCGGCGTGCAGATCGGTGTTGTTGGCCAGCAGACGCGTTTCGAGATCGTCGAGTGGCGCGTCGCCATATATTTTCCACCAGCCGTTACGGTCAATCCGGTCGGCAGGCTGAGCGGCAGTCCAAGGACCAACGGTTTTGTATTGCGCCGCTATTGGCGCCGAAGGCACCTGATATTGTGGCGCGAGCGAGCAGGCGGAGAGCGCCAGGACGCCCGTTAAAAGCGCGACCCGTCCAGGCTTAACCATGTGCGGCCGCCTTCGTGTCCGTGGCCGGCGCAACCTGCACGACGTCGCCGTCGGCGAGTCCGTCGGGCGGCGTATCGATCACGCGATCGCTGGCGGCGAGTCCCGAGCCGATCTCCACCGAGTCGCCCAGATCGCGGTCGATCTTCACCTGCTTGAACAGTACGTGACTGTTCGCACCGAGCGTGGCGACCACGACGCCGCGGCTATCGAACACGAGCGCGCTAGCCGGCACCCGAAGTGAATCGGCGGACGCGGGCAACGTGAATTTCAGGCTGGCGAAACCGCCCGGCAGCAGCTTGCCGTCGGCATTGTCGACCAGCAACTGCACCAGCGTCGTTCCCGAACTCGAATTGACGGAGTCTGCCGCTGCAATCACGCGCGCAGTGAACTGCTGGTCGGCGTACTCGGGAACGGTCAGGGTCGCGGTCGTGCCATCGTGGATCGCCGGAGCGTAGTTCTGCGGTACCTGAACATACACGCGCAACTGCTTGACGTCGGAGACCGCGAACAGCTCCTGGCCGACGCCGCCGCTACCGGCATTCACCAGCGCGCCAACGTCGGTGTCGCGCGCGGTCACCACGCCGTCGAACGGCGCGACGATCCGCGCGAAGGCCTTCGTCGCGGCGAGGCGATCGACGTTGGCCTTCGCGGCCGCCACGATCGCCTCCTTCGCGGTGTAATCAGCAGTGCGTTGGTCGACGTCCTGCTGGGCCACGGAATCGGTGCCTCTTAGCGCCTCCCAGCGCTTCGCCGTCGTACCCGCTACGACGGCATTCGCCTGCGCACTCTGCAGATCGGCGCGTGCCTGAAGGAGCTGCTGATCAAGCTCGGGTGTTTCGATTTCGGCGAGCACCTGACCCGCCTTGACCGGCGCGCCAATATCGACGCTCCATGATTTCAGGTAGCCGCTGACCTGCGCGAAAATCGGCGCCCGTGTAAACGCTTCGAGCCGGCCGGGCAGTCGCAGTGAAGGTCCGTTGGGATCGCGCATGGGCTGGATCAGATTGACTGTCGGTACGGCCTGAGCCTCCGTCCAGGTTTTCAGCTTGCGGGCGTCGACAGCTCGCAGCGCGACACCGCCAACGACGATGCCTAAGGCGATCAACAGGCCGATCACGCCCGCGATCCGGAGCGGACGGCGCGACGGGGGCGTGTGAGTGGGAAAAGCGGATTCAGACGACATGGGCAGGACCTCCCGGGACGGATGCTGGGGTCGCCGCGCGCCCGGGGCGCGCGTGAACAATACAGAAGATGACGGGGACCAGGAACAGCGAAGCCGTGGTGGCAAACATTAAACCGCCGATCACGGCGCGGCCGAGCGGCGCGTTTTGCTCACCGCCTTCGCCGAGGGCGAGCGCCATCGGCGCCATGCCGATGATCATGGATAGCGCGGTCATGAGCACCGGGCGAAAGCGCGTAAAGCCCGCTTCGAGTGCCGCCTTGAACGGATCGCCATGGACGGCAAGACGTTCGCGGCAGAAGCTGACGACCAGAATCGAATTGGCGGTCGCCACCCCCATGCACATGATCGCGCCAGTGAGTGCGGGTACGGAGAGCGTCGTGTGCGTCGCGAACAGCATCCAGACGATGCCCGCCAACGCCGCCGGCAATGCGCTCACAATCACGAACGGATCGGCCCACGACTGGAAATTGACGACGATCAGCAGATAGATCAGCACCACTGCGCCAAGCAGGCCGAACAACATGCCGGCGAAGGCGCTGTTCATCGTCTGCACCTGACCCAGCAGCGCGACGCTCGAGCCCTTCGGCAAGGTGCTGGCGTTCTGGTGCATGATGCGCTGGATATCGGCCGACACCGCGCCGAGATCGCGGTCCTGGGTGGTCGCGAAGATCTCGACCATGGGCTGGATGTTGTATTGGCTGACGACTTCGTTGCTGGTGGTGCGCTCGACCGTCGCCAGACCGCCGAGAATCTGGGCGGTGCCTCCGCCGCTGGCGGTGATCGGCAGGTTTTGCAACGCTGCCAGTGAATCGAGACTGTATTGCGGCGTTTGCATCACGATCGGATACGACACGCCGTTTGCATTGTTCAGCCAGTACGTGGGCGCCACCTGGCTCGAACCCGCGAGGTTCACCACCATGCTGTTGGTCACGTCGCGCTCAGTGATGCCGAGCAACTGTGCACGCGTGCGGTCGACATCGACGTTGAAGGTGGGGTTGCCGTGCGACTGCGCGATCCGTGCATCGACCACGCCGGGCACGTCGCGTACCGCGCGCAGCAAATGGTCTGCATACGCGTAGTCGGCGTTCAGGTTGTTGCCGCGGATCTGCAGGTCGATCGGTGCTGGCGAGCCGAAGTTAAGGATCTGGCCGATGATGTCCGCCGGTGGGAAAGAGAACGTGACCCCCGGGAATTCCCGCGGCAATCTTTCACGCATCATGCGGACATACCCGTCGGTCGGACGATGCCCTTCGTTCAGCGCAATCTGGATGTCGCCGTCCTGCGAACCGACCGTCCCGGTGTTGTTGTAAGCGGTATTGATGCCGCTGACCGGCAGCCCCATATTGTCGACCACCGTGCCGAGGTCGGACGGCGGGATGATCTGGCGGATCGCGCCTTCGACATTCGCGAATAATTGCGCAGTCTTTTCGACGCGCACCCCAACTGGTGCGCGCACATGCATCAGGATCTGCCCGGCATCGACCGCCGGGAAGAAGTCGCGGCCGAGCAAGGGCGCGAGGGCGAACGAGAGCGCGACGAAGCCGAGGAAGCAACTGACGAACGGACGCCGATGGTTCAGCGCGAGCTCGAGTAACACGCGATACACGCCACGCACCTTTTCAAAGCGCGCCTCGAAGCCGCGCTGGAAGCGTCCGAGCGGACCCGGACGTCGGGTCTCATCGGCGTGCTCACCCTGCGTATGCGGTTTCAGCAGGTATTTGGCCATTGTGGGCACGAGGGTTCTCGAGAGGATGAACGACGAGATCATCGCGAAAATGACGGCCTCCGCCATCGGCACGAACAGGAAGCGCGCCACGCCGTTCAGGAAGAACATCGGCACGAACACGATGCAGATGCACAGCAGGGAAACGAACGCGGGTGTGACGATCTGCGCGGCGCCATCGAGGATAGCGGTCTCCACCTCCTTGCCGTGCTCGAGGTGCCAGTTGATGTTCTCGATCGTCACGGTCGCATCGTCGACAAGAATCCCCACCGCTAGCGCGAGACCGCCGAGCGTCATGATGTTCAAGGTTTCGCCGAGTGCAGAGAGCGTGGCGATCGAGCCGAGAATGGCCAGTGGGATCGAGGTTGCGATGATGATCGTCGAACGCCAGCTGCCGAGGAACAGCAGAATCATCAGGCTGGTGAGCACGGCCGCGATCACGCCTTCACGTGCCACACCGGTGATGGCTGCGCGCACGAAGATCGACTGGTCGCCGATCGGTTCGACATTGAGGTTATCGGGCCACGACGCTTTCCCGTTGGCGATTTGCTGCTTGATGCCGGAGATGATCCCGAGCGTCGAAACCGAGCCGTTCTTGAGTACCGACATCAGCACCGAGCGCCGGCCGTTCACATGGACGATATTGGTTTGCGGCGGACTGCCGTCGCGAACATTCGCAATGTCTCGAATAGTGACCGTCGTGCCATTGGCGGCCTTGACCGGTAGATCGCCCAAGGCCTTGATTTCCGAAGGCGCATTGTTGAGTTGCAACGTGTATTCGTAGTCGCCGATCTTTTCGGTGCCGACCGGCGTGATCAGGTTCTGACCCGCCAGCGCATTGGCGACGTCCTGCGCGGATAAACCGCGCGCCTGCAGTGCCGCAGGATCAATGTCAATCTGCACTTGGCGCGTCTTGCCGCCGAACGGGTAGGGAACGGACGCACCGGCGACAGTCGTCAGAACGGGACGCACCGCATTCAGACCGAGGTCGCCCAGCCTCTGCTCGGACAGCCCCTTGCCCGATAGCGCCAACTGGATGATTGGCACTGTCGACGCGTTGTAATTGAGGATCAGCGGCGGCGTAGTGCCCGCGGGCAACTGCCGCAACTGAGTTTGCGCGACCGCGGTCACTTGCGCGTTCGCCGTGCTGATATTCACGCCCGGCTGGAAGAAGATCTTGATGATCCCGAAACCGGCGACCGATTCCGCCTCGATGTGTTCGACATCGTTCACGGTGGTAGTCAGCGTGCGTTCGAACGGCGACGTGATCCGGCCGACCATCTGGTCGGGCGGCAGCCCCGTGTATTGCCACACCACGCTAATCACCGGGATTCTGATATCCGGGAAAATGTCGGTGGGCGTCTTCATCGCCGACAGTGGCCCGATGATGAGGATGAAGATTGCCAGAACGACGAAAGTGTAGGGTCGTCGGAGCGCGATACGAACTAGACCGAGCATGAGAATTCCAGGGCTTGGGGGAAACGCAAGAGCATCTTGCAGAGATCTGGCGCAGGAAGATGTTCGCAATGAGGATGATTGCTTTGTGACCTATGTCGGGTGTTCCCAAACGCAACCAAAGTGCGAATGTACACAACGCTCTGGATTCCTGCAGACGGAGAAATAGCATCCGGGCAACGTTTGAATGCCAGGCGAGTCAATTTCTTTCTATCTGCGCATATCGGGAAAACCTTGTCCATGCTGGATGGAATGATGCTCGGCACTATTCAGACGGACGCGAACTAGCGTAATTTCCAGCGAAGATTAAAGCGTTAGAGATTTTTATTACCAATTGTTTTGAGAGGCCACCAAGGGTTCTCGTGCCTCCTTTCAGACGGCATTCAAAGGGTTGGCTCCATTCTGAAGACGAGGTCTTCGCGTTATTGCGCCTATCGTCCAGAATGATCGTCACTTACCTTCCGTGAAGATCTCCTTAAGGCGAGAGTCAAGCGACAATTCACGCATGACATGCGCATGAAGGTGTGAAGAGGAAAGCTGACAGCGCGCCTTCAAAGCGTTGAGCCGCGGCAACGCGGGGTTCGAATCGGGCTTCGCTAGGGCCGTGACAAAACAAACGAGCGCGGTGCGTCCAACGACCGCTGGCAGCGGTCGCGCAAGCCACGCGATGCGGCCCCGGACCCAGGGCCGGATTCAGTGCCGATCGACACCATCAGTGACCAAAGTAGATCGAGTGAGTCCCTGCGGTCGTCGACGGCGCACCCGACTGCGAGGAGCCGTTCATCGGCACTCCGCCGACTGCCGTGCTGCTCGGCGTCGTGGCATCCTGCGCATGAATGCGTGCCTCCGCAGCCTGAACATCGGTGGGATAGTGCAAATCCTTGAGGCCCGGGCGATACCCCGCCTGTTCCATTTGCACCAGGTCGGCGCGCACTTCGGCACGCGTCAGCGGGGCAGCGGAGTCCTGTGCAAAAGAGACCACGGGGACGACGAGCGCGTTGGCAACCAACGCTGCATAGATCAGAGTTTTCATGGTGAACTACCTGTCAAGTTAAATATAGTCAGCTTCACACGCGATGAACGGAACCTCGGGTGTCGCCGCGCCACCGCCGCAAGGGTAAGTAACCTATATTGTCCGCTGATGGGGTGACGCGAGGCTGACCTCTGCATTACGGCGTTGTCACATTAAAGTGTTCGCGTCGCCGTAGTGCGATGAACGGAGCTTTTCTCAAAAACCGGACGGATTTTGGCTAAGCTCGGTGAAACGATGCCATGCGGCAAAGCGATCGCCGAGTTGTTTGCGGTGGAGCGAGGCACGTAGTAGATGTCGCTTCAGTGCGAAGTGCTGCCGGATCGGTCCAAAATTCGACAGGAATGCTTGCGTGCGCTCAGGATCGCGGAAACCACGCATGCGGCGCTCGCGTTCTCGCGTGGGTTGATGACTATTTTCGGCCCGGTTGTTCACTCGGGCGCTGGCTTTGACGAAAACGTGCTTCACGTTTGCCAGTTCAGGGATCTCGGCCTTCGCCGCCGGATAGCTGCGCAACTGGTCAGTGACAATCTTGCGCGGCACCTCAGGACAAGCCGCCA
The DNA here is from genome assembly GCF_003634845.1 of Paraburkholderia sp. RAU2J. NCBI lineage: Bacteria > Pseudomonadati > Pseudomonadota > Betaproteobacteria > Burkholderiales > Burkholderiaceae > Paraburkholderia > Paraburkholderia sp. RAU2J. The sequence goes on from NZ_RBXG01000002.1 coordinate 725,607, forward strand.
GTACACGTTTGAAGAATCGTTTTGCCGCAGCCTTGTCGCGCCGCTTCTGCAGCAGGATATCAAGTTCGGCGCCATGCTGATCGACTGCCCGCCAAAGTAGATAAGGCTCACCGCGTAGCGTCACAAACACCTCATCCAGATGCCACGTGGTGCCGGGCTTGCGACGAGCAGCCTTGACGCGATGCGAGAAGCCAGCGCCAAATTTGTCGCACCAGCGCCGCACTGTTTCATAGCTGACGATTACACCGCGCTCGAACAGCAACTCTTCAATGTCGCGCAGGCTCAATTGAAACCGAAAAATACCAGCGAACGGCGCAACTGATAACGGCGCCCGGGAATCGATGGCGATGGTACAGCGGCATGGTTGTCTTCATCGCATCACTCTACCAGCCCGACCAGTTACCGTGACAACGCCCTTGCGGCTACCCGGCTTGGCTTCCGACTCTGTCACAGTGATGTCCATCAAATCGAAAATGATGGGCACCACTTTGATGTCGGTTCTCGCCGCCGTCTACGACGGTCGTCGTGAGGTGCTTACCGTGCTTCTGCCTCCAGTTCCGGATCGCCAGTTCGAGGTGACGAAGTCTGCTGCATTGAACAAGCCACCCCGAGCAGCAGCAGCGGGATCGCGAGAATAAGGCGAAGAGCCTTGAGCATGACGCGTGCTCCATTCAGAAAATGATGGAAAGGTATGAAACGCACTCCCGCTTCGAATTCTCTTCGAGAGTCACGTCGATAGTGGTGCTGGCTTCCCGACAAAGCAATTGGACTTTGGTCACATAGCTACTTCACAGGCGACTGAAACCAACTCGACTCAGCGCTATGTTTGGGAGTCGACCTGATCGTCGCAAGCACGGTTTTGAGGGATCGAGGGGCATTCGCGAGCGCCGGCTTTGGCGAAAACTGAAGGCGGACTGCGGGTCGGGAGGCCCAATTCGCGAGCGTCTGCTTTCGCGCGACGCGAAGGTCCGTTGGGGGTCGACTTCTGCCGGATGCGGAACAACCAACGGCGGCCCCCTCGGCGGTCCCGCGTCGGACCGGGTTCGGCCATCAAGGGACATTCATATCGCCCGATCGAACGGCCGAACTTCGGCGCACAGATGACAATGAGTTCGGCGCACTTCGCCCTACCGCCGGCAGGTTCAGTCCGGGACGCTTCTATAGCCCGAGGTTATAGTAAGTGTCCTCGACGACGGAGGGGTCGCGAGTGGCCTCAATGAGCTTATACGGGCGAGAGGGGAACACAGTCGCGGCGAAGTCGCAAATCTGGAGGGAGACGCCCCGGCTCGACGGGGCCGTCGCTCACGTCACAGGTTGAGCCTCGTAATCCGTTGGCCTTGCACGCCGAGCCCGGCCATCAACCCCTGCTGGCCGAAGATAAATGCGTAGACATCTGCCTGCAGCGTTGTGGTGTTCATCGACCTGGCTGCGCCCGCGTCCACGACTACGATACTTGGGCCTACGCCAACGGACCATCCGCTGCTATCGAAGGGCTGGCGCGCGGCTGCGTCGCTCATCAGGAACAACGCCTCCGAGAGCGTCTGCGCACCAGCCTGCAGGCCCCACGAAACCCCTGTGGCTCGGAAGTAGCCCAAGACTTTGCCGTCGGGACCGAACAGCACGCCTCTTCCGCCTTGCCCGCCGACTCCGAGGCCCGCCCGGAAGATGTTCGGGAACACAAGAACTGCTTTCGCCCGGTCATGAAGGTCTCTAGCCCTGGGAGCCGTGTCAAACAGTTGCTGGAGCGCCGTGCGCGCTTGTGCCTCCAGTTCTGGATCACCCATGCCTGAGGGAGCATTCTGCTGCGTCGAACAGGCCATCGTGAACAACAGAATCGGGACTGTAAGAAAAAGCCGCAGATACCTGGTCATGACACGCGCTCCACTCGAAAATCGATCTGGCTAAAACGAACGCCCCGCCTCGGGGTCTTCCCAAGTCATATCAATAACGGTACATGCTTGCCGTCAAGACAATTGGACTTTGGCCTCATAGCGGCCTCACAGGTGTCTGAAGCCGGCTCGGTCCCTCTCTGCTCTACGCGACCTTTTATACCCGTACGGCAGCTTCGTGTCGAGTTTGAGACGCTGGGCGGATTAGTTGTCTGGTTAGTTCAAACGGCTGGACCGGGTCGACTTCTGCCGGATGCGGAACAACCAACGGCGGCCCCCTCGGCGGTCCCGCGTCGGACCGGGTTCGGCCAACTGCGGCCATTCGGCCGCTGATCCGCGCAGACATTCGAGCGTCCGCTCTGCTCCATCAACCGGCTTACGGTCGAAGGCAGCAAATTATCCTTTTCCGCTGATGGGCATCATTCGTACATCTTGAGCATCTCCGCCAGAGCTCCTTCGATTATCCTGTTCGACAGACGCGGGTCATTCACGGCGCGAGCGAGCGCTATTGAACCCACGCAGGTGCTGAAGATCATGACCGCTTTAGCATGGGCGTCTTCTGTATCCGGCAAAGACTGTGCGAGCAAAGCGATGATCTCACTGACACGTTCAGTGAATGCCTCGCGGGTTGCTTCGGGCGCGCGCTGTACGTCGTTGACTAACGCTGAAATTGGGCAACCTCTGCGGAGGTTGTTCCGATGGCTTTCCGACACATATGTGCTTATTGCGCGCTCAGGCGCCGTCTTGAGCGCGGCCTGAAAATGCTCGATGTCCTGCAGCGCCATGATGAAAGCCTCGGTCACAAGCGTATCGCGGGACTCGAAATGCTTGTAGAAGCCGCCAACAGTCAAGCCAGCTTCTTTCATGATGTCGCCGACACTGATCCCATCAATGCCACGCTCGCGGAAACGACATGCGGCGACTTGCACAATCCGCTGATGCGTGGCCAGTTTGTCAGCTTGTGAGTGCCCCATTTTTCAGTCTCAAAGATGTATTGTGCTGTGAGTCAACCGGCAATGCCGTTCGCCCGGTGCTCCCTCAGCAGCGGTTAGCTCGCGTCGCCCGACGACCTCACAATTGCCGTCAGTTGCAAAGTCCTGGCAATGCGAAAGCCGAGCTCCCGATACAGACGAACGGCGGAAAGATTATTGGTGAACACGTGAAGGAACGGCACTCTGTCGCGTTCCTGGATTGTTGCCGACAGATGCTTCATCAACAGCCGGCCCAGCCCTCGGCCACGCGATTCCGGGTGCGTGCACACGGCGCTAATTTCGACGTACTTCCCGGCAGTCATTCGTTCGCCCGCCATCGCCACCAGCCGGCCGCCCTCCCTGATGCCAAAGAAGTGACCTAGTTCGTTGGTCCGGGCGTTGAATGGTCCGGGTTCCGTTAGCTCGGCGAGTCGGAGCATATCAGGTGTGTCGTCGACGCCGAGTCGCACGATCCGCGCGTCGGACGATACGGTGAACCGGTTGGCGGCAACCATCTGATTGGCCACAGCCTCGCGCACGACGTCGAAGCCAGACGGCAAGTCCGGCTTGACCGCCGTGAAAAATGATAGGCGCTGTCCCGGCTGGAGCATCGCTGCAACTTGCGAGACGTTTTGCGCCGAGTAATTCTGCGCGGCCCCGAACGGCGCAAATTCCGGGCGATACCGGGCACCGCCTTCGCGGCGCTCGATGAAGGCTGGAGGCGCTTCGCTCAGCGCGATCCATACGGGATTGGCGAGGTATTCCTCGGTCGCGATCTCACTTGGCTGCATCGATGTGGGAGGACTGCATGACAAGCTCCTGTTTTGTTCGTCTTCTCTGCTGTGGAATCGTGGTCAGGCGAACCGTGCCGCGTGCTTCCTGATAAAAGCCTGGACCGTCATCGGCGGAGTGCCGGTCAAATCCTCAATGAACGAATTGGTGCCGGCGAAAACGCCTTCCTGGTAATCGACGGCAACCGACAGCAGATGCTGCGTGAAAGTGTCGCTGAATTTTGCATCCGTATGCAGGCGCTTTTTGAACAGGTCGAGATCGACCGGTTGATACGTGACCGTCCTACCCAACGCCTGGCTCATCTCGGCCGCAATCTCATGGTGATTCATCTCGACCGGCCCATAGAGCGGATAGACCTTGCCCGCGTGCGGCGCCGGATCGCGAAGGATCGCGGCAATCACGCGACCCTGATCCTCGGCTGCAATCGGCGCATGGCGCCCTTCGCCAAAGGGCAGACGCAGCATCCCGTCCTTTTTGATGGACGCGACTTGACCCGGGTAGGTCAACCATTGAGCGAAGAACGTAGGGCGCAGATGTGTGACCGGCGTGCCGGCCCAGTCGAACACCTGTTCCGAGATCCAGTGGTCTCGCGCGGCATGGCTTTTCGCTTCACGGCGAGCCGAAATCTGCGACATGTTCACAATCGATTCGATTCCGGTCTCGCGGGCGGCCTGTGCAAACGAAGCGCTGGCCGCTATCCCACCAGCCTCGATCGGATAAACGAAATAGGCCGATGAGATGCCTTGAAGAGCGCGTGCGACATCGTCGATCTCCGAGAGATCGCCAACCAGCACCTCGACGCCTCGCGAGCGCAGCCGTTCTGAACGGGCGTCCTCGCGTCGCACCAGGGTTCGTACCTGTTCGCCTGCAGCCAGAAGGGCATCTGTCGCTGCTCCGCCCGTGTCACCAGTCGCGCCTGCGATAAAAAATCTACGAAAAGCCATTTGAAAGCTACGCTCAATTCATTAATTGGCAAGGTGGTGAGTGCTTCAGCCACCGGATCTGAACTGGAGTATAGTCGTAATCCAGAACAGCGATAGATGAGTTCCGTACTAGTCTTTTGCGGAATGCCGTTCGCGACGTAGCCGGCAAGCGCGTGTGGCTGCGTTCGCGAACGCCCGCTGCAAATGGAATTCGAAAACCGCGTCCCACCCGAACGACCGTACATCGGAGAATGTTCCTGTCATGCTCGCCCGCACCTTCGCCTCACCCCGTCATTCCACGCGCTATTGGGAGGCCGGTCCCGCCGATGGGCCATTGATGATCTTCCTGCACGGCTGGCCCGGGGTCGGTCTGATGTGGCGCGCGCAGATCGAGGCTTTTGCGTCGGCGGGCTGGCGCTGCATTGCGCCGGACATGCGCGGATACGGCGGCTCGTCGACTCCGGGCGCGCCCGATGCCTATGCGCTCAAGGAGGTGGTCGACGACATGGTCGAACTTGATGACCATCTGGGCGGGGGTCCGGCAATATGGGTCGGCCACGACCTGGGAAGCCCGGTGGCCGGGGCGCTCGCCGCGCATCACGCGAGGCGCAGCCGCGCGGTTGTGTTCGTCTCCGTTCCGTATATGCCCGAGAGCTTCGGGTTGCGCAGTCTGCTGCCGCTAGTTGACCGGACACTCTATCCCGCCGACCAGTATCCGGACGGGCAATGGGATTACTACCGTTTCTATCTGACGCATTTCGATCAGACCGTTGCCGACTTCAATGCCGACATACCAGCGACACTGGCGGCGATCTACCGGTCTGGAGACCCGAAGTCGGTGGACCGCGTCTGTCGCTCCGCGCTGGTTTCGCGCAATGGCGGCTGGTTCGGCTCGGCACGTCGTGCGCCGACGGTGGCGCCGGACGAGGCGCTCTGGCCGTCGGCCGACTTCGACGCGCTGGTCGATGCGTTCCGTGTGACCGGGTTTCGTCCTGGTAACGCCTGGTATCTGAACGATGACGCCAACATTGCCTACGCTCGAACTGCGCCCGACAGCGGCCGTCTGAGCCAGCCCGTCCTGTTCGTGAACGGTGAATTCGATAGCATCTGCGACATCACCCGCAGCGCTCTCGGCGAGCCCATGCGAGACGCCTGCACGGATCTGTCTGTGACGACGCTGGGCGCAGGCCACTGGCTTCCGCTCGAACACAAGGCTGAACTGGTCCAGGCCATCCGCGCCTGGCTCGAGGCGAAGGCGCTGTCGTAGCCATCACGAACGAATATTGACCCGCATAGAGTCCTGCACATCGACTAAAGGAGTGGAATGACATGATCGCCTCGGACAGCAATGGCATCAAACAATACGACATTGCGACCAACGGCATTACCTTGCACGTGACGGAGCAAGGGGAGGGACCGGCCGTGCTGTTCTGCCACGGTTTCCCGGACACCGCGTATACGTGGCGGCGGCAGATGAAGGCCATTGCGTCGGCGGGTTTTCGTGCGATTGCCCCGGATATGCGTGGATATGGGCGAAGCTCGGCTCCGGCCGACGCAAGCCTCTACACACCGTTGCACACGGCAGGCGATCTGATTGGCCTGCTCGATGCGTTAGCGGTTCCCCGCGCCGTCCTCGTCGGACATGACTGGGGGGCGACCCATGCATGGAACGCGGCGCTGATGCGCCCGGACAGGTTCGCGGCGGTGTTCTGCCTCAGCGTCCCTTTCGTGCCGCGCGGAGATGTTAGTGTTTTCGACAGGATGCGAAAGGCGGGGCTTCAAGACAAGTTCTATATGTTCGAGCAGATTCGGGCCGACGCCGACAAAATCTGGGCCAACGCAGCGGTGACCGTTCCCGGCGTTCTGTATTGGGCGTCAGGTACCGCGCCAGTTGGCCAGCAGTGGAGTCCAATGGATCCGGCTCGAAGCCTTCATCGTGCTGCCCCTGGACCGTTGCCTTCGTGGGCGCCAACGGACTATGTCGCGCATAACATCGCGGAATTTCAGCGTACCGGTTTCCACGGAGGGTTGAATTACTACCGCGCGGCGGAGCCGTATTTCGCCTTGTCCGCTCCGTGGAAGGGCGCGAAGATCGTTCAGCCGTCGTTCTTTATCTGGGGCAAGGCGGACGGTCTGAAAGAGCTATATCCGCTTAGCCTCGACGACCTTCGCGCCGGCTTACCGGGCCTTGTGGGAGGACTCGAACTCGACGACGTGGGGCATTGGGTTCAGCATGAGGCCGCCGCCGATGTCAGCGATCAACTGCTGAAGTTCGTGCGTACCGTTGATCTTGCATGATCGTTTCGGACACTGTCCGGTGTAGTCTCTGCTCCAGGCGCCGTTTAATCAAGCGAAGAAATTGGCGGCGTAACGGAGCCTGACGGGAGTCTTCAATGACCCTTGTACTCAAAGAACGGACATCGACCAACAGGGCCACCGGTTGTCCGCGTTGGGTCGCGTCCTGCCGGTCGCTGCCAAGAAAAAGTCGGCCAAGAGCGGTGTGTCGGCCTTTACGCTCCGAAGTAGTCGAGCTCGGGCGTCACCCGCTGAAGATCTGCGACCGAGAGCGTTATGCGCTCGCCTGTTGCAGATGTTGCTCCATATGGTTGCACAGTCCTCAGAATTCGGCGTTTGTTCAACTCGAATGCGAGTCGCACCTGTTGTGCAGTCTCATCGCGAGCGCCAAGCTCTTCGCAAACAACTTCAAATGGCAGCGCGAAGGCATGGTATCCCCAGCCGAACCCGTAGGCGGAAAACCACACCGCAGAGTCGGCGCCAAGAATGGGGGCAGTAATGACAGTACGTTGCTGATCCATCGCATTCACCTGCGGTGACGATAGGTTGACATCAAAGTGTTGCACAGCGACCTTACAAACGCGAGGTTCTGCCGACACGATGTCACCACTCAGCCGAGATGATTGCCTTGCGGCACAGGTGCGATTTTGCGAATCGGGACTGACTCGAACGGGTCGTGTCCTTCGGATCCCCAACAGGCAGGACCCGGCCCATGAAGCGTCATTCGCCCGCACCATTGCGCGGACGTTCAGATGTCGGATCCACCCAGCAAGCGGCCACTCAATTCGCGAGGACGAATCGTGCTTCATCGGCCATTGCGGTCATCCGCGTAAGCCTCAGTCCGGCATCCCGTTATGGTCGCCGAGTGGTCTAGCGGGCCAGTCCACCCAGCGGTCCGCGCGGGTAAGTTCGTGCGCTTCGTTGAGCGGGTAACGAATACGGTTGTCGTCGCGCGGACGTTCGCCGATCACCATCAGCCTGACTTCGTCCTTCGTATTGTTGATGAAGGTGTGGCAGATTCCGGTGCCTGCCGGAAACGCGACGGAATCGCCTTCAGCAATGGGATGCAGCACGCCGTCGATCCAGACGTCGGGCTTGCCCTCGAGCACGTACACAAACTCCTGCTCGGTACTCTCGGCGTGCGGATATGACGTCCGCCGCCCGGGCAGAAGCCTCACATGATGAATGCCAATACGCGTAATGCCGAGTGCGGCGGAAAGCGGCGCGTCTAGCGCCATTGGCTCGGTATCGGCGCGATAGGAATGCGCATCCGGTTCTTCGAGTTCAGTCCAGTGTTTGATGAAATCTGGTCGGCTCATCGGTTGTTCTCCTTTAGGGCGAACGTCGATAATAGCGGTTTAGGAGCGGACGTTAGCCGTGACTCGCGGCCAATCTCGGCCATGGCCACTTCGGCCGATGACCCGCCGAGCGATGGCGTAGGTTGTTGCTCAAACCTTTATATGGCGCTCCGCAGGTGGTAAAAGGCGCGACAGGGCCTTTGAACGATTTCCGGGTTTTTTCGGCGTCACGCGGTCGTTGGACAAACCGCGATTTGGACTCCGGTAGCCGACCACAATCGGGCATCCAACTCGCCCGCCAGAAAGCAGCCGAGCCGGATGACTATCTCACCGCTTGTTATGAACGAGCGAGTAGATAGTAGCCAAAGCCGAGAGTGGCTCGCCCCCACTCCAAGTAGGCCTGATGCCATCGTTGCATACGGAGTGAAAATTTCTCCGAGTCAGGATCATCTGGATGCGTCGCGAGGTGTTGCATCATCGCATTGCAATATTCGCCTTCGTACTCGTCCCATTCATCGTCGCTGCTGGTTGCCGTCCGTAACACGGCATAACCCAGTGTGTGGGCACGCGCGGCATTTTGAGCATGAGACACGAACTCATCTGCTGTTCCGCCAAGAACATCCAGATAGGCTTGGGATGGAGATTGCTTCCAGTAACCATCGGCGATCAGGATGCGGCCACCGGGTTTAAGCCAATCCATGCTGATGCGCAGGCATTCTTCGAACGAGCCGAATGCATGCGTAGACCCAACGCAAATGATAGCTGAGTAACCTTGGCTTGGTCGGCTGTGTTCGAGTAAAGGGCAATCGAATAAAGTGAGACGCGCTTCATCGCTGAAGAGCGAACGCGCCTCATCGAGGAAGTCACGGTTGATATCGACACCCACACCACATACAGGTGACATGTTAAGCGTGTCACGCAGCAATGCAGCCTTCCCGCAGCCGGCATCAAGTACGATGTCCTCGGCTGAGAGATTACTTGTCAGGCTTCGGAGTAGGCCTTGGGCTTTTCCATCCGAGAGTGGGCTGAGGTAGCGATGATTACTGTGTGCAATCGTAGAAAAGCGAAATGGGTCGCGGTTCGAGTTGGACATGATTCCATTGCGATGATGTACTGAGAGTAGATTTTTTGAACATCACTTCGAAATGGGCTTTCGTACACGAACCTCCTAAATTTCAGCTACATGACCGTTTTCGATGATCTTACATGGTCTAAATGCCCCGGTCTAACATTCTTGAATGGCTGCTTTCGGTAAATCCGAAGGACCGGTTCGGGGTCCGGTCCGGAAGTTCGGGTAGAGGACGCCGTATGCAGGGCGTGCGAACTGCGAGCTTCGGCAACCGGCCAGGAACGGACGATCGACAGCATGCCGTTATTTGCCAACAATCATTCGTCATCCCGGATGCAGCTATTACGGCAACGCGCCCCTTGCGCGCTCCGCTTAGCTTGTCGAGTCGGCTGAAAATGCGATGTCCTTCTGGGCCTCGAGCATCCTTAGGCGCTCAGCCAATGCAGCGCTGATCGACTCGTATGCACTGCCGCCGAGCGTCAGGCGTAACGGCGGATGTGCCGAGTCTGCCACGACGATCATTGCGGCAATTGTTCTGCCGGCATCGCCCCGAATCGCAAAGCTGTTGGACGCAATCGCTCGCCTGACTTCGCCCGCTGGCGTGTCGTCATACTCGGGCATCGGCACCGCGTGATCGAGACCGGCGCCGAACTGCGTGTTCGTCGGCCCCGGTTCTACGACCACGAAGTCGATGCCGAACGGCGCCACCTCCTGCGCCACAGACTCGACGAATCCTTCGATACCCCATTTGGTTGCGTGATAGAGGCTGAAGTTCGGGTAGGCAATCTGTCCGCCTTCGGACGAGACCTGGACGATCCGGCCGCCCCCCTGGCGGCGCAGGAAAGGCAGCGCGGCGCGGATCACCTGAATCGAACCGGTGAGATTGGTGGCGATCTGCCGGTCGATCTGTTCGTCGGTCACTTCCTCGGCCGCGCCGAACAATCCGTAGCCCGCATTGTTCACGACCACGTCGATACGGCCCATCGCGTCGAAAGCGCCAGCGATACTCGTGCGCAGTGTCGGCGTGTCCGTGACGTCCAGCGTCAGCACACGCAAGCGGTCGCCGTACTGTTTTTTCAGATTGTCGAGCGCTCCCTCGCGCCGCAGCGTCGCGACGACCCGATCGCCGCGTTGCAGAAGTTGCTCGGCAAGCAGCCGGCCGAGGCCTGACGACGTACCGGTGATAAGCCAGGTCTTAATCATGCTGGATATCTCCCATGGACTGGATGGAATGGCATTGCCTGATGAACAGTCTAGGTACCAGTCATTGGTTCGGGAAGTCGCTATAGTGCGTATGACCCCGTGAAAATTCTTCACCAATGACCAAACCGACACTTGCCGACCTCACTGCGTTTTCCGCCGTCGCGGCACATCGGAGTTTTCGCCGTGCCGCCGATGCACTCGGCGTTTCGCGCTCCTCCCTCAGTCACGCCATGCTTGCTCTGGAGCGTGACCTGGGCGTGCGCCTGCTCAATCGCACGACGCGCAGCGTGGCGCCGACTGAAGCTGGCGAAACATTGCTCGCGCGGCTCGCACCCGTGCTTCGCGATCTCGACGAAGCACTGGACGCCGTCGCCGATGCGCGCGGCAATCCGAGTGGCACGCTCAGGATCAACGCCAATGAGAGTGCGGCGCGGCTGTTGTTGAGAACGGTGGTGCCGCGCTTTCTGGAGCGGTTTCCCGGCATGGCGCTCGATCTGGTCGCGGAAGGGCGGCTCGTCGACATCGTCGAGCAGGGGTTCGATGCCGGCGTCCGGCTTGGCGAGTCGATCCCGCGTGACATGGTGGCGGTGCGTATCAGCGATGACCTTCGCTTCGTGGTCGTTGCGGCGCCTTTGTATCTCGCGGGACGAACGCCACCCGTCACGCCCGACGATCTTCGCGATCACACCTGCATTCGCCAGCGACTGCCGAGCGGCAAGCGCTACCGCTGGGAGTTCCGCAAGCACGGGCAGGAAGTCGCGATCGACGTTCCCGGTGTCCTCACGCTGGATCACACCGGGCTGATGGTCGAGGCCGCGTCCGATGGGTTGGGTCTTGCGTATGTACCGGAGTCCGCCGCTCGCGACTGCCTGGATGACGACCGGCTGGTGACCGTGCTGGAAGATTGGTGCCCGTTTATCCCGGGGCTCTGCCTGTACTATCCCGGGCATCGCCACGTGCCTACTGGACTGCGGGCGTTCGTAGACGTGCTCAGGGAGGTAACGCATCGGCACACGTGAATGACCGTTGCTGAGGTTCCTGACCGACCGTTTCACGCCCTGAGGTGGTCCGTCAAGTTTTTGAACGGGAGCCTGTTCTTCCGAAGCCCTCCCGGTTTGACCTGCACGTTGCTGTAGCAAACCTGTAGCACACAAAAATCTCGTCCTAGCATCTCAGCCGACTGTTCGCAGCCCCCCGGCTCGGCGGGCCCGTCTGGCAATAACCGGCTTGTTACACGATGGCGACGCGGACCACGATTATGTGCGCAATGACCTCAACCCGGTACGCACTTCCTTGGCAAAAAGGTCGGGCTGTTCCCACGCCGCGAAGTGCCCGCCCTTGTCGAGCCGGTTGTACCAGATGAGATTATGATAGGCGCGCTCCGTCCAGCTTCGCGGCGCCTGATAGTTCTCGCGCGGGAATACGCTCACCGCGGCGGGCACGGACACGTCCGCCGCGCCGACGAAGTTGAAGTGTGATTCCCAATAAAAGCGCGCGGCCGAGACGCCGGTGTTCGTCAGCCAGTAGAGCGTGATGTCGTCGATCACGTCATCGCGCGTCATCGCGCCGGACGACTCGCCGTTGACGTCGCGCCCGAACACGGCCGACGTCAGCGCCGCGGCCGGTTGCACGTAGCCGTCGCCGTGATCGAGCAGCCAGCCGGCAAGACCGATCGGGGAATCGGCGATGCCATAGAGCGTTTGCGGGCGCGTGCCCATTTCGAGCGCGTATGCGCGGCGCTTTTTAGCAGCGCTCGCGAGCTGGTCGTACGCATGCTTCTCTTCATCGTTGAGTCCCGCGGGCGGCGGATCGCCGGCCTGCAGCGCTTTGGCGATATCCGTGGGAACGCTCGCCGGGAAGTTCACGTGAATGCCCAGCAATCCGGGGGGCGCCTGCTTGCCCATCACGTTCGCGACCACACCGCCCAGATCGCCGCCTTGCGCCGCGAACTTGTCGTAGCCGAGCCGTTTCATGAGCGTCACCCAGGCGCGCGCGGTGCGTTCCGGGCCCCAGCCGGTCGCCGTTGGCTTGCCTGAAAACCCGTAGCCCGGCAAGGAAGGGATGACCAAATGAAAGGCATCCGACGCGCTCGCGCCGTGCACGGTCGGATTCGTCAGCGGATCGATGATCTTGAATTGCTCGATGACCGAACCGGGCCACCCGTGCGTCACGATGAGCGACATCGCGCTCTCATGTTTCGAGCGAACGTGAATGAAGTGAATGTCGAGCCCGTCGATCTCGGTGATGAAATTCGGATAGCCGTTCAGTTTCGCCTCGCACTTGCGCCAGTCGTAATCCGTGGTCCAGTGACGCGCGAGTTCCTGCGTCAGCGCGAGCGGCACGCCTTGCGAGTCGTCGGCAACGGTCTCGCGTTCCGGCCAGCGCGTCGCCCGGATGCGTCGGCGCAAATCGGTGATCTGCGCCTCGGGCACGTGCACACGCAGCGGTCGAATCGCGTCCTTGTCACCGTTTGCCGCCTTCGTGACTGAAACAATCGATGTGTTCGTTTCGGCAAAAGCGAGCTGGCTCAGCGAAGCCGCTGCGACACTGGCCGCCGCGCCCCCCACGAAGCGGCGGCGGGAAGGGGACTGGGGAAGGACTTTATTATTTAACATGAGAACTCCAGATGAAAAGGATCTCGTCCGCGCCTGCATCGGGGCAACGCTGATTCAGCGCATGTTGTTATGCGCGAGCGAATTCGACGGCATTTCGTTCGACGAATTCGTGCATGCTCGTCGGCGCTTTCCCGGTGAGTTTGAACAGGTCGTCGGTGAGACGGTCGTAACGGCCTTGAGCGTGCAGCGCGCCCATCGCCGAGAGATGCCGGATGAGATGTTCGGGCACGCGTCGAGCCCGGAGGTCCTGACTTCGGGAGACGGCATTTTCCCAAGGCGGCTCGGTCACGTCGTATCTCAACGTCGTGGCTCGCAGCGAGAATCGCGAAATCGCTGCTGATCGATATGAACCGGACTTCTCACCCTCGTACGCGACGCATCTTAAGGAAAACGGACATGCCGGTCCGCTTGTCCCGGGCGCTCAGCAGCGTATGGAAGCGACGCTTCAGGACGGGTTCCTGCTCGATAAGCTCGCGGCCACGCTCGCCGTCCGCGAACGCACGCTCAACCGTCGCTTCAAATGGGCCACTGGGATGGCGCCATTGGCGTATCTGCAGCATCTTCGTATCAAGGTGGCCAAGCATAGAGTGGATCCCGTTCCGCGCAGAGGTCAGGAAAGCTCACAAAGGCAAGTCCTTGCCTGCCTGCTCACTAGTCATGTACTTCGCATACCAGTCCGGCCAATTCTCATCGCGTTGGCCGCCGGACCGCTTCTCGTGCTCGCCGTGCGCCGCCTCGGCCCGTCGGAGCGCCGCCGCGAGATCCGCTGACGAGGTGAAGGTCGTGGCGTCTGTGTCCACGCGCCCAGGCGCCCGGTGAGTGAGTTCCTGGAACAGCCAGCCATTGCCGTCCGGATCGCTGAACGAGGCGAACGAGCGGTAGCTGCGATGCTCGAGGTCGGGACCGTCGAGCCGTATCCGCCCAAACAGGTAGGGCTCGTCCGGGCCGGCGTACGCGCCCGCGGCGTCGTGGAACACTTCGCTGATTTCAATTCCCCGTCCCAGCAGTTCATTGCGAGCCGCCTCGACGTCGGAAACGATCAGGTACAGCCCCTGCGCGGATCCGGGTGTGGCCGCTGTGACGTTCTTGCCGAAGATGACCGAGCACCCGGAACCGGAAGGCGTGAACTGGATTACGCGGAAATAGCCATCGTCGGAGGCAAAGTCGGCGTCAAGCCTCCACCCCAAGCCGCCGTAAAAGCTCTTGGCACGATCGACGTCGGAAACAGGGATGACGATGACCTCGAGCTTCATGTCCACGCCCCGCACGTTCGGGGTCCCGACTGCAGCGCTGCTCATGTGAACCTCCCATTGCTTAGGCCGCAACGCGGCCCTCAGGTTTGCCGACAGCAACACGTAGCGAAGAGAGCCAGATGCGATTTGCCGGGCAGGATCGGCTGCCGCGAAGCATCGCTCGGATCTGGTCCCGCACGGGGAGCACGTCGGACCCGGGTTCGGCACGCGCACGGTTGCCACGACTCTCCGGCTCGGGAATCTGGACACCGTCGACGATTGGCCTGGCATCGGGCGGACACCAGCGTCGACGTACGCAGAAGGCACCCCTGCTCTGGCAACGCCCGCCGTCGTAGACATTAGGCATATCGTAGGTCGGTCCAAATACGAAATCCAATTGCGGGAGTAATTTGCTTTCCTTCGGCGCGGGGATGCGGTGCCGCGCGGTCAGGCCCAACAGCCTGTTCCGGCTTTCCCGCATCTTCGGGATGGGCAAGGTCTTACCCAAGTGATTGTTATTGGCCTGCTGGCGAATACGTGCATTGAATCCACCAGCCGCTTCGCGATGGAACTGGGCTATCGCGAGGAAACGGGGTGTCAGGTCGTGAGGCCGGCATCGCGCCCAACGCATTTTCAATCAGCAGCAAGAACTTCGTGCTCGTGGCTTCGCGACTGCCGTGGGCCGGCTAATGGGTGCGGGAATGGGCGATGACTTGCCGCCCGCGCCGAGCGGACAAATGGCTGTTGCAAATTGGAAGCTGTCGTTGCCCTGCCGGAGCTCCGAACGGCAGCATTGGGTCGCGTTCTGCCCGCTGGCCGTTCGGCAAGAGTCGGCCAACAGCGGTCGGTCGATGCTGCTTTATAGATCGTTGACAACAGTACGCAGTTGTCAATTGTCATGTGGGAATGGGAGCATGTGCTATTGCGATCATGCTAACGAGCGCGGACTTTTCGTCACTTCGCTTGAAAGAATGCGGTCATGGAAACGCGGGCATTCTCCGACGCAAGGTCGCGGTCAAACAGAGGCACGCTAGCGTTCTTATACGGTTCCCACGTAACGATTAAATGCGGTCATGAGATGCTGGATCGCCTGTTCGAGGTCATCTGCCGGCGTTTCAAAAGACTGAATCAGTTGCATTGCTTCTCTCGACGTCAGGGCTTCCAGCAGTTTGGCGGTCATCTCATCGTAGCGATGGGCCCTTTCCCGGTCATATGCGTCCGGTTCCCCGCTCCGAAGGACTTCGATCACCGCTGCGGCGCCGCAAACCACCCGCGTCGCGACGGTCAAGTTCTGCAGTTGTTCGAGCCGCGCAGATCGCCGCTGGCCCTCCAGAAGCATACGTTCTCTCGCAACTTCAAGCCGTGAGCTGGCCAGACCGGCTTCGCGTTGGAGGCGATCGAGGGTGGCGGTCGATCCTCCAGCCATCCTAAGGGAGGCGGACGCGAATGCCATGTTGGCCGAAATCGCGGCTGAGATCGCGGCATTCAGCGCGTTACTCTCCTTCGGCGGCCAGAGAAGAAAGCTCGCCGCCACGCCTACGCAGGCACCGACGAATTCATTGATAAGACGCGCGACAATCAGTCCGTCCGCCGGATGGATGAAATCCGACATCAGCATGAACATCGGCGTCAGGAAGACAACGAACAGACCGTAGTTCACCAACCTCAATGCGACGGTCACCGCGGCAAGCGGCAAGATTGCCAATGTCACCGCAACCGGACCGGACAGACTCGTCAGAAGAACCGCGGCGATCGTTCCGCCGATGAGGCTGCCGCATGCACGCTCCAGCACGCGCAACCATGTATTTGCGGAAACCGGTTGGGTCACGACGATTGCAGCGATCGCGCCCCAGTATGCAAACGTGACACTCAGCGATGTGCCGATCATGAAAGCGAGCACCGATGCGACAGCCACCCTCAGCGCATGGACCCAGACCAGCCTTTCAATCTTGACCGCGCCCGCGGCGGCAGGTGCGGGTGTCTCGGAGTCCATTGCGAGCGCGTACCGACGGTCCGCGAGGCGAGCGATGGCCCTTGCCGCAAAGGCAACGGCGCTTGCCGTTTGGTCCGTCCGGTCAGCCGTCTGCCGCAACAACGCGTGTGCCTGAGCCATCAGCTGATCGGGAATGGGTAGTTCTCGCTGGGCCTGCGCGACCACGCTTTGCAGCAACTGTCGCAGGCCATGGAGCAATCGCCGCGATCCATCGTCGATGGCAATCGTCGCATTGCGTCGGACATGACCGATTGCGATCAGCGTGGAAAACACCCTGCCCGCGGCATCGATGCCCGGGCCGAGATCGACGCCGGTGCGAACATCATGCGCCGCCAATGTCCTGCCGCGCTCGATCGCCATGCGCACCCCGCGGCGATAGACGGTATCGAACTCGATCCAGCCCTGCACATCCATTCCAGGCCGCGAATCCAGCGACTCCAAAAAACAGGCCATGTCTCCGAGCCTGCCGAAGATCGTCGTGAGCGTGAAGCCCGCGGACTGTGGGAACGGGATGGGCCAGAGGAAGATGCAAAACAGCATGGTCCAGACTGACCCGAGCAGAAAATAGCCGCCGTGAGCGAGTGCAGCGGCAAGCGGCTCGGGCGACGCAACGCCGATCACGACCGCGAGCGAGGCAATCAACCCCGCCTGCGCCGGCATGGGCCCGAGCGAGGGCTTGTAGGACCGCGTCAGTCCACAAAGGAAGACCAGGACAAACAGGGTGACAATGCTGACGGCATAGCCCCAATGCGCGGCATAGGACGCCAGCGGCATGACGACAACGCCCATGGCCGTGAAGATGGCCATCGCCTTCAGGCGCTGTGACCTGGACCCTTGCGGATCGCAAAGACAGTTCCAGAACGCCGCCACGGCTCCGAAAGCGATATCCGAACGACCGAGAATCGCCGCGGCACAGAGCATTGGCGCCATCGCAAGCGCAGCGTGCGCCCCTTCCGCAATT
The DNA here is from genome assembly GCF_003634845.1 of Paraburkholderia sp. RAU2J. Lineage (NCBI taxonomy): Bacteria > Pseudomonadati > Pseudomonadota > Betaproteobacteria > Burkholderiales > Burkholderiaceae > Paraburkholderia > Paraburkholderia sp. RAU2J. Next base: position 742,848 of record NZ_RBXG01000002.1, read on the forward strand.
CCAATGCGCTCGGGCGTTATTGCGAAGACATGACCTTCCGCCCGCAGGGTGCGACGGCTTACCAAGGAGACGAGCTTACCTATTATCGCCATAGCATCTTCGCTGCTCACGAACGTTGATTGCTGGAGGACAAGGCCCAGGAAATGGCGCTTCCCGGATTCACGCTGCCAGCGCGCTGAGATAGCCGTCGACGCCGGGCTGCGAACGTCTGCTTTTCGCGTATGCGACTCGCGGCAAATGGGGCGCGAGACGCCTGACGCATTGGTTTTCGTTTTTAATTTTGGTGTCTTCAGGCGCTTGGTGCCTGTTTGAACGCCTGTGTGTCAGCTCGCCGAGCAACCGTAGATTCCGTTCGACGTTGGAGCGACGCCTTGCGTTTTTCTTCAGTGCTCGCGATGAAGTCGGACAGTTCGCGCTCCATGGCTGAATCTTTGGCGCCCGGCTTCCACGACGCGGCTCCGTGCCGTCGGCGTGTGGTCCGGGCAATGGCTAACGCGGCCATTGCAGCCTTCGCACATTCGTATTCAACCAGACCGCAAAGTTCGATCGGCTCGCCGAATTCCCGGAATGCTTCGACATACTCCCGGGCGGCGTGCACGGTGGCCGGGTACTCGCGTAGTTCGGAAACGACCTTGCGGCTCAGGACATTCCATCGGAGTTTGTCTGGGTAGCCAAAGGCAGCAACGGACACGGTCTGGACCGCTTCACGGCCCATCGAGTCGGCCAGCTCTGTCGCCGCCCACGCGGCCCTATGCATCATTGTCCTGCAGGTTCGGGCGTAGCTCTCCAACGATAACGCCAGTTCCAGCGCGGTATCGCGTCGCTGAGACCTGCGTTCCCTGACATTTCTCGCGGAGATCCATGCGAGCGTTACGACGGAGCCGACCGCGCTTGACGCCAGCGCCAAAGCTATTGGGCTGTTCCAGCTAACAAGCTGACGATATTCGAGCCATTCCTGTAGCATGCGACGCGCTTCGGAGAACGAGGTCCGGAAAGTATAAGTAATCGTTTGCGGACTATTCACGGCAAAAAAATGCAGTTTGTGTTTTTGCCACAATCGCTTGGATCGGGCGAGGCGCGCCTTGACAAACCCGGCCGAAATGCTCCCTAACCGAAGTTTCGGTCTCGTACGTTCGGACGCAAAGCACACCACACTCTGGTCCTTGTCCTTGGGTGTGGTGCCGTGCCGGACCCTACATTTAAACTCCGGGTTGCGCACCACGCGTTGCGGCAAAAATGCCGGGGGCTTACGGCTTGCTCCAGACCTGTTTCCAACACATGAGAAAGGTACCGCGAGCGTCCCTTGAGACCGCTCCTTCGACCGGACACGCGGTGCCCACTAGCGCGGGGCCGAAGTGGGTAACCTCTCTATCCGCGTCAGCGAGTACATCGGCGGGTACCCGGCCCCAAATCGACAGGCTGGCAAGTACGCCTGTACAGCCAACCAGAATAACGAGAGTACGTTTCAATCGGGTCGGGCGGCTGGCGATAAAATCAAGTGGCATTGGGAAGCCTCGTCTGGGGGGACCTATGAGTGCTCTTATCGGCACCGGCCACCGAAACCATAGTGCTCCGCGCAACTATTTTTTCGAACCAGATGGAGAGGAGAGGGGCGAACGATGGGTTGAAGGTGGGCGCGCATGAAATCCCTGCCCTGGCCCTGCGTTCGAGTGGTATATCGGCGCGGTGCGGAAAAGGGTTGAGCTGTTCGCGTTTCCCGTACAGGCAAACGCGCCGGACCACAGCCCGAGCAGCGCTTTCAGCCGGTCCGCGAGGTGGATGAGCAAGCACGTGCCAACTGGCGGTTTGGGGTGGCAAGCGTGGACCGCGAGCGGGTGATTTCTCGCGAGGTGAAGGTGCGGTAAGGGCCGACTGCCGAAGTTCGCGGCCGAAGGGCGTCTGACCGGACTCGGTCGGATGCCCGCCTTCGGCCAACTGCGGCCATTCGCCGACGCTCTCGGATGGACATTCGAAGGTCGGCTACGCTCAGGTAGCGGCCGTTGAGATGCAGATCCGATACGCCACACCCTCGGCCAATGTCGACGTTGGAGGTTCGATCGTGCTCGGGCAACCGCGAGAGTTGCCGCCCAGGAAGCAAAGCGTGTATCGGCGCTATGACATTGCGCTTTCAGTTCCCTGAACACGTCTGAATCTTGGCAGGAAAGTACGACGCAACTTCCTAATATTGTCGTGTGATTCGCGAGGCATTCCGCTAGTGAACTACTGTGGCATGTCCGCGTTTCGGCGGCATCCATGCGGCGCCCGTCCCTTCTGCGCCCACCGGTACCCCAAATAAAGACCTCGTTCAGGCGCGGCGGCGTCCACGGATCTCGTAAGCGGCGAACAGGAGATGAAAAATGACCCGCAAATTCTGGAAAGGGGCGGTGCTTGTAAGCGCCGCCGCATTGCTGACCGTAAGTGGTACGGCGCGTGCAGAAGATGAGTGTTCGAACGCAACGCTCAAAGGCCATCAACGGTCGTTGGCCCCTGCGGTCATACGGTCGCTCGAACGTCGGGTTTGCGTTCGGCAACAGACAAACCAAACCTACCACTACCGCACCACATCTCGATATAGGTAGCCTGTCCTGCGTTCCGTGGTACTCGTCACAGCTGACAGGTAGCTGTCAGCGAAGGCGGACACCGCTCGGACTGAGTGGCCGGGCAAGCGGCGACGACGAGCAAGTTAGTGCTATGCAGCTCGCCTCATGCCGTCCCGTTGGAACTTCCATTGGTGCACAAGGGCGACTCGGCCACGAATATCAGAACCGATTCGCCGCCACGGTGGAGGTACGCCGCTAGGCCGGTTTCCGACGATTCGAGCTGTGGTTTTTCGTCCGGGCATGTGCGTTGCGCCTGGCACGTTGGAATGTTTTTTGGCAGTTGCTTTCTTTGTTCGAACGCGTCAAGGGCTGACCGGTAAAATCGAATCTTTCGCGTGAGGTCCATTGGGATTGTCCACTCCTGGAATGACGGTAGGAGCAAGACGGTGCGGTGCCGCCGCGATGACGGCGTTGGCTTTTTCGGGCGCATATGCCGGCGGGATCGACCGCAAGGTCGCCCTGGATCAGAGCGGCATATGGAACCGCAACGTTCAGCTCGGACTTGAATATGCCGTGATCGCCACGACGGTGGGCGGATCTCTGTGGCTGGGGAACGACAACGAACTGGGCCATACCTTCTGGCAAACGGCCGACGCTACGGCGATTTCGGCGGTCGCTGCACAAGGCATGAAGTACGCATTCGGTCGCCAGCGGCCCAATGCGGGCCAGGGACCTAACCAATGGTTCAGCGGCGGACAGAGTTTTCCAAGTGGCGAGGTCACCCTTCAGGCGAGTTTTGTGACGCCGTTCATCGTCAACTATGGTCGGCGTGACCCGTGGGTATGGGGACTGGAATTGTTGCCGCTCTACGATTCGATTGCACGCGTGAAAAGCCAGGCACATTGGCAGACTGACGTTCTCGCTGGCTGGGCACTCGGCACGGCGGTCGGATACCTGAGCACGACATGGCAGACACCCTTGTTCGTCCAGATTCTCCCGCACGGTTTTACAGTTGGCTTTGCGAAGCGGTTTTAGCCCGGGCTGTGAATCGGACGAGTGGTGTGCAAGTGAAGGTGCGGCCGCAAGTGGCTGTTATGGTCCTTGAAGCTGACTCGTGTTCAGCCGTCCGTTGTGGGTCGACGGCTGCCGATCGCGATCAGCGGCGGAACACACGTCCTGATCTATGTCGGTGACCGCACTTGCCTAGCAGGGAGCGTAACGTCCTCTGTGGGCTCAAATAGCATGGTAGCGTTTGGTTGTTGCTGCGGAGGAACCACTGAGGTGCCGGGAACGTCGTCGTTCTATTGGCCCACACCCTGATGTGCTGCCGCTATGGCAGCATCACGCTGTTTTTTGGCTGCTGCCTTTTTCTCATCGAAAACTTTTTGTGCAGCGGCTACGTGCTTGTTATAGACACGATTGGCTGCGGCCACCTGTTGGTGCATCCTCACGATCTCGTCGGGATGCTCTGCAGCCGCCGGCGCACTGGTTGCGGAATTGTCTTGAGCCCAGACGTGTAGTGGTCAAGTTATTTCGGACAGGCTGATAGGTTCTTTTACTGTCGGTTTTGCCTCGTAGGCAACGGGCGACAGATAGCCCAAAGTCGAATGCAAGCGTACTGCGTTGTAAAAACCGACGATGTACTGGTTGATGTCGCGCCGTGCTTCATCGTGGTTGGCGTACTGACGCTGCCACACGCGCTCCATTTTCAGGTTCAGGAAGAACCGCTCCATTACCGAATTGTCCCAGCAATTTCCTTTGCGGCTCATACTGCAAACCACGTGATGCTGCTTGAGCAAGGCCTGGTATTCATCGCTCGCGTACTGGCTGCCCCGGTCCGAATGCAGGAGCAGGCCTGACGCTGGCCGACGCTGCTGCAGCGCCATGGTCAGTGCCGAAATGACCAGTGCGGCCGGCATGGTCGGCGCCATGGACCAGCCGACCACCTTGCGTGAGTACAGGTCCAGTACGACCGCCAGATACAGCCAGCCTTGCGCCGTGCGGATATACGTGATGTCCGAAACCCACGCGCGGTTGGGCTCGGCGACCTCAAATTTCCGGTCGAGCACGTTCTCCGCGACAGGTAGCGTATGCCTGCTGTCGGTCGTCGAGACGAACTTGCGCTTCCAGCTCGTGCGCAGGCCCGCTTCGCGCATCAGCGTCCGCACCCGGTAGCGACCAATATGCAGCCCATGCTCCCGCAGCGCATGCATCACACGGCGGCTGCCATAGCTCGCGCCACTGGCGACGAATGCTGCCTTGACGTGGGTCCGCTCCTGCAGACTCTTTGCACTCGGCTTAGCGCGCTGGTGCGCATAGTAGCCAGAGCGACTCACCTCCAACACCCGGCAGGCGTGACTGACCGATACGGCCTCCTGTTGCAAGTGAGTTACCACGCGGTAACTCACTTCAGTTCCCGGGCAAAGAAGGCCGACGCTTTTTTTAGCAGCGCATTGTCCTCGCGCAATTGCCGGTTCTCCGCTTCAAGTTGCCGGATGCGCTGCTGTTCCGCCGTCAACGGCTTGCCCTCGCCGGGGCCGCCCGCACGCTCTGCGTCGTACTGGGCCACCCAGCGCCGCACGGCTGTCTCAACAAGGTCCATCGACCGGCAGACTTCGCTGACCGATAACCCCTGGTCCCGTACCATCCGTACCACTTCCAGCTTGAAGCTGGTGTCAAATTGTCGGCGCCTTCTTGTCATCCTGCTCTTTTTCCTCGTCGATTCCGGATTGTCCCCCTATCGACCTGTCCGAGGAAATTAGACCACTACAACGGACGGGTTCGAAAGCACTGCAATGAAAATGGCCGAAGTGGTAACCACAAGAAATTTCATGATGAACTCCCGGGGATATTGCGGATATGTCGCCGTCCCAACGTCGACGGATTTTTCAGCCTACTCGGCCAGGCGGGTTAGACCAATGGGACCAAAGTCCGATAGCGTCCCCGGAACTCCGTATTCCCACCGCGCTGGAGCCTGGCCCCATTGAAACCATATGCGCAGCGAGCGGCCGACAACGCTCACGTCAAAGGCGAGTGCGCAGCCCCTCTCGCGGCATGGTCCTTGCCCGACTGTGCAAACGCTTGGTTTCGGAAAATTGAGGCGGGACTTGTCAGCCGGCGGACTGGCAGCGGGCCAACCTGCCATTAGCAAGAGTTCACAGACGTGGAATATCGGTGGCGGCGAAAGATAACGCAAAGGAGAAAAATCGGTGCCGACAAGAACGATAAGCAAGGGCAAACACACCTACCGTATTGAACCGATCCGACTGGCTGAAGGCGGGTACACATTCGAGATCGTCCATATCGACCATACTGGAGACGCGATCAAGGAAGTGCGGCACGTACCGGGAATCGCTTACGCGACAGAAGAGGCCGCCATGGACAATGGACTTCATGTGGCGGCAGAAATGGCTGAACAGCAGGACGACTGAACTCCGGAAGTTGTCGAGCTTGGCGGCGGGACACCCACCCGCCGCCCCACGGATGGAATTCAGGGATGCTTCCACCCGCCCTTGAAGTGACCGGGCCGTGCCGCTCGTTGAATACGATGTTCGGCTCGCCCGTATGCGTGGCCGCTCCAAATCCGGTAACGGACGACCAGCGAGCGAGCTGCTATGGCCGAATGGGTCGCGTCCTGCTATGGCCGAATGGGTCGCGTCCTGCCGCTCGTGGCACGCACGGGTCGATCGCACGACGATGGGCAAGGTACGACCATCTCCAGTCGTTCGCCTGACACAATGCGCTTTCCTCAGAAACCCAAGAGGAATCAGTTGCGCACACGGAATCGCGTTGTTCATCCTGTTCGGCACGCAACCGACCACGACCGATGCCACCGGAAGTACGACGTAGTCGTGCGGGAAATGCCCCGAGATATACTTCCCGCATGGAACTCGACCCCCGCGACCTCGATAAAATCAGTGCCGTTACGTTGCAGCACTACGACGCGCACGCGGAAGATTTCCGCAACGGCACGTACGACCACGACGTCACGCAGAACATCGCGGCGCTGCTGCACCATATCGAAGTCGAGCCGCCTCTTACGATCCTGGATTTCGGCTGCGGGCCGGGGCGAGATCTCAAGGCCTTCACTACACTCGGCCATTGCGCGGTCGGCCTCGATGGCGCCGAGCGCTTCGTTGCAATGGCGCGTGACGCGACTGGCTGCGACGTGTGGCAGCAGGATTTCCTGCATCTCGCTTTGCCGGCCACGCACTTCGACGGCATTTTCGCCAACGCCGCGCTGTTCCATGTCCCGAGTCAGGCGTTGCCGCGCGTATTGCGGCAATTGCACGCGACGCTGAAGCCCGGCGGCGTGCTGTTCAGCTCCAACCCGCGCGGCACGAATCAGGAAGGCTGGAGCCACGGCCGCTACGGCGTCTTCCATGATCTCGAAGCATGGCGCCGATATATGGCGGACGCAGGCTTCGTCGAAATTGAGCACTATTACCGGCCCGCCGGCTTGCCGCGTGAGCAGCAGCTGTGGCTAGCCAGCGTGTGGCGCAAGCCGGTTGCCTGAAACGCCAGGGGGCTGTTCCACAGTATGCCCGCGTTGGGCTTGGCAGATGCTTGCGCTCAAGCCGCTTTGATGCAGCGCAAAGCAGCCGATTTGCAACAGTGTCCATCGCGCAGAGAAACGGCCAGTCGTGGATCTCAGACGATCGGCAGAAGCGGGGACGCCTGTCGTCGGCCGCGACAGGCAGAGTGCGGCCAGGAAGGGACATTCGACATCGTGGTCTAGTTCGTTGACAATTCCCGTGGAATTGAACGATCCAGAGTCTAGGCGTACAACCAAGAATTGAACAAGCGGGTAACGCAAGAATGACATCCCAAGCAGAAATCTATTTAAAAGATTTTCACCGTCGTCGGGCGGGAGCAACGCGCCGGGCCTATGGCAATCATCCTGCGCGATCGACGCAGGCACAATACCCATCTTCCTATCATGCGCTGGCTGAACGTGTGCCGAATGATGAGATGTCGCGCACTGTGCTCGATCTGGCATGCGGTGATGGGCCACTGCTACAAATTCTGAACGACAGGGGCCACGCAGGAACGAAGTTGATCGGCATCGACATGAGCGATGGCGAGTTGGGTGCGGCTCGGGCGGTATTGCCGCAGGATGTACGGTTGATAAATGAGCGCGCACAAGAGGTGTCGCTCGATACCGGTTCCGTGGACTACGTACTGTCGCACATGGCTCTGATGTTGATGGACGACATAGAGCAGGTAATCCGTGAAATTCGCCGAGTACTGCGTAAAGGCGGTAGTTTTTCCGCTGTCGTCGGGCGGGCCTTTCTGACCGGGGAAGTCGGTGAAGTCTTTTTAGACATATTCAGACCGATTGCGAAGGCGAACCTGACACACTTACCACTCGGTGATGCGCGGACACGCAGTGAAGCCGGCTGGAGTGAACTACTCCAGCATGGTTTCGCTAATGTCGTGTTTGAAGACATCGAAATTGACTGGATGCCTACGCCGGAGCAGTTATGGTTGGACATGCTCGACACTTACGATGCCGACAGGATGTCCGAATCGGCGCGCGCGCAGTTCAAGAGCGAACTATTAGCGGCGTTTGCGCCCATGCAACGCGAAGACGGCACGTTAAATGCGGGATGGGGACTGCGTCTTATTCAGGCCAGTGCTGCCTAGCGGCCAATTTGAGACGTTCGACATCGATGCCTGGATCGTCGACAGTCTGTGCATTCAAGGCTGCAGCAGAACAATTGCAATGGATTACGGGGCGAATATGGGCTTACGGAGATTGCTACTGAAAGGCATCATCATCAGTGTTGTCGGCGCAATTGGAGCCTTTTTTTGTCCTTCACGAAAATAGCAGCGCGCATGCTGAGGTTCTTATCTATCGTCCGCCTGCTGATGTCTGGAAGATCGTATCGAATAGCGCCGCGTATTCCGATTGGAATCCCTTCATTACTCGGGTTGACGGCGACTTCAAGGAAGGATCAACAATCCGCATTGTGCTAGGCACTGGATCGGATTCGATGGTGTTCAAGCCGACTGTCCTGCTCGTTCGTCCGGAACGAGACCTTTGCTGGCGAGGCAGTGTATGGGTTCGCGGCGTCTTCGACGGTACACATTGCATTCACCTCTCGGCCGTAGCCGGCGGCACCCGCCTTGAGCAGACAGAGTCTTTCTCTGGATTGCTTGTTGGACGGTTGACGAAAGACGTAATCGAGGAAACCCGGCGAAACTTTCAGGCGATGAATGCCGCAGTCAAACAGCGCGTCGAATCGAAATCTCCTTGAGTGCCCGAGCCCGCGTCTCGTGCGACGCCAATGGAATCAACGCTGGCAGTCGCTGGGCGGCCACTTTCGGACATTCAACAACCAGACGAGGATTGGCAACAATCGTTAGATTCGCAACAGGAAAAAACGTCTCGCAGGATGCAATTGGAATGCTTTACGCCAAAGAATTGTTTGATCTTCGGCTTCAGTTCGCCGAAAGGGTCTCAGAGTTAGGGGCCATCCCTTTGGAGGCGGCTCTTCTTGACTTCACGAATTTCTACGTACGGTTCGTTGGCGATAGAAAATGCGATGGCAATAATCCGATCTGGACAGCATATTTGGCGGGGTTGGGGCGCGAGACCGACCGTCGGTGCGTCCGGTCAGACGCATGAAATTTGGTGTAGTTGTCGAAATCAGAGATGTGGACGAAAAGAGTGATGTCTCCAGCGCATTAACGACACGGTCTATTGCGCGTCACGGTGGACAAATAGTCATGTGGGGCGGTGCTGCCTATCCAGACATGATCGAAAACTTTGAGCGCGCGCTTATCATTCAATTTCCAAGGGCTGACGCCGCACGCCACTGGTACAAAACTGGCGATAACGCGAGCGCCGGATCGACGCAAAGAGAAAACCTCAACATCCGAGTGACGCTAATAAGTTAAATTCGCCAACGCGACGCACGGGACGGCCACTTTTCAACGGAACCCTTTCTAAGTCGTCACATCTTCGCGCCTCCTAATTGTCCCCCTTAATGCCTGAACCGATAAGCTCCCGTAACCATTGATGCGAAAGGTCGCGATGTGACCGTTCGTGCCACAGCATTACCATTTCGTACCCAGGAACCTCGACCGGTGGCGCGATCGATTGCAATCTGGATTCGCCTTTAAGCAGTCGCGATGGGAGCATCGCGACCAAGTCGGTACGCGACAAAACGTCTTGTACGAAGGTGAAATGAGGTACTGAAAGTACAACTCGCCTCTTCAAACCAATCTGCGCCAAAGTCATATCAGTGACGCCGACAAATCCCCCTCCATCCGGTGACACGATTACATGATCCAGTTTGCAAAACTGCGACACGGTAATTCTTCGTTTGAGTCGCGGATGATCAGGCCGTCCGACCAAGACATACTTTTCCTGAAACAAAGTCTTTCGGCGCAACCCGTCAGGTGCTTCGTCCGCCGTATGGAATGCTAGATCAACTTCACCTTTTTCGCATTGTCTCGCGATGAGACGGGGGGCGATCTGCGTAACGCTAACGCGAGAATTCGGCGCATATTCACGCAGCCTTGGAAGCGTGGGTAGCAGTACTGTCGTTTCACTGTAATCCGTCGCTGCAATATTCCAAGTTAGGGCTGCGGTGTATGGGTCAAACGGCTGTAACGGCGACATGACTTCGTTCAGGGCAGCTAGGGCCACGGAAAGCGACTCCCGCAGCGAGTCGGCTCTTGCCGTTGGTCGCATACCGCGAGGCCCGGGTAAAAGCAGAGGATCCTTAAAGACTCTTCTGAGCTTCGATAGGTGGACGCTGACAGACGGCTGCGACAGATTGAGGCGCTCGGCCGCCCGACTTACGTGGTGCTCCTCCAGCAATACATTGAGCGTGCGCAGAAGGTTCAGGTCGAGACTACGCAAATTATCCATGGCAATACCAGGTATCTATGAAATTCATTTCAAATATACCTGATCACCATTTACGCTGCATGCTTCACCACCAACGAGATGAACGGTGAAAGTCCTTTGGGCTGTCTAGCTTTGAGGAGAACGGTCGAAAGCTGCCTCTTCCCTTTCTTATTCAGGATCACCGCATGAGCAATGTTCTTATCGTCCACGCCCATCCAGAGGCCCAGTCGCTGACCGGCTCTTTGAAGAACCTCGCGGTCGAAACGCTGACCGCGCAGGGCCATCAGGTTCAAGTATCTGACCTTTACGCCATGCACTGGAAGGCCGTCGCCGATGCAGCCGACTTCCCGCAGCGTAAGAACGCCGATCGGCTACGCTATGCATCGGAATCGGGCAACGCCTTCGCCACGGGCACCCAACCCGCCGATGTCGTGGCTGAGCAGCAGAAGCTGCTGTGGGCCGACGCGGTCATCCTCACCTTCCCGATGTGGTGGTTCAGCACGCCGGCGATCCTGAAGGGGTGGGTCGAGCGTGTCTATGCACATGGCTTCGCTTACGGCGTCGGCCTGCAGGGTGGTGAGCGCTGGGGCGATCGGTATGGTGAAGGAACGCTAGCCGGTCGCCGGGCGATGGTTGTCGTCAGCATGGGCGGCCGCGAGCCGCACTATAGCGAGCGCGGTGTCAATGGCCGACTCGACGAGATCTTGTGGCCCGTCCAGCATGGACAGCTTTTCTATCCGGGCATGAATGTTATGCCGCCCTTCCCCATCTATCAGAGCGACCGCCTGTCTGAAGAGCGCTGGGTGGAAGTCGCGGCAGCCTTCAAGGTCCGGATGGAGAATCTCTTCACCGACACGCCAATCCCGTATCGCACTCAGAATGGCGGACACTATGATGGACAGCAGGTGCTCAAGCCCGGTCTCGGTTCCGGAGAAACGGGCCTCCGCATCCACCTGGCACAACAGGGCGATCCCGTTGAGAACCTGGACTCAGCCGAATCACAGCCCGCGGCGCTTGCCCGCGCCTGATCAGGATTGCCAATCATGCGCGCGTTCCGCTCCAACGGTCAGGTCGGCCTCGAAGCCCTCACGATGGTCGACTTGCCCGATCCCGACATACCGGCCCGGGAGAAATCCGGGTCCACCTGCATGCGACCTCGCTCAATTATCACGATCTGGGCGTCGTGACGGGGCGGCTTCCAGCCTCTCCGGGACGCATCCCCATGGCGGACGGAGCAGGCGTGGTCGAGGCGGTCGGGCCGGACGTAGAGGCTTTCTCAGTCGGCGACCATGTCGTGTCGATTTTCTTTCCGACGTGGCTTGATGGCGAGCCGCAGATCGCCGATTTCGCGACGCCGCCGGGCGACGGTATCGACGGTTACGCACGCGAAGCGGTCGTGGCACCAGTACACGCCTTCACACACGCACCGACGGGTTACACTCATGCCAAAGCAGCGACGCTGACAACGGCAGGGCTAACGGCTTGGCGAGCTCTCGTCGTCGATGGTGGATTGAAGGCCGGTGCAACTGTGCTGGTGCTGGTGGCGGGCGGTAGTTTTGCAGCCGGCCGACTTTGCCGCGCTTACGGTACCCGCCATGTCGTTGTCGGGGGCTTCGTGCTTTACGCGCTCGGTTTTGCAGGATTGCTCGGCTTGTCGAGTGACACATCCTACTGGCGTGTGGCGTTGTATCTGACGGCGGTTGGCTTTGGCTCGGGTGTGATAACGCCAGCCGTCACGGCCGCAGTGATGACTGCTGTCGACACAGGCCGTGCTGGGGTGGCGGCTGGCGTGCTCAATGCAAGCAGGCAGAGCGGCTCGGCATTCGCGGTGGCTGCCTTTGGCGCGTTGATGAGTACGGCGTGGGCACCAGGGCAAGGGGTACTCATGGCTACGCTCTTTGCAATCGGGCTATCGCTTGGAGCGGCCGCATGCTGGTGGACCACATCCCGCTACAACACGGGCAGCCCCAGATCGCCGGAGGTCCGCTGGGACGACACAAGACCGAATGTATGACCGTTGTCGAGAAATCCGACTGTCCCTTCTGGGTCGGGTGCGGCCGATCGCGTCGGACGGGTGTCGGCCACTAGCCGCCGGTAGAGGATCGCTCAATCGCCGCTTCCGATTTATCATTTTTGCTCGGCAGCCGCTTTCATCCTGTCACCGTCCTACGGGTTTGAACACGCTTGACACAGTTCGAATCACCAGGAGGCTGGCTTACCTGCGTTGCCGATATGAGCGCGGAAGACGCGGGTGCTGATCCGTCAATGGACTCCGGCGCCAACAGAGCCGGTTGATGGAGCTGATGTTTCCCGCGGCAGAGAGGACACTGTCGGCCACAGAGCACCCGGCGTGAACGACGTTCGAGGCAACGTCGTCGTGCTTTGTGCGTCGCAGTGCGCGGCAGATATTTAATTAACTCTGCTGATTCTTGCGAACAATATTCGAGGATGACCGGACGAGACGGGCATTGGACTAAAGTCCCATGGTCATCCTAATTCTCGACGACTACAGTTCCTGGTGAGACCAACGCGGATACTTCGGAGGTTGATTTAGCGCGCCCAAAGCTAAGTGCGGACTATTCGCGGAGGGGGGCGGTTCTGGCCGACGCAACCATGGGAAAAGAAACGTGGGACGGGTCAAAGTTATAAAACTGCCAGATAGCTCCGTTCCCAGCGCGTTTGCGTGCCACGCGTATGCGCGGGTGGGTGACACAAGTGCCACTCCCGCTGCGCCCGTGGCGCGGACGCATCAGTGCGCGAAATCCCTGGATCGCCATCGGGCCAGGAACGTGCCCGCTGGCTGCCTTGCGGCTTTCGAATTCGGCCGACATGGAAGGGAACAAGGGATGGAGGCCCCCTTGAAACTCGCGAGACTTGGAGTGTTGGTCGCTTCATTCGTTACCACTTCACCGGTACTCGCGCAGGCTGTGCCGTCTGAGGATGCCTGGCAGTTCGAGGCAACTCCGTACCTGTGGGCTGCCGGTTTAAGTGGGTGGGGACGTCTCGGCGCGAGAACACCAACAACCAATATAGATGCGAGCTTTTCCGACGTGTGGAAAAACCTCGATTTTGGCGTCATGGGTGCATTTGAAGCTCGCCGAGGCCGTTGGGCACTTATATTCGACTCGGTTTACGTGGATCTTTCAAAGACGTCCGATCCGCTGGCTGGGGGAGCCTTGGGTACGGTGAGATTCAAAGTAAAGGAAGCCATATTTCAGCTCGCAGGCGCTTATCGTGTCCTCGACAATCCGGTGACGCCGGTAGACGTGCTGGTCGGCGCTCGATATACGAATCTCCACGTGGACGCTAGCTTTTCGCAGAGCCCGCTATTGCCGGCCGAGGGTGTGTGAAAACGCACTCATCGTCTAAACTGAATCAACTCATTGAGACCGGGTGACTCATGAAGCGATTCGTTGAAGGCGATGACCGCAAGCAGGTCGCACTACTTCCCGAATGCGTCGATGACTACATCGGCCAGGACAACCCGATCAGAATCGTCGACGTGTTCGTGGACGAACTGGACCTCACGACGCTCGGCTTCAACGGCACCACGCCCGCAATCACCGGGCGCCCGTCCTACCACCCTGGCGTGATGCTCAAGATCTATATCTACGGGTATCTGAACCGGGTACCCTCAAGCCGGCGTCTTGAGCGCGAATGCCAGCGCAATGTCGAGCTGATGTGGCTGGCAGGACGTCTGGCGCCAGACTTCAAGACGATCGTCGACTTTCGCCGCGATAATGGCCCGGCCATTCGCAACGTATGCCGTCGCTTCGTCGAGCTGTGTCGAGGACTGAAGCTGCTATCCGGCGACATGGTTGCCATCGACGGCAGCAAATTCAAGGCTGTGAACAGCCGCGACAGAAACTTCACTGCGGGCAAAATCGACAAACGCCAGCAGCAGATCGAGGAAAGCGTCCAGCGATACCTCGACATGATTGAAACTGCAGACCGGACCAGTCCGACTGGTTTCGATGTGAAGACCGTGCGCCTGTACGAGAAGATCGCGCTCCTGCGCCAGCGTAAAAGCAGAAAACCCCTGCGTCGCTGCGCTCCGACTGTCCAGCTTCGCGCGAAATACCTGTCCGCCTTCACGCGAAACGCGGGGCCGCCTTCTGCGAAATACGCGCACGTACATCGTCGGAGGGTGTTGGCAAGGCCTCGCGGCTTGGATCGCAACGTCGTTCGACCACAGTCTCCAACGTTGGAAGATTTATGGTGGAATCTTGTTGACGTCGGAAGTTATTTGGGTAGAAGACAGAGGCGTTGAGCGTGTTTTGGCCTCAAAATTTGCTCAAGGTGGAAGTTATTTGGTTAAATTTGTGGAAGGAAATCAAGTTCCTCCACACTTTACCGCGCCCATAGAACCAAATTTCCCGCGCCGTTGCGCGACGCAGCCGAGGACGGCCAGGGTTCGCCCACTCGCAGCGAAGGCGCGCTGTAGAGCCGGCTATTCGCTCAACGAGGGTTTGTCTCTAGAAATATCGGTGCCGTGGCGGTCGATAAACGGACTGGGTAATCGCGTTTTGCACCGATCTCGGTCCACGACAGCAACAGTGGCGATCATCAAGATACGATATGGATGGGGAGTGCGCATGTACCGATTCAGTTTCTCGCAAAAGCTCTGGCTGCCTCTGGTCGTCAGTCTGATAGCACTTCTCGTCGTGTCTGTCTCAGCGGCCTGGTTGTCCCGGCAGACCCGCATCGAAGAACGCAAAAACGATCTGGTGAATGTTGCGCACGTAGGGCTCAGCATCGTGACAGAGTACGCCCTGCTTGCGAAAAGCGGCGCCCTCAGCGAAGCGGACGCGCGCCGGCAGGCGCTTGAACGGCTACAACATATACGCTATGGAGAGGACGGCTATTTTCTCGTGATCGATTCCAAGCCGCGCATGATCATGCACGCGATGAAACCTGCACTAGATGGTAAGGATCTCAGCGGCACGACCGATGTCGACGGCCGGCATCATTACGTGGAGTTTGCATCGAAGGCGCAGAGTCCAGAGGGCGGCTTTGTCGAGTACGTGTTTCCGCATCCGCACGACCCGTCCGCCGCCGCTGTCGGCAAGATTGGCTATGTAGTGCGGTACGCCCCGTGGGACTGGATTATCGCGACGGGTGCCTATGTGGACGATATCAATTCGGCGTTCAGGAAGTCCTTGTATCTCGTCGGGGGAATTTTCGGGGCACTCGCGGTGCTACTTTCGACGTTCTGCTTCTTTACTAACCGCAGTATCCAGCGCGCGATTGGTGGAGATCCTGCTTACGCGGCTCAAGTGGCGGACGATATTGCTGCGGGTAACCTCGACATCGTAATCAGGACCCGTCAGGGCGACAGTTCCAGTCTTTTACACACCATGCAAGGCATGCGCGATGCGCTCGCCCGCACGATTGCGGGGATCAAGGGCGCCGCGGACAAAGTGGCGACGGGTGCAAACGAAATCGCCGCCGGCAACGCGGATCTGTCCGCGCGCACAGAAAATCAGGCGGCGTCTCTCGAGGAAACGGCTGCGAGCATGGAACAGATGACCGCGATGGTCAGGCAGACGGCCGAGAACGCACAAATGGCGAGTCAACTGATGGCTGACGCAGAGGAGATCGTCAATCAGGGTGGTTCGATGGCTGGCGACGCGGTGTCGACGATGCATGAGGTGTCGAAGGAATCACAGCGGATGGTGGAGATCATCTCGGTGATCGAAGGAATTGCATTCCAGACTAATATTCTCGCCCTGAATGCTGCGGTAGAAGCCGCCCGGGCAGGCGCAGAGGGACGTGGTTTCGCCGTTGTTGCAGGTGAAGTTCGATTACTTGCTCAGCGCAGCGCCTCCGCAGCCAAAGAGATCCGGGCGCTGATCAACCGTACGGTGGAGGGAATTCATAGCGGTGCAGATCTCGTTGATAGCACAGGCGTGAAGATTCGCGCGGCGCAGGAAGCGATTTCGAGAATCTCTGGTGTTGCGAGTGAGATAGCTTCCGCCGCGGCAGAGCAGAGTGCGGGTATCAACCAGGTGAACAATGCAGTCACACAGATGGATAGCACCACCCAACAGAACGCCGCGCTTGTCGAACAGGCTGCTGCGGTAGCACAAACATTGACCGAACAGGCGACACTACTGCAGTCGTCGATCAGCACGTTTCGTTTGCAGACCGCTCCAATCGAAGCGCATTCTTCGCGGGTTATCACCTGGAATCGGAGCAAAACTTCGCCAGGACTGGCTACGCCAAGCTGAGACTTCGAGGTGCGCGTGGGTCGGCTTTCGCGATCCTCTTACATTGGGATCCCTGTTAGAACGATGCGCTCGATGAAGACGTTCGGGCGCAGTACGCGTGCCGGTGTTCTGGGTCGGGCTGTCGCCGGACGATGCTGGCGGATGCAGCGTGAGCGGGGTGCCTCAGGAGGCGTGCAGCGGGTTTTCGGAAAGCAGCCACCATTGCGCGCAGGAGCTCAATGGCACTGTCAGGGTCGGCGTGGCGGCGGACGCACCTCGCCAGCCCCGACCCCTGCAAGCAGGAGGGTCCATGAAACAGGCGCTATTCGGTAGGAACGGGCACCCGAATGCACGCAACCCGCCGTGCGTCACCTTGCTGGGAAACCGCTTGCGGTTGCGCATCACCGCATGCGTCGATCGCGGCGGGGCAGCGCGTGCGGAACGCGCATCCCGACGGCGGTTGCAACGGCGACGGAATCTCGCCTTGAAGCAGCAGATGCCGTCGCGCGCGCTCGACGGTCGGGTCGGGAACCGGTACGGCCGACAGCAATGCACGGGTATAGGGATGCGCAGGTGCCGCGTACAGCGCGCGTTTTTCGCCGAACTCTATCACGCGCCCCATATACATCACCATCACGCGATGGCTGATTGCTTTCACCACGGCCAGATCGTGTGCGACGAACAGCAGCGACAACGACAGTTCGCGTTGCAAATCGCGCAATAGATTAACGATTTGCGCTTGGATCGACACGTCGAGCGCGGACACCGGTTCATCGCAGATCACGAGTTGCGGCTCGCTGATCAATGCCCGTGCAATTCCGACGCGCTGACATTGCCCGCCCGAAAACTCATGCGGATAGCGCCGCAGATGCTGCGCATTCAGGCCGACGCGTTCGAGGATGGTCAGCACGCGAGCGCGCACATCGGCGCGCGCGACATCGGGCCGATGCGTGATCAACGGCTCCGCGACGATCTGCTCGATCGTCATGCGCGGATCGAGGGACGCCAGCGGATCCTGAAAGATCATCTGCACGTCGCGCCGTAAGATGCCGAGATCGCGCTTCGCGCCTTGCAAGGTTTCGACGCCATGAAGCTTGACGCTGCCGCCCGACGCAGGCGCAAGACCGACGATCGCGCGCGCGAGCGTGGACTTGCCGCAGCCGGATTCACCCACCAGCCCGACGGTTTCGCCGCGCCGTACATCGAACGACACGCCGTCGACAGCGCGCAGGGTGGCCTTGCCAGACCACGGTAATTTGCCGCGCGGCACGCTGAAATGGACTTTCAGTTCGTTCACCGACAGCAGCGGTTCGGTACTGTTGCAAGCGAAATGCTGGCTCATCGAACGGCCTCCAGAATGGCCAGAACCGGACGGTGGCACGCGCGCAATGCACCCGCCAGATCGCTACGCGCATCGAGCGACGGCACTGTGGTGCGGCAAGTATCGTCTGCAAACGAACAACGCGGTGCGAACGCGCAACCCGCGCCGATTTGCCCCGGCAAAGGCGGATTGCCCGGAATGGTTTGCAACGGGCGGTCGTCGTCGTCGGTGATGCGCGGCAGCGCGTTCAACAGGCCGATCGTGTACGGATGGGTCGGCGCGGCGAACAGCGCGCGCGCGTCTGCCTGCTCGACCGTACGCCCTGCATACATCACCATCACGGTATCGCACAAACCGGCGACCACGCCCATGTCGTGCGTGATGAGGACGATTGCCGTGCCGCGCTCGCGATTCAGTTCGCGCAGCAATTCGATGATTTGCGCCTGAACGGTGACGTCGAGCGCGGTAGTCGGTTCGTCGGCAATCAAAATTTCCGGTTCGGACAGCAACGCCATCGCAATCATCACGCGCTGCCGCATACCACCGGAAAACTCATGCGGATACATGCCGATGCGGCGTGCGGCATCGGGAATCCGCACCGTGTCGAGCACCTCGATGGCACGCCGACGCGCTTCGCGACGCGACAGCTTCCTGTGCAATTGCAGCGATTCCGTCATCTGCCGTTCAATGGTCAAAAACGGATTGAGCGCCGTCATCGGGTCTTGAAACACCATGCCGATCCGGTTGCCGCGAACCCTGTTCAGCGCTGCGTTGTTCATCGTCAGCAGATCGCCGCCGTCTTCGCCACGATACAGTGCGGTGCCCGACACGCTGCCGTTCGACGACAGCAAACCGAGCAGCGCCATCACGGTCTGACTCTTGCCCGACCCCGATTCGCCGACGATACCCAGGGTGCTGCCCGCGTCGAGCGAAAACGACACGCGTTGGACCGCATCGACCGGCGGTCCTTCGCGGCGCGTGAAGCGCACACTCAGGTCCTTCACTTCGAGTAGCGCCATGTCAATGATCCTTGGGGTCGAGAGCGTCGCGCAAACCGTCGCCGACGAAGTTCACGCAATAAAGCGTCACGCACAGCATGACGGCAGGGCAGAGCAGCAGCCACGGCATCGATTCGAGTTTTTGGGCACCGTCTTCGATCAGCACGCCCCAACTCGTCATCGGCTCCTGGACGCCGAGTCCGAGAAACGACAGCACCGATTCCGTCAGCACGATCGACGGCACTGTGACCGTGGCATACACGACCACCACGCCGATCAGGTTCGGCACGATATGCCGCGCGATGATGGCGCGGGTGCTGACGCCAGTCGCACGCGCCGCGTCGACGAATTCGCGCGAACGCAGCGACAGCGTCTGACCGCGCACCACGCGCGCCATATCGAGCCACGAAAACGCGCTGATGGTCAGCACGACCAGATAGAATGCGCGGCCGAACAGCGTCATCATCATGATCGCGATCAGCATGTACGGAATCGCGTACATCACGTCGACGACGCGCATCATAACGGCATCGACGCGTCCGCCCATGAAGCCGGCTGTCGCGCCCCACGCGACGCCGATCAGTCCGGACACCAGCGTGCCGAGCAACCCGACTTCGAGCGATACGCGCCCGCCCACCAGCGTGCGCGCGAGCAGGTCGCGACCGAGTTCGTCGGTACCGAACAGATGCATGCCGAGCCACGACGGCGGCAGACTGATCGATCCCCAGTCGCTGTCGACCGGATTGTTGGGCAGAAACAGCGGCCCCGCAAAGCATGCGACGACGATCAGCAGCAGGATCACGAGACTCGCAAATGCCGCGCGATTACGCAAAAAGCGCATGCCGGCAATCGCGAACGGTCCGCGCGAAGCCTTCGTGACGATGCCGCCGGGCAGGCAGCCGCCTGCGGACGCCGCATCGGCCGGGGGCGCGACGAACGCACGCGCGGCCACGTTGAATAGACGAATCTTCATGTCAGTACCGGATGCGCGGATCGAGCCATGCGTAAGCAAGATCGACCAGCAGATTGAACAGGACCGCGACTGCCGTGATCAATGCGACCAGACCGAGCACCAGCGTGTAGTCGCGATTGATCGCGCCGTTCACGACCAGTTGCCCGAGACCGGGCAGCGCGAATACGGATTCGGTGACGACCGCGGCGGTGATCGACGAAATGCACAGCGAGCCGAGTAGCGATACGACCGGCATCAGCGCCGGCTTTAGTGCATGACGCAAGACGATGGTGCGGCCGGCCAGACCTTTCGCGCGCGCGGTCCGGATGAAATTGCCGGACAGCACTTCGATCATGCTGCCGCGCATCACGCGCGCGATCGTCGATACGTTGATAATCACGAGCAGTACGATCGGCAATACGCGGTAGTGCCAGTCGCCATCACCCCACCCGCCGGCGGGCAGCAGACCATGCTCGCCGCGCTTGATCAGGATCGCGAAGACCCACACCAGCACGGGGCCGAGGATGAATGGCGGCACCACACCGCCGAGATTGCCGAGCAACATCACGCCGTAGTCGATCACGCCATTGCGGCGCACCGCCGCAACCGTGCCGAGCGCCACACCGATCAACAGCGCGATCGGCACCGAAATGCCGCCGACGCCGAGGCTGACCGGTAGGGCTTTCCACACCAGTTCGCTGACCGACCAGTCCGTGTAACGGAACGACGCGCCGAGGTCGCCGTGCAGCAGCGAGTCGATGTACAGCAAATACTGCTTCCACAGCGGCTGATCGATGTGGTATTTCGCGTCGAGATTGGCAAGCACGGCCGCCGACAGATGCTTCTCCGAATCGAACGGGCCGCCGGGCGTTAGGTGCAGCAGCAGGTAGCACGCGGTGATCACGGCGAGAATCGTCGGGATCGCCCATAACGCGCGGCGCAATGTATAAGCCAGCATGGCAAGGCTCCTTGCGCTCAGTGCTTGATGATGTACATGTCCTGCGACTGCCGCTGATCGACGTAGTTGGTCGGCGAATAGCCGCCCACATACGATTTCACGAGCCGCACCGCCGAGTACTGGAACATCGGAATCAGCGGATAGTCGTTCATCGCGACGTCGTGCGCCTGCGTTAGCATCGCGGTGCGCTTCGCTTCATCCATCTGCTGGTTCGCCTGGTCGATCAACGCATCGACCTTCGGATTGCAGTAGTGCTGGTCGTTCTGCACGCTGTTGCAGCGGATCAGGTCGAAGAACGACATCGCGTCGTTGTAGTCGACGAACCAGCCGTCGCGCGACGCCTGCACCTTGCCGTCGTGGCGCATTTTCAGCAGCACGCGGTTCTCGACGTTTTCGAGCTTCACGTTGACGCCGAGCTTGGTGCGCCATTCCGACGTCGTGAATAGCGCGACCTTCTTGTGCAGGTCGTTGGTGTTGTATGTCAGCGTGAACGTCAACGGTTTTGCGTCGGAATAGCCCGCCTGTTTCAACAGGTCTCGCGCGGTTTCAATGCGCTTCGCCATCGGCCACGCGGCCCAGTCGGGCTGGAATTGCGCCGCGCCTTGCGTGCCTTTCGCCATCAGGCCGTACAGCGGCAACTCGCCGCTTGCGGTCAGTTTAGACGTCAGCAGGTTGCGGTCGATCACCATCGATAGCGCCTCGCGCACGCGCTTGTCCCTGAAGGCCGGGTCGGCGTTGTTCAGCGAGTAGTAGTAGGTGGCGATAAACATCCCGGTCTTCAGCTCGGAACCGAACTGCTTGCTGACCTGGTTATAGATGCCGGACGGAATCGTATACGTGTAATCGAACTGGCCGGCCTGATACATCCGCATTGCCGTTTCGTCGCTTTCGATCGGCAGATAGGTGACTTTCGTGATCGCGACCTTGCTCGCATCCCAGTACTTGTCGTTCTTCACCATCACGAGACGGTTGCCCGGTTGCCAGTCGCTCAACGCATACGCACCGTCGCTGACCATGTGGCCGGGACGGGTCCATTCGTCGCCGTACTTCGCGACCGTGGCGCGGTTCACCGGCGCCATCGTCGACATTGCGGTCAGTTGCGGAAAGAACGCGGTCGGGTCTTCGGTCTTGACCTCTACCGTGTACGGATCGACCGCGCGCACGCCGAGACTGGAGAGCGGCGCCTTGCCCGCCAGAATCGCCTTCGCGTTCTTCACGAACTCGACCAGGATCGTGTATTTCGAGCCGGTCTTCGGATCGACCACGCGTTGCCATGAATAGACGAAATCGGCGGCCGTGACCGGCTCGCCGTTACTCCAGCGCGCGTTGTGGCGCAGCTTGAAGATCCATGTGTCGGGTGCGCTGCGGCTCCACGATTGCGCGACGCCCGGCACGACCGCACCGTCGGCGGCGATTCGCGTCAAGCCTTCGAACAGGTCGAGGCCGATGGTATTAGCGGCCCAGGATTCGATATGCGCGGGGTCGATCGATTCTGCCTCGACGGGTGTTTGTCGCGTGAGTTCCTGAGTGGCTGCGAGCGTGACGCCGGGCGGGACCGTCACGGCGTGGGCGGGGGGAAGAAGGGCGAGCGCGAACGCGGCCAACGCCGTCCGGGTAGCGTGAATCGGTTTCATTGCGTATTTCAAGTGGTATCCGTAAAGCAAAAAAGCCGGCGGTGCACGAGGCACCGCCGCCAATCCTCTTCAACAACGAAGAAGAGGCAAGAGGAGACCTACGGTCCTGCGATAAAGCCCGCTGCGACGATCAGAAGCGGTAGGTCGCACCGATCTGGAAGAAGCGGCCCAGATTCGTGTACAGCGACTGGTCGTAGCCGGTGATGTCCGGCGTTGCTTGCCACTCCACGTCGAACGGCGGCGTCCTGTCGAAGATGTTCTGGATGCCACCATAGATCGTCCAGTTCTTGAAGCCGCGATACGTCATCATCAGGTTGAACTGGCTATACGACGCCACCGAACCCGTGCCACCGTCGCCGAACTCGGCTGCCACTGCGTTGGTGTACGGACCCGTGTACTGCCAGCTCAGCGTCGTGGTCATCTTGCGGTAATCCCACGTCAGGCTCGTGTTGCCCTTCCAGCGGGGATTCGACGCACCGAACGGTTGCAGCAGCGCGAGGTTGTTACCAGCGAAGTCCTGCGTTGCAGAGCCCGGGCTGTTCAGCTTGAAGTGCCACACGTACGCCCAGTCGCCCGACAGCGTGAACGTGCCGTACTTCGTGCCGACCGACTTGCGGAAATTCATGTCGAAGCCGTCGGTATCCAGCGAGCCGAGGTTGACGAACTGTTGCGAGATGTAGCGGACCGTGCCGTCAGGATTGCGCACGACCCTCGACGGGTCGTTGGCATCCAGCACGGCATTCGGATCGTCGGTACCGATCACGCCGTCGATATGAATCTTGTAGAACGCTGCACCGATATCGGTCGACGCATCCGGCGACAGTTCGAAGCCGATGTTGTAGTTCTTGGTGTGCTCCGGTTGGAGGTTCGGATTGCCGTTGATCTGTTCCGTCGTGAAGTGCTTGGTCGGCACGCCGCTCGGGTCGTTCGGGTCGACGAGGTTCTGGTGAGCCAGGTAGGTTGCCTGCGAGTTTTCGACCAGCGTCGGCGCGCGGAAACCACGGCTGTACGACGCGTACGTCGTCAGCATCTGGACCGGTTGGAAGCGCAGTGCGAAGTTCGGCGAGAACGCGCCGCCGAAGTCGCTATAGTGGTCATAGCGGCCCGCTTGCGTGAACGTCAGGTTGTGGATGATCGGAATATCGATCTGGTAATACACGGCCGCGATGTTGCGTTCACCGTCGACGGACTGAACGTTCGCCGGCACGACGATCCCTTGCGACGAGTACGTGCGCGGGTTGATCAGCGAGCTTTCGTGACGGAATTCCGTACCGAAACCGATGCCGACCGGGCCAGCCGGCAGCTTGAACAGATTGCCGGTCGAGGTCTTCGCCGTCACGCTGTCGAGCTTCGAGATCGCCTGCTGGTAGTCGTTCTGGAACAGGCCGTTCAGACCGTTCGGCGTCGATGCCGGGTCCGCGAAGTTGTAGCCGCCGTTCGGGCCGAGGATGTTTTCAAGCGCGGCCGTGTTGATCATGTTCGAGTACGTCGTGTCGACCGTGCTCTGCGAATGACCATAGTCCACCGACCAGTCCCAGTCGCCTGCCTTTGGCGTGGTGAATGACCCTTTCACGCCCGTCGACGCCTTCCAGAACGTCGACACCGTGTCTTCCCGCGCGGCAACGCCCGGGAAGGTCAGGTTGATCGGCGTATCGACGCCGTACGGGTTGTACGGATTCAGCGCCGACACCGTGCGGTTGAGTTGCGACACCGAGCCGGTGGCCGGATTGAACACGTTCGACGTGCTGCTGATGGCCGGGCTGCCGAAGTACTGGACCGTCTCGTTGCGGCTCGCCCACAAGTCGGCGTAAGCCTGCATGTCGTCGTTGATCTTGAAGGTGCCACGCACCTTCGCGTTCATACGCGTCGTCTGCGGAATCAGCGAGTACGTGTTCGCGTTCTTGTACACGCACGATGCGCCCGCCGCGTTAGTGCTGCCCGGAGGGCATGGGCTCAACGCGGCGGTCGAGCCGTCCGGCAGTTGCCAGAATGACTGCTGGTTCGGGCCCAGAGGACCCGCCGACCCACCTGGGAACTGGCTGAAGTCTTCGTTTTTGGTCATGTCGCGCTGATCGAGCGTCGAACCGGAATCGCGATAGTAGCTGGCGGCTGCCGTCACGTTGAAACGATCCGAGTTCAGGTCGCCGAAGCCGCCGAGCACGCTGAAGTTGCCCTGAGCGTTACCCGGATGCTGTGCCTTGCCGAGCTGCCCGTCGATCTGAAGACCCTGGAAGTTCTTCTTCGTGATGATGTTGACCACGCCGGCGATCGCGTCGGAACCGTATGCGGACACGGCGCCCGTCTTCACGATTTCGATGTGATCGACGATGTTCAGCGGGATCGTGTTGACGTCGAAGAACGTGTCGGTGAAGTTCACCGCCTGTGCGTAGTTCGCGACGCGTTGGCCGTCGACCAGCACCAGCGTGTACTTCTCGGACAGACCGCGCAATGCGATCCCCGAGCCGCCCGGCGCCGTGCCGTTCATCGTGGTGGAACCCCAACTGGACGCGGAGTTGGCAGACATGCCGCGCAGGAAGTCGGCCACGGTCGTGTAGCCGCTTTGCTGGATTTCCTTTGCTGTAACGGTCTGGACTTCGACGTTGCCGGTCTTATCCGATGTGCGGATCAGCGAACCGGTGACTTCTACTTTTTCGAGCTTGCTGACGGCGGGGGCAGTCGCCGCTGGCGTGCTTGCGGCCGTCGGAACGGCCGCTGTATCAGGTTGGCTTTGTGCGTGCGCCAGCGGGACGAACGCCGCTGTCAACACCAGCTCGGCTCCGATGATTCTTTTGATGGCTGAGGCCAATCGCTTTTGTTTCACTTCCGCTCCTTCTTGTTGTTGAGGCCACTTCCGTTGAACGATCACGCAAACGCAGGCGCGAGTTGCGCATGCGCTGCAGTGCGTTGACGTCAGCGAGTTCTTCGCTGTCCGGCGCATCCCCGCGCCGTCCCGCACATCCCGTCCAGGGTGCGTCGCCGATCGTGTCGGACGCGCGCCTTGGTCTTGAAGCGAGCGCAGCAAGAGCACGAGATATGCCATGTGTGAAGTCGCGGACCGTCGGAAAGGCCTTGAGCGGCCTCCGCAAATGCATCGAAGCGATTGATTTGATTAGGAATTCAGACTTACGAAAAATTGTGTCGCGCGGCTGGTGCTGGAAATAAAGCATTTCTCGCGCGTAACAGAACGTAGGAAAGTTTCCATTAGAAAAAATAAAGTTAGACGGCCTATTTTTATTACGATTTGGTGCGGTTTACGCACCGCACGAATGCTTAATTACAGAATTGGTGCATTAAATAAAAAATGGCCCGTGGGAATTAAATTCCCTAATTCGGGGCGATTAGCGTGCCATTGAAATGAACGGTAATAAGTGTAAGAAAATGATTCGGTAAGGTGCTTCCCGCTGCGTGTAGGCATTTGTGGGCGGTAGCTGGTCTTCAATTGGTGCCTATTGTCATACTAAACAGAAAGTAATATGAAAGGCATACGTAATGAAATTGTCTAGAGCTATTCCAAGATTGCACCAAAACGCTTCAAGTGCGACTTTTCGCACCATTTCTGCAATAAAGGATTAAAGGCTTTGGCAGAATAAGTCTTGGAAAGCGGACTTACTCTAATTACAAAAATCAATTTGTTTTGCTATATGCGTGCGCGAGCGCCACGCAAGCCGCGGGCATGCGAGATCTTTGTTGCGCTCGGTAAGTTCATGAAATAAAAGGCAAAGCGTCCCGTGTAAGGACTGGCGACGTTCGTCACGGAGAAACCCGTCGCCTGACCTGGTACGGGCTTTGCATAAGTGGCGCGCCTTTAGCCGGCGACTCACAAGGCAGCCGGCATCTCGAAACCTACCGTTATTCAACGGCCGCTTGAGCCTGTACTAACCGGAGTCCGCAGTGCTGAATACCCTCATTAACTACTCGATCCAGTCGATGGGTCTGATCCCTCTCCTCGCGTTCATCTTCCTGCTCGGCATCGCGATCATCATCGAACGATTCATGTTCTTCTCGCGTGCCGTGCGTGCCGGCAGGACCCTCGAACATGACCTGAAACTCGTCGATGCAGCCAATCCCGACGATGCCGCCAAAGTGGCCGAGCACTACAAGCAGACCGTGCAAGGCGAACTCGTCAAGTCGGCGATGAAAGTGAAGGGCAAGAGCGAAGCCGTGGTCGAACGCGAGATCGAGGAAACGATCATGTTCCAGTTGCCGCGTCTCGACCGTAACCTCTGGATTCTCGACACGGCCGTGACGCTCGGCCCGTTGCTGGGTCTGCTCGGCACGATCATCGGCATGGTCGAATCGTTCAACGTGCTCGGCGCGAGCGGCACCGCGAACCCGAACGGTGTGACGGGCGGCATCGGTCACGCGCTGACGGCCACCGCGTGCGGGCTGACCATCGCGATCATCTGCGTGATCTTCCTGAACTACTTCAACAAGCGTATCCGGATGACAGTCAACCAGTTCGACCTCATCAAGTCGCTGCTCGTATCGCGCTTCGCAGTCTGACGCCCGCACTCAAGGAGACGGACCATGCGAAACCATCGCAGCCATTACCTCGGCGGTGAAGAGAAAGCGCGCATCGAGATCATCCCGATGATCGACATCATGATGTTCCTGCTGGTGTTCTTCATGCTCGCGACGCTGAAGATGATCCAGGGCGCAGGCATCAAGCTCGACCTGCCGCAATCGAGCACCGCCGAACAGTTGCAGCAGACCATCAAGGTATCGATCGGCGTGACGAAGACGGACGAAATCTATCTGGATTCGAAGCCCGTGACGCCCGACGAACTGACCGCGCGTCTGCAAGGTCTGGTTCACGACTCGAAGAAAGTAGATGTCGCGATTGCCGGCGACGAAGGCACGAGCTACAAGAATATCGTCAAGGTGATGGACCTGGTGCGCGCGGCGGGCATCAGTTCGGTTGCATTGGCCACGAACCCGACGACATGAGTTCACCGGCCATCGACATGAAAGATCCGCAAAACCGCCTGGACGGTGCACTCTGGGCATCGACGACGCCGGCGCATCACGGTCGCATGCCCATGAAGCTGGCCATCGGCGTTGCGGTGCTGGTCGAGGCGCTGGTGATTCTGGGCGTGTCGCACATGAAGTTCCAGCCGCCGCCGCCTCCGCCGCCGAAGGAAATGCGCGTGCAGATTGCGCCGCCGCCTCCGCCACCTCCGCCGCCCGAGGTGAAGAAGCTGGAGCCGCCGCCGGCGCCGCCAAAAGCGCAGCCGAAGCACGAAATACCGAAGCCGACCCCGACGCCGCCGCCGCCGCGACCGACGCCGCAGCCGGTGATCCAGCCCACGGCGAATCCGGCTCCGAACGCTCCGACGGTCGCGTCGCCGACACCTGCGCCGGCACCTGCTCCGGCACCGGCCGCGTCGCCGGCGCCACCCGCGCTGCATGGCGTGGTGGACGGTCGCGGTCATTGTCAGTCGGTGCAGCCGGTGATTCCGCGCAAGGCATTGACGGAAGGTATTTCGGCGGACGTAATCGCGCATCTGACGATCGGTACGGACGGCAATGTCAGCGACGTGAAGATCATGCGCGTCACGCCGCCGACGTCGGTGTTCAACGAAGCCGTGATTGCCGCAGGCAAGGCGTACAAGTGCGAGAAGAATGCCGAGCCGTATGTCGGCGAAGTTCAGTTCTCGTTCAAGACCACACCGTCCGAGGACGAGTAGCCACGACGAGTAACGACGACGAATAAGCTCAGCTTCGACGCGAACTTCCGGCCTTCGCAATTTACCCATCCGGCCTTCAACCCGGAACCGCGCGAGTGGTGGCTACCCGCCGCTGCCCGCGCGGTTTCGAAGCATCGTGCGTCGGCTACGAGCCGATGCGCGTCCAGACACGCATGATGACAACCGACAGGTTTCGAGGCCCGCGCGCGCGCGTCGTTACGGCGTTCGCGACGCGGGTTGCGGTGACGCTCGTCGCGGGGCTGCTGGTCGTGCCGTTGACGACCGCGCCCGCGTTCGCGAGGGCGTCGATCGCGCAGTACGACGCGCCGAAGTATCCGTCCGGCTTCACGCATTTCGACTACGCGGACCCGAATGCGCCGAGCGACGGCACACTGGTTTTCCAGAACTACGACGAAGCGCAAAGCTACGATTCGCTGAATCCGTTCCTGACGCGTGGTGCGCCGGCGCCGGACATCCTGCATCTGATGTTCGATACGCTGATGCAGCGCAGCTGGGACGAACTCGCGTCGGAATACGCATTGATCGCCGACGACGTCGAGGTGGCGCCGGATGGTAAATCAGCGGTGTTTCATATCGACCCGCGAGCGCGCTTTTCGAACGGCGATCCGATCACCGCCGACGACGTCAAGTATTCGTTCGATACGCTGACCAGCCCGCAGGCGTCGCCGCTGTTCAACTCGCAGTTCGCGGTGATCAGCCGCGCCACGGTGCTCGACCCGTCGCGGGTGCGCTTCGACTTCAGGCACGTGGAACGCGACGCGCCGTTGATCGCAGGCGACCTGCCGGTTTTCTCGCGCAAGTGGGCGATGCAAGCCAACGGCACGCGCATCGCGTTCGATCAGTTGACCAACGTGCCGCCGGTGTCGAGCGGCCCGTATCTGATCGAGCAGCGCAAGAACGACACGCAGATCGTCTACCGTCGCAATCCGGCTTACTGGGCCGCAAATTTGCCGTCGCGGCGCGGCATGTACCATTTCGCGCGCGTCGCGTTCAAGCTCTATCACGATCATTACACGCAGCTCGAGTCGCTGAAAGCGCTCGATACCGACGTGATGGTCGAATACAGTTCGATGCAGTGGGCGCGCCGTTATATCGGCAAGAACTTCGAGAACGGCGTGTTGCAGCGCAAACTGTTTCCGGATCACGGCGCGCAGATGCAGGGGCTGATGTTCAACACGCGCAAGCCGATGTTTTCGGATGTGCGGGTGCGGCATGCCCTTGCACTCGCGTTCGACTACGACTGGCTGAACCGGATGACCTTCTACGGCCAGTACCGGCGCACCAACAGCTACTTCGACGATAGCCCGTTCGCCGCGCAAGGCGCGCCGACCGCTGCCGAACTCACGCTGCTCGACCCGTATCGCGCGAGTTTGCCGGCGGCCGTGTTCGGTCCAATGGTCAGGCAGGCCGACACGATCGCGCCGCACTCGTTGCGCGAGAACCTGCGCGAAGCGCGCGGCCTGCTCGCCGAAGCGGGTTGGACAGTGCGCGACGGCCAGTTGCGCGACGCGCACGGCAACCCGATGTCGATCGAAATCATCGACGATCAGCCGGGCATGGATCGCGTACTGCTGCCGTATATGCGCAACCTGCAATTGCTCGGCATCGATGCGCATATGCGCGAGATAGATAGTGCGTTGTATCAGAAGCGGATCGACAACTTCGAGTTCGATATGACGACGTTCGTCTATCTGCGCGTGACGATTCCCGGTTCAGAACTGGAGCGTCGTTTCAGCAGCGCATCGGCGTCCCAGGTCGGCTCGGAGAACTATCCGGGCGTGAGGTCGCCGGCGGTCGATGCGCTGGTGCGCGCGGTGACCCACGCGACCACGCTGAACGAACTCGAAACCGCGACCCATGCGCTCGACCGCGTGCTGATCAACGGCTATTACCTGGTGCCCGAATATTTCGCGCCGGATACGCGGATCGCGTACAAAAGCACCCTCGGCTACCCGTCGGTGACGCCGGTCAGTTTCCAGGGCGAGGACTGGATCGTCAGCTACTGGTATCGCAAGACGCCGTCCGCTGCGGCCAATACCGCCGAGGCGAAGTGAGGGGCTTATGTTTATCTACATCATCAAACGTCTGCTGCTGATGATCCCGACGCTGATCGGCGTCGTCACGCTGACTTTCTTCGTGACGCAGTTCGTGCCGGGCGGTCCGGTCGAACAGATGATGACGCAGTTGCGTCACGGCCAGCAGCGCGGCGGCGAAGGCGGAGGCGGCGGCAGCGCGTATCACGGCAGCCAGGGCGTCGATCCGCAGCAGATCGAGCAGATCAAGAAGCAGTTCGGCTTCGACAAACCGCCGCTGACGCGCTATCTGAAGATGCTGAGGGACTACGCGAGTTTCGATCTCGGCCAGTCCTACTATCACCATCAGAGCGTGTGGGCGGTGATCCGCTCGAAACTGCCCGTGTCGATCACGCTCGGGTTATGGACGGTCGTGCTGACCTACATCGTGTCGGTGCCGCTCGGGATTGCGAAAGCGGTGCGCAATGGCTCGCGCTTCGATACCGCCACCAGCGTGATGGTGCTGACCGGCTACGCGATTCCGGGCTTCGTGTTCGGCGTGCTGCTGCTGATGCTGTTTGGCGGCGGCACCTTCTGGCAGGTCTTCCCGATGCGCGGCCTCACGTCCGATAACTTCGACGAACTCAGCGCGTTCGGCAAGGTGCTCGATTATCTGTGGCACATCGTGTTGCCGGTGACGGCGTCGGTGGTTGGCAACTTCGCGATCGTCACGATCCTGACCAAGAATACGTTTCTCGAAGAGATTGGTCGTCAATACGTGCTGACCGCGCGGGCGAAAGGCGCGCCGAAGCGTGACGTGCTGTGGAAGCACGTATTGCGCAACGCCGCGATTCCGCTGCTGACCGGGTTGCCCGCCGCGTTTATCGGCGCCTTCCTGAACGGTAACCTGCTGATCGAAACGCTGTTTTCGCTCGACGGCATGGGCCAACTGTCTTATGACTCGGTGATCCGCCGCGACTATCCGGTCGTGCTGGGTTCGCTGTTCCTGTTCACGCTGATTGGTCTCGTGACCAAACTCATTGCTGACGTCTGCTATGTCCTCGTCGACCCCCGCATCCAATTCAACAGCCTGGACCGATAATCTGCCGCCCGGCGCGTTGCCGGTGTCCGTGTCGCCTGGGCGACGCGTATGGCAGCGTTTCCGCCAGCAGAAGCTTGGTTACTGGAGCCTGATCGTGTTCGCAACGCTGTTCGTGCTGAGCCTGCTCGGCGAAGTGCTTGCGAATGACCGGCCGCTGATGGTCCGTTACGACGGCCATGACTATTTTCCGATCGTGAAGGACTATCCGGAAACGACGTTCGGCGGCGATTTTCCGACCCGCGCGAACTATCTTGATCCGTTTATCCGCAAGCAGTTGACGGAGAAAGGCAACTTCGCGATCTACCCGCCGAATCACTACCACTACGACACGATCGATTACTTCGCGACGCGGCCGTTTCCCGCGTCGCCGTCCGCGACCAACTGGCTCGGCACCGATCAATACGGCCGCGACGTGCTGTCGCGATTGCTGTACGGCTTCAGGCTGTCGGTGTTGATGGCGCTTGCGCTGACGGTGTCGGGTATCGTGCTGGGCGTGCTGGCGGGTGCGTTGCAAGGCTTTTACGGCGGCCGCACCGACCTGATCGGGCAGCGCCTGATCGAAGTATGGAGTTCGATGCCGGACCTGTATCTGCTGATCATCTTCGCGTCGATCTTCGAGCCGAGTTTGTGGCTGCTGTTTATCCTGCTGTCGATGTTCGGCTGGCTGGTGTTGTCCGACTATGTGCGCGCCGAATTCCTGCGCAACCGTTCGCTCGATTACGTTCGCGCCGCGCGCACGATGGGTTTGAGCAACTGGCAGATCATCTGGCGTCATCTGCTGCCGAACAGCATGACGCCGGTTATCACCTTCCTGCCGTTCCGGATGAGCGCCGCGATTCTGTCGCTGACAAGTCTGGACTTTCTGGGGCTGGGTGTCGCACCGCCCACGCCGAGCCTGGGCGAACTGCTTCAGGAAGGCAAGAACAACCTCGACGCATGGTGGATTTCGGCATCTGCGTTTGCCGCGCTGGTGATCACATTGTTGCTGCTGACGTTCATGGGCGACGCGTTGCGCAATGCGCTCGACGCCCGTTCACGCGGCTCGGCGTTCGGCGGGAGGAAGTGATGAGCGACGCAACGTTGCACAAGCCTTTGCTGGAAATCGACACGTTCTCGATCCGTTTCGGCGACAAGATCGCGGTTCGCGAACTGAATCTGACGATCGGGCGCGGCGAGCGGGTTGCGCTGGTCGGCGAATCCGGTTCGGGCAAGAGCGTCACGGCGCTGTCGATCCTGCGCCTCGTCGAACATGCGCAGACCAGCGGCCAGATCCGTCTCGACGGCGTCGATCTATTACAAAAAACCGAGCAGCAGATGCGCGGGATTCGCGGCGCCGACCTCGCGATGGTGTTTCAGGAGCCGATGACCGCGCTCAATCCGCTGTTCACGATCGGTCAGCAGATCGCCGAAAGCCTGCGTTTGCATGAAGGTTTGCGGTCGAACGCGGCGCGCGCACGCGGCATCGAACTGCTGCGCCGTACCGGCATTCCCGAGCCGGAAAGGCGGATCGACAGCTACCCGCATCAACTATCCGGCGGACAACGCCAGCGCGCGATGATCGCGATGGCGCTCGCGTGCCGTCCGCGCCTGCTGCTCGCCGACGAACCCACTACCGCGCTCGACGTCACCGTGCGTCAGCAGATCGTCGATCTGCTGATCGAGTTGCAGGAACAGGAAGCCGCCGATCGCGGCATGGCGGTGCTGCTGATCACGCACGACCTGAATCTCGTGCGCCGCTTCGCCCAACGCGTGGCGGTAATGGAAAAGGGTGTGCTGGTCGAAACCAATACGACCCAGGCGCTGTTCGCAGCGCCGCAGCATCCTTACACGCAGCGCTTGCTCGACAGCGAACCGCATCGCGAGATCGAGCCGATCGAACCGCACGCGCGTCGGGTGCTCGAGGTGCAAGGCCTCGCGGTCGATTACCGGACGGCCGCGAAAGGCTGGCGCTCGCTGCTCAGCGGTTCGACGTTTCGCGCGGTGCACGACGTCGATCTGACGCTGCGTCGCGGTGAGACGCTCGGCGTGGTCGGAGAATCGGGCTCCGGAAAATCGACGCTGGCGGCGACGCTGCTCGGTCTGCAACGGCCCGCCGCCGGTCATATCCATGTCGACGGCGCGCCGTTGTCGGCTTTGCGGGGCGCGAACTCGCGCCGCGCGTTGTACTCGCGGATGCAGGTGGTGTTTCAGGACCCGTTCGGGTCGCTATCGCCGCGTATGACGGTCGAGCAGATCGTCGGGGAATGGATCGAGGTGCACCGGCCGGACATCGATGCGCGCACGCGCCGCGCGCGGGTGGGGACGATGCTCGAAGAAGTGGGCATGCCGCAAGAATCGATGCTGCGCTATCCGCACGAGTTTTCCGGCGGTCAGCGGCAGCGCATAGCGATCGCGCGTGCGTTGGCGGTCGAACCGGAAGTGCTGGTCCTCGACGAGCCGACCAGCGCGCTCGATGTGTCGATCCAGCAACAGGTGCTTAAGTTGTTGGCGGGCTTGCAGAAGAAGTACCGGTTAAGCTATCTATTGATCACCCATGATCTGGCGGTGATGCGTGCGATGGCGCATCGCGTGATCGTGATGAAGGACGGCCGCGTGGTCGAGGCGGGAGACACGCTCGACGTGCTGCATGCGCCGTCACATCCTTATACGCAGTCGTTGCTCGCCGCGTCGATGATCGCGCCGGAGCACGACGAACCCGAGGTATTGCAATGAGCGAATCGCGCTGGGCGCAGGCCGCCCGTGCGTTGAAGAGCAACGCGGCGTTCTGGTCCTTACGGATTGTCGATGAACAGATCGACGACCACGAAGTGCGCAACGACGTCGCGCAGCCGCTGCGCACGCAGCGCGAACGCGGCGCCATGCTGAGCGCGTGGGCCGGCGCGGGCGCAGGCTATGCGGCAACCACGGATCTGTCCATCGCGGGCTTGCAGGCTGCGCTTGATATCGCGACGCAACGTGCGCTGGCGAGCGCCGGCGCATCGCTGATCGACCATCGCACGGTGTCGCGCGAAGCGCTGAGCGGCGCGTATGTCTCGCCCAATGCCGACCAGCCGCTGCCGACGCGCGGCGAATGGCTCGCGCGTCTCGCGCACGAATGCGCCGCCGCGAAAATCGACGACCGGATCGTCGAGCGCACGGCATCCGTGCAGATCACGCGCACCGAACAGGTTTATCTGACCAGCGACGGCGCGCGAATCGACCAGCGCTTTTGCCTCGTGATGCCGGAAATGAGCGTCGCGGCGCACGCGAACGGCGACACGCAGGTGCGCACGCTCGGCGGCAATTACGGCACGCTCGCGCAAGGCGGCGTCGAAGTGCTGGACCGCTACGCGTTCGACGGCGCAGGCGTGCGGCTCGCCATCGACGCGCTGACCTTGCTGGCCGCGCCGAACTGTCCGGCTGGTCCGCGCGACCTGCTGCTGATGCCCGATCAGATGATGTTGCAGATTCACGAATCGATCGGGCATCCGCTCGAACTCGACCGGATTCTCGGCGACGAACGCAACTTTGCCGGATGGAGTTTCGTGAAGCCGGACATGTTCGGCACCTACCGTTACGGCTCGGAACTGCTCAACGTGACATTCGATCCGTCGTTGCGCGAAGAAGCCGCGTCGTACGCATTCGACGACGACGGCACTGAAGCGCGCAAACAGTATCTGATTCGCGATGGCGTGCTCGAACGTCCGCTCGGTGGCGCGCTATCGCAACAGCGCGCAAAGATGGCGGGCGTCGCGAATTCGCGTGCGTCGAGCTGGAATCGCGCGCCGATCGACCGGATGGCGAACCTGAATATCGAACCGGGAACCAGCACGCTGGGCGAAATGATTTCCGGCATCGAACACGGTATCCTGATGCGCACCAATACGTCGTGGTCGATCGACGATCACCGCAACAAGTTTCAATTCGGCTGCGAGTTCGGCCAGTTGATCGAAAACGGCAAGCTCACGCAAATCGTCAAGCAACCGAATTATCGCGGCATATCCGCGAATTTCTGGCGCAGCCTGAGCGCGGTCGGCAATGCCGGCACGCGCGAAGTGTTTGGCACGTCGATGTGCGGCAAAGGCGAACCGGTGCAGCTGGTGCGCGTCGGCCATGCGTCGCCGCCGTGCGTGTTCAGGCATGTCGATGTATTCGGAGGCGCGCGATGACTACAACCAATGCGGTCAATGCATCGAGCGGCTTCGATTTCGCCTCGAACGCGCAGTCGCCGGATTGGCACGCGCATTTCGCGCTGCTCGCCGACGCGATCGACACGTTGCTGAGCGGCGACGAAGTGGCGTTGACGCGGCTGTCGGCGGAGCAATCCGACTTTATCCGCTTCAACGGTGGCAAGGTTCGGCAGATCGGCCAGGTGTCGCAAGGCAAACTGACCCTCCGCCTGATCGACGGCGCCAGGCAGGCGTATTCGAGCTTCACGGTATGCGGCGATCCAGCGACGGATCTGCGCGATATCGCCGATGCGCTGAATACATTGCGCGACGGCTTGCGCGATGCGCCCGACGACCCGCATCTGTTGTACGACGCCACCCAATGGACCCAATCGACGCGCCGCAGCGGCAAGCTGCCCGCGCCCGACGCACTGTTGCGGATCGTCACCGAAAGCGCGCGCGGACTCGATTTCGTCGGCTTCTATGCAGGTGGCTCGATGGTGCGCGGCTTCTCGTCGTCGCGCGGCAGTCGCGGCTGGTACGAAGTCAGCAACTTCAGCTTTAGCTGGTCGTTGTACGACCCGAGCGGCCGTGCGATCAAAAGCGCGTACACCAGCGACCACTGGGACGACAGCGTGTTCGCCGCGAAGGTAGAACAGGCCGCCGCACGTTTGCCGGTGCTTGGACACACGCCGCGCGCGTTGTCGCCGGGGCGCTATCGCACGTATTTGGCGCCGTCGGCGATGCAGGAACTGGTCGGCGCGGCGTCGTGGGGCGGGTTTTCCGCGCGCGCGAACGCCACCGCGCGCAGCCCGCTTTACCGGCTGCACAGCGGCGAGGTCGCGCTCGATCCGCGCGTGTCGATGACCGAAGACCTGAGCCTGAATATCACGCCGCGCTTCAACGAAGACGGTTATCAGCGCGACAGCGTGCCGTTGATTCACGACGGCCGCAACGCTGGGCAACTGACCAACGCCCGTAGCGCGCGCGAATACGGTTTGACGCCGAACGGCGCGCTCGCCAGCGAAACGCCCGAGTCGCTGGCGATGGCGGGCGGCGATCTCGACGCCGCCGATATCCTTGCCGCAATCGATACTGGCCTGTATGTTGGCAATCTCTGGTACGTGAATTTTTCTGACCGGATGAATTGCCGGTTGACCGGCATGACGCGTTTCGCGACGTTCTGGGTCGAGCGCGGCCAGATCGTCGCGCCGGTCGACGCGATGCGTTTCGACGACAGCCTGTACCGTTTGCTGTCGAGCGAACTCGAACGTCTCGACGCCCAGCCGGAACTGCTGCTGAACGATGGAACGGAGGGCGAGCGGCAGACCGGCGGCTGGAAACTGCCCGGCTTGCTGGCACGCTCGTTTGAACTGACGCTGTGAGTGAGTTTCCGATGACAGATTGAAGGCCATAACAATGACAGAACCAACGACAATATTTGAGAGCACGACACGGTTCGGGGCCGAACCGGTCGAGATGAGCATCAGGCCGCTGCATCCGGACGACGCCGCGCAACTCCACGCGCTGCATTCATGCCCCGGTGTGATGCGCCAGAACCCGATGCGTCCGTATCCGACCTTGCTGCAGACTCAAGGCTGGCTCGCGAAGCTCGCGGCGCCGTCGATGGCGATTGCAGCGCTGGTTGGCGATACGCTGGTCGGCTCGGCCGATCTGCATCCGGGCGCGCTGCGTCGCGCGCATAGCGGCTGGCTGGGTATCAGCGTGCACGACGACTGGCAGGGCAAGGGCGTCGGCACGCGACTGATGGCCGAACTGATCGATGCCGCCGACAACTGGTACGGGCTGCGCCGACTCGAGCTGAACGTGTTCGCCGACAACCATCGCGCGATTGCGCTGTACCGCAAGTTCGGTTTTTCGCACGAAGCGACCTTTCGCGGCGCCGTGCTGCGCGACGGCATGCTGATCGACTCGGTGTTCATGGGCCGCTTACGCGCGCCGATGGGTCATCTGCAAGCGGAAATCGAGGCGGCCGTATGAACGTCTCGTTAGAACCCGACACGGCGCATGTGATTATCCGCGCCCGCGAAGTGTCCGACCTCGACGCGATCACTTCGTTGATGAACTGCCCCGGCGCGCGGCATGGCACGTTGCAGACGCCGTATCGCTCGAACGCGACGGTCGGGAGCTGGCTCGAAAAAATGCCCGCGAACACGCTCGGACTGTGCGCGCAGGCGGGCGGTCGCGTGGTCGGGATGATCGACGTGTTGCCGCGCATGCACCGGATGGCGCATTGCGCGGGAATCGGTATCGCCGTGCATGACGATTACGTCGGGCGCGGCGTCGGCACGGCGCTGCTCGCGGCGGCCGTCGAGTGCGCGGATACGCTGCTCGGCCTGCGTCGGCTGGAGTTGACCGTGTTCGTCGACAACCACCGCGCGATCGCTCTGTATCAACGCTTCGGTTTCATCGAGGAAGGACGCTCGCCAGCGTTCGCGATGCGCGACGGCAAGCTGGTCGATGCATTCCATATGGCCCGTTTCGCCGATGCGCCGGTGTTCGCTTCGCCGGTCGCGCTGGCACCGAACCCACACGCGTGAGCATGCCTTGGCCTCCTTTTTTATCGACCGACCGGTCTTTGCGTGGATTCTGGCGCTTGCGGTAATCATCGCGGGTGCGCTCGCGTTGACGCAACTGCCGGTCGCGCAATATCCACGACTCGCGCCGCCGCGTATCGTGATCGACGCCGTCTATCCGGGTGCATCGACGGAAGCCGTGGATGCGAACGTCGGCAGCATCATCGAAGAAAGTCTCGACGGTGCCGACGGGATGCTTTACTACGAAACCGCCAGCGACGGCCTCGGCAACCTTGAAATCGCGGCGACCTTCGCGCCCGGCACCAACCCCGATATCGCGATGATGGACGTGCAGAACCGGCTCAAGCAGGTCGAGCCGCGTTTGCCGCAACAGGTGGTGCAGCAGGGTATCAGCGTTTTCAAGGCCGCCAACACGTTCCTGATGCTGGTCGCGCTGACATCCACCGATGGCACGCGCGATTCCGCGCAACTGAGCGACATCCTCAGCCGCGACATCATGCGTGAACTGAAGCGCGCGCCGGGCGTCGGTTCCGCGCAACTGTGGGACGCCGACGAAGCGTTGCGCGTCTGGCTTGATCCGATGAAGCTGCGCGAATTCGGCCTCGCCGCGTCCGACGTCAACGCCGCGATTGCCGCGCAAAACGCGAGCGTCGCGGCAGGCACACTCGGCGACGCGCCGCTGGTGGACGGCCAGCAGCTGACCGCGTCGGTGAACATCAAAGGGCAGTTGCTGTCGCCGGAGGAATTCGGCCAGATCGTGCTGAAAGCGCACCCCGACGGTTCGGCAGTGCGGCTTGCCGACGTCGCGCGGGTCGAGATCGGCCGCGACAACTATACGTTCTGGTCGCGCCTGAACGGCAAGCCGTCGGCGACGGTCGGGATTCAACTCGGGCCGCGCGGCAACGCGCTCGAAACATCGGGCGCGATTCGGGCGCGGCTCGCGGAACTGGCGAACCGTTTGCCGCCGGGCGTCGCGGTTCAGGTGCCGTTCGATAGCGCGCGCTTCGTCAACGTTGCGATTCGCGAAGTGCTGATCACGCTGGCCGAGGCGATCTTGCTGGTGTTTCTCGTGATGTGGCTGTTCCTGCGCGATCTGCGCTACGCGCTGGTGCCGACAGTGGTGATTCCGGTCACGCTGATGGGTGCGTTTGTCACGATGTACGCATTCGGCTTGTCGATCAACGTGTTCACGATGTTCGGCCTCGTGCTGGCGATCGGAATTCTGGTCGACGACGCGATCGTGGTGGTCGAGAGCGTGCATCGCGTGATGGACGAAGAGGGCATGGCGCCGCGCGACGCGACATTGAAAGCGATGAAACAGATCGGCGGTGCGATCGTCGGCGTGACGGCGGTGCTGACCGCCGTGTTCGTGCCGATGGCGTTCTTTCCTGGCGGCGTCGGTGGGATTTACCGGCAATTCGCGGTCGCGATGATTGCGTCGATGCTGGTGTCGTCTTTCATGGCGCTTTCGTTGACGCCCGCATTGTGTGCGAACCTGCTGAGCGCGCCTGCGCAATCGGTCCGTCAGCGTGACGCGCGACGCGGCTTGCGTGGCGTTGCTGCCCGCCTCTCGACGCGTTTCGAACAGGGCTTTGAGCGCGCGTCGCGCG
The DNA here is from genome assembly GCF_003634845.1 of Paraburkholderia sp. RAU2J. Lineage (NCBI taxonomy): Bacteria > Pseudomonadati > Pseudomonadota > Betaproteobacteria > Burkholderiales > Burkholderiaceae > Paraburkholderia > Paraburkholderia sp. RAU2J. The sequence goes on from NZ_RBXG01000002.1 coordinate 782,459, forward strand.
CCTACCGGGCCATGACGGCCGCCGCGATGCGCAGGATCGGGCCGCTGCTCGCGGTGTATGCCGTATTGCTGCTGCTGTGCGGCGCGTTGTACTGGCGGATGCCGGGCGGCTTCCTGCCCGTCGAAGACCAGGGCCAACTGCAGGTGATGATCCAGTTGCCGGCCGGCGCGACGCAGGCGCGCACGCTCGCCGTCGTCGAAAAGACCGAGTCGATTTTGCGCATGCAAACGGCGGTGGCGAACGTGACAAGCGTGATCGGCTGGAGTTTCGAGGGCAGCGGACAGAACGTAGCGATGTCATTCGTTACGCTGAAAGACTGGGGCCAGCGCGGCGTTGATGCGATGACGCTGCGCGACACGTTGAACCGGTCGTTCAGCCGGATTCTCGACGGCAACGTGCAGGCGCAATTGCCGCCGTCGGTGCCGGGCGTCGGGCATTCGGACGGCTTCACGTTCCGGCTCGAAGATCGCGGCGGCTTGGGCCGCGACGCGTTGAAGGCCGCCCGCGACCAGCTTGCCGAGCGCGCGAAGGCCGATCCGTCGCTGGCGTCGATTCATTTCGAGGATCTGCCCGACGCGCCGCGTATCGAACTCGACGTGGACCGCGCGAAGGCGTACGCGCTCGGCGTATCGTTCGACCGGATTGCGGACGTGTTTGGCAGCACCTTTGGCTCGTACTACGTCGACGATTTTCCGGCGGGTGGCCGGATGCGCCGCGTACTGGTGGCGGGCGATGCGGCGACGCGGATGACGGAAACCGATCTGCTGGCGTTGTCGGTGCCGAATCAGTCGGGCGCGATGGTGCCGCTGTCGTCGTTTGCGACACGCCGCTGGACCAGAGGGCCAGTCGCATTGACGCGCTACAACGGCTATCCGTCGCTCGATCTGAACGGCCGTGCGGCGAGCGGTGTCAGTTCGGGGGCGGCGATGGAGGCGATGGAGCGGCTCGCGACGAGCTTGCCTGCGGGCATCGCGTTCGACTGGGTCGATGCGGCGCACGAAGAACGCGCGGCGGCGCGGCTGACGCCGTTGCTGCTCGGACTGTCGCTGCTGGCGGTGTTCATGGCGCTGGCCGCGCTATACGAAAGCTGGACGATTCCGCTCGCGGTGTTGATGGTCGTACCGCTTGGCGTAGTCGGCGCCATTGCGGCGATGCTGATGCGCGGCATGCCGAACGACATCTACTTCAAGGTTGGGATGATCACAGTGATTGGCTTGTCCGCGAAAAACGCGATCCTGATCGTGCAATTCGCGCGCGACCTGAGCCTACGCGGCGTGCCGCTGACGCGCGCGGTGATACGCGCGGCGGGCGCGCGGTTTCGCCCGATCGTGATGACGTCGTCGGCGTTCCTGCTGGGCGTCGTGCCGCTGGTGCTGGCGAGCGGCGGCGGTGCGGAAAGCCGCCGGTCGATCGGTACGGGCGTGTTCGGCGGCGTCGTGACGGCGACCTTGCTCGGGCTGGTATTTGCGCCGGTCGCGTTTCAGGCGGTGGCGGCGGTCGCGCAGCAAGGGCCGCTCGGCGCGCTGCGGCGCTTGCGTGGCTATCGGCGCCAGTCGCGCGGATTGACTCGCGATGTCAGCACATGATCGGCCCACGCGCTGTCGATGGCATCGGGAATCGCGCGATGCGTCTTTCGAAAAGCGCGGACAATTGAAGCGTTCGAACAGAGGATCGAACGACCGCTTTGGAGAGCGGCGCAAGGCCGCAATGGGGTCGGTCTGAGCCGACCGCATCGGGCAGCGGTCGGACAACTCCGGTCATTCGACGGCATGGCTCAGATGGTTGACAATCAAGTGATCGGTCGACACGCGAGGGACGATTGCCGTGAGTGAAATCAATCTGTCTGAAGTCTATCGGGACTATATTGCCTGTCTGAACCGGCAGGACTGGTCCAAGTTGGGACGGTTTGTTAGCGATGACGTGAAATACAACGGCCAACGGATTGGCTTGTCAGGCTATCGCGAGATGCTTGAGAGAGATTTTCGCGAAATCCCGGACCTCCGCTTCGAGATTCAGCTCCTCGTTTGCGAGCCGCCGCATATCGCGAGCCGACTGCAGTTTGACTGTACGCCGACGGGTACGTTTCTCGGACTCCGCGTAGATGGCAAGCGGATCGCGTTCGCTGAAAACGTATTTTACGAGTTTCACGGACAAAGGATTCGGCAGGTATGGTCGGTCATCGATAAGGCTTCGATTGAGGTCCAGCTGTAGCTGGGTATTAGCCGCTGGCGTACGCACCTTGCTGGACACCTTCAGGCACACATCGGCCAACTACTGCCGTTCGTCGGCATGTGGGAAGGGACATTCAAACGTCGGTTCTACCCCAGACAGCAGACCATCGCCCGCCATTCACGCTTTGTCAGGTCATCAGCCGACGTGGCACGCGGTTGTCGACCAGCAGCCGTCAAGTGCGCGTGGTCGATTTCGGCCTGCATGGCCACCCTGCCGGTTAAGGGGAAATGCCTAGGATTGTCCGGCCTGGCGCCTCTGCGGCCCGGAGTGCATGCTCGATTTTGGGGGAGAGGATCAAATGGATCTTCCCAGGTTTGCCAATCCAGTTCTGAGCTGGGCTCCCACCGACCGACATCACAATCGCAGCTATGATCTATCTCATGTTCCTGAAGGCCGGTTCCCGGGGGCTGCAGACCGGAGCCTTGGACGGGACGGAGCGAACAAGGTTTCTTTTCCTCGGAGGTGTCCCATGCTTCAACACAGCGACGTATCAACCCGGATGCCAGCGCAAGACCTCGCTCGAGCGAGAACCTTCTACTCGAGCAAGCTCGGTCTTGAGCCGGTGGAAGAACGGCCTGGCGGCCTCCGCTACAAGTGCGGCAGTGGCTACTTCACACTCTTTCAGTCGTCTGGATCGGCCTCTGGTACGCACACACAAATGGCTTGGGAGGTCAATGACATCCAGGCAACCGTAAGCGAACTGCGACAGCGCGGAGTCACGTTCGAAGAATACGATCTTCCAGGACTGAAGACCATCGATGGGATCGTTGAGATAGAAGGAAACTACCCGTCCAAGGGTGGTGTAGGCGAAAGAGGTGCTTGGTTCCGAGATAGCGAGGGCAACCTCCTCAGCATTGGGCAACCGCTTAGATGAGCAGGCGCGATATAGCATGTACCGGGCGAGGACCGGGTTATTTTTTGCCAGAGTGCCGCCTCGCCACTCGCTCAACCCGACAGTTCGCTGGCGCCGCTGCCGCGCAGTTAAGCTCGCGGCAGTTCGCTACTTGCTTCCACGGCACAAGTTGTTTATGCCGGACATCGGACCCGGCCGTTCATCGAGCGTCGCCGCGGATCAGGCTCGCCAATGTTCCGTCAACCGCAGCGGTAAAAGCAACGGCCGCCTCTGCAAGCTGCCGTTGCGTCCAAACTTAAGTGAGTGTCCTGAGTGGATTGCGGCGGCCGATCGCTGTCGGGCACAGGTCGGCCAGGAAGCGGACCTTCGGCCCCAAAGTGCAAATTGGTGACAATCGATTCGGCGCGATAGTATTCGCATAAGAAGTAAGCCTCGCGAATCCTTTGACCGGAAGCCGTTCCTAATGAACATCGCCTTTTCCGATACAACCGAGTCCGACGCCGACATACTGGTCGCCATCCGTATCGCCGCGATGCGCGAGAGTCTGGAGCGCATCAGTCGTTTCGACCCGCAGCGTGCCCGCGAGCGTTTCCTCGCGTCATTCGACCCTGCGCGGTGTCGATTCATAGAGGTCGATGGCGTTCGGTCGGGCTTTATCCTCATTCGCCCACAGGCAGACTACTGGCTACTGGACCACCTTTACGTTCTGCCGGCGCACCAAGGGAAAGGAATCGGCGCAGCCGTCTTGCGGGACGTCTTCGCGAACGCCGACGCGCAACGCATGCCAATCCGCCTCGGTGCTCTACGCGGCAGTGATTCAAACCGCTTCTACCAGCGGTATGGATTTGTAAAGACTGACGAAGGAGAATGGGATATCTACTATGTGCGTCAGCCAATCGAAACACAGGAAGAAAGCTAGGCTGCATTGGTATTCATAGGACGCGGCCCATCGCTGGAGTCGGCGACAGAAGTTCGAGCGTCCAGACGCCCAACCATGTACTGCCGAGTTCAGCCCAATTTCGGACGGTCGGGACATGGGCAATGATCGTCAACAATCTCCGCTGGCTTCAGTTGTCGATAGCAACCGGTCGGGCTATCCGCATCGCCTGAACGGCTGATTCTCGAACAAGCGAAGGGTTGACGATCACCTTACCCCTTTTGCATGCGGCGGCAGGCGGGCCATGAAGGGACGTCCCACGCAGGTTTCTGATTCGTCGACAATTGATGAATATAAACAAACCTCGACGGAGGACTTGAGATGCTGCTGCGGCCGACAGAAATCCAGATTGAATCAACCCGGCTCCTGATCAAACCGTTCTCGGCCAGCGACGCCGATGCGACGTTTTCATGCATCACCCCTTCGCTGACCCGTCACATGGCATGGGAGCCACCGGCGTCCCGGCATGATTTTGACGGTGTTTGGCGGTCCTGGATACCGTCGATAGCCGATGGGTCAGACTATGTATTCGCACTGCGTCAACGCGCTGACGGGAGTTTCCTTGGGTTGGCCGGACTTCACCGCGTACATACCGCGAGCCCGGAACTCGGCATCTGGATTCGTGAAGATCGTCATCGAAATGGCTTTGGTCGTGAAGCTGTAACTCTAGTTGCACGCTGGGCAACGCGAACCATTGGCTCTGAAAGCTTTACCTATCCGGTTGCCGAAGAGAACCGCCCCAGTCGGCGCATCGCCGAGTCGTTGGGAGGCGTCATTGTGGAAAGCCGCCTGACACCGAAGTACAAGTCCGTCGTCTACCGAATTCCTCGCCAGCCAGTGACGAACGACGTATAGGTGGTTCGGTTCGGCCTTCACATCGACCTCCGTCGCCACAAGCAGTCATTGAACGGTCTTCGTTAGATCGGCGACAATCCAGATCCTGCATGCCCCTCCAACAAACGACTATGAGCAACATTCAACTAAGTCGCGCGACCCGTGCCGACGCCGCCGATTTGATTGCTGCAAATTTGGCAAATCGAGAATACCATTGGCCGTGGGTCACGGCATTCACGGATCAGGCTGGATTCGACGGCTGGTTTGCACGCGGACTGACCGGATCAAATGTCGGACTAGTTGCACGGGAAAATGTCTCGAATAAGGTGATCGGTGTGATCAACCTCAACGAGATTGTTGCGGGCGCTTTTCAGAGTGCCTATCTCGGTTATTACGGGATGTCAGACTTCAGTCGAACCGGTCTAATGACAGAGGCGCTTCGAACGACCGTCATGTACGCCTTCGCCGAGCTTGGTTTGCATCGCCTTGAGGCGAACATCCAACCGCCAAACGTGGCATCAATCTCACTCGTGCGTCGCGTGGGCTTCAAACAGGAAGGCTTTTCACCGCGCTATCTCCGCATTGATGGAAAATGGCGCGACCATGAACGTTGGGCATTGCTCGCTGACGACGATGCCCCGGGAGCGACCTGACTGAGTTGGGCGCCTCGTGCCGGGACGCGCGAAGGCGGTCGCCGGCCACGAACGGTCGGTCAATGCGGTCTCCTAAACCGGCAAGCCGAAACATAACGGTCTGTACACAAAAACCAGTTTGTGTGTCAGTATTAGCAGCATGGAACTTCGTAACGTCACGAGCAAGTCTCACCACCATCACGGTTGCTATCCAATGCGCCGTGGTCCGTTACGTCCATAGCAGGGAATCCGGGATCTCGTTCCTCCCTTTCCGTGCACAAACGACCAAGGCGCCTTAAGCGCCTTTTTTTATTTTTACACCGAAGAGGATTCTCATGACCATGATTCGCGGAACCCGTTTCATCGTTGGTAAGGAAGCTGCGCAAACACGCGCTCTAGAAAATCAGTTCCGGAGCTATCTTCATTAACGTTGGGGCAGAAGAGGCTATTGTTCCCGCTTTGTGGTCGCAGGATACGTTCATCCAAAAGGCTGGCGGCAGTGAGATCATCGGCCAAATGTGGGCCTTTCCCGATAAGAAGGGACGCGCCTGCTGCCTAATCCCGGAGGCGACTGCTCTTTTCCAGGAGCGGTGTATAGAGTTGCTGGGTCGCCAACAGGAACGGATGTTCTTTTATATCGCTCGATGCTATCGCTATGAACGACCGCAAGCCGGTCGGTATAGGGAATTCTCGCAACTGGGATTCGAGTACCTTTGCCCCGATCCGGAATTGGCGGTCAAACGTAGTCAGGAGATAGTGATTGGCTTCTTTGATTCACTTGGACTTGGCTATGAAATCGACGACTCAGCTCGTAGAGGCCTCAGCTACTATCTCAACGGTCGGGGCTTCGAGATGCGCTGCACTGAACTCGGAGCGCAGCAGCAAGTGGTGGGCGGCGGGGCGTATCGGGAAGGTGCGGGCTTTGGAATCGGTGCGGAACGGCTGCTGTTGGCGATGACAGCTCAAGGGCTCGTATAGCAACACGAAACGCGGGAAAAGGCTTGTGGTTGGGATCAATTGCAAGCCTGGCGTGAAGTCGCAGGCGCGAGGCGTCATCTCAAGTCGCCGGATGCTTCGCGTTGTTCTTCACCCTGCCCCACGCTTCCGCGATGACGTTAACCGCCTGGTCCACATCCGCCTGGGTCGTCGCCCAGGAGATAACTGACACGCGCATGACGCACATTCCTCTCCATTCCGCGCCCGAGAAGAAAAAGCTGCCTTCTGTTGCCAATTGAGCAATGACATCCCTCGTCGCCTGGTCGGATTGCTCGGATACCTCAGTCGAGCCGAACCGGACGAGGAATTGATTCAGCTCTACTTTGTTGAGCACATGGATGCCCGATTCGCTGGCTAGCGCGGACGACATTCCTTCGGCAAGCTGGCAATGCCGTTCGACCATCGCAGACGCTTGTGCCGGGAGGCTATTCCTCGCCTTGTGGAATCGAATCGCTCGACGGTAGGCGGTATCGAGTGCCGAAGAATATTGGTCGCTCACGGAAACACTCGCCTCCTCAAAACAATGCCAGTCTGGAGCACACCACGGCTGAAGTAGACCTGGACCCTGTCGGTCAACAACAAGTCGCAGTTCCAAATTGATCAAGTGCAAGATGCAACGCTAAAAGCATATACCGCCTTCGATCCGCATCGCAGACGCGCGGTCCATTCGCATACGTGACGCTTAGCTTTCGATGACGTCACCCGACCAGATGTGATCGAAGGCAGCGCCGGCTTCCCGTTGCACTTTGCGGACGGTTTCGGCGTCCGGTGCTTCATACTCGCAGATCATGTGCCGGCGATCGACCGACACTACACTGCGTTTCCAGACGACGCCGTAAAGTTCGCTGCACGGGGCAAGACGGTCTTCTACCACAGATAAGTCCGCATCCGACTGTGGCGTCAAAAAGCTCCTTTCAACAACGACGTGCGACATCTCGAACCTCCCTTTGCGCAGAGCCTGTACCACCGCATCCTAATGTGCCCGCGTTTGAACAATCGTTGTAGTCGACGGATAGCGCTCATGGAGCCGTTGGAGTGCGGCCTGACTCCGAGGCGTGATCGGCTTGTCGGCGAGTAACGCGTGTAATGAGGAGAGAACGGGATCGTCGGTTGCCATCTCGCCTGCAATGACCGCCGCCTCGACGAGGACCGCTGTTGCAACGATCTTTTCCGTCGATGAATCAAGTATTTCGGCTGCCTTGAGTGCTTCGCGCGCGTAAGCGATCGCACGGTCGCTGCATCCGCAGTACAGACAGGTCAGCGCCACCTCGTTCAGGGCGTAGCAAAGGTGTCGCTTGTCGTCTGCCTGCCGCAATGCGGCGAGCCCTTCGAATACGAATGTGCACGCGTCGCCGTGCGTCAGACGGATCGACGCGATCTCGCTCAGGACCTCTGCATACGGCGCGCCCGAGTCGCCCATCCGCTGCGCCGCCGCGACGATTGCGCCGGCCATCTGCGTGACTTCTGAATATGCGCCACGCTCGAAGTTGATAGTCGCGAGCCAGACAAGACACTGGTATTCACGCCAGTGATCACCGATCGCCTGTGCCTGCCGAACGGCGTCGCCCAACCGGGCGCATCCGATCTCCAGTTGCCCCTCGGCTCGCGCGAGAAGCGCGGCGCCCCACATCAATTCCACGACACGCAGGTCCAGGCGGTCTGCCAGTGCAGCCGCATCCTGCAGAACTCTGCGTGCCCTCGGCAGCTCGCGCTCCAGTTCAAGCAGGCACCGACCGGTATTGGAAAGCTGCCTGCATCGCGTCGTCGCATCGGCCTTGCGCGCCGCCGTTTCGGCGCGGATTGTCACGTCTCGCGTACGCTCGATGTCGTTTGCCTGTTGCGTTAGCCACGACAGGCTATGGAGACCTTGCACCACCTCTGCATGAAGCGACAGGGCGTCCGCCTCCTGAATGGCTTGCTCGAATTCCTGTTCCATCGACGCAGGACATGCGTGGCCCGAACTCGCCAGGGCCTCAAGCCGTGCGACGAGCAACTGTATTTCAAGCCGGACCCGCTCACTCCCGCGCGGTAGTGAACGTGCATGAGTCAGGCCGCGATCTGCGACAGCGCGAGCCTCGGTGCTCGAAAAGACTTTCAGACACTGGTTGCTTGCTTTGACGCATGCTGCTGCCGTCATCCGCGAGTCTCCCGCCAAGGTCGCGTGATGAACGACCTCGCCGTGCAGTCGCGGGTCGTGCGTGCTCTCGGCTAACAGTTGTCGCGCAATCTGATGATGGATCGCGCGCCTGTGTGGCTGCGAGAGCATGCGATAGACAGTCTGACGCACCAGGTCGTGGGCGAAATCGAACTCGGTTTGCGTCGCTGCAAGAATTCCTCGGCGTTGTAGGTCGGAAACGCTCAACAGGACTTCAGGAAGCGCACGGTCGAGCAACTGCGCGAGCTGCTCGGGAGCAAACCCATGACCGATGGACGCCGCGACCGAGAGCAGATCCCGTGTGCGCGCATCGAGCGGGGAAAGCCGATCCGCGATCAATGCTTCTACAGAGAGCGTCGAGGCGCCGGTATTCGCTTGCTGTGTGCGCGTCAATTCGAGCACGTAAAGTGGATTGCCACCACTGTCTTTCATCGCCTGGTCGAGCCGAATATCGCTCCCCGATGCGTCAATGAGCGCAGCCACTTCGTCAGCAGAAAGAGGCGCCATCGTAACGCGCGTCACCTTACAGTCGCGCGCCAACGATTGCAGAAGCGTCCTTGCGAACCGGTTTTCGTCCGTTTCAGCGGGACGCGCGGCGGCGACAAAGACGACTGGTAGCTCGCGGTCCAGTCGTCGCAACACGAAGTGCAGCAGCGCCGCCGATGATTCGTCCAGCCACTGCAGATCGTCGAGGACGAAGGCCAATCGCTGTTCACCGGACATGCGGTCAATCAGCGCCACAACCGCTTCGAAAAGCCGCTCGCGGCTTCCCTCGTCGCGCGGGATTTCAGACGAACTTTGGACAGTGGGGCGAAAGAGCGGTGCGAGCCTTTCGCCGACGAGTTGCGATGCGTCGGTCTCGACGTCGCGCAATGCGTCGATCCAGATGCCGTAAGGGCGGATAGTCTCGGCTTCATAGCAACGGCCGCGAAGCACGCGGTATGCGGCATTCGACGCGCATTGGCTGAAATACTCCAGAAGGCGCGTCTTGCCGATGCCCGGCTCACCGGTTAGCAGTGTCAGCTGGTTGGCGACAGACGCGGTCGTCAACAGGCCGTCCAGCCTTGCTCGTTCCACGTTGCGCCCGACCAGTGGCAGACGCGTGAGCGCTTGCTGATCGCCCGCGCTGGCTCCCTCGCTCTGTATGGCTGCATGGAAGGTGTCTGCAGGCGCTCGATTCTCAGCGCGATGTAGGCGCCCAGAACTGTCGTTCGGGCGGGCCCGACAAGTACCTTGGCGCATGCGCTGAACAGCCTCGTCGAGCGTCGCACATGCGCGTGCCCCCAGTTCACGATGAAGAAGCTCGCGCGCGTAATGGTAATGCTCCTGCGCATCCGGATGACGGCCAGCGGCTTCCAGTAGCCCGATTAACGTTGCGTGGCCCGATTCATCCAGTGAATCTGCGTCGACCAGTTCGCGACCATACTGCAGGGTGCGCGGCAGGTCCGGCGTCAGCCTTCCCACGAGCGCGCGCAGAACCGCCCCGCGAAGCCGGCCGAAGCGTTCGCGTTGACCAACGCACCAGTTGTAGAAACGGTAGCAGCCGGGAAGCTCGAGCCCGCCAAGAAAGTCACCCCGGAGCAATTGCGCTGCTTCCTCCAGCGCTGAAACAGCGGTCCACTCCGTTCCTTGCGAAAGCAGCGTCTGGATTCTCGTTGCATCGACAAATGCGCCGGCAGCCTCGAAAGCGACATGCGTGCGGCTCGCCACGATGCGTTCGTGCGCTGCGTCGTCGAGCAGAGGTCGCAGCTTGGACAGGCTCCAGCGAAGTGCCGCGCGGGGATCGTCGGGACCATCCCATAGCATGTCGCACAGCGCTGATCTCCGTTCCGGCGCGCCGGACAGGATGAGATAGCCTAGCAGCGCGCGCGTACGGCGCGAAGCAGGCAAAGGCACCACCGCGCCCTCGCGCCTCAACTCGAGTTCGCCAAGCAGGCGAATGCTTAGCGCTGCGCACGGAGCGTTAACAATCCCGACGTTTACCACGCTGGCTCCAACCGTCAATACAACGTTCCAGGCTCATGCTGAACTGGTCAAACGGCAATCATCGGATGGTCGCTTGTACGCAGATTACTACCAGAGCGGAATGCTCGACTACGGAAAATCATAGGAGGTCAACGTGACCATTTTCGAAGGCATGCTGTCTGACTACCTAGGCGCACTGGCGCATCGGCGCGAGGCCTTGAGATCGAAAACACCGCTCGCTGAAGCAGACACGCTCCGGCTGTATGAAGCACTGGCTAACAATCCCCTCTCCGCGGAGCGACTCGCGAGGACGACAGGCACCGATCCGGTGGCAGTGCGCCAGTGGTTGGGGCGGCAGGTGGCGCACAGCCATCTTCAGTACGACGCGGCGCGTCAGCAATACTGGATGAGCGAACAGCAGGCCTTGGCAATCGGCCGAGAGCCCGGGCTGTGTTTTGTTCCCGACGCTTTCCAGATCTGGCGTCGCGCCAAGCCTTTCGCGCGGTGATGTGCAACACGGCGACTCGTACTCCGCGCGACGTTTGAATCCGCGATCCGGCGATCGTGCGTCACCCTTCAGGCCTGCTAGACTGGATGTTTCTGAATTCGTGGAGGGGAACATGACGACACTCTACGTCGTGAAGACCGGCGAGAAGTTCCTATGCACGGCAGAGGACGGCGACATTGGCCTGGCGCCGGAGATTAAGGAAGCCATGTCGTTTCTCTCGTACGAGGAAGCGGAGAAGGTGGCGAAAGAGCACGCCGATCCCGGTTACGAGATTCTGGCGGTTAATGTTACGAAACGCTGATGTGGAGTTCCCTTCCAGGCGCTTGGTAAGGCGCCTCGAGCTGCGGCGCGCATAGCCGGTCGTCGGCGAACGTGGTGCCGACAGCAATCTCGTAAGCGGACTCCTGCCGGAACACCACTTCAACCAGCCGCGCCTGGGCGCTCATGTTGCTGTCGATCGACGGCCGGATGAGTTCGACCGCCGTGCGCATCGACTCGGTCGGGAAACCCTTCGCTGAACGGAACCGGATACGGTGACGCCCAAGAGTAAGCCAATCGTATTCGAATTCCATGGTGTCCTCGCAGGGTGTTGCACGGTGTCGTGAACACAGGGGGGCAATCCGAATTCAAGAACAAAAAGTTGCCATCGCCCCTTCAAAATTTCCGTTTCCAGTCCTATCTTGAATATCGTTCGGGCAGTCGCGCTGGGAGATTTTGGCGCGCTGCGTGTTTCGATTTGTTTGCCCGCAGCATGGCGGACGGACTGGAGCGCGTAGGCTGGTTCGTCTTCCCTGCTGGTTTGAAGGAGGAAAACGACCATGAGTGATCTCTATTCCGGGACCGACCTTTTCAGCGAGTTCGACCGTCTGCAACGGCAGATGGCGAGCCTCTTCGGCGGCTTCCCCTCCAGCATCCGTTCCGGGCGCGCCGGCGCATTCCCGCAGGTCAACATCGGTTCGACTGACGACTCGATCGAGATCGTCGCGTTCGCGCCGGGTATCGATCCGGCGAACCTCGACGTATCCATCGACAAAGGGCTGTTGACCATCAGCGGCGAGCGCAGGACCGCACAGCCGGACGCGGCTGGCGACGACACGCGCACCTATGCGCAGGAGCGGTTCGTCGGCTCTTTCCGGCGCGTCATTGAACTGCCGCAGCATGCGGACCCCGACAACGTTAAGGCGCAATACACCAATGGCTGCCTGACCGTCAGCATCGGCAAGCGGGAGACATCCAAGCCGCGGGCCATCACCGTTCAATGAAACCCGTCGCAGAACTGAGGAGGACATCATGAACGACACCACAGAACTTGCCAGGAAAGACGAAAAGGCGGTGGCGCGGCGCGAAGACGACCAGTCACAACGCCGGATCACGCTGACGCCGCCCGTGGACATCTTCGAGGATAGCCAGGGCATCACCCTGTGGGCGGATTTGCCCGGTGTGACAAAGGACCGGCTCGATGTAAAGGTGCACGATGGCAACCTGTACATCGAGGCAGAGGCAGTTGTACCCACGCCGGAGGGGCTGCGTCTGCATCACGCCGAGATCCGCCAGCCTCACTTCGCGCGGGCGTTCGCTCTTGGGGCTGACTTCGACCCAACGAAAATCGACGCAAACCTGAAGGACGGCGTGCTGAGGCTGACGATACCGCGCCGCGACGAAGCGCGGCCGCGGCGGATCGAAGTGCGGACGGACTGAAGTCGGCAGGTGGGCAGCAACGACAGGAAGAAAACCGGTGGCGGTGTTCTCCGGCCGGACCGTAGAGGAGGATACGATGAACACGGACCCGAAAAAGTGGAATCCCTTCAAGTTCCTACGCGGGGCGGCCCGCAAGTCCGATGCGGACAGGCCGGAAAGCCCCCCGGCGAATGAACAGTGGCGTGCCCCGTGGCCTGACATTCCGCGGCTGTTCTCACGCGAACCGTGGCGTGCTGTGGAAGAGTTCTTCCATGACCCGTTTGCAGGCCGCGGCGCGCTCGAACGATGGTTTGGCGACTTCAGTTCATCGCGCTTCCAGCCGCGCATCGACGTAGTCGACGAAGGGAAGGTGTTGCGCGTGACCGCCGAGCTGCCCGGGATGGAGCGCGAAGACCTGAATGTGAGCGTCGAGGATGGGGCGATCGTTGTCAACGGCACTCAGGAATTGATACAGTTTCTGTCGGCATCGGCACTTCAGATTTGATACACCGGGTTGTAGTGTTATTGCGGTGCCGACCGCATTCCGTTGGCGGCGTTCTCCTTTGTCGTAGTCGATCTCTTCATAACCAGTCCGGCGCGCCGCTTGTCGCGTAGTCGATAGCTCTCGCCCTGGATCGCCACGACGTGAGCGTGATGCAATAGCCGGTCGAGCATGGCAGCAGTGAGCGTTGCGTCATCGGCGAACGTCTGGTCCCACTGCCCGAATGGAAGGTTGCTGGTCACGATCAGACTGCCGCGCTCGTATCGTTTGGCGATCACCTGGAAGAACAGGTTGGCCTGTTCACGGCTCATCGGCAGGTACCCGATCTCATCGATGATCAACAGCCGGTACGGGTTGATGAACCGTTTGAGGGCGTCGCCCAGCTGATTCTGCCGATGTGCCGTGGTCAGTATCATCAGCAGGTCTGCTGCCGTAATGAAGCGCACCTTGATTCCAGCTTGCGTTGCTGCATAACCAAGCGCCATTGCAATGTGCGTTTTGCCTGTGCCACTCGGTCCGAGTAATACGACGTTCTCGTTTCGCTCCAGAAACGTCAGACTCGCCAGCTCCTGAACCTGCGATCTGGGCACACCGCTGGCTGCTGCGAAGTCGAAACCGTCGAGGGTCTTGATCGTCGGGAAGCCTGCCAGGCGTGCAAACGTCGCGCGCTGCCTGACGAGCCGCGCCGTGTGCTCGGCCTTAAGTACCGATTCGAGAAACTCTGTCAGGTTTACCTCATCGGCGATCGCCTTTTGCGCCAGGTGCGGCAACGCGTCCGCGATGGTCGTGAGCTTCAGCTGGGCGCATAGCTGCGCCACTCGTTCGTGTGCGATGTTCATGCGGCAACCCGAATCAGCTGGTCGTACACGGACAGCGGGTGCTGTAGCGGAGATAGCCAGTCGTGGAATCGCTCGCGCAACTCCTGTCCGCTCGCCGGTGTCGTTGCTGGCAACAGCGACGGATACGGTGGCGGTACGCTCTGCAAGGCCTTCTGCTCAACAAGCAACTGCTCGCCTGGCTTCAAGCGGGTCGTTCCATGTATCCGGACATGCGCAACTTCGCGTAGCCAACGCCAGACTTCAGTGTTGGCGGTCGTCACGTCCAGTTCGACGTTGGCCGCCTTGAACTGGGCGGCCAGCGGAACGTAGAAACTGCGGCGCAAATATCCGTTCATCCGTTCGACCTTGCCTTTGGTCTTCGCGCGATAAGGCCGACAAAGCTGGGGCTGAAACCCGTAGTGCCGGGCGAAGTCGAGAAACCCCGGCTGGAAACGGTGCTGCTTCGGACCATAAGCATCCCGCTCGATGACAACGGTCTTCATATTGTCGTACAGCGCACGGCGCGGCACACCGCCGAACCAGTTAAAACAGTTGACGTGACACCTGAGCAAAGTATCGAGTCGCATGTCGGAAACGAATTCGACGTAAGTCGCGCGGCTATAGCCGAGAGTGGCCACGAATGCGAACAGATTCGCTCCTTTGCGCCGGCGGAACTCGACCCAGTCGACCTGCATCTGATCGCCCGCGGCAGTCTCGAATCGCACCAAAGGATCGGGCGCCGGTAGAGGCCGCAATGTCGCAACGAACTTGCGCACGATTCTCTCGCCGCCATTGAATCCCTGCGATTGGATCTCGCGCCACAGAACTGTCGCTGGAATCCAGTCCGGTGCCGCTGACGCGATCCGTTCCCGAAGATAGGCTTCGAACGGTTTCAGTATCGAATCGCGCGCAGTCGCTGCGGGCCGAAACATCGGCGCGTCCTGCGTCGCCAGATATTTCCTCACCGTGTTGACGGAGCAGCCAACCTCACAAGCAATGGCACGCAGGCTCTTGCCCTGCTTGTGCAATATCCTGATCTGCATGTATCCCTCGTACGAGATCATCGCCGCTCAAAGCGGCCATTATCCCTTCGTCGAGGTGTATCAATTCCTCAGTGCCGACGGTGTATCAATTTACAGGTGCCGATGACAATCGTGTTGCGCGGCGAGAAGAAACAGGACGTGCGCAGCGAGGAAAACGGCTGCTACCGGCTCGAGCGCGCCTATGGAAACTTCGTGCGCACGATCCCGATGCCGGAAAACGCCGACCCCGATCACGCCCTGGCAAAGTTCGACAATGGTGTGCTCACGTTGACCGTGCCAAAATCGGAGCCGGCGCGATCCACGAGTCGCACGATCGATATCGGCTAGGGCAAACCGTCGGGAAGTGCCCTGGTCGCGGCGGACATCGAGCGAGCCGGGCCGTTAGCTCAGCTGGTAGAGCAGCGGACTTTTAATCCGTTGGTCACTGGTTCGAATCCAGTACGGCCTACCCAGTCGGCACGCTTGAGTCGGACTTTGCACGCGCGACAGGACTGCATGCCCGGTGTCCGGTCGGGGGGTGCCGGATAAGCGCATCGGCTCTATCGCGGCTGGTCGGCGATGGGGCCGGAAAGTAGCCACTCGAAGCAGCGTAAACCCGACGGGGTTGTATCACGAATTCCCGCGTAGGATAAATTCGACAAGAATGCCTCGGTGACTTCTTTCCACAGGAGCAGGCATGCGACTCGCTGATTTCATCTTACGAAATATGGAATCTATTGTGGCGCAGTGGGAGGCGTTTGCAGCCACGCTGGTTCCAGCTGCAGCCGGCATGGAATCGCTCGCCTTACGCGACCACGCGCAGCAGATTCTCGAAGCTGTGGCCAAGGACTTGCGGACTTCGCAAACCCGGGACGCGCAACACCAGGAATCGTTGGGGCGAGCCCCGGTACCGGTCGATGCCCCGGAAACAGCGGCGCAAACGCATGCCATTCTGCGCGCGCGAGGCGGCTTCAACATCAAGCAGCTGGTCGCCGAGTACCGCGCGCTGCGCGCCAGTGTGCTCCGTTTGTGGATGGAGGACTGCCAACCCAACGCTCCTGATCTGGACGACGTCATCCGTTTCAATGAGGCCATCGATCAGGCGCTCGCCGAATCAGTCGGGTTTTTCAGCGAGCAAGTCGATCAAGCCCGCAATCTGTTCCTTGGGATGCTCGGGCACGACCTGCGCAGCCCGCTTCAGACGATTCAGGTGACGGCCTCCTATCTCGCCGCCCTGAATGCGGGGGAGCGCGTATCGGGAGCTGCAGCGCGGCTGATGCGAAGCGGTGCCCGGATGCAGTCGCTTCTCGATGACCTGTGTGATTACAATCGGACCAGGCTAGGCTTCGGTATCAACGTCATTCCCGCCAGCGTTAATTTGGCGGACGTGTTCGCCGATGAGTTAGACCAGCTGCGCGCAGTTCATCCGGACAGACAGATCGAGCTGGAATTGCACGGCGACGCTCAAGGCGTCTGGGACGGCCAGCGTCTGCAGCAATTGCTTGGCAACCTGGTCCTGAATGCGGACAGGTACGGAGCGCCGGACTCGCCGGTGCGCGTGGTGGTGACTGGCGACGAGGCGGAGGTTCGGGTCGAGGTCAGGAACAGCGGACCCGGCATCGAGAGGTCGCTACTGAAGCGCATCTTTGATCCCCTCCAGCGCGGTCCGGATCGTGAGAATGGACGAGACGGTGAGGGCAGTCTCGGACTCGGTTTGTATATCGCCAGCGAAATCGCCAAGGCCCATCACGGTACGATCGAAGCGCGGTCTGACGAGACAGAAACTGCGTTCACGGTACGTCTGCCGCGCAGTACGTAGGGAGTAAGTGATGTCCATGCCGCGACTCGCATGCAACGAAATCGCATAGGGCTGCGGCCGGCAGTTTCCGCCAGTCGCGACCGGCCGCTATTCGGTCGACTACGGTTAGCTGCGGTCGCTAGCGCCACGTCAAGTCGCCGATGCGATGCGGGAAAACGAGCCTGACGGGGCTGGGCTTCGCGTACTAGTTTCTTTAGATGCGGAGTGGGTGCTTCACTTCTGCAAGTGGCGCTTGTGGGGCCTTCGCCGAGCCTATCGCGAAACGCCACGCGGTCGCGGATAAGGTCGTCATTCGATTGGCTGGACTAGTCGCTGAAAGCGGCATGCGTCCGCAAATTCGCGATATACGCGCGATTTCGCGCAGAGGCTGGCCAAATCCATCACCACCATCCGGGCCAGGAAGAGCAACCGACGCACGAAACAACACGCGTTGTAGAAGTTGGAGGTAGCGCTATGAACGGGAAAGCTCTCCTTACGAGCATCTTGCTGCTGGCTGGATTGTTCTGCTCCGTCTCGCCTGCATTTTCTCAGTCATCGCCCCCGGCGTCGGAGAAAACGAAACAAACCGAAGCGTTGGTCGACAAAGCCGCGGCACTGATTGACGCCAAAGGTAAGGCCGCGTTTACCGAGTTCAGAGTGAAAGGCAGCGAGTGGTTCCAAGGGGACACCTATCTGTTCGTCTACGATCTGAAAGCAAATGTCTTGTTGAATCCGGCCTTCCCAGCCCGTGAAGGCACCAACGTTAGCGGTCAGAAAGACACCAACGGCAAGCTGTTTCACGACGCGATGATTCAGACGGCGCAAACGAAGGGATCGGGCTGGGTCGATTACATGTTCCTGAGGCCCGGGCAGACTCAGCCTTCACATAAATGGACCTATGTGAAGGCAGTCAAGATCAATGGAGTTCCAGGCCTTGTAGCTTCGGGTTTCTATCTGGACTAGATTCTGCCTGGTCTCAGTGGATGCGTGAGCATCTTCTCTCGCGCTTCGCTTCCCTTTGCCGATGCCGGTCATTCGAAAATTGAACGACCGCTTTCGGCCATCGAATTCGATGCCTTGTATTTCCGCTTCACGCCCTGAGGCGGTCAGTCAAGGTTTTTCCGAGGGCATGCGCAGCCCACATCCTTGACCTTGTAGCCTCGGGCGTCGCTCATTCATGAAACGGCGGATGTCGAAGAAACGTCGTGCGCTCATCTGGCGAGTTGCCCACCGCCGGCCAGCGTCATGGTCATAACAGGCGACCCGCCGGCCGGCCGTGGACAACTCGCGACATGACGTCAAGCGGAGGCAACCCACGGATCCGGAAGCAGTTGCGTAACCCGTCGACCGGAGCGGGCTACCCCGGAAGCCCGAGGTTCCCGAGGAGTGGTGAACCGCGTTTCCTCAAGGCGTTGAGGTAGATGTTCTCGTCGTACCGCGTTCCGGTCTGCCAGCAGCGGTAGATGATCCGTATCCACTTGAACGCCAATGCCCGCACGGCGGCCTGATACGAGCTGCCCTTCGCCCGCTGTTGCCGGTAGTAGGCGCCCGCCCAGAACGATTTGTTGATGGTCTGGCCCGCCCATTCGACGAAGGTCTGGCGCAGGAAGGTCGGGCATTGCCAGCGCCAGTGCACCCAGCACTTCTTGCCGCTGCGCTCGGTGACCGGCGCGATGCCGGAGTACTTCTGCAGTTCATCCGCGCCCCTGAAGCGGTCACGTTGCTCGCCAAACGCAGCCAGCAGGCGCGGTGTCAGATGCGGACCTGCGCCGGGCAAGCTGTCAAACAGGTCGAAGTCGGGCAGCGCCCGTGCGACTGCCGCGATTTCCCTGTCGAACACGTCAATCGCAGCGAGCGCTGTGCGCAGTTGCGTCACCAGCATCAGCGCGAGCAACCGGTGAGGTGCAACGATACCGGGATCATCAGTGAGCGATGCAGCGCAGCGGATTGACTCCAGACGTCCCTCAATCAGTTGGGCCCGGCGACAATTGTGCGCATGGAAGAACGTTTCAAGGGTCTTTCTGTTCGCGCGCCTGGCTGCCGGCAGAGTAGGCCAGCGGGTCACGAAATCACAGAACAGCACCGTGTCGATGTCGTCGAACCATTCCAAGGCTTGAGGATAATACTGCTTGAGTGCGTTGGTTAGCCGGTTGGTGAACCGGGTCTTGTCGCCGACCAGTTCACGACGCTGTTCGATCAGGCTCAGCAAGGAGCGCATGCCTGCGCTCTGCGGCCTGAGCGGGCTGAACCGCTCAGGATGGCGCAGCAGCAGGTCGAGTGCCAGTTCGGCATCGGTGGGATCGTCCTTGGCCCGGCTCGGCTTGAATGCCTCACGGTACTTCGCGAGCATTGCAGGGTTGATCGGGAATAGAGTGACGAACGCATGTTTCTGCAACACAGAGACGATCGGCCCTGTGGCCAGCTCAAGCGCGACCGCGATCGGACCACCAAAGCGCTGATGTAACGCCTTTGCCCATTCATCAATGCGCGTAACCTGGTGAGGGATGCAGTCGAACTCGCGCCTGTCGTCGCCTGCCTGCTGTAGGCAGATGTCATGTTTGGTATCTGCCCAGTCGAGGCCGACGAAAGCCTTGAATTGCTGGTTCGATAGAGGTGCCATGTGAACCTCCGCAAGTGATAGATTACCCCGTAGGGACATGCATGCTTGCGTCCAGCGAAGGCAATATAGTGAGCCGGTGCCACGGCGAACCCTGAGTATTCGTTATCGGACGCAGGCGCACCCGTGGACTCGAAGCTAAAGCGGCAATCGTCCAGGCGTTTGGGTCGGGATATTCGTAGTCCACGGGTGCATGTCCCGCCTCGACTGGCAGCTCGCTGCCAGTCCCACCAGTATCGATGAAAGCGGGACGGACTATCTATATCGGGTCGCTAGGACTCGTTCGCCTTCTCTGAAGCCGACATTCACAGCTACTGCGCTTCCAATGGCAGCAAAGTGACGACCAGCAGCCGCATGTCGACTGACCGGCGAGCGTCCACAATTTAAAGCTGTCGATCTCGGAAGCTATTTGAATAACAAGAGCGGTGGAAGTGGCCTGTTTCAACGCTTAAATCACCCGAGGCGGAAGTTATTTGATTGAATTTTCGGAAGGTAATCGAGTTCCTCCACAACTACGTCCAATCGAATCATTGTGCCGGCCGCATTCCACTCGCCGCTACCGGGATTTCTTCAACGCCTTGAAAAACGAAGATACCAGCACGCTATCGCGCCGCTCGCGCAAACAGCACACGTGAATGTGTGTGCTAACCGGATCTCCGTCGATGCGCAACGGCCGCAGCCTGTCGTCGGGAACGTATTCCGATTGCGACACCGTACCTACACCGAGCCCACGCGCAACGGCCTCGCGCAACGCTTCACGGCTGCCTATCTCCATTGCCGTGCGTGGTTTCAAGCCCGCATCGATAAAGGCGGTTTCGAGCGCCTTGCGTGTTGTCGAGCCGGGTTCGCGCATCAATAGCGGTTCGGCAGCGAGTTCGTCGAGGGTGATCATGTCGCGAGAGGCCAGCTCGTGTGCGCAATTGACGAACGCTATGACCGGATATCGCGCATACGGTTGCATGTGATAACGCTCGTCGTCGAACACGCTGGCAATCACACCGACATCGCACGCGTAATCGTTCAGGTCGCGTAACACGGCCTCCGAATTGCCGAGTGTGACCGCGAGATGCATGTGCGGATATAGCGCGTGATACGACTCGATCATTTCCGTCACGTGAAACGGGCCGACCGCGCCGATTTTCAGCGAGCCATGTTTGAGCGTGCCACTGTCGTGCAGCATCGAATTGGCGTCGGCTTCGAGGCCGCTGATCTGCCGCGCGATCGGCAGCAGGTCCATGCCGACTGCCGACAACTCGACACGCCGGCCGCGCCGGTGGAACAGCTCGATCCCGTGCTCTTCCTCGAGTGCCTGAATCTGCGACGTGATCGTCGTCTGACTGATCGACAGAGCGCGCGCCGCGGCCGTGAAGCCGCCGTGCTGGACGACTGCGATAAAACTGCGCAACTGAACGAGCGTCATAGGCGGATAGGCGAATTCATCGAAAGTATTGTCCCAGGCGATCCATCGAAAAAATCGGTTGAAACATAGTAATTAACCGGGTGATTCGATCATAGGTGCGTCATGTGACAAAACTAAGCTGTGTTCATCGACACCTCGCCACCTTTCGGGTCATGAACACGATGCAGCCATCCCCCTTTCAAACCGCCTGCTCATACGGCCGCACGTATCGCGGCCCCGTCACCACCGCAATTTTCGACTGGGCCGGCACCGTGCTCGACTTCGGCTGCATGGCGCCGGTCGATGCATTTCGCCAATGCTTCGCGTCGGCCGGCGTGCCGATCTCCGAAGCCGAGGCACGCGCGCCGATGGGTGCGGCCAAACGCGAACATATCGTCGCGATTCTGCGGATGCCCGACGTGCAGTTGCGCTGGAGCGCGCGTCACGGCGCGCAATCGAATGAAGGCGACGTCGACGCGCTGTACGCCGAATTCCTGCGCGTCGACGAGCGCAACGTGGCGCGCTATAGCGACCTGATTCCGGGCGCGCTCGATTCGCTGGCGGCGCTGCGCGCACGCGGCATTCGTATCGGCAGCACGACCGGCTATCCGCGCGAAGTGATGAACAACCTGCTGCCGATTGCGAGCGACAAAGGCTATTGCCCCGACCACTGCTGTACCCTGAGCGAAGTGTCGCGCGGACGCCCGTTTCCCGACATGTGCCTCGACAACGCGTTGGCGCTCGGTGCCCCCGACGTGCGCGCGTGCGTCGTCGTCGACGATAGCCCAACGGGTCTCGAATCCGGTCTCGCGGCCGGCATGTGGACCGTCGGCATTGCGGCGAGCGGCAACGAAGTGGGGCTCTCGCTGACCGACTGGCAGTCGCTCGATGACGACGGCCGACGCACGCGGATCGAACCCGCGCGTCAACGTCTCGCGCGATCCGGCGCGCACTACGTGATCGACAGTATTGCCGATCTGTTGCCGGTGATCGACGCGATCGAAATGCGTCTCGCCGCCGGAGAGAATGCGTGAAGACATGGAGCTTTCATAACCCCGTGCGCGTGCGTCTCGGCGTCGATACGCTAAACGAAATCGGCACGCTGCTCAATGGCCGCAGTTACGCGATCGTCACCTACCGCGACGCGCCATTCCGGGCGATCACGCAGCGGATCGAAACGATTGCAGGTCCCGCGCTCGCGTATATCGACAACGTCGAAGCGAATCCCTCCATTTCGATGCTGCGTGCCGCGTGCGCGCAACTTACCGCGTTGCCTCGATTGCCCGAGGTGCTGGTCGCGTTGGGTGGAGGCTCGGTGATGGATTCGGCGAAAGTGCTGGCCGCCGAACACGGCGAATTCGAGCCGATGCTCGCGTATCTGACGCAAGGGCACGAAAGCGGCCGCTGCGCGTTGCCGATCATCGCCGTTCCCACCACGTCCGGCACGGGTAGCGAAGTCACATCGTGGGCCACCGTGTGGGACCCGGAGAACGAGCGCAAGCTGTCGTTGTCGCGCGACGATCTGTACCCGGAGGCGGTGCTGGTCGATCCGCGCCTCGTGGTCGGGCTGCCGCGCGTGCAGACCGTGGCGAGCGGACTCGACGCGTTGTCGCATGCACTCGAAAGTCTGTGGAACGTACATGCAAATCCGGTCACGCGGGGCCTCGCAGTCGAAGCCGCGCGCGAAATCATCGCCGCGCTGCCGCAAGTCGCCGCCGCTCCCACGAATCTCGACGCCCGCGGTCAGATGGCGCTCGGTGCGTTGCGGGCGGGCCTTGCGTTCTCGAATACGCGGACCGCGCTCGCGCACAACATTTCGTATGCGATCACGCTCGGCCACGGCGTGCCGCACGGCCTTGCATGTTCGTTCTGTCTGCCCGCCGTGATGCGGGCTGCTATCGGCGCCGATCCGGCGTGCGACGCGGCGCTCGACGCAATTTTCGGCTCGCTGGAACATGCGCCACAACGTCTCACCGAATTCCTGCGACTGCTGGGCGTCGATACGCACCCAGCCGCGTACGGTCTCACGTCAGCCGAATGGACCGGCATTGTCGACGACGCATTTGACGGCGCGCGCGGCCGGAATTTCATTGGCTCGCGCGAGCGTTTTCCTTCTTTCGATTTCGAACCGATGTTGCTCAAGGAACCATCGTGAACCCTAAAAACACGACGCAAACCGACGCGCTCGCGCGTCTCGACAACATGCCGTGGACTCGCTTTCATACATTGCTGATCGTCGCATTGGGCGTTGGCTGGGCGCTCGATTCGTTTGAAACCAA
Source organism: Paraburkholderia sp. RAU2J (assembly GCF_003634845.1). NCBI lineage: Bacteria > Pseudomonadati > Pseudomonadota > Betaproteobacteria > Burkholderiales > Burkholderiaceae > Paraburkholderia > Paraburkholderia sp. RAU2J. Next base: position 805,683 of record NZ_RBXG01000002.1, read on the forward strand.
TATCATCGGCAGCGTATTTGGCGTTTTGAAGACGCAGTGGCATTTGAGCGCCGGGCAGGGCTCTATCGCCGTCAGCGTGTGGGTGTTCGGGATGCTCGTGGGTGCGATCGGCTTCGGTTATCTGGCCGACCGGTTTGGCCGCAAGCGGCTCTTTCTCGCCACATTGCTCTGGTACGCCGCGTTCAGCGTGATGACCGTGTTCTCATGGAACTTCGACTCGTTCCTGTTCTTTCGCGCGATGACCGCGTTGGCCGTGGGCGGTGAATATTCGGCCGTCACCGCGACGATGGGCGAATTCATTCCAAAGCGGCATCGCGGTAAAACCGATTCGCTGATTCTGTCGGGCTTTCCGCTCGGTGCGCTGCTGTCGGCCGCCGTGTCGTATCTGGTGCTGAACAACCTGCCAGCGGACATATCGTGGCGTGTCGGTTTCGGTCTCGGCACGACGATGGCATTGCTGTTCTTCTGGATTCGCCGAGTGATTCCCGAGTCGCCGCGCTGGTTGCTGCAACAAGGCCGCGTGAAAGAAGCGGAAGCAGTCGTCGATCAGATTGTGAGCAGTGCATCGCCGCAGCAGGCGGCGCAAGCGGGGCGACGTTATCCCTCGGTTGGATTCATGCCTGAACAGGCCGCGTTCTGGCGCAACGTGCGGGCGCTCTTCGGCGAATATCGAGGACGCTGCCTGGTGGCCAGCGCATTCAATTTCTCGCAGGCGGCCGTTGTATACGGGGTGCTTTCGCTGATGGCTCTGGTGATTCTTCCGTTCATGAAAGTGTCGGCCGGCGATATGCCGCTTTACTACATGTACGGGAATGCCGCGGCGCTGATGGGCGGCTTGACGGCTTCAGTACTGGTCGAGCGTTGGGGGCGGCGTGCATCGCTGTTCGTCAGCTACACGTTCACCACGTTGTCGATTCTCGTTATCTACGGGACAACTTCGCTGCCCGGTATGGTGATCGGCTATTGCATGATCCAGTTCGGCGTGACATGGGCTTATATTTCCGGCTACGTCGTCTCGTCCGAAATTCTACCGACTCGTGTGCGGGCGACGGGGCTGGGTGTTTCCGTGGCCGTAGGACGCGTCGGTGCGGTCGTCGCGCCGCTCATGTTGACGAATGCGTATGCGAGTTCGGGCACGCCGTCGTCGGCACTGATTGCACTGCTGGTGCTAGCGTTGCCGGGGCCGATTGCGGCCGCGTACTGGTGGATTCGTGGGAACGAGACGCGCAATGTCTCGCTGGAAACGGGGAGCGGGCAGGTTATTGCCGGTGCATTGCAGTAAGAAATCTGGGTGAGGCGGTTGGTGAGCCAACCGCTTCGCTCAACCGCCTCAGCCACGGTGTCTTCACGCTCGGCCTGTTGGTCGACGACCGGCACAACACGTCGTATCTGATCGCGGTGCAGAACAGCGGCGTGGACCGCACTGTCGAGCTTATCTCCACCCACGTCCGGAAAAACGCAGCGATCGTGCGAACGGAGAAAAGCGAGGCGTCGATGCCAACTGCGGCTGTGACGGAAAACGGCAGAACGTAGTTTTCCCCGCTTATATCCAGATCTCAGTTTGATGAAAATGTCGATCTGCTTTGTCGATAAGTATTTTGTGAAAGTAAATGTAATGAAAGTTTCCCTTCACTGAAGATAAATACGCCGATCCGATAATCCCCTGTCGCCTGCATAGATGGAAGGCGCGAAAAAGAAGCAGTACATGCAACCAACAGGGACACCCCACAATGTCGGCCAATCCAATAAAGCGTACTACTCCTCTTCTCACGTCGATCGCGGCAGCCTGCGTACTGGCAGCCTGCGGCGGCAATAGCGACAACTCGCCTACCGCCAGCAACCCGCCGCCGACAGTCTCCGGTGTCGTTGCGGCCGCCGGCTACGTGCCGGGCAACACGAGCGGCAATCCGACCATCAAGGCAGGCTACTACGCCGGCGCCACGGTTTGCGTCGACGCAAACGGCAACGGCAAGTGCGACGCTTCCGAAGTTACCGCGACGACGGACAGCAACGGTCACTTCTCGCTGCAAACCAGCGCCACCGGCCAGTTGATCGCCGACGTGAGCACCAAGGCCACCAACACGGCGACCGGCGCAGCAGTCCCGAGCCACATGATCCTGCGCGCCTCGGCTGCGCAGATCACCGACCAGGGCGCGACGAGCGTCGTGATCAGCCCGATGTCGAGCGAAGTTCAGCGTCTCGTCGAAGCGAACGGCACGACCTACGCGGCCGAGAAGGCCAACGTGGCCACGCGCATGAGCACGCCGGCTCTCGGCGCGTCGTCGGTGACGGTGTCTGCAGCCGACGTGCTCAGCGACGTCAACAAGCTCTCGGGCGCAGAGCAACAGTCCGTGCTGTTCGAAGAGAACCAGCTCGCGAACCGCTACACGTACGCGACGACCAAGCTCGATCGCGGCGACCTGTTCCCCGACAACCTCGCCGTGCCGGGTGGCGATCCGTCGCTGGTCAACGCAACAGGCGTGAGCGCCGCAACCGTCGTGAAGCCGACCGTGTCGCAGGCGCCCGTCACGTTCGCGCAGGCACAGCAGGCCGCGTTCAACGTCGAAGGCATTCCGCGTTACGACAATGTGTTCGTGATCATGCTCGAGAATCACAGCGTGGGCCCGACGCCGGGTACGCCGGGGATTCTCGATTCGACGAACGCTCCGTTCATCAACCAGTTCCTGGCCGCCAACAACCAGTTCACGACCTACTACTCGACCGGCAACCCGAGCGAGCCGAACTACACGGCACTCGGCGGCGCGGACGATTGGGGTATCGTGGACGACAACTGGTGGGGCTGCGGCGCAGGCACGAGCGGCAGCAACGCACCGACGGACAAGCCGTTTGCCGGCGGCACCGCTTCGGACGGCCAGCCGCTCGTCGCAGTCGGCGCACTGCCGCCGCAAGACACGGCTCACCTCACGGCCCTGACGAGCGCGGCCTGTATGACGCCTGGCGCGGTCGCCAACCACAACGTGTCGGCTCCGAGCCTGTTCACGCTGCTTTCGCAAGCCGGCATGACGTGGCGCAGCTACAGCGAATCGATGAACCCGGGCCAGGACCCGCGCGCGGACAGTATTGCCGACGCGGCCATCTCGGACACATTCAAGGGCCCGGGCGGCAACGGGACGGCCTTCACGGTGCCGGGCGCGCTGTACAAGACCAAGCACCACCCTGGCATGGCCTACCAGCAGACGCGCAATCTGCCTGAGTTCTACGCCGACAACCGCAGCATCTTCGGCACGCAGTACACCGCCGCCGACTGGGCGAAATCGACGGCCTACAAGATCCCGACCGGTTTCAACTTCGACCAGTTCAGCACCGACCTCGCACTCGGCGACGTGGGCAACGTGAACTTCATCATGCCGGACCAGTGCGATGACATGCACGGCACGGGCAGCGATCCGTCCTGCTCGGGTGGCAGCACGCAGATCGTTCAGCGTGGTGACGACTACGTGCGTCAGGTGGTTGCCAAGATCCAGGCGTCCCCGCTGTGGACCAACAAGCAACGCAAGGTGGCGATCGTCGTGATGTTCGACGAAGGTGAAGGTAGCTCCACCTCGTGCTGCGGCTGGAACCCGGTGACGTCGAACGTGAACCAGGCACCGCTGACGTTCGCCAACGGCAAGTTCACGCCGACGACGACCACGCTGTACAACGCCGGCAACCACGGTCACGGCAACTCGGTCTTCGGTGTGGCGACGAACCAGGCTAACGCGAACGTTGTCGACAGCGACGAGTACAGCCACTTCTCGCTGGTGCGCACGTTGCAGGACATGTTCCAGATCGCCGACCCGGCTCAGCCGCAAACGTACCTCGCTCGCGCGAAGTACACGGAGTCGTTCATCGCGAGCAACATCCTGAACCTGCCGGAACTCGCGGGCAGCGCCGATACGCACCTTGACTCCGTGCGTCCGATGAACCACGCCTACATCACGCCTGCAACCTACACGCAGAAGCTGAACCCGGTTGACGTGACGAGCACCTCGCTGGCTTCGCGTAAAGCTGGTCCGGACGCAACCCAGGCCAACGTGTGGGCCCTCGCCAAGTAAGTGCGCAGCTCGGAGGCAATGGATCGCCTCCCGCATCGGCAAGCGCGTAATTGCTCCCTGCCGGGCCGCGTTTTTCGCGGCCCGGCAGTTTCCGTTCTGTCCGTCCCATTGCCAGGGGGCCCTTCGGCCCTGCCAGGACCGCCCGGCAATCGGACTCAGGCAAAAAAAATTAATATGCGAAAAATCTCCGTGGGCGTGATCTGCGCGCTTTCTTTGATATTGACGGCCTGCGGCGGCGGCGGTGGCAGCGACAGCAGCAGTAGTAGCACTAACGGCAGCGGCTCGAACCCGCCGACCTCGGGCGGCAGCGTGGCGCCCCCGGCCACGGTCAAGCTCAGCGCGGCGGCGCAGGTCGGCCAGCAATTGTTCTTCGACCAGAATCTGTCCGGCGGCAAGAACATGTCCTGCGCGAGCTGTCACAGCCCTCAATATGCGTACGGGCCGCCCAACAGCCTGTCCGTGCAGCTCGGCTCCGATCCATCGCTGGAAGGCCAGCGCGCGGTGCCTTCGCTGCGCTACAAATCGATGACGCCCCCCTACAACGACGTCGCCGACAACCCCGACGGCATCACGCAGAACGCACCAGGCGGCGGCTTCATGCTGGACGGCCGCGCGACGACGCTCGCCACGCAGACGGCCTTGCCGCTGCTCAATCCGCTCGAAATGAACAACGCGTCACCGGCCGCCGTCGTGCAGACCGTGAAGGACGCGTCGTACGCGGCGCTGTTCCAGCAGGCATTCGGCGCGAACGTGTTCTCCGACGCGAACGCCACCTTCACCGACGTCGGTCTCGCATTGCAGGCGTATCAGCAGGAAGATCCGAGCTTCCAGCCTTACGCAAGCAAGTTCGACCTGTATCTGTCCAACAAGGTGGGCGGTACGCTGACGGCGGCGGAAATGCGCGGCCTGCAGCTGTTCAACGACACCGATCACGGTGCGGGATGCGTTGCGTGCCACTATGCCGGCGCGAACTTCAACGGCTCGGTCGCGCTCATGACCGACTTCACGTATCAGGCGATCGGTGCACCGCGCAACGACAAGCAGATCTGGGACAACCCCGATCCGATCCCGAGCAACAACGACACGTCGTATTACGACATGGGCTTGTGCGGCCCGCTGAACAACATCCACACACCCGGCACGGCCAGCAGCGGCGCCGGCCCGGATTCGTTCACCGGCGTGAATGTCCCCGATCCGTATTGCGGCCGCTTCAAGGTGCCGACGTTGCGCAACGTCGCGACACGCAGCGTGTTCTTCCACAACGGTGTGTTCCACTCGCTCGTGCAGGTGCTCAATTTCTACAACACGCGCGACACGAATCCGGAGTACTGGTATCCGAGCACCGGCGGCGACACCAGCCAGATGACGCAGAACCCGTCCTTCGCGCTGTTCCCGACGGCTGCGTCGGGCGCGACCGCCCAGGCCTTCAACGATCTGCCCGTGGCCTACCAGGGCAACATCGACGAAGAACTGCCGATGGGTCAGGGGCAGACCGACGCCGGAGGTACTACCGCGGCCGACGGTGCCAAGCCGCGCGCGGTTCACTCGACGCCGCAGTTGACGCAGCAGAACATCGCGGACCTGGTCTGCTTCCTGAACACGCTGACCGACGGCTATCAGCCGCCCGCCACGCCGCCTACCAGCGGCGCCTGCGTGAACTGATGAAGTCGGCGATTCCTGCGCGCAGTCTATCCATTTGGGGCAGGCCGCGCGTCCCGTTTTATTCGTACCTGGCAACTCAACTCGAGCAACAAACACCATGACGCGACGTTTCACCTTTGCCCGCTTCACCTGCAGCGCACTCTCCTTGATCGCACTATCCCTGTTCGCCGGCTGCCATGACAAAAGTCAGGACGTCAGCCAGGAAAACTTCACCAGCGCCATCAACGATTTCCTCGGCCAGCGCGGCCACTTGTGCCTCGCCAAATACGACTGGCCGATCTACGCGACGACGGACGACCAGGCCGCCGGTACGCGCGATGCGGTACAGATGCCGGTACTCGAGAAACTCAAACTCGTCGCGGGCAAAGACGTGGTGGTCGAACGCACCGACGGCACCGGCAAGAAGATCACGGCGAACGCGCGCCAATATCAGTTGACGGATGAAGGCAAGAAGTACTATCTGCAGATTCCGGAGGTTGTCGCGACCGCCAACTCGCGCGTCACGCACCCGGCCGATTTCTGCGCGGCGACGCTCAAGCTCGACAAGGTAGTGGGTTGGGAACGGCCGACGCAGGTAGACGGCAAGACCGCGACTTCGGTGATCTATACGTACAAGATCGAGCCGGCGGCATGGGCTCAAAATGCCGACGTACAGCGCGTATTCCCGATGATCAAGCGTGTGATCGAAGGCGCGGGCACGATGCAGTTACGCGAAGGCGTGCACTTGACGTCGAACGGCTGGGTCGCCGACGAGGTCTTCCAGCGTTGAAACCGGTCTGCGGGGCGCGTGCTCAGCCGCCTCGCAAACCGACCGTTACGCCTGATCGCGCGGCACGAAGCGGCGTGTGCGAATCCATTTGGTGGCCACCCATTTCTCGCCGGTGCGCAAAGGCGTGCTCGTATGCAGGGAACTCGGGTCACAGAGCCCGAAGCGGTTGCCGTATTCGAAATAGAGCGCCTGGCCGCGGCGCGGCACCACCGACCACCCGAGTTGCGGGAACACGGTTTCGCCGCCGGCTTCCACATCGTTCAGATACATCAGCAGCGTGCCCACGCGCTGTCCGCTGCGCGCGATCGACTCCTGATTCGCCGGGTTGGCCGGGATCAGGTAATCGACGTGCGGTGTCGACTCGGCGCCGGCTTCGTAATGCAGCAGTTGCAGACCCTCGCCGTTCTCGACAGACAGGCCCGTGAGTTCGGCGATCCTCGCTTCCAGGCGCGTGATCAGCGGGGTCTCGCCAAGACGAAAAAACATTCCGTCGCTACTGCGGTGGCCCGCCACGACATCACGACCGGTGACGGGATCGACCACGGTCGAATGGTTCAGACGCGGGCGCGCGAGCGCGATCAACTGCTCGCATTCGTTCGCGCTCAGAAAATCGTCGAGCAGTACCGCAGCGGGCCGCTGCATACGCGAAATGACTCGCACCTGGCGCTCGCCGAGCCGGATCGTCGGTCCGTCCGGCACGCGCAGCGCCTCCGGTTCGTAGGTGACCGGCGCACCGCCTATTTCGAGCGTCGCGCCCGGCAACGATGTGCCGTACAGAAAAGACGAAGAGACCGCATTGACCATCGCCGTCGCGAGTTCGATCGCATTCTTTCGATCGACCAACTCGCGCACAATCGCTTGTGGAGCAACGCCGCGTGTGAGGTTCTGAGCGATCCAATCGCGCACTTCGGCGGGGAAACTGACGGTTATGGACATCGGAGTGTCAAGCTATGGGCTGGAAAGGGGGTATCGCGGGAATGCCGGCAAGGCCGAAATCAACCCATCATCTTAGCGGCTCATGAAGATAACTCGATGACAGAGATCGACTGCAAGTATTGCTCTTTCCTGTCGAAGGAGGCGCTGTATCCCAACGAAAAACACCGGATGTCTCAGGCAACGCTGGAGACCGATATCCGCCAGCTGCTGGAGTCGCATCGCACCCCTGAAGTTACCGTTGCCTGGCAAGGCGGCGGACCCCGCCTTTCGTATTGCTGGAGCAACGTGCCAAGCAGTTGGCTCCCTGGCGGCGGTTCAGGGGGATCGCCGTCATCCTTCTTTGTGGCGACTTCGGTGGTCTTTTTGGTCCGTTTGCTCCGGGCCTGATGCTGCAGGCTTCGGGCTCATTCAGACTACCCGTGTATGTCATGGCCGCACTGCTCGCAGCAGCCGCGTTGCCGGCCGTGTTTTTTCGCAACGCCGAGGCCTCGATCGCGTTCGGCAAGACGAACCACCAGCAGTGAGCGTACGTGCGAGACCTGATGTGCGGGGCGTACCCATGCCACGAACTGACGGCTATTAACATTTTTCGAAGAATCGGTGACGTTCACTATTGGTGGTTATCCAGCGATAGAGCCATGCCAGGATGCGGGGCCGTTAGCGGCGCGTGACAGCGCGCCAGGCGGCCCGTTTCGTCATTCCGCAATGGATGACGAAGAGACAGGGATTGACGCTAGCGAAGCACCGGTCAATCGATACTTCTCGCTGCGACATACGACCAAGGTCCAATATCTAGCGACCTGTCTCAGGCCTATGCTTGATCCGACGTAATTCTGTACGGCGATCGCCATGTCGATGTCGGCAGGCCTGTTGCGGAATATGGCCCATTCGTACCGGTTTGACATCGGCTACCTGTTGAGCCCACCTGGCCGAATCTCCCAGAGCTGAATGGCTTCCCATCACGACGTTGATTGACTCGTCCGAACCCGTTGAAGCAGAGAATCCAGAGAGGATGCATGCGGAGAAACCGCTACCGCTTCTCGTCTCGGTTCAGGTAATTCCCCAGCCGGCACGAGTTCGTTGCCGATCGTCGGTTTCGTTTTGACGAACTTGGGCCTGATGGCCAACCTTAGCTTTGAAGGAGCGAAGATCAGCAAGCTCGATGTCGGATGCTGGCACTGAACTGCACTGCATGACTGTGCGGCGGCATGGGTCCGTCCCGACTGCCATGGTGATGAACGGGCCCTGGAGTGTCGCCAGCGCATTCTCGAGATGACCTGCGGGAGACAAATGATGATGCTCACACCGATTACCGAACGGGTGCAGTCCAGAGAATTGCTCGACGTACTGATTCGCGCAGGACTGGTTGCCGTTCTGGCCATTTTCTGTTTCCGGATCTTCGTCCCGTTCCTGAATCTCATGGTATGGGCGTTGATCCTCGCGATTACGCTCTATCCGCTTCAGGTCAGACTCCGGCGTACGCTCGCCAACAAGGATGGCTTGATCGCCACGCTGATCATCCTCGTCGCGTTTGGCATCATCCTCGTGCCGACGTATCTGCTGGGCGTCGCGGTGGCCAATTCGATCGAGCATGGCATGGCCATCTTCAGGAGCGGCAGCTTTAACATTCCACCGCCAGATGCATCGGTGGCCGGCTGGCCGATCGTTGGGCAGCGTGTCTACGACTTCTGGCAGCAGGCCTCGATCGACCTCACAGGGCTGGCGCAGAAGTTCGCTCCGCAACTCAAGGAGGCCGGTCTCGCTGTGCTCGGAACGGTAACAGGGTTGGGCGCGGGACTGCTGGTATTCTTCGTTGCTCTGATCGTTGCCGGCATCTTGATGGCGCATGGCGAAAAAGGCCACAACAGTGCGGTGCAAATTGCTTCGCGCATCTCCGGTCCTGAGAACGGCCCGCAAATCACCGAACTTTGTACGGCCACGATTCGCGCGGTCGCTCAAGGCGTGGTCGGGATCGCGTTCATCCAGATGCTGCTCATCGGCGTCGCGTTCGTCCTCATGGGTATTCCCGGTGCAGGCCTGCTGGCGCTGGCGGTGCTGCTGATCGGCATCATGCAGTTGCCCGCCACGCTGATCACGGTGCCCGTGATTGCCTTCGTGATCGTCACGCAAGGCGTAAGCACCATAACGATCATCTTCTCGGTCTATGTGTTCGTCGCGGGACTTGCGGATAATGTGCTCAAGCCATTGCTGCTAGGCCGCGGCGTCGCCGTACCCATGCCCGTGGTGCTGATCGGCGCGCTCGGGGGGATGGTGACAGGTGGTGTCATCGGCCTGTTCATCGGGCCCGTCATGCTCGCGGTGGGCTATCAGTTGTTCTGGCGATGGGTAAAAGACCCGGCGAAGCCGGCGCGGCTAAAAGAAGGGCATCACGCCTGATGCTCGCGGAGGCGATCCGTGTCCCCCGCGGCAGCTCACGCGCGCCTGTACTGGCCGCTTCTCGCCACGGGCTGCCTGAGCGCGTGCATACGAGTCGGACCGGATTTTCACCCGCAGCACGAGAGCTGGACAGAGCACTGGAGCAGCACGTCAATCGAGCAGGCCACCCAGCAGGCGGCCCAGCCTGACATTCGGCAATGGTGGCGGATATTCGCGGACCAGAACCTCGAAAGCCTGATCGCACAGGCCGATGCAAACAACGGCGATGTGAAGATTGCCGGTCTGCGCGTGCTCGAGGCGCGCGCCCAACTGGGCATCGCGGTCGCGGGCCGCTATCCGCAGCTGCAGCAGGCCAATGCCGACGTCCTCTATTCGACGCGCAAACGCTCGGATGGAGTCAATCCGCACTCGGGCGGCTACTGGCAGTACGGGCTGGGCTTTAGCGTGGGCTGGGAGCTGGACTTCTGGGGGCGCTTCAGCCGCGCAATCGAATCGGCCAACGCTTCGTTTTTCGCGGCGCAAGCCAATCGCGATGACGCATTGGTCCTGCTGCACGCGCAGGTCGCCGATACGTATTTCACGCTGCGCACGGCCGAGGCGCGCCTGCGCATTGCGCGCGAGAACGCCCAGTTGCAAAAGCGCAGCTACGAGATTGCGCTAAAGCTTTTCAAAAGCGGTGAGACGGATGAACTCGATCTGCAGCAGGCGAAGACGCAGTATCTCGGTACGCTGAGCAGCATCCCCGATTTCGAGAGCCAGACCGTGCTTGCGCGTCATGCACTATCCGTGCTGCTTGGCCGCCCGCCTGGCCCGTTGCCGGAACTGAATGTGCAGCCGGACAAAGCGGAAGTGCTGCCACTCGTGGATCGCGCCGTGCTGCAGGACGTCCCCGCAGATCTTCTGCTGCGCCGTCCGGATGTGCGCGCGGCCGAATTGCAGATGGCCGCGCAGTCCGCGCTTATCGGCGTGGCGAAGGCCGATTTTTACCCGTCGGTGTCACTGCTTGGCTCCCTCGTCTGGAGCGCGAGTTCCCTTAACGGTTCGCCGAGCACGCTGGCCCTGATCGGTGGCCCGAGCGTCACGTGGAATTTGTTCGACCACGGCAAGATAAGCAACAACGTGCGCGTGCAGGACGCCCGGCTGCAGGAACTGACCATCGCTTACCAGAACACCGTGCGCGAAGCGGCCCGCGAGGCTGACGACGCCGCCACGACAATCCTCGCCGCGTGGCAGCGGGACACGATCCTGAACGACGCACAACGGGCCGCGCAGCGCTCGGTCAAGCTCGCCAATACGATCTATCGGGAGGGCTACTCGGACTTTCAGCGCGTTCTCGACGCGCAGCGTGCATTGTTCGCACAGCAGGACGCGTACATCGTCAACCGCGGCAACGCGGTGGGCAGTCTGATTGCGCTCTACAAGGCGCTCGGAGGCGGCTGGTACTCGGAACAGCCGCTCATCGATTCCGCCACGCGTCAGCAGATGCAGCAGCGCACCGACTGGGGCGACTTGCTGAACGAAACGAATACGCCATCCGCCACCGCCAGCTCATCCGGGGGTTCGTCACGATGAGCGACAAGCCAGAACCCGCCGCAGGCACTCCGCTGAGCCCGCCGTCCCCACCGCCTGCCGCCGACCCGTCGGGCAAGGCGGTGAAGTGGGTCGTTTGCTTGATCGTGGTCAGCCTGATCTGGTATCTGCTTGCCGATCGCTTCACCCCTTATACGCAACAGGCGCGCATTCAAGCCTACGTCGTCTCCGTCGCCGCGGAAGCATCGGGGCGAGTGACGCGTGTTCTCGTGCATAACAACCAGGAAGTCAAAGCAGGCGACGTGCTCTTCGAGGTCGATAACGAGCAATACCGGATCGCCGTCGATCGCGCGCAGGCCGACTTCGAATCGACGCGCCGGCAGGTCGGCGCGAGCACGGCCGGGATCGATTCGGCGCTCGCCTCGCTGCGCGCGGCCGTCGCGAATGAAATCAAGGCACGGCAAGATAGCGAGCGCCTCGAAAGGCTGTATCGCGATGACGAGGGCACCGTCTCGCTGCGGCGCCTCGAAGTGGCGCGAGCGACTCACGAGCAGGCCCAAAGCCAGGTCGCGGCAGCGCGCGCCGAAGTGGAGCGGGCTCGCGAGCAGCAGGGTGGTCAGGAGGCAGACAACGCACAGTTGCGCAGCGCTGGCGCGGCGCTGAAAAAGGCCGAGCTCGATCTTGCCAACACCCACGTCACGGCGCGCACCGGTGGCGTCATCACGGATCTGCGCACGGAAGTCGGCCAGTTCGTGGCGGCGGGCAGCCCGGTCATGACGCTGATTGCCATCCGCGACGTATGGGTCAGCGCCGATCTGACCGAAAACAATCTGGGTCATCTGCAGCCTGGCACGCCCGTGGCGATTGCGCTGGACGCGCTGCCGGGCGAGGTTTTCGAGGGGCGGATTCGCAGTATCGGATATGGCGTGAGCGTGGGGCAGGGCACGCCGCCCGGCAGTCTGCCCACGGTACAGAACAGCCGCGACTGGCTGCGCCCCGCGCAACGCTTTCCGGTGATCGTCGAGTTCGAACCGGGTGAGAAGGCGCGCCTTCGCAACGTTCGCGTCGGCGGGCAGGCGGAGGTGATGGCGTTTCCAGATCCGGGCAATCCGCTCAATCCCCTGGGTCGCGTGTTTCTGCGCGTGATGAGTTGGATCTCCTACCTTTACTGAACGACGAGCCACTGCATCCATGGAACACAGGCTTCAGCTTCTCGGGCGACGTACGCTACGCATTGCTACAGGCACGGCACTGTGCCTGACGATCAGCTTCGCGCTGGACCTGTCGATCCCGGTCATCGCGCCGGTATTCGCCGTCTTCCTTCTCGCGACGCAAAACCGGCCACTGTCGTTCAAGGCGGGCGTCGCGCTCGCGCTGGTCGTCGCTTTGACGACGGGCAGCGGGCTGCTTCTTGTTCCGTTGCTGCGCCATTACGCGTTCGCCGGCGTAATGCTTGTGGGCCTGATGCTCTTCCTTGCGTTTCGCTATGGATTGCGCGGCGGGAATAACCTGGTCTCTACTTTTCTGGTGGCCGGGCTGACGATGGTCTCCGCTGCGGGAACTGCCGACTTGCCGTTGGCGGTGACGGTCGTTGGCGCACTGGTGAAGGGTCTTGTGCTCGCCGTGCTGGTGGCCGCATTGACTCACATGCTGTTTCCCGAGCCCGCAAGCGCAGGGCCACGGCCTGCCGTTCAGGCCATGCCCGACGGGCAGGCTGCACGCATCGCGCTGCGCGCCGCGCTCGTGGTCATGCCGGCCTATCTGCTCGCCATCACCGACCCCGCGAGCTACATGCCGATCATCATGAAGTCCGTCAGTCTCGGTCGACAAAGCTGCACCACGACGGCTCGCAGCGCAGCGCGCGATCTCATCGGCTCCACGCTGCTCGGCGGCTTGCTCGCGATCGTGTTCTGGTTTGCGCTCAGGCTCTTTGCGGGCCTGTGGATGTTCTATCTGTGGATGCTGTTGTTCGGGCTGCTGGTGGGACGCAAGCTCTATCGCATCAGCCCGACGCGTTATTCACCGGGCTTCTGGCTGAACAGCCTGGTCACCATGATCATTCTGCTGGGCCAATCGGTGCAGGACAGTGCGGCGGGCAAGGACGTCTACACGGCGTTCGCGGTCCGTATGGGGCTCTTCGTGGCCGTCACGGTCTACGCGTGTCTGATGTTGCTGATTTTCGAGCAACGCCGCCCCGCGTGACGACGCTGCGCGCGTCCGTGTCTCTGCCCGTCGCCGACATTGGCGTCCGTCAGGGCACAGTCAAGGAGGTAGCTTGCAATGGGAAATACGACGAGCGACGCGGTCCTGCGCGTGCAGGCACGTGAGATCTTGCGGGAATCCGGCAGAACGCTGTGGTACCTGCGTTCGATTCTCGCCGGTATTTTGTTGCTGTTCCTGCTACTGGCGCTCGCCATGTATTACATGGGAGATCCCGTGGAGACGGTGAAGCGAACGCCTTCGCCGTTTGGGGAAACCCTGTACTTCTGCGCGATCACGGCGCTGACCATCGGATACGGCGACGTAGTGCCTACGTCGACGTTTGGCCGGATCGACGCAATATTGCTGGGGCTGCTCGGCATGGTGTTCACCGGCCTGATCGTGGCGGCGGCTGTGCGGGGCGTGCAGGAAGCGGCGCACCGGGCGAGGGGTCGGGATTGATGAGGCGCGCTGGCCGACCGCTACTTTTTCAACCGGCCCACGTAGTAATCGACGATGTTGTCCGCCGTCGCCTGGTGACCCGATTGAAATGCTCGTACGCATGGCCAGAAGCTGGAGCCCGAACCCCATTCGCCACCATGATTGCTGCGATACACGGGCCGGACGGAGCAGCCAACTACGGCCGAGCATTGCAATCTCCGCCGCAGCCGCACTGCGGTCCCATCCGGCCGGTGCCGCGAGATGTGACTCAACGCGCGCTGTCTTCCTCTCTCACCTTCAATCTGTTCGTCACCGACCTGACGCCGAGCACAGACCTTGCCGCATTGCCCGCGCGCGAGATCTGCCAGCTCTCCGGTACCTCGCCCGTGAGCGTGACGACGCCGAGGCGCGCCCTGATGTGAATTCCGGAGTCGTCCATGTCCGGTACGCGCCTGAGGGCGCGACGAACGTCACGAATCACCGAGGTATCCGGCCTGGTTCCAGGCGGCGACGTCGAGGTCGCCACCCGTTGGAAAGCCGGGTCCGGCGGCGCGCTCATGGTTGTTTGCGCGTTCGCATAGATGGCGCAACACGCGCTGGCCGCAGTCAACATTGCGCCGATGATTCTGCTCGCCCCGGTTATATTCATGCTGCCTCCTTTGGGTTGCGTGAACTGCGCAGTGGAAAAACAGAAGAACTGGACGCAGCCCTGCCGTTCACTGAAGAATACCCGGGAATGGTCGAAATGTTGTGGGCGATGCAAGTGGCCGCTGCGGCGAAGGAATGGGTTGACGACGAAGGGGGTAATGTCGCGAATTGGGCGGCCACGGAAGTTCGATACTCACGGCTTCACGCTGTCTCGCCACGCTGACCCCCAAGACCGGCGCCTTTCTCATGCCTCCTTTGCCATGAACTGATCAGCACCGGCCTGGGCGACCAGCGCGTCCTGATCGGAGCGCATGCCCGACACACCTATCGCGCCGACCACCGCTCCGTCGCGAATCAGCGGAATCCCTCCATCGAGCGGCACGAGGTTATTCATACCGAGCAGGCGCAGGTGGAGTCCTCCTTGCGCAATTGCGTCCTCGAAAAGGCGCGTGGGACGCCGGAACAGCACGGCCGTTACGGCCTTCTGTCTCGCCACCTGGATACTGCCGAGTTGCGCTCCATCAAGTCGTTGCTGAAGCACCAGGTGTCCACCGCTGTCCACCACTGCGATCACCATGGGCCAACCATGACGTGTTGCCTCCTCTTCGGCCGCATGCGCGACGCGGCGTGCATCGGCGAGGCTGAATCGGTCGCTGTAGCTCATAGGCATTTCATTCTCGTTTCGTTGGATCATTAGTCGTCTCCGTAGGAACCAATCAGGTGTCTGCACGGCTAGAATGTACGACGGCGACCAAACCGCGCATAGGCGCGCGAGCCGGCAAAGATTCTTCCAGAAAACGAGAGAATGACGGTCATGAACAGGGACGAATATGAAGTACTGTTGGCTATTCTTGACGAAGGAAGTTTGACGGCCGCCGCGCGATCGCTAGGCCGAACGTTGCAGTCGGTGAGCCGCGCCATTGCGGCGCTAGAACGTGATCTGAACGCGACCTTGTTCCACCGGACGACACGCCGCGTACAGCCTACTGCGGCATGCCTGAAGTTCGCCGCACGCATACGACCCGCGCTCGGAGAAATCGACGCGGCACGTGACGAACTCGTCGATCACGCAACCCAGTTGCGCGGCAGTATTCGCATCGCAGCGCCGACGGCATTCGGCGCTGATTTCGTTTCGCCGCTCGTTGCGCAGTTTCTATCGATTCACGAAAACGTCAGGGTAGAACTCGTGCTCGCCGAGCAGCATCTTGACCTTACCAAAACCAACATCGATCTCGCTGTCCGTTTGGGCCGACTTCCGGACTCGACCCTGCGCGCGAAGCAGGTGGGTACGTTGCGACGCGTCGTGTTTGGCACACCGGAATATTTCGCCTCGCATGGCTACCCGGCTCATCCGTCCGAGCTTGCTCTTCACGACTGTATGCTGCGTCAGCATCCGCTGCGCGAGACATGGACGTTCAACCACGCAGGTGGCGCAATCGAAGTCGCAGGACGCTTCCGGTCTACGAGCGCGCTAGCCTGCAATGCAGCGGCCGCAGCCGGAGCCGGCATAGGTCGAGCACCGATCTTCCAGGTGCAGAAACTTCTTGATGCAGGGCAAGTGGTGACGGTGCTCGACTCGTTCGAACCGGAGCCCGTACCCGTTCATCTGGTATGGGCGGGAGGTCGCTCAGTGCCGCGTCGCGTACGCACACTGATCGACTTTCTGGCCGTGCGGCTCCTCCCCGGAAAAGCGGAAGGCGTTATTTGACGGCTTGTCGGCGGCTCGTTCTGCGCTTATCTGTGTAATGACGCATTCACAAGGCCAATGCGCACACGCCGGTTGTGGCGACCTTTGTTGTCGATTTTCAGAATACGGATCGCGCGCGATGCCCCGGTTTCCGACAGGTGAGTTCCGCCGCATGCCTGGCGGTCCAGCCCAACGATCTCGACGATACGAATCTGGCCATCGTCGGTCGGCGGCGGTGCCACCGACCTGGAACGAATCAGCCCCTGCTCCTCGCGCGCCGCGGCGATCGGCAGGTAGACGTCCCGCACAGGGAGATTCTGTCGGATGACGTCGTTGACCGGGCCCTCCAGCGCTCGCAGGCGATCGTTGTCGGCCTCGGGCACGTCGAAATCCATCCGCGCCGTGCCGTCGTCATTCATCTGTACGCCAGTGACGAGCGCGCCATTGAAAGCCTGAAAGATCAACGCATTGAGCACGTGAGTACCCGTGTGGAGTTCCCGCATCATCTGCCGGAATGCCGGATCGACCACGGCCTCGACCGTCCCGGCGAGTTCGGCGGCGGGATCGGCGAGGCGCATCCAGAGCCTGCCGTCAACCATATCGAATCCCGTCACGGCGATTTCTCCGCCGTTGTGATGGAGCGTGCCGCAGTCGGCCAACTGGCCGCCGCCGCCGGGATAGAAGGGGGACTCGGCGAGAACCACGCGCCCAGGTCTGGCGTCGATCACCTGGGTTTCGAGTGTCAGGCTCTCAGGATTCGCGTGATAGAACGCACATGCGGGCATGCTTGCCTCCAATACGGGTAACAGATGGTGGAAGTATCGGGAGGCGCGCCCGGCGCGTATTGGCAAAAATTGCGACGGAAATCGGGGCTAGTGTGCTGTCCTGTCGGCCGCGGCCTGGGCAAACTGCAACGGCGTCATTCCATAACAGCGCTTGAAGTGCCTGGTGAGTGCGCTTTGGTCGTAGAATCCCGTCGCTGCCGCCACATCGGCTATGGGCATCCCGCGACGCAGATGGTGGCATGCCCGGCTCAAACGCACCTGGGTCAGGTATTTGTGCGGAGGCAGACCAACACAGCGGTTGAACAATCCGATGAGCTGGAAGGGCGTGAGGCCGACGGCGCCGCTCAGATCCTCCAGCAGCAGGTTCTCGGTGTGCCGGTCATGGATCAGCTCGGTCACGATCCGAACCAACGCCCGGTCGTGCGGCGCCGGCTCGATACGTCCACCGCCGCTGCCGTGCCGCTGATACAAACGTCCGAACGTCGAGAACAGTAATTCCCGCTCACGGAAAAGATCGCGACCGTCCTCGAGCGCCCGATGCAGCGCAAGAAAGCCGTCGATGAGATCGGCCTCGCCGAACAGATTGCTCGTGAAATACGGCACGTCCTCGATCCCAAGGCCGTGCGCGACCGCATTGAGCGCCGACTCCGTGAGATAGAAGGACCGATAACGCCACCGCTCGCTGCAACCCATCCAGCCGGCATGCGCCTCGACCGGATTGAAAACGAACAAGGTAGACGAGCGCGCCTCTTCGACGACGCCACGGCTCTTGATCACGGCACCGCCTGTTTCGGTGACCGCTATCACCAGACCCTCGTGTGTATGCGGGGCATACTGCTGGGTGGTGAAATCCGCGCACATCAGGCTTAGGCCCGGTGTGTGACGATCCCACCAATACCGCGACTGATTCTTCGGTTCGCTACGTGCCATGATCAACTCTCATATGACGCAGGGGCTGCATGAACTCTGCTCTGGTCGCCGGGTTCGTCCTTTGGAAGCTGTTTCATCGAGGGCGGCAACCGGCTTCACAGCGGAATTATAAGCAGTTGTATGTTCTGCGCCGTAACCGGAATCTTCAGCGCCGGAGTGCAACGACAGGTGTGTATTCAATGGTCCTCGTACCTCATGCGGGAGGGGATGCCCGGAATGAGCGTCGCCATTGAAATAACCGAAGGCTTGTTGCTGGATGCCGAATTGAACGGGAAATTGCTGACGTTCCGTGATGCGGGGAGTCGGATCTCGATTGACGACTTCGGGACGGGTTATTCATCCCTTGCGTATCTGAAGCGCTTTGACATCGACTACCTCAAGGGCGATCGTTCATTCGGACAGTCGTTTAATTTTCTGCCTGCCGGTTGTGGGGCAGGTCGCGTCCGGAGTTCTCCGATGACCGTTCATGCCGCGCTGAGAATTCGGGGGAGCACGTCGTCAGTCGGGATGGAACAGGCGGGTAATGGGAGGCGCGATGTGTTGGGACAGCACGTGAAAACATTGCCTGAAATCAGCGCCTCCCCATATCAAGGCGTAGCATAGCGAACTTCTCTCACGCAAGCCTGAACCCGATTCGAGTCATTGGAGCAAAACATGTCTTCGCCCCTCTCGCCCGCCGCCGTGGACGCGTTGCGTGCCCGCACGCCGGGAACACGAAGCACGACGCATTTCAATCACGCCGGCGCATCGTTGCCGTCGTCGGCCACGCTCGAAGCGATCCATGCCCATCTGTGGCGCGAGGCCACGATTGGGCCGATGGAAGCCGGCGTAGCTGGACGCCAGCAGACCGAACGCGCGCGAGCACTTGCCGCACAGCTGCTCAATGCACAGCCGGCCGAGATTGCCTTGACCAACGGCAATTCACACGGCTGGGGTGCCGCATTCGCCGCATTAGGCCCGTGGCGATTGGGCGAGCGCATCCTGGTCGGGCGTCACGAATGGGGCGGCAATCTGGCTGTCATGCGGCTGGCGGCGCAACGCGCCGGTGCGACGATCGAAGCCATTCCGTCCGATGCTGACGGCACGGTGAATCCCGACGCGCTGGAGGCGATGCTCGACGACCGCGTGCGTCTGATTGCGCTGACGTGGATGCCGGCGAACGGCGGCCTTATCAATCCGGCCGCGGCGATCGGGCGGGTAGCGCGCCGTCACGGCATCCCATACTTCATCGACGCCGCACAGGCCGTGGGGCAACTTCCTGTCGACGTAGTCGAGGTGGGTTGCGATGTGCTGAGCGGTGCGGGCCGTAAGGCACTGCGTGGTCCAAGAGGCACCGGCCTCTTGTATATCAGGCAGGATTTTCTATCTAGGCTGACGCCGGCATTCGTCGACACGCACTGCGCGCCGCTGGATGCGAATGGCGAACCCGTCTTGCGCAACGACGCTGCGCGGTTCGAAATGTCGGAAGCGTCGCTGGCGCTGCACTGTGGGCTCGCCAATGCGTTGCAGGAAGCTATTGAGATCGGAATCGGCAATATCCGCCCACGAATCGACGGCATCGCGCAGACGTTACGTAGGCAACTGGCTGCTATTCCGGGAGTGACGGTGCTGGATCAAGGCGTCGAACGATCCGGCCTCGTGTCGTTCAACGTGGCGGGGCTGGACGCCGTATCGGTGCAGCGTAGTCTCGCGGCTCGCGGTGTCGTGATCGGAAGCAATGGAGTCCCCTACACGCCGCTGGATATGGAATCGAGAGGACTTAAACAGATCGCGCGTGCCTCGGTCAGCTATCTGACCACCGAGTCGGAGACCGGCACGCTGCTGGATGAAATACGGGCGCTGACGCGTCGGCAATCGAGGGGAGATTGAGCGGCGCCTGAGCGCGGACCATACCGCTTCGTCGTCGCCGTCAGCTCAATGGTGGGTGCCGTGAGGGCACTCACTCTCACTCCTCGCATTTCACGTCTTTCTTCGACACAACGATAATCACCGGGTATGTCCCCTGATCGAGTTCCACGCGCGCGACCACGGCCATCGTCGTGCTGTCGATATCGTCGTACACGCTGACTCTTTCACGCCGCAGGCTCGTCATGCCGACACAGCCAGACGCGCGCCCCTCATCGGAGATCTGGCATTGCATTGGGTGGTCGGCCAGGTAGCGATATCTGTCTCTCTCGGGTGTCGCGAGGTATTCGCGAACGCTCTGTGCGGTTCCGCCGATACCCGTGACATATCCAATGGCGCATTGCTGTTTCGGCGTATCGGTGTCCGCGGACGTTTGGGCGTTCGCGGCCGCGCCGGCGGCTGCGATGACCACCGCGAGTGTCGAGGCAAGCAGATATTTCATGGCGCAAATCACATTTGTCGAATCGAAGTGCTGGATTGTAAAGGCATCTACTGGGATCGGTGAGCCTGGCGCTTAGATTGCCAGCAATTTGTGTGGATCGCCCGGCTTGCGCTCGATAACCCGCACTACCGGCCCCGATCGGTACGGGGTGCAAAGGATATCTTCTGCTCTTCATAAAGACGATAAATGAGTTCGAGCATTTCCCGAATGTCTCGCGACTCGTCGAGCGCGCGCATACTCATGATGATCGGAGAAACCAGAGTCGGGTCATCCAGTTCCCTGTAGCTCACGTCGTCCCGCTTCAGGCCGTAGACGCTGCTCGGAACAATGGCAATGCCTTCGCCCGCCGCGACGAGGCCCAGCGCGATCTGCAACTCCCGTACTTCATAGATCCGGCGAGGTTTGAGCGCCCGGTCCTGAAATGCCGCCAGTACCTGATCGGCATAGCTCGGGCGCGGCGACTTCGGAAAAATAATCAGAGTCTCGTTGACCAGCTCACGAAGCGCGACGACCGGTTTGGCAAACGAAAGTGGATGGCCGTCCGGGAAGGCGACAATCATCTTCTCTTCGCGAAGAATCACCCGGCGGATGTGTGTGTCCTCGAGTCGAATGCGCCCAAAGCCGACATCGATCCGGCCGTCCTTCAGCGCTCTGATCTGATCCATGGTCGACATCTCGTGCAGGCTGAGTTCGACGGTAGTGTTCTCATCACGAAAGCGCCGGATAATTTTCGGCAGCATCCCGTACAACGTTGAACCCACGAATCCAATCGAGAGACTTCGTTCGATGTTGCCCACGCGCCTCGTCATCGATTCGAGCTCCGCAGTCTGGGACAGCAGTTGCGCGGCATGAGAATAAAAGAACTTGCCGGTCTCCGTCAGTTTCAGCGGGCGCGAGTTGCGCTCGAGGAGCTGCACGCCCAGCGATTCTTCGAGTTGCTGTATCTGACGGCTCAGAGGCGGCTGGGCGATGTTCAGTCGCTGCGCCGCGCGTGTGAAGTTGCGTTCTTCGGCCACCGCGACGAAATAGCGAAGATGCCGCAATTCCATTTCGATACCTCCTGGATATGGACCGATACTAAATCAGTGTTGGACGAGGCTTTCCGACGTCCATTATCCTGCATTCACACTCTGTTTCAGCAATCGATTATACCTTTCGCACATAAACCGGTCGGTGCCGAATCGAGGGTTAACCCCACTCAAAAATACAGAGATTCAGGAGCAGACATGAGCGTTAAAGTGTTCGATACGAAGGAGGTGCAGGACCTGCTGAGGGCCGCTGCCAACCTCGGAAGCCAGGACGGCGACGCACGCGCCAAACAGATCGTCCAACGCCTGCTGGGCGACCTCTTCAAGGCCATCGACGATCTCGACATGACGCCTGATGAAATCTGGGCCGGCGTCCACTACTTCAACAAGCTCGGTCAGGATGGTGAAGCAGCGCTGCTTGCCGCCGGCCTCGGTCTGGAAAAATATCTCGACATTCGCATGGACGCAGCGGATAAGGCGGCCGAAATCACGGGCGGCACGCCGCGCACCATCGAAGGTCCTCTGTATGTCGCCGGTGCGCCGGTGCGCGATGGCGTATCGAAGATCGACATCAATCCCGATGACGATGCAGGCCCGCTCGTTATCCGTGGCACGGTCACCGGTTCAGACGGCAAGCCCGTTGCCGGTGCGATGGTCGAGTGCTGGCACGCCAACTCGAAGGGCTTCTATTCGCATTTCGACCCGACCGGTGCGCAATCCGAATTCAATCTGCGCGGCGCTGTGAGCACGAGTGCCGACGGCAAGTACGAATTCCGCACGCTCATGCCGGTGGGCTACGGTTGTCCGCCTCGGGGCGCGACCCAACAGCTGCTGGACGTGCTCGCCCGGCATGGTAACCGTCCGGCGCATGTGCACTTCTTCGTCACCAGCGACAACTACCGCAAGCTGACGACGCAAATCAATATCGAGGGCGACCCGCTGATTTGGGACGACTTCGCCTACGCCACTCGCGAGGATCTGATTCCGCCCGTTGTCGACAAGACCGGCGGCGCGGCGTTGGGCATGAAGGCCGACGCGTACAAGGAAATCGAGTTCGACATCCAGTTGACTCCGCTGGTCAAGGGCAAGGACAACCAGGTCGTCCATCGCCTGCGAGCGTCAGTTACGGCGTAACCGCTCGACGCGGCGGCTGAGTCACACCACTGCTGCCGCTCAATTCTCCGCAAGAATCCTTTCGACACCGAAGCGCGTGCTCCATTGCTGGAGCACGTGTAGGGAGAGCTCACATGTCAGTTCTTATCGACAAAGCCACGCAGCTGGATGAACTGCTTCACAGCGCCGTCCAGGATGACAGGCAGAACGGTGTATTCCGTTGCCGCCGCGATATCTTCACGAACACCGATCTGTTCGATCTCGAGATGAAGCACATCTTCGAGAGCAATTGGGTTTATCTCGCGCATGAAAGCCAGATTCCCAATAACAACGATTACTACACCACGTGGATTGGCCGCCAGCCCATCGTGATAACTCGCGACAAAACCGGCGAACTGCACGCAGTCATCAACGCCTGCGCGCACAAGGGTGCGATGCTGTGCCGGAAAAAGCACGGCAACAAAGGAACCTTCACCTGCCCGTTCCACGGCTGGAGCTTCGCCAACACCGGCAAGCTGCTGAAAGTGAAGGACGTGAAGACTACCGAATACCCCGTGCAATTCAATACCAACGGCTCGCACGATCTGAAGAAAGTCGCTCGCTTCCAGAGCTATCGAGGCTTCCTGTTCGGCAGTCTCAACGCGGACGTGATGCCGCTGGAGGACTATCTTGGCGAGACCAGAATCATCATTGACCAGATCGTCGATCAGGCTCCGGACGGGCTGGAAGTATTGCGCGGCAATTCCTCGTATATCTACGACGGCAACTGGAAGATGCAGATGGAGAACGGTTGCGACGGCTACCACGTCAGCACCGTGCACTGGAACTATGCCGCCACGATGGACCGTCGCAAGGTCGATGGCACCAAGGCGGTGGATGCGAATGGCTGGAGCAAATCGGTAGCCGGCGTGTACGGTTTCGACCACGGTCACATCCTGCTCTGGACCAACACGATGAACCCGGAAGTGCGACCGGTCTATCAATACCGTGACGAAATCAAGGCGCGCGTCGGCGAAGTGAAGGCGGACTTTATCGTCAATCAGACGCGAAACCTGTGCCTTTATCCCAACGTGTTTCTGATGGATCAGTTCAGTACCCAGATTCGCGTGGTGCGTCCGATCAGCGTGGATAAGACCGAAGTCAGCATTTTCTGCTTTGCCCCGAAGGGCGAGAGCGCAAGCGACCGCGCGACCCGCATCCGTCAATACGAAGATTTCTTCAATGTCTCGGGAATGGGCACCGCCGACGATCTCGAAGAGTTCCGCGCTTGCCAGGCAGGTTATGCCGGCACCACCGCGTTGTGGAACGACCTTTCGCGCGGGGCGCCGTTGTGGGTCGAAGGCCCCGACGCGAATGCGAAAGGTATGGGGCTCAAGCCGCGTATCTCGGGCGAGCGCAGCGAAGACGAAGGTCTGTTTGTGTGCCAGCACGAATACTGGGTGCATGTGATGCGCGAGGCGTTGAAAAAGGAACAAGGGGAGGTGCTGGCATGAGCTTCGATTACCAGAGAATCTGCGCGGTGCTGTTCCGCGAAGCCCGCCTGCTCGATGACCGTCAATGGGACGAATGGCTTGCCTGCTATGCCGAAGACGTCACCTACTGGATGCCCGCGTGGGATGACGACGACCAGCTCACCGACGACCACGAGAGTCAGATTTCGCTGATGTATTACGCGGACCGTGGCGGCCTGGAAGACCGTGTGTTCCGTATCAAGACCGAACGCAGCGGCGCTTCGATGCCCGAACCACGGACCAGCCACAACATTACCAATGTGGAAGTGCTGGCCGAGCGTGAGAACGAGGTGGACCTGCGCTACAACTTCAACACACTCAGCCATCGCTACAAAACGACCGACCAGTTCTTCGGCACGATGTTCGTGACGTTGCGAAAGGCCGACGATGAACTGCTGATTTCCTATAAGCGAATCGTGCTCAAGGACGACTACATCCGCCAGGTGCTCGACGTTTATCACGTTTGAAACGTGGCGCCGGTGGAAACTGGAAGTAGAGGAGGCAAGATGTCCAGCTACAACATTGCACTGAATTTCGAAGACGGCGTGACCCGTTTCGTCACCTGCAAGGCGGGCGAGAAGGTACTCGATGCCGCCTTTCGCGCGAAGATCAACCTGCCGATGGATTGCTCCGACGGCGTGTGCGGCACCTGCAAGTGTCGCGCCGAAAGCGGAAGCTACGACCTGGGCGACGACTACATCGACGACGCGCTGAGCGAGGACGAGAAGGAGAGCGGCCTCGTACTCACCTGCCAGATGGTGCCGGAAAGCGATTGCGTGATTACGGTGCCGGCCTCGTCCGCTGCATGCAAGACCGGGCAGAGCAAGTTCGCCGCGACCGTATCGAAGATCGACCCGCACAACGACGCGGCCGTGGTGCTCGAACTCGACGTGGACGCGGCGGCACCGGTATTTTTGCCGGGTCAATACGTGAACATCGATGTGCCAGGCAGCGGGCAGCATCGCTCGTATTCGTTTTCATCGGCGCCCAGTGAATCGAAAATCAGTTTTCTGATCAAGAGAATCAGCGGTGGAGTGATGAGCACCTGGCTTGATTCCGCACAGCCAGGCCACAAGTTGGAGTTGACCGGACCCCTCGGCAGCTTCTATCTGCGGGCAGTGGAGCGGCCATTGCTGTTTCTCGCTGGTGGCACGGGCCTGGCGCCATTCCTGTCGATGCTCGAAGTGCTGGCGCGCGCCCATTCGCAGCAGACGGTCCACCTGATTTACGGCGTGACGCGAGAGCTTGACCTGGTACAGGTCGATGCCATCGAAGCGTATAGGGCGAAGTTGCCGAACTTCACCTACGCCACCGTCGTGGCCGAAGCGGATTCACACCACCCACGCAAGGGTTGGGTCACGCAGCACATGCCGCCTGAAGCCTTGAATGACGGTGACGTCGACGTGTACCTGTGCGGGCCGCCACCCATGGTCGATGCCGTGCGTAAGCATTTCGACGACAACGGCGTGAAGCCCAACAGCTTCCACTACGAGAAGTTCACTCCCAACGCAGCACCGAGGCCCGCATGAACCCGCAACGATTCGCTGGCAAGGTCATGGTCGTCACTGGCGCGGCGCAGGGCATCGGCCGCGCAGTGGCGCTGCGTGCGGCCACCGAGGGCGCCAGGGTGCTGTTCGTCGACCGCGCCGACTTCGTCTCCGACGTTGCGGCCGAAGCAGGCGACGCGGACACGGCCGGCTTCGTCGCCGACCTCGAGACCTACGAAGGCGCCGCAGCGGCGATGGCTTTTGCAGTGAGCCGGTTTGGCGGCATCGACATTCTGGTCAACGGCGTGGGTGGCGCCATTCGCATGCGCCCCTTCGCCGAGTTCGAACCTGCGCAGATCGACGCGGAAATCCGGCGCTCCCTGATGCCGACGCTGTACGCATGCCATGCCGTGCTGCCGCACCTGCTCGAGCGTGGCGCGGGAACCATCGTCAACGTTTCCTCGAATGCCACGCGCGGCATCCGCCGCGTACCGTATTCGGCGGCCAAGGGCGGTGTCAATGCGATGACGCAGTCACTGGCGATGGAATACGCCGAGCACAACATCCGTGTGGTCGCTACCGCACCAGGCGGCACGGACGCGCCGCCGCGACGCGTCCCGCGCAATACCGCCGGCGACAGCGAGCAGGAAAAGGCGTGGATGAGCGACGCGGTGAAGCAGGTCACCGAATCGACGTTTCTCAAGCGCTACGGCAGCATTGACGAACAGGTTGCGCCGATTCTGTTCCTCGCTTCGGATGAGGCCAGCTATATCACGGGCTCTGTGTTGCCGGTGGCCGGTGGGGATACTGGCTGAACGCGGCGCAAAGTCAGGCGAGGCGAGCGGCGCGCCTTACCCGCGCTTGAAAATAACGCTCGTCGTACCGGGCTCGATCGGCGACGAAGTGTGCTGGTGGATGATCTTCCACCCATCGCCTGTCTGCCTGAGCGTCATGGTCAGCCGATTGTCCATCGAGCGCAGTTCCAGGCCGTCGGTCGTCACAGCTTTGAAGTTCACGAAGGCGTGAACAAAGGCGAGGTCCTGGCCGACAGTCGCTTGCACGTCGCTGAAATCGACCATAACGCGTTCCGTACCCAGCGAGCCGAACCAGCCCGCCGTCATGTCCCGCAAGGACGTGATGCCTTTGTATGACCACGCTGCCCACATATCGAACAGCACCACGTCCCGGTCGTACAGCGCTGCGAACCGGTCGACATCTTTTGCGAGTACCGCAGCCCGGTAGTCAGACAGGACCTGCAGGATCGGATCAGTGAGTTTGTCCACGGTGTTGCCTCCGGAATCGGATTGTGATGGCAGCCGGAGCTCTGGAAAAACGGCAAGGCCAGCCTCATGACGGGTTGTTTCTCCAGGCAACGACGTTTGACAAGCCGCAGAATCGACATCGACCCGAAGAAATCCGCAAACTCGACGCTGCGTTGCCGGCACCTCGCCAGCCGATTACCGGTAGTTCACGAAGTTGATGATGTCATTGAGGAACCACGGCAGGATCAATTGCGTATCGGAATAGCTGGTGCCGACGCTGAGCCTCGGTGGCCTTGACGTGGAGTCGTAAGGCGCCGCCCCGTTGGGGCCGTGCAGAATGTAGCTATCCGTGTGAGCAGGACTTGTGCGAGTGGTCTGATCATTCGTGGGCGACGATGTCGACGTGCAGCCGGCAGCGAGAACGACGAGGACGGCGGCGAAGCAAAGGGGTTTCATGCTGGTTGGAACTCCCGCAGCGTTTTACCTTGGAAATATGGCCGACTGCCCGGACGCGGCGTCGCTCTTCAAACCGATGCCGGTTCACCCGCTAACTCACCCCTAACCCACCCGCCACAGGCAACCGGCTTGCGAATCCGAGCCTACACGTTACCTTAATTCACCGCCGCCCACGGCGGCCAGCCTCCGCTCGTTGGAATTGCTGCACCGCAGTTGATTCGATCTCCCCGCGCATGCGATGCTTCGGATGCCTTGATCCGGCAGTGGCGTGCCGGTGATGCATGCCGCATACAGACGGCATCGTGCGACGAGACCAAGTGCAATGCCCATCTACCCAGGAGGCGACATGAGCATCCAGTCACAGTCTCGTACCGGCGCGGCGTCAGCGAATGACGCGCGATTTCTCGACCCATCGTTGCAACGATCCGCATGGCAGCGGGCTGCTCACCTTTCGCACAGTCGACACCGTATCACGCAGCAGCGCTCGCTGACCGCGCTCAGCGCGGCATGCATCGCGAGCCTCGCGCTCGCGTCTGCGGCTTGCCTCGCCGATACCCAGGTCGGCGCAGCATTGCCGCCCGCACCGGACATCCTGTACGGCGATCTGTTCGTCGCCGTGCAGACCGCGCAGATCTTCAGCGACCAGAAGACCTTCGTGGACTCGACGCCGAAAGAAAATCCCGCGACGATCGTGCAGCTATACGAAGCACAGAAGGGCCAGCCGGGCTTTTCGCTGCTGGCCTTCGTGAACCAGTATTTCACGCCGCCGCCTGATCAGAGCCTCACGCCGCCGCCCAACCAGAGTTTGCGCGAGCACATCGACTGGCTATGGGCCGGTCTCACGCGCACGACAACGAGCGCGCCCGACTACAGTTCGCTGATCCCGCTGCCCAAGCCCTACGTCGTGCCGGGCGGCCGCTTTCGCGAGGGCTATTACTGGGATACCTATTTCACAATGCTCGGCCTGCAGGAGTCGGGACACGAAGATCTCGTCGACAACATGCTCGATAACTTCGCGTACATGATCGACACGTTCGGCCATATTCCGAATGGCAATCGCACGTACTACCTGAGCCGCTCGCAACCGCCGTTCTATTCGTACATGGTGGAGCTTGCCGCGCAGAAAGAAGGCAACAAGGTCTATCAGAAGTATCTGCCTGCGCTGCGCAAGGAGTACGCGTACTGGATGCAGGGGGCATCCAGCACCGCGCGCGGCAGTGCGACGCGCAACGTCGTCGTGCTGCGCGACGGCACCGTGCTGAACCGCTACTGGGACGAACTCGACACGCCGCGCAACGAGTCCTATATCGAAGACGTGCAGACCGCGCAGCAGGCCGGTGGGCGTCCGGCAAACGAGGTCTACCGCGATCTGCGCGCGACCGCCGAAAGCGGCTGGGATTTCAGCTCGCGCTGGTTCGGCGACAACCAGAACCTGTCGACCGTGCGCACCACATCGATCATTCCGGTCGATCTGAACAGCCTGCTGTTCCATCTCGAGACGACGATCGTGCGCGGCTGCAGCATCAACCGGGATTTCGCCTGCGTCGCGCAGTTCGTCGGCTACGCGGCGCGGCGCGCGGAAGGCATCAACCGTTATCTGTGGAACGACAAGGGCTACTACGGTGACTACGACTGGCAGCTCGGCAAGATTCGCGACAATCAGACGCCCGCCATGCTTTATCCGTTGATGGCGGCCGTCGCGTGGCCTGATCGTGCGTGGAAAACCGCGCGGACAGTCCAAAGTGTCTTGCTCAAAGATGGCGGTCTGACGACGTCGACCTATAACACCACGCAGCAGTGGGATGCGCCCAATGGCTGGGCACCGTTGCATTGGATCGCGATTCAGGGGCTCAAGCGCTATGGACGCGCCGATCTGGCCAAGCCGATTGGCACGCGCTTTCTCGCGGACGTCGAAAACGTCTACAAGACGCAGCAGAAACTCGTCGAGAAGTATGTCGTCGAAGGAGCGGGAGAAGGGGGCGGCGGCGGCGGGGAGTATCCGCTGCAGGACGGCTTTGGCTGGACCAACGGTGTGACGTTGATGCTGCTCGATATGTATGGCAATGGGCAGTGATGGATGGAGTACCTGAGAAAACACGGAAATCCGCGATCACTTTAAAGGCGCTTCATAACCGGATCCGGCCCATGCAATTGGGCTGGATTCGCTCCTGCCATGCCCAGGAGCGCGTGGGCTCAGCCTATGTCGGTGCTCCGGCTCGCCTGCCCGTCGTCCGTCGCTGCGCGTCCGGGCTATTCATACACGCACGTCGCCGCCACGCTCGCTTCGCGCGCCACCGAGCGGACAGGATCACGCCTTCTCTCGATGACTCCATGTATTTGGGCCACCACGCCGGCGCCTTCGCCGACCGCCGCGGCAACGCGCTTGACGGAGCCCGACCGGACGTCGCCAATGGCGAACACGCCTGGAATACTGGTTTCGAGCGATCCCGAGAACGGCCCTGGATGTCCCGCCGCCGCGCCCGTCACGACGAATCCCTTGTCGTCGGTACGCACGCCGGAGCCTTTCAGCCATTGCGTATTGGGCGCGGCACCGGTGAAAATGAACGCATGACGCACGCCCAGCGTCATTGCGCCCCTCGGGGTCGCGCAGAGCAGTCCGGACAGCGTACCGTCAGCGACCCTTGCCGACTGGACTTCCACTTGAGCGTGCAAGGCCACGTTGGGCGCGTCGGAAAGCCGGTCGATCAGATACCGCGACATGGTCGATTCAAGACCGCTTCTGCGAAACAGCAGATGAACGCGGGCAGCATGCATGGCCAGACAGGCAGCGCCCTGTCCCGCTGAATTGCCGCCTCCGATCACCGCGACTTCCATTCCCTCGGACAGCTTCGCCCCTGCAGGCGATACCCAATAGTGCGCACCACGGCCATTCAGTTCGTCGAGCCCGTTTTTTTCCGCGCGGCGATACGATGCGCCGGTGGCGATCACGAGCGTATGGGTGCGCACACGCTGGCCGTCCGTCAATTTCAATCGGATTGGAAAGTCGTCGCACTCGAGGCTTTCGACCGCCACGGGGATGGCCATTTGCGCGCCGAACTTCTGAGCCTGGAGAAACGCGCAGCGCGCCAGTGCGCTACCTGAAACGCCTGTCGCGAAACCAAGGTAGTTTTCGATGCGTGAGCTCTCGCCCGCCTGGCCTCCGGGCGCTCGCCCATCCAGCACGAGGACCGAAAGTCCCTCCGACGCGGCGTAGACCGCTGTCGCCAGTCCGGCCGGCCCGGCGCCTACGATCGTGACATCGTAGATATGGCCCGATCTGAACGAGGGGCACCAGCCTAACTGCGACGAGATCTCGGCCGGGTCAGGACGCCGAAGCACGGAGCCGTCAAGACAGAGCACGACCGGCAATTCTGCAGCCGATATGCCGGCCTGCTTCAACACACGCCTCGCATGCGGGTCGCATTGCGGATCTGCGGTACGGTGCGGGTAATCGTTGCGTGCGAAAAAATGCTGTAGCGCGACGACTTCGCGATCGCTCTCCCCACCGACGATGACGGGACCCGCGCCCATTTCCACGAGGCGCGAGCGGCGCAGGATCAGCGAACGCATGACGCGCTCGCCGAGTTCGGCCTCGCTGACGATCAACTGACGAAGTTGATGCGGAGCAAGCAACAACGCCTCGACGTCTTCGATCGCGCACGCGTCGACCATCGCAGGCTTGCCGGACAGCTGGCCGACCTCCGCGATGAATTGCCCCGGTTGCAGGACCATTTCATTCAGGGATCGACCCAGCCCGTCGCGGTAGTTAATCCGCACGGTGCCGTTCAGTACGATGAGCATGCCCGCGCAGACCTGTCCCGCTTCGAACAGAAACTCGCCGGCCGGGTACTTCCGCGGCGCACCGAGGCGTCTGGATCGTTCGATCTCGCGCTCGGATAACTGAGCATGCATGTCACCCCATACATGTTCGGCCGGATTCTGGGCCGATCGCATCCTCCGCTGTTCGACGGTATCCGAAGTGCGCCTTTGCAATAACAAGTCGAGATCGTCGTTCATGGTGAATACCGTCCACGAAAGTTGCCAGGTCGACACGTCGGGTCCGTTCACGAAAGGGGCGAGCTACCCTCCGCTCGCCGCAGCCGGTGTCATTCGGGCCCGACGCCTTCTGTTTCAGGTGGATCGACATACAGCGCGACCACATTGACCATCCCGTGTCGCGCCATCTTGGCGTACGGACAGACGCGTTCGGTGCTGCGCACGAGCTGCTCGGCGATAGCGCGGTCCACACCGGGCAAATGAATCCGGATGTCGGCTGTCAGCATGTACATCCCGTCTACCGGGTCGCGTCCGAACGTCACGGAAGCGTCGATGGCCGCGTTGACGAGCGCAATGTTGTTTCTGGCGGCAATCAGCGTCAACGCGCCGTGGAAACAGGCTGCATAGCCGGCGGCGATCAGCTGCTCGGGATTGGTGCCGCCGCCCGGGCCGCCCAGGGCTTCCGGCAAGCGCAGGTTGAGATCGAGATTGCCATCGTCCGAACGGACGATTCCGGACGCTCTGCCATGTTTGGCCTCGCCGCCCGTCACCCGTACGGTGCCGGTATAGAGCCCCTGGAAGTCCTGCCCGTGATATTTATCGAGTACGGTCAAAGGCGGAGGGGTGAGATTGTCCATGGTGTTGATCCAGTAATTCTACGAACCTGTTCAAACGCGGTAGGGCAGGGGTGAGCCTGTCGCCCGCGAACTTGCGGTTCGTCCGCGGCGCTGGTGGATTTTTGCGGAGCTCTGCTGATCACTCCGCGCACGCCAGTGAAACATACGCGGTGATGTTAGAGCAAATGCTAGCCTGGTCCGGGCAGATGCAGAAGCCTCGGGCAGGAGCGCATGGTGTTGCCTTTCGGGAAACAATCAGCGCGGAGCCGGTGGGGTAGGCATATCGACGTAGAAATCGAAAGCGTGCGGTTGTTATTTTCGTAAGGCTGGCGTGGAAGTGCCAGTTCAACCTGGCATGAGATTCACTAGAAACCCGCCCGTTGCCTCAGAAAGCCGGAAGCGAAATGTCTCGTGCTGCCTGGAGACCTCAAGCCGCGACTTTTTATCTTCCGAGATCCGCTTGCGCGGATGATCACCGCATGATGGAAGTCGCCGCAGCGATGCTGCAGGTATCCGCCTTGCCTCGTGAACTGAACGGTGTCCAGCCTATGCTCACTTCGACCAGCTTTGCGCACTCACAACCTGCCGCGAGCGAGGGCTCGCTCGCGTGCAGCTTTGCGGCCAGCTACGCGGATGTCATTGCGTTTCTTGCCGCGGTGAGCGAAGCCAGCTTCGCGAAGGCGGGCGACCGGCTTGCGCGAGAGCCGTTTGCAGGGATGCCTTGCCCGATACGCCCTCGGAGATGATCGTGGCCACTATGCCAGCTACCTCAGCCGTCAGCATTTGCCGGCGCGAATCCGCGGGTTCATCGACTACATGACCGAGCAGATCCGTGCTCTCGATTGCAGTGCGCAACCGACGTCTCCTTGCCCTTCTCTTATTGATTGTTGTCTGCCCGGCAACACGGTGGGCTCCTTCGCGGGGCTACTACCGCTCGACGACCCCGCCTACGATTTGTCCTGACGGTGGCGGCGCAAGCCACCTGAAGCGAACCAGCGAACCGCATCCCGTAAGAATCGTGCGAAAGCGCGTAGCAGTTTCTACTGCTCAGTGGGGGCGCATGTCCGGAGAAGGCGCGCCTTGCCCATCCGTTGCTTCGGGAGGAGCGGAAAACGGCAGTTGGCAGTGCGGTGAATGTCGTCCAACTGATTTGCAAGAACAGGTCGTTCAAGTGGCGCTCGCTGGAGGCAGAACTGCGAGAAGGCCGTGCTCGCCTGGGTCGATTCAGGCACAGCGATGAACGATCTTCCAGACACAGCGGCGCAAGCCCAGGAGAGTGCCATGTTGTCGCATGAATTGATCACGCGGTACGGAATGCTGATCGTATTCCTGAATTTGCTCGGCTCTTCCCTTGGCCTGCCATTGCCCGTCACTCCGACATTGATCACGGTTGGAGCGGGTATCGCACTCACCTCGCACGTCGCGTCGTCGACGTTGCTGCATCTCGCGCCCATGCTGGCGGCCGCTGTGATGGGTGGTCTGCTCGGCGACCTGATCTGGTATCAGGGCGGCAAGCGCTACGGCGAGCGCACGCTTCATACCGTTTGCAAACTGTCGCTATCGCGCGAAACATGCGTCAGCAACACGGAGCGCTTCTTTGGCCGCTGGGGAGTCCGGGTCCTGATCGTGGCGCGGTTCGTGCCCGGTCTGTCGCTTGTCGCGGTGCCGCTATGCGGTGCGATGGCGGTCAGGCTGCGTGCCTTCGTGTTGCACGATTGCGCGGGCGTCGCTCTTTGGGCATCGACTGGATTGGCCGTTGGCGCAATCTTCGCGTCGCAGATCGGCGTCATTTTTGTACTGGTCTCCCATCTGGGCTGGCAAGCGTTGATTGCCGTCGGCATCGTACTGGCGCTTTACGTGTTGTACCGCTATTGCCGGCGAATCATGATGGCGAGGGCGCTCGAAACGGTGCGGATCAGCGTGGGCGAGTTGCATGCATTGCTCGCACACAACCCGCGGCCGGTCGTGCTCGATATCCGCTCCGCCGAACGCCGGATGCTCGACCCGTTCGTCATTCCCGGCGCTGTGCTTGCCGATGAACAAAAGCCGCAGCAGATCGTGCAACGCTATGGCGGGAACCGGACGCTCGTCATCTATTGTTCATGTCCAAACGAGACATCCGCGGCGTGGATGGCGAGGCGGTTGCGGCTAGCCGGTGTCCAGCTCGCCTTGCCGTTGACCGGCGGTGTCGAAGCATGGCGTGCGGCAGGCTTCGATGTCGATCCGATGAGAGCGATGAGCGACGCTGCAATCGGCGCGGAGCGGGGGACACTTGTCGCGTACTGATTGCGTTTGTCGCCGCCGAGAGGCCAGATTGATGGGTGCTCCTCACACAACACGGTGCGTCCCTGCGCGGCTCTACCGCATGACGCGGCGCATGCCTACGATGCTTCGTACGGATGGCCTGCGAATCGTGCGGCCAGACCGGCGCCGCACCGGCACACGCATGCGCAACGCGATGCCATGCCGGAGTCCGCAATGGGCAGCGGTGCGCGAGAACCGCGCACAAGCTCATGGAGGAACATCATGCAGATCGTTGTGATCGGCGGCGCGGGACTCATCGGCGGTAACGTCGTTTTCTCTCGACGACTCAAGATTCACGCAATGCCGTCGCAGATGCGCCCGCCCGCTATTTCGGCGCGCAGTGCACGACGACACGCTCGTGCCGGGCGCCAACCCGCGCCTTGGCACGGTGAACTTCGATGCGTGGTTCACCCAGACACAAGCCGCCAAATAGAACCAGAAACCGACCGAGCATGCCATGACCTTATTGCGTCCACCGCCGCTGTGGCTATTCGAAAAGTATCGCGGGCGCGATAACCATACGCTCTATTCGACCACTGTCATCGTCACTGGCGGAGAGGCGGGGCATGGTCGCGCGTCGGGCATCGCCCGTTCCGATGACGGCAATCTCGCAGTCGACTTGCGATTGCCGAGGGCGTTGGGCGGGCCCGGCGGCGGCACCAATCCGGAGCAACTGTTCGCGGCGGGCTACGCGGCCTGCTTTCACGGCGCGTTGAGTCTGCTCGCGGCACACGCGGGCATCGCGATTCCGGGTGCCTCGGTCGAAGTCACGGTCGATTTCGGGCGCGATCCGACGGACGGCCTGTGTGTCTTGACCGCGGATATCCGTATCCGATTGCCTGGCGTCGAACGCATGGTCGCGGAGAAACTGGTCCGCAACGCCGAACGGTTTTGCCCTTATACGAAGATGACACGGCAGGGCATTGGTAATGTCGTCAGGCTTGTGTAGCAGGAGGATGCCAACGACGATCACGCCGCGTGCACGAATTGCCTGCGAACGTGCAGGGCGTTGCGCGCGATCGCCGGGCGCCGCGCCGCATCGCGGGGGTGTAATCAAATGGAAGGGTGACGCGGCGCGAGGAACATCCGATGCGTGGTTCATCCCGGTCGGCGCATGCGGAGCGATCTCTGTCGCTTCGATCATCAAGGCACATCGCTTCTGAATCGATGGCCGATCGATCGCGATTGGCCGTCAGGAACGTTTCGTGCAATCATTCCTCTGACTTTTTCGAAAGCCGCCGAAGGCCGGCCACCTCGCGCAGCCGGCTAATGATGACCCACTACAGGTGCCTCGCACCCGGGTCATCATCGAATTCCAGACTGTCATTCCAACCACTTTCTTGAGATGCAGCCATGAAAACAACAGCCGTCGCGAAGCTTTTGATCGCTTCTCTGCTCGGTACGTCATTCGCCGTTTTCGCTCAACCTCACGATGACAACCATCACGGTGGTCCATCGTCTCACGGCAAGCATGGCCCTGGGGGACATCCCCCGTCGCATGGTCACGGACCTGCGCCGCACGACGCCGATTCGAGGCGTCCGGGCGGCCCGGTTCCCCACGCCGACTGGCACAAGGGTGAACGGCTCCCGGCGGAATATCGTAACCGCAACTACGTGGTCGACGACTGGCACGGCCATGGCTTGCAAGCGCCGCCGCGCGGGTATCAATGGGTGGGGGTGAACGGAGACTATGTGCTCGCCGCGATTGCAACCGGCGTGATTGCAAACGTTCTGCTTTCCAGTCACTAGTCAATTGCATCGATGTCGATAGCTCGCGAGTTTGTCGGCATCGATGTGCGGCGTTTCAAACCCTAACGCGGCAACGCCGCCAGCGCGCTCTCCGCTGCGCGGCCCAGTTGCTCGACATGCCAGCACTTGTCGATCAGCGCACACGTCTGCTCCGGCGAAAGAATGCGATCGGCGAGACCCGAGATTTTCTTTTCGAGCTGCTGATCGCTCATCGGCACTTCGTTGCTGCCGATTGCGTGCTGGATGAATCACCGTCCCGCCGCCGATTAAACCCGGTGCCCGAAAAGTGGCTTCAGTCGACCGGACGCCAATGGCCAGATTCCGGACACACGACGACCTGCTCACCATTCAGCAAGACCTGCTCTTGATCCAGTTGCGACGAGGTTGAAGGAGCGACATCGAAGTCGACCTTCAGTGCTTGCGCGACATGGGCATCTTCAATGGGAAGCTCCCAGGTCAGGAAAATCTGGACATGATCCTGATCCGGCGTGAATTCGACTGCATTGAATCCGCGGCTGCCGCGCTGAATGACCCCATGAGGCTGCGCGGTATCGAACAGCACAATCGTTCCACGGGTCAGAGGAATGCGACGGCCGAGAGAGGAAAAATGCAGGTCGAGCCCCTTGTCCTCGCTCAGGAAGAGATTGCAGAAGGCCGCTGCGCCATATTGCGCCCCGTCATGGTGATATCGCGCGCCGCGGCAGGCCATGAGGGCGACGTCACTGGAGGCGAGTATCTCGGTCAGACCAAGCGCACGCGTCCAGTCGGACGCTGCCTGCACGCAGCGTGAGTATTCCGGCCAACGCATGCGCGCTCGCGCCAAAGGCATGACCTCGACGTCTCCGGGCTCCAGAACCATGCGCGACGCGATCTCCCGTTGCCAATCCGCCAGCAGACGGGTAGGCGGGACAGGAATATCGACCGTGCCGGACAGCATGAGTCTGCTGACGCTGCGACTGCGCATGGCGTCGTCGCTCCGGAAATAGGACGTCAGCGTGTCGCTCATTGGATGCTAGGGGAAGAAAGGGGGTTCATCCGAAGCATTGTAACGACTGCGCGGAGCCGTCCTGGCGCCGAGTGACCGACGATGTCCTTCGAACGCTTTGAGTCAGATCGCAACCGACCGGTCAGCGGTCTTCGTACCTCTGACAAATGCAGCTGGCCGCAGTGCACGAAAAGCCAGGGTAATCACCTGGAAAAGAGCGCTCCAACTACCCATTTAACAAAGTTAGAATGAATCATCTAATGCTGCAGTGCGGAATGCGTCGGGCTTGCGTCCCGCGGGCCTCGAGCATTCGCCGGGGCAAGTTGCGGCAGATTTTCTTGCCCTCTTCTGAGCCAATTAATACGTATGACTAAAGGAGTGAGCAATGTATTTCTCGACCAACCCACAAATCGACGGGATGCAACACGATAGCGTTGCGGCCGTGTTTTCGTTGGCGCAGCGGGCATTCCAGTGTTTCGAAGAACTCGTCGAGTTGAATCAGCAGATGGTCAAGACGGCGCTTGCCGAGAATCAGAAGGCCTGGCTGACAGTGGTGTCCGGTCAGGCACCCGTCGAACTCTGGTCTCATCAGACCCAAGCTGCGCGCTCGCTCGCTGAAAAAGCGCTTTCTTATAACCACCAGTTGCTCGGACTGGCGACCCATACGCAAGCCGAGTGGATGAAATTCACCAAGGCTCGCTTCGAGCAGCACAACAGCAAACTACAAGCGCTGGTCGACGGCGTCGCGAGCCATGCGCCTGCCGGTTCCGATGCTGCCGTCACGATATTGAAGTCGACGGTTTCCAGTGCCGGTGCTGCTTACGACACGGTGTTGAAAGCCACCGCGCAGGCCATCGCAATGGCGCAGCGTAATCCGCTGACGGCCGCTGCGCCGGACTCTCAAAAGTCCCGCGATCACGCTCGCGCCGACTAGCCGGGCACTGCAGGGCTATTCAAACGTTTTCTAAGAAGCAGGACGGATCGGACGATCCGGACCGGCATGGCATCGCATTACCTGTTGGTTTGTCCGGGTATCGGATTGAACGGCGTATGAGTGTGATGTCTTGTCCGTTCATTGACCCTGACGCTGCCAGGGGACGCCCGTAATCGGAATCGCGTGAATCACGCGGTTTCTTTTCAGACGAGGTTGCAAATGACCGAACGATGGATGGGATTGACGATCGGGGTTTCCGCACTGCTGATCGCAATACCGCTGGTAATCAGCCATTATCGCCGCGAACACCGTCGTGGGCAGCTTCTTAGAAATCTCGATCACGTCGACTGGTGGTATCGCACACGCGGACCGAAATAGACGCGACACAACGCATTCAAGACATCAGGTAGTTCGGGAGTGTAATGGCATTTGACGCTTCTTGTAAGAGTGATCTGTCGCATATCGAAGCGATAGTCGTTGCGCTCGAAAGGATAACGAACCTCGGCGACTCGATCGCTTCCACAACTCTGATCAACGAGCCGGGCTATTGGCGCCGGCGCATCGAAACGCTACTCGCCCGACGCGATATTTCACGAACCGATCGGGACCATGCACAGGCGTTGCTGAAAAGACTGCGCGGCATTGGCAACGCGCCGTCGGAGAGCCAACGGAGCAATCAGCGGACCGAGGACCGCGAAGATCGGGAAGACGTGGTCTGGCAAACACAGGGGGATCGGCATGAATAGTGGGCGGGTCGAAACGGAGCTTCAATTACTGGCGATTCGTGCCGCGGATTGCCATCGTCTGGTGGTGCGCGCGCGCGTCCAGGGGATACGCGTTGCGGCGATCTGGCAGGTGTTGCTGCCGTTTTCGCGCAACGTCGAGCACGTGGATATCAAAACGTTTCCGGATAGAGGCTTCGAGGAAGTCGAGATAGCGCTCGTTCAAACACGACGTGAATTGCTGGATTCGATCGTCGCGCGGTTCAACGGTATGTCGTGGGTGATGAGCACGAGACTTTGTTAGGGATATCGAGACTCCATTGCGCCGCAAACCGCGACGCGATGAAGAACGAGTCATGAACGTGTGTGAGCGTGGGTCGCAAAGCGCCATACCACGCCACTACCTCCTGACTCGCCTTTGCATTCCTCCTAGGTGAGACAGGCTCAGCGCTTGTCTTCCCACCGACAGGACACGAGCCTCGCGTCCATTCGCGCTTTAGGTAGCGTAAGCGACCTGCTTTAGCCCGCGTATCTCACGCGTGGCGAGTGCTCTGCGCCACGCGCGCCGAACGCGGCGTCCGCTCGCGTGCATACCCCGCCATCCCGCTCAGCTTGTCGTCGCTCCCGACTGAATACCCGAATAGCGCGTCCGAGGCACAATGCCATGGTCGGCCCTGATCGCGTTTTCCGTGATCGCGTTGCCCTGAGAAAGGCGAAGACCGGTCACGTCGCGCTCGTCGTCCTCGACCATGACAGGGGTTTCACCCCGCAGATTGCGCAGCGCGTGGATGAGCTCATGCGCGAGACCGATGAATGGCGGCCGGTGCCCATCCGGTGTGCTGAATTGATTGGGATTCCAGCGGATCGACGATGGCGATCCAACGTCGCCGTCGAGAAAACTCAGTTGAGGTTCCAACCATTGCGCGACGTCGAACGGCTCGGGCGCGACTGGGGGCGCATTCACCGCGGCTCGTCGAGCGATCTGCTTGTTTCCGCGCGCACGATCGATATTCGACGCGGTCGTGGAATTGCCGCGCAGATAGATTCGCCTGCCGAACGACGGCCCTCGCGATAGTGACAACTCGGTGCTATCGCCGGAAGGAAGAATCGCCACTTTATATGGCAGGGAAGTGTGAACGAGCGCCCCGGCCATGACGATTGCGTCCATGAGCCTGCGGCCATTCGTGCCGCTCGCGATTTTCCCGAGTGCCTCTAGCGCCGCAGCGACAAACGATTGCGGCTGCCGCGGATACCTGCCGATCATGACGCCGCTGTATCGGGTCGGCGTCCATTGCACCTCGTTTCGTGGCTCTGGCGTCGGCTGATTGAGGAGGGATGGAATCGTGATAGCTGGCATGAACTGATGTCGTTCCGGTGAGCAGGTTCTTCCATAACAGTCATCGAAAGCGTTTTATTCCATGCCGCAACAGGTGCGCTCACTTCCCGGTTGAGATGGAATAGATCCGGCTGCCTGGATGTTGTGATGGCACACAGCGCGCGTTCCTGACACGCTTCGCGCTGCACGCCGTCCATCCACGGGAGACACGATGTCAACGCCCTCTTTGATTTCGACCGTACTGGCGCTCGGCAGCGGGATCGTGCTCGGCGGTTGCGTCGCACCGGCTATCGCCGATACGCAGCCCATCGAGCCACCCGGCGCCACGCGCGTGATGGCTGCAACGGCATCGGGCGTGCAGATCTACTCGTGTGAATTCGACGCGCAGAGACACCTCGGGTGGGTATTCCGCAATCCGCAGGCGACGCTCTATGACGAGAACGGCGTCGCCATTATTCAGCATCGCGCGGGTCCGTCATGGGAAGCAGATGATGGCAGCCGGATCGTCGGACATGCAATCGCTCAGAAGCCAAGCGAGACGCCCGGCAGCGTACCGCAACTGCTATTGGCGACTCACAGTACCGGAGGGCCGGGCGCGCTGTCGTCAATCACCTATGTGCAACGTGTGGACACAGTGGGTGGTGCGATGCCGACACACCAGTGTTCGGTCAGACATCAAACAGGCAGTTCCGCTTACTTTGCGCGCTATGTGTTCTATCGATAGGCGCTAGAAAGCATGCATTGCGTGCGGAAACGACGTGGCGGAATAAAGCACAAAAATGACTGGAATAAATCGACGTGTCGAATGTTTTGTTCAACATGAGAGAACTTGATATGCAATCCGAACCGACCGACTCGCGGCTTGCCGAAACCGAAGGCATGGCGGTCGAATTCATCGATCACCCCGATTGGCACAAGTGGCTCGACGGTCTCACCGATGCATCTCCCTGCGGCGACGACCTCGAATACGATCCGTCGTTCCGCGCGCTCGAAGCGGCGGCACACGGCCGTCCGGAAGCGGAGTACGGCACGACCCTCGTACCCGCCGTGCCGCCCGACTGGAAAGCCGCGGATGCGTTGTGCGCCGACCTGTTAGCCCGCACACGCGATCTGCGCGTGGTCGTGTACCTGATTCGCGCGCGGGTCGCCGTCGAAGGCGTCGTGGCGCTTACCGACGGTCTTGCGCTCGTCCTTGGCCTGCTCGACACGCAGTGGACGCATGTGCATCCGCAACTCGAATCCGGCGACGCGGACGATCCGACTGCGCGCATCAACGCATTGGCCGCGCTTGCCGACAACGCGGGGCTGGTCGAGGAGATTCTGAATGCGCCGCTGGTGCCGCAACTGCACTCGGCGAGTACATGGATCACGTTGAAGCGCTGGCTCGCCGTCAACGACGAGCCAACCGCAGGCGAAGCGAATGACGCGGCGACGCTGGCGGAGATCGACGCATCCGTGGCCGCGGCTGCGGATCGGGCCGCGTCGCTGTCGCGCTCATTCCGTGTTGCATCGGCGCACGCGGAGCGCATCGAGGCGACGCTCGTCGAACGCGTCGGGCACGGCCGCTCTCTCGATCTCACGGTCTTGCGGACGCCTTTGCGGCGTGCGCAGGCGCTGCTCGACGCGTGTCTCGACCGGCATCGCCTCGGCGGCGCGCACTCACAGGACGCAGTCGAGATGGACGCAGCGCCGCTGATGCTCACCCCTGTGTCGACCCGCGCGGACGTGATCGCGATGCTCGACCGCCTGTGCGATTACTACGCGCGCCATGAACCGTCGAGTCCAGTCCCGTTACTGCTTGGCCGCGCGAAAAGACTCGTCGACAAGACCTTTGTCGATCTCATCAGGGAGCTTGCGCCCGAAGGGCTCGCTCAATTGACCAACGTAATTGGAGCCGCCGGCGTGGCGTCGTCCGACTAACCGAACGGAGAAACAGCAAGATGGCCAGAGAGAACAGTCAGAAGTTCATTGGGCGAAATCGCGCGCCCCGCGTTCAGATCGAATACGACGTCGAAGTGTACGGCGCGGAAAAGAAAGTGAGTCTGCCTTTCGTGATGGGGGTGCTCTCGGATCTGTCGGGGCAACCGGCAGAGCCGCTGTCGCCGGTCGCGGAGCGCAAGTTTCTCGAGATCGATATCGACAACTTCGACGAACGTCTTCGCTCGATGAAGCCGCGTGTCGCGATGCAGGTCGAGAACACGTTGACGGGCGAAGGAAAGATGGGCGTCGATATCACGTTCGAAAGCATCGACGATTTCTCGCCGGCCGCGATCGCAAGGAACGTTGCGCCCCTCGCGAGGCTGCTCGAAGCGCGCAGCCAGTTGCAGAACCTGTTGACCTATATGGACGGCAAGACGGACGCCGAACAACTGGTCGGCAGATTGCTCGACGATCCGGCATTGCTCGACGCCATCGCCGGCGGCGCCGAAGCGCGCGATAAGCAGGGCAATAAGCCAGTGCATACGCCGGACGACAAGCCTGACGCGAGCCCGCAGCCCGCGCCGCAAGCCTGAGCGTCAGCCCTTCGTCAAAAGTCATCGAGACAAGCAACCATGGCCAACACTATCGACACCCTGCAGCAGAACCCTAGCGGCGAATCCACGGACGCGGCGCAAGCTGAAATCGGCGCCTCCGGCGATTTCGAGCGCCTGCTCCAAAGGGCTTTCAAGCCGCAGACCGAAAAGGCGAAAGAAGCCGTTGAAACTGCGGTGCGCACGCTTGCGCAGCAGGTTCTTCAGGACACGCAACTCGTTTCGGACGACGCCCTCGCGACAATCGAATCCATGATCGCCCGCATCGACGAAAAACTGAGCGCGCAGGTCAACGTCATCCTGCACGACGAGCGCTTCCAGAAGCTGGAGAGCGCATGGCGCGGCCTGCATTATCTGGTGACGAACACCGAGAGCGACGAGACACTGAAGCTGCGCGTGCTGAACGTTTCCAAAAACGATCTGCACCATTCGCTGCGCAAATATAAAGGCGTCGCGTGGGACCAAAGCCCGTTCTTCAAAAAGATGTACGAAGAGGAGTACGGCCAGTTCGGCGGCGAACCTTATGGCGCGCTGGTAGCGGATTATTACTTTGACAACGGCGGGCCAGACGTCGATTTCCTGACGCAGATCGGCAAGATTTCGGCGGCGGCCCACGCGCCGTTCATCGCGGGTGCGGACCCGGCCGTGATGCTGATGGACTCCTGGCAGGAACTCGCGAACCCGCGCGATCTGACGAAGATTTTCCAGACTCCGGAGCATGCCGCGTGGCGTTCGTTGCGCGACTCCGAGGACTCCCGCTATATCGGTCTCGCGATGCCGCGCTTCCTCGCCCGGCCCCCCTATGGCGCGAAAACGAGCCCCGTCGAGGCGTTCGATTTCGAGGAAGACACGGCCGGCAGCGACGCGTCGAAATACACATGGGCGAACGCGGCCTATGCGATGGCGGTGAATATCAACCGGTCGTTCAGCACCTATGGCTGGTGTTCGCGGATTCGCGGCATCGAGTCGGGGGGCGCGGTCGAGAACCTGCCGGTGCACGCATTCCCTACGGACGACGGCGGCGTCGACATGAAGTGTCCGACCGAGATTGCAATCAGCGACCGGCGCGAAGCGGAATTGGCGAAGAACGGTTTCATGCCGCTGGTGCATAAGAAAAACTCCGACTTCGCCGCGTTCATCGGCGCGCAATCGTTGAACAAGCCGATCGAATACGAAGATTCGGACGCCACCGCGAACGCCAATCTTGCCGCACGTCTGCCGTATCTCTTCGCGTGCAGCCGTTTCGCGCACTACCTCAAGTGCATTGCTCGCGACAAGGTCGGCAGTTTCCGCGAAAAGGAGGACATGCAGCGCTGGCTGCAGGACTGGATTCTTCAATACGTCGACGGCGATCCCGCGCATTCGTCGGAGGGGACCAAGGCGCGCCGTCCGCTGGCCGCCGCCGAAGTGGTCGTCGAAGAGGTGGCGGGCAATCCTGGCTACTACACGTCGAAATTTTTCTTGCGACCGCACTATCAGCTCGAAGGCCTTACCGTCTCGCTGCGCCTCGTGTCGAAGCTGCCTTCGGCGCGCGCAGCCTGACGATACGCCGCTCACGCTTCATTCAACCGCAGTCATTCAATCAGGAATCACATCATGGCAGTCGATATTTTTCTGGCACTCGGCACCGTCAAAGGCGAATCGCTCGATACGAAGCACAAGGATGAAATCGATGTGCTGTCGTGGAGCTGGGGCTTGAGCCAGTCCGGCACGATGCACCTCGGCACCGGCGGCGGTGGCGGAAAAGTTGCCGTGCACGATCTGTCGGTGACGAAGTACACGGACCGCTCCACGCCGTCGCTCATCACCGCGTGCGCGACCGGCAAGCACTATCCGACAGTGACGTTGACTGTGCGCAAAGCCGGCGGCACGACGCCGTTGGAGTACTACAAGATCGAACTGGAGAAAGTGCTGGTGGTGAATTACGCCACGGGCGGCTCCGACGGCGAGGACCGCTTTACCGAGAATGTCGCGCTCAACTTCGAGAAGTTCCACGTGACGTACCAGCAGCAGGACCCAACCACTGGTTCTGCGCT
This sequence comes from Paraburkholderia sp. RAU2J, assembly GCF_003634845.1. Lineage (NCBI taxonomy): Bacteria > Pseudomonadati > Pseudomonadota > Betaproteobacteria > Burkholderiales > Burkholderiaceae > Paraburkholderia > Paraburkholderia sp. RAU2J. The sequence goes on from NZ_RBXG01000002.1 coordinate 850,136, forward strand.
CGGTGGCGTGGTCGAGAGCAAGTGGAACATCCCCGCGAACGCGGAAGCCTGAGCACCGAACGCGAACGAGGCCCGAATCCGTGATGAAAAACGCTGAGCGCATCCAGCCGTCGCTACTGGAACGGCTGACCGATCACGAGCCCGCCGCGACACGCGAAACCCGCGAACATCGCACGAGCTCGGCAAGCGCTCTGCGCCGCAGCGTGATGCGTGATCTCGGCTGGCTCCTGAACGCGCAAGGTATCGCGGCGGCGCAGGACATTGCGCGCTTTCCCCATGTCGCGGATTCGGTGCTGAATTTCGGCTTTGCCGATCTTGCGGGCCAAAGCGCTTCCAGTGTCGACATCGTACGGATGGAGCGGCGCCTCACCGACACGATTCGCGCCTTCGAGCCGCGGATTCTGCGGGGCTCGTTGCGCGTGCGTGCGGTGACGACGGGTGAGAACGGCGGCCAGCACAACGCGCTCGCGTTCATCGTCGAAGCCGATCTTCATGCGCATCCAGTGCCGGAACGTCTTTATCTGCGCACCGAGTTCGATCTCGAAGCCGGTCAGGCAAGCGTGATCGAACAGAGCGGCTCGCTGTGAGCGCCATTTAGACACCAGTCATGAATCCACAACTGATCGAGTACTACAGCCAGGAGCTTCAGCACGTCCGCGAGATGGGTGCGGAATTCGCTAAGACGTACCCGAAAGTCGCGGGACGGCTCGGGCTGGAGAGCTTCGATTGCGCGGACCCGTACGTCGAGCGTTTGCTGGAAGGCTTCAGCTTTCTCGCGGCGCGGGTGCAGATGAAGATCGACGCGGAGTTTCCCCGCTTCACGCAACATCTCGCGGAACTCGTCTATCCGCACTATCTCGCGCCGACGCCCGCGATGGCCGTCGTACAGATGCAGCCGGACGCCACACATCCGTCGCTGGCGCAAGGGGTGGAGATACCGCGCGGCACGTCCCTGCATGGGCGGCTCGATGGCGATAGCTCGACCCGCTGCGAATTCCGCACAGGCCACGCGGTGAGCTTGTGGCCGCTGGAACTGGTCGACGCGCGGCTCTTTACTCATGCGGGCGCGCTCGATGGTGTGAGCGCGACGCTGCCCAAAGGCGTCAGGAGTTGTTTGAAGCTGCGCTTGCGCGCGTCGAACAATCTGAAGATGCGGGACATTGATCTCGACAGCGTGCATCTTTATCTGCGCGGCGGCGAAGGTCTACCCGAGCGTCTTTATGAATTGCTGCTCGCTTCGACGCTCGGTGTCGCCGTGACCCACGACAGCAGCGGCACCGTTTTGCCGCCGTCGTCGTTGCAAGCTCACGGCTTTTCGGATGACGAAGCACTGTTGCCCGTCAGTGGCCAATCGTTTCCGGGTTATCGGCTGCTGCAGGAGTATTTCGCGTTTTCGCAGCGCTTCCTGTTTCTGTCGATCGACGGATTGAAGCCGTTCATGAGCCGCTGCGATAGCGACGAAATCGAATTGGTCGTGCTGCTGTCGCGCGCGGACCCGCCACTCGAACAACGGGTCGACGCGTCGCATTTCGCGCTTCACTGCACGCCGTGCATCAATCTCTTCCGCCGACGCACCGACCGGATCGCCGTCAACGGCGAGCAGTTCGAACATCATGTCGTGCCCGACCGCACCCGGCCGATGGACTTCGAGGTGTATCAGATCGAAAGCGTCACCGGTTACCGGGCAGGTGAGGGTGCGGATATCGAGTTCCAGCCGTTCTATCGCGCGCGCGATCTTGGCGTGCCGGATTCCGCCGCCGCGTTTTACCAGGTGCGGCGCGAGAAGCGGCAACCGTCCGCGCGTCAGGATGCTCACGGCGCGCGCACGCATTACCTCGGCAGCGAGACCTTCATCGCGCTGGTCGATACGCGCGGCGCGCCGCACACCGGTGAACTGCATCAATTAGGGCTCAGCGCGCTGTGCACGAACCGCGACCTGGTGTTGACGATGCCGCTCGGCGGCGACACGGCCGACTTCACCATCGATCTCGAGGCGCCGGTGGCCGGCGTGCGCTGCGTGGCGGGACCGAGCCGGCCGTTGCCGTCGTTTGCCGAGGGCCCGATTGCCTGGCGCTTGCTGAGCCACCTGTCGTTGAACTACGCGTCGCTGCTGGACACCGATGCGGTGCAAGGCGCGCGCGCGATGCGCGATCTGCTGGGCCTCTATGTGCCGTCCGGCGATATCGTGTCGGCGCGGCAGGTCGACGCTCTGCGCTCGATCGGCTCCGAAGCGGTGACACGGCGTCTGCCTTCGCGTGGCCCGCTGGTATTCGGACGCGGCCTCGAAGTCTCGCTGCTGCTGGACGAAGCCGGTTTCGAAGGCGGCGGGGCATTTCTGTTCGGCGCGGTGCTGGCGCGCTTCTTTGCGCAGTACGTGTCGTTGAATTCATTCACCGAGACGATCGTGCATAGCCTCACGCGCGGTGAAATCATGCGCTGGGCGCCGAGGAGCGGACCGTGGCGAACGCTATGACGCTGTTCGAACGCCTCTCCACAAACGCCAACCGCTACGATTTTTTCCACGCGGTGCGCTTGCTCGAGTGCGCGCATCCGCAGCTGCCACGCGTCGGCGCGTCGCTTCGCCCGCGTGACGATGCGGTGCGTTTCGCGCAGGAAGCAGAGTTGATTTTTTTCCCCACCACGATGCGCAGCTTTACGGTGGACGCGGAGCGCGCGGCGCCGCCGCGTCTGGTGGTGAATTTCTTCGGACTGCTTGGGCCGAACGGTCCGATGCCGACGCATCTGACCGAGTACGTGCGCGACCGCGCGCGCAACGCGAACGACCCGGCATTTGCCCGCTTTCTCGATGTGTTTCATCACCGGATGACGTCGCTGCTGTATCGCGCATGGGCCGTCGCGCAACCGGTCGTCAGTCTGGATCGCGAGACGGGCGATCGCTTCTCCGCGTATGTCGGCACGACCTTCGGACTCGGCGAGGCGGCACTGTGCAATCGCGACGCCGTGCCTGATTTCGCCAAGCTGCATTTCGCCGGCGTGCTGAGCGGCCCGACGCGGCATGCGGCTGGATTGCGACTCGTGCTCGCGCGCTTTTTCGGCGTGCCGGTCCAGGTGATCGAGAACGTCGGGCACTGGCTGCGCCTGCCGCCATCGACGCTCAGCCGCCTCGGCGCAAACGGCGAGAGCGCGCGGCTTGGCGTGGCCACCGTGCTGGGTGCGCGCGCGTGGGATCGTCAGCATAAGTTTCGCGTCGTGCTCGGCCCGCTTTCGATCGACGACTACCGGCGCTTCCTGCCGGGCGAGCCGAGCCTCGTGCGCGTCGCCGACTGGGTACGCAACTATGTGCGCGATCCGCTCGAATGGGACGTCAATCTGCGCTTGCGACGCGCGGACGTCCCGCGTCTCGCACTGGGCCGCCATCAGCGGCTGGGCTATACGACCTGGTTGCTGACGCGTCCCGCGCAGGCGGATGCGGCGCAACTCATCATCAACATGCGCGCGTCGAGTGCGCGCGCGCCGTCTCACCCACGGGGATAAACCATGGCAGATATCAGCCGCGCCGCAATGTTCGGCAAACTCGACGCGCTGGCCTTCCGCGCGATGGAAAGCGCAACCGCGTTTTGCCGGCTGCGCGGCAATCCGTATGTCGAAGTCGCGCACTGGCTGCATCAGGTGCTGCAATTGCCGGATTCGGATCTGCATCGAATCATCCGGCACTTCGATATCGAGCCCGCTGCGTTCGCGCGCGATCTGGTCGAAGCGCTCGACCGTTTGCCGCGCGGCTCGACTTCGATTACGGATATCTCGTCGCAGCTCGAAGAAGCGGTCGAGCGTGGCTGGGTCTACGGCTCGTTGCTGTTCGGCGCGGCGCGGGTGCGCAATGCGCACCTGCTGGTTGGCGCGCTCAAGACGCCCGCGCTGCGCAACGCGATGCGCGGCATCTCGCGCGAATTCGACAGGGTCAGGCTCGACGATCTGATCGAGCGTTTCGAGGCGGTGCTCGACGGCTCGCCGGAGCAGACACAGATGCAAGCGCAGACCGAGATCCAGGCGCCGGCCGTCGCAAACGCGCTTGGCCATACCCAGGACGCGTTGCTGCGCTTCACCGTCGACCTCACCGCGCAAGCCCGCACGGGTGCGCTCGATCCGATCGTCGGACGCGACGACGAGATTCGCCAGCTGGTCGATATCCTGATGCGGCGCCGCCAGAACAATCCGCTGCTGACCGGCGAGGCGGGCGTCGGCAAGACGGCGGTGGTCGAAGGACTCGCGCAACGGATTGCTGCGGGCGACGTGCCGCCCGCGTTGCGCAGCGTCGTGCTGCGCAGTCTCGACGTCGCGTTGCTGCAGGCGGGCGCGAGCGTGAAGGGCGAGTTCGAGACGCGGCTGCGCCAGGTGCTCGACGACGTGCAGTCGGCGCAACAGCCGGTCATCCTGTTCATCGACGAGGCACACACGCTGATCGGCGCAGGGGGAGCCGCCGGCACCGGCGACGCCGCAAACCTGCTGAAGCCGGCGCTCGCGCGCGGCACGGTCCGCACGATCGCCGCGACGACATGGTTGGAGTACCGGCGGCACATCGAAAAAGATCCCGCGTTGACGCGGCGCTTCCAGGTCGTGCAGGTGCGCGAGCCTGACGAAGCGCGCGCGATCCTGATGACGCGCGGCGTAAGTGCCGCGCTCGAAAAGCATCACGGCGTGCAGATTCTCGACGAAGCCGTCGAAGCAGCCGTGCGGCTGTCGCATCGCTACATTCCGGCGCGGCAGTTGCCCGACAAGTCGGTGAATCTGCTGGATACCGCGTGCGCGCGCGTCGCCGTCAGTCAGCACGCGACGCCCGCCGCCGTCGACGACGCACGTCAGCGGATCGCCGCGCTCAAGACCGAACTCGCGGTATTGCAACGCGAGAGCGCGATCGGCATCGACACCGTCGCGCGGCACACGCAGGCGTCCGACGCGCTCGACCAGCAAACGCAACGCCTTGCGGAACTCGAAAGCCGCTGGTCCGTCGAGCGCGAGCTGGTGGCGGGCCTTCTCACGCAGCGCGCGCAACTGGCGCAGAACGCGCCAGGCGCCGATCTGGCCGCGTTGCGCGCGCAACAGGATGCGCTCGCCGTGCAGCAGGGCGACGCGCCGCTGATCATGGCGGCCGTCGATGCGCAGGCGGTCGCGTCGGTCGTGCAGGACTGGACGGGCATTCCCGTGCTGCGAATGGTGAAGGAGGAAACCGACACCATCCTGCATCTCGAGGATCATCTGGGCCGGCGGATCATCGGCCAGCGTCATGCGGCGGAGTCGATCGCGAGGCGCATCCGCACCTCGCGAGCTGGTCTCGACAATCCGGACAAACCGGTCGGCGTGTTCCTGCTCGCGGGAACCTCGGGCGTCGGCAAGACGGAGACGGCGTTGGCGCTCGCCGAATTGCTGTACGGCGGCGAGCAGAACCTCATCACGATCAACATGAGCGAGTACCAGGAGCCGCACACAGTGTCGCTGCTCAAGGGGGCGCCGCCGGGCTACGTCGGTTTCGGCGAGGGCGGCGTGCTGACCGAAGCCGTGCGCCGCAGGCCGCACAGCGTGGTGTTGCTGGACGAAGTGGAGAAGGCGCATCCCGATGTGCACGAACTGTTCTTTCAGGTATTCGACAAAGGCCGCATGGAAGACAGCGAAGGCCGTTCGATCGATTTCCGCAACACGCTGATCCTGCTGACCACCAACGCGGGCGCCGATTGCATCGCACAGTTGTGTGTCGACCCGCAACGCCTGCCTGAGGCCGACGCAATCGAGCGTCATCTGCATGCGGAACTGCTGCTCACCTTTCCGGCCGCGCTGCTCGGCCGCATGGTGACGATTCCGTATTACCCGCTGAGCGACGAGATGCTGCGGCGGATCGTCGTTCTGCAGCTCGAACGGGTGGCGCAGCGAGTGCGGCGCGCACACCAGGTGCCGTTCACTTACGACGACGGCGTGATCGCGCAGATCGCCGCGCGCTGCACGCGCATGGACAGCGGTGGCCGGATGATCGACGCGATCCTCACGCATGGCGTGCTGCCGCATATCAGCGCGGAGGTGCTGTCGCGCGTGATCGACGGCAGGGCGCTGGCGCGCGTGCATGTCGGCGAGCAGGACGGAGAGTTGACTTATGACTTCGAGTAGCACACGGCACGTTCGCATGCAGTGCGCGGCGCTCGGCGACACGGCGGTGTTTCTGCGGATGTCGGCGCGCGAGGCGCTCGGCCGCCTGAGCGCATTCGAGCTGACGTTTCTGAGCGCGCACAACGATCTCGATCCTGGGGCGGTGCTCGGCGAGGAACTGTCCGTGACGCTCGACTTTCCGGCGGGCGGCGAGCGCCAGTTCAACGGCATCGTGACCACACTGCGGCTGTTGACGCCCGGCGACACCACGCATAACCGCATGGCGCGTTACGAAGCGCTCGTGCATCCGCGCCTCTGGCTATTGACGCGCGCGTCGCACCGGCGTTTCTTTTATCAGCGGACGGTGCCGCAAATCGTGACGAGCATACTCGAATCGTTCGGCGTCGATTTGCGCAATACGTGTAGCGCGGCGTATCCGGCGCTTGAGCACTGCATGCAGTATCGCGAGACCGATTTCGATTTCGTCAGCCGGCTTCTGGAGCGCGAGGGCATCCACTATTTTTTCGAGCACGCGAGCGGCAAGAGCACGCTGGTGCTGACCGATTCGAACAGCGCGCATCGGCCCATCGCGCACTACGAAACGATTCCGTATCAGGCGTGGGAAACGCCGGAGCAGGACGAGGAGTGCATCTACCGCTGGGTGTCGGGCGCCACGTTGCAGACCGGCCGCTACGAAGTCAACGACTACGATTTCGAAAAGGCGTCCGTCAGCAACAGTCAGGGCTTGATGGCGCGTGCGACACGCGGCGCGCCGTTCGATCCGGCCCGCTACGCGAAGCAGGAACACTTGACGGGGCACCGCAGCGCCGCCGACGGCGAGCGTGTCGCGCGCGTCAATGTCGAGGTTCACGAGGCGCTGAACCAGTCCATCGAAGCGCGTTGCACGTCGCGCGGCATCGCGGCAGGCGGCCTGTTTCGCCTGCGCGATCATCCGGACGGCGCGCAGGAACGGCAATTCCTCGTCACGGGCATCGAGGCGGACATTGCATCGGACGCCTACGTATCCAGCGACGACCCGAGCATGCCGCTGTTCGATTGCCGCTTCACCGCGATTCGCGCCGACACGACGTTTCGCCCCGAACGGATCACGCCGGTGCCGTCGGTTGCGGGCCCGCAGACGGCGGTCGTCGTGGGGCCGGACGGCGATGACTTTCTGACCGATGCGTATGGCCGCGTGAAAGTGCAGTTTCACTGGGAGCAGCTTGCGCAGGGCGGCGGCGCGCAACGGCTCGACCGCGGCTGGGTGCGCGTGTCGCAAGGCTGGGCGAACCGGCGTTGGGGCGCGATGATGCTGCCGCGCATCGGCCAGGAAGTGCTGGTCGAGTTCATCGAAGGTGATCCGGACCGGCCGGTGCTGACCGGTGCGCTCTACAACTCGACCAGCATGCCGCCGTACGAATTGCCCGCGAATGCCGCGCTGTCGACGTTGAAAAGCCATTCGACCCAAGGCGGCAACGGCTACAACGAATTGCGCTTCGACGACCGCAAGGGCAGCGAGCAACTGTTCTTCCACGCGGCCCGCGACCACGAAACGTGGGTCGCGCATGACGCGCTGATGAACGTCGCGCACGATTCGCATCGGCGCGTCGACGGCAACGAGTATCGCGAAACGGGCGGCGCGCGGCACGACACGATTCGCGGCAGCAGCCGCTCGCGCGTGGACGGCAGCGTGTCGGCCGCGACGCTCGGTTCGCACGAGCAGTTCGCGGGCGGCGCGTATTCGCTCGGCGCGGGCGCGGCCGTGCGGATCACGGCGGGCGCGACGGTCGAGATCGAGGCGAGCGCCACGATCGCGTTGCGCGCCGGCGCGTCCTACGTCCTGATCGGCCCTGAAACGATCGAGATGTCGAGCTTTCCGATTCCGCTCGGTCCAGGCGTGCCGCCCGTCGCGCTCAACGTTCCGCCGCCGTCTCCCACACCGCCGCGCGATGCCGACGACGGCACCCGCAAGCTCGTCAAATAAGGAGTTCACGTGTCACCGAACCACTCTGCGTCACTCACGCTGACCGTGCATGGCGGCGACGCTTCTGCCGCGCCGCGCAGTGTCCGGCTCGATCACGAAGGCGGGACGATCGGCCGCGCGCCGGACTGCACGATCGTGCTCGCCGATCCGCAGCGCAACGTGTCGCGGCTGCATGCGCGAATCGACTCGCGCGAGGCGGGCTTCGTGCTGATCGATTGCGGCAGCAACCCGACCGTGTTGAACGAACGTGTGCTCGACGGCAGCCGTGAGGCCGTGCTGCAGGATGGTGACAGGCTGCGCATCGGCGCTTATGTGCTGGAGGTGTCGATCGATGCGGCAGCGGTATCGGAGCCGCATACGGAGCCGCCGGTCGAGGTTCCCGACACGCTGATGACGCGGGCCGCGCCGGCAACGTCTGCACCCCCGGCGTGGCCGGAGCAGGCGCATTGGGATGTGAAGCGAACGGCTCCGCTGATTCCCGACGATTGGGATTTACCGAAGGACGAGCCGTCCGGCACGCCGTTCTTTCCTGATCCGCTGGCCGCCGCGCCGTTGTTGCGCGAACCTGCGCCGCTTGTCGGCAATGCGAATCAGGCTTTGCTGGACGCGTTGACGCCGGTGGACCCGTTGCGTGCTTCGTTGTCCGATTCAGCGCGCCGCGTCGAGGCGACATCGTTGCGTACATTCGAGCATGTCTCGCCGGAGCAGGTGGCGTTGAAGGTGCCGACGTTGGCCGTCACGCCGTTGCCCGCTGCGGCGCAGCAGCGCGAACCGCTCGGCGGCGAAACGGGCACTGACCCGTTGCGCTCGAACGCGCAAGCCGGATCGTTGCCTTCGATGCGCTGGTCTTCGACGTTCAGTGCGAACGCGACTGCAAGCCCGATCGCGAATGCGGTGCCAACCGCCACGCGCGCAGCCGAGCCGTTGCACCCGGCCGCAGGCGCGAGTCCCGAGCCGAGTCCCAATCTCAACCCCGACGCCACCGCCACCGCCTTACTCGAAGGCCTCGCCATCGACCCCAACGCCGTGCGCCACATCCCTGCGCCCGAACTCGCACGACTGGCCGGTGCGATGCTGCGCGAAGCGACGCAAGGCGCGATGAGCGCGCTGCGTTCGCGCTCGATGGCAAAACGCGAGACCCGCATCGCAATGACCTTGATCGAAGAGCGCGACAACAACCCACTGAAGTTTTTCCCCGACGTGGACGCGGCATTGACGCAAATGCTCGCTTCACGCGGTGGCGGCTACCTCGCCCCGCGCGACGCGTTGCACGCCGCGTTCCACGACATTCAGGCGCACGAGCTGGCCGTCGTCGCGGGCATGCGCGCCGCGCTCGCGCACGCGATGGCCCGCATCGAGCCCGCCGCGATCGAGAAGTCGCTCGATGCCGCGAACGGCATCGATGCGCTGCTGGGCAACCGGCGCGCGCGTCTGTGGCAACGCTACGTCGACACCTGGGAGCATGTTGCGCGCGATGCCGGCGACGACTTCCACCGCACCTTCGGCGAGCCCTTCAGCCGCGCCTATCAGGCGCAGCTCGACGCGCTCGACGCGGACCGGGAGTAACGCTATGTCCTGGAACAACAAGGTGATCTGGTCCGAAGGCATGTTCCTGCAGCCGCAGCATCTGCAGCAGCATGACCGGCATCTGCAGGCTCAGCTCGAAGGGCGCGCCGCGCCGTTGCGTGCGTATGGCTGGGGCTTCACGTCGCTCGAAATCGACGACGCCCTGCTCAAGCTCGGCAAGCTGTCGCTGCGTTCGGCGGCGGGTGTGCTGCCCGACGGCACGCCGTTCAACCTGCCCGCCGACGACGCGCTTCCCGAACCGCTCGAGATTCCCGACGGCATCTCGAACCTGCTGGTCGTGCTGGCGTTGCCGGTGCGCCGTCCCGGCGCGGGCGAATCGGGCGGCGCCGAGCGGCCCGACAATCCGGCGCGCTACCGGATCGACGAGTTCGACGTGCACGACAGTAACGACCGGGACGCCGTCACCACGCTGATGCAGGTCGGCAAGCTGCGTTTGCGTCTCGCGTTCGAATCGGACGTCGCGAACGCCCACGCGTGTCTCGGCGTGGCGAAGATCGTCGAGCGCGTTGCCGATTCGCGCGTGCTGCTCGACGACGCGTACTGCGCGCCCTGTCTCGACTTGCGCGTCGCCGGCCGCCTCGCGCGCTTCACCACCGAGCTGAACGGTCTGTTGCAGCAACGCGGCGAGACGCTCGCCGCGCGCCTCGCACAACCCCATGCCGCCGGCGCGGCGGAAATCTCGGACTTTCTGCTGCTGCAAACCATCAATCGCGCGCAACCGCTGATCGGCCATTTCATGTCGATGAGCGGACTGCATCCCGAGTCGCTGTTTCAGGAGACCGTGCAGCTTGCCGGCGAGCTCGCGACATTCGGCCAGCACGAGCGGCGTCCACCGGTGTTTCCCGCGTACCGTCACGACCGGCTCGCGGAAACCTTCACGCCGGTGATCGACGCGTTGCGGCTCGCCTTGAGCCGCGTCGCCGATCCGCAAGTCGTGCCGGTGCCGCTCGACGAACGCCGCTACGGTCTGCGGGTGGCGCGCGTCGCCGACCGCGCGCTGTTCGGGTCGGCCACCTTCGTGCTCGCGGTGCGCGCACAGATGCCCGCCGACGCGCTGCAGGCGAGCTTCCCCGCGCAGTTGAAGATCGGCGCGATCGAACACATCCGCGACCTCGTGAATCTGCAACTGCCGGGGATCGGCTTGCGCGCGCTGCCGGTCGCCCCGCGTCAGTTGCCGTTTCATGCGGGCTTCAGCTACTTCGAGCTCGACGACTCGAACGACGCATGGCAGAACCTGGCTTCGTCGGCGGGAATGGCGCTGTACGTTGCCGGGGATTTTCCCGCGCTGACGATGGAATGCTGGGCGATCCGTCGATGAAGCCCGCACGCACGTCACGACCCACATCAGGACTCAGGCGATGACCCACGACACCAACCCGGCGTCCGACGCTCCGGACTTTCTCGACGCCGCGTGCACGATCATGATGCCGACGCCAGGCCGCCGGCTCAACACGGAGCGCGAACGTCGCGCGCAGGCGTCGGCACCACCGCTCGCGCCGCTCGATGCCGCGTCGCCGGGCCTCAACCCGCTGCTGCGCGCCGCCAATCCGCTGCTGGAGTTGGCCCTGCCGTTGCGGCGCCTGACCAGCCATGCGGATCTCGACGCGCTGCGCACGCAACTGATCGACATGATGCGCACGTTCGAGACGAATGGCCGCGCGTTCGGCGTGCCCGATGCGCAACTCGGCCCCGCACGTTACTGCCTGTGCACCTTCATCGACGAAGCGATCGCCGCGACGCCATGGGGCGCGGGCGTGTGGGGACAGCGCAGTTTGCTGGTCACGTTTCATAACGAAGCGTCGGGCGGCGAGCGGCTCTTCGCGATCCTTCAGCGCGTCGCGCAGACGCCGGCCGCCGATCTCGATCTGCTCGAATTGATCTACGTGATGCTGGCGCTCGGTTTCGACGGACGCTACCGGCTGGTCGAGAACGGCAAGTCGCAACTCGACGCGATCCGCGAAAGACTCGCGGAGTTGATCCGCGCGCAAAGGCCGCCCGTCGAACGCGGCCTGTCGCCGCATTGGCAGCCGGCCGTGCAGGCCAGCAAGCGTCTGTTCCAACTCGTGCCGCTGTGGGTGGCCGGCGCGTTGGCCGCGCTCGTGCTGGTCGCAACCAGTCTGATCCTGAACCTGCGCATCAACGATTTCTCTGACCCGGTCTTTGCATCGATGCGCTCGATTCGTGTGGCGCCCGCGCCGGTGCTCGCGAACAAGGTGCATGCACAGCCGGGTCTCGCCGCGTCGCTGTCCGGATTCCTCGCGCCCGAGATCGCTCAGGGGCTCGTGTCGGTGAGCGAGTCGGCGGACCGAACCACGGTCACCATCGACAACACGGCGGGTGGCACGCAACTGTTCGCCTCCGGCAGCGCCGATCTCGATCCGCATTTCGTGCCGCTCATGCAGCGAATCGGCGACGCGTTGCGCGACAAGCCGGGCAACGTCGTCGTAGTCGGTCATACGGATAACCAACGAATTCTGTCGGCGCGCTTTCCTTCCAATGTGGCGCTGTCGCAGGCGCGCGCCGATACGGTGCGCGAATTGATCGCACAGCGGTTGGGTTCGTCCGGGCGTCTGAGTGCGGAAGGGCGCGGCGACACCGAGCCGCTTGCTTCTAACGACACCGCGGCGGGCCGCGCGAAGAACCGCCGCGTCGCCATTGTGATTCTTGCGCCGGGAGCTGCGTCATGAAGTGGTTAGCGTTGTTACGGAAACCCATCGTCGTATCGCTGGCCGGCGTGCTCGCGCTTTCTGTCGTGCTGTGGTTCGAAGGACCGCTGGTCGCGGTGGGCGCACATGTGCCGCTCGGCAATGTGACGGGCCGCCGGATCGCCATCGCGCTGCTGATCGCGGGCTGGGCGATCTATTGGGGCGTGCGCGCTGCGAAGGTGCGGATCGCGCAGTCGAACTTCGTGCGCAATCTGATCGCCAATGCCGCGGACCCCGCGAACCGCGAGCGCAGCGACGCGCAAAAAGCCGCCGACGCCGACCTCGCCGTGCTGCGCGAGCGCTTCGAGGCCGCGTTGTCGACGTTGCGCCATCACGCGAACGGCGTGCGCGGCACGGACGGCATGCGAAGCGGCGGCATGAAAGCGCGTCTGACGTCCTGGATCGGCGCGCGCGGTCATGCGTTGTACGACTTGCCCTGGTACCTGTTCGTCGGCGCGCCGGGCGCCGGCAAGACGACCGCGCTGACCCAGTCGGGGCTGCGCTTTCCGCTCGCCGAACGGCTCGGCGCCGAAGCGATCGGCGGGGTCGGCGGCACGCGACATTGCGACTGGTGGTTCACCGACGACGCGGTACTGCTCGACACCGCCGGCCGCTTCACGACGCAGGACAGTCATCGCGACGCCGATCGCGGCGCATGGCTCGGGTTCCTCGCGTTGTTGCGCAAGTCCCGGCCGCGCCGGCCGTTGAACGGCGTGATGGTGGTCGTCTCCGCCGCCGATCTGCTGCAGCAGACGGACGCCCAGCGCGCCACGCAAGCGGCCGCCGTGCGCGAGCGGCTGGCCGAACTCGACAGGCAACTGGGCATGCGCTTCCCGGTGTACGTCGTGGTGACCAAAAGCGACCTGCTGTCCGGATTCTCCGAATTCTTCGACGACCTCGGCCGCGACGAGCGCGAACAGGTCTGGGGCATGACGTTCCCGTATGCGCCGCCCGCCGACGACGCCACCTCGCACGACGCCGCCGATGCCGCGCCATTGCAACGTTTCCCCGACGAGTTCCACCTGCTGCATCGGCAACTCCAGGCGCGCGTCGTGCAGCGCATGCAGCAGGAGACCGACGTGCGGCGCCGTGCGTTGATCTACGCGTTTCCGCAGCAGTTCGCCGGCATTGAAACCTCGTTGCAGCGTTTTCTCGGCGACGTGTTCGGCGCGTCGCGCTTCGCTCGCACGCCGCTATTGCGCGGCGTCTACTTCACGAGCGGCACGCAGAGCGGCCGTCCGCTCGACCGGATGATGAGTTCGATGGCAGCGGCGCTCGGCCTGCGCCGCGAGGTCCTGCTCGCGGATTCGTCGAGCGGGCGGGCGTATTTCGTCAAGCGTCTGCTGCACGACGTGATCTTCGCGGAAGCGGGCATCGCGGGCAGCAATCTGCGCGTCGAGCGTTGGCGCGCGCGTTTTCAGCGGGTGGCGATCGGCCTCGTGATCGCGCTGCTGATCGCCGGCCTCGTGGCGCTCTTCATCGGCGACCGCGCGAATCGCCGCTTCGTCGACGCGAGCCGCGAGCAGATCGCCGCGCTGCAAGCGCAGGTTCGGCAGATCGCGTCCGGCGACGACCCGCTCGCCGTGCTGCCCGTTCTCGATGCGGCGCGCGCGTTGCCCGGCGGCGCGGCCGACCGCGCCGCGCATGGCGCGCCGTGGTGGTCGAACTTGCGCTTCGATCAACGCGAGAAGCTCGGCCTCGAAGCGGAGCGTGTCTATCAACGTCTGTTGCGCCAGACGCTGCTGCCGATCGTCGTACAGCGGATGGAGGAAGCGCTACGCCGTGGCGATGCGAGCAATGCCGTGGGGCAGTACGAGGTGCTGCGCGCGTATCTGATGCTCGGCGACCCGTCGCATTTCGATGCTGGCGCGATCGTCACGTGGGCGCTGCGCGACTGGCAGCACGGCACGCTGCGCAGCGCCACCGACGCGCAGCGCGCGGCGATCGAGCAGCATCTCGATGCGCTGTTTCAGGCCGGCCAGTTCGATTCCGGTTTGCCGCTGGACCAGAACCTGATCGCGCAAAGCCGCGCGGCGCTCGCGCGCGTTCCGCTGGCGCAGCGCCTGGACGGCCGCATCCGCCAGCAGCTTGCGCAGTTGCGCCTCGCCGATTTCGCGGTGGCCAAAGCGGCCGGCCCGAGTGGCTTGCTGGTGTTCGTGCGCAGGAGCGGTGCGCCGCTCACGCAAGGTGTCGACGGTGCGTATACGCGAGCCGGTTTCGCGGCATTTCAGCGGCTGCGCGAAGTAGCGCTCGCGAATCTGTCGAAAGACGACTGGGTGCTCGGCCGCAGCGACGCGAAGCTGGATGCGGGCGGCGTCGACGCATTGCGCACGGCGCTCACGCGTCTGTACTACGAGGAAGGCATCCGCCAATGGGACGCTTTGCTCGACGATGTGAACGTGGTGCCGTTCAACGCGCCGGAAGCGGGCGCGCGCGTCGCCAATCTGCTGGGCTCGCCGAATTCGCCATTGCGCGCGCTGGTGCAGGCGGCGGCGCGCGAAACCACTTTCGCGGTGCCCGACGCAGGCAAGACCACGTCGATGGACACGCATTTCCAGCCCTTGCACGACCTCGCGGGCAAGCCGGGCGCCGCGCCGATCGACGAATCGATCGCCGCGCTCAAGGACGCCGCCGCGACCTTGCAGGCGGAAGACTCCGCGCGCCGGCAGTCGTTGCCGTTGCCGTCCACCGCGCCGCTGGACCGGTTGAAGCTGTTGTCGCAGGGCGCGCCCGCGCCGCTTGCGTCGGTGTTGCAGGGCGTCGCCGCCAATGCCGATACCGTGCAGCTGCAAAGCCAGCGTGCGCAGCTTCGCGCGCTGTGGGCGGCGAGTGTCGCGCCGGTGTGCCGGCAGGCGCTCGACGGCCGTTATCCGCTCGTGCGGACCTCCACTCGCGATGCCGCGCCCGACGACTTCAGCCGGATTCTCGCGCCCGGTGGTCTGATCGACGATTTTTTCCAGAAGAACCTGCAAAGCCGGGTCGATATGTCGGGCGCGACCTGGCGCTGGCGTCCCGAGGCGCGCTCGCTCGGCATCGGCGACGACGTGCTCGCGCAGTTCCAGGACGCCGCCGCAATTCGCGATGCGTTGTTCCGCGATGGCGGCCGCGACGTATCGGTCCGCTTCAGCGCGAAGGTGGCGAGCCTCGATCCCGCGGTGAAGCGTTTCGTGCTCGACATCGACGGCCAGCAGCTGGTGGCGACGCGCGAGTCGCCTGGGGCCGCCGCGGCTTTCCAGTGGCCAAGCGGCAAAGGCACGGGCGAGGCGCACGTCGAATTCGATCCGCCGCAAACATTGCCCTTGCACGCCGACGGCGCGTGGGCACTGTTCCGTTTGCTCGACGGCGCACGTATCGCGCAGGACGGTCAGGCGGATCGTTTCAAGGTGTCGTTCGATGCGGGCCGCGTGACGTTGGCCGTGGCCGCGAGCAGCGTGAACAACCCGTTCCGTGCGGGACTCTTGGACCGCTTTCGCTGTCCGGCGCAACTATGAGGCCGTGCCGCATTCGTAAGACGGGCTTCTACGGCAAGGTCCGCACGCACGGCGATTTTGTCGGCCAGGGGCTCGCACCGGAATTCGTTGCGCAATGGGACCGATGGCTGCAAGCCGGCATGCTGAAAACGCGTGAACGCTTCGGCGACGCATGGCTCGACAGCTATCTCGCGATGCCGCTATGGCATTTCTCGGTGCGGCCAGGCGTCGCCGGCCGGTACGGATATGCGGGTGTGATGATGCCGGGCATCGATGCGGTGGGCCGCTATTTTCCGTTTGCGATTGCCCGCGCCATGACGGGCGCGGATGAGCCGCCGCGCGACGACGACGCGCCGGGTGCGGCGTGGCACGAAGCGGCTGCGCGGCTTGCGCTGTCGTCGCTGAAAACGGGCTTTTCGCTGACGGCGTTCGAGGCCGCGCTTGCTGGGTTACCCACGCATGAAGCGCACGCGGCGACGGCGAGTCTGCCGTCAGCGGGCGACGCCGATAGCCTGTGGTGGCATCGTGTGACGGCGGGCGAGCGCGGGCCGCTGGTTCGGCATCGTCACGACGGTCCGCTCGATACCGCGTTATTCCTGCGGCTTCTCGACGGCCACGCGGATGACTAGCCGGGCCGGTGCCCGTCAAAGACCGAGATCGCGGCGCAGCGCGTCGCGCCGCGCCGCATCCGGAATGGCCTCGACGAGTCTCGCGTGGAATGTCGGCGTGTCGATGGCGCCGGCTGCGGCGCGCGCCACGATGATCTTCGCGATGGGCCCGAGATAAGCCGCGAGCTTGTGCGTCGCCTCCCGCAGCAACGCCGCATCGAGCCCCTGGTCGGGGATGAGCTCGGGCGCTGGCCGCTCAGCGTGCCGCAGCGGCCCTAGCTGCGCCAGCAGCGCGTCGAAGTCGCGCCGCGCCGCATCGTCCGGAAAGTGACGCGCCAGGCGCTCGCGCAGCGTCGCGACGTCGGGCGCATCGGCTGTCGCGCGCCGCATCAGCAGCGTCGCTACGGGGCCGACCTGGCTCGCGAGCCGGCTTTCCAGTTGCGCGATGGCGTGCGGCGCGAACCGCGGTGTCGAATCCGTCGCGGGCGGTTCGAGCACGGCCGGTTGACTCGCACCCGCGATCACGGTGCGCTCGGCGAGACTGTCGTCGCTGGTCGGATCTTCCACGCCGGGTGTGCCCGAGGCACCCATCGCGCTCAATATCGCGAGCAGGCTCGCGCGCCACTCGGCGGCGGACTGAAAGCGCTCGCCGGGACGTTTCTCCAGCGCTTTGCCCAACATCGCATCGAGCGACGTGGGCAGGTCCGGCGCAAGCGTCGACGGCACGGCAGGCGTCACGTTGAGGATCTGCTGCATGACCACGCTTGGCGCGCCGTTGAACGGGCAAACGCCGGTCAGCATTTCGTAGAGCACGACGGCAGCCGAAAAGAGATCGGCGCGCGCATCGAGCGGCTCGCCGGTGAACTGCTCGGGCGACATGTAACTCGGCGTGCCGATCAGCATGCCCGCCTGCGTCAGATCCGATGCGCCGATTCGCGCGATGCCGAAGTCGGTGACCTTGCATGCGCCGCGCTCCGTAATCATCAGATTGGCGGGCTTGATGTCGCGATGCACGACGCCCGCGCCATGCGCGTAATCCAGCGCGTCGAGCAGTTGCACGAACCATCCGAGCGCACGCGCGGGCGGCATGCGTTGCGTCGGCCGGATGGCGCCGAGCCGTGCGGCGAGAGTTTCGCCGGCGACGTATTCCATTGTGAAGAACGTGGTGTCGCCGGTTTCGTCGAAGTCGTACACCTGCACGATGTGCGGATGAATCAGACGTCCCGCTGCGCGCGCTTCGTTCAGAAAGCGCTGGCGCGGATCGTCCGTCGGGCGCTCGCCGCTCGCGTCGTGCAGCAGGTCGTGGCGGATCGTTTTCAGCGCGACGTTGCGCTCGATCTTCGGATCGAACGCAAGATAGACGACGCCCATCGCGCCACGGCCCAGCACGAGCTCGATCCGGTATCGGCCGATGCAGGCGGGAAACGTGGCGGCGTGCACGCCGTGGTTCGGGGTGGCATCGCGCATCGTGCGCTACGCTTCGTCGAGAATTCTGAACGCTTCGGTGAGGCTCGTGCGCATGCGTCCGAACGACACCGCCAGCGACGCGATTTCGTCCGAGCCGGTCGGCAGCGCAGTGGCATCGTCCAGCTTGCCGAGACTGATCGCGTCGGCGGCGCGCGATAGCGTCGCGATCCGCCGCGTGACCAGCAGGTGAACCATCACGTTCATCACGATCAGCACCGCCGCGAAGACCGCGGCCAGCGATCCCATGAAGGTGCGCCACAACACGCGGGCACGCTCGATCGGCTGGGTCATCGGCACCGACACGAACTCCGCGCCGATCACCTCGTTCATGGTCCAGCCGAAGCCGTTCGCCGGGCCGTACTTGTCCAGCACCGTGCGCGGCGCGGCGGACGGCGTGCTGTGGCACGCCATGCACGACGCGTCGGTAATGCGCGTGGGGCGCGCGAGAAACAGCGTGCGGCCGTCGGTGCCGTCGCGTTGTCCGGTCAGCTCCTTCAGTGCAGGCTGGTCATGCAGATGGCGAATGACGTCGGTCTCCCAATCGGTCGGGCGGTCGCGTGGATTGGTCGGGTTCAGCATCGTCGACCTGTACGAGAAGTTCGGAAATTCCTTTTGCAACTGGTTCAGCATCTCGATCGCGGAAAAGGCAGGGATCGACTCCGGCACAAAGCTGTATTTGATCTGCGTGGCGAGCAGCGGTGTGATGTGCGCGGCGGTGTAATGCTGCATCGATCCCGCCGCGCTGATCATCACGTTTGCGTCATGACGCGTCTGGTCGAGCGCTTCACGCTGCAGCACGCGCTGCGCGATCACGCCGGCCGCGATGAGCCCGACGGTGAAGATGCCGACGAACACCAGGTTGAACTTCAGAGCGAGGGAGAGTTTCATGGGAATCGGAGTGCGGCGCGTGGCCGGCTGCGAGCAGGGGACGATGGCGCATCAAGCAGCGTGCGCCACTCGGGCAGCACGCCAAGGTGGCTGTCGATGGCGTGACGGAACGCCGGGTCGGCGAGCCGCGTGCGAAAGCGGGTTGCAAAGCGCGTGTCGGGCCGGTAGCGGGCGGGCAGCGCGCTGGTGAGCCATGCCGCTACGTCGTCGTAGCTGACGGGCGTGGCCTGTGGCGTGTCGGGCCGCACGGCGTGAGTGTCGAGTTTGACCTGAAGCGGGCGCAGCGCTTCGCGGAAGGACACCGGCATGCCGGCGAGAAAATCGGGCGGCAGTCGCGTGGTGACGACGGGCGGCGCGGCGGCGCTCAACGAGGCGAACTGGCCACCGGACAACCGCGGGCGAAGCGGCGCATGCTTGCCGTCGATGCGCACCGTGAGCGCCGTTCCACCGGTTTCGACGAATACGGCCGCGTCGCCCGCGCGGGCGTTCGATGCGGTGATGATGATTGCCGAACCGTCGTCCGGTGCTGCGCCGACGTGCGTGGTTTCCACCACCGGTTGCGAGCACGATGAGTTCGCGCAGAGACGCGAGAGCTTGATCCAGCCGTCGAGCAGCGAGACGCGCTCGGCCGGGCCGAGAAGGGCTCGCGTGTCAGGGCCGAGCGCGAGGATATTGCCGGCGTCGTCCTGCATCTGTAGCGCGCCCTGCGGCGCGCTCTCGACGATGTCGCCGTCTGCCAGCCGATTACCCGCGCCGCTCGCCGTATCGACGCTGGTCGCGTGGATCACGCGATACGGCCTGTCGGCTTCGGTGACGGTCCAGCCGGCGCGCGCGTCGAGCGGAATCAGCGCTGCCAGCAGGACGCCGCATGCGGCGAGCCGCGAAAGCACGGATTGTCGGTGAGTGACGGAAGAGGCTGAAGTCATGCGCTGGTTTGCCGATCGAAGATCGCGGCAATGACGCCGCACCTTCGATACAACATCCAGCGCTCCCTCTTTATTCCATCGACGGCAAACGCATCAGGTGATGGGCTGCAACATCGTGCTGTTCTGACTGAACATCGCGCCCACACCGCTTCCGGCAATCTGCTTGCCGATTGCGTGCAGATCCGCGGCGCCCGGTTCCGCGATCAGCGCATAGCTGAGCTCGGCCTGTCGCCACGTCACGACATCCATCCGTTCGACGCGCTGTTGCGCGAGGCCGGCGTCGGGTTTGGCGTCCTTCATCACGCACAGTGCGACCGGCGGCCCTTCTTTCGGCAAATAGACGATCTGGACCAGCGGCTTGTCGTTAAAGCGCAGACGCTGCACGCGTTTGAACGTGAGTCCCATGGCGCTCAGATCGGGCACACGCAGTTCGAGTCCGTCCTGAGTGCGGATGTCCGCGACGATGCGCGCCGATACATCGGCGGGGGGCGCGCCGAGCGCGACGGTGTCGCGCGAATACAGTTGCTGATAGCCGGCGGCGGCGCGCACCCATGGAGACACGCCGTTGGCGGCGACCTGCGAACCGGCAGGCCCGGCCGCGCCCGGTATCGCACTCGGGGCGACGCGCAATACGATGCCCGAGCAAAATGCGCCGGCGACGAAAGCGACCGCGAGCCAAGGCGCGGCGACGCGCATTCTGGAGCGCACCGGCGCGGAACGCGATGTGGGAGTCTGCGCCTCGGCGGCGATCGGATCGTTGGCGCCGGCCGCGGTTGCGGCAGCATGTATCGCGACACCTTCCGGCGCCGAATAGGTTCGCGTGAGTTCAGCGATTTTCTGCGTGAGGCTGTCGGGAACCGGCGGCAGTTTTTGCCGCGCGTACGCCTGCTGATAAGGCAGCCTGGACGCTTCGAGCAGCTCGACGCGCTCGGCGATATCAGCCGATGCCTCGATCGCTTTCTCGACTTCCAGCCGCTCGCCCGGCGTCAGTTCGCCATCGACATATGCCAAGAGCAGGATGTCGTCTATTTTCATCGCCCCGGGTCCTTAACATTCGATGCAGCTCTTTGACGCTTTTCATTCTGACCGCCGAACAGTGCGCCGATGGCCTGGCGCGCCCGCGAAAGCCGGCTCATGATCGTACCGATCGGCACGTCCAGTGCTTCGGCTGCTTCGTTATAGCTGAGCCCTTCGACGCCTACGAGAAGCATAACGACTCGCTGCGCCTCGGGCAACCGCTGCACCGCGCTGATGATCTGGCCGTCCATCGCGTGCTGCTCCGGTGTTCGTGCGTTGGGGTCGGGCGCAGTCTCGAGAAAGTCGTCGTCCCAATCCATGCCCGAGCGGCTGCGAACGTTGCGCGCGCGCAATTCGTTGATCCACGTCGACTGGACGATCGAGAACATCCAGCTCAGCGGCGCGGTGCCGGGCTGCAATTGATGCGCGCGTTCCAGCGCGCGCACGCAGGCGCGCTGAACCAGATCTTCCGCGTCATGCCGGTCGCCCGAAATGCGCAGAGCGAACGCCCAAAGTCGTGGCAGCATGCCTGGAAGCATGCTGCCTAATTCTGCTCCAGTCATCGACATTCGTCCCCTTGATGAGTCGCGTAGCTGGTCGGTGATGTCTCGAGGCGGATGACAGTCTGCGTGTCGCTACGTGTCGGCGCGGGCCGAAAAGAAGCCAGTTTATCCGCGATCGGCGGTTTGTGCCTAGGACGTCCGCGCCGGCTCCGGCGCTGCCGTGCGGACTGTGTCGCGCGGCCCGAGCGCGTCAATTGCGCGCTGCGCCGAAGCGTGCTTCTTCCCTCGTGCGACGCTCGAACGACACGGCATACGCGGACGAACGCGCAGGCAGCAGCGGATCGTTCGACGCTTCGATGCCTTGTGGCAACACTAGCGGGTCGAAATTGATGTCGCGGCACGGGCCGTCGATCTGCGACTGCGCATGATCGATCACGAGCGTTCCCGCATCGATGCTGTCGCGATCGCGTTGCGCGGGCCATTGCCGGGTCGCGTCGTCGACAGGATCGCCGGGCTTCGCCACGGAGATCATCAAATGCCAGCGCAACGGACCTTGTTCCAGCCGCTTGACGAGGCCGTGCGCGAGGAAGTCCGGATCGCTTTCGTGTTCTTCGAGCGGCTGATAAGGCGTTTCGGGCACCACGCGCCAGCGAACATACTGGGCGCGGCGCTCGTGATCGACAAAGCGAAACGCGTCGACACTGAAATAGGGGGCATTGAAAAATGCCGACGACGGCGGATGCGCGGCGACCCATGCATCGAATGCTTGCGCTTCGGGATGTTTGCGCAGAAAGGCCGCCATGTGTGCGGGATTTGGGTGGCCCGTTGCGTCGAGCGCGCGCGCGGAGAGTTCTTCGAATACGGCTTGTGGCGTTCCGACCGCGAAGATGGGCGCGGAATTCATGCCGGTGCGCCACTGTTCGTCGCCGGGCAAGCTGAATAGCAACGCGAAGCTGCGCACGCTCGATTCGGCGTCGGCTTGTGCAGGGTTGCTGCCCGGCGCGGAAAATCGCCCGATAACAGGGTACGTACCGGCCTCGAATACGCTGGCTCTGGAAAGCGCTGCGCCATTGCCATTGCTGTGGAAATGGCCGGTTACGCAAATGCCCTTCGCGTGATTGCGACGGAATCCCGGATGCGGACGCGTCGTCGCTTCGAATGCGTCGACGATCCATTGCGCGCGAGGCTGAGCGCCATAGGCCGTGCGCGGAAACCAGCCGGCCACATAGGCGAAGACACCGCCCAGCACGCCGACTGTGACGACGATGAGCGCATAACTAAACCATAGTTTCGATCGTCGCGACGCGGCGTGTCGATGCGCATGGCTGTCTGTCGCTGCTGGTCGTTGCGGAGTGTCTGACACGGTGAGCTATTGAGTAATTCGTTAGAAATTATAGTCAGGTTGCTGTTTTCGTGACGGCGCGTACTTTCGCGCGCGGTGCCAGTCGTGAGTGGAGTGATCCGCGCGTCGAAGTGCCGAATGAAAAGGAATAAGACTGCATGACCGGGTGTTGTACGTGAGCAGCTCCGCATAAATAGCGCCTTAAGCGGCGCAATGCGGCCGGACTTTTTCAACCTCCAGAACTACTAAGCGAATGACTAAATCGTGGATTGTGTCTTCTGAAAAGCTCAGTACGAAAACACTGGGTGAACAGTGCGCCAGTTGCACGCATTGCGCATTTGCCGGCAGTGACTCAAATGACTCGGCCCCCGGCGGGTTCGCCGTCGTGAATGGCACCCTCACTGCCGGCGACTGGAAAAAGGCCATGCTCAGGCGCAATGGCGTGGTGGCTGACAGTGAGCCGCTGCAGCGCCGGAACGTGAACGACTTCATTCGTCACGTGCCGGTTGCCGTGTTGATGAAGGGTACGCGTCTTCTGCACGTCACACGTGAAGCCGATTGGGTGACCCGGCAGATGGTGGGCGGCCACGTCGAGGATGGCTACAGCTTCTTCACCCTGGAAAACAGAGGCAAGGCCGGCACGCACGGCAACGATTTCCGCCGCGTTGTGCAACTGACGTTGATGCAGGACGTTCACTGTTTTTTCGCCGGAAGCTATGCGTTCAAATACTGGAGACCGGTGCAGGAAAGGCTCAGGAACGGCACGACACAAACCGTGATCGACGACGGCAGCCCGCACGTAGGCGGAGATCTGAAGCACATGATCCTGAATTCGTGGCCGGCGAAGTACCGGCCGGCTGCGTGGGCCAGCTGCTCGGAGTGCGAGCTCGCGTTTCACAATTCGGTGATTCCGAAGATCATGCGGGTGGCGTCGATCGGTGTGCTCGGCGACGAGCGGACCGCGGCGCGTCCTCATGTGCCGCTTCACGAGATCGCGGTGATCGGCGCAGAGGGCGATAAACACAAAGGAATCTCGGCTCCGTGGTGGATGAATCCGCACTTTCACAGCCGCAAGAAAATTGTGCAGGCCGAAGAGCGATGGAGACGCCGAAATAGAGCGATTGACGAGTCCGAGTCTCTGTTCAAATAACGCGCGGCTTGACGCTTCGCCATAGCGCCGGACGGTCTCGCCCCGCGCTACGGTGGATCACATCGATGCGTTCGGCGTGAACCGCGGCATGTTCGCGAGCAACTTTCCGGTGGACAAACTGTTCAGCAGCTATGACGCGGTGTTCTACGGCAAACACTCTTTTTTCATGGATGTTCCTCGTTTTATTTGCGAGAATCAAAAGAAGATTTATTGATCGGGATAAAGCGGCCTTTTACAAATCTTATCCTTTCGTCCGCTCGATGCGTGCTACGTTCCAAAGGGGTTTCCAGAGCTTCCCCACCCGCCCGCATGCCTTCGAAACCTTTTACGATCGCCAGTTTTACGTTATTGTCCTGCACCTGAAATTCGACGACGTGGCCGCATTCGCGCCAAATTCGCCGGAATGAATCCAGCAGCGTTGATAGTGTCATAAGCAATTGATTTGGAAAACAAAGAGGAGATTTTTGAATGTCGTTCCAGTTTCACAAACTGCTGCCGATCAGCGCCGCAGTCGTAGCATTCGCCGCGATGACTACCACGGCATCTGCCGATCAGACCGTCAAGATCGGTCACGTCGGTCCGCTGACGGGCGGCTCGGCCCACCTCGGCAAGGACAATGAGAACGGCGCGCGCCTCGCGATCGAGGAAATCAACGCGAAGGGCCTGACGATCAACGCTCAGAAGGTCACGCTGGTGCTCGACGCGCAGGACGACGCCGCCGATCCGCGCCAGGCCACCCAGGTTGCACAAAAGCTGGTCGACGATAAGGTCGTCGCGGTGGTCGGCCACCTGAACTCGGGCGCATCGATTCCGGCATCGAAGATTTATAGCGATGCGGGTATCGTGCAGATTTCGCCGTCGTCGACGAATCCCGCTTACACGCAACAGGGCTTCAAGACGACGTACCGTGTAGTCGCGACCGACGCGCAGCAAGGTCCGGCGCTCGCAAACTACGCGGCGAAGAGCCTGAACGTGAAGACTGTGGCGGTCGTCGACGATTCGACGGCATACGGTCAGGGCCTCGCCAACGAATTCGAGAAGACCGCCAAGGCGCTCGGCCTGAAGGTCATGTCGCACGACGCGACCAACGACAAGGCCGTCGACTTCCGCGCGATTCTCGCGAAGATCAAGGGCGAGAATCCGGATGCGATCATGTACGGCGGCATGGACGCCACCGGCGGTCCGTTCGCGAAGCAGGCGCGCCAACTGGGCGTGCGCGCAAAGGTGCTGTCGGGCGACGGCGTCTGTACCGAAAGCCTCGCGCAGCTGGCCGGCGCGGCAGCCGGCAATGTCGTGTGCTCGCAGGCGGGCATGGCCGTCGAGCGCATGGACGGCGGCGCGCAATTCGCGGCGAAGTACACGAAGCGCTTCGGCCATCCGATCGAATTCGACGCGCCGTTCACGTACGACGCGGTGTATATCGTGGTCGACGCAATGAAGCGCGCGAACTCGACCGACCCGTCGAAGGTTCTCGCGAAGATCGCGGGCACCGACTACAAGGGCGTCACCGGGCAGACGACGTTCGATCCGAAGGGTGACCTGCAGCACGGCGTGATCTCGCTGTACGACTACAAGGACGGCAAGAAGACGCTGGTCGACGTAGTGAAGATGTAAGCGGTAAGACTCGATCGGGGCTTCGATGGGTAACCCGCCATCGAAGCCCTTTTTGCTTCTCGATGCGTTTCTGAAGCGGCAGCTGCTATCCGGCTCGCAAGCTCTCTCCACCCTTAGGCCGAGCGCCGCCTGTTCGGGCACACGCCCCAGCGGCCGTACCTTTCCCCCGAACTTCCCTCCCTTGCCGCAACGCGCGAGCCAATGCCTTTGCATGCGCGCGAGCCTGCAGGTAATGCCCAGAAAGCACACAATCGCGCCGTCGTTCTAAAGGTAATTAAGTACATGCCGTAAACGAGGATGGAAGGCTGTGATGCCCACGGCGACGTCCTCGGAGAGAAAAATGAAGGCTGGTAAGGCGGCGACTTCGCTGCAGGCGCGCATTGCGCTGACGATGGGATTCCTCGCGATCCTGATGGTGGCGATCGGCGTGCTGGGTCTGCTCGGCACCAGCCGGGCCAATCGCGCGAATCGCGACACCTACGAGAACAAGCTGACCGCGGCGACCAATATCGGCAACGCGGAAATCTACATTGCCCGCACGCGCCTCGTGCTGGACCGCGTCGCGCTGCATCCGGACGATCCGAAAACCGCCGACCAGATTCAGCGTGCCGGCGGCTTTTTCACGAAATCGGACGAGTGGTGGAAGAAGTTCGTCGAGCAGCCGCACGAAGAGAACGAGGCGAGCCTGATCAGCGAGGCGACCGAGCGCCGTAAGGCAATGCGCGGCGCGGTCTCCGCCTTCATCGAGGCGATCAAGGCCAACGATCGCGAGCAGGTCGACAAGATCGCGATGACGCAGCTGAGTGCGCTCTACAACGACATGAACGCGGCCAACGAGAAGGTCAAGCAGGCGTTGTACAGCAACGCGAAGCAGAACTACGAAGCGGCGGAAGCGGGCTTTCGCACGTTCTTCACGCTGTCGAGCGTGATGATCGTGATCGGTGTGCTGGCCGCCGGTTTGAGCTGGTTCGCACTGCGCCGCGCGATCATGAATCCGCTGAATCAGGCACTCGACCATTTCGACGCGATTGCGCAAGGCGATTTGAGCCGCCGCATCGACGTGCACGCCGACGACGAGATGGGCACGCTGCTGCGCGGCGTCGAGAAAATGCAGGCGAGCCTCGCCAAAACGGTGCGCGCCGTGCGCGGCAGCAGCGAATCGATTGCGACCGCGACCGCGCAGATCGCGTCCGGCACGATGGACCTGTCCTCGCGTACGGAAGAGCAGGCCGCATCGCTCGAAGAAACCGCGGCCAGCATGAGCCAGTTGACCGCGACGGTGAAACAGAACGCGGAGAGCGCGCGCACGGCGAGTTCGCTTGCCGACAGCGCGTCGCTCGTCGCGACGCGCGGCAACGCAGTGGTCGAGCGCGTGGTCGGCACGATGGGCGGGATCGATGCGAGCTCGCGCAAGATCGCCGACATCACCGGCATCATCGAAGGCATCGCTTTTCAGACCAACATTCTCGCGCTGAACGCGGCGGTCGAAGCCGCGCGCGCAGGCGAACAGGGCCGTGGCTTCGCGGTGGTCGCCTCCGAGGTGCGCAGTCTCGCGCAACGTTCGTCGGCGGCGGCCAAGGAGATCAAGGACCTGATCTCCGAGTCGGTGGAGACGGTGACGGTCGGCTCGGACCTCGTCGCGGACGCGGGCCGCACCATGCAGGAGGTGCTGGTCGCCGTGCGTCAGGTTACCGACATCGTCAACGAAATCGCGGCCGCCGCCGAACAGCAGCGCGCCGGCATCGAGCAGGTCGATACGGCAGTCAGCCAGATGGACTCGATCACCCAGCAGAACGCGGCGCTCGTCGAGCAGGCGACCGCCGCGGCGCAGGCGCTCAACGAGCAGTCGCGCAGTCTGCATGGCGTGGTCGACGTATTCAAGGTCGCTTGATTTTTCTTCACCCCCAGAACACATCACAATGACGATTACCAACGATCGCAGCCGCCGCAGCTTTCTCAAGGGCTCGCTGGCGATTGCTCCGATAGCGGTCGTCGGCGTCTCCGGCGCCGTCGTGCAATCCCGCTCGCAGATGCAGGCGCCGGGCATGCCGCCGCCCGATAGACCCACCGCGGAAAACTACACCCCCGGCTATTTCACGCCGGAAGAATGGGCGTTCGTGAACGCCGCCTGCGACGTGCTGATTCCGAAAGACGACGTCGGTCCCGGTGCCGTCGAACTGGGCGTGCCGCAATACATCGACCGCCAGATGCAGACGCCGTACGGCGACGCGACGCGCTGGTACATGCAGGGGCCGTTCCTGCCCGCGGAGGCGGAATTCGGCTATCAGTCGAAACTCACGCCGAAGGAACAGTACCGTCTCGGCATTCGCGCGATCAACGCGTATTGCCGCGAGCATTTCAGCGGCAAGACCTTTGCCGAACTGACGGGCGCGCAGCGCACCGACATGTTCAAGGCGATCGAGTCCGGCAAGCTGACGGTCGAGGGCTTCAGGCTGAAGACGTTCTTCAGCTCGTTCCTGCTCAACAACGTCTACGAAGGCTATTTCTGCGACCCGTCCTACGGCGGCAACAAGGACATGGCTGCATGGAAGATGATCGGCTACCCCGGCGTGCGCGCCGATTACCTGGAGTTCGTGGGTGAGGCCAAACCTTATCCGTATGCACCGGTGAGCCTCTACGGCAAGCGAGGATAAGAAAGATGGCAAGCATCAAAAAGAAGCCGGTCGACGCGGTAATCGTCGGGTTCGGCTGGACGGGTTCGATCATGGCGATCGAACTGGCGAACGCGGGTCTGAACGTGGTCGCGCTCGAGCGCGGCGATGCGCGCGAAACCGTGCCGGATTTCGCGTATCCGCAGATCGTCGACGAAATCAGATACTCGGCGCGTCAGGCGCTGTTGCAGAACCTGGCCAAGACCACGGTCACGAACCGCCACACGAAGAACGATACGGCAGTGCCGTACCGGCAGATCGGTTCGTTCAAACCGGGCGAGGGAGTCGGTGGTGCGGGCGCGCACTGGTCGGGCGTGCAGTCGCGCGTCATGCCGGACGAACTGCGCATGAAGAGCCACGTGGCCGAGCGTTACGGCGAGAAGTTTATCCCCGAGGGCATGAATCTGCAGGACTGGGGCATCACCTACGACGAACTCGAACCGAGCTTCGACCGCTTCGAGCGCGTGTGCGGCACGTCGGGCAAGGCGGGCAATATCGAGGGCAAGCCGGTCGAAGGCGGCAATCCGTTCGAAGGACGCCGCTCGGGTGAATACCCGCTGCCCCCGCTTGCGGATCATCCGACCGGCAAGCTCTTTGCCGCGGCGGCCAAAGGTCTCGGCTACAAGCCGTTCGCACTGCCTGCGGGCAATGCGTCAGGACCGTATGCGAACGAATACGGCTGCCAGCTCGGCCCGTGCAATTTCTGCGGCTTCTGCAGCGACTACGGCTGCCTGAACTATTCGAAGGCATCGCCGCAAACGGCGATCATTCCCGCGCTGCTGCGCAAGCCGAATTTCGAATTGCGCGTCAATTCGCATGTCGTCAAGGTCAATACGGATGCGAGCGGCAAGCGCGCCACCGGCGTGACCTATATCGACGCGCAAGGCAATGAAGTCGAGCAGCCCGCCGAGATGGTGATTCTCGCCGCGTTCCAGTTGCACAACGTGCACCTGATGCTGACTTCGAAAATCGGCCAGCCCTTCAACCCGGATACCAACGAAGGCGTGGTCGGCCGCAACTTCTGCTATCAGTTGCTCAATAGCGTCAACATGTTCTTCGACAAGGACACGTACATCAACCCGTTCATGGGTGCGGGCGGCGGCGGTCAGGCCATCGAGGAATTCAACGCGGACAACTTCGATCACAGCGAGCTCGGTTTCATCGGCGGCGGCATCATCTGGGGCCGTCAGACCGGCAATGGTCCGGTGCGCGGCATTCCGCTGCCCAAGGGCACGCCGAAGTGGGGCACCGAATGGAAGCAGGCGGTGAAGGACAACTTCGTGCACACCGGCCGCATCGAATCGCAATGCAGCAACATGGCTTACCGCAGCTGCTTTCTCGACCTCGATCCGAACTACCGCGATGCGTACGGCTCGCCGCTGCTGCGGCTCACGCTCGACTGGCAGGAGAACGATCTCAAGGCATCGGAATACGTGGCCGGCAAGATGATGGAAATCGGCCGTGCGATGAATCCGAAGTCGATCTCGGGTCGCATTCTGAAGCCCGGCACCCATTGGGACACGCGCGCGTATCAGAGCACGCACATCAGCGGCGGCACCACGATGGGCGCCGATCCGAAGACGAGCGTGGTCAACAAGTACCTGCAAAGCTGGGACGTGCCGAATCTGTTCGTGCTCGGTGCGAACGTGTTTGCGCATGGCATTGGCTATAACCCGACGGGACTCGTCGGCGGCCTTGCTTACTGGGCTGCGAGCAACATCCGTTCGCAATATCTGAAGAACCCCGGCGCCATGGTGCAGGTCTGAACGAGCGATACGAACATGAGGAAAATCATTACGGGTGTGGCGGCCGCCGTTGTCGTGGCCGTGGGTGCGCTATGGGCGTTTGCATCGGTGCAGCCCGCCGCTGCGATCGATCCGGCGTTCGCGGGGCGGCAGGGCGACGCCGTGCATGGCGCTTATCTGGCGCGCGTGGGCGATTGCGTCGCGTGTCATACGGCGAAGGGCGGCGCGCCTTTTGCGGGCGGCTTGCCGTTCGATACGCCGGTCGGCCGGATCTATTCGACCAATATCACCTCCGACCGTGAGCACGGCACCGGCGGCTATACATTCGAACAGTTCGTGCTGGCGATGCGCCAGGGCGTGAGAAAGGATGGCGCACGTCTCTATCCGGCAATGCCGTTCACGTCGTATGCGAAGGTGTCGGACGCCGATCTGCTGGACCTGTATGCCTATTTCAGCACGCAGGTGCCGGCCTCGGCGCAGCCGAACCACGCCTCCGATGCGATCTGGCCGCTGAGCATTCGTTGGCCGCTCGCGTACTGGAGCCGCGCGTTCCATGACGATTCGCGCTATGTCGCGGATACGTCGAAGAATGTCGAGTGGAATCGCGGCGCGTATCTGGTGCAGGGTCTCGCGCATTGCGGTTCGTGCCACACGCCGCGCGGCGTCGGCTTCGAGGAAAAGGATCTGAGCGGCAAGAGCGATCTTTATCTGTCCGGTTCCTCGCTCGAGCGTACCGCGCCGATCAACCTGCGTTCGGCAGCGGGCGGCGGTCTCGTGAACTGGTCGAAGGAAGACATCGTCGCGTCGCTCAAGACCGGACGTAATCCGCATTCGTCCGTGTCGGGTCCGATGGGCGAAGTCGTCGAGCACAGCACGCAGTACCTGAGCGATGGCGACCTCGGCGCGATCGCGGTGTATCTGAAGAGCCTGGGTGGGTCCGCTGATTCGATGCCGTTCCATGCCGACGACACCACGCTCAAGTCGATTCTCGCGGGTCAGGCAGCGGGGCGCGGCGCGAGCATCTACATCGATAGCTGCTCGGCCTGTCATCGCCAGAACGGTCAAGGCGCCACGCGCGTGTTCCCGTCGCTGGTCGACAACCCGATGGTGACGCAGGCGAATCCGGACTCGCTGGTAGCGGTGATTCTGGGCGGCGCGCGTTTGCCGTCGACTGCGTCGGCGCCGTCACCGCTGGCGATGCCGCCGTTCGGCTGGCGTTACGGCGACGATGACGTCGCGCAGCTTGCGACCTTCATTCGTTCGAGCTGGGGCAACAAGGGGGCGGCCGTGACCGCTGACCAGGTCGCGAAGGTGCGGGCGAGGGTAGCGGCGAACTGATCGCGGTCGATTGTTTGCTTCGAGGCGGCCCGATGGGCCGCCTTTTTTATCTCCGCCGCTTTGCGTCACCACTCGCGGGCTGCGCGCCGGGGAACTTCCTCATAGCAATCGAAACTAGAAGCCGCGCCGGACAGAAACCGTCGCGCCCGTACTATGTGAATGGAAGATCGCAATCCGCGCAGTCGCGGAAACGACCCATTGGTCGACAGTCAACGACAGCCTTCGTTGCGGTTGTGCGCGCAGCGTCAAGGTCGTGTTCGGTAAATCGATGAGCGAGAGTTGCGGCGCCGTCGACGGACCCATACGGAGATAGCCCGGCGTGGGTTGCGTTGGCGCCTGCGTTCCTGAACCGGTTTTCGCGGCGCCACTCCGGAATTCGTGTGTCACCTGCGCAGTGTAGAACTGATCGAGTTGCGCATAAAACGGCTCACCCCGGCTCGGCTGATATTCCATTTCATAGTGCTGCAAATAACGTTGCGGCTCTGCAATGGCCGAGCCGACTTCCATCGGCATCGGCGCGATATTCGTCACCGTCATCTCCACGGGCGCATTGCCGATGAAGCTGTCCGCGAACGCGAATCCGCTCAGCACAAAAAGTATTGCGCCGACAATCCTTTCGTTCAGGCACGTCATGAGCATGCCTCCAATGAAGGAATCGAAACGCCACACTACCGACCGTTATGTCTGAACCGGGCGAGTCCGAACGGACCGCCTTTGCAGCTTCGCCTGCATTCACTCATTGTAGTCAGTCATTCGCGTATAGCTACCGCAATTGTGAAGGCTTGAATCGTCCGATGCGGCGTCGAAGCAGCAAGGTCCGTCACGGATCGACGGCGATTGAAGACGACCGCGCGATGAACCGCGGATTGCGCATTCGTGTGCGGCCCAAACTCTCCATCTCGTTCTTCACGCTATAACCGCGGCCCATGCCGAAAAGCATGCATCTTTTTCAGAGCCTGTGTATCAGGACTTTTACTTACCAATGACTCAACCCCACGAGCCCGATATGGGCCACGCCGCACCGAACGCCGGTCGATGCGCCGCCGTTCGGGATGAGCGGGAAGGCGGTCGGTAGAAGTATGGCGCCCATGCGGTAAACGAAAAATGGCGGCTCCGGTGGGAGCCGCCATTTTTTATTCGCGGCAGCGCCAGCGGTCTGCACGACGACACGCCATAATTTTTTTAGATGGGGAAAGAGACCGAAAGAGATTGAAAAAGACGGCGCGGTGCGAACTTCGTCACCCATCGATTTACTTGCCTCGTGAACGCGACATTGGAGCGATATCGATCAGCGTCGCTTCATCGCGATATGAGGAAAGGAAGAGTGCGGCGAAAAGCATCGGCTCGATCCGCCGTTCTATGCGACTTCGTTCCCGAGTCATCTGTTCTATTTATTGAGGTGCGCTTGCAAGGGCGTCGGGCGAGGCCGTCTCCAAGGGCTACCGGATCGCGTTCGAGCCTTATTCAAAGGGCTTATGAGGGCGTTTCTCGGTTTCCGGCGATGCTATGCGGAACAACCAAAACCCGAATACTCCATTCACACATCTGGTTAACCCGCCCTTTTGACGCCGGAGCCCGAACCGCTACCTTCAGACCGGATCATTTGAGGAAGGTAGGCAAGGCACCGACATGACGGCAAGCGCGATTAACGAGAGCGCGAAGCCACGAGCTTCGGCCGCGCGATAAAACCAGTAAAGGAGACAGGAGAAATCTGATGACAAGCGGAATGACGAGCGCAATGACAAGCGCAATGACAAGCGCAATGACGAGCGGTAAGAGAATTGATATCAAGGCGTTCATCGACGAACGGTCGATCTCGGCCTACCAGTGGCTATTGGTCGCGCTGTGCTTTCTGATCGTGACGGCCGACGGCATGGACGTCGCCATCATGGGATTCATCGCGCCTTCCATCATTCACGACTGGGGCATTTCGCGCCCCGCATTCGGCCTCGTGATGAGTGCGGCGCCGATCGGTCTGGTGATCGGCGCACTGACAGCGGGACCGGCGTCGGATCGCATCGGGCGCAAGTGGGTGCTGATTACGTCGGTGTTTCTATTCGGCATCTTCACGATTGCTACCGCGTTCACGCAAACGCCGACCGCGATGGCGCTGTTGCGACTACTGACCGGCATCGGTCTTGGTGCCGCGATGCCTAACTCGACGACGCTGCTGTCCGAGTACGCACCGCAACGCAAGCGCGCATTGCTGATCACGATCATGTTCACGGGCTTCAACCTCGGCTCGGCGTTGATCGGCTTCGCTGCCGGCTGGCTGATTCCGATTCACGGCTGGCGCTCGGTACTGATTTTCGGCGGTGCGCTGCCGTTGCTGTTGATCCCGTTCCAGATCTGGCTGCTGCCGGAATCGGCCCGTTTGCTGGCCGTGCGTGGCGCATCGCCCAAGCGTATCGGCGCGGTGCTCGGCCGCGTGTGCGGCGCGCGCTTTGCCGGTGACGAAGTGTTCGTTTCGAGCGAACCGCCGCTGCCGACGCGCAAGCCGATCGGTGTGCTGTTCTCGCAAGGCTATGGTTCGATGACGCTCGCGCTGTGGGTCACGTATTTCATGGGCCTGCTCGTGATCTATCTGTTGACCGGCTGGCTGCCCACGCTGATGAAGGACGCGGGTCTCACCGTCACCGCGGCGGCCAACATCACGGCGATGTTCCAGATCGGCGGCACGGTCGGCGCGGTTCTGGTCGGCTGGGTGATGGACAAGGTCCGGCCCGCGCCGGTGATCAGCGCGGCTTACCTGGGCGGTGGTCTGTGCGTGCTCGGGTTGGGCTATATCGGCGCATTGTCTTCATCGCTGGCATTGCTGGTGTTTGCTGCGGGCTTCTGCATGAGCGGCGCGCAAACCGGTCTGAACGCGTATGCGCCAGGCCGCTATCCGACCGTGGCGCGTGCAACTGGCGTGAGCTGGATGCTCGGCATGGGCCGCTTCGGCAGCATCTTCGGCTCGGCGATCGGCGGTGCGCTGCTCGGGTTCGGCTGGGAGTTCGGCGCGATTCTCGCGATGCTCGCGATCCCCGCTACACTGGCCGCGATCGCCATTCTCGCGAGTCAGCGCGTGAGCGCCGGCGAGACGACGGCAAGCCCGAATACCGCGCACTGAGTGACATGGCAAGGAAACGCGGCGCGCGCGAGTTTTGTCGTGGCGCGTCGCTGGTCGAATCAATTTTCTGAGGAGAGACCGTGATTATCGACATTCACGGCCACTACACTACCGCGCCGAAAGCGTTGGAGTCGTGGCGCAACCGCCAGATCGCGGGCATCAATAACCCGTCCGAGATGCCGAAAGCCTCGGAATTGCGGATCAGCGACGACGAGCTGCGCGATTCGATCGAAAGCAACCAGTTGAAGCTGATGCGCGAGCGCGGCCTCGATCTGACGATCTTCAGCCCGCGTGCGAGTTTCATGGCGCATCACATCGGCGACGCGCAGATCTCCAGTACGTGGGCCGCCATCTGCAATGAGTTGTGCTATCGGGTGAGCCAACTCTTTCCCGAGCACTTCGTGCCGGCGGCGATGTTGCCGCAAAGCCCGGGCGTCGACACCGCCACGTGTATTCCGGAACTGGTCAAGTGCGTCGAGCAGTACGGCAACGTGGCGATCAATCTCAATCCCGATCCGTCGGGCGGTCACTGGACCAGCCCGCCGCTGTCGGAACGCTACTGGTATCCGATCTACGAGAAGATGGTCGAATACGATATTCCGGCGATGGTCCACGTGAGCACGAGCTGCAACGCGTGCTTTCACACCACCGGCTCGCACTACCTGAACGCGGATACGACGGCCTTCATGCAGTGCCTGACGTCGGACCTGTTCCGCGATTTTCCGACGCTGCGTTTTGTGATTCCGCACGGCGGCGGCGCGGTGCCCTATCACTGGGGGCGTTTCCGCGGACTCGCACAGGAGCTGAAAAAGCCGTTGCTGAAGGAACATCTGCTCAACAACATTTTCTTCGACACCTGCGTCTATCATCAGCCGGGTATCGATCTGCTCACCCGCGTGATCCCCGTCGACAACATTCTGTTCGCGAGCGAAATGATTGGCGCGGTGCGTGGCATCGATCCCGAGACGGGCCACTATTTCGACGACACGAAACGCTATATCGAAGCGGCGCATGTCGATGCGGAAGAGCGTCACAAGATCTACGAAGGAAATGCGCGGCGAGTCTATCCGCGTCTGGATGCGTTGCTTAAAGCGAAGGGACAGTAATCATGTATGAACTTGGAGTCGTCTATCGCAACATCGCGCGCGCGGACGCGGATGTTGCCGGGAAACTCGGTGCGCTCGGCTCGGCAACCGTGCACGAGGCAATGGGACGCACGGGTCTCTTGAAGCCGTACATGCGGCCGATCTATGTCGGCGCGCGCGCCAGCGGCACCGCGGTCACCGTGCTGCTGCAGCCGGGCGATAACTGGATGCTGCACGTCGCGGCCGAGCAGATCCGGCCGGGCGACGTCGTCGTAGCCGCAGTGACCACGGACTGCACCGATGGCTATTTCGGCGACCTGCTGGCGACGAGCTTCAAGGCGCGCGGCGCTCACGCGTTGATCATCGACGCCGGCGTGCGCGACGTGAGCGTGCTGACGGAGATGAACTTCCCGGTCTGGAGCAAGGCGATTTCCGCGAAAGGCACGGTCAAGGCGACGCTCGGTTCGGTAAACATCCCCGTGGTGTGCGCGGGTGCGCTGGTCACGCCGGGCGATGTTGTCGTCGCGGATGACGACGGCGTCGCGGTGGTGCCCGCGGCGTCGGCGCAATTGGTGCTCGAAAAAGCGGCTGCACGCGAAGCGAACGAAGCCGGGAAGCGCGCGAAGCTGGCCGCTGGCGTGCTGGGTCTGGACATGTACAACATGCGCGGGCCGCTGGAACAGGCCGGATTGCGTTACAAAGACTGAAGAGGGCGGCAAAAGATGGTCAGCGGTCAAACCGTGCGCACGCCGATCACCGGCATCTCGTCGATGGCTACGCGCCAGGTACTGGCCGAACTCGCCGTCGCATACGAACGTTTGGCGGGGCAGCCGGTTGCGATTGAGTCGGTCGGCGGTGTCGATGCGGCGAGGCGTGTTCAGGAAGGCGAAGCATTCGATATCGTCGTGCTGGCGGTGGACGCGCTCGACCGGTTGGCGGCAGCCGGCCGCGTCGATCCGGCAAGCCGGGTGGCACTTGCGCGCTCGGGCATTGCCATTGCGGTGGCGGCAGGGCAACGGCGGCCGGACGTCAGTACCGAAGCGGCGCTGCGCGACGCCATCCTGAGCGCACGCAGCATCGGCTACTCGACGGGTCCTAGCGGAGCGCATCTGAACCGGTTGTTCGAGCGTTGGGGCATAGCGGAAACCATTGCTCCACGCACCGTGCAGGCGCCGCCCGGTGTCCCGGTGGGGGTATTGGTCGCTCGGGGCGAGGTCGCGCTGGGTTTTCAGCAACTGAGCGAATTGATCCACTTGCCGGGCATCGACGTGGTCGGCGCATTGCCGCCCGAGGCGCAATCCATCACCGTCTTTGCGGCCGCGATCTGCGCCGCGACGCCCCAGCGCGAGGCCGCGCAGGCGCTGCTGGCGTTTCTGACGTCGCGCGAAGCCGACGGCGCCAAGTTGGAGAACGGGATGGAGCCCGCTTGATCGCAGTAGAAGGTGGTTCGGGCTTGCGCGAAGTGCGGCCGAAGGGGCGGTTACGCGCCCGTTTGAGCGCTCCATGGCAACGGCTTTCCCTTTGCGCCGCAGGACTTGTGATCTCTATTTGCCGCCTACTCACGCCAGCAGCTTTCCCCACTCGTAGTCGATCCTGTCCGGCGTGAATGGTAATACGCCCGCGCCGGGTGTGAACGTCAGTTCGCCGAAGTAGACCAGGTTATCGGGTGCGTACAGGTCCACGCGGACATAGTCGAAGTCTTCAGAGAGAGCGATCGCGGTGTCCAGTACCGCTTCCAGGTTTGCCGGGCGAGGTGCCGGCGCGGCACTCCGCTTGTAAAAGCCGATCTCGACGTCGAGGTGATTCCAGTTGATGTCGTACACGTCGCCATGCGTCGCGTTTCCGAATCTGTCCGATATCACCAGTATGTAGATGATCGGCGGTCCCTGCCGACCACCAAAACAATGCACCTTGAAGTCTGCCGGTATCTGGCCGCGTGCATCGAGAAGCAGATGCTCGAAGAAGATACGCGGCTCGATGGTGCGATAGTGCCGCTCTCGCGCAATGCTGTAAAAGTCGATTGCCAGCCACTGCTCGGCGCGACGCTGCAGTTCTTCGAACGATGTTTCCGACTTGTTTCTCACCACCTCGACGAAGCTGCTGCCGTGATTCGCCTTCATCACGAATGCACTCGGAAGCGCGTCGAATACTTCGCGTGTGAACACATCCGGCGCTGCGACTAGAGGTATCAGATGCTTCGCCCCTATCTTGCTGGCGATGTATTCGCGAACCAGAAGTTTGTCGGTCAAGCCGATGTAGCGAGGATCCGGCCTGAGACTGCGTTGCAGGATCTTCTCGTTGAAAGTGGCAGGGCGACGCAGATTAGGATAGCGGCCAATACATTTATGATGCAACAGACTCAGGAAAAGAGAGTCGGGCAGAAAGGACTTCGCCGCTTCCTTGAGTCTTCTGATCGTCGAGACGGGGTGCTGAGGCAACCGATACGGATCGGCCAATACGGGTGGCACGTCGACCGGTATATCTTCGGACAACACGACTCCCTGATGCCTTGCAACGGATGCAGCGGCATCCCCGTCGAACTGTGCGGACTTTATCGTTGTCATGTTTCCATCCGTAACTGGCGGCACCGCGAAGCGGTATTGAAAGTCCTAAGGGGCTTCTCGCACAATCTCAGTAGAGGTATTCCAGTTTTCCTCGCGCGCCAGATATCGCTCTTCGGATTCGAAATGTTGCCGGGCGCGAAATTGCGTGGGCGACATCCCATACCGTTCCTTGAACAGTCGCCCCAAACGATTGCCGTCGCCCATGCCACAGCGCCGCGCAATCTTGTCGACAGGCAAATCGGTGTTTCTCAACATCGCGGATACGATCTCGAAGCGTGTACGCAACAGATACTCGAGTGGCGTCATACCGAATTCGCATTTAAAGCGGCGCTGAAAATTGCGCTTGCTCATGGCCGCGGACTCGGCCGCCTGAGCGACTGAGATCGCCTTACTGTAGTTCTCCTTGATCCAGCGTGCCGACTCGCGGACTTTTTCGGTGGTCGTGGTGACGCTTGCATCGTCCAGCTCCGACTTGTTCTGCTCTGTGTAGCCTGTATGCAGAATGCGGCCGATCTTTCGCGCGGTATCTGAACCCAGGTCGCGCTCGATCTGGGAAAGTGCCAGGTCGGTGGGTTTCACACCGCCGCCGTCGCGAGTGCTGCCGCTGTCATCGAATAGAAATATGGGCACAGTCGATTGCAATGGATTCCTGCAGACGACGGCCAGATTCGCGCCTTGCTGCACACGAAACGATGCAATGGACCCCTGAAGCGAGATCCACGAAAGAAAGCGGTCATTGGATTCCGCGGTCTCGGTCGCGTCCCGGCACGCTACGAAGAACGCGTGGAAATCGGCGAGGCTATAACGCGGCAGGCTTTGCGTCCAGATCGAGATGCTGGACGAACTGGTTACCAGCCCCCCCGCATCGGACAACACGGATAGTCGATATGGCGGTTCCTTGCCCCTGGCTTTCTCGAACTCGTTGGCAAGCCGAAATATGTCGCCGATAGCTCCTGTGGTTGCCATCGAACAGTGCTGAAAAACCAGAAGGCCAATGTGTTTCATCGCATTCCGTCCATTCCGACGCTTATTCACGTCCGACGTAAGACAATCGGTGGAAGTCATCAGGCTGAGTTCTCTGCACAGGCTAATCACCCTGAGTAGCGAGATTAACGCATCGAAATTTCCACGACGAACTTGGCTGGCGTTCGCGGGTGTTTTGGCGTAATAGTCATGGCGAGGGAAATTCTTACCTCGCAATGGAAGGCAAAGCGTTCTAATATGTATTCCCGCGAGAAACATTTTCCGTAACTAATACGCAAGGATCTTGTGAATAGCGCTTCCTCCCAGGCGCGCTTTCACTCGATGACACAAGGGCTGCCGAGCGGCAGGTGCACGCGGATAGACAATTTGTGTACATGAATTGCGGAGCCGGTTCGTTACGGCATATGCACTGACCCGTATAACTCTGTTACATTAATTGCAGATAGCAACAAGCCTTTCTGCAATAGCCCTGCATTTGTAATCCCCTCTGCATAATCGGCCATTAACACCCGAATTTATGCCGATGACGAATTGCCGCTTTTTAAGCAGGCTATGCTTCACTGCAGCATCAAGAGAGAAATTGGCGGCCTGAATGAGCCGATTTCCGACTCCGCAACATGCGTATGTGCTTTAACGCGCCATCGCCGTGCTTCGGCGAGGATATGTCCAATTACCGTCCTCCATGGACCGCTGGATTTGTGTCGGGTCGAAGCATTGCGCGAGTAGGCTGACGCGCGATCATGTACCACCGTGCCCGCAGGGGTGCGGTGCTGGCGTTGATCGCGCCGCGGCTGGCGCTCGTGGCGATCGTGACATATGGTTGGATGATCCGGCGTTCTCATACATGAAGATCGACCTTGCCGGGCGAGCGTCTGATTGGCGAAGAGGCCATCACGCCAGACGTGAGCCATTGGATCGCAAGGCGTTCTCTCGAACTACCTGTGCAGTTGGAGGTTGGCATCGTCAATGCCGCGAGCCCCTATTCCTGTTTTATGAAGTAGCGGCAGCCAGTGACCATAACAATCTCAATACATCAGTTTTTCAGGGTCCATTACAGAATAGTTTTTCGTAGCACGAATATCTTGGAGGATTTTTAATTCGTTGAGATCGTGGTGGGGAGAGGGCGTTGCAGCTGAGGTAGTAAAGACGCCGATGATATGTAGTACGCAGCACTGTCATCCGTCGTTCGCGCGGTCCGGAACGCAGCTCTCCGAGCCAATCTAACGCAGCACGTCACGTCGAGGTGCTGCCGGGCAATGCACTTACCCACGTCGTCCGGCGGCGGTTTCAGAACGCGAACTGGTGGTGCAGCAGAGCAGCATCGAATCATTACTCTGCCCATCGAACATGGAAGGATCAAACCGGTGGATTACTACCCTCAGAATTCGCTCTCTGCCAGCACCGAACGTGGCCAACTCAGCGCGCGTGGGATGCTCACGTTGATGCGCGACCACATCTGGGAAATCGTGGTCACGACGGTGGTCGTTCTGACACTGGCTGTGGCATATCTACTTATCGCGACACCGATCTACTCGGCCGATGTCCTCCTGCGCGTGGACCCGCCGGAGCCGAATGCGCTCGGCCTGGCCTTGCAGAATCAGGAAATGCTTGCGCCGCCTGCGCCGGCGCCAGCGACCGAAATGGCCATCATGCATAGCCGCTCGGTGCTCGACCCGGTGATCGACCGGTTCCGCTTCGACGTGTCGGTGACGCCGCACAAGATTCCGGTTCTGGGTGCCATCGCCGAGAAGTTTGCGACTCCCGGTCGGCCGGCGGCGCCGTGGTTTGGGTTGAAGTCCTTTGCGTGGGGTGGCGAGCGTATTCAGATTGGCGCTCTGGATGTGCCGCGAGAACTCGAGGAAGAAAAGCTCACCTTGATCGCCCTCGCAGATGGCGCGTACGAGTTGCGCGGACCGTCGGATCAGTTACTCGTCAGAGGCATAGTGGGCACGCCGGCAATGGACAACGGCGTCTCGATGCTCGTGAAGCAGCTGGAAGCGCGGCCCGGCACGAAATTCGAGGTCATTCGGTGGAATGAACTCGACGCGGTCAAGCGCTTTGAGGACTTGGTCAAGGTTAGCGACAAGGCAAAAGACTCGGGTCTGATGCAGATAGAGTATATGGATAAAAGCGCGGATAAGGCCACGGAAGTCGCCAATGCTGTGGGCCAGCAATACCTGGCCTCTGCCATTACCAGCCGGCAACTCAATGACACGACCACGCTCGCCTTCATTAACGGAGAACTTCCGCGCTTGCTCGCGGACCTCAGGAAAGCCGAGGACAATCTCAAGCATTTCCGCGCGAATGCACAGTCGATGCAACCGACGGCCGAGGCGCAAGCGTATCTTCAGGGCGGCCTCGACCTCGACAGGCAGATTGCGTCCCTGCAACTGCAGCGTACGCAACTCCTCGACCGTTATACCGTTGGCAGCCGCTGGATCCAGAACATCGACACGCAACTGGCACAATTAAAGGACGCGCAAGAGAAATTCAACGGTCATTTCAACGGCATGCCGTCATCCGAGCGTGAAAGCGTCGATCTGCTCCGCGCGCAGAAGGTGGCGGAAACGGTCTATATGGGGATGGTTCAGAAAGCGGAGCAATTGCAGGTTCGGCGCGCCAGTACCACGGGCGGCGCGCATATCGTCGACCGGGCTATCAGGCCTCATCGTCCGGTCAAGCCGCAGCCCGTGCTGGTGCTTGGAGGGGCCTTGATACTCGGGCTCGTCTCCGGCGTCACGCTGGTCTTCATGCGCCGCCATGTGATGACCGGCGTGACCGACCCCAAATACGTCGAGCGCCGCATGAGCGTACCGGTCTTCGGCGAGATCCTGTTCAGCCAGCAGCAGCTGTTGCTCGATCGCCTGTCTGCCGGCGTGGGCCGAAAATTACTACCGGGTCTGGCGGGGCGAAGCAATCTGCCATTCCAGAAAGGCTCGCCCGATATTCAGTTTCACGGTGCGGCGGCCTTGCTCGATGGCGACATCAGCCGGGCTCTGGCTTCACGTTTTCCGCACGATACGTCGGTCGAGGCGCTTCGCAACGTGCGCACCGCGGTGACGCGCGATCTTGCACGCGCGCGCAATCACGTCCTGATGGTCATTGGGCCGACGCCTTCGGCGGG
The DNA here is from genome assembly GCF_003634845.1 of Paraburkholderia sp. RAU2J. Classification (NCBI taxonomy): domain Bacteria; kingdom Pseudomonadati; phylum Pseudomonadota; class Betaproteobacteria; order Burkholderiales; family Burkholderiaceae; genus Paraburkholderia; species Paraburkholderia sp. RAU2J. The sequence goes on from NZ_RBXG01000002.1 coordinate 892,114, forward strand.
AAAGAGCTTTATTGCCGCAAACCTCGCGATTCTGCATGCGGAGATCGGCACGCGTGTCGTGCTGATCGACGCCGATATGCGGCGCGGACATCTCGCGTCGTTGTTCAACGGCAGCAATCGTGGCGGACTCTCGGAAGTGCTCGCGGAGCGAATGCCTTTGCGCAGCGCATTGCGGCAGACGAGCGTCGAGGGCCTGACGTTCCTGTCCTGTGGCTTGCGTCCGGAGAATCCCGCCGCACTGCTGATGAAACCGCGCTTCAAGGATGTGCTGGAGCGGCTCGCGGGTCAGTTCGATCTGGTGATCATCGACACGCCTCCGTTTCTCGCGGTCACGGACGCTTCCATCATCGCGAGTGAAGCGGGCGCGTCGTTGCTGGTCCTGCGTTCGGGCATGCAGAGCGAGGAGGAGATCGCCGACACGATCAAGAAGATGGAGCGCGCCGAGGGACGCATTGCCGGCGCGGTCTTCAACGGCATCCCGCTGCGGCGAAGTACACGGAATTACGGCTACGCGACGAATTACGCCAGCGATGCCGGCGAGCCGGAAGCAGTGCATTGATCTCGCTCTGGGCTCAGGCAAATGGCAGCCAGCGTAATCTCGTGACGGCGTTAAACGGAGCACCCGATGACCTTTGCAATCAACGGAAAGTTCACTTCCCAGCCCGTCACCGGCGTTCAGCGGGTCGCCTATGAACTCACGAGAGCGATGCAGATGCGCGCGCTCCCTGGTGATGAACTGGAAGTCTTCATGCCGCAAAATGCAATCGAGCCGGGCGCGCTGCTTGCACGCCAGCGGCGTTTTCCGTGGCTGCGCGGCACGCTGTGGGAGCAGATCACGCTGCCGATCGCGGCGCGGGGCATGACGCTCCTGAATCTGTGCAATACCAATCCGCTGTTCAAGCGCGCACAGATCGTGATGGTCCATGACATGTCGATCTACGATGTCCCGCAAGGCTTCTCGAGAAAATTCCGGCTCTGGTACCGGGTTTGCTTCGCATGCCTGCGACGAACCCGGCCGCTGATTCTGACGGTCTCGGCATTCTCGAAGACGCGCATTTGCCATCACCTGAAAATCGATGAATCGCGCGTGACGGTCGTGACGCCCGGCGCGGACCATCTCGACCGGGTCACGTCGAATCCCGCGGTATTGAGCCGTCTTGGACTTGCGAAAGACACTTACTGTGTGATTGTCGGCAGTATCGATCCGCGCAAGAACCTGCAGCGGGCGCTAGAGGCAATCGGCAAGCTCGGACATCTCACCGGAATCAAATTCGTCATTGTGGGCGGTAGAAATCCGCGCATCTTCAATAGCGCCGATGACGGGCCACCGGCATTCTCGAAGCAGGTACTGTGGGCTGGCTTCGTATCGGACGGCGAATTGAAGTCTTTGTACGAGAACGCGGGTTGCCTCGTTTTTCCGTCGTTGTATGAGGGATTCGGACTGCCGCCACTCGAAGCGATGTACTGCGGCTGTCCTGTGATTGCCTCGTCGCGCACGTCGATACCCGAAGCGTGTGGCGACGCCGCGATGTATTGCGATGCGATGTCGGCTGACGACATCGCCGCAAAGATTTCAACAATGATGGGCGACGCAGAACTCAGGGAGCGTCACCGAACGAAGGGCTTGCTTCACGCTCGCGAGTTTCGCTGGGAGTATTCGGCGCAGAAAGTGCTTGAGATTCTCTACGGCCACAGCGGTGAGCGCTTGCCGGACCTGACGCCGCGCGCGTCGGTGAGTTGACGCATGGTTCTGGGCAGGCAAATGCATCGCGTCGAAAACGGTGCCGGCCGACGGCGAGCACTGCGCATACTCGCGGCGCTCGCGGGCGCGACGATACCTCTGGTGCGTACGCAGAGCGCGCTCGCGGCGGTATCCGATGCGCGCAAACATCGCGCGACTGCTCGCCGGATTACCGACCTGATCGGCTCGAACGGCTGGCCCGGATCGGCCAGCGATATTCAGATGTGGCACGCGATGGGCATCAGTTGGGGACGCGATTCGGTGGGACCTGGCCAGCAGTACGGACCGGGAGACGCGATGCGCATCGACAAGACCGGCCCCACATTCAATAGCGATCTGCCGTCGGTCCTGATTCGAAATGATCGCAACGGAATCGGCTCGTTGCTGCTGCTCGCATACACGCCGAAGTGGAATGCGAGCGTGCCGGGAGATTCAAAGTCGGCGCCTGTCGACGAGAAGGCGTGGACGCGCTACGTCGACGCGGTGGTTCGCAAGTATTCGACGCCGCCGTTCAACCTGCGTTATTTCCAGATCTGGAACGAGGCGGCCGGCAAGTTGTCCGGTGGTTCGCCGCAGGCCTCGTTCTGGCACGGCCCGGACTTCAGTTCGGACCGCAAGCGCGCGAAGCCCTACGAGCGGGCGATGCAGGATTACGTCGAGCGGATTCATATTCCGGCGGCACGAATTATCCGCGGTTACCACGCGTATGTCGTGTACGGCGGCTGGCCGGATCAGGGCGGGCTCTCCAACTTCAAGCGATGGCTGGAGTACAGGAGCCCGGTGTTGGATGAACGCATGCTGGACTGGGTCGATTACCTCGACACGCATTACCTTCCTGTCGCCGATCTGGATCCTTTGTATGAGCAGTACGTGAAGAACGGTCCTGCACGCGGAATCTGGCAAACGGAAATAGGTGACACGTACATGAAAGATCCGCACTACCTGCCGCGCTATTTCTTCGACTTCGCCGTGTGGGCATTGGATAGAAACTGGAACGACCAGGACAAGTATCTGTCCATGATCTATCACTGGGATGGCTATGAGCCATTCCGGCTTACGCATCGGGGTCCGCCTGAGCGGACTTACAACGTATCCGGTCAAAGCCTGGTCGTACTGCATCGAACCGTCGATGGACCGCTCGCCAGCTTGTCGAAGCCGTTGCAGTTCAGTCCAGGCGCCGCAGGAACCGGCTTGTTTTCCGGCAGCGACATCGTGATGCAGGTCAGGGCGGACCCGGGTTGGCAGACGGTCGGCTTGCCGGGGCTTGGGCCGCCTTCGTCGTCGCGTGTTACCCGGGTCGAGTTTATCGATGCACTGACCGGCGAAGCGGGCGCCCGCGACGACGTTGCGTTGACGTGGGACGACCAGCGGCTGAAAGTTCGATTCAAGGTGCCGGATCGGGTCAACGGCGCTGGCAACAATCCGCCGAAGCACCTCGCTTATGTAGTTCTGCGTCGTGCCACGTAGCCATACGATCAGGCAAGGCTATGCCCGATCCAGTTGAAGTGTCGTGTTTGCCACGTGTGTCGTCAGTTTTACGGTCATCGGATTTCGCTTGATCGAACTTTTGGATACCGTCGAGAAATCATGAACCACGTTACCGTTGCGATTTGCAATTACAACTACGCGCGCTATCTGGTCGAGGCGATCGACTCGGCGCTTGCTCAGGACTATCCAGGAACGGAGGTGCTCGTCATCGACGACGGTTCGACCGACGGCTCGCGAGCGGTCATTGAACAGTACGGCACGCGTATTTCATCCGTCTTCAAGACGAACGGCGGCCAGGTCTCCGCGTATAACCATGCGATCGGCGTGCTTGAAACGGACTATGTAATCTTCCTCGATTCCGACGACATTCTCTATCCGAGCGCGGTCTCCGAAGTGATGCGCCTGTTCGCGGAGGGAAACTGGGCGAAGGTGCAATTCCGCCTCGACGTGATGGACTGCGACAGCGTGCTAACCGGCACCCATGTACCCCATAGCGAACCACCACACGACTGCGGAAAGCTGTTGCTGAGCGGCTGGCTTTATCCCTCGCCGCCCGCGTCGGGCAATGCATATCGTGTGAGTGCCCTGAGGCGCTTCTTTCCCATACCGGAGGAAGGCATCAACCGCTACGGCGCGGACTTCTACGCGATCTACGGTGCGGCATTGACGGGGCCTATTGCCACGGTGCCGAAATCGCTCGGCGGCTATCGTGTGCATAACGCACACAGCGAGACGGTCTCGTTCGCCAATTCGGAGCAGCTCAACAAAGCGCCGAAAGTCTTCAACCTGCGCTGGGCGATACTCAGGGATATCGCCCGCACTCGGTTGCAGATAGAACTGCCGCCAGTCTTTTACGACTTTTCTCACGAAAGGGCCACGTTCTGTTCGAGCGTCTATCGCGCGACCCTGCCGACACGCTGGCGCTGGATGACGCGAAACTCCCACACCTATTTGCATACGATCATCGCGAACCCGTTCTGGGGTGTGAAGAAGAAACTCGGCACGCTCGTGCTGTCGAGTTTGTGCCTCGTGCCTTATTCGCCGCTGTCCGACTTCGTCGTGCGTTATATCTCCAACCCGCTTGCCCGCCGCCGCGCGGCTGGGCGCTGAAGTCCGGAACGCGCGAGAAAGGGGGCAGTATGGATAGACGAGCGGGCGCCAACGTTATTGCGTTTGTCTACGGCGGTTATTTGATGAGGTACATCTATCTCATCATCGTCGTGCCGTTCTACGGCAGGGTTCTCGGCGTCGCCGAGTACGGCCGGGTATTGGCGTCGATGTCGCTGATGAACGTGATATGGATGGTCGCCGGTTATGGATTCACGTTCGTCGGCATGCGCGAGGTGTCGAAGGCGCAATCGGCGGCGGAGTGCAACTCCATCTACTCGTTGCAAGTGAGCGCACGCCTTGTGATGGGATTGCTGGGTGGCAGTATCGGCGTCGTCGCGACGATGAGTTCGCCGGTCCTGTCGGAGCGGCCGATGATCGGTTTGCTCGCCACGCTGCTGGGTATCGTGTCGGCGATGAATCTGGGCTGGCTTTTCCAGGGGCGCCAGCACTTTCGAACCCCGATCATGATCGAGGTGTTCGGTTTCGCGCTGAGTCTCGTGCTGGTTCTGAATCTGGTCAATGGGCCCGACGACGCCGTGTGGGTGCTGGCGAGTCTGCTGATCGCGGGCGTGGCGTCCTCGATCATTTCGTACGGTCTGACGACCTGGCAACTGGGCTTGCCGCGTCTCAGGTTTGCAGGCGTCGTGCCTCTCGTGCGAGGCTCGACGATGCTGTTTTGCTACTCGTCGGGCTCGGTCGTGCTCACGGCGTCGTCGACTTATCTGTTGACGCTGCTGTCCACGCCCGCCCAGGTGGGCTACTTCGGCGCGGCCGAACGTTTCGCGACGATCGGGCTCAGTCTGATGGGGCCGGCGTCGCAGGTGTTCATTCCCACGATATCGCGGCAGCTCGCGCTCGGCGACAAAGAGGGTGCGCATGTCACGACCCGGCGAGGCGCCACCTTGTTGATCGGCTATGGACTCCTGGCGTTTTGTGGCGCGCTCACGCTTTCGCCATTTGTGCTGCCGCTGATTCTGGGGCCCGCATTTGAACCGAGTGCGCACGTATTGCAGATCTTCGCATGGATGTTCCCCTTCGCCGCTTTTAACCAGTTTGTCGCGTTCTATGTATTCGTGCCGCGAAAGAAAGACAAGCTGCTTGCCGTGACGGGTGTGGTTTCCGGATTGATCAATGTGATGACGGCCCTTTTTCTTGCTTCTCGATACGGTGCGGTAGGGATGGCCTCTGCTCGGGTGATCGGCGAAGCAGCGCTGGCTGTGATGCTGATGGGCATCATGATCCGCCTTGAGTTGATCAATCTGTTGCCGGGCGCCGAGCGGGCGTTTGGCATGGTTCGAATGGCGTGCGGCTTTCGGCCTCAGGCAGGCGCCGCCAAGGATGAATGAAGCAGGACCTCGCACGCGGAGGTCCCGGTTGCTATCTCACAGGAGGTCGAAGTGAAAGTCGCTATTGTTCACGATTGGTTGGTGGTCTCGGGCGGCGCGGAGAAGGTGTTGAAAAATATCATCGAGTGCTTCCCGAACGCGGACATCTTCACGATTGTCGATTTTCTGGAAGACCGCGACTGCGTGAAGGGAAAGACTGTCCATACGTCGTTCATTCAGAGAATGCCTTTTGCCCGGCGGCGCTACCGCGCCTACCTGCCGCTCATGCCGATCGCGATCGAACAGGTCGATCTGTCCGGCTATGACCTCGTCATTTCCAGCTCGCATGCGGTGGCGAAGGGCGTACTGACCGGGCCGAACCAGGTCCACGTCAGTTACGTTCATTCGCCCATTCGCTATGCGTGGGACTTGCAGCATCAGTATCTCAGGGAGTCTCACCTGAGTACCGGCATCAAGTCCGCGATGGCCCGCGTGCTGCTCCATTACATTCGCGGATGGGATTCGCGCTCGGCCAACGGCGTCGATCACCTGGTCGCGAATTCGCAGTTCATTGCGCGGCGGATCAGGAAGGCCTATCAACGCGACGCAACCGTCATTTATCCGCCGGTCGACCTCGCCAGCATGACGGTGTGTACCCAGAAGGACGACTTCTACGTGACGGCGTCGCGGATGGTGCCGTACAAGCGCATCGATCTGATCGTGCAAGCGTTTTCGCAAACGCCCGAGCGGCGGCTCGTGGTGATCGGCGATGGCCCTGAGATGAAGAAGATCAAATCTTGCGCGGGAGAAAACGTCACGATTCTTGGTCATCAACCATGGGAAGTTCTCGTCGATCATTTACGGCGCGCCCGCGCGTTCGTGTTTGCGGCGGAAGAAGACTTCGGTATCTCGGTGGTGGAAGCGCAGGCATGCGGAACGCCGGTGATCGCATTCGGCCGGGGCGGCGCGCTTGAAACGGTCGTCGGGTTGCCGCTCGATCGGCCAACAGGCGTGTTCTTTGGCGAGCAGACACTGGAGTCGTTGCTGGAAGCGGTCGGCCGCTTTGAAAACAATGCTGGTTTGTTCGACCCCCGGCAATGCCGCCGGAATGCCGAGCGCTTTTCAACGGAGAACTTCAAGGCGGCACTGACGGATTTCATCGAGTCCCGGCTTCCGTACGCCTGCGTCGAGCAGTTTCTTCCGTATCCGGTCAGAGACCCGCAGTCCGTCGACGAACGTCATCTGGCCGACGTGGCATCGTAAGACTGGAGGCGATAGCGAATCCGCCCCAGCACGGCCATGACGGATGGCACGTGTTTGCGAATTTGCGGCGAACGTGTTTCGATCAGATGTTGAAGCGGCGCCTTGTGACCATAGGCGAGCGTGGAGACTAGCAGAAGGCTTAGCGTGGGCCAGATGGCTCCGAATCGTTCGGGCTCGACGTGGACGACCGCCCGCAAGAAAACTAGCGCCATGAGCGCGCCAAGCAGCCAGCCGGAAATGACTTCGGGCAGCGTATGTGAATGATCGACGAGGCGGGAAAAACCAGTCAGCGCTCCGATCACCATGCCCGCGACGATGCCCGGCAGCATCGGCTGCCGCCACCACTTCAGCAAGAGCGCAATGGCGGCCATCCAGATGGACGTCGACAGCATGGTGTGACCGCTAATGACGCGGAAATCATCGGCCGGAATGGCTATTCCCCAACTGGCATAGACGATCTTGGTTGCGCCCACGAGCGCGGCGCCAACGGCGAGTACGCCGATCAGGCGAAGTGCCAGACGCACATTGAATAGCGCAATCCAGCCGGCGCAAATAGCCGCCACGGGCAACGTGATGGCGGCGTCGCCCAGGTTGGTGAACACAGTCCACATAGGGTCCTCTCGTTGTCGCTTTCTGACTGCCGCGTGGCTGAAAAGAGCGCCTCCCGCGGGCAGATTGGTTGAGTGCGGCCGTATTATCGCTCACGAGGGCGTGGGGCCATCCGGCGTGCGCGGTGACCGTTCGAACGCGACGGCGCTGGACGGCCGCCATGCGAGCAACAACGAGATGACAAGCGAAAGGATCAGAACGTTCGACGGCGAGACGAGCCGATGTTCGGTCGCGGCCATCACAAGCAGGCAAACCGACGAGATTTCGACGAACCGGAACGCGGCGAAGTTTTGTCCCCGGCCGATCAGCGCGGCGGCCGCCGCGCCGTGCTGGCTCCATTCAATCAGCTTCCAGAAAAAACTCAGTAACAGCGCGAGTCCAACCAGGCCTAGTTCCGCGAGAAAGTTGAGGTAGGAGTTGTGCGCATGCGAGTCGCTATGTTCGATCGACACGTCCGACGGAATACCCACGGCGTGGAAGTATGAGACGACGCTGCCGATATGGTCGTCGAATGAACCGAACCCGAGGCCGATGATCGGGCTTTGTTCGAAGTACATGAGCGCGCGTGGCCACAGCCATTCGTAGCGGATGCTCAGATTGGCGACCTTCGCATCCTGATTCTGAATCGTGAAGGAGTAACCCATATAGTTGACCGTCGGGTCCGTGTTGTAGAGCCCCATTGCGATGGAAGCCACGAGAAGACTGGCTATCAGCGAGGCCAGCATCCAGCGCTTGCGGCCGAAGTAGAGATAGGGCAGCGCCGCTAGAACGCCCAGCAGCGAACCGCGGCTATAAGTGGAGAAAAGCATCAACGCGTTGGCGGCCAACAGCGCAAGAATCAGCCTGCTGCGCCTTTGCAGATAGCACGCGGCGCCCAGGCAGAACAGCATCGCAAAGAAGCCGCCGGCTGCGTTGCGTGCAATAAAGTAGCTGCCAAAGCTCGCATCGGGATGGATGAAAATGCTCAGTAAGCCATTCTCAAGAATGTAGTAAGCGTAAAGCGGCAGGTTGATCACCACTGCAAACACGAAGAACGTGCGAAGCACTTTGTTCAGATCCCAGCGGTGCATGTACAGGCAACCGGCAAAGATCGGCGCATAGGAGATGAAAAAATTGCCGTCGCGGCGGTAAAAATCGAATTCAAGAAACGACGCGGGATCGTAGAGCAGTGTCGACACCACGATCAGCAGCGTCAGCAAGGTGAGTGGCGTGATAAACGCGGGGTAACTTCTGCCGAAAAAGCGCCATGAACATAAGAGGAGCGGGGCAAGACCTACCGCGCTTACCGGTACCAGATTGGTCACAGTCAGGAATAGCGCAAGTAACGATATGTAAGCCATTGCGACTCCCAGGAAAACCAAATGGCGCACAGGGCCCCGAAGACTCGTCCATGTGGAGACAGCCGCCATGGAGTCGGAGACGGAAAGCCAGCGTCGGACTGGCATGGACAACATCGGTGTCCGTATCTTTGAGGAATCAAACGTGAGCACGTTAATTGCACGGTACCACGTGTCGTCATTGATTTCCAACCTCGGCGTATGCCGGTGTTGGCTGCGTAAGCTTCATCCAGATACTCAAGAAATCCGGCCCCACGAGCAGAGCCAAAATCTCCACTGTTCGCGCCACGTATGCTGTGGTGCAGCGTGGGCTGTCTATGATTGATCACATCGAGTGCGGCGCTATGGGCATCAGTCTGTCGGCATAACGCCGGTTCGCTTTCATTGCCTTTACGCGATCTGCCGCGACCCGATCGCGCCGATGCTTGCGTTGAGAAGCCGAATCAGACCGATAGGCCGCTACGTACATCCTCCGCGCAACGAACTGGTTGGCTCTGTCCGTCCGTTACAGACGTCCTGTCATTAATCACATGAGAAGTCTTTGACGCGCTTCGCGTCGCCACGCGTGATGCGCGGACATCGAGCGGGCGCTCTCGCGCCGGCATCAAGCTAAGGGAGCTTATATGGGAAAGGTTACGGCAGTGACGGACGCAACGACGGATGCCGATTCGATCGAAAGGGCTCTGGTGGACTATCCGCCGCTCGTGCAGGTCATTCTCGCCGGGGGATCGGGGACTCGTCTGTGGCCGATGTCGCGTGAGCAGTTTCCGAAGCAGTTGATCGACCTGATCGGTAACCAGACATTATTGCAAGCCACGATGGGGCGCATGGCGGGCTTCAGCAGCTTCTGGGATGTGTCGGCCGACCCGGTCGTCGTCTGCGGTACCGAGCATTATTTTGCCACTTACGAACAGGCGCGCGAGGTCGGGGTGAACGCGCGCATCGTGGTGGAGCCCGCGCGCCGCGATACCGCGCCGGCGCTTACGCTCGCCGCATTGGCCGCTTGCGCCGATGGACAGGACGCCATTCTGGTCGTGATGCCCGCTGATCATTCGATAGCCAATCTCGACGCGCTTCATCGCGCCATCGACGTCGCAGCGCGCCACGCACAAGCGGGCTCGATCGCCACGTTAGGCGTTCCCCCTGACCGCGCGGACACCGGTTTCGGCTATATCCGGCTCGGTAGCGAGTTGCGCGATGGCGCACGTCGCATCGAGCGCTTCGTCGAGAAGCCCGCAGCGGAACTCGCCGCTCAGTATGTGGAGTCGGGCAATTACTGGTGGAACAGCGGGATGGTGGTGGTCCGTTCATCGGTATGGCTTGCGATGATCGAACGTTTTCAGCCGGAGATACACGCTGCGTGCGTTCAGGCGCATCAGGGCGCGAGAAAAACCACCGAGTGCGTCATTCCCGACGCCGCCGAATTCCTGCGCTCGCCCTCAGATTCGATCGATTACGCCGTGATGGAACAGTTAGGTAAACCTGATTCGCCTTTCGCCGGCGTGGTGGTGCCGCTCGACGCAGGCTGGTCGGATCTCGGGTCGTGGGATGCGGTCTGGCAGGCGATGGAAAAGGACGACTGCGGCAACGCATCGAATGGGCGCGTGCTGTTCGAAGGCGCGACCGCAACCTATGCGCGTTCGCAAGGCGGCCGGCTGCTTGCCTGTGTCGGCACGAACAATCTGATCGTGATCGAGACCGACGACGCCGTGCTGGTGGCGGAGCGCTCGCACGTGCAGGACATCAAGGGACTGGTGTTGCGCATCAAGCGGGAAAAATCGCCGGAAGCCGACGCACATCGAAAAGTGCGCCGGCCGTGGGGCTTTTACGATTCGATCGACCACGGCGATCGCTTTCAGGTCAAACGCATCGTCGTGATGCCGGGCGCCCGCCTGTCGTTGCAGATGCATCACCATCGCGCGGAGCATTGGGTTGTCGTGAGCGGGACGGCGCTCGTCACGCGTGGAGAAGAACAGTTTCTTCTCGGCGAAAACGAGTCGACGTATATCCCGCTGGGCATACGTCATCGTTTGGAAAATCCTGGCCGCGTGCCGCTGCAGATCATCGAAGTTCAGTCTGGAACCTATCTTGGCGAAGACGACATCGTCAGATTCGACGACAAGTATGGGCGTTGCGGCTGAATCAGGCGGGTCGAACGGATGCGTGCTCTTAGGGGGCTGCAATGCGATTGATTACTGGTCTACTGGCAAGATTGTTCGACGTGGCGATGATCCTCTCGGGCGCTCTCGTGGCCTCGCAGATCCGCTTCGAAACGGACTCGCAGCGCAGTTTCTATCTGGCGTTCGTCGCCTTCGCGGCGGCCTTTGCACTCGCGGTGTTTCCGGCGCTGGGCGTGTACGAGTCATGGCGCGGCCGCTCCAAGCGCGCGCTCGCGGGGCACGTCGCGCTCGGCTGGCTGCTCGTTCAGGCGTGCGCGATGGTGCTGATGTTTTCGCTGCACCGGATCGATTTCGTGTCGCGTCTCTGGTTCGTGTATTGGACCGGTATTTCGGGTGCGGCGATGATGGCCGGGCGCATGGTGACGCATGCGTTGCTCGGCCGGATGCGCAATGCGGGTTTGAATTTGCAGCAGGTTGCGGTTGCGGCGTGCGCAGAGCATTGCGACGAGATCATTCGTAAGATGGAAATGTCGCCTGCCGCCGGTTTTCGCGCCAACGCGTTGTATAACCTGCGCCCGGGCAGCGCAGTCGCGACCGCGGCGCCCGTCAGGGTCTTTGAAGAGCATGCCGCTTTTGCCCGCTACGTTCGTGAGCAGAATATCGGCGAAGTGTGGCTGGCGTTGCCGCTGACCGAAGAGCGTTCGATTCTCCGGCTCGTCGACGAGTTTCGCAACGACCTGATCAATATCCGGTTCATGCCGGATGTGCGCACGCTTGCGCTCTTCGAAGGCAGCATGACCGACCTGCTGGGGCTGCCGACGATCAATCTGGCCGCGTCGCCGCTACCGCCCAAGGCAATGGTGCAGAAGGAACTGTTCGACCGGTTTTTTGCGCTAGGGGCGCTGATCGCGGTGTCGCCGATTCTGCTCGCCTGTGCGATTGCCGTGAAGCTGAGTTCGCCCGGCCCGGTCTTCTTCAGGCAGCGCCGCAAAGGCGCGGACGGGCGGGTTTTCAGCATTTACAAGTTTCGCACCATGCGTCTGCACGAGCAGAAGCCGGGCTTGCTGGAGCAGGCGACACGCGATGATCCACGCATTACGAAGGTGGGCGGATTCCTTCGGCGCACGAGTCTCGATGAACTGCCGCAGTTCTTCAATGTGCTGCGCGGCGATATGTCGGTGGTGGGGCCGCGTCCTCACGCGCTCGAACACGACGATCTCTATCAGCACATCGTGTCAGGCTATATCCACCGCTACCGGATCAAACCCGGCATCACCGGATGGGCGCAGATCAACGGCTTTCGCGGTGAAACCGATCGCATCGAAAAGATGGAGGGCCGTGTGGCGCACGATTTGTATTACCTGCGCAACTGGTCATTCGCACTGGACGTCAAAATCATTTTCGCGACTGTATTCAAGGGGCTTCATCATCCTAATGCTTACTGATCTTAGATCGAGGCCCCAGTAATACGGTACAGGAAGTCGGGTTGTGGTTGTGGAAAGCAGAGCCCCGAATGGCCCAGGTATAAAAATGGCGGTATATCGGTGGTGTGTTGAGCGGAAATGCCGCAGACGAACAGGGCGTTATCCGCAGCGAGCGGGTCGGCAATCAGGAACCCATACGGAGACAGGACGTGAGCGAACAGTTATGGTGCGTCCATATCGAAGGGCTGAACGACTTCATTGCCACCGATTCCCACGAATCGGCGAGGCAAGAGGCGTTGGCGATCAATGCCTATATCGACAGGGCCGAGAAAGGTCCGCGTGCGGCGATCCTGCGGGCAGTGGTGATCGAGTGGCCGTTCACACCGGCGAGTCATGCGCGTTCGCTCCACGATGACTGGCACGATTTGCAGAACATGCCGCACAGAAAGGCGTCCACGAGTGGACCCGATGGTGTGCTGGGGAGCATCGCACGGCGTGTCAAAGAACTGGTGTCGGTGGCGCGCGGCAAGTAGCGTGAGCCTGCGCGGTGGCGGCGAACGTCCTCGCCATTTGTAACGCGGTAATTTTGCGCAACACAACCGTAGCCTGAATGTCGGGCTGCGTGTCTACGATGTCGGCATGTCCTCTATTCACCGACGAGGTAGCCGATGCTGACCCATCACGAAGTCGCGACCCTGCTGCGCCTGAGCGATGCCGAAAGGCGTCCGCAAGAACTCGATGCGGAAGTACTTGCGCTGAGCCGCTATGAGCTGGTCGAGATCGCCTGGCGCGACGACGGCGATATCTCGACACTCAAACTGACGGGACGCGGTCGCGAGCTTGCGCGGCGTCTGAGCAGGGATAGCGACGGCGTCTGAGTTGCCGTAGCCTGTTGCCCATGATCGGCACGAGTAGCATGCCGATGGAAGCCACTTCAGGCGGCAAATGATGCAGCGTCGCGAACCACGCCAGAGAGCAGACACCCCCCCTCGGTACCAGGATCATGTAGGTCAGCACGTCCCAGCCCGCGGTGTTGAGTGCCGTGATGTCCGGATGCTCGATCAGCAATCCCGCTGATGACCATCGCCACGCAACCGGGTTCGACCTGCCACGCGACCAGCGTAATCGGTGCAACGGTGAGGGGTGTGCGTGTGATGGCGGCGCCCAGCGCAAACAGCACCGCCGCGAGCAGCAGCGTCGCCACAGCGGCGACACCACGCGAGAGCAACGCAAGCCACTGCCGTAGCGGTATTGTCATCGCGGGCCCGTTGAGGGCCCGGCCGGTTGCCGCCACCGAAGCAAAAACACACCGGCTCATCCTGCGGGCTTCATTGGAATAGATTGGATGATTGCCTGAACGACCGTCATGGCAACGCGTGCGAGACGGCGCGCAACGGTTTTACCCGGCGCCGGCATCTCCGCCCTGAGCCATGATCAGATCGAGCGATGCAGCGAGAATCGATTTCGCGAGTTGCTTGTCGTCCACCGCCCGCGCCAGCGTCACCGCCCCGATGATGGTCGCGACGATGCCAAGCGCCGCGCTCTTGCTTCGACCCGCCAGTGTCTCGGCGATTTGTGCCGCCAGCGTATGTACGTAGGCTGTCAGCTGCTCGCGAACTTCGGGGCTCGCATGGCGCGCCTCGCCGGCGAGCGCGCACAACGCGCAGCCGCTGCCGGGGTTCCTGATATGACGCTCGCCGAGAAACGCCTCCGCAATCGCCTGCAGCGGCTCTTTTGCGTTGGACGCGCCCGTTCCGGTGTGCAGCGCTTCGATACGTTCCCGGCTTTGCGCGACCGCGTATTCGAGCGCCTCGACAATCAGCGCGTCGCGTGAATCGAAATGGCCGTAGAACGCGCCATGCGTGAGTCCGGCGCTGCGCATGCAGTCCGCGACGCCGAGCGCGGCGATCCCGTCTTCACGAATTTGCCGCGCCGCCGTTTCCAGAACGCGCTGCCTGCTTTCAGCCTTCTGCGCCTGTGAGTAGCCCATTTTTCCGTTCTCCGACACTTGACAATCTGCATGATGATCATAATACTGAAAATGTGCATGATGATCAACATGCAGAATGATGATGAGGGAAGGTCCTCGAATAGTTCGTTTGTCAGCAGCGGCACGAAGCCGCTTAACCGTTCAGGGCGTCGCGCGGCCGTGGCTTACGGAGCGTGCCGGCGGAGCGATCCAGGAGAAGGAAGATGCGTTTCACAGGAAAGACAGCGTTGGTCACGGGTGGGAATAGTGGCATCGGTTTCGTCACGGCGAAGCTGCTGATTGCCGAAGGCGCGCGAGTGGTAATCACGGGCCGCGACCGGGCCAAGCTCGATCAGGCGGTGGCGGAGTTGGGCGAAAACGCGCTAGGCGTGCAGGCTAATCTTGATGACGAAGCCGCAATCGGCGCGCTGTTCAAGCAGATCGAAAGCGCGTTTGGCGCATTGGACATCGTGTTCGCCAACGCCGGCATTTCCGCACCGACGCCGCTCGGCGGCACATCGGCCGCAGCGTTCGACGCGATTCTTCGCACGAACCTGACGGCGGTGTTTCTGACGGTGCAGGCGGCGCTTCCGTTGATGAGCGAAGGTGGCTCGATCGTATTGAACGGTTCGGTGATGCGCGAACTCGGCTCGCCGGGCTCGGCCGCTTATTCGGCCACCAAGGCGGGCATCACCGGCATGGCGAAGGTCTTCGCATCCGAGCTCGTGCAGCGCGGCATCCGCGTGAACACGGTGATTCCGGGCGGCACGCGCACGCCGATCTGGACGCGCGGCGCACGCGAGGGCGCAACGCTCGACGGAACCGAACAGGCGCTCTCACCGCGTATTCCGATGGGCCGTCTTGCGGCGCCGGAAGAAGTGGCGGCGGCGGTGCTGTTTCTTGCGTCGAAGGACGCCTCGGGAATGACCGGCGCCGAGATTGTCGTGGATGGCGGCACGATCGGCGCGCCGTGGGGTGCGCAGATGTATCGCGCGGCCTGAGTGAGGGAAGAGAGCGGGTGCCGGAAGCTGGCTGGAAACGCAAAAAACGGCACCCTGTGACTCACTTTCTATCGGCGCACCGCCGGCGAAGTGCTCGACGTCGTCCGGCAACCGTCACGTCTCGCGGCTGAGCGCGCGAAAGCGGCCGGGGCTCTGCCCGGTCGAGCGCTTGAATGCGATGCTGAACGCGGTGTCGGACAAATAGCCGATGCGCAACGCGATGTCGGTCAGCGACGCTTCCGAGTGCTTGAGCGCGGAACACGCGATCGTCATCCGCCACTGCGCGAGGTATTCGACGGGCGCACTGCCCACCTGGCGGCGAAAGCGCGCCGCGAACGCGGTGCGCGACATACCCACCGCGTACGCCAGGCTCTCGACGGTCCAGCGTTCGCCAGGCTGCGCGTGCATCATCGACAACGCGCTGCCGATCTTCGGATCGGCAAGCGCCCCGAGCCAGCCCTCGGGTTGCGGCGTAGACGCGAGATAAGTTCGCAGCACCTGCACGAGCACCAGCGCCGCAAGACTGCTGCGCGCGATGTCCGCACCCGCATGCAGGCCGGTCGTTTCCCATTCGAGCAGATCGAGCAAGCGCGACAGCGCCTGCGAACCTAGCTCCGCGGCGCGCAGATGAATCAGCGGCGGCAAATGGCTCAGCAGCTTGCCTGTGACGTCGTTTTCGAACGTGAAGCGGCCGCTCGCGATGATCACGCGTTCGGGATCACGTCGCCCGCCGCCTTCACCATCACCATTACCTTCACCTTCACCGCGATAACGCACGACGCCATCCGCGCTGCGAATACGACGGTAAGTTGCCGGACCATCGAGCGGCGCGCGGCATGGGTCGCTTGCCGAATAAAACGGCTGACCGTCCGTCAGCATGTAGAAATCGCCTGGTTCGAGCGTCAGCGGCGCCTTGCTGTCTTCGATCCACAGATGAGAGCGGCCCGCCAGTACCCCACCGAACTTGATGCCCTGATACGCGGGGAAGCGGAACGCCCACGCCCCACTGCCTTCGAACCGGGACGACAGAACGCTGCTCACGCGCAGCATCGAGAGTACGTCGGAAAGCGCGTCCATAAATGTACGGTCTAATAGGAATGAGGGCTTTTCTATTATAGGCACGGAGGTTTTACGGCGGGATCATAGCGCCATCCACGCGACGAACCGTGCGGCTCGATGCAACGACAAGCGAGCCGTGGCAACGCGCATACACGGAGGATCTCTTCGATGAAAGCATGGCAACTCGAACGGCTGGGCGGCGCCCTGAGTCTGAACGATATTCCGGTGCCGCAACCGCGCGCGGGCGGCGTCGTGGTTCGCGTCGAAGCGTCCTCGCTGATGTCGTACATGAAGGCCTACGTGGACGGCAAACTGCCGATCTACCACGCACCTTCACAGCCGTTCGTCCCGGGTGGCAATGGCGTGGGTATCGTACATTCGGTGGGTCGCGACGTGTGGCATCTGCGTCCCGGGCAGCGTGTCGTTCTGTCGTCGTATTTCGTCGCGCAGGAAAACGTGCGGGAGCCCGCACAGGTTTTGCTGGGCGTAACCGCTAACGGCGCGGCAGCAGAGCGCGTGCAGGCCGACTGGCCCGACGGCACGCTGGCCGAATACGCGTCGTATCCCGCCAGCGCGGTGACGCCGGCCGACGATCTGCCGCATCTGAGTTCCGTTCAGCTCGCGATGACCACCCGCTGCATCGTGCCGCTCGGCGGGCTGTTGCGCGGCCGGCTCGCCGCCGGCGAAACGCTGATCGTGTCCGGCGCGACGGGCGCCTATGGCACCGGCGCCGTGCTGCTTGCCTTGGCGATGGGCGCGAGCCGGATCGTCGCGGTGGGGAGAAATGCGCGAGCGCTCGAGGCGCTTGCGGCGCTCGACCGTGCGCGGGTCGTCACGGTCACGGCCACCGGCGACGTGCAGGCCGACGCGCAAGCGCTGCGCGAGGCTACGCACGGCGGCGCGCATATGGCATTCGACATGGTCGGCAATGCGAGCGATCCCAATCTCACGCTAGCGGCGCTACGTGGTCTCGCGCAAGGCGGCCGGCTGGTTCTGATGGGCAGCATGGCCGTGCCGCTGCCGATTCCCTATACCGAAGTCATGTTGAACGGCTGGGAAATTGTCGGCCAGTTCATGTATCCGCGTGAGTCGTATCGTCGGCTGCTCGACCTGGTTCGCAGCGGGCAGCTCGATCTCACCAAGCTACACCCCCGTGTCTATCCGCTCGCCGCGCTGCCCGAAGCGATGGAGGCGGCGGCCTGCGCGAGCAGCTTCGAATGCGTGGTTATCGATCACGAGCAATGATATTCACGCGAGCGCTCATATACATATCGCAATCGATTCATTCCCACGACCCGCGACCGCCGCTACGCTTGTCACTCAATCGTAAGCGAGGACATATGGCCGCATCCGTTTCCCCGTCGTTTTTCCAGCGACGCCGTGCGCTGAAGCTGCTCGGCGCCACACCGGCACTCGCCGCGAGCGTGTTTGCTTTACGTGCTGCACACGCAGCCGGGGGCAGCGTCGACCACGCTCGTGCTAGGCGACCAGGCGGGCGGCACGCGCGCGCTAGTCGAAGCCGCCAAGGTGCTCGACGGTGCGCCGTATGCGTATCGCTGGGCCAACTTTCAGGGCGCGGCGCCGCTCTTCGAAGCACAACGCGCGAACGCCGTCGATCTCGCGCCGGCAGGCGACTTGCCGGTGCTTGCGGCCGCGCTCGGCGATCCCACGTTGAAGATCGTCGCAACGCGAGTCGGCTCGGGTGCGCAACTGGGCATTCTGGTCGCGCCGAATTCGAAGATCGCCACGGTGGCGGACCTGAAAGGGCGCACGGTGTTCGTGTCGTCGGCGCGCGGCAGCATTTCGCAGTTCCAGCTCTATGGCGCGCTTGCCGAGGCGGGACTGTCGAGAGACGACGTGACGGTCCGCTTCATTCTGCCGGTGGACGCGTTCGCGGCGTTCGCATCGGGATCGATCGAAGTGTGGGCGACGTTCGATCCTTACTACGGCATCGCCGTGCAACGCGGCGCGCGGATTCTGCGCGACGGCACGGGTATCAATAGCGGACTGGGCTTTATCACCGCCTCGGGCGCCGCGCTCGCGGATGTGCACAAGCGCAAGGCGATCGCCGATTTTCTGCTGAGGCTGCAACGCGCGGGCGATTGGGCGTTGGCCAATCCCGACGCCTATGCACAGATCTACGCGACGCTGACACGCTCGCCGATCGATGCCGCGAAACGGATCACGCAGCGCGCGTCGCTGAAGCAGCATTTCGTCACCGACGCCGACATCGACGCGCTTCAGAAGGTCGCCGACAGCGCGAACCGCGACGCGATTCTGCCGCGCAGTATCGACGTGCGTGCGATCTCCGACACGCATATCGCGAGCGTTTGAGTGGTGCGTCGTTGTATCTGCGCATGACGAACGCCTCGACGCGCAATGCCGAAGCGTTCATCACGCCACACGCATCACGCCGGAAGCGGCACGTCCTCGATCAACTCCGCCTGCACCGCACGGATTCGGCGATCGACGAAATACCCGCCACCTTCGACGTAGCGAAGATAAAGCCGCGTACACAATGAGCACTGCCAGAGCGCGCAGCGGTTGTACGGGAAGTAGCGCGGCGCGATCGGCGCATCGGCCGACCAGTAGTTCGTCTTGCCCGGCAGATACTCGCTGAAGGTCGGTTCGGGATCGTCTTCCGGCAACAGCGTGCCGATTTCCTCGAACTGCGTCTCGTCGAGCGACAGCGGCTGCGATTGCCAGCCGTCCAGCGGCGTTTTCGTGCGTGCGCAAGGCGCGGTGGCGCGCGTTTGCGCCGCGCGAACGAGTTCGAGCAGGGTTGCAGCGTTCAGGTATTGCGCCATAGGGCTCACAGTCAGGTTGTTCATCATCCGGTCAGCGGTGCGAAGGCGATCCGGTCTGCGGTCACGTCATGCGTGCGCAGGCATTGTGCCTGCAGACTGCATGCAGGCCGGCAGCACGCGGCGAACGCCTCAGCGATAACCAGCGGTGATCGCAGTATCGAAACAATTCATTGGTCAATTATCGCCGGTGTCCAGATAATGGCCGCACAAAACTGAGCGCCGCGCTCCCTACGCGGCTGGACGCATCAGCAGCCCGCCTCCCGAGTCATACGGGGCAACGAGGCGAAATATCCGGAGGAGACAGAGACAATGTTGCATCGACCCAAAGTCAGTCGAGCGATTCTCGCGATCATGTGCGCGATGTCGTTCATCATGTATCTCGATCGCGTCAATCTGTCGGCAGCGGCGGGTCTGATCCGCGACGACCTGCATTTGAGCAACACCCACGTGGGGCTCGTCTTCGCTGCATTCGCGTACACGTACACGATCTGCCAGGTGATCGGCGGCTGGGTCAGCGATCGCTTCGGGGCGAAGCTCACGCTCGTCACCTGCGCGAGCATCTGGATCGTCGCGACGGTCGCCACCGGTCTCGCGGGCGGTATCGTCTCGCTGTTCTGTGCGCGCATGCTGCTCGGCATCGGCGAGGGTGCGGCATTGCCGGCGCAGGCCCGCGCATTGACCAACTGGTTTCCTTCCAGCAAGCGCGGCTTCGTGCAAGGGCTGACGCATTCGTTCTCGCGGCTCGGCAATGCCATCACGCCGCCGTTCGTCGCGTTGCTGGTCGCGTACTCGTCGTGGCGCGCATCGTTCTTCGTGGTCGGTGCGTTGACGTTCGTGTGGGTCGTGGTCTACGCATGGTATTTCACCGACAACCCGCGCAAACATCGTCATATGACCGCGCAGGAAGAAGCGGAATTGCCGCCAGCGGGCAAGGTGGTGGTCGAAAAAACGGGCGAGCCGACACCGTGGCGGCGTCTTCTCAAACGCATTGGGCCGACCATGCTCGTGTACTTCTGCTATGGATGGACCGGCTGGCTCTTCTTCACGTGGTTGCCGACTTTCTTCATGCATGGCCGCGGTCTCGACCTGAAAAGCTCGGCGATGTTTTCGGCCGGCGTGTTTCTGTCCGGCGTGGTCGGTAACACGGCGGGCGGCGTGATCAGCGACCGTGTGCTGAAGCGCACGCGCAATGTCGTCGCGGCGCGGCGCAATGTGATTATCGGCGCGTTCCTCGGTGCGCTGGTATTCCTCGCACCGGTCATGGTGGTGAAGTCGTTGCCGGTGATGGCGGCCTGCATGAGCCTGTCGTTCTTCTTCCTCGAAATGACGATTGGGCCGGTGTGGGCCGTGCCGATGGACATCACGCCGAAACACGTCGGAGTCGCGAGCGGGCTGGTGAATGCGGGCTCGGCGGTAGCGGGGATTTTCACGCCGATCGTGTTCGGCCTCGTGGTGGATCGCACGGGAAGCTGGACGCTGCCGTTTGCCGGGTCGCTTGGGCTGCTCACGGTGGGGATCGTCGCGACGTTCTTCATGCGGCCGGATATTCCGCTCGACACGATCACCACGTCCGACGATCTCGAGAATCGCGGCGAACTCGAATTCGCCGGGCGTTCAAGACGTTGAACAAATCGTTGCGTGGCGGCGCGCCGTTTGACGACGCCACACTTCACATCCGCCAGGAAGCGCCACTCACCCCGCGCGAATCGAGTCGATCACCAGTTGCGTGGCCGGCGTGATGCGCCGGTTCTTGCGCAGAATCAAGCCATAGGGCGCGAGCCGTCCGCGCAGCGGCGTGGCCACGGCGGCAATCGCGTCGAGTTCGACGTAATACTGCGCGACCGAACTGGGCAACACGGCGAGCATGTCCGAGTCGCGCAGCAGCGACAACGTGGTCAAGATCGACGACGTCTCGACCGTGCTGACCGGCGGCGCGACCCGCGACTCGCGGAAGGTCTGGTCGATCACTTGCCGCATCGGACTCGGATGCGGCTGAATGATCCATGGATAGCGTGCGAGCTCCGCGAGCTTTGGCCGCACGGTCGCGAGCGCAGCCGGATGATCGGGGCGCACGACGATCGACAACGCCTCTTCCGACAAGGTCTCGAAGCTCAGGTCGAGCGCCGGAAAGCCATCAGGAATCCGTCCGATCACGATATCCAGCTGGTCCTGCTGCAACGATTGCACGAGCACGTCGCTGGTGTCGATCGTCACCGCCATCTGCAGACGCGGATGTGCTTCCTTCAGCTTGACGATGGTCTGTGTGAGCAATTCGGGCGACGGCGCCATCACCGCGCCGATGCGCACCTTGCCGATGTCGCCGGCCTCGATCGCGGCCAGTTCCTCGCGCAACTCGTCCAGATCTTCGAACACCACGCGCGCATAGCGCATCACGGCCTCGCCGAAGACCGTCGGTTCCATGCCGCGCGCATGCCGCACGAACAGCGATACGCCGATCGTATCCTCAAGTTCCTGTAAGGCTTTGGTGGCAGCGGGCTGGGTCATGGCCAGTTCGTCGGCGGCACGCCGCAATGATTCGGTTTCCGAGAGCGCGACCATCAGCTGCAGATGGCGCAGACGCAGACGTTTGCGAATGGCGGAGGCGGGCGCGATCATGTGAGCGATAACTCCAGGGAATCAGCTGATTCGATTTATTCAATGGTCAGTTATTGGATAGTTTCGCACACTAGCGGCTATCGAACGACTCGCGGCTTACACTGACAAGCCGGGTCGATGAATAAATTCAAGGAGACGAAGCATGATGACGACCGCCGGCGCGGCGCTCGACAGCGCGATTGCGAAAGCGCGCACGAGGCTGCTGCCCTTTCTGATCCTGATGTACGTGCTGGCTTTTATCGATCGCGCGAACGTCGGCTTTGCGAAGAACGTGCTGCAGGCCGACACGGGTTTGAGCGACGCGGCCTTCGCGTTCGGCGCGGGCATCTTCTTCATCGGCTACGCCGTGTTCGAGGTGCCGAGCAATCTGCTGATGTACCGCTTCGGCGCGCGCGTCTGGATGAGCCGTATCATGGTCACGTGGGGCATCGTGTCGGCGTGTACCGCGCTGGTTCACGACGCTACGAGTTTCTACGTTCTGCGCACGCTGCTCGGCATTGCCGAGGCCGGTTTCTTCCCCGGCATCATTCTGTTCCTGTCCAACTGGTTTCCTGCCAAAATCCGCTCGCAAACGATGGGCATGTTCTATTTCGGCTTTCCGCTCGCGTTGCTGCTCGGCAGTCCGGTCTCGGGTCTGTTGCTCGACTCTGGCAATCCGTTCGGCCTGTTGCCGTGGCAATGGCTGTTCGTCGTCGAGGGGCTGGCGGCGTCGGTGGTGGGCGTCGTCGCCTATTTCTATCTGACCGACCGGCCCGCGAAAGCCGCCTGGCTCGATGCGTCACAACGTGATGCGCTGGCTCGCGCTCTGCGCGAAGAAGACGAGCACAAGCTCGCGCATGGCCCGGCTTCGGTGCTCGCCGCATTGTGCGACTCGCGCGTGCTGTTCTGCGCATTGATCTATTTCGCGGTTCAGATGAGCGTCTACGGCGTGGTGTTCTATCTGCCGACGCGCATCGCCGGACTCACGGGCGGCCACGTCGGCACCAAGGTCGGCTTGCTGAGCGCCATTCCGTGGATCGCGGCGATCGTCGGCACTTTCTGCGTGACGCGCATGGCCGATCGCCAAGGCAATCACCGGAACTGGGCGGCGGCCATGCTCGCACTCGCGGCGCTCGGCATCGGCGCATCCGCGCTCACCTCGTCCGTTGTACTGGCGCTCACGGCATTCTGCGTCGCCGCGATCGGCTTCGTTTCCGTGCAACCGCTGTTCTGGACCTTGCCGACCGGCTATCTCGGTGGCGCCGCAGCCGCGGGCGGCATCGCGCTGATCAATTCGATCGGCAACCTCGGCGGCTTCGTCGCGCCCAACCTGAAGGGCCTCGCCGAACACTGGGCCGGCTCGCCGCAAGCCGGGATGCTGTCGCTGTCGGCGGTCGGTCTGATCGGCGCGGCGTTGCTGCTCACGTTCCGACGCGCGCCGCGCTCGTCCGCATCCGTTTCCCGTCATTCCGTACCGCTCGGCGAACGCCCGGGCCACTAACTCTTTCGAGGAATCATCGACATGAAAATCAAGCATATCCGCACGCGCGTCTTCGAATGGAAAGGCAAGGTCGTGCCACCGCAGGCGCATTTCTGCACCAACGCGGTGGACATTCTCTACGAACGTGGCGATGCGATGGGCTCGTTCCGCTTCCACGGCTGGCTGGTGGTGGAGATCGAATGCGACGACGGCACGGTCGGCATCGGCAATTGCGCGCTCGCGCCGCGCGTCGCCAAGCAGATCATCGACGAATATCTCGCGCCGATCGCGATCGGCGAGGACCCGTTCGACAACGAGTACATCTGGCAGAAGATGTATCGCCGCACGCTCGCCTGGGGCCGCAAAGGCATCGGCATGGCGGCGATTTCCGCCGTCGACATCGCGCTGTGGGACATCATGGGCAAGGCGGTGAAGAAGCCGGTGTTCAAGCTGCTCGGTGGGCGCACCAAGGAGAAGATCTGGTGTTACGCGTCGAAGCTCTACAACAACGACGACCGCGACGCGTTTCTCGGCGAAGCGCAGGGCTACCTCGAAGACGGCTTTACGGCAATGAAGATGCGCTTCGGCTATGGTCCGAAAGACGGCCCGAAGGGTATGGCGAAAAACATCGAACAGGTGCGGCTGTTGCGTGAGCTGGTCGGCGACGAGGTCGACATCATGCTCGAATGCTACATGGGCTGGACGCTCGAATACGCGCGGCGCATGCTGCCGCGTCTCGCCGAATTCAATCCGCGCTGGATCGAGGAACCGGTGATTGGCGACGACATCGAGGGCTATCAGGAACTGAAGAAGATGAACATCATTCCTGTGTCCGGCGGCGAGCATGAGTTCACCAGCTACGGCTTCAAGGATCTGCTCGAACGACGCGCAGTCGACGTGATCCAGTACGACACGAACCGCGTGGGCGGCATCACGGCGGCGCGCAAGATCAATGCGATGGCCGAAGCGTGGTCGGTGCCGGTGATTCCGCATGCGGGGCAGATGCACAACTATCACCTGACGATGGCGAGCACCGCGAGTCCGATGTCCGAGTTCTTTCCGGTGTTCGACGTGGAAGTCGGCAACGAACTCTTCTACTACATCTTCGATGGCGAGCCGCGTCCGGAGAAAGGCTACCTGCAGCTTTCCGACGATACACCGGGCCTCGGCATCACGTTGAGCGACAAGCACCTTTCGGATTTCACTATCATCGAGTAAGACGGCTTGCCAGCTCGACAAAAGGAACAGGATGAGCAACATGAAACCACGCATTGCAGTGCTGCTCGGCGACCCCGCCGGCATCGGTCCGGAACTGATCGCGCGTTTGCTCGCGCAGGCCGGTAACCGTGCGCGCGCCGAGCTGC
This sequence comes from Paraburkholderia sp. RAU2J, assembly GCF_003634845.1. Classification (NCBI taxonomy): domain Bacteria; kingdom Pseudomonadati; phylum Pseudomonadota; class Betaproteobacteria; order Burkholderiales; family Burkholderiaceae; genus Paraburkholderia; species Paraburkholderia sp. RAU2J. Next base: position 916,806 of record NZ_RBXG01000002.1, read on the forward strand.
TGATTATCGGCGACCGGCGCGAGCTGGAGACCGGCATGCAGATCGCGGATCAGCGCTTCGAGTACGAGGTCGTCGACCACGCGGACGCCGCGTTCCGCCACGCGGGCGTGCCGTCGCTGATCGACTTCCGCTTGCCCGACGATCTGCCTTATGAACGCGCGGTGTCCACCGAGCGCGGCGGCCGCTACAGTCTGGAAGCATTCAAGCAGGCGCTTGCGCTCACGCAGAACAATGTCACGCAAGGCATGCTGTTTGCGCCGGTCAACAAGACCTCGTTGCATATGGCCGGCATGGAAACCGGCGACGAAATGGAATGGTTCGCCCGGCAACTCGGCTACACGGGCAGCTTCTGCGAGTTCAACGTGCTCGATGAACTGTGGACTTCGCGCGTCACGTCGCATATCGCGCTCAAGGACGTCAGCGAAAAACTGTCGGAACAGCGGATCGCCGGCGCGGTGCAGTTGATTCACGATGGTCTCAAACGCGCGGGCAACCCGGCGCCACGCATCGCGGTGTGCGGCTTCAATCCGCACAATGGCGACAACGGTGCATTCGGACGCGAGGAGATCGACGTGATCGCGCCCGCAGTCGAAGCGGCGCGCAAGCTCGGCTATGACGCGCAGGGACCGTTCCCCGCCGACACGATCTTCGTACGGGCGCGCGACCAGAAGGCGTTCGACGGCGTGGTCACGATGTACCATGATCAAGGCCAGATCGCGATGAAGCTGATGGGTTTCTGGCGCGGCGTCACCGTGCACGGCGGCCTGCCGGTTCCAATCGCGACGCCCGCGCACGGCACCGCGTTCGACATACACGGCCGGGGCAAGGCCGATGTCGGCGCAACCCAGAAGGCCTTCGACATCGTCACGCGGATGGCGATGGACCGCGTGTCTCGATGAGCGCATGATGGACGGGATCGACGCGCAGCGCGAGCCCTTCATCCGATGAGGAACCCCTATGCAACTGACCGACTTCGATACGCTGACCTTCGACTGCTACGGGACGTTGATCGACTGGGAGACCGGCATCTTCGAAGGCTTGCGGTCGCTGCTGGAGCGCGTCGAGCCCCGACTCACGCGCGACCAGGTGCTCGAAGCGCACGCGCGGCATGAGTCGTCGCAGCAGAAGTACACGCCCGCGCGGCGTTATCAGGAACTGCTGCCGATCGTCTACAAGCGTCTCGCCGAGGAATGGCGCGTGCCCTACACGCTCGCCGACTGTATTGCGTACGGCGAGTCGATCCGCAACTGGCCGGCGTTCGACGATTCGGCAGCGGCGTTGCACTACCTGAAGCAGCACTACAAGCTCGTCATTCTGTCGAACGTCGACAACGAGAGCTTCACCTACAGCAACGCAAAACTGCAGGTCGAATTCGACGCAATCATCACCGCCGAAGACGTCGGGTCATATAAGCCGTCGCCGCGCAATTTCGAATACATGCTGGAAAAACTCGGCGAGCGGGGCATCGGCAAAGACAAAATCTTGCACACGGCCGAGAGCCTGTTTCACGATCACCAGCCCGCCAACGAATTCGGTCTGGCCTCGTGCTGAATTTATCGCCGGCATGCGAAGCAGGGCTTCGGCGCGACGATGAATCCGGGTTCGCAGCCGAAGGTCGACTTCCGCTTCAACAGCATGGCCGAGTTCGTGAAAGCGCATCAGGAGGCGGTGCGGCAGAAAGTCTGATTGGGCCGCCGGGGTCCCGTCGATGCACGCACCACCAGTTCCGGCAACGGCGCGAGCACCATCGACGGCTGCTGCTCAGGCGCCTGAATCAGGCGAATCAGACTGTCTATCGACAACTCCGCGACCGCCGCGGTCTGGATCGCGACCGTGGTCAGGGCAGGGTGCACCTGATGGGCGAGTTGAATGTCGGTGATGCCGATCACCGACACGTCGTCCGGCACCGCGCGGCCGAGCGTGATCAGCGCCTGCGCGGCGCCGATCGCAAGCAGGTCGTTGGTCGCGAAAATCGCGCTCAGGTGCGGACGGTTCGACATCAACTGCATACAGGCCGCGTAGCCCGCATCGATCGAGTCGCGGATCTGCAGCACCGCGGCGGCATCCGCTTCGATGCCGGCCGCGCGCATCGCCGCGCGAAAACCGTTCGAGCGCGCATCCTGCAAGCCGCCGCAACCGTCGCCGATCAACAGGCCGATGTCGCGATGGCCGAGTTCGAGCAGATGTTTCGCGGCCAACTCGCCCGCATGCGCAAAGTCCACCGCGATGCACGGCAGCGCGGGCGGCGACTCCGGGTGTTCCCACATCGCCAGCAGAATCGGCGCGCTGTGTGTGGCGGACGCGCACAGATCGTTGATCGTGATGTCGGTGTTCATCACGAGCACGCCGTCGGCCAGCGTGCCCGCGATCTGGTTCAGATACGCGCGGCCGATCTCGGCGTCGTCGTCGGTATTGCAGACCATCAGGAAGTGGCCGGTCTTGCGCGCGGCGCGCTCGGCCGCCAGCACGAACTCCGGGTAGAACGGGTTCGAGATGTTCGACAGCATCAGCGCGAGCGTCGACGAGCGGCCCTCCGCCAAGGCACGCGCGTTCAGGTTGGGCCGGTAGCCGAGATCGGCGATGGCCTTCAGCACGCGCTCGGCCGTTTCAGGCCGGACCTTCTCGCGATTGCGCAGCACGTTGGAGACGGTGGCGGCGGTGACGTGCGCCCGCTTTGCCACTTCGGACAGCGTGACCATGGTCGTTTATCCCATATTTAGGGAATGCGATTCAGATGTTGCAAGCATTCTGCGACATTGCTAAGTTTCTGGAAAACACACGGAGACACCCGCCATGACTTTTTCCCTCGAACTCGAATTTAAGCGATTAAATGCCGACTGCACAAGCGTTGGCCGCTTATTTTTTTGTGAAATTTAAGCGGTTAAATCCAACGGAGACAGCATGGCGAGCATTCGTTTGACGGACGTGCAGAAATCATACGGCGACCATCCGCCGGTGATCCGGCGCGTCAATCTGGAAATCGCGCAGCACGAGTTCTGCGTCTTCCTGGGCCCTTCGGGATGCGGCAAGTCGACCCTGCTGCGAATGATCGCCGGTCTCGAAGACTTGAGCGAGGGCGAGTTGCACATCGGCGAGCGTCTGGTGAACGACGTGCCCTCCGCGCAGCGCGGCGTCGCGATGGTATTCCAGAGCTACGCGTTGTTCCCGCACATGACCGTGTTCGACAACATGGCATTCGGCCTGAAGCTCGCGAAGCAGCCCAAGGACGTGATCGAGCGCAAGGTGCGCGAAGCCGCGCGCATTCTGCAATTGGACAGCTTGCTGGAGCGTTATCCGAAAGCGCTCTCGGGCGGGCAGCGCCAGCGCGTCGCGATCGGCCGGGCCATCGTGCGCGAGCCGGGCGTTTTTCTGTTCGACGAACCGCTATCCAATCTCGACGCCGCATTGCGCGGCCAGACGCGGGTCGAAATTGCGCGTCTGCATCAGCGCTTTGCAAATGCGAGCGTGGTCTACGTGACGCACGATCAGGTCGAAGCGATGACGCTCGCCGATCGCATCGTGCTGCTGCACGCCGGCGCGGACGCCGAGCGCTTCGGCAGCATCGCCCAGACCGGCGCGCCGCTCGAGCTGTATCACCATCCGAAGTCGCGCTTCGTGGCGGGTTTCATCGGCTCGCCGCGCATGAACTTCATCGACGCGACGGTCGATGCGATCGAGCCGGGCAGCGTGGCGGTGTCGCTCGCGCAAAGCGGCGAAAAGCTGATCGCGCACGTGGACGGCCAGCGTCTGCAACGCGGCCAGCCGGTCACGCTCGGCGTGCGGCCGGAGCATTTGCGGCTCGACGGCGACGAGCAGTTCGTTCAATGCGCGACGGTGCTCTCGGAACGGCTCGGCGAGCACAGCTACATTCACGCGGACCACGCTACAGGCACGCTGATCGCAAAGGCGGCCGGCGATACGCCGATCGGCTCCGGCGAGCGTATCCGCATTCATGTGCCGCCGTCGGCGTGCCATGTGTTCGACGCGCAAGGAATCGCATTGCGGCGTAGCACGTTCGAGCCCGAGCGCATCGCCGCCTGAACACAGGTAGTCAGGATACCGAAACCCGATGAATCCGCCGGGTTCACCCAGCCGAATTCCGCCACAGAGCGGGTTACTTCGCTGACGGCCATTCGCTGTCAGTCAACAAGGTAGTCAAGGAGACACAAGATGATTGCTCTTCGCCTTCGCCGTCTTGCCCAGGTGTCGATTGCCGCGGCCCTGGTGGCCGGCGCGTTAGCCAGCGTCACGGCCGACGCCGCCACGCTCAACATCAACGTATCGGCGCGCGGCAACCAGCGCTCCACGTGGCAGGACGCGTTCGACAAGTTCAAGAAAGCCAACCCCGACGTCGATCTCAAGGTGACCTACATCACCGAGGAAGCGTACAAGGTGCAGATGGGCGGCTGGCTCGCCACCGATCCGCCTGATGTCGTGTCGTGGCACGACGGTGAACGGATGGCCTATTACGCGCAACGTGGCCTGCTCGAAGACCTGTCGTCGGACTGGAGCAAGAATGGCTGGTCGCAACAGTATGCGTCGGTCAAGGAAGCATCCACGTACAAGGGCAAGCAGTACGCCGCGCCGCTCGGCTACGACGCGTACGGCTTCTTCTATCGCAAGGACCTGTTCGAGAAGGCCGGCATCAAGAGCGAGCCGAAAACGTGGGACGAATTTCTCGAGGCGAACAGGAAGCTGAAGGCGATCGGGGTCGCGCCGATCGCGGTGGCCGCGCGTGATAGCTGGACGCTCGCCGCATGGTTCGACTACCTGAATCTGCGTATCAACGGCAACGAGTTCCATCAGAAGCTGATGGCCGGCGAGATTCCGTACACCGACCCGCGCGTGAAGAAGGTCTACACGACGTGGAAGACGCTGATCGACGATCACTACTTCATCGACAACGCGCTCTCGTACGATCTCGATTCGATCGCGCCGTTCCTCGCGAGCGGCAAGGCGTCGATGATGCTGATGGGCACGTTCTTCTCGGCGGGCCTGCCGCCGTCGATCAAACCGCAAATCGGCTTCTTCCGCTTCCCGGTGATCGACGCCAATGTGCCGATGGCTGAGGACGGCCCGGTGAACGTGCTGCTGATTCCCGCCAAGGCGAAGAACAAGGCCGACGCGCGCAAGCTGCTCGCGTTCATGGAGCAGCCGCAGATCAACGCCGAACTGGCGAAGGGCTGGGGTCAACTGCCGTCGAACAGTGAGGCCGCCGAGCCTGAGGACGCGATCTCGAAGGTCGGCTTCCAGACGCTCGCGAACACCAAGGGCGGGATCGCGCAGTTCTACGACCGCGACATGCAGAAGGAAATGGCCGACGAAGGCATGAAGGCCATGCAGCAGTTCTACAGCGATCCGTCGCAACTCGACGCCGTGCTCGCGCGCCTCGAAGCGACCAGGAAGCGCATCTACCAGAAGTAAGTCCCGCAGCGCCGGCGGCGTAACAGCTGCCGGCGCCCGCCTTCGATTTCCGACGAGGCTCGATCCATGTCTCATACCGCAGCGAGCCGCTTACCGGCGGCCCGGCGTCGTCACGTCTCGACGACGCGCCGTCATCAGCACCGCGCCGCGTTTTTCTTCCTGTTGCCGGGATGTCTGCTGTTTTGTCTGTGCGTGGTCTACCCGATCATCAGCAGCATCTCGCTCAGCTTTTACAACTGGGACGGCATGACGCCGAAGACCTTCGTGGGTCTCGGCAATTACGTCGAACTGTTCCAGTCCGACACGTTTTATACGGCGCTCAAGAACAACCTCATCTGGCTCGCGCTGTTCCTGCTCGCGCCGCCGCTGGGTCTGATGTTCGCGTTGTATCTGAACCAGCACGTGCGCGGCATGCGTGTCGTGAAGTCGCTGTTCTTCGCACCCTTCGTGCTGTCGGGCGTGGTGGTCGGACTGGTGTTCAGCTGGTTCTACGACCCCGGCTTCGGCTTGCTGCGTTTGATCGTAGGGCACGGCATACCGGTGCTCGGTGATCCGCGCACGGTGACGTTCGGCATCATCTTCGCCGCGCTGTGGCCGCAAACGCCGTTCTGCATGGTGCTGTATCTCACCGGTCTGACGGGCATCAATCCCGAAGTGGTCGAAGCGGCGCGCATGGAAGGCGCGAAGGGCCTGCGTCTGCTGTGGCACGTGATCCTGCCGCAGTTGCGCCCGGCCACTTTCATGGCGGTCGTGCTGACCGTGATCGGCGCGCTGCGCAGCTTCGACCTGATCGCGGTGATGAGCGGCGGTGGTCCGTTCGACAGCTCCACCGTGCTCGCTTTTTACATGTACGACCAGGCGATCAAGTACTACCGCGAAGGCTATTCCGCGGCGATTGCCGTCGTGCTGTTCGCGATCATGCTGGTCTATATCGTGTTCCATCTTCGCCGCATGTTGCGCGAAGAACGCTGATTCGCCGCGTGCCTTTTTTGCCGCTTGCCAGGAGTTACGTGTCATGTATCCGCTTCCCGTCGAACGCTGGAAACCAATCAATCGCACGCTTTATAAGGCGTCGTTGCCGCTGGCCTTGCTGCTCTGGCTGCTGCCGATGCTGGCCGTGCTCGTCACGTCGATCCGTTCGTCGGACGAGCTTGCACAAGGCGATTACTGGACCTGGCCGAAGCATTTCGCGCTGCTCGAAAATTACGGCGCGGCGCTCACGCAAACGCCGATGCTGCATTACTTCGCCAACAGCGTGCTGATCACGGTGCCCTCGGTGCTCGGTGCGATCGTGCTGGCGTCGATGGCGGGTTTCGCGTTGGCTACTTATCGCTTTCCCGGCAATACGGCGGTGCTGTTCGCCTTCGTCGCCGGCAACTTCGTACCGATCCAGATCCTGATGATTCCGGTGCGCGACATGGCGCTGAAATTCGGTCTGTTCAATACCGTGTGGGCGCTGGTGATTTTCCACGTGTCGTTTCAGACCGGGTTCTGCACGCTGTTTCTGCGCAACTTCATCAAGCAGTTGCCGTTCGAGATGATCGAGGCGGCGCGCGTGGAAGGGGCGAGCGAATGGACCATTTATCTGCGTATCGTGCTGCCGCTAATCCGTCCCGCGCTCGCTGCGCTCGGCATCCTCGTGTTCACGTTTGTCTGGAACGACTATTTCTGGGCGCTGTGTCTCACGCAAGGCGACGAGGCCGCGCCGATCACCGTGGGCGTCGCCGCGCTCAAGGGGCAATGGACGACCGCATGGAACCTGGTCGCGGCAGGCTCGGTGCTCGCAGCGCTGCCTTCCGTGCTGATGTTCTTCGCGATGCAACGGCACTTCGTCGCCGGTCTGACTTTCGGCGCGAGCAAAGGCTGAGCACCTGCCCGACGTCAACCCGTCTACTCGTCAACTCATAACGAGACTTCTCTCATGCAACTTGGTGTCTGTTATTACCCGGAACAATGGCCGCGCGCGATGTGGGCCGACGATGCAAAGCGTATGGTCGAACTCGGCATTACGCATGTGCGGATCGCTGAATTCGCGTGGAGCCGGATGGAGCCTCGCGCGGGCGTTTTCGAATGGCAATGGCTCGACGAGGCGGTCGAAACGCTCGCTGCCGCCGGGCTGAAACTCGTGCTCGGCACGCCGAGCGCGTCGCCGCCGAAATGGCTGATCGACGCGCATCCGGACGTGTTGCCGGTGCGTGCCGACGGCACGCGCTGGAATTTCGGCTCGCGCCGTCACTACGATATTTCGAGCGAGACGTACCGGCGCGAATGCACGCGCATCGTGGCCGCCATGGCGCAGCGTTACGGGCGGCACCCGTCGATCGTCGCGTGGCAGACCGATAACGAACTCGGCTGTCACGAGACCGTGCCGAGTTACTCGCCTGCGGCGCTCGGGCGCTTCCAGACATGGTTGCAGCAGCGCTACGAAACGATCGCGTCGCTCAACGATGTGTGGGGCAACGTGTTCTGGAGCATGGAGTACCCGTCGTTCGACGCGATCGGCCTGCCGAACCTGACGCCGACCGACGCCAACCCGATCCACCTGCTCGACTTCCGCCGCTTCATGTCCGACGAAGTGGCGAGCTTCCATCGCGAGCAGGTCGAGGTGCTGCGCGAGCATGCGCCGACGGCGAATCTGCTGCACAACTTCATGGGCTTCTTCACGACCTTCGACCACTATCGTTTCTCCGAAGATAACGCGCTCGACGTCGCCGCCTGGGACAGCTATCCGATCGCGCGTACCGAGTCGATCGCGCTGCCGGAGGAGCAGAAGGCGCGTTTCGCGCGCACCGCGCATCCCGACGTGTCCGCGTTCGACCACGACCGTTATCGCGCGATCGGCAAGGGACGCTTCTGGGTAATGGAGCAGCAGGCGGGGCCGGTCAACTGGGCGCCGTGGAATCCGGTGCCCGCGAAGGGCATGGTCCGGCTGTGGGCGTACGAGGCGTTCGCGCATGGCGCGGAACTGGTGTCGTACTTCCGCTGGCGTCAGTGTCCGTATGCGCAGGAGCAGATGCACTCCGGGCTCAACCTGCCGAACAACGAACTGTCACCGGGCGGCCTCGAAGTACGGCAGGCGGCGCGCGAAATCGCGGAGTCCACGGCGCTCTCGACACTCGGCGCACCCGCGCGCGCTTCCGTGGCGATCGTCTTCGACTATGAGACGCAATGGATGTTCGAGATTCAGCGTCATGGCAAGACCTTCGACTATCAGACGCTGGTGTTCGACTACTACGAAGCGCTGCGTGAGCTCGGGCTCGACGTGGATATCGTGTCGAGCCGTGCGGACCTGTCGGCGTATCGCCTCGTGGTCGTGCCGAGTATCGCCGTGATCGACGACCTGCTCGTGCAGCAGATCGAACGTAGCAGCGCGCAATGGGTCTTCGGCCCGCGCAGCGGCTCCAAGACGGACGCGTTCGCGATGCCTGGCAACCTGCCGCCCGGCGCATTGCAACGCGTGCTGCCGATGCAGGTGCTCGAAGTCGAGTCGCTGCGGCCCACGCTCACGCCCGCGCTGTCGATCGACGGTACGCAGGGCACCGCCGTGTATTGGCGCGAGCATGTGCGGGCCAATGCCGAAACGCGCGTCGCCGCGCAATTCGACGACGCGTGGCCGGCGCTCCTCACGCACGGCAAGGTTCGCTATGTGGCGGCCTGGCTGTCGCATGCGCTGCATCGCGCGGTGTTGCAGCAGGCTGCGCAAGACGCGGGCATCGCGACGCAGCTGCTGACCGACGGCTTGCGCATGCGCCGGCGCGGCGGCCTGACCTTCGCATTCAATTTCGGCGAGCAGCCGGTAGAGGCGCCGGCGCCGTCCCACGCGACGTTCGTGCTCGGCGCGCCGCGCCTGAATACCGGCGATGTCTGCGCATGGAAAGACGCCTGACCTGGCGGGCCGTTCGGACCGGTTTCGATGAGCGAAGGGAGTAGTCGGAGAAGTAGCAAGATCGGAGGTTGAAACACAGGCGCATCACACCGGACCAGGCGGCCTCGAGAAGAGCCGCCATTCAATAGATGGAGGATGACGAATGAACCGAAGAGAAATGCTGGGATGGCTGGCATCAGCGGCCGCGGCGGGTGTCGGCACGACGGTGGGGGTGCCGGCCATCGCGGGAGAGCGTGAATCCGCCGCGCACGGCGCCCGCTTTGCAATGGGCGCGGACGTCTCGACGCTGCTCGAACTGGAAGCGAACGGCGCCAAGTTTTACGAGCATGGCGAGCGGCTCGATTGTTTGCGGATTCTGAAGAGCCATGGTGTCGACTCGATTCGCATCAAGGTCTGGAACGATCCTGGCAATCCGAACTATTTTCCGGCCAATCAGAGTCCCGCGGCCGGTTACAACAATGCCGAGCACGTGCGCGTGCTGGCGCGCCGCGCGGTCGCGCTCGGTCTGCGCGTGCTGATCGACTTCCACTACAGCGACTGGTGGGCTGATCCGGGCAAGCAGTATCCGCCGCACGAGTGGGAAGGCAAGGACATCACACAGACGTGCGCGCTGCTCTCCCAGTACACGTCGAACGTGCTGAAGATGCTCAAGCGCGATGGCGTGCATCCGGAGTGGGTGCAGATCGGCAATGAAATCACCGGCGGCATGCTGTGGCCGCTCGGCAAGTACGACCAGCTGGACAACCTCGCGCTGCTGTTGAAGGCAGGGCATGACGCGGTCAAATCCGTCGATCCGCGCACCAGGGTCATGCTGCATATCGACAGCGGTGGCGACAACGCGAAGAGCCGCTGGTGGTTCGACAGCGCGACGCAGCGCGGCGTGACGTTCGATGTGATCGGCCTGTCGTACTATCCGCAGTGGCAAGGCTCGCTGAGCGATCTGCAGAACAACGCGAACGATCTGGCGGCGCGCTACGACAAGGACGTGATGGTGGTCGAGACTGCGTATCCGTGGACCACCAGCGACGGCGATTCCGAGCCCAACTCGATGACCAACGTCGGCACCTCGGCCTTTGCGCAGACCCCGGCGGGCCAGGCGCAGTTTCTCGGCGCGGTAACGGACGTCGTCAAGGCGATCCCCGACGGCCGCGGCAAAGGCGTGTTCTGGTGGGAGCCCGAATGGATTCCGACGCCGAACGTCGGCTGGGAGAACGGTGCGGGCGATCAGTGGGACAACAACACGTTGTTCGATTTTCACGGCAACGCGTTGCCGTCGCTGGATGCGTTTCGCCGACGCTAGCATCCGCACCGGCCTGAGCGCCGGTTAGCGTCCGGCGCGCGGGCCGTGCTACATGACACCGCACCGTGCGCCGCTGGCAGGCATCACTGGGCGGGTGCCTGCCCGTTCTTCTTCAGACACTCCGACGTGAAGGCCATGCTGGCCTGGTCGGGCGTCATGCGCGGCGTGCCCGGGCTGAAAATCTTTTCGATGATCGCGTCGACCGCCTGCAAGTCGGCCAGGTCCTTGTAGTATTTGGCCGCCTGGTCGAGCGCCTGGGCCTTGGTCTTCTTGTGCGCACGCCACGAGGCGACCTGGCCGGCGATATCGCCGAGCGCAAAACATTGATCGTTGACGGTTTGTGCAACGGCCTGTGCGGCCGGTTGCGCGAGGCACACCGCCAGCAGCGCGGAGACGACTACGCGTTTCATTACCGGAATCCTGACTTGAGATGAGCGGTGCCGCGGCGACGATGGCATCGGCCAGCGCAGCCGCCGCACGAGTAAACAACCGCGTAGTCTATCGGGAAGTAGCGAGGCACGCTTTTTTACCCTCCAGCCTTCCTGCTGTCACGCGCTGGAAATGAAAAAGCCGCCCAGGCGGGCGGCTTCGAGAAACAGCGGATAACAGCGGATGCAGCAGGCGCGCCCTTGCCGGGCGCGTTGTTCAATGCCCGAACGACTCCGCCTTCGAGGTGTTCGTCGTCGCCACATGCGGCCGCGCCGCCTGTTTGATCAGTAGCGCCACGCACGACAGCAGGCCCGCCACCGCGATCGTCGCGAAGATGCCGCCGAAGGTGAAATGGCGGCGCGCCAGTTCGGCCACGAGGAACGAACCCGCGATCCCGCCGAAGCGGCCCACACCGAGCATCCACGCGACACCCGTGCCGCGGCCTTCGGTCGGATAGAACGCGGCGGCGAGCGCCGGCATCGACGATTGGGCGGTATTCATCAGCACGCCCGCGACGAACACGATGAACACCAGCGCGCCCACATTGCCGGCCGCCTGGCCGATGAAATACACGCTCACCGCAGTCAGTGCATAGCAGGCCGCAATGATCCGGTTCGCGTTGAAGCGGTCCATCAGCACGCCACACACCACCGCGCCGACGCCGCCGAGCGGGAACAGCGCGGAAATCAGCGTCGCGCGTTGCGGCGTGAGGCCGGCGTCCTTCAGCAGGATCGGCATCCAGTTGATCGACGCGTAGAAGATCACGAGGCCCATGAAGTAGGCCACCCACAGCATCACCGAGCCGATGATGTACGAGCGCGACAGCACCACGCCCAGACCCTTGCTGCCGGTTTGCGGCGCGCTTTCGGTCATCGTGAAGGCGCTCGCCTGCACCGCGTCGCCCGAAATGCGCGAGAGCGCCGCGCGAATCCGCTCGACGGGCTTGTTGTTCGCCACCATGTAGCGGACCGACTCCGGCATCTTGCTCACCAGCAGGATCAGCAGCAGCAGCGGCGTGATGCCGCCGAGCAGCAGCACGCTGCGCCAGCCGAAATGCGGGATCATCCACGCGGCGAGAAAACCGCCGAACGCGGCGCCGAGCGGAAAGCCGCAGAACATCAGGTTGATCACGGTCGCGCGGCGGCGGTCTGGGCAGTACTCGCCCATCATCGTCACGGCGTTCGGCATGGCCGCGCCGAGGCCGACGCCCGTGATGAAGCGCAGCGCGGTCAGTTGTTCGATGTTGTTCGAAAAGGCCGAGCCGAGGCACGCGACGCCGAACAGCAGCACGGAACTCAGCAGCATCACGCGCCGCCCGAGCCGGTCGGATAGCGGGCCCGAACCGAGGGCGCCGCACGCGAGGCCGAACAGCGCGGCGCTCAGCACCGGCGCGAGCGCCGGCTTGGCGATGCCCCATTCGCCAATCAGCGAAGGCGCGATGAAGCCGATGGCGGCCGTGTCAAAACCGTCCAGCAGGACGATGACGAAGCACATGAAAAATACCAGCCACTGGAACGGCGAGAAGGGGTGTTCGTTGATGAATGTCTGAACGTTCACAGCAGTGCTGCGGCTCATGATGGTCTCCCGATTGTCAAAAGGCTCGCGGAACACGAGCCTTTCCTTTCTTTCACGATCGTACGCCGTTTGGAAGCGATGCACGATGCCCCCGCCGCAGCAAACCGTTTGCGTGACGACGGCAAGGCGGTCCGGAAGCCGTAACCGGCGATTGCCGTGGCGGTGGCATGACTGATTGGGTGGCGTGTTCGTATATAGAACCGCGATTCTTTCTGCGAACACGCACTGTAAGTAATCCGACAACCGGGGGCAAGGCGGGATTACCCGAGATGTTGCGAGCGCACATCGGCTCGCGGAGCCGGCCTGGGCGACGCGGAGATCGCGCATGCCCCGGCGCACGCGCAGTGCGCCGGGTTCAGAGGAGAGAACGGGGAGGGCGCCGCGGTGAGTGCTTCAACCCGGCGCCCGTGAGGATGGTCAGAACTTCATTGCTGAACGTTAACTGGCATGAAGCAGGCTGATCGCTTCAGCCCAGTTTCGCGGCGATCGCCTCGCCCACTTCGGTCGTGTTCGCTTTGCCGCCGAGGTCGCCGGTATGCGGGCCTTCGATCAGCGTCGCTTCGATCGCCGCGAGAATCGCGTCGTGCGCTTCGCGTTCCTTGCCGCTCGACTCGCCGACGAAGTCGAGCATCATCGCGGCCGACCAGATCATCGCGATGGGATTGGCGATGTTCTTGCCGGCGATATCGGGCGCTGAGCCGTGCACCGGTTCGAACAGCGACGGGAATTTTCGGTCCGGGTTCAGGTTGCCCGACGGCGCGAGGCCGATCGTGCCGGTACACGCCGGACCGAGGTCGGACAGGATGTCGCCGAACAGATTGGTCGCCACCACCACGTCGAAGCGGTCGGGATTGAGCACGAAGCGCGCGCACAGTATGTCGATATGCTGCTTGTCCCACTTGACGTCCGGATACTGCGCCGCGATGCCGGCCGCGCATTTGTCCCACCACGGCATGCTGATCGCGATGCCGTTGCTCTTGGTGGCGACCGTGATCTGCTTGCGCTCGCGGCGCTGTGCGAGATCGAAGGCGAACTTCAGCACGCGCTCGCTGCCGTGCCGCGTGAACACCGATTCCTGCAGCACGAATTCGCGCTCGGTGCCCTCGAACATCACGCCGCCCACCGACGAATATTCGCCTTCGGTGTTCTCGCGCACGATCCAGAAATCGATGTCGCCCGCCTTGCGGCCGGCGAGCGGCGACGGCACGCCCGCAAACAGGCGCGCCGGGCGCAGGTTGATGTACTGATCGAATTCGCGCCGGAACTTCAGCAGCGATCCCCACAGCGAGATGTGATCGGGCACGGTGTCCGGCCAGCCCACCGCGCCGAACAGAATCGCATCGGCTGATTGCAGCTGGGTCTTCCAGTCGTCCGGCATCATCTTGCCGTGCTTCGCGTAGTAGTCGCAGCTCGCCCATTCGATGTGCTGGTATTCGAGTTCGATGCCGAAGCGCTGTTGCACCGCGTCCAGCACGCGAATCGCTTCCGGCATGACTTCGACGCCGATGCCGTCGCCGGGTATGACGGCAATCCGATATTTCTTCGACATGTTGTGCTCCTCCTTCGGGGCTTCGATCAGGGCGTTTGACGATTCAACGGCGCTTATTCTATTCCTGTCGTCTCCATCTAAAATGGCGGGAGCGCGACCATCCGTTCGGTCTATGGCGACTGACGGTGCGCGGCGAAGCGGCGTCGATCAAAGTGACCGGGCCACTGCCGACCAATCACGGTGAAGTCGCGGTGCAATGGGCGCTGGCCGGTCGCGGCATCGTGTTGCGCTCGATGTGGGACGTGCGGCCGCTGCTCGAGAGCGGGCAGTTGCGCCAGGTGTTGCCCGAGGTCATGCAGTCGGCGAATCTGTGGGCGGTTTATCCGGCGCGGCTCGCGCAGTCGGCGAAGGTCAGAGTGTGCGTGGATTTCCTGAGCGAGGAGTTCGCGCAGTGGGGGGCGAGGGAGTCGGGCGAGCAAACTTAGCTGCTTCGGGGCGCGCGTGTCTTTCGCAAAGGGCGCGGCACGGCGGGCGTCGGCCGCGAAGTGAGCGGCACGTTCAACCCGGCGCCGCTCGCCAAAGTTTTCGTGGGATGGGCGCTGCGCTACGTCGCGGCGATCCCGCAGCGCGAAGCGGGGTTCCGAGTAGCGGCGCGTGCGCTAGCGGGCCGCCGCATTCAGCTTGCGCCACAGCGTCGTCTTGCTGATGCCGAGCGCGTCGCAGACCGCGTCGCGATCGCCGTCGTGGGCCGCGAGCGCGGCGCGGATCTGATCGGCTTCCACATGACGGCTGCGTTCGCGCAGCGTGAGCGCAGCGGGTTTCGCCGGGCGCGCGTGGGCTTCGGTGATTTCAGGCGCGATGGTGCGCAGCATCTCGCGGGTGATGACGAAGGCGCTGTCGGCTTGCGCACCCGCGCTCGTGTCCGTCTCCGTGCCAATGTCCGCGTCCGCGAGTTCGACCGCAATCCGTTCGATCACGTTCTGCAATTCACGCACGTTGCCCGGCCACGCATAACGCCGCAACGATCCACCGAGACCGGCAAGCACACGCTCCGCCGTCACCATGTCGGGCACGCGCGCCGCGAGCCTCGGTTCACGCGCCGCGGCCTGGCGCAGCAATTCGGCGGCGAGCGGCAGCAGATCGTTCGGCCGCTCGCGCAGCGGCGGCAGCGCGATGCTCAAAATGTTGAGCCGGTAGTAGAGATCGGCGCGAAAACTGCCCGTTTCGACGCCCTCGGTCAGGGCGCGATGCGTCGCCGCGACGACCCGGATATCGACGCGCGTCGGCTCCGTCGAGCCGAGCCGCACGACCTCGCGCTCCTGCAGCACACGCAACAGGCGGCTCTGCAACGACAGCGGCATTTCGCCGATTTCATCGAGAAACAGCGTGCCGCGATGCGCGACTTCGATGAGCCCCGCCTTGCCGCCCTTGCGCGCGCCGGTGAACGCCCCTTCTTCGTAGCCGAACAGCTCGCTCTCCAGCAATGCCTCGGGAAACGCGCCGCAATTGATCGCGACGAAAGCGAAGTCACGCCGCGCGCTCAACTGATGCATGCTCTGCGCGACCATCTCCTTGCCGGTGCCGCTCTCGCCGAGAATCAGCACGGTCGCGTCCGACCTCGCATAGCGCCGCACGAGTGAGCGCACCCGCTCGATCGATTCCGACGCGCCGACGATGTCGTCGAGCCGGTAGCGCGCGGTGAACTGCTGCACGCGCTGCCGCGCGCGCAACGTTCGGTCGAGCCGCTCGACCGCACGCGATTCCTGAAACGTGAGCACGGTGCCTGCCGCCGCGCTCGTGCTGGCGAGCGGCCCGCGATGCACGACATAGCTCGCGCCGCGCACCGTGCAGAAACTGTCGCCGTCCGCGTCGGGCAGACTGCCGGCGAGATCGGGCGCAAGGTCGAGCAGTACGCGGCCCACGGCTTTCGCCGCGTCGATGCCGAGCACGCCGGCAAGACGCTGATTCATCACTTCGACACGGCCTTGTGCATCGAGCGCGACGACGCCATCGCGCAGATGTTGCAGCAGATTGTCGAGCCGTTGACGGCGCACGGTTTCGCGGCGGGTGGCCTGCGCGACTTCGAGCGCGGTGTCGAAGCCGGCGCGCACCGACGCGCGCGAATAGAGAAACACCGCGCCCATGCCGGCGTTCGCGGCGAGATCGGTGACGAGGCCGGGGCCGACCACGACGTCGATGCCGCGATCGCTCAGGTCGAGCACGACGCTCTCCGCGTCCTGCACGGATTGATACGACGCGAACGTGATGTCGAGCGCGTAGGCGGCCGTGAAGCGCCGTATTTCGTCGGGCGTCTCGCCGTGCGTGACGAGCGCGACCCGCGCGCCGTCGCGTCGCGCCCGCGCGAGCGCGTGCATCACGTCGAAGCCGGTTGGGTTGATCCGCACGACCGGCACCGACACGCGCGTTTTCAGATACGCACCGTTCGAGCCGCCCGCGATCACGACATCGGGACGGCCCGCGCCCGCGCTTTCTATTTCCCGTACGGCGTCTTCGAAACCGTGCGAGACGATGCGCAGGTCCGCGCGTTCGACGTATTCGCCGGCGATGTCGAAGAACAGATCGCGCAGGCGGCTGATGCTGAGCGCCCAGATGCGGGGGCGCGGGGACGGTTCGAAAAGCGGTGTGCTCACGGGGTGGCTCGCGGCAGGCTTGGAGAGTCTATCTATTATGCGCGCACCCATTCCCAAACTGAAATGGCGATTTCATTTGTGAAATGGGTCGTGGCTGTGGTGTGGCGGCTGTCTTCCTTTAAATCAGGCACTTAGCGCCTGGTATCACGGCTGGCCCGTTCTTTGCGTTTAAGGATGCCAGTCATAAAGCCCCACCATGCCTTCTGGAGACAACTGATGAGTGAAGCAGATAACAGCACGCCGAACACAGGCGCATTCAAACCGAAGAAATCCGTCGCGCTGTCCGGCGTGACCGCGGGCAACACGGCGCTGTGCACCGTCGGCAAGACCGGCAACGACCTGCATTATCGCGGCTACGACATTCTCGACATCGCGAGCGCGTGCGAATTCGAAGAGATCGCCTATCTGCTGGTCCACGAAAAGCTGCCGACCCAGGCCGAACTGACGGCCTACAAGACCCGGCTCAAGGGCCTGCGCGGGCTGCCCGCGAACGTCAAGGCCGCGCTCGAATGGATTCCGGCCGCCGCGCATCCGATGGATGTGATGCGCACCGGCGTGTCGGTGCTCGGCACCGTGCTGCCGGAGAAGGACGATCACAACCTGCCGGGCTCACGCGACATCGCCGACAAGCTGATGGCCTCGCTCGGCTCGATGCTGCTGTACTGGTATCACTACTCGCACAACGGCAAGCGCATCGAAGTCGAGACCGACGACGATTCGATCGGCGGCCACTTCCTGCATCTGCTGCATGGCGTCGAGCCGTCGAAGTCGTGGGTCGATGCAATGCATGTGTCGCTGAACCTGTACGCCGAACACGAGTTCAACGCGTCGACGTTTACCGGCCGCGTGATCGCGGGCACGGGCTCGGACCTCTATTCGGCGATCACCGGTGCGATCGGCGCGCTGCGCGGGCCGAAGCACGGCGGCGCCAACGAAGTCGCGTTCGAGATCCAGTCGCGCTATCAGAGCCCGGATGAAGCCGAGGCCGATATTCGCCGCCGCGTGGAAAACAAGGAAGTGGTGATCGGCTTCGGCCACCCGGTGTACACGATCTCCGATCCGCGCAACAAGGTCATCAAGGAAGTTGCCAGGAAGCTCTCGAAGGAAGCGGGCAACACGAAGCTGTTCAATATCGCCGAGCGGCTCGAATCGGTGATGTGGGACGCGAAGAAGATGTTCCCGAATCTCGACTGGTTCAGCGCGGTCTCGTATCACATGATGGGCGTGCCGACGGCGATGTTCACGCCGATCTTCGTGATCGCGCGCACGGCCGGCTGGAGTGCGCACATCATCGAGCAGCGTATCGACAACAAGATCATCCGGCCGAGCGCGAATTACACCGGACCCGACGATCTGCCGTTCGTACCGCTTGCCAAACGCGTCTGACGCAACGGTGCTCGAAAGCGCATGTGTCAGCCGTTCAATGCGTAGCAGCAAAATAGCAATAGGCCGCCGCGCAAGCGTTTCTCCTGCGTTGCGTCCTCTGAGCGCGATGCAATGAAGTTGGGCCTTGGCTCGCCGATACCCCGGGTCAAGGCCGCCTTTTTGCGGTGGCCGAAGCGGCGGCATAGTCGGCCGCTCGCGCAACGTAGCATGCAACGCGTTCGAACGAACGGCCGCAATCCAGCGAGCTAAACTACAACCATTGCCTGACCGGTCCGCAAGCGAAGCGTCACCTGACAAGACGCGGCTGAGCGTGACCGATGCCGCCGTCGTCCCCGGCTCATTACTGTTGGTTCCTAAGCCATGAATACTGCAAACCGCAAACGCCTTCCCGGCACCCAGCTCGATTTCTTCGACACGCGTGCCGCGGTCGACGCGATCCGGCCCGGCGCGTACGACACGCTGCCGTACACGTCGCGCGTACTGGCCGAAAATCTCGTGCGCCGCTGCGATCCGGCGACGCTCACCGCGTCGCTCGAGCAGATCATCGAGCGCAAGCGCGAGCTGGATTTTCCGTGGTTTCCGGCGCGCGTGGTGTGTCATGACATTCTCGGCCAGACCGCGCTGGTCGACCTCGCCGGCCTGCGCGATGCGATCGCCGCGCAAGGCGGCGACCCGGCGCTGGTCAATCCGGTGGTGCCGACACAACTCGTGGTCGATCATTCGCTCGCGGTCGAATGCGGCGGTTTCGACCCCGATGCGTTCGCCAAGAACCGCGCGATCGAAGATCGCCGCAACGAAGACCGCTTCGATTTCATCAACTGGACCAAGCGCGCCTTTCAGAATGTCGACGTGATTCCTCCCGGCAACGGCATCCTGCATCAGATCAATCTCGAACGCATGAGCCCGGTCGTGCAGGTGAAAGACGGCGTGGCGTTCCCCGATACGCTGGTCGGCACCGATTCGCATACGCCGATGGTGGACGCGCTCGGCGTGATCGCGATCGGCGTGGGCGGGCTCGAAGCGGAAAGCGTGATGCTCGGCCGCGCGTCGTATATGCGCTTGCCGGATATCGTCGGCGTGGAGCTGACGGGCAAGCCGGGCGAGGGCATTACCGCCACCGACGTGGTGCTGTCGCTGACCGAATTCCTGCGCAGGGAAAAGGTGGTCGGCGCGTACCTCGAATTCTATGGCGAAGGCACGAGCAAGCTGACGCTCGGCGACCGCGCGACCATCGCCAACATGGCGCCCGAATTCGGCGCGACGGCCGCGATGTTCTACATCGACGAGCAGACCATCAAGTACCTGAAGCTCACGGGCCGCGACGATCAACTCGTCAAGCTCGTGCAAGCGTATGCGAAAGAAACCGGCCTGTGGGCCGACACGCTGAAGCACGCCCAGTATGAACGGGTGCTGACGTTCGATCTGTCGAGCGTGGTGCGTACATTGGCCGGGCCGTCGAATCCGCATCGCCGCTTGCCGGTTTCGGAACTGGCGGCGCGCGGCATCAGCGGCAAGGTGGAGAACGAGCCGGGACTGATGCCCGACGGCGCGGTGATCATCGCCGCGATCACCAGCTGCACGAACACCAACAACCCGCGCAACATGATCGCCGCCGGCCTGATCGCGCGCAACGCGAACCGTCGCGGACTGACCCGCAAGCCGTGGGCGAAGACCTCGCTTGCGCCGGGCTCGAAGGCGGTCACGTTGTATCTCGAGGAGGCGGGGCTGCTGCCCGAGCTGGAGAAGCTCGGCTTCGGCGTGGTCGCGTATGCGTGCACGTCGTGCAACGGCATGTCGGGTGCGCTCGATCCGATGATCCAGAAAGAAGTGGTCGAGCGTGATCTCTATGCGACCGCCGTGCTGTCGGGCAACCGCAACTTCGACGGCCGCATTCATCCGTACGCGAAGCAGGCGTTTCTCGCCTCGCCGCCGCTGGTCGTCGCGTATGCGATTGCGGGCACGATTCGCTTCGACATCGAGAAAGACGTGCTCGGCATCGACGCCGACGGCCATGCCGTGACGCTGAAGGACATCTGGCCGTCGGACGAAGAGATCGACGCGATCGTTGCGTCGAGCGTGAAGCCGGAGCAGTTCCGCAAGGTGTACGAACCGATGTTCACGGCCTCCGTCGATTCAGGCGAACGAGCCAACCCGCTGTACGACTGGCGCGAGATGAGCACCTACATTCGCCGTCCGCCGTATTGGGAAGGGGCGCTTGCCGGTGAGCGCACGCTCAGGGGCATGCGCCCGCTGGCGGTGCTCGGAGACAACATCACGACGGACCACCTGTCGCCGTCCAACGCGATCCTGCCTGACAGCGCGAGCGGCGAATACCTCGCGAAAATGGGCCTGCCGGAAGAGGACTTTAATTCCTATGCGACTCACCGTGGCGATCATTTGACCGCGCAGCGCGCGACCTTTGCGAACCCGACGCTGAAGAACGAGATGGTGCTCGAAGACGGCAAGGTGAAAGCCGGATCGCTCGCGCGCATCGAGCCCGATGGCAAGGTTACGCGCATGTGGGAAGCGATCGAAACGTATATGGAACGCAAGCAGCCGCTGATCGTGATTGCCGGTGCCGACTACGGGCAGGGCTCGTCGCGCGACTGGGCGGCGAAGGGCGTGCGTCTGGCGGGCGCGGAAGCGATCGTCGCGGAAGGGTTCGAGCGTATTCACCGCACGAATCTCGTAGGCATGGGCGTGTTGCCGCTGGAGTTCAAGCCCGGTGTGAACCGCCTCACGCTCGGCATCGACGGGACGGAGACGTTCGACGTGATCGGCGAGCGTAAGCCGCGTGCGGATCTGACGCTGGTGATTCGGCGCAGGGACGGTCAGCGCGTCGAGGTGCCGGTGACGTGCCGGCTCGATACCGCCGAGGAGGTTTCCATCTACGAAGCCGGCGGCGTGTTGCAACGCTTTGCGCAGGATTTTCTCGAGTCGTCGAAGGCGGCGGCTTGAGCGGGATTCATTTGCGTTTGATCGGTTCGATTTGATTGCGTCGCTGGCATCTGCCGCAGCACGGCGAAGCAGCGGTGAACATAATGCAGCATGGGCGGTGTGGCTTTCTTCTCAGGCCGCGCCGCTCGCTCACATCAGGACAGGACATTCATGGCCCATAAACCGCAGATCAAGATTGCGGCCACCTACATGCGTGGCGGCACCAGCAAAGGCGTGTTCTTCCGCCTGCAGGATTTGCCCGAGGCGGCTCAGGTACCCGGCGCCGCGCGCGACGCGCTGCTGATGCGCGTGATCGGCAGCCCCGATCCGTATGGCAAGCAGATCGACGGCATGGGCGGCGCGACGTCGAGCACCAGCAAGACGGTGATCATCGCTAAAAGCAGCCGGCCCGATCACGACGTGGATTACCTGTTCGGCCAGGTATCGATCGACAAAGCCTTCGTCGACTGGAGCGGCAATTGCGGCAATCTTTCCGCCGCCGTCGGGCCGTTTGCGATCAGCGCGGGGCTCGTCGACGCGAGCCGCATTCCGCGCGACGGCGTGGCCACCGTGCGCATCTGGCAGGCCAACATCGGGAAGACGATCATCGGGCACGTGCCGATGAGCGATGGGGCCGTGCAGGAAACCGGCGAGTTCGAACTCGACGGTGTGACCTTTCCCGCGGCGGAAGTCCCGCTCGAATTCATGGACCCGGCTGCGGAGGAAGAGGGCGCGGGCGGCTCGATGTTCCCCACCGGCAATCTGGTCGACGACCTCGACGTGCCCGGCGTGGGCACGCTGAAGGCGACGATGATCAACGCGGGCATTCCAACCATCTTCGTGGAGGCACACGCGATCGGCTACACGGGCACGGAGTTGCAGGACGCGATCAATAGCGACGAGAAGGCGCTTGCGATGTTCGAAACCATTCGCGCGCATGGCGCGCTGCGCATGGGTCTCATCAAGCATCTCGACGAGATCGCGACGCGGCAGCATACGCCGAAGGTCGCGTTCGTCGCGAAGCCGGCCGATTACGTGGCGTCGAGCGGCAAACGCGTCGGCGCGGGCGACATCGATCTGCTGGTGCGGGCGATGTCGATGGGCAAGCTGCATCACGCGATGATGGGCACGGCGGCCGTAGCGATCGGCACGGCGGCGGCGATTTCGGGCACGCTCGTGAATCTGGCGGCGGGCGGCGGCGAGCGTGAGGCGGTGCGCTTCGGGCATCCGTCGGGGACGCTGCGGGTGGGCGCGCAAGCGAGCCGCCGGGTTGGCGAATGGACGGTGACGAAGGCCATGATGAGCCGCAGTGCGCGCGTGTTGATGGAAGGGTGGGTGCGGGTGCCGCAGGAGGGATGAGCCCCGGCTGCCTGGCGTACCGCTCAGGCATGTGCTCGCTACACGGTTGCGGAGGGACCCATGAAGGTCAAAAGAATCGTTGCGAATATCGGCACGCAAGCGGTGGAGGATGCCAAGCGTTTCTACCAGCAGATATTCGGCCTCGATCTGCTGATGGATCTTGGCTGGATCGCAACGTACGGGTCTTCCGAAACGATGACTGTGCAGATCAGCTTCGCTTCACAGGGAGGATCGGACACGCCTGTGCCCGATCTGTCGATCGAAGTCGATGATCTTGCCGCCGCGCTCGAACGCGTGAGGGCGGCGGCCATTCCGATCGAGTATGGACCGGCCGACGAACCGTGGGGCGTGCGGCGCTTCTATGTGCGCGATCCGTTTGGCAAGCTAGTCAATGTGCTTGTGCACGTGTGACATCATCTCTGTAGACCGAAAGACCCTGCCCGGTTGCTGCTGGCGAGCGGGGGCGCATCCGCGTTCAACGTTTCCATGTCGTGTCTCCGTTATAGTTGCTCGGGTAAGTCCCGATCACGTGACATGACGGGGCCATCGATACAACAATGGCGCGTCGCGCAGGCCGGGCAAAGAACGGGCCGGAGGAGGCAGGATGGACGACAGGCTGGATGCTGCGGGCACGGCGAATACGGCGAACGCAGCCGCGATCGCGGCGCGGGCGAAGCGCGCCGTGCTGGTGATCGCCGTGGCTCAACTGCTGGGCACATCGCTATGGTTCAGCGCGAATGGGGCGATGCGCGACCTGCAAACAGCATGGCAATTGAACGCATCCGGGATCGGCTGGCTGACGAATGCAGTGCAGGCAGGCTTTATCGTCGGCACATTGCTCTCGGCGACGACAGGACTCGCGGATCGTATCTCTGCCAGCAAGGTATTTGCAGTGTGCGGCGTGCTCGGCGCCACGCTCAACGCGCTGTTTGCGCTCTGCAGCAGCGGACTGGCTTCGGCAATCGGGTTCCGCTTCGGCGTGGGGGTCGCGCTGGCCGGCATCTATCCGCTGGGGATGAAGCTGCTGGTGTCGTGGGACCCGCGCCGTGCCGCGCAAACACTCGCGTTGCTGGTCGCCATGCTGACGCTCGGCACGGCATCGGTGCATGCGATACGGGCGTTGTTTGCGACCGTTCCCTGGCAGACCGTGGTGCTGGCGTCGTCGGTGCTCGCGGTGATCGGCGCGCTGCTGGTCTTCGTGCTCGGCGAAGGGCCGCACGCGCGACGCGCCGGCAACCGGCGCGCGGGGTTGTCGGCGGGCGTGGGGCAAGTCCTGCGCATCAGCGAGTTTCGCGCGGCCGCGCTCGGCTACTTCGGGCATATGTGGGAACTGTATGCGTTCTGGACGCTCACGCCGCTGCTGGTGCAGCGGGCTTTTGCAGGCAGCGCGCAGGTGTCCGCAAGTGCCGTCGCGCTCTGGTCGTTTCTGATCATCGCGATCGGCGCGATAGGATGCCTGCTCGGCGGCAGGCTCAGCAAGTCGATCGGCAGCGCGCGCACCGCCGCGCTCGCGTTGACGATATCGGGCACGCTGTGCGCCGTCTACCCGTTGTCGTCGGCGCTGGGTAGCGCGGGGCAACTCGCGCTGTTGCTGGTGTGGGGCATCAGCGTGATCGCCGATTCGCCGCAGTTCTCCGCGCTGTCGGTCAAGGCTTGTCCCGCCGATAAAATCGGCGGTGCGCTGACCTTGCAGAACAGCTTTGGCTTTTTCCTGTCGGCGTGTTCGATCCTGTGGTCGACGAGTGCCTATCATTCGCTCGATGCACGGGTCGCCTGGCTGCTGCTGCCCGGCCCGATCATCGGCTTGATCGCGATGAGGCCGCTGCTTCGCAAGCGGCCGCTATGGTGAACGGCATGTGATGTGCTTGCCGACCAGCGCACGCCCAGGAAACGCAAGTACACATTCGCAGACGACGCGAGCGAGGCGTTCATCGCACAACTGAAATGCGCGGCGAAACGCGTGGAGCGCCAGGATTTTTTGAAGTGATGCCCGTGCCGCAGGGTGGTGTCATCATGGACGGCAGCACATCGGGCAGCGCACACTTTGCAGCATGCCCCACGCCCACCCCGGCGGCGTCGGGCGTACGCGCCACTTGCTTGCTGCTTACTTCCCGCCGTGCTTCGCCTGCCACCGGCGCATGAAGGCGATCTCATCGTGCTGCGCCTTGATGATGTTCTGCGCGAGGCGCTTGATCTCCGGATCCTTGCCATATTTCAACTCCACCTGCGCCATTTCGATCGCCCCCTGATGATGCGGAATCATGTGGGCCACGAAGTCCTTGTCGGCGTCCCCCATATAATCGGGGGCGCTCATGTCCTGCATCATTTTGTCGTCGGCGGCCTTGAACGCTTGCGTCGATTCGCCTGAATCCGCATGCTCCGAGCCGGACATGTGCATGCCGTGCATCGCGGGCGCTTGCTGCGCGTGGACCGGCATGGCCGCCACGGCGAACGTCAAGCCGCTGAACAAACAAAGAGCACGAAATGCGCGACGGTTTTTCATAGTGGGATGTCCGTTGGTAAGGAGTGTCTCGAGTGATCTGCTGCCGGGAAGCGAAAGTTTAACCAGGCGCCGTGTGTTCCCGCAGGCATGCCGTTCAATTTCCTGGAGAGGGATGAAAACCCGCCGCCTCGATCACCTTGATGAGCCGCTGCCGGGACAGCGTCGAGACGACCTCGACGCGCTTGAGGGCGACGTCGAGGTCGAGCTTCGCGGCAGGGTCGAGACGGGTGACGGCGCGGCTGATTGCATTGGCGCATCCACCACACGCCATGTCGGGGATGGCGAATTCCATTTCCTGCTCCTATCAGAAACCAGACTCAAGCGTGGACCTTCCCAGTGCGGTAAGGTCAAGCCCCTTTGACGAATGCCAGACGCCGAGCCGGGCAATCCAACGCGACGGCGTGAAAGCTGTCAGCGAGCCAGTTCGATCGGGGAAGCGTCGGTGTGAGCGCGCCGGCGGCGCCTGCCGCATCAGACAGGGGCGCGGTGCGCGTCTGGTTCCTTGCAAGACTGCGCTACGGCGCTAACCGCGTCGTAGCGCAGCGCGCGCATTTTATTTCACGGAATTTTTATACCGTCCGCAGCAATCGTTTCGCGGCCTTTATGGCGATGTCACTAGAGTGGGCGACTGGCGTCTTGCCGTAAAGAAAGCAACGGAGTTTGCTGGAGGCGGTATGGCATTCGATCAGACGAAGGGAAACGTGCGCGTCGAAGCGTGCGTGTTTCCCGCTCCGGGTCAGCGGTTCAAAGGCGCACTGCGCGTCGCGATCACCCGGCATGACAAGCAGATTCAGCGGATCACCGGACGCGGTTGTGGCCCCCCGGTGCGCTGCTTCGCAGCGGCGATGGCGCTGGCCGAACTCGAAGCTCGCCGCTTGTTGGGACTCGACCTGTCATGAGACCGTCGTCGAGATCCATCATGATGTTTCGTGGGCTGTGCAAGTCGTGGCCGTTGCCTTCGTCACCAACCAGGTGCTCACGACCATCTTCACCTATGCCGCGCAGCAGCTCGACTCAGCGCTGCCGCATGACACGATCTGGCTGTCCAGTTGCGTGACGTCGGGACTGGTGACGCTCTGGCTGCAAGCCGATGCGCGGCGCGTTCGGCTTCGCGCGCGAGAAGGGTTTCGTGAAAAAGAGCGGCGAAAAGAGCGGCGAGGCGGGGCAGCACGTGCAAATCCCCGAAGACTGTCCGAAACGCTGGCTGGTGATCCTGCATATCGAGTTGAATCCTGCTGCGATGCAGACGTAGGCGGGCTGAGCAGAGCGTCGGCAAGTGCGGGCCTATAATAAAAAGCCGCGTCGCGGGCTCACGACTCGCGAATGAGCCGGGCTGGAGAGTCCGCTGCCCGCCACCGTACCGCTACTGCAAAGAGGCCGACAGCATGTATATCGCCATGAACCGCTTCAAAGTGACGCCCGGGTCCGAGGCCGCCTTCGAACATCTGTGGACGTCTCGTGACACGCATCTGAAAGAGGTTCCGGGCTTCGTGGAATTTCATCTGCTGAGGGGACCGCAGAAGGAAGATCACGTTCTGTATTCCAGCCATACGATCTGGCGCGACCACGCGGCGTTCGAAGCATGGACGAAGTCGGAAGCCTTTCGGGCTGCGCATCGGAGCGCGGGCAACGAAAACCGCGTGCTCTATCTCGGGCACCCGGAATTCGAGGGCTTCGAAGTTATCCAGACAGTGAAGTAGTCGCTTTCAGGCGGTGTCCCGCATTGGACTTGCTATGGTCTGGCGAGTGGGCGGGGCGTCGGCCTGGCCCAGGTTTAATTCAGCGCGTCATTTCACTCAGCACGGGGAACGTCTCCGCTGCCATCAAGCACCCCGCACCAATCTTCGCTTCGATCGGATGAACGCGATCCAAACCGCGCTCGCGTCCCAGCACGATTTCGCTCGTTGCGCGTCCGCCTAAGTCGCGCCGACGCGCAAATCGTGCATACGGTATCCTTTTACGACTCGAACGGCGGGTGGGTGCTTGTTGCGAGGCAAGCATCGAGCGTTGCACGCCACGCCACCGAAGCGTGCATGCAAAGCGCGTGCGTCATGTAAGGCACGCACGTCGCTCACCAGGCCCACGCAGCCGACCAAGCTCACGAAAGGAAAACAAACATGAAAGCCGTCAAGATCGGTTCGCCCGCCAGCGTGGCGAACCTCCAGGTGGTCGATCTCCCCGATCCCGGTCAACCCGCGGCGGGCCAAATTCGCGTGCGCATTCACGCGAATTCGTTGAACTTCCACGACTTTGGCGTGGTGAACGGCAGCCTGCCTGCCGAAGCGGGTCGCATTCCGATGGCGGACGGCGCGGGCGTCGTCGAAGCAGTCGGCGAGGGCGTCAGCGACTTCAAGGCGGGCGATCACGTCGTGTCGTGTTTCTTCCCGTTCTGGGAAAACGGCCCGCCGGCGATCGCCGATTTCTCGACCACGCCCGGCGACGGCGTCGATGGTTACGCACGCGAAGTCGTCGTCCTGCCAAGCCACAACTTCACGCACGCGCCGCGCGGCTACAGTCACGCCGAAGCCGCCACGCTGACCACGGCCGGGCTGACCGCGTGGCGCGCGCTGGTCGTCGACGGGCAGTTGAAGGCGGGCAGCACGGTGCTCGTACTCGGCACGGGCGGCGTGTCGATCTTCGGCTTGCAGATCGCCAAGGCGATGGGCGCGTCGGTGATCGCGACGTCGTCATCGGAGGCGAAACTTGCGAAGCTGCGCGAGCTCGGGGCGGACCACACGATCAACTATCGCGACAATCCCGAGTGGGGCAAGCAGGTTCGTCAATTGACGGGCGGGCGCGGTGTCGATCACGTGATCGAAGTGGGCGGTCCTGGCACCTTGCCGCAATCGATCACCGCTTGCCGGATCGGCGGCCATATTGCACTGATCGGCGTGTTGACCGGACGCGCGGGCCCGGTGCCGACGGTGGCGTTGATGGCGAGGCAGCAGCGTTTGCAGGGGTTGATCGTCGGCAGCCGCCAGGATCAGCTCGACATGATTCGCGCGCTGGAAGTGACGGGCATCAAGCCGGTGATCGACAGCACGTTCACGCTGGACAAGCTCGGTGACGCCTTCAGGCACGAGGAATCGGGCGCTCACTTCGGGAAAATCTGCGTGGCAGTGTGAGTTGCGCACTCGGCAGACGAGCGTGGCGCCAAGGTTCGCGGTGCCACGCCCGCTGCTGCCGCCATTGACATGAGCGGCGGCGGCGCGCGATGCTCCGCTAGCCACACCTCGCGAGTTCGGCGAAGCTGATGCTGGTCGCCTCGCATGCTTGAGTAAAAGCCGCGTCGTAGCTCGTGAAAAAGACGGTGCGGGTTCGGGCCAGCGTCTTGAACAGATCGGCCAGTACGGCGCGTGCGCTCGCATCGAGTCCGCCGACCGGCTCATCTGCACTCACCACGCTGGTTTGGCCAAGCGCGGCTGCCGTCAGGAAAAACTTCTTGCGGCTGCCGAACGACATCTGCTCGAAGCGCTTGTCGAGATGCGGTGTGAGACCGAAGCGATCGGCCAGTTCGAACGTGTCGCTGCCGACGGTCGTCTTTCTCTCCGACGCCACATGGCTCAGGTACTCGCGGCCGGTTCGGTCCGGCGAGGGCATGCAATCTTCAGGTACATACGTGAGCACGCCCTTGGCGGCGAGCGGCGCACTGCGCAGCGAATGGCCGCCGAGCCATACTTCGCCGGCGTCGGCTACGAGCGTGCCGGCGAGGATGCCGAGCAGGGTCGATTTGCCGCTGCCCGATTCATCGTTTAACGCGATGCATCCCGACACGACGTCGTAATGCAGGTCCTCGAAGATGACGCGTTCGCTGTACTGCTTGCTGAGGTGGTGGAATCGAAGCATGAGTTGGAGAGCGTGGGTCGGCGCGGCAAGGGCGCGTGGATGAGGTTGGCGGGTCGGCGTCGCGCCAGTGTAGCAGCGCCACGCGCGCCGATGCGCCCAGGTCTCGCGCTTGAATTCCGGCATGGGATCGTGTTGAAGGCGACACCGCCGCTCGCTCATCAAGTTGCGCGATGGCGGGCCGTTAATGACAGGAAACGACGGGAGACCGAAAGCGAGACCCGTCGCGCCCCCCTTTGCCACGCCTTTTCCTTTAACCCTCAACGCCCCCCCCGACCGCCACTCATGCACACCGCCGCCGGCATCCAGGCCCCGCCATCCCGCGCCGAACTCGGGCGCATCATCATCGCGATCGTGATCGGCAACGGCTTCGTTGCGTATGACTTCACCGTCTATAGCTTCTCGGCCGTGATCATCGGCAAGCTGTTCTTCCCGTCGAGCAGTCCCGCGGCGTCGCTGTTGCTGTCGCTCGCCACTTTCGGCGCGGGCTTCATGATGCGCCCACTCGGCGCGCTGATGATCGGCCACATCGCCGACAGCCGCGGCCGCAAGGCCGGCCTCACAGTATCGCTCGCACTGATGACGCTCGGCACGTGGCTGATCGCGTGCCTGCCGGGCTATGCGTCGATCGGTCCGGCGGCGACCGTGCTGATGGTGCTCGCGCGGCTGATGCAGGGACTCGCGGCGGGCGGCGAGATCGGTCCCGCATCGGCCTCGCTGATGGAGTCGGCGGGTGACCGGCAGCGCTGCTTCATGGTGAGCTGGCGCGGCGCGAGCCAGGGCGCGGCCGCGTTCGCCGCCGCGCTGGTCGGCGCGAGCACCACGGCGTTGCTGTCGCCCGCGGCGATGCTCGACTGGGGGTGGCGCGTCCCGTTCGTGCTGGGCGGCCTGATCGGCCCGGTCGGCTGGTATCTGCGACGCCGCATGCCGGCGGCCGCGCCGCGCCAGCGCGTGCGGCTCGACCCGCGGCGGCTGTTCGCGGAGCACCCGCGAGCACTCGTCTGCGGCATGCTGATGATGGCTGCGCCGTCGGTGAGTATCTACATCACCGTGTTCTACATGCCGGCCTACCTCGTTCGTACGCTGCATCGGCCGCCGGCGATCAGTTTGCTGACGGCCTGCCTGTCGGGCCTCGTGATTCTCGTGGTGACGCCGCTGGTCGCACGCGCGGCCGACCGGTTCGCGAGCCGCAAGACCTTGCAGTACGCGTCGCTGTGGGCGTCGCTGCTGGTGGCGTGGCTCGCGTTCCGTGCACTGACCCACGGCGCGGGCGACCTCGCCGCGCTCGTCATCATCACCGCCTACGTGGCGCTGGCCGTCAACAACGCGGGGGCGGGTTCGGTGCTGATGATGGAGGCGTTCCCGGCGCAGCGGCGCGCGGCCGGGCTGTCGCTGATTTACAGCGTCGGCGTGGTTCTGTTCGGCGGCTTTTCGCCGTTTCTCGTCACATGGCTGATCGAGCGCACGGGCGATCCGATGATTCCGGCCTGGTATCTGATGGGCGCGACCGTGTTGACGCTGATCGCGCTGAAATCGTTTCCGGCGCAGGCGGCGCCCCTCGCCTGCGCCGACAGCCGCGCGGCCCGGCCATCCGCCTGAGCGCTACGCCGGCTGATGACGCTGCAGGTCCAGCGCGCGCACGCGCATGTCCTGCGGGCTCATGTCGAAGGCGCGGCGAAACGCGCGGGTGAAATCGGACGCGCTGTTGAAACCGAGTCCGTAGGCAATTTCCACGACATGCCGATGCGGAAACCGGACCAGTTCGTCCGCTGCTTCCCGCAACCGGCGATGGCGGATATAGGCGCCGAGGCCGCCTTCATGCTCGAACCAGCGGTAGATCGTCGCGCGTTTCAGTTGCAGCGCCGCGACCACGCTGGTCGGCGTGAGGTCGGGCTGATGCAGGTTGGCTTCGACGTGACGGCGCACCCGTCCCATCAACGCGGCCTGCAGCGCGGCACGATCCGTGCCGCTCAGATGCGCCGCCTTACGAAACGCCGCGACCAGCAACTGCGCGCCGGTGTGCAGCGCTTCGATGGCGGCGGCCGGTTCGAGCGAGGGGATTTCGCGGGCGACCGCCGCGAGATGATCGAGCACGACGCCCGCCAGCGGCGCCTCCTTCTGGACGATGCGGCCGTGAATCCCGGCGCCGTCGCGCCAGCCCTCGTCGATGAGCGCGGCCGGCACGAACAGGCTGAGTAGACGGCTCTCGGGGCGTTCGGCGCGAAACGGCTGGTTCAGATCGAACGCGACGATGCCCTGCACCGAGCCCGGATCGCTGCGCTTCTTGCGCATGCCCGTCACGTGGCCGACTTCTCCGTCGAGAAAGAGCTGGAATACGTAATCGCGCCGCGTGTCGGTGGACACGCGCGCCACCGAGCGTTCCAGCAACATCGAATCGGTGCGGCAGTCCGTCAACACCATTCCGCCGACCGCATAGAGGTCGATTTCACCGCGAAAGCCCCGCGTGAGCTGCTCCTTCGACGGCGGCGCGTCGACCACGTGCCCCACGCGCTGACGCCAGGCGAGGAATTGCTCGTCTGGCGCGAGCCCGCGCGTGCTGAAACGGCTCGTCGAAATGATCGAGCGAGAATCGGCGGCGGCAGCCGCGGCGAGGTGGGGCGGCAGTGAACGATGGTTCATGAATCGGCGGGGGCGGCCAGCTAACGACGGTTAACAGCGGTTCCGGCGACGGGACGGCGGCAAGTAGCCGGTCAACGAATATTTCTCGCGCCGAGCGTCAAATATTGAGACGGATGGTAAAGCGTAACAAAAAAGCTGCGATATCGTCGCACGATTAGATTGCAGGTCGGTTTCGCCGACGGCGCCGCAGATTGGCTGGCTGACGCCCCGCACCGGAATCGCAACTGCGCAGACAAGCGCCGGCCCGTCGGGTACGGCGCAATGGGCGGCGAGGTCCACGCTTTGCCAGCAGGCAAGACACGGGGTATGAACGATGAGCGGCACGATCAAGCAAGCGACCGCGCAACGCGGCGGGCGGCGTCCGGCCAATCTGGTGGACAGCCAGTTGGAACATATCGAGAACATGGTCGAGTACGTCACGCGCGGGGGCGCGGCGCAATTGCAATATGGATTCGACCACGAGTATTGGGAAAAACGCGTCCGGGCGCTCGAAGAGACGCATGAACTGATTGCGAGCCAGCGACAGCGGAGCGCGAGGCTGCTGGAAAGGCTGGCGAGCGAAGCGCGGACCGGGCTGAAGCGGCGTACGGCCGCCTGAGCCGGCTTAAGGGATGGAGTGCGAGGGCCGGGGTAGCAAAGCGGAGGAGAAACCTATCGATGCGGGCCAGCGTCGATCATTAAAATCGTAGGACCTGAGAGAAAGTGGCGATGATGCGAACGGGCCCAGAGAGGCTCGTCGCTCATCTGCCCTGACCTGCAAGACAACTGGCCGCGTGAATCCATGCGGTTTCGCCGGGTGGCCTGGTCGCGGGGCGTACCGTCGACGTCAATAAATTTACCCTCCGCTGTTTGCCGCTCGAAGGCGCGCCGCGCCGGGCTTCGTCTCGTGAGTATCGTTCGCAATAGGCCGGTGCCCTCGCGTAAAGGAAAACGGGGCATCATGGCCTGCCGTTTATTTTAACGGGCATTTAAAAAACTCGGGCGAAAGTAATTCTGACCGCTTTAATTAGGGTGCGGTTAAATATAGCTATTCAAACCACGCAGTTAATTTAACGCTGATAAACTGTGCGCCGGAGCAGTGCGGTAATCCTCTCAAATCTTCGCCCCGTTTCGTTCATTCCGGCGACGTAAAACGCCGGAATGACGGCAGAAACAGGACTTTTCCGTGATTTGGAAGACGCAATCCCACGACATACTGTCGCTGGTCAAGGCGGCAAAAGAGACGCATACCTGGCTCTCTTTCTTCCACGCACGCGCGGTGTTTATCGCTTCAGCCGATTTTCCCCGCCACTCTCCACCTCCCTGATTTTGACAAGTATTGGGGCTTGCCTTTCGAGCCCGTTTTTGGAAGTCACTTA
This sequence comes from Paraburkholderia sp. RAU2J, assembly GCF_003634845.1. Classification (NCBI taxonomy): domain Bacteria; kingdom Pseudomonadati; phylum Pseudomonadota; class Betaproteobacteria; order Burkholderiales; family Burkholderiaceae; genus Paraburkholderia; species Paraburkholderia sp. RAU2J. Next base: position 949,586 of record NZ_RBXG01000002.1, read on the forward strand.
TGAAGCCGGGAAACAATTCGCTTGGGAAACGACGCACACGCAAGATCACCGTCGCGGTGATGGCGGTGCTCATCGCGGTATTGCTCGCGTTGGGCTTCTGGCATTCCCGACAGCGCGCGGCGCAGACGGCGCCGGCGCTGACCGGCGTGGCGAGCCAGATGCGCCACGACCCGTCCGCATGGACGCACGAAGAGAAAGACGCGTCGGAGATGCTGCGCGATATTCACGACGCGAGGGTGGCCGCGATCGGCGTGAGCCCCAGCGCGATCCTCGTGTCGACCCGTGACGGCGCGAAATATTTCGTCACCGACCACAACGCGACGTTCTCGCACGCGTTGCTGCTCGGCGAACCCAAATCCGCCGAGGCGACGCCGTATCAACTCGTGTGGCTGCCCGATGCGGACATCCGCACCGACGGCGCGCGCCTGACGCAGGCGTTGGACCACGTGCGCGACGCCATCAGCGTGCTGTTGCCGCTGTTGCTGATCGGCGGCATGGTGTGGTTCATGCGGCGCGAAATGAAGGGCGGGGCGAAGCTGCTCAGCGAAACGCCCGCGCTGCGCTTCGACGACGTGATCGGCGCGGGTGAAGCGAAAGCCGCGCTCGCCGACATTCGCGGCTATCTGTCCGACCCGAAGCAGTTCACGTCGATGGGCGTGCGCGCGCCGTGCGGCATTCTGATGGTGGGCGGCCCGGGCGTCGGCAAGACGCGGCTCGCGCAGGCGCTGGCCGGCGAGTGCGGCGCGAGCTTCATTTCGATTACCGGCAGCTACTTCAGCGCGAAGTACTACGGCGTCGGCATCCAGAAGGTCAAGCATCTGTTCGAACTGGCGCGCAAGAACGCGCCCACGGTGATCTTCATCGACGAAGCAGACGGTCTCGCGAAACGCACGGATACCGGCGGCGGCCCCGTCGAAGCCGAGAGCAACCGGATCATCAATCAGTTGCTGGCGGAAATGGACGGCTTCGCGTCGAACGAAGGGGTCATCATCGTCGCTGCGACCAACCATCCCGACAATCTCGACGAGGCGTTGCGCCGGCCGGGCCGGTTCGATCGCACCGTGCAGGTTCGTTTGCCCGATCGCGAAGACCGCGCGAAGATTTTCCGCTTCTACGCGGATAAGCTGAAGTCGAAGTCCGCGGATATCGACTACGACCAACTGGCGCGGCTGACCACGGGCCTGTCGCCGGCCACGGTCGCGATGGTGGTGAACCAGGCGGGGCTCGTCGCGCGCAAAGCCGGCGATACGGAAATCGCCGCGAAGCATTTCATGGAAGCGATCAAGATTGCGCGTATCGGCGACGTGAGCGGCGCCGAGCGCGCGCTCAGCGAAGACGAACGCACGCGCATCGCGGTGCATGAAGCGGGACATGGACTGGTTGCCGCGCTGCTAGGCACCGGCGTGCTGGAAGAGGTGACGATTCTGCCCCGCGGCGGCGCGTTGGGCGTCGCGCTCATCACCAAGGCGCAGGACAAGCATCTGTACCGTGAGACCGAAATCCGCAACGAGATCCAGGTGCTGCTCGGCGGGCGTAACGCGGAAATTCTGACGTTCTCCGAAGCATCGAGCGGCGCCGCATCGGATTTGCAGGAGGCGTCGCGGATCGGCCTCGACATGGTGTCGAAGTTCGGCTTCAACAGCGACGGCGATCTGTTCAGCCTCGCGGCGCTGCCGTCGCAGTACGCGGGCTTGCAGATGAAGAGCGCGATCGAGCATGCGAACGTGCTGCTCAAGGAATTGAACGAGCTTTGCTACAACCTGCTGCATGCGTACGAACCGGTGCTGCGCGCGATCGCCGACGAACTGCTGGAGCATGAAACCGTCCCGGGCGAAACGGTCTACCGGTTGATCAAGGAACACAAGAGCACGCTCAAGATCGTGCACGAGCCGGCCGCGGCTTGAGCGTGAACGCGGCCTGCTGAACCCGGCTTCAATGTCAACGGGCGCGCAAGCGCGGACCTGTACACCCTTTACGGCTGCGCGCTCGCTGCCTTGGACTTGGTCTTTCGAGCGTCGCCGCTCGCTACGCGAAGTCGGACGGTCCGGGTTCAGGCACGCCCGGCGTGTCGGTATCGCCTAACGGGGTGCCGTCGCCTTCATCTTTTTCCGGCACAGGGTCCTCGCCTTTGTGCGGCAATGGCTGATCCAGGCCCGGTTCGACCGGCGTCGGAATTGCATCTCCAATCGGTTTGGACACTTCGGTGGGCGGGCTGCCCGGGTCTTCGTCGGCCCGCCGCTCGTGCTCGTCATGCTCGTTCGGAACATTGGGGGTGTTTGCCACGACGTTCTCCGGTTGATGAGATTGAACGATATGCCGCAAGCCGCGTTCCACGACCCCTTTGACGTCTCGACGTAGCGCTCTACGCAGGGCGAGTGCTCACGCAGCGTCGGAGGCAGTGCTGTCCTAGCGTGGCGCGCGCTCATTGAGGGGCTTCAACGCAGCGGGTGGCTGCGCGGCAACCCGGCGCGCCGCCTGCGCAGGAGACTTGTGCCGCATCTTCAACCGGAGAATCGGCTCCTCGATCAGCCGCCAGGACAGCACCGCTATCGCCAGCGAGATCGCAAACGACGCTGCAATGCCCGCCGCGTGCGCCCACATCGGCACCGTGCCGCCGAAAAACGCCACGGCGTGATGGTTGCGGCTCAGATCCGGAATCAGATTGTGATAGAGGTAAAAGCCATAGCTGATGCGCCCGAACCTCACCAGCCAGCCCGTTTCGAGCATACCGATGACAACCGCATTGCGGCAGCACGCAATCGAGCTGACCAGCGCCGCGATGCACACGCCGTACACCGCGCTGATGACGGTGAATAACATCGGGTTGTCCAGTTCGCTCCACCTCGGCTCGGTCGCGCACAAGCCCACGAGGGCGAGACTCAAAGCGAACAGCGTCATGCCGCGTCCGAGCCAGGCCCGCAGGGCGCTTTGCTCGCGGGCGATCATCAGACCGCCGATCCCACCCAATGCCAGCAGCCAGAAGTTGGTCAACGGATGCGTGTAGATCGTGATCTCGTCCCACTGCGCGGCGCGCATCGCCAGCAGGGAAATCAGTCCGAGCACGACGATCGTCCAGCACACCGCGCGATGCCGGCGCACGGCAACCAGCAGCAACAGCGGCGCCACCACGAGATAAAACTGCTCCTCGATCGCGAGACTCCACAAATGCGAGTAGCGCCCCGGCCAGTAACGCAACACCGAACCGATCCAGAAGTTCGACAGGTACGCGAAATGAAACGGCATGCCGCTCGCGAGTTCGGGGCTCGCGAGACCGAACGCCATCAGTACGGACATCACCACCAGCATCAGGTAGTAGATCGGAAAGATGCGTAGGGTCCGGCGAAACAGAAAGCGCCTGAGTTCGGCGCCGAACCGGCTGGCACCTGCTTCGATGCGCACGCGTTGCGTGGAAAGAATGCCGATGATCAGAAAGCCGCTCAGCGCGAAGAAGATCCATACACCGAGATGCCCGATCTCGCCGATGTTGCCGAAGAGCCGGTGCTGAAAAAATACCATCAGCACTGCGATGGCGCGCAATCCGTCGAAGCCGGCAATTCTGTTGTTCATGTGGTTGTCTTCCAGAGCGAAGGCGTGCGCGGCGCGCAGCCGTTCAGGGCGGTAGTGGAAGGACCGGTGTGCCCGGCGATGGCGAAGCCTGGCCGCGGCGAAAAGAGGGCGTCGTCATGACGCCTGGCGAGCCGGCCGTTCGAGGTTCGGCTGGCAACGTGTCCGGTCCACATGAGTGGCCGCCGCCGGAAGAGGGCATCGCGCAACTGACGCGCGCGAGCGCCGGCGGGCAAGCGTGCAACCATCGTACGATGAAAAAAAACGAAAAAAATCGTAGCGCGCGTTCGGCGATTTTTTTTCCGCGGTCATGACCGGTCATACGCACGTGTTGCGCGCGAAACCCGCAAAACTTGCCGCGAATCGAAGACGCGATGCCTCAGTATTACCGCACGCCGACAGCGCGATTTCAGATTGCCGTCTTGAGCAACGCAATTAAAGGCCGGTTGTCAGCGCGCGTTGGCAGCGCGCACGAAGCCCGCCGGAACGAATTATTGTCATGGTGTTCCTACGAACGACGGCGGCTCATGGATCACTCATGGATCATTGCTCATGGCCGCTTTTCCCGGCGCGTCGCTCGCGCCATTCCCCGAGAGCCTGAATGAACATTCGTCGCGGCAGTTCCGAAGCAAGTCCCGCAAGGGGGCGCTCCATCGAAGTGGATTTCTTTCGCGGCCTCGTGCTGATCGTCATCGTGCTGGACCACATTCCAGGCAGCACGTTGTCGCACCTGATGTTGCATGCGTACGCGTTGTGCGACTCCGCGGAAGTGTTCGTGTTCCTCGGCGGCTATGCGTCGGCTGCGGCGTATACAGCGGTGCTCGCAGGCCGCGGGGAGAGCGCGGCGAAAATGCGCTTCGTCAGACGCTGCTGGGAAATCTATCGCGCCTATCTGTTGACGGCGATGTTGACGCTCGTGTCCGGCGCGATCCTCGCACTGCTGCATCTGAATCCGCCGATGGTCGAGCTGAGCGGCTGGACGCCGTTCGCGGATCAGCCGCTGCGCGCGGCGTTCGATATCGCGGTGCTGCGGCGTCAACCGTATCTGTCGAGCGTGTTGCCAATGTACGTGATGTTTGCGCTGTGCGTGCCGTTCGCGGTGCCGCTCGCGCGCCGAGCGCCGTGGATCGCGCTCGGTCTGAGCGTGGCGATCTGGGCCTTCGCCCGCCCGCTGGCCGCGTTATTCAGCATTGACGACATGGCCGACTGGGCTTTTAATCCGTTTGCATGGCAACTGATGTTCGTGCTCGGCATGCTGTGCCGAGTGCAGCCTATCAGCGAGTGCTTTCACGCAAGCCGCACTGCGCGCTGGTTCACCTGCGCCGCGGTGGTCGCGGTGCTGGCGTTCGCCATCGTCAAACTCTTCGTGCTGACGCAACCGTTGCCCGGCACGTTTAAACAGAACCTCTCCGTGGATCGTGTGATCAACTTCATCGTCATCGCCTGGCTTGCCGCGCAGCTCGTGCGCACGGGCAGCATCGCGCGGCTCGCGCGGCGGCTGCCCGCGGTGGTGACGGTCGGGCGCACCGGACTCGTGTGTTTCGTCACTGGCACGCTGGTGTCGTTGATCGTCGACACCGCCACGCCGCATACGTTTCATGGCTTTCGCGGCGTGTTGATCGGGTTTGGCGGCGATCTCGTCGCGATCGGCGCCGTGCTGATGATCGCGCGCGGCTGGAGCGACTGGAAAGGGCAGCAGTCGGGTGCGCCCGCCAATGGCGCAGGTTACGGATGACGGTGCGGTGGCGCGGTCGGCGTCGCAGAGCGAATGTGCGCACGGCTGTCGGGGTCGTCGCCGGCGCGCTGCTTTCGCTCGCGGCGCGAGCGGTATGTGCCTCGCCCTCCGGCGAGCCGCTCGCGATGCGTTGCGCGGAATTCGCGGGCGCCGTGCTGTCTCCTGAACTGATTGCGTTGCCGACTGCCGGCGCACAGATCGAATCCGCGGCCATGGTGCGCGCGACCGCGCCCGGCAATCAGCAGGGCGGCGAGTATTGCCGCATCACCGGGCGTATCAAGGGGCTCAAGGCGAGCACGCCCGATATCCGTTTCGATCTGAATCTGCCGCGCCGCTGGAACGGCCGCGCGCTGCAGATCGGCGGCGGCGGCTACAACGGCGTGGTGGTGAGCGGCACCGGCGTGATGCCGTTTTCGCCGGATCGCGCGCCGCTCGCGCAAGGCTATGCGACGTTCGGCGACGACTCGGGGCATGTCGGCGATTCGTCGCTCGCGGTGTTCGGCCTCGTCGATGAAGCGGTGACGAATTTCGGCTATGCGCATCTGAAGAAGACCCACGATGTCGCGCTCGCGTTGATCGCGCGCGCTTACGACCGGCCGCCGCAGCGCATGTATTTTGCGGGCGGTTCGACCGGCGGGCGCGAAGGCTACACCGTGTTGCAGCGCTTTCCCGACGACTACGACGGCGTGATCGCCAATTCGCCTGCGCTCAATTTCTCCGGCGTGCGCCTGCTCGGCGTGAAGCTCGGCCGCGCGGAGTACGCGACGCCCGGCGGCTTCGTTCCGCCGCCCTTGCTCGAACGCGTTTATCAACGCACGCTCGACGTCTGCGACCGGCTCGACGGCGCGGCGGACGGTATCGTCAGCGATGTCGCCGGCTGTCGCGAGCATGAGGCGGAGATCGTCGATTCGCTGCATTGCGCGCGGTCCGCGCACGCATCCGATGAATGCCTGACGGACGCGCAACTCGCCACCTTGCTGGTGATGCGCGATGGCCTGTCGTTGCCCTACCGGCTGGCGTGGGACGTCACGGGCTATCGCGGCTACAACGTTTTTCAGGGCACGCGTCTGACCGGGCTGCTCGGGCTCGCGCATCAGCCGGAGCGCTTGCCGGTGCCGACGTTCTATGCCAACGGTTATCTGTTCGCGCAGGGCGACGGCTTTGTCCGCTATTTCGTGGCGCGGGACGCGGACTTCGACCCGCTCGGATTCGACCCGCAGCGGCCCGGAAAATATCGCGCGCAACTTGTTGCGCTCTCGCAGACGATCGGCGCGATGAACCCCGACCTGTCGCGCTACATCGCGCGCGGCGGCAAGCTGATCACCGTGCAAGGCCTCGCCGACGAAGTCATCAGCCCAAATCAGACGATCGCGTATCGCGAGGCGCTGATCGATCGATTCGGCGCCGGGCAGGTCGATGGTTTCATGCGGCTGTACATGGTGCCGGGTTTTCAGCACGGCAGCGGCGTGTTCGTGCCGTCGGTGGATCTGCTGAGCGCGCTCGACAATTGGGTGACACGCGGGTTGCCTCCCGAGACCTTGACGGCGACCGACATCGCCGCGGCGACCAATGGACGCTCACGGCCTTTGTGCCGCTATCCGCTGTTTCCGCGCTACCTCGGCAAAGGCAATGTGAATCTTGCGGACAGCTTCGAGTGTGCCTTGAGATGAGAGGGCTGCAGGCTGTTGCGGCGTGCAGGCTGCGGCCGGATAGAGTGCTTTGCAAAACCTGCCGTTGGGTTGAAAGGCTGACACGTCGGCCCGATGCCCTCGGGTCGCCGCAAGCTTGCCGCAGAAAACAGAAAGGCGACGGCGCCACCATCGGCGTCGTCGCCTGTTCGAAGTGAGCGGGTGACCAACGCGGTTGCGCTGCCTCGCTACCGCTTCGGCCATGGCTTACTGGCTTTTCTGCATCGTGCCGCCGCCACTGTTCATGTCGTTCGTGCCGGTGCCGCTGCGCGTGCCCTGGTTCATACCGTTGTTCATGTCACTATTCGAGCGGTTCGTCGACGGGCTATTGGGCGTTGCACCCGTGCCGGTGCCGACTCCGCCGCCGGTGCCGGTCACGCCCGGCGAGCCATAGCCCGAATTGTTCGGGTTCTTCATCGAGCCTGGGCCGACGCCGGGTGTGGCAGTCCCGCCCGCGCCGCCCGTGGTGCCGCCGCCGGCGCCCATGCCGTTACCGCCGCCTGCACCGGCCCCTGCGCCGCCGCCCGCTCCGCCACCCGCGCCGCCACCGCCCCCCGCTTGCGCGTAGGCGCCGCCCGACAGTGCCATCACGAGCACCGAAGCGAAAATCGTCCTGGTCATGGGTTTCATGATTACCTCCAGAGAATCGGGTTGATATCACGCAAGCGTTCTCGCTTACATGAATGAACTGCCGCAAGCGGTGTGCCTCAGTGTGCGTGCGAAAGACCAAACCGCGACACGCTGGTCGATTCTTTTTTGGGCCGCGCTACGCGCATGCCGCGTGCCCGCGCGAAGCGCTCGATCCAGGACCGCTCTCGCCAGATCAATACGGAACCCGAACTATTTTGCAGTGCAGCGAAGTGGCGGCTCGGCCTCGCCAGGCTGCTTCGTCGCACGGCATGGAACGCCACCATGGCCACACGCTTGTGCGACGCCGCCACCCGGCGCGCTGCACGCTTTCGCACTTTCCATTACATTGCGGGTGCGGTCGAATATATGCACCGCTCCTTCCAATCCCATCACGGTGTCTGCCATCCTCGAATCCATGCAGCCAATCGTCTCGGTCACGAATCTGTCGAAAACCTATGCCAGCGGTTTTCACGCACTCAAAAACATCAACCTGGCCATCGACCGCGGAGAAATTTTTGCCTTGCTCGGGCCGAACGGCGCGGGCAAAACGACCCTCATCAGCATCATCTGCGGCATCGTCAACGCAAGCGAAGGCAGTGTAACGGTGGACGGCCGCGACATCGCGACGGACTATCGCGGCGCGCGTTCGCTGATCGGCCTCGTGCCGCAGGAGTTGACCACCGACTCGTTCGAAACCGTCTGGGCGACCGTCTCGTTTAGCCGCGGGCTGTTTGGCAAGCCGAAGAACCCCACCTACATCGAGAAGGTGTTGCGCGACCTGTCGCTATGGGAAAAGCGTGACAGCAAGATCATCACGCTGTCGGGCGGCATGAAGCGGCGCGTGCTGATCGCCAAGGCGCTTTCGCACGAACCGCGCGTGCTGTTCCTCGACGAACCGACCGCCGGCGTGGACGTCGAGTTGCGGCGCGACATGTGGAAGCTGGTGCGCTCGCTCGCTGAAAGCGGCGTGACGATCATCCTCACCACGCACTACATCGACGAAGCGGAGGAGATGGCCGACCGCATCGGCGTGATCAACGCGGGCGAGATCATGCTGGTCGAAGAGAAAACGGAACTGATGCGCAAGCTCGGCAAGAAGCAGCTGACGCTGCAACTGGAGCGCCCGCTCGCGCACGTGCCGGCGTCGCTGGCCAGTTACGCGCTGGCGGTCGCGAAAGACGGCAACGAACTGATCTACACATACGAAGGCGAGGGCGGCCGCACCGACATCATCGCGCTGCTCAAAGCGCTCGATGACGCCGGCATCCGCTTCAAGGACCTGCATACCACGCAGAGTTCGCTCGAAGACATCTTTGTCAGTCTGCTCCGAGGTGACCAATGAATATCTACGCGATGCGCGCGATCTACAAGTTCGAGATGGCGCGCACCTGGCGCACGCTGATGCAAAGCATCATCGCGCCGGTGATTTCGACTTCGCTTTATTTTGTCGTGTTCGGCTCGGCCATCGGCTCGCGCATCAAGGAAGTGGACGGCATCAGTTACGGCGCGTTCATCGTGCCGGGGCTGATCATGCTGTCGCTGTTGTCGCAAAGCATTTCGAACGCATCGTTCGGGATTTACTTCCCGCGTTTTACCGGCACGATCTACGAGTTATTGTCGGCGCCGGTGTCGTATCTGGAGATCGTCGTGAGCTATGTGGGCGCGGCGGCCACCAAGTCGATCCTGCTCGGCCTGATCATTCTCGCGACCGCGGGACTGTTCGTGCCGTTGCAAATCCAGCACCCGTTATGGATGGTGCTGTTTCTGGTGCTGACGGCGGTCACGTTCAGTCTGCTTGGGTTCATCATCGGCATATGGGCGGATGGCTTCGAGAAACTGCAGATCGTGCCGTTGCTGATCGTCACGCCGCTGACCTTCCTTGGCGGCACCTTTTATTCGGTCAACATTCTGCCGCCGTTCTGGCGCGTCGTGACGCTGTTCAATCCGATTGTCTATCTGGTCAGCGGTTTTCGCTGGAGCTTCTTCGGTCTCGCCGATGTGAACGTCGAGTTGAGCCTCGGCATGACGGTGCTGTTTCTCCTGGTGTTCCTCGTGATCGTCCATTGGATCTTCAAGACCGGCTACCGGCTCAAGAGCTGATCGACGCTATTCGACGTGGCGTGCGAAACTGGCCGGCACTTCCACCACGGAGCCGATAGCCACCATGTCCGTCGATTTGAGTCTGATTGAGCGCAGCGCGTGCGATGTCGTCGAGTTGCTGCGCGAGGAAGCGGTGAGTCCGCATGATCTGCTCGACACGCTGGCTGCGCAGGTGGCGCGTGTCGAGCCGCGGGTCAATGCGCTGCCCACGCTGTGTTTCGAGCGCGCGCACGCACATGCCGATGCGCTGCTGAAAAAGCCGGTGGCCGAGCGCGGCCTGCTATGCGGCCTGCCGGTGCCGATCAAGGATCTGACCGATGTCGCGGGCGTGCGCACCACGCGCGGCTCGCTGGTTTATCGCGAGCGGGTTCCCGCTAGCTCCGACGCCGGCGTGACGCTCCTCGAAGCGCACGGCGGCGTGGTCTATGCGAAATCGAATACGCCGGAGTTCGGCTCGGCCGGTCATACGTACAACAGCGTGTTCGGCATCACGCGCAATCCGTGGGACCTGTCGCGCTCGGCGGGCGGGTCGTCGGGCGGCGCGGCGGCCGCGTTGGCGTCGGGCACCGCCTGGGTCGCGCAGGGTTCCGATCTGGCAGGATCGCTGCGCACGCCGTCGGCATTTTGCGGCGTGGTGCATTCGTTTCTTGCGCAGGCGCGCAGCCCGCGGCGTCGACACCTACATCGACTGGCTTGCGATCACCTATGCGTTGACGCTCACCGGCATGCCGGTCATTGCGATTCCGTGCGGGATGAGCGCGAGCGGTCTGCCGGTGGGGATACAGATCGTCGGCAAGGTGCGTGGTGAGGCGGCGTTGCTGTCGGCGGCACGCGCGATCGAGGAGATCATCGGTACGTGGGCGACCGGTAAGCCGGAAGTCCGCTGAGCGTTCAGCGGACGGGCAGGCGAGAGGCTCATGCCGCCTGCTGCCCGAACGAGATAACGGCGTGGCGGCATTCGCCGCCACGCCGTTAGCAGTCCACTAAGAGGCTGTTGCGAAATTAATTTTCTGGTCTGTTAACTTTTCTGACTTGGTGTTAACTTTCTGTCTTGTTTTGCCTGACAGGAAGCGATGCCTAAAGAACTCATAGACGACGAACTGTGGTCACTTATCGAACCACTTCTGCCTGCGCGAGCACCTCGCAATCGACAATATGCGGGGCGCAAGCCGACACCCGACCGCGCTGTGCTGACGGGCATCGTGTTCGTACTACGCTCAGGCATCGCGTGGAATCTGCTGCCGCAGGAGATGGGGTGCGGCTCAGGCACTGCCTGCTGGCGACGGCTCGTCGCATGGCAGGAAGCAGGCGTCTGGCAACGCATCCACGAAACGCTGCTGGCCGAATTGCGTCGTCGTGGCGAAATCGATTTGTCCCGAGCGCTCGTGGACAGCTCATCGATTCGTGCCGTGCTGGCGGGAAAAAAACCGGCCCGAATCCCACGGACCGGCGCAAGCTCGGGAGCAAACACCACCTCATCGTCGACGCGCAAGGCATCCCGCTCGCGGTCATCCTGACCGGCGCAAACCGCCACGACATTACCCAGCTTGATTCGTTGGTCGAGGCCATTCCGCACATTCGGGGCAAGCGGGGGCGTCCCCTGCATAAACCACAAATCGTTCAGGGCGACCGAGGCTACAGTTCCGAGCCTCATCGGCAGCGCTTGCGGGAACGCGGCATCACGCCGGTGCTCGCAAAAATCGGTTCGCCTCACGGCAGTGGTCTGGGCAAAACGCGTTGGCCAGTCGAGCGTTCGATTGCATGGCTTCACTCGTTTCGACGCCTGAAGATTCGCTACGAACGCCATGCTCATGTTCACGAGGCCTTCCTGTCTCTCGCTTGTGCCTTGATTTGCTGGACGCGTCTCAAACCGGTGTTTAACTAATTTCGCAACAGCCTCTAAGACACATACGCCTGCGCGACGTTGATCAACTGCACGCGATTACGCACGTTGAACAACTGCCGCAACCGGCGCAGGTGATAGTCGACGTTATGCGGCGACAATCCGAGGAAATAGGCGATTTCCTTATCCCGCTGACCCTGCACCACCGCCTTCAGCACCGCGTGCTGCAACTCGCTCAACGCGACGCGCTGCTGTTGCGCGGGCGCAATGCCGATCACGGTCTTCGCATGCGTCCAGATGAACTCGTGAATCGAGTGCGCGAACATCAACGTTTCGGCGACGATCGATTCGGTCATCCAGCGCGGGTTGCCGACCTCCGAGTTGAAGCACAGGCTCGCGCTCAGCTCCGGCTCGGGCAGCGGCATCTGCGTGAGAATCCCGCTCTTGCGGCCGGTCGCCTCCAGCATGTCGATCAGCCCGGCCAGGCGCTCGCTGCGCATTTGCGCGCGCGGCAGATCGGCGCGCATGTCGACGGTGTTCCATAGAAACGGCAGGCCGGTCGGCGACGCGAGCGCGACGCGCGGGTCCAGCTCGAAGTAGCGCTCGCGGAAGTAGCGTGTGAGCCAGGTCTGCGACTCGTAGCTGGTCAGCGCGAACATCGTCTTGTGATGCGACGACGTGCGCGTGGCCGTATAGCTGAACGAGTCGAAGCCAAGCTGCCTGATGCGCCGCCGCACGAATTCGATGCGGTCCTGCGCACTGCCGAACCGCCCCAGCGGACTGATGAACGGCGCGGCTCGCCGCGCGGCGGGCAGGGGCGTGCCGATCTCCTCCTCGGTGAAGAGGGTGAGAAAGCCATTGGGCGCCGCAGCGTTGGCGGCGCGGGACGATGCTCTCGATGCTTCAGCCGCGTGGACTGATTTCACGGCTTGCCGCGCGGCGGCCGGGTAGGCCGGGTGTGCGGAAGCCGCTGACTTGTATGCTGCCGACGCCTGCCCGGCTTCACCTTGCGGCGGGCCGGCCAGCCAGTGCGGCAGCGTATCGCATTCGTGTTCCATGAAACGGTAGCTCCGGCGTTCGAAACGCGTGAAAGACGACAACCTGAATGATTAGCTATTTCCAGAAATTACGGTAGCCGGTTCCTTGCTATCATTTTCGCGATCTTGCGCTGACTCTTGCGCTGACAGCGGACCGGCAACGCGGGTATGGCGGGCTTTCTCCTTGCATACGGCACCTCCTTGGGAATGGATGTGATGGCACGAATTCCGAAGCTGACAACGACGCTCGCCTACGACCGCTACATGGCTGGCCAGAGACTGGTGTCGAGCGTGGACCGGCCGTGGCGTCACCTCGTCTTGCGCTCCTATCTCGAACCGGTCGAGCAGGAACTGCTCGAAGCGCCGGGCCTGCAGGACCTCACGCTGATGACGCTCGCGAGCGGCGCCGAGCATCTCGAACGCAATCTGAACGGACGCTGGGAGCGCGCCGACATGCGCGTGGGCGACGTCTGGTTCGTGCCGTCCTCGCCGATCTCGTGGCGCTGGCGCTCGATCGGCGACGAGCCGCTGTCCACCGTGCACTTGCACATCGAGCGTGGCCTCATCGACAGCGTCGCCGAACAGCTGGAACTCGGCGGCTCGCGCGAACTGTCGCTCGGCGACGCGATGCGTTTTCACGATCCGTTGATCGCCACGATGCTCGGCGCGTTGCATCGCGCTGCCGCCGATCCGTCCGACTCGCGTCTCTACGTCGACGCGCTGGCTCACGCGCTCGCCGCGCATCTGTTGCAGCATTATTCGCGCGGCCGTCCCGCTCCCGGCCGGCTGCCGGCACAGCCCGAACGGCTGGTGCCGCGCCGGATTCGCCGCGTGACCGACTACATTCGCGCCAATCTGGCCTCCGATCTGAGCATCGGCGAACTGGCCGGGCAGGCCGGGCTAAGCAGTTTTCATTTTGCGCGAGTGTTTCGCCGCGAGGCCGGCGAGACGCCCCATCAGTACGTCACGCGCTTGCGGCTCGAGGAAGCGGCGCGGCAGCTGCGCGCTACCGATCAGACCGTGTTGCAGATTGCGATTGCGGTTGGTTTCGAGAGCGCCAGTCATTTCTCCGTGCAGTTCAAGCGTGGCTATGGCGTGACGCCGCTCGGCTACCGGCTGCGCGGCTGAGTACAGATACCGCGGGATAGCGCGGCGGGACGCGGCCGGCGCTCAGCGAGGCGGCCGCTCGGGTTGAGGCGGCCATTGGCGGTGGACGGCGGCGGCAAGCCTGGCCGCGTTCGGCGCCCGCGACGCGTTTATCTCGTCATATGTCTCGTCTGCGGCGCTGGCCGTTGCCGCCGCTGCACCGGTTTCATCGTGCGGCGCCGCGCTGGTGACGACGTGCTGCCCTACGACCCACGGCCAGCCGCGCGGATTCATCGCGAGGCGTTAGCGAGGTTCATGCGAACCAAGCCTCTGGAGGGAATCACGCGCAATGCGCAGTGTGCTTCGCATTGCGTGGCTTGCAAACTACGAACTTTCGTGGCGACACGCTGGCGAGACCTGGCATGACCATGCCGTGCGCATTTCCCACGCGCTGGCCGAGGCGTGGCAGTTGCAGGTCTAACTGGCCTGACCGGTGCGCAAGCAACTGTATCTGTCGAAGCCTTGCACCGGACGACAGAATGGAGCGCGCTCGGCCTCGCCAGCCAACCCTCCCGGTTCAACCCCTCACAACGGATACCTTGCGATGACCCGACTCCGAATCACCTCCTGCGGCCATGAGTTCATCGCCGAAACCCATCCTGATGCGCCGCACACGGTGGCCGCGTTCCTCAAGCTGCTGCCGTATCGCCAGAAGATCATTCACGTGCGCTGGAGCGGCGAAGGCTGTTGGGTTCCGCTCGGTGATTTCAAGCTGGAGAACGACGGCGTGGCGGTGGGCTTCGAGAACCACACGAGCCACCCGTCGGTCGGCGACATCCTGTTCTACCCGGGCGGCTACAGCGAGACCGAGATCATCCTCGCGTACGGTTCGTGCTGCTTCGCGAGCAAGCTGGGGCAGCTGGCGGGCAATCACTTCCTGACTATCGTCGAAGGCCGCGACAAACTGCGCGAACTCGGCACCAAGGTGCTGTGGGAAGGGGCGCAGGAAGTGCTGTTCGAGAAGATCTGAAACGGGCGCGCGGTCGATCCATCTTAAACCCTGGTTAATTTTTGTTCGCCAGATCGCGCATACTGGAGGCGCGGGAGCGGCCGGCCGAGCGCTCACGATCTGCCTCGCGAGCGCGGTTTGCAGCCCCTGCGGTCGCGTTGCGCAGCGAGCGGCACACCTATTTTTCGCCGCGCTGCGGCACCAGGTCTCCTAGATGACAGACTCGCACGTACCCCCGTTGACTGCCTTCGCCGCCCAGTTGCGCTCGCAACAGGTCGATTTGACCGAACGCTGGATGAAGGCCGTCTTTCGCGATGCCGACCTGACCGAATCCGACCGGCTGACCTACGAGCAACTGGCCGATCACATCCCCAACATCCTCGACGAAATCTGCAGCGTGCTGGAGAACCAGGACCTCGACCACGTGGAGGATGCAATCGAGCGCGACGCACGCCTGCACGGCAAAACGCGCTGGAAGCAGGGCTACCGGATCGACGAACTGGTGCGCGAGCTCGATCTGTTCCGGCAGATGCTGGCGGGCGCGATCGTCGAATTCAGCGAAGCGCGGCCGTCTTTCACGCGGCGTCACGAGGAGCGCGCGCGGCATTTCATCGACGAAGCCGTCAGCTTCGTCACGCTGACGTCGATCCGTGAAGTCGTCAGCGAGCGCGACCGGAAGATCGACGACTACACCGGCCGGCTCGAACGCGCGAATCACGAACTGACGCTCAAGCAGCGGCTGGTCGGCGATCTGCACGAGTCGCGCATGCAGATCACGCGCAGCGTCGTGCACGATCTGCGCAACTTCCTCAATGTGTTTTCGATGGCGCTGCAACTGATCAGCCGCGCGCCATCCAGGATCGACGCGGCGCTTGCGCTGGCGAACCGCCAGGCCGCCGACATGAAAGCGCTCGTGGATGAACTGGTCGAATACTCGGTCGTCCTCGGCGACAGCAGTCCGCTGGTGCTGGAGCGTTTCGCGCTGCGCGAACTGTTCGACGAACTGGTGAGCGCGTGCGCGCCCGTGATCGAAGCGAAAGGGCTGCGCCTTCAGAGCGCGTTCGACGGCACGCTGGACCAGGTCGTGTCCAACCGTCTGAAGCTCAAGCAGATCGCGCTCAACCTGCTGACCAACGCGGCGAAATACACGAAGGCCGGGCAGATCGAATTGACGATGATCGCCACGCAGGGCGAGCACTGGCGTCTGCGTGTGTCGGATACCGGCGTGGGAATCGGCGCGTCCGATCGGGAGCGCGTGTTCAAGGAATTCGAGCGCGCCACCGACGACGACATTCCGGGCGTCGGCCTGGGTCTCGCGATCGTCAAGGAATTGTGCCGGGTGCTCGAGGGCGACATTCGTTTCGATTCGCGGGAAGGCGAGGGGACCATTTTCGAGATCACCTTTCCGATGCGCTTGCAGGCGGCGGGTGCCTGAAGCGGTCGCTGGCGCTTTTCCTTCCGTTGCCCTGTGCCGGGTCCGATGACCTATGTCCGTCTTTTTACTCTGAGACGAATTCAGAGCGCATCCTAAAGCGACCTAAGAACACAAAGCTCAAATTAAGAAATTTGGCAGCTTTCATCCTAGTACCGCTATGCCGTTTTTCTTAATTGAGCTAAAAAATTCTCTTTTAAGAGTAGTCGTATTTCCCAATCCGATTCTGTCGAAGACACTGACCACTTCGCTTTTGCCGGCCAAGTGGAAGCGCGCTGCATTCCTGAGTCATGGCGTGTTCAGGCTCATTGCTTAGGATGGCGTAAGAAAAATCTTGGCGAGTGAGTCTCGATAAAAAGATTGGGAGCCATGTTGAACAAGACATATCAAATCGTATGGAACAGAACCACCCGCACCTATGTCGCCGCCTCCGAGGTGGCCAGGCGGCGAGGCGCGTCCGGCGTCTCGGTGTGCCGGGCGCTGACGGCTGCCTGTGCCGGTCTGTTGGGCGCGCTGACGTTGTCGCAGGCGGCCCGCGCCGACGATTGCACGCCGCAGACGCAGAGTTGCATCAACCTCGCGCAGGCGTCGACGACGCAAGTGGCCAGCCCGGCCAGCCCGGCTGCCAATGACGCGGCGATGTCCCCGGAAACCGTTGCCGCGATCAGCAACGCCAGCGTGTTCGCCGGCACGCCGGCGGACGTGGGCGGGAGCGCAGCAAGTCAGCCGATCATGATGCTGGCGGCGGCGACCCCCACGCCGGTGACCGATTACATCTCCGTGAGCCCCAATGTCGTTCAGGGGAGCAGCACCAGCGCATCGAACGCGCTGAACGCGATGGCGATCGGTCCCGTGGCCGCGGCAACCGGCATCAATGCGCTGGCCGTCGGCGGGGGCTCGGCGGCCGGGAGCGACGGCTCGACCGCGGTAGGCTCCTCAGCGGGCGCGCTGTCGGTGAATTCGACGGTCGTCGGCGCGGGAGCGACGGTCGGCGCACTGTCGGACAACTCCATCGCGCTCGGCTACAACGCCCGTTCGAGCGGGCTCAACAGCGCGTCGATCGGCGGGCTCGCGAGCGCGACGTCGGCCGGCGCGGTGGCGATCGGCTATAACTCGTTCGTCCAGCAGACGGCGCCGAACGGGCTGGCCATGGGCTCCGGCGCCACGGCCACCGCGGCGGGTGCGGTGGCGTTGGGCGCCGGCTCGATGGCGGATCGGGCGAACGTGGTCTCGGTGGGCAACAGTACGCTGAACCGGCAGATCGGCTATCTCGCGGCCGGCACCCAAGCCACCGACGCGGTCAACGTCGGCCAGCTCGCCGGCGTGGCTGCAGCGCTCGGCGGCGGCGCGTCGATCGACTCGAACGGTGCGGTGCTCGCGCCGTCCTACACGCTGGGCGGCGCGACTTATCACGACGTTGGCGCGGCACTGGCCGCGGCCGCGTCGGACGGCGTGAGCGCGAGCGCCGACGCCTTGCGCTACGACACGGCGGCGCACGACATCGCGACGCTCGGCAATCGGGACACGGCCGTCAAGCTCACCCATATCGCGGACGGCACGCTCAGCGCCGACAGTTCCGATGCCGTGACCGGCGCGCAGTTGTATGGCGTCGATCAGGCGGTCACGCAAAATTCGACGGCCATTACCAACATCACCAACAACGTCAGCAATATCGCCGACGGCACCTTGGGCCTGCTCCGGCAGGATCCGGTCTCGCGCGATCTGAGCGTCGCGAAGGACACGGACGGCGTGCATGTCGACTTCACGGGCAAGAGCGGCCCGCGCGAGCTGCTCGGCGTCGCGGCGGGGACGACGGCGGGCTCCGCGGTCAATCTCGGGCAGCTCGGTCCGGTCGTCGAGTCGCTCGGAGGCGGCGCAACGGTCAATCCGGACGGCACGATCCAGAAGCCGGTCTACAGCATCGGTGGAACCACGTATGGCGACGTCGGCGCGGCGCTCGCGGCAGCCGTCGCGACAAGTGTGGGCGCGGGCGCCGATGCGCTCCAGTACGACTCGGCGGCGCATGACAAGGTCACGTTGGGCAACCTGCCCGTGCCGGTCCAGCTCACCAACGTGCGCGCAGCCAATCTCGCCGCCGATAGCGCGGACGCCGTCAACGGCGCGCAGCTGTTCAGCACGAATGAAGCCGTCGCGCAGAACACCGGCAGCATCACGAACCTCGACCAGCGCACCACGACGATCGAAGGGGATGTGAGCAACATCACGAACCAGATCACGAACGGCGAGATCGGTCTCGTCCAGCAGGATCAGGCGTCGCGCGACCTCAGCGTGGCCAAAGACACGGACGGCGCCCGCGTCGATTTCACCGGCACGGCCGGCGCGCGCGAACTGACCGGCATTGCGGCGGGCACGGCGGATTCGTCGGCGGTCAATCTCGGCCAGCTCAGACCGATGGTGGCCGCGTTGGGCGGCGGCGCGCAGATCAACGCGGACGGATCGGTGAGCGGCCCCACGTATCACGTGCAGGGCGGCACACAGGCCAACGTCGGCGACGCGCTCGGCTCGCTCGACAGCGGACTCGCCACGTTGCAGCAGAACATGGCGACGGGCGGCATCGGCATGGTCACGCAAGATGCGGCGACCCGCGTGATCAACGTCGGCGCGGCGACCGATGGTTCGCTGATCAACATGGCCGGCACGGCGGGCAACCGGGTCGTCACCGGCGTCGCGGCGGGTGCGGTCGGTCCGTCGAGCACCGATGCGGTCAACGGTGCGCAACTGTATTCGCAGGCGGCGAGCACGGCGGTGGCGCTCGGCGGCGGGGCGACGGCCAATCCGGACGGCACGATGACCGCGCCGTCATATAAGGTGGGCGGTACGGTCGTGAACAATGTCGGCAGCGCGCTGACCAATCTCGATGGCCGCGTGACGCAGAACAGCACGGATATCGCCGGTTTGCAGAGCACCCTCGTCAACCTCAACGGTGCGGTCGCGAATGCGGTTCAGTACGACAGCTCGGCCCACGACAAGCTCACGCTCGGCGGCACAGCCGCCAATGCGCCGAAGGTGCAGTTGACCAATCTGAAGGATGGCGAACTATCGGCCACCAGCAGCGACGCCGTGACCGGCGCGCAACTCTGGAGCACGAACCAGCAACTCGGCAGCCTCAATCAGGTCATCAACAATATTCAAACCACTGGCGACACGTACGTATCCGTCAACAGTTCCGGCAATGCGGCGCAGGCGATCGGCAATGGGTCAGTCGCGATCGGCGGCGGCGCGAAGGCATCGGCGCCAAACTCGGTGGCGATCGGCGAGGGCTCGGTGGCCGATCAGACGGGCACGGTGTCGGTGGGCTCGGCCGGCAACGAGCGCCGCATCACCAACGTCGCGGCGGGCCAGGCGCCTGCCGACGCCGTGAACATGCAGCAGTTCCAGGGCGGCATGAACGAGGTCGCGCGCAATGCGTATTCAGGCACCGCGTCGGCTATCGCGCTGACCATGGTTCCGGAGGTCGATGCAACGAAGAACCTCGCGCTGGGTGTCGCGACGGCTGGCTATAAGGGATATCAGGCGGTGGCGGTGGCCTTGTCCGCGCGCGTCACGTCGAATCTGAAGGTGAAAGTCGGCGCGGGCGTCAGTTCGGCTACAACGACAGTCGGCGCCGGCGCATCGTACCAGTGGTAAGGGGAGGACTTGCAGCGCGCCTCGGCGGCGCGTGTCGATATGCAGCGACGTGAATGGGCGCATGGCGGGGCGCCGCGATGCGCCCATTCACGCGCTTCGCTGGCACCCCGTCGCCTGAGCGGCCGGGGTGCCGCCAGGGTGCTACTTGAAC
The DNA here is from genome assembly GCF_003634845.1 of Paraburkholderia sp. RAU2J. Taxonomy (NCBI): domain Bacteria; kingdom Pseudomonadati; phylum Pseudomonadota; class Betaproteobacteria; order Burkholderiales; family Burkholderiaceae; genus Paraburkholderia; species Paraburkholderia sp. RAU2J. The sequence goes on from NZ_RBXG01000002.1 coordinate 969,509, forward strand.
AGCTTCATCGCCTGCGAGATCGTATTGACCACGCCCCATGCCAGCGGCAGCGTCACGTACAGCCAGAAGATGGCGAGTTTCGCCTTGCTGGTCTGAGGTACGGTTTGAGTGTGAGCGGTCGACATGCGGATCTCCTTAAGCGCCCTTGGCGAGTTGTGCGTCGGTCATGTGGTGCTTGTCGTCCACACGCTTGACCAGCAGGTTGCAGACAAAGCCGATCACCAGCAGCACGACCATGATATGAACGGTCATTGTGTAGGCATCGGCTTTCGCGACGCCATTCGCGACTTCATACGCGCGGATGTAGTTCACCAGCACCGGACCGGCAACGCCGGCGGCGGCCCACGCCGTCAGCAGGCGGCCGTGAATGCCGCCGACGAAGGCCGTGCCGAACATGTCCGCGAGGTACGCGGGCACCGTCGCGAAACCGCCGCCGTACATCGACAGGATCACGCAGTAGGCGAGCACGAACAGTGCGATCTGGCCGGAAGCCGCGAAACCCGGCACGAGGTAGTACAGCACCGCGCCGAGCACGAAGAAGATGAAGTAGGTGTTCTTGCGGCCGATCCAGTCCGATGCCGAGGCCCACACGAAACGGCCGCCCATGTTGAACAGCGACAAAAGGCCGACGAAGCCGGCTGCCGCAGCGGCCGTCACCGTGTTCTTGAAGCTTTCCTGGATCATCACCGAGGCCTGACCGAGAATGCCGATGCCCGCCGTCACGTTGAGGAACAGCACCAGCCAGATCAGATAGAACTGCGGCGTCTTCAATGCCTGGTCGATGTGCACGTGGTTGCGCGAAATCATCTTGTTCTGATTCGTCGCGGGCGGCGTCCAGCCGGCCGGTTTCCAGTCGGGGGCCGGCACGCGGATCGCGAGTGCGCCGATCGACATAGAGATGAAGTACGCGATGCCGAGCACGACGAAGGTCTCGGCCACGCCGACGCTGGTCGCGCTGCGGAAGTGGTTCATCAACGCCACCGACAGCGGCGCGGCGATCATCGCGCCGCCGCCGAAGCCCATGATCGCCATGCCGGTCGCCATGCCGCGGCGGTCCGGGAACCAGCGGATCAGCGTCGATACCGGCGACACATAACCGAGCCCGAGCCCGATTCCGCCGATCACGCCATAGCCGAGATACAACAGCGCGATCTGATGCAGGTACACGCCGAGTGCGGAGACGAGGAAGCCGCCGCCGAAGCAGCACGCGGCGGTAAACATCGTGCGGCGTGGGCCGACGTGTTCGAGCCATTTGCCGGCGAAGGCCGCCGACAAGCCGAGGAACACGATCGCCAGCGAAAAGATCCAGCCGAGCGCGGTCAGCGACCAGTCATCGGCGGCCGATTGCGTAATGCCGATGACTTTGGTCAGCGGGCCGTTGAACACGGAGAACGCATACGCCTGGCCGATACACAGATGCACGGCAAGGGCGGCGGGCGGAACCATCCAGCGCGAAAAACCCGGCTTCGCGATGGTGGCCTGTTTCGAAAAGAATGGGGCGGAGCCTGGCTGGCCGCCTGGCTCGGTAATGCTGCTCATCGTCGGTCTCCGGTGAGGAAAGCTTTGTTATCGGCGTTTCATGCACAATGCTTGAGGCGGCGCAGTGTAAAGGTTGCGGACTCTCGCGTCATCGATATATGCAATTTATTTTCATGTGACTCGGCCAAATTCATGAGGAATTTTGCTTTGCCGAACGATAGGGTGCGACGTTGGCCTTTGCAATATGAGGTGCCAAGACATAAGGCATTATCCTGGTGAATGCGACGGCAACCTGTTGATGCGCGGCAGGGTGCCGCGAAACGGTGGCTGCGGGCGCAAAAGCAAACGGGCCGGCGGTGGCAGCTGCGCCATGCCGGCCCGTTGTTTCCGGGCGATTACGGATTGCCGGCTGTCAGGCGACGCCGCGCCCCGTCTTCATTCTGGCCGCCACGAGCACGGAGATCAGGCAGCCGGTCGCCAGATACGCGGCCACCGGATGCCACGAGCCGCCAGCGAAGCTGACCAGCGCCACCGCGATGAACGGCGTGAAGCCGCCGCCGACCACGCTCGCCACCTGATACCCGACACCCGCGCCGCTATAGCGGTACTCGGTGCCGAACAGTTCGGTGAACATCGGTTGCTGCACGCTCACCACCATGTCGTGCGCAATGTTCGCGAGCATCACCGCGAAGACTACGATCCACACCGTCGAGCGCGCGTCGAGCGCGAGGAAGAACGGCACCGCGCTGAACATGCCGACCAGCGCGCCGATGATGTACACGCGGCGGCGGCCGAAGCGGTCCGCCAGCAACGCAAAGCACGGAATCGTCACGCAGCTCACCGCGCCGACCAACAGGCCGATCGTCAGGAAGAATTCGCGCGGCATGTGCAGATTCGCCGTCGAGTAGTTCAGTGCGAACGCCGTCACGATGTACATCGTGAACAGCTCGGCAAGACGCAGCGCGATGATCAGCAGGAACGCTTTCGGATGCCGCAGCAGCGCTTCGACGATCGGCAGCCGAGCGCGGCGCTCGCCGCGCTCACCCACTTTTTCGACGAACTCCTTCGACTCTTCCATGCTCGAGCGGATCCACAGCGCGATCAGCACGAGCACCACGCTGAAGAGAAACGGCAAACGCCAGCCCCAGCTCAGGAACGACGCGTTGTCCATCGAACGGCTGATCAGCGCCACGAGGCCGGTCGACAGCACGAGGCCCACGCCATAGCCGACCCGCACGCCGCTGCTGTAGAACGCCTTCTTCTTTTCCGGCGCGCTTTCGACTGCCATCAACGCCGCGCCGCCCCATTCGCCGCCGACCGCGAAGCCCTGAATCGCGCGCAAGCTCACGAGCAGCACGGGCGCCCACCAGCCGATCACCGAAAAGGCCGGCAGCAGCCCGATTGCCGCGGTCGACAGACCCATCATCATCACCGGGAGGACCAGCATGCGCTTGCGGCCGAGGCGGTCGCCGTAGTGGCCGAACACGAAGCCGCCGAGCGGACGGAACAGGAAGCCGACGCCGAAGGTCGCGAACGTCGCGAGCGTGCCCATCGCCGGGCTGACTTTTGGGAAGAATTCGGCGTTGAACACCAGCGCCGCGACGATGCCGTACAGCAGAAAGTCGTACCAGTCGACCACGGCGCCGACGAAACTGCCGAGCGCCGCCTTGCGCGCCTGGGTGCGTGCTAGCTGGTGGTCGGCCATCGCGGCTGTCGGGAGGGTGGTGCTCATTGTCGTTGTCTCCTTGAAATGCTCGGGTTGCTGGGTGCGATCGGGCGGGGGCGGCACGGCCGCCGCCGATCCGCTCAGAATGTCCGGAAGGTTAATGATGCGAAGCGGATCTCACAATCCGCGCAGGGGGTGAAACTGCGCGTTTACACCGAGCGTTGGCGCAGGATCGTGCCTGGATCGAAGCGGCCAGCCGGCAAACCGGCCAGGTTGGCGCGTGCTAACGTGAGGAATACGAGCGTTACGTGAAAACAACATATCCTGATATACTACATACCGAATATTGAAAAATGCGGCGATGCAGCATATGATTGAGTCATTCGTTCACTCAATCGTTTGGAGTTACAAATGGAATTTGTCTCTCTTCTGCTGCTCGCCCTTGCTGTTGTGGGTTTGGGCGCCTCCGCCACCGTTCTGTTGACCGACTGGATTCCGCAATCGGTCGCGCAGCTTGCATCGCAACATGGCCGGTTCATCGGCTTGGGCGAGCAACCACGCGAGGCGACGTCGTATCGCGCGCATGTTCAATCCGAGGCGATGAATGTCGTCAGAACTTCGAACTGAAACAGTGGCAACACCGCTGACCTTGTCGTTGCAGCCGATTGGCGCGAGCGCGAGCTTGCGTGATCAGGCGTACGCGATGCTGCGCCAGGCGATCGCCGACGCGGATATATACCAGAATCGCGAAGAAATCCGCCTCGACGAACGCGTGCTGAGCGAATCGCTCGGCGTGAGCCGCACGCCGGTGCGCGAAGCGATGACACTACTCGAGCAGGAAGGCTTTCTGCGCATGGTGCCGCGGCGCGGTATTTATATCGTGCGCAAGAGCAAGCGCGAAATCGTCGAGATGATCCAGATGTGGGCGGCGCTCGAAAGCATGGCGGCGCGACTTGCCACGCTGCACGCCACGGACAAGGAAATCGCCCGTTTGCGTCATATGTTCGACAATTTCCGCGACGCGACGCCGGCCGAGCATATCGCCGAGTATTCCGACGCCAACATCGCGTTTCACCAGGCGATCGTCGAGTTGTCGAAGTCGCAGATCATTCTGGACACAATCAAGAACATCTTCATCCACGTGCGGGCGATCCGTCGCATGACGATTTCGCAGAGCGACCGCGCGTCGCGCTCGATCGTCGATCATCTGCGGATCATCGAGGCGCTGGAACAACGCGATACCGAGCTGGCCGAGCGGCTCGTGCGTCAGCACTCGCTGGATCTCGCGGCGTTCGTCGAGGCGAATTGCGATTTTCTGGATTGATGGCGTGAGCGGTTGACCGGCGTTGTCGACGACAAGGCCTGCGGTGTGCAAACACCGCAGGCCTTTTTTGTTTGTGCACTGCTCGGGGCACAGGGATAACCCATGGTTGACGGCGTAAGAAATATGGTATGTGATATATCAACATTTCGAGTCAGCAATGTGTCGAGTCAGTATTTTCCCGAGCGGTGCCAGACGCTGCTACCGCCTTTTCGCTGCAAAGCCTTGACCAGCAAGCCGCTACAGCAAGTGTTCCGACGCACACGCATCTCGAAATTGGCCTTGATCGAATGTGATATATCACATACCGTATGTGACAGGGCGCAGACGGCCTAAGCGCTAGAGCAAAGACACAGGAGACCACCATGTCTGCAGGTGTTTCATCGCTGAACCCGACGATGGGCAGCACGACGACCGACGACACGCTCAGGCAGAAGACGCGCAGTGCTGGTGTCATCGCGGGCGGACACCGGTTCGCCGACATGCGCGGCGGCCAAGGCGAGAAAGTGCGCGATCCCGCGCAGATCGCCGGCGCGTGGCAGCGCGCTCGCGAAGCGAATCATCGTACCGGCCGTTCGGCGGTCGTCAATGTCTGGGTCGCCCCGCGCGAGTACGCGCCGGGCACGAAGAACCAGACCATGTACAAGTAAATCGCAAGGCCTTCTGGAGACATGACATGGGCAAAGCACTCGACGGTGTACGCATTCTCGATTTCACGCATGTGCAATCGGGACCGACCTGCACGCAATTGCTGGCATGGTTCGGCGCGGATGTGATCAAGGTGGAGCGGGCCGGCGCAGGCGACATCACGCGCGAGCAGTTGCGCGATATTCCCGACGTGGACAGCCTGTATTTCACGATGCTCAATCACAACAAGCGTTCGGTCACGATCGATACGAAGAACCCTGAAGGCAAACTGGTGCTCGAAGCGCTGATCCAGAAATGCGACGTGCTGGTCGAGAACTTCGCGCCGGGCGCGCTGGATCGCATGGGCTTCACGTGGGAGCGGATCCAGGAACTGAATCCGCGCATGATCGTCGCGTCGGTAAAGGGCTTCGGTCCTGGACCGTATGAGGACTGCAAGGTCTACGAGAACGTCGCGCAGTGTGCGGGCGGTGCGGCGTCGACCACCGGCTTCGACGACGGGCCGCCGGTCGTGACCGGCGCGCAGATCGGCGACAGCGGTACGGGTTTGCATCTGGCGCTCGGTATCGTCACGGCGTTGTATCAGCGCACTCAAACCGGTCGCGGTCAGCGCGTGCTCGCCGCGATGCAGGACGGTGTACTCAACCTGTGCCGCGTGAAGCTGCGCGATCAGCAGCGGCTCGATCGCACCGGCGTCATGAAAGAGTATCCGCAATATCCGAACGGGTCGTTCGGGGAAGCGGTGCCGCGTGCGGGCAATGCGTCGGGTGGCGGTCAGCCGGGCTGGATTCTGAAGTGCAAGGGCTGGGAAACGGACCCGAATGCGTACATCTACTTCATCACGCAAGCGCCGGTGTGGGCGAAGATCTGCAACGTGATCGGCAAGGAAGAGTGGGCGACCCATCCGGACTATGCGACGCCTGCGGCGCGTCTGCCGCACCTGAAAGAGATCTTTGCCGAGATCGAGCGCTGGACCATGACCAAGACGAAATTCGAGGCCATGCAGATCCTCAACGAATACGACATCCCGTGCGGGCCGATCCTGTCGATGAAGGAAATCGCCGAGGAGCCGTCGTTGCGCAAAACCGGCACGATTGTCGAAGTGGATCATCCGACGCGCGGCAAGTATCTGACCGTTGGCAATCCTATCAAGCTGTCCGACAGTCCGACCGAGGTCAAACGTTCGCCACTGCTGGGCGAACATACCGACGAGGTGATGGCCGAACTCGGCTATTCGCCGGAGCAGATCAGCGCGTTGCGCACGGCCGGCGCGATCTGAAGGCGCGGGAGTCGAAGTCAGTCAACCCAGGCTTGTCCCGGAACGCTCAAGGAGCGAGGTATGGATACGTGGATGCGGTTCATGTCGAACGACGGCGGCATCGTGTTCGGCCGTGTCGAAGGTGGTTATCTGCACGAGTACGAAAGTCTCGAGCAACCGGTGCCGACCGGCGCGGTATTGTCAACGCGCGCGCTGACGCCGCTCGCGCCGTGCGCGCCCGGCAAGGTCATCGCGCTATGGAACAACTTTCACGCGCTGGCGGCGAAGCTCGACAAACCCGTGCCCACGCATCCGCTTTTTCTGCTGAAACCGGCGGCTTCGGTGATCGGGGCGGGTGAGCCGATCCGGCGGCCCCTAAGTTACGCCGGCAAGATCGCCTACGAAGGCGAGCTGGGCATCGTGATCGGCCGGCGTTGCCGCGACGCCAGTGTGGAGGAGGCCGCCGACGCAATCTTCGGCTACACGCTCGTCAATGACGTGACCGCAGCGGATCTGCTGAACGAGAATCCGCATTTTCCGCAATGGTGCCGCGCGAAAGGCTTCGATACGTTCTGTTGTATCGGGCCGGCGATCGTCTCCGGATTCGCGTGGCAGCAGGCGCATCTCGTGACGAAACTCGACGACGTCGAACGGCAGAACTATCCGCTTGCCGATATGGTTTTCTCGCCCGAGCAGCAGGTGAGTCTGATCTCGCAGGATCTCACGCTCGAACCCGGCGATGTGATCGCGTGCGGTACGTCAGTCGGCGTCGGATCGATCAAGGATGGCGCGACCGTGTCGATTACGATCGACGGAATCGGCACGCTCAGCAATACGTTGAGCGCCGCGCATGCGGAGCGGGTCGCACCGGTACCGCCGGACGTTGCGGCGGGCGTGGTTTGACGGTGAGCTGAATCATCGGTCCAGCGTTTTTGCATCGCAACTCGAAGGAGTACGCATGCTGCAGGCGTCTGACAGTACCGCATGGATGAGCGTGTGCTTCTCGCTGGCCGCCGCTCTTGGTGCGGCGCTGATCTCTGTGTTGACGGTTGCGCTTGCCGCGGTCGGGCAACGACAGCTCGAAATGCGGGCGACGCGCCGGCCATATTGGCATGCGGCCGCGTTGGCAGCCGTGTTCACAGGACTGTTCGCTGCGGGAATGGGAGCGAGCGGCGCGGTGGTCGACGCCGCGCTGCTGGGCGCCGTGCTCGGAGCGTGGCTCGTACGCGGTTGCGATCTGACGCGACGGCCGCGTCTCGTCGCGCTCCTGGGCAGCGGTATGGGACTCGCTGTCATGTCGGGCGGCATCGTGCGCTATTTATCGACGGATGCGCGGGAAAGCGCCGAGCGTATCGAACTCTATGCAGCAGTATTCATGGGCGCACTGATCTTCGCGACTTCCGCGATTGCGTTCTGCAAATTACGCGGCGCATTGCAGTTGAGTACGATCGCGCGTCCGGGCCACCGCATCGTCAATCTGATCGCGATGGTCCTTTGCGGATGGCTCGGTTACGGGTTCGCGACCGAGCAGGCGCAGCCGTTCGGACTCGCTGCGCTGCTTGAAATGAGCGCGCTGGCGTGCGCCATGGGCGCGCATCTGATGATCAGCCGCGAGATCAGCCGCGAGTATTGCGCCGGCCACGGCGCAGGGCGCGCGGTGCACGCGCACGCTTTCGCCGCACGTTGCGACGGTGTGGACACGGGCAAGGGAGGGCTGCTCGCGCGCATCGAGTGGCATGGCGGAGAAGAACAGGCGTGGGCACTGCGTGACATGGCGCCGGGCACGATCCGTACGGCGGCGTATCGGCGCCGCGCAAGCCGGCATCACAGCGGGCGCGCGAACAGACGTCAACGCGAGTGCATTCGCCATCGTCCGAGTCATTTCACGGCACGCCATTGAAGATGAGCCACTGCATGAATGCGCGAACTCATCGAATCGCAGACGCGGTGCACGGCGGGACCATGATCCCGCCTGCGTCTTCAAGCGCTGGCGGCCGCGAACTCGCTGTAGTACCGGTCCTTCTTGTGCAGGATCATTTGCGCGAGAAAGTCGGCATCGTAGGCGCGGTGAAGATGACCGTGATAGCGCTCGATGTACGCAGTGATGCGCGCCGCTTCGCCGTTGAATTCCCTCAGCAGATCGAGCGTCGCATGATCCCAGCGGAATCGCAGACCGAGGTCGCTGAACGCGGCGTTGTATGCGCTCAGATGGGCGTCGTCAGAAGCGTCCGTGGAAAGACGGACGGCGCGCGTGCTGCTGGTATGAGACTCAACCGGAGCGTGGTTCATGATCGGCCTCCTGGGCTGACAAGTGAGAGAGCTCGCTTGCAGCATAGAAGTACCGGTCAATTTGAAATAGTTAAAGTTTTATTGGGTGTCCATAGCCTACTGCTTATACACGCTCAATTCCTTGACGCGCGTGATCTTCTCGATCAGGTTCGCGCCTTCCTCCATCAGGAAGCGTTTGAAGGCGACGGCCACCGGCGGCAGGCGCTTGTTCTTCCGGTGCACGACGTACCAGTTGAGCATGACCGGAAAGCTTTCGACATCGAGCACGACCAGATGACCGAGTTGCAATTCGAGGCTGATCGTATGCGCGGAGAGGAACGCGATGCCCATGCCGGCGATCACTGCCTGCTTGATCGTCTCGGTGCTCTTGATCTCCATGGCAATCTTCAGATTGGAGAGGCGTCCCGCAAAACCTTCCTCCATCGAATTCCACGTGTCCGAACCGCGCTCGCGCACGATGAAGGCTTCGTTCGCGAGCTGACTCATCCGGATGTTGCGTTTGTTCGCGAGCGGATGGGTGGGCGCCGCCACGATGACATAGGGGTGCGGTGCAAACGGCTCGTTGGTCGCGTCGGTCTCGTGCGGCGGGCGCACCATGACGGCGAGATCGGTCTGGTTGGTCGCGAGTTGATGCAGCAGTTCTTGGCGATTGTGCACCGCCAGATTGAGAACGACGCCGGAATAGCGGCGTGTGAATTCGGCGAGCACGCGCGGAAAGAAGTAGTCGCCCGCGCTAATCACCGCGACATTCAGCTTGCCGCCGGAGACGCCTTTGAGCTGGGACATCGCTTCGTCGACTTCGTGAAACTGCTGGATGATCGCGCGGCTGTAGTGAAGCATTTCGGTGCCGGCCGGCGTCAGATAGATCTTTTTACCGAGCTGTTCGAACAACGGCAGTCCCGCATGTTCTTCGAGCTGCCGGACCTGGGTGGAGACGGCGGGTTGCGTCAGATGCAATTCCTCCGCGGCGCGCGAGAAGCTCAGGTGGCGCGCCACTGTTTCGAAGACCTTCAATTGCCGTAGAGTCGCATTGCGCATCGTCATGGCCGATGTATAAGCAAATGTGAATCAACATAATAACAAACTTTAATTATTAGTAATTCAGCAATGACCCTAGCATCACTCTGTATAAGAAAGCGAAATTGTCGCCGCAGCGTTCGGGTTAACGCTTGGATGTCAGGCGTGGCGGACGAAGCAGCCGGTCAATGCCTGCGGTTGGCGGTTAATTGATCGGAATAAAGAAGTTTCGAAAAATGCGACGAATCAAATCGGGTGTTTTTAAAGAAGTAGATTAGTGAGGCAAATATTAAATCTCCCCGAAAAGCAAGGCCTTTCGGGTTCTAACCATAAGGTGGGACGCATACAGCGAGGCGCGTCCTCCGAAGGCACTGTCCTTCGGGGCGTCGGCCCGCTGCACCAGACAAATAGCGGAGACAAGGCTCATGGACAATATCACCGAGGAAACAACGACCCGCAGGTTTTTAGGGAATCGTTGGTGGCAGCTCGTGATCGGCATCGCATGCATGGCGCTGGTGGCTAATCTGCAATACGCATGGACGTTGTTCGTCGCGCCGATGAACGCCAGGCATCATTGGGGCGAAGCGTCCATTCAGCTTGCCTTCACGATTTTCATTTTGACCGAAACGTGGCTCGTGCCGCTCGAAGGTTTGCTGGTCGACAAATTCGGGCCACGGCCGGTGGTCGCGGTGGGTGCCCTATGCGCGGGCTTGTCGTGGGTCATGAATTCGTATGCGACGACATTGGGCGTTCTGTACGCTTCCGCGGTGATTGGCGGCATCGGCGCGGGCGGCGTGTACGGCACGTGTGTCGGCAATGCGCTGAAATGGTTTCCCGACCGACGTGGTCTCGCAGCGGGTCTGACGGCAGCGGGCTTCGGCGCGGGCGCGGCGATTACGGTGATTCCGATTGCCAACATGATTACGCGCTCGGGTTTCGAGCACACGTTCTTCTTCTTCGGCATTTTGCAAGGCGTCAGCATTTTCTTGCTCGCGATGCTGTTGGTCCGGCCGGTGCTGCGTCAGCAAGGGATGCGCAAGAGCAGGTTCGCCGTGTCGAAGGCCGACTTCACGTCGCGCCAGATGATCAAGACGCCGGTGTTCTGGGTGATCTATGTGTCGTTCGTGGCGGTTGCCGCAGGCGGGCTGATGGCGACGGCGCAAATCGGCCCGATTGCGAGAGACTGGGGGCTCGCCCGCATTCCCATGTCGTTCCTCGGACTGACGTTGCCGCTGCTCACCGCCACGCTTTCGATCGACAACATCCTCAATGGCTTGACACGTCCGTTGTGCGGTTTCATCTCCGACAAGATCGGCCGCGAAAATACGATGTTCGTGATCTTCATCGGCGAGGGCCTCGCGCTGCTCGGCTTGATGCGCTTCGGCACCAATCCGTATGCGTTCATGGTTTTCGCCGGACTGATCTTCCTGTTCTGGGGTGAAATCTTCTCGATCTTTCCGGCAATCTGCGCCGATACTTTCGGCAGCAAGTACGCGACGGCGAATGCGGGTACCCTGTACACCGCGAAGGGCACGGCGTCTTTGCTCGTGCCGATCGCATCGATACTGGCGGCAGCGGGCGGCTGGAATCTCGTCTTTATCGTTTCCGCGGTCATTACGATCGCGGCGGGCATCTCGGCGAAATTCATCCTTGCACCGATGCGCTCGCGCTGGATCGAGTCGCACGACGAGCCTCAAGGCGAGCTGGCGGTCGCGGGCAACGGCAATGCTTCGCGTCTGAGCCACTGGCCCGAACAGAGCGGGGAATAGCATGAACTGCCCGCACCCGGCGCAGACGTCATGAACGTTTCGTTGCAGCAGCTCAAGGTGTTCGTTGCCGTCGCGCGTGAGCGGAGTTTCACGCGCGCGGCGCGCGAGTTCGATCTGACGCAATCGGCGGTGAGCCGCTGTGTGCGTGAGCTTGAAGATGCCGTTGAATTGAAACTGTTCGATCGCACCACACGCCAGGTTGAACTGACCAATGCGGGCGCGAGTCTCGAACGTCGGATTGGCCGGCTGCTCGACGAGATCGATCTGACCTTGCTCGAAGAGCGCGCCGCGTACGACGGACACACCGGTGTCGTGGTGCTGGCAAGCAATCCGGTGTTGTCGTCGAGTTGCGTCGCGCAGGCGCTTGCACGTTGCGCATCGGCGTTCCCCGAGTTGATCGTATCCGTCAGGGATCAGGCGCAAAGTGCTGTGCTCGCGAGTGTGGAGCAAGGCGAAGTGGACTTCGGCCTCGTGTCGTTGGCCCAGCCGTTCGACAATGAATTGCTGCATGCGCAGGCGATCTTCAGGACGCCGCTGCATGCGGTGATTCCTCCCACTCATCCATTGGCCCGGCATGACAGCGTTGCATGGCGCGCATTGCAGCAGTGCTCGCTCATCACGCTGAATGCGGACACGGGCGTGCGCGCGGCGCTTGAACGCGCCTTCAGCGCGCATGAATTGAAGGGGCGCCCGCTGCAGGAACTCGGCCATGTGGCGGCCGTGTCGCGCATGGTCGAACTGGGCCTCGGCGTCGGCGTGTTGCCTGTCGACGCCCATTGGCCGGCGCCGACGGTATCGCTGGTGAGCCGGCCCCTGGTGCCCGAGGTGAGCGTGACTACCTTCCTGGTGCATCGCCGGAACCGCTCTTTACGACCTAATGCCGCGGCGGCTTGGACGCGGTTCGCCGCGCTGGAGTCTATCGACGCACACGGCGGCGCGGCATCATCATCCGCTTCGCAAGCGGTCGCAGGGCCGGTGTCTGCGCCGCGCCGCGCCGTTTTGCACGAGCCCTAGCGTCACAGTCGCGATCGCCGGCATTTCTTCCCCAACGATCCGGCAGCGATCAGCCGCACGACACTATCCATTCAAGGAGCTTCATGATGGAAACTGAAACCGACCTCAGGCGCCATGATTTGCTAATCGACGGCAAGCGTTTACCGCCGGGTACAGGCGAGTATTCCGTCGACATCAATCCGGCCACCGAAGAGCCCATTGCGCGGGTGGCGCAGGGCAGCGCCGCCGATGTGGATGCGGCGGTGCACGCCGCGCGCGCTGCGCTGAAAGTGTGGAATTCGATTCGTGCGGCCGAGCGTGGCCGCATTCTGATGCGTCTCGCCGGCCTGATGCGCGCCAACCTCGACGAGATCGCCGCGCTCGAGAGTCTCGACGCCGGCAAGCCGATTGCCTCGGTGATGCGCCAGGACATCCCGGCTGCGATTGATACGCTCGAATATTACGCAGGCTGGTGCGACAAGATCAACGGCCAGGTGGTGCCGACGCGGCCCGATGCGTTGACGTACACGTTGCGCGAGCCGGTCGGCGTGGTCGCCGCGATCGTGCCGTGGAATTTCCCGCTGATGATCGGCATGTGGAAGATTGCGCCGGCGCTCGCGTGTGGTTGCACGCTGATCGTCAAGCCCGCGGAGATCACGCCGCTCACCGCGTTGCGCATCGGCGAGCTCGCGCTCGAAGCGGGCGTGCCGCCGGGTGTGCTCAATATCGTCACCGGCAAAGGACGGGTGGTCGGCGATGCGCTGGTGGCGCACCCGGGTGTCGACAAGGTGACCTTCACGGGCTCGCCGTCGGTCGGGCGCGGCATTCTGCAAGGCGCGGCCGGCAATTTCAAACGCGTCACGCTCGAACTCGGCGGCAAGTCGGCGAATCTGATTTTCCCCGATGCAAATCTCGACAATGCGGTGCGCGCCGCAGCATCGGGGATTTTCTTCAATACCGGTCAGGTGTGTTCGGCGGGCTCGCGCATTCTCGCGCATCGCGACGTGTACGACGAAGTGGTCGAGCGTCTCAGCGCGCGTGCGAAGTCGATCAAGGTCGGTGATCCGTCGGCGCGCGAAACGTCGATGGGTCCGCTCATCTCCGCCGCGCAGATGAAGACCGTGTTGGGCTACGTCGACGCGGGGCAGGCCGAAGGTGCGTCGCTCGTGACGGGCGGCGCGAGAATCGGCGAGCGCGGTTTCTTCGTCGAACCGACGGTGTTCGCCAACGTCGAGCACGAAATGCGCATTTCGCAGGAGGAGATTTTCGGGCCGGTAGCTAGCGTGATTCGTTTCAACGACGAGGCCGATGCGCTCAGGATCGCCAATGGTACGGCGTATAGCCTCGCGGCCGGTGTATGGAGCGCAGACATTGGCCGGGTGCATCGGGTGGCGCGGGACCTGAAAGCGGGCACCGTGTGGATCAATACCTATGGCTATACCGACGTGCGGCTGCCGTGGGGCGGGTCCGGCGATTCAGGCTTCGGCCGCGAACACGGCGACGTCGCGATCGAGAACTTCACCGAGCCGAAGGCGGTGTGGCTGGCGATCGATCAATAGCGTTCCAGAGAAGTAAAAAAAGAAGGATCGAACGCCTGGTGCGTTCGATCCTTCTTTCATTGCGGCGGCAACAGGAAGAGCTGAAAAGACCGCGACGTTCGATTAGTTGCCCTGCAATGCCATGCGCTCGCGCAGTTTGATCAGTGCCAGCACCACGTCGATAGTAGGCGTGGGTTCGGCGACGAGACGTCCCATCTCCTGCACGACCGTCAACAATGGATCGATTTCCATCGGACGGCGATTCTCCAGATCGACCAGCGTCGACGTCTTATGCGCGCCGACCGCGCCCGCACCGTCGATCCGCTTTTCCACATCGACGCGAAAGTGCACGCCGAACTGATCGGCAATCCGCTTGGCTTCGAGCATCATTGTGCGGGATACCGCGCGTGTGCCCGGGTCGCTGGTGAGCACGTCGAGCGTGGCGTGCGTCAATGCGCTGATCGGATTGAAGCACAGATTGCCCCACAGCTTGAGCCAGATTTCGTCGCGGATGTTGTCGCGAATCGGTGCTTCGAAACCCGCCGCCTGCATGATGTCGTGCAGTTGCTGAATGCGCGGCGTGCGCTCACCGCTCGGCTCGCCGATCGGGAATTTCTTGCCGTACACATGTTTGATCACGCCCGGTTCGACGATCTCCGCAGCGGGATACAGCACACAACCGATCGCCCGTTCGGGGCCGAGCTTCGTCCATTGAGCGCCGTCCGGGTCGACGCTTGCGAGGCGCGTGCCGGCGAAGCGTCCGCCGTGCTGATAGAAGTACCAATACGGAATGCCATTGACGCCGGTGACGATCGCCGTGTGTTTGCCGAGCAGAGGCTGCATGGAGTCGACCACGCCAGGCAACGAATGCGCCTTTAGCGTGACGATCACGAAGTCTTGCACGCCGAGTTCGCGTGGGTCGGACGTACAGCGAACCGGTGCGCTGAATGTCTCGCCGTCCATGATCAGACGCGCGCCATGCTCGCGCATGGCCGCCAGATGCGCCCCGCGCGCGATGAAACTCACGTCCGCGCCTGCGCGTGCGAGTTGCACGCCCATCAGGCCGCCAATCGCCCCCGCTCCAAAGATGCAGATCTTCATGATGCCGCTCCAGTGACTATGAGAAGTCGATCGCCCGTAGCGTAGCCAACGGGTCACTGTTCGAGGATAAGGGGGTGCGACGAATGCAGATAGTTAAAGTTTCTGGACCGATGCATTAGGTATCGGTTATGGAAGGACGACGCGGTCGGTGCAACATTGGCGAGTTTGCCGGGCGCAGGCTTTCGTGCGGTGGCGACGTTCTACCGTGCAGCATGACAGAGCCGGGCGTGCATGGTTCATATTCACGCTTCACGCTCTTCTCACCAGCAAAAAACTCACCCCGATCGCCGCCAGAAACCCGCCGCAAAAGCGATTAAACCATCGCCTGACCCGTGCCCGCACCAACCATTTCCCGAGATACATCCCGGCCCACGAATAGAGCGCAATCGCTACCCATTCGAGCACCAGAAAACTCGCGCCGAGCACCGCGAACTGCGGCACGATCGGCCTTGCAACATCGACGAACTGCGGCAGAAACGCCATGAAGACCAGAATCGCCTTCGGATTGCCGGCCGCGACGAGAAACTCACGCCATGCAATTCGACCGAGCGACGCATCCTGCGGTTGCGACGTATCGATGGTGGGCGCATCGCTGCGCCACAGTTGAATGGCAAGCCAGATCAGATACCCTGCGCCAGCCAGTTTGATCGCAAGAAAGAACCACTCCGACGCGTGCAGCACCACTGCAAGACCGGTTGCGGCGAGTACCAGCATCATCGCGAATGCAACCAGCCGGCCGGTGCCGCCGACGAACGCCTTCAGGAATCCATGACGCGCCGCTACATTGATCGACAACAGATTGTTGGGCCCGGGCGCGAGGTTGATAGCGAAGCAGGCGGGCAAGAAGAACAGCCAGGCGGTGATGGACATGATGGCTCGCGCGATGAACGGGAGATTGCGGGGAATCGCGCGGCGGGATGGCCATCGTGGCCGCCGGGGCCGGCGCGCGACCCGTGGTTCATGAAATTGTAGCGAAACTCGCCCGCGCCCCGCACCGACGCGTTTAATTCACCGCTTTGACAAATCCGGGATCGCTAATCAACGAGTCGACGCTCAGCTTTACGGTATCTTCGATCGCGACCGTACTACTGGTGAATTTCGGCGACTTCTGTTTGACCGTCTTGACGGTCGCGAACACGATTTGACGGGTAGCGGCGTCGGTGACCACGTAGCGCATCTTCAGCGTCCAGAACGCCGGCGAGCGAGCATCGTCGACGGTGAACATCTCGATGCTGCCACTCAGCACCCGCTTGCGATCGTTGAGACGAAACCCCGCGACTTGCAAACTGTTCGCCACGCCGTTGCGCACGGTTTCGTTAATGTCGTCCTTGAGCACGATGCCGGTCATTGCAGTGTTCTCGATGCGGTTCGGCGAAACGCGTCCGCTGCGAGCGGGCACGTAGGCGAACTCGCGGGCAGGGGCGACGCTGAGCGATCCGGTGGAATGCGCGGCCGCGCGCGGCGCACTGCTATTCAGGCCGAACCACGACCATGAGCACGCCGATAGCATCAACGGCAGCGCAATGATGCCGCAACCCTTGAGCAGGGTCGTGCTCAATGTTGAACCCGTGGCACTGGCCAGGCGCGGCAGAGACGGGCTCCGTCGCGGCAATTCAGGCGCTGTGCAGGAAAAAGCGGCGGTCGAGGTCAGAGGCGTTGCCCTTTTTAATGGAGACATCCCGGTAGAGAACAGCATGGTAACAGTGAGCCGACGTCTGAGCGCTTCTGGGTGACACGGTTCACGCTCCCTGTCGTATTGGCACGAATTTGTTCATCATACAGAGCCGTTTTTTCAATAGACACCGCGTCATTAAAGCGTTGCCATATTTTTTACCGTTTACGTACCGTGCAATCCTGTTTTCCTGTTTGCGTTTTCGAAGGAGAGCAGGCCCGCTGGACTATCAAAAGAAACCCGCTTTTCCTTGGGTCATATCCGTCAGCACTCGCTGAGCCTCTTCGAGCTTATTGACGGGTAACCGGATCGTCATCTTCACCAGCATGCCATATGCGCTATCTACAAGCGTATATTCCTCGGCTTCGATCCATCGGCGAACTTTGGCTTCATCGGCATAACTCACTTCGACGATCAACGAAACCTGAGCAATCCTCTCGATTCGAGGCGCATCCAGCAGGGCGGACGCGATTGCATCGGTGTAGGCGCGCACAAGACCGCCGGCGCCGAGTTTCACGCCGCCGTAATAGCGCACGACGGCCGCCAGTACGCCGTCCAGATCGTGATGCCGCAGTACTTCGAGAATCGGCCTTCCCGCGGTCCCGGACGGTTCGCCGTCGTCGGACATGCC
The DNA here is from genome assembly GCF_003634845.1 of Paraburkholderia sp. RAU2J. Lineage (NCBI taxonomy): Bacteria > Pseudomonadati > Pseudomonadota > Betaproteobacteria > Burkholderiales > Burkholderiaceae > Paraburkholderia > Paraburkholderia sp. RAU2J. Next base: position 986,888 of record NZ_RBXG01000002.1, read on the forward strand.
GGACTGGCCGCCGGCCAGCAACGCCCAGCACACATGCGTCGCGGCAGGATGTTCGTGGCGCAGCCGCCCTAGCTCGGCCATTGCGGCATCGCGGTCGGCAACCGGTATTGCATAGGCAATGAATCGGCTCTTGCGAATCTCGAGTTCCGCGCTCAGCGCTGCAGGTAAGGTATAGGTGGGCAAGGCAAAGACTTCAGTGGATGAACAGGTGCGAGCCGCACGCAGCTCGGTGCTCGCCATGGTAACGGATCGCCGGCGTATTACCCATGAGGACCTTTGGCTTGGCCGCGACGCAGCACGTGCGCGCCGCAAAAGATCGAATGCACGCATTCGCCTACAATTGCCTGCTGAACGCGTGCCAGTTCGTTGAGTCCAGCGCGTCGACAAGGAGACGATATGCTTGACCTATCCACGCTGGGGACTTTCGTTGCAGTCGTGCTCGGGCTCTTCCTCATTCCGGGCCCGGCGGTGCTGCTGGTGTTGACGCGCACCGTGCATGGCGGGCGCAAGGCAGGCATACTCACCGGTCTCGGTATCGCGGCCGGCGATTTCATTCACACGCTGGGCGCTGCGGTCGGCCTCTCCGCATTGCTGATGACTTCCGCCCTCGCGTTCAATGCAGTGAAATATGTCGGCGCGGCCTATCTCGTCTATCTGGGCATTCGTGCGCTGCGCGAGAAGCAGGCGAGCGCGCATTTGCCGGTGGTCGCCCCGGTATCGGGATCGAAAGCGTTCTTTCAGGCAATTCCCGCCGAAGTATTGAATCCCAAGACCGCGCTGTTTTTTCTCGCGTTTCTGCCACAGTTCGTGCGCCCCGAACACGGTTCCACCTTTCTCCAGTTCACCACGCTGGGACTGATCTTCGTCGGCATGAGCGCGCTGTATACAACGCTGATCGTGTTGACCATTCGGCCGCTGGGCAAATTCGTCAAGCGGTTGACGTGGCTGGCACGCTGGCAGAACAAGATCATCGGTGTGCTGTTCATTTCGCTCGGCCTGCGCGTGGCTGCGCAGACGCGCTGAACGATCCGCGCGTCTGTTTAGTTTCGTCGTGTATGAAGGGCGTTTGGGCTAGATGTTGCGGCGCTGCCTTCGCAGACGGCCTTCGCGCGCATATTCCATCTGGCTTTGCGTGCGAACGGCGACCTTGTCCCGTTCGGCGCGGCTTACTTGCCGCGTATCGTCGATGTCGCCGACCCGCAGCACTTCCTGCGCGACTCTGATGCGTAGCGTCATCAGCGGTTCGCCGCGTTCGACCAACGTGCGATCCGTGGCGCGCGCCTGCTGAACGCCGCTATCGATCAGGTCGCGCAACTCCAGCAGCGTGAGCCGTTGCCGCTGAATCTCGAGGATCAGCCGTTGGACGGCCCGCTCGTCGCGCGTGCGCCACCAGGTGCGCAACTCCGCGAGCGTGGGAGGTTCGAAAGGTGGAAGACGCATTGCTCAGACAAAAAATACTGTATATATGTACAGTATAACTCGCCTTTTTCGACGCCACACGGCGTGCAGCGGCGGCTTCGCCCCAACTCTTGCGAGTGGTTTTAGTGAGGCCAGCCCAACGCGAGCAAAATCGACCACGACACGGCGATGATGAAGAGACAGGCGGCGGTGAGCATGTCGTACGGATATTTCATTACGGACCGTCAACGTGTGGTATGTGCGGGGAGGTTCGTCATAGGCAGAACCGTCACTCGCGACTGTTAAGCATTGCAAGGGCGTAGTCCGTCGGCGGCAATGAGTGGGCATGCTTGATACCGGAGGCAACATGAATGACGCTGCGTCTTCTTCGACAACTTCCTTCGCCCCGGAGATCGAGTTCTGGTTCGACTTCGGCAGCAATTACAGTTACCTGAGCGTCATGCGCATCGAGGCGCTGGCAGCCGCGCATGGTGTGCGGATTCGTTGGCGGCCGTTCTTGCTGGGGCCCGTGTTTCGCGACTTGGGCTTCACCAACTCGCCATTCGTGCTGCAGAAGGAGAAGGGTGCATACGTCTGGAACGACATGGAGCGGCAATGCCGTAAATACGGTATCCCGTTCATGCGGCCAGGCACGTTCCCGCGCGCGGCGCTGCTGGCGATGCGCGTGGCGCTACTGGGCGCGGATCGGCAATGGATGGCTGCCTACTGCCGCAAGATCATGCAACTGAATTTCGCCGACGACCGCGACATCGGCTCAGCAGAGGTAGTGAGCGAAGCACTCGACGAACTCGGCTTGCCAGCTCAGCAGATCATCGCCGACTCGCAAAGCGATGCCAACAAACTGCGCCTGCGCGAACAGACCGAAACGGCCGCGGCCAAGGGGATATTCGGCGCCCCGACGTTTTTCGTCGGCGATGAAATGTTCTGGGGCAACGACAGGCTGGACGACGCGCTGGAGTACTGCGATTCGACGGGTACAGCGCAATGAGGGAGGGAGCGCGACAGCGCCTATTCGTTGCCTTGCTGGCAGAAGCGACGGCCGGGAACGTGTGAGACGACGGCCTGAGCGATTTCGAGCGGTGTACTTTCGGCGGGCACGACCCGGCGGCTCGATTCGGGCGTGTGCTTCATGGTCCATTCGACGAGGCGGTACGAACGTCCCCAAGGCGGCTGCAACGGGTCGGAGACTTTGCAGGTGTGGATCTGGCTGACCCATTCAATGCCCGGCATGGCGCGCAAATGCTCGAATACTGTCTTTTCAACCATGGTTTGACTCCTTCTGCGCGGGCATGCAGCCCGTCTTTTGGCGCGTCGTCGACACCCTTAAAAAAAAGGACCGCCGATATTCTGGCGGCTTAACAGGGGATGGTGTGCGCATGGTTGCAGGGAAGAATTAAGCGAAACTTAAGAGGCGCATCGGCGCCCGCGCCGTGATCTCACCCTCAAGACCTCGCCGGATCGGCCGTTATTAGAGCAGTTGGGGCCGCTATCCCCGCTTCGCCTTCGGGCTCGCATCCTGATAACGTGACGAATCTCGCCCAAACGCCGCTCTCCGACCGCCTTCGCTCGCTAGTGGATACCGTGCAAAACAACGAGCGCACGTTGCGCCGCTTCCAGAATGTCGAGTTGCGGTTGATCGGCGCGCAGGACTTCGCCGCATTTCTCGACACCCTGTTCAGCCATTTGCCGCAGGAATTCTCGCTAGCGAGTGTGACGCTATGGCTCGATGCCCGCGCGCCGATGCTGCTCGACCTGATCGAGCCCGTCGCGTTGCGCGCGCTCGATCACGCGAATCTGAAGACCTCGCGCGAAGGCGGGCTCGCTGCGCGAGACTTGTGCGAGGAAGGCCGGCCGTGGCTCGGCAAGCCGGGTGAGCTGAGCGACACGGTGCGCCACGCGTTCTTCGGCGCCGCACCACCGCCGGCGAGCGCGATCATGCTGCCGCTTGCCGCGGGCGACACCGTCAGCGGTTATCTATGCCTCGGCAGCGACGACCCCGCGCGTTTCGGCGACGGCATGGCCACGGACATTCTGGAGCGCTTCGCGAGCATCGTGACGGCGAGTCTCGACAACGTCGCGCATCGCGAGCGACTCAAGCAGCTCGGCATGACCGACTCGCTGACCGGCCTCGCCAATCGCCGCTATTTCGACGAGCGGCTGCGTGAGGAACTGATGCGCGCAGTCCGTTATGGCGTGCCGGTGGCATGTCTTTTCATCGATATCGACAGTTTCAAACGCATCAACGACATCTACGGCCATCAGACCGGCGACCGCGCGTTGGCGGTGGTGGCGGCGTGTGTGCGGCAGCAGGTGCGGCTGGGCGATACCGTCGCGCGTTATGGCGGCGAAGAGTTCGCCGCGCTGCTGCAAGGTGACCGGGCCGATGCGCTCGCCGTCGCCGAGCGCGTGCGGCTGGCGGTCGAACGGCTGGATCTGCAGGACGATCATGGGCAGCGCATCGCATTGACCGTGTCGATTGGCGTGGCGGCGCGCAGGGTCGGCGGGACGGCGGCCGAGGCCGTTTCGCTCGGGCGCGAAATGATCGAGGAAGCCGATCGTGCGATGTATCAGGCCAAACGCAATGGCCGCAATCGCATCGAGGCGCTGGGCAAGCTGGGCGGCGATCAGGCGAAACACTGAGTTTGCGGGTCATTCGCCCTCAGGGTGCGGCGCACAACGTCTCACGCTCTGCGTGTGAAAAAACCGCGTGCAGCCCACGTGAATCGATAAAGAAAGAGCCGTGAAAAAGCATTCACGTGACGCGCGCACATCACATCAGCGGTTCGTTTACCGACGCGTCCTGCGGGAATGCGCCGAAGTGGTTCGGCTCATCGTTCGGTGTGCCGCCGAGATTGCCGTCCGTGCGCATGCCGCCGTCGCGGTGATGGTGTTCAGGTTCGGCGTGCGCGGTGCGTTCACCGGAATCTGATGGTGGTTGATGCCGAGGCGATAGCGATGCGTATCGCCGTACGAGAAGAGGCGCCCCTGCAACAGACGATCCCGCGAGAAGCCGATGCCCGGCACGATATTGGCCGGCGTGAACGCGGCCAGCTCGACGTCCGCAAAATAATTCTACGGATTACTATTCAATTCGAGCGCGCCGGCGTCGATCAGCGGATAGTCCTTGTGCACCACACCTTGACGATGTCAAACGGATTTTCCTGGCACGCATACGCTTCGGCCTCCGCATGATCTGGACGCAAGAGTGCCATTGCGGGAAGTTCTTCTTTTCGATCTGTTCGAACAGATCGCGCTGTGCGTTTTCGCGGTCCCGGCCAACGAGTTCGCTGGCCTCGGCATTCGTATAGTTTTCGACACGCTCCTTCGACTTGAAGTGGAACTTCACGTAGAAGCGCTCGTTCTACGCGTTGATCAGCGAGAACGTATTCGAACCGAAGCCGTGCATCTGCCGGTAGTTCTTCGGAATGCCGTGGTCGCTCATCAAGATCGTGACTTGATGCAGCGCTTCCGGATTGCGCGACCAGAGGTCCCAAACCATGTTCACATCGCGCAGATTGTTCTTTTGATGGCGCGCTGCCGTCGCGATCCATGCGCAACGTCGCACCGTATGCCAGATCCTCCGGTGCGACGCGTGTATTGCCGTGCCAATAGCCGCGAATTGATATGAGGTCGGCCGAGCGATGCAGCAGAAAGCATGGGCGATGCGGCCGAGGCGTCAAACGCCCGGCGCATCCGGCGGCACGCCCAGCAACTGCAATGCGCCGCCGGTCACTTCGCTGAACACCGGCCCAGCCACCGTTCCGCCATAGAACGCCTTGCCCGCCGGGTCGTCGATCATGACAGCGACGATCAGCCTCGGATCGCTCATCGGCGCCATGCCGACGAACAGCGCGCGATAGCGGTTCTTCGCATACGTCGCGCCGACCTGTTTGCGGGCCGTGCCGGTCTTGCCGCCGATCCGGTAGCCGGCCACCGCCGCCGCCCGTCCCGTGCCGCCTTCGCCGGTGGCCATCTCCAGCATCGCGCGGATCGCCCGCGCGGTGGCCGGCTTCGTCACGGCGAGGTCGGCGTCCACGGAGGGCGCGGCGGCATGCGTGCCGTTGCGCAACAGACTGACGCGTTGCATCGTGCCGTCGCCCGCATACGCGGTGTAGATCTGCGCCATCTGCAGCAGCGAGGCGGACAGCCCGTACCCGTACGCCATGGTCGCCTGTTCGATCGGACGCCAGCGTTTGTACGGGCGAACCTTGCCGGACGCCACGCCCGGAAAGGTCAGCTCGGGTCTCAGGCCGAGCCCGTATTGCTGATACTTGGTCCAGATCGTCTCCGCCGGCAGATTCAGCGCGAGCTTGGCGAGCGCGATATTGCTCGACTTCTGCACCGCTTCGGAGACCGTCATCACGCCGTGATTCGAAGTGTCGTGAATCACGGCCGGGCCGATCTTGTACCAGCCGGGGGCCGTGTCGATCATGCTTTGCGGCCGCACCTTGCCCTCGTCGATCGACAGGGCGACGACCAGCGGCTTGATCGTCGATCCGGGTTCGAAGGTGTCGACCACCGCGCGGTTGCGCAGTTGCCGGCCGGTCAGGCGGGCGCGGTCGTTCGGATCGAAGCTCGGGTAGTTGGCGAGCGCGAGAATCTCGCCGTTGCGCGCGTCGAGCACCACGACGCTGCCGGCTTCCGCGTGATGCTTCGCAATCGCTTCCTTCAGTTGCCCGTAGGCGAGTTGCTGGATGCGCCGGTCGATCGTCAGATGGATGGTCTCGCCGTTGCGCGCCGGCACCAGCGGCCGGGTCTCGGACACCACGCGGCCGAGCCGGTCGCGGATCACTTCGCGCTGGCCGGGCACGCCGAGCAGGTGCTCGTTGGCGGCCAGCTCGACGCCTTCCTGGCCGTTGTCCTCGATGTCCGTGAAGCCGACCACGTGCGCTGCCGATTCGCCTTCGGGATAAAAGCGCTTCGAATCGGCAATCTGCGTGATGCCGGCGAGGCCCAGGCGGGACAGTTGCGCGGCGGTGTCGGCATCCACCTGGCGCTTGAGCAGGACGAAGCTCTTGTCGCCGTTCAGACGCCGGCGCAATTCCGCGAGCGGCAGGTCGAGCAGCTTCGCCAGCGGCACGGCGGCAGTTTCATCGACCTGCCTGGGGGTCGCCCAGATCTCGTACGTGGCGAGGCTCACGGCGAGCATCGAGCCATTGCGATCGACGATCCGTCCGCGCGTCGCGTCGAGTTCGATGGTGCGCTGATAGCGCTTTTGTCCCTGGTCGATATAGAAATCCCGGTTCACCACCTGCACCCACAATGCGCGGGCCGCCAGCGCCGCGAACGCGCCGAACACCAGCAGGACGATGAACTTCGAGCGCCAGGCGGGCAGGCGCGTGGCCAGCAATGGGTTCTTCGCGACGGGCGCGTAGGGATCATGCGACTGCGATTTTTTCTTCTGGATCATGGGTTGCGGATAATGAACTCGAGAACGCGATTAGCTTGCGCCGGCCGAATCGGCGGCGTTCAACACTTTGAGATGCCAATGGAGGTGCTCGGCCGGCATGCGTATCGCGAAGCCTGCGGGCAGCATCAGGATCGACGCCGGTCCCCGCGCGATGCGGCACGCCTGCCGTGACCACGACTGCTTCGATTGTAATGAGAACGTAATCTGTATGCGAGGCCCACGCAAGTGGAGAGTGATCGGGCAGGACGTCGGGCGTCGTGCCGCCGCTGAGCGTCGCGACGGTGCCGACGGGGCGCAGAGCGAAGCGCTCCAACCGCGGCGCATGCCTATCAGCACGCCGGACATGGCTTCGGCGGCGATTGAGAGCACGTGGAGGATGGCGCAACAGGATAATGGCGAACCTTGACGGAGCGCGTTCGGGAGCCGCTTCGTCGGCGATGGGCGCCGTGGGGCACGCGTTGTAAAACGGCGATTATCGTAAGCGTGTCGTTAATCTGAAAGCGAGTTATGCCGAATTCGGTGATGCCCCATTCGGCTTAAGCGGGTCGCATTTTCGAGCGCGGTAGGCGTTGGCACAACGCGACGCAATGCGCTACGCGAGACGACCGCTCGTACGGCCATAAAAAAACCGCGTGGATTTGAAAAATCCGCGCGGCTGGCTCGTTCGGTTGATGCGTCGACTCCGACGCGGCGTGTTAAAGGGGCGCTCTCCGCCTGTCGAGCGCCTTCTTTTTTATAAATTCCTGATGATGCTTTGCCATATGCACGTGGCGAGCGCCAAACGGGTCACGCTCGCCAACCCCAACCCCTCAACCCGGCAACGCGAAGCTGGAAATCGCCTCGCGCAGCACCCCCACCTGATCCTTCAGCGAATGAGCCGCGGCCGCGGCCTGCTCGACGAGCGCCGCGTTCTGTTGCGTGACCTGATCCATCTCGCCGACCGCGCGATTGACCTGCTCGATGCCCGCGCTCTGTTCGCGCGAAGCATGGCTGATCTCCTCGAGAATTTCGTTCACGCGACGCACCGAGTGCACGATCTCGCCCATCGTCGAGCCCGCGTTGGCGACTTGCGACGCGCCGGTTTCGACCGTATTCGTCGAGGTTTCGATCAGCGCCTTGATCTCCTTGGCCGCCGTCGCCGAGCGCTGCGCGAGGCTGCGCACTTCGGCGGCGACCACCGCGAAGCCGCGTCCCTGTTCGCCCGCGCGAGCCGCTTCGACGGCCGCGTTGAGCGCAAGGATATTAGTCTGAAACGCGATGCCGTCGATCACCCCAATGATGTCGCCAATCTGCCGCGAGCTGGCGGTGATCTCGCCCATCGTCCGGACCACGTCGTCGACCACGCGGCTACCGCGCGTGGCCACGTCCGCCGCCTGGCCCGCGAGCTGCGCGGCCTGCATTGCGCTGTCCGCGTTCTGCTTCACGTTGACAGTCATCTGATCCATGCTCGACGCCGTTTGGACGAGCGCAGCGGCCTGTTCCTCGGTACGTTGCGAGAGGTCGGTATTGCCGGCGGCTATTTCTGTCGCGCCGATGTTGATGTTCTCGGTGCCCAGACGCACGCGCGACACCGTATCGACGAGACCGGCCTGCATGGTTTGCAGCGCATGCAGCAGGCTGCCGTTGTCGTGCGGGCCGACCGGTACGCGCGTGGCGAGATTGCCTTGCGCCATCAGTTGCGCATGTTCGACGGCCACTTCGAGATCGCCGCCGAGCGAGCGGCGGATGCTGCGCAACACCAGCAGCATGACGGCCGTGGCAACGGCGCCCAACGTCACGGTGATCGCGAGCCAGCGCAGCAGATTCGCGTAGAACGCGCTCTGCACCTCGTCCATGTACATGCCGGTGACGAGATACCAGTCCCACGGCGCGAAATGCATCGAGTAGCTCGTTTTGGCGACCGGCTGCTCGCTGCCGGGCTTGGCCCACAGATAGTCGACGAAGCCACCGCCATCGTGATTACCCGCGTTGACGATCGCGACGAACAGGTGGTTGCCCGCCGGGTCGGCGAACTGCGCGAGGTTCTTGCCGACCAGTTGCTGTTTGAACGGATGCATCAGCATGACCGGCTGCGAATCGTTGACGGAGATGTAGCCGTCCTTGCCATAACGCATGGCCGCCAGCATCTCGAGCGCCTGCTTTTTGGCGTCGGGTTCGGAAAGGGTGTGCTGCTGGGCTAGCGCGTAGTAATGGGCGACGATGTGGTTGCCCTGATCGATCAGCGCGGTCAATTGATCGCGGCGGTCCGAGATCATCGACGCGCGGTTCTGCCATGCGCCGAAGCCGCCGATGAGGATCAGGCCGATCCACAGCACGGCGATCATCGACGCCAGTTTTTTGTTCAGAGTCATAGCAATGAGTGTGGCTTTTGCAGGTGGTCGGGCGGAGTTGAATTTGCTTGTAGCGATTCGCTCGTCGCTAACGGTGTTTACGGCGCAACACGGTGTGCTCCGCAGGCAGGGGAAACCCGTTGTTTTATGACGTTATTCGTCTGATTTATAAGCCGTCTGCCTTGCTCGGCCGGCAGTTCTGAATGCGCGATCCACGGCCGTTTTAATCTGTATTTCTCCAATTTCCGGCGTTATTTATTCAAGCATGCTTAATGCGAATGACGATTTGCGAACGCGGTTATGAAGATTAATCGCCGCCTGTCGATGATGACGACATTAAAAGACGGCTCGCTATGGCTATTAATGACGCAGGAACGGCACGGAACAGGCCGGCCTGCGCCAATCCCATGCCCAGCATGCGAATGCGTCAAACCGCCACAAATCGCCAATGAAATCCAAAACGCGCTGCAATATTGTGGCAAATGCAAAAAACGACACATTTCTCCACTTAGCCCCAACGCAGGAAAACCCGCTGTCTTCGAAGAGACGAATAAATAAAAATTCCGCTATAGTCGCCATTTTCCAGTCGCCAGCCGGGCAAAAAGAGCACCAATAAGCCCGCTATCAGGAGTAAAAAATGAACGCCCGCCAACCCGCCTTCGTCTCCGTATCCCGCAGCGCACGTCTGCGCCAGATGCTTCTTAGCAACGAACTCGAATTCATGATGGAGGCCCATAACGGCCTGTCCGCGCGCATCGTCCGTGAAGCCGGCTTCAAGGCGATCTGGGGTTCGGGTCTTGCGATTTCCGCGCAATACGGCGTGCGCGACAACAACGAAGCAAGCTGGACGCAGGTTGTCGACACCCTCGAATTCATGGCCGACGCGAGCGACCTGCCGATCCTGCTCGACGGCGACACCGGCTACGGCAACTTCAACAACGTGCGCCGCCTCGTGCGCAAGCTCGAACAGCGCGGCATCGCCGGCGTCTGTATCGAAGACAAGCAATTCCCGAAGACCAACAGCTTCATCAACGGCGAAGCGCAGCCGCTCGCCGACATGGACGAATTCTGCGGCAAGATCAAAGCCGGCAAGGACTCGCAGTCCGACGAAAATTTCTCGATCGTCGCGCGCGTCGAAGCGCTGATCGCGGGCTGGGGCATGGACGAGGCGCTGCGTCGCGCGGAAGCGTACCGGCAAGCCGGCGCGGATGCGATCCTGATTCACAGCAAGCTCTCGCGTCCCGATGAAATTCTCGAGTTCGCGCGCGAATGGGCCGGGCGCGGTCCGCTCGTGATCGTGCCGACGAAGTACTACAGCACGCCGACCGAAGTGTTCCGCGAAGCGGGCATCAGCACCGTGATCTGGGCGAATCATCTGATCCGCTCGGCGACCTCGGCGATGCAGGCCGTCGCGAAGGAAATTCATTCGAGCCAGACGCTCGTGAACGTCGAAGACAGCATTGCCGCCGTCAACGAAATTTTCCGTTTGCAGGACGCCGACGAATATTCCGAAGCCGAAGACCGCTATCTGTCGGGCGGCCGCGCGGCCGGCGCCGCCGTCGTGCTCGCCGCGAGCCGCGGCAAGGGCCTCGAAGCCGTCACCGAAGACCGGCCGAAAGTCATGCTGCCGATCGCGGGCAAGCCGCTGCTGCGCTGGCTCGTCGACGCGTTCAAGAAGCAGGGCGTCAACGACATCACCGTGGTCGGCGGTTATCGCGCCGATGCGATCGAGACGGCGGGCATCAAGCTCGTCGTCAACGAACAGCATGCGCAAACTGGCGAACTCGCGTCGCTCGCGTGCGCGCTCGACAAGCTGAGCGGCGACACGGTCGTCTCGTACGGCGATCTGCTGTTCCGCAGCGACATCCTGCGCGACCTCGTGGAAAGCGAAGCCGCGTTCAGCGTGGTGGTGGATTCGTCGCTGACCGATACGGAAAACGCAAGCGTGCGCGATTTCGCGTGGTGCTCGGCGGCCGACGATCGCGGCCTGTTCGGGAACAAGGTCGTGCTGCGCCATGTGTCGAGCGGACAGAACGCATCGGCGGAGATTGCCGCGCAAGCGCCGCATGGCCGCTGGGTCGGTCTGCTGAACGTGCGCGACGCAGGCCGCGAGCGTCTGCTGGCGGTGATGAGCGAGTTGCAGGCACGCGCCGATTTCGCTTCGCTCGACATGCCCGCGCTGCTCAACGCGCTGATCGAAGCGGGTGAATCGATCGAGGTGCAATACGTACACGGCCACTGGCGCGGCGTGAACGATCTCGACGACTTCCGCCGCGCGGGCGACTTCGCGCATGCGCAAGCGCCGTTCGCGGCGGCGGCCGGCAACCCTGGGCAAAGTGCGGCGAAGCGCGCCACGAACGGAGCCGCGCAATGATCGAAGCAGCACAGTTCGTCGAGGCGGCACGCGATCGCGGCTTCGACTGGTACGCAGGGGTGCCGTGCTCGTATCTGACGCCGTTCATCAACTACGTGTTGCAGGACGAGTCGTTGCATTACCTGTCGGCGGCCAACGAAGGCGATGCGGTCGCGCTGATCGCGGGCGTCACGCTGGGTGCGAAGAACGGCCGGCGCGGCATCACGATGATGCAGAACTCAGGGCTCGGCAACGCCGTGAGCCCCTTGACTTCGCTCACGTGGACCTTCCGTCTGCCGCAATTGCTGATCGTCACGTGGCGCGGCCAGCCAGGTGTCGCCGACGAACCGCAGCACGCGCTGATGGGTCCGGTCACGCCCGCGATGCTCGACACGATGGAGATTCCCTGGGAGACCTTCCCGACCGAGGCCGACGCGATCGGCCCGGCGCTGGATCGCGCGATCGCGCACATGGATGAAACCGGCCGCCCGTATGCGCTCGTGATGCAGAAGGGCAGCGTGGCGCCGTACGAGCTGAAAGACGGCGGCGCTAGTGCGCGCCGTGCGCCGGTGGTGCCGCGCTCGCAGTTCCATGGCGTCGCGGCGGGCGAACTGGCTTCGCGTCACGACGCGTTGCAGAAGGTCATTGCGCACACGCCACTCGAATCGACGGTCGTACTCGCGTCGACCGGATTTTGCGGCCGCGAACTCTATGCGATCGACGACCGGCCGAACCAGTTGTACATGGTCGGCTCGATGGGCTGCGTGACGCCGTTCGCGCTCGGGCTCGCGCTCGCGCGTCCCGATCTGCACGTGGTCGCGCTCGACGGCGACGGCGCCGCGCTGATGCGCATGGGCGCGTTCGCGACGCTCGGCGCTTACGGTCCGGGCAATCTCACGCACGTGCTGCTCGACAACGGCGCGCACGACTCGACCGGCGGCCAGGCGACGGTGTCGTCGCAAGTGTCGTTCGCGGGCGTGGCCGCGGCGTGCGGTTATGCGTCGGCGGTGGAAAGCGACGACGCAGCGGTGCTCGACCGGGTGTTCGACGCGCCGCCGCTCGACGGCCCGCGCTTCGTGCGCCTCGCGATTCGCCGCGGCACGCCGGACGGCCTGCCGCGTCCCACCATCACCCCGCCCGATGTGAAGACGCGCCTGATGCGCCACATCGGCGCCGTTTGAAATCACAGTAAAAGGAGCGCCCATGCTGCTGCTCAATCCCGGCCCGGTGACGCTCACCGAACGTGTCCGCCATAGCCTGTTGCAGACGGATCTGTGCCATCGCGAAAGCGAGTTTTTCGACTTGCAGGAAGAGGCCCGCACGCGGCTCGTCGATCTGTACGGTCTCGATGCGAGCGAATGGCAGGCGGTGTTGATGACCGGCTCCGGCACGGCTGCCGTCGAAAGCATGACCGCCGCGCTGGTGCCGCAAAACGGCAAGCTGCTGGTGGTGGAAAACGGCGTGTACGGCGAGCGCATTTCGCAGATCGCCACGCAATACGGCATCGCGCATGAATCGCTGAAGCACGACTGGATGCACGCGCCGGATCTCGCGAAGATCGCCGAACGCCTCGATGCGGACAAGGCGTTCACGCACGTCGCGGTCATTCATCACGAAACGACCACGGGCCGTCTGAACGACCTCGCGTCGCTCGGCGCGCTGTGCCGCGCGCGCGGTTTGCGTCTGCTGGTGGACGGCGTGAGCAGCTTCGGCGCCGAAGCGATCGATTTCGCCGATGCTAGTCTCGACGCGGTCGCGGCCACCGCGAACAAGTGTCTGCACGGGGTGCCGGGCGCGTCGTTCGTGCTGGTGCGGCGCGCGGCGCTCGCGCAGGGGGCGAGCCGCACGTACTACCTCGATCTCGGGCGGCTCGCGCGTTTGCAGGACCAGCGCAACACGCCGTTCACGCCGTCGGTTCACGCGTACTACGCGCTCGTCGAAGCGCTGCGCGAACTCGCCGACGAAGGCGGCTGGCGCGCACGTCACGCGCGTTATGCGGCGCTTGCCGAACGGGCGCGGGCGGGGCTCGCCGAGCAGGGCATCGGCAGCGTGTTGCCGGCGGAGCAATCGTCCGTGGTGCTGCGCGCGTACCGGTTGCCGGATGGCGTCGCGTATCCGCAATTGCACGACACGCTGAAGGCGCGCGGCTTCGTCATCTATGCGGGGCAAGGCGGCTTGTCGGCCGAACTGTTCCGCATTTCGACGATGGGCAATATCCACGCCGCCGACATCGACCGTTTGCTGCAGGGCTTCACCGAACTGACGCGTTGATTCAGGTGCCGCATCGCAGCGCGCGGCGGCTTTGCACCGCACCGCGCGCTGCGCTGCCATGCGCTGCTCCGGTCACACCGGATCCTTGTCAGGCGGCCCGTCGGGCCGCTGCGGCTCCTCCACGTGATGACCGGGCGACGGCGGCACCAGCGGGTCGGCTTCCGGGTCGCGGTTCGGATCGGCATTGGGGTCGGGAATCGGACTGGTATGCATGTCGTAGCTCATCGCATCACCCTGTAGTTGAAACGCATGCGGTTCCGGCGCTTCGGACAATCCGCGCATCGGACCGATGCCGGCAATCCTCTTCAAGCGTAGGCGTTTTTGCTGCGCGCCGCGCGTCTCACTGTTGTCACTTTCTCGCGCGACGGCCCACGCTGAGCTGCCAGTAACGCTCGGTGGCGAAGACGTCGTCGTAATTGCCGGCGCCGAATGCGCGCAACTGGCTGGCGTACGCATTGACCGCCTCGCGTTTGAGTTGCGCGCGGCGCTGGACGTCGATCGTATGCGCCGCGCTCGGAAGCGCCGGCGTCGCCACGATGCCGCGCTGCGCGAGATCGGCGAGGCGCGCCTGCACGACGCCGGGCGTGCGCCGGTGAATCGCTTCCTCGTAGCCGAACCAGACCAGATGCGACAGCCGCGGCAGGATTTCGCAGCAGGCTTCGAAGACCCGCACGTGATCGTCGTGATAGAGGCCGAGCGGCATCAGCAGCGTATTCGCGGTGCTGCGATAAATGATTTCTTCGAGCATCGCGGCCATCCGGCTGATCGACGGCGAGTCGGCATACTGGCTGTCGCGAAACGGCATGCGCAGCGGAATCGCGTCGAGCACCTCGAGCGCGCGGTTGTCCTCCAGCGTGCGCTCGTGCATGGCTTCGGAGGCATTCGCAAAACCCGACTTCTGATCCCATTCGGTATGCATCTCGTGCTCCGGCGGCGCAGCGAATACCGTGCAAACCGAGGCGTCGGGGTGAGCGGCGAGCAATGCGCCGCAGCTGAAGACGGCGTCGTCGAAATGGGGCGAGACGATGAACAGGCGTGGGCTGGTTTCGCTCATTGGGGCGGTAGGGTTGGGCGCGGGCGGCCGGCTAACGCGTGAGCCACAGCTCTCAAGGCCGGTCCGCGCGGGAAAACATGGGCTCACATCAGCTTAGGCGGAATCGATGCGGCTTGCGCGGCGGTTGTGGGGCCGCAAGCGGTGTGCCTGGATTTGGCTGGCTGAGCGGGCTGTGTTTCGCGGGCTCCCGTAGAGGCTCACCGGTTGCCCAGTATGGCTCCTGAATTTGCTCACCGTTGCTTTGGGTGGGCGACGGATCTTCGTCGGTGGGTCGGTGGATAAGGCGCCAAGCATCCGGCATGCTCGGACAACTACCCGCCCTCCACCGCCAGCGCCGCTGCCCGGCTGAATGCCGCCACGATGTTCTCCACGATGTCCGCGCGCAAGCGAGTGTCTGCCGTTCTCAGCGCATATGCCGGATGCCACGTCGGCACGATCAGGCGTCCGCGATGGGCAATCGTCTGCCCGACATATTCGGACAGATTGACGTGCGCGCCGGTCAGCGCTTTCAGCGCGGTCGCGCCAAGCGTCACGATCACGCGCGGCGCGACGCGCGTCAGTTCCTGTTCCAGCCAGTGCTGGCAAGCCTCGACCTCGCGGCGCTCCGGGGTGCGGTGGACTCGCTGCTGGTCGAACGTTTCCCACTTGTAGTGTTTGACGGCATAGGTCAGATACAGCGCTGTGCGGTCGAGACCGGCGCGCGCGAGCACCGCGTCCAGCAGTTGGCCGGCGGGTCCGGTAAAGGGTTCGCCGTGCTGATTTTCATGTTCGCCGGGCTGTTCGCCGACGGCCATGATCGTCGCGTGAGCCGGCCCGGCACCCGCGACGGGCTGCTTCGCGTTGCGCCACAGCGCGCAACGCCGGCACGCGGCGAGCGGGCCAACCGTCTCACGCAGGGGCGGCGTAAGCGCTGAATACTCGAGCGGCGGAGTCTCCGGCACCGTGACCGCGGTGGCTTGCGCGCCGAGACGGCTGCGCACGCGCGCGAGGTGCGCGGGCAGCGGCGGACCGGCGGGCGGCGCGCGCCAGTAGGAGAGCCGCGCCGGCGTCGGCAGCGCATTCACGACGCTCGCGTAGTAGGCGAGCCAGAGGGCTTCGGTGGGCTCGCTGGTGGCGGCTTCGCCTGCCATGACGTCGGGCGGCACAGCGTGCGCGGCCGGCTGGCTTTCTTCCATTGCGGACCGGTCGATACGCAACAGCATGCCGTTCCAGAACACCGCGCCGTGCGGGGTGGCCAGCATCCACGTGGAGTCGCCCATGGGTCGGGCGAACCGTGCGGCGGCGCGTTTTAGCAGATCGTGCTGCGGCTCGTACCAGCCGACGAACTCGGGCAAGCCCATGGAGGGGTCACGCCGTCTGAACCGCGTGAAGCTCAGCAACTCTTCGGTTTCGTGTTCGATCGACTGCACGCGCAGCGCGAGTTGCGCGCCGTCGGGGTCAGCCGGATCGACGACGTGGCGCTCGCCGCGCGTCCAGCGCCACAGCACGCGATAAAGCAGAGACCAGCGATCCGGCCCGCGGAAGCAGGACGCCGTCTGCAATTGGGCGAGGAGGTCGCGGGGGATGGCGGGAGCCGTGAGGGCAGGGGCGGTGGTCAGGCCGTCGGGGGCGGCGGTATCTGCGGTTGTCTGGCGGGTGGACCCGGCAGATTCCACGCAACTCGCTGCATCCGCCCTACTCGCCACACCGGGAAGCCGCGCATCTCGCCCAGCCTCCGACTCGACTTCTCCGGCCATCTCGCCTTCAACCTCGACCCACTCGATCGACCCCGGCTCGATACCCTGACGCAGCAGTTCCCGCGCCGCGCGGCGCCATGCGGCAAAAGACGGTTCGATCGGAATGCGCTTCATGCGGACGCGCCGTGGGCGCGCGACGAGAAGCGGCAGCCCATGCGGACAAGATACTGTATGAATATACAGTATGCGCCCAACCCCGCGCCGGGATCAAGCCCGCACCGCTAGCGGCACCTGCGCGCCGCCCATTCACCGCTAGACGTTGCGCAAATCCTCCGGCGTGTCCACATCCCGCAAAATCCCCGGGTCGTCGACCTCCACCTTCGTCACACGCTGCGACATCAGCAAGGATTTCGCGCCGGTGTCGCCGTCGAGCGCCAGCAGCGCCTCGCGATGCTCGATGCCGAAGCCGACCGGATGCCCGCGCTGTCCCTGATAAAACGGCGCGACCAAGGATGCGCCCTTGTCGAGCATGATTGCCACGGTCTCGATCGTCGAGGTGGCGATGCGCGGCATGTCCGCGAGCGCGACGATCCAGCCCTCGGCGTCGTCGCTCGCTTCGATGCCGGCGGCGAGGCTCGCGCCCATGCCGCGTTCGGCGTCGGACGCGAATACCACGTCGCAGCCGGCGTCGTTCAAGAGGCGCGCGAGGGCGTCCGAACCCGGCCGCACCACGGCCAGCACCCGCGTCACGACGTGTAGCAGCCGATGCGCGGCTTCGTGAGCGACCGGCGTGCCATCGGGCATCCGGGCAAGGAGTTTGTTGTGCAGGCCGTCCGGATCGAAGCGCGAACCGAAGCCGGCGGCGAGCAACACGCCAGTGGCGAGCGAGGCGTAGGCCATGGACGGGCACCGGTGGAGAGAATGAGGCCGATTGTGCGATGCAACGCGGTCGCAGGCAAGCGCCAATGTGGATGCATGGCGCCTGGCCGCGCCGCTTGCAGGCGGACGTGAAGCGCGGCGCCGCGTTATTTGGTGCGGCGCGATTGTCGTCGCGCGAAGGGACGATTGACGAGCGCGGCTCACCCCGCGCATCGGCGAAACTCAAACCGAGGCGCATGCCCGCCCGTCACAACCAACCGGCGCCCCCCGCTGCCGCTCGCAAACAATCAGCCCATCCCCATCACCTTGTCCAATGTGAGCGGCAAATCCCGCACCCGCACCCCGGTCGCGTGATACACCGCGTTCGCGATTGCCGCCGGCACGCCCGTAATGCCGATCTCGCCGATCCCGCGCACGCCGAGCGAGTTGATATACGGATCGGGCCGATCGATGAACGTGATATCGAGCGCGCCGATATCCGCATTCACCGGCACGTGGTACTCCGCGAGATTCGCATTGGTGAAGCGTCCAAAGCGCGTGTCCACCGTGGACTCTTCCTGCAGCGCCGCGCCGATGCCCCACACGATGCCGCCGATCATCTGGCTGTGCGCAGTCTTGTGATTGAGCACGCGGCCCACGTCGTACACCGCGACCACCCGCGGCACGCGAATCGTCCCGAGTTCTGCGTCGACATGTACCTCGACGAACACCGCGCCGAACGAGTGAAACGAGTACTTCTGCTTCTCGTCGCCGGGCTTGACCGCCGAGGTCGCCTCGATCGGCTTGCCGCCCGAGCGCGCGATGATGGCCGCGGCCGGATCGCGTTTGCCCGGCTGCGAACGGCTTACCACCCAGCCGTTATCCACGGTGATGTCGTCGAGCGCGATACCGTGCACCGGCGAAGCCGGGTCGGCCAGCGCCAGCGCGATCAACTGGCTGCGCGCCTGACTGGCCGCTTCGCGCACAGCGGGCGCCACGCTCGCCGCCGACTGCGAGCCGCCCGACACGGGCGCGCGCGGCAGCGTCGAATCGCCGAGCGCGAAGTGGATGTTCTCCGGCGTGAAGCCGAGCGTGTCGGCGGCCACCTGGGTCATCACCGTGTAAGTGCCGGTGCCGATGTCCTGCGTGCCGGACGCGACCATCGCCGTGCCGTCCGGCAGAATCCTTGCGATGGCCGCCGCTTCGCTGCGGTTGGCCGGATAGGTCGCGGTCGCCATGCCCATGCCGATCAGCGTGCGGCCCGCGCGCATCGAGCGTGGCGCGGCGCTTCTGCGCGACCAGCCGAATTTCTCCGCGCCGATCTGATAGCACTCGCGCAACGACTTGCCCGACCACGGCTTGTTGTCCTGGGGATCGGCCTGCGCGTAATTCTTGATACGCAGCGCCAGCGGGTCCATTTTCAATGCGGCCGCGAGTTCGTCCATCGCCGATTCGAGCGCGAACGAACCCGTGGTTTCGCCTGGCGCGCGCATGAAGGTCGGCGTGCCGAGATTGAGCGGCACGATGCGATGCGTTGTCACCTGGTTGGGCACCGCGTACAGCATCCGCGTGACCATGCAGCAGGTCTCGGTCCAGTCTTCGATCGTCGAGGTGTTGGAGAAGCTGTCGTGACGCATGGCGGTGAGCGTGCCGTCGTGCCGCGCGGCGATCGTGAAGTGCTGCTCGGTGCGCGGACGCGCGCCGACCGGCCCGAACATCTGCGGCCGTTCGAGCACGAGGCGCACCGGACGCCCCGTCTGTTTCGCAGCCATCGCGCACAACGACACATGCGACCACGACGAGCCCTTGCAGCCAAAGCCGCCGCCGATGAACGGCGAGATCACACGTACGTCGCCGGGCGCGATGCCGAATACCTTGGCCACCGCTTGCGCCGCGCTGCTCACGCCTTGCGTCGAATCGTACAGCGTGAGTTGCGGTCCGTCCCAGCGCGCCATCGTGGCGTGCGGCTCCATCGGATTGTGATGCTCGATGGGCGTGGTGTACGTCGCAGTCACATGGACCGCGCCGCTTTGCATGCCGTCTTCGAAGCTGCCGCGTTGCGTGTCGGTTTGGCGGCCTTGCGGTTTGTCCGGCGCGTGCGCGTTCGGTTTGGCCTGCGCGAAGTCCACGCTCGCGGCACTCGCCTGATAGACGATGCGCAATTGATGCGCGGCGTCGGTCGCATGTTCGAGCGTGTCGGCGACCACCACCGCGACCGGCTCGTTGCTGTAGTGAACCTGGTTGTCCTGCAGCAGCGACAGCCGCCTGCCAGCGGGCGGCGCGAGCGCGGGCCTGCCGCCGTTCGGCAGACGCGGCGCGTTCTGATACGTCATCACGAGTAGCACGCCGGGCAGCGCCTGCGCGCGGCTTGCGTCGATCGACGCGATCGTGCCGCTTGCAATCGTGCTGGTGACGAGCACCGCATGCGCGAGACGCGCTTCGGGGAAGTCGGCGGCATAGCGTGCTTCGCCGGTGACTTTGAGCAGACCGTCGACGCGGTCGACCGGCTGACCGATCAGCTTCATGCGACACCTCCCGCGCGGCCGGCGGCCTGGTTGACTGCGCGCACGATCGCGCGTTGCGCGAGCCGCACCTTGAAACGGTTGTCTTGCTGCGGACGTGCGTCCCTCAACGCGGCGGCGGCGGCGTTATTCAACGTCGCCTGCGTGAGCGGCTGAGCGTTGAGCATCTGTTCGGCGACGCTCGCGCGCCACGGTTTGTGCGCGACGCCGCCGAGCGCGATGCGCGCGGTCCTCACGCGCTCGCCGTCCATTTGCAAGGCGGCGGCCACCGACACCAGCGCGAATGCGTAACTGGCGCGGTCACGCACTTTCAGATAATGGGAGTGTGCGCTGAAGAGCGGCGGCGGTAGATCGACCGCGGTAATCAGTTCGCCGGGCTGCAACGTGGTATCGATGTCGGGCCGGTCGGCGGGCAGGCGGTGGAAGTCGGCGAACGCGATAGTGCGTTCGCCGTTGGGACCGCTCACGCGCACGACGGCTTCAAGCGCCGCCAGCGCCACGCTCATATCCGAAGGATTCACCGCGATGCATTGAGCACTCGCGCCGAGAATCGCATGCGTGCGATTGTGGCCGCCGAGCGCCGCGCAGCCGCTGCCGGGCATGCGCTTGTTGCACTGTGTGAAGGCCGTGTCGTAGAAGTAGCCGCAGCGCGTACGTTGCAGCAGATTGCCGCCGACCGTCGCCATATTGCGCAACTGCGACGACGCGCCCGCGAGCAGCGCTTGCGACAGCAACGGGTATTGCTCGCGCACCAGCGCGTGGTTCGCCGCATCGCTGTTGCGCACCAGTGCGCCGATGCGGATGCCGCCGTCGGGCAGCGTCGTCACCGTATCGAGTCCGCTGATGTGCGTGATATCGATGAGCCGCATCGGTCTCGCGACACCGCCCTTCATCAGATCGAGCAGATTCGTGCCGCCGCCGATGAAGACCGCGCCCGGTTGCTGAACCGCGCGCACTGCGCTGGCGACGTCGCCAGCGCGTTCGTAAGAGATCGCATCCATGCTGGTCGCTCCGTCAGGCGTTGCCGGGTTGGGCGGCGCCGGTCGAACCACCGCCGTCATGCACTGCGCGCACCGCAGCCACGATGTTCGCGTAGGCGCCGCAGCGGCAGAGGTTGCCGCTCATCCGCTCGCGGATTTCTTCGTCGGACAGTTGGGCGGGACGGCTGCGGACATCGGCGGTCACGGTGCTCGCGGTGCCGTTGCGAAATTCGTTCAGCAGAGCCGTCGCGGAACACAACTGCCCCGGTGTACAGTAGCCGCACTGGAACGCATCGTGTTCGATGAACGCGCGCTGCATCGGACTCAATGCGCCGTTGGCCGCGAGTCCTTCCACGGTGGTGATGTTCTCGCCTTCGTGCATCACGGCGAGCGTCAGACACGAATTGATGCGGCGGCCCTCGACGAGCACCGTGCAGGCGCCGCACTGACCCCGGTCACAGCCTTTTTTCGTGCCCATCAGGTCCGCGTATTCGCGCAGCGCGTCGAGCAGGGTTACGCGCGGTTCGAGTTGCAGCGTATAGGCGCGGCCGTTGACGGTCAGCGTGACCGGGCGCGGCGGCACGGCCTGGTCGAGTTGCGCCGGCGGCGCGGCCGGCGTTTGGGTTTGTGCGCGCAGATGCGGCGCCGCGCCGACCGTCGCGGCAGCGGCGGCCGATTGCAGAAAGCGGCGGCGTGCGGGTTGCTGTGGAGTGGCGTCTGAAGCGCCTGAATCCTGACATTCGTTATGCGTGGACATGACGTTCTGTTGACTCCATTGAAAGGTCAATGCAGGCTAGCGATGCATCGGTATCCGAAGCGTCGCGTTCCAACGAAGCTGACGCAGCAATTCCGGTGCCGTTGCAACTACAACGGTATTAGAAAATGACGGAGACAGCAAAGATGACTTCAACGATCAGAGTCTGGCCGGCTTCGCTGAATGCTTCACGCGTTGCATCGCCTATGCGTACTTGGGCTGTCGTGATGATGGCGGCAATCGCGCTGACTGCCTGCCATAGCGACGATGACGACAACGCTCCACCTTCACCGCCAGCCAACGTGCTGCCCGGCTTCATCAAAAGCGCGGTGACCACCCAGTCCTATGACGGCAACACCGACGATTTGCTTACTGCGGGTCTCGGCAAGAGCGGCCTCGCGCTGGCCACCGCGCCGGCCATAGCGAACTCCGCGCAACCCACGGCCGCCGAGTTGCGGCGTGTGGCGATCTGGTCGAACTATCGCGCGCTCGTCGACATGAGCGCGAACGGCGGCTATGGACGTTTCTGGGGACCCAATGTCGACCTGAACGGCAACGACACGCTGGGCGAAGGCAAGATCGCGGGCAAGGAGTACCTTGCCTTCGCCGACGACGGCAGCGGCGCGCAGAACGTCAGCATGCTGGTGCAGATTCCGGCGAGCTTCAATCCGGATCAGCCGTGCATCGTCACGGCGACGTCGTCGGGTTCGCGCGGCGTGTACGGCGCGATTTCCGCGGCCGGCGAGTGGGGCCTCAAGCGCGGCTGCGCGGTCGCGTACACCGACAAGGGCGGCGGCAACGGCGCGCACGAACTGTCGACCAATCGCGTCACGCTGATCGACGGCACGTTGCAGGATGCGTCGGCCGCCGGCAAAGCGAGTGTCTTCACCGCGAACCTGAGCGGCAATGCGCTCGCGTCGTTCAACACGCCGTTCCCGAATCGCTACGCGTTCAAGCACGCGCACTCGCAGCAGAATCCGGAGCAGGACTGGGGCAAGAACACCTTGCAGGCGATCCAGTTCGCATACTGGGCGCTCAACGATTCGTACGGCGCGCTGAACGGCTCGACACGCACGGTGCGTTATGCGAGCGGCAGCATCATGACAATCGCGGCGTCGGTGAGCAATGGCGGCGCCGCGGCACTCGCGGCAGCGGAGCAGGACACGTCCGGCTTGATCACCGCGGTGGTGGTCGGCGAGCCGCAGATCAATTTGCGGGCTGGCACGCAAGTGTCGGTGGCGCAGGGCGGCGTGCCGGTCGGCGCAGTCGGCAAGCCGCTTGCCGACTACATGACGCTCGCCAACCTGTTGCAGCCGTGCGCCGCGCTCGCGCCCGCCGCCGCCGGCGCGCCGTATCTGACCACGTTGCCGACCACGACCACCACGGCGATCCGCACCGCACGCTGTGCGTCGCTCGCGGTGGCTGGTGTCATCGCGGGAACGGATGTGACGACTCGGGCGGTCAACGCGCTCGCGCTGCTGCACCAGAACGGCTACCAGACCGACTCGGATCTGCTGCACGCGCCGATGTGGGATTCGCAAGCCGTGCCCGCCGTCGCCGTGACCTATGCGAATGCGTACGCGCGCGCGAGTGTCGCCGACAACCTCTGCGACTTCAGCTTCGGCACGACCAGCGCGGCTGGGGCAGCGGGTGTGACGCCGGCGGTCTCGCCGATGCTCACGGTGTTCGGCAACGGCAACGGCGTGCCGCCGACCAATGGCATCAATCTCGTCTATAACGCGGGAGCATTCGGCGCGGCGGATCATCGGCTGGCGACCGCCGATGCGAGCTACGCGGGCGCCGCGTGTCTGCGTGCTCTGTGGACCAGCGGCGCGCTGAGCGGCAGTGTCGACGCCATTCGCGTGAATGCGAATCTGCACGGCAAGCCGACGATTATCGTGCAGGGCCGCGCGGATGCGCTGGTGCCGATCAATCACGCGTCGCGGCCGTACTTCGGGATGAATCAGCTAACCGAGGGCGGCGCGAGCAAGCTGTCGTTCTACGAAGTGACGAACGCTCAGCACTTCGACGCGTTTCTCAGCGTGGCCGGTTTCGATACGCGCTTCGTGCCGCTGCATTACTACAATCTGCAAGCGCTCAATCTGATGTGGAGTCATCTGAAGAGCGGCACGCCGCTGCCGCCATCGCAGGTGATTCACACGATACCGCGTGGCGGCGTGGCTGGTGCAGCGCCCGCGCTGAGCGCGGCGAATTTGCCGGCGATTGCGGTGAGCCCGGGAAGCAACGCGATCACGGCGGCGGGCGGGGCGGTGAACGTGCCGAATTGAGGGTGCATGTTTCGGGTGCGATGGCGTTGCGCGCGGCTTCGCTTATTGCATCCGTGCAGGTACAGCCGATGCTACCGCTGAACAGAGGTAGTTCATTCACAGCGACTGTCGACAGGAGAGTTCATGCAGTTCGACTACAGGCATTTCCACATCGACTGCCGCGCACGCCATGCGGAAGACGGCGCCTACTACGCGAGAGCGAAAATCACGCGCGTGCCGAAAAAAAGCGAGCACGTGCAGTCGCATGATTCCGGCGACATCGATTCCTTCGCCAACGAAGCCGATGCCATTGCATGCGCGAGGTCGTGGGCGATCGAATGGTGCGACGTCGCGGCAGAACGAAGCGCGTGACGGGAAGGACCGGCCCAGGGAGAACACACCGTGGCGAAGCTTCGAATTGCGACGTTCAACATCAACGGCATCCGTTCGCGATTGCCTGCACTGCTGCAATGGCTGGAGCGTGAAGCGCCGGACATCGTGTGTCTGCAGGAACTCAAGGCGGTCGACAGCGCGTTTCCCGTCGAGCAATTGCGCGACGCGGGCTACGGTGCCATCTGGCAAGGACAGAGCGCATGGAACGGCGTGGCGATTCTGTCGAAGGGCGATGCGCCGCTCGAGAACCGCCGCGGCCTGCCCGGCTTCGAGGACGACACGCACAGCCGTTATCTGGAGGCGGCGGCTGGCGGCGTGCTGGTGGCTTGCCTGTATCTGCCGAATGGCAATCCGCAACCGGGCCCCAAGTTCGACTACAAGCTCGCGTGGTTCGATCACTTCATCACGCATGCAGCGAAGCTGTTCAAGAGCGGCCATCCGGTGGTGCTGGCGGGCGACTTCAACGTCGTGCCCACCGACGAGGACATCTATAACCCCCGTTCATGGCTGAAGGACGCGCTGTTGCAACCGGAGAGCCGCGAACGTTATCGGCGGCTGCTCGCGCAGGGCTGGACCGACGCGCTACGCACACACTTCGGCGACGAACGGGTCTACACGTTCTGGGATTATTTTCGCCGTCATTGGGATACCAACTCGGGCTTGCGAATCGACCACCTGTTGTTGAGCGCGGATCTTGCTCCGCGTTTGCGCGATGCGGGCGTCGACCGCTGGGTGCGCGGCGAACCGCACGCAAGCGATCACGCACCGGCCTGGGTGGAACTGGAGATGGGTAGCGGACGCAAGAAGAAGGGCGGGTAGTTCAGGGGCCACACGAATCCACGCACCTGGCTGCAAGACAACGCTCGC
The DNA here is from genome assembly GCF_003634845.1 of Paraburkholderia sp. RAU2J. Taxonomy (NCBI): domain Bacteria; kingdom Pseudomonadati; phylum Pseudomonadota; class Betaproteobacteria; order Burkholderiales; family Burkholderiaceae; genus Paraburkholderia; species Paraburkholderia sp. RAU2J. The sequence goes on from NZ_RBXG01000002.1 coordinate 1,012,042, forward strand.
GACCAACGCGCGCGACTCCCAGAAGCGACGCATAGATACACTTCAAAGGGGGCGATTCAAAAGCAGCGCCTCCACACGAATCAGGCGATCCCCTTACAGGCAGATCGCCGTCACGCCAGTCCAGCCGTGCTTACCGACTACCGGCGATAGTCGCGATTCCCGGCGCCATGCGACCAGATCGCACCGGCGACAAATCCGGCGAGCGCGACCACCGCAATGGTGGTAAAGGGGCTTTCGGCCGTCGTGTCGCGCACCAGACTCGTCGTGCTCGCGCAAAGTTGCTGCGCCTTGCCGCTGAGTTCCTTAGCCTTGCCGGCCAGTTCCGTACTGGCATCGCCGATCACGTCGCCGACCGCGCCCTGAACCTTGCCCGCGACTTCCTTCACTGCGCCTTCCGCTGAATTGGTGTCCATACGAATGTGCTCCCATTGTCATATTTACGTGCGAGCGCGCTGCAATTGCAACGACGTCACACACAAGGGTCGCGTAGGCCGCCTCGCACCGCAGGCAGCTTACGTCCAGCGAACAGCGCGCAAAAAGCGCGCCCGCACCGCAAACAAATTGGGGCAGCGGGAATGAGGGTCAGCGTCGCCGCCGGGAATTGATGCCGACGAACACCGCCATCAACATCAGAAAGCCGCCGAACAGCAGCGCGGCATTGACCATCACATGCCTGATGCCGAGTTCGTCGACGTTGATGAAAGGGTAGGGATAGAAGTCCGACAGACTGCCGCGCCAGAACGTGACGCCCAGATACGTCAGCGGATAGATCAGCCACAACAGACAGTGGCGCCACCGCAAATGAAAACGCGGCACGAACAGCACCCAGTAGAGCGCGGTGAGCATCGGCAGCACACTGTGCAGCGATTCGGTGAGCAGCCGTCTGAGCGGCGCGGGCGACCACCAGCCGCGCAACAGCAGGTTATATGCAATCCCGACGAAGACCATGTACACGACCACCGCCGTCACGACAGTGGGCTGCCGGAAAAAACGTACGAGCGGCGCGCGATGCTTGCGCAACGCCACGCAGGTGAAGCAGATCGCGCACGCGAGCACCGTCAGATTGGTGAGGTAGCTGCTCATGCGGGCGAGGCCGTCGAACACGGTCAGCCCGCGGGCGAGCGTGCGGTCGATCGTGACGTTGGCTTGCGCGACGAGAGCGATCCAGCTGATCGCGGCGATCACCGCGGCCAACGTCACCGACGAAACGCTGGGTGTATGCAGCGGAAGCTCGGGCTCCCGCTGCTGATGAGGGATAGGGCGCATGCGTGCGATTTTATACACGCTTTGCAGCGGTGTTGAAGAACCCGCCCGGCGCGGCCGCATCGCTCGGAGTCACGCTAAAAAATACCGGGAAAAAATTGACGGGGTGCTGCGTTGCCAGGCGCCGCGCACCTCATACCGCCGGCGCGACGCAGGCATTGCCGGCGGCGGCAATCCGGTCCGCCGAAGCACGCAGGAATGTCAGAAACTCCGAGGCGGGCAATGGCCGGCTCAACAGGAAGCCTTGCACCTGATCGCAGGCCAGTTCGCTGAGCGCGTGAAATTGCGACTCCGTCTCGACACCTTCCGCGACGACCTCGATCCGCAACGCGCGCGCGAGCGCCACGACAGCCGACAGCAACGCGCCGCCGCGCTCGCCGCCGGCGTCGAGGTCGCGCATGAACGAGCCGTCGATCTTGATCTGGTCGAACCTGAAGCGCTGCAGATAGCCGAGGCTCGAATAGCCGGTGCCAAAATCGTCGACAGCGACGGTGTAGCCGTGTGACTGCAAGGTTTCGATCGTACGGCTCGCCTTCTCGACGTTCTGCATGGCCGCCGTTTCCGTGATCTCGAACATCAGGCGGCACGGATCGACGCCGGCCGCGCCCAGCAGCGCATCGATGCGCGCCACCAGGTCCGGCACGTTGAACTGGATCGGCGAGAGATTCACGGCGACGGAAATCGCAGGCAGCCCTTGCGCGTCCCATAGCACGATATTGCGGCAAACCTCACGCAGCACCCAGTCCCCAATGTCGACGATCAGGCCGGAGCGCTCCGCGAGCGGGATGAATTCGAGCGGAGCAATCTCGCCGAGTTCGGGATGGCGCCAGCGGATCAGCGCTTCGACACCGGTCACCGATTGTGATGCGACGCGGAACTTCGGCTGGAACGACACGCTGAGTTCACCGTCGCTCAACGCCCGGTGCAGGTCGCGTTGCAGGATCAGCGACTTGAGCGCGGTGTGGTTCATGTGCGGCTCGAACACGCAGAACGTGTTGCGCCCGCTTTGTTTGGCGGCGTACATCGCGGCGTCCGCGCAATGCAGCAGTTCGTCGGCATTGCCGCCGTCGCGAGGATGGAGCGCGATGCCGATGCTCGCGCTCACGCGCAGCGGCAAGCCGTCGACGACGATCTCCTCGCTCAGCCGCCGCAGCACGCCAGCGGCGGTGGCCTCGGCGGACGACGCCTCGGCCACGATCACGAATTCGTCCCCGCCGAGCCGCGCGACCATGTCCGTCTGACGCAAGTCCTCGCGCAAACGCTCGGCACACACCTGCAACAGGTCGTCGCCGACGCCGTGGCCGAGCGAGTCGTTGATCGCCTTGAAGCCGTCGAGGTCGATGAAGAGCACGGCGAACGATGCTTCACCGCGTGCGCAGCCGGCGACCGCCCGTGCGATGCGCAGCGAAAGTTGCTGGCGGTTCGGCAGATTCGTCAGCGCGTCGTGCGTCCCGAGATAGCGCAGTTGCCGGTTCGCGCGCTTCAGCGACACGGACAGGCTGCCCGTGTGGAAGCCAAGCAAGGCGAGCGTGCAGACCAGCACGATGAACGACGTCGCGCTGACGATCAGCGCGAGCCGGTTCGCGTCGAGCTTATCGCCGGACAGGCAAAGGCTGCCGGCGGAGAAGTTGGCCGCGCTCATGCCGAAATAATGCATGCCGGTGATCGCGATCGCCATGGTGAAGGCCGCGCCGAGCCGCTTGACCACGCGGTTCTGCACGCCCGACGTGCGCAGCGTGAACGCGAGCCAGAGCGCGGTGATCGACGCGGCAATCGCCACGCCCACCGAGAGCGCAACTCGCCACGGCGTGTATTCGATGGCCGGCGACATCTGCATCGCCTGCATGCCGGTGAAGTGCATGGCGGCCACGCCGGCGCCCATGATCGTCCCGGCGGCGCACAGGCGCCGCTGGGACAGCGCGCCACGGCTCGCGGTGGCCAGCGCGATCAGCGACACGCCGATTGCGAGAATCAGCGACGCGGCGGTGATGCCGAGGTCGTAGCCGATCGCCACCGGCAGCGTGAAGGCGAGCATGCCGATGAAGTGCATCGACCAGATGCCGAGGCCCATCGACAATGCGCCGCCAGCGAGCCAGAGCGGCCGCCGTTTCGCGCTGGCGAGCGCATTCAGGCCAGCGGACAGCTCCACGGCCGTATAGGACGCGAGAAATGCCACCACCAGCGACAGCCAGACCAGCAGCGGGTTATAGATACCAGTCATCGGCCCTCTCTCTTGTTTCGTAGCAGTCTCTTGCGACTGCTTTTTTTGCCGCGCGCCGGATCGGCGCGGGCGGCACGCTCTCTATCGTGCTATCGACAATCCCGCGGACAACTTTATGCTTGCTGCGATATGACGGCCTGCATCGACATCGGCTCTGCAAATGCCGCGCAGCGTCCCGCGAATCGCGACGCCGGCGATCGCACAACGGCTGCGGGCTTTCCCCAAGGGTCGCGTAAGGAGGCCGATGCATGTCCTATGCCGCAGATGTTTAGGCCGAAAACGTCGTTGCTGGATCGCACCACTGGCCACGATGACCCCATTCGTCGTAGATAATCCGGTGGACGTGCAGCCGGTTGGACCCACGCGAGCGGGAAGCTGAAACCCCGCCCTTTGCACGTCCAGCGCGGCAAGCGACACGATCCACAGGCGACAAGGAGACCTGATGAACCATGTTCCGCCGGTATCAGATGCTGGACCTGTACGTCGCCGCAACGCGCTCACCGCGTTGCTCCCCGTTGCCGCCGCCGTCCTGTGCTGCGTCACACCGCAGCCTGCGCGAGCGGCGGGCGTGCTGCCGGCCGGTGGGCACTTCGCCTGCGGAACCGGATCGATCGGCGGCAGCGGTGCCACCTTGACGATCAACCAGACCTCCAGCCGCGGCGTGATCAACTGGGACAGTTTTTCGATCGGCGGCAAAAACCATGTCGTATTCGCCAACGCCGGGGGCGCCACGCTCAATCGCGTGACGGGCGGCTCCCAGTCGGCGATTCTCGGCACGCTCACCGCAAGCGGCAGCGTCTACCTGATCAATCCGCAAGGCGTCCTTGTCGGACCGAAGGGCGTGATCTCCACCAACGGACGCTTTGTCGCCTCGACGCTCGACGTGGACAGCGCCGCCTTCATGACCGGCGGACCGCTGACGTTCTCCGGACACGCCAATGCGGGCATCGTCAATCTCGGCAAGATTGCGTCCAGCGGCGGCGACGTCTTTCTCATCGCACGCAGCGAGGTGATCAATAGCGGCACCGTCAGCGCGCCGAACGGCACGGCCGAACTGGCCGTCGCGCAGCAGGTGTTGCTGCAGGATTCTGCGTCGGGCAAGCAGGTGTTCGTGCAGGCGGGCACGGGCGGCACGCTGCAGAACAACGGCGTGATTCGGGCCGCTCAGGTCAACCTGCAAGCGATGGACGGCAACATCTACGCGCTCGCCGGCAATCACGAAGCCATTCGTGCGACCGGCACCACCACGCGCGACGGCCACATCTGGCTGGTCGCCGGACATGGCGAGGTACGGCCCGGCGGCTCAATCGAGGCGGCCGGCGGCACGGTCGACATGAGTGCGGACACCGTCACCTTCCCCGCTGGCGGCACCTTGGTGAAGGCCGGGCAATGGAACATGTCGACAGCGGGCTTCACGGTCGACGACAACGCAGCGCGCGCCCTTTCCACGAGCCTCGGCAGAGGTACGTCAGTCGGAGTGCAAACGACGGGCGCAAACGGCAACAGCGGCGAACTCAACGTGAATTCGGGGATCACCTGGCAGGGAGGCGCGTCGCTGACGCTCGCCGCGTATCGCACGCTGACGGTCGGCCAGGGCGCGACCATCGGCAATCGGGGCGGCGGCAACCTGACCTTGCGAGCCGATGCCGCGAGCCTCGATAACGGCGGCGCAGTGGTCAACCACGGCGTCATCGACTGGTCGCGCAGCACCGGGATCGTCGATGCGCTTTACGACATGAACGGCACCTACAGCGCGGGTACGGTGCTTGCCAACCTGGCGTGGACCAGCGCGCCGGGCAGCGGCCAGATCACACAGATCACCGCGTACAAGCTCATCAACAACGTCACCGACCTTGGAAACATTGCGCAGGATCTCGCGGGCAACTACGCGCTCGGCAAGGACGTCGACGCCGCGGGCGTGGCGCTCACGCCGATCGGCAACCACACGACGCCGTTCACGGGCCAGTTCGACGGCATGTGGCATAGCGTGCTCAACGCCAACGTCCAGATCGCCGATTTCGGTCACGACTACTCGGCTGGGTTGTTCGGCGTGGTCGGACTGGCGGGCGTGCTGCGCGATGTGGGCGTGGAGAACGGGTCGGTCGGCACGAGCGTTCTCGGCAGCGGCATCCTGGCCGGCGTCAACCAGGGCTTGATCACAGCGGCGCACACCACGGGCGTGGCCTCCGAGCCGACCCAGGAAGGCACCGTGTTCGGCGGCCTGGTGGGACGCAACGAGAACACTATCGAACGCTCCTGGAGCGGTGCTTCCGTATCGGGCTCTGACGCGAACGGCGGGCTCGTAGGGTACAACCTGGGCTCCATCACGCAGTCGTATGCGACGGGCAGCGTCAGTCCGACCTATTCGACGGGCTTCGGCGGCGGGCTGGTTGGCATCAACGATGGGACGATCAGCCAGTCGTTCGCCACCGGCGCGGTTCAGACACGCCTGATGCCGACGCACGGTGTGATCGGGTTCGGCTCCGGCACGCTCGCGCCGGACGTGTACTGGAACAAGGAAACGACGGGCCAGGCTCTGAGCGGCGGAACACTGCCGCCGTCGAACGGGCTCACCACCGCGCAGATGAGCGACCCCGCGAGCTTCGCCGGTTACGACATGGGCCCGAACGGCGTATGGGCGATGCCAACCGGCGCGACGCACCCCGTGCTGCGCTGGCAGCTTGCGCACTAGCCGGCTGGGGTCGTCCGGCGCCGAACCGGCGCGCGTATCGCGACGCGCGCTCGGGCCTCTGCATCTCACGCTGATCGCGCTAGGCGTCGCGGCCGCCGTTCGGTGTTCGCCGGCGTCGGCGCAGGCGTGGCGGGATCTCGCGCCGCAGCCGGCCCCGCCGACGCCGCGCAGTGCGCCGCCCCAGCAGACTCCGGAAGCCGGCGCGCAGTCCGCGCAGATCGCCGTTGGCAGGCTCGAAGGACTGGTCTTCGAGCCCGCTGGAACCAATGTGGCAGCGCAGTCGCAGTCGCAGTCGCAGTCGCCTGCGCCGCAGCGCATCGCAGCCATCGATCTGCCGGTCCTCGACGCCTCGTTTCTCGACACCTTCGACGCGGACCTCGACAGGCCGCTGAGCTTCGCACGTCTTGCCGAGATCCGCCGCGCGGTTGTCGAGCACTATCGCGCGGCGGGCAAGCCGCTCGTGGACGTCTACGTGCCCGAGCAGGACGTGAGCTCGGGCATCGTGCATATCGCGGTCGCCGAATTCCGGCTGGGCCAGGTTCGCGCTCGCGGCAACCGCTACTTTTCCGATGCGCTGCTCGAGCGCGAAATGCCGCTCGAACCCGGCGGGGCGATCCTGCAATCGGCGGTGTCGGCAGGGCTTGCCGTGCTCAACGCGAACCCGTACCGGCGCGTGGACGCGGTCTTCACGCCCGGCGATGCGGCGAACTCGACCGACGTCATCCTGGAGACCGAAGACCGCCTGCCGCTGCGCGTGAACGCGGGTTACGACAATGCCGGCGTGCCCGACCTCGGGCGCGATCGCTTCTTCGCGGGCATCGGCTATGGCAACCTGTTCGGACTCGATCAGCAGATCGCGTATCAGTTCACCGCCAGCAACGATTTCTTCAGCGGCAATCCGGATATCGAAGGGCGCCCGAACCGCGCGCGCTTCATGGCGCATGCGCTGAACTACGTCGCACCACTGCCGTGGGGCGACAGCATCGAACTGTTCGGGGTCTACGCGCAAAGCACGCCGCGACTGCCCGACAGTTATGGACAGACCGGCATCTCCGCGCAGATGAGCGCGCGCTACGATTGGCGTTTGCCTGGCACGATTGATATGGCGCAGCAGATCCAGTTCGGCTACGACTTCAAGCGCAGCAACAACGATCTGGAATTCGGCGGTTTTCAGGTGTTCAACTCGAACACCCACATCCATCAGTTCCTGTTGACTTACGACATCAGCAAGCCAACCGACGCGGGAAGCGCGCACGCATCCGCGACACTCGTCGGCAGTCCGGGCGCACTGGCAAGCGAGAACGGCGACGCCGCGTTCAACGCCGCGCGGCAAGGCGCAACCGCGCGCTACATGTATCTGCAACTGGCGGCGCTGCGCACGTTCGCGCTCGGCGCCGGCTTCACGTTGAGCGCAAGCGGCGCATTCCAGTGGACGCCGAACACCCTGTTGCCCAGCGAGGAAATGGGCCTCGGCGGCGAGTCCAGCGTGCGCGGGTACACGCCGTACGTCGCGCTCGGCGATCGCGGCTGGAACGTACAGACCGAATTGCGCGCGCCCGGACTGCCGTTCGGCACGAGCAGCGCGGTCGTTCAGCCGTTCGTTTTTTTCGATGCCGGGCACGTCTGGAATCGCATCGATCAGCCTGCGGAAACCAGTAGCGGCACGCTCTCCAGCGTCGGCGCGGGCATGCGCTTCCAGTGGTCGCGGTTCGTCGACTTTCGCTGCACGTACGGCGTGCCGCTGCGCGCGCCGACGCCGGGCGGATCGAAAGCGCCCATGGTGCTGCTGTATGTGTCGATCGGCAGCTGATTTGCGAGGCGGCGGCGGGCCGCGTGCGCGCAATCCAGCCATACGTTGCGGCTTTCGCCGACTCGCGGCGCAGTCGCAAATGTCCTACAAAAAGGCGCGAATCCATGAGATTTTCGCCGCCGACGTCGCGGCCGTGGCGACGGCGCCTGCTATTCTGATGCTCTGCACGCCGCGATTCACGCGACCCCGGTCGGCTTTGCGGGTCATGGCGACTGTTCCGCCCTCACGCGGAAGGAGGATCTATGAGACCTCCGTTTGCCATTCGGCCGATGCGGCGCATCGCGCTTCTCATCAGTATCCCGCTCGCCGGATTGCCCTTCGCGCAGAGTGCGCTCGCCGCTGGCGTCCTGCCGCAAGGCGGCCATTTTGTCGCTGGAGCTGGGACGTTGACGGGCAACGGCACCGCATTGCTCGTCACGCAACCCGGCTCGACTCGCGGGGTGATCGACTGGAACAGCTTCTCGATCGGCAAGCGCAACACCGTCATGTTCGACAACGGCTCCGGCGCGACGCTCAATCGCGTGACGGCCGGCTCGCCTTCGGCGATTCTCGGTAGCCTGAATGCGACAGGCAGCGTGTATCTGATCAATCCGCAAGGGATCGTCGTGGGACCGTCGGGTGTCGTCAGCACGGGCGGACGGTTCGTCGCGACCACGCTCGATCTGTGCAACGACGCTTTCGTGAATGGCGGTAATGCGTTGACGCTGTCGGGCAAGTCGAATGCGAGCGTGATCAACCTGGGCAGAATCAGCTCCAGCGGCGGCGATGTGTTCCTCATCGCGCGACGCACAGTCGTCAACGCCGGCAGCGTCAAAGCGCCCAAGGGCACGGTGGAAATGGCCGCAGGCGAACAGGTGCTGCTGCAGGATTCGGCGAACAGCATGCAGGTGTTCGTGGAAACGGGCAGTCAGGGCGACGTCGTCAATCAGGGGCGTATCAAAGCCGCGCAGATCAGCCTGCAAGCCGCCGATGGGAACGTCTACGCGCTCGCGGGCCGCGGCACCCGCATTCGCGCGAGCGGGACCGCCACCCGCGACGGTCACGTCTGGCTCGTCGCGGACAGCGGTCTCGTCCGGCAGTCCGGCAAGATCGCGGCAACCAACGCGGACGGCAGCGGCGGAACGGTCGATACGGACGCGGCGAAGCTCGCATTCGGAAACCAGGTGGCGATCGAGGCGGGGAAATGGAATCTCTTCACCCCGGCTTTCACGATCGATGCCGCCGCCGCGCGTTCGCTGCAGCGCAGCCTGAACGCGGGCACCTCGGTCGACGTCACCACCACGGGCGCCAACGGCGCGAGCGGCGACGTGAACGTCGGCGCGGATATGCGCTGGCACGGTCCGGCTTCACTCATGCTCGCGGCCTACCGCAATGTTTCCATCGCAACGGGCGCGACGATCGCGAACCAAGGCGCGGGCAACCTGAGCTTGCGCGCGGACGCTTCAGGCATCGACAACGGCGGGGGCATCGCCAACCACGGCGTCATCGACTGGTCGGCCAGCACGGGTGCCGTCGGCGCCTTTTACGACCTGAACGGCGCCTATACCGCCGGCACGCAAATGACAAATGCAGCGTGGACACCGCCTGCATACAGCGGACTCATTACGCAAATCACCGCCTACAGCCTCGTCAATTCGATGACCGACCTGAAGAACGTTGCCAGCGATCTCGCCGGAAACTACGCGCTTGGCAGGAACATCGACGCGAGTTCGACGAGCGACGGCTCGTATGTCCCGATCGGCAACGCCGGGACGCCGTTTTCCGGCCAGTTCGACGGGCAAGGGAAAGCAATCAGTTCGCTGACGCTAGAACCATGGCTGCCCAGCGACCCGAACAACCCGCAGTTGATGGGCCTGTTCGGCGTGATCGGCAGCGGTGCGGTGGTGCGCAACCTGAGCGTGAACGGCAGCGGAACACTGGGCGCCAACGTGTACGGTTACGTAGGGATTCTGGCGGGCATGAACGACGGGACGGTCGTGCGCGTCGACACATCGGGCAAGCTGGCGAGCAGCGATTCTTCGAGTATCGATTTCACGATCACCGGCGGGCTCGTCGGCGGCAACTCCGGCACCGTGCTGCGCTCGTCGAGCAGCGTAACCGCCACCACGGGCGGCACGCTGGGAGGCCTTGCCGGCGCAAATTCCGGCGCGATCATCCAGTCGTACGCCACCGGGGCGATGCTGTCGTCTGGTTATATCAATGCAGGCGCGGGCGGCCTCGTCGGCTACAACAGCGGGTCGATCAGCCAATCGTATGCCACTGGTCCGACGACGCTCTTTGGCTACTGCCGCGGCGCCGTCGGCACGCCGTGCGGCGGCGCGGCGCTGGTCGTGACCAACCTGGGGACGATCAGCCAGTCGTTCGCGACGGGCGCGGTCACGCAGCCGTTCTACGAGCCGATCGGGATCGCGCGCAGTAACTCAGGCTCGATCGCGAACGACGTGTACTGGAACAAGGACACGACGAACGCGGCCGTGGGCGTCGTCTACGGCACGGGAGTTCCGGCTGCGAACGGGCTGACCAGCGCTCAGATGGCGACGCCGTCGTCGTTCGTGTCGTATGACTTCAGTTCGACCGGCGTATGGGCGATGCCGGTGGGCGCGACGCATCCTGTTTTGCGCTGGCAGCTTGCGCAGTGAAGCACCGGCGCCTGATGTCTCGACGAAGGACGTCAAGCGCCACTGCGCTGCCGACGCTTTCGCCATATCGAGATCTTAAGGTGTGCCACGTAAGCCGCTCATTGGCCGCAAGTGTCCGGCCACGTCAGGAATGGCGGAACTCGCCGGCGAGGTTTCGTTGATCGTGGTTCGCCCCCCAATCGTGGAAGAACGCCAGTTCCGCGGCCTTGTTCAACACGAGAATACTGATGCGCCGATTGGTCGGCTCATCGGCGACATAGCTATTGAGCGGCAATACGTCGGCGAGCCCGCGCACCTGCAGCAGCTTCTCGCCATGCATGCCGCCCGTCACCAGCGCGCGGCGCGCGGCATTCGCGCGTTCGGACGACAACTCCCAGTTCGAATAGCCTTCCGGCCCCGCCGTGTACGGCACCGCGTCCCTATGGCCCGCAATCGAAATACGGTTGTCGACGTCGTTCAAAGCGGCGCCGATCTGCGTGAGGATCGTCACGGCGTAGGGCTGCAGCTTCGGACTGCCGGAGGCGAACATCGGCCGGTTCTGTGAATCGACGATCTCGATGCGCAGCCCTTCGTTCGTGATCGAAATGCGGATCTGATCCTTGAGTGCTTTCAATGCGGGGCTCTGCTCGATCAACGCGGTGAGCTTCGCCTGCAACTGCTGCAAGCGGGCCGCATCGGCGGGCGGCGTCACGCTCGGCGTGGCGGACGGCGGGGTCGGTTCGGTCTGACTCTTTCTGCCCTCGGCGGGGCGCGTATCGGCGATGTCGCGGCCGCCGCCTTGCACCACGCTCGGCCGCGCCGCAGCCGTGCCCTCCTTGCCGCCGAGCAGGCTCGACAGCGGTGTGTTGAAGTAATCCTCGATACCCTGCTTGTCGTACTTCGACGTGGAGCCGAGCAGCCACATCAGCAGGAAGAACGCCATCATCGCGGTGACGAAATCGGCGTACGCGATCTTCCATGCGCCGCCATGATCGTCGCCCTTTTTCGAGCGGCGCACGATGACCGGCGCAGGCCGTTATGATCGCGGTTCGAAGTTCGAAGGTGATTTCCCGCGAAGGGCTCCGTTCGACGAGGCCTCGCGCGCCTGATGTTTTGCTTTGTCGTGCCAGTCAAAGAAGTCTCTGGAACTGCCGGTCAAGACTCGCCCAAAACGGAGAAGCGCATGAAAGCCAGCACCATCGCTGAACGGGAGGCCCGTGGCCGTGCCGCCCGTGAGCATTCGAAACGTTCGAGCCATCGCACGGTAGGCGAACTGCATCGCAACCCGATCGACCTGCTGAAGCAGAGCAGCGAAGGCCGGGTCGGGAGTCTCGTGTCGCTGCGCCATGGGCGCATGGCTGCATCGCCGTTTGCGTTTTTTCGCGGCGCCGCACTGCTGCAGGCGCACGATCTCAGCAAGGTTCACCACAGCGGCCTGACCATGCCGATCTGCGGCGACGGCCATCTGATGAATTTCGGCGGCTTCGCCACACCCGAGCGGCAACTTGTATTCGACCTGAACGACTTCGACGAAGCGTCGGTCGGCCCGTTCGAATGGGACTTGAAACGCCTGAGCGCGAGTCTCGTGGTGGCCGCTCGTCATATGCGGCTGAGCCGCGGCACCGCCGAGAACCTCGTGACGAGCGCCGTGCGCGAGTATCGCGATCGTATGGCGCAGTACGCGCAATTGGGCGCGCTCGAACTCTGGTACGACCGCATTACGTTCGACCGCATGGCGGAAACCGCGCTGTCACCCGAGCGGCGGCGCAGCGTACGGCGCGGCATGGAAAAGGCGGCCGCGCGAACACACGAAAGCGCGCTCGAAAAAATGGCTTTACACGCGGGCGATCAGTGGACGATTCGCGACGCACCACCGGCGCTCTTTCACGTGCACGGCACGAACACGCTGTTCACGCAGGAAGAGACCGAGCTGTACGGAGGCGTCCACTGGCGCAAGCTGCTCGAACGCATGTGGGGCGAGTACCTGAAGACGATGCCGCACGACCGGCGTGAGCTGCTGGAGCATTTCTCCGTGCAGGACATGGTGTTCAGGGTAATGGGCGTGGGCGGCGTCGGTACGCGTTGCCTCGCGCTGCTGCTGGTCGATCACATGGGCAGGCCGCTGTTCCTGCAAATGAAAGAGGCGCGGCCGTCGGCGATCGCGCGGTTTCATACGTCACGGCCGCTCGCGCACGAGGGCGAGCGCGTCGTGCAGGGGCAGCGCATGTTGCAGGCTACGAGCGACATCTTTCTGGGCTGGGCCACGGGTCCGCTCGGCCGGCATTTCTATTTTCGCCAACTGCGCGAGATGAAGCTGTCGGCGAATCTCGACCTGTTCGATAACGATCTGCTGGAGGGCTATGCGCGACTATGCGGCTGGATCATGGCGCGCGCGCATGCGAAGGCGAGCGGCCAGGCGATCGAGGTGAGCGCGTATATCGGCCGAGGCGATCAGTTCGCGCAAGCGCTGACCGACTACGCGATGAGCTACGCGGACCAGGTGGAACGCGACTATGACGTGTTTCTGAAGGCGTGCCGCAGCGGTGAACTGCAGGCGCGTACGGATGAGGATATGGCGGCGGATTTTGGAGGGTGAAGGGAGTGAAGCGGGCGGGTTGCTCCACAACCCGCCCGCTTCACGCATCGATTCGCGCTTCTCTCAACGTAACGAAGCGCAACTGTTTTTGCCGCGCCGCATCGATCACCCTCGGAAGCACCGCGAGAATCAGCGGCGTGCCTTCGCTCGTGAGTGCGGCATTGCCGTCGTGCAGCAGCAGAATGTCGCGCGCCGCGAGAGAGTCGAGCAGCCGTCGCGCGACCACGCCGGGATCGCGCTCGCGCGTGTCGTAGCCGCGCCGCGTCCATGCCGCCAGCCGCAAATCGAGCTGGCGCAGCACGGGTTCGAGAAAGATGTTGCGCAAGCCCGCAGGGGCGCGGAAAAACATCGGCCGCTCGCCGCACACCGCTTCGAGCGTGCGTTGCGCGGCGTCGATCTCACGCGTGAGCGCGCCTGGCAACGTCACGGAAAAGGTGTGCACGTGTACCTGCGAATGATTTTCGAGCGCATGGCCTCGCGCGACGATCTCGCGGGCGAGCGCCGGATAGCGCTGCACGTTCGCGCCGATGCAGAAGAACGTGGCGCGCACGCCGAACGTGTCGAGCAGATCGAGCACTTGCGGTGTGACGACGGGATCGGGGCCGTCGTCGATGGTCAGCGCGATGGCGTCCGCGTTGCGCGCGCCGGCTGGCAGGCGCGTCCAGTTCGGACCCAGCAGCGAAGTGCGCGGCAGCAGGCCGGTCACCGTGAAAATGGCGTGGTTCACGAAGATCGCGGTGAGCCACCAGCGCCACGCGGCGGGCGCCAGCAGCCAGCCGGCCAGCACGATGACGTGCCATGCGGCGGTCGCGGTAAGCATCGCGGGATAGCCGGTTAGCGGCCAGCGGCGCGGCGGCGCGGGCTGGGCGCCGTGCGACGTCGTGGAGAATTCGTTCATCAAAGCGTGCTTCCTGTCTGCCTTCTTCCGTCCGGGAAGGCCATGAATCCTGCGCATCACGCGTAGCCGCGAAAGATACCATTGATGCGCGTTGTGGCGCGCGGGTGTCAGGAATGGTTGCAAATGAAAGCACGATGAAAGACGAGGCGGCTATGGTGGGGCGTTTGTGATTGGCAATCCGCTGCTGTATGGTGCCGGGGCAGGCGCGCTTGCGTGTCCGCCGTGAGCGCGCGCGGTTGTGAGCATCGAGGTCGACAGGAGACACACAGTGACGGAAACAGAAGTCAGAAAGATCGCGCTGGTAACTGGCGCAGGCAGCGGCATCGGACGCGCATGTGCGCTCAGGCTGCTCGAACACGGTTATAACGTCGTGCTGGCTGGGCGCCGCCAGGCGGCGCTCGATGCCGTGGCGCGGGAAGCACAACACCTGAACGGCGAAGCGCTGGCCATCGCCTGCGACGTGACGGATGCCGCCAGCGTCGCGGCGCTGTTCGATCAGATCCGCGAGCGTTTCGGCCGGCTCGACGTGCTGTTCAACAACGCGGGACGCAACGGCTCGCCCGTCGATATCGATCAACTCGATATCGACGAATGGCGCTCCATCGTCGACACCAATCTCACCGGCGTGTTCCTCTGCACGCGGGCCGCCTTCGGCCTGATGAAAACGCAGAGCCCGCGTGGCGGCCGCATCATCAACAACGGCTCGATTTCCGCGCATGCGCCGCGGCCGAACAGCGTGGGCTATACGGCCACCAAACACGCGATCACCGGCCTCACGAAAGCCGTGTCGCTCGATGGCCGTCAGTACGACATCGTGTGCGGGCAGATCGACATCGGCAATGCGCAAACCGAAATGGCCGCGCGGATGGCGCGCGGCGTGCGGCAAGCCAACGGCGAAATCGCCGTCGAGCCGCTGATGGACGTGCGGCACGTCGCCGACGCGGTGCTGCACATGGCTGAGTTGCCGCTGTCGGCGAACGTGCAGTTCATGACCATCATGGCGAGCAAGATGCCGTTCGTCGGCCGGGGCTGAGCGTGCGCGCGCGGGGGCAGCGCGCTATGCGGGATCAACTTATACTGGGCGCTTCCTGTCTTCCATGGAACGCGATTCGCCGTGCCCCGAGCCACACCCAACGACGACCCGCAGCCGTTGCCGCCTGCGCAGCCCGATCTCGACGACTGTTGTCATAGCGGCTGCAGTCCCTGTATTTTCGATCTCTACGACGAAGCGCTCGCGTGCTATCGGACCGCGCTCGCCGAGTGGCAGGCGCGGCATGCGACACCGACGCGGCCAACCAGGCCGCGCCCGCCTCGTTGAGCGGCATGCGAGCTTTCACATCCAGGCCGCACTCTTTCACCGTGCTCCGTCATGACCGATCTTCAGCCCGCGTCTCTCGAACCCTTGCCTGACTCGCACACGCTCGACGACCTGCATCGCTTCATGCAGCGTTATCCGCGCCTGTTCGTGCTGACCGGCGCGGGCATCAGCACCGACTCGGGCATCCCCGGCTATCGCGACGACAACGGCGACTGGAAGCGCTCGCCGCCGATCACGCTGCCGGAGTTCCTCGGCACGCTCGCGATGCGTCAGCGCTACTGGGCGCGCAGCATGGTCGGCTGGCCGGTGGTCGCGCGGGCGCAGCCGAACGCCGCGCATACGGCGCTGGCCAGGCTCGAAGCGGCCGGCCGCGTGCCGACGCTGGTGACGCAGAATGTCGACGGCCTGCATCAGCGCGCGGGCAGCAGCGCGGTGATCGAACTGCATGGCGGCATCGACGGCGTGACGTGTCTCGATTGCGGGACGCAGCATGCGCGCGCGTCGATCCAGCAGACGCTGGAAGCGAACAATCCCGCGCTGCTGGACGTGACCGCCGAAACCGCCGCCGATGGCGACGCGCATCTCGAATGGCACGATCTCGGCGGCTTCCGCATTCCGGCGTGCCCGAACTGTGGTGGTCTGCTGAAGCCGGCCGTGGTGTTCTTCGGCGAAAGCGTGCCGAAGGAGCGCGTCGAAGCGGCCTCGCATGCGCTCGATGCGGCGGACGCGGTGCTGGTGGCCGGCTCGTCGCTGATGGTGTATTCCGGTTATCGCTTCTGCGTGTGGGCGCAAAGGCAGGGCAAGCCGATCGCCGCGATCAATCTGGGGCGCACGCGCGCCGATCCGTTGCTGTCGTTGAAGCTCGCCGCGCCTTGCGGGGATACGCTGAGCGCGTTGGCCGGCCGGCTGGCGCTGGATTGAGCCGGGGCGTTCGAGGATCGGCGGCGTGCAGGGTGATTCACGCATGGGATGCCCCCACAAGCCGCTTCGCTTCTGCCGCGCGCGTGTTGCTCGAATGACAAACGCAACTCGAAAGGAAACGCAGATGTTGACCACGATCGAACAGCTCGAAGCCCTCTACGGCCAGCCGCACGAGCGCGCGCTGCGCAAGGAGATCGCGTACGTCAATGAAGACTATCGCGCGTTCATCGAAGTTGCGCCGTTCGCCGTGCTGGCCACGGCCGGCCCGGACGGCCTCGACTGTTCGCCGCGCGGCGACGCGCCGGGCTTCGTGCGGGTCGTCGACGAACGCACGCTCGCGTTGCCGGACCGCATCGGCAACAATCGCCTCGACAGTCTGCGCAATATCATCGTCGAGCCGCGGCTGGCGTTGCTGTTCATCGTCCCCGGCGTCGGCGAAAGTTTGCGCGTGAATGGCCGCGGACGGATTACGAGCGACCCCGAATGGCTGGCCAGTTTCGCCGTCGAAGGTAAACTGCCGCGCACCGTGCTGCTGATCGACGTCGACTCGGTATATTTTCACTGCTCGAAGGCGCTCGTGCGTTCGCAACTGTGGGACCCGGCGCGGCACGTCGAACGCTCGCAGCTGCCGAGCGCGGGCGAGATTCATCGGCGCCTGAACGGCGCCGGCTTCGACGCCGCCACCTACGACCGCGAGTTCGCCGAACGCGTGCGCACGACCCTCTATTGACACACAAGCCAATCATGACTGATTCCCACCCGGCGCTGCGGCAACGTTCGCCTTCCGCGGAGCGCAATCGCGAACCGATCCTCGCCGTGCTGCGCGACGCGCTGCCGGCCACCGGCCGCGTGCTCGAAATCGCGAGTGGCACAGGCCAGCACGCGATGTGCTTCGCCGGCGCGCTACCCGGGCTGGACTGGCAGCCGAGCGACGCCGACGCCGACGCGCGCGCGTCGATTGCCGCGTGGATCGCGCACGAGGGTCTGCGCAACGTGCGCGCGCCGCTCGCTCTGGACGTGCACCAGCCGGACTGGGGCGTGGATGCTGCGCTCGACGCGGTGGTCTGCATCAACATGATTCACATCTCGCCGTGGAGCGCGGCCGAGGCGTTGTTCGCGGGCGCGAGCCGTCGTCTCGTCGATGGCGGTGTACTGTATCTGTATGGTCCGTACAAACGCGGGGGTGCGCATACGGCGCCGAGCAACGACGCGTTCGATCAGCAATTGCGCAGCCGCGACCCCGAGTGGGGCGTGCGCGACATGGAAACGGTGATTGCGCTGGGTGCGTCGGTGGGGCTCGTGTGCGACGAGCCGATCGCGATGCCCGCCAACAATTTCAGCCTGGTGTTCAGGAAACGCCCGGGCGCGGCGCAGGTCTGACGAACGTCGGATTCGGCCATGGCGCGACTCCGGCAAACGGTTATTTCGCGGGCGGAAACCGGCCTGCTTCATGAGTCTCCGCGACGTGGCGGCGCGCATCGAGGCGTCATGAAGGGCTGCCACGAAGCGAATCATGAAGCGGCGCGGGGCCGGCCGCATGCAGTGGAAAACACCGCCTGTCGCCCGCCAACGAGCGGCAAGTGCGCATTTCTTTTATCCTTTCACCCTCGACGCCGCGCCGACCTTCCTTCCGGCGCGGCCTCACGACATTTTTGGACTCTGGAGAATTCACATGGGCAAACAGGCAATCGGCGTGGTGGGGCTGGCGGTCATGGGCCGCAATCTGGCGCTCAACATCGAGAGCCGCGGCCACGCGGTGTCGGTGTACAACCGTAGCCGCGAGAAAACCGACGAACTCATCGCCGAATATCCGGACAAGAAGCTGGTGCCGGCCTTCACGCTGGAAGACTTCGTGGAGTCGCTGGAAAAGCCGCGCCGTATTCTGCTGATGGTCAAGGCTGGCGAGGGCACCGACGCCACCATTGCCTCACTCAAGCCGCTGCTCGACAAGGGCGACATTCTGATCGACGGCGGCAATACGCATTTCACCGATACCATCCGCCGCAATCAGGAACTCGCGAAAGCCGGTCTGCATTTCATCGGCACCGGCGTGTCCGGCGGTGAGGAAGGCGCGCTGAAAGGCCCGTCGATCATGCCGGGCGGTCAGCGCGAAGCGTACGACCTGGTCGCCCCGATCCTCACCGAGATCGCCGCGAAGGCGCCGGATGGCGAGCCGTGCGTCGCGTACATGGGTCCGGACGGCGCGGGCCACTTCGTGAAGATGGTGCACAACGGTATCGAATACGGCGACATGCAGCTGATTGCCGAAAGTTATGCGGTGCTCAAGCAGGTCGTCGGCTTGTCGAACGAAGAGCTGGGCAAGGTCTACACCGAGTGGAATCAGGGCGAGCTCGACAGCTATCTGATCGAAATTACCTCGAAGATCTTTAGCAAGAAGGACGAGGAAACCGGCAAGGATCTGGTCGACGTGATTCTCGACCGCGCCGCGCAGAAGGGCACCGGCAAGTGGACCAGCCAGAACGCGCTCGACCTCGGCGCGCCGCTGCCGCTGATCACCGAAGCCGTGTTCGCGCGCGTGCTGTCGTCGCTGAAGGATCAGCGCGTGGCCGCGAGCAAGGTGCTGGAGGGGCCGCAGACGAAGCCGCTCGAAGGTGGCAAGCGCGACGCGTTCATCGAAGCGGTGCGCCGCGCGCTGTACTTGAGCAAGGTGATTTCGTACGCGCAGGGCTTCGCGCAACTGCGCGCCGCATCGGAAGAGTATAAGTGGGACCTCGATTTCGGCACGATCGCGAAGATTTTCCGCGCCGGCTGCATCATCCGTGCCCGTTTCCTGCAGAAGATCACGGACGCCTATTCGAAGGACAAAGCGATCGCGAATCTGCTGCTCGATCCGTACTTCCGCGACATCGCGAAGAACTATCAGTCGGCGTTGCGCGAGGTCGTGGTGGCCGCTATCAATGCGGGTGTGCCGGTGCCGGCTTTCGCGTCGGCGGTGGCGTACTTCGACGCCTATCGCTCGGAACGCCTGCCGGCGAACCTCGTGCAGGCGCAGCGCGACTTCTTCGGTGCGCATACGTTCGAGCGCACCGACAAGCCGGGCAGCTTCCACGCGAACTGGAGCTGATCGTTCGAATCGCGACCTGCCGCGCCGTCGTCGGGGGGCAGCGGTCGCGTCGTTGTTCGAATTCCGGCAACATTATATTGTTGCCGGAATTCGCTGAACCATTTCGCATGACGATTGTTCATTTCAACACTATTGCAAAAACGATAATAGAGTTTCGTTGAATTAGGTATTTACCCTAGGTATCAGCCCTCCTAAACTTGTATTCAAGCGCTGCAGGAGAACAAACCCAAAGCGCACTACACAACAAGTTATGGAGGTTTAATCATGAAGACCCTGATCTCTGCAGTTGTCGTCGCCGCCGCTCTGGTTGCTCCTGTCGCATCGTTCGCCCAATCGAATCAGCCGGTGACCCGCGCTCAGGTTCGCGCTGAACTGGTGCAACTCGAAAAGGCCGGCTACAACCCGGCGAACGACAACTTCACTTACCCGGCAAGCATCCAGGCTGCGCAAGCGCGCGTCGATGCACAAAACGGTACGGCTCAAGCTGCGAACAGCGGCTACGGCGCGCCGATGGCTGGCACTTCGCAAGCCGGCCGTCCGGTGAGCAACACCGACCGTCACTCGGTCTACTTCGGCAACTAAGTTGCGCCGAAGCTGATGAAGGCGCCGCCCGATCGATAAGGCGGCGAGCAATAAAAAACGCCATCCGGTTTGCGGGATGGCGTTTTGTCGTTTACGGCGCTGGGTCAGACTCGGTCGAGGCTCCCAACGCGGCTGTCGGCGATTGGGTCAAGGCGTAACCCGCGGCCAGACCGAGCCATTGCACCGACCAGCGCGTGTTGCCCACCTATGCGTGCCCACAGCGCTCTTACCGCGGTACTAGTGAAGCGAGCGACAGCGCGGGATCTACAGGCACTGCGCAACCTCCGCTAATGCAACGAACGATGCCGGCGGCCTATTTCATCGAAGAGCGCGCGGCTGGGTTCGAGGGCGAGCAGCCAGGATTCGTCGTAGCCGCTCAGGTTGTCCAGCGCCTCGCGCAGCCGCTCGATCGCCAACGCCGGAATCTCGACGCTGGCTTCGACTCCGCTCGACAGCCCCGCGATGCTGGCCAGTTGCACCAGGGCGTCGGCGGCTTCGGCCACGTCGGCGGCGAAGACGAGGTGCGTGTTCAGCAACTCGACCAGACCGGGCGACGCCGCAACGTCGTCGACGTTGAGTTGCACAGCCAGAAAGGTGGCTTTGTTCATGCTCCGCTCCTCGCAGGGTCCAGACGTAGACGTAGGGTGTGTTCCGCGCAGCTTGAGGGAGTATAGGCGAGGCCTCAGAGGTTTCAATAATCACACGAATCGGCCAGGTGACCTTTTGGCGGAAGGCGCCGGTGCGGTCCGACCCGCCGTCCGACCTGCCGTCCGACCCGCCGTCCGACCTATAATGGGGCCAGTCGAAAGCCTGCTGCGCCAGCTTGCGCGGCTGCGGTATGCGCGCCAGGAAAGCGCCCGGCGGCGTCCGTTTTTTCTCAACTGCCCTTTGACCATGAAGATCATCCGCAGCAAGAGCTTTACCGCGACGCGTCCTTGGGGCGCGCTCGACATCGCCAGCATGAACGGCATCACCACGCGCCTGCATTGGACCGATCAGCCGTACAAGTGGCACGTCAACGATGGCGAGGAAGTGTTCGCCGTGCTCGATGGCCGCGTCGAGATGCGCTATCGCGAGGACGGCGTCGAGCGCTCGGCGGTGCTGGAAACCGGCGATGTGTTCTACGCGTCGGTGGGCACCGAGCACGTGGCTCATCCGATCGGCGCGGCGCGCATCCTGGTGGTCGAAGCGCAATGCAGCGTCTGAACGAACTTCGGCAGGTTTGAAGCCATGCCCACACCGTCGCCCGCGGGCATGGCGGCATAATGGAGAGTCATTGCCGCGCCGGTCCCGGACGCGGCGGCACGGTAAATGCTTGGGCATCGGTTGAATCCGATTGAAACAGGTGTCGAGGAAAATCACATGACAAGACAATGGCAATTGGCGGGGACGCGCTGGCTGACAGTGGCCGCGCTCGGCGTGATGTTCAGCGGCTGTACGTCGATGCCGTGGGAGAGCACGCCGTTCTACAGCAGCGCGCCGTCCAGCCCGACCACCCTCAGCACGGTGCCGGTTCCCGCCGGTTTCTACCGGGTCAATGCGGGCGATACGATCGGCGGCATCGCGTCGGCGTATGGCCGCAAGCCGCAGGAGATCGCCGCATGGAACGGTCTCGCGGTCAACTCGCCGGTCACGCCGGGTCAGGTATTGCGTGTCTCTCCGCCGATGGCCTCCGGCAGCGTCGTTACGCCGCCGGTCGGCGTTGCCCCGGCCGCGCCGGGTGCTGCGCCCGCTGCGCCCACCGCCTCCGCCGGTCCCCAGCAGGGCGTGCTGCAGTGGCCGCTGCGCGGGCCGATCCTGAAAGCCTTCGCGCAGGGCAAGTCGAACGGCATCGTGATCGGTGGGCGCCCCGGCGATCCGGTCAAAGCTGCTGCGACCGGCCGCGTGGTCTACGCAGGCTCCGGTATTGAGGCGTATGGTCCGCTCATCATCATCAAGCATGACGACTCGCTGATCACCGCGTACGGTCAGAACAGCACGCTGCTCGTCAAGGAAGGTGATGCGGTCGCACAAGGGCAGACCATCGGCGAGGTGGGGATGGACAGCCGCGGCGTCGCGTCGATCCAGTTCGAAGTCCGCTACAACGGGCAGCCCGTCGATCCGCTCGCCTGGCTGCCGAAATCAGGTGGGTGAGCTGTCGCAGCCCGGCTTGCGCGTGGCGCGCTCTGGCACTGCGTCGATGAACGCACAGGCGTGACGCGCAAGCGGGTTTGAAGCATTGCGTGCGGCTACCGGAGCCCGTAGCCGCCGCACTCAACGCATGAAGCGCGCGTGAAGCGTGTGAAGCATGCGGAAACAGGGCTCCTCCCGGTGACATCCAGGTCCATATCAACGATCGCATCGGATCTGGACAGCGTCCGCCAGCCAGGCGCGCGACGATCATCCGGGACACATCTCATGAAGTGGCTCAACATGACCCTGTTCCGGGCTCTGACTCTGGCCAGCTTCGCGGGCTATGCGCAGAGCGCCGGTCCCACCGATCCTCAGATCGCGGCGATCATGGTGAGCGCGAATCAGGTCGATATCGACGCGGGCAAACTCGCGGAATCGAAGTCCGGTTCGAAGGACGTCAAGGCGTTCGCGCAGCGCATGATCGCCGACCATGGTGGCGTCAACAAGGCTGCCGCCGACCTCGTGCACGCTGGGCGTGACGCCCGAGGACAACCCCCCAGTCGAAGTCTCAAGCAAGGCGGCGCTGCGAACGTCGCTACATTGAAGACCCTCGCAGGCATGGCTTTCGATCGGGCGTATATCGATCACGAAGTGGCCTACCACGAGAGCGTGTTCGATGCGCTCGACAAGACCCTGATCCCGGCTGCTCACTACGATGAATTGAAAGCGCTTCTCGTCAAGGTGCGGCCGGCGTTTGTCGCGCACCTGGAGCACGCGAGGCATCTGCAGGCGGAACTGGGCAAGAGTGGAGGCTGAGATGCTGCGCTGTGCTGCGGGCACGCTACGAACATTGGCGCGTATGGGCGGCTTGATCCTTGCAGGCGCTTAAGGGGCGGTGCCCGGCGTCAGAACATCATTCCGGTGCGGTTCGCTATGTGATTTTCAGGGAGGCGGCAAATGATCAGCGACCCTAAGTATTTCATCGGCAAAAAGATCTTCCCCGGCGGAACCATTCGCTGCATGTTGGCCGTGTCGGTGGGCTTCGTTCTGGCTGCAAGCCTGGAAGCGAAAGCGCAAGGGCGAACGATCAGCATCGTATCGGGCACATATGGCCAGAGCTGCGGAGCGCTACACGGTAATGTCACTCGTGAGATGGCGCATCGATGCAACGGCCGGACGACCTGCGAATACTCGCCGCGCGCCCCGCGAAAAGGTCGCTCGACGGGTGCATGTCGCAATGACTTCGTGGCCGAGTGGCGTTGCGACAGTGCGGAGTTCCATACGGCCGCACTCGGTCCCGCAGTGAGATGGGGTGACACACTCGTGCTGAGTTGTGTCAGCGAGCGCGGCGCGGGCAACTAGCGCCGCTGCGCGCAAACAGCCTCGATTCCGATGCGCCTCTTTCAGCCCGCTTTGCGAACTGGCGCAAAGCGCCGCTTGCCGCGCGCCGGTGTCAGGCGCCGAAAACGCTCCCGTTTGTGCTCTTCTTCGAAATGGCTGAGCGACGGTTTGACCAGATCGCTGCGCGACACGATGCCGACGAGGCGCATGCTCTCGTGGTCGGCCACCACGGGCAATCGTTCGAGATTGTGCACGGCCAGCCGCGTCGCGACAAGGCGGCAGGTTTCCGACGGCAACGCAAACGCGGGGGTGGTTTGGTCGAACACGTCGGCGAGCTTGAGCGCGCGCTTTGCCGCTTCGGCTTCACTGTCTTTAGCGCAGAAGCGTTCGAGCAATGCGCGGTCGGCCACGCCGATCACCGCACCTTCACGGACGACGGGATAGGCCCGGCGCAGTTGGCTGACGCCGAAAAACGTCGACAGCGCGTCGCCGACCACTGTCTCCGCGTCGATCGATTCGACCGTGGTCGTCATCACCTCGTCGACGTAATGACGCTCGAGCGGATCGACGCCATACTCCCGATAGATGTGGTAGCCACGGCGCGCGATTTTCTCGGTCATGATCGAGCGACGCATCACGACCGTCGAAAAGCCGTGCGCGATCAGCGTCGCAGTCAGGAGCGGCAGCAGTGCGTTGCTGTCATGAGTGAGACCGAACGCGAACACGATCGCCGTCAATGGCGCACCGAGGGTGGCGCCGAGCGTGGCGGCCATGCAAACGAGCGGCCACAACGCCGGCTGGTTGCCCGGCAGCCAGTGCGAGAGCACTGCGCCGAGGCCGGCGCCGAGCATCAGCAGCGGCGCGAGCACGCCGCCGGAAGTGCCGGACCCGAGCGCGACGACCCACATGACGGCCTTCACCGCTAGCAGCAGGAGTGCGACCTGCAACGCGATGTGCTGATGCAGCAGATCGCCGATCACGTCGTAACCGACGCCAAGTGCGCGCGGTTCGAGCCATCCGCCGATGCCGACCACGATCCCGCCCAACGCGGGCCACCACATCCAGTGGATCGGCAGTTTGCCGAACAGGTCTTCCGTCTTGTACAGCGCGGCGGAAAGTCCGGAGGCGAGCGCGCCCGACAGCAGCCCGGCGACCACGCAGGACAGCAGCGACCAGCCATCCGGTGCGGCGGTTTCGAGCGGGAACAACGGGCCCGTGCCGAAGAACAGCGCGCGGGCGAAACCGGCGACCGCACAGGCCACCGCCACCGGCAGGAAGCTGCGCGGGCGCCACTCGAACAGCAGCAGTTCGACCGCGAGCAGTACGGCCGCCACCGGCGTGCCGAACACCGCGGTCATGCCGGCGGCGGCGCCCGCCACCAGCAGCGTCTTGCGTTCCGCCGCCGTGACCTTCACGCATTGCGCGATCAGCGAGCCGAGTGCGCCGCCGGTCATGATGATCGGACCTTCCGCGCCGAATGGGCCGCCGCTGCCGATCACGATGCCTGACGACAGCGGCTTGAGCACCGCCACCTTCGGCGACATCCTGCTCTTGCCGAACAGGATCGCTTCGATCGCCTCGGGAATGCCGTGCCCGCGGATTTTTTCCGAGCCATAACGGGCCATCAGCCCGACGATCAGGCCGCCGATCACCGGCACGCCGATCACCCAAAGGCCGAGTGTGTTTTCGGCGGCCGAACGTTCGGCGAACGACAGCGTGCCGAAGAAGAACAGGTTGGTGAACAGATGAATCAGGTTCAGCAACACGAATGCGGCCAGCGTGCTGACCATGCCGATGCACGCGGCCAGCGCAAAAATGCCAGGCAGCCGGGCGTTGGCCGAAAAATCACGCTTATGGGAATCCATGCTCACGATTAGTCGAAGTCGATCTGTGGAATCTGGAAAGCGCCCTCGAGCGATTTCAATTCGGCGCGGTGCAGTTCCGCGAGTCTCGCAAGCACGCGCTCGCCCGTTTGTTCAAGGTGCACTTCCACCTGCCGGCGATCGGTTTCGCTGACCTGGCGGCGCACCAGATTGAGTGCCTCGCAGCGCGACACCAGCGCGACGACGCCGTGATGCTGCGACTGCAGCCGCTCGGCGAGTTCGCCGACGCTCGCCCAGTCGCGCCCGGGGTACCCCTTGATATGCAGCAGCAACAGATACTGCAACGGCGTGATGCCCTCGCTCTGCGCGGCCTGTTCGGAGAAGCGCTCGAAGCGCCGCATCTGATAGCGAAACTCCGAGAGTTGCTCGAAGTCGGGTTTCGTCAGTCCACGAGTCCGTACTTTCATAGGAGGGCCTGTGCATACAGATAAAACGTTGAATATATCACAAAGTGATGTATTCGCTTCTGCTGCCGGATGCCGTCAGGCAGTCTGCTGTGCCTTCATCACGGTTTGGCGGTAGAGGCCGGAGATCAGGTCCACCTGCGTAATCATGCCGATCAGATGCCCGGCGGCATCGAGCACCGGAATATGGTGGTGGCCGTGATGGGCGAACATCGGCACGAGGTCGGTGATCGGCGCCGAGACCGCGATGGTGCGGACCTCGGTACTCATCACGTGGCCGACGGCCGGAGGGCGGCGTGCGTCGCCCCGCAGCCAGCCGTCGATGTGTGTGGTGATCGGCGCGAACTTGCTGAAAACCCGCTTATCGACAAGGTCGGTTCGCGTCACGATGCCGATCAGGTTCTGGTCGGCATCGATAACGGGGAGCGCCTTGACCTTGTTGCGTTTCAACAGACCCCACGCAGTCGTCGCGCGCGTGGTCACGGAGACCGTCACCACGTGACGGGACATGATGTCTTCGCAGCTCAGTTCGTTGAAGCTGCGCGAGAAGGCCTGAAGCTGCGTTTCGCGCAGCAGCGATTCGAGATCGTCCGGATCGATGTCCAGCATTTCGCCGCGGCGCTTCAACACCGTGTCGAGATCCGCGCGGGTGAAGCCGCCTGGCGACGCGTCGTCGGCTGGCGCGCTACGGTTCTGCCGCCCCGCGTGCGGGTAGCGATGGCCCGTGACGGCGTGATAGGTGAGCGCCGCGGCGAGCAGCGCAACCGACTGGAGCGCAATCGGCTCCAGCACGAACCGGTAGCCCAGCGCATGAATGGCGGGCCCACCCAGCACCGCCGTCAATGCGACTGCGCCCGACGGCGGGTGAACGCAGCGCAACGCAAACATCCCGCCGATCGACAGCGCGACCGCCAGCGCGGCGGCAAGGGTCGGATCGGCGACTGCATGGGCACAGGTCACGCCGATCGTCGCCGACACGAGATTGCCGCCGATGATCGACCAGGGCTGCGCGAGCGGACTGGCCGGCACGGCAAACAACAGCACGGCGGATGCGCCCATCGGCGCGACGAGCAGCGGGATGTTCGGGGCCGGCCCCAGCAGCAGATACATGGAGCCGCCGGTGAATGCGATGCCGAGCAGCGCGCCGAGACACGAGCGGGCGCGCTCCTGCCATTTCACGGCGACCGGTGCGGGAATGAAACTGGCAAGCCAGCGCAGGGCAATGGAGCGGAACAAATCTGGACGGGGAAAGGAGTTGATGATGTGGCCCGGCATTACCGGGGAAACCCTGGCAACACGAGTGCTCTTTGGCGGTCATTATATTGCATTGTGATATAAAAATTGACTCCAGATCTGTTCCACGGCGAGCAGCAATGTCGTTTCGTCCTACAGATCGAGTCTGGCGATGCGCGATTTGGGCATGACGATTGAGCATTGCTGGCCGAGTTTTCTTGCACCCGCTTTCACCTTCGGATGCCAGGCGGCTCATATATCACAAAATGACATACAATGAACTGAGAATATGCTGGCGCTGGGGCTATGCACTGTTGGCGTCGAGCGTGGCGCACCCGTTTTCGCCTGTGTCGTATGAGAAGCGGGCGGCCGTGTTGTCGCGTTTCGCAAACGCAAAGCACAGGGAGAAATGACATGCCGACATTCAACCGCATTCTTCTCTGTTACGACGGAACCCGGGAGGGGCAGCACGCGTTGAAGGACGGCGCTTCTCTGGCTCAGGAGCTTCACGCGGAAGTGCACGTCCTCTCCGTCCTCAACAATTCCGCGTGGATTCAAGGCGCCGACATTACCTCCGCCGTGCCAATCGATCTCATCACCGATTCGGCCAGAAGTTTGCTCGACGAAGGGTTGCAGAAACTCGCCGCGCGCGGAATCATCGCGCGCGGGCATTTCGCCATCGGCGATCCGCTGGACGAGATTCCGCTGCTGGCAAACGAACTGAAGGTCGATCTGATCGTCGTCGGGCACCGTCATTCGAGCCGGCTCGCGCGCTGGTGGGGCGGCAGAAGCGACGGCCTGCTGCTGGACCGGGTCGGTTGCAGCGTGCTCGTCACGATGGGACCGGAAATCGGTCCGCACGCAGCGGTGGCCGGAAGCTCGGGCGCTGGCGAGACGACGCGCCCTGTCGAGCATTCCTAGCGCAACTTGTCGGCGCGAGCGCGCCGGCTTTGCTGCAATTGCATCCCACGGGTGCGGGCCGCCGCGCCCGGTTATCGCATGTCCTTGCCGATGAGTGCTGCGCTGCACCAGTGACAAAACAAAAACCAAAAAGCAGAATACACGGCTGACCCGCCACCACCGCACTCCCTCGCCGCACGATTAAAGGGCGCGCTGCCGGCGGGCATAGGCTGTCATTTATGGACGCACAGGGACACACAATGATCGATTTGCGCAGCGATACCGTAACCCGCCCGACTCCGCCGATGCTCGCGGCCATGTCGGCCGCTGAAGTCGGCGACGACGTCTGGGGCGACGATCCCACCGTACTGCGTCTGCAAGCCACGGTCGCCGAACGCGCCGGCAAGGAAGCCGGCCTGTTCTTCCCGAGCGGCACGCAAAGCAATCTCGCGGCATTGATGGCGCACTGCGCGCGCGGCGACGAATACATCGTCGGCCAGTTGGCTCACACGTACAAATACGAAGGCGGCGGCGCGGCGGTGCTCGGCAGCATCCAGCCGCAGCCGCTCGAAAATGCCGCCGACGGTTCGATTCCCCTCGAGAAGATCGCCGCCGCGATCAAGCCCATTGACAACCACTTCGCGCGCACGCGTTTGCTGGCGCTGGAAAACACCATCGGCGGCAAGGTGCTGCCGGCCGGCTATGTCGCCGAGGCGGTGCAGCTCGCGCGTCAGCGGGGTCTCGCGGCTCACCTCGACGGCGCGCGCGTCTACAACGCGGCAGTCGCGTCGGGCAAGCCGGTCGCGGCGCTGTGCGAGCTATTCGATTCCATCTCGATCTGTTTTTCGAAGGGACTGGGCGCGCCGGTGGGCTCGGTGCTGGTTGGCAGCCAAGCGCTGATCGACGTGGCGCACCGCTGGCGCAAGGTGCTGGGCGGCGGCATGCGCCAGGCCGGCGTGCTGGCGGCGGCGTGCCTGTATGCGCTGGATCACAACGTCGAGCGTCTCGCCGACGACCACGCGAACGCCGCGCATCTGGCCGCGGGTCTGGAGTCGATCGAACAGGTGAAGGTGCAGTCGGTCGCGACGAACATGGTGTTCGCGCAGTTTCCGCAGCAGCATTGCGCGCCGCTCGAAGCGTGGCTCAAGGAGCGCGGCATCCTCACGCAGATGCTGTACGCGTCGCGCTTCGTCACGCATAAGGACGTGTCGCGCGCCGATATCGACACGTTCATCGCCGCCGTGAAGGGGTATTTCGCGGCGCGCTGAGCGGTGCCAGGTTAAGCAGGCGAAGAAGCGGGGGCGCTGTCCACAGGCCCCCGCTTCTTTCATTTCGCCGACGCCTTGACGTGTGCATCCGCGCGATGCGACGGCGCGAAAAGCCGCAGTCCGCTCGCGAGGCTCGCCGCGCCGGCGAAGAACGCGCCGGTGCCGAGCGCGAGCGTCGGACCATGCCGGCCGGCAATCCCGAAGCTCAACGCGACCAGCGCCGCGCCGGTGGTCTGCCCGAGCAGCCGCGCGGTTGCGACGATGCCGCTCGCGCCGCCGCTGCGCTCGGGCGGTGCGCTCGCCATCAACGCCTTCAGATTCGGCGACTGGAAGAAGCCGAAGCCCGCGCCGCAAATCGCCATCCGGATGCCGATGTCGAGCACATGCGGATGCACCGGCAACAATGCGAGCGACGCCATCCCCGCCGACATCACCGCAAGCCCGATCGCACCGAGCAGGCCCGGCGGATAGCGGTCCGACAGACTGCCCGCGAGCGGCGCGGCCAACGCGACCACGACAGGCCACGGCGTCATCAGGAAGCCGGTTTCGACCTGGCTGCGATGCAGCACGTCCTCGAAGTAGAACGGCAGCGAAACGAACGCGAGGCCCTGCGCCGCGAACGAGCACACGGCCGTGACCGCGGACAACGCGAATACCGGCCGCTTGAACAGATCGACCGGCAGCATCGGCGCGGGGTGGCCCGCTTCACGGCGAATCAGCAGCAGGCCGAAGACCAGCGCGATCGCCGCCGCGCTCAGCACCAGTTGCGTCGATGCGCGCTGGGCCGCCTCGCCGAGCGCGAAAATCAATGCGGCGAAGGTGATGACGTTGAGCAGCGCCGCGACCGGATCGAAATTGTGCTTGCCGCGCCCCGTGTGTGGCAACGCGGGCCATGCAAAGCCCAACGCGAGCACGCCGAGCGGCACGTTGACCGCGAACAGCCACGGCCACGCGGCCACCGACAGAATCAGGGAGGCCACCGTCGGCCCCACCGCGAACGACACGCCGACGATCAGCGCATTGGTGCCAAGACCGCGTCCGAGCCGGTGCGGCGGATACAGATAGCGGATCAACGCGGTATTCACGCTCATGATCGCGCTCGCGCCGAGCCCTTGCAGTACGCGCGCGGCGGCGAGCAGGGGCAGCGTCGAAGCCATCGAGCACGCGAGCGAGGCCAGCGTGAACAGCGCAATGCCGCCGATATAAATGCGCCGATGCCCGACGATATCGCCGAGCGCGGCGAGCGGCAGGAGCGTCGCGACCATCGCGAGCTGATACGCGTTGATGATCCACACCGACGCCGCAGGCGCCGCATGCAGGTCCGCGGCGATGGCGGGCAGGGCGGTGTTGGCGATCGCGGTGTCGAGCGTGGCGAGTGCGACCGCGAGCATGATCGCGGCCATCGCGCGGCGGTTGGCGGCGGACATCGGGCCGTCCGCCGGGAAAGCATGCGCGGCGGTGGCGCTGGATTTGTCGGACAAAGCGTGGCCCGTCGGGTTATGCATGCCGATGCGGCGGCTCTTAGGGAGCACGACGCGAGCGGCAGGGTTGCGTGGAGTGAAGTGCGCGTCGCCTGATCGGCAGGGAGAAGCGGGTCGCGCGGCGGAATGTAGCGATTGTTACAGAGACGTGGAATTCCTGCTGGCGCGCGGACAGTGCGGGCTTTAATTTGGACGGACGCGATCGAAGCGCATGAACGCAACTAACTGTCAGACCCGTCCAGCCACTTCGAACCGCCGCGCGTATCACCCTGTCAAACGTGACTCGCATCACTGTTCTGCAGACGAGGCAGCCTGATTCAACCATGAAAATCGAATCAATCGACCCGGTTCATCCGCGCGTCACGCGGCGAAAAAATAATGGTGTCGTACGTCTATCTGCGTTCGTCCGTTTGTCCAATACGCGCTGCGACTCGCCATACTCAGGACTGGATTCGGCGCCCGCAATGCACGCCCGCAGTGCCGTCCACGCGCGGATTTGCACCGCGCCCGTGCGCGCAGGCCGTCGCATCGGCGCGCAACGGCTTGTATGCGCCGTGCTTGCGGGCATGGCACGTGCGTGGCTAACCGCTTGTGCTCACCGGTGTGCGGCAGCCGTAAAATGTCCTACTCTGTTTCTTAAACCGCCTGACCGGCACGCGCCTCCCGTCCGTCACCTATGCGGTCCGCGCATGCCGCGTCGTTTTTAACCGGAGGCTTCGATGACAGCCGTCGATCTGGAATTCGACCAGCTCAACAGTACCGTCGACGCGCTACGGCGCTCAATTTCCAATCGCATGATGTACGGCGTCGGCAAGGATGCCGTCACCGCGCATCCACATGACTGGCTGCACGCGGCAGCCCTCGCCGTGCGCGACCGGCTGGTCGCGCGCTGGATGAAAACCACGCGCCTGCAATACGAGCAGGACGTGAAACGCGTCTACTACCTGTCGATGGAATTCCTGATCGGCCGGACCTTTACAAATGCATTGCTGGCGCTCGGCATTCACGATCAGATGAAGGAAGCGCTCGCGAGCCTCGGCGTCGATATGGAAGCGCTGGTCAATATCGAGCCCGACGCCGCGCTAGGCAACGGTGGTCTCGGCCGGCTCGCGGCCTGCTTTCTCGATTCGATGGCGACGCTCGGCATTCCGGGTTTCGGCTACGGCATCCGCTACGAGTACGGGATGTTCCGTCAGGAAATCGTCAACGGCGAGCAGGTCGAAGCGCCGGACTACTGGCTGCGCGCGGGCAATCCGTGGGAGTTTCCGCGGCCCGAGATCAAGTACATGGTTCACTTCGGCGGGCGCACGGTGCAGCGCGGCGAAAAGGTCGAGTGGATCGACACCGAACATGTGAACGCCACTGCTTACGACACCGTCATTCCCGGCTACGCGACGGACGCGACCAACACGCTGCGGCTGTGGTCGGCGCGCGCCACCGATGAACTGGATCTCGGCGCGTTCAATCGCGGCGACTACCGCAACGCGGTCGACACGAAGAACATGTCGGAGAACGTCTCGCGCCTGCTGTATCCCGACGACTCCACGCCCGCCGGCCGCGAACTGCGGCTGCGCCAGGAATACTTTTTCGTCTCGGCGACCATGCAGGATCTGATTCGCCGCTATCAGCGCACGCACAGCACGTTCGGGCGCTTCGCGGAAAAAGTTGCGGTGCATCTGAACGACACGCACCCGGTACTGGCGATCCCCGAGCTGATGCGTCTGCTGGTGGACGTCCATCATCTGCCGTGGGACAAGGCCTGGAAACACGTCACGCAGATCTTCTCGTACACGAACCACACGCTGATGCCCGAGGCGCTCGAAACGTGGGACGTCGAGATGCTCGCGCGTCTGTTGCCACGGCATCTCGAGATCATCTTCGAGATCAACGCGCAGTTTCTGAAGCACGTCAGCGAGCACTCGGGGCATGATGCCGAGATGATCCGCCGCATTTCGCTCGTCGATGAATACGGGCAGCGGCGCGTGCGCATGGCGTATCTGGCGATCGTCGCGAGTCACAAGGTGAACGGCGTGTCGAAGCTGCATTCGCAACTGATGACGCGCGACATCTTTGCCGACTTCGCGCGCATCTATCCGGATCGCTTCACCAATGTGACCAACGGCATCACGCCGCGCCGCTGGCTCGCGCAAGCAAGTCCGTCGCTGTCGTCGCTGATCGACGAACGGATCGGCAAGCATTGGCGCAGCAATCTGTTCGAGCTGGAGCAGTTGCGCAATCTGCGCACCGACAGCGGCTTCATCGACGCTTTGCGCGACGCCAAGCGGCAAAGCAAATTGCGGCTCGTGCAACGCCTCGCGCAGCATACGAAACAGCATTTCAATCCGGACGCGTTGTTCGATCTGCAGGTCAAGCGTATTCACGAATACAAGCGGCAACTGCTGAACGTGCTGCACGTGATCGTGCGCTACAACCAGATTCGCGCGAATCCGGAGCGCGACTGGGTGCCGCGCGTCGTGATGTTCGCGGGTAAGGCCGCGTCCGCGTACCGGATGGCGAAGTCCATCATCAAGCTGATCGGAGACGTCAGCGAGAAGGTCAATCACGATCCGCTGATCGGCGATCGTCTGAAAGTGGTGTTCGTGCCGAACTATGGCGTGAGCGTGGCCGAGCTGATCATTCCGGCGGCCGATCTGTCCGAACAGATTTCGATGGCGGGCACCGAAGCGTCCGGCACCGGCAATATGAAGCTCGCGCTCAACGGCGCGTTGACGATCGGCACGATGGACGGCGCGAACATCGAGATCTGCGACGCGGTGGGGCGCGAGAACATCTTCATCTTCGGCCATACCGCAGACGAGGTGGACGACCTGCGCGCGAGCGGCTACCGGCCCCGGCACATCTATGAGGAAAACCCGGAGTTGCGCATGGCGCTCGACCAGATCCGCAGCGGCTACTTTTCGCCGGACGACCCGCTGCGTTTCTCGGATATCTTCCACACGCTGGTCGACTGGGGCGATCACTACATGGTGCTGGCCGACTTCGACGCGTTCGCGAAGGCGCAGGAAGAAGTGGATGCGCGCTTCGTCGACAGGCGCGCGTGGACCGAAAGCGCGATCGAGAATGTCGCGGGGATGGGGCAGTTTTCATCCGACCGCACGATCGGCGAATATGCGCGCAATATCTGGCGGGTGAACCAGCTCGATCTGGATTGAGTATGCCGGCTCGCTGAT
Organism: Paraburkholderia sp. RAU2J; assembly: GCF_003634845.1. Taxonomy (NCBI): domain Bacteria; kingdom Pseudomonadati; phylum Pseudomonadota; class Betaproteobacteria; order Burkholderiales; family Burkholderiaceae; genus Paraburkholderia; species Paraburkholderia sp. RAU2J. Next base: position 1,045,859 of record NZ_RBXG01000002.1, read on the forward strand.
TCTGTTTCGTTTTAGCGCGCTACAAGTGACAAGGCCGTGCGGTTCATCGTTGGACCGCACGGCCTTTTTTATCGCACCAGTAATCTCACGGCGCGAAACTTTCGCTCGCGTTCGCCGCACGCAGACCCAACTGGCCGCGCTGGAAATCGAACAGCACGTCGATGTTCTGCATCGCCATCAGACCCACCACGATGCGGTTCGCGTTCGGCTTCGCCTTGACGATCGTGACTTGCGCACTCTCATAGTGATGCGTCCATGAACCCACGCCGATCGCCGCCTCGTAGTTGCCGCGATTGAGCACGTTGCCGACGTCGTCGTCGCCGGTCCAGTTCGGCGTCTTGTCCGTTTCGATGCGGATCATGCCGGAACTGCCGGTGGCGAACACCAGTGGCGCGCAGAAGGTCATCTTGTCGGCGACGCGTACGCAGCCGGTCGGCCATTGTGTCGCGCCGTCTTTCGATGCGGCCAGCGGCAGCATCGTGTAGTCCTTCGTCAGCGCATTCGACGGGCTAAGCACGAGGTAAGGCTTCGCGAAGTTCGAGCGCACCAGATAGCGTTGACCGATGTTGCCCGGCAACGCGCGCAGCGGCTGCGTGCAGCAGCTATCGCCCGGCAGGTCCGCGCCGATGCCGGCAATCCCGGAGAACGCCCAACCGAATTCCCCGCTGTAGCCGTCCATCGCGACACAACGCTTTGCGCTCGGCAGACAGCGCACCACATCGACAGCCTGCGCGGCGATCGGCGCCGGCTTCGTGCCGGCCACGCTGAACGGCAGCGTCACTGCGGCGCCCACCACTTCCGCGCCGTTCGCGAACGACAGCGACGTGACGTCGCCGGCGCGCATGTAGTTCGAACCCGGCAGCGTCGACTTCAGGATGCGCACCCCTCGCGTGCCGGTGTCGACTGCGACGTACAACGGCTTGCCGTCGAGCTGGAGCGGCAGGCCGAGGCGCGCGTGATCCTCGTCGGCGCGCTCCACGTGCAGCGGAATCAGCAGGCCGTCGTTGCCGCCGTTGATCAGCATGGCCGTGGACGGGGGCGGCGTGGGCACCGGGAAGGTGGCGGCGCAACCGCCGAGGGCGGTGGCCGCGCACGCCGTCAGGCAAGCAAGACTCAGCTGGAGGGCACGCAAAGCGGCACGGAGGCGAGTTTGCCAATGCGCACGAAGAGGCCGCCGCGCGGCATGAAGAGATGACAGGGACATGGATCACGCTCGCTAAAAGGCGCGGTCCTTTTGCGGGGCAATGCATCGCAATGCCTGGAGGCGCTTCGGGTCGGCGTGAGGCCGACTCGCGGCATGTGCGGAGCAGGCGCGAGGCAGACTGATCGCTCATACAAGCCCGCCCCGACGGCATTCACGAGCGGCCGCGCATGGAGACACGCTCAAGCACATCAAAGCGAAGGCACCCTGCAAGAGGAACGCAACAACGGAAGCGGCGACTCTACATGGCCGCTCGGGCGCAATTGCCAAGATGTGTAAAGGTTTACTCGCGGTGAGTCAGGCGCCGGTACGCGCCTGCATCAAGCCTGCTTCAATCCGGGCGCGAAGCACGCATCATGGTCGCATGCGCGGGGCCCAGCGTCGCGCGGTCGAGGGCGGTGGTCAGCACGCCGATCACGTCGTCGAGACTGCGCGAGGTCACTTCGATGCGAAAGACGATGTGCTCGCGCAGCGGGTCGACGGTCACGACGTAGAGACGCAGATCGCCGCCGAGCGCGGCATGGAGCGCTCGCCGTGCAAGCGCCGACGACGTGCCGGGCACGGTCACGTCGATAACGACGAGCGGAACCATCGGATGGATGGCGCGGCGGCCGATGCGCGAAACGCGCAGCACGGAGATTTCAGACGGGGCGACTGAAGTGAGCATTATGGTTGCGCCGACCCGCAAGAGGCGGCGCGCGTTGTCCATACTCGCTCCACTTTTATCGGGCGCGCCTCAATGGCACGCAAAAGCTGGTGCTGCACGAATCAAACTTGTGCTAACGAACTCGTGCTAATGAGCGAGCCTCGCGCAAACGCGAACAGCGTCACGCCTTTTGCACCGCCGCCGCTTTCGCTTCGTCCACCGCGGCGCCCACCCGCTCGACGAATTCGCGATCGGTGCTCATCAGCGCTTCGCGTTCGCCGTCGGCCGTCTGCACCATCAACCGATGCGTGATGTCCTGCGTGGCCCAGGTGAGCCAGCCGACCACGACCAGCATCACACCGCACACGATGCCCGCCGGCGAACCGAAGATCACGCCGGCAATCGCGCCGATCAGGCCGAGCACCGAGATCGTCACCGGCAAGACCTTGTTCTTCGGCACGGTGACGACCTGCACGCCCAAGATATCGCGCAGCGGAAAAACCTGACCGGCGGACGAGAGGGCATTGCGCGTGACCGACACGCCGCGATCGTTGAAAGGGGTTTCCATCGGGTTCAATGCAAGGTAGTGAAGGAGATGGGCGCAGCGTAGCCTTCAGTTTCCTAAAGTTACGGACTTTTTCACCCTCTCTCAGGCATGCGGAACAAGGCGCGACACTTTCAGTGACTAAAAAAAATTCACTACGGAATTTTCTGACTAAATTATGGCGGAGCGTTTCAGGGACGGGTTGCGGCGGCCTGCCTGGCATACCCGTTGGCTTCTAGCGCTCAGCTGGAAAGTCGACGTCGGAAAAAGTCAACTGAGCAGGTCGTTGTTTGCAGTAGGTTTGCATTGTACGGTCTTTTTTTCAACCTCGGTGGTGTGACGTCTACGTCAGCATCCGGCGGGTCGTCGGCCTTATGCGAAGCTTTCCATAAGGCCGATTATGCCAAGTCGTTGATTATGGAAAGTAGCAGGTCGGAACTCGCGTCGAGAGCTGATGGAAAGCGGCAAGCACGAATTCCGGCCTTTGCATAATCACAGCGCCTTCAGGAAGTTGAGCAGCGAGTCAGGTGCCCGATAGCGCGGGACCTTGCTGCCTGGTTCGTGAAGCCTGGCAAGCGCACGTTCCTTCATGTTCAGGTCGGCTTCGACGTAATGGTGTGTCGTGACGGGGCTCTCATGTCCGAGCCACAACGCGATTACGCTGATGTCGACGCCAGCCTGTAGTAGGTGCATGGCCGTGGTGTGTCGGATGGTATGGGGCGATACGTGTCGCTCTGCCAGACCGGGAGAGGAACGGGCTGCGTTCCTGGCAGCCAACGTCAGCCTCAACGCAACATTGGCTCTCGTCATTGCGTGACCGTTCCGATTCGGAAGCAGTGGCGATGTCGGCTGGAATTCCGGATTGACCCGCAACCATGCCCGTGCCGCCTTCACGGTAGAGCGCCAAAGCGGCACACTGCGCTGCTTGCGTCCTTTGCCGCGCAAATGAATGCAGGCAGAACTGTCATCAAGGACCACATCCGCAACTTTCACCCCGGTAATCTCCGAGACGCGCGCTCCGGTGTTGTACATCAGCAGGAACAGAAGGTGATCGCGTTGGCTCAGCCAGGAACCGCCGGGCGTACCGATCACCGTTAGCATCTCCTCGCGCGACAGATAGCTAAATATCGGGCGATCGAAGCGCTTGACCGGAACGCCCAAGGCGCGCTCAATCGCTTGTAACGACGCGACATCGCGGTGCGCGGCAAACTTCAGGAACGACCGCAGCGCTGCCAGACGTGCATTGCGCGTGCGTACACAATTGTGCCTTTGACGTTCAAGGTGATCGAGGAAGGCCATGATCAGTTCCGGCGTCATATCGGCGAGTGCCATCGTGGCTGGCGGCTTGCCCAGGCTCGCCTCTACGAAGTCAAGGAAGAGTACGAAGCTATCGCGATAGGCTGCAATGGTTTGCTCGCTGAGTGCCCGCTGCTGGGTCAGGTATTCGGCGAACCAGGCTTGCACGAGCGCGGCAAACGAAGGCGCTGTCTTAGTTTGCCTATACATTGCCGTCTCCGGCGAGATCGGCGAAACGCTCAAACTTGCCGCCGGCCAAGGCCATCAATTCCGGAACAGCCGTCAGATACCAGTACGTGTAGAAGATCTCGGCATGACCCATGTAGGTCGACAGCGCCAGCATCATCTGATCGATGTCGGTACCCTCGGCATGCCAGAGCATCATGCGTCGCACGGCGAAGGTATGCCGCAGATCATGAAGCCGTGGCGCCGTATGAGCGCCGCGGTTCACCCAGCCAAGGCTATCACGTAGCGAGTTGAAGACACGATGAGCCTGTCGCTCTCCAAGGGGCTGTCCCAGTCGCCGACCACGACTGCTGATCAGAAACGACATGTCAGGGGTATTGGCAATCTGCTGAATGCGTTGCCGTCGGTAGCGCCTTAACGCGGCAACGGTGCCCGGATGGATCGGCAGTTGTCGCGACTTGGCGACCTTGGTCTGTCGAATGGTCAGCATCCCACGCTTGAGGTCGACGTCGGCATCGCGCAAATGAATGGCCTCGGAGACCCGCAGGCCAGTCGAGGCCATCAGGCCGAACAAGGTCTCGTAGGTAACTGGCCGGAGACTTCCCTTTGGATCGAGCCGGCAGGCCGCCGCCAGCAACGCAACGATTTCGTCCTCATGGAAGATATGCGGGGCAACACGTCCCCGCTCAGGACCGAACACCGCTTCCTCCGGGATTTCGGTATCCGGTTCGAACTGCTTCAGGTAGCGGGCGAAGTGGCGAACTATCGCCAACCGGGCCGCCCAGGTCGCCGGCGTGTCACGGTGCCATTTATCCTGCCGGGCCCAATCCGTCATGAGGTCGGCCGTAAGTGGGCCACGGTGATGCCGATCGGCGGCGTAACGGGCGAAACTGGCCAGGAGCGTGTCCCGCGAGCGCAACTCAAATCCCAGGGAGCGCCTCTCGACGAAGTAGTCGTCGATCCGCTGCTGCAAGCTGATGCGCGCGCTCATGATTGACTCCCCGGCCACGGCAGAGCGACTGCCGACAGCTTCGGCGTGTCTAGCTTGGCGTAGATCAGGGTGGTATTGAGCGACCGGTGACGCAGCAGGTCAGCCACTTCCTTGAGCGAGCTGCCGTTCTCGACGAGGCGACAGGCCAGGGTATGCCGAAGTGCGTGGGCAGTGGAGTGCAGCAGACCGCTACGACTGCAGGCCCGCTTGATCACCTTCTGGACCGCCGTCGAGGTAACGGGCTGGTCTCGCCCTGCTACTCGCCGGACAAAGAGGGCCGGGTGGCTGGTCGCTGGACGTTCGTGTTGCAGATAGTCAGCCAGCGCCTGCCCGCATGCCATCGGCAACGGCATGACGTCCTGGCGCAGCGACTTCGTGCCTCTCAACGTCACAGTGCCTTCGCGCCAGTCGATGTCGCGGATCATGAGATGTGCGATCTCGCCAGAACGCAACCCCATGTCCAGTGCCAGCCGGACCATCGCATAGCTACGCTTCGGCCAGCGCCGAGCGCCTGCAACGGCGCCCAGGAGGCGGATAACTTCTTCTGGCTTGAGCGCACGTGGCAGGGATGCCAGCTTCCAGTGGACCGGATTCAGAATGACGGTGGAGAGCTTGCCGGGTTGGTCTCCGCAAACGGTCCGGTAACGCAGATAACTACGTAACGTTGCTGCCAGATGGGAGGCATAAGAAGCCGAGCCGCCTGCTCTCAACTGCGCCGAAAGAAACTGGCGAACATCGTCGGGGCGCACCTTTCTGAAGTCGATAGCGCACCGCTCGAATCTGTCTCGCAAGAGCAAACCGACAACACGAAGTCGGTTCTTACGGGTCTCGGCTGCCAGTCCCCGTACATCGCGCAGATATGCATCGTAGCGATGCAATTCGGCAGTAATGTGCGGTGGGAATGATGCAAAAGACGGCGCGTTGGACTTGGCCGGGTACAAACGGGTTGGCTTCATAACGGTCCCCTCAGGTGGAACCGTTACTCCAGATCATCGCTGAGATTATGTCGAGTTCGTGGGGCGTCACCTGCCGCCACACCCTGTGATTACCGGTTCGTGCCGCCGACCAGCACAGCTACTTTCCATAATCAACGACTTGGCATAATCGGCCATAGCCGACGGTCGCCTTTCTGTAAGCGTGCGGCGGGTGCAGGTCGCTTTGCTGACATTCGCAAACAGGTGCCGGTGAATGTCAGCCTTCGCTAAATGTGAATGAGTCTTCCCGACCCACAACGGCCAGTGAGTTTTCTCGAAAGCGGCCATTCAGGCGGCGCTGGCAGATAGCCGCCGAGCTTCGTCCAGGCTAACGTTCAAGTAATGGTCCTGATCAAAACGACACTGCTTCCACATTTTTGCCAATAAAGTCTCCGCGCGGGACGAAACTGATTGCTGTCATTAGCCGATTCCACCAGCGAGACGGGCTGATTCAGGCAGGGATTTCAATCGCAGCATTGCCACCACGCCCAAAGCAGGCCCCGGAGCCAGAAACGCAAATGCCCATTGCCAACCGAAGGTGTCCGCGAGCAACGGGATGAGCCAGATCGTTGCGACCGTGAGGATGAAGCCGACGGCAAGCTGCAGTGTCAGGGCTGTCCCTACATAAGATTGGTCTGCAAGCTCTGTCACCATCGCAGAGAACTGCGCCGAGTCCGCGACGACCGTGAAGCCCCACACCAGGCCCACAAGGAGAAGAAGCCACGTGGACGAGTCGAACAACAGCCCGATGAGCACGCAGCAACTCCCGGAAATAGCCATCATGAGGGCAGTCGTCCTGGTCCTGCCCCACCGATCTCCGAGGATGCCACCGACCCAACAGCCCAATCCGCCAGCGGCGATAACCGCGAATGTCGCGTAGGCCGCGGACGAGCCTACCCTGATGCCCTTGGCTGCCAGCGCTTGCGAGAAGAACGGCAAGAACCACGCATACATTGCGAACAGTTCCCACATGTGGCCGAAGTAGCCAAACGAAGCGAGCCTAACCCCCCGATTCTCGAACACGCGCCACGCCTGCGTGGGATCGAACGTCGCCCTGGGAAAGGGAAAAGGGCCTTCCTTCACCGCGACCACTGTGATTAAGCCTCCCGCGAGGGTCAGCGCGCAGGTTACGTCGATGACCACCCGCCAGTTCAGTCCACCGAGTCCGTTGATGAGATGGGGCATCGCTTGGCCGACCACTATCGCTCCAACGAGAATCCCTAGCGCGATACCGCGCCCCTCGCGGAACCACGTGCACATCAGCTTGAGGGCTGGCGGGTAGACACCAGCGAGGCAAAAACCTGTTGCGAAGCGCAATGCGATTCCGACGCCTGCTCCGCTTGCGACCTCCAGCAGTCCGTTCGCGGTGGCAGCGCCGACCGCTCCGCCCAAGATCATATGCTTCGGCGGCACGACGTCGGAGAGGTTAAGCAGGCTCGAGACCAGTGCCCCGCACACAAAGCCGAGTTGAACCGCGATGGTTAGCCACGCGGCCGCACTTACGGACAGCGCCCATTCCGCGCGCAATTGAGGAATCACTGCAGCGGCCGAGAACCACGGTGTCATCGACAGGACGAGCGTGACGGCGAGCAGCGTCAGTGCACGCCATCGACGATGATTCTGCTCCTGGAGGACGTCCCCGCTCACTCTCGGTCTCCGTGCTCAAATGTTGAATCGACATGGACCCGCCAGCGCGGATATTGCGATGCTCGTCCGCCGGCATGTAGAGCATGCTTGCATGTAGATCTTTGGTCGAGCGCCACGAGTCCCATATCGATGCACGGTAATGTGGCGGCTGATCGAAGGGAAGCCGGCATCGGGATCGATTCGTTGCATTTCTTTCGTCATCGCGGGCCTTTTTGTGACTACGCAGAATCGGCGTTTGCTCGATCGGGCCTCGGGCAGTACGCCCATAAAACGCTAATTCTAGACCTCCTTCGAATGACCGAAGCTAGTGTCCCGTTCTGTTGTTAACTAATCTATGTTCACGTAGCATGCTGGTATCAACGGAACGGGAGATACCAGCATGCCCATGGGACGACCGAAGGCCGACCTGGTATTGAGTGAAGATGAGCGCTCGCAACTGACTTCGATAGCGCGTTCGCGCTCGATTTCGGCGGCGCTGGTGACGCGTGCGCGCATCGTGCTGGCTGCTGCTGCCGGGGAACCCAACAGCGCAATTGCCCAGCGTCTTCAGATCACGCGTGCCACGGTGGGCAAGTGGCGTATCCGGTTCCTGGAGCATCGCATCAACGGGCTGTATGACGAAGTGCGGCCCGGCAAGCCGCGCACGATTGACGATGAGCGGCTGGCTCAACTGATTCACAAGACCCTGCACACCAAGCCAGCGGATGGCTCCACGCACTGGAGCGTGCGCACGATCGCCGCCGAAACGGCTATCTCGCCGACGAGTGTGCACCGCTACTTCAGGCTGCTGGGCCTGCAACCGCATCGCAGCGAAAGCTTCAAGCTCTCGACCGATCAATTCTTCATCGAGAAACTGCGCGACGTGGTCGGCCTGTACCTGAGCCCACCGGAGAACGCGCTGGTACTGTGCGTGGACGAGAAGAGCCAGTGTCAGGCCCTCGAACGTACGCAACCCATGCTGCCGATGGGTTTCGGTTACGTCGAAGGCGTTACCCATGACTACGTTCGTCACGGCACCACCACGCTGTTCGCCGCCCTGAACGTACTCAACGGCGCAGTGCTCGCCACCTGCAAGCCGCGTCATCGGCATCAGGAGTTCCTGTCGTTTCTGCGCGAAATCGACAAGGCCGTACCGGCTGAACTCGACGTGCACTGCATCGTGGACAACTATGGCAGTCACAAGCATCCCAAGGTCAAGGCGTGGCTGGCAGCAAAGCCCCGCTGGCACATGCATTTCATTCCTACCTACAGTTCGTGGCTTAACCAGGTCGAACGCTTCTTTGCGCTGATCACCGACAAGGCCATCCGCAGGGGCTCGTTTGGCTCGGTCAAACAACTGATCAAGCGTATCGATCAGTTCGTTTCCCACTACAACGAAAACTGCAAACCATTCATGTGGACCGCATCCGCTGATTCCATCCTCGAAAAGCTACACAGACTCTGTTCGCGAATCAGCGGAACGGGACACTAGCCGGGTGCCACCATATGCAATGGACATACGCAGCTCGAACCTCGCGATGATGCGATCGACAGCACGCGACGCGAAGAAGATCGCCAATTCGCCAATTGCGAACCGCATATCGACGGTCTCCGGCATTTGCTTTCCGAAGAGGCTGGCGCCGTCACTGTGCCCGGGAGATACTTTCGAACAAGCTTCCCCGGCTCTTCGGCAAAGTGGCGAGCGTTTCCGATAACCGATCGCCGACGCCTCAACCGCAAAGAATCGTACGTGGGAAAGCCCTTAAAGCCACCCCACACGCGTCCATCTGTAAGCGTAAGGTCCTGGGCAACAGACGCGCGTGGGAAGGACTGGCAAGTTCGTCTATGCCAGAGCAGAGGCTAACGTGATCGGAGAGTCTCCCATGAAGAAAACCCGACAACTTTTCTTGGCTTTCGGCATCTTCCTGTTATCGCCGTTCGTTCGCGCAGATTCCGTCAAACTGGAGTTTGTTGTGAATCTCAAAACCGGCGAACGCGGTATGCCCAATCAATATGACAAGCTAGAACTCGGTGAGGGCAGCGGGCGCTACGTTGCTTCTCTAAGGCAAAGCGGAAAGGTGACAAGCAAAGGCCTTCTCGAGGGTGCGACCGTGCTCGACTGGGGATTTCACGAGGTCCCGACCGAAGAAGCGGCCGCAGTTGGCTGGAATGAAGCGGGACCGAGTGCAACCGTTTCAGCACCTTAGCTACCGCAGGACTGAGCGCTTTCATTGTCGTTCACATCGTTCTGTAAGGTTCCCCAGCATACCAGCCGCCGCTATTGCGACGGAACCAGAAATTTTCCCCACAGCGGCATATTGCGAAGCTTCGATTCTGCAACTCTGGCGCTCGCAACATTCCCAACAGGAAAGCACCGTCGACGGGCGCAGGTTATAAAGCCTGGACGGTCCAACAACACGTGTCGCCTTCTGCCGGTTGCGCTTTACGTGCTGCAACAGCGAGCGGAGTTCACCAAGTCGCGCAGGGAGACGGGCGATGCCTTCAGGAGAGACGATGGTCGGCTACGAAAAGCAGCGAACGATATGCCCGTTGATTGCGCCAATGCATCTTTTCGGCTCGGGCGAGATGGAAGGGATACGTGCAGTCAAACATGTCCGCAGCTTGACTCAGGCCGTCTATGCATTGCAGCAATGTTGGATGCCGTTTGATCGAACTAGCGGCCAAGCCCGAATCGGATGTACAGGTTGGTGCAGTCCAGCAATGCCAGATCAAGCGGCACGCGGATCAATCTTGCAACGGCCCGCGCAAAGCGAAGAATTCGCTGCTGTGTGGCATTTGCGCACCCTCCCAAAGCAAGGATTATCAGCGGTCTGGGTTCTATGCCAATCAACCTTTCGTGGACGCGAGGTGACGGACTTCAACCTGGTTTGGCGAACTGGTGCCTGCTCACCGGTGAAGGACGGGAGGGGGCCTTCTGGCTTGCGCTTTGCGACCACAAAGAGGGGACGGCATAGGTAGCAAGGCGAAACCTGCATCGACGGGTGTGTACATCGTGGAGTCACCGCGGTGAGGACGGCGCACTTGCGTTAGGCGCCAAGGTCGTCGATCGTCTGCCTACGGGCGTGGCTCGTTCTCCGTTTCCAAAGGCTGCCGCGTTTTTGGGGCCGGCTTGGCCGGGGCATTTTGTGCCCCACATTTTTCCAAGGCCACAATCGCTTTGTGAGCGAGTGAAATCGTTTCGGCGCATGCAGCAGGGTCGACGCCTATTGATTCGCATTCACCACCATCGTTTACGCGCGCCAATGCGTTGCGCACCTTCTCAAGGGCCGCTGCCGGAGAACCGTTGTCCGAAATCAGCGCCGCTAGATTAAATGCGCTCCCGGCCGGGGTAACTACCCAGGCTGGGCATGGAGGTGTCGCTCGGGCGCCAATCGCGACCAAGATTGTTAACACACCGGCGACCGGCCAGCAGTATACCCATGACTTCGATAAATCGATCATGAACATCACCGCGTTGGTTTAAGGGGTTATTGAACTAACCTAACAAATCGCATTTATTTCGATGCTTGAGTACATAGGCAATGCCCGCCTTTCCTCGATGCTTCATACGCAAGTTTAAAAATATAAAACTAATCATAAAATGAAAGGAGCCGATTCAGTCGAAACCTAGCACGTAGCGGCCGCTCACCCGGAAGTAGTAGCGAATCGGCCAAACAATTGCTCGTAACACGTCCCGACGTCTGCTTCATGGGCGCCGGCCATAAACGAAACGGGAGGTACCCGACTAACGCACCGCGAATCCATAAAAAAAGAAACTGGATTAAGCGCGCCATTTTTAGATAAGCCCTTTGCCGCACCTCTTCCATAATGCGGTTTAAGCTTATATATCAAAACAAGGTCCGTCGCAATATGCGAAGTTAATCCAAGTTAATCCATCAGGAATCGCGAAGTCCGGTTCGTTTATGTTAATAGCGGTTCAGCACAGGCTCTCCGGTTTGACAGTAGTAAGTTGCCTAGCCTGCAGAGGACGGGTATGGCCGAGCGGGAGCTAAGTGGTAAGTGGTGTACGGGGAGTTGAGGCGGGAGATTAAAAGCGGTGGAGGTTTCAGCTGAGAATCTGATTGTCGAAGTCAGAAAACCGCAAACAACAAACCATCCACCATGAGCAAGTTTACGGAAAAAGAAGTGGTTCTGAGTGGCCTCATTATGCCGATCATCCCCGGCTCGATTACGCCGATCCGTGACACCACGGCACCACGACGCTGTTTGCCGCGCTGAACGTGATCAATGGCGCAGTGCTCGCCACCTGCAAGCCGTGCCACCGGCATCAGGAGTTTCTGTCGTTCCTGCGTGAAATCGACAAGGCCATACCGGCTGAGCTTGAGGTCCACTGCATCGTCGACAACTACAGCAGTCACAAGCGTCCGAAGGTCAAGGCGTGGCTGGCAGCGCGCCCCGCTGGCACATGCATTTCATTCCACCTACAGTTCGTGGCTTAACCAGGTGGAGTGCTTCTTCGCGCTGATCACCGATAAGGCCATCCGGCGCGGTTCGTTCGGTTCAGTCAGGCAACTGATCGCATCGATCAGTTCGTTTCCCACTACAACGAAAACTGCAAATCATTCATGTAGACCGCCTCCGCTGACTCCATCCTCGCAAAGCTGCAAAGACTTTGTGCGCGAATCACAGTTGTGGCGGCGACAGTGGCACGCATGGCCCTTCTGGAGTGACACCGTCGAAACTTATGGCTTTCGCGCCGGCACGTTGCCGGGAGCGCCTCGATTGTCTGGCTGTGACGAAGCCCCTGGACGGTCTGCCCCACGATCCTGGCGCGCACTGTTGTCGCCCGAAGTGTTCTTCTTCCTCGGCGCGCTATCCGATGCCATCCGATTTAAGGTTTGCAATTGCAGCAGCTTTAAAAGCCGGTCGTTTGTTTCAGCATTGCCCGTTCCGGCCAGGCCGCATCCGCATACCAAGCCAACCGTCAGCGTCCATCTGATCATCATAGACGCGTGGCCGCAAGACGGATGTTGGAAAAGCGGTGAGGCATCTGAAGCCGCGCGCAGACCTGCGCTAATTGCACGCTCTGCGCGCGGCAAGGCCGCTGCGCGACCGATCCGTGTCCGACCGGCCGCCCATGCTGATCGATCATGCACTCGGGGTGGCATGCCCGCTGTCGCCGATCGGCCGCGGGTCATCGTATTCCCGCGAAATATCCTTGTTCGTGTAGTCGCCCAGTCGCGAAGCGGCGACTAGGCTGAGCACCGCACATGCGAGGATGTAGATCGCGATCGCATAGCCCGAATGGAAGTAAGCGAACAGCGCGGTAGCGATCAGCGGTGCAGGGCCGCCGGCGATGACGGAGGCCAACTGGTAGCCGAGCGATGCGCCGCTGTAACGCAGCCGTCCCGTGAATGATTCAGCGATCAACGCCGCTTGCGGACCGTACATCATCGCATGCGGTACCAGCGAGAGCACAATGGCCGCGAAGATCCACGTTGGATTTTTGGTGTCGACCATTGCAAAATAGATGAAGCCGAATACGCCGACAGCCGCGGCCCCGATCATGTACATGCGTCGCCGTCCGATCCGATCGGACAGATGTCCAAACAGCGGGATCGTGCCGAATTCCAGCACGGAAGCCACCAGCACCGCTGTTAGCAACAGGTCTCGCGATACGCCTAGCGTCGTGACGCCATAAGTGAATACGAAGGCCGTGAAAATATAGAAGGGCGCCTGTTCGGCCATGCGCGCAAAAGCCGAGAGAAAAATGTCTTTCGGCTGGCGGCGCAAGACTTCGAGCATCGGCGTCTTCTCGATCCTGCGCTCAGCCACGAGCTTCGCGAAGATCGGCGTTTCCAGAATATTCAAGCGGATATAAAGGCCGATCGCGACCAGCACGATGCTGAGGAAGAAAGGCACCCGCCAGCCCCACGTGAAAAATGCGTTGCCGAAGATTTCGCTCATGGCCAGCACTGCCAGGTTCGCGAGGAACAGACCGGCCGGCACGCCGAACTGCGGCCAGGACGCGACGAAGCCGCGATGCGCGTTGGTGCGTGCCCACTCCATAGACATCAGGACCGAACCGCCCCATTCTCCGCCGACGCCCACGCCCTGGATGAAGCGCAGCACCGTGAGCACGACGGCGCCCCAGATGCCGATCGCCGCATAGGTCGGCACAAAGGCCACGGCAAACGTGGCGAGTCCCATCAGCAACAGCGTCACGATCAACGTGGCCTTGCGTCCGATGCGGTCGCCGTAGTGGCCGAATATGGCCGCGCCAACCGGCCGCGCGAGAAAGCCGACGGCATAGATCAGGAAAGCCTGTAGTGTGCCGACGATTGGGTTCGATTCGGGAAAATACAGCTTGGCGAATACCAGACCGGTGACGATGCTGTAGAGGAAGAAGTCATACCATTCGATCGTCGTACCAATCGTGCTGGCGATGACAGCGCGGCGCAACTGGCGCCGTGCTTCCTCATCGGAGAGGGGCATCGCCCCTGATTGCGAGGCAGCCATTTGAAACCCCCTAAAAAAAGGGTGACATCCTGGGTTGACAGTTAGGGCATCGAGAGGTTCCGACATGGCTCGACGCGCGACCTGCAGGCGCGCCTTGACGCTCGCCTGCAGGCGTCACGCGCCTGACGCGCGAGACGCCGGCCCTCGTGCGCTTATTCGTAGAGCAAAGAATTCGGTTTCATAGGCGCGTTTGAAAGCTTTCTGTGACGGGCATCGGGAGCTAACCGTTTATTGCGGTGGCCCGGCATTCATACAAACGGAGTTTCGTCCGTCGATTGTTGCGCGGCCTTCGCGACGCGCTTTTTGAGCGTCGTCGGATCGCGCACGATCGTGACGGCGCACGGTGCATAGGCGAGAACCTGGCGGGCGACTGAGCCGATCAGCCAGCGATCGAACGGCGTATGGCCGCGATGCCCGACGACAAGATGGTCGATAGCGTGCTGCTCCGCGTAGAGCACGATCTCCTTCGCGGGCTGCCCTATGATGAGATCGAACTCGGGATGTTCGCCGTCGGAGGCGAGCGTCGCCTTGAGGTCGTCGAGGACTTTGTTGGAGTGGCGCAACTCGTAATCGACCAGTTCCTGTCTTTCCAGTTCTATCGAACCCCAATCCGGCGCGCGCGCCACGACGAGCACATGCAGGCGCGCGTCAAAACGCTTCGCGAGATCGACCGCGAAAGTGACAGCAAGTCGCGCGGATGCCGACCCGTCATAACCTACCAGTACGTTCTGCATGATCTGCTCCTGTCCGGTTCAAACCGGAACATGCCTTGATTGAACCGCGACCGTTCCTCGACTTCGCGGCGTCGGCGGCCAGGCATGCGTGATCGACTTGCGGGCGTGCCGCGCGGATCAAGGCGGACGGCGTCCCCACCTGTGGCATTCAATCAGTTGTCGTCGCTTCGACTCGGAAGATGCTCGTGAGGTTCGGGCTCTTCCGCGTCGGCGTTAGGAAGGTCGTCGGCCAGCGGTTTTGTCCCTCGCGGCGAGTGGGTCTTGCGGGGCGTGGCGGAGGGGGGCTGCGCGGGGTCGAGAGGTTTGTCAGTCGGTTCAACGGACGGATCGGAGTCCATGATCTGCTCCTGCGCTGATAAATGCGGTTGCTATTTCTTTATGATAGACCGCATTGAGTTTGACGCCCGCGCGAAAGCCGTATCTGCCACTGCGGTTTGCTGCGGCGCGCAAATGGGCGAGGCACGGTTTCGGCCCGACAGTGAAGCAATCAACGGAGGCGTCAAGGCAGCGCATGCCGCGACGTGCCGTATGCGGCGACTTTCATCAGGAGTATCGGCGGCCGGATTTTCGATCGATCGAAACCAGTTCGCGTCAGTCGCCAAAGAGAATGGCGTCCGCTATTTCGTAGCGCTCGAACCACAAGTCCCCGTCTAACCGACCTTTGCATCGACGCCGTCACCGCCTACGCTTCAGCCAAAACCTGCTCGATAGCCTTCACGAACTCCTCCACAGGTTGTCCTCCCGTCACCAGATATCGACGGTTGAAGATAATAGTCGGCACCGACTGAATGCCCAACTCCTGGTCATTCCGTTCTTCCGCGCGAACTTCGTCGCCATAGGCGGCAATGTCAACTTGGAGGCCGCGCTGGGTAGAATGGGGGATGAAGAAGAACCCCTCGCCGTATCACGGCTTCCGTTTTCCAGCCGCAGTTATCAGTTGCGCGGTACGCTGGTACCACCGTTTCAACCTGAGCCTGCGCGACATCGAGGAATTGCTGCTCGAGCGCGGCGTCGTGGTCAGCTACGAGTCGGTGCGCAACTGGTGCGAACGGTTCGGCGCGATGTTTGCCTACCAGGTGAAAGCGGTCCGGCCGCGGCCGGGCACGACGTGGCATCTCGATGAGCTGTTCGTCAAACTGCGCGGTAAGCCGTACGTGCTGTGGCGTGCAGTGGATCAGCACGGCGTCGAACTGGACGTGCTGCTGCAAAAGCGCCGTGACAAGACTGCGGCAAGGCGCTTCTTCAGAAAGATGCTGCGCTCGCACCCGGTGCCCCGGAAGATTGTCACCGACCAGCTGAGCAGCTATCCGGCGGCAAAGGCCGAGTTGCTGCAGCTGGCCGATGTGAAGCACGTCTTCGTGAAGGCCTCGGCTCGGGTCAATAATCGTGTGGAGAACAGCCACCAGCCGACGCGCCGGCGTGAGCGTCAGATGCAGGGTTTCCGTGACCCGCGGCGCACGCAGCGCTTTCTGTCGAACTTCGGCCCGATCCGTCAGCACTTCGCGCTACCCCAGCACAGGATGAGTGCGGGTGACCATCGCTCACAACTGCGGGCACGCCTGGCCAGCTGGTTCCAGTGGACCGCTACTGAGCCGACTGACATCGCTCGCTAATCAACAGGAATCCTACTCGTACTGCATTGGTACATGCCCGCGTCGTCAACTTGACAATGCCGTGGCAAGTCATCGATGCGCGATGCTGGCCCTGAGTCTCAGCTGCCGTTGCGGCAGACACGCCTCCATAGCGCACACAGGAGTAACGCTGTCACGATGGGGCAATGGGGCTACACTCACAGTCATGGAAGTGTCAGGAGAATGCCATGACGCACGATGACCCTGAAAGCACCTTTCGCGGGTTACCGCTTACCGCGGAGCAGGACGCGGAAGTGAGACACTACATAAAGGGCCGAACCCAGCGTGGCCTCCCATGGGACACCCCGGAACTGGGTGCGATGCTCAAGGACATGCTACAGCCGCCGGGTGACGGCAACGACGAACCCGATGTCCCGACAGACGAAATGAAAGCTGCCGCCGAGCGTGCAATGGCCTCCATTGACGAAGCGATGGAACCCATTGAAGCGGACGAGGAGCGGAATGCCGCGATCGAGTCGGAAAGTATGAAAGGGCCTAAACGATAGGCCCGCGAGCAACGGTGAATTTTCCCTGCTGGCGCCGCTTCCCGGCGGCGTCTGCGACGTCAGCTTCATGCGTGCGGTGTGCATGCTTTCTACACTTGAGCGAATGCTGTCGGTCTCCGTCGCGATAGAGCGTGTCACGACGTTTCCGTTGAACGCAAGGGAGCACATCGGCGTTCAAGGCTGCCGCGGATCCGGTTAAGTCAGTGTTGCGGGAAGACGCTCGCCACGCTCCACGACGTGTTCCGGAGACAGGGACCGTCCGCACATCGGGCAGGCCGGCGTTGTGTCCGCGAACAGCGGATCGAGCCCGTCATAATTGCCGCCATGGCTGAGATCGCGCAGGCAACTGAGGTACCACCCTCCGGACGTCGACTCGTCGCCAAAGCTTTCAATGATCGATCCAGCGTGTCCGCATGGACACTGTACGTAGGTGATTGCGCGCGTCTTCATGATTCACCGTCAACGACGAACTTCAGACACTTGAGCGCGCAAATCCTGGGCCTGCGCCAGAAGCTAATCGGTTGGGCGGTGACTGAGGGGTGAAACCGTGACCGCTTGCTGTCATTTGTACGCTAAAGGTCACCGGAAGACGACCAGCCGGTCGAGCAACTGTCGGGCGGCGACATCCCTTTGGCGGAGTTCGAGTCGGCGACCCGATGGCCCGGGCTGCCCTTTGCGGCTCGCGAGCCCTCATGTTGGGACGAGGCGTCAACCTGTTCGGCACAGCTTGAGCATAACGATGCGGCGTTACCGAATAAACGGCCGTGACCAGCCTCGCAACATGGTCGCCGTCTTCTCGCGTGAGCAGGGCGTCCAGACTCCCGATATCAGCGCGAGGTTGCCGCGGACCGACTAGGCGCAGTCCCGCGACGAACGCCCGACAGGCGACTGTCCACACGATCCTTGCGAGTGTTGAGCAGATCGAGGCCGGTGAACTGCGCATTGACGAACTGGTTGATGGTCTCAACGACGACTCCGCCGACGCACCGGATAGGGTCGCCGAAACCGTCGAGGATGACGAAGGCGATGAAGGCAGCGAGCCTGGAGAGGACGATCCGTCGAAGGCGAACGCAGCGCGTCTGAAACAGCTCACGACCGACAGCCTCGCGATATTTTCACGAGTGCGCGAACTGTTCAATCAGATTCCGCGTGCCGGGGCCGAGCAAGGCCAGGGCCGGGCGGCCTTCGCGCGCATAAGCGCAGCGATCCAGCGCGAACTGGCGCCCATCCGCTTCACGGCGCGAACCATCGATCGGTTGTGTGCCGACGTGCAGCAACAGGTCGCGCAGGTGCGCGCGGTGGAGCGGCGTGTTTTACAGATCGCCGTCGACCGCTGCGGGATGCCGCGCGAGAATTTCGTCGAGTCCTTTCCGGGCCACGAAACCGATTGTGGCTGGACTGCACGCACGGCCGCGGCGTCGCGCGCGTATGGCGCCGCGCTCGAACGCAGTCTGCCTGCGATTCAGGCCGAACAGGAGAAGCTGATCGATATCGAAGCGAACGCCGGGCTGCCGCTGCAAGAGTTGAAAAAGATCAACCGGCAGATGATGGCGGCCGAGTCGAAAATGCGGCAGGCGAAGCGCGAGATGATCGAGGCGAACCTGCGTCTTGTGATCTCCATTGCGAAGAAGTACGTGAACCGCGGCATGCATTTTCTGGATCTGATTCAGGAAGGCAATATCGGCCTGATGAAAGCGGTCGACAAATTCGAATATCGACGCGGCTGGAAGTTCTCGACCTACGCAACCTGGTGGGTACGGCAAGCCGTCACGCGTTCGCTTGCGGATCAGGCGCGCACGATTCGCGTGCCAGTGCATATGATCGAGTCGATCAACAAGCTCAACCGGATTTCACGCGAGATTCTCCAGCAGACCGGGCACGAGGCTCAGCCTGCGGCGCTGGCACAGCGCATGGAATTGCCGGAAGAGAAGGTTCGCGGCATGTTGAAGGTCGCAAGGCAGCCCGTGTCGCTCGAGACGCCGGTGGGCGAGGACGCCGACGCGACGCTTGGCGACATGATCGAAGATCCGATGGCGGCATCGCCTGCGGACGCGGCCGTGCAGGCGAAACTGCGCGCCGCAATCGATGAGGCGCTCGATGCGCTGTCGCCGCGTGAGGCGAAGGTGCTACGGATGCGTTTCGGGATCGATACCACGTCCGACCATACGCTCGAGGAGCTGGGCAAACAGTTCGACCTGACGCGCGAACGGATCCGGCAGATCGAAAGCAAGGCGATCCGAAAACTGATGCACCCGGGGCGTGCCGACAAGCTACGGCAATTTCTAGACCATTGAGCCACAGAGCCGGGCGTCGGCGTGTTGCGTTGTCCTCGAGGACGGGATGCGCAGTCTACCGTCGGTCGGGAACAGGGCGATTCTTCGCGCGCCGGGGCCAGGCTACCCCGATGCGCTTCATGCGTCATTGCAGAACAGGTCGTGGCACGCTACCACCGACTCACAAGAGGACTGCCTGCTGCAAAAGCTGCAGCGCCTTCAGTTCGTCCAGTCGACCCGTGCGCGCCTTACCTGCCAGCGTCTTGATCAATGCTTCGGCGATCGGTTCTATGCCGTGAAGATTATCCAGACTGGTCACGGAAGGGAAGGGGAGCGGCACCGGATTGCGCTGCGAGATTGCAGTGACTGGGAGCGACTCCGGGGTTGCTGGTGCGGCTGCCGGGAGTTCGCCATCACGTTCTTCAGATGCGCGACGGGCAGGCTCGTCAGGAACATTATTGACATGACCCTGCTGGCTGACGACGGCCGCTGGCTTTTCTTCTGCGACATCCGCCGGAACGGGTGAGGCGTTTTCCGGCTTTGTCCGGACGCCCGCCCGCGCGCGCCCAGTGTGCGCCTTCGCATCGGCTGGCTTCACTGGCACGCCATCCTTCGTCGCAGCCGCGAGCGGCTCATCCTGTTCAACGGATGCACGGCCGCGGGAGGCCGGCGTGAGCAAATGCGACACCGGCTCCGGGATCTCGGCTTCGGAGCGCGGCGTGTCCAGCCAGCCAGCGGGCAAACCAAGTCGCTCCGTGAAACGGTTTGCTTCGACATTGTCCAGACGTTTCTTGCCATATAGCCGATGGGCCATGTCGGATCCGCTCATCGCCATGACTACACCCAGTCTTGCTTTCGATCCGTTGCGACCCGTGAGAATGTGGAGGTTGGCGCGCCGGATGTTTTCTACCTCGCCGCTGTCGTCCAAGGCCAGGGGTTGCTGTTGGGTTGTTGCAGCAGATATCCGCTGTTTCGAAGGCGAGCCTTTTCGCGGCGCATGAGGGGCAGACTGTTCGCCCATCTGGCTTCGGCTATTCCTGACGGCCTTGGGCGACCCGCCCGTTGCTTTCTTCGGCATTTGCGCTTCCTCGGACAAACTGGTTTCAGGATAGGGTTGTTGGCCGCCGCTCAGGGCGAAATCCGGTTCAGGTGTTTCCGACACTGCTTCCGGTTCGTCGTCGGTTTGAACGAAGTCGAGCGGTGATTTCAGGCGGGCGATGGTTTCGGGCGCGAGCGCAGGATGGGGCTGGTCAAAGAAACCGTGAGGCAATCCAAGCGTGGTTTCCATGTGAAAGGCGGTCTCCGGCGTGAACTTCTCGCCCTTCGTCAGTTCGGCCACTCGCGCCATGTTTGATCCAAGCCCCAGGGCGATATTCTCTGCACCCACCGTATCGACCAGAAACTGGAACGACCGGGTTTTGAAAATGGAGGCAGTCTGGGCGGAGTCCCGGGCAGGTGCATTGACGTACGGTTGTCTCTGCCGGTTGGACTGGGATTGCTTCACGTGACGAGGTTGGCGCTGGCCGCTGTCCCGAGATCCCGCATATCGTCCGCGGGGTTGACTCATAAAGTAGGCTCCATGCGATCATTGGTGTGCTGACTTTCTGATTATAAATGAGGCGATGCTGGCATTTGGCGCGTCAGCTCTGCTGGGCGGAAATGTACGCACGGGCCGAAGCCCCGGCGCGATACGGCGTCAGCGTTCGCATATGCTGCAAGTCCGCTCACGCCGCAAGGATCGCGCCGAACTGTCCCGGAAGAACACGGGCCGCCGCCGGTTTACGGCCCCGGCCGAGTGTGCAAGTATCGTTGCAGCGTGCATAACGCACACGTTGCGAGGTTCAGGATGGCCTGGAGACTGTGGAAAACCGGGAAGCGGCAAGACGGGACGCGGAGCTGGCCCAGCGATACACATCAGTCGATACAGCAACTTCTGGGCATGTACCTGGGCGGCGGTTCAGCACCGTTCGCAGGGTGGGCCGCCCCTGGCATCACATTCATGCCCGACGTCGAACCAGTCCTCCGAAACGGCGTTCGAGGATATCAGCTTGCCCTCTGGTTCTGGCTCTTTGCGGAGAAGCACGGCACTATTGCGGCACGAATGGCCCGTGAGTCCTTCGGCCTGCTCGCTGAGGCAGCGCAGCCGTCGTCCGGCGACAAAATCGATGCGCTCCTCGACCTCGAAAACCGCCTCGCGCATTCTGTCGAGGGAATTTCCTCCGGGGAACGCAGGTTCCGGCTGGAGGGTCTCCCGGTGGAGCTCCCAATGGAATTTTTTCTGGCCACCGGCTTCCTGCGCCTCTCGCCCGAATCGCCTTACGCTGGAGACGAGAGCGGCAGTCTGCAGGGCAATGACTACAAGCTCGCTGACTGCTTTCGTCATGCGACCGAAGGGGCACTGGCGATGTTCCGACCGATGATAGACGCGGTCGAGTTCGATGCGAAATCGCTGCCCAACTGGAAATGGAGCACCCATCCCGGCGCTGCCGAGCGACACCTGCAACGCCGCCACAGCAACCCGCTCTTTCCCCTGCATCGCCAAATGGTGACGGCTGACGACGTCTATGAGTCACGGCTTGCGGATGCCCGAGCACTGCATGAGATCAGCAACGAGCTTGGCGATCTCAGCGACTCGTTCTTCCAGACGGCAGAGCTCCCGTTGAACTGGCAATCGTTCCTCGAGGGCTATCGGGACTATGTCGACAGACTCGAAGAACGGTGCCTCGCGGCGGGCGGGCAGAATGCGGCACTTGGTGAAGCAATTGCAAGACTGCGCAATGACATCCTTGCGACCTGGCGCACTTCGCTTCACAAGAACCGGCACAGTCTTGCCGCGCTGGACCAGGAAGAAGCACAAAGGAGTGAGCGCCGCGCGCTGCTCTACGGATGCGACTGGACCGCTCAGCTTCTGAGTAACGGCTCTTTGATACCGCCAGAAGAGGTAGTTCCTGCCCTGTTGAGCCAGTCCCCCTCTGAACTCGAGAAGGTCGTCGCCGCCGTGCAGGCTGAACCGCGATTGCACGAGACGCTTTCCCAGTGCCGTGCGACCGCACATCGACTTGTCACCGAGACCAGCGTGGGCGGCAAGAATATTCCCGACATTGGCGACAAACTTCGCATTCTTTGGGGGCCCGACCGGGCGGGTGCCGGCGTGACCTCCCTCGCTTGAAGTCGCGTTCTATGTGCCAGAAGGGCGCAGACCCAACGCACCTTCCTTTTTTGGATACCTAACGGTAAGACTGGCAGCCGCTCACAACCTAACAATTTCTCTATTTGAAACGCTGCGGACATTCGCGCGGATCGGGGCGGTGCGCCGGAAAACCTGACCCGCCCATGCGGTCGGCATTGAACATGTCGACCTTGCGGCACATACTCGCTGACTCGCAGACCCACGGTTGAACGACCGGTACCCGGGATGCGGCAGGCGCTTGCCAACGGACTTCAGAGGACGGGGCCCGGCCGCGAGTTGTCGTTCGCGCGACTGAGAAAGCTGTCACCCAATGGCCGGGTCACTTCAGGACCTGCCGGATGCCCGATGGAAGCGAATCGGCCATAGCCGACGCTCACTGTTCAGCCGCCGTGCGGCTGCAGTACACCGCGTTGCTGTCGTTCGCGATGAGATGCTGTCGAACGTCGGCTTCCGGGAACGGTGAACGTGTCTTGACGACCCACTGCCGACCTTCGATCGATGCCGGCCAATGCCCGCTTTGCATCCGGGTTCGGTCGCACGGCAAAGGGGCGCGACATCCGTGCCGAACAGACTGAGAACGCTACCGAGGGCGGCCGGAACTCTTCGGTCGCGACTTAAACCGCGCAACCTCTTTGTCGGTGAGCACGTAGTCATTGCAGTCATGCAGGCGGGCGAAGGCGAGATCCAGAAATGCCCGTACGCGCTTCGGTTGAGCAGTGCGGTTCCCGTAGTAAAGATGTAACCCGATGTGCTTTGTCGCTGGACATGGCGAGAAGCAAGCACGACAAAGGAATCCAACGAGGTTGAGCGAGGCGCAGTTAGAGGAAGTTGTCTTGCCGCATCTGAGTACGAGTAGGCGCGGTCCGGCACCCACGCTTAGGTAGCGCAGGCTATCCAACTTCATCCTGCAGTTGATACATGGGGTGTCAGTGTGAGGAGTTGCCGATCGAAGATGATTCGCAGAGCCTCCCTGCGATCCACTACACGCGCATCTATCGATGCCTTTCGGCGGTGGCAAGGCGCCGGAGTGCGAATGGCCAGACTCTGAACTCATGACGACCGTGACGGATGCTGCAGGTGAATTCGCAGCCACGTATCCTGCGTTCGGCGAGGCAATCTTGGAACGTGAGGCCGGGCAATCATATCGGATGCGAAGTGGCAGTTGCCCGATCCCCGACATGGAAAGCTGGCTGAGCCGCTACCTGCAAGCCGTCGTGAAATCGCACGCGGGCGAGCGGCCGCTCTGGAGATGCCCGGCTGTCGCTTGTGGGTCGGTTTGGTGCGTTCGCCGTCGGCCTGCGTTCGGCCACTTTCGGCCGTTCGACAAGGCCGTTCAGATCCGCGACAATCGCCTCCGATGCCGAGGTTCGGTTTTCCATCTCAACGGTTCGACTTTCCTATGCGGGTGGCATTTTGAATGACGAGAGCTACATCGGTTGGTTGAGACAGAAGGTCGGTAATGGTTTGATACTGAGCCCGTCGGTTGGGGCCGTGATTCACGATCACGAGGGCAGACTTCTCTTGCAAGAGAAATCTTCGGATGAGGCTTGGAGTTTGCCAGCTGGGGGAATTGAACTGGGTGAAAGCCCCCAAGAAGCAATTGCCCGGGAGGTGATGGAAGAGACCGGATACGCCATCCGCATTCATGGCATTCTCGGCGTCTTCGGCGGCCGAGCATTCCGGTACACGTATCCCAATGGCGATCAGGTTGAATACGTTGCGACGTTGTTTCAGTGCAAGATCACTGGCGGTTCCGGAATTCCTACCGACACCGAAACCAAGGACACCCGGTATTTCAAAAGGCACGAAATGCCCGAACTGGCATTACCGTATTCGATCGACGATTTGTTCCTCAAGTTCTAAAAGCTGATGGCAAGCCAGGTACGCGTGATCGGCAGCGGTCGGCCATCGACGCCGGTCGACATACGCCTCGGAATTGCCGACAATCGCTATCCTGAGCAAGATCAAACGCTGCCTAAACTACGGTTCCATGATCATCGACTTTGTCTGGCGTATGGCACTTCGCATCGGATATCCGCTTGCTCGTGTCTGGTGGCACCTTCGACGACCCAGCCATCAGGGGGCGCTTGTCGCAATCTATGTCGGGCAGTCGCTGTTGCTCGTGAAAGCATCGTACCGGACCGCTTGGAATCTTCCGGGAGGAAGTGTCCATCCCGGAGAGACGCCCGAGGCAGCCGCGCAGCGCGAAATGGAAGAGGAAATTGGTCTGTCGTCGTACACATTGCTCCCGGTGGGCAGCGTCTGCGGCGCCTGGGACGGACGACGAGACCGGGTGCATTTCTTCGAACTACACCTCGATCGCCTACCCGAGCTGCGGATCGATAATCGCGAGATTGTCGCCGCGCATCTGGCAACGCCGGAGGAATTGCATGGCTTCGGACTGACAGCGCCAGTGGCTGCGTATCTGAGCGGAGATCTTTGCCGTTAGATGTCGACCGGGTGGCATCCCGGCTGCCCGGAGCTTGAGAACGCCGCTCGCATCCAGTATGACCGCGCCCGCCCGCTTGTCCGGCTGACTATCGTGCGCACCAATCTTATGTGGGAAAACAAAAGTGATGAAGAAGACGAGAATTTCGATCATTCTGTTCGTGTTGGCCGTGCTCAGCCCGCTGGCGCATGCGAGCCTGGCTACAGGTGCCCACGAGTTCAAGAACGATGTCAAGACGGCAGTAAAGAAGAGCGGGCATGCTGTGCGCGATGCCGCGCACGCGGTCGGCCACGGTGCGAAGGAGGCCGGCCATGCTGTTGCCGATGCAACAAGGCACGGCTATCACGCGACGAAAAAGTTCGTGACAGGGCACGGATAAGGGTCGCTTCGCGGCAACTGAGGCGGCGACTGCGGATCCAGAGCGCCACAGCAGGCCGCTCGTGTCATGGACGATCGCCGCTCTTGGCTGAGTCGTATCAACTGCGACAGCGCGGTCGTTCTGCCGCCAATCTGTGATGTCCAGACGGTGGCCGGCGCTTGCCTAGCCGTTTTCCCACGCTAACTGCCGTTACTGCAGCCTTGCAGCGAGGGGGGAGAATTGTCGCCGGACGACCCGCCGGCCACAACCGCCCGACCGCATCCAGCTTTCGTGGCATTAGGGGTTCAGCTGCTACGCCAGGTGGGGTTGGACGCCCGGCAGTTTGCATGTGGCGTCATCGGGCAGAAGCCGGCCCAGTTTCGGCCACTCGACGATATGACGTAGATCGTGGACAATCGTTTGTCTCGCCAGTTTTGAGCGTCTAATAATCTGCCGGCTTTTGAACCTGTCTGAGGGCATCTATGCGAATCAGAACCACGTATTTGAAAGTGAAGGACATGGAGCGGGCCACTGCGTTCTGGGAAACCGTATTAGATTGCTCGCCGAGTCGTAAGTCGGAAAGGTGGACGGAATTTTCTCTAGGTGAAGTCCGCTTCGCGTTATTGTTGAATGATTTTGGCGACGAGTTCGCCGGTAGCGGATGCGTGCCCGTGTTCGAATTCGATGTATCTGGATTGCATACGTTTCTGAACCGTGCAAAGGCTCACGGTGCAACAGTTGTCCTTGATGGCTTAAATAACGAAACAATGAAGAGCATGGTACTGGCGAGTCCCGACGGCCACGAATTCGAGCTTTGCATTTGCCACGACTAGTTCGTTTTTTGGTGGAAAGACATAAGCTTTGCTAGGTTAAGGCTGCGCACCCCGGCGCATGAGGCAGTGAACGGCCATGAAGGGACAGCCTACATCGACGACAATCTAGAGGGCTCTCTTCTCTAAGTTCTGTCGGGAGCGTTGAAAATGCACGCTGCCTGGGGCAACCATGCACTCCATGGCACTAACTTCGACGAGGATTAAATGAACTTCAATAAAAGAGCCGACGTAGCTGAAATTCGAGCATTTCACGCGAAGCTTATGGCTGCTGCCAGCAAGTCCATTGATCCTCGACTCGAAAGGGTTTTTGAACTTGTTCCACGAGAAGCTTTTCTGCCTCCCGGTCCGTGGAAAGTCATGGTAGATAATCGCTATTTCGAAACGCCGAGCGACGACCCGGCTTATCTTTACCAGAACGCCTTAATTGCGCTTGACGCGACGAAAGGAATCAACAACGGCGAGCCGTTTCTTCATGCCGCCTGGATCGGCGCGACAAGCCCCAAGAGCGGCGACACTGTCTCCCATATCGGCATTGGAGCCGGGTATTACACCGCGATATTGTCTGCGCTCGTGGTTCCGGGAGGGCGTGTCGAAGCTTTTGAGATCGACCCCGCCCTAGCTGAGAAGGCGCGCGACAACTTGCGAGCGTTCGAAGGCGTGAGTGTGACGCATGGCGATGCGACAACGCTGCCAGTCCCTTCGTCCGACCTGATATACGTTAATGCTGGTGTCAAAGTTTTGCCACGATCATGGCTGCTCGCGCTTCGACCGCAAGGGCGCCTGATTTTCCCCTGGCGCCCATCTGAAAAAGTCGGCGTTGCTGTGCTGCTAACGCGAACTGACGCTGGCTTCGCGGCAAGACCTTTTATGCCCTCCTGGTTTATCCCATGTGTCGGAGGCGCGGGAACGTTTGATGACGCAGTGAAGGACCCAACTCTTGACGATGCCTGGGCTATTCAATCTGTTTGGCTTACCTCCGACAGAGCGCCCGATGAAACCTGCGTCGCGGCATACCGGCACCTTTGGTTCTCGTCGTCACCGTTGCATTAATCGTTGTAGCGATCCGTCGGCGCATACTAGGCGTCGAGATTCAGCAGGCGTCTGACGGTCCGCTTTCGACATAAACGACTGGCACTTCCGGATCGCGTGCTGCCAAACGCAGCCGTGCAAGAGCGAAGCACGTATGCCGATCGCATGAGCCGGCACCCGGCCAACTGCGGTCATTCGACATTCGCTCTCCGATAGTCGACAATCGATGCCGCGCACATCCCCGAAACCGCCACGACCATGTCCACACCTACGCTACGCCTGATCGACCGTCAGGTACCAAACGACGTAGACCGGCTGCAAGCCGTGCTGGAAGCTGCTCCTGGTTATAGCTTGGCCGTCGAGGGGAAGTTGCCCACTCCGGACGCCGCCATTGAGGTGCTGGATGCGCTGCCGCCAGGCAAGGACCACTCGGATAAGTCCGTCTACGAGATTGCTCTCGATGCCGAACCGGTCGGATGTCTTGAGATGGTGCGGGGCTACCCGGAGACCGACATCGCTTTCATCGGCCTGTTGCTGTTCCAGGAAGGATCGCAGGGGCGGGGCTTTGGTCCACAGGTTCTGCGTCGGGCTGAGGCAATCGGCATAAGTTGGCAATGCCGCGCCTTGCGCATTGCCGTCATCGACACAAACCCTCGGGCGCTCGCCTTCTGGGAGCGCGAGGGCTTCATTGAGCTGCTTCGCAAACCAGCGATGGATTTTGTTGGGCAAGCGATAGTGATGGAGCGTGCGCTTCCTGCGGCTGAAGGTATCTGAGGCTAGTCAGTGGTCCTTTTGAAGCTTACATTTCAAGCCGCTTCGTTTAGGGCATCAGTCGGCCACGGGCGGTCCGTCAGTAAGCCGTCAAGGATCGGCGACAATTTTGATTCGAAGTACGCTATTGCAATCTCTTTCTCTTGCGCTTATCTCCTGACATGTTGCCGTCTGTTGACGAACTTCTCGCGCTTGACGCTCTTACGTTACGCGAACACACAGAGCAGGCTGGTGATACCTTCGACGTAGACGAGCAGCGGGTGCAGTTGCAGAAGTCGTTGGAGGTGAATGAAGTGTGCTCAGTGCGGCGGGACGGCAATCTCGTTGCTTACGCGATGCTTCGGCCGGAATCGGGAGTGTGCTGGTTCGTTGGCGCATTTGCTATACATCCCCTGTACCGAACCTATGCCGTTATAACCGAACTGCTCGCGAAGGTAGCCGCGCTGGCGATCGACCGAGGGATTGTCGAGCTGAAGAGTCACGTGTACAAGACCAACCGATTATCTATCGCCTTCCATCGCAAACTGGGCTTTCGCGTGACGCGTGAGAATGACAAAGGGTTCGAATTCTTCACCGCGGTACATGAATTGACCGGGCGGCCAGCAGTTCGCCGCGTTGCGGCCAACGGTTGCGCCCCCTCCAGGTAACTCGCTATCAACGAGCTTTAGGCTTGATCGACGGGAAGTACGCACGGCCTTCGGAGGAACCATCCAGCCGCCTAGACGGATGGCTTATGCCACGCTTATAAGCCGGGAACCGACCAAACAGGGACATTAGATTCAGTCTGCTACATCGTCGGCGAATGATGCGGCTGTTGGTCGCCGTTTACTCGCGACCTCTCCGCTGTTAACAGATCCGGTGCCCAGCAGTGAACTCTCTGCGACTATGCGTCGACCGTTGACAATGCGGACCTGTATCATTCGCCAATTGAAACATACGCTGATGTCAATGCAGACAACCAAAATCATCTTGCTAAACGGCGTGGGCAGCTCAGGCAAGACCTCTTTGGCCCGCGCTCTGCAGGCAGCGTCCGGGGACGCGTTTTTGCATGTCCAGATGGACGCGTTTCTAGCGATGCTACCGACTCGTTACCTCGACGATCCCGATGGATTCACCTTCGCGTCGTCGACCGTGGAAGGACACAAGGTCGTATCAATACACAGCGGTACGGTTGCCCAACGCGCCATGCGGGGTATGCGACACGCTATCGTTGCACTGGCATCTAACGGGAACAACCTTATAGTTGATGAGGTTCTTCTTGGAGATGAAAAAAATGATTATGTTCGCCTGTTCGAGCCATTCCAGCTAATCACTGTTGGCGTCCACTGTCCGCTCCACGTGCTTGAGGAACGAGAACGGCAACGAGGTGATCGGCTTGTCGGTTTAGCTAGATGGCAATACGACAAGGTGCATACGGGGATGACCTACGGCGTCACGGTCGACACCAGCGAAGCTACGCCTGAGGAATGCGCACAAGTCGTACTACGAGCGCTGTCATCGTGAATTTGTGGTAAGTGTCGGCTCCCGCTGGCTACGAAGACTCCGCGTCCGCTCACGCGACCGTCCGCTTCGTAGAAAGTCGAGCGTCTCTTCAGGGTTGGCTACGGCCGACCGCATCGGGCAGTAGCGGGCCATGAACGGTCATCCATCCGTCGCCCCCAGAGCGGCTGGAACGGCAGGCGCCCTGCTGCCAACGCACGTTTCAGCCCGACGCGAGCACCGGGCAACAAATTGCGACAAACGCTGACGAATTCTGGACAAGCCTGCCTGGCAACTGGGGCGACCGCGTATGAAGACATTCCACGGGAAACGCAATAGAGGCTTCTCTCGCCGTTGTCTGTCGAGCGAATTTGGAAGGTAAGATGCCGCATGGATCTGAGTTAGACCCGCTGATAAGCGGGATGCCATACAGTCGACTGTGTGGCGGGAGACGAATATGCGCAGCCTGGTCGTCATCTCAATGCTTTTTGTCCTGGGAGCGCGTTCTCTCAATTCGCATGCCGAAATCGATCGCCGCTGCGTATCCGTACAGATCAGCGCGTGTAATTCCACACTGGCACGATGTCAGTGCACATCCCCCGGCCGGACAGGTCAACCTGATTACGTAGCGGAACAACAGAGAAGGTGCGCGCAGGATTGCCAAGAGGCATATCAAAAATGCCTGGCTGACGCGACTCGATCGTGTTACCGATAGACGAGGCTCTGGCGCTTTCGGCGGTATTCGGCCAGAAAGCGTCATTCGCCCGACCGTCGCTCGGACGCTCAGATGTCAGCTCCGTCCCACCAAACGGTCATTCCGCTGAAGCTGCCGCCGAGACGGGGCCGCAGAAATCCCCGTGCTACTTGTGCGTAATTCGCCTCACCGTACTGGTAACAAGGTCCACGTAGAAAAGGTCTCCGTTCTGACCAGCTTTCAAATCCACCGGTCCTCCTTGCAGACCCTTCGCAAACGTCTGAGGCGTGTTGTCCGGAGGCTGCATTGTCCAGATGCATTTCCGGAGAAGATCGCCAAAGTACAGGGCGTTCTTAAACTGAGTGGGATAGGTCGTGCTCGTGCCGTCAGTGAACCCAATGGCTGAGAGCACGCTGCCGTTCTGGTCCGGCCCTCCGCCGGACGGCTTGCCGCCGCAGGTCCTTCCCCTGCTGTCCTCGGGCGTAACGTAATCCTGATGAGCGTACGCAAAGAACGGCGGGGTGACATCCGTTCCGCTAACGATGCCGCTTTTCCCGCTGCAGTACTTGCTAGGAGCGGCCGGGAAGGACCGGTACTCAGGTTGGCGAGCTACACCGAAGTCGTTATTGGGGTTCCATCCTTCATAGCATGGCCATCCAAAGTTTAAGTTACGGCCGTTTAAGTTACGGCCGGCAACCCTGACGTGATCGATGGCCTCCCAGGTGTTCCAACCCACATTGCCGATATACAGGTCATCCGTGACGCGCACACCCGTGCCGGGCACGCGGGCGAAGCGGAAAGGATTGCGCAGACCGTTTGCAACCACGGCAACGCTTTGGGTTATCGTGCCTGGGTTCGTCATCCGTAGAATAACGCCATCGCTGTAAGGCCGAACAGTCGACACGCCCTGACTGCGAAACGCCCCCTGGGGCAGATTCGTGCCATCGCCGCAAGCGCTATCCAACTGCCCGTAATCTACCCGGTCGAAGCTTGCGCCGTCGCCGGCGCTGACATAAAGCGTTTTGTTATCGGAGCCGAAGGCCAGGGCGCCAATACTGTGAGACGTATAGAAGAAACACCAGGTCTGGTTGCTTGACCCTGCGGCGGGCAGGATCTTCGTTTCGCTCGTCCCTGTCAAAAGGGAAAGTTGGCCGTGGGTAAGGACGTTTCCGCTGCACGCCCCTGCAGCAGGTGGCGTGGTGTAAAGCACGTAGACATTGCCATCGTTCCGAGGATCGACTGCAAGCCCGAGCAGTCCCCGGTCGGCGTCATTGCAGACTTCGCCGCTCAGGTCGGCAAATAACAAGCAGGTAGGGGTTGACGACAAATCACATTTCCAAACCTTGCCCCCTTTTTCGGCGACGAAAACTTGAGTCTTGTCCCGACTAAAGCTTATCGCCGTCGGCTGGTTGAGACAGCCACTGTACAAAGTGTGCTCGGTAAAATGCTTTGGTAGCGTCGGCTGCGGCTTGGTCGTGAAAGTGGGTTGGCACGCAACCGACTGTCCAACGGAGGCTGCAGCGGGTACAGCAGCGGCCTCGGGAAAAACCGCGTGCGCGGCATTGGTCACAAACGATAACGTCAGCATCAGCATAAGCATCAGCATAAGCGCGGCGATTACCCGGCTTTGGCTTAACCACTTTTCAATAGAGCGCGACACTTTGTCCTCCCGCACGGATCGAACCGCGAGGCAGCGCCGCGCACCACGCGTGAGTCGTTTGGTTTTGACGCCGCAGATTGATTCAATAGTGGGCCGTGCGCCCGCCGACGGCGGACAAAAGACTGTCACCGCTCGCCAGGCAAGTAAGTTGAATGGGAGGATGAGCTTCAGCCGGCACGCGCTCGCCTGGCAAAACCGTTGGATGCCCGAAGCCTGATTTGTCGGTCGCGAGGAAACCAACGCCTGCACCTGGCTCATTGCTCCATCACAGCGCTTTATTCACTGGATGCGCGACAGTGCGATCGTCTCGAACCAAACTGGAAGCTGACGTTGAGCAGACCAATGTCCGAACGGCACAGATGGGTCGACTTGAGCCGGTCGCCGTCGCCGGCATCGTCCGTTCGACAGCCCGGCCTGACTGGGTCCAGGTTACACGGTCGCAGGGACATGGCGATAAAGATTCTTCTTATCTCAATGGCTGTATTTCGGCCGCCAAGTCGCCTTATGCAAATCAAGTCGCTGCAATGGATCTGACAGCGCGAGATGAGGATTTTATTTCCAGTCCGAACGAAATAAAATCGTCAATTCGCCTCTGTCCGAATTAAAGGTGTCACTTCGCATCGCGCGGCCTGAAATATGTCGCAATGCATTGATTTGTCAAGAAATTCCTTTGCAACAAGGCCGCTTGTCAAAAAGCTGAAGGAAGTCTTCCCAGAAAATTGCATGGGCTCGTAACCGATGCACTTGGGAAAGTACAACATATTGAAGATCGCCTATTCAGACTGCGTAGTTGGCGCTGCACCGTCTGACACCTCATTTCCCTTCGCGCGCATGCATTCCAGGTACGCGAGATAGTATCTTTGCTGCACATTCAGTTGTGCCCGTGACACGTTGGCATCGCTCTGAGCGCGGGTGTCCACGCCGCGCGCCAGCTGCTCTCTCGCATACTGTTTGCACTGCGCATCGTCCCGCAGAAAGACGGTGAATGGCTTGTCGCGCCCCGGCTTCACAGCTACCGCCGGGCCGATTGGCTGCGACACGCATCCGGTGACAACCCCGGAAATCGTTGCGGCAATCTGGACTCGGCAGAGAATACTCACGGCGTCCGTCCTTATCCGAAGCTCAAAAAGCATCTGTAGCCCAGTACACGCAATAGTGATAGCGGACCATCACCATTGCAAGTCCGCTGGCTGCCATATCCGGGGCCCTGCCAGCCGAGATTGACCCATCACCGCGTGCGGCCTCTTGCCGGCCACCTTCGGACAGTTGCACGCGTGTTCAGGCAGACATTCGGACGGCGGTTCCTCCCCCAAAGAGCTGCCATTGAGATGCCACCGAGTGACGCGGCGGAGCCGGCTCGTGCCGGCCGCGCGGGTTCTCAGCAGCGCCTACCGGGCCAGTTGCCAGCGCAGGATTGGATGCGTCGCCCCGGCCGGCATGACCCACGCACCGGTCGGGCTGAAGTCCCACGACGCGTCGAAGCTGGACGGGTTGCTCATCTGGGCAGTTGTCAGGCCGTTCGCCGCAGGTAGTTGCGTGCCACTCCCCGCGCTTACCGTTCGTGTGGTTGTCTCCTTGTCCCAGTAGACGTTCGTGGCGATCGTCCCTTCATTTGAGGACGCGATGCCGCCGTAAGCGGCGCCTGGAGGATTGGGTTGGCCGCAACACAAGCCTCGAACCTCGCCGGATGCGAACGACTGTTCGACCACGCCGGCATTCGCGAAGACCAACCCGCTGGCCGCGAAAGACCCAAAGGTGACGCCCGTCGCGTAGGATTGCGACACAGTGCCGTAGTTGTTGCCCACCAGGCCGCCCCCAAAGCCATGGATATCCGGCGAGACATCGCCGTTTGTGTAGGATTGGTTAATGGTGCCGTAGTTGGCGCCGACGAGCCCGCCAAGCACACCTCCCGTACCAATCGTCGCGCTGCTCGACGACCGTTCGATCAGGCCCTCATTGCGCCCCACCAGACCGCCGACCATCGGACCCTCGAACGGGCCTCCCTCCCGGCGGCCGCTGGTATACGCGTAGGTAATCAGGCCCTGGTTCTGACCGGCCAGAATGCCGTATGGGACACTCCTAAACGCGGCGATGAAATAGGCGTTCGTCATGCCGACATTGCGAACGACTCCTGTCGGACCGATCACTCCGAACAGTCCGACTGCCGGCAAAACCGCACCTTGCTCACTCTGACCGAAATTATTTACTACATGGCCCATGCCATCGAATTGACCGGAGAAAGGCGTGGTCGCATTGCCTATTGAAATGAACGTGACTCCGCCGAAGGCATTCGTCGCACTTGCATCGATATCCTTGCCGAGCGCATAGATGCCGGCCAGATCCAGCGACACGTTCTGCAAATCGGTCAGTGAATTGACCAGCCTGTAGCCGGTTACTTGCGTCAGTAGCCCGCTGTATGGCGCGGCGCTCCATGCATTGTTGGTCAGGACGATGCCCGGGCTGTAGCTGCCATTCATGTCGTAAAGTGCGCTGACGGAGCCCGTGCTGGCGGACCAGTCGATCGTGCCATGGTTGGCTATGCTTCCGCCGTTGTCGATGCCCGATGCGTCCGCGCGCAAGGTCAGATTGCCCGCGCCATTATTCGCGATCGTCGTGCCCTTCGTGATCGACACGTTGTGGTATGCCGCGAGCGTGAGCGATGCGGGACCGTGCCAGTTCAGGTTCGATGCGATATCCAGATCACCGGTCGCGCCGTTGATGCCCGTCGTCATGACGCCCACTGACGTGCCCGCGTTGAGGCTGCGTCGAAGCGTGCCTGCAGCGGCGCGGTCGATAGCGAAAGCAGGCGTCGATATGTTCCACTGGCCGGCGCGAACGGCTGCGTGCCTGCCGAACGCCAGCTGCGCCGCCTGCGTGTCGACCGTGCCGCCGCTGCCGTCCGCATTCGTTGCCGCGATCTTGCCTTGCTGCCTGACGAGGCCGCTGTCCGCGACCAGCCAGACGTGGCCATCGCGCGTTGTCGTACCCATTGCGCGGATGCGCGTGCCACCGCCCGCGAGCGCATAGACGTTCCCATCGGCAGCCTGAAGACTGACCTGCGCGGCCTTGACGCGCCCCTCGTTGACGACCGTGCCGTGACTGCCCGCCTGCACGAACACCTGTCTGCTGCTGGCCGAGTCCTGTAACAGCACCGTCTCGCCGGCCGCCAGTTCCACCGTGCCGCTGGGCGCTTTGACCGTACCCGCGTTGATGACTGCCTGACGCGCGATCAGGAACACATCGCCTCCGCTGGAACTGATCCTGCCGAGGTTGATCACGCTCGCGGCCGACTTGCCCGACAGCGTCAGTGCAGCGCCGCCGTTGATGAAGGCGTCGTTGCAGATATCCAGGGTGGACGCGACGAAACGTCCGCCCGTGCTGACCACGCCCGAGGGCCCCACGAGGATGCCTTGCGGATTGATCAGGTAGAGGCTGCCGGTGGCGGTGAGCTTGCCGAGAATCGATGACGGATCGCCGCCCGTTACACGGTTCAGCGTCGCGCCCGACCCGTTGTTGAAGGCGACAGTGTTGCCGTTGCCAATCGAGAAGCTGTGCCAGTCGATCACGCCGCGGGACGAGGACTGGTCGATCGTCAGCGAAGTGGTGCCGCTCGTCATCGCGCCCTGGCCCCGGACGAAGGTGCCGCCCTGCGGCAGTGGTCCGGCCGCGTGGGCCATCGGCACACACCACGCGGCGAGCGCGAGCTGCACCCATAGCGCAAGCGGCAGCGGGCGCAGAACACGGTTCCACGCGGCAGGCCGCGACCGAGGCGCGATGCGTGCCGCGCCGGCATACGCCAGCGTAAAGCACAGCCCATTGCGTGGGGTTGGGGGCGACTGGATCGCCAGTCTGGACGAATGACGCGACATGAACCCTCCGGAAACATGGTTCGTGGAAAGTCGTTGTCGCGGAACGCAGTTTGTTGCGACCAGGCAAGGCGCGAAAGCCGCCATACCGCACAACACAGCCTAATGGTAGCAGCGCGTTTCGAAAGACAAACCGGTATTGGCGCATGCACTCAAAGCCTGCTCGCACCTCTTCAGGCGGGGAGTGTGTCGGTCGCCGCGGCAGCAGGAACGGCAGTTCAACCCTCGAAAGCTGCCGTTAAGCTGGTGCGGAATCCAACGGCCGGATCGGGTCGGGAAGACTCATTCACATTTAGCGAAAGCTGACATTCACCGGCACCTGTTTGCGAATGTCAGCAAAGCGACCTGCACCCGCCGCACGCTTACAGAAAGGGAGTAGGTCATGCGCGAATACCGTGACAGGATGGTGCAGGAGATCGCCGCCTGCACATGCGACCGCTGCAGCCAGCGCATGTCGCCCGATGATGACCAGGGGGAGTGGTATGAAAAAGTGTCGCTCGACTGGCGCGGCGGCTTTGGCTCGGTTTTTGGCGACGGTGCCCACCTGAGCATTGACCTTTGTCAGCAGTGTCTCCGCGATACGCTCGGGTCATGGCTGCGGGTCGATCCGCCGTCCGCAACGGATAACGTGATTGAAGCCTTGAAGGGCGTCGTTTCCCGACCCGACGTGCGGGTAACTGTGGACCAGATGAATCCACTGCTGTTCGGCGAGCAAGACGAGTCCCGTGGCACGTTACTCCTTGCGACACGTCTCGCGAAAATAGTCGCGCAGGCGATAGCCGTCTTCCGGGAGCAGGATAAGGCGATCCGGTGGCTGGTCATGCCGCACAAGCAGTTTGCCGGCCGAACTGCGCTCGAAATGGCGAAGACCGAGGATGACGCACGGCTGGTTGAGGAAGCGCTGGTGCGGATTGACGAAGGGTACGGATAGCAAAAGGCCAGACTTTGGGATCCAGTTATCGGACTTGTGTTCCATATGTTCCATTACCGGTGCTTCCTTCCATTCACTGAGCTCGCAGACGAGCTTCTTGATGGCTTGCATTGAATCGCCTATGCCTTGCAGACCGGATTTCGAGTGCAAGCGTGCGGTCCTCCCGTAGTGTATTTCGTGCCATCCGCACGGTAATGCCGGCCAGTGCCGCGAGCCAAGCGACGGTCACCTGCACGCACGCCTCGTCGTCAAGTGTCGTTTTTAACGCCATACGTAAGGCCTCGGCATGGTGAGCGACAGCCGGCGTGCTTATCAATGCCCTCCGGAGTACCGTCTGGTCGCGCGGACGCACAAGCGAATCTGCACGGAGGTTGAAATATTCACAACGCTCGGCCTCAAACCATGTGCCGTCCCTCACAGCCGCCCTTCGTCCGGCGACGCTCTGAGTAATCAGCCTCCAGCGATATGTCTTTGTCCTGTCATCCTGTGTATCGGCAGTGGCGGACTGGGAAATCCAGTCGCGATCGGCCTTCACCGATGGGACGGGGGTCAAGCGGCTTTGTGGAAAGTGGTGGCGAAGCCAGTCGGCGTCGAGCAGGCGCAGTACCCAGTAATTCAGGCCGTTTGCTGATGCACGCTCACCTGGACAGCGTTGTGCGCGCGCCAGCATTGACTCACGTGCATGTTCGACAGACGGAACGATGCGAGGCCTGCCGCAATCCTCACGTTCCCGCTGGACCTCCCCCATGATCGCAGCGGAACGTTGGGCGACCGAGAGGCTGATGTCCATTGCGGCAAGTAATGCGCAGCAGTCGGGCGCGCGCAATTGGGAAAAATTATGAGAAAGCGGGAGCCATAACTGATCGCCATAATTCCGAGCAGACTGCGGCGAATGGTCCCGGCGCGCGGATGCACCGTATGCCCTGTCAATAACGTCGGCTAACTTGCAGGAGCGGATGCGGGATCGGAGAAAATCGCGCATCTGCGCGCGGCTGCAAAGCGGAGTGCTCAGAAGCAGCGCGTCGCTCAACGCGAGCAGTGACGCGACATGATGTCCGGACTGTAGCGGGTCAAGGCAATTTCTATCGTGGCCTGGCGGATTGGCTAAGATGAAGCATGGTTGCCGATGTGCCCGTACGTGAATAGACAATAGTCCGCTCGCCTGCCCAGGCCGGCGGTCGTCTTTTGCTCGCGCAATCCCGAGTCGGCCCGATACTGCCACGGCGTCACGCCCAAGGGATAAAACGTGATTGCGCTTCCGCTCGGAGGTCATTCTGAATATCGGCGTATACGGCACTCTGGTTGCCACCTCGCTTGTCCTGCTTCTCGGCGAGAAGCTGATTCAGTGGATTGCCGTGCTGCGCACCTACTCGATTCCCGCACCGGTGGCCGGCGGGCTCATCGTTGCCGTCAGCGTATTGTTGATACGCCTCACGACGCGTATCGAAGTGCGCTTCGAACCCGTGCTGCAGGTCCCGCTCATGCTCGCGTTCTTCTCGACCATCGGTCTGAATGCGCACATTTCCAGCCTGAAGGCGGGCGGCCCCGTGCTGATCCGATTTCTCGCGCTGGTCGGCGGACTGCTCATACTGCAGAACGTGGTCGGTGTGCTGCTGGCCTTCGCGCTCGGCGTCGATCCGCTCTTCGGACTGCTCGGCGGATCGATTACGCTGTCGGGTGGCCACGGCACGGGCGCCGCATGGAGTCAGGTCTTCGCCGAGCATCATGGGCTGAACTCGGCCACGGAAATCGCCATCGGCTGCGCGACGTTCGGGCTCGTGATCGGCGGGGTGCTCGGCGGCCCGATTGCACGCCTGCTCATGCGTCGAATCGGCGACGACGAAAGGCTGTCTATTTCCGATCGCGAGAACGAGACGCTGGTCTTCGAAGAGCCCAAAGCCCAGCAGCCGACCACGCCCGCTGCGATCATCACGACGCTCGCGTTGATCTCCGTGTGTCTGACCGTGGGCGAAATGGTGGCCGAGTGGCTGGCCGGGACCATTTTCGAATTGCCTACGTTCGTCTGCGTGCTGTTCGTCGGCGTGCTATTGAACAATGGGCTGTCGCTCGTGCGGGTGCAACTCGATCAGCATGCGGTCGCGCTCGTGGGCAATGTCAGTCTCGCGTTGTTCCTGGCAATGGCGCTGATGAGACTCGACCTGTGGGCACTCGCGGCGCTCGCGGTACCGGTCATCGTGATCCTCGCTGCGCAGACGCTGCTGATGGCGCTGTATGCCGTGTTCCTCACGTTCCCGGTGATGGGGCGCAACTACGACGCGGTGGTCCTGAGCGCCGCGCATTGCGGCCTGGGAATGGGTGCGACGCCTACCGCCATCGCCAACATGCAGGCGATTACCAACCGCTTTGGCCATTCCCATATCGCGTTCCTGATTGTGCCGCTAACCGGGGCGTTTTTCATGGACATCGTCAACGCGATCGTGATCAAGCTGTTTCTCGCGCTG
The DNA here is from genome assembly GCF_003634845.1 of Paraburkholderia sp. RAU2J. Classification (NCBI taxonomy): domain Bacteria; kingdom Pseudomonadati; phylum Pseudomonadota; class Betaproteobacteria; order Burkholderiales; family Burkholderiaceae; genus Paraburkholderia; species Paraburkholderia sp. RAU2J. Next base: position 1,084,669 of record NZ_RBXG01000002.1, read on the forward strand.
CCGCTTTTTCACTGATACCCTAGAGGCGTCCCGGTGGGCTTCGTTAGAGGCGGATCCATTGCGGCGACCGCGAGTTCAGCGTCTATCTGCGCCACACCTTCACGGGACGCCCAGCCCACGCACATCCGCGCCATCCGATACCAAAACTGATATCAATACCGCCAAAAATTTGATTGGAAAGATATCGCCCCGCTCCGTACACTTCAGCAGTCCCATAAATTGAGCGGCAGCCTTCCGTGATCCGCATTCCAGAGCTTTGCGTAGCCCGTGGCGGCGCGGAACGCGCGGTCGCCAGCCGCTTAATCGTCATCCCGCCGGCCGCGCGGCGCCGGTTCGGTCAACTGGCCGGTGCTGTGCCCCGGCACGTGCATCAAGGAAATAGGCATGTCGGAAAATAAGCGGAAATTGCGTTCGGCTGAATGGTTCGGCACAGCCGACAAGAACGGCTTCATGTATCGAAGCTGGATGAAGAACCAGGGCATCCCCGATCACGAATTCGACGGCCGTCCGGTTATCGGCATCTGCAACACGTGGTCGGAGCTCACGCCGTGCAACGCGCACTTTCGCAAGATCGCCGAGCACGTGAAGCGTGGCGTCTACGAAGCGGGCGGTTTCCCGGTCGAGTTCCCGGTGTTTTCGAACGGCGAATCGAACCTGCGTCCGACCGCGATGCTCACGCGCAATCTCGCGGCGATGGACGTCGAGGAAGCGATCCGCGGCAATCCGATCGACGCGGTCGTGCTCCTCACCGGTTGCGACAAGACCACGCCCGCGCTGCTGATGGGCGCGGCGAGCTGCGACGTGCCGGCGATCGTCGTCACCGGCGGTCCGATGCTGAACGGCAAGCTCGACGGCAAGAACATCGGCTCGGGCACCGCGGTATGGCAACTGCACGAATCGCTGAAGGCGGGCGAGATCGACCTGCATCAGTTCCTCTCGGCCGAAGCCGGCATGTCGCGCTCCGCGGGCACGTGCAACACGATGGGCACGGCCTCGACGATGGCGTGCATGGCCGAAGCGCTCGGCACGTCGCTGCCGCACAACGCGGCGATTCCGGCAGTCGATTCGCGCCGCTATGTGCTCGCCCATATGTCAGGAATCCGTATCGTTCAGATGGCGCACGAAGACCTCAAGCTGTCGAAGATCCTGACGCGTGAGGCCTTCATGAACGCGATTCGCACCAATGCTGCGATCGGCGGCTCGACCAATGCGGTGATTCATTTGAAGGCGATTGCCGGCCGCATCGGCGTCGATCTCGAACTCGACGACTGGGTGCGCGTCGGCCGCGACACGCCGACCATCGTCGACCTGATGCCGTCGGGCCGTTTCCTGATGGAAGAGTTTTATTACGCGGGCGGTCTGCCGGCGGTGCTGCGCCGGCTCGGTGAAGCGGACCTGCTGCCGCATCCGGGCGCGCTGACCGTGAACGGCAAATCGCTGTGGGACAACGTCAAGGATGCGCCCAACACCAACGACGAAGTCATCCGCCAGCTCGACAACCCGCTCGTCGCCGATGGCGGCATTCGTGTGCTGCGCGGCAATCTCGCGCCGCGCGGTGCGGTGCTCAAGCCGTCGGCGGCCACGCCTGGTCTGCTCAAGCATCGCGGACGCGCGGTGGTGTTCGAAAACCTCGAGCACTACAAGACGCGCATCGTCGACGAAGATCTCGACGTCGACGCCAATTCCGTCATGGTGATGAAGAACTGCGGCCCGAAGGGTTATCCGGGCATGGCCGAAGTGGGCAACATGGGACTGCCGCCGAAGCTGCTGCGCCAGGGCGTGAAGGACATGGTGCGGATTTCAGACGCGCGCATGAGCGGTACTGCTTATGGCACGGTGGTGTTGCATGTGACGCCGGAAGCGGCTGCGGGCGGCCCGCTCGCCGCCGTGCAGGACGGCGACTGGATCGAGCTCGATTGCGATGCCGGCACGCTGCATCTGGATATCAGCGACGCGGAACTGGAGCGCCGCATGGCGCAACACGTACCGCCGCAGGCGCCGAATGGCGGCGGCTATCAGCGCCTTTATGTCGATCACGTGCTGCAGGCCGACGAAGGGTGCGACCTCGATTTCCTCGTCGGTTGCCGCGGTGCTGCCGTGCCGCGGCATTCACACTGACGTCATAGGCTCGGCGACGCATGTCGACTTGAGTGGAGTTAGCCGTGTAACCGCCAGGCGGCGGTTACGCGCGGTCTGATCAGAACCCCGAGTTTCACGCGTACCAAGCGCGGTCCGCGCGCAGCGACGCTACAGTCGCGCGCGCTCGCGCCATCGCGGCGCACTGCTGTCCGGCGCATGGCGCCCACGGACGCGCAAGCTGCGCCGCGCATCCACACGACACAACCCTAATCGATGGAGACAGTGCAATGAGCACCAAGCCGGCCGGCGCGCAGCAGGTTGATGCGCCTTCGCATGTGGAGCAGGGCGACGAGCAACGCATCGTCGGGATGCTGACGCGCAGACTGATTCCGTTTCTCGCGTTGATTTACGTGGTTGCCTATATCGACCGCTCGGTGGTCGGCTTCGCGAAGCTGCACATGAATGCGGCGATCGGTCTGAGCGACGCGGCTTATGGCCTCGGCGCGGGTCTGTTCTTCATTGGCTATTTTCTGTGCGAAGTGCCGAGCAATCTCGCGTTGGAACGCTTCGGCGCACGCGTGTGGTTCGCGCGCATCCTGTTCACGTGGGGCGTCATCACGATGGCGATGTCGCTCGTGGAAGGGCCGCGGAGCTTCTACGCATTGCGTTTTCTGCTGGGCGCCGCGGAGGCGGGCCTTTATCCCGGCATTCTCTACTTCCTGACCAAATGGTTTCCGATGCGGCACCGCGCGCGCATCATCGGGCTGCTCGTGCTGGCGCAGCCCATCGCCGGCATCGTGACCGGGCCGATTGCGGGCATGGTGTTGTCGACGCATGGCGCGTTCGGTCTGTCGAACTGGCAGATCCTGTTCGTGCTGAGCGGATTGCCGGCCGTGCTTTTGTGTTGGCCCACGCTGCGTCTTTTGCCGGAATCACCCGCCCGTGCGCACTGGCTCGCGTCGGCGGATCGCGCGTGGATCGAACGGGAACTGGTCTCCGATCACGCGTCCTACGCGCTCGAATCGCATCGCAATCCGCTCGCCGCGCTGAAGGACAAACGCGTGCTGCTGCTGGCGCTGCTGTTTCTGCCGTTTCCGTTGAGCATCTACGGATTGTCGTTGTGGCTGCCGACCATCATCAAGGCATTCGGCGTCAGCGATTCGACCACGGGTCTGCTGTCGGCGGTGCCGTATCTGTTCGCCGTAGTGGGTCTTTATCTGGTGCCGCGTCATTCGGATCGTCAGGGCGAGCGTTACTGGCACATCGTCGTCGTATCCGCTCTCGCGGCCGTGACGATGGCGGCCAGCGCGTGGGCGCAAGCGCCGCTGCTGCAATTCATCTTCATTTGCCTGACGGCGTTTTCGCTGTATTCGATTCAGGCAGTGGTGTGGGCGTTGCCGGGCCAGTTCCTGACCGGCGCGAGTGCCGCCGTCGGTATTGCGACGATCAATTCGCTCGCCAATCTCGGCGGCTATCTGGGGCCGTACGGAATCGGTCTCATCAAGGATGCAACCGGCAGTCTCGCCGCCGGCCTGTACTTTCTCGCCGCGACGCTGGTGTTTGCGGTTGTGATTACCTTCGTCGTGCGCTCGGCGTTGCACGCGCCTCGCGCGCCGTAAGAAGAAATATAAAAGAGCCCGCCTCGCCATCGCTTGATCGGCTATTCAAGCGTGTGGGCTCGTGAGCCCTTGCCGATTCTTTTCAATTCGCTTGACAGCCAATGTCGGCGCGGCGCTCGTCACCCTCATCAGCGTCATCAAACCGAGATCAAAGTATCGCAGTGCGATCCAATACGCATGCGCATACCGAAACCTGAATACCTCGATATCGAAACAGGGATTGGACGTTTCCAATCAGGCTACCTTACTATATTTTCATAATATCAAAGCAGACAGAGACAGCAGTTCCGGGACATAACCCAAGGAGGCGCGGTGACGGGCATTCAGCTCAACGGCGTGACAAAGCGGTATGGCGAGACGGAAGTGATCACGGGTCTCGACCTCAATATCCACGAAGGCGAATTCCTCGTCTTTCTAGGCCCCTCCGGCTGCGGCAAGTCGACTCTGCTGCGCATGATCGCCGGACTCGAAAACGTCAGCGAAGGGCAGATCAGCATCGGCGGCCGCGAGGTCACGAACCTGCCGCCGGCGAGGCGCGACGTCGCGATGGTGTTCCAGCACTACGCGCTCTATCCGCACATGACGGTCTACGACAACATGGCGTTCGGACTGCGCAATACGGGTGTCGCCACGAGTGAGATCGAACGGCGCATTACCGAAGCGGCCCGCATGCTCGAACTCGATGCGCTGCTCAAGCGTCGTCCCGCGCAATTGTCGGGTGGTCAGCGTCAGCGGGTGGCGATCGGTCGCGCGGTGGTCAAGGAGCCCGAAGCATTCCTGTTCGACGAGCCGTTGTCGAACCTCGATGCGTCGCTGCGCACCCGCACGAGAGTCGAGCTTGCGCGCATCCATCGCCGTCTGAGTTCGACAATGATCTTCGTCACGCACGACCAGATCGAAGCGATGACGCTCGCTACGCGCATCGTCGTGATGAATCGCGGGCGCATCGAGCAGATCGGTGCGCCACTCGACATATACCGGCGTCCGGCCACGCGCTTCGTCGCGGGATTCATCGGCGCGCCGGCCATGAACTTTATCGACGTCGAACCCGCGAGCGATAACGGCGGCCGTCTGCTCGTGCGCCTGCCGGTTGACAACGTCGTCATTCCCACCACTATCGCGGCCGGCAGTTTGCCGTCGGGCCAGCTCACGCTCGGCGTTCGCGCCGAGCACGTGGTGATCGACGCGAACGGTCCGCTCGGCGGCCGCGCCGAATTCATCGAACGGCTCGGCGATCGTTCGCTCGCACACGTGAGTCTCGCGAGCAATCAGCTGATCGTGATCGAGATCCCACGCGAGTACGAACTGCAGGCCGGCGACCCGCTCCGTATGAGCATAGACGCCGCCCATCTGCATCTGTTCGACGCAAGCGGGACGGCGCATCATGGCGGCTGAGCGTTCGCTGACGGCCGGTTTGCCGAAGACGCGGCAACGCCGTTTCAGCAATCCCCTCGCGTCCTGGTCGAACGGTCTGTTCGTGCTGCCGTTCGTGGTCGTCTACGTGTTGCTGCTGGTCGTGCCGCTCGGCTACGGCTGGTGGCTGAGCCTGCAGAACGTCGATCTGCTCGCCGGCACGAGTGAGTTCATCGGCATCAAGAATTACGTCGACCTCGCGGCCGATCCGATCTTTCGCGGCGCCGTGCGCAACACGTTTTACTTCGTGTTCGTGACGGTGCCGATGTTCGTCGCGCTGGGTCTCGCACTCGCGCTCGTGCTCAACCGGCCGGGCCGGTTTTGCGCGGCATTGCGGGCGATTTTCTTCGGCTCGTCGGTGCTGTCGGTCACGATCGTCACGCTGGTCTGGAAGCTCGTGTTGATGCCCGGCCACGGGCTGCTCGCCGATGTGAGCCACGCGCTGAACCTTCCCGAGTACGTGCCGCTCGTGCACGAAGCCACCGCGCTGCCGATGATCGCGATCGTCACCGTATGGTGGATCGTCGGCCTGCCGATGATGCTGTTTCTCGCCGCGCTTCAACAGATTCCGCAGGAGCTGTACGAAGCGGCCGCGCTCGATAGCGCAACGCGCTGGCGCACCTTCGCGTCGATCACGCTGCCGTCGATCCGGCGCACCGTCGCGCTGGTCGCGGTGATCGAAGCGGTGTTCCAGTTCCAGCTATTCGGTCAGGCGCAACTGCTGACCGACGGCGGTCCGAACAACGCATCGCGTCCGCTGGTGCAGTTCATCTACGAATCCGGCTTCCGTCAATGGCTGTTCGGCTACTCGGCTGCCGCGGCTCAGGTGCTGTTCGCATTGATGCTGCTGGGCATCGCCGCGCAGGCATGGATCGTTCGCAGAAAGGATTCCGCATGAGCACCACCGCACTCAAGTCCGCCCCGAGTCCTTCTGCCGAACAACGCTCGCGCGGTTCGCTCGCGGGCCATTTCGGCGAGCGTGTGATGCTCGGCGCCGTCGTGCTGCTCGCGCTCGTCTGGATCGCGCCGCTCGTATGGGTGTTCGCGCTTTCATTCAAGCCGAACGCGTTCCTTCAGCAACATACGGATGTGCTGTTCTCGCCGCCGTTCACGCTGCAGAACTATACGAGCATCATCGGCACGTCGGCGGTGGGCGGCTGGTTGATCAATAGCGTGATCGTCGCGCTGGGCCAGACGTTCCTGACGCTCGTCATCGCTTCGCTCGCGGGTTACGGCTTCGCGCGCACGAACTTTCCGGGCAAGCGCTGGCTGTATGTGATCTGCCTCGCCGGACTCGCGGTTCCCGAACAGGCGCTCGTGATTCCGCTGCACAGCATCTTCGCGTCGCTCGACTGGCACAACACCTATGGCGCGCTGATTCTGCCGCGCCTCGCGTCGCCGTTCGGCGTGTATCTGATGACGCAGTACTTCAAGGCGGTGCCCATCGATATCGAGGAAGCGGCGTTGCTCGACAACGCGTCGCGCTTCAAGGTGTTCTGGCGCATCGTGCTGCCGCTGTCGATTCCGGCGCAGGCGACGCTCGCGATCTTCACGTTTCTCAGCGCGTGGAACGACTACCTGTGGCCGCTCGTGTCGGCATCGAAGCCGGAGATGTACACGCTGACCATTGGCCTCGCATCGACACAGGGCAATTTCGCGCAGTCCGAGGGGATTGGTTATCTGATGGCGCAAGCGGTGTTCGCCGGTCTGCCGATCTTCGTGCTGTATCTGTTCTTCCAGAAGTACATCGTGGCGGCGGTGGCGGGCACCACGGTGCGTTAGTCGAGCTTGGCGAAACACAACCTGTCACGCCATTGACCACCCGGCAGCCGCGCAGTCGTTCGGAAAAGACGCGGCTCAATATCGACATAGGAGACAACGATGAAAAGATCGCTCGTGCGCGGTGCGCTTTCGCTCGCCTTGCTGAGTCTAACGGCCTGCCTGACGGCGCCGGCACAGGCCAAAACCGAAATTACGCTATCGCGTTTCTTTGGCGCCTGCGACGCTGAATACGGCAATGTGAACGACGTGAGCAAAGCAGCGGGCGAGTGCGGCATCATCACGACGCTGGTCAACCAGTTCAATGCGACGAACAAGGAAGACATCGTCGTCAAGCCGCAGATCATCGAATGGAATCCTTACTATACGCAGATCGACGCGCGCATTCTGAGCCGTGATGTGCCGACCATTTCGGTGATGCACGAAGCCGTGCTCGGCGATTACGTGAAGCGCAAGCTCGTCGAGCCGCTCGACGACGGTTTCAAATCCGTCGGTGTCGATACGAAGGACTTCACGGGGCACGCGCAGCGTGGCGTCACGTTCGGCGATAAGACCTATGCGTTGCCGTTCGACACGCATTCATGGCTCTGGCACATCAACGTCAATCTGTTCAAGAAAGCGGGCCTGGTCGACGCGAGCGGCAAGCCGATCCTGCCGACCACGCCCGAAGAACTGCTCAAACAGGCGAAGCAGTTCAAGGACAAGACCGGCCTGCCGTACATCACGATGCCGATTGCGAACGAGAGCGCCGCGCAGACGCGTTCGCTGTACACGATGGTGTATCAGCAGAACGGCACGCTGTTTCCGTCCGGACCGACGAAGATCGATCTGCAGGGCAAGCCCGTGACGAACGCACTGCAACTGCTCGACGGTCTGATGAAGGCGGGTGATATCACGCCGAATCTCGACTACGGCGCATCGAACCAGGCGTTCATGAACGGCAAGGCCGGCGTGCTGATCTGCGGGACCTGGGTGATCGAAGACCTGACCAACCTGTCGAAGAAGTCGGATTCGCCGCTCGCCAACAATGGCTACGACGTCGTGCCGTTCCCAAACCTGTTCCAGAAGAAGGCGGTGTGGGCCGACGGCCATTCGTGGGTCATGCTCAAGGGCGGCGCAAAGGACGACAAGACCCGCCACGCCGCGTTCGTGTTCCTCAAGTTCCTCTACGACCACGACGCCGACTGGGCGCGCACCGGGCATCTGCCGGCGCGCGAGTCCGTCATCGATAGCGCGGCATTCAATGCGCTGCCGCATCGTTCGTCGATCAAGGAAATCTCGTCGACGGGCTATTCGCTGCCGAACACGGTGCCGCGCCAGTTCGCGATTCAGGAGATTGTCGGCAGCGAGGTCAGCAACATGCTGACCTCCGGCAAGCCGATTCCCGCAGTTCAGAAGGACGCGCAAGACCGCGTCAACAAGCTGTTGTCCAGGTAGTTGCCGCACGGCACCCGAACATGTCAGCCAGCGCGCCGCATCGGGCGGCGCGCCTCGTCGCACTCACAACAGGACCTCTCACCATGATCTCTTCCCGCCTCGTCGTCGACCGCGATTTCGTCGTCTCGGATCTTGACCGGCGCGTGTTCGGCACCTTCGTCGAACATATGGGCCGCTGCGTATACACCGGCATCTACGAACCGGGCCACCCTGAAGCCGATGAGCGTGGCTATCGCAAAGACGTGATGGAGCTGACGCGCGAACTCGGACCCACGATCGTGCGCTATCCCGGCGGCAACTTCCTGTCGGGCTACAACTGGGAAGACGGCGTCGGTCCGAAAGAGAAGCGGCCGAAGCGCCTCGACCTCGCCTGGTATTCGGTCGAAACCAACCAGTTCGGCACCAATGAATTCATCGACTGGTGCCGCGAGCTCGACATCGAGCCGATGTACGGGGTCAACCTTGGCACACGCGGACCGGACGAAGCGCGGCATTTCGTCGAGTACTGCAATCATCCCGGTGGCACCGCGCTTTCGGATCTGCGTCACGAGCATGGTTACGAAAAGCCGCACGACATCAAGTTCTGGTGCCTCGGCAACGAGATGGACGGACCGTGGCAAATCGGCCGCAAGACCGCCGACGAATACGGCCGCGTCGCACTCGAAACAGCCAAGCTGATGCGCGCGGTCGATCCCACCATCCAGCTTGCGGCGTGCGGATCCTCGACCCATGAAATGGCGACCTACGGCGCGTGGGAAGACCGCGTGCTCGAACACTGCTTCGATCAGGTCGACTTCATTTCGCTGCATACGTACTTCGAAAACCGTCACGACTCCACTGCGGAGTTCTTCGGCAACATCGACGTGATGGACCTGTTCATCAAGGAGATCGTCGCCGTGGCGGACAGCGTGGCCGCGCGCAAGCATTCGACCAAACGCATCATGCTGTCGTTCGACGAATGGAACGTCTGGTACAAGGCGCGCTCGATCAACGATCTGCGCAAGCCGGGCTGGCCGAGCGCGCCGCGCCTGATCGAGGAGGTCTACAACGCCGAGGACGCGCTGCTGGTCGGCGGCGCGCTGATCACGATGATGAACAATGCCGACCGCGTGAAGACCGCCTGTCTGGCGCAACTCGTCAACGTGATCGGCCCGATCATGACCGAGCCGGGCGGTGCGGCGTGGCGGCAGACGATTTTCTATCCGTTCGCGCAGGCGTCGAAGTTCGGTCACGGCCGCGTGCTCAAGCCGGTGATCGAGTCGCCGTCGTACGAGGCAGAGACTTTCCCCGAGATCGCCTACCTGTGCGCGGCCGTGGTTGACGACCGGGCGAGCGGCACCACGACGATCTTCGCATTGAACCGGCACCTGACCGATGAGATGGACCTGAACATCGAGTTGCGCGGCCTCGGCGCCGAACGCACGCTCGATCACGCGCTCGAACTTCATCACGCGAACATGAAAGCGGTGAACACGCGCGAAGCGCCGTTGACGGTCGTACCCGAGACCAACGCCCGCGTGGTCGTCGATGGCGAGAAGATTACCGCGCGTCTGAAGCCGGGCTCGTGGAACGTGATCGTCACGACCGCGGCAAAGCGCGGCTAGGTTGGTCGAAGCGGGCGTCTACGAAGGAGGGGTGATGTTCGAGCGTGAGCCCGTCGTCGGTACGATGACGGCACAGGTCGCGAGAATCGTCGGCATGCGGATCGTCTCGGGCGAATTCAGTCCGGGCGATCTGCTTCCCGTCGAAAGCGAGTTGTGCAGCGAGTACCGCGTGAGTCGTACCACTGTTCGTGAGGCGATCAAACAGCTCACCGGCAAGCGCCTGATCGACGTGACGCCGAAAATTGGCACTCGTGTGCTGCCGTTCTCCGACTGGAATCTGCTCGACCGCGACGTGCTCGCGTGGCGATTGAATGCGCAGTTCGATTCGAAGATCGTCGAGGACATCTTCGAGATGCGGCTGTGCTTCGAGCCGCGCGCGAGCTTTCTGGCGGCGCGCCATGGCAGCGACGAAGATCTGCAGTTGATCGAACGCCGCTACCGCGAGCTGGCGAATGCGTATGCGTCGCCCGCGGCGCAGTCGGACGTGCGCGCGGTGGGTGAAGCGGTGCTGGAGTTTCACATGGCGATCATCGCGATGTCGCAGAACGGCATGTTCATTACGATCGGCAGCGCGATCAAGGCGGCGTTGCGCGTGTCGTCCGAGATGCTGTTGCGGCAGGCGGCGCGGCCCAGCGAAGATATCGAACTGCACGATGCGGTGCGCAGCGGGATCGTTGCGCGGCAACCGGAGGCGGCGTCGGAGGCGATGACGCGCTTGCTCGCGGCGTCGCGCGAGAGGATGTTGAGGTACACGATCAGGCCTAAAGACGCTGATTGAAATGCACGCATGCGGGATACGGCACGGTTTGCCGGCATTGCGCCGCGAATGAGTTGGCGTGGCAGCAGCGCGAAGCGTGCTCGTTTCGCAGTGTTCACGAAAGGCCGGCTGCGACCGCTCTCTATCCGCTGCCAGTCAGGCACGCGGGCCGCGGTTTTTCGCGGCCGGCGTGAAATTGCAGACCCGTCACCTCATTCGATACAGATCGCATCCACCGCATCGAGCACGAGCCCGAAGAACTCGTTAGCCGCAGCCGGATTCAACCAGCGCACGATTACCGTCATCCCGCGCTCGGGCTCGATCCACGTAAATGAACTGCCCGCGCCCACACCGAAATAGCTCGACGCCGGCACGCTCGGGAAAACCTTGCGATCGGTATTGAGCCACACCAGATAGCCGTAAAACGGCGCGATCGCGCACGGCGTACGCATCCGCGCGATCCACTCGCTGGACAGAATCCGCCGGCCGTTCACCACGCCGTCGTTCAGCAGCATCTGCGCGACCTTCAACTGATCGTTCGCGCTGACCGACATGCCGCCGCCCCAGTGCGTGCCGCCCGGAACGGACTGCATGCGCCGTCCGTCGATCTCGACCCACGCATGGTCGTAGCCGACCCATTGCCAGTTTTCGCTCGCGCCGGCCGGGCGCATGATCGCTTCGCGGAACACCTCGGGCAGCGGTTGCCGGAACAGGTGCAGCAGCGCCAGCGAAAGCTGGTTGATGCGCACGTCGTTGTATTCCCAGTAGGTGCCGGGGCGTTGCAGCGGACGCAGCTCGCCCTTTTTGCCATCCGGCGGCGCAGCGAAATTGACGGCGCGATAGTGGTCCGCCTGATCCGACAGGCCGAAATACGTGCCTTGCCATTCGCTCGTCTGCTGCAGGAGGTGCGCCCAGGTCACGGCCGCGTTGTGGTCGTCGTCGAAGCCGATGCCGGGCACCCGCACGCGCACCGGTTCGTCCACATCCGGCAGCAAACCGCGATCGTGCGCGACGCCGGCGAGCAGCGCGAGGTACATCTTCGCGACGCTGAAGGTCAGATCGGCGCGATCGGGCTCGCCCCATGAGGTCAACACGCGGCCGTCCACCGCGATCGTGCCCGACACGGGGCCGCGATCATGCACCGGACCGAGCAGCCGGTTCCACGGCGGCGGATCGTTCACATGCACACCCCACGCGCCGTCGACGTGACGGTCCCAAAGCGATTCATGTTCCACTGCGAACTGCACTGCCTGTTGCAAATCTTCTTGCATGAATAGAGTCCTGTCGGTTCAACGCGCATTCAGACGAACGCGGGCCCATACGATAGTGAAAAGGCTGATCACGGCCGCGAGCATCAGATAAAGCCCGGGCGCGAGATTGTTGCCGGTCGCCGCGATCAGCGCCGCGACGGCGAGCGGCGTGAAGCCGCCGAATACAGTCGTGCCGATGTTATAGCCGAGCGCCATGCCGGTGGTACGCGTGCGGGTCGGAAAGAGTTCGGACATCAACGCGGGAATCGGCGCGAAGTAGGTGGCCTTCAGGAGGGCGACCCACACGACCGCGGCGAGCAGCGTCGGCAGCGACGGGTGCGCGTTCATGAACATGAACGCCGGATAGACCGTCAGGAAGAACAGCACGCCGGCGCCCAGCATGATGCGAATGCGGCCCACCTTGTCCGACCAGTGGCCGACGATCGGCGTCAACACCATCATGATGCAGCCGGCCAGCAGTGTCGCGATGAAGCCGGACGACGGCGCAAGACCGAGTTGCCGGGCCGCATACGTCGGCATGTATAGCAGCATGTAGTTGGCCGTGGTCGTGAGCACGAGCGAGCCGATCGAGACCAGTACACGTTCCTTTTGCGTCGCCAGCAATTCGCGCACCGGCGAGGCGGATTTCTCAGCGCGTTCGAACTCCGGCGTTTCGTCGATCCGGCGGCGAATGTAGAGCCCGACCGGCCCGATCAGCATGCCGAACAGGAACGGAATGCGCCAGCCCCAGTCGTCGAGTTGCGATTGCGTGAGCGCGCCGGTCAGCACCGCGCCGAACGCGGACGCGATCAGTGTGCTCGCGCCCTGGCTGGAGAACTGCCAGCTCGCCATGAAGCCTTTGCGAGCCGGCGCATGCTCGATCAGAAACGCCGTCGAGCTGCCGAACTCGCCACCGGCCGAAAAGCCTTGCAATAACCGTGAAGCGAAAATGCCGATCGGCGCGAGCAGGCCGATTGCGGCATACGAGGGCATTAGCGCGACCATGCTGGTGCCGAGCGTCATCAACCCGATCGACAGCGTGAGTGACGCCTTGCGGCCTTTGCGGTCGCTGAACGAGCCGAGCGCGAGCGCGCCGATCGGCCGCGCCAGATAAGAGAGCGCGAAGGTGCCGAGCGTGAGCAGCAGCGACACGGTTTTGTCGTGGACCGGGAAGAAGGTCCGCGACAACGTGGTGGCGAAGTAGCCGTACACGATCAGGTCGTAGAACTCGAGCGCGTTGCCGATCGACGTCGCGAGGATCAGACGCGATACGCCCGAGCGCGCTTTGGGTTCGGCGATCGTGCCGTCGACGGTGGCGGAATCGATGCTCATGACGGAACTCCCTGGCGGCGTTGCGTGGGAAGCGCGGCTGCGCTATTGGGGGCATCGGCATCGCGCACGCCGAGGTCCCAGAAGAGGCCTGACATGATGCGCAATCCTTCGCGCACCACCGGGCCGAGCAGGTGCTCGTCCGGCGCATGCTGCGAGCAACCGGGGTACGAGTGCGGCACCCACAGGGTCGGCATGCCGAGCACGTCGGCGAACACGTCGTTGGGCAGCGTGCCGCCGAGGTTCGGTAAAAGCACGGGTTCCTTACCGGTGGTTTGCTGCAGCGAGCGCAATGCCCACTGCACCCATGGGTTGTCGGGATCGACGCGGGTCGCGGGCACGCCGCGCTCGACGTCGATCTCGACCATGCCGAAGCCGTGCTCGTCGAGATGGCGGCGCACGATCTGTTCGAGATTCAGCCAGTCGGTGCCGACCACGAAACGGATCTGCAGGTGCGCGAACGCGTGCGGCGGAATCGCGTTGACCGGCTTCTCGGGATTGCCGGTGCGAAACGCGAGCACTTCGAGGCTGTTCCAGCCGAACACGCGCTCGGCCGGCGTGAGGCCCGGTTCGCCGTAGTCCGCATCCACCGTCGGCTCGCCTGGATTGCCGCCGACCGTGAGGCCGGCGAGCGCACGGCGCACCGCATCGGGCATCGGCGGCGGGCGCAGTCCTTCGATCATCACGCGGCCGTTGGTATCCACCATCGACGCGATCGCATTGGCGAGCACTACGCCGGGATTGCGCAACAGGCCGCCCCAGTTGCCGGAATGATGGCCGCCATCGCGCAGCTTCACGTCGAGCCGGAAGTTCACGAGGCCGCGCGAGCCGAGAAAGACAGTGGGGCGGCGCGCGGCTAGGCGCGGGCCGTCGGACGCGATCAGCACGTCGGCGGCGAGTTCCTCGCGCAACTGCGCGCACAGTTCGTGAAGACCCGGCGAGCCCACTTCCTCGCCGGTTTCGAACAGCAGCTTCAGGTTGAAACCAAGCTTGCCGTCGCGGGTATCGAGCACCGCTTTCAGGGCGGCCAGGTTGATGCTGTGCTGGCCTTTGTTGTCCGCCGTGCCGCGCCCGTACCAGCGCTCGCCGTCGACGGTGACACGCCACGGCGCAAGGCCTTCGCGCCATTGCGCGTCGTAGCCGCGCACCACGTCGCCGTGGCCGTACGACAGCACGGTCGGCAGCGCGTCGTCTTCGTGGCGGTGGGCGATCAGAAACGGCCCCGCGCCCGCCACCGGATTCTCGGCGATGCGGCATGTGAAGCCCCATTGCGTCAGCGTCGGCGTGATTTCATCGCTCAGATAGGCGCGCAGGCGTTCGCCGCTGTCGGCTTCCTGGCTTTCCGTGCGGAAAGCGACGCGGCGCTGGAGGTCATCGAGAAAGCGGCCGGAATCGTACTGCTCCGTCGCATGTTGAATAGCCGAGTCACGGGTCAACGTTGTTCTCCGGTGGGGCGCGGCGCGAGCGCGAGCGCTGGATTCGAAGCGATGTCGCGATCTTGGGGTGGACGATATTTGTGGACAATTACAATATTTGGCAGATATCGTTGCCGAAACGGCAAAGCGGAAAAGCCATGAGCCAGTTGGACAACACCGCGCTGCGCTACTTTCTGGAGGTGGCGCGCAGCGGTTCGCTGAGCAAAGCGTCGGGGCGTCTGTACGTCGCCGTGTCGGCGCTCAGCAGACAGATCGCAAAGCTCGAGGAGGACGTCGGCACGGCGCTGTTCGAGCGACGCCCGCGCGGCATGGTGTTGAGCGACGCCGGGCGTCTGCTCGCCGAGCACGCACGGCGCAGCCTGCTCGACGCGGAGCGCGTCACCGAGGAAATTCGCGGGCTGAGCAATGGGGGCCGCGCGACGATTCGCGTCGCGAGTTCAGAGGGCGTCGCGCCGCATTTCCTGCCGCAGGTTTTCGCGCGTTTTCTGAAGACGCACCCGGCCACGCATTTTCAACTCGAGGTGTCCGCGCCGTCGCTGGCGACGCAGCGCGTGCGCGACGGCACTACCGATATCGCGGTGTGTTTCAGCATTGCGCCGGAGCCGGACATCAACGTGGTGTACTCGCAGCGCGCGCCGATTTTCGCGCTGGTGCGGCGTGATCATCCGCTCGCGGCGCGCGAGTCCGTTTCGCTCGCGGACCTGCTGCCGTGGCCGCTCGCGATCGACAACCAGGGCGTGACGATCCGCCAGCTGTTCGACATTTCGTGCAGCCTGGAAGGCCTCGTGTTCGATCCGGTGTTCGTCAGCAACTATCATGCGGCGCTGCAAAGCTTCGTGCTGCAGACCGATGCCGTCACGGTGACGGGTTTTCTGACCGTGCGCAGCCGGCTGGAAGTGGATGGGCTCGCCGCGATACCGATCAGCAATCCTGAACTGCACCAGCGCTCGCTGCAGATTCAGACGATGGCGGGCCGCGTTCTGCCGCGTGTGGTGCAGGCGTTTGTCGAGCTGTTGACCGGGGCGATCGATAACCCCGCGCTTCTGGATTGAGCGGGTGAGCGCTGCGCGAGCCCGCATCGTGGGCGACGGCAAACGCAAAAAGAAAAACGCCCCGCAGGGCGTTTTCCAGAAGCTCCGAATCCGCACGGCAAGGAACGCATGCGGTCCCCGCCGTCAAAGACCCGCTTAGAACTTGTGACGGATACCGACACGGAATGCCAGCTGGTTGTCCGCGCCCGTGCCCGACGTGTTGAAGTAGCTCGTGCTCGAACCAATCTGCGCTTGCAGATCCTGCGTGCCGTTGTGGCCCGACGCGATCTGATAGATACCCAGTGCGTACACGTCCGTGCGCTTGGAGAGCGCGTAGTCGGCGCTCAGGTTCACCTGGTTCCAGTGACCCGTGTTCGCGCCGCTCAGGTGCATGTACGTGTAGCCAGCGCCTGCCGTGATAGCCGGCGTGAACGCGTACTTCGCGCCTGCTTCGTACGCGGCGAACGTGGTCGACTCACCGGAGATCGGTGCGAGACGCGTGTTCGTATACAACGCCCACAGCGTCGCTGCGCCGATCGCGTAACGGCCGCCAACGCCGACGGTGCGCAGGTCCTGGATCTGACCGCTGCCGAGCGTCGGGAACGTCACGTTAGCCAGCGAAGTCGAGAAGGCCGGCGATGCCTGGCCCGGGTAGCGGATGTCCGTGTACGCAACGCCCAGACCGAACGGGCCGTTGGCGTAGTTCGCGCCGAAGCTGTAAGCGCGCGACGAACCTGCAACCGTTGCACCGGCCGTGCCCGTGGCCGGCGAGCCGGCGAAGCCGCCAGCCTGGTTCGAGAAGCCGTACATCGCGCCGAACGTCAGGCCCGAGAAGTTCGCGCTGCTGAACTTGACCGAGTTGTTGATACGGCTCGACGTCAACTGGTCGACGTCGTTGATGTGATAAGCGTAGTTACCCGCGACGGTCTGGCCGCCGGTCGAGTAGTTGCCGCCGAGGTAGTCGGTGGAAAACGAGTACTGGCGACCGAACGTCAGCGAGCCGACGTTGTTCTGCGACAGACCGACATAAGCCTGACGGCCGAACATCGCGCCGCCCTGGCCGAGCGTGCCGTTGCCGCTGTTAAAGCCGTTTTCCAACACGAACAGCGCCTTCAGGCCGCCACCAAGATCTTCCGTGCCGCGCAGGCCCCAACGGCTGCCTTGCGCCACGCCGTCGTCGTACTTGAAGAGCTTGTCGCTGCCGGTGCCCGACTTCGAGTTGTTCACATAGCTGATACCTGCGTCGATCAACCCGTACAGTGTGACGCTGCTTTGCGCGTGAGCGGCGGTAGCGAAGACGGCGAGCGTAGCGGCGGTCAATACTTTCTTGTTCAAGACTTTCTCCGATTAAAAATTAGGCGATCGCGATGCCCGGCTCTTGGGTCAGGTCATGCGCTGGCCCGAAATTTAAGGGAACGCTGAGTAAGGTATGTGACACTGCCGTTATTTTTTTGATCTGTCGTGTCGGCGCGACACAGGCATGGCTTCGCAAGGTGAAATCGCGCGAGGCAGCGCCTGTATAAGCTTTGCTCGAAGCGCGGATATATGCGTGTGAAAAACGATTGGTTTTCCGGCGCCGTGGCGGCGTGCGACGATGCGGCTTCATTCAGCCTTTCGTCGAATTTGCCTCGACGTGGTCGAGAATCCGAAGAAGCTCAAGCTGGTCGAACTCGACGCCGCGCAACTGCCGCGCGCGCTCGACGATCTGGATGCGGCGTCGATCAATACCGACTACGCGGTCAAAGCCGGCCTGCAGCCGACGAAAGACGCCATCGCCATCGAGGACATCAAAGGTCCGTACGCGAATCTGATCGCGGTGCGCGTGCAGGATCGCAATCAGCCGTGGGTGAAGAAACTCGTCGCGGCATACGAGTCCGACGAGGTGCGCAAGTACATCGACACGCAGTTCAAAGGCGCGATCATTCCGGCGTTCTGAGCGGTACCTGGCACGCTGCGCAAACGCGGATCGCCCACTGAAATAGCGGGCGATCTGCTTTGCTGCTCGACGTTCGGACAGAGACCGCAACGCGTAGCGGCGAGCGGCTGGTGCAACATCAGCCGCGCCGCAGTGACGCTCAATTGCTCAACAACGAACCGCTCCTGAACGCCTTCGCGCCGGCAATCCGCGCGAATTCCAGCCCGGCCGTCGCAAAGCGTGTGGTGTGCCGCGCGTAGAGCACGCCGGCCACGCTGCTCTTCACCGTGACCACGCGGTCCGTCAACGGATCGACGATATCCGCGATTTCATGGCCGACGTCCACCCACGTGCCCACTTCGCAGCGATACACCAGCACGCCGCTTTGTGGCGCGACGAGCGGCTCGGCGCCCGCAAGCGGCGTGGCGGCGAATTCAAGCGGTGGCAGCGGGGCGGCCTTGCCGTCGATCACGCCACGCGAGGTCAGGTAGTCGATGATCGCCTGCGCGTCTTTTTCAGCGTACTCGTACGACACCTCGCGCTGGCCGCGCAGTTCGACGGTGACCGAGATCGAGCCGTTCGGAATCGGGAAGCGGTCGCCGTAACGGCCGCGCAGATCGGACCAGCAGAAGCTGTGGATTTCGTCGAACGGATTGCCCACCGAGTTGAGCGCGAGCAGCGACGCCTTCGCGTCGAGGTAGCACGCGAGCGGCTCGACTTCGGCCCACAGGTCCGGGTTCGTGTACAGGTGCATCGCGGCTTCCCAGTCGCAATGCAGATCGAGCACTACGTCCGCGTCGTATGAGAGCTTTTGCAGCGCGAGACGTTGCGACGCGAGTTCGGTGGTCGGCTGCTGTGCGTCGAGCGCTTCGCGCATCGCCGCGCGGATCGCGGTGCGGTTCGCGTCGACGTTGTCGGTCAGGCGCGACTCGATGACCGGTTGCACCAGTGCCGACAGATCGTGGAAATTGCGGTTGAAGTTCTGCGCGGTGTTGGTTTCGAAACGGCCGGTCAGATGGCCGAGAAAGTGCTGGTTCAGGCCGATCGGATTGGCCACCGGCACGACCACGACTTCGCCGCGCAGCTTGCCGGCGGCTTCTAGCGCGGCAAGCTTGCGGCGCAGTTCCCACGACACCAGCATGCCGGGCAATTCGTCGGCGTGCAGCGAGGACTGGATGTAAATCTTCTGCCCGCCGCCGGGACCGTAGTGAAAACTCGTCAGGTTGCGGGCGGTGCCGAGCGTCGGCGCAATCAGCGGATGGGTTTGGGTTTGCATGGTTTCCGAAAGCCGCGGCCCAATCGGGCGCGCCGCGCTATGTCGTTGATTACAGTATGAAAGCGTGCTTCGTGGCGGGGCCAAGGCGGGCCGCTTCGCGGCGCCGCGACCGCACGATCTTAGCCGATGTGACGCGTGATGTGGTTTTATGCGGCGGCGCAAACGAAACGGGCTCCGCTGTGCGGAGCCCGTTTCTGCCAGCCGGACAGCGCGTCATCGGACGCGCGTGACGGACTCAGCCGCTGATTTAGCTGCCGTACACGTCGAAGTCGAAATACTTCTTCTCGAGCTTCTTGTACGTACCGTCCTTGATGATGTCGGCGATCGCCTTGTCGACCTTCGCCTTCAGATCGGTGTCTTCCTTGCGCATGCCGATGCCCGCGCCGTTGCCGAGGATCTTCGGATCCACGAGGTCCTTGCCGACGAACTGGAAGCCCGCGCCGCGCGGCGTCTTCAGGAAGCCGATTTCAGCCTGCACCGCGTCTTGCAGCGCTGCATCCAGACGGCCCGAGAGCAGGTCGGCATAGACCTGATCCTGGTTCTGATACGGCACGACCTTCGCGCCCTTCGGTTCCCAGTACGTCTTCGCGTAGGTTTCCTGGATCGTGCCCTGTTCGACGCCGACCGACTTGCCCTTGAGCGACTCGGCCGTCGGCAGGATGCCCGAACCCTTCTTCGCGACCAGACGCGTCGGCGTGTTGAACAGCTTCGACGAGAACGCGATCTGTTCGGCGCGTTGCGGCGTCATCGACATCGACGACAGCACGCCGTCGAACTTCTTCGCCTTCAGCGCGGGAATCATGCCGTCGAAGTCGTTTTCGACCCACACGCACTTGGCATCCAGGCGCTTGCAGATTTCATTGCCGAGGTCGATATCGAAGCCAACGAGCTTGCCATCCGCGCCCTTGGACTCGAACGGGGGGTAGCTGGCATCAACGCCAAAACGGATCGTGGACCAATCTTTAGCGTGTGCGCCAATCGAGACGGTGGCAAGCAGAGCAACCGTCAAAGCCGCTAGCAGTTTTTTCACTATTTAACTCCTCGGTGTAGTTCAAATGCTCCCGCGCGCGGTTGTAGCGCTGCGGGATACCCGTCCGTGACTTACGGCGGGCTTGGGTTGAAGCTGCCGGCCGGGGCGGTCAGCAGCGCGCGCCAAGCTTATCAGTTCAAAAAGATTGGGTAGTTAGTAAAACACCGGATGGCGCGAGAGGGTAGCTTCTAAAGCGCTAATATGGTGGGGATGGGGGCGCGGGCGGGATTGCCGGGGTTGTGATTCGGGGCTCGCCGCGGTTGGGTTGCTGCGTAATGACGTAGTAATGAAGTTGGCTAATTATGGGTGTGGCTGGGGTTGCTGGTGCGGTCCGTATGGTAAGCGTCGCCGCCCCCGCAGTCCGCCAGCTCACTCGATCGCTCAACGTTTTCCCTAATGCGTCCCCCCGTCCCGCCCGATCGTGCCGCACCACAGCTCGCCCTTGCCCATCATTTCAGTTTCCCGCGCGCTCATACCCGCGCAGGCGCCGTGCGCGTCCGGCGTGTCGCGCTGCATGCGCGCCAGCGCCGCAAGGGTCATTTCGCTTTGCAGCCAGCCGCCGAAGCAGGCTATCGATCCGGCCACGACGGCCACTCCCATCCACTCGGTTTTTCTCACGCGCATCGTCTGTTTCTGTTCGGCTCATCGGCTACCCGGCCGGCGGCCCGCACGGCGACCGCCGGCGGCGCATTGGGACAAGTCATGGTTATCGGCATCGGCGCCGCGCTTCTTTAGATGTGGCGCGCTCGCCACTATTCGTCGCGCTGTATTGGCGAATTCGGGCGGCGTTATTTACCACGCCTCGTTAACGGGTGATTACCGTTATCGCCCGAATCTTTAAAAATCGATAGGCGCGGATTAAAGATTGCGCACCGAATTGTCGTTAAACGTTAATAAGCGGATTGGCCGCGTTGCCACTGACGGGCTCTTTTTCGACGCCGGGCCCGTTCAGCGGCAAAAAAATATTGCTTTGGCGCTATCATCGGTGCTCCCTGCGTTCGCCGGCGAGAGCGGCATGGCAGGCGTATCTGTCTGGAGAAAGTCACCGAGCACCGGTCGCGGGCCAGATGCCACGCGTTTTTTGCGCTCGTCCAACGGCCTTCTGCTAAACGGTGTTGTATATGCATATGATGTTAATGGCGGGCGAAATGCGCTGTTTAAAACAGTTCTTTCAACGGCAAACTGCAGCCGCTTCTGCCTTGGCACGCGCGCATTTACTACATCGTGGCGTTTTACGCGGCGCATTGACGCTTGTGCTCGGCGTCGCGTGCGGTGCGGGCTTCTGGCTGCCCGCACCCGCTCACGCCGCGGAGAAAGTACTGCGCGTCCTCGCATGGCCGGGTTACGCCGATGCCGACGTGGTGAGGGCGTTCGAGCAGCGCTACGAGGCGAAGGTCGAAGTCACACTGGTCGACTCCGACGAGGCGCTGTGGGCCCAGATGCATGCAAAAGGCGCGCCGCCTTTCGACGTGCTCGCCGCCAATACCGCCGAAATCCGCCGCTATACGCAGGCGAATCTGCTGGCGCCGCTCGATCTGGCAAGCCTGCCGAACACAAAAAAACAGTTGCCGCGTTTTCAGGCGCTGGGCTCGTTTGAAGGACTGACCTCGGCGGGCAAGGTCTACGCGATCCCGTTCACGTATTCGTCGATGGGGCTCATCTACGACCGCAAGCAGATTCCGGTCGCGCCGCACTCGATGCGCGAGCTCTGGAATCCGCAGTACCGCGGCAAGGTGCTCGACTTCAACAGCGCCCAGCACAACTTCTCGTTCACGGCGCTGGCGCTCGGCTATCCGCATCCGTTTCAGCTCGACGCCGCGCAAATGCGCACGATCGCCCACAAGCTCGTCGATTTGCGCCGCAATCTGTTGACCTATTACACGTTGCCCGAAGAAGCGACCGCATTCTTCATCCACCACAGGGTTGCGTTGATGTTCGGCAATTACGGCACGCAGCAGGTCGAATTGCTGCGCCGCGCGGGCGCGGACGTCGGCTACGTGATTCCCGACGAGGGCGCGCTCGCGTGGCTCGATTGCTGGTCGATGACGCGCGCGGCGAGCGACCGGCCGCTCGCGCTCGCATGGATCAACTACATGCTCGAACCGGACGTGAGCGCGCTGCTCACGCAACGCCAGGGCTTGGCCAACACGCTGACGGCGCCCGCGGAGCACAGCGGCACCGGGCACATCGTCTGGATCGGCCCGGTGGAAGACATTCAGCGGCGCGAGGAGCTGTGGACCCGCATCGTATCCGGCGACCGGTCGGAGCGCTTCTGATGTTACGGCCCGGCTTGACCTCCAAGCTATCGGTGCTCCTTGCGTGCATCGGCGTGCTCGCGTCCGGCGCGACCGGCTATTACGCGTACCACGCGAATCGCACGATGCTGGTCAACGAAGCCGAGCGCAGTCTGCTGACGTCGACGGAACTGCTGGGGCAGCGCTTTGCCGCGTCGATCGACGATGTCGGCGCCGACGCGCTGGTGCTCGCGACCATGCCATCGTCGGCGAGCGTCGCGCAAAGCGACGACGGCTTCCACGCGAACGGTGGACGCGAGCGGCTCGCGCAGGTCTATTCGAGCTTCATGCTGCATCACCACGAATACCTGCAAATCCGGTTGATCACTCGGCAGCATTACGGGCTCGAACTGATCCGCTTCGATCGCGACGCGGACGGCCTCGTGCGAGTGGAAGGCAGCAAGTTGCAGGAAAAAGGCCAGTTCGCATACGTGTTCGAGACGCTGGCGTTTGCGCCCGGCCGCATTTACACGTCGCCGATTTCGGTCAATCACGAGTACGGCACGCATGCCGCCGAGGGCAAGCCGACGCTGCGGCTCGGCACGCCGATCGCGGACGCCAATGGCAACGTGGTCGGCGTGGTCGTGATCGATGTCGATCTCGCCGGTATGCTCAAGCGCTTGCAGAGCGATTTGCCGAGCGACTATCAGGTCTATCTCGCCAACGAATGGGGCGACTTCCTGGTTCATCCCGACGCGTCGAAAACGTTCGGCTTCGATCGCGGGCGGCGCGTGCTGATGCAGGACAGCTTCCCGGTGACGAGGCCGCTCTTCGAGCAGGCGCACAACGAAGTGCTGGTGAACGGCCTTGCGCGGCCGAGGCAGGCGGCCGGCCAGGTGCTCGCATTCGTGCGCAGGCCGTTCGGCGGCTCCGAGGGCAGCCGCTTCATAGTGCTGGGCCTGGCCAAGCCGCTCGACGACGTGTTGTCGGGCGCGCATCTGCTCGGCAACCAGATCATCCGCATGGTGCTGATCTTCAGCGGCCTCGCGGTGCTGCTGGCCATTCTGTTCGCGCGCGCCGTGACCAAGCCTCTACAACTGCTCGCGCACGCGGCGACGCACCTGTTCGCCGAACACGCGATGAACACGCTGCCGCTCAAACGCACCGACGAGATCGGCGTGCTCGCGCGTTGCTTCGATCGTCTGCGCCGCGAGATCAGGGCGCAAATGGACGCGCTGCACGCGAAACAGCGCGAGCTCGTGCATCTCGCCACGCACGACGTGCTGACCGGATTGCCGAATCGCATGCTGTTCATGCAGAAGCTCGAAAGCGCGATCGAAGAGGCGAAGCTGCACGACGCAGGGCTTGCCGTGCTATTCGTCGACCTCGACCGTTTCAAGCAGATCAACGACCAGTTCGGTCACTCGGTCGGTGACAAGGTCCTCGTTGCAGTGGCGCGGCGCCTGAAGCAGGTGCTCTGTGCCGCGGACGTGGTGGCGCGGCTCGGTGGCGACGAGTTCATCGTGCTGATCGAAGGGCCGCGGGTCGCCCAGGCCGCGCCCGGCATCGCCGCGCGCATGATGGACGCGTTGAACGAAACGCTGCTGATGGACGGGCACCGTATGACGGTGGGCGCGAGCATCGGCATCAGCCAGTTTCCGGACGACAGCGGCACGGCCGAGGAACTGCTGCTCAATGCCGATGCGGCGATGTACGCGGCCAAATCCGGCGGACGGTGTGCGTATCTGCGCTATCAGGATGTGCTCGAAGCACGCCGGCGCGAACAGGCCGAGGAAGTCGAGCGGGCTGCGCTCGCGCGAGCGCGGGCTAGCGAAGGCGCGACGCAAGGGCGCGAGTCCGAGCCGACCGCTTGAGGCGGCTGACAAGCGTGATGCACTGAAGCGCCTGCCGTAGCGGTTCACGCCTTCGCCGCTACTCGATCCAACGATTCATTGCAACGCCGCGATTGCCGCCCGTGCGCCGGTTTCCTTCAGCAATTGCAGCGCGCGATAAAGCGTCGCCCTGAACTCCACATGACCGGCGAGATCCGCCGGAAACACTTCCCGCACCGCGAGCAGCGCGTCCATCAACGCCCGGGGTTCCCCATGCGCCGACGCCGCGAGCGCCGTCAATCTGTCAGCGAGTGGATCACTGATCTCGTAACGCGTGCCGTCGTCGGCCTGAGCGCGCAGGAACATCATCCATGCCGCGACCGCAAGCGCGAGCCGTCGATAAGGCTGGCCCGCTTCGATGCGCGCCGCGATCGTCGCGAGCAGGCGCGGCGGCAGCTTCTGGCTGCCGTCCATCGCGATCTGCGCGCAGCGGTGCTTCAGCGCCGGGTTCGCGTAACGCTCGAGCAGAGCGTCGCGATAGCCGGCGAGATCGAACGATGCCGGCATGCTCAGCGTCGGCGCGATTTCTTCCGTCATCATCGCGTGGATGAAAGCGCGCATCGCGGTGTCGCCGATCGCTGCGTCGATGGTGGCGAAGCCGCCGAGCATCGACAGATAGGCCAGCGTCGAGTGCGTGCCGTTCAGCATGCGCAGTTTGGCTAGCTCGAACGGCGTGACGTCGTCGACGAGTTGCGCGCCAACCGCATCCCACGCGGGACGTCCGTGCGGAAAACGATCTTCGATGACCCATTGCCGGAACGGCTCGCAAGGCACGGGCGCGGCGTCCCGATAGCCGAGTTGTCCGGCGGCGGTGGCGCGCTCGGCGTCGGTGGTGGCCGGCACGATGCGGTCGACCATCGTGGCAGGGAACGGCACTTCGGCGGCGATCCAGTCGGCCAGCGCGGCATCGAGTTGCCGCGCAAACGAACAGACCACCTGGCGCAGCGCGGCGCCGTTGTGCGCGAGATTATCGCACGACAGCACGGTAAACGGTTTGCCGTTCGCGGCGTCGCGCCGCGCGCGCAATCCCGCGACGAGAATGCCGGGCACCGTGCGCGGCGCGAGCGGGTGGGTCAGGTCGTGCGCGATGGCGGGATCGTCTAGCGCGACCTCGCCGGTTTTCGGATCGCGGCAGTAACCCTTTTCCGTGACGGTCAGCGAGACAATTCGCACCGCCGGATCCGCGAGGCGCGCGAACAGCGTGGTCCGATCGACGGGCATTGCGAGCACTTCGCGCAGCGCACGCAGCACGGTGACCTTCACGGCCGCCGGGCCGCGTTCGACCAGACTGTAGAGACCCTGCTGTTCCATCAACGCGTCGCGCTTGCCGACGTCGCCTTGCAGCGTCACGCCGCAAATGCCCCAGTCACCGCCTTCGGCGAGCATGGCTTCTTCCGTATACAGCGCCTGGTGCGCGCGATGAAAGTTGCCGATGCCGAGATGAACGATACCGATGCGCGGCTCGCGCCATGGTGGCGACAGCAGATGCGTGGACAGTGCGGGCAGCGCGTCGCGGGACAGACGCGGCAAGGGAGACAGTGGGGCGGCGGAACTCATGTAATGAAATCCAGGTGGCTCGGTTGGGGCATAAGACGGCTTCGGAACGACACCGTTCAGCGGGAAAACCCTGATTTGACGACTCGCTATACTTGTATGGTAGCATCGTTCAAACGGTTTGAGACAGTCGGGTGAGTCTGATTTTCGACTCAGTCAGAGTTCTCGCCAGCGTTCGTCAACGACATGAAAATCGCGAGCCACCTGCGTCATGCATGTTCGCCATGCGCGCGGCTCGCCAATCGTCTTTGCAAGGAAGAAGTCATGAAGATCGTTCGCGCCGACGTGATCGTCACGTGCCCCGGCCGCAATTTCGTCACGCTGAAAATCGTCACCGACGAGGGCGTGCACGGCATCGGCGACGCAACGCTGAACGGTCGCGAACTGGCGGTCGCGTCGTATCTGAAGGATCACGTGTGCCCGCTGCTGATCGGCCGCGATGCCGGCCGTATCGAAGACACCTGGCAGTTCCTGTACAAAGGGGCGTACTGGCGGCGCGGTCCCGTCACGATGACGGCGATCGCCGCGGTGGACATGGCGCTGTGGGACATCCTCGGCAAGGTCACGGGCATGCCTTTGTACAGGCTGCTCGGCGGCGCGTCGCGTGAAGGCGTGATGGTGTACGGCCATGCCACCGGACGCGACATTCCCGAAGCGCTCGACCGTTACGCCGAACATATCGAGGCCGGTTATCAGGCGATCCGCATTCAATGCGGCGTACCGAACATGCGCTCGGTGTATGGCGTGTCGAAAGGCAGCGGCATGTACGAGCCGGCCACCAAGGGTGCGGTGGAAGAGCAGAGCTGGTCGTCGGAAAAGTATCTCGACTTCGTGCCGAAGCTGTTCGAAGCGGTGCGCGACAAGTTCGGCTTCGACACGCATCTGCTGCATGACGTGCACCACCGTTTGACGCCGATCGAAGCCGCGCGCCTCGGCAAGTCGGTCGAGCCGTATCGTCTGTTCTGGATGGAAGATCCCACGCCCGCGGAAAACCAGGCCGGCTTCCGGTTGATTCGCGAGCATACGGTCACGCCGATCGCGGTCGGCGAGGTTTTCAACAGCATCTGGGATTGCAAGCAGCTGATCGAGGAGCAGTTGATCGACTACATCCGCGCGACGCTGACGCACGCGGGCGGCATCACCCACTTGCGGCGCATCGCGGATTTCGCTTCGTTATACCAGGTGCGTACGGGTTGCCACGGGCCGTCGGATCTGTCGCCGGTCTGTATGGGCGCGGCGCTGCATTTCGACCTGTGGGTGCCGAACTTCGGTGTGCAGGAATACATGGGTTTTCCCGAGGAAGCGCTCGATGTATTCCCGCATGCATGGCGCTTCGACAAAGGCATGATGCATCCCGGCGAAGCGCCGGGCCACGGTGTCGACATCGACGAAGCGGCGGCCGCGCGTTATCCGTACGACCCGGCCTACCTGCCGGTGGCGCGTCTCGAAGACGGCACGCTGTGGAACTGGTGAACCGGTGAGCCCGATCGATTCGATCCGCTCAACTAACTAACGAAAAGATCATGGAGACACGTTTGAAACCAGCCCGCCCAACAGGCGCCGCGCCGGCCAGCAGCGCCATGCTGCGGCGCGTGGCCTTCGCGTCGACCATCGGCACCGCGGCCGAGTACTACGATTTCTTCGTCTACGGCACCGCCGCCGTGCTGGTGTTCGGCCAGAAATTTTTCCCCGCCGCCGACCCGCTGATTGGCACGCTCGCCGCGTTCGCCACCTATGCGGTCGGCTTCCTGGCCCGGCCTCTGGGCGGCATCGTGTTCGGCCACTTCGGCGACCGCGTCGGCCGCAAGAAGGCGTTGATCGTCACGATCCTGATCGTGGGGCTTGGCACATTCGCGATCGGCTTGCTGCCGGACTATCAGTCGATCGGTATCTGGGCGCCAGTCGCGCTGATCCTGATTCGCGTGCTGCAAGGCTTCGGGGTGGGCGGCGAGCAGGCGGGTGCCGTGTTGCTCACCGCGGAATACGCACCGCCCGCGCGGCGTGGCTTTTTCGCGAGTCTCGTGCAGTTGGGCGCGCCTGCCGGCTTCCTGATTCCGTCCGGCCTGTTCGCGCTACTTTCCGCCACGCTGACGCCCGCGCAACTGCTCGACTGGGGCTGGCGCATTCCGTTTCTCGCCAGCGCGCTGCTGGTTGCGCTCGGCCTGTATATCCGCCTGCGCACCGAAGAGTCGCCGATCTTCGCGACGATCCAGCGCACCAAGGCCGTGGCGTCGCGGCCGGTGGTGGAAGTGGTGCGGCAGTTCGGCCCGACCATCGTCAAGGGCGTCGGTGCGAAACTGATCGAGGCCTGCACGTTCGCGATGTACACGATGATCGTGCTCGCGTATGGCAAGGCGCACGGTATCGCGCAAAGCATGTTGCTGCAGACGGTGATTGTCGCCGTGGCGCTCGAACTCCTGACGATACCGCTGGCGGGCGCGTTGTCCGACCGCATCGGCCGCCGTCCGACGTTCATCGCGGGCGCCTTGCTGCATGTCGCGCTCGTGGTGCCGTTCTTCTTCGCGATCGACAGTGGCAATCGCGGCGCGGTGCAGCTCGTGATGATCCTCGCGATCAGCGTCGGCCACAGCCTTTGCTATGCGCCACAAGCTGCGCTGTTCCCCGAGCTGTTCCCAGCGCGCGTGCGTTGCAGCGGTATCGCGCTGATCTGGCAGATCGGCTCGCTGCTTGGCAGCGGCGTGCTGGGGCTGCTCGCCGTCAAGCTGATTCAGGCCACACACGGCAGTTCGCTCGCGCTGATCGCCTACGTGGCCGTGCTCGGCATCGTGTCGGCCGCGTCGCTGTTCGCGTTGCCGGAAACCGCGCCGCTGCGCCGTCACGGCGACCTTCACGATTGGGGCGGCGCCGGTTCTACCGACGCGCATGGCGCCGCGCAAGCCTTCGCGTCTTCATCCCCGTCTTCTTCTGTCGCGCAGCATTGAGCGCGCAAGCTTTGCCCTACCGGAGTCCATCATGCTGGCAGCAGTGCTTCACGAACCCAAACTGATCCGTATCGACGAGGTCGATCCGCCCGAGCCCGGCCCGGGCCAGGTGCGCGTGCGGGTGCGAGCCGGCGGCATCTGCGGCTCCGATCTTTCGTACTATTTCAAAGGCAAGAGTGGCGACTTCGTGGTGCGCGAGCCGTTCGTGCTCGGTCACGAGGTGGCCGGCGAAATCGATTCACTCGGCGAAGGCGTGAGCGGCGAACTGCTGCCTCTCGCACGGGGTCAACGCGTCGCGGTTAATCCCGGCCTCGCGTGTGGAACATGCCGCTTTTGCGTTGGCGGCATGCCGAATCATTGCCTGAACATGCGCTTCATGGGCAGCGCGTCGACCTTTCCGCATACGCAGGGCATGTTCCGCCAGTACATTGTCGTGGCGGCGCGGCAATGCGTGCCGGTGCCGGATGGCGTCGACTTTGCGCAGGCGTCGATGGCCGAGCCGCTCGCCGTCGCGCTGCACGCAGTGAAGCAGGCCGGCTCGCTGGTGGGCGCGAGCGTGCTGCTGATCGGCTGCGGGCCGATCGGCTGCATTCTGCTGAGTGTCGCGCGTCGCGCGGGCGCGCATCGTGTGGTGGCGCTGGATCTGTCCGACGTGGCATTGCGGGTCGCGCAGCAACTCGGCGCGGACCAGACCGTGAACGCCGCCGACTCCGCCGCGATCGAGCAGTGGTCCGCGCAGCGCGGCACCTTCGACGTGGTCATCGAAGCCTCCGGCAGTCCCGCGGGTCTCGACACGGCGCTGCGTTCGGCGCGCGCGGGCGGCACGGTAATTCAGGTGGGCAACCTGCCGGCCGGTCAATCGCCGGTGGCCGCGAACCTGGTGATGGCGAAGGAAATCCGCTATCAAGGCTCGTTCCGCTTTACGACCGAATACGCGATTGCCGCCGACGAAATCGCCTCCGGCAAACTCGACTTGCGCCCGCTGATGACGCATGCGTTCGCGATGAGCGACGCGAACCACGCGTTCGAAGTGGCGCTGGACCGCTCGCAGTCGATGAAGGTTCATCTGAATTTCGACTGAGCCGCGCTGCTTGATGGGGCTTCGCACGCGCGATGTCCGATGCCCGATGCTCGATGCGGTGAATCGAACTTATAAGGTGGTCCGAACGCCCGCGAAGAGGCGGATCGAGGATCCATCCCAGGAGGGGCTGGAGTAAGCGCTGAAGCGCTAACTCCAGCCGACAGCTTTGCATGGGGCCGGAGTAAGCGCTAAAGCGCTAACTCGAGCCGACAGCTTTGCATGGGGCTGGAGTAAGCGCTAAAGCGCTAACTCCAGCCGACATAGGAGACGCCTGATGATCAAGAGTCAACGCTGGTTTGTCGTCGCGCTGCTGTTTCTGGCAGGCGTGATCAATTATCTGGATCGCGCGGCGCTGTCGATCACCGCACCCCTGATCCAGAAAGACCTGAACTTCTCGCATGCACAAATGGGCGTGGTGTTCAGCAGCTTTTTTATCGGCTATGCGTTGTTTAACTTTGTCGGCGGCGTGCTGTCGGACAAAGTCGGCGCAAAGCGCGTGTTCGGCACCGCGATGGGCGTGTGGTCGGTATTCTGCGGCGCGACCGCGCTGGCGAGCGGCATCGGCTCGCTGATCGTGCTGCGCGTGTTGTTCGGCATGGGCGAGGGCCCGTTCAGTTCGTCCAACAGCAAAATGGTCAACAACTGGTTTCCGCGCAAGGAAGTGGCGAGCGCCATCGGCGTCATCAGTTCGGGCACGCCGCTCGGCGGCGCGCTGGCCGGGCCGGTGGTCGGCTTCATGGCGGTGCAGTTCGGCTGGCGCTGGGCGTTCGTCGCGATCATGCTGTTCGGGCTCGCGTGGCTCGTGTTGTGGTCGATCACGACGACCGAACATCCGCACGAGAATGCGCGCGTCACATCTCACGAGCTGGACCTGATCCGGGCGGGCCAGGCGGACGAGCATGCAATCTCGCATTCGGCCGATGGCGGCAAGCTCGGCCTCGGCCACTTTCTGCGCAAGCCGATCATCCTCGCGACCGCCTTCGCGTTCTTCTCATACAACTACGTGCTGTTTTTCTTCCTGTCGTGGTTCCCGACCTATCTGACCGAGGCGCATCACCTGAGCCTGCGCGACATGAGTTTCGCGACGATGATTCCATGGCTGCTCGGTAGCGTCGGGCTCGCGGCCGGCGGCTTCATCTCCGACCTGATCCTGCGGCTGACCGGCAAACCGCTGCTGTCGCGCAAGATCGTGCTCGGCACCTGTCTCGGCGCCGCCGCGGTGTGCGTCGCATTGGCCGGGCGTGTGGCCAGCACACAGGGCGCGGTCGCGCTGATGTCGGTGTCGATCTTCTTCCTGTACGTGACGGGCGCGGTGTACTGGGCAGTGATCCAGGACACCGTGCCGCGCGAACACGTCGGCGGCGTGGGCGGTTTCGTGCATCTGCTGGCGAATCTGGCCGGCGTCATCGGGCCGGCGGTGACCGGCTTTATCGTCGAGGCGACGCACGGTGCGTACGGCAGCGCCTTCGTGCTGGCGGGCGCGGTCGCCGTGCTCGGCGCGGTGTGTTCGCTGGTGTGGATTCGCGAGCCGCATGCGAGGCCGTTGGCGATGAAACGTGCATGGTAGTATGGTGCGGTGCGCGGCAGGAGTCGCTGGCTTGTCGCGCGCGTGCCTGATATCCGCGCTCTTTCGCGATCGATTCGCTGTTATCCGCTGCTCTGCCCGATGCCGACCAAGAACCTGCTCACCAACGAATTGTCTCTCTCCGCCGATACGGCGCTCGTCGCGCGCCGCACGCGACGCCGCGCGAGCGCGCAGGGTGGGGCGTCTGCCCAACTGCCTGATCTGACCGCGAACGTCTCGTTCGATTCGCATGAGCCGATCGGCAAGCAGATTTTCCGCGCATTGCGTGAGGCGATTTTCGTCGGACAGATGGTGCCGGGCACACCGCTCTCGGAGAAGGAAGTGTCCGACATGTTTCAGGTGTCGCGGCAGCCCGTGCGGGAGGCGTTCATCAAACTGGTCGAAGCTGGCGTATTGCAGGTGTTGCCGCAGCGGGGCACGTTCGTGAAGCGGATTTCGCCGCGCCAGGTACGCGAAGGGCGCTTCATTCGCGAAGCGATCGAAACCGCGGTGGTGCGCAAGGCGGCGGTCTCGATCACCGACGAGCAATTGCAGGCGCTCGCCGATAATCTGCGCGAGCAGAAGCTGGCGGCGAAGTCGAACGACACGGCTGCGTTTCTCGCGCTCGACGAGGCGTTTCATTATGCGATTGCCCAGGCGATCGACTGCACGGCTGCGTGGGAAACGATTCAGGACATCAAGGCGCAAATGGACCGGGTGCGCTATCTGAGCCTGCCCGACGTGTCGCCGCTCGATCTGCTGATCAGGCAGCACGCCAGGATTCTGGCCGGCTTGCGCGCGCACGACCCGAGCGCCGCCGAAGACGCGATGCGCAGCCATCTGCGCGAGATTCTGATGTCGCTCGGACCGATCGCCGAACGTCACCCCGCGTGGTTCGAAGCGGACGAGCCGGAGCGCGTGCCGTTGTCGACGTGAGGCAGGACGCGGCGCGAGCACGCGTTCGATATGTGGCGCTTGCGGATAGCTCGCGTTGCGCGGCGCGCTTTCCAGTCACCTCATCAAACGATCCGTGTCCCGCTGCGGTAAGTCGCGCGCGGCACCGGCAGCGTGTCGAGCATCGTCACGCGCACGAAGTCTGCACGCAAACCCGTTTCGATTGCGCCGCGATCGTGCAGACCGGCGGTGCGCGCCGGTTCGGCGGAGACCGTCGCCATTGCGCGCGGCAGCGTCCAGCCGGCTTTGTCGACGAGGTCGAACACGGCCGTCAGCAGGCTCGACGGCACGTAGTCCGACGAAAGGATGTCGAGCAGATCCACCTTCGCGAGTTCGAGCGCCGACACGTTGCCCGAATGCGAGCCGCCGCGCACGATATTCGGCGCACCCATGATGGTCGAGATGCCGTGCGCGCGCGCGGCTTCGGCGGCAATGCGGGTGGTCGGGAATTCGGCGAGCACGATGCCTTCGGCCTTCGCCTGTTCGACGTGTTCGATCAGCGTGTCGTCGTGGCTCGCCACCGGAATGCCGAGCCGCTGGCAACGCGCGACGATCTCGCGGCGGTGCGCATCGGCATAACGTTCCTGTTCGACCGACAGTTCGGCCAGCGCGGCCGCGACATGTTCGTCGCTCAGCTTGCCTTCGCGCTCCTGGAAGCGGCGCCATTGCTCGCGGTCGTGCCATTGACGCTGACCGGGCGTGTGATCCATCACCGACGCGAGCCGCAACAGCGGATGCGTGCACAGCGAATCGAACACCTCGATCACGTCGGCGGTGGCGATCTCGCAGCGCAGATGCAGAAAGTGCTCGGCGCGCAGCAGTTTGCGTGCGGAAAAGCGCAGCAGGGAATCGGCGCATTGCGTTTGCACATCGCGGCCACGCAGTCCGACGTTCGAGCGCGAGCCGATCGCGAGCGCGTCGAACACGGTGGTGATGCCCGCGGCCGCCACCTGGGCGTCGTGGATCACGAACGCGGCGTCGGTATTCCATTGCACGCCCGGGCGCGGCGCGAGGTGTTTCTCGAGATTGTCCGTATGCAACTCGATCAGACCGGGCAGCAGATAATCGCCGTCCCAGTCTTCAGCTTCGCGCGCCGCGGTCGTGCCGCGCGCGACCTCGCGGATCACGCCGTCCTCGACGCGCACCACGCCGGTGAATGCTTCGTCTCGCGTCACGATGCGTGCGTTCCTGATCAACATCGACTTGCTCCGTTTTTATCGAACCCGGGTGTTGTTGCCGTATGCGGTAAGTCTCTCATCGCCGTCCGCTGGTCCATTCTAGTGCCGTTTTCGCGCCCGTCGATCAATCGTTCAGTGACGCCGTGGCGGCTGCAAGGCGAGACGGCGGGTTGCGACCTTGCTGCGCGTCTCTTCGTCATGAAAGATACCGACAATCGCCGCGCCGCGCTCGCGCGCTTCGACGATCAATTCGGCGACCACGTCGCGGTTCTCCGCGTCGAGCGAAGCGGTGGGTTCGTCGAGCAGCAGCAGCGGATGCCCGGCGATCAAACCTCGCGCGATGTTCACGCGCTGCTGCTCGCCGCCCGAGAAGGTGGCGGGCGCGAGTGTCCACAGCCGCTGCGGCACGTTGAGCCTCGCGAGCAGCGCGGCGGCGCGCGCGCGGGCTTCGTCTTCGGCCACGCCGCGCGAGAGCAGCGGTTCGGCGACGAGCGTGAGCGTCGGCACGCGCGGGATCACGCGCAGAAACTGGCTCACGTAGCCGACCACATTGCGGCGCAGGCGCAGCACGTCGCGCGGTTCGGCACCGGTGATCGACACGGGTTGGCCATGATCCGCTGTGTCGCGAATCTCGATCGACCCCGTGCTGGCGAGATAGTTGCCGTACAGACAGCGCAGCAGCGTGCTCTTGCCCGCGCCCGACGGCCCGACCAGCACCACGCATTCGCCGCGCGCGACTTCGAGCGAGACGTCCGCGAGCGCGTCGATCCGCACGCCGCCCTGGCCATGCAGCGTGAAGGTCTTGCCGACGCCGGCCGCGCGCAGCATCAATGCCGTGTTGCTGAAGAACGCGCGCCCGGCCGCGCCCGCGTCATGAACTGTGCGACTGTCTGCTTCAATGGATCGCATCGTGAGCCTCAAACCGGCAGAACCGAGGAAACCAGCGTTTGCGTATAGGGATGCTGCGGATCGTCGAGCACCTGATCGGTCAGACCCGACTCGACGACTTCGCCGCCCTGCATGACCATCAGTCGATGCGCGAGCAAACGCGCGACGCCGATATCGTGCGTGACGATCAGCACCGACAGATGCAACGTGGACGTCAGCGTGCGCAGCAGATCGAGCAGGCGCGCCTGCACCGACACGTCGAGCCCGGCCGTGGGTTCGTCCATGAAGACGAGCCGCGGACCGGTCACGAGATTGCGCGCGATCTGCAGGCGCTGCTGCATGCCGCCGGAAAACGCGCTGGGAAATTCGTCGATGCGCGAAGCGTCGAGTTCGACGCGTTCCATCCATTGCGTGGCCGAGTGACGGATCTCGCCATAGTGGCGCGCGCCGACCGCCATCAACGGCTCGCCGATATTCGCGCCGGCGGAGACGCCGCTGCGCAGTCCGTCGCGCGGATTCTGCTGCACGAAGCCCCACTCGGTGCGCATCAGCAGGCGTCGGCGCGGTTCGGACAGCGCGAGCAGATCGAGCCGCTCGCCCCGCGTGGCGGTGTAGTGGAGCGAGCCGCTGTCGGCCGTGGTTTTCAGCGCGAGCGTATTGAGCAGCGTGGTCTTGCCCGAGCCCGATTCGCCGACGATGCACATCACTTCGCCTGGATACAGATCGAAGCTGACGTTCCTGCAACCGTTGCGGCCACCGTATTGTCTGGTCAGATCACGAGCGCTCAAGAGTGGCTGTGACGTCATGCGGATTCTCCGTCGCGTGCGTTCGGCGCTGCCGGAGCCTCGTGCGCATCGCCACGGCGTTCGTGGCAGTAGTCGCTATCCGAGCAGACGAACATGCGCTTGCCCGCGTCGTCGACGATCATTTCATCGAGGAAGCTCTCAGTCGATCCGCACAGCGCGCACGCATGCTGCCATTTCTGCACGTCGAACGGATGGTCGTCGAAGTCGAGACTGCGCACGGACGTGTAGGGTGGAATCGCGTGAATGCGCCGTTCGCGGCCGGCCCCAAACAGTTGCAGCGCGGGGTTCATGTGCATCTTCGGGTTGTCGAACTTCGGGATCGGCGACGGCGAACTCAGATAGCGGTGGTTGACGATCACCGGGTAGTCATACGTGGTGGCGATGCTGCCGTGATGCACGATGTCCTCGTAGAGCTTCACGCTGATCAATCCGTAGTCGGCGAGCGCATGCAGCTTTTTGGATTCGGCGACGCGCGGTTCGAGCCGATATAGCGGCTCGGGCATCGGTACCTGGTACACCAGAATCTGCCTGTCCGTCAGCGGCGTTTCGGGAATCCGGTGACGTGTCTGGATGATCGTCGCTTCGGCGGTGCGGCGCGTGGTCGCGACGCCCGTGGTGCGCGCGAAGAAACGGCGGATGTTGACCGCATTGGTGGTTTCGTCGGAGCCCTGATCGATGACTTTCAACGTGTCCTGCTTACCGATGATCGCCGCGGTGACCTGAATACCGCCGGTGCCCCAGCCGAACGGCAACGGCATTTCCCGCGACGCGAACGGCACCTGGTAGCCCGGCACCGCCACGGCCTTGAGCAACGCGCGCCGCAGCATGCGCTTCGTCTGCTCGTCGAGGTAGGCGAAGTTGTAGCCGTCCGCGGCGCTGTCGTACGAGGCGGTGGCTTGAGATGCGTCGGGCGCGTTCATGCTGCCTGCTCCGTCTGATCGCTGCATTGTTGCGCGCTTTGATTCTGCGTCTGCGCGCCATGCTGTGCCCGCAAGCGTCGTACGAGTTCGAGTTCGGCCTGAAAGTCGACGTAGTGGGGCAGCTTCAGGTGCTGAACGAAGCCCGACGCTTCGACGTTATCGCTATGCGACAGCATGAATTCGATGTCCTGGGTTGGCGATGCGACCGCTTCGCCGAGTTCCTCGGCGCGCAACGCGCGATCCACCAACGCCATCGCCATCGCCTTGCGCTCCGCATGGCCGAACGCGAGACCGTAGCCCTGCGTGAAGGTGGGCGGCACGGCGCCACTGCCGGCGAACTGGTTGATCATCTGGCATTCGGTGATGTCGATGTCGCCGATCTCGACGGCTTCGCCCAGTTCGTCGAGTTCCATTTCGACGGCAATCGTGCCGAAGCGGATCTCGCCCGCGAACGGATGCGAGTGCGCGTAGCCGCGTTGCGTCGCGTAACCCATCGCGAGCAGAAAGCCCTCGTCGCCGCGAGCGAGATTCTGCAGGCGTGTCGCGCGGTTGGCCGGAAAAGCGAGCGGTTCGCGCGAAAGATCGCCGGGGGGCGGCGCGTTCGGCGTCGGCCGCTCCTGTTCGATCAGGCCTTCGTTGTCGAGCAGGGCGACGACGCGCGGCATGGCGCTCGTTGCCGCCGCGCTTGCGAGCGACTCGGCATGTGCTGCGGCTGTGCCGCTGTCATTGCGTGCGCTTGTGCTTGCTTCTTCGCCTTCACCTTCGGCAAGCAACGCGAAATCGAGCAGACGCTGCGTGTAATCGTAAGTCGCGCCGAGCAACTGTCCGCCGGGAACGTCCTTGAAGGTCGCCGAAATGCGGCGCTCGACCTGCATCGCTTCGGTGTCGATCGGCTGCGTGTAGCCGAAACGCGGCAACGTGGTGCGATACGCGCGCAGCAGGAAGATCGCTTCGACCAGATCGCCGGCGGCCTGTTTGATCGCGAGCGCGGCGAGTTCCTCGTCGAATACCGAGCCTTCGGTCATCACGCGCGCGACGGCGAGGCGCAACTGCTCGCGAATCTGCGCGACGCCGAGTTCGGCGAGCCGCGTGTCGCCACGGCGCGCCTGGTCGAGCAGACGCCACGAAGCTTCGATCGCGCGCTCGCCACCTTTGACGGCAACGTACATCAGTTCACCTTTGCTAGAGTTGTGCGCGGCAGGCCGATCAGGCGAGCACCGCTGACGAGATAGCAGTCGACGCCGCACGGAAACAGCGGCGCGAGCGCGGCGCGTTCGCGCCAGAAATGCTCCGGCAGACCGACCGGCGAAATCGTTTCGGTATCCAGAATGCCGGGGCCACTGAGGACGACCGGCACGCCACCTGTGAGTGCTTCGACGCGAATCAGCAGCGTCACCGCCTGCTCGGGCGATTCAGCGGTGCCGAGCGTAAAGCTCTCGATCGGCGGCAATGCACTCGCATCATGAACGTATGCAAACGCGGCTGCGCCGGGTTCGTCGACGAGCGGCGCGCCGGTGTGAAAACGCAGCGCCGAGCCGAGCGCGGTGTCCGGCTGCGCGAGCCACACGGGCGTCGCGTAGTCGCACAGCGCGAGCAGTGCGGCGAACGCGGCGCGTGCGGTCCGCACGTCGGGCAGCACGTTGCCGACCTCACCGATCGTGCCCGGCCGCGACAACGCATCAAGCAGCGTGCGGAATACCGCTTGCGTATCGTGGACCGGGTCCGCGAAACCCGGCGTCAGTGTGGACAAGGCAATCTGCGCGTATTCCATCATTCGCCTCGCACCATCGTGAAGAATTCGACGCGCGTGGCCGCGGCGTCCCGTTGCTGCCCGGCGCGGCGAGCAGCCTGTTGCGCCGCCAACGGCTCGACCAGTTGCCGATGCAATGCCGCGCGATGCTCGGGCATTTGCAGCAGCGCGTCCGCCAGTGCGGCGAGTTCCGCGCGGCGGCGGTCGCGGCCCAGGTGACATGCGATGCCTACTGTCGCTGGTGCATCGTCCGGTGCGCGCAGGCGCAAGGTTGCGCGCGTAACGGTGGCTTCGCCGAGATTGAATGGATCGCCGCTGCCGCCGACGCGACCGCGCACCATCGCAAGGCCGATTTCGGGCGGGCGCAGCCAGTCGTAAGCCGGCGCGGGCAGGCCGTGCAGCGCGCGCTCCATGGCGGCTTCGAGATCGGCGCGAGGTGTGCGGGCCA
Source organism: Paraburkholderia sp. RAU2J (assembly GCF_003634845.1). NCBI lineage: Bacteria > Pseudomonadati > Pseudomonadota > Betaproteobacteria > Burkholderiales > Burkholderiaceae > Paraburkholderia > Paraburkholderia sp. RAU2J. The sequence goes on from NZ_RBXG01000002.1 coordinate 1,122,835, forward strand.
GCACGGCCATCCAGGCGCGCCGCTCGGACGACGCGGGAGCGGGCGGAGGCGACGCGGTAGTAGCGCTCATTGGATTTCCTGTTGAGCCAGCGAATGGACATTTAACCATCTATTCGTCTAAACGTCTAGACGTTTAGAGGTACCCTTGTCGCGCATCGGCATGTGTGTCACTGTTTTCACACTTTCATCACGGCTTGCGCACTACAATGCACCCCATGCCGAATATTTGACCCTGGGGGAATGACAGCACCATGACATCGATCGACAACGCGATGCCGGGCATGACGCTCGAACGCGGCGCGGGCGTTGCCGTGTGGCGGCAGATCGAGCAGATTCTGGCGGCCGAGATCGCTGCCAGCGGCTTCGGCGAAGAAGGGCGCTTGCCGAGCGAGGGCGAACTCGCCAAACGCTTCGACGTGAACCGGCATACCGTGCGTCGCGCGATGCTGGGGCTGGCCGCGTCGGGCCTCGTCAGCGTGGAGCAGGGGCGCGGCACCTTCGTGCAACCCGGCGCGATCGACTATTCGATCGGCCGCCGCACGCGCTTCACCGAGAACTTGCGCCAGCAGCATCACACGGCGGCGGGCACGATGTTGTCGGCGGCGCGCGTGAAGGCTGAGCCCAGTGTCGCGAAGGCGTTGAGTCTGCGGGCGGGCGCCGCGGTCTACCGGATCGAATCGCTGCACGAGTCCGACGGCGTGCCGCTCACGTTCGCGCGCAGCTGGTATCCCGCCACGCGGTTCGCGGGCCTGCCCGAGGTACTGGAGCGCACCGGCAGCGTCACGAAGTCGATGGCCGAGTTCGGCGTCGACGACTATCTGCGCAAGTGGAGCCGTATCGGAAGCGTGCTGCCCGAGCCGGAAGTGGCGAGGCGTTTGAACATCAACCGGCAGCAGCCGGTGCTGTGGGTCGAAAACGTCGATGTCGACTTGCAAGGCACGCCGGTCAAATACGGCTTCACGCATTTCGCGGCGGATCGTGTGCAACTGTTGGTGGAGCACGACCTGTGAACGACGCTGCATGGAGCGCCGGCGCACGCTTTGCCGTGTATTACGCGCCATCGGGTGAGTCCGCGTGGTGGCGGGCGGGTTCGGAGTGGCTCGGCCGCGATGCGCAAAGTGGCGAGCGCCACGTGCCGCCTCAACCGGAAGGTTTGACGCGCGCGCTGACGGAGTTGACCGAAGCGCCGCGCCGTTATGGTTGGCACGGCACGCTGGTCGCGCCGTTTCATCTCGCGGCCGGCGTCACGCAGGACGAGCTGCTGGCCGCGGCGCGTACATGGGCGCTCACGCAGCACGCGTTCATGTTGCCGGTGGAAGCCGCGACGCTCGGCGATTTCGTCGCACTGCGTCCGGCGGATCAGCGGGGCGACGCCGCCATTTGCGCGCTGGCGAGTAGCGCCCTGCAAACGCTCCACCCATTGCGTGCGCGGCCGTCCGCTGCCGATCTCGCGCGCCGGCTCGAAGCGCCGCTGAGCGATCGGCAGCGCGCGTTGTTAATCGATTGGGGCTATCCATACGTGTTCGACGAATTCCGCTTTCATATGACGCTGTCCGGTTCGCTCGCCGACGTGCAGGAACGCGCGGCGCTGGTCGCCTGGTGGCGGCAGCGCTCGCCCGTGCTCGGGCCGTTGAGCGTCGATCAGGCCGCGCTCTTCGTTGAACCGGCGCCCGGCGAGCCGTTCGTGCTGTGGCAGCGTTTGCCGTTCCGCACTGGCGAGGTGGCATGACCATGGCAGGGCGTTTGATCTATGTAATGGGGCCGTCCGGCGCGGGCAAAGACGCGTTGCTGGTGTTCGCGCGCCAGCGCCTCGCAGGCGAGCCGATCCTGTTCGCGCACCGCTACATCACGCGGCCGAGCGGCAACGGCGAAGTGCATGTGGCGCTGAGCGTCGAAGAATTCGCTGCGCGGTCGGTGCTCGGTCTGTTCGCGCTCGAATGGTCGAGTCATGCACTGCGCTATGGCATCGGCATCGAACTCGACACGTGGTTGGCGCGCGGCTGCACGGTGGTCGTCAACGGCTCGCGGCAGCATGTGCCGCACACGCTGGCGCGCTATCCGCACGCGGAAATCGTGCACGTGGATGCCGCGCCGCATATTCTCGAAGCGCGTCTCGGCGCGCGGGCGCGCGAGTCCGCGGAGCAGGTCGCGGCCCGGCTCGCACGGCGCGCGCCGTTCTCATTGCCAGCGGGCGTGCGCTGTACGACGATCGACAATTCCGGCCGTCTCGAAGACGCGGGGCAGGCGTTGATCGAGATTCTCATGGCGCGCGCCGGCGTTCACTGAAGCGAACTAATCACCGGCCGCCATCCGCTCCCGCGTCGCCTGCTGCAAACACAGGACGAACTGCTGAACCGCCGGCGTGGGCAGCAGATCGCGCCGCGAAATGATGCTGAGATCGTAGTTCGGCAGCGCGTCTTCGATCTGCGCGACGCGGATGCCGAGCGGCGCGACCATCTGCGCGAGCGGTCGCGTGAAGCAGCCGATCACGTCGGTTTGCGACACCAGCCCCAACGTCACCGCAAACGACGATGGCGCCCGCACCAGCCGTTTCGGCACCGGCAAGCCGTGCGCGTTGAACATCGCCATCATCACGCTGTGCGGAAAGTGATCGGCGCCGACCGTTGCGATCCACTCCGCGTCGAGCAACTCGTGCAGCCGGGTAACGTTCGCAAGCGGATGCCCGGCGCGCAGCGCGACCACAAACTGCGTCGAGTAGAGCGGCGCCTGCACCAGATCGCTGTCGAGTGCCTGCACATGATGAAGCGCCGCGATGTCGAGCGCGCCATTACGCAAACGCGCGAGCGCGTCGGGAATCGTCACTTCCTCCAGATGCAGATTCACCAGCGGCATCTTCTGGCGAAAGCTCGACACCGCATGCGGCAGCGCCGTGAGCGCGATCGACGGCATGGTCCCGACGCTGACCTTGCCAGCCAATTCTCCTTTCACCTGTTCGACGGCTTCGACCGTGCGCCGCATGTCGCCCAGCAATTGCTCGGCGCGCGGCAGCAGCGCGAGCCCGCACGCCGTCAGCTCGATGCCGCGTACGCTGCGCACCATCAGTTCCGCGTTCAGCGCGCTTTCGAGCTCGCGGATCGTATGGGTGACGGCCGGTTGCGTCACGCCGAGTTCACGCGCGGCGGCGCGCAAGCTGCGGTGATGCGCGGCCGCGACGAAAGCCTGCAACTGCTGCAGCTTCATGAGGGTAATCCTCTATATAAGACTTGTTAATCAGGGTGAAAAAAATAGCATCTTATTCGAACAAAACGGCGTGGCTATAGTGGCGAGCTGTTTGCCGCGTGTTTGCGCGGCGTGTGTTCACGGAGCCATCGAGATGAAAGAAGCCGTGCGTTTTACCGAAGTGTCCGATCTGGAGCCCGCTGCGCAGGGCCTGCGCGAGATTCGCCATCACATCCATCACCACCCGGAACTGGCCTACGAGGAGCTGCAAACCGGCGCGCTGGTCGCGCAGAAGCTGGAGCAGTGGGGCTGGCAGGTGACGCGCGGAGTTGGCAAAACCGGCGTGGTAGGCACACTGAAGGTGGGCGACGGCCACCGCAGCATCGGCATTCGCGCGGACATGGACGCGTTGCCGATCATCGAGCAAACCGGCCTGCCGTATGCGAGCGGCACCCACGGCAAGATGCACGCCTGCGGCCACGACGGTCACACGACGATGCTGCTCGGCGCCGCGCAGCATCTTGCGGCCACGCGCAATTTCTCGGGCACGGTGCATCTGTATTTTCAACCGGCGGAAGAGAGCGGCATCGACAGCGGCGCGCTGAAGATGATCAACGACGGCCTGTTCGAGCGCTTTCCGTGCGACGCCGTGTTCGGCGTGCACAACCATCCGGGCGCGGAACCCGGCACGCTGCTGTTTCGCAAGGGGCCGTTCATGTCGGCGGGCGACAAGGCGATCATCACGATCGAAGGCGTCGGCGGGCATGCCGCGCGTCCGCATCTGACGGTCGATCCGGTCGTGGTTGCGGCGAGCATCGTGATGGCGTTGCAGACGATCGTCGCGCGCAACGTCGATCCGTCGCAGCCGGCGGTGGTGACAGTCGGCTCGATGCATGCGGGCACCGCCAACAACGTGATTTCGAGCAGCGCGAAACTGGAGCTGAGCGTGCGTTCGTTCAGCCCCGAGGTGCGCGCCCTGCTGAAGAAGCGCATTACCGAACTCGCCGAAACCCAGGCGGCGAGTTATGGCGGCAAGGCGGTGGTCGAGTACATCGAGGGCTATCCGGTAGTGGTTAATTCGGATGCCGAAACGGATTTCGCGGTGCAGGTCGCGCGTGAACTGGTCGGCGACGACAAAGTGGTCGCGAACACCGACATCCTGATGGGCAGCGAGGACTTCGCCTTCATGCTGCAAAAACGGCCGGGCACGTTCCTGCGAATCGGCAACGGCGTGGGCGAGGACGCCTGCATGGTGCACAACCCGCACTATGATTTCAACGATCGCAGTCTGCCAGTCGGCGCGGCATTCTGGACGCGGCTGGTGGAGCGCTATCTGGGGCAGTGAACCCTGACGCTGCGCTACCAGCCGACATAACGACGAAAGAGACCACACGATGAACACCACCACCGACGCGAGGCGCACCCTCGACGCCGCAGGCACGAACCGGATCTCCAGCCGCGGCGCGGTCGCCGCCGCGGTGATCGGCAACTGGCTCGAATTCTTCGACTTCACCGTGTACGGCTTTTTCGCCGTGATCATCGGCAGGCTGTTTTTTCCGTCGACGGACCCGACTACTTCGTTGCTGCTGTCAGTGGCGACCTTCGCCGCGGGTTTCATCACACGGCCGCTCGGCAGCGTGATGCTCGGCGTATACGCGGACCGCAAGGGGCGCAAGGCCGCGCTCAACCTGACCATCATGCTGATGGCGGCGAGCACCGGCCTGATCGCGCTCACGCCAACCTACACCCGGATCGGTGTTGCCGCGCCGTTGCTGATCGTGTTCGCGCGTCTCGTGCAAGGCTTCTCGCAAGGCGGCGAGTTCGGCGCGGCCACCTCCACGCTGCTCGAACAGGGCGGCGGCAGGCGGCGCGGTTTTCGCGCCAGCTGGCAACTGGCGACGCAAGGCGGCGCGGCGCTGATGGGCGCGGGCATTGCGGCCGCGCTATCGGCGGCGTTGTCGAAAGAAGCGCTGGAAAGCTGGGGTTGGCGCGTACCGTTTCTGCTCGGCGTGCTGATCGCGCCGGTCGGCATCTACCTGCGCCGCCGTCTCGCCGACGACACGTCCAGCGCGCACGGCCACGGGATCGAGCGCGGCGTGCTGCATGAACTCTTCACCGCGCATCTGCGTCCGCTCGTGCTGATCACGCTGACGGTGATGGGTGGCACGGTCTCGACCTACATCCTCACGTTCTACATGCCGACCTACGCGATCCATACGCTCGGCCTGCCGATGTCGCTGTCGATGCTGGTCGGCGTCGCGTCGGGCCTCGTGATGCTGATCACGTGCCCGCTGTTCGGTCTCGTGTCCGACCGTATCGGCAGCCGCAAGCGGCCGATCCTGTTTGGCCGTGGCGTGCTGGTCGTGCTGCTGTTTCCGGCTTTCATGCTGATGAACCGCTTTCCGCAGCTATCGGTGGTGATGTCGCTGACCGCGCTGATGCTGGTGTTCTATTCGATGGGCTCGGCGTCGGAATTCGCGCTGATGTGCGAGTCGTTTCCGCGGCGCGTGCGTGCTACCGGCATTTCGATCGCGTATGCGGTGAGCGTGTGCGTGTTCGGCGGGACCGCGCAACTGGTCGCGACGTGGCTGATCCGGGTGACCGGCAGCAAGCTGGCGCCGGCCGGTTATGTAGCGGCGTGCGTGGTGGTGTCGCTGGTCGCGGTCTCGATGCTCAGAGAGACCGCGAACGAACCGATGCATTGAGTGATCGCGGCGCCTCCAATGGCGCCTTTTCCCGTAGCCATGCAGGCAGCGCGCGGGCAACCCGCCCGCGCTCACTTCGTAGTCAGGCGAACCGCCTTCAACCGCGCCGCGCCACCATCTCCGACACGGTCTGCGCGGCCTGCTGCAACGGCTCCAGAAACGCCTTCACCATCTGCTTCGCCGAATTGCGCTGTGCGTTACCGCTGATGTTCATCGCCGCGATTACGCGCCCCTGGCGATTGCGGATCGGCGCGGACAGCGAAATCAGGCCGCCTTCCAGTTCCTGATCGACGATCGCCCATCCCTGGCGGCGCACCTGCGCGATCAGTCTCTTCAGCTCTTCCTTGTCGGTCACGGTGCGCGGCGTATGCGCATAGAGCGGCGTCGAACTGAGCGTCGCGTCGAGCGTTTCGTCGTCGAGCGCGGACAGCAGCACGCGGCCCATCGACGTGCAATAGGCGGGCAAGCGGCTGCCGATCGACAGATTGATGGTCATGATCTTGTGCGTCGGCACGCGCAGCACGTAGACGATCTCGGTGCGATCGAGCACGGCCGCCGAGCAGCTCTCGTGGACCTGCGCCGACAGGCTTTCCATCACCGGCTCGGCGAGATTCCAGAACGGCATCGACGTCAGGTACGCGAACCCGAGGTCGAGAATCTTCGGCGTGAGGCGGAACAGGCGGCCTTCGGCTTCCACGTAGCCGAGCGTCTGCAGGGTCAGCAGAATGCGGCGCGCGCCGGCGCGCGTCAGGCCGGTCGCGGCGGCCACATCGGTGAGTGTCTGTTCGGGGCGCGTCGCGTCGAACGCGCGGATGACCGCGAGGCCCCGCGCGAACGACTGCACATACGAGTCGCCCGGTTTGTCCGGGGCCGGTTCGGCGCTGGCGGGCACGGCGGAAGACGGCGGCAGGGCTTTGCTCATGGGCCTTGTGAAATGCGTTCGAGGAAAGTGCGCGCGACGCCGCACCGGTTCACGCGGCGCGCGCTGGCGCAAAGGCGTGACGATAGCTTAAGCCTTTGTGATTCGCCAACTGGACACTGATTTGCCCAACAATACCAGGGTTTGCGCGGATGCAGGCTGCAGTCTAAATTTGTATGATGACCCGATAACATGATCAATCGAGGCATCGATGTTCGACAAGATTCCTGCGCGGGCGTTGAGCGATACGGTCGCCCAGCAGCTTCTGAAGCAGATCGACAAGGGCACTTTCGAGCGCGGCGGCAAGCTGCCGACCGAGGCCGTGCTGGCACAGCAATTCGGCGTGAGCCGCACGGTGATCCGCGAGGCGATCTCGCGGCTGAAGAACGAGGGGGTGGTCGAACCGCGCCAGGGCAGCGGCGTGTTCGTCGCAGCGCACGGCTCGGTCCGGCCGTTGCGAATCGATTCGGCCGAAGCGGCCGAACCCGGCTCGGTCGTGCAGATCCTCGCGCTGCGTCGTGCGATCGAAGCGGAAGTCGCGTCGGAAGCCGCGATGCGCCGCAGCGATGCCGACATGGCGGCGATCGACGCGGCGCTCGCCCGCATCGATCAGGCGGTGGCCGAAGGCGAGGAGGGTGTCGCGGAAGACGTCGCGTTCCATCGTGCGATCGCGGCGGCCACCGGCAATCCCTATTTCCTCAAGACACTCGCGTTCCTGAATCAATACCTGGAGGCGGGCACCGTAGTCACGCGTCGCAACGAGGCTTTGCGCGAGGACTTTTCGCGCCAGGTGCGCGAAGAGCATGCGGCGATTGCGGATGCGATTCGCGCGGGTGATCCGATGGCGGCGCGCAACGCGGCGCGCACGCATATGTACAACGCCGCACGGCGGCTCGCGGAAGCGGGGATTTGCTGAGGTTTCAGCCAATGGCGCAGCGAGCGCGCCGATGAACGCATGCGCTCATCGGGCGCGACGACGCAGAACGAATTCATAGAGGTCAAGCATGTCCAGAAATGTCGGTGTCATCGGTCTTGGTGCAATGGGCCTGGGTGTCGCGCGCTCGTTGTTGCGCGCGGGCTTTCGGGTCCACGCGTGCGATCTGCGCAGCGAGGTGCTGCAGGCGTTCGTCGACGAAGGCGGCGTCGGTTGCGCGGCGCCTGCCGAACTCGGTGCGCAGTGCGAAGTGGTCGTCACGCTGGTCGTGAATGCGGCTCAGACCGAAGCCGTGCTGTTCGGCGAGCAGGGCGCGGTTGCCGCGATGAAGCTGGGCGGCGTCGTGATCGCGAGTGCGACCGTCGCGCCGGACTTCGCGATCGAACTCGGCAAGCGGGTCGAGGCCGCCGGATTGCAAATGCTCGATGCGCCGGTTTCGGGGGGCGCGGCACGCGCCGCATCCGGCGAGATGACGATGATGACGTCCGGCCCGGCCACCGCCTATGCCGCGTGCGAGGACGTGCTGGCCGCGATGGCCGGCAAGGTGTACCGCCTTGGTGCGGCGCACGGCGCGGGATCGAAGGTGAAAGTCATCAACCAGTTGCTGGCCGGCGTGCATATCGCGGTGGCCGCCGAGGCGATGGCGCTCGGCCTGCGCGAAGGCGTCGATCCCGACGCGCTGTATGAGGTGATCACGCACAGCGCGGGCAATTCGTGGATGTTCGAGAACCGCGTGCCGCACATTCTCGCGGGCGACTACACGCCGTTGTCGGCAGTCGATATTTTCGTCAAGGACCTGGGCCTCGTGCTCGATACCGCGCGCCGCTCGAAATTCCCGTTGCCGCTGTCGGCGGCCGCGCATCAGATGTTCATGATGGCGTCCACGGCCGGCCACGGTGGTGAAGACGATTCCGCGGTGATCAAGATTTTCCCCGGCATCGACGTGCCGGCGGCGAAGTAAGCAGGAGAGCTATCCATGACGGCAACTACGAAACGCGCGCTGCTCGGCTGCATCGCCGACGACTTCACCGGCGCGACCGATCTCGCCAACATGCTGGTGCGCGGTGGCATGCGCACGGTGCAGACGATCGGCGTGCCCGCATCGAACCAAACGATCGAGGCCGACGCGCTGGTGGTCGCGCTGAAGTCGCGCACCATTCCCGCCGCCGATGCGGTTGCGCAATCGCTTGCCGCACTCGACTGGCTGCGCGCGCAAGGCTGCCGGCAATTTTTCTTCAAGTACTGCTCGACGTTCGATTCGACCGACGCGGGCAACATCGGCCAGGTGACCGATGCGCTGCTCGATGCGCTGAGCGCCGACGGCGGCGCGAGCGCGTTGACGATCGCTTGCCCGGCGTTTCCCGAGAACGGCCGCACGATCTTTCGCGGCCACCTGTTCGTCGGCGATGTGCTGCTCAACGAGTCGGGGATGGAAAACCATCCGCTGACACCAATGCGCGATGCGAACCTCGTGCGCGTGCTGCAACGTCAGACGCAATCGAAGGTCGGCCTCGTGCGTTACGACGCGGTGGCCAAAGGCGTGTCGAGCGTGCGCGCGGCATTCGATGCGCTGCGTGAGGACGGTGTGCGCATGGCGATCGCGGACGCGGTGTCCGACGCCGATCTCCACGTGCTCGGCGAAGCCTGCGCGGACCTGACGCTGATCACCGGTGGCTCCGGCGTTGCGCTGGGCCTGCCCGCGAACTTCCGCCGCGCGGGCTTGCTCGCGGAGCAGAACGACGCTGCGCAACTGCCGCGTGTCGAAGGTCTGTCCGCGGTGCTGGCCGGCAGCGCGTCGAAGGCGACTAACGCGCAGGTGGCGGCATGGCGCGCGAACCGGCCCGCGTTTCGCATTGATCCACTAGCGGCGGCGCGCGGCGAAGCCGTCGTCGAGCAGGCGCTGGCCTTCGCGCAGACGCATCTCCAACGTGGCGAGCCCATGCTCATCTATGCGAGCGCCACACCCGACGAAGTCAAAGCCGTACAACGTGAGCTAGGCGTCAACGAAGCGGGGCATCTGGTCGAAGCGACGCTCGCGTCGATCGCGCGCGGCTTGCACGAACGCGGCGTGCGCAAGTTCGTGGTGGCGGGCGGCGAAACATCGGGCGCGGTCGTGCAGGCACTCGACGTGCGCACGCTGCGCATCGGCGCGCAGATCGATCCGGGCGTGCCGGCTACCGCGACGACCGGCGCCGAACCGCTCGCGCTCGCGCTGAAATCCGGCAACTTCGGCACGACTGATTTCTTCGAGAAGGCTCTGCATCATCTCGACGGAGCCGCGCAATGACCGGCACACCCGCACTCCATACGAGCAACGAAGCGCGCATGCGCGAGGAAATCTGCGTGAGCGGCGCGAGTCTCTATCAACGCGGCTATACGGTGGGCACCGCCGGCAACATCAGCGCGCGGCTCGACGACGGCTGGCTGATCACGCCGACCGACGCGTGCCTCGGCCGGCTCGATCCCGCCGATATCGCCAAGGTCGATTTCGACGGCAACGCCGTGTCGGGCGGCAAGCCTTCGAAAACGCTGGCGCTGCATCGCGGCATCTATGCGCGTAACAGCGCGGCGCGCGGCATCGTCCATACGCATTCGACGCACCTGGTCGCGCTGACGCTCGCGGGTGTTTGGAGCGAGGCGGACGTGCTGCCGCCGCTCACACCGTACTACGTGATGAAAGTGGGCCACGTCCCGCTGATTCGCTATCAGCGTCCCGGCGATCCGCAAGTGGCCGCGCAAATCGCCGCGCTCGCCGGTACGGTTCGCGCGGTGCTGCTGGAGCGGCTCGGGCCGGTGGTGTGGGAGCGCTCCGTCGCGCAGGCGTCGTATGCGCTCGAAGAACTCGAGGAGACCGCGCGCCTGTGGCTGATGACGAATCCGCGGCCCGCGCCGCTCGACGAAGCCGCACTCGAAGAACTGCGTGCGGTGTTCGGCGCAAGCTGGTAAAGAAAATCGGCACAACAAAGCCCTGCCGCCCAAAGCGGCGCACGAGGCTATTCATGGAAGGAGACAATGCATGAGTTCGTATCAGGCCGCAGCAAGCCGTCCCATCGCCGCCAGCGCGGCACAGCCCGGCGCTGCCGAAGTTGAACGCACCTATAAGAAGGTGTTCTGGCGCATCGTGCCGTTTCTGATGCTGTGCTACGTGGTCGCTTATCTGGATCGCGTGAACGTCGGCTTCGCGAAGCTGCAGATGTCGCAGGACCTCGCGTTCAGCGAAACGGTGTTCGGCCTCGGCGCCGGTGTGTTTTTCATCGGGTACTTCCTGTTCGAGTTGCCGAGCAACATCCTGATGCACAGGATCGGCGCGAAGATCTGGATCGCGCGGATCATGATCACGTGGGGCTTGCTGTCGGCGCTGTTCGTGTTCGTGAAGACGCCGATGCAGTTCTATCTGCTGCGCTTTCTGCTGGGTCTCGCCGAGGCCGGTTTCTATCCGGGCGTGATCCTGTATCTGACCTACTGGTTTCCGTCGCATCGGCGCGCGAAGATCATCGCGGTGTTCATGTCGGCGATTCCGGTGTCGGGGATTTTCGGCAACCCGCTGTCCGGCTGGATCATGCAGGCGTTCCATAACAGCTCGGGTTTCGCGGGCTGGCAGTGGATGTTCCTGATCGAAGCGATTCCCGCGGTGGCGATCGGTATTGCGACGATCCTCTATCTCGACAACGGCATCGCCAGCGCGAAATGGCTGAGCGAGCGAGAAAAGCGCCTGCTCACCGACGAAATCGCCGCTGCGCAGCCGCAGGAGACAAACCAGAAGCACTCGCTCGGCGCGGTGTTTCGCGATCCGCGCACGTGGTGGATGTCGCTGATCTACTTCGCGTTCGTCACCGGTCAATACGGCCTGACGTTCTGGATGCCGACGCTCGTCAAATCGACGGGCGTGAGCGGCGCGTTCAACATTGGTTTGCTGAGCGCGATTCCGTTTCTCTGCGCGATCGTCGTGATGAACGTGATGGGCCATAGCGCCGACAAACGCCGCGAGCGCCGCTGGCATCTGATCGTGCCGGCGCTATTCGGCGCGGTCGGCTTCGCGGTGGCCGCTTCGTTCGCGGACAACACGGTGGTGTCTATCGCGTTCCTGTCGTTGGCCGCCGCCGGCGTGCTGACCTGCGCGCCGCTCTTCTGGTCATTGCCGACCGCGTTCATGTCGGGCGCCAGTGCGGCTGCCGGCATCGCGATCATCAATTCGATCGGCAATCTCGCGGGCTTCGCGAGTCCGTACATGATTGGCTATCTGAAAGACCTCACGCACAGCACGCAGACCGGCATGTACGTGCTGGCCGGCATGCTGGTGATCGGCGCGGTGGCCACGTGGCTCACGCCGGCGAAGCTGGTCAATCGCTAAATCGACATGGGCGCGGCGCGCCCGTTCATTGCTTGCGCCGCGCGTTTGCTCACACCGTTTTCCAGGAGTTGTCGCCATGCCTCGTTTCGCCGCCAACCTGACGATGATGTACAACGAGCACGCTTTTCCAGACCGCTTCGCCGCCGCCGCGAAAGACGGCTTCGAAGCGGTCGAGTATCTGTTTCCGTATGATTTCCGCGCTGGCGAACTAAAGGCGCGGCTCGACGCGAACGGACTCACGCAGGCGCTCTTCAATGCGCCGCCCGGCGACTGGGCCGGCGGCGAGCGCGGCATCGCTTCGCTGCCGGGCCGCGAGGACGAGTTCCGGCGCGGCTTCGACACTGCGCTCGAGTACGCGCGCGTGCTCGGCAACCGCAAGGTGCACGTGATGGCCGGCCTGATCGGCGCGGATCAGCCGCGCGCGAAACATCGCGAGGTGTATCTGAAGAATCTCGCGCATGCTGCACAGACCGCGCAAGCCGAAAACATCATGGTCGTGATCGAGCCGATCAACACGCGCGACATGCCGGGCTTTTTCCTGAACCGTCAGGACGACGCCCAGGCGATTTGCGCGGAAGTCGGCGCGCCGAATCTGAAGGTGCAGTTCGACTGCTATCACTGCCAGATCGTCGAAGGCGATCTGGCAGTGAAACTCAAACGCGATATGGCCGGCATCGGCCATATCCAGATCGCGGGCGTGCCGGAGCGGCACGAGCCCGACCTCGGCGAACTGAACTATCCGTATCTGCTGGAACTGATCGATTCGCTCGGCTACGACGGCTACATCGGTTGCGAATACCGGCCGCGCGCGGGCACTTCCACCGGCCTCGGCTGGTTGAAGCCCTATCTGCCCGCCGCCCGCTAACCCTCATCAAACGAAACACGACCCATCATGAAAGTACTGATTACCGGCGGCGCGGGTTTTCTCGGCCAGCGTCTCGCGCGTGAACTGCTCTCGCGCGGTTCCCTGAAAGACCAGCAAGGCGCGCCGCAAGCGATTACCGAACTGGTGCTGCTCGACGTGGTGCGTGCGGGCGATGTCGGCGACAGCCGCGTGCGCACGGAAGTGGGCGATATCGCGGAGCGCAGTGTGCTGGAACGCGTGATCGACGGTGAAACTTCGGCGATCTTCCATCTGGCCGCGATCGTGAGCGGCCAAGCCGAGGCGGATTTCGATCTCGGCATGCGCATCAATCTGGATGCGTCCCGTTTGCTGCTGGAAGTTTGCCGGCAGCGCGGGCATCGGCCGCGCGTGGTGTTCACGAGTTCGGTCGCGGTCTATGGCGGCGATCTGCCCGAGATCGTGCAGAACGACACCGCGTTGAATCCGCAGTCGTCGTATGGCGCACAGAAGGCGATCGCGGAATTGTTGCTCAACGATTACGCGCGGCGCGGTTTCGTCGATGGCCGCGTGTTGCGGCTGCCTACCATCAGCGTGCGGCCGGGGCGGCCGAATGCGGCGGCGTCATCGTTCGCGAGCGGCATCATCCGCGAGCCGCTGAACGGCGAATCGGCGACGTGCCCGGTCGCGGGCTCGACGCGCCTGTGGCTGCTGTCGCCCCGCAAGGCGATCGAGAGTCTGATCGCCGGGCTTGAGATCGACGCGGCCGCGCTCGGCAACCAGCGCGTGTTGAATCTGCCCGGGATTTCGGTGAGCGTCGACGAGATGATCGCCGCGCTGCGCGAGGTCGCCGGCGACGCGGTCGCCCAGCGGATCGTGCGTGAGCCGGATGCGCGCGTGGAGAAGATCGTTGGCAGCTGGCCGGGGCAGTGGAACACGTCGCGCGCCGAAGGGCTGGGGCTGAGCGGCGATCGCAGCTTCGCGGACGTGATTCGCGCGTATATCGCGGATGAGGGGATCGAGGTTCGATGAGGGGCTTTGGGCTCGACTTCATTTCAGTTTCAGTTCGGCTGCGGCTTCAGTTTTAGCCTTAGCTCCGGGCCAGGCTAGCAGTTGCACGCCGACGGCCCGTTCGCCAGAGCGGGTGCACGGAGCTGGCTGCGCCCTCAGCTTCAGTTCCTTGCCAACAGCCACGAGTTGCACCCCAGCGGGGCCGCGCCCCTCAACGGCCTCGCGATTCACCGCTATTCCTCCGACGCATGACGGGCACTGCGCCATCAGTCCCCTGGCCTGCACGTATTCCCTGGTGCGGGCCTGGTCGCGCTTGACATGGTTTCACGCCCGCGCCTATTATCGAGTCTCGTTGTTCGACATATGACCGTGTGTTCGTATAAAGAACAAATGGCAATTTCGAAACCGTCGTTCACCATCCTGCGCTAAGCTGGCTTGACGTGGCGGCTGCCGCGTCACCGCTTCCCGTTGCGCTCGCCGGGCCGATGCCTCAGCGCATCCCGTCCACATTGGCGCCAGCGCCAGCGCGGCCGACTACGGCACAGCGCACGCAGCACATCAACTGGAGACATCACATGACCGAAGCATTCCTGTGCGACGCGATTCGCACCCCCATTGGCCGCTATGCGGGTTCGCTGTCGTCGGTGCGCGCCGACGATCTGGGCGCGGTGCCGCTCAAGGCGCTGATGGAGCGCAACAAGAGCGTCGACTGGGACGCGATCGACGACGTGATTTACGGCTGCGCGAACCAGGCCGGTGACGATAACCGCAATGTCGCGCGCATGTCGTTGCTGCTCGCAGGCTTGCCGCAAGGCGTGCCGGGCTCGACGGTGAACCGTCTGTGCGGCTCGGGCATGGACGCGGTCGGCATCGCGGCGCGCGCGATCAAGTCGGGCGAGGCCGCGCTGATGGTGGCGGGCGGCGTCGAAAGCATGAGCCGCGCACCGTTCGTGATGCCCAAGGCAAGCAGCGCGTTTGCGCGCCAGGCCGAGATTTACGACACGACCATCGGCTGGCGTTTCGTCAACCCGCTGATGAAGAAGCTGTACGGCGTCGACTCGATGCCGGAGACCGGCGAAAACGTCGCGACCGACTACAACATCAGCCGCGCCGATCAGGACGCTTTCGCGCTGCGCAGCCAGCAGAAAGCCGCTCGCGCGCAACGCGACGGCACGCTGGCGCAGGAAATCGTCGGCGTGACGATTGCGCAGAAGAAGGGCGATCCGATCACGGTCTCGCAAGACGAACACCCGCGTGAAACCAGCCTCGAAACGCTCGCCAAGCTCAAGGGCGTGGTGCGTCCGGACGGCACGGTCACGGCGGGCAACGCGTCTGGCGTGAACGACGGCGCGGCGGCTCTGCTGCTCGCCAACGAAGCAACGGCGAAGCGCTTCGGCCTCACGCCGCGTGCTCGCGTGCTGGGTATCGCCACGGCCGGTGTCGCGCCGCGTGTGATGGGCATCGGCCCGGCGCCCGCCACGCAAAAGCTGCTCGCGCGTCTGAACATGACCATCGATCAGTTCGACGTGATCGAACTGAACGAGGCGTTTGCTTCGCAAGGTATCGCGGTCTTGCGCGCACTCGGTGTTGCCGACGACGACGCGCGCGTGAATCCGAACGGCGGCGCGATCGCGCTCGGCCACCCGCTCGGCATGAGCGGCGCGCGTCTGGTGACGACCGCGATGTATCAGCTGCAGCGCACGCAAGGCCGCTTTGCGTTGTGCACGATGTGTATCGGCGTCGGCCAGGGCATCGCGATCGCGATCGAGCGCGTGTAATGGTTTGACGTGGGGCGTGTCGGTTTTCGGCACGCGTCTGCGCTTTGCAAGGCATCGTGAACAGCCCCATCGCTCGTGCGATGGGGCTGTTTGTTTTGTGCGTCGTAGCTTGTCTTAATGCGCGGTGGATGTGTGCGGGCCCGCTGTGTGCTACCAGGTAAGTAGAATCGTTTGGAAGCGGTTGTCCTGAAGATGTGGTTATGTCTGGCGTCGAACGCGTGTGTCCTGTACTTCGGACTACCGCCAGGCCGGATCGAACACTGTCGCAAGGAGCGGGCAAATGAAGGCAATGACGATTGGCACAGCATTGATGGTCGCGACATTCGCCACGGCGCAACCGGCGTGGGCGCAAGACGACATGGCGAGCGCTGCGCAAGGCGTGATCGGCGCAGTGCAGCCGGTGCACATGAAGGCGGAAATCGTCGGCATCGATGCGGGCAGCCGCTCGCTCACGCTGAAGGGGCCTGGCGGCAATGAAATGCTCGTGCTGGTAGGCCAACAGGTCGCTACCTTCGATCAACTGAAGGTGGGCGATCGGGTAGACGTGCTTTATAAAAACGCGCTGCTCGTGAAGGCCGAGAAGGTCGTCGGGGCGGAGAAGGGGATTCGCAAGCGCGTCGACAAGCAGACATACACGCCGGCTTCCGGTGGTTTCGAATCGGCGCGTCAGACTGAAGTGGTTGCCACCGTCGAGAAGATCGACCACAAGAAGCGGCTCGTCACCCTGCGTGGCCCATATCGGGCGCAAACGCTCGAAGCCGGTCCCGGCGTCGATCTCAAAGACGTGAAGGCGGGCGATACGATTCATGCGGTATTCGTATCGGCCGCGGCTGTGCAGATCACGCCGGTGGGGCAGTGAGCGTGATGCACGTGGCGCGCTGACGACTACCAATACCGGCGAAGCACATACCCCCTCACATCAGGGGGAGCCGCTACATTTCTTCTAACGCATGTGCACCGTCCAGCCATCACGCGATCGCTACATTGCGCATCGAACGGCTTCGCTAACGCGCTGTAGGTGTGCCGATGCTCAACCACGCAAGCCTTCCCAGCCAACGCGCGATCACCCCGCGTCTGGCCGGCAGCAAGCTGCTCAACGACACACGCGCGGCAGCTTCGCCTTCCGTGCTGAGCCACACG
The DNA here is from genome assembly GCF_003634845.1 of Paraburkholderia sp. RAU2J. Taxonomy (NCBI): domain Bacteria; kingdom Pseudomonadati; phylum Pseudomonadota; class Betaproteobacteria; order Burkholderiales; family Burkholderiaceae; genus Paraburkholderia; species Paraburkholderia sp. RAU2J. The sequence continues at coordinate 1,139,694 of NZ_RBXG01000002.1, forward strand.
CGCTCGCCGCGTTGCAGGCGGAACTCGTCGCCGGGCGCGAGCCAGTGATCGTAAGGTGAACTGACGCGTGTGAGCCAGACGCGCGCGCCTTGCACCGCGAGCGTGCTGTTGGCATCGACGCGCCAGGTCAGCGTCGCGCCGGGCAACACGGAAAAATGCACTACCACTTTCGGCAGACACTCGTCGGGCCGATGTCGATACGACACCAGACTCGAGTCATCGTCCATGCACTGCGGGCTTGCCTGATCCATCTTCGTTCTCCGTCATCGAGCCGGCTGACGGAGGCGCCCACAAAACAAAAGGCCCCTTCCGTTACCGGCGGGGCCTTGGGGGTCTTGTTTGCAGATTCAGACTACTAGCGCACACATGCTCCCAATGGCCAGCCAGTGATGGCTCGCTTCGGGTGGTTAATCGCAATGGCGATGGAGAGGTGCGTCAGCATGGAATCGAGTGTGCCGTTTTGCCGCAGGGCTTGTCAATCAAAATGTGCTGCTTGATGCACGCATCACGCGGATTGACATGCGTGCTTCCATGCAGGCAGATTCATTTCACCGCATCCACTCCGGAACGACGATGACGAGAAACCGTAACCGCAGCATCAAACGGCGTCTGCAATCTGCGCTGTTCATGCTGGCCGCCCTCTCTGCCGGTCCCGCTTGCGCCGCGAGCTTCGACTGTAATCGGGCGCGTTTGCCCGACGAGAAGACGATCTGCGCTTCCCGGCAACTGAGCGAGCTGGATGTCGAGATGTCGGTTCGCTATCAGATGTTGACCGGCCTTGTCGCGATGGGCACGCGCGGCAACATGCAGGACGAACAACAGGCATGGCTGAAGTCGAGGCAGGCATGTGGCCGCGATCACGCGTGTCTGCTCGCCGCATATCGTCGGCGCATCGGTACGCTGAAGGACGAGTACGCGCGCCTCGCGAGCCGCGGACCGTTCTGAGTTCGCATTTCGCATCTGTATTCGCAATCGCGCATGCGGCGAGCGCGCGGCCACGCTCCGGGCGCCGCGCCCGTCCGCCGTGACACTCTATGTCGCGATATGTCACAACGGCCGCAAAACGCCCGCGAACCCTTGCCCAGCAGGCTTCCTTCACGGTGAAACGAGGCGACATATCTGCGTTGCTGATTTACCCGGCTCGTCCTTCTATAGTCCGTTTGTCGCCACACCGCAGTGACACAAGTGGCCCGAACCCAGCAAGGACATACCGTGAAAAATCATTCGTTCGTCGTTCCGGTCAGCACCGCTTGTGTTGCGTCATCGGCAGTCTCTTCACTCTCACGCAGTGCGTTGCGCAAGCTCGTGCTCGGCGCCACCGCCGCCGTGCTCGCGCTTGGCAGCGCGTCGGCGTTCGCGTGGTCGCAGCACGGCACGGCGTACACATCGCGCGGCACCTACAATGGCGCCCACTACGGCTCGTGTGGCGGCGGCAGTTGTTCGCACGCTGGCGGCGTCGCGGGCCCTTATGGCGGCTTTGCCAGCAACACCGGCACCGTGACGCGCAATGCGCCGGGCCAGTTCTCGAATTCGGGCACGGCGACCGGGCGTTACGGCAACTCCGTCCAGCATGCCGGCGACACCAGTTGCGCTGGCGGCAGTTGTTCGCACACCGGCACGCTGACCGGCCCGGACGGCAAAACGGCCACCACCTCCGGCGACGTGACGAAGACCGCGCCGGGACAATATTCGTCGTCGGGGTCGATCACCGGCTCGAACGGCAACACGGTCGATCATTCGGCATCGACCCATTGCGCCGGGTCGACCTGCTCGCGCTCGGGCACGGTGACGGGCTCGGACGGCGGGAGCGTCTATCACTCCGGCACGGCGACGCGCGTCGCGCCGGGCGTCGTAACGACGTCGACGAGCGTGACCGGCACGCACAGCAACACGGTGACGACGAGCGGCACGGTGGTGACGAGTGGTGTCGTCGCGACCGGCGGTACGACGGTCGTGGTCGCGCCGAAGCCGGTGGTGTACGTGCCGCCGCCTCCGCCGCCGGTCGTCTACATTGCGCCGAAGCCGGTCGTGGTCGCGCCGCCAGTTGCTTATGTTGCGCCGCCGCCGGTGGTGTATGCACCGCCGCCGCCGGCCGTGTATGTCGCGCCGCGCGTCGTGTACGTCGCGCCGGCGCCGCGCCCGGCAGTGTGGGTGCCGGGCCACTGGGTCGGGCGAGTCTGGGTGCCGGCGCATTGGGCGTGAGGAGCGCGGCGATGCGAGTCCGTCATGACGCGATCGATGAACAGCCTAGGAGTGTGGCGCGCCGCTCGCGTGCCGAAGTGTTATCGACACCGGCTGTCTTCAAAGGCCTGCTCGCAGCGCTCATTGTCGCGCTAGGTCTGACGGCGGCTGCGAGCGAGTTCATCGCAGACGCTCACGGCCTTCGCGCGAACGATCCGCCCGAAGCATCGCAAGACTGTTCCGCGCGATACGCCGCATTGCTCGACCTCGCCGAACTGGCGCGGCGCGACGGCAAATCGTCTGAGATCGTCGTGCGGGGGCTGAGCGGGCACGCCGGCGCGATGAGCGCCTGTCTGCCGGCAAGCCGCAGCGAACCCGTGCCGCAATAAAAGCACCGTGTGCCCGCGCTCGCCGCACGGCGCGGCACGACTAACCCACCGGGTCTTCCTGGCGATGGCGAGTCAGATCGCACTCCAGAAATATCGCGCCGGGGATCGGATTGAACACGTAAGCCGGAATGGCTTCGAAACCCAGCGACGCATATAGCCGCAGTGCCGCGTGCATGGTCGGCAGCGTGTCGAGGCGGATGCGGTGATAGCCCGATTCTCTTGCTACCGCGCAAATGCGCGTCGCCAGTTGCTTGCCGGCCTGCAAACCGCGACCCGATGGACGGACGTAAAGACGTTTCATCTCGCAGGTCGTGTCATCGAGCGGGCGCACCGCGACGCAGCCGACGATATCCGCTTCGTGATAAGCGAGCAGCACACGGCCGCGAGGCGCAGCGAATTTGCCGGGCAGGTCGGCGAGTTCGGAATCGAAATTCTGGAAGCCGAGATCGATGCCCAGACTTTCGGCGTATTCACGAAAGATGGCCCGGACGGCGTCGAGCTGTTCCGGGAAGCGGGCGGTCTGGATGTGGATCATTCGCGCGTTGTGGTGGGCTGTTTCGACGTGGCGCAGGCTTGCTGCGCTTTGAATGCGAGCAGTTTAACGGAACGTGTGCAGTGCGATGTCGCCACCGCGCAGGCCTTATTGCGTTTCTTCGAGCACTACCGGGAAGCGGATGTGGAACGTCGTCCCCACACCCTCGCGGGACATGAAATCGATGTGCCCATTCAAAATGCGGCACAACTCCTTGACGATCGAGAGACCCAGACCTGTGCCCGGAATATCCTCGCCCGCGGCGCGCTCGAACTCGTCGAACACGCGCTCCGCGTCCGAAGCCGAAATGCCCACGCCGGTATCGGACACGCGTATCGTCCAATGCTCTGTGCCGGCCATGGCGAACTGCAGTTCGACCTGGCCTGACTTCGTGTACTTGGTCGCGTTGGACAGCAGATTGACCGCGATCTGTTTGAGCTTCAGACGATTGGATGTGACCGTCTTCAATGCCGGGTCGCACGATGCGCGCAAGCTCAGCCCTTTGGCGTTGATCAACGGACGCGTCGACGTGACCAGTTCGTCATAAAGCTCGCGCAATTCAACCTGTTCGAGTGCGAGCGGGGCGCCGTCGCCGAGCATGACCGCATACTCGACCATCTGGTCGACGAGCAGCTTCATGTCGGCGGTCTGCCGGTTCGCAAGCGCCAACGCGGTATCGGCCTTCGACGGCGCTCGCCCGATCAGTTGCAGTGCGATGGAAAACGCATTGAGGAAATTACGCAGGTCGTGCACCACGCTGCGTGTGATCTGCATGCGCGATTCGTGCAGCTCGCTCACCAGCCGCTGTTTCAGGATCAACTCGTGGTTCGCGCGTTCGAGTTGACCGGTGTACTCGTCGATCTTGCGGTCGCGCTCGCTGACCACTTCCTTGATCGACGTGTACGACACCATGCTGAACGCTTCGGCGATCAGCCGCCGCGCGCGGCTTTCATGACGGCGCGTGAAGGTGCTGTCCTGCTGCGCGAACGCGTCGAGCGCTTCGCCGAGCACCTGATGGAAGAGGTCGAGTTCGCGCACGAGTTCCTCGATCCGATAGCCCTGGCGCCACCGCACGTTGCCGTGCTTTTTCGCGTTGCGTTCGATCGACGTTTCGACGCGCTCCAGATCTTCGCTATCGAGCGCCGCGCAGAGTCCTTCCAGAATCTCCGGCAGATGATCGGCGAGTTGCTGGTACGTGAGCTTGTCGGCTTCGACGAGATCGAGGTCGCTCGCGACGGCGTTCATCCATTGTTCGGTGAGCCGGAGTCGCTCTGAGCGGACGAAGTCGGCGAAATTGCGCAGCGGGCTCACACGGGTGTCGGTCATAAGTGAGACGCAGGGTGAAGTTTCAACAAAGTGCAAAGGCTCAACCACGGTGCACATATCGGTCGCGAAGCCCTATCCGCACTCGAGAGAAACAAGCTGTCTGTGGCAGTGATGGGGAGACCCAACCAGCAGGCGCTCCGCTCACGTGCATTTGAAACGCGCCGTTCAAGCCGATCAACCCGTTCATTATCACCGCATTCTCCATGAGTGGAACATTTGTTGCGGCGCCACCAGAAACGGGCAAGACAATCAACGGCGAACCCTGATGCACTCAATTCTGTTGGTGGACGACGAGCCGGAAATCCTTGCGGCGTGGCGCCTGATTCTCGAACGTGAAGGTTATGAGGTGGGTTGCGCGAGCAACGGCGCCGAGGCGATGGCGCGCGCGGCAGCGCACGTTCCCGACCTGATTATCACCGACTGGATGATGCCGATCATGGACGGTGCGGAATTGTGCCGGCGTCTGCGGGCGCTGCCGGGATTCGCCGATGTACCCATCGTCGTTCATACCGCGGTCCCGCCGCTCGAAGCCGATGGGAAGAACTGGGACGTGTGCGTGCGCAAGCCGGTCGGCGCGGAGCGCTTTCTGGCGATGGTCGCGCAACTGTGCAAGCGCACGCATTGAGATGCTGGGCGCGCGACTCAATTCCCCGAGCCACCGGCATTGGCCGCCTTCACGAAATCGACGAACGCGCGCAACGGCGCCGGCATGTGGCGGCCGCCGGGATAGTAGAGAAAGGGCCCCGAAAAGCGTTGCCACCACGGCTCCAGAATGGGCTCCAGCGCGCCGCTGTCGAGTTGCGCACGCAGCATGTCTTCGAATAGATGGATCACGCCGACGCCTGCCGCCGCACAACTGACCGCAAGGTCGATCGCAGCGCCTGGCCGCACGATCAATGGTCCAGAAGGATTCAATTGCAGCACTTCGCCATCGCGCTCGAAATACCAGGTCGGTGTGGCGCCGCCGGCGAATTGGCCGCGCAAGCATGCGTGCGACAGTAGTTCGCGCGGATGCTCGGGGCGTCCGTGGGCGTCGAGATAGGCTGGGGCCGCGGCCGTCGCGAAGCGCTGCACGCGTGGCCCGATCGGGATCGCGACCATGTCCTGTTCGAGGCGCTCGTCATAGCGAATGCCGGCGTCGCAGCCGATCGACAGCACGTCGACGAAGCCGTCCTCGACCACCACTTCGACGCGGATATCCGGGTACTGCTTGAGGAAGGACGCGATGACGTTCGGCAGGACGATGCGCGCCGTGCTCGACGGCACGTTCAGTTTGAGCGTGCCGGTCGGCGTGTCCCTGAAGCCATTGAGGACATCCAGCGCCGCTTCCATTTCGCCGAACAGCGGCGTCAGCTTTTCGATCAGACGCAGCCCGGCCTCCGTCGGCGCGACGCTGCGCGTGGTGCGGTTCAACAGACGTAGCCCGAGTTTGCTCTCCAGGCGCCGCACGGCGATGCTCAGACTCGATGCGGACACGCCGCCGCTGCGCGCCGCGTCGCGAAAGCCGCCCGCGCGGGCGACGGAGACGAAGGCGGCAAGGTCGTTCAATTCCATCGTGATTGTTCATCTTTTTAAACAACCCGTACACGTTAGACCCGTTTATTCAACAACGCAATCCCGGCGATACTGCCGCTTATCCACTTACCAAGGAGCGTGTCATGTCGAATGTCAGTTTCAGGGAGACCTTTTCGCTTGCCGGCCGCACGGTGCGGCGCATGGGCTATGGGGCGATGCAGCTTGCCGGCCCCGGCGTGTTCGGGCCGCCGAAAGACCGCGCCGCGGCGCTCGCGGTGCTGCGCGAGGCGGTGGCCTCGGGTGTGAACCACATCGATACGAGCGACTTTTACGGACCGCACATCACCAACCAGCTGATTCGCGAAGCGCTGCATCCGTACCCGGACGATCTCGTGATCGTCACGAAAGTGGGCGCGACGCGTGGCGACGATGGCGCGTGGCTGCCGGCGCCTGAACCGGCGGATATCGAACGCGGCGTGCACGACAACCTGCGCAACCTCGGCCTCGACGTGCTGGAAGTCGTCAACATGCGCATCATGGGCAGCGTGCACGCGCCCTCCGAAGGCTCGATCGAAAAGCAGGTGACGGCGCTCGCCGGGCTTCAACAGCGGGGGCTCGTGCGTCATATCGGCTTGAGCAATGTGACCGCCGCGCAAATCGACGAGGCGCGGCGCATTGCGCAGGTGGTCTGCGTGCAGAACCACTACAACCTCGTGCATCGCGAGGACGACGCCTTGATCGACGACCTCGCCGACAAGGGCATCGCCTACGTGCCGTTCTTTCCGCTCGGCGGATTTACGCCGATCCAGTCGTCGGCGCTATCGGATATCGCGCAGACGCTCGGCGCGACGCCGATGCAGGTGGCGCTCGCGTGGCTATTGCGTCGGGCACCTAACATTCTGCTAATCCCCGGTACGTCCTCGCCTGGACATTTGCACGAGAACCTGGCGGCGGCGCATTTGAGCCTGAGCGGTGACGTACTCAACCAGCTGAACGCAATCGGCAGCGCAAAAGGCTAAGTGCGATTGCTTTGGCGTGGCTAGGCTGAGCGCGTCGAATCACGGCGGGGCGTCGTCACACCGACCCGGCGATGTGCTCCCGCAACCATTGATGTGCCGGGTCGCGATGTGAGCGCTCATGCCAGAGCATCGCCATCTCGTAGCCCGGCACGTCGACGGGCGGCTCGACCATGCGCACCGCGCCCCAGTCGCGCGCGAGCCGCTCGGGCAGCATGCCGACGAGGTCGGTGCTCGCCAGCACCGACAGCATGAACAGGAAGTGCGGCACCGACAGCGCCACCTTGCGGGTGAGTCCCGCTTTCGCGAGCACTTCGTCGGTGACGCCGACAAAGCCGCCGCCCACCGGCGACACGATCACATGGTCGAGCTTACAGAACTGCGCGAGTGTCGGCCGGCGCTTGAGCCGCGGATGATCCGCGCGGCCCGCCAGTACATAACGCTCCGCAAATAGCACGCGCCGGCGCAATCCTTCGGGCGAGCCTTCGCTCGTGTGAAATGCCAGGTCGATCTCGCCGCGTTCGGCTTGTTTCGCGATGCGCAGCGGCGCCGCTTCGACGACGGCGAGGCGCGTGCCCGGCGCCGCCGCGCGCATGCCGGCCAGCGCCGGCAGGATGATCGTCGACTCGGCGTAATCGCTCGCGGCGACGCGCCACGTGTGCGTGGCCACCGCCGGATCGAACGGACTCGCCGGGGCGACCGCGCGTTCTAGCGCTTCGAGCGCCTCGCGCAGCGGTTCGCGCAACGCCTCGGCGCGCGCGGTGGGCCGCATGCCACGCGGCCCGGGTAGCAGCAGCGGATCGCCGAACACGTACCGCAATTTGGCCAGATGCACGCTGACCGACGGCTGCGAGAAGTTCAGGCGTTCGGCCGCGCGCGTCACGTTGTGCTCCGACAGCAGGACGTCGAGCGTGACGAGCAGATTGAGGTCGAGTGTTCGGAGATTAACCATCGCAATACCAGATATACAGGGAATTCATTTCCAATATAGCGGAGCGGAACCTATCGTGATGTCATTCAATCACGATAGAGAGCACGGTCATGAAAGTTCTGCTTGTTTATGCGCACCCTGAACCGAAATCGTTGAACGGGTCGCTGAAGGATTTCGCGGTCAAGCGGCTCCAGGACGCCGGCCACGTCGTGCAGGTTTCCGACCTGTACGCGATGCAGTGGAAAGCCTCGCTCGATGCGCACGACAGCATCGAGCGGCAAGCCAGCGAGCGCTTCTATCCATCCCGCGAGTCGAAACACGCGTTCGAGAACGGCTTGCAGAGCGCGGACATCGTCCGCGAACAGGAGAAGCTGATGTGGGCGGATGCGGTGATCCTGCAGTTTCCGCTCTGGTGGTTCTCGATGCCGGCCATCCTCAAGGGCTGGGTGGAGCGCGTCTATGCGTACGGCCTCGCGTACGGCGTCGGCGAGCACTCCGACGCGCGCTGGGGCGAGCGTTATGGGGAGGGCAAGTTCGCCGGCAAGCGCGCGATGCTGGTGGTCACGACCGGCGGCTGGGAGTCGCACTACAGTGCGCGTGGCATCAATGGCCCGATGGACGACGTGCTGTTTCCGATCCAGCACGGCGTTCTGTATTTCCCCGGTTTCGACGTGCTGCCGCCGTTCGTGGTTTATCGCACGAGCAGAATCGACGAGGCGAACTATGCGGAGGTTCGCGAAGCATTGGCCAAAAGACTCGACGATCTCTGGACCACCCAGCCGATCCCGTTCCGGCAGCAGAACGGCGGCGCGTATGCGATTCCTGAACTGACGCTGCGGGACGATCTGGCGCCGGAGCGGGTCGGCTTCGCCGCGCATGTCGAATAGGCCGGGCAGGGAGGGGCGAACGTTCGCTCCTCCCTTCGTGTGAGCGTGTAGGGCTTCTCTCTGAAGGGATCGTATGTTTCGCTGAAATTTGGTTGTAAGTCGCTATTGCTAGAGTCGTCGACGCAAGCAGGCCGCCGCATGCCGGGTAGTGTTCTTCGGACACCTAGACAGGGAGAGCGACACCGTGAATCCAGTTCGTGCGTTCTGGCTCATTCTGACGCTGCTCGTCACGGCGCCCGCATGGGCTTATGAGTCGCGGGTCGTCACCATTCCCAGCGCGGCGATGCACGAATCGTTCGAGGCGACGGTGGTGCTGCCCGATCAATATGCGCAAGGCAATACGGCCAATCGCTTTCCCGTCATCTATCTGTTGCACGGCTCGGGCGGCGACTACACCGACTGGGCCACGAATTCGCCCATCGGCAAGCTGGCCGACCGCTATCACGTGATTCTCGTCATGCCCGACGGCGGTCATGAAAGCTGGTACATCGACAGTCCGGTCAACCCGCGCAGCCGTTATGAGACTTATGTGGGCACGGAAGTGGTGGCTTACGTCGACGCGCACTTCCGCACGCTTGCAACGAAAGAGGCGCGCGCGATTACCGGCCTGAGCATGGGCGGATTCGGCGCGCTGCATATCGCGCTGGGGCGGCCGGATGAATTCGGCGCGGCGGGCAGCATCAGCGGCGCGGTGGACCCGCGCGGCTCCGAGGACGAGCCCGGCATCGAGCAGGTATTCGGCGACCCGGCCCGTGACGCGGGCTTCTGGAACAGCGAGGCGATCGTCGAGAATGCGCGCAGTTTCGACGACGCGCATATCGCGTTGACGATCGACTGCGGCGTGAACGATTCGCTCGTGCAGTCGAATCGCATGCTGCACGAGCGGCTCGTCGAACTCGGCGTGCCGCATGACTACGCCGAGCGGCCCGGCGGCCACACGTGGACGTACTGGTCGAACGCGGTGCAGTATCAGGTGTTGTTCTTCGCCAGCGCGTTCAGGCACGCGCGCATGGCCAGCACCGCGGCTGGCCACCTCACCAGCGCCGCAAGCTGAACGCGCGAATTCGAATACCGCACTGCGCCGTTCAATCGATGCCGTGAAACACCGCGTCATCCGGGCCGAGATACGCGGGCGGGCGCCACGCGGCGTCGCGCATCGAATGCTGAACCAGCTTTTCGACGCCCAGCAGCACCGCGAAAATCGCCATCCGCACCGGAATGCCGTTGTCGGTCTGCCGGAAAATCGCCAGCCGCGCGTCGTGATTCAGGTCCACGCTCAGGTCGTTCGCGCCGGGCCGGCTGTCGCGCGGCAGCGGGTGCATGATCAGCGTGTCGGCGCCGCATACGCTGTCCACCAGCGCCTGATTGATCTGGAAATCGGGGGTGTAGCCTTCGAACGATTCGTCGGTGAAGCGCTCTTTCTGGATGCGCGTCGCGTACACCACGTCGGCGCCGCGCAAGCCGTTGGCGAGGTCGTGAGTCTGCTCGATCACGTGGCCGTTGCGGGAAATCTGCTCGGTGATGTAGCCGGGCATTTCGAGCATCGGCGGCGAGATCAGCGTGAATTTGATGCCGCGGTACAGCGCCAGCAGCTTCACCAGCGAATGCACGGTGCGCCCGTACTTCAGGTCGCCGACCAGCGCGATATGCGCGCCATCGACGATTTTCCCCAGACGCGAAAACTCCCGCTGGATTGTGTAGAGATCGAGCAGCGCCTGGCTCGGATGCTCGCCGGGGCCGTCGCCGCCGTTGATCACCGGCACGTTGGTCGCGCGCGCGAATTCGGCCACCGAGCCTTGCTCCGGATGGCGGATCACCAGGGCGTCCACGTAGCCGCTCATCACGCGGCTCGTGTCGTAGATCGACTCGCCCTTGGCCATCGACGAAAACGTGAAGCCGGTGGTGTCGCACACCGAGCCGCCCAGCCGGCAGAAGGCCGCGCCGAAGCTCACGCGGGTGCGCGTGCTGGCCTCGAAGAACAGATTGCCGAGCACCGCGCCTTCGAGCACGCGGGAGATTTTGCGGCGCCGCGCGATGGGCTGCATGATGTCGGCCACCCGGAACAGCGCCTCCACCGAGTCGCGCGAGAACTGATCGACCGACAACAGCTGTGGCCGGCCTTCGAACAGCATCTGGCTGGCGAGCGATTGCGAATCTACGCTCTGCGTATATTTCTCGCCGGGGTCGCCATGCACCACGATCTCCGATACGAAGCGCTCGACGATCTCCGGCATGGCCCGCGATTCCTGCGAATCGTCCGGCAGAAGCCACGTGTCGAGCGCCCGGCGCGACACGCCGATGCGGCTCGCGAACGTGTCGCGCGTCATGTTCATGCGACGCATCGCATCGCGTAGGAAGGCTTGTTGCGGGACGCTCATGGAGGCACCTGTCGGGGGAAGGGGGAATCGGCGGTGAATGTACGCGGTGCGTATATTAGTTGGCCTGTGAGAGAAGTCAAGCGCCTTTTCGAGACGGCTTTGCCAGACGGCGCCGGAGCCGGTTACACTGCGGCTCATGCACTCCAGCCCCACGTTCCGACTCCGCCTGTCGACCCTCGCACACGACGCTTCCACGAGCGTCGCGGGGATGCTCGCAGCCGGGTGGCGCGTTCGCAGCAGCGCGAACCGCCCGAACGTCGGCGCCAAAGCCAAAAAACAGCCGCTCATCTGACCGGAGCACGCTGTTCCGTCGTCAGATGTGCGACGGAACAGCCGGTCACCGCCCGCCTGCGGCCTGTCCTGAATGTTTCTCTCGCACCGCTGAACGGAATCGATACGGTCGCGTCATCGAGGTAGAAACATGTCTGATTTTTCGGGTATCTGGATTCCGCTCATTACGCCGTTCGCCGACGGCGCCGTCGATCACGCCGCGTTACGCGCGCTGGTGCGCCGCTATGCCGATGCGGGCGTCGCCGGGCTGGTCGCGCTCGGCACGACCGGCGAGCCTGCCGCGCTCGATGCCGCCGAGCAGGACGCCGTGCTCGCAACGATTCTCGACGCCGCGCAAGCCGCGGCTCGTGGCGCGAACGGCGCGAACGGCGCGCGGGCGCTGCCGGTGGTGGTCGGCGTATCGGGCAATCACACGGCGAGCATGCGCGAGCGCATCGAACGACTCAACACGCTGCCGATCGCCGGCGCGCTGATCGCCGCGCCGTATTACATACGGCCGTCGCAAGCGGGCATCGTCGATCATTTCACCGCACTCGCCGATGCGAGCGACAAGCCGGTCGTGTTGTACGACATTCCGTACCGGACCGGCGTGCGGCTCGAACTCGACACGCTGCTGACGCTCGCCGCGCATCCGCGGATCCAGGCTGTGAAGGATTGCGCCGGCTCGCTCGACACCACGCTCGCGCTGATTCGCGACGGCCGCCTGCAGGTGCTCGCCGGCGAGGACGTGGCGATCTTCAACACCGTGTGTCTGGGTGGCAGCGGCGCGATCGCGGCGTCCGCGCATCTGCGGCCGGAGCGCTTCGTCGCGCTCTATCGCGCGCTGACGGCAGGCCGGCTCGATGAAGGCCGGCGCATTTTTCACGAACTGGTGCCGCTGATTCAGGCGGCGTTCGCCGAACCGAATCCGGCGCCGGTGAAGGCGCTGCTCGCCGCGCACGGGCTGATCCGTAACGAACTGCGCATGCCGATGACGCGCGCGAGCGATGCGCTCGCCGCGCGGCTCGAAGCGCTCGACGGACCAGGTGTATTTGAACAGGATGCCGAACGATCGACCTGATCGGATCGTCGCGAAGCACGGACAAAAGGACGGTCATCACGACGCATCCAAACACGGCTTATACGCCGTGTTTGGCATCTCTAATCACCGCTCCATATTTGAGATAAAGCCTGGTGTAGCCAGGCGATAATCGACGCCCTTCTGATCCTTTATCGCCGCCGGCCTGTGTCCGGCCCATGCCGAATGCAGTCATTCCTGTGTGCCAATGTCCTGTCCCGTGTCTTCACGTGCCGCGTGTCGGGCGCGTGTGACGCGCCGATGTCCACCGGCATGCGCCGCGACCCGCGTGCGCGGTTTCGTGCCGCTTGCGTTTCGTGCGCGGGGAGTCCGTGATGGCTTCCGTATTCAGCGCCGGCAGTCAGCTTTCCAGCGGCTCGGTCCGCTTCGTCACGCGCCGCACGGCTTTTTCGCTCGCGGCGGGGGCGGCTTGCGGCTCGGCCGCATTGGCGCTCGCCGCGGGCGTCGCAATTGGCATGCACTGGGATGCGCATGGCGCGTCCGGCGCTCAGGCTGCCAACCGCGTCGAGCACGACTACGCGATCGATCAGCTCGGCAAGCTCAGCGCTTCAGTTGCGCAGATCGAGCCGCGTATGGCGCGGCTGACCACCCAGGTCGGCGCCTTGCGCGATTTCGAAGCCCGCCTGAATACGCCACGGCCGGCGCCGCGCGCATTGGCTACGCCCGTTCCGTTGGCGCCGGCGTCCGACGCGGAGTTGTCCGCCACCGACGGCGAGGGCGGCCCCGCGCTGCCGCCACGGTCCTGCGGCGAAAACGTGCCGCCTGGGCACGGATCTGCCGACGCCGAACGCACGCGCCGGCAGTTGGATTGCATCGCCGGGACGCTGTCGGCGCTCGAACAGCAAACGGCCGATCACGAACTCGCCTACGCCGCTTTCCCGGGGCGCATGCCCGCCGACGGCGCGCGCTTCGGTTCGCCGTTCGGCAACCGCAGCGATCCGTTCACGCATCGTTTGAGTTTTCATCCGGGCATCGATCTGGTCGCTAAAACCGGCACGCCGATCATGGCGGCGGCGGGCGGCCGCGTGGTATTCGCCGGCGAGAAAGCGGGCTATGGCAACGCGGTCGAGATCGATCACGGCAACGGACTCATGACGCGTTACGCGCACGCGTCGCGGATCGTCGCGCATGTGGGCGACTTGGTGCTGCCGCGTCAGCACATTGCCGACGTCGGCTCGACCGGACGCTCAACCGGCCCGCATCTGCATTTCGAAGTGCTGGTCAACGGCGTGCCGGTCAATCCGGTCGACTACCTCGCGCTGTTCGCGCCGCCGCCTCATGGCTGAACGTTGGAGCGGCCGGCGGCTTGACCGCGTCGCGGGCGCACTGAGCGGGCGCACCTACACGCTGCGGCCGGCGCGATCGCTGGCTCGGCGCGTGGCCATGTGGGCTGGGGCGTGTGCGTTCAGCGCGGCGCTCGGCGCGGCGGCGCTGGCCGGCTGGAACGCGCAGCGCGCCGGCATGCCGCCGGGCCGGTGCGCGCCCGAACCCGTCGACGAGGGGCAACAGCAGACCGAACTGGCCCGCGCGCGGCTCGCGCTGGCGCAGGAGTCGGCGGCTCGCGCGGCGGTGCAGAAGTCGGCCGACAGCGCCGCCGCCGAGGTCGCGCGGCTCAATGTCGAGTTGCAGTTTCTGCGGGGGCAGGGCAAGACGCAGGCAGCGTCAAGGCGGTGAGGGGGCGGACAGCGCACACCCACCCCCGCCGTACGGACAGCATCACGCGGCGAACATTTTTATTTCGAGGAAGCGGTTATGTTCAGCAAGAAAAAAAGCGCGGGCATCGAACAGACCAAGCTCGCCACCCTGATCGCCCACGACGTGCAGATCACCGGCGACCTGCAGTTCAGCGACGGCCTGCGCATGGACGGCCACGTGAGAGGCAACGTCAGCGGCACGCCCGGCGCGCAGACGCTGCTCGTGCTCAGCGAGCGTGGCTCGATCGAGGGCAACGTGCACGGCTACGACGTGGTGGTCAATGGGAGGATCGTCGGCGATCTGATTGCGGATCACTTCGTCGAGTTGCAGGGCAATGCGCACGTGACCGGCAACATCTACTACCAGCAACTGCGGATGGATTGCGGCGCGTCGGTCGACGGCAAGCTCACCAAGCGGGAAGCCGCGCAGGCAGTGCAGGCGCCGGCGCTTCTGGTCTCGCTGAACGAGTTCGTGGACGACGAGCGCAGGGAACGCGGCTAGGCGAGCCCGTCGCGCGCCGAACAGTTCGCGGGTGCCCGCCCAGAGCGGGATGCGGCTTTGCAGTGCGAGCGTCGCGGTGGCGAGCAGCAACAGATCGTAGCCACGTGCGCTGCAACGCGAAGCACGCCAGCGACGCGGCTAGCAGATAGAAGCTGGTTGCCCAGAAGCGCAGCGCGGCGGCCTGCGTGAACATGCGCGACAACGCGCTCGTCACGAGGGCGCAGCATAGGAACGTAATCAGCCACAACGATGTGAACGTCGCTACGTCAAATTTCATGAAATCTCAGCATCGAATCCGCTTGTTATCGATGATCTGTTCGCCGCCAGCGAACTTCGCGGCTGGCCGTAGCGCGGTCGACAGCGGGCATGGCGCTGGCTACAAGGGCGCTGTCGGTTCAAAAACCAGCATGCTTACGCCGCCAGCATCCTGCCTCTGAGCAGTTCGCCGAAGTCGTCGGCGCTGACGGGTTTGCCGAGCAGAAAGCCCTGCATCTCGTCGCACATCATCGACCTGAGCATGTCGAGTTGCGACTCGGTCTCGACGCCTTCGGCCACCACGTCCATTTCCAGCGAGTGCGCGAGCGCGATGATCGCCGAGACGATCGCGCTGCCTTCCGGGCCGTGTTCGTCGAGTCCATTGGTGAAGAAGCGGTCGATCTTCAGTTGCTTCACGCGAAAGCGTTGCAGATAGGCGAGGCTCGAATAGCCGGTGCCGAAATCGTCGATCGCGATCTCGAAGCCGCTCGCCTGAAACGCGCGGATCATCTCGATCGTGCGCGGCGCGTCCTGCATCGCCACGGTTTCGGTGATCTCGAACATGATCTGCTCGCACGCGATGCCTTCGGCCTTGACGATCTCGAGCATGGTCGTGACCAGATTCGGCTGCAGGAGCTGGCGCGGCGAAAGATTGATCGCGACTTTCATCGGCGGCAGGCCCTGGTCGATCCAGCCGCGAATCCGCCGGCAGGTCTCGCGCGCGACCCAGTAGCCGATCTCCACGATCTGGCCCGAGCGCTCGGCGACCGGGATGAATTCGAGCGGCGCCAGTTCGCCAAGCTGCGGATGATGTAGCCGGATCAGCGCCTCGGCGCCCGCGAGCGAGTCGCCGCCGCCGTAAAACTTCGGCTGGAAATGCACCGAGAAATGGCCGGCGGCGAGTCCGTCGTGCAGCGCGTTCTGAATCTGCAGCGTGCGCACGGCCGCCTCGTTCATACTCCGCTCGAAGAAGCGATAGGTGCTGCGGCCCGCGCGCTTGGCTTCGTACATGGCCGCGTCCGCATGCTTCAGCAGCGTTTCGACGGAATCGCCGTCGTGCGGATGGAGCGCGATGCCGATGCTCGGCATCACCTGCAGCGGCTGCGAATCTGTCCACGTGCCGCGGCGCATCCGTTCGAGCACGCCTTCGGCCAGCGCGCTCGCGTCTTCACGCGAGCCGAGGTTTTCCGCCAGCACGACGAATTCGTCGCCGCCGAGACGCGCGACGGTGTCGTTCGCGCGTACGCATTGCTGCAGGCGCTGCGCGAACGCCGACAGCACGGCGTCGCCGGCCGAGTGGCCGAGCGAGTCGTTGATGGTCTTGAAGCCGTCCAGATCCATGAAGAGGATCGCGAACAGCGAGCGCTGCCGGCGCGCGTTGATCAGCGCGCGTTCGATGCGCTCGGTCAGCGTGCTGCGGTTCGGCAGGCCGGTCAGGGTGTCGAGCGTGGCGAGACGCACGATTTGCCCGTTCAGTCTCGACACCGCGCTGATGAGGAAGGTGGCGCGCGCGCCGGAACGCGACAGCATCAGCGTGACGATCAGGATTGCGAACGTGAACAGGATCACCGAGGTGGCGAGCCAGGCGGCGTCCACGCCTTTGGCTGCGCCGCACACGGCGCCCGGCGCAAAACCGGCGGCGGCCATGCCCGCGTAGTGCATGCCGCTGATCGCGACGCCCATCACCAGCGCCGCGGCGAAACGTTTGCGCACGACGTGGCGTTGTTCGTCTTTACTGAGTACACGCGCCATCCACAGCGCAGCGCTCGATGCGCCGATCGCGATCACCAGCGACCCCGCCAACCATGCCGGCTGATAACGGATGCCGGGCGTCATCTGCAGCGCCGCCATGCCGGTGTAATGCATGCCGGCGATGCCCAGTCCCATCAGCACGCCGCCCGCCAGCAGGCGGCGTGGCGTCAGCCGCACCTGGGTCGTCATGCACAGCGCGAGGTACGACGCGCCGATCGCCAGCCCGAGCGACAAGGCGGTGGTCACGGCGTCGTAGCCGAGCCGGATCGGCAGCGAAAAGGCGAGCATCGCGATGAAGTGCATCGACCAGATGCCGACGCCGAGCGCCGCCGCGCCGCCCGCGCGCCAGGCGTGCCGCAGCCGCGCCGACGCCAGCAGGAAAATGCGGCCGGTCAGATCGAGCGCTGTGTACGACGCCAGCGTCGCGACCACGAACGAAATGGCCACGAGCCAAAAATTGTATGAACTCTGCATGTTGGGTCCAACCGCCGGGAGGAATGCGGCTGGACATGTTATCGGCAATTTGCGGTTTTTATTTAGCGCATTTCCAGTCGGCTGGCTGTCGGGTTTAAGGGGCCGTGTGATGGAAGGACAAAGGTCAACGGGCAAACGACATTCGCGACCCGGCGCCCCTGGCTGAAGAAGCACCTGTTGAATGGGGATGGATGATCGGTAACAGGGATGCCCTCCAGCAATGCGTTCAAGCCAGGTTCCCGGCATTTTGTCCGGTTGGAGCAACGCTGCCGGGGCATGACCTGATATCGGTTCGCTCCCGGCGGCAGCGTGTTGAGTTTCGCGGCGGACTCCCACGGCAGGAACTCGATTCCCGACAGTGAAGTCGGCTGCTGGTACGAAGATCAGTACCTGGCGATAGCCGTCGGTGAAGTACGGATCGGTGGTGAGGTCCTCGCTCGGTGTGCTTTGCGGCGCGATGCCCACGCCTTTGACGAAGCCGATCTTCTTGAGGTTCTGCGAACAGGCCATGTTTTCCGTCAACGCGCTGCGCGCCTCGTCGACGGCCGGGTCGATCTTGTGTGTGGTGAACGTCGGCGAATGAAACGTGAGACACACGCCGATATCCCGGCTGATCTGGCCGGCCCACACGGGTTTGTCGTGATAGCGCATCGGGCCCAGTCGGAGTCACAGGTGATTGCGCTAGTGAATCGTGTCGCGCCCGTTCGCTCGACACCAGGTCCAACTGCACGCTCCGCGCCCTCCTGAGGTTGATCAGCACATAGCCCGAAACGGTTTGCCCGAGCCGGACCGGGTGACGGAAAGCGAGCGCGCGAAAGGGCCGTTCGAATGCGGCTTCGAGCGCGCCATGGTTAAAAATCGACGAGATCGAGGCCTTGTATCGTCATATGGCGCGACGCTCGCACGTATAAGACCAAAGGCCGATTTACGCATCGGCCGGTAGCCGTCATTGTGCTGAGATCGGCAGCCGCATCCGGCTGGAGAGCGTTTAGAGGCGTGCGTTATTTTCATTGACGGCATGCTCGCCAGGCGACTGTCGCCCATCTTGCTGCGGGTCACGCTCGAAAAGCTGCCGCTGCGCCGTACACCAAGGCCCATTCGCGCGGCTCGTTCAAGTTCGATCACTGCCAGTCAGCACTGAAAAGTGACTGTAGTGAGGGCATGTCATGAAATGTTCGAGCGATGCGAATCGTTCGAGACCGGAGCACGTGCTCCCCGAACGTAGCATCACACCGATAGAAGTGCGGATCCAAGTGAGGGAGGAAAAAATGAAATCGTTACCACTTCTCGTCGTGACTGCCGCTACCTTGACCGCCTGCGCGAACGCACCGATGCCGCCGAACGCACAAACGGTCGGCGAAAGTCAGCAGCCGGTCTCCGCAGTCTGGCAATGCATCGCTCAGAAATGGGCGAACCGGTCGCAACAGCAGGTCATATCGCAGGTCATCGTGGCGAACAATCAGGCGATGGACGTCTATGTGCCCGGGCAGCAGCCTCCGAATGGCGCAGCCGCCCTCGTGCGGCCTTCGTGGTCGGGCAACAGCAAGACGTGGGTTGGCTTTCGTCCAGGAGCCGGCGGTGGCGGTGATGCCGGCGGGGGCGCGGCCGACATCAACGCCTGTCTTTGAGCCGCCCACGCCCGCAGTCCTTCTGACAACGCGGGCCTTCTTGCGCAGCGTGGCCGGCGCAGTTAAACGCATTCGGCGATGTACCTGAACGATCGCCGGACGGGCTCGGCAGCCGAGGGTTTTGCAACGGCCGCCATCGGACCGACCGGCGATCGTGCCGTCCACGGCGGCCATCGCATCCCATCTTTCTGCACCGAGGAGCGACAGATGACTACGGCCAGCGACAAGATCACACCTTATGATGAGTTTAACTATCCGATTCCAGAGGACGAGTTTCCCAAGGACGGCATGTCGGCGCGCGCGGCGGCCGCGGTGGTCATCAGCGCCGAGTGGACCGACGCGAACCCGATGCTGAACATGTCGTCGTTCGTGACCACCTGGGCCGAACCGGAGGCCGCGGAGACCGCCAAACGCAACATATTCAAGAACTACATCGACCATGACATGTATCCGCAGGCGTTTGCGATGGAAACGCGGATGGTCAGGTGGCTGCATCAACTGTGGAACGGGCCGAAAGGCGTCGAGCCGTATGGCACGGCGACGGTAGGTTCGTCGGAGGCGTGCATGCTGGCCGGTCTCGCGCACAAGTGGAACTGGCGCAAGAATAGGGAAGCGGAAGGAAAAGACACGAGCAGGCCGAACATGGTCACCGGCGGCAACGTGCAGATCGTGTGGAAAAAGTTTCTGCGCTACTTCGATGTCGAACCGCGCATCGTGCCGCTGAGTCCCGGCAACTACCGGCTGACGGCGGAACACCTCGACAAGTACGTCAACGAAAATACCATCGCCGTGGTGGCCATCGCGGGGCAGACCTTCACCGGCGAAGATGACGATATCCAGGGCATTCACGACTGGCTCGACGACTACGAAAAGCGCACCGGCATTTCGATTCCGATGCATATCGACGGCGCGTCGGGGGGTTTCGTCAATCCCTTCCTTTACCCCGACTACGCATGGGATTTCCGGCTGCCACGCGTGCTGTCCATCAATGCGTCGGGGCATAAATACGGCCTCGTGCCTCCCGGCCTCGGCTGGATCATTTTCCGCGAACGCAAGGTGTTCAACGAGGAGCTGGTTTTCTACGTCAATTACCTGGGCGGGGAAATGCCGACCGCGACGTTGAATTTCAGCCGCAACGCGTTTCAGGTGGCGGTGCAGTACTACATGTTTCTTCGTCAGGGCTTTGAAGGCTATCGGAGAGTCATGCAGCACACGTTGGACAATGCCATTGCGTTGCGGGGCATTCTCGTGGATAGCGGGTATTTCACCGTCATGAACGAAGCGCAGCGCATCCCGGTGGTCGCCGTCACACTCGACAAGAAGGTAAAGAATTTCAACGAGTTCGATGTGTCGAACAAGGTGCGCGAAAAAGGCTGGGTGCTCGCGGCCTATTCGATGCCGCCCGATGCCGAGGAAGTGACGAGCCTGCGGGTCGTGGTGCGGCCGCACATCAACCGGAACGTGGTGGAGCTGCTCGCCGGCGACATCGTCAATGCGTGTCAGTTCCTCGAAACGCATGGCGGGAACGCGACGCCTCCCAAGCTGCACACGCATGCGTCGGGACTGGCGGCCCCGGCCAAGTGTTGAGAATGCCGTTTGAGGCGCAGCTGCGAGTCGCTATGGTTGCAGGGAACGGGGTGGCGCGGGGTGGCGCGGGGTGGCGTGATGTTACCGGAATCTGTCAATCGCGCCACTGGTCGATCGTGCGTGAGAACGGGACAATCCGTCGTGACACCACACGCACAAGGAGCTTTATATGTCCCCGGTCTCGGCCGTTCCTGCTGCCGACAGCGCTGCCGCGCTCGATCATTTCAGCATGCTGCTGTCATTTGAAACGGATTGCGCCGACGTCCACGCGGCACTGGCCAGCGACGATCCGCTTTCGATCGATTTTGTATTGCTGGACGTGCGCGGCCCCGCGCTTTTCGCCGCCGGCCATGTGCCTCGCGCCGTGAATCTGCCGCATGGCAAGATCGTGGCGTCGAAGCTCGTCGACTATCCGCCCGAAACGCTGTTCGTCACCTATTGCGCGGGGCCTCACTGCAACGGCGCAACGCGTGCCGCGATCAATCTGGCTCGACTCGGCCGCCCGGTCAAGGTCATGACCGGCGGCATCACAGGCTGGCTCGACGAGGGTTTGCCGTTAGCCGTTGCTCGCAGCGAGTGAGCGGCGGGGCGAGGCTAGGCGGCTTCGTCCATGAGGCACGTTGGTGGCTGTCAATGGGTCTTGAAGGGGAGCGGCATTGCGCTGCCACCGCTTTCTTTCCAGACGCGTCACACGGCACCGTGCCCGCAGCTAGGCCGCCGGCGCAACCGACGCGCCAACGATCCCATGCCGCTCCAGCGATCCGGCCAGGAAGCCCGACGCCTTCATTGCTTCGACGAACTGACTCAGCGCGTTCGCCGCAGCGGCGCCGCGACTTTTGGGCGTGCCCATCGCCTGCTGGATCACCATGAATCGTTCGTCGAGCAAGCGCAGCCCGGAGGTTTTTAGCGCATCGGCTTCGAGCTGTTGCTTGACGCCGGCAGCCACTTCGAGGTTCTGTTCGAGGAACGTTTGCACGACAGCCGGCGACGTCGGCGCGCGAACGATTTGCGCCGCCTTCAGTTCGCGCGTGAGGAACAGGTCGTAAGCGCTGCCCTTGCCGACGGCGACCCGGTTGTGCGCCTCGTCGACATCCTGATTCGTTCTGACGGGCGAGCCGTCGCGCACGAGATAAAAGCCCTCGATCAACACGTACGGCGCCGTGAAAGCGACGGTCTCGCCGCGCACTGGGTCGACGGCGAAGAAACCAAAATCGGCTCGCTCCTCGCTCAAGGCCTGGACCGATTTGCCTGCAGCATCGAAAACCACCAGTTCCAGTTCGACGCCGAGCTTCGCGGCGAACGCCCGCGCAAGGTCGACCGACACGCCGAACGGCTCGCCGGATTCGGGATGTCTGTTGGCAAGAATCGGATTGCCGAGATTGATCGACGCGCGCAGCTTGCCGGTGGGCGTGAAGGCGGCGGCAACGGACGGTTCGATGTTCATGGCGGCTCTCGTCGCGACCGCCATTGTTTGCATGCGGTCCCGAAGTTCAGGAGTTTGGTCGATGCGCGACAGCATATCGGTTCCGCCGACTCTGTGGCGGGCTCGCTGCCGCCTCGTCGGGCCATGACCTTTCTGTTACGCTGACACGATTCTTACGACAAGAATAAAAAATACCGGCGGCGAAAGAATTCAAGCGGCATACGGTAAGGATTCAGGAACGTAACTGTCTCAAGATTGTATGGTTAACACCAATTTATCCGTAAACGAACAAAAAGGAACATCGATTCTGTTGTTTTAATTCCTTTCGGAAAAAATGGGGCCTGCCTGACGGTCCGCCCTGAAGCATAAGAACCACGCAAGATTCACGGAACGATCCCACGGCGCAAGCAATCCGTAACACCATCACGCACCACGCCTGAGCGCCGCGCCAGGCACCCGCAGCACCGGAGACGCACTTAGAACAAAGGAGAGCGATTTGGTCTTGGAACTGGAGCGGGTGACAGTCGTTTCGGGCGCCCAGACGCATCTGTACGGCGTCGATCTGCGGCTCGTCCCCGGCGCGATCAACGTGCTGCTCGGGCCGACGCAAGCCGGCAAGACCACCCTGATGCGCGTGATGGCCGGACTCGATCGCCCGGCGTCGGGGCGCGTGCTGGCCGACGGCCACGACGTGACCGGCGTCAGCGTCAGACAGCGCAACCTCGCGATGGTGTACCAGCAGTTCATCAACTATCCGGCCATGACGGTGTTCGACAACATCGCGTCGCCGCTGCAACTGCAAAAGCTGCCCGCCGACGAAGTCAAACGGCGCGTGCACGAAGTCGCCGGCAAACTCCATATCAATCACCTGTTGCAACGCCGTCCCGGTGAACTGTCCGGCGGCCAGCAGCAGCGTTGCGCGTTGGCGCGGGCGCTGGTCAAGCGTTCGTCGCTGGTGCTGCTCGACGAGCCGCTGGTGAATCTCGACTACAAGCTGCGCGAAGAATTACGCGTCGAACTGGCGACGCTATTCGCGGATGGCAAAACCACGGTCGTCTACGCGACCACCGAGCCGCTCGAAGCGCTGCTGCTCGGCGGCTATACGGCGATCGTCGACAGAGGGCGCGTGCTGCAGCACGGCCCGACGCTCGACGTGTACAACGCGCCTGCCACCGTCGACGTCGCGGCTGTCTTCAACGATCCGCCGATGAACATGCTGGTGAGCGATCTCACCGCCGACGGCACCGCGCGCCTGCCGATCGGCATCGACGTGCCGCTCCAACGGGCGAGCATGCGCGCCGTGCGCGGCGACGACACGTTCCGCATCGGCATCCGCCCCGGCCATCTGCGGCTCGCGCCCCGCACCGAGCGCTCCGTCGCGGTGCCGTGCCGGCTCGAACTGGCCGAATTGAGCGGCTCCGAAACCTACCTGCATCTGCACACGCAGCAAGGCGGGGTCGATCTGGTCGCGCAACTGCAAGGCGTGCATCAGATCGATCTCGGCACGCAGCTCGACGTATATATCGACCCCGACGAACTGTTCGTGTTCGGCGCGGACGCGACGCTGCTGTCCGGCCCGGAGGCGGCTCATGGCGCGCATTGAGTTCCAGAATCTCGCGCACGCGTACGCCCCCAACCCCGCGACGCTCGACGACTACGCGTTGCAGCCGATGACCATGGTCTGGGAAGACGGCGGCGCGTATGCGTTGCTCGGGCCGTCCGGTTGCGGCAAGTCCACGCTGCTGAACATCGTATCGGGCCTCGTCAGGCCGTCGGAGGGCAGGGTGCTGTTCGACGGACGGGACATCACCGGCTTGAGCCCGCGCGAACGCAACATCGCGCAGGTGTTCCAGTTCCCGGTGATCTACGACACGATGAGCGTGTTCGACAACCTCGCGTTCCCCTTGCGCAACCGCAGGATGGCGGCGCGCGACGTCGAGCGCCGCGTGCACGAGGTGGCGGAGATTCTCGACATGACGCGGGAATTGCCGCGCAAGGCGAACAATCTGTCGGCGGACGCGAAGCAGAAAATTTCGCTGGGGCGCGGGCTCGTGCGCAAGGACGTCGCCGCGATTCTGTTCGACGAACCCTTGACGGTGATCGATCCGCATATGAAGTGGATCTTGCGTCGGCAGTTGAAGAAGATCCATCAGCAACTGAAGCTGACGCTGATCTACGTGACGCACGATCAGGTCGAGGCGCTGACCTTCGCCGACGAAGTGATCGTGATGACGAACGGCCGCGTCGTGCAGAAGGGCGGTCCGGACGCGCTGTTTTTGCGGCCCGATCATGCGTTCGTCGGCTATTTCATCGGCAGTCCGGGGATGAATCTCTGCCCGGTCGATCTGGACGCCGACGGCATCAGGATCGGCACGCAGCACTTGCGGCTCGACGCGCACACGCTCGATACGCTCAAGCACGCAAGCGGCACGCTGACGCTTGGGATTCGCCCGGAGTTCGTGCGCGTGGTGAGCGACGGCGAGCCCGGCGCGGTGCAGGCAGATGTATTGCGCGTGCAGCAGCTCGGTAATTACCAGCTGGTCACCGCGCAATGCGACGGCCACACCTTCCGCGCCAAGCTCGAACCGCATCTGCGGGTTGGCGAGGGGGCGGTCTGGTTGAAGCTCGCCGCGGCGGAAACCGTGTTCTTCAGCAACGACGAAAGGATCGTGCGATGAACAAGCCTGTCAACCAGAAGGCCTGGCTGCTGGTCATACCGGTGTTCATCTGCGTCGCCTTTTCGGCGATCCTGCCGCTGATGACGGTGGTCAACTATTCGGTGCAGGACATCATCAGCCCGACGCAGCATGTGTTCGTCGGCACCGAGTGGTTTCGCGCGATCATCAACGACGCCGATCTGCGCGGCGCGCTCGGGCGGCAGATCATTTTTTCCGCGTGCGTGCTGCTGTTCGAAATCCCGCTCGGCGTCGGCCTCGCGCTGGCGATGCCCGCGTCCGGATGGCGCGCGTCGGCGTCGCTGGTCGTGCTCGCCATGCCGCTGCTGATTCCGTGGAACGTGGTCGGCACGATCTGGCAGATTTTCGGGCGGCCGGATATCGGTCTGCTCGGTTATGCGCTCAATCGCGTGGGCATCGACTACAACTACACGGCGAGTCCCGCCGCCGCGTGGATCACGGTGCTCGTGATGGACATCTGGCACTGGACGCCGCTCGTCGCATTGCTCTGCTATGCGGGCTTGCGCGCGATTCCCGACGCGTTCTATCAGGCCGCCGAAATCGACGGCGCGAGCCGCTTCGCGGTGTTCCGTTACATCGAGCTGCCGAAGATGCGCGGCGTGCTGATGATCGCCGTGCTGCTGCGCTTCATGGACAGCTTCATGATCTACACCGAGCCGTTCGTGCTGACGGGCGGCGGCCCGGGCGACTCGACTACGTTCCTCTCGCAATATCTGACGCAAAAAGCGGTCGGCCAGTTCGATCTCGGACCGGCGGCGGCGTTCTCGCTGATCTACTTCCTGATCATCCTGTTGCTGTGCTTCATTCTCTACAACTGGATGGAACGCGTCGGCAAGGGCGGCCCGGCAAGCGGGGGAGACGAATATGGGCAATAACCGCTGGATGCGCATCGTCGTGCTGACGGTGTACATCCTGTTCGCACTGGTCCCGCTCTACTGGATGCTGTCGATCTCGCTGCGCACGAACGAAGAGACGATGTCGGCGTTCGCCGTCTGGCCGCACCATGTGACCTTCGACAACTACAAGGTCATCTTCACCGACCCGTCCTGGTACTGGGGGTACATCAATTCGATCATCTACGTGTTGATGAACACGGTGATGTCGGTGCTGGTCGCGCTGCCTGCGGCGTACGCGTTTTCGCGCTATCGCTTTCTCGGCGACAAGCACATGTTCTTCTGGCTGCTCACGAACCGCATGACGCCGCCCGCCGTGTTCCTGTTGCCGTTTTTCCAGCTCTATTCGAGCGTCGGTTTGATGGACACGTATATCGCGGTCGCGCTCGCGCACATGCTGTTCAACGTGCCGCTCGCGGTGTGGATTCTCGAAGGCTTCATGTCGGGCGTGCCGCGTGAAATCGACGAAACCGCGTACATCGACGGCTATACGTTCCCCGCCTTCTTCGTGAAGATCTTTCTGCCGCTGATCAAGTCGGGTGTCGGCGTGACGGCGTTTTTCTGCTTCATGTTCAGCTGGGTCGAGCTGCTGCTCGCGCGCACCCTCACGACGGTCAACGCGAAGCCGATTGCCGCGGTGATGACGCGCACGGTGTCGGCGGCGGGGATGGATTGGGGCGTGCTGTCGGCGGCGGGCGTGCTGACCATCGTGCCGGGCGCGCTCGTCATCTACTTCGTGCGCAATTACATCGCGAAGGGCTTTGCGATGGGGAGAGTCTGATGCTCACGTGGATGTATTGGACCCCCGAGGTGGCGGTCTTTTTCGGCTGCATCGTGCTGATGCTGGCGGGCATGACCGTGTGGGAAATCCGCTCGCCGACGATCGAACGAAAAGGCTTCCTGCCGATTTCCACCACGCGTGGCGACCGGCTTTTCATCGGGCTGCTGATTGCCGCGTACATCAATCTCGCGTGGATCGGCATCAGCGCGGAAAACGCGAGTGCGTGGCCGGGCTTCGCGGTGTCGATGCTCGTGCTGCTCGTCGTCATGTGGAAGGGTTGAACGGCGTTGCGTTCCGAAGACTTGCGTATCTGGACAGACCGGTTCCGTTGATGCCCCGGGCGGACGCCGGCAGTTGATGCAAGGGGTGCTCAGAGACTGGAGACAACCATGCAACAGAGGAGACGGATCGTCACGCTCGCCGTGGCAGGCGTCGTCGCGACAGGCTTGACGGGCCGTGCGGCGATGGCCGGCACGGCGGAGGCGCAGAAGTGGGTGGACAGCGAGTTCCAGCCGAGCACGCTGTCGAAGCAGCAGCAGATGGACGAGATGAAGTGGTTCATCGACACCGGGGCGAAGCTGAAGGCGGCGGGCGTGAAGGAGGTGCATGTGGTGTCCGAAACGCTCGACACGCACATGTATGAATCGAAAACGCTCGCCAAGGCGTTCACCGAGATCACGGGCATTCCGGTCAAGCACGACATCATCCAGGAGGGCGACGTCGTCGAGAAATTGCAGACCTCGATGCAATCCGGACAGAGCATCTACGACGGCTGGATTTCGGACTCCGATCTGATCGGCACGCACTACCGCTATGGCGTGATCATGCCGCTGTCCGACTATATGGCCGGCGAAGGCAAGCAGTACACCAACCCCGGGCTCGACGTAAAGGACTTCATCGGCACGAGTTTCACGACCGCGCCGGACAAGAAGCTCTATCAGCTGCCCGACCAGCAGTTCGCCAACCTCTACTGGTTCCGCGCCGACTGGTTCGCGCGCAAGGACCTGCAGGACAAGTTCAAGGCGAAGTACGGCTACGATCTCGGCGTGCCGGTGAACTGGTCCGCCTATGAGGACATCGCCGAGTTCTTCACCAACGACGTCAAGAATATCGACGGCGAGAAGGTCTACGGCCATATGGACTACGGCAAGAAAGACCCGTCGCTGGGATGGCGCTTTACCGACGCGTGGCTGTCGATGGCGGGCGAAGCCGACAAGGGCATCCCGAACGGCTTGCCGGTCGACGAGTGGGGCATTCGCGTCACGCCCGACGGCTGCCATGCGGTCGGCGCGTCGGTCAGCCGAGGCGGCGGCACGAACAGTCCGGCGGCGGTCTTCGCGACCACCAAGTACATCGACTGGCTGAAGAAATACGCACCGCCCGAAGCATCGGGGATGACCTTCAACGAAGCGGGGCCGGTGCCGGCGCAAGGCCGCATCGCGCAGCAGATCTTCTGGTACAGCGCATTCACCGCGTCGATGCTCAAGCCCGGCAACGTGACCAACCCCGACGGCACGCCGAAGTGGCGGATGGCGCCGTCTCCGCACGGTCCATACTGGAAGGACGGCATGCAGAACGGCTACCAGGACGTCGGCTCGTGGACGTTCTTCAAGTCGACGCCACCGAACCAGCGTGCGGCCGCATGGCTCTACGCGCAGTTCGTCACGTCCAAAACCGTTTCGCTGAAGAAGTCGATCGTCGGGCTCACGTTCATTCGCGACTCCGACATTCATAGCGAGTTTTTCACGAAGAACGCGGACAAGTACGGCGGCCTGATCGAGTTCTATCGCAGCCCGGCGCGCGTCGCGTGGACGCCGACCGGCAACAACGTGCCCGACTATCCGAAGATGGCGCAGCTATGGTGGAAGAACGTCGCGACGGCCGTGGCCGGGGAAAAGACCCCGCAGGCCGCGATGGACAATCTGGCGAAGGAAATGGACCAGGTGCTGGCCCGCTTGCAGCGCGCGGGGATGAAAGTGTGCGCGCCGGAGTTGAATGCGGAAAGCGATCCGGCAAAATGGTTGTCGGATCAGCACGCGCCCTGGAAGAAGCTCGGCAACGAGAAGCCGAAGGGCGAAACGGTCAAGTACGACCAGTTGCTGACGGCGTGGAGGCAGGGGAAGGTGCGCTAGGGCGTTGCTGCGCGATCGTATGAGAGGGTGTGGGCGGGCGGCCTGGGCAGGCCGCCCGTTTTTTCACGCGATGCGCACACGTGTTACGCGCGTCGTCTAGAAGCGGTTGATCATGCCGAACTGCACGCCTCGCACGCTGGCGCCGGGCCACGAAGGTGTGAGCCCGGTCACGTTCACGCCCTTGAGCGTGAATTCGGCGTCGCCGTGATTTCTCAGCCAGCCCGCGCTCGCATAGAGCAACACGCGTTTCGAGAGATCGTATTCACAGGCGGCGCTGAACTGGTCGGCATTGTTGTCGCCGCCCGAGCGGTCACGCAGATACGTGTAGCCGAGCGACGCGCGAAAGCGTCCGTTGATCGCGTAGCGCGCCGACACCGATGCGCCGTCGTTGTGATAACGCGGCGTGCCGCCATCGCCATTGAAGAACGACAGGAAGCCGGTGAGCGGCCCATACACGTACGAGACGCCGCCGAGATTGGCGCGCAACGCGCCGTCGCCGTGTGTCTGCTGGTGCGCATAGGAAATGCGGAATGGACCGTTGTGCCACTCGACCGTCTCGATGTGGCCGGCGAGGCCGTTGCCGTCGCCGTCGGCGGGGTCGCGCAGGGCGGCCATCAGCGTCGTCGAGAAGCCGTGGAATTCCGGCGAAAGATACGTGATCGCGTTGCTCTCATACGGCGTGATCTTCGACAGATTGTCGAGCCCCGAGGCGATCGTGCCGGCGCCGAATGCGTCGAGCTGTCCTTTGAACGGGATGTAGATCGGCGAATACTGACGGCCCACCCGCACGGTGCCATAGCGCGTGGACGCGCCGATCCATGCCTGGCGATTGAACATCGTGTCGGCGACGGCAAGCGAGCCGTTGCCCGAATTGAAGCCGTTCTCCAGGTCGAACAGGATTTTGACGCCGTTGCCGATGTCTTCCGCGCCGCGCAGGCCGAAGCGCGAGCCACGATAGGCGCCGGAGTCCATGCGTGCAACGTAGCCCGCGCCGGGGTTGGTGATTTCGATGCTGGTGTCGAGCGCGCCGTAGAGGGTGACGGAGCTCTGGGCGTGCGCCGTCACGGCGTGCGCGGCGAACACGGCCAGCGCCGCCGAGGTACGCCGCGCACGCCAGCCGAACGCTCGCGGTGACCCGCGTGAGGCGTCATGGCACTGAGGTAGCGCGAGGGGTGAATGTTTCATAAGGGAAAAGAGAATACCGCACGCTGTGCGCCACGGGGGGCACGAGACGCTCGAATGAAAACGGCATG
This sequence comes from Paraburkholderia sp. RAU2J, assembly GCF_003634845.1. Lineage (NCBI taxonomy): Bacteria > Pseudomonadati > Pseudomonadota > Betaproteobacteria > Burkholderiales > Burkholderiaceae > Paraburkholderia > Paraburkholderia sp. RAU2J. The sequence goes on from NZ_RBXG01000002.1 coordinate 1,169,288, forward strand.
CCCGACGCGAAGCTGCGTCGGCGGCATGCCGTTGCGGAGGTGCGCACGCTGACGCCATACAGAGCTCCGCTGAAGCGCGGACGAATATACCGCGCTTCAGGTGCTCGCGTCCCGCGTTATTGCGGCAGCGCGTAGGCGATCACGTAATCGCCGCGATCCGGCGACTGACGCGCGCCGCCCGCCGAGATCACGATGTATTGGCGGCCGTTGAGCTCGTAGCTCATCGGCGTGCCCTGGCTGCCAACCGGCAGGCGGGCTTTCCAGACTTCCTTGCCGGTCGAGCTGTCGAACGCGCGCAGGTAGTAGTCCTGGGTGGCCGCGAAGAACACGAGACCGCCGCCGGTGCTGAGCGAGCCGCCTATGGTCGGCATCCCGATCGGCGTCGGCATGTGCATCTGCACGCCCGCGAGGCGCGTGTCGCGCACCGTGCCGAGCGGCACTTGCCATGCGACGCTGCGCGTCTTCAGGTCGATGGCCGTCAGGCTGCCGAAAGGCGGCTTCTGGCAAGGAATGCCGAGCGGCGAGAAGAAGCGGTCCTTGGTGACCGAATACGGCGTGCCGCCGAGCGGCACCGCGCCCATGCCGGCGTTCACGGCTTCATTGCCGTTCGATTCGCCGCCGCGACGCGCTTCCTTGACGAGACGCACCCACAGGCCGAGGCGCATGTCGTTCACGAAGATCATGTCCGCGTCCGGATCGTACGACAGGCCGCCCCAGTTCATCCCGCCGAGCGAGCCGGGGAAGCTCAGCGACGTGTCGGTATCCGGCGCGGTGAACTGACCGTCATAGCGCATGCCGTGGAAAATGATCCGGCACATCATCTGGTCGACCGGGGTCATCCCCCACATGTCGGAGCCCTTCAGCACTTGCGCGCCGATCTGCGGCATGCCGACCGACACCGGCTGAGTCTTCGAATAGGGCTCGCCCGGGATCGTCGCGGTCTTCACCGGCTGCTCGATCACTTTGGTGAGCGGCTTGCCGGTCAGACGGTCGAGCACGAACAGTTGGCCCATCTTCGTGCCGACCACCAGCGCCGGCACCTTCTTGCCGTCGACCGGCCTTTTCGAATCTTTGATGGCATGTGGGGCGGCTTGATTTTTCTTTGGCGGAAAAGCCTGCACGGATTGGGCGGTAATCCCCCAATTCTGGTATTAACGACCTAGTTAGCCCATTAACGCGGGGATGTCGTGTCGATCCGGTGAAAGAGTCTTTGCCAAACTGGGTTTTCCCATGCAGGGCGCACGCCTCGCGGTCGAACCCGACTGAGCCGGATATGATCGAGATTCCCCACGAACGTAACCGCCAAGGAGAGCACCTTGCAGGAAAGTCGTCTTCGTCTCTACGCCGATACCGAGTTTGCCAGCCCTTACGCGATGTCGGTCTTTGTGACCCTTCACGAGAAACGATTGCCGTTTGACCTGTCGACCGTGGATCTCGGCGGTCACGCGAATCATGAAGCGAGCTATGCGGCCCGGTCGTTGACACAGCGCGTACCGACGCTTGTGCATGGGGACTTCGCTTTGTCGGAGTCGTCGGCGATCAGTGAATATCTCGACGAGGCATTTCCAGAAACGCTCGTCTACCCACAGGACAGGTTTCTTCGGGCAAGGGCGCGCCAGATGCAAGCCTGGCTCCGGAGCGATCTGATGCCGATCCGGCAGGAGCGTTCGACGCAGGTGGTGTTCTACGGTCAGGCAGGAGCGCCGCTCAGCTCCGCGGCCCAAGCGGCGGCGCGGAAGTTGTTTTCCGCGGCCGAGGCTTTGCTCGCTGGAGACGCCCACAATCTCTTCGGGAATTGGTGCATCGCCGATACGGACCTCGCGTTGATGCTGAACCGCCTCATCATGCACGGCGATCAGGTGCCGGCGAGGTTAGTGGACTACGCTGCGCGTCAGTGGGAGAGGCCTGCCGTGCAGCGGTGGATTGAGCTGGAACGTCCGCCGCTCTGAATCGGCGGGGCCGGGCTGGATGCGGACCTTGCCGGCCTGGTCTCAATCCAGCGGTTCGGCTCAGAGCCATACCCATCCCTGGATGCGCTATCTCGCGGCCCGAAGCGCGAATTCGTTGCATCACCTCGTCGTCATTCTGATTGGCGTAATCACGATCTCCAGTAACATTGCGCCATGCACAATCACCTCGTCGCCGCGCTGGCTTATGACCGGCTCTGCACCTTCGAATTCGGCTGCGTGACCGAACTATTCGCGCTCGAACGTCCCGAGCTCGGCGTCGACTGGTATCGCTTCGCGGTGTGCGCGGGCGAAGCCGGTCCGATTCGCGCGGCGGGCGGCATCACGATCGCCGCGCCATACACGCTCAAGCTGCTGGAGCGTGCCGACACCATCGTCATTCCCGGCTGGCGCGACGCGGACGAAGTGCCGCCCGCACCGCTTCTGAAAAAGATTCGCGCCGCCTATGAGCGAGGCGCACGTCTGTGTTCGATCTGTTCCGGCGTGTTCGTGCTGGCGGCCGCGGGCGTGCTCGACGGCAAGACCGTCACGACCCATTGGCGCTACGCCGACAAATTGCAGCAGCGTTACCCGCAGTTGAGCGTGCGGCCCGATGCGCTCTATATCGACGAAGGCCGGATCATCACGTCGGCAGGATCGGCGGCGGGGCTCGACATGTTGTTGCACCTGGTGCGGCGCGATCATGGCGGCGCGGTGGCGAATCGGGTCGCGCAACGGCTCGTGGTGCCCCCGCATCGCGAGGGCGGGCAGGCGCAGTTCGTGCCGCGCCCGATGCCGCAGGACGAGAGCGGGCGGCTGGCGAAACTGATGGACTGGGTGCGCGCGCATCCGGCCGAGCCGCACACGCTGGGTTCGCTCGCCGAACGCGCCGTGGTGAGCCCGCGCACGCTGCAGAGGCAATTTCGCGACGCGATCGGCATGGCGCTCTTCGAGTGGGTGGTGCGGGAACGGGTCGCGATGGCGCGCGAGTTGCTCGAAGCACAGGCTTCGTGGCCGATGGCGCGCGTCGCGCAAGTCGCGGGCTTCGGTTCCGAAGAATCACTGCGGCGCCATTTTCGGCGCGTCGCGCTGACGAGTCCGGCGGCGTATCGCAAGAAGTTCGGCACGCAGGAGCGTGCCTGAAAAAACGCGCTTATGTCGTGTGCGACAGACGGCGGGTATTGGCGATCATTCAATAAGCAATGTAGGGTGCAGGCGCGCGTTCGCAACATTGGCGCTCGATGCGCGCGGCTTGGCGGTAGCTTGCCGACGCCCCCCGTTCCGTCGCGCGTCCGCCGCGAACTGCTGCTTCCCCGCTCGCAGCTGCAATGCGAACCGGCGCTGCTCGGCGTGGCGCGTTGTCGACACATCGGCGCGACGCAATCGCCATGCGCACGGCCTGGAGCGTCGCGCGCCGCGGTTTTCCGGTCCGTCGCATACAAGGCCGGCGACTGGCGGCGTCCGAACGGATTCGCGCGGGCGCCGATTTTCTGTCAGCATCACGGCCAGTGGCCGCGCCAGCGCGTATCGTGTGAGTCGTGCATATGCCGGGCGCAAAACATGTGTTCGAAGCGCCACATCCGCCACATCGAAACGGAAAGCCGAAATACATGATTCCCATCGCATTCTCTTGCTCATGAACGTCAGAACCGTGTTCGCCGTGGCTATGCTTGCCGTTCTGGAGGCGGGTGCCGTGCTTACGCCGGCGTTCGCCGTGGCGCAGACGCAGCAGGGCGATTCGCGTGCCGAGCTGTATCGACGCAATCTGCTGGCAGGCAAGGACATCGCGTGCCGCACGAATGCTTCGTGCGCGGCGCTCGGCGTGGCCGCGCTCGAAGCGGGGCGCATCGAGGACGCGCAGACGCTCGTCGCGATGGAAGCCTCGCTCGCCGAGGCCGCCGCGATGCGGGCCGCCGAGGAGAACTCGCCGAAGGCGACCAGTTCGGCGCGCTCGCGCGTGGCGATGGCCTTGGTCCATCAGGGCGACGTGCAACAGAAGCTCGGTGCATACCCCGACGCGCGCGCCTACTACCGGAGCGCGGTGAGCCGTGGCGACGACTACCCGAACGACGCGCTGCTCGGCCGCGCGGTGGCCGCGGCGCGTCAGCGTCTGGAAGCGGTTTCGAACAAAGCGGTAGTGACGGGCATACCGCCGCCCGGCGCGCGCTTTAGCCGCTACATGTTCTTCGGCGCCTGGAACAGCATCGACGTGAAGCCGGTGAAAGGGCGGCGCGGTGTCTACCGGATCGACGGCGATTTCGTCTATCCGACCGTGGGCCCGGACGGCGAGCCCAGTGCGAACATGGGCAGCATGTCGGCCTATGTGCGGTTCTTCGACGGCGTGGCGCGCGTGCCGATGACCGAGGCCGGCGGCAACGGGCCGATCGACGCCACCGCGAAGATCGGCACGCTCGCGCCGTACGAGCAGCGTAGCGACAGATGCCTGATCGAGTTCAGCCTGTCCGCGCCGGAAACGCTCGACGTGCGTACGCGTGGCTCGCCGACGGCGTGCGGGTTCGGCTTCAACGTGAGTGCCGACGGGCGGTACTATCTGATGACGGGGCGGTAGCGCGATCATGTAGGTGGCGCTTATCATGCGATGGTCGTGCGAGTGGTGGCGGCGATCCGGCGTCTCTGCAAAATCGAGACCCAAGCCGGCGACGAGCACAACGTGATCCATCCCACGCGGCGGCATGATTCGCTGCCCGGGCATCGACCATGCGCTGAATCCGCATCGAGCGGCATGAAACCGGATGAAGCCGCTTCCCTCCCACCTGGCCGCAATGTGCCCAATGAACGGAACGCCCATGCCCGACATCGCGGAGATCATCGCCAGTTTCAACGCCGGGCGCGATCCCGAACGGCTCGCGATGAAATACAAAGCCATGCGCAGTTCGCCGTTCGTATTTTTGCGCGGCACCTGTCATCTGTTCTATGAGCGTCTGCCGCGCGAGAAGGTGCTCGACGATGCGCCGCCGGTCTGGATTTGCGGCGACATGCATCTGGAAAATTTCGGCAGCTACAAGGCCGACAATCGCCTGATCTACTTCGACAACAACGATTTCGACGAAGCCTGTCTCGCGCCCGCGCTTTACGAACTGGTGCGCCTGCTGACGAGCGTGCTGGTCGGCGCCGCCGATCTCACGCTGAGCCGTGCGCAGGCGCTGGCGCTCTGCCACACGGCGGTGGAGGCGTACGGCGCGGCGCTCGCGGTGGGCAAGTCGCGCTGGATCGAGCCGGAAACCTCGGTCGGCATGGTGCGCGATCTGTTCGATGCACTGGCGAGCCGCACGCGCGTGGCGCATCTGGAGCGGCGCACGGTGCTCAAGGGCAAGACGCGCGTGCTGAAAGTGGACGGCAAGAAAGCACTGCCCGTGAGCGACGAACAGCGCGCGGCCGTCACGCAATTCATGCAGCGGTTCGCCGCGAGCGAGCCCAATCCCGACTTCTATCGCATCCTCGACGTGGCGCGGCGGATCGCCGGCACGGGCAGTCTCGGCGTGGACCGCTATGTGATTCTCGTCGAAGGCAAGGGCTCACCCGATGGCAACTATCTGATCGATCTGAAAGAGGCGCTGCCTTCGTCGGTCACGCCGCATCTGCACACGCCGCAGCCGCCGTGGCAGACCGAGGCGCAGCGCGTCGTCGAAGTGCAGCGGCGCAATCAGGCGGTCTCGCAGGCGTTCCTGCATGCGGTCGATTTCAATCAGCGTTCGTATGTGCTGCGCAGCCTGCAGCCGTCGGAAGACCGGGTCGCGTTGAGCGACTGGAACGGCAAACTGCCGCGGCTCGAAGCGGTGATCAACAGCATGGCCGAATTGAGTGCATGGGCGCATCTGCGCAGCGGCGGACGGCAGAAGTCGTCGATTGCCGACGAGCTGATTGTGTTCGGCAATCGTAAAGACTGGCAGTTGCCGCTGATCGATCTTGCGACGCGATGCGCGACGCAGGTTGGGGATGACTGGAAGGTGTATTGCGAGGCTTTCGATTGGGGTGGGTTTGAAGTAGGGGGAAGCGCTGAGGGGCATTGATGCGTTGGCATTCTGCACACTACGTCGCGCATTCTTCCTGCGAGGTCAAATGCACGGAAAAGCGCAGCGAAACGATATGCAGCAAAGTCGGCGCGACCCAGCCGAGTCCTCACTTCTGTTGAGCTGCAACTACCCGGCACGTGATTTTGTAGTGGTCAAGCTATTTCGGACAGGCTGATAGGTTCTTTTACTGTCAGTTTCGCCCCGTAGGCAACGGGCGACAGATAGCCCAAAGTCGAATGCAGGCGTACGGCGTTGTAGAAACCGACGATGTACTGGTTGATGTCGCGTCGTGCTTCATCGTGGTTGGCGTATTGACACTGCCACAAGCGTTCCATCTTCAGGTTCAGGAAGAACCGCTCCATCACCGAATTATCCCAACAATTTCCTTTACGGCTCATGCTGCAAACCACGTGATGCTGCTTTAGCAAGGCCTGGTATTCATCGCTCCCGTACGGGGTTGCCTCGGTCCGAATGCAGGACCAGTCCCGGCGCTGGCCATGGCGCTGCTGCAGCGCCACGGCCAGCGCCGACATGACCAGTCCGGCCGGCATGGTGGGCGCCATGGACCAGCCGACCACCTTGCGTGAGTACAGGTCCAGTGCAATCGCCAGATACAACCAGCCCTGTGCCGTGCGGATATCCGTGATGTCCGAAACCCAGGCGCGATTGGGCTCGGCCACATCAAACTGCCGGTCGAGCACGTTCGCGGCTACAGGTAACGTATGCCTGCTGTCGGTCGTCGAGCCCGGCAACCGCTCCAGGGAGCTGATAACCCTGATCCTCGGCGAGCCCGACGCGATGGAGGCTGGCGCCGCTACGCAGCGCCAGCCTCCATCGCAAAACAACCCGGAGGTGAAGACTACGTCGAGTAACATCCTTCCGTGAGGCAACACGCCGGCCAAAATGATTGTCGCCCCCCCAGACGGACACTCGAACGGCGGCTCCGCAACCGGGCAGCGGACGCCCACCTATCAACCAAGGGATCGCTTCGGTCACGGAACCGCCCGGCGGCAATGCCATTGCGATTACTGCGGGCTACGGTTGCGATAGCGGCATTCCCCAAGTTGAGCCGTTCGCAAGTCCTCATGTTTTGGAGGTTGTGTGATCCGGCTTGGCGCCGAGCACGACCCCTTGCCACGTGCTTGGATCGGAAGGCGAGGGCATTTTTCGTGGCAACGGTGGACCCCACCGACGCGTCAACATGCGACGCAAGGGCTCCCTAAGAGGCGCGATAACCTTTTCCTGGAAAAGGACCGACGCGAAGAGAATCATGACGAGATAGGCCGGATAGGCCGAAAAATGCAGCGGCACTATTCTGGCCGCGTCTTTGCATAAATGAAATCGATGAAAGCAGGACAGAAGCGGGTACGGAATTCCCAACGCCTTCTGAACTTTCAGAAATAAAGTAAAAAGCGGTATTTGCAGAGCGAAGATAGACAAAGAAGCGTTTCCGAGACGCCTGGCCCATCCGGCAGCACGCAGTGAGGCACCTTGTAGCACGCTGGCGGAAACGAATATCAACGCGATTTGCGCCGGCAAAATCGCACCGTTATGGAGGAGGACCTTCCAGGATTGCGGACCATCCGCGAACAGATAAGCGGCGCCGATGTAAAATGCTGCCAGCGTGAGTATCACGATGCGCCGGTGGCGTGCGACGAATCCCGTGATCTGCTCAGCGTGTCCGGCGAATATGCCGTATGCGAGAATGCCCGCCAGAAATTCCGGAAGACGTAGCAGCGGATTAGTATGGAGCGTCCCTATCGTCCACGCTCCATACCACCCGTTCGCGACAGTGATTATCGCCGGGAGAAGGCAGGCAGCCCACATCGCGATCAGCATCGTCCACTTGCGACGCATAGAGATCAAGCGGGGGGCGAGTATCGGAAAGAACAAATAGAAGAAAAGCAGCGTCGAAAATGACCACGCCGGAATGTTGAATGCCAGATAAAAAGGATTCCATGCCTGAAGTAACAGAACTTGCAAAACTGAATTGACCGCGACTTCCGCGGTGCTCATGGTGTGCATTATCGCAGGTGCAGAATCAACCACAGACACGTAAACGTCATATGGGCGAGAAGTCACAGCCATCACTGCAATTGCCAGCAGTAACGTAATAATGTGTATAGGATAAAGATTGGTGAATCGATTGATAAAAAATCTCGATGGTGAAATCTTTATGTTTTCACCGCCTGTCGTTCCAACGTAAACGTGCGACAGAATGAATCCGGATAAGATAAAAAAGATACTGGTCGCGCAACCACCGAGCCTAAACACTTGACCCAGCGGCATCGCGTCGGCCTCCGCGTAGTAAGGGAGCGTGTGGTACAGGACCAGATAGCATGCAAGCAAAAAACGCAGGACGTCCAGGCCGGGAATCATCTTCTTCATTTTTCTTCCTTTCGCCCCAGAGCCTGTTGACAATCAGCAACGAGGGAGCCGTTAACTTGTGAAGAATTCTGTTTACATCCTGTCTTTTGCGGGGACAGGATGCCAAGGCCGATGCTCAACGATGACCAATACGAACGGATCGCACCATTGCTGCCCGGCAAGGCCACGGATCCGGGTCGAACGGCGGCAGACAATCGACTGTTTGTCGAGGCCGTGCCGTGGATGGCGCGTACCGGCAGCCCATGGCGCGATCTACCGCCCGATTTCGGAGCGTGGAACAGTGTGTATAAACGCTTTGCCAGACACGCCATCATCCCCGGTCGCGCCAATCGTCTTGAACAACGCCCGTGGACGAGCATCTGTATGCCTCACGAAATTAGGTCGAACGTTTCTTCTGCCGCATCAAACAATTCCGCCGCGTTGCCGCCCGTTACGACAAGCTCTCCCAACGCTTCTCGTCCTTCGTTGCGCTCGCCGCGGCATTCATCTGGATTTGCTGATTGTCAACAGCATCTAGCGGGCTAATGTGTTGGTTTCGCAACCGCCCGCGCCCCTTGCATTTTCTTGACGAAATATTTTTTATTGAAAGCTTGGCGCGACACGATGGCATTACAAGATTATGTTGTTCTTAAATTCGCGATATGTACGGTGCCTCACACTTTGTCGCATCACAACCGCAACTTCGCAGCTACTGGCTCAACTTCCCGGTTGTGGCTTTCGACGACCACACGATTGCGAGTTCGCTAACTGAAAAGATGCCGCCGTTGAGGTGACGTAGGCTGCCAACGGCCGAAGTGGGTCCAGCTTGTGTGAAAACGCACGCTGATCGCCTAAACTGAGCCGGCGACTGGTTCCCGTCGGCCCTTCCAGGTCGTTCAGAAGTTCGTGCCTTACTGTCCGTTCTCACGCAGGCATGAGACGCGTACCGGCGACTCGTCGGCTCCTCACTCCTTCACAGAAAACTCGCCAGCGTCGCCTGTCTGCTGAGAAAGAAACGCTGTTTCGACAGGCTCGATAACAGCGGTGAGACCGGTCGCCAGCCCGGCATGGTGTTCGAACAAGGCTTTGAGTTCAGGGCGCAGTCCATCGCCGCGTTGGGCTGCGAGCGCATGAAGCGAGAGAAAGGGCAACACTGTCGGACTCCAGTCAATGAAGGACGGGCACGCTCTGCGCGAACACCGAATTGGCGACCGGACACCCGCGAGATACATGTGATTCGCGCACCGTTCTTCGGCCGTCGGCCTCGTCTACTGTGCGGTCGCATGAACCGCACATGGCAGCGAGTCGGTGCCGGCACTCCGATTCTTGCTATCCAATTGCTGTGAACGCAGAGGATACCTAACGCAAACGGCTATGCCGTCGTGTCGTACTCGCTTGCTCCGGTGTGATGCACTACCGCCGAAACGGCACGTCACCCTCGTTGCCATCGACCGCGCGTTGGTTTATCGAGTATTCCAGCAAGAAACGGGGGGCGGCGTAATGCTTGCGCCGATATTGTTCATGCAGAGGGAAGCGATTGCGTTTCCCTCTCTCACCCACTGTCAACGAGGAATTCACCATGTCCAGGGAAGATGACAACAAGGCCGTCGTGGGCCGCTGGTTTACTGATTTCTGGGGCAAGACATGCAACCTCGACATCGTCGATGAGCTTGCTGCTCCTGACATGCTGCTTCAATACTCGCTGCACGAACCGCGCCGTGGCCGCGAGGACATCAAGGCATTCATGACCGATTTCCGCGAAGCGTTCCCGGACCTCAATTTCTGGGGCGCCGCTGATCTCATCGCCGAGGGAGAATACGTCGTTGGCCGCTGGGAAGGTGGTGGCACACATACCGGTCCGGCATTCAGCGATTTCCTCATGGGATCGTTGCCGGCTGCGACGGGTCGGACAATGCGCTTCACCGGCACGACCGTGCTACGGCTCAAAGACGGCAAAATAGTCGAAGAGATCGGGCTGGACGATGGCTTGACGGCGCTGCAACAACTGGGACTCGTCAAGGCAGCGTGATCGAAGTCGCGGGGCTCGCGCAGTCTTCAGGCAACGCGGAGCGCATCCAACGTCCCAGCAGGCCGGGTACACCCCGGCCTGCTCTGTGGACATGGCGCTAGCCGCAGACGCAACGTGACGCCGATTTTCCGCGACACGCAAACGCCACAGAAAGCGTGGGTGCGTGTAGATTAGGAGTCTTGCAGTTTGCGACCCGCGAGTGTCTTCGAGTCGGTCGCCATCGGAGTCTGTCCTGAATTGCACAGGAGCCGGCATGAACACGAAGCACAGCAAGAAGGGTCATCTCGAAGCCGCGGCGTCACATCACGAGCAGGCCGCGCGACATCACCGCGAGGCGGCGCGTCATTTCGAGGACGGGCGGGATTTTGCCCACGCCGCACATCAGGCGATGATGGCCCACGGCCACACGTTGCATGCGATCGATCAGGCTCACGACGCGGGCGCGCACAACGCCAATGCGCCCGCGATAGCGCCGCCGTCGAGCGGCACGAGCGTCAGTGCCGCGGACGTGGCAAAACATCATGCGGCGGCCGTGGAGCTTCACACGCAGGCGGCGCAGCATATGCGCCACGCCGTCAAGCTCTTCGATCAGGATCGTAGCGCGGTCTCTCACGACGCACAGCTAGCGCTCTCCCTTGCATTGCGCGCCTTGTCCCATGGCAACGAAGCGGCCAGGCTATTTGTCAAGCTTTCTGTTAGTGGTGCTTCGTGAGTTAAGGTGGGTCGATTCGAGCCACTCACGTTGCCTCGCAGAGGTGCGGAATTCGTTTCTGCCGCTTTTCGGAGCGCGCGGAAAGCTGAATCGCTTCTGCACGGCATGCGCACCGTACAGCACGACCGTGTCGCGCCGATCTACGGTGACGGGCCGTGAAGATCCGCGCGTTCATCACTACGGTGCATGAAACGCCCAACTCGAGACTAGGCTTTTCGCTCCAGCAAGTCGGCTGCCTTGGACTTCGCATGCGCGACGGCCTCTTGCGCGTCGAGGAATACACCGAGCTGCTCCCAGTGCTCTTCGGCCGCGTAAACGCCTTTCATACTAAGTGCCCTTTGAACGCGCAATTGCGCTGCGTACTTGCCGTCTTCCAATGGCCGGGCAGTCGCTATGACCTTATGCGGAAGGTCGGATCTTTCTGGCTGAATCAACTCGACAGGACCGCCAGGTATGCCGATATTTTTCAACTCGTTCCTGGCTTTGCAGTCCGGGCAGTAGAAGTACCACCTCTCGTCCTCGTGGGTGGATCTGACTTGCCCACGCGCCAGCACGGCACGACATTCAACGTTTTCGCAGATGAACGGCATAGCAGTTTCCGGAGTTGTTTGAAAGAAATCCTAGCATGTCCGTCGACGGCCAACCATTAGCATGTTGCCGTGCCCGAGACTAAGGAAAACCCTCAAGCGCGAGTCGTCGAGCTCGTGTCGCGCGGCTGCGGCGTCGCCATGACGAACGCCCCGTGAGTCATTTCGCTTCCGCTCTGAGCGGGGGCAGTTCAGGCGCGTCGAGCCCTGCGAAGGGATCTCGCCAGGCGGGGATCTCCATGAGCCGCGCATGCCAGGCTTCGACGCGCGAGAAATCGGCGAGCGGCAGGCCGGCGAGTTGGGCGAACGGGAGTACGCAGGCGACGCGAAAATCGGCGTAGGTGGGTTCGCGGCCGACGAGCCAATCCCTGTGCGCGAGATGCTGTTCCAGAATCACGGCCGACGACGCGAACTGGCTCATGCCCGCCTCGACGAGCTCGTGCCTGATCGGACCGAGGCCATAACGCTGCTTGGGAACTCGTTCGAAATGAACCTGATCGCAGGCGCGCACGAAATTCCAGTAGCCCCAGCTGATCCAGCGGATGAGATCCGGCATGGCGTCGCCTGTCGGCCAGAAGTCGGACCCGGCGAGGCGAGAGAGTCGGCAGGCGATCGCGTCCGCTTCCCACAGCGACGTTTCCCCCTCGACCAGAATGGGAAGACATTGGTTTGGATTGAGCTTGAAAAACTTCTCGCTCTCGCCCGGCGAAAAGGGGGAAGCGAATTCAAACTCGACCGGTGAGTTCAGATAGCGCGCCACGGCAACGGCGAGGCGCGGATTGTAGTTGCGGCTGAAATAGAGCTTCATTGGGCGGTTATTCATGAGGGATCGGTTCGACCTCTTGTTTTTTGAATGCCTGCTCGAAGACTAGTGACGATTCTACGCGCGCCAATGAAAAGGACCAGCGGGACCCTGCGCGGTTGTTCGCCGTTCGGCCTTGACTGCGTTTGCGCGAAAAACAAGGGCGGCTATTTTTGTCATGACCGGGGTGCGCCTATTGAGAATCGGCAAGCTTTCGATTTTTTTGCCGCCGTTCATATCCCAATCGTGCGTGACCAATGCGCTCGTCGCGTAGATGGGTCGGCTTACTGAGTAACGAACTAACGCTCACATCTGATTCTGGCGCTGGCATGCTCGCAGGATCTGTTGAATCGCCAATTGGCTTCTCACAGTCTGCAAATTCTCCAGGACGCACACGTGATACGACCTTTCCCGAGGCAATAACAGCGCGCCGTTTCTGTAAAGCGCTTCGCACGAGCGTCTGATCGCGTTTGCCGCTACGCTGCTTTGACTATCTCTCAGCGATTGCAGGATGCATTGATCGTAGTCTGGATTGCCGATGCCTTGCGCCAGGACCGGGAGCGGCGAGGCGAGCGTGAGCGAGACAAGCAGAGAGGTGAGGGTGCGCATGGATTCTGGGCGACACGCAGCGACGAGACGTCAATCGTATCATGTTGCACCTCGATGCTCTTGATGCAATGGCCGGCTGAAACCGGTTCAAAACCGAGTGGCAGGATCATGCAGGCGATATGAAAAAATGCGGGAACAAGCGCAAGCACTGTCGTCTCACATCACCGCTTTATGCAATGCGATTGAATCGGTAGTTCTCGAACTTTCTGCATTTGAAATGCTTTTGATCGAGACCACAATGCGGCCAGTTTTTTTGCCGTTGCGCGAGTAGTCAGAGCCATCAGCCTGAACCCAAAACCATGGAGCCAGAGGCGGTTCCCATCGAACCGTAAGCCATGCACAGCGTGCACCGCCCGAGTTCAGACGCGTGTGAACAGGCTTCGGACTCACATGAACCCAAACGCCACGACCGCTCCAGACAAACCCTGATTGCTGCAGTGAATCCGCCACTGCTATCGTTCGCTGGTCACTGTGGAAGCGCTTCCACCCAAGCATTTACATGGGTCGAAGGACAGCTCCGCCAACCCGGTTCAACGACCTCAGCGCTGGAGAATCCATGGCAAACGACACATCCGCAGTACTGGATCCGGTCTCCCCCCCTTCGCTCGCCGATCCTTTCACGCCGCCCGCGGACTCGTCGCTGTGGCGCAAGAACTTCCTGCTCGGCGCGGCCACCGCGGCGTATCAGATTGAAGGCGCGATCCATGAAGACGGCCGCCTGCCGTCGATCTGGGACACCTTCTCGGCGACGCCCGGCAAGGTGCTGGCCGGCGACACCGGCGCCGTGGCCTGCGATCACTACCATCGCTGGGAAGCGGACGTCGATCTGCTGGCGGGGCTCGGCCTCGAAGGCTACCGGCTGTCGATCGCATGGCCGCGCGTGATGGACGCGGCGGGCGCGCCGAATCGCAAGGGCATCGACTTCTATAAGCGCCTGCTCGCGCGGCTGAAAGAGAAGGGCATCACGACCTTCGTCACGCTGTATCACTGGGACTTGCCGCAGCATCTGGAAGATCGCGGCGGCTGGCTCAATCGCGACACCGCGTACCGTTTCGCCGACTACGCCGACCTGATGAGCCGCGAACTGGCCGGCTCGGTCGACGCATGGGGAACCCTCAACGAGCCGTGGTGCTCCGCGTATCTCGGCTACGGCAACGGCCATCATGCACCGGGCCTCGCCAACGGCCGCTTCGCGACGCAGGCGATGCATCATCTGCTGCTCGCGCACGGTCTCGCCGTGCCGGTGCTGCGGGCCAACGATCCGCGCTCGCAAAAGGGCATCGTCGCCAACATCGGCCGCGGCACGGCCAATAGCGATAGCGCTGCCGACCAGCGCGCCGCGCATCTGTTCGAAGTCCAGCACAACGCGTGGGTTCTCGACCCGCTGCTCAAGGGCGAATATCCGCAGGACCTGTTCGAATTGTGGCCGGGCACGGAACCGCTCGTGCTCGACGGCGACATGAAAACGATTTCCGCGCCACTCGACTTCCTCGGCATCAACTATTATTTCCGCACGAACGTCGCGGGCGACGGCGCGCACGGTTTCAAGGAAGTGCCGCTCGAAGGCGTGGAGCGCACGCAGATGGGCTGGGAGGTGCACCCCGACGGTTTGCGCGACCTGCTGACCGGTTTCAAGGGCACTTACGCCAACCTGCCGCCGATCTACATCACGGAAAACGGCATGGCCTCGGACGATCAGGTGAGCGATGGCAAGGTGGACGACAGCCAGCGCATCTCGTTCCTGAAGCGCCATCTCGCCGCGGTCGACGAGGCGATCAAGGCGGGTGTGGAGATTCGCGGCTATTTCCTTTGGTCGCTGATGGACAACTTCGAGTGGGCGTTCGGCTACGAGCGGCGCTTCGGCATCGTGCATGTCGATTACGCGACGCAGAAGCGCACGCTCAAATGCAGCGCGGAGCTGGTCGCGAAGTTTTTGAAGGAGCGGGGAGCAAGGACGTAACGATTGACGGAGCAGCAGATAAAGCTGGTTGGCATGTCGACTTGAAACACGGGCGCAAAGCCTGGAGGAGACGGAATGAACAGCAAAAAAATGGTCTTGCGAGGCGTGGTTGCGGCACTGGCGTTGTATGGCGTCGTCGCGCAGGCGGAGCCTCTGAAGGCCAACGTGATTCACTGGTGGACCTCGGGCGGCGAATCGGCCGCGATTCGCCAGTTCGCCGATGCGTATAACAAGGCCGGCGGCCAGTGGGTCGACAACGCAGTCGCGGGCGCCGATCAGGCGCGCTCCACGGCGATCAACCGGATCGTCGGCGGCGATCCACCCACGGCCGCGCAATTCAATACGTCCAAGCAGTTTCACGACCTGATCGATCAGGGCCTGCTGAACAACGTCGACGATGTCGCCGCGAAGGAGAACTGGAACACCGTGTTCCCGTCGTCGATCCTCGACAGCATCAAGGTGAAGGGCCATTACTATGCGGCGCCCGTCGACATCCACATGCCGGCGTGGTTCTTCTACTCGAAGCCGGTGTTCCAGAAGGCCGGCATCACCGCCGAGCCGAAGAGCTATGACGAGTTCATCGCCGATCTCGGCAAGCTGAAGGCCGCGGGCGTGATTCCGCTCGCGTTCGGCGGCCAGCCGTGGCAGGAAAAGATCACGTTCGACGCGGTGCTCGCGGATGTGGGCGGTCCCGATCTTTACTTGAAGGTGTATCGCGATCGCGACCAGAAGGCGGTGAATTCGGATGCGTTCAAGAAGGTGCTGGCGTCGTTCAAGCGTCTGCACGATTTCGTCGATCCGGGCTCGCCCAACCGCAACTGGAACGACGCGACCGCGCTCGTGATTTCCGGCAAGGCGGGGGTGCAGATCATGGGCGACTGGGCCAAGGGCGAATTCTCGGCGGCCAATCAGAGCGCGGGCAAGGACTTCGGCTGCTTCCCCGGCTTCGGTCCGCATTCGCCGTATCTGGTCGCGGGCGACGTGTTCGTGTTCCCGAAGACGGACAACCCTTCCGCGATCAAGGCGCAGAATCTGCTCGCCACGGTGATGACCTCGCCATCCGCGCAGGTCGCGTTCAGCGCGAAGAAGGGCTCGATTCCGATTCGTCCCGATGTGGATGCCGCGAGTCTCGACATCTGCGCGAAGGAGGGCATTGCGATCATGAAGGATAAGTCGCGGCAGTTGCCGAATCCGGAAATGCTGCTCTCGCCCGACACGCAGGGTGCGCTGATCGACGTCGTCACCAACTTCTGGAACAAGAACCAGTCGGTCGACGACGCGCAGAAAGCGTTTGCCAGCGCGTTGAAGAGCTAGGCGGGCGGCGATGCACGCGCTCAAGCTGCCGGCCACCGGCTCCGGCGACCGGCCCCGCAACGGGCCTCGCCGCAAGCCGCGTCACAAGCCGCTGAAGAAGCGGTTTTCCATCGCGGCGTGGCTCGCGCTGCTGCCGATGATCCTGACCGTCGTGTTCGCGTATCTGGGCACGATGGTCTGGACCGCGCGTGTGTCGCTCAGCAATTCGCGCACGTTTCCTTCCGATACCTTCGTGGGCTTCACGCAATACGTGCGGCTTTTTCATAACGACCGCTGGCTGCAGTCGTTACAGAACATCGTGATCTATGGCGTGTGCTTCATCGTCGCGTGCATGGTGATCGGGTTGCTGCTGGCGATCTTCATCGATCAGCGCGTGGTCGCGGAAGGCGCGTTGCGCACGGTGTTTCTCTATCCGTACGCGATGTCGTTCGTCGCGACCGGGCTCGTGTGGCAATGGATTCTCAATCCGGAGCTCGGCGCGCAGGCCGTGCTGCACAAGCTCGGCTTCGCGCACGCACGGTTTGACTGGATCGTCGATCAGCACTGGGTGATCTACACGATCGTCATCGCGACGGTGTGGCAGGCCTCGGGTCTGGTGATGGCGCTGCTGCTCGCGGGCTTGCGCGGCATCGACGACGAACTGTGGAAAGCCGCGCGCATCGACGGCATTCCGCGCTGGCGCGTCTATGCGAGCATCGTCGTGCCGATGCTCGGGCCGTCGATCTCCACTGCGTTCGTGCTGCTGTTCGTGATGGTCGTCAAGCTCTACGATGCGGTGGTCGCGATGACCCAGGGCGGCCCCGGCACTGCGAGCGAAGTGCCGGCCAAGTTCATCATGGACTATCTGTTCGGGCGCGCCAATATCGGTCTCGCGTCGGCCGCTTCGATCGTCTTGCTGGCGACGGTGCTCGCGATTCTCGCGCCGTTCTTCTATGCCCGCAGCCGCGCGGCGCTGCGCAAGGAGGTGTGATGAACACGCTCAGTCCGCCGCTGAAAAGCGGCACGCCGAGCCGCGCGCACAAACGGCGGCGCACGGCATTCACGCCCGCGCGTCTTGGCGTCTACGCGTTTCTGCTGAGCGCGGCGCTGTTCTTCCTGCTGCCGCTCTACGTGATGCTCGTGACCTCGGTCAAGCCGATGAGCGAGATCCGGCTCGGCAATCTGCTGGCGTTCCCCGCGCATTTCACCCTCGACGCATGGAGCGCCGCGTGGCAGTCCGCGTGTACCGGGCTCGATTGCAACGGCATCCGGGTCGGCTTCTGGAACTCGGTGCGCATCGTCGTGCCGAGCACGGTGCTGTCGATCGCGATCGGCGCGGTGAACGGCTATGCGCTGTCGTTCTGGCGGCCGCGCGGCGCGGGCCTGCTGTTCGGCGTGCTGCTGATGGGCGCGTTCATTCCGGTGCAGGTGATGGTCTATCCGCTCGTGCGCGTGCTGGCGAGCGTGCATCTGTTCAGCTCGCTGCCGGGCATCGTCGTGATTCACACGATCTTCGGCATGCCGGTGATGACGCTGCTGTTCCGCAACTACTACGTGTCGATTCCGCAGGAGCTGTTCAAGGCGGCGCGCATCGACGGCGGCGGCTTCTGGCGCATCTTCGTACAACTGATGCTGCCGATGTCCACGCCGATCATCGTGGTCGCGGTCATCATGCAGGTGACGGGCATCTGGAACGACTTCATTCTCGGGCTCGTGTTCGCGGGCACCAAAAACCTGCCGATGACGGTGCAGTTGAACAACATCATCAATACGACGACCGGCGAGCGCCTCTATAACGTCAACATGGCGGCGACCATTCTGACGTCGATGGTGCCGCTCGCGGTCTACTTCATTTCGGGTCGCTGGTTCGTGCGCGGCATTGCGTCGGGCGCGGTCAAGGGATAGGGCAAGGGCATGACAAACGCGGCTGTTGTGAGCAATGCGGTCGGCAATGCGCTGGGCAATCCGTTGGGGAATGCGGCAACCGGCGCGGGCGCCGACGCGGCAAGCGTGCCCGGCGTCGCGGACGCGGCGGGCCTCACGAACCCGGCCAACGTCGCGGTGCGCAATCTGACCATTCGCCTCGGCGCGAACACCGTGATCGAGAATCTTGATCTCGACGTGCGCGCCGGCGAGTTCGTCGTGCTGCTCGGCCCCTCGGGCTGCGGCAAATCCACCTTGCTGCATAGCATTGCCGGGCTGATCGACGTGAGCGACGGCAGCATCGAGATCGCGGGCGTTGACATGACCTGGGCCGATCCGAAGGACCGCCGCATCGCGCTGGTGTTCCAGTCGTATGCGCTGTATCCGACCATGAGCGTCGAGCGCAATCTGTCGTTCGCGCTGCGCATCAACGGCACGCCGAAGGCGGAGATCGCGCGGCGCGTGGCGCGCGCCTCCGAGATGCTGCAACTCGGCCCGCTGCTCAAGCGCAAACCGGCGCAACTATCGGGCGGGCAACGCCAGCGCGTGGCGATCGGCCGCGCGATCGTGCGTGAAGCCGACGTGTTTCTGTTCGACGAACCGCTGTCGAATCTCGACGCGAAACTGCGCACCGAACTGCGCCGCGAACTCAAGCAACTGCATCAGCGCCTCGGGGCGACGATGATCTACGTGACGCACGATCAGGTCGAAGCGATGACGCTTGCCACCCGCATGGCGGTCATGCGCGGCGGCGTGATCCAGCAGTTCGGCACGCCCGCCGAAGTCTACGCGCGCCCCGACAATCTGTTCGTCGCGACCTTCCTCGGCTCGCCCGCGATGAATCTGCTCAAGGGCACGCTGGCGTCGCGCGAAGGCTCGATCGAGTTTTGCACCGCGCACTGGCGGCTCGACGTGTCGGCCTATGCGTTCAAAAGCGCGCCGCCGCAAGGGCAGCCATGCGTGCTCGGCGTGCGCGCCGAAGACGTGCGGGTGGGCGAGGCGCTCCCCGAGCGTGCAAAAGTTTCGCTGGTGGAGCCGATGGGCAACCACCGGGTCATCTGGCTCGACTATCATGGCGAGCAGATCGCATCGATCGACCAGAGCAAGACGCCGCTCGCGCTTGGAGACAGCGTGGCGTTCTCGTTCGACGCCGCGCATGTCTCGCTGTTCGACGACGCAGGCGGCGCTCGGTTGTAGCGCTGGCCAAGGTGTCGTTGGAATCAACATGGTTTGACGGAGAACCGCGTGGCTACTCTCAAGGATGTCGCGGCACTGGCCGGCGTGGGCATGTCGACTGCGTCGCGCGCCATTTCCGGTAAAGGGCCGATCTCGGCCGATGCCGCCGCTCGCGTGCAGGCGGCAATCGAGGCGCTGAACTTCCGTCCGTCGTCGATCGGCCGCGCGATGGCGACGCAGTCGCTCGGCATGATCGGCATTTTCGTGCCGACCTTCTTCGGCTCTTACTACGGCACGATTCTCAAGCAGACCGATGCCGAACTGCGCGCGGTGCACCGTCACGTGGTAGTGGCGACCGGCTGCGGGGAAGTGTCGCCGCGCGAGCAGGCGATCGAGGCGGTGCGCTTTCTGATCGGCCGCGATTGCGACGGCGTGGTGGTGATCAGCCACGATCTGCACGACGACGACCTGAACATGCTGCATCGCATGCACCCGAAAATGGTGTTCCTCAACCGGGCATTCGAGCAATTGCCGGAGGCGTCGTTTTGCGCCGATCACCGGCGCGGCGGCGAACTGGCCGCGCGCACGCTGCTCGATTACGGACACCGCGACATCGCGGTGATTTCGGGGCCGTTCAGCGCGTCGGACAACCAGGCGCGGCTCGAAGGCTTCTTCGCCGAACTGGCGCGTAGCGGCATCACGCGCGACGACGTCACGCTGATCGAATCGGACTTCTCGCCGGAGGGCGGCTACGCGGCCACACAGAAAGTGCTCGATTCGAAGCGGCGCGTGACGGGCCTCTTTTGCGCGAACGACACCATGGCGGTGAGCGCGCTCGCGCGCCTGCACCAGGCGGGCATTGCCGTGCCGGACGACATGTCGGTGATCGGCTACGACGACGATTATTCGGCCGCTTACGCCGCGCCCGGGCTGACGTCGGTGCACATCCCGACCGCGGAGCTGACGCAGAACGCGGTGCGCTGGCTCGTCAACCAGTGCTACCGGACCACATGGGAGATTTTCCGCGAGTTTCCGGTGAGCGTGACGATGCGGGAATCGGTGGGGCCGGTGGCGGGGGCGGCGGCTTCGGCGAAGGCGGGGCGGGCGGACCGCGTTTCGTAGCGTGTTTGCCTCGTGGGGCCGTTCATGTGCGGCTCATGGGCACTTCGGGGCGCTTCGGGACGCTTCAGGCACGCTTCACGTTGCCGCCCTGAAGCGGCCTCGTGCACGGCTGAAGCGGCATGCTCGCCTCACGTCCCGCTGCGCAGCGACTCTTCGTAGCGCAGCCGCGCTTCTTCATCGAGCCGCGTATCTTCGAGTTCCTGCAGCACGGCTTCCAGATCGACCGGCGTGGTGTCCTGTTCGACATGACCGGTCAATGTCGTATCGACGTGCAAGGCGCCCGCTTCGTACAGCGCCCAGATTTCCTTGCCGTAGCCGGCGTCGAGCAGCGCCGGCGCGAAACGGCCGAAATACGCGGCGAGATTGTCGACATCGCGTTCGAGCATCGCGGGCGCTTCGAGATTGCCCGCGGCATTCACCGCTTGCGGCAGGTCGATGATCACCGGGCCGTCGGCGGCCAGCAGGATGTTGTACTCGGACAGGTCGCCGTGGATCATGCCGGCGCACAGCATCCGCACCACTTCCTTGAGCAGCTGCGCGTGCAATTCGAGTGCGCGTGCTTCGCTCAGATCCACGTCGTTCAGACGCGGCGCGACGTTGCCGTCGGCATCCGTTACCAGCTCCATCAGGAGGACGCCGTCGGTGCAGATGAAGGGCTGCGGCACGCGCACGCCCGCATTCGCGAGTTGGAACAGTGCGTCGACTTCGGCGTTCTGCCACGCCTGTTCCTGCACTTCGCGGCCGTAGCGGCTGCCTTTTTCCATCGCGCGCTGCTCACGGCTGTTCTTGACCTTGCGGCCTTCGCGATAGGACGCGGCCTGGCGGAAACTGCGCTGTTTCGCGTCCTTATAAACCTTCGCGCAACGCGTGGAATCGCCGCTGCGCACCACGTAGACGGTGGCTTCCTTGCCGCTCATCAACTGCGAGATGACTTCGTCGATCAGGCCTTCTTCGACCAGCGGGAGTAGACGTTTTGGGGTTTTCATGCGACCGCCCGGGTGCGGAGGGCGGTGCGGCGGCGCAGGGCGGGCGCCTGCGAGGGCGTGTGCGGGGGGATTCGGATCATGCCGGATTATAAGGCAGAGCGACGATGCGGCCGGATGAACGGGTGCCACGCGGCAAGCGGCGTTCGTGCGGGCGGGTTCGAGGCCGAGGCCGCCGGCCCGCACGTTGCCTCATCTCGTGCCTGGCGAGGCGAACGTCGAGAACGTCAGCCGCGGGTCGTAGCGGTGGGTGCGGTCCCGGCGAATCCCTGGAAGCGCTCATCTAATCGCCGCCAGGAGACTGCCGGTGCGGCCGCCGATCTGGCGAGCCGTTCTAAAGCCGCAATGTCCTCTAGCTGTACAAAATCATCGTTTTTCCGACGTTTTTTGCCTGCTTCACCGCCTTCTCACATTTCCCCGCTTCGGGCTTTGTCAAAAATAATAGTAATTCTTGGCAACAGTGCTTTTCAGTTTCCCTTATTCAATTTCCGTACAGATCGCTTAAACTCACCAGTAACAAAATGTTACGGGGTGTGTGATGTTGGCCGTCGTTCTGCTCGTCTGTCCAATCGGCATCGTCGCGCTGTTCGGTTTTGCGCGGCATGTGGATCCGCAGACAGGTCATTTCAAGCGTTGATTCCTTGCAGTTGCCGAAGCGGGTGCACTGGCAGCAGTCTTGCCAGACGATGCCTGTTTGCGGGCCGTCTGCTTCCGGTTCTTCCGCTGATTCGCTCCGGCTCTTTCTCGAGCCGGCGATCTCCTGCCCATCAGGTCTTGCTTTCGCGTGCCGAGTCGCGGCACGATGCGCGATAACCTAAGTGTGGGGCGGCATCGCGTATGCGAGATTTTCTGGCGAATATCACCGCGCGCGTCGGCGTGCTGAAGGGCGTGCTTCCTTTGAGCCGTGCCGCGGCGGCGCGCGATGCGCTGGCCGGCGTGCAACTCGCGTCGATGGATATTCCGCAGGTGCTCGGCTACGCGCGCATTGCCGGCATGCCCGCCGTTACCGGGCTTTACACCGTCTTTCTGCCGCTCGTCGCGTTTGCTTTTTTCGGCGCGTCGCGGCACCTGGTCGTGGCCGCCGATTCCGCCACCGCGACGATCTTCGCAAGCCGTCTCTCTACGATGGCGCCCACGGGGAGCGCCGACTACGCGTCGCTCGCC
The DNA here is from genome assembly GCF_003634845.1 of Paraburkholderia sp. RAU2J. Classification (NCBI taxonomy): domain Bacteria; kingdom Pseudomonadati; phylum Pseudomonadota; class Betaproteobacteria; order Burkholderiales; family Burkholderiaceae; genus Paraburkholderia; species Paraburkholderia sp. RAU2J. The sequence goes on from NZ_RBXG01000002.1 coordinate 1,191,995, forward strand.
GCGATGGTCGCGTTGCTCACCGCCGCATTGTTGCTGATCGCGCGGATTTTCAAACTGGGCTTTCTCGCCGATTTCCTGTCGCGCACCGTGCTGGTGGGATTTCTCGCCGGGGTCGGCGTGCAGGTCGGCATCGCGATGCTGGGCGACATGCTCGGCGTGCCGGGGCACGCGGCGCGCAGTATCGATCAACTGATGCTCCTCGTGCGCGAGGCGGCGCGTATCGATCCGCCGACGCTCGCCATTTCGCTGCTGGTGGTCGCCGCGATTCTGGCGTGCAAGCGCTTCCTGCCGCGCCTGCCGGTGCCGTTGATCGCCGTGGTGGCGGGTATTGCGGCAAGCGATCACTACGGTTTCGCGGCGCGCGGCATCGCCGTGCTCGGGCCCGTGGCGGGCGGCCTGCCGCCGCTGCGCCTGCCGTCGGTGACGTGGCAGCAGCTGCTCGATCTGGTGCCGGTCGCGGCCTCCTGCTTTGTGATGATCGTCGCGCAAAGCGCAGCCGCGAGCCGCGTGTTCGCCGAGCGCTATCACGAGTCCGTCGACACCAACGCCGATCTGCTCGGGATCGCCGCGGCCAACGCGGCGGCGGCGGTGTCGGGTGCGTTCGTGGTCAACGGCAGTCCGACGCAGACCGCGATGGCCGATCGCGCCGGCACGCGCAGCCAGTTCGCGCAGCTCGCGTTTGCGGCGGTAGTGGTCGTGGTGCTGCTTTTTTTCAGCCGCTATCTGCAATATCTGCCGCACTGCATTCTTGCCAGCATCGTGTTGACGATCGCGATCGGCCTGATCGATCTGAAGACGCTGTTCGCGATTCGCCGCGAAAGCCCCGGCGAATTTGCGCTGGCCGTGTTCACCGCGGCGGCGGTGGTGCTGATCGGCGTCGAGCACGGCATCCTCGTGGCGGTGGCGCTATCGCTGCTGCGTCACGTGCGGCACAGCTACCGTCCGCACGCGATGATCCTCGCGCCCGGCGACGACGACATGTGGGTGCCGGTGCCGGCCATGCCCGGCATCCAGACCGCGCCGGGGTTGATCGTCTATCGCTTCGGCGCCGACCTGTTTTACGCGAACGATCATTTCTTCGTCGACGATACCCGCCGCCTGATCGACGGGGCGCCGAACCTGGTGCGCTCGTTCGTGATCGACGCGAGCGCGATCACCGACCTCGACTATTCGGCGGCGCGTTCGGTGGGCGAGTTGTGCGTGGCGCTCAAGCGCGGCGGCATCGAAGTGATCTTCGCGCGCGTGGACCGCTATCTGCGCTCGGACATGGACCGGCATGGCATCACGCCGCTCGTCGAGGCGCGCTGTATCTTCGCCACGCTGCATGAAGCGCTGCGCGCGGCGGGCGTCGAGAGACCGGACGCGCAGTTGAAGCCCGAGTCGTAGCGAAGGGGGGGCGAGCGTTAGCGCAGAGGTGCGTCGTCGTCGAAAAAATAGCCGATGAAAACGCAGGCGCCGGCGGCCGCGAGGCCCAGTACCGCCACGGTTGCGGCGAGCGCTCTGCCGTGCCACAGGCCGTCGAACCATTGATGAAGCTGCGCCATCAGCACCGCCGCATTGCCGCCGATGCGCTGCAATTCGATCTGATAGCGCGGATCGACGGCGCTGTAGCGCGCGAGCGCGTCGTCGGGCGGGGCGGCGCTCGCATAGATCAGCGCCGCCGCGATCCATGCGCCGAACAGCACGGCCGCGCCCGCCCGATACCACCGTTTTTGCCAAGGCGTGCGTCGTGCCGCCGGGTTCATCCTGTTGCTGCCGCTCATCGTGTTCACTGGTCCGCGTCGGTCTTTCACCGCATCAGTATCGCAGAGCGGCGGCGCGTGCCGAAGGCGGCTAGCTTTTCGAGGTCAGCAGCTTGATGCCGGCAATCGCGAACATGATGGCGAGCGAGCCGTCGAGCCAGCGCCGGATCGCAGCGTAAATGCGCCGGGCAGACGCGGTCGAGAACAGCACCGCGTAGCTGCTGAACACCGTGACGCCGATCACCATGCAGCCGAGCACCACCGGCAGCACGTGCGACGCTCCGCGCGCGGGCGACATGGCGAGCGAAACGATCGACAGCCAGACCAGCACCGCTTTCGGATTGGTGAGATGCAGCAGCAGGCCGCGCAGATAGAGGCGCTTGAGCGGCTCGTCGGGCCGCGCGGCCGCGGCGGGCAATTTGCCGGCGCTGAACGCGGAACGCGCGGACTTGAAGCCGAGCCACAGTAGATAGAGGCCGCCGGCAATCCTGATCGCCGTCAGGCAGTCGGAGTAAGTGGCGAGCACCGCCGATAGTCCGAGCGACGCCAGCAACGCCCACGAGAACGAACCCGACACCACGCCGAGCGCGAAAGTCAGCGCGGAGCGTCGGCCCGAGCTCATCGCCAGCGACATGATCGCGAGATTGCTGGGCCCCGGGCTCGCGGTGCCGACAAAATAGGCGCTGTAGGCGATCAGGACATCGGCGCTGAGAAAGGGGCTGGCGATCATGGGCGGGCACTCGGTGACAGGTGGTTTCGGCGACGCGCGGGACGCGGCGCGAAGGCGGATCGGGTTCGCGATTCAATGTGTGATCTGACGTGCGAACGACGATTCTGCGCGCGGTGGCGCAGGTCTCACAGATACAGTTGACGGTCCGCGCGACAGGACAATCGGCAACGCCAGGCCCCGCATCAAGCCCTACGCTCCCCCAGCGGCCACACCGACACACTCCGCTAACCCATCCGCCACCGCCTGCCGGCTATGCCGCGGCCGCTGCACGAGCCCGATCTCGCGCTGGAACGTCGCGTCGCCCAGTTCGAGCGCGGCGACGCTCGCAGGCCACTTGCCGAGCCCCGCCGTATTCGGAAGGAGCGCCACGCCGATCCCACGCGCGACCAGTTGCACGATCGCCTGCAACTCGTCAAGTTCGATCGCGTCGTGCACGTTCAGCCGCGAGCGCCGCAAAAAACGCTCGACCAGCCGGCCGCCGAACGACGTGCGGTCATAGCGGATGAACGGCTCGCTCCTGAGCAGCTCGCGCCAGGAACGCGTCCCGCGCGCGAGCTTTTTCGGCACGAGCAGCACGAATGGCTCGCTCACGAGCGTGCGCCATTCGAGTTCGGACGGCAGCGCGAACGGCGGCTTGATGATGACGGCCAGATCGAGTTCGCCGGAATCCACCTGTCCCAGCAGACCCAGCGACACGCCCGGCACCACTCGAATCCGCCAGCCGGGCCGGTCGTTGCGAAAGCGGGCGAGCGCGTCGGCGAGAAACGACACTTGCGCGGACGCGATCGCGCCCACCCGTAGCATGCCGCTTTCCGCCGCGACCGCGCCGCGTTCGGAGAGCCGCGCGTAGAGCGTCATCATTTCCTCGGCGAGCGCGAGCGTTTCGCGGCCGGCGTCGTTGAGCGTCGCGGAGCGGCCGGTGCGGTCGAACAGCGCAAAGCCGAGTTCCGCTTCGAGCCGTTGCATCTGCGCGCTGACCGCCGATTGCGTGAGGCCAATGCGCGCGCCCGCGCCGGAAAACGTGCCGTACTGACTGACGGCGAGGAAGGTCTTGAGCTCGCTGAGCATGATCGATTGATCGAAATGGGTGATGGTCAGATCAAATATATATCGTTTTTCACCACTTTTAGTCATGGTTAAAATTGCACTGAGCTGGGCTTCGCGCATGCAGCCTGTGCGGCGCCACGCCAATTGCACCCACCCCCACTTCCAGTTCAGCGAGTTGTCCATCATGAGCGTTGCCGAAAACGTTTTGCCGCCGTTCCATCTGGCGTTTCCTGTTCACAGCCTCGCCGCCGCCCGCGAGTTTTATGGCGAACTGCTGGGTTGCCCGGAAGGCCGCAGCTCGGACGCGTGGGTCGATTTCAACTTCTACGGCCATCAGATCGTCGCGCACCTCGCGCCGGAAGAGATCGGCCACCGTCAGACCAGCAAGGTTGACGGCGATGCGGTGCCGGTGCGCCACTTCGGCGCGGTGCTGTCGATGGAACAATGGCAGGCCGCCGCCGACAAGCTGAAGCAGGCGGGCATCGACTTCATCATCGAGCCGCATGTTCGCTTCAAGGGCGAAGTCGGCGAGCAGGCGACGATGTTCTTTCTCGATCCGTCGGGCAATGCGTTGGAGTTCAAGGCGTTTGCCGATATGTCGGCGCTGTTCGCCAGGTAAGCGTCACGAACCAACCGGCACGCGTCGAAAAAAACCGGCCGACCTCGAAAGGGGCGGCCGGTTTTTTCATCTGACACGTCGTGTAAAGCGCGTTGCGCTGCGCAACGTAGTTGCTTTGCACAAATCAAACTGAAAGCATGTTTCCTGATATTTCCGGATGCCGCCACATATCGCGCGACGCAACGTACCCGCAACAGGGCGTATCTTTTCTCAACAAACGTTTGCTTGTCGCCAAATACTGGCGCGGTTGAAGCGCCGCACAGGCTTACGATTTACTTCCTGACATTTGCGCCATTTTCGCGCCATGCAGGCGTTGGGGCTACAGATCTAGCATACGCGCTGACTTACCCATTCCTTACCTGCATTCTCTCGGGCGCGTTTCAATGTGGATCGTCAACGTAGCGCTTAAACGGCCATACACGTTCATCGTGATGGCCATTCTGATCTTGCTGGCGACGCCATTCGTGCTGTTCACCACGCCGGTCGACGTGCTGCCGGAAATCAATATTCCGGTGGTCAGCATCATCTGGACGTATACGGGTTTGTCGGCCGAGGACATGGCCAACCGCATCACGTCGGTCAACGAGCGCAGTCTGACCACCACGGTCAACGACATCGAGCACATCGAATCGCAATCGCTCGCGGGCATCTCGATCCTGAAGGTGTTCCTGCAGCCGAACGCGAACATCCAGACCGCGATCGCGCAGACCGTGGCCGTCGAACAGGCGCAGCTCAAGCAGATGCCGCCGGGCGCGACCGCGCCTCTGGTGATCAGCTATTCGGCCTCCAGCATTCCGGTGATCCAGCTCGGCCTGTCGAGCCCGAAGCTCTCGGAGCAGGACCTCAACGACACCGCGTTGAACTTCCTGCGCCCGCAACTCGTGACGATTCCCGGCGCTGCGGTGCCGTATCCGTACGGCGGCAAGTCGCGGCTGATTTCGGTCGACCTGGACACGCGCGCGTTGCTTGCCAAGGGGCTGACGCCGACCGACGTGGTCAACGCGTTCAACGCGCAAAACCTGATTCTGCCGACCGGCACAGCCAAGATCGGACCGAAGGAATACACGGTCAATATGAACGGCTCGCCGGACACGCTCGACGGGCTCAACAATATTCCGGTGCGCACGCTCAACGGCGCGACGACTTATTTGCGTGAAGTCGCGCACGTGCGCGACGGCTACTCGCCGCAAACCAACATCGTGAGGCAGAACGGACGGCGCGGCGTGCTGATGTCGGTGATGAAGAACGGCAACGCCTCGACACTGTCGATCGTCGACACGTTGAAAGGGCTGTTGCCGAGCGCGCGTGCCGCGTTGCCGCCGGACCTGAGCATCACGGCGCTGTTCGATCAATCGGTGTTCGTGAAAGCGGCCGTGCAGGGCGTGGTGCGCGAAGCGTTGATCGCCGCCGCACTGACCGCCGCGATGATCCTGCTGTTTCTCGGCAACTGGCGCAGCACCTGCATCATCGCGATCTCGATTCCGTTGTCGATCCTGACGTCGCTGATCGTGTTGCATGCGCTCGGGCAGACCATCAACATCATGACGCTCGGTGGGCTCGCGCTGGCGGTCGGGATTCTCGTCGACGATGCGACCGTGACGATCGAGAACATCGAGCGGCATCTGCATATGGGCACGAATCTGCACGATGCGATTCTCGACGGTGCGGGCGAAATCGCGATTCCGGCGCTCGTCTCGACGCTGTGTATCTGTATCGTGTTCGTGCCGATGTTCTTCCTGACCGGCGTCGCACGCTATCTGTTCGTGCCGCTCGCCGAAGCGGTGGTGTTCGCCATGCTCGCGTCGTACATCCTGTCGCGCACGCTGGTGCCGACGCTCGCGATGCTGCTCATGGGTCACGCGCACAAACCCAGGCCCGATGCGAAGCCGAATCTGTTCACGCGCGTTTACCGGCGTTTCGATAGCGGCTTCGAGCGCATGCGATCCGCGTACATCGTGGTTCTCAGCAGCCTGCTGGTGCGTCGCGGCAGGTTCGGCGGCGTGTTTCTCGGCTTGTGCATCGTCTCGCTGGGTCTGGTCTTGGTGCTTGGCGAGGACTTCTTCCCGACTGTCGACGCGGGCGATATCCGCCTGCATTTTCGTGCGCCGACCGGCACGCGTATCGAGGAAACCGCGCGTCTGGCCGACGAAGTCGAGAAGGTGATCCGCGAGGTCGTGCCGCCGAAAGAACTCGGCACGATTCTCGACAACCTCGGCTTGCCCTATAGCGGTATCAACCTGTCGTATAGCAACGCGGGCACGATCGGCACGTTCGACGGCGAGGTTCAGATCGCGCTGAACGAAGACCACAAGCCGACGCAGATGTACATGGACAAGCTGCGCACCATCCTGCCGCAACGCTTTCCGGGCGTGGAGTTTTTCTTCCAGCCGGCCGACATCGTCACGCAGATTCTCAACTTCGGTTTGCCTGCCGCCGTGGACGTGCAGATTTCCGGCGCGAACCAGCAGGGCAACCTGGAGGTCGCGCGCAAACTGTTGAAGCAGGTGCGGGTGATTCCCGGCACGGTCGACACGCACATCCAGCAAAAACTGGACGAACCGGTGATCAACCTCCAGATGGACCGCACGCGCTTGCAGCAGCTCAACCTGAGTGCGAACGACGTCGCGCAGAACGTGCTCATTTCGTTGTCGGGCAGTTCGCAAACGTCGCCGGGATTCTGGATCAACAACAAGAACGGCGTTGAGTACAAGGTGGCGGTGCAGACGCCGCAGTATCAGGTGTCGTCGATCGACGAATTGCTGCGCACTCCGGTGTCGGGTGCGGCCACCGGGCCCACGCAGCTGCTCGGCAACCTGGTGCGCGTCTCGCCGCAAAACCAGTTCGCGGAGATCTCGCACTACAACATCAGGCCGGTGATCGACCTGTACGTGAGCGTCGAGAAGCGCGATCTGGGCAGCGTGGCCAATCAGGTCGACAAGCTCGTGAACAACGTGCGGGCGTCGCTGCCGCGCGGCAGTCAGATTGTCGTGCGCGGCCAGGTGCAGACCATGCGCAGCTCGTTCTTCGGTCTCGGGCTGGGCGTGGCGGTGGCGATCGTGCTGGTGTATCTGCTGATCGTGGTGAATTTCCAGTCGTGGGTCGATCCGCTGATCATCGTCAGCGCGTTGCCGGCGGCGCTCGCGGGCATCGTGTGGATGCTGTTTCTGACCGGCACGCATCTGAGCGTGCCGGCCCTGACCGGCGCGATCATGACGATGGGGGTCGCCACCGCCAACAGTATCCTGATGGTCGCCTTCGCGCGTCAGCGCCTCAGCGCCGGTGCGCCGCCGCTCACCGCCGCGCTCGAAGCCGGCGCGAGCCGGATTCGCCCGGTGCTGATGACCGCGTTCGCGATGATCATCGGCATGATCCCGATGGCACTCGGTCTCGGCGAAGGCGCCGAGCAGAATGCGCCGCTCGGCCGCGCGGTGATCGGCGGTCTGCTGTTCGCGACGGTGTCCACGCTGTTCTTCGTGCCGGTCGTGTTCGCGGGCATCCACACCCGCCTCGCGCGCCGTCATCGCAACGACGACGCGGATCAAGCGGGTCACGGCGGCGGCGACGAAGGTGACCAGAGCGACCAGAGCGACCAGGGGAAGAACGGCAATAGCGGCAACGGCAACGACCACCCCGACGGCCCAGCGCCGGACCACGGCGGCGCTCCCCGGCCCGCATCAAGTTAAATGACGGCTGACTGAGATGGCTGACTGAGATGACCGAAAAAACACATGCATCGCTGGCGATCCCCTCGCGAGAAACCGAAGGCGGGCACGCGCTGCCGCCGCGCCACCGTGAATGGAAGCGCGCGAAGATCGCGCTCTGGATCGTGCTGGCGCTGCTCGCGCTGGGCGCTTTGCGCACCGTGATCGCGAACGTGCTGCAAAGCCGCTCCGTCGAGACGACCACGCAGCAGAACGCCATTCAGTACGTGAACGTGGTGAGCCCGAAGCAGACCGAAGGCGGCGGCAACACGCTCCTGCCGGGCACCTTGCGCGGCTATGTCGAGTCGCCGATCTACGCGCGCTCGACCGGCTATCTGCTGCACTGGTACGCCGACATCGGCGCACGCGTGAAGCAGGGCCAACTGCTCGCCGAACTCGATACGCCCGAGATCGATCAGGAACTCGCGCAGGCTCTCGCGCAGCGTCAGCAGATCAGTTCGAGCCTCGGCCTCGCGAAAAGCTCGCTGGAGCGCTGGCAGCAACTGCGTCAACGCGATGCGGTATCGCAGCAGGAACTCGACGAGCGGCAAAGCACCTATACGCAGGACGTCGCCAACCTCGCCGCCGCCGATGCCAACGTCAAGCGCCTGCAGCAGCTCGAATCGTTCAAGCGGATCGTCGCGCCGTTCGCGGGCGTGGTCACGCAGCGCAACGTCGACGTCGGCGATCTGATCGACGCGGGCAGCGGCACGAGCCGCGCGCTGTTCGCACTCGCGCAGTCGGACCCGTTGCGCGTCTATGTGCAATTGCCGCAGGCGTACGCGCAGAATGTGTCGGTGGGGCAGAAGGTGGTGGTCACGCAGGCGGAACTGCCGGGCCAGCAGTTTCACGGCACCGTCACGCATATGTCCGGCGCGATCGATGTGCCGACCCGCTCGCTGCAGATCGAAGTGACGCTGCCCAATCCGGACAACAAGCTGCGTCCCGGCGCATACGTGCAGGTCGCGGTGCCGGCGGCGGCGCATGCGGAACTGTCGGTGCCGGGCAACGCGCTGCTGTTTCGCGCGGAAGGGCCGCGCATCGCGGTGGTCGATGCGAAGGGCAACGTCGAACTGCGCAAGGTCGTGATCGCGCGCGACCTCGGGCAGACGCTCGAAATCGAAAGCGGCATCGGGACCGGTGACAGGATCATCATCAACCCGAGCGATTCGATCGCGGACGGCGATCACGTGCAGGTCACGCAGCCGCAGAAGAACGGTAAGGAGGCGTCGTGAGGTTCGCGGGTCCTTGCCGGACGCTCACCGCCATTGCAAGCGCAGCGGGTGTCATGTTGCTGGCCGCGTGCACGGTCGGCCCGGACTATCAACGTCCGCAAGCCGACGTGCCGCCGGCCTGGCACACCGATTCGTACTGGCGCGTCGCCGCGCCGTCGCATGCGCCGATAGCGCCGGACTGGTGGAGCGCATTTGGCGATCCGACGCTGGCCACGCTCGAGACCCAGGCGCTCGCGCAGAACCAGACCCTGGTCGCGGCGAGCGCGCACTACGAGCAGGCTCGCGCGACGCTCGCGAATACCAGCGCGCAGCGCGTGCCGGAAGTGGATATCGGCGCAACGGCCTCGCGCTTCAGGATTTCGCAGAACCGGCCGCTGACCAACTACGCGACGCCGACGCAATCGACCGTGCAGAACAGTGTGCAACTCGGGCCGACGATCAACTACGACACCGATCTATTCGGCCGGATACGTCGCGAAGTGGAGGGCGCCAAGGCTTCGGCGGAGCAATCGGCCGATGATCTGGCGAATGCGCGGCTCGTGCTCACCACCGACCTCGCCACCGACTATTTCTCGCTGCGCGAACTCGACGCCGAGATCGACGTGCTGAACCAGTCGGTGAAATTGCAGCAGAAGGCGCTCGACTACGTCACGTCCGAGCACGACCTCGGTTCCGTGTCGGGCCTCGAAGTGCTGCAGCAGAAGTCGCTGCTCGACTCGACGCGCGTGCAGGCGCAACTGCTGCTGAATCAGCGCGCGCAGTTCGAACACGCGATCGCCGCGCTGGTCGGCGTGCCGGCCCCGCAGTTCGCGATCGAACCCAAGGTGCTCGATGCGAAGGCGCCCGCGATCCCGCTCGGCGTACCGAGCGATGTGCTGCAACGCCGCCCGGACATCGCTTCGGCGGAACGCGCGATGGCGGCGGCCAACGCGCAGATCGGCGTCGCCAAGGCGGCGTTCTTTCCGAGCCTGACGCTGACGCCGGGCATCGGCTGGGAGAGCACGCAGTTCGCCAGCTTGCTGAGCGCGCCCACACTGATGTGGACGCTCGGCGCGACGGTCGGCCAGGTGCTGTTCGACGGCGGCCGCCGCGCGGCCGACGTCAAGTTCGCGAGCGAGGGCTATCAGGCCACCGAGGCGACCTACCGGCAGACCGTGCTCAATGCGTTCCAGCAGGTGCAGGACGGCATCACCGGGCTGTCGGTGCTGGACGGCGCGGCGAAGCAGTCGCATGAAGCGGTGAGCGATGCGCAGCGTCTGCTGTCGCTTGCCACCGACCGCTATTCGGGCGGTCTCGTAGCATACCTCGACGTGATCACCGCGCAGCAGTCGCTACTGAACAGCGAGCGCCAGGACGTGCAGATTCACGGCCAGCAGATGACCTTGTCGGTTGCGCTGGTGAAAGCGCTCGGCGGCGGCTGGGAGGCCGGCGCCGATGTCGCGGGCGCGCCGCACGACGCTCAGCCCGCCGCTCAGGAGGCGATGGCTCCCGCAAGGTGAGCCGCCGGTTCATGATGCATCCGCGCACGCAGGAGGAATTCGAAGGCGTTTCGTATAATGGACACTCAAGGGGATGCGCATGAAATTGCTGATTGTTGAAGACGAGCACAAGGTGGTGGACTACCTGCGCTCCGGTTTGACAGAGCAGGGCTGGGTCGTCGACGTGGCGCTGGACGGCGAGGAAGGCATGCATCTGGCCACCGAATTCGATTACGACGTGATCGTCCTCGACGTGATGCTGCCCAAGCGCGACGGTTTCAGCGTGCTCAAGGCGCTGCGCATGCGCAAGTCGACGCCGGTCATCATGCTGACCGCCCGCGACCATGTGAACGACCGCGTGCGCGGCCTGCGCGAAGGCGCCGACGACTACCTGACCAAACCCTTCTCATTTCTCGAACTGGTGGAACGGCTGCATGCGCTGGCGCGCCGCACGCGTTCGCAGGAATCCACGCTGATTTCGGTCGGCGATCTGTTCGTCGATCTGATCGGCCGGCGCGCGACGCGCGACGGCGTGCGCCTCGACCTGACCGCGAAGGAGTTCCAGCTGCTCAGCGTGCTCGCGCGGCGGCAAGGCGACATTCTGTCGAAGACTGCGATCACCGAACTCGTCTGGGACGTCAATTTCGACAGCCACACCAACGTGGTCGAGACCGCGATCAAACGATTGCGCGCGAAGCTCGACGGCCCGTTCCCCTCGAAGCTGCTGCACACCGTGCGCGGCATGGGCTACGTGCTGGAGGTGCGCGAAGAGGCTGAATCGTCATGAACCGTTCGATCGCTCGCCGCCTCGCATCGATGTTCGCGCTCGTCGCGCTGTTCGTGTTCACGCTGGTCGGCACCGGGCTGTTTCTGGTGCTGCGCACGCAGTTGGAACATCACTTGCGCGAGTCGCTCGACGATCGCACGCAGATCGCCCGCATCATCGTCTATCACGCGGTGACGCCGGAAAAATGGCGCATGGCCCGCGAAAAGCTCACCGACATGACGCCGCACGACAGCAGCACCGTGTACTCGGTGTCGAGCATGGACCCGTCCTACAACTACGGCAAGCCGGTCGACGGTCCCGTCGTGAAGAACTGGCCCGGCGGTTATACGCGCGTGACCCCGCCCGGGGGCGGCCAGGACATGCTCACGTTCACGCAGACCATTCCCGCTAACGGCACGCGTCCGCCCGTGCAATTGCAGGTGGCGTCGAGCTACTCGCCGAATGTGCGCACGATGCGCGTGTTCGGCTCGGCGCTCGCCGCGCTGTCCGCGTTGGGCAGTCTCGCTGTGCTGCTGCTCAGCTATTCGGTGACGCGCCTCGGGCTCGCGCCGCTCACGCGGCTCACGCGCGATGCGTCCGCGGTGAGCCCGAACAACCGTTCGCAACGTCTGAACACCGCGTCGCTGCCGCTCGAACTGAACGATCTCGCGAACTCCTTCAACGGCGCACTCGAACGTCTGGACGGCGCGTATGGCCGCCTCGAATCGTTCAACGCGGACGTCGCGCACGAACTGCGCACACCGGTGACGATCCTGATCGGCCAGACCGAAGTGGCGTTGACGCGCAACCGCTCGGTCGACGATCTGCGTCATACGCTGCAATCGAATCTCGAAGAGTTCGAGCGCATGCGCGCGATCATCAACGACATGCTGTTCCTCGCGCGCGCCGACCAGGGCGAGCGCGCGACCGGTCTGGTCGAGGTATCGCTGGCCGCCGAAGTCGCACACACGCTGGAGTTTCTGGAGATTCCGCTCGAAGAAGCGCGCGTGTACGCGAGTTTGCAGGGCGACGCGCAGGCGCGCGTGAATCGCTCGCTGTTCGGCCGCGCATGCGCGAATCTGCTGATGAACGCGATCCAGCATTGCGAGCCGGGTGCGACGATCAAGGTGACGATCGTGCGCGACGGCGATCAGGTGCGCATCGCGGTGGCGAACCCCGGCGAGCCGATTGCGCCGGACGTGCTCGAACATCTGTTCGACCGCTTCTATCGCGCGGAAGTCTCGCGCACGAACAGCCGCGAAAACCACGGGCTGGGTCTGGCGATCGTGAAGGCGATTGCGGAGATGCATCGCGGCACCGTATCGGCGCACAGCGAGCAGGGGATCAACACGTTTGCGTTTTCGGTCGCGGTATCGCAGATCGGCGCAGACGCGCAGATCGCGCGCCCGAATGGCCCGAATGCCGGCGCGACGGTCGCGGGCGGTTACTCGTCGCTCGCGAAAGGCAAGTCGGCCTGAACCGGCACACGCGGCTTCAGCGCCGGCGCGTTGGCGGGCGTCAAGGCGCTTACGCGCACGCCGAGCAGGCGCAGCTTGCGATTCAATTCCACCCGCCGCAGGCACTCGGTCGCCGCACGGCGGATTTCGATGGCGTCCGCGGTCGGCTCGTCGAGCGTCAGATCGCGCGTGACCGTGCGGAAATCGTCGTAACGCAGTTTGATGCCCACGGTCCGGCCCACATAACCCTTGCGCACGAGATCTTCCGCGACCCGCACGCATAGCCCCGTGAACGAACTGGACAGCGCGGGCCGGTCGTGACGCGGATGCAGATCGCGCTCGAACGTGGTCTCGCGGCTCATCGACTTGGGTTCCGATTCGACCACCACTGGCCGCTCGTCATAACCTTGGGCGACCTGCATCAGCCAGCCCGAATAGCTGCGCCCGAAATTATCCTGCAACAGTCCCGCGTCCGCCGCCGCCAGATCGCCGACGGTGGCGAGCCCGAGCGCGGTCAGCTTTTCCGCGGCCTTCGGGCCGATGCCGTTGACCTTGCGCACCGGCAGCGGCCAGACGCGCAACGGTATGTCGGCGGGCGTGAGGATCGTGAGGCCGTCGGGTTTGTCCAGTTCGGAGCCGATCTTCGCGAGCAGCTTGTTCGGCGCGACACAGATCGAGCAGGTGAGCCCGGTCGCCTGATTGACCGCCTGCTTGATGCGCGCGCCGATCTCGCTCGACTCGCCCGGCAAGCCCGTCAGATCGATATAGATTTCGTCGATGCCGCGATCTTCGATGCGGTCCGTGAACGCCGCGACCGCCGCTTTGAACAGGCGCGAGTAGTGACGGTACGAATCGAAGTCGGTGGGCAGCAGGACCGCGTCGGGTGCGAGTGCGGCCGCCTTCATCATGCCCATTGCCGAAAACACGCCGAGCGCGCGCGCTTCGTAGGTGGAGGTGGTGACGACGCCGCGGCCGGCATAATCGCGCAGCTTCGCGAAGCGGCGGCTGCCGTCTTCGAGCGTTTGTGGCGCGGCGTTGCGCCCGCCGCCGATCACCACCGCCTGGCCGCGCAGCTCCGGATAGCGCAACAGCTCGACAGATGCGTAGAACGCATCCATGTCGAGGTGCGCGATGCGGCGGGCGGGAGTACTCATGGGTGGTAACGACGGATGACGGCCACGGCAGCGGACAGTTCATTCGATGCGCGTGCCGTGCTGCCGTGCGGAATGGCCTGCTGCGTCGGGCAGCGGCCAACGCGGAAGACGATTCGCCGCGCGCCCGCTGCCAAACCGTCATATTACCTTGAGTGCCTTGCCGCGTCCGCCGAGGCGATTACTGCTTGATGCCTTCAGCCTGGATGTGCAGCGTGGTCTGCATCTTGAAGCCGTAGGCCTTGCCGAAGTCGACGCCGAAATCGTCGCGGTTGAATGTCGCGGTCGATTCCGTGCCGCACACTTCGCGCTTGAGCATTGGGTTGACGAAGCACTTGAACGATTCGATCTTCAGATTGACCGGCTTCGAGATGCCGTGCATCGTCAGCGTGCCGATCACTTCCACCGGCTTGTCGCCGTCGAAGCGGATCTGCGTGCCCTGGTAGGTGGCGGTCGGGAACTTCGCGGTGTCGAAGAACTTGTCGGTGACGAGCTCCGCGTCGAGCTTGTCATTGCCGATGTCGACCGACGTCATGTCGATCGTCACGTCGACCGTACCGGTCTTCGCGGCGCGATCGAGCACGACGGTGCCGCTGCTCTTCTTGAACTTGCCGCGCCAGGTCGAGATGCCGCCGAAGTGGTCGGTCTCGAAGCTCGGGTACGTGTGGGTCGGATCGAGCTGATACGTATCGGCTGCCATCGCGTTGAACGACAATGCAGCGGCCAGCGCGCCCGTGGCGAGCAAAAATTGTTTCTTCAAGTTGTACTCCAGGTTTTAGAAAAGTGCTGCGGTGTTTCGGTGTTGTGCGTTACTTCTTTGCCGCGACGAGGTGAAACTTGATGACGACTTCGTCGGCGACGACCGACGTGTCTTTCCATTCGCCGGTGCCGACATCGAACTGCGAGCGCTTGATCGGCAGCGCGCCGTCGAAGGTTTGCATGGCGCCCTGGCTCGCGATGGCGACCGGCACCACGACGGTTTGCGACTTGCCCTTGATGGTCAGCTTGCCGGTAATCCGGTACTGGTTGCCGCCGGCCGGCGCGATCGCGCTCGACACGAAAGTCGCGGCGGGGAAGGCCGCGCTGTCGAACCATTCCTTGCCTTGCGCCTGCTTGTTGTAGTCGTCGGCGCCGAGGTCGTAGCTGCCGGTGTCGATCGACACGTTGGCACTGCCGGCGGTGGGCTTCGCCGGATCGAAATTCAGTTGCGCGGAGAACTTCCTGAACTTGCCGTCGACCGGCACGTTCATCTGCTTCGTCGTGGCGATGACCGTGCTTTTGCTCAGATCGACGTCGGCGTGCGCGAGGCCCGAGCCGAACAGCGTGAGTGAGGCGAGGCCGGCGAGCGTCGCGCGGCGAACGGATTGAAGACGCATGGTATGGGAAGAGGTTGATTTCATGGTGGTACGCATCCTATCGAACCCGCGTGCATTGATTGCACACCGCAGGGAATTAGATTGCCAATGAGCCGTGGCCAATCACGGCCACGCCGGCGCCGGTTACCGCACGGCGCACGGCGTAATCGCTGTAATCGTCACTTGAGGAACGGCATCATCCGGCCGAGCAGTCCGTCGCGATCGACGAACTGATGCTTGAGCGCGGCCAGCACGTGCATGGCCACGAGCGCAAGCAGCGTGTAATTGAGCAGCACGTGGAGCGTGCGCAGCGTGGCCTTGAGCGCCTGATCCGGGCCGATGATCGTGGGCAGCGGCACGATGCCGAGATACACCACCTGGATGCCCGCCGCCGAGCTGTAGAAGTAGCCGGACAGCGGAATCGCCAGCATCAGCAGGTACAGCAGGCCATGCACCAGATGCGCGGCCGCCTTCTGCCACGCGGGCGTGGCGTGCTCGAGCGGCGGCGCGCGGTGGCTCGCGCGCCACAGCACGCGCAGCACGGCGAGCACGAACACGGTCACGCCGATCCACTTGTGCCACGAGAAGTACTTCAGCTTGGTGGGCGTGAAGCCGGGGATATCGGTCATGATCCAGCCGATATAGAAGCCGCAGACGATCAGCACCGCGATCAGCCAGTGCAGCGCAATCGCGCCGCCGTTGTAGCGTTCTTTGTTACCGGAAGGACGTGATGGCATGTTTGTGCTCGTGCATGGCGAGGTCTTGTGTGGATGTCGCGTGTGAAAGCGGATGGTAGGGAGGCTGATGAAAACTGAATAGGCGGGTGCAAGAGAACAGATTGTTGTGGTAGTAACGCTAATGTGATTGAAATACGCTCTCGCTGTGGTAATTTTCCGGCTGACTCGCAATGAGGAACGACCACCGATGACCCGTACGGGAAAGCAATCCGCCGCGCTCCGCGCGGATTTTTTGCGGCACGAGTTGCAGGAAGCGGCGCCTCGCGCGACGGGCGTGGAAGGCTACATGGAGCACGACGCGGCCGTCTACAGGACCCTGCTCGAATCGACCCGGGCGATTCCGTGGAAGATCGACTGGGCCAGCATGGAGTTCGCCTATATCGGTCCGCAGATCGAAGCCCTGCTGGGCTGGGCACCGTCGAGCTGGAACAGCGTGCAGGACTGGGCAGCGCGCATGCATCCGGAAGACCGCGACAAGGTGGTCGAGTTCTGCGTCGCGCAGTCGAAGGCCGGCACCGATCACGAAGCGGACTACCGCGCGTTGACGAGCCGCGGCGAATACGTGTGGCTGCGCGACGTCGTGCACGTGGTGCGCGACGAACGCGGCGAGGTGTCGGCGCTGGTCGGTTTCATGTTCGACATCAGCGAGCGCAAGAAGGTCGAAGAGAAGCTGGCCGCGTTGCAGCTCGAACTCGAAGCGCTGTCGTTCAAGGACGGCCTCACGTCGGTCGGCAATCGCCGCGAGTTCGACGCGGTGCTGCAACGTGAATGGAGCGCTGCTCAGCGTCATGGTTCGCCGCTGTCGCCGGCTCTAGCGCGCTTGCGCGGCGTCGGCAAGATGCCACTGTGTTCGCTCACAAGCCATCATCCAGGGCCTATGCCGTGAATTCCATTTTCCTGTCTTGGGGTATCGCCGCCATCGCGACGGCCGGCGTCATCACGCGGCCTTTCAAATGGCCCGAAGCCGTGTGGGCCGTCGCCGGCGCGCTCCTGCTGGTGTCGCTCGGGCTCTTGCCCGCGCACCTCGCGTTCGAGGCGATCGGCAAAGGCACCGACGTCTACTTGTTCCTGTTCGGCATGATGCTGCTGTCGGAGGTGGGTCGCCGCGAAGGTCTGTTCGACTGGGTCGCGGTGCTGGCGGTCAACCACGCGCAAGGTTCGCCGCGCAGGCTGTTCGTGCTGGTGTACCTGTTCGGCGTGGTGATCACCGCGTTTCTGTCGAACGACGCCACCGCGGTCGTGCTCACGCCAGCCGTGTTCGCCGCAGCCAAAAAAGCGAAGACGCGGCCGCTGCCGTTGCTGTTCGTCTGCGCGTTCGTCGCCAACGCGGCGAGCTTCGTGCTGCCGATTTCGAACCCGGCCAACATCGTGCTGTACGGCAATCACACGCCCGCGCTCGGCGCGTGGATGATGCGCTTCACGTTGCCGTCGGTGCTGTCGATCGTCGCGACTTACGTGATGTTGCGCTGGACCCAGCGCGGCGCGCTCGCGGGCATCTGTGAGGCGAATCTCGAAGCCGTCGAACTGTCGTCGAGCGGACGCGTCGCGCTGGCCGGCATCGCGGTGACGGCGGGCGTGCTGCTGACGGTCTCCGCCTACGATGTCCCGCTCGGCATGCCCACGGCGATCCTCGGCGCACTGACCGCGCTGGTCGTGCTGATCCTTGAGCGCAAGTCGCCGCTGCCGATGATCCGCGAGATTTCGTGGAGCGTGCTGCCGCTGGTCGCCGCGCTGTTCGTGCTGGTCGAGATGCTCGATCACACCGGCGTCATCACGGTGCTGGCCACGACGCTGCGGCGCGCGACCGAACACAACGAACTGGCGACGGCGGGTTGGGCCGGCGCGATCATCGCGTTCGGCAGCAACCTGATGAACAATCTGCCGGCCGGGCTGATCGCCAGTTCGACGGTGTTGCAGGCGCAGAGCCCGGAGCGGGTGATCGACGCGCTGCTGATTGGCGTCGATCTCGGCCCGAACCTGTCGATCACCGGCTCGCTCGCGACAATCCTCTGGCTCAACGCGATTCGCCGCGAAGGCGAGGACGTGAGCTTTATCAAGTTTCTGAAGGTCGGCGTGCTCGTGATGGTGCCCGCGCTTGTGCTGGCGCTCGGCGCGCGGCTTCTCTTCTGACCGGCTGACCGGCTGACCGGCTGACCGGCTGACCGGCTGACCGGCTGAGCGGCCAGGCGGCTCGGGTCGAGCCTTGCGGGCGGGTTGCTCCCCGGCGCGGGCTTCACCGCTGCGTCGCGGTTGAACCCCGCTGCCGCTCCGCGCGGGTCGTTTCCTCCGCCGCGCTCAACGAGCGCAGCGTCGCTTCGAGCCGCGCGATGCGCGCCCGTTGCGCGGGCATCATCGACTCGCGGAGCAGCGCGCGTAGACGCTGATGCCAGTACGACAGCGGAAAGCGGTCGCGCGTCGTGATCAACCCGAAGACGACTTCGAGGTGCCCAATTTCCTTGTCGATGTCTTGATGTCCCATCTGATGTTTCCAAAAGAATGCCGCTGTAGCCGATGCTGCCTGAAAGCGTTCAGCAAGCGCCATTCCAGGGCCCGTGCGGCGCGCGCCGGTGGTGGCCTCTTCTCCATCGCAACGATTTGTCGGCGGGTCTGCGCACAGTCTCTTCCATGCGGGCACCGGCGGTCTTTTGCCGTGATCCGCACACCGGACAGCCCGCACACCGAGCGCACGCTCAGCGCGGCATCATCACGACCGGTTGCGCGTAGCTGACGGCGGGAGCGGGCGCGACCGCATAGGTGGTGGGCGGGGGCACGACGACCGTGGTGTACATCGGCGCCGGCTCGAGCGGCGGCACTGTCACGGCCGCCGTGACGGGCACCGCCACAGGCGCGGCAACCGGAGGCGGCGCCATCACATACACCGGACTGACCGGCACCGCGTAATAGACCGCCCGCGGCGGCGGCGCGTAGACCACGGCCGCGGGCATATACACGACGCCCCTCGCGAATGCCGTCGACGAACAGGCAAGACCGAGGGCGGCAAAAGTAGAGGCGCAGACAAGACGAATAGTCACTTGGTACTCCTGAGGCGTTGAGCGGCGCGTCTTCCGGCGAAGCGGCCGCTCGACTGTGGTCCGGATTCGCGTGGAAGCTCGGCCGTTCCGTGAGGGCGCGTGTGGCGCGAAGGGTGCCGGCGGCGCATGTGGTGCTTGCTAATGCCTGCTGCGCCGGCAAACCAAAGATACGCAACGTGCGCGCAAAACGGCACGGCAAACTCATTTCATTCGATGTCGCGACGAGACCGCCTGCGATCAGGTGCGTGGCCTCGTATTCGTCTGTGTGAAGCAAGTGCTGTGCGTCGCCGGGAAGCCCGCGCGAAGGGACGCGCAAGGGCCGCGTGAAAGGCGGCGCAGGCGCTCGCGAAAGCCCATGACATAACTCGACATGATTCTGCAATTGCCAGCCGGCGGCGCATCCACAAGAATTCGGCCTGTCATCGAAACGGATCGCGGCATCGGCAGGCGACGCAAGATGGCTCAACCTCAGTCGAAGGAGTCAGTCATGAAAAAGTTGCTCGCCGCGATGCTGCTGTGCTGCGCCTCTACCGTCACGTTCGCGCAGAGCGCCGCGCCGCAAGGCGCCAACCCGCAGCGTATGGAGCGCATGGCGCAGCAGTTGCAAACGCGCTTTTCAAACGCTAACACCACGCACGACGGCAAGCTCACCAGGGCGCAAGCCGAAGCGGGCATGCCGAGGGTCGCGCAGCATTTCGACGAAATCGATACGCAGAAGGCGGGCTACGTCACGTTGCCGCAAATTGCGGCATTCATGCAGGAACGCGCGGCAGCGCACTGAGCCGCGCGAGCATCGGCGGGATCGTAGAAGGTGGCGCGGTGCGGCGTGCGCAACCGCCTTGGCCGCCTCGCCGCTTGATCAGCTCGGGCCGTCACCGTGCGAAGCCCGTGGCCGACGCGTAACGCCGCTAACGTGGCGCCGCCATTTACCCGTGGTCTGTTCTGCTTCGTCTTGCGCCGTGCCGCGCGCGCCGCGCCATGCTGTCGAACCATCAGCCGCACTTTGAAGTCTGCGAAAACGCGTGATGAAACCTGCCACGTCCCGCCGCCTGCGCATCGTCAGCGCGTCGTTGATCGTCTCGCTCAGTGCGGCGCTGACCGGGGCTATGTGAATTTCACGCTGAACGAGCGCGACGCGAACCGCATTGGCCTCTTCACGCGACCGCCGCGCACGGTGCGCGTCAACGTGCCCGGCGCGCCCGCCGCTCAAGCCCAGGACGCCGCGCTCGAATTCGTCGATACGCGGGTGACTTCCGACAGCGGCACGCTCAGGCTGCGCGCCGATATCGCGAACCCGGACGCGCATCTGATTCCGGGCATGTCGGTCGAGGTGCACATCCCCGCCGGGGCGCCGCACGACGTGCTGCTGGTGCCCGACACCGCCTTGCTGCGCGAACAGGCGGGCGCGTTCGTGCTGGTCGTCAACGGCGCGGGCGTGATCGAACGGCGCGCGGTGACGACGGGCGGCCTGTTCGGCGCGCAGCGCGCGATTACGGCGGGCCTCGACGCCAACGACCGGGTCGTGACGGGCGGCGCGCTGGCGGTGTCGCCCGGCGTCAAGGTGCAGGTGATCGCCGCCGCCGCGCAGGGCCGCTCATGATCCGCTTCTTTGTCGAGCGGCCGGTCTTCGCCAATGTAATCGCGCTGATCGTGATGTTGCTGGGCGCGGTCGCGCTCATCAATCTGCCGATCGCGCAATATCCGCCGATCACGCCGCCCACCGTGCAAGTGGTCGCGCGCTTCCCTGGCGTGAGTGCCGCGACGCTGATCAACCGCGTGGCGCTGCCGATCGAATCGCAGGTCAATGGCGTGGAAAACGCGCTGTACATGCAGTCGACCAGCACGAACGACGGCACCTATACGCTCACGGTCACGTTCGCCGTCGGCACCGATGTCGACAAGGCCCAGGTGCTAGTGCAGAACCGCGTGCAGGCCGCTACCGCGCAATTGCCGCAAGCGGTGCAGCAGCAGGGCGTGACCGTGCGCAAACGCTCGACCGCGATCCTGCAGCTCTACACGCTCGAATCGCCTGACCCAGGCTACGACTCGCTGTTTCTCAGCAACTACGCGGTGATCAATCTGCGCGACACGCTCGCGCGTTTGCCGGGCGTCGGCGACGTGACCGTGTTCGGCACCGGCCAGTACAGCATGCGCGTGTGGCTCGACCCGCGCAAACTGAGCCAGCGCAATCTGAGCGCCGCCGACGTGATGCAGGCGATCCAGAGCCAGAGCCGGGACGTGAGCGCGGGGCAGCTCGGTTCCGAGCCGAACGCTGGCGGCGCGGCATTCCAGCTCACGGTGACGATGCAGGGCGCGCTCTCCACGCCGGCCGAGTTCGACAACATCATCATCAAGGCCGATCCGGATGACGGCGGCCGCTTCGTGCGGATTCGCGACGTCGGGCATAGCGAACAGGGCTCGTCCAGCTACGGGCAGTTCTTCAATCTCGACGGCCGGCCCGCGACGGGCATCGCCATTTATCAGTTACCCGAAGCAAATGCGCTGGAAGTCGGCAACGCGGTGAAGGCGACCATGGCGCGTCTTGCAAAGAACATGCCGCAGGGCATCAGCTACCAGTTGCCGTTCGACACGACCACCTTCGTGCGGCAATCGGTAGTCGACGTGTACAAGACGCTGTTCGAAGCGGCCTTGCTGGTGCTCGCGGTGATCCTGCTGTTTCTGCAAAACTGGCGCGCGATGCTCGTGCCCGCCACGACGATTCCGGTGACGATCATCGGCACGTTCGGCGCGATCTACCTGCTGGGTTTCTCGATCAATCTGTTGACGCTGTTCGCGATCGTGCTGGCGATCGGCATCGTGGTCGACGACGCGATCGTGGTGGTCGAAGGCATCACGCAGCACATCGAGCAGGGCAAGGCGCCGAAGCAGGCCGCGATCGACGCGATGCACGAACTGCTCGGGCCGATCGTCGGCATCACGCTGGTGCTGATTTCGGTGTTCCTGCCGTCGGCGTTCCTGGGCGGCGTCACCGGCCAGATGTACCGGCAGTTCGCGCTGGTGGTGGTGGCGACCACCGTGATCAGCGCGATCAACGCGGTCACGCTCAAGCCGGTGCAAAGCGTGCGTTGGCTGCGGCACGCGCGGCCCGGCAAGCCGAACGTGGTTTATCGCGTGTTCGACCGGGGCTATGCGCGCGTCGAAGGCGTCTATGTGCACGTGGTGTCGTGGTTCGTGCGGCACTGCGGCCTCGCGCTCGTGATTGCGCTGGTGCTCGGCGCGGCGTCCGTGTTCCTGTTCACGCGCGTGCCGACCAGTTTCATTCCGCTCGAAGATCAGGGCTATGTGCTGATCGCCGCGCAACTGGCCGACGCGGCCTCGCTCGAGCGCACCCGCGAGGCGAGCAGGCAGATCGAAAAGCGGATCGGTGCGATTCCGGGCGTGAACCACGTGGTGTTCATCGGCGGCATCTCGCCACTCGACAACAACGCCTCACTGCCGAATTCCGCGCTGATCTACGTGACGCTCGACGACTGGAGCAAGCGCGGCAAACGCGAGGATCTGCGCTCGCTGTATTTGCGCATGAATAGCGAACTGGCGACGCTGCCCGACGTCCGCTCGGTGGTGATCGTGCCGCCGCCGATCCAGGGCCTCGGCAACAGCGGCGGCGTGCAACTGCAGGTGTTCCTCACCGACGGCACGCAGAACTATCGGCGCCTGCAGGAAGCCACCGACGCGCTGATCGCGAGCGTCGCGAAGCGCCCTGAATTGCAGCGCGTGTTCAGCCCGTTCCGCGCGGCGGTGCCGACCGTCGAACTGACGCTGGATCGTGCAAAGGCCGAGTCGCTGCAGGTGCCGGTGGGCAACGTGTTCGATCTGTTGCAGGACTATGTCGGGTCGAGCTACGTGAATCAGTTCACCGCGTTCAACCACACGTTCCCCGTGTTCGTGCAGGCGGACGGCGCGTTCCGCCGTCAGACCGACGACATCCGCCGTCTGCAGATTCGCAGCAACAGCGGCCATATGGTCGAGCTGGGTACCTTCATCGACGCGCGTCCGAGCGTCGGCCCGGCCGTCGCGACGCTTTACAACCTCGCGCCGGCCGCGGCGATCAACGGCAATCCGGCGGCCGGCTTCAGCACCGGCGACGCCATCGCCGCGTTTGAACAGGAAGCCGCGCGCATCCTGCCGTCCGGCATCGGTTATGAATGGACCGCGATGTCGTATCAGGAGAAGCTGGTCGGTAACTCGGCGTACTGGGTATTCGCCGTGGGCGTGCTGCTGGTGTTCTGCGTGCTGGCCGCGCAATACGAAAGCTGGCTGCTGCCGGTGGCCGTGGTGCTCGCGGTGCCGCTCGCCTTGCTCGGCACAGCTGGCACGCTCGCGTTGCTCGGCGCCGCCAACAACCTGTACACGCAGATCGGTCTCGTGCTGCTGATCGCGCTGTCGGCGAAGAACGCGATCCTGATTGTCGAATTCGCGCGGCATCTGCGCGCACGCGGCGTGGGCATCGCCGAGGCGGCGGTGGAAGCGGCGCGGCTGCGCTTCCGGCCGATCATGATGACCTCGTTCGCCTTCATTCTCGGCGTGGTGCCGCTCGTGATCGCCACCGGCGCTAGCGCGAGCGCGCGCCGGTCGCTCGGAATTGCGGTATTTTCGGGAATGCTCGCGTCGACCTGCATCGCCGTGCTGTTCATTCCGTCTTTTTACGTGCTGCTGCAGCGTCTTTCCGAACGGCAAGCGGCGAGGCGGACGTCATCCGGGATGTCACCCGACACGCCGCCGGACGCTTAAACCGAGGAGCTTTCATATGGATCGCCCCGCCAAAATCATCGTGCTCGACGACGAAATCGAATTGCGCAACATGCTGCAGCGGTTTTTGCGCGGGCACGGCTTCGACGTGCGCGTCGCCGAGGACGCCAAGCGGCTGGACCGTTATCTGGAGCGTGAGCCGTTCGATCTGCTGGTGCTTGATCTGATGATCGGCGACGAAGACGGCCTGCAAATCTGCGCGCGATTGCGCGAGCAGGGCCAGACCTTGCCGATCCTGATGCTGACCGCGAAGGGCGATCCGCTCGACCGGGTGGTGGGCCTCGAAACCGGCGCCGACGACTACCTCGCCAAACCGTTCCTGCCGCGCGAACTGGTGGCGCGCATCAACGCCTTGCTGCGCCGCCAGAAAATCGCGTCGGGCGAGGTCACCGTGACGTCGCAATGCGTGCGCTTCGGCGACTTCACGCTCGATGTCGGCAAGCAGGAGTTGTCGCGCGCGGGCGCGCCGCTGGAGATCCATTCGGCGCAGATGCTGCTGCTGGTCGCGCTTGCCTCGTCGCCGAACCGGCCGGTGAGCCGCGACAACCTGCTCGCGCGCGCGCGGGGCCGCGATCACGATGCGCTCGATCGCAGCATCGACGTGCAAGTGCTGCGCCTGCGGCAGATCGTCGAGGACGATCCGTCGAAGCCGCGCTTCATCAAGACCGTGTGGGGCGTCGGCTACATGCTGGCCGCGGACCTCGAGTGATGGCGCGCTCGCTGGTGCGAAGGGTGCTGCCGCGCACGCTGCTCGCGCGCAATATCGCGCTCCTGATCGTGCTCGTGATGCTGAGCCAGGCGTGCTCGCTCGGCGTGCTGCTGCACTACGTGCAGCGGCCTCGCGTGGAGCGCGCGGCGGCCGTGTTCGCCACCTATGTGACCACGCTCGACAACCTGCTGGCTGCCACGCCGTCCAGCACGCGCGCCGCGTTGACCGCGCGCCTCGACGCGCACGCGCAACTGCCGCCCGAGGCCACCGAAGCGCCGCCGCGCAGTCTTCTGCGCGCCTATCGCACCTATCAGCACGATATGTTTCTCGACAGCTTGCGCGCGCATCTGCCCGCCGACATGCCGGTGCGCTGGCAAACCGAAGGCGGGCAGCGAATGTGGATCCGCATGCACGCGCCGGCCGACGCGCCGCAAACGCCATACTGGATCGCGTTGCCGATTCCCGAGGACGCGCAGGGCAATGGACTCGAAGCGGCGATTTTCCTGTCGCTGGGTCTGGGCCTGCTCGCCGCGCTGGCCGGCTACGCGATCCAGTTGCACCTGAACGAGCCGCTTCAGGAACTGGCGCGCGCCGCACGCCGCGTGAGCGCCGGCGAAATGCCCGCGCCGTTGCCGACCGACGGCCCCACTGAAATCGCGGCGGTGAGCGGCGCGTTCAATCAGATGACCCAGGTGTTGCAGGAAGCCGAAGCGACGCGCGCGTTGATGCTCGCGGGCATCTCGCACGACATCCGCACGCCGCTCACCAAGCTGCGCCTTTCGATGGCGATGGCGATGCCGCACGGCAGCGACAGCAGCTTCGTGGTGGCGGCCGAGTCGTATCTGGACCAGATCGAAACGATCCTGCAGCAGTTCATGGACTACGCGGGCAGCGGCGAACGCGAGGCGCCGCAACCCGGCGATCTGAATGCGTTGATCGAACGGCTCGCGGGCGATTTCGCAGGGCTCGGGCACGAGTTCGAGCTATCGCTCGCGAAGCTGCCGGCGCTCGCGTACCGGCCGATCAGCATGATGCGGCTGTTGATGAACCTGATGCAGAACGCGATCGTGTACGGCGGCAGCGGTCTTACGGTGCGCACGTGGGCCACCGCCGGGACGGTGACGGTCGCGGTCGGCGACCGGGGCAAGGGGCTCTCGGCGCAGGAGCTGGAGCAACTGAAGGCGCCGTTTCAGCGCGGCCGCAATGCGCGCGCGCATAGCGGCGGCACGGGGCTGGGGTTGTCGATCGTCGAGCGGATTGCGCGGCTGCATGGCGGTGGCTTGCAGTTTCATTCGCGCGAGGGTGGGGGGCTGGAGGTTTGGGTGGTGCTGCCGGTGACGCCCGTTTGACGGCGGGGTGCGCCACGCGACGCGATTTACCGGCGCGTCGCCGTCACCGCTGCCGTTACGGCGTTTGCCGGTTCGCGCCGCTCAGCCGCGGTCCAGCCACGCATCCAGTCCGACCCGAAACGCCACACCTGCGATGACCGGCACGGTCATCATCAGGATGATGCCGAAATTGGGAATCTGGTCGCCGTACATGATCGTGCTGTACAGCACCACGGTAGCCACGATCGCGAACACCGCCACGCCGACGGCGATCATCAGCAGATTGCGCGTGGTGATGGACATCGTCTTGCGCGTGGCGTTGCCCGGCGTGGTGGTGGGCGTTTCGTCGTGTTGGGCAGGCATGATGGTTCTCGTGACTAGAAAATGCTGCATAAGGAGCGGCGGCGCCCGCCGCTCAGATGAGGGCACGCCCGGCATCATACCCGCCCCAGATGCTGCTCAGGCGGATCACGCCGCGCCGACCAGCAATCCCGCGGCGACGATCGCCAGCACGAGCGCGGCAATCGCGCCGAACCGGTAGTCGCGTTGATGCAGGAACACGCCTAACATCAATATAAGCCGCATTATCGGCAACAGAATGAAAAGCGCGATGCCCGCCGTCATGACCGACGCACCGATGGTGGCCGGCCCGACGCCGCCGTGCGTGCGCAGCGTGAGCGCGAGCCCGACGGCGATCGTGCCGGTGGCGATCCACGTGCCGTAGTGCAGCAGGCTCGCGAGCCAATGTTCGAGCCGTGCGCCGGGCCGCTCGAAGCGGCTTGGGTCATGCGTGCGGTTCATGCGGGTGCTCCGAACAGGTGGACGCCGAATGCTTCGAGCAGCATCTGCACGGCCAGCGCGGCGAGCATCGCGACGAACAGCACGCGCAGCTTGTCGTTCGACACGCGCATCAGCACCCGCGCGCCGAGCACCGCGCCGACGACCGAACCGAGCGCCACCGGACCCGCGATCGCGGTCACGATCTCGCCGCGCAGAAAGTAGGCCCCGGCGCTGGCCGTCGCCGTTACGCCGATCATGAAGTTGGAGGTGGCCGATGAAACCTTGATCGGCAGGCGCAGCGCGGTGTCCATCGCGGGAATCTTCAGCACGCCGCTGCCGATGCCGAGCAGCGCCGAAATCAGGCCGGCGCCATACATCAGCGAGAGGCCGAGCGGGATGCGTTGCACGCGATACGCAACGTCGCGTCCCAGCGCGCGGTCCGGATAGCTTGAATCGAGTCGCAGCGACGCGCCCCACACGCGGGCGGCACCGTAGGGAGATCCGGCCACGGCGAGCGCCGGATCGGCGCGCCGCGCGAGCATCTGCTGCGCCGACAGAATCAGGACCACGCCGAAGATGAAATAGAGCAGCGGCACCGGCACGAAGCCGCTCAGCAGCACGCCCGACAATGCGCCGAGCGTGGTGGCCGTTTCCAGCAGCACGGCGAGCCGCACGTTGGTCAGGCGCCCGCGCAGGAAGGGCGCGGCGCCGCCGCACGAACAGGCGATCACCGACACGATGCTCGCGCCGATCGCCACATGGATGTCGAGGTGGCCGAACATCGTCAGGATCGGCACGATGAAGATGCCGCTCGCCATGCCGAGCATGCCGCCCAACGCGCTCGCGCCGAGCGACACCGCGAACAGCCACACCGTGTCATGCAGATTCATCGCCGCCGCCGCGCCGCTCATCGAGCGCTCGCCTTGCGCCGCGCGAGGCGGGTGACGAACTGGATCTGGTCGCCGCGGTAGTACAGCTTTTCATAGTCGACCGGACGGTTGCCATCGCAATACGACGTGCGCTCGATCAGAAAGATCGGACTGCCAGGCGCGATTTCCAGCGCGCGCGCGACGGCCTTGCCGGCGGCGATCGCTTCGAGCCGGTACTCCGCTTCGATCAGCGGAACGCCGTACTTCTCTTCGAGCAGCGCGAAGATCGGCTCGGCCTCCAGATCGTTTTCGATGATCTTCTCGCCGATGTCTTTCGGCAGCCAGGTTTCGTCGAACGAGAGCGGGGTGCCGTCGGCGATGCGCACGCGCTGGATGTGCACGACCTGCGCGCCAGGCTTGAGCGCGAGCTTTTCGGCGACGGCTTCGCCCGCGCGTTCGACGCGCTTGGCGAGCAGCCGCGCGCTGGGTCGGCGGCCATGCGCGCGCATGTCTTCGACGAAGCCGCTCAGTTCGGTGAGCGGCTGCGTCAGCCGTGGTTGCGTGACGAACGTGCCTCTGCCGCGGCGAATTTCGATCAGCCCGCGCGCAATCAGGTTCTGGACGGTCTTTTGCAGCGTGGTGCGGCTGATGCCGAAGCTCTCGAGCAGGCTCGCTTCGTTGGGCAGTTGCGCGCCCGGCGGGTAAGTGCCGTCGGCGATGCGCGCGGCGAGCGCCGCTTCGACTTGCGCGTAAAGGGGGAGCTGGTTCGGGGAGGCGGTCGTCATAGGAGACATCATGACGTCATGATGTCTTGGCGTCAAGCCGGATTGTCAGGGTGGCCTCACCGCAGCGCGGGGGTTTTCGGTCAAATCCAGCACTTCGAGGATTGTCGGCCTGAATGCGAATCTGCGCCCGGTGCGGCCGATTGGCCTCGACGATTACACCACGCTGAAATATGTCTGCCGGGGCGCGCTGGCATAACGGCGGCGATCGGAACCTCCAGGCCGCGCGGTGGACGCCTAGCCCGGAGGCAAAGCACGCGAATGACTTTACGGCAGAAGAATTTTTCGGCGCAAGCCCATTCACGCCGCGCCGGCAATACTCCGATATTTCGGCTTGAGGGAGTGAAGTCGGAGTTGGGGAATGAGGGTTGTGGCCGGAACGCAAGACCGCTTGGGTCGCTAACGTTTTGTCCTCTGAGGGGAGTGGCACACGAGGCGAGCAGCGGCCAAAACATAAGGGCCGGCAAGCCAGCCCTTATGGCAATCTTCTACTTGCATTCGTATCCATGCTTTCTACCGGCGCAGTTTGTCAAAGGTCGATAATTATCCCGGCAACTTCATCGATACATGGACGGGCGGGTCGGGTGTATCCACGCCCATCCCGGCTATGACACGATAGAGTTCGACGAGTGCTTTTTCCTTTTCCACATCGTGCCCGCCAACAACACGCGCCATAGCGGAGCGGGAGAGCTCTTCCTCCTGATGCAGGTCGGCAATAGTGAGTGTGTTCATTTCGATTCACCTTTAAAGTAGTTTGGTAACCAGATGTAGGCTTTAGTGAGCGGTTGCGATTTCCGCTCGCTAAACGACTACTCACGATCTGTGCCAAACCCGCATCGAGCACACGGCGCACACGTAACATGCTGTTTAAGTTGAATATTTTGATTTCGCCTCTGCTGCGGCAGCGAGTCGAGCTATGCGGCATGTGGGCTCGATTCCAACACGTCACGATCTCTTGTTGGTTATTGAAAAACAAGGGGCCCGCAACACGTCAGGTCATCCAGGGTCATCCATCATGAGCCGACAAACACCGGTTTTGCACGCCGACTGGGTAAAGCATGCCGAGCCGATCGAAGGCGTCGAGCGCATCGAAGCCTGGTTTCACGGCCGTGCATATGCCATGCACCGCCACGACACCTATGCGATTGGCCGCACGCTCGCCGGCGTGCAGAGTTTCAGCTATCGGCGCAGCCAGCGAAACAGCCTGCCCGGCAACACGCTCGTGCTGCATCCCGACGAGCCTCACGATGGTCAGGCGGGCACCGCCGAAGGATTTCAATACCGGATGATCTACATCGAGCCCGCCATCTTTCAGGAGGTGCTCGGCGGACGTGCGCTGCCGTTCCTCGAAGGTGGCGTGACGACCGATGCGCGCCTTGCAGCGGCAACCGCGACGTTGCTGCAACACGTCGGCTATACGCTCGAGCCGCTCGAACAGAGCGATGCGCTCGCCGAAGTGGCGCACGCGCTTGCCGCCGTTGCCGGCGTGCCCGCACGGCGCTCGAAAGGCGACTTCCTCGCGGCGCGCCGCGCACGCGACTATCTGCACGTGAACTGCGCGCGCATCGTCACGCTCGACGAACTCGAAGCGGCGACGGGCCGCGATCGCTGGAGCCTGTCGCACGACTTTCGCACGTTCTACGGTACGAGCCCATACCGTTATCTGACGATGCGGCGCCTCGATGCGGTGCGCCGCATGTTGCTCGCCGGCACCTCGCTCGCCCATGCTGCCGCGAGTGCTGGCTTTGCCGATCAAAGCCACATGACGCGACACTTCTCGAAGACATTCGGGCTGACGCCGGGGCGCTGGCTCCGGGTCGCGGGCGGCATCCAGCGCGGCTGAAAACGCCCACGATCGTTCAATACAGCCGCAAGCAGCATGCGTATTCTCAACGCGTCAACCTTTGAACGGAGAGAACGATGTCTCAATCCTCGAACAACCGCACTGCGCCCGTCGACCGTGGGCAGTGCCAGACCATCGATCTGACCGGCAAGATCGCGCAGATCGACGGTCACTGGCAACCGCGCGTCGTCGCTGAAATGAACGACTATCAATTCAAGGTCGTGAAGGTCGAAGGCGAATTTCAGTGGCACCGGCATGCCGATACCGACGAAACGTTCATCGTCCTCGAAGGTGAGTTGCGTATCGATTTCCGGGGGGCACCATCGGGCGACGGTTCGATCGTGCTGCGCGCCGGGCAGATGGCGGTGGTGCCGAAGGGCGTCGAGCACAAGCCGCGTGCAAACTCGGAAGTCAAGCTGCTGCTGATCGAGCCGCAAGGCGTGGTGAACACCGGCGACGGTGCGACGAGCGAGCGTACCGTCCAGAACGACCAATGGATTTGAGGCGGTCTTCGACGGTATCAGCACGTCGTCACCTGACGCCGTAAACGGCGTCGCGCAGATCGATTGTGTATTGGCCGTTCATACCTTCGTAAAGCGTGTTCGACAGCGACACGACAGTTAGCCCGCGCGCGCGGTCGACGAACCACGAGTGACCGTAGACACCGCCCCAGCGCCACGTGCCAGGCGACTCCGGCGACGCCGCCGCGCGTGGATCGCGCAGCACCGAAAAGCCGATCCCGAAGCCGACGCCCGGCCGATCCGGCAAATCGAGGGTGCCAGTCTGCACGCTTCCCATCTCGTCCACGAGGGCGGCAGGCAGCAACGCACCGCCACCCGCGCGCAGCGTGTCGAGCACATGCAGCACGTCGCTCGCGCGGCCTACCATCCCCGCACCGCCCGACGCAAAAGCATGCGCGTCGAGCGCGCGCGCCGGCGAGTACGTGACACCGACAATTCCTTCGACTGCACGTGCAGTCTCGTTCTCCTCGAGCCGGTGCGGCTGCGGCGTATCGTTCACGTACGGTGTCGCGAGCCGCGCGGGATCGAGCGCAACGAACGCCGTGTCGCGAACGCCCAGCGGACGCAGCACGAGTGCATCGACCGCCTCGGCGAGGGGCATCCCACAGACAGCTTCGATCAGCGCACCGGTCACATCGAGCGCGACTGAATAGGTCCAGCTCGTCCCCGGTGCATACAGCAGCGGCGCGCTCGCGATCCGGCGTACGTTTTCGCCGAGCGTGATGGCCGCGCCGTCGAGCCCGTCCGACACCCCCGCGCGCGCATAGGGGCCGTTCGCGTCGGTTTCCGCAAAGCGGTAGCCAAGGCCCGCCGTATGCGTGAGCAGCTGCCGCACTGTGATCGCCGGTACCCGGCCGTCGGGAAGGGTCGGGCGGAAATCGGGCAGCCAGCGGGTGACGTCATCGTCGAGCGACAGTTTGCGTTGCGACACGAGCACCATTGCGGCCGTCGAGACGATCGGCTTCGTCACCGACGCGAGCCTGAACAGCGTGTCCTCGCGCATCGGTGCGCGTGCTTCGCGGTCGGCGAATCCGCCCGCGCGGTGATAGACGAGCTGTCCCTCGCGCGCGATCAGCACGACCGCGCCGACGAGGCGTTGTGCGTCGAGCGCGCGGGAGAGCACCGCATCGACGCGCTCGGCGAGCGCCGCATCGGCGCAAGGCTGGGATGACAATGCTGGGGTAGTGGGCATAGACGGCTCCGTCGTGATCGGTCCAGCCGAGATAGTAGGAGAGACCTGGTCGCGGTCACCATTTACCCGTACACCGAAAAGGGCTACATGCAACAAACCCATCATGAAGATGCAACAAAAGCCCGATATGGTCGCGAATTCTTAAAACCTTTCAATTTGTTACCGTACCGTGAAAAAAGAACTCTTAATTTCTGCGATTCTCGCAGCCGGTCTTAGTGCATGTGGCGGGGGCGTGGGCGACAATGGCAGCAGCACTGCTGGCGGCAATAGTGGCAATAGCGGCAATGCTGTGCCCGTAATGGATAGCAAAATTCCTGCGCTCGCATTCAGCGATCCGCAAAGCACCTACGATTTGAATAGCTACACGCAGACAGCAATGTTTCCTCTGCAGTACGCCACGTCCGGCACCAATCTGTTGAATGCGGAGGCATCCGGCGTAACCTATGACAAGGATACCGATTCGCTGTATGTCGTCGGCGACGGTGCGACCGCGGTCGTGCAGGTTGCAAAGAGCGATGGTCACGTGATCGATTCCATGACGCTCAATGCCGGCGATTTCGAGGACACCGAAGGCATCACCTATGTCGGCGGCGGCAAGTTCGTATTGGTGGAAGAGCGTCTGCGTCAAGTCGATCTGTTCACTTACGTTGCGGGCGGAACGCTGCGCCGAGCAGATGTACAGTCCGTCAAACTGGGTACGACGGTGGCCAACGTCGGTATCGAGGGCGTGACTTTCGATACCAGAACAGGCGGCTACATTGCCGTGCGCCAGTCGCAGCCCACCAGCATCTTCCAGGCCGCAATCAACTTTGCAGGCGGGTCGGCGACGGCATCGGACGGCTCGCCCATCCTGCCGTCGACAGATAATCCGCCGGTGCTTTTCGACGCGGCCAGAACGGGCCTTTCCGCGTTCAATGACGTTTTCTCGTTGTCGAATATCGCACCGACCAAGGCGCCGGATTACGATGACGTCATCATCATCGGCGCGCCGGATGGCAAGATCGTCAAGATGGATCGTACCGGCAATCTGCTGAGCAGCTTGTATATGAGTGCCACTGCCCAGAACGAGGGTGTGACGATGGACACGGACGGCACCATTTATGCGGTCGGTGAACAGGCCGCAGGGCCGAGCCTGCCGGGGCTGACCGTCTTCAAGCCGACCACCAGCACAAGCAATGTCGGCATTGGCAGCAACCTCTACCTCACGTTCGATCAATCGGTGAAGGCGGGTGCGGGCAATATCGTTCTCACTAACGGCGCGGACGATACGCGGTCGATTCCTGTGAGCGACGCATCGCAAGTATCGTTCAGCGGTAATGTGGTGAAGATTCATCCGAAGTTCTACATGGTTGCCGGCACCACCTACCACATCACGTACCCAACGGGCGCGATCAAGACGGCAGCGGGGGGCGATACCGCCGCCGTGTCCGACCTGTCGGCATTCTCGTTCAAGGCGGTGGGTACCGTTGACCACACAGCGCCAACATTGACCAGCACGGCGCCGGTCGATGGCGCGACAGGCATCATCGGCAACCACATGACATTGTCGTTCGACGAAGTCGTACAGGCGGGCACGGGTAATATCGTTATCAGCAACGGCTCCGATACGCGCAATGTGTCCGTGGACGACACGACCCAGGTCAAATTCAACGGCACGCGGGTCAGCATCACCTTGACGACGCCGTTGCAGGCTAGTTCTCGCTACACCGTAAAACTGGCCAGCGGCGTTATCACCGACCTGTACGGCAACGCCTATGCGGGCACGACGCAGAGCTTCACGACTGCAGCAACAGGTGCTCCGGCGCCGACCGTGCTGATCTCGGAGGTGAACTCGAATGCAGACGGGGGCCAGGATTTCTTTGAAATCTATAACTACGGCAGCACGGCAATCGATCTGACGGGCTGGAAGTGGGGCGACAGTCATGCTGACGTCAACGATGCCAACAATAGCGCGGCATTCGTGGCCGGGACGATGCTTGCACCGGGTGAACATCTGGTCGTTGTCCCCGGTGTGCCCGGAACGGATGAAAATACGTTCCGTACAACCTGGGGCCTCGCTGGCACGGTGCCGGTCGTGGCGATGTTGAACGTCAATAGCGACGCAGCGAATCCGATCGGTTTGGGTAAAGGCGATGCGGTGATCGTCTATGACGCGAACGGCAATGTCGCGGCTGCAATGAACTACGGCGCGGCGCTCGGCGCAATGCAGGGAGACGGCACGACGAAAGCGATTGCAACGGCCTCGGGTGCGGATGCCAGCCTCGTTGCCGCCGGAAATCATGCTGGTGCCGTCTTCGTCGGCGGCAGTGCGAAGGTGTCCGCAGTGTGGGATACCATTTCGACAACAGCGCCAAACTATGTCGATGCAGTGGTTGGCGTGCACGGCGGCATCGCCGAGCCGCTTAAACCTGCGTCAATTGGTTCGCCTGGGCAGTAATTTTTCGCCGCTTTGCGGCGCGCGTAGGCAGAAGAACCGTCCGACCATGTCGGGCGGTTTTTTTATGGTCTGTACGCGTTGGTTCCTGGTGGGCTTAAGTCTTCTGACGCGGGGAATTCTCGACCATGCCGTAGCTTCTACGTCATGCGCTACATGACGCGCAGGGTCTACGAGTCGGAAGTCACAGCGAATGAGCAGATCGTGCCGTCGCCTAAAGCGCCAGCAGTCGGCGCCCCGCTGTTATTTCAATATTCGTTGAAATATAAAAACCAATGGGCTATCGTTGCGTCCATGGACTCGAATCTCGTTGTACGCGCACTGAGCGCGCTCGCCCATGAATCGCGGCTGGCGATTTTCCGTCTGCTGGTCGTTGCCGGTCCGGATGGCATGGCGGCTGGCGAGATCGCGCAGCAGCTCGGGCTTTCCCCCTCGGGCTTGTCGTTCCACCTGAAGGATCTGTCGCACGCGGAGCTGGTGAAGCCGCGCCAGGACGGACGATTCGTCATCTACACAGCTAACTTCGATGCGATGACTGGGCTGATTGGTTTCCTGACGGAGAACTGCTGCGACGGCGCTGCGTGTGCCGCGAGCGGCCTCGCCGATTGCGGTGGAAACAGCCAATGAAGTAGATGCCTTGCGACTCCACATTCGCGGCCGCTGCCGCAGTCAGCCCGTACGGTTTCCATTCAGGCAAGGCGCTAGCGCTAGCTGGTACGAAGCCAAACACAGCGTTTGAGGACATAAGATATGAGCGTCACGATCTATCACAACCCGGAGTGCGGCACGTCGCGCAACACCTTGGCCTTGATCCGTCATGCCGGTGTCGAGCCCGAGGTTATCGAATACCTCAAAACGCCGCCGGCGCGGGACACGTTACAGGAGTTGATCGCCCGTGCCGGTCTCACGGTTCGCGCCGCGCTGCGTGAAAAGGGCACTCCGCACATGGAGCTCGGCCTGGGCGATCCCTCCCTGCGCGATGAGCAGTTGCTCGACGCCATGGTGCGATACCCGATCCTCATCAACCGCCCGTTCGTTGTCACGCCGCTGGGCGTACGTCTGTGCCGGCCCTCCGAGGTAGTACTCGATATCCTGCCCACCGGGCAGAAGGGCGCGTTCACGAAGGAGGACGGCGAGCAGGTCGTCGATAGCGAAGGAAGGAGGATGCATCTAATGATGCAGGACCTTCCCAACGTCAGCGCTGCGCACCTCGACACACCGGATGTGCAGAAGCTCGAACCACGTACGGTGTCTTCACACGCTCCACGAATTCTGCTGCTCTATGGCTCGTTGCGCCCTACGTCGTACAGCCGGCTTCTCACGCTCGAAGCCGAACGCATCCTGCGCCATTTCGGCGCGGACACACGTGTCTTCGATCCGCACGGCTTGCCGCTCGTGGATAGCGTGCCGGCCGATCATCCGAAGGTGGTCGAACTGCGCAAACTTTCGGAGTGGTCGGAAGGGCACGTATGGTGCAGCCCGGAGCGTCACGGAACGTTGACGGCGGTATTCAAGAACCAGATCGATTGGCTACCGCTCGAAAGCGGCGGCGTTCGCCCCACGCAAGGTCGCACGCTCGCGGTGATGCAGGTGTGCGGTGGATCACAATCGTTCAACGCTGTGAACGCGCTACGCATTCTCGGCCGGTGGATGCGGATGGTGACCATCCCGAATCAGTCTTCGGTGGCGAAAGCGTACCAGGAGTTCGACGACAGTGGCCGGATGAAACCGTCGGCCTATTACGATCGCGTCCTCGACGTAATGGAAGAACTGTACAAGTTCACGCTGTTGGTGCGAGACCGTTCGGACTACCTGACCGACCGCTACAGCGAGCGGAAAGAGGCTCATCCGGAACTCGCCACGACGCTGGCGGCCGCCGCCATGAATCAGGAAACGGTGAACGCCAATGCGGACACTGACGACAGCGAAACGGAGTAGCGGCGCGGCCATTGCAACATCGTACGCGCAACCTGCTGGCCGTCATCCAGTCGATCGCGCAACAGACGCTCGCGGACGATCCCGCCCTCGAGACGTTCGCGACCCCTCTGGCCGCGCTGGGGCGCCTTCAGGGTCTCATCGGCGAAGCGAACGGGAATCTGATCGATCTCAGCGATATTGTGCGGCTGGAATTCGATGCGCTCGGCGTAACAGACGGTGACCGGATTACCGTGAATGGTCCGGCCGTGCCGCTATCGTTTCGCAGCGTACAAACGATAGCGCTCGTGCTGCACGAACTGGCAACGAATGCGATCAAGTACGGCGCACTGAAGGACAGGGAGGCGCGACTCGCGTTGAACTGGCATGTTCGACCGGGAGCGGCGGGAGGCGGAGCACTCGTGATCGACTGGATTGAAAGCGGCTTGCGAACAACGCCGGATGCGTCCAAAACCGGCTTCGGCCGGCAACTGATCGAGAAGGCATTGAAGTTCACGCTTCAGGCGAACACCGAACTGGTGTTCAGCCCGGACGGCGTGACGTGCCACATCGAGATACCGTTGCCGTCGGTCCGCTCGCACGACAGCAGTTCTCCATAGGAAAGGCGGCAGATGCCCCGCTTGGAAAAACAGCTACAGGATCAAAGGGTGATGGTGGTCGAAGACGACTACCTGGTGGCGCTCGCGCTGTCCAGCCTGCTTGAAGAGGCGGGGGCGAGCGTCGTCGGCCCGGTCTCCCGCGCGCAGGAAGCGGTCATGCTGATCGAAGAAGGCAAGGAGCATATCGACGCCGCGATCCTCGACGTCGACCTGAACGGCGAGAAGTCGTATGCGGTGGCGGACGCGCTCGCGTCGCGTCGTATCCGGTTCGTGTTTGCCACGGGATATGGCGCTGACGCGGTCGCTCAGCCGTACCGTCATTACCCGCGCTGTCAGAAGCCGTTTGATCACCAGGCGCTGTTCCGCGCATTGATGGCGCAGGGTAATTGAGCGATGAGTCGTGTTATCGCGGCAAGGTAAATCACATGCCGCTGCCCAGCCCGTTCCCACTATCTGCGCTGGGCGGAGACAGACGCAGCTCCCCCTTCCCGAAGCAGTCCTCCCACACCCCATCCGTTTCCTAGCCTTTCCGATACCTGCACGGCCAGCCCGGTTTCGTGGAACACCCACTGAATGTCATTTTGCCGGGCGCCAGGCGCGGTAATAATAATTTCGAAATCCTTACCCGCAGCCGACAGCGCAACCTCGGCGAAGCAATCTTTGCCCGGCTGATTCGTCGACCTTACGACGCCCCTATCGGCTTTGTCGAGTATCCTGGCCTGGTGGTCCGTCAGCCGGGCGTCCCAATAGTCGGACTAGTTAGGGGTATACATGGATTAGGAGGTACAACCGCGCTGCACTACCATTTTTTCGGTACCGTACGGCGCGTATCGAGCGCTTTCGAATCGGGGTTGCACATTTCCACGCCTCAGCCCCGCGCTACCCAGCGCACTCCCGGTGCCGTCAAGCATCTGCACGCGATCGACTCAACGTCGAGCGCATCAACGAACGAAGAAGAGAACCGGAGAACGACATGGCACAGCAACGGGATGACGACGAGGAACAGCACCGTAACGGTTTCAGCGCGGCGCGGCGCGGGCTCATGCAGGGCACGGGATTAGGCGCGGCGCTTTCGCTGATGGGCGCGCTAGGCGGCGCGGGCGGGCTGGTCGGCACTGCGCAGGCGGCGGAGGCGGCATTTCCCGCCCACAAGAAGTGGAAGATCGTGTTCGTCAATCACGTCACCACGAACCCGTTCTTCGTTCCCACGCAGTACGGCATTCAGGACGCGTGCTCGCTGCTCAGCATGGGTTATCAGTGGACCGGCTCGGCCACGTCGGACGCGGGCGAGATGGTCCGCGCCGTGAACTCGGCCATTGCCGCGAAGGCCGACGCCATCGCCGTGCCGATCGTCGATCCGGGCGCCTTCGACAAGCCGATCCAGGCCGCGCTCGACGCCGGCATTCCGGTGTTCGCTTATAACGCCGACGCGCCGCGCGGCAAAAAGAACCCGCGCCTCGCCTATATCGGCCAGGACCTGTATCTCTCCGGTTACCAGATGGGCGAGCGCATCGTGAGCCTCATCGACAGCGGCATGGTCGCGCTTTTCATCGCGACGCCGGGGCAGCTCAATATCCAGCCGCGCCTGGATGGTGCGAGCGACGCCATCAAGAAGTCCGGCAAGAAGATCGACATCCAGACCGTGGCGACGGGCGCGACCGTCAACGAGGAGCTTTCGAAAATCAAGTCGTTCTATCTGGGCCACCAGGACCTGAAGGGCATGTTCGCCGTCGATGCGGGCAGCACGCAGGGTGTCGCGCAGGTGATGAAGGAATCGAACCTCCCCTCGAAAGGCGTGCACGGTGGCGGCTTCGACCTGCTGCCGAGCACGATCCAGCTCATCCATGAAGGCTTCCTCGACTTCACCATCGATCAGCAGCCCTACGTGCAGGGTTTCTACACGGTGATGGAAGCGTTCGTGTTCCTCTCCTCGGGCGGGCTGGTCGGGCCGGCCGACATCAACACGGGCTTGAAATTCGTGACGAAGGAGACCGTCGAGCCCTACCTGAATACCTCGACGCGCTACGAAGGCAAGACCAACAAGCCGCAAATCGTTCCGATGAGCGGCGCAATCAGGTCGTGATGGATACAGTGAACGAAACCAGCAAGATCGAAGCGGCCCGTGCGCCCCGGCGCGCGGCGGTTTCATTCGCGTCGCACTGGTCGGCCGAGCTGCGCATTCTGCTCGTGGCCGTGCTGCTGGCCGCCTACTTTGAATTCGCCAATCACGATTTTCTGCTCACCAACGCGAGCCTCGTCAACCTGTCGCAATTCATCGCGCCGGTGGCGATCATCGCGTTTGGCGAAATCATGTTGATGATCGGCGGCGACATCGATCTATCGGCGGGGATGGTGTTCGCATTCGCGCCGTTCATGATGGTGTTTGCCAACGACGCAGGCGCGCCCATGTGGCTCGCCGTAATCGCGGGGCTCGTGGCCGCGGCGATCGTCGGTTTCGTGAACGGCGCCGTGACGGTGTGGCTGCGGTTGCCCTCGTTCGTGACCACGCTCGGCACGCTGTTTCTCATCAACGGCATCACGCTCACCGTTTCGCGTGGCACGCCCGCGCCCGCACCGGGATCGCCTACGTTCTCGGCGTTCATGGGTGGATGGGGCTACAGCGAGATCATCTGGACCGTGGCGATCGCTTTCGCGATGCACGTGCTTTTGCGCCATACCCGATGGGGCTTGCATACGCAGGCCGCGGGCGCGAATCCAATCGGCGCGAGCGAGGCTGGCATTCAGGTGAACCGGCTGCGCCTCGGCAACTTTATCCTCGCGGCGGTGCTGGCGGGCTTCACCGGCATGCTCGAAGCCTTTCGCATTACCTCGATCGATCCGCAGGCGGGCGGCAACCAGATCATGTTCCTTGCCGTGGCCGCCGCCGTGATCGGCGGCACGCCGCTCACGGGCGGGTCGGGCACCATCGTGGGCGGCCTTATCGGCGCGGCGGTGCTCGGCATTCTCAACGACGGCTTCACGCTCATCGGCATCAACGCGTTCACGTTCAACATCATTCTCGGCGCGGCGATCCTGGCGGCGATGATCTTCAATATCCACGTCGGGCGCATTCGTCGCAAGGCAGGGCGCTAATGGACCCATCGCAAACCTCCTCCGGCGCGATGGCCGCGCCCGCTGCGCCGCTCGCGCTGCGCGGCGAGAGCCTCGTCAAACGTTTCGGCGCGGTGACCGCGCTCGACGGCGTCTCGCTCACGCTCGGCAAGGGCGAGATTCTCGGCATACTCGGCGACAATGGCGCGGGCAAGTCCACACTCGTCAAGATCCTCACGGGCTTTCATCAGCCAACAGGCGGTACGCTTTATATCGACGGCCACGAGACGCTGCTGCGCTCGGTCGATCATGCGCGTTCGCTCGGCATCGAATGTGTGTATCAGGATCTCGCGCTCGCCAATTCCCTGAGCATTTACCACAACATGTTCCTGAACCGCGAGATCGTGCGGCGCGGGCCGTTCAGGCTGCTCGACCACAAGCAGATGCGCGAGCGTGCAGCGCAATGTCTCGACGATATCGGGGTGCACGTGTCCTCGGTGGATTTGCCTGTGGAGCGCCTGTCGGGCGGGCAGCGTCAAGCCATCGCCGTGGCGCGCGCCGTGCATTCCAATGCGAAGATCTTATTGCTCGACGAGCCGCTTGCCGCGATGGGCGCACGCGAGGCGGGGCTTATCATCGACCTGCTGATGCGCCTGAAGGAAAAGGGCGGCCTGTCCATCATCATGATCATGCACAACTATGCGCAGACGCTCGATATCGCCGATCGCATCATGCTGATGCAGCGAGGTCGGGTGACCTATGAGCAAAAGAGTGCGCTGACTTCCGTGTCGGAACTCATGGACATCGTGCGGCGGGAATACCGGGAAATGCGCGCCGCCGGCGCGCGTTGAGCTCGCTGGTCGGGTGTAAAAACACAGCGCATCGCGCATTCGTATCGGAACGGGGTGCGATACAACACACATGGACAGGTCGGACGCTGTCACTCGCGGATAGCCGGCACCCCCATGCTCTGATGGTATGGACGCAGACACAATCGGTATTGGCGAAATAGAGCGGGCTCTCGTACTCTTGCCACTTGCCAACCGATATAAATCAAAAAGCGATGCCATCGCGCACGCACCTCACCCACTAATGCCCCGCACCCACCCGCAACAGCGCAAACACCAGCGACAGCACCACCACGATCACCCCCGTGGCAACGGCCAGTCGATCAGCTAACAGTCGGCGCATCGTACCTCTCCACAATCAGACGAAGCTATACCGCTCGGAATGGTAGCGGGCGAGCGGCACTTTCATCTCGCCCAGCGCGGTTTCGATCGCATCCATCATCACGTCGGGCCCGCAGATGAAGTACTCGTGTTCGGCGTACTCGGGCGGCAGATGACGCCTGAACACTTCGGCGTTGATGCGTCCGCTTTCGCCGCTCCAGCCTTCGGGCGGGTCTGACAGTACATACACGACCTTCAGATCGAGCCGCGTTTTCAGCGCCTCGAGTTCCTCGCGGAAGGTCATGGACTCCCAGTGCTTGCTGCCGTACAAAAGGACCAGCGGGCGCCGGTCGCCGCGATCGGCGAGCGTGCGGATCATGCTCATCATCGGCGTGATGCCGATGCCGCCTGCGATCAACACGTGCATGTCGGTCGGATGGCCGATCGTGAAAGCGCCATACGGCCCGTCGAGATAGACGCGCTGTCCGGCCGTCACCGTTCTCACGGCGCTCGTGAAATCGCCGAGGTTGCGGATCGTCATTTCGACGCGGCCGCCTGCGGCTTCCGCGCTCGATGAAAACGAAAACGGATGCCCGGTAATGCGAAACGGGCTCGCCCACAACGTCAGCCAGCCGAACTGGCCCGGCTTGAAGCGAAAGCCCGCGTGCCCCTCCGGCTGCATCACGAGCGTCGTGGTGTCGCCGTGTTCCGCGCGCACCTCGGTGACGCGATAGGGACGCCGCAGCATGAACAGCGGCTTGAACAGACGCACATAAAGCAGGAGGCCGATCCAGAAGATCGTCATGCCGACCCACAACGTACGCTTGAGCGGGTCGACCAGATAAAAGCCCCAGCCCACCATATGCAGCATGCCGGCGGCAATCGCGATCAGCGCGAGCACGATATGCGACAGATGCCAGAGCTCGTAGCGCAGCTTCAACTGTTTGCGCCACAGCGCCATGACCACGAGAAGGATCAGCGAGCCGATCGACAGCACCGCGAAGCGCGCGCCCCAAGGAATGTCCCAGACCGAGTCGGGCAGCGCGAGCTGCGGCGAGCGGATCGCGATCAGAATCAACGGATGCGCGACGACGAGGCCGACCGCCATCAGCGAAATACGCCGGTGAAAGTGATAGATGACGTCCTCGCCCCACGGCTCAGTCACATGGCGAAAGCGCGCGGTGAGACCGAATTGCAGCCCCATCATCGCGAGGCCGGAATAGCCGAGCGCGACGGAAAACTCGGTGGCGAAATTGCGGGCTGGCGGCAGGTTGCCCGCGAGCAGCGCGAACAGCGGAGCAAGAATGAACAGCAGATAGATGACGGACCAGATGGCCTTGCGCATGAGATCGCGATACTGCATGAAATCCCTCTCTATTCGAGCATTCAGACATGCCGGCATGGCGGCTGTGAAGCGGGGCGGGCGGACCGAAGCGCCAACCAGAGCGCTGGCCAGCGCGTGAGCTGTTGCGTCATCTGCTGTTTCAAGCGTCGCCGGTCGTCGCGTTCAAATGCAAGTAGTCAGCAAGAGCGCGGGCCCAAACGTGATAACCGTGGCAACCAGCGCCGCGATCAAAGTCCAGATGACGACGCTATGCATGAACGTACTGATGCGCTCGGGACCCGGATCGCGCATGGCCGCCGCGCGATAGCGCCACAGCCAGCCGATCGCGACCAGATGCAGCAGCAACACGATGGCAAGGCTCACACGCAGCGGCCCGCTCGGCCAGCCGAACGCGCAGCCGATCGCGTGCAGCGCATACAGGATCACAAGCGCAACGCACCAGATGGTGAAGCCCACGGCGAGCCACCACAAACGCCGTGGCGCAAGCGGCCGTCCGTTCATGGCCGTGCTCCCAGCATCGCGACCAGCGAGGGCAGCGCGAGCACGAGGACCAGCGCAATGATGCCCGTCGTCAGCGTGTAGTCGAGCCACAAGCGCGTGAGCCGCAGGTCCGTGAGCCGTCGCGGCGAGACGAAGCCGGCGCCGATGCGCAGTACATTGCTGATCAGAAACAGAAGCCCGATGCCCGCGTGAATGCCGACATACGTCAGCAACGCTGCCGCCGTTGCGCCGAGCGCGTGCTCACGCGGATGCGGCATGACGCCGGCGATCAGCGCGACATCGGCGGCGATCGCGATGACCAGTGCCAGCGCGGCAACGCTGATCCAGCGATGCGCGTGACGGTCCGCCGCGGCCGCGCGCAGCGACCCGCGCGCCGCCACCGCCGCGACGGCCAGCGCGACGACGCTCACGAGCGCGAACAGGCGGCTCGGCTCGGGGGTCGCCGCGGCCGGCCAGTTCGGCGCGGCGATCCACAGATAGAACGTGCCGAACACGAGCGACGTGAACAGCGTGCCGTTCGCGACCAACGTGCAGATCAGCGCGAGCCACGACGGCGCGCCGGCCACTTCGGTATGCGGCGGCACGCTGACGCCGCGGCCCACCGGAAGCGGTCCGTAATCGCGCGCGTGACCCGCACTTTGGCCCGCGTAGATGAAGAGACCGAAGGTCACGAACGCAAAGCTTAGCGACAGCAGATAGAACCCGAACAGCATCGACAGCACCGCCACGCAGGTCACGATGGCCGTGACGAGCGGCAGATAGGTCGCGCGCGGCAGTACGATCAGTTGTTCAGGCTCGCCGGAAGTCATATGCACGCCGAGCGTTTCCTGCCAGCCGTTGCGCGTGAAGCCGAGATAGCCGTCGCCGCGCGCGAGCAGCGCCGCCAGTTTGCCCGGCGCGACGTCCTCCGTTTCCGTGCCCACGCGCGGGATCGACGCGAACGCGTACGGTGCGGGCGGAATCGGCATCGCCCATTCCAGCGTGGTCGAATCCCACGGATTGCGCCGCACGCGCCGCCCGTAGCGAACCTGCACGATGATGTCGATCACCA
Source organism: Paraburkholderia sp. RAU2J (assembly GCF_003634845.1). Lineage (NCBI taxonomy): Bacteria > Pseudomonadati > Pseudomonadota > Betaproteobacteria > Burkholderiales > Burkholderiaceae > Paraburkholderia > Paraburkholderia sp. RAU2J. The sequence continues at coordinate 1,235,924 of NZ_RBXG01000002.1, forward strand.
CTAGCGCGAAGCCGATCGTCATCACGAAGCTGCCCACCGACGACAGCAGATTGAGCCAGTTCCACCCCTCGTCGCCGCGATAGGTGAAGATGCGCCGCGGCATGCCGAGCAGGCCGGTCAGGTGCATCATGAAGAACGTCATGTTAAAGCCGATGAACACCAGCCAGAACGCCGGCAGCGACAGCTTGTGCACGGCGGTGCGGCCGGTCAGCAACGGCAGCCAGTAGTAGAACGCCGCGAGCATTGGAAACGCGAGCGCGCCGGCCACCACGTAGTGCATGTGGGCGACGACGAAGTAAGTGTCGTGCGCCTGCCAGTCGAACGGCACCATCGCGAGCATCACGCCGGTCAGCCCGCCCGCCGTGAACACGAAGAAGAAGCCGAACACGTACAGCATCGGTACGTCCCAGCGCGGGCGTCCGTGCGAGAGCGTCGCGAGCCACGCGAAGAACTGGATCGCGGTCGGCACCGCGACGATCGCCGAGCCGGCCGAGAAGAACGCGAGCGCCAGATGCGGAATGCCCACCGTGAACATGTGATGGACCCAGATGCCGAAGCTCAGGAACGCGAGCGCGATGATGGCGACGACGATGGCCCGGTAGCCGACCAGCGGCCGCCGCGCGAACACGGGGATGATGGTCGACAGCACGCCCGCCATTGGCAGGAAGATGATGTACACGTCCGGGTGGCCGAACAGCCAGAACAGGTGCTGCCACAGCAGCGGATCGCCGCCGCGCCGTGGATCGAAGAAGGGCAGGCCGAAGGCGCGCTCCACTTCGAGCAGGATCGAGCCGAGGATCAGAGGCGGAAAGGCGACGATCATCATCATCGCGGTGACGAGGATGTACCACGCGAAAATCGGCATGCGGTCGAGCGACATGCCGGGCGCGCGCATCTTCAGGATCGACACCACGATTTCCATCGCGAGCGAGAGCGCGGAGATTTCCACGAAGGTAATGCCGAGCAGCCACACGTCGGCGTTGATGCCCGGCGTGTAGACGTTCGAGCTGAGCGGCGTGTACATGAACCAGCCGCCGTCGGGCGCGGCGCGCATGATCAGCGAGACCGTGAGGATCGTGCCGCCGAACAGATAGCACCAGTAGCCGTACGCGGTCAGGCGCGGGAACGCGAAGTCGCGCGCGCCGAGAATTTTCGGCGTGAGGTAGACCGCGAAGCTCTCCACCATCGGAATCGCGAACAGGAACAGCATCATCGAGCCGTGCATCGTGAAGACCTGGTTATAGGTCTCGGCGTCCATGAAGGCCGCGTGCGGCGTCGCGAGCTGCACGCGCGTGAGCATGCCGAGCACGCCCGCGATCGCGAAGAACACGAACGACGTGATCATCATGCGCATGCCGAGGACCGTATGGTTCACGGCGGCGAGGCGCTGCACGCCGGGTCCGGTGGCCCAGATCGCGGCGAGCTGGCGATGCAGCCGCAACGCGTTCATGCCCTGTGACGGCGGCTCGACGGGCACACTCATTTCTTTATCTCCCCGTTGGCGGCCGCCTGCTTGACGGCGGCGGCAAAGTCTTCCGGACGATCGACGATCACCGTGAAGTGCATTCCTGCGTGTCCCAGCCCGCAGAACTGGTTGCATTGCCCTTCGTACTGACCGGGCTGATCGGCCTGCACACGCAGACGCGTGGCGTGCCCGGGTATCGCGTCGATCTTGCCGGCGAAGCGCGGTATCCAGAACGAATGTATGACGTCCTTGCTCGTGACGACGATGTCGACCGGCGTGCCCGCGGGCAGGTGCAGTACGTCATGGGTTTCGAGACCGCCCTGGTCCGGATAGCGGAAGGTCCAGCTCCATTGCTTGCCGATCGCGTCGACGCGCGCGGGCGCATGGCCCGGCAGCGGCAGCAGCCGTTCGCCGGCAAGGAGCGCATAGCAGATCAGCGGGATCAGGATCACGGCGGGCAGCACGAGGCCGCCCAGCACGATCCAGCGCGCGGGCGACACCTGCGAGCCCCAGCCCGGGCGCCGCATCACCAGCGCGAACAGCACGAGCACCAGCGCGAACAGCACGGCCGATCCCGCCAGCATCGTCCACCACAGCCCGGCGATCGACGCCGCCGCGGGGCCCGACGGCGCGAGCGTCGACAGCGGGCCGGCGCAGCCCGACAGCGCCGCGCCCAAAGCCGCCATCGATCCCGCTTGGACCGGTCCACGCAAGCAGCTATGATGGTTCGCACGATCACGCATTCGACACGAGGGACTGTGACCATGGCAAAGAAAGACCATGCCGGATCCAACGGCAAGAGCGAGGTGTTGCTGGAACTGTTGCGGCTCGATGCGGGTTCGGCCGTCGCCTTCGTCGGGCATCCGATTCACGTGATGATGGTGCATTTCCCGATCGCGTTCGTGGTCGCCACGCTCGGCATCGACGTCCTCTACTGGTGGTCGGGCGATCCGTTCTGGGTGAGGGCGGGTCTGTGGGCCGCCGGCTTCGCGTTCTGGAGCGGCGTGGGCGCGAGCCTCGTCGGCACCGGCGAGATTCTGCTCGTGCGCGGCATCCGCCTGAGGGAAGCGAGCTGGTCCCACGCGGTAGCCGCGATGACGCTGGTCGCCATCGCCGGCGCCAACTGGGGCGTGCGTCTCTACTATCCCGGGCAGATCCTTCCGCACGGGCTTGCGCTGTCGGCTCTCGCCTCGGTGATGACGGGCTTCGCCGGCTGGCATGGGGGCAAGCTCGTGTTCGATCATGGCGTCGGCATTCTGGTGTCGCCGAAGGACTGATGCAGCCAGCGGGCGAGTCCGCCTGGCTCGAACAGGTGCGGGGCGAACAGGTTTGAGTCGAGGTGCGGCTTGGCGAGCACGATCCAGATGATCGCGACGATCACGACCACATAGGCGCTCGTCAGCGCGATCGAGGACAGCTTGCCGAAATGCCCATCGGGCAGGAACAGATGCAGCATCACGAGGCCGGCCACCACATGCAGCATCGCCATGATGCCGACCAGCACCATCTTGAGAGAAAACCATTCGACGAAGGTGGCCTGCAGGAAAATCAGCGCCGTGCCGCTCGCAATCGCGACGAAGGCGGCGGGCGAAGTCAGCTCCACGTAGACCAGTCGCGTGATGCGGTGCAGACGGTCGAGATCCGAGCCGGGCGGCAACGCGTGGCGTTGCCGGAACAGGTAGGGCAACACGATCAGGCCACCTGACCATATCGCGATCGCGCCCAGATGGATGAACTTCAGCAGGGTGGTCACAGTGCGGGCTCTCTGACGCGCAGGCTGGACCACGCGAGCCAAAGTCCCGCTGCGAGATAAGGGATCATCGCCAGCACCCACATCAACAGTCCGGCAAGCTGCTGGTCGGCAAGCGGGGTGAGTCCCCACGCGGCGGTGCTGGCGAAATGCACGACATAGAGCGGCGCCGGAGCGAACACGATCAACGCGCCGAGCAGACCCATTTGCCCGACCGTTGCGACGAGCGCCATCAAGGCGGCGCCCGTTTGCAGCGTCGGCGCAAGGATGCTGCGCCACATCAGCCACGCGCTGCCGAGCAGCGTGGTTTGCATCAGCCAGTAAGCGGGCACCGTGGCGAGTCCCCAGGTGTACGGACCGGGCGCATGCCAGAGCCACACGATGACCGCATGTGCGGCGACCACGGGAACGAGCGGCGGATAGCCGAGGCGCGGCAGCGCAAACGCGCGTGCGAGCAAGGGCGCGACGGCCGCAATCAGAATGATGTGATGGGTCACGCGCGCCGAGAACAAGGCCGACGACAGCGCGCACAGTGGCGAGACGAACACGACGGCCATCAGCACCAGCGCGGCCCAGCCCGCTCGCGCATCGGCGCTGCGGCCGCTCGCAACGAGGTAGGCGAAAACGGCAAGCGCTGCGAGCAGCAGCGGGTCGGTGTTCCAGCGAAACCACAGATCGGCGGGGAGCGCGGCCGGCCCGCAGTAGGCGACTAGATAGGGCATGGCGCGATGTCGTCCGAGAGTCCGGTTTCGATCGCGTGACACGCGGCCTGTATTTTTCTTCGTAACTCGCATCCGGTTGTCTTGTGGGAGACATGAGCACCTGCACGCGCGCTCACCGGAACACTTTCCGCATCTGCCATTTCCGTCACCTCGCACGTTGCGTAGAACGCGGTGGAAGAACCTGGAAAATTATCGAAACGGGCTCGCGGCCTGATCGACCGCAGATGTACTGTAACGCAAATGCGCGCTTTAGGGCCAGCAATGGCGGATTTTACCGATTCTCACCAGGCTGACAACGAGCTTTCATAAGAGTGCTAATCAAGTGCCCGGCGCCTTGCCTGCGCCGTCCTGATCGTCTGATCGAGCTGCTGTGAGGGCGGCTTCCATCCGGGTTTGTTCCTGGAGATGAAGCAACGCGGGCGAGAGGAAGCAGCCCATCACCGCGGACAGGATGATGAAGATCGCGGCCGCATCGACGAGCAGTCCGAAGCGAATGAAAATATAGAAACAGCATAGGAGATTCAGCAGATGCAGGCACAGACCCAGCACCGTGACTGCCTTCGGCACGGCCCGTACCATCCCCACGAGCCGCGATTGCCTGCGCGGCACATACCAGATGAGCAGCAGGCCGACGCCCATGATGAACCCGCTCTCAGTCCATTTGAGCCACGTGGGACGCAGCAGGAAGCGTCCCTCGACGATGGTCTCGATGACCTGAGCCTGAATCTCGATGCCCGGCACCAGTTCTCCTAACGGAGTCGTGCGCATGTCGGTCACGCCGGCGCCGGTCAATCCGACCAGCACGAGCTTGTCGCGGATGCGGTCCTCATCGACCTTGCCGTCGAGGACCTCGCGCGCGGACACATAACGGTCCAGCGTCGAACGGATGGATGCGAAATGCAGCCAGATGTCGCCGCCGGGTTGCGTGGGCACCTGCACGTCGGCGACCCCGACCGTCTGCACGCCGGAACCGTTGGTCGATACATCGAGCGCCGCCGAACCGGTGGCGACGCGCAGCATCTCCATCGGCAGACCGGGGACCAGCGTGTCGCGCAGACCCATGATGAGCGGAATATGCCGGACCACGCCCTGTTCGAGCGCGACGCTCAGCATCGCCTGGCCGTGCGCCGCGGCCTGCAATTGCGGCAGGCTGGCGAGCACGTAGTCGTAACGCGGTACGCGGGGCAGCGGGTCGGCGCCATGCAGGAGAATCGGCGCGCTATGCAGATCGATGCTGGTGGCGAAGGCGGCATGATCGAGCGCGGCCGCGCCCAGGATGGTCGGCGCGGCATGGAGCGAGCTGGCGAGAATCGTGTCGTGGCTGGGCAGCGCACGCAATGCGGCCGCAAGCGCCGTGGCGGTTTCCGGCAGATTGCCGGCCACCATGTCGGGCGAGGTTTGATCCGGCTCCGGCATGTAGATGTCGAGACCGATCGCGAGCGGCTTGTGTGCCGCGATCGCGTCGATCAGACCGGCGAGGCGGTTGCGCGGCCACGGCCATTGACCGACGCTGGCGAGCGTCTCCTCGTCGATTTCGACGATCGTCACCGGCTGCGCGCCCGGCATGCGCGGGTAGTGACGCTGGTACTGGTCGAACAGCAGTTGCCGCGCGGATTTGAACGAGTCGGGCAGCGTCTCCTCGAGCGTGGTGATGAAGGCCGGACGCGCGAGGTTGCTCGGCCATTCGCTCGCCAGGTTGAGCAGGCTCAGCGCGAACAGCACCGCGAGCGCGACCGGACGCCCCTGCGTCGCCTTCAGCAGAGACTTGATGCGGGCGAGCCAGAGGTCGTAGTAGCGTTTCATCGAAGGAAGGGCGACTCAGCGCCGACGACCCGTGCGCGTCATTGAATGGTGATGACGACCCGCCGGTTCATGCGATTGGGTACGCCATCCGCCGTCGGGACCAGCGGCTCGCGCTTGCCCCGGCCCGCCGTTTCGATTTTCCCGGCGGGAATGCCCTCCTTGACCAGAAACGCCGCGGCGCTTTTGGCCCGCCGCAGCGACAGCTTGTCGTTGAATTCCTGGGAGCCGGCCAGATCCGTGTGGCCGATCACCACGATCTGCGGCGCGGGCCAGTTCGCGAGGACGGCTTTCAGCTTTTCGACCGTGGCGGGCGACTCCGGGGCCAACTGGGTTGCCGAGTCGAACAGGAAGAACAGGGTGAAGGTCATCGGGCGCGGCGGCCGGGCGGCGAGCAGCTCGCCGTAGCGGGCTTGCACGCCGGAGCGACTGTCCATGGTCTTTTCCATGGCGCCGTTCTTCGTCACGTCGACGCCCGCGTAGGCCGTGTCGATGGTCTGCTCCGCGTTGGCGCTGTGCACGATGACCGCGCCGACTTTGCCTTCGGGATCGGGCAACAGAACGATCCGGTCCGGCGGCGTGCTGCATCCGCTGAGGAAGCTCAGCATGACGAATGCCGCGGCGAACAGCGTTGCCGATAGCGATGCTGGCCGGTGAGATCGGATAAGGGCTGTCAACGCGCATTCCCCCCGTTCTCGCCGACTTCGATGATGAATTCGGTGCCGCGCACTCCCAGCGTGGTGGTCGGCGTGCTGAAGCGGACCGCGTCCGGATTCGCCTTGGCGAGCTTGCCGGAGATCACGGCCAGCGAACCGCGTTTGACGCTGGCGTCGAGCACGCCGGCCTGGGTCGTATTGTCGAACGCGAACCGGTTGAGTTCGAGCGTGGTGTTGGCGCCCGCGGACAGCAACGTCGTGTCGCGCAGCGTGATGCCGACCGACGACTCAGGACCGGTCACGATGCGGTCGCTGCTGTACACGTCGGTGCCGATCGTCGCGCCCGCGCTTGCGCCCGCGTGCTCGATGCGCACCGCGCCCTTGACGGTCTTGACGACACCGGCGGCATCCTCCGCGCGCGCATTGGCGGCGGCCGCGCATCCGCAGGCAAGAATCAATGCATGGGCGATGGATCGGAAACGCATCGGCGGCACCTGTTGGCGAGAGCGCTACTTTCCACGGAGCGGCGCGGCGTGCCGATGTCGACGTGGTGCTGGACCGATAATGGCCCGACTGCCGGTGGAGCTGGGACTGGCGAAGGGGAGGCGGAAAGGCGGGTCCTGGGGAGCCAGGGAGGCGCTTCTGCGGTATCCAGCAGGGTAGGGCCGCCGATGCAAACGACTCTGTGCGCTGCCGCGCATAACGCCACCCGAAAGGCTTGCAGTTGCCGAAAGTGTCGCTGCCCTTGCAGGCCCCGGCTCGCCCGCTTCAAAGCCGAACCACGCCGAATCATGAACCGGATGCCGTACAGCAACGCCCGCCGGGCGTAATATGAGCAGACCTTGTGGCGGAGGCTTCCCTCATGTTCCATGACCCTATCCAGATTCCCGCGCTGATCGAATTGACGTTGCTGGCCATCGTGCTGATCTTCGTGAGCATAGTCCGCGCCCGACGGCGCAGGCAGCGGCTACGCAACGGCGCCGACGCAGGAACGAACACGGGTAGATAGGGCTTGCGGCGCCTTCAGCGGATGCGCTTGAATACGGCTATGCCCTTCAGTTCAGGCGGAACCCTGATGGAGCAGATTTCAACGGGCCCGGACCGGACTCACCGGGCTGTTATCCGGCTATCGACAGAGAGAGGTGTTCATGGCTAAAGACGGAATGATGGCGCAGGTATGTGAAAAGCAGGGCTTCTTCGCGGCCCTCGATCAGAGCGGCGGATCGACGCCCGGTGCGTTGCGGCTCTACGGCATTCCGGATACCGCCTACAGCGACGCCGCCGGCATGTTCAAACTGATCCACGAGATGCGCGTGCGCATCATCACCGCGCCTGCTTTTACCGGCGCGAGGATCATCGGCGCGATCCTGTTCGAAGCCACCATGGATGGTCAGGCGCAGGGCAAGCCGGTGCCGGCCTTCCTGTGGGAGGAGCGTGGCGTCGTGCCGTTCCTCAAGGTCGACAAGGGGCTGGAAGCCGAAGCCAACGGCGTCCAGCTGATGAAACCGATACCGGGACTGGACGCACTGCTCGAGCGCGCGGTGAAGCTCGGCGTCTTCGGCACGAAGATGCGTTCGGTCATCAACGAGAACTCACCGGCCGGTATCGCGGCGATCGTGAGGCAGCAATTCGAACGGGCGGCGCAGATCGAATCGCACGGCCTGATGCCGATTCTCGAACCCGAAGTGTCGATCAAGAGTCCCGACAAAGCGGGCGCCGAGGCCACGCTGCGCGCGGAGCTGAGCAAGGGGCTCGACGCGTTGCCGCAGAGCAGTCGCGTCATGCTCAAGCTGACTTTGCCCGAGACCGCGGACTTTTATCGTCCGCTGATCGAGCATCCGCGAGTGGCGCGGGTCGTTGCGCTGTCGGGGGGCTACTCGCGAACCGATGCGTGCGCGCGGCTAGCTTCCAATCACGGCATGATCGCCAGCTTCTCGCGGGCGTTGATCAACGACCTCAAGAAGCCGATGAGCGACAGTGAATTCGACGCGACGCTGGAAAAGGCCGTCGAAGAGATTTATCAGGCTTCCGTCGTCAAGGTCTGAGGGGCAGCCCGCTGGCGGCCGGTGAATCTTGCAATGCCGGGATAGCTGGGCATTGCAACGATCACCGCCACCCGGCAAGTCACTGCCCGCGCCCCCCTCAATTCGACAACGACAGATACGGCGAACTGAGCGGCGTCGGCGGGAACGGCTGCAAGCCCGTCTGCTTGCTGAAGCTGTAGCGCACATAGACGGCGGCGAGGAACTCGCGATACTCATACGCATTGCCGAGCGACGCGGTCGCGCCGAACGCCAACTGCGGCGCCAGCTGATATTCACCGACCGCGCTGAGCGAGTACGACACGCCCGTCTTGCTCTGGCCGGGATACACCGCGCCGCTATCCACGCCGCTGCCGATCGACGCCGCATTGTCCGCCGCCGCGCCCTGCCGGCGGGAGGCGTCGTTCAACGGGAAGTAATTCGACGGGTCCTGCCGATAGTGCTGCACGCCGATCGACCCCTTGAGGTCATAGGTGAACTGGCCATTGCGTCCGGTCCATTCCACCGGCAAATTCAGGATCACGTACTGTTGCGGGCTGAAATAACCGCCTTGGCCATACGTGAAGTACGAGAGGTTCCTGTTGTAGCGCATCAGCGTGGTGTTCACGCCGACCGTCAACGTCTGGTCGGCGTCTTTCAGCAGGCGCGTGTAGACCCCGCCGCCGCCCTTGACCGAGTTGTTGCTCGCGACGTTGTGGCCGCCGTAGTACTGATACGAAGCGTTCACGTACAGGCCGCTCGTGCCGTCGTCCCAGGCGAGGCTGCCGAGGCCGCCGGTCGAGGTGACACCACCCCATTCGAGTCCGGAACCCGCGTCGTGCGCGCCGGCATACGACAGCAGACTGTCGGTGACGGCGCGCCGCGCGACGGCGAGCGAATAGGAGACCTTGTCGGTGATGCCGCCGTTGTACCGCGCACCGCCCACGATGTTCGTCTCGCGGAAACCGAGCGGCGTCACGCCGATATCGCCGCTGACGCTGCGGCCCTCGTAGCCGACCGACAGGCCCACGCCGCTTGCCGTCTGGTTGCCGTACACGTTGTTGCCGGCCTTCGCCGCCGAATTCGACGCGCTGTCGGAGAGGCCCGCGCCGAAGCGCGCGAGCGTCGACACGTTGTTGGACGCGGTGCCGGCATCGAGCGTGACGGGCGTCGCGGTCACGACGACATGGCCGTTGCCCGCCTTGATGCGCCCCTGGATCGGCGCTTCGATGTCGTTCAACGTGGACAGGCCGTCCTCGCCGGCGCGGTTGCGGAACACGATGCCGCCCGACACCGTGCTTGCCTGCTCGCGATTGACCTGCGCCAGTTCTTCGGCGACGCCGAGCGTCTGCGTGTTGGCGACGTTCGCGCCCGCGTAGTTGCCGCCATTGCCGCCCGCTTGCTGCGGGTAGTACTGCTGTGCGTAGCCGGTCGGCGGCTGCGGAATGTACGGCTGCTGTTGCGCGTAGTAGCCCTGATTCGGATACGCCTGTTGCTGCGGCGGATACGGTTGATAAGGCTGCTGCGCGTAGCCTTGCTGTTGCTGCGGATAAGCCTGCTGGCCGTAATACGGCTGCTGCTGTGCATACGGCTGCTGCTGCGCATAGGGCTGCTGCTGCGCATAGGGCTGCTGCTGCGCATAGGGCTGCTGCTGCGCATAAGCGGGGGCGCTGCGCTCGGTCTTCGACGTGTTTTGCTTCTTGCTGGTCGAGCGCCTCGTGGTCGCGGTTGATGCGGCATACGGCCGTTGTTGTGCTGACCCGGCATTGTCCTGCGCCTGGCGCGAGGCCGGTGACATGGGCCATGGCGTAGCGGCATAGCCATCCGGCGCGCCGTATTGCGGCTGCTGCGGCGCCTGCGGCTGATAGGGCGCCTGCTGCGAATAACCCGGGTTGTATGGCTGCTGCATCGGCGGCAATTGCGTTTGCGCTTGCCCTTGCCCCGGATAAGGCTGCAATGGCGCGCCGGACTGGCTCGACCCGTAGGTCTCCTGTCCATAGCCGCCCGCGTCCGCGCCCGAGCGCGGCGCGTCGTACGGCCGCGCGGCGGGCGCGCCATTCGGCGCATAAGGCTGGGCGGGCGCCGTATAGGGCGCGGCATAAGGCGCGGGCTGCGTGGGCGGCGGATAGTTCGGCACGGTCTGCGTCGGCAAGGAGGACTGCGAATACGGATTGGTTGCGCGTGCGGCATTGAAGCTGCCACCGGCGGGCGCGGTGTTGTCGGCGGTGCTCGGCGCGACCGTTTTACCTTCGAACGGATTGACACCCGGCAGCGGCGTCGCGCCGATCTGGCGCATCGCGGTTTCCCACCCGCGCGGCACGTTGCTCGCCGGATTGTTGCGCGCGGCGGTGCCCATCGGCGTGTTGGCCGCGACGAGGGAGCGCTGCAAGTAGGTTGACGCGAGCGACAGCTTGCCTTGCGCGCGATACATGCGGCCGACCGTCGCCAGCACGGCGGGATCGTTGGGCGCCAGGGTGAGCGCCTGATTCGCGAGCGATTCGGCGTAGCTATTCTGCTTTGCGCCGACCGCAGCGGGGATCGTCGCCTGCAGCAGGCTCAGGTCGTCGGGGCGGCGCTGCAGTGCGACGCGGTAGCTCGCGAGCGCGTTGCGATCGTCGCCAGCGCTCGAATAGAGGCGGCCGAGCGCGGCCTGCAGATCCGGATTGTCGGGCATCGCCGCGAGCCACGGCGCGATCACGTCGTAGGCGCTCGCGAGATCGCCGCGCTGACGTACCGCATCGGCCTGCTTGATGACGATGCCAAGATTCAGGTTGCCGAAGTCCGTGCGCTGCTGCGGCGTCAACTGCATCGACGCGAGCCGGCGCATCACCATGCCGAGTTCCGCTTCCTGTCCTGTCGCGGACAGAATGCCCGCGTACTGCAGCAGCAGATCGGTATTGCCGGGCGCCGCGTTCATCGCGCCGCGCACGAGGCCGAGCGCGCGGTTCGGGTCGCCCGCCTGCTGGTAGGCGCCGGCGATCACGCCGATCAGCTCGGGGCTGGTGCCGGCCACCGGCTCGGCGGCGCGCAGCGTGGCGAGCGCCTGCTGGGTCTGGCCGTTGCGCGCGAGCCGCGTCGCGATGTCGGCCTGCTGATGCACCCACAGGCGGTGCTGCAAGGTGGTCATCGCGTCGGTGCGTTGCGCGAGCGCAATGCGGTCGAGCTGCGCGAGACCCGCGCTCCAGTCCTGGGTTTCCGCCGACAGCAGCGCACTCGCATACAACGCGTCGGTCATGTCGGGATGGGCGGCGAGGAGGCCGTCCATCATGCTGCGCGCGTTCGCGACCGCGCCCTGGCGCACGTAGATGCGCGCGAGGTCGAGGCGCAGCCAGGGATCGTCGGGCGTGTTCAGCAGCGCGTCTTCGAACAGGCTGCGCGCGCTGCCGAGATCGCCGCGCGCTTCGGCGGCGCGCGCCTGGGCGGCCTGCGCCTCGCCGCGCAGACGGTTGATGCCGCCTGCCTTCGATTGCTGTTCGGTGTTCAGCCGATTGGCGAACTGCAACGCCTCGTCGCCGCGCCCTTGCGCGGCGAGTGCGCCAACCAGCCCGCGAATCGCGTCGGGGTTGTCGGCCTGGCGGCGCAGCGCCATCCGGTACGCCTGCTCCGCGCCGGCCGCGTCATGGTTCGCGAGCAGCATTTCGCCGAGCAGCACCTGCGCGGTGACGTCGGACGGATTCAGCGCGATCGCCCGCTCGAACAGCGCCTTCGCCTTCGCGAACTCGCCGTTGCTGCGCGCGCCGATCGCGTCGCTGGTGTAGGTCCAGTAGGTCGCGCTGTCGAGTGCGGTTTTCCAGCGCGCCGGATTGCCGCCGCGCGAGGCGCGCTCCAGATAGTTGCGCGCTTCGGCGAAGTGTTCCTGCTTCAACGCGGCGATGCCCATGCCGCCGAGCGCATCGGTATCGTTCGGACTGCTCGCGAGCACCGAAGAAAACTTCGCGCGCGCAGTGGCGATGTCGTTGCGCTCGAGCGCGGCGAAGCCGTCGGCGATCACGCGGCCGCGCGCATCGACGGCGGCGTTTTCCTGCGAGCGCGCGCGCGCCGTGCTGTCCTGCTGCACCATCGAATCGAAGCGCGCCTTGACGGCAGCGTCGTCGCTCGCGGTTTGCAGATAGGCCTGATACAGCGCGGCGTCGGAGGGCCGCGCATCGAGCCACAAGAGCGCTTGACGCCAGCTCTTTTTCGCCGCCGCGCCAACCGTGGCGTCACCCGAGAGTTTTTGCAGCCGCGCGATACCGTCGCGGCGCGTCACGTCGCGATAGGTCAGATGCTGCGCGTAGGCGAGCGCGTAACGCGGATCGTCGGGGTTGTCGCGCGCGAGCTGTTCGAGCCCGCGGCGCGCCTGATCCCAGCCTTGCGGCGTGGCCGACAGCGCCTGGTAGTACTCGAGCTGCAATTGCGGCGTCGCCGGTTTGCCCTGCAGCGCGCGTTGATATTCCTGCACCGCGCTCGCGCTCTGACCGCTTTGCGCGAGCCGCCGCGCGTCGTTGACGGTCTGGTCGCGCGGGCTCGACTCGCCCAGACGCCGCCCCAGTTCATCGAGACTCGGATAGTTCGGGGCGGCCGCCTTCAGGCGCGCGAGATATTGCTGCGCCCCGGCGCCGTCCTTGCGGTCGGCGAGCACCATGCCCATGCCGAACAGCGCGTCGGGCTGCTTCGGATCGATACGCAGGACCTTCAGCCACGCCTGCTCGGCGAGGTCGCCGCGTTGATGCGACTGCCAGTACTTGCCCTGATCGATCAGCACGCTCAAGGGATCTTTCGATGCCTGCGCCAATGCATCGGGTGCGGCCGTCGCCACACAGCAGACCGCGGTGATGCTCAGCGCGAAGCGCAATGACAATGCGAGGGCGCTCAATCGCATGCGTTTCTCCAGCTTGGCACGAGGCGGCCGCTTGCGTCGAAGCGGTAACGGCCGTCGATGAAACCCGTGCCGAACAGGCCCAGCACACGATCGTAATAAACCGGCTCGCGGCCCGGCACGGCGACGTCGAGCGCGGCCAGATGCGTGCGCGCGAGGCCGAGGCCGTGCTCGTCGCCGAGCGACTTGAAGTACGGTGCGAGCGCGCCCCAGTAGCTGAGCGGGCCTTCGCCGCTGGCCGCGCCGGTGGTCGACGACACTTTCTCCGGCGGGAAGCCGTTTTGCGCGACCTCCGCGCGCATGCCGCCGAGCGCCGCGAGCCAGGGCTTCGCGAGCGGATCGGCGGGCGCGGCCAGCCCGGCCCACAGGTAGACGCGGATCGCGTCGTAGCTGCCGACGTCGCCGTTCTTCGGATCGACCACGAACTGGCCGTTTTGCCAGGCCGCCCAGTCGGGTGCGAAACCTTGCGGCGCGGTGGTCTTGACGAACTTGTAGGCGCTGTCCGCGAGCTTGCTCCACGGACCGTCCGGCAACGCGTGCGCGAGTCCGCGCAGCACCGGCAACGGCAGATAGCTCGGATTCAGACGCGTCACGCCGGCGGTTTTGAAGCCTTGCGGTCCGGGCAGCAGCATCGGCCCGACGCCCGGCAGCGTGGTGATCTCTTCACGCGCGATCTGCGCGGCGAGCGCCTCGCCAAGTTGCGTGTAGCTCGCGTCGCCCCACAGGCGGCCGGCTTGCAGCAGATCGTAGGCGATCCACAGGTCAGAGTCGGACGCCGAATTCGGATCGAGCACGCCGTATGAGCCGTCCGGTTTCTTGCCCCATTGCCAGGCGGGCAGGCGCAAATTGTGCACGTCGAACTGATTGCCCGCGAGGTTGCTGCGAGTCCAGGCGAGCAGCCGGTCGAAGGTTGCTCGGTCGTTCGCGACCAGCGCGAAGAAGAGCCCGTACGACTGGCCTTCCGAGGTGGTCTGCTCAGCCGGCGTCGAGAAGTCGATCACGCGGCCGTCGGCCTGTACGAAGCGTTCGACGAACGTGCGATAGCCGCTCCATTCGCCGCATGCGCCCGGCGCGGCGTTGCTCTGCGCGACTTTCACGATGCCGCCGAAACTCGCCGACGCCGCCAATGCGAGCGTCAGCGCAACGGTCATTGTCTGGTTGATTCGAAGAACCCGCATATCAGTCCTGTCAGTCCTTCAGGCGGCGCGCGGCGATCGAGCGCAGCGTCCGGTAGAAGAGGCCTGCGATGATCAGCGCCGCAAGCACGCCGCCCAGCATCAACAGCAGCGGATGCGAGGACAGCGCCCAGCGCAGATACTCCTGCGGCGACAGATGGCCGACGTAGTACGCATCGCCATTCGACGTGATGGTGACGTCGCGGCCGTGGATCACGGCCATCGCGCCTTGAATCTTCGGCAGCACGTCGGCATCGAGCAGCGCGCTCGAGAGGTCGGCGTCAGACTGTCCGGCCGCGCTCACCAGCGCGACGGCGCTGCGGCTTTTCTGCAACGGCGACTCGAAGCCGGTCAGCAAGGCGGCGCCGTTCGAACTCACGAGCGTCAGGTCGGCGCGCGCCGGTGTGCGCTCGACGCCGCGTTCGCCATGCCACCAGTCCTGCAGCCAGAAGGCGATGTCGGAGAGGCGGAAGGTGTTTGCGTTGCCGTCGCTCGAGAACGGCATCGACCTGGCCCAGCGCTGCAACAGCGGCTGCTTGCCCGGCGCACCGAAAATCAGCAGGTCCTTGCTCGCATATTTGTCAGCGTCGTCGGCTGTGCCGACCGTCACGCCCGTCACCGGGTAGCCGGTCGATTCACCCATGCGGCCCATGGTCAGCAGATACAGGCTGTAGTCGCTCGAACCGGCGTCGTTCGGCAGGATCACGGCGGTCTCGGAGAGGTCCGCCATGCGCGTGAACGGGAAGCCGCTATTGGCGAACGCGGCCAGATCGGGCAGCGCCATGTAATGCGGGAACGACGACAGGTCGATGGTCGAGTTCGGATCGATCGCGCCGACCACGTTGTCGAGCAGGCGGCCATGACATTCGCCGGTGTTCGGAATGTCGTAGTAGAAATGCAGACGCAGTTGTGCGCGCGGCGTCAGCAGCAACGGCGGAATGCGCACGGTGCGGCGCGCTTCGGCGGTGCGCTCGGGCATGATGCGGCCGAAGTAATGGCTCAACTCGAACACCGACGCGGACTCGGCCGGAATAGGCAGCGCCTGCACGAAGCCGTTGTTCACGCTCACGTTCAGCGACGAGCGGTCGCGCGCCGGCCGCACGGTGTAGCGGTAGCGCAAGTCCAGCGGCGCGCCGCGTGTGTGCCACATGAACAGATCGGGCGGCACGCGCATGTTGATGTGGACGGCGTCGGCGTCGTAGCCGGGCACGGTCAGGTCGCGCGGATTGGCGAGTTCGCCGAAACGCACCGGGCGGTTGGTCGCGAGCCAGTTCGGCGCGTCATAGGGCGCGCGCGGCGTGAGTTCGGTCAGCTGCGTGATCGTCGCGCTCTGGCCGGAGAGCGTGTTCTGGCCGATGCCGAGCGACTTCGCGGCGGTCTTCAGTTCGGCTTCGGTGCGGCCCATCACGAGCAGCAGCTTGCCGCGCGCGGGCGCCGCGCGATCCACCACCGCGATGGTCGGGCCGGAGATCGCCGGCAGCGTCACGCCGGCGGGGCGCTGGTCGTCGGTGGCGAATACCACGGCGTTGCCCGACAGCGGCGCATTGTCCAGTTGCGCGGGAAATACCGCGCCGCGATAGCCGGCCAGCGCGCCGAACCACGACGCGACGATGCCGCCCGCTTCGAGCGTGCCCGCGCCCGGCTTTTGCGCAAACACGAACGGCAGTTCGAGGCGGCGCACGTCGCGCCGGTCGAAGAACGGCGCCGGCAGCGCGGCCAGATCCGGTGCGCTGGCGAGCGACGCATAGGTCAGGTCGAGCGAGCTCGCATTGCTGACCGTGGCCCACAGAGATGAATTCGCCGGGTCTTCGCAGCTCGTCGTGTAATGGCCGATCAACTGCACGTTCAGGTGGTTGAATTCGGTGATGAAGCGCGGATCGATCGACACGTCGCGCGCGACCAGCATGCCCGCCTGTTCTTTCGGCACGGGCAGCGTGGCGGCGACTTCGCCGTTCACCAGCACCTTCAGCTGCGAAAGGTTGGCGAGCAGCGCGGGCGAGTAGCTGTAGATCAGATGCAGCACCGCGCCGGTCACCACTTCGTCGCCACGTACGGAAAACGCCACGCCGTTCTGGCCGTCGGTGCCACGCAGTTGCAGCGGGTCGAGCGCGCCGAGGTCGGCGAAGGTCAGCGTTTGGCGGCGGCCGCCCGGCACTAGCGTGCCGGGTTCGGCGGTGGTCGGCGTCCTGGCGCCCAACGCCTTCACCGTGGCCGCGGTGAGCGCGGGCGTCGGCGTGGCGAGTTGCGGCTGCTGGATCGCGTTCGGGTCGAAGAGCACGGCAGGGCTGGGGGCGGGCACGCTGCCGACGCCGGTGGCGGCACGCGCGGCGGCCTGGCCGGTGGCCGGCGCGGCGCTTGCGCCAGTCGCCGCGACCACTTCAGCCGCCGACGCCAGCGGCGCGGCCAGCGCGGTCTGCAACGCGAGGCAGCAGGCGAGGCCGCGCATCAGCCGTCGCGAGCCGGAGCGTCCGACGCGGCGCGTTGCCAACGTGTGTAATCCGGTCCTGCCGCGCTCGTGTTTCGAGCGTTCGATCTTGTCCTTCGCCATCCTGTTGCCCATTGATCAATCTTTGGTTTTTAGCTTCTTGACGTCCACCGGACGGCTTTTCATCGAACTGCGAAGGTCGGCATAAAGATGTTCGAACAGCCCGCCGATGCCGCGCGCGCCGACCCTCAGCACGTGCGACAGACCGCGCAGCGGCGTGTCCTGCTGACGGCCTTCGGCCCAGCCGGTCCACGCGTCCGCGCGCGCGAAAGTGGTCTTGACGAACTCATACTCCTGCTCGCGCGTCAGCGCCGAGAAACGCAGGCCCACGCGCCCCGGCGCGGTGAAGCCGACGCTCGCGGGAAACGCGTATTCCTCGTCGCCGCGAAACAGCGACACCGTAACGCGCTCGTGCATCGGCACCTGGATCGCGGCCGGCAGCGCCACGCCGACGCCGCCTTCCGAGTAGTCGATGGTTTCGCAGGCGAGCGTGCGGCCGGTCGAGAACTTGAGCATCACCGGCATCTTCATCGCCACGCGGTGCACCGCGCGAATCTGGCGCCGCTCGCTCGCGGCGGCCACGCTCGCGCCGAGAATCAGCATGTTGTAGGTGGTCCACGCCAGATTCAGGACGGTGGTCTCGACCACGCTGCGCACGTGCCAGTTCAGATAGATGTGCGCGAGGCCCACGCAGAAGCCGATCAGGTTCAGCAACAGCAGGAACAGATACGGCCGCGAGATCGCCCAGTCGAAATAGTTCTTCTCGATCTGGCCGCCCTTGGCCGTCACGTTGAACTTGCCGAGCTTCGGGTTGATCAGCGCGAGCAGCGTCGGCGCGGTGATGTACGACGCCAGCACCGATTCATACACTTCGGCCCAGAACGAATGGCGAAACGAGCGCTGCATGCGCGAGTTGGTGATGCTCGCGTGCATCATGTGCGGCAGCGCGTAGATCGCGATCGTGCTGGCGGCGGCTTCGATCACGTGCGCGCCGAAGAACAGATACGACAGCGGCGCGGTGAGGAACACGAGACGCGGGATGCCGTAGAAGAAGTGCATCATCGCGTTCAGATAGCACAGCCGCTGGCCTAACTTCAGGCCCTTGCCGGTCAGCGGATTGTCGATCCGGAAGATCTGCGTCATGCCGCGCGCCCAGCGAATGCGCTGGCCGATGTGGCCGGACAGGCTTTCGGTGGCGAGCCCCGCGGCTTGCGGAACCGCCAGATACGCGGTGGTGTAGCCGAGGCGGTGCAGCTTGAGCGCGGTATGCGCGTCTTCAGTCACGGTCTCGACGGCGATGCCGCCGATCTCTTCGACCATGGTCCGGCGCAGGAGGGCGCACGAGCCGCAGAAGAAGGTCGCGTTCCACAAGTCGTTGCCGTCCTGCACGAGCCCGTAAAACAGCTCGCCTTCGTTCGGCACCTTGCGGAAGGTGCCGAGATTGCGCTCGAACGGGTCGGCGTTGAAGAAGTGGTGCGGCGTTTGCAACATCGACAGCAGCTTGTCGCGCAGGAACCAGCCGAGGCCGACCTGCAGGAACGAGCGGGTCGGAATGTGATCGCAGTCGAAGATCGCGATGTACTCGCCGCTCGTGATCTTTAGCGCTTCGTTGATGTTGCCGGCTTTCGCGTGGCGGTTGTGCGTGCGGATCGTCCAGTTGACGCCGACTTCCTCGCAGAACGCCTTGAACTCGGGACGGCGGCCGTCGTCGAGTACGTGGATCGAGATTTTCTCGGGCGGATAGTCGAGTGCGAGCGCGGCGTAGATGGTCGGCTTCACCACCGACAGCGGCTCGTTGTAGGTCGGAATGAGCACGTCGACGCTCGGCCACTCGCCGCGCGAGGTGGGCAGCGGCAGCGGCGTGCGCTTGAGCGGCCAGGCGGTCTGGAAGTAGCCGAGCAGCAGCACGATGGTCGAATAGACTTCCGCGGACACCAGCAGCATGCCCCACGCGGCATCGAGCGGATGCTCCCAGTAGGTGGTCGCGGTGAGCCGCCAGTACATGTAGCGGCCCGACGTGACCACGGACAGCATGATCATCACCATCGTCGCGTAACGGCCTTGCAGGCGGCGGAACAGCAGCGCGACGAGGAAGCAGCAGGTCGCGAACGCGAGTTGCTGGTAGAACTCGAGCGGCACCGTGAACACGAAGTACAGCATGCCGAGCGCGAACGCCGTGACGAACACGGTGACGATGCGGCTGTTCCAGAAGCCGGCGTCGACGAAACGCTCGAAGCGCGACGGCTCGGCGCCTTCGCCGCCCGGCGCCTGCTGTGATTCCGGCGATTCCTGCGTGCTCATGCGACGTTCCTCGGCGAGACGGCGATCGCGTCGAGCGCCGCCATCAGCCATGTGCCGCACGCGCGGAAATCCGCGGCGGCCTGGCTGAGCGGATCGTAGTGGATCAGCGTGGTGTCGCACGCGAGCGCTTCGCTCACGCCTTCGTCCAGATGGATCACGCCCGGAAAGACCTTCGCGCCGAGCATCTGGCGCAGCACCTTGAGCACGTCCTTGGTCAACTGGCGCGACTGGTCGATCTGGTTGATCACGTAGCCGTCACCGCCGAACTCGGCGCGCGGCGCCGCGTAGGTCGCGATCAGCCGCTCCATTTGCGGAATCGCCGCGTACGAGGCGGCGTCGGCGAGTACCACGTTCAGCGCGAAGGTGGCCGCGCACAACGCGGCGCGCACGTAAGCGGAGGAACCCGGCGGCGTGTCGATGATGACGATGTCCGACGCGTCGAGCCGCAGATTCTGCAGCGACTGCGCGAGCCAGCGCGGTTCCTGGTCGATATACGCTTCGAAACGGCGGCGGTCGTCTTCGAGCACCGCACCGTAGGGCAGCACGGTCACGCCGTCGACGCCGTCGAACATCACGGTTTGCCACGGGTCGCCGGTGAGCGTCGCGCGCGACAGACCGTCGATGCTGTCGAGCGGCACGCCGAAGTGCAGGCGCAGGGCGTTCTGCGGGTCGAGGTCGAGGGCGATCACGCGCCGGCCACTGGTGGCCAGCACGGAAGCGAGATTGGCGGCGAGGGTGGTCTTGCCGACCCCGCCCTTGGCGGACACCACCGCAATGACTTTCATGAGCGACGCGGGCCGTTGACCAGCCATGAATTGGCGACGCCGGGCGCGGCGGCGCGCGATGCGCCGGCCGGCATGGCGGGAGTGGGAGCGGGTGCGCCGCGCAGACGGTCGAAGACCGATTGCAGCGGCGCGGATTCATTGGCGGGCGCGGCGGCTTGCGGCGGCGCGGGTTGCCGGGGCGCGGCGAAGAGTTTGCCGAGGATGGATGCGGGCGGGGTGGGTTGGGCGGCCGGGGTTGCCGGTGCGTAAGTGCCTGCGAATGCCGGTGCAGGTGCTGTTGCGAATTGCTGCATGGGAGCGAATGCAGGTGCCGGCGCTTGCGCCCACGTCGACGCGGCAGAAGGCGTTTGCGTAGCAGGCGTGCGCAACAGGAACGCGGGCGACCCGCCGCCAACCGGCGTGGCCAGCGCGGTGTGCGACACGGCCGCGAGCGATGCAAGCCCGGCCGGCGTAGCGACAGGTGAAGCCGCAGTCGCGGCGGCAGCGGGCGCAGACGACGCCGAAGCTGCATGCTGTGCCTCACCAAGCCTTCCGCCAGCAGACGCATCCCGCGCCGTGCCTTCATCTTCCGCTTCAAGCGCGCCGAACCGCGATGCGCCGCTCGGCGCAGCCGGCTGCGCGGCCGCCACCACCACCGGCGGAATATCCCGTCGATGCGAGCGCGTGAACAACGGCGCCTTCGCGCGCGTCACCGCGGCGACGTCCTTGGGCGTCGCGTCCTGACGATCGACGGCCGTCGCCGCGGCGCTCGGCGGCGCCTGCGGCCTCGCCTCCCGAGCTTGCCCGATCGCCGGAATCGTCGGTTGCGTCAGATCCAGCGTCACCAGAAGCGGCCAACGCGTGCGCGCCGAACGTGCTTCGTTTTCGCGGCCGATTTCCTGGTACGCGTTGGCGTCGCCGCCAAAATGATCGAACAGTTTTTCGATGTCGCTCGATGAACTCATAATGCCGCCGTCTTGTTCATGACTTGTCTTGCCCCCCATCCTTGCTTGCTTGCGGCGCTAAACCCTTCTTGCCGCTGCCACTGCACTGCACGCGCCCCGGTCAGGCGCGTCTGCTTGACTGAGTTGCTTCCCTGTCTTGTGCCCGGAGTCGTTGCGCTGCTTCGCCCGGCGCGCCGGCCGCGGGCGGCACGGCGCGTGCCTGACACGCGCACCCGTCGCACCCGTCGCGCTCGCTCGATCCGCGAGCCGCATCGTTCACGCCGTTCATGCAGGATGACGGCCCAGACGAAACTCGATCGCGCTGTCCTCGCCGTACGCACTCGTTTGCGCGACCGACAGACCTTGCGCGCCCAGCGCGCTCAACCACGTCTGATAGACGCCTTCGAGGAACGCCGGGGTCCATGTCAGCGCGGCGTCGCCGAATGCCTGCAGCGGTGCACAGTAGTGAACGATGCGCAGTGACTCGGCTTCGTCGGCCAGTTCGACATAGCCCCAATCCATCTCCTGCCAGTAGAAATTCAACGCGTGCGCAAGCTCGGCCGTCGATCCGCAGGCGGGCAGCGGATGCGCCGCCGCGAACCGGCTGCCGACGCGGTGCATCAGTTGCCGCAGTTCGTCGCGGCCGATCTGCGTTTCGAACTCGGAGGCGAGCGCGGTCAGCATGCCGCGCCACTGTGGCGAGATCTGGCGTTCCAGCAGGTAATCGAGAATGGGGACCATGGCTTCCGGGGAATGGCCGTTGCTTCGATGCGCACAAAGGACGCGACGGCCGGGTGATATCAAAGTGTTCGGGAAAATCGCGCGTTGCACGCGTCCATAAGTGACTTTCACAAAGCTGTCTAGTCTGTCCGACACATTCGGGGGAAGTCTACTTAAGACATAAGCTTTTAGCCACTTTCCATTCGTCAGCTTATACGCAAAAACGTGAGTAATGGATGCATTGCGATTACGTAATTTTTGCTGATTCCATCGCAGGACGCACGGTGCCACGGCCTATGCGGCACCTGGAATTCGTCTGCTCCGGATGCATTAACGGATCATTGCGCCGTTCTTTTAACATCGACATTTCGTGGTAAATGCAACGCTTTGCAGACAACGCGGGGATTCGCCGTCGCGGAGCTTACAAAATCTTGCTTCGCCATAGCGTGCAGTAATTTTTACGCAGACCGTATAAGCTGACGAATACGCTACGACTCGCCGCGCGCATGCAATGGCGCACGAGTGTGCGGAGGGTGCGTATTAATCACGCGTATGAAGCGCGTGCGCGGGCACGCGTTACAAGCGTCCGTGCCGTTGTCACGTCGTTCGAGTCATTCACTTGCCATGCTCAATCCACTCAGTATTCTGCTGGTCACCGTTTTATCCAGCGCGATGGCGATGGCCGTGCTCGGGTCGTTATGGCGCGCGGCGATTCCCGGCGTCGGCTACTGGATCGCGGCCAACGCGGTCGCAATCGTCGCGCTGCTCGCATTCGCGCTGCAGGGACATGCGTCGCGCTGGCTGACCTTCGTCGCGGCCAACGAATTGCTGGCCATGTCGCTATTGCTCGTGATCGAAGGCTGCCTGCGTTTTCTCGGCCGCCGCACGCGGCCATGGGCGGCGTACGCGGGCCTCGTCGCGGTATTGATCGGCATTTCGTACTGGACCTTCGCCGCGCCGGACTTCAATGCACGCGTCGCACTGGTATCGGTGTATCACGCGGGACTCTATGCGCTGCTCGCCGCGCTGATGGTGCGCGGCCGCCCGTCGCACCGGCCGCGCTACAGCTACTACTTCCTCGCGGTGGCGGCCACGCTGCTGTGCGCGGGGCATGCGTCGCGCGGCGTGATGTACGGCTTCGGCATCCTTACGCAGACCGGCCTCATGGAGGTCACCCCCTCCAACATCATCTTTCTCGCGCTCGGCATTCTCGCGCCGCCGTGTCTGTCGATCGGCGTCGTGATGCTGGCGCACGACCGCCTCGCCGAACGGCTGGAGCGGCTCGCGAACGTCGACGACCTGACGGGCGCGCTGTCGCGCCGCGCTTTCCTTGCGATCGGCGAAGCGCTGCTCAAGGCGTCGCTGCGGACCCGCTCGCCGCTGACGTTGGCGATCATCGACATCGATTCGTTCAAGGCCGTCAACGATACCTACGGCCACGCCGCCGGCGATCAGGTGCTGGTGCACTTTGCGGCGTTCGTCGCGGACAACCTGCGGGACGGCGACGTATTCGGCCGGCTGGGCGGCGAGGAGTTCGGCGTGCTGTGCCCGGCGACCACCGCCGCCGACGCGGTCGCGCTGCTCGAACGCCTGCGCGGCCGGCTCGTCGCGACCACACCGGCCTGCCTGCCGCGCGGACTGCGCTACACCTTCAGTGTCGGTGTGGATCAGCATCGGCGCACCGAGTCGCTCGCCCAGTTGATGGCGCGCGCCGACGGTGCACTGTACGCCGCCAAGGAATCGGGCCGCAATCGCGTGATGGCGGCGGCGTAACAGGCATCGACGGGGGCATCCGCGGAATTTTTTACCTCTATTTGCGCGGCAGGCATAAATATTCGCGAGTCATTTGCCGATAACCATTGGCGGAGTAACTGGAACCACCAGCTGATAACCCTCGATATGTCTGCCACCTCAACGCAGCACCTGCCCGATCCCGGTCTGCGCGATCGCTTTCACGAGCGCTCGCTGGAGCAACAGCGCCCACTGTCCACGGTGACGATGGCATTCACGGTGGTCGCGTTCCTGTGCATGGTCGGCGCGCGCAATCTGGTGGACGGACCGGCGGCGCCGCTCACCTACCGGTTGCTCTGCGCGCTGGTGCTCGTGCTGCTGGTGCTGGCGATTCCGAATGCGAAATCGACCTGGGTGTTCGGCGCGATCGGCGTCGTGTACATGCAGGTGCTGGTGGCGGGCCTCGCGCTGAACACCGCCGGCCTCGCGCAGCCGCTGCTGTGGGTGCTGCCCGCGCTGGTGGTGATCCCGGTTTGCGCGGCGCCGCTGTGGCTCACGCCGACGCACTTCTTCACCGGCAGCGCGCTCTTCTATGCGGCGGCCTTCGTGCTGCTGCTCGGCGAGCCGCTCGCGCACGACGTCGACATCGCCGTGTGGATGTGGGTCGTGGCGATCGGCGTGCCGGCTGCGATGGTGTTTCACTTCGGCTTTTACCGCTTCAGGCGCAATCACTTCCTGCTCGAAAGCCAGCTCGCGCAGCTTGCCGCGACCGATCCGCTGACCGGCCTGCAAAACCGCCGCGCCTTCGTCAAGCAGGCGGAGCGCCGCCTCGGCGCGCTTGCGCCCGAAGCGCGCATCAGCGCGATCTTCGTCGATATCGACAACTTCAAGTCCTTGAACGACCGGTTCGGCCATGCGCTCGGCGACTGGGCGCTGCACCGGGTCGCCCAGGTGCTGAAGGACGAGACCACCACGGAAGACAGCGTGAGCCGGATCGGCGGCGAGGAGTTCGCCGTGCTGTTGCACGACGGCCTGGCCGGCGCACTGAACCTGGCCGAGCGCCTGCGCGGCGCGATCGAAGCGATCGAGCGCCCGGACGGCAATCTGACCGCGAGCTTCGGCGTGGCCGAGTATCGGCGCGGCGAAAGCATCATGGTGCTGCTCGACCGCGCAGACGAAGCGTTGCTGCGCGCGAAACACTCGGGCAGGAACCGCGTGTGCGCCGCACGCGCGCTGCCGCTCGACGCGCTGCAGCCGTTCGCGGCCGATGCGCAGGCCATCGAGGGTGGCGCGGGGCGGCGGTATCGGTGGGACGATTTTTACCTGATCTCGCACTTCCAGCCGCTCTACAGTCTGTCGCATCAAAAGCAGGTCGGGTTCGAGGCGCTGCTGCGCGGCGAGCAGGACGACGGCACGCTGGTGCTGCCCGTGGTGATGTTTGCGCCGAAGCCGTCCAACGACGAAGGCGCGCTCGACCGCGCGAGCCATGCCGTGCATCTCGGCAACGCGTGCCGGTCGCTGCCGGGCGATGCGTGGCTATTCCTCAACATCCTGCCCGCCACCTTCATCGCCGATGGATACGCCGACCAGCTCGCCGCCCTCGTGCGCAGTTCGGGGTTCGACACCGAGCGCGTGATCCTGGAGATTCTCGAATCGCATGGCGGCAGCGTCGACGATATGTCGCGGGCGGCGGCCGCGTACCGCGAGCACGGCTTCCTGATCGCCGTCGACGACTTCGGTGCCGGGCAGTCGAATCTGGACCGCTTGCTGCGCATCCGCCCAGACCTCGTCAAGCTCGACGGCGAACTGATTCGCGCGACCACTCACGGCACCGAACAGCCGATCCTGCCCAAGCTCGTCTCGCTGCTGCATCAGGCGGGGATGCTGGTGGTGGTCGAAGGCGTGGAGACGACCGAGGAGCTGATACTCGCGGTGGAATCGAATGTGGATTTCGCGCAGGGCTATCTGCTCGGGCGGCCCGCGGTCGAGATCGCGCCGCCGGAGTTCGTGCATCGGCAGATCGACGACGCGTTCGACGTGATTGCTCAGGGGCGCGCGCATCAGCATGCGTTGTTCGAATCCGAAGTGGAGCCGTACCGGGTCGCGTTGCGGCTCGCCGCCGACGCGTTGCTGGCCGGCGCCGTGGCGGACGACGCGTTTGCGACGCTCGCGACGTTCGAGCGCTGCATCAGCTGTTTCATCCTCGACGATTCAGGCCGGCAGATCGGTCACGAGGTGCCGGGGCCGGCCTGGAGCAAGGAGGGCGCATCCCTGCATCCGGTGGCGGATCCGCGGGGTGCGCGATGGGATCATCGGCCGTACTTCCGCAATGCGGTGCTGTTGCCGGGTGTGGCGGTCGCCAGTAATCCTTATCTTTCGCTGGCGAGCGGACGGCCTTGCGTCGCCGTGACGCTGGCCGTGCAGTTCGCGGCCGAGCGTTCGGTGATCGGCGTGGAGCTGGACTGGTCGGAGCTTGGGTTGCCGTGGCCCGCGGGGGAGTAGTGCTTTGCCGCGGACACGACGTGGGGCGTGGACGCGGCCTGCTTCAATAACCGCCTTTGTGTTTGATCGGCGCAGCCGCTTGCGCCGTTGTCTTATACGACGCAGCCAGCTCTGCCGCCGCGCGGCTCAACAAACCCGTATCCGTTCCGACCGCGACGAAGCTCGCACCCGCCGCGAGATAGTCGGCGGCAATCGCGGGATCGGGCGCCAGCACGCCCGCCGCTTTGCCCGCATGACGCACGGTGTCGATGCCATGGCAAATTGCGGCGCGCACGCTCGCGTCGCCCGGCCTGCCGAGCAGGCCCATCGACGCGCTCAGATCCGACGGCCCGAAAAACACGCCGTCGACGCCTTCGACGCGCGCAATCGCCGCGAGGTTCTCCATGCTTTGTACGGTTTCCGCCTGCACCAGCACGCACAACTCATCGGCGGCGGTGGTCAGATAGTCCGGTATCCGGTTCCAGCGCGATGCCCGCGCCAACGCACTGCCTACACCGCGAATGCCTTGCGGTGGATAGCGCGTGGCCGCCACGGCGTCGACGGCTTGCGCGGCTGAGTCGATCATCGGCAGCAGCAGGGTTTGCGCGCCGATGTCGAGCAACTGCTTGATCAACGCGCTGTCGCTGCGCACCGGGCGCACCACCGGATGTGACGCGTACGCGGCCACCGCCTGCAATTGCGACAGCGTGCTGCGCACGTCGTTGGGCGCATGCTCGTTGTCGATCAGCAGCCAGTCGAAACCGGCGGTGGCCAGCAGTTCGGTCACATACGCGTCGGCGAGCGCGGCCCACAGGCCGAATTGCGGCCGGCCTTCCGCCAGCGCGCGTTTAAATGGGTTGTGCGGTAAAGACATGTCGCTCCACTTAGATGAAATTCAAACCGATGCCGCCCAACGGGCCATAGTCGATGTGGAACGTGTCGCCTGCGTGTGCCGCGATCGGACTCGTGAACGAGCCGCTCAGGATCACGTCGTTCGCGTTCAGTGCTTCGTCGTACGGCGCGATCTTGTTGGCGAGCCACGCCACGCCCGTTGCCGGATGATTCAACACCGCCGCGGCAAGACCGCTTTCTTCGACGGTGCCGTTTTTATAGAGCAATGCGCCGACCCAGCGCAGGTCGAGATCGAGCGGCCGCACCGGGCGGCCGCCGAGCACGATGCCCGCATTCGCGGCGAAGTCCGAGATCGTGTCGTAGACCTTGCGCGGCGCTTTGGTCTCGCGGTCGAACTGTTCGATGCGCGCGTCGATGATTTCCACCGCGGGGCTCACGTAGGCCGTGGCGTCGAGCACGTCGAACAGCGTGACGCCGGGACCTTTTAGCGGTTTGCCCAGCACGAACGCGAGTTCCACCTCGACGCGCGGCGCAATGAAGCGGTCCGCACGAATGTCCTGGCCGTTCTCGATGAACATGCTGTCGAGCAGCGGCGCGTAATCAGGCTCGTCGATCTGCGACGAACGCTGCATCGCGCGCGACGTCAGCCCGATCTTGCGGCCTTTGATCACGTGGCCCTCGGCCAGTTTTAGCTTGACCCACTCGCGTTGAATCGCGTAGCCGTCCTGTACGGTCATCTGCGGATATTGCGCGGAGAAGTGGCGCAGTTGTGTGCGGGTCTTTTCGGCGTGATCGAGTTGCGCCGCGAGCTCGCCGATAGTCTGTTCGTCTAGCATGATGGATTCTCTATGGACCGCAGCGCGGCTTCGGGTGTCAGCGTTTGAGTCGCGCGTGCAGATTGTTGTGCTTCCATGTGCCGGCTTCGCTGAACTCACCGATTTCCAGCGACAGCGCCAGGCCCTGCTGTTCGAACTCGACCGCGAAGTGCTGTTTGATCAGGGCGAACAGCGCGTCGCCAGTTGCTTTTTTTGTGGCGTCGGAGCGACCTGCGCCGATCTTCAGATTCGCATGCAGGAATGCGGCGTCGGGGCCTCCGTCGGCGATGCAGTACTGCTCGCAGCGCAAAGCGCGCACGCGAATGCCGCCGAGCGGATAAACCCGCTGTTCGCTTTCGTTGACGTTTTCGCGTTGCGCATCGAGGCATTGCGCAAGCGCGTTGCACAGTTGGCCGATGCGCTCCGGGCCGGCCAGATTGGCGCTGTATTCGAGTGTCAGATGCGGCACGTCGATCTCCTCACTATTCAGGCGGGCAGCGGCGTGACCGGAAAGATCGCGTTGATCTGGCCGGTGCCCGAACTGCCGAAATACGGCGTGACGACCTCCACCTTGCCGTCATACCGGTCCCAACCGAGCGCGCCGAGCAGCATCGCGGTGTCGTGCATGCCGCCTTCGCCCCAGCATTTCTCGTTGTAAAGCGGCAGCATGGCGCAAAAGGTCTTCCAGTCGCCGGCTTCCCACAACTCGACGACGCTGCGGTCCATCCGTTCGAGAAACGGGTTCCACACCTTGTGCATGAATTGCTCGGCCGTACCGTTGTTGGCGAAGTGATGACTGAGCGAGCCGCTCGCGAGGATCGCGACGGTGCCGTCGTAGCGCTCCTCGATCGCCTTGCGTACCGCGAGACCAAAGCGCGCGCTCGTGTCCAGGTCGTGCCACATGCACCAGCCCGCCACCGATACGGCCTTGAAATGCTGATCACTATTCATATAGCGCATCGGAACCAGTGTGCCGTATTCGAGTTCGAGCGTCGTTTCACTGTGCGCGCGGCTCTTCACGCCCATTTCGTTGGCGACTTCGGCGATCAGATGCCCGAGCCCGACATTGCCCGGATACGCGTACGGCATGTTCCTGATGAAATGCGGCAACTCGTTGCTGGTGTACACACCTTCGAATTGCGGTGCGCAATTGATGTGGTACTCACTATTCACGAGCCAGTGCACATCGAACACGACGATCGTATCGACGCCCAGTTCGCGGCAGCGCCGGCCGATTTCATGGTGACCGTCGATCGCAGGCTGACGGCAACCCTTGTGCGGACCGTCGAGTTCAGACAGATATAACGACGGGACGTGAGTCACTTTTGCCGCCAATGCGAGTTTGCCCATTGTGGTCTCCGTGTCGGCTGCAGTTAGCGCGTTAGCGCTGATTGCGACCCCATGCTAGATAGTTGCTGTTCCGTGCGGCGCGAGGCACGTTGCATGCGCGTGTCCATTCTCGTCGCGTGAGCGGTGTCACACACCCCAGCGCGGAATATGATGCGAGCCGAGCGATACGCAGACATTCTTCGGTTCGAGAAACACTTCGTAGCTCCAGGTGCCACCTTCGCGGCCCACGCCCGATGCCTTGGTGCCACCGAACGGCTGGCGCAGATCGCGCACGTTCTGGCTATTGACGAAGCACATGCCCGCTTCGACCGCGGCGGCGACACGATGCGCGCGGCCCGTGTTCTCGGTCCAGATGTAGCTCGAGAGTCCGTATGAGATATCGTTGGCGAGCTTGATCGCGTCGGCTTCGTCATCGAATGGAATCAGGCACGCGACCGGGCCGAAGATTTCTTCCTGCGCAATGCGCATGCGGTTATCGACATCGACGAATACCGTCGGCATGACGAAGTTGCCCTTGCGCATCGCGTCGGGCAGGTCCAGCGTATCGAGGCCGCCGCACGCGAGCGTGGCGCCTTCCTTCGGGCCCAGTTCGATATAGCTGCGTACTTTCGCCAGATGGCCCTGGCTGATCATCGGGCCGACGATGGTGCTGTCCGAGAGCGGATCGCCGACGGTCAAACGCTTCGCGCGCTCGATGAAGCGCTCGGCGAAACGCGCGTAGATCGAGCGCTGCACCAGAATGCGCGAACCCGCCGTGCAGCGTTCGCCGTTGTTCGAGAAGATCATGAACACGGCGGCATCGAGTGCGCGTTCGCAATCGGCGTCGTCGAAAATGACGAACGGCGACTTGCCGCCGAGTTCCATCGAAAACTTCTTCAGCCCCGCGCTTTGCACGATGCGGTTGCCGGTCGCCGTCGATCCCGTGAACGATACCGCGTGCACGTCGGGATGCGCGACCAGCGGCTCGCCGGCTTCCTTGCCGAAGCCGTGCACCACGTTCAGCACCCCGGCGGGGATGCCGGCTTCGAGCGCCAGTTGCCCAAGCATTGACGCGGTGAGCGGCGACAGTTCGCTCATCTTCAGCACGGCCGTGTTGCCGAATGCGAGGCAGGGCGCGACCTTCCACGTGGCGGTCATGAACGGCACGTTCCACGGCGAGATCAGCGCGCAGACGCCGACCGGGTGAAACAACGTATAGTTCAGATGCGTGTCGGTCGGATACGTGTGGCCGTCGACGCGCGTGCACATCTCGGCGAAGTAGCTGAAGTTGTCGGCGGCGCGCGGCACGAGCTGCTTGCGCGTTTGCGAAATGGTCTGGCCGGTGTCCTTCGTTTCGGTCTCCGAGATTGCCGGCACATGCTTCGCGATCAATTCGCCGAGCTTGCGCACGAGCTTCGCGCGTTCCGCGGCGGGCTTGGCGGCCCACGCGGGAAACGCGTCCTTGGCCGCGCGCACGGCGGCATCCACCTCTTGCGCGCCGCCTCGGGCCACTTCGGCGAGCACGTCCTGCGTGGCCGGATTGACCGTTTCGAAATAGTCTTTCGCGGCGCACGCCTGGCCGTTGATCAGATGGTCGATTCGCATGGGTAGTCCTTTTGCTGTCGCTCAGGCGCGGCCGAAGTCCGCGTCCGAGCCAATCGTGTTGACGAGACGGCCCAAGCCGTCGATTTCGCAGACCACTTCGTCGCCCGCCTTCACGTTGACGATGCCTTCCGGCGTGCCGGTGAGAATCACGTCGCCGGGCGCGAGCGTCATGAAGCCGCTCAGGTATTCGATCAACGCCGGGATGCCGGTCACGAGATCGCGCGTGTTGCCGCGTTGTTGGAGCGTGCCGTTGACGAACGTGCGCAATTCCAGCTGCGTGACGTCGCCGATGTCGGCCGCGTCGACGAACCAGGGGCCGAGCACCGTGCCGCCGTCGCGATTCTTCACGCGCAGGTTGGGGCGGTAGTAGTTTTCGAGGTAGTCGCGGATCGCATAGTCGTTGGCGATCATGTAGCCGGACACATGCTGCAGTGCGTTTTCGCGCGTCACGTTCCGCGCGCTCTGGCCGATCACGACCGCCAGCTCGCACTCGTAGTGCATGAACGTGACATCGGCGGGGCGGCGCGTGACGCCGCGATGACCGAGCACCGTGCCCGGCCCCTTGAGAAAGACGAGCGGTTCTTCCTGTTTGTTGAACTGCAATTCCTTCGCATGCTCGGCGTAGTTCAGCCCGAGTGCGAAGATCGTGCCGACTTCGATCGGTGCAAGCCAGACCACTTCATCTTCGCGACGCACGCGACCGTCCGCGAGGCGCACGCCATGGGCGTCGGGATAGGCTTCATGAATCGCGCCTGCATACGCAACACGGCCGCGCATCATCGTTGTTCTCCATCGTGTTCCGGTGCGCCGACAAACGACACCATAAGTGGCGGCATGGCACCGACCGTCAGCGTGGCCGTGTCGCCGATATGCGCGACCGGCGAGCCCTGGCGCACGCCGAGCGTGATGACGTCGCCCGCGCTCAAGGTCATGAAATCGGTGACGTCCGCGAGCAATTGCGCGACCTTACGCACCGACGACGCCGTGCTTGCAGTAAAGGCCGCGGCGCCATTGAGCGAGACCGCGATGGCAAGATCGTCCGGCGTTGCAACATGGCGCGCTGCCACCACGGCCGGTCCGATCACACAGAAGCCGTCGCGCGCGCGAAAACGCACCGAAGGCCGGTACATGCTCGCATGCGGCACACTCAGGTCGGCGATCAGCGTATAGCCGGCGATGTAGTCCGCCGCGCGATTCGCATCGACGCGTGTTGCAGTGCGGCCAATCACGATACCGAGCGACGCGCCGACTTCGACCCCCAGCGCATCGTCCGGCACGACAACTTTCGCGCGATGTCCGGCGAGCGTGTTGCGGGGCTTCAGATAAAGAACCGGCGCTGCCGGCGGCGCTTTATACGGAGCCGCGTGCACCGCGTCGCCTAGCGCATCCAGCGCGGCACGGTCGTTCAGCAGGGTTCCGTACACCGCGCCATGCACCGGCGCGCGGCAGGCGATGCCGCGTGCAAGCAACGCGGCCGCGGTGCAAGCGTCCACGTCGCGAGGCAGTGGCTCGCCTTCGGGATGCAGCAGGTGATCGGCAAGGGCGAACATAAAGGCAGACTCTCGGAAAAAAAACTCAGCGAAAACACTAACATGTTAGTAGTATTGCGCTTGATATGATTCACGGTCAATAGGCTGTCGATTGATCGCGGGTTTTCCCTTAAGCTTCACCGGCTGCCCTTATTCCTTTTCCAACATGTCCGCTGCCACCCGAGTTTTGCACCGCAACCTGCCGATGCTGTTGTTGCGCGCCCGAGAAAAAATGATGGAGCGTTTCCGTCCATTGATTACCGCTCACGGACTGACCGAACAGCAGTGGCGCGTGATTCGCGCGCTCGACGAGCACGGCCCGATGGAGCCGCGCCACATCTCCGATATCTGCACGATTTCGAGCCCGAGCATGGCCGGCGTGCTCGCACGCATGGAGAGCATGGATCTCGTCATCAAGGAGCGCTTTGCGGAGGATCAGCGGCGCGTGCTGGTGTCGCTGACGGACACGAGCGTGGAGCTGGTGCGCGTGATTTCGAAGGATCTCGAAGCGCACTATCGCGAGCTGGAGCGCAAGGTGGGGCCGGAGATCGTCGAGCGCGTGTATCGGGCGGTCGACGATCTGCTGGCGGGGTTGGGCGAAGAGGATGAGTGAGCGGGGCTGCTGAAGGCCTGGGGCCGCGTTTGGCTACCAGCCGTGAAAGCGTCGCCACTCCACGCTGTTGCCGTCCGGCGCGACCGCATGATACTCGGCAAACTGCGCGCCCGTCGCGCACGCATGATTCGGCAGAATGCGCAGCTTCATGCCGATCGGAAAGCGCTCCACGATATCGTCGGTCTGCGTGCCTGCTTCGGTCGACGACAGAATGCCGTGCTCCTGATTCGCGCCGCTCACCACATACCCGGGCAGCAGCGTGCCGTTCAGCAGACACGGCTGGCCGTAGCCGAAATCGTGCGACTGTTTCGACGTGCCGCGATCGCGGCTCATTGCCATCCAGCCTGCGTCGAGAATCGCCCAGCCCTTGTCTGTCTGATGACCGATTACCGTGGCGAGCACGCTGAGCGCGATGTCGTCGAGCGCGCACACGCCGACGTTGTGCATGACCAGATCGAACAGCACATAGACACCGGCCCGCACTTCGGTGACGCCGTCCAGTTGCGCGGCGGCGAGCGCGGTGGGCGTCGAGCCGACGCTGACCGCCGGGCACGCGATGCCGGCCTCGCGCAGCCGTTGCGCCGCGCGCACACAGCCCGCGCGCTCCTGCTCGGCGAGCGCCGCGAGCGCGGCCGGCGTATCGAGCTCGTAGCTCGAACCCGCGTGGGTCATCACGCCGCCCACTTTCACGCCGTTCTCATGCAGAATTCGCCCGACTTCGAGCAATGTGTCTTCTTCGGGCGTGATGCCCGAGCGGTGTCCATCGGTGTCGACTTCGATCCACACCTCGAAGGTTTCGCCATGCTGGTCGCCGAATGCGGCGAGCGCCGACGCGGCGTTCGGGTTGTCCACCACAAGCTTGAGATCGCAGCCCTGGCGGCGCAGCGCGAGCGCTCTCGGCAATTTCGAGGGCGCCATGCTGACCGCGTAGAGAATGTCATGGATGCCGGCGGCAAAGAATGCTTCCGCTTCCTTCAGCGTCGACACCGTGATGCCGCGCGCGCCGGCGGCGATCTGCGCACGCACCACGTCGATGCATTTGGTGGTCTTCACGTGCGGCCTGAACGCGACGCCCAGCGTGTTCATGCATGCCTGCATGCGCGCGATGTTCTTCTGCATGCGCGCGACATCGATCAGCGCGGCAGGGGTTTCGATCTGTTCGAGTTTCATGCTGTCACCGGGATTGAAGTGAGGTGGGTTCACAGGCCGAAACGGCCGAGCCACGGGATGAGCGAGTCGAGCGTGGGCGCTTCGATCTCGGGCGCCTGCGCCCCCGCGACGAGCGGCAGGCCGACGTGGTTGTGCCAGTATGTACGCAAGCCGACGGCGGCGGTGCCGAACATGTCGTAGCTGGAGCCGGCCACGAACGCGGCTTCGTGGGCCTGAGCGCCGAGTTTCGCGAGCGCGAGCCGGTACGGTTGCGGGTCCGGCTTGTAGACACCGGCTTCTTCGGCGGTCACGATTGCGTCCCAGCGGCTCGGGAACAGGTCGGCTGCCTGAGTGCCGAGGCGGGTAGAGCAATTGGTGACGACCGCGAGCTTGCAGTGCGGCTCGAGTGCGCGCAGCGCGTCGAGTGCGCCTTGCCAGGGCGTCAGGTTGAGCCAGTTCGCCTCGAGTGCATGCGCGGCGCCGTCGTGCAGGCCGACTTGCGCGGCGGCTTCGCGCACGAGTTGTTCATATGCGACGTAGCGGCCGCAGCCATAAGTCAGGCGCAAATAGGCGGCTCGCCATGCGCGGCCCGCCTGTTCGGAGCCCGCCGCGTGATTCCATGAAGTCCACGAGTCGAGCAGCGCGGTGAGAAGGTCGAAGAGGACGGCTTTGGGGTAGGCGGCGGGCATCATGATCGAACCGGCGGTGGACGGTGAGTCGATTATAAAGTTTCGTCGGTGGTCGGGCGTTTAGGTTAAATAATTCATAGATTCAGTGAAACTGAATTGTCCACATGGCCTGCGGCAACTATCGCCGCCACGGCGGCAGCGGCCTGAATCGACTCTGCAAGTACTGCATGAAATGACGTGTGCGCGCCGGCAGCCCCGCACGCTGATGGGTGAGCGCGATCACATTCGCGTCCGGCGCTTTCCATCCCGGCAGCAAACGCACGAGCTTTCCTTTGGCGATATCGTCGGCGACGTCCCATTCGGAGCGCAGGATCACACCGCGTCCTTGGCAGGCCCACTCGCGGATCACGTCTCCGTCGTTGCAACTCAGGTGCGCTGACACGCGCACGCTGCGGCGCATACGGCCCTTGCTGAACTGCCACAGCGACACGTCTTCGTTATTCTCGCGCAGCAGGATGCACGGCAGCCTGCACAACTCGTCCGGCGATTGCGGCGCACCCAGCCGCCTGAGCAGCGCGGGCGCTGCGCAGACGAAGCGTGCATTCGGCGCGATCATATGGCCGACCAGATTCGAAAGCGGCAACTCGCCAATGTGCACGACGATGTCGAAACGATCCGGCGTGTCGGTCAAAGGCCGGTCGGAGAGCGTGAGCGCGACATCGATATCCGGATTCTGTTGCTGGAACTCGCCGATCACGGGCGCGAGATGGCGCCGCCCGAATCCCAGCGGTGCATTGATTTTCAGCGTACCGACGAGGCCGCCGCGGCGCATCTGCAAGTCGTCGAACAACGCGTCGAACTGTTCGACGAGTTCGGCGCCGCGTTCGCACAGTAGCGCGCCTTCGTCGGTGAATTGCAGGCGGCGCGCACTGCGGTTCACCAGCTGCGCGCCCAGCTTCTTTTCGAGTTGCTGAAGGCGCTGCGTGACAGCCGACGGCGACAGTCCCAGTTTGCGCGCCGCGGCGATCAGGCTGCCGCTTTCGCGGAGGGTGAGCAGGAACCGGATATCGGCCGAATCGTTCATGTTAGCAATGGAAGAGTGCCCAAGTCTGGCAGCATAATGCGTTTGGCTGCGCCGTTCCATTAGCGTCGACTATGCATGCAGGCGAACGCGGCACGGCGTCGCAAGGTAAAGTGATGTTTCCGTCACGAAGCGGACAGGTCGGCCCGCTAAAGTACGAGGCGCCATGAAGCGCCGAGGGCAGCGTCCACTTTCCATCGAATCGTTGTCGCTTTCAGAAGAGAAGTCCCATGCCGTTGTCACAAGGGCCGTCGAACAGTCCGTCGAACGCCGCTAACGAACCGGTTTCCCGATTGAACGATGCCGTGCAGAAAAGTGCACAGAAACAGGCGGTATTTCTGCACACGGGCTGGCGCAGCGCGGGCACGTGGGTCTGGTCGCGTCTGCGAGAGCTCGACGCGGCAACCGGCTTTTATGAACCGCTCAGCAACGTGCTGGCCGAACTGAGCCTCGCCGAGGTGGCCGCTTCCCGTCCCACGCTGACCTCGGGGCATCCGCCGCTCGCCGCGCCGTACTTCGACGAGTACCGCCCGTTTCTTCTGGACAGCGCGCGCGGCGTGGCCGGCTATCGCAAACGCTTCAGCATCGATCGATTCGCGAGCGCGCCGGATGCGGAGTTCCCTGCTTTACAGGCCTATTTGCGCAATCTGTGCGAACGCACCGTCGGACAGGGCAGCGTGCCGGTCTTCAAGTTTTGCCGCTCGTCGGGCCGGCTGCCCTGGTTGAAGCAGGCCTTTCCAGAAACGATGCACGTGGGCGTGCTGCGCAATCCCGCGTCGCAATTCGCATCGGGATGGCTCCTCAGTCAGCAATGGAGCAATCCGTTTTTCGTCGCCGCGCCGTTTCGTGTACTCGGTCTGAATCAGTCGGACCCGCTGGTCAGGCAGGCGATCGACGTTTGCGGCGCGAGCTTGCCGCCTGTAGGATCGATGCCCGACGACGCCTATGCGATGGCGTGTGAGCAATACGCGCGCACGGCGGAAGGCAATAACGCCTATCGCGCGTTCGTCGCGTTGTGGATTCTCTGCGCGTTGCGAATGGCCGAAGGTGTCGATCTGCTGATCGACATCGACCGGCTCGGCCAGTCGCGCGACTATGCGGCCGGATTGCGCGCAGCGTTCGAGGCGCAGAGCGGGTTGTCGCCCGACTTCGGCAGCGCCCGCGATCTGGTCGAAGAAACGCGGCGCAGCGCGGCGCGTATGGCGGGGATCGACGGGCGCGCGATGCGCACGTTGCATTCCGCCGCGCTGAAGTTCCTGAAAGCGCAGGGCGGCGTCGATGCCGCATTGGTCGACGTGGTGCGCGAGAAGATGGTGCTGGCCAACGAACTGACCGAACAATGGCGCTAACGGCGCAGTAGACACGGCGTGGCGTTGCGTACGTGAAAAGAATCTTCACGCAACACCGGGCACTCGCCGCGATCTAGGCCGCCGCCGACACGGCCGCGCGTAGCCCGAGCAGATAACTGTCGACGCCAAAGCCGCAAATCTGCCCTTTGACGATCTCCGCGAACACCGACTGATGCCGGAACGCTTCGCGCGCGTGAATGTTCGACATGTGGATTTCGACCACCGGCACCACCAGAATGGCGAGCGCGTCGCGAATCCCGTAGCTGTAGTGCGTCCATGCGCCGGCGTTGATGAGCACGCCGTCGACGTTGTCGGTGAACGCCTGGTGAATGCGCTCGCACATGGCGGCTTCGCTGTTGGTCTGGAAGCTTTGCACGTGAACGCCCAGTTCATTGCCCAACGTCTGCAGCTTGCTGTCGATTTCAGCGAGCGTGATGGTGCCGTATTGCGCCGGATCACGCTTGCCGAACATGTTGTGGTTGATGCCATGCAGCATCACGAAAGTTTTCATCTGGGATACTGAAGAATGAGTTTGCCGGCGCGACGCGGCGCGCGCCGCACGGATTCAACGAGCCGACGCGACGGCAGGCGCGGTGTCCACGACCGAGCCCGCGCTCGCGGCTTCGGCGATGGCCTCGGTAATGCGCAGATTCTGCAAGCCATCCCGGGCGCTTACGAGCGGCTCCGTTTCGCGGCGAATCACGCGTTCGAAATGCGCCAGTTGCAGCTTGAGCGGATCGTCGCGCGTCATGGCGGCGACGCTCACCTCGAACGGCTTCCACCACGACCGGTCCTCGGCTTTGCCGTACGTTTTCAGGCGCATGGTCGGCACGGACAACGAACCGAACGTGCCCGCGATCACATAGCAATCTTCGTCCGGATACGACGGGTAGGCCTTGTTTTCCTGCGAAGTCTGTTCCCAGCTGCGTGCGCTTGCCGCAGTGTCCGACAGCATGAAGCTGCCGAGCGCGCCGCTCGCGAAACGCAGATTGATCGCGACGGTGTCTTCGACCGGAAAGCCGCGTGTGGCATGCGATGAAAAAGCCTGCACGGCGACGATGTCGCCGCACAGCATGCGCAGGTTGTGCACCTCGTGAATCATGTTCAGCAGAATCGGGCCGCCGCCCGGCTCGCGCCGCCATTCGGCGTCGGAGAAGTACTGGTCGGGTTTGAAAAACACCGCGCTGCCCATCACCGCGACCAGTTTGCCGAGGCGGCCTTCGTCGATCAGTTGCCGCGCGCGCGCCATGATCGGACTATGCGCGCGGTGATGGCCGATCAGCAATGGCACGCCGCTGCGTTCGACTTCGCCGACCAGCATCCCGGCTTCATCGACGGTCGGCGCGATCGGCTTTTCGAGCAGCGTCGGCACGCCGGCCGCGAGGCAGGCCAACGCATGCTCCACATGCAACTGGTTCGGCGTGGCGAGAATCACACCGTCCGGACGGTCCCGTTGGATCAGTTCGTCGAGCGTGCGGTAGAGCGGCACGCCGGCCTGGGCGGCGATCGGCCCGGCCGCCGGCGAAGGGTCGACGATCGCCGACAGCGTGCACGTGCCGCTCTGTTGTGCGACGGCCATATGCGCGCGGCCGATATAGCCCGCGCCAGCCACGGCGATCCGCGTCCTGTTCATGAATCGGGTCCTCTGCGGTTGCGATCGGATGCCTGAGCGTCGGCGCTCACGCGACGGCTTTTTTTGCGTCGGCCATGGTCTGCGCGCGCAGCGTTTCATAGCTGTGCTTGTCGATCGGCACCGCGTCGGGTTGGCCCAGATCGCTCAGCTTGACGCGGAAGTTCTCGCGCGCACTCCATGCCGTGACCGCCGCGATGACCGTGATGCCGAACGTGATCGCGCCGATGGTGAGCGGGATGTTGTTCGATCCGGGCGGCGCGACGTAGGCGAACAGGGCCGGCAGCAGTGCGGTGATCGTCGTGCCGATGTTCTGGCCGATCGCCATCGCGGACACGCGCGAGCGGGTCGGGAACAGTTCCGGATAGAAGCTCGGGAAGATCGCGTTATAGCCTTGATAGATGATGCCCCACATGAGGACCGACATGACCATGGCGAGCGGCACGTTGCGGATGCTGATCGCGTAGAGATACGCGAACGAGAGCAGGCCCGCGCCGAGCGCCCCGACGATGATCGGCAGGCGCCGCCCGATGCGGTCCGACAGATTGCCCACATACGGAATCACCAGCACCGCGACTATGTTGCCGACCACCGGAATCCACAGATAGACGCCCTTGGAGAAGCCGACACCGTAAGACTGCTGCACCGCATACGCTGCGCCGAAGATCGTGGCGACGACGGGAATCACGTTCATCAGCGAGCAGCCGACCACGCGCAGCATATCGCCCCAGTTGTAGCGGAAGGCTTCGACGATCGGCGACTTCGGCACGTTGCCGCTCGCGTCTTCCTTGGCGAAGGCGGGCGTTTCCTCCACCTCGCGGCGAATGTAGTAGCCGGCGACCAGCACCAGCGCGCTGAGCAGGAACGGAATCCGCCAGCCCCACGAGTTGAACGAACTTTCATCCATGAAGTAGGCGAGCGGCAGGAACACGGCGGCGGCGAGAATCTGGCCCGCCTGCACGCCCTGCAGCGTGAAACTCGCGTAGTAGCCGCGTCGCCCGAATGGCGCGTGTTCGAGAATCATGGAGCTTGCGCCCGAGATTTCACCGGCGACGGCAAAGCCCTGAATCAGCCGGAGAATCACCAGAAGCGTCGGCGCCAGCATGCCGACATGATGGTAGGTGGGCAGGAGGCCGACCGCCATCGTCGAGAAGCCCATCAGGAACATGCACACGAGCAGCACGTTCTTGCGGCCGTGGGTGTCGCCCCAATGCCCGAGCACGACCGCACCGATCGGCCGCGCGACGTAACCGACCCCATAGGTTGCGAGCGAGGCGACGATCGCGATCTTCGGGTTGCCGGATGGAAAGAACAGCTGAGGGAAGATGAGGGCGGCCGCCTGAGCGTAGATGAAGAAATCGTAGTACTCGAGCGCCGAGCCGATCCAGCCGCTGGCGGTTGCTTTGCGAGCCTGCGAGCCATGCCCGTGGGTGCTCGCCGATGCGTTCGTTTCCATATCGTCTCCTGAACAGAAATGTTTTTGTCAGCTTCTATGGCTGACTCATTGGCGCGCCGAAATCAAAACTATGCAAGCCAGGACTTTCCTGGCCGGCTGGCCGGCGGTCCGTTGCCAGTCGTTGCCGCACCGCGGTACAGGGTTAACCAGTGCCTGGGTGTACGGAACATCTCGCCCGGTCTGCCCTGGCTTGCCCGATCAATCCGTTGAGGCTAGGGTAATGTGCTTCTGCACGGACACAATGCGACCAGATGAAAAATCAGAATGCGCTCACAGCCAGCAATGAGTCCTTTCTGCGTGATCTTCAGCTGTTCTGCAACATCGCGCGGCGAGGCAGCTTCGTTGCGGCGTCGACGGAGATGGGCTTGTCGCCCTCGCATGTGAGCAAACGGATCGCGATGCTGGAGGCCAGTCTCGGCGTGAAGCTGTTTCAGCGCACCACGCGGCGCGTCAGCGTGACGAGCGATGGTGAAGCCGCTTTGCAGTGGGCGCAGAAAATACTCGATGACGTGCAGGGTATGGCCGATGCGTTCGCCGATCGTCGTACCGAGTTGAGCGGGCTGCTG
This sequence comes from Paraburkholderia sp. RAU2J, assembly GCF_003634845.1. Lineage (NCBI taxonomy): Bacteria > Pseudomonadati > Pseudomonadota > Betaproteobacteria > Burkholderiales > Burkholderiaceae > Paraburkholderia > Paraburkholderia sp. RAU2J. The sequence goes on from NZ_RBXG01000002.1 coordinate 1,276,400, forward strand.
CGTATCAGCACGAGTCTGCGGCTCGGCCGCAAACACGTGTCGCCGATTCTCGCGATGCTGCGCGAGCGTCATCCGAATCTGGAGATCTGGCTGGAGTTGCTGGACCGGCGCGCGGATCTGGTTGGCGAGAATTTCGACATCGACGTTCGCGTCGGGGAAGTGCAGGAACCCCATCTGATTGCGCACAAGATGGTGGAGAGCGCGCGGATTCTTTGCGCGTCGCCCGCGTATCTCGAGCGGCGGGGCACACCGGCCGAGCTGGGCGAACTGACGCAACACGACTGCCTGCTGTTTCGCGGGCGCGACGATCGCTTCGGCGTCTGGCGTCTGGCCGGACCGGATGGCGAAAAGAGCGTGAAGGTGACGGGCACGGTCGCGTCGAATCTCAGCGATATCGTCGTGCAATGGGCCAAGGACGGCTACGGCGTGGTGATGGTGTCGATCTGGGATGTGGCCGAGAGTCTGCGCGCCGGCGAACTGGTGCGCGTGCTGCCGGACTACCAGCAGCCCGCCGACGTGTGGGCGGTGACGGCGGAGCGGCTGTCGTCGTCGGCGAAGATTCAGGTGTGCATCGAATTCCTCAGGGAGCAGTTGACGTGCGGGCCGTATGCGCTCGTCACGCGGGGTGTGGGCGGGTTTTGACGCTCTGCGCGTCGCGGGCAGTCCGCGTTTGCGTATCGCTTCGCTGCCGCGCGTGCGGCTCCATGACAGTTGCGGCGCCAAAAACAATACAGTGAGGCGCGGTTCTATCGCGCTGTATCGGGAATATGGTCGGCGCCGTCGATACAGTTGGCGGGTCTTCATAAAGCCAGCGCGGCGGGGCGGCCCGCCGCTTTCATACGCTGTGCGACGCAGCCCGATATTTCTTGCTCACGGCCCGAGGGCGAAGCGCCGTGGCCTATCCCGAACACGAGGTCAGAACATGAATGTAGCGAACAAAGAAGCGCAACTGTCGGTGCGGCAACTGGGTCATTACATCGGCGGTGCGCCGGTCGAGCCGACGAGCGGGCGCTTCAAGGACGTGTTCAATCCCGCGACAGGCAAGGTGAGCGGTTCGGTCGCGCTGGCTTCGGTCGAAGAGGTGGACGCGGCCGTCAAAGCTGCGAAGGGCGCGTTTGCCGCGTGGAGCGAAACGGCGCCGCTCAAGCGCGCCCGCATCCTGTTCAAATTCAAGGAACTGCTGAATCAGCATCACGACGAACTCGCGATGCTGATCACGCGCGAACACGGCAAGGTGTTCACGGACGCGCAAGGCGAAGTGGTGCGCGGCATCGAAGTGGTCGAGTTCGCGTGCGGAATCCCGAACCTGTTGAAGACCGACTTCACCGACCAGATCGGCGGTGGCATCGACAACTGGAATCTGCGCCAGCCGCTCGGCGTGGTGGCGGGCATTACGCCGTTCAATTTCCCGGTGATGGTGCCGATGTGGATGTTCCCGGTCGCGCTCGCATGCGGCAACACGTTCGTGCTGAAGCCGTCGGAGCGCGATCCGTCGGCGTCGCTGCGGATCGCCGAATTGCTGAAGGAAGCGGGGCTGCCGGACGGCGTATTCAATGTGGTGAACGGCGACAAGGTGGCCGTCGATGCATTGATCGAACACCCGAATGTCACGGCGCTGTCGTTCGTGGGCTCCACGCCGATCGCCGAATACATTCACACGGAAGCGTCGAAGCACGGCAAGCGCGTGCAGGCGCTGGGCGGCGCGAAAAATCACCTCGTGGTGATGCCGGACGCCGATCTCGATCAGGCCGTCGATGCGCTGATCGGCGCCGCGTATGGGTCGGCGGGCGAGCGTTGCATGGCGATCTCGGTCGCGGTGGCAGTGGGCAATGTCGCCGACCGGTTGATCGACAAGCTGGTGCCGCGCGTCAAATCGCTCGTCATCAAGAATGGCGAACACCTCGACGCCGAGATGGGACCGTTGGTTACCGCCGAACATAAAGCCAAGGTGGCCGGCTATATCGCCTCGGGCGAGGCGGAAGGCGCGAAGCTGATCGTCGACGGTCGCGCGCATCCGGTGGCGACGGAGGAAGGCTTCTTCATCGGCGGCACGTTGTTCGACCACGTCGGCACGCAGATGAAGATCTACAAGGAAGAGATTTTCGGCCCGGTGCTGGCGGTGGTGCGAGTGCCCGATTTCGCGAGCGCCGTCGAGTTGATCAACGCGCATGAGTTCGGCAACGGCGTGTCGCTCTTCACCTCGGATGGCGGCGTTGCCCGTGCGTTCGGCCGGCAGATTCAGGTGGGCATGGTCGGCATCAACGTGCCGATTCCGGTGCCGATGGCGTGGCACTCGTTCGGCGGCTGGAAGCGTTCGCTATTCGGCGATCACCATGCGTATGGCGAAGAGGGGGTGCGCTTCTATACGCGCTACAAGAGCATCATGCAGCGCTGGCCGGACAGCATTGCGAAGGGCGCGGAATTCACGATGCCGGTCGCAAAGTAAGCTGCCGCGCAGCGCCAGTACGGCGGTAAAGACAAAGCCGCGCCTGATCGATTCAGGCGCGGCTTTTTTGCATTGCATCGAATCGGCGGGGTCGTCTAAACGCCCGACGAAGCGTCTTCCTCCGCTTCGCTCACGGCGGCGTCTTGCACCGCGGCGACGGGACCGACGTAAGACGTTGCCGAAGTCGCAACCGGACGCGCGTCGTCGATGCTGTAGCGCAACCGTCGCCCTTCGACATACACGCGCAACTGCCGGTACTTCACGAGATAAAGCAGGCCGACGAGCGCCGCAGCGAAGCCCGAAGCGGCGCCCACGCCGAGCGCCCAGCGCGGGCCGAAACGATCCGCGACCCAGCCCACCACCGGTGCGCCGAGCGGCGTGCCCCCCAGCGCGATCGCTAGCAGGATCGCGATCACGCGGCCACGCATCGCGGGCTCCGTGGTGAGCTGCACGAGACTGTTGGTGGAAGTGGTGAAGGTTTGCGTCGATACGCCGATCACGACGAGCGCCATGCCGAACAGCACGTAGTTCGGCATCAGCGCGGCCACCGTGCAGCCCACGCCGAAAATCGCGCCCGCGCCGAGCAGCAGCGCCATCCGGGGGCGCGCGCGGCGCGCGGCGAGCAGTGCGCCGGTGACCGAGCCGATCGCCATTGTCGAGCTCAGCGCGCCGTATTGACTGGCGCCCGCGTGAAAGGCCGTGACCGACATCGTGGAGATGAAAATCGGGAAGTTCAGTCCGAACGTGCCGATCAGGAACAGCATCAGCAAGGCCGCTTTCAGATCGGGACGCGTCCACACATACTTGAAGCCTTCGACGAAACTGCCGCGCGAGCGCACGGCGCGTGGCTTCAGATGCAGTTCGTGCAGGCGCAGCATGCGCAGCGAACCGAGCACCGCGACGAAAGACAGCGCGTTGATCAGGAACACCCAGCCGGTGCCCACCGACGCGATCAGCAGCCCCGCCACAGCGGGCCCGATCATGCGTGCCGCGTTGAACGAGGTGGAGTTGAGGCCGACCGCATTCGCCAGATCGCTTTCGCCGACGAGATCCGACACGAAGGTTTGACGCGCCGGAGAATCGAACGCGGTGACGCAGCCGAGCAGCCCCGCGAAAACATAGACCTGCCAGAGTTGCACGAGCCCGGTGATCGTGAGAAGACCGAGCGCTAGTGCCAGCGAGCCCATCGCCGCCTGGGTGGCGAACAGCAGCTTGCGGCGGTCGAAATGATCGGCCGCATAGCCGGTGAGCGGCAGCAACAGCATTTGTGGCCCGAATTGCAAGGACATGACGATACCCACGGAAGTCGCATTGTGATGCGTGAGTTCCGTGAGTACGAGCCAGTCTTGCGCCGTGCGCTGCATCCACGTACCGACGTTCGAGACGATCGCGCCACTCGCCCAGACCCGGTAATTGAAATTTCGCAGCGAACGGAAAGTGCCTGTCACAGCATGATTCCCGTCTGAACGGCGAACCATGCCGTGTGCAGCCGCGAGCGCGCGATCAGGTGCATGGTCATGCGCGCGTGCTGTCGAGCAGGGCGAGGACCTCCTGCGTCGTGCCGGTTTCGCCCAGACGCGGGAAGATGCGCGTGATGCTGTTGATGTGCGCATCCGCGTTCATGTCGGTCATCGCGTCGACCACGAGCGTGACGTTCAGGCCGAGTTCGCTCGCGTAGCGCGCGGTGGATTCGACGCCGATGCTGGTTGCAATACCCACTAGCACCACTTGCGTCACACCTTCCTTGCGCAGATAGGCTTCGAGGTCCGTGTTCGTGAACGCGCCCCAGGTCCGCTTGGTCACCAGATGATCCGACGGCTGCGGGTTCAGTTCGGGCACGAGCTCCGCGAATTCGGCGGGGAAGTCGCCGGTGCGGGTGCCCTGGTCGGTGCGGCCCGGTGCGCCGGCCGCGACGTTGACGAGTACCACGGGCAGGCCGTGGCGGCGAAACGCGTCGAGGACGGCGACCGAGCGTTGGACGATTTCGCTCGCCGGGTGAACGACGGGCAGTGCGACGATGCCGTGCTGCAAATCGATCACGATCAGCGCAGTCTTTGGATCGAGGGTGGTGAGTGCCATGGTGTGCTCCAGGGGGAACGAGTCGTTACGAGTCGATCAGGCGTTTGAGTAAGTCGACGCCGATAGCGAGCTGTTGCTGCTCGGCCGGTGAGAAGTGGGTCTGGATGGTGCGAAACAGCCAGTCTTCGCGTGCGGCCCGGGCGGCCTTGATTTTCTTGCGAAAGGCCGGAGTCAGGGAGAGAACCGTCTGCCGGCCGTCAGTCGGATCGGGTGCGCCGTTGACGAATCCCGCGGCTTTCAGCGTCGAAAGCGTTTCGCCCATCGATTGCGGGCGCATGCCCCGCGCCCGTGCGAGCGCCGTGACCGTAGCCGGACCTTCGCGCTCCAGCAGAGCGAGAACCTGCATCTGCGAAGGCGTGAAGTCGCCCACATTGGACTCTTCGCGCAGACGGCGGCGCAGCTTCACACCCACCACGCGCAGATCTTCAGCCAATGCGTGCAGCGCTTCGGGGGTAGGCGAAGGGGTATTCCTGCTCATGCGATGACAGCCAGATGTGAAGGTTACCTGAGAAGGTTACCTTCACATCTCGTTCGAGTCAAGCCGGGACGCCGTGGCGAACGGCGGCCATGCAGCTGATGCGAAGCATGCCGCGCCCGGAAGTTCAGGGAGCGCGCAAGCGCCGATGGACCACGCGCCATACCGTACCGCCGATCAGCATAGCGCCGCCGAGCGCAATGCCCAGCAGGACGATTGCACTTATATGATCGCGCACCATCGGCACGTTGCCGAACAGGAAACCGGCCGTCATCAGCGAGACGACCCATAGGACCGCGCCGGCGCTCACGAGCCACACGAAACGCGAGAACGTCATGCGCGAGACGCCGGCGACGAACGGCGCGAACGTGCGCACTACGGCGATGAACGGCGACAGCAGAAAGGTCAGGCCTCCGCGTGCTTCGCTGAAATCGTGCGCTTTACGCAGCGCGCGCGTGTTGAGCCAGCGATAGTCGGCGGTATAGACCTTCTGGCCGACCGCGCGTCCGATCGCGTAGCCCACGATGCTGCCGCCCACCGTCGCCACGAACAGCACGGGCGCCACGATCCAGGCATTGAGGGCGCCCGTGGCCGCGAGCGCGCCGCAGATGAAAATCAGCGGATCGCCTGGCAGGAAAAACAGCGGCAGGAAACCGTATTCGACGAACACGACGACAAACAGCAGCACATATGCGCCGTTGCCGAACTGCGTGATCAGTGCGCCCAGGTGCTGGTCGAGATGCAGCGCGACCTGCAACACATTCAGGAGATCCATCTTGGGCCGAAGGGGAGTCAGATGTCAGGAGTGTAGTCCCGCGGTAGCGCGAGCACTTGTGTATTTGTCTGTTGAGATGTCAATATCGGGCGATATTTTTGGTTCGGAACGCCATGCAGCCTGCACCTACTGTCACTTTCCGTTTTGCCGCGCCGCGCGAGGCGAGCGTGATTCGCGAGATCGAATTCGAAGCAGGCCAGCGCTTCGTCAGTGTCGGCATGGCCGGGATTGCCGATGCGCCGCCGATGGCGCCGGAACTCGTCGAGCGCAAGATCGCCGCGAGCGAGATCATCGTCGCGGTGGACGCCGATGCAACATGCGCCGGCTTCGTGATGTTCGAGCCGCAGCCCGCGCGTCTCTATGTCCAGGAACTCGACGTGCTCACCGCGTATGCGGGGCGGCGCATCGGTGCTTCGCTCATCGAGCAGGTCGCGCAACTCGCGCGCACGCGGCAATTGCCACAACTCATTCTGTCGACGTATCGTGAGGTGCCGTGGAATGCGCCGTATTATCGGCGACTGGGGTTTCGCGACATCGAGCAAGCCGAGCTCGATGCGGTATTGATCGCGCGGCGCGACGCGCATATCGCGCGAGGACTCGACGAATCGAAGCGCGTGTTCATGCGGCGTGATCTGGGATGACGTTTTGGGGTGTCGGCGTGTGCTGTCGGGTTGATTCAGCGCGAGCGGGCCGTGGCGAACATGGTGAAGGGGCAACGCGCAAGAAAGCGCGGCGGGTGATGAGCGAATATTGTTCGCTCATCACCCGCCGCACGGTTTCTACAGCGACCCGCGATTCACACGCGGCCGCTTATTCCACCGTTTCCAGCGCCGGATAATCCACGTAGCCGGTTTCTCCGCGCGCATAGTAGGTCGCCGGATTCGGCTTGTTCAACGGCGCATCCGTCGCGAGCCGGCGCACCAGATCCGGATTGGCAATGAACAGTTGACCCCATGCCACCGCGTCCGCTTCGCCCGCGTCGAGCACCTGCTGTGCGGTCTCTTTGGTGAACTTCTCGTTCGCAATGTACGGGCCGCCGAATGCCTTCTTCAACTGCGGGCCGAGGCGGTCTTCGCCGAGCGATTCGCGGGCGGCAATGAACGCGATCTTGCGCTTGCCGAGTTCGCGGGCCACATAACCGAAGGTGCCGGCCGGGTCGGAATCGCCCATTGCGTGCGAGTCGCGGCGCGGTGCGAGATGCACGCCGACGCGGTTCGCGCCCCACACGTCGATACACGCGTCGGTCACTTCGAGCAGCAGACGCGCACGGTTTTCGATCGGGCCGCCATAGGCATCGGTACGCTTGTTGGTGCTGTCCTGCAGGAACTGGTCGAGCAGGTAGCCGTTCGCGCCATGCACTTCGACGCCGTCGAAACCCGCCGCCTTCGCGTTTTCCGCGCCCTGGCGGAACGCTTCGACCACGCCGGCGATTTCATCGAGTTCCAGCGCGCGCGGTGTCACGTACGGACGTTCCGGACGCACCAGGCTCACGTGACCTTTTGCCGCGATCGCGCTCGGCGCAACCGGCAACTCGCCGTTCAGGAACAGCGGGTCCGAAATGCGGCCCACATGCCACAGTTGCAGGAAGATCTTGCCGCCCGCGGCGTGCACTGCGTTCGTGACGAGCTTCCAGCCTTCAACCTGTTCCTGCGACCAGATGCCCGGCGTTTCCGCATAGCCGACGCCCTGCGGCGTGACCGAAGTGGCCTCGCTGATAATCAGGCCGGCCGTTGCGCGCTCGGCGTAGTAGCGTGCCATCAGCGCGTTCGGCACGCGGACTTCTTCGGCGCGTTGACGCGTCAGCGGGGCCATGATGATGCGGTTCGACAACGTGATGTCGCCAATTTGCAGCGGATCGAAAAGAGTCGGCATAAGAGTTCACCTTTGGCGGCGGGCGCGGCCCGAGCCTGAAAAAACTGCGTGATGAAGGTAGCGCGGCGATGCGAGCGAAGCGTTCAGAGCCGGGAGTTCATATGATCGAGGAACGCCTGGATGACGGGCTCGTTGCGCTTGAAAAAGACCCATTGACCGACCCGCTTCGACGTGACGAGCCCCGCGCGCTGCAAGGCCGCGAGGTGCGCCGACACGGTGGACTGCGACAGGCCGCAGCGCGCGTCGATCTTGCCCGCGCATACGCCGTGATCAAGCGGCAACTCCTGATCGGCGAAATGCGCGTGCGGCTCCCGCAGCCAGCCGAGAATCTCCCGGCGGACCGGGTTGGCAAGCGCTTTGTGGATCGCGTCGATATCGGGTTTCATCTGGGTTCGTTCAAGCTATTCGACAACAGGCAGCCGGGACGCCGGAAGGCGTCGACGCATCTGCATCGCTACATCGCGAAGTATATATCGTAATCTTGCGATATGTTTGAAAGCACTACTGGCGATGGGGCGATCGCGTTATCGACATACAAAAAAGCGCGCCCGACCCTCTTGCGACGTTCACGCATCGGACCGCAACGGCCGCAATGGCCGCAGGGTCGCGCTAAAGCGGCCAAAAATGGAAGGCGTACTCACTGCGGTGCTCGCATGGCTGGTATTCCGCGAAAACCTCGCTTTTCAAATATTTCTCGGGATGGTCTCGATCGTTGCATGGGACTAAACCCGGACGGATGACGACCGCCTCACTTCATTCCCCAGCGGTGTTTCGCAGCAGGCCGCCCAACGACACTTCCTCGCGCCGAAAAAGGCCGTGGGCCGGTCTGCGACGATCACTGCGCTACAATCGCCCTATGTCAGTGTGCTTGGCGTAACGGTCATGGCATTGTCACCGGTCAGCAGTCAGTTCGCCGACGCGCAGCCCAATCGGGCAGCGCCGCCTTTTTCGACGGACGACTCGGGCCGTCGGTCAAAAAAGGAATAAACGCGATGGCTAATCAGGTGATTTTCAGCGGCGCGCCGTCGCAGGCCTGCAATCTTCCAGCGCTCCTGAAGGGGGGCGTTGTCATGGCAATGATTGGCGGTGTACATCTCTGCACGTCGAACGCTTTCCCGTTTCAGTGGAATGTGCTGCTTGCACAAGCCGGCGCGGTTTTGATCGGTGTCGGTTTGCCGGTCGTCAAGACCGCGTTCACCCGAATCGTCATCGATACCGCACGAATTTCCTGGACGCAGGGCATTTTGCATCGCCGTGTGTCGACTCTCGAACTTTCCCGGATTCAGTGCATCACCTCGATCCACCCATGGTGGCAACGCCTGTTCGGCACCGGCACGATCATCCTGATGACCAACGATGCAGCTCATCCCGTGAGGCGTTTGCCGGCCATCAGCAATGCGGATCAGCTCTGCAAGAAACTTGAGGATGCGGTGGCCCTGCATCAGGAACGGCTTGTTCCCGCGTACACGAATGATCCAAACGCGCCGGGTTACTCTCAGGTGCACGGTATGTGAACCGGCGACATCAGTTCGCACATGCCAGATCTTTGCTGACTGCATTTCGGGCTGCAGATGGCGATGCCCGAGTCACGCCTACGTGCGATCTACGTGGTCGATTGGGCCGTCCGGCCGACCGATATCGTGCCGATCCAAGTTCTCGAGGAGGCGTTCATCGACGATGGCAAGATAAGCGGGTTTTGCAAGAGCCAACTCAGGCAGAGAGACCTTGGCTGCGCCACCGCGATCCCACCAAGCTCAGAATCGCTCGGCGACGTATTTGAACGGATGGTCCGGTTCCTTATAGCCGTCGGGTTTCTGCCTTTTCGGTAGCGTCACTTTCTTGCGCGGCATCGCCGTATAGGGAATCCTGCTCAGTACATCGCTGATGATGTTCAGTCGCACGCGCCGCTTGTCGTTCGAATTCGCCACGTGCCACGCGGCGATCCCGGTGTCCGTCGCTTCGAACATCGCGTCGCGCGCACGCGAGTAGTCATACCATCGGCTATACGATTTCAAATCCATATCCGTGAGCTTCCAGACCTTACGCCCGTCGTGGATGCGGGCTTCGAGACGGCGGGTCTGTTCCTCGGGGCTGACCTCCAGCCAGTATTTGAGGAGAATCACCCCGGACTCGACGATCGCCCGCTCGACCAGCGGCAGCGCCTTGAGGAAGGCCACGGCGTCCGCGTCGGTGCAGAAGCCCATCACCCGCTCGACGCCCGCGCGGTTGTACCAGCTACGATCGAAGATCACGACTTCCCCCGCGGCCGGCAAGTGCGGCAGATAGCGCTGCACGTACATCTGGCTCTTTTCCCGGTCGGTCGGCGCGGGGAGCGCGACGACGCGAAATACGCGCGGACTCACGCGCTCGGTGAGCGCCTTGATGGTGCCGCCCTTGCCCGCGCCATCACGTCCTTCGAAAACAATGCAGACTTTGCTGCCCGTTTGCACCACCCATTCCTGGAGCTTGACGAGTTCGACATGCAGATCGAACAACGCCTTGCGGTACTCCTTGTATGAGAGTGCCTTGCCCTCGACGGACGGGCCCCCTTTCGCCTGGGTCTTCGCCATTGCCCTGTCTCCGCGCGTAGATGAGCTGAGTCATTAGCCAACGATCCTTTTGCAATGTAGTGCGCGGCGCGCGGGAAGACCATACGACCTTGGTCCAATATCGGCGCCGGATCGCGAGCCGTATGCTGCATGATGTTCAATGGCATCGGCGCGTTCGGCCAGATGGTGAGAACGATCACACGCTAACCGCGGCGGGAGATCTCATGGGCTTTACCGGTCTAATGGATCAGCAGGACATCGGCGCTCGCGAGCCGATTCTGGATACCGTCGATCGGGTATCGGAACTGTGTTTTGGCCTCTTCATGGCGCTCACGTTTGTCGGGGCCGTGTCGGCCGCGACGGCGGGCGAAGGCGCCGGGCGCAAAATGTTCTATACGGCACTCGGCTGCAACCTCGCGTGGGGTCTGGCGGACGCGGTGATGTTCCTCGTGCGCACGCTGACGAATCGCGGCCGCCGGCTGACCCTCGCGTTGAACATCAAACACGAGCAGGACGCGGCCGCGGGCGTTCGTGCGCTTCGCAAGGCATTGCCGGCATGGATCACACCGCTGATCGCCGATACGGAACTGGAGCCGATCCGGGCGCGCATCGCCACGATCCCCGATTGGCCGGGCCGTCCGCGCTTTTTGCGCGATGACGTCGTTGGCGCGGTGGGCATCTTCGTGATTGTCGTTGTGTCGACTTTCCCGGTGGCATTGCCGTTCGTGCTGTTCGCGGACGTCTCGACGGCGTTGATCGTTTCGCGCGTGCTGACGATTGCCATGCTATTCGGCAGCGGGATGGCGCTGGGCCACCACGCCGGGTTCGGCGGATGGAGAGCGGGACTGGCGATGGCGGCGCTCGGCGTCGTGCTGACCATGGCGATCATTGCGCTGGGCGGTTGATGACGGGCGGCGATTGTGCATAGCGCATTCACGAAGCAAGGGGCGACATGGTGCCTTCGGGCGATCGGTCTGTCCAACGCTCACGCGGCGCCTCCAGGGGGGCGCCCTGTAAGACCAAGGTCCGATTTCCCAATTGCCGCGCCGTGACATCATGTAAGCGGAGGCGTTGCAGTCGCGGTCCTGGGTCATCGAAGGCATGGCGGCTCGATATGTCCGGCGCAATCCGGACGCCTGCGCCGTGTGGACAGAAGTGTGAGGCCGGGTGAGAGCTTCACGGGTGTCGTCGCGCACCCGCCGCGCTGCGCGTGGGGGGACCGGCAAGCCGGGTTGCACGGCAGCCACCTGCCGGATTGCGATAGAGCAAGGGACCGAAGCGGCCGGACACAGCGGCCGGCGATTCGCACTGTAACCACAACGGAGCTAGATAATGAACAGACGGAACTTTGTGCAAACGATCGCGATTTCAGGCGCTGCCGCGAGTTTGGCTTTGACGGGTTGCACCACGACATCGGGTGGTGGCAAGAGTCCCGAGACTGCCGCGTCGAAGCGGCATGAGATCGATGCAGCTGTGAACGGCACGTTGTCGCGGCTGACCACGGAGGTCCAGGGTTCGCATGAGCTCATGGCGAAGGCCCAGGGGATTCTGGTTTTTCCGGACGTGAAAAAAGCGGCCTTTATCGTGGGCGGCTCGCACGGCGATGGGGCGTTGCGTGTCGGTGGCGCGACCGTCGGTTACTACAGTACGACCGCCGCTTCATTTGGATTTCAGGCCGGCGTTCAGTCGACCGCGATCATCTTCCTCTTCATGACGAAGGACGCGCTGGACACGTTCCGCAACTCGAACGGCTGGTCCGCCGGCGCCGACGCGGGTGTTTCGATTGCGAAAGTCGGCGCCAACGGTGCACTGGACACGTCGTCCGTGAATTCGCAGGTCGTGGCGCTGGTATTGACCAATGTCGGTCTGATGGCGGATCTGTCGCTCTCCGGAACGAAGGTGAACCGGCTCGACCTGTAAGCGAGCAAAACATGCTGGACCGTTCCGCCACGCTGAATCAACCGGCGTAGCCGACGGCGGCGCCGTTGCGTCGCGAACCCGTCAGCGCGCGCGACGGAGTGCGATAAGACCGGCGCAAAGCGTCGTGATGGATCACGTGGTTGGGCGAGAGCCGGACAACGGGGCGTAACCATGCGCAAGGCCGTCGACTCTCCGCGTATGATCGCGGCGTCGCAGAGCGCGCGCACGTATCTGACCGCCGATGAACGGGCCCGCGACGGCCGGCTCCTGCCCGACACGGTGCCACGCGTGTCGCGGCCGGATGGCCGGCGCCCGTGGATCGTCAAGATCCGGTGGACTGGCTCATCAAGTCCAATGAGGGCCGCATTCCGGCGTTGATGACGATCTGCTTCGCGCGCATGTCGGCGTCTGCGTTCGCGTTTTATCGCGCGTTCGTGGGCGCGATCCGGGATGGGCGAATCGAAGCCGTGGCCAACGAATGATGGCCTTCGGCGATGCCATTTCACCGTTCTCCGGATCGTCGTCCTTCCCGCGCATAAGTCCGGCGTCGCCCCGACCGGGCCGGCCGCGGTCATCTCTATCCGGCGGGCCAGCGCCATGACTCGTCATTCTTGATGCAGTCCAGGCTATGTCTTCGTCGCTACCGGCGTTCGTATTCATTGGAAGTCGCTACTGAATTCGCACGAGCATCGCCGCGAATTATAGTGCCGGATCGGGATGCATTTTAGAAAACGGCTGCGTCGCGATAAGAGCGACATCGAATGCGCTGAACAAAAATTAAACATTTTCTAAATATGTCGGTTTTTGGCGGACGGGTTAACCACGAGTGGATCGTGTCGTTATAAATTTCGGCATGCTATTTGTAGGCAAAAAAATATCATGGAAAACCGGGAAGCGCGCTTGATAGTATCGAAATCCGTGGCGAAAATCGTTTCGCCGGAGAGTTCGTGTGGAAGGTTTGTCACGCGCGAAATCCCTCTGCAGTGCGTCCAGCGAGCCGCCACCACAGATAAATGCCGGCTGCATATTAGAAAAAGACGCCCGTAGTCAAGTTTTCGCACTTCTGGAAAAGCGTATGGATAATTAACCCGGTATGAAATCAGCTGTGTGCCATTATTCCGACGACAACTAATGTATGTCAGAAAGGACCAGAAACCTTGGCCTACAGTGGGCACGTGAATTTGGAAAATTGCATCTTTTTCTCATGAAATCGCCGCTTGATGATCCTATACTGTTTCCAAGTTACTGGTGTACGACGTGATCGGCCACGGAATCGGCGTAAGCGCTGTAATCCGGCAGACCAGGCGTTGCGGTGGTGTTGACTGACTCCATACATGCACTTGACGCTGGTGACGGAGATTCCAATGATCAACCTGATCGTGCAGGGCAAGGACCTGATGCAAGGCGTGGTTGGATTTGCGATGACCCTCTATGTGCAACCGCGCCGTCCTTCCCCAGGCTCCCATCGGGATGCAGGCGCCTTCATTCTCAACACCAGTTCGACTCACGAGCGGGGCGATCCGCGTTTGGGAACGCCTGAAGCCGAATCGGCCGCTTTCATTCGCGACGCTGCGGACCGGTTCAGGCTGCCCGTAGCAGCCGACGAGCGTGAGCTTGCCGGTTCCAGGTCGGGATGGCGAAGCTACGCGGGCGCATGCGTGTCGTGGCTGCGCGCAGGTGGGCGGCTCAGACGCGAGATGCTGGACCAGCGAATTTCGTGGCGCGACGCGCTCGACATGTTGCCGGTCCCGATCCTCACGGTCGATCCGCAGAATCGGATCGCTTTTGCGAACGCGAGCACGATCGAACTGTTCGGCTACACGAGAGAACAATTGATCGGTGCATCGACCGAGATGCTATTTCCGATCCGGAGCCTGCGCGATTGCCAGTCCACGGGCGCGGACGATGACGTTGCAAACAGCACGAGTAACGGAAAAACCACCCAGATGCGCTTCGCGCGGCGCAGCGACGGTGAAGGTTTTCACGTCGAAACCAATACGACGAAATACGGCGCGGGCAATGAGCAAGTGCGGATCATCGCGATATCGAGTCGCAATGCATGCCGCGAAGTCGATCGAAACCGCAAGGAGCTGATGCATCTGGCGCGCGTCGCTTCGTTGGGAGAACTGGCGAGTTCTCTTGCCCACGAGTTGAACCAGCCGCTTACAGCCATCCTGAGCAACGCACAGGCCGCGCAGAAATTCATCGAATCGGATAAGGCCAATACGGCAGACCTGCGTGAGGCGGTGGATGACATCGTCCTGGATAGCTGTCGCGCGAGCGAAGTGATCAAGAAGATCCGCACGATGGTGCGAAAAGGCGACATGGAGTTGCAACCGGTGGATGTGGGCGGTGTGGTGCGCGACATCGCGCTGCTTGTGCACAGCGATGCGATGGCGCGCGAGGTCAGCACGACATTCGACATTGCCGAGAATCTGTCGATGGTGCTCGGCGACAAGGTTCAATTGCAGCAGGTCGTACTGAATCTGCTGCTGAACGCCTTCGACGCGGTGAAGGAATGCGACCCGAAGGACCGCCTGATCGAAACGACGGTGCGCGAAGAATCCGGCACAGGCGTGCGGATTACGGTGAAAGACCGGGGTCAGGGATTGACCGCCGACAAGATGAGCAAAATATTCAGGCCATTTTTCACGACCAAACCTCAAGGACTCGGACTGGGTCTGTCTATCAGCCGCACGATCGTGACGGCGCACGGAGGCCGGTTATGGGCGGAGAACAACGAGGGCAAGGGAGCATCCTTTCACATAGCGCTGCCGCGGGGCGCGGACCTGCGATAGGGCCGCCTCCGGCCGTCGTGAGTCAGGCCGCCGCCCGCGTTTTCATCGTCGACGATGACGAGCGTGTGCGATGCGCGCTCGCCCGACTGCTGCGCGCGTCGGGTTATCACGTCGAATCCTTCGAGAGCCCGGATGCTTTTCTGGACCGGGCCGATCTGGCGAGCACGCCCGCCTGTCTCGTTCTCGATCTGCAGATGCCAGGCATGACCGGGCTCGACGTGCAGCGCAATCTCAAGCAGTTGCTCCCCATCGTCTTTCTGACAGGGCGGGGCGACGTCAGCACGAGCGTCGAAGCCATGAAGGGCGGTGCGCTCGATTTTCTGCCCAAGCCGGTGTGCGAGTCGCTATTGCTGGCCGCGATCGATCGCGCGCTCGAACGGGCTTGCATCGAGTTTGCGAAAAGAAACGAAGCGGCGGAGCTTCAGGAGCGGGTCAACCATCTCACGCGCCGTGAACGCGAGGTCATGGTGCTCGTGCTGACCGGACGCCTGAACAAGCAGGTCGCCAGCGATCTTGGCGCGGCCGAAAAGACGATCAAGATTCATCGGGCGCGCGTGATGGAGAAGATGAAAGCCCGATCGATCGTCGAACTCGTTCGGCTCGCGGAAAAAGCCGGCCTGTACCCGGCCGACGACAAGTAGTCCTGCATGGTCCGATCAGGGACCGGGGAACGTTCATCGTCTTCGGTCCCCGCTAGCTGCCGCTAGTGGACCAAAGTCCTATATCTCATTTCCCAGTCTGCCGTTAGTCTGAAGCACCAATGATCTATTCATGGAGCGACAGCGTGTTCGCGTCGCCATATGGTCAACCCCAACCAAATCGTTGCTGTGGTCGACGATGACGAATCGGTTTGCCGGGCCATCAAGCGTCTGCTGCACTCCGCAGGGATCGAGGCGGAGACGTTCTCAAGTGGCGACGAACTGTTGAATACGCTGTCGGCGATTCCGTCATATCGGCCTGCGTGTGTCATTCTGGACATCCAGATGCCGGGAACCGGCGGCCTGGAAGTCCAGCGTCAACTTGCGCCGCTCGGTTTGCCGATCATCATGATCACGGCTCACGACGAACTCGCCGTTCGACAGGCGGCGCTGGCGTCGGGCGCCGCAGCGTATCTGCGCAAACCTTTCAATGCGGCGATTCTGCTCAAGGCGGTGGAACTGGCGATAAACGGTCCGTTGCGCCCTTGAAGCACGCTCACCCCACCTGGCGATATGAGACTAAAGTCCCATTGTCTCCCCGTATGGCTACAACCAAACTGACCTAAGTCAGCGCGTCAACCGGGCGG
The DNA here is from genome assembly GCF_003634845.1 of Paraburkholderia sp. RAU2J. Lineage (NCBI taxonomy): Bacteria > Pseudomonadati > Pseudomonadota > Betaproteobacteria > Burkholderiales > Burkholderiaceae > Paraburkholderia > Paraburkholderia sp. RAU2J. Next base: position 1,292,599 of record NZ_RBXG01000002.1, read on the forward strand.
TCGGCCGCTTCGAACCGAAGGCGCGGCTACCTGACCCGACGCGTTCGCTGGGTGACGGCGCGTGCGCGGGTTCACTGTGCGCGCAGCCTTCAAAGAAAACGCGGGAGTACGCGATGAAATCCGGGTCCGTTTTACTCACGATTCTGCTCAGCGTCGTCGCACTCGATACATGGGCCGCCGGCTTCGATGGCAGCAAGCCGCTCCTGTGCGCGACGATCGACGCGCACGCGTGCGATCCGGGCATCGCCTGCACCCGTTCGTTGCCGGACGACATCGGCGCCCCCCGGTTTCTGTCGCTCGATTTCGACAAGAAAGTGATCACCGGACCCGCGCGAACGACGCCCATGCATATCGCCAGCAAGGACGCCAGCCAGATCATCATGGACGGCACCGAGATGGGCTTCGGGTGGACGCTCGTCGTCGATTCGACAGACGGATCGATGACCCTGACGATCGTCAATAGCCAGGACGCCATGGTGCTGTTCGGCAACTGTACGGCCTTATGATCAGGCGGGTCGCGCAATGAAAACCGTCTCCGTCCTCCACACCGAGCAGCGGCGGCATCTTCGCGGACCCGCGGAGCCCTCCGGCCGTTTCCATCGTTCGGGGCGCGCGCTGCTGTTGCTGGCAGCGGCCATGACCCTGCTGGTCGCCTGCAAGAAGCATCCCGCCGCGCCGGCGGCCGCCGCGCCGGAAGTGACCGTCACGACCGTGGTCCAGCGCGATACGCCTGTCGACTTCGACTTTACCGCTCAAACCCAGAGTTCTCGCGAAGTGGAGATTCGCGCGCGGGTGGATGGCTTTCTCGACAAGCGCATGTATACCGAAGGGCAGGTGGTCAAGACAGGCCAGACCATGTTCCAGATGGACAGCAAGCCGTTCGAGGCCGCGCTGCAAACCGCCAGGGGGCAACTGGCGCAGCAGCAAGCGCGGCTGCAGGTGGCCCGGGCGAATCTCGCGCGCGTGGAGCCTCTGGCCGCCCAGAACGCATTGAGCAAGAAAGACCTCGACGACGCGATCGGCAACGAAAAGCAGTCTGCCGCAGCGGTCATCGCCGCGCAGGGAGAGGTCCAGACGGCGCAGCTCAATCTCGGCTACACGACGATCAAGTCGCCGCTCACGGGGCTGTCGAGCTTCGCGCGTCAGCAGGACGGCAGCTATGTCACGGCCACTTCCAACAGCTTGCTGACCTACGTCTATCAACTCGACCCGATGTGGGTGAACTTCAGCATCTCTGAAAACATGATGCTGAAGTACCGCGACGAGATTGCCGCCGGTCAATTGAAATTCCCGCAGAACAATGATTTCGTGGTGCACATCGTTCTGGCCGACGGCTCGATGTTCGAGCACTCGGGGCGCATCGACTTTGCCAATCCGGCCTTCAACACAGAAACCGGGACGTTCCTCGTGCGGGCGGTTTTCGCCAATCCGAATGGGACGTTGCGCCCCGGCCAGTTCGTCAAGGCCCGGATCTCCGGGGCGCTCCGGCCTAACTCGATTCTCGTGCCGCAACGCTCCGTCCTGCAAGGCTCGAAGAGCCACTTCGTGTGGGTTGTCGACAACGAGTCCAAGGCCCGGCAGCGCGTGGTCGAAGTGGGCGATTGGCAGGGCGATGACTGGTTCATATCGGACGGGCTCAAGCCGGGCGAACGCATCGTGGTGGATGGCGCGCTGCGCGTCTCGGCTGGACAGCAGCTCAAGATTGTCCCGGGCCCGGTGCCAGGCGCAGCGCCCGCCGCGGCGGCCGCCTCCGGCAGTGCCGCGCCGCCGCCTTCCGCGCAGGCATCGGGGACGGCGCAAGGAACCCACAGCGGTACGACCCAATGAAAGGGCCGCCGATATGAGCATCTCGCACTACTGCATCGATCGTCCGATTTTCGCGTCGGTCATTTCGATCGTCATCACGCTAGGTGGTGCGCTGGCGATGTTCGCGTTGCCGATCGCGCAATATCCGGACATCACGCCGCCGCAGATCACCATCTCCGCGACCTATCCAGGCGCCAATGCGGAGGTCGTGGCGAACAACGTCGCCGCGCCGATCGAGCAGCAGGTCAACGGCGCGGACAAGATGATCTATATGAACTCGTCGAGTTCATCCACCGGCAACCTGACCATCAACGCGTACTTCGAGATCGGCACGAACCCGGAACTGGCTCAGGTCGACGTGCAGAACCGCGTGAACCTCGCGCTGCCGCAGCTGCCGCAGTCGGTCCAGGCGCAGGGCATTCAGGTGCAGAAGAAGTCGTCCGCTTTCATGATGGTGATCGCGGTCTATTCGCCAACGGACCGGTACGATTCGGTCTACATCGCGAACTTCACCAACATCTACGTACTCGATGCGATCAAGCGCGTTCCGGGTGCGAACCAGTCCAGCATTTTCGGCAATCCGGACTACGCGATGCGGATCTGGCTGAAACCCGACCGGATGGCGCAACTGGGCGTAACGGCCGCCGACGTGCAGCGGGTGGTCGCCAATCAGAACCAGCAGTTCGCGGTGGGCAGCATCGGGCAGTCGCCGACGGGAAAATCCGTCGAACAGTCGTTCGCCGTCACGACGACCGGCCGTCTCGCCGAGCCCTCCGAGTTCGAAAACATCATCGTGCGCGCGGCGAGCGGCGGGGCGGCGATCGTGCGGATCAGGGACATCGGGCGGGCCGAACTGGGGCAAAAGGATTACTCCATTCGCAGCCGGTTCCAGGGCAAGCCCGCGACCGTCCTCGCCGTTTATCAGCAGCCGGGCGCGAATGCGCTCGAAGTCTCGAAGAAGGTCCGCGCGACGCTGGCGGAGTTGAACAAGTCGTTTCCGGAAGGGCTGACCTATGAAATCGCCATGGATACGACCGAGTTCACCCGGGCGTCGATCTCCGACGTGATTCACACCTTCTTCGAAGCGCTGGTGCTCGTCGTCATCGTCGTGTTCGTGTTCCTGCAAAGCCTGCGCGCGACGCTGATCCCGATCGTCGCCGTGCCGGTCTCGATTGTCGGCACCTGCATGTTCATGCTGCTGCTGGGCTTCTCGATCAACATGCTGACCCTGTTCGGGATGGTGCTCGCGATCGGGATCGTCGTGGACGATGCGATCGTCGTGATCGAGAACGTCGAACGAAACATGACGGTGTACAAGCTCAATCCCAAAGACGCCGCCAAAAAGGCGATGGACGAGGTGGCGGGACCGGTCGTCGCGATCGTGCTGGTGCTGTGCGCGGTGTTCGTGCCGGTGGCGTTCCTCGGCGGCATCACGGGGCAAATGTACAAGCAGTTCGCCATTACGATTGCGATCTCGGTCGTGCTGTCCGGCATCGTGGCGCTGACCTTGTCGCCCGCGCTCGCCGCGTTGCTGCTCAAGAGCACCCATCACGAGAAAAAGGGCTTTTTCCGCTGGTTCGACAGGCAGTTCGCCCGGATGACGGCGGGCTACTCGCGCGCGGTCAAGCTGGTGATCAAGCGGTTCATTTTCGGGCTGCTGTTCTTCGTGGGCATGATCGTCCTCGCGGTGCTCATGGTGCGCTCGATTCCGTCGGCGTTCCTGCCGCCGGAGGACCAGGGCTACCTGCTCGGCGCGGTGATCATGCCCGACGCGGCGAGCCTCGACCGGACCGGAGAGGTCTCGCAGAAGGTGACCGACTACTTCATGAAACAGGAGGCGGTCGGGAGTATCACGGTGGTCGATGGGTTCAGCCTGCTCGATAGCCAGAACAAGAACAATTCGAGCACGTTCTTCGTCGGCCTGAAGAGTTTCGAGGATCGTTACACGTCGGCGAACATCAGGACGCAGAATGCGCGCACGGTGCTGCTCGACGCGTACCGCCACTTCGCGGACGTGAAGGAAGGCGTGGTGTTCCCCGTCAACCCGCCGTCGATTCCGGGGCTCGGCACGACCGGCGGCACTGAAATGTGGATTCAGAGCACGGGCGATGCGAGCATCGCGCAGCTCGCGGAGGTGACGCAACAGTTCGTGCAGAAAGCGCGGCAGCGTCCGGAGCTGACCGGCGTGACCATGACGTTCAACGCGTCGTCGAGGCAATTGCTGGTCGAGGTAGACCGCGATAAGTCCGAAACGCTCGGCGTGCCGGTCGAAGACGCGTATAGCACGATGCAGACGATGTTCGGCTCGCTGTACGTGTCGCAGTTCAACCGTTCGAGCCGGCTCTGGCAGGTGATCCTGCAGGCCGAACCGTCGGCCCGGTTGACGCCCGCCGACCTCGATCAGATCTACGTGCGCAGCAAGTCCGGCACGATGCTGCCGGTCACCTCCGTGGCGACCTACCGGTTCGTCGTCGGGCCCGATCTGGTCACGCGCTTCAACAACTTCCCGGCGATCAAGATCACGGCGAACGCCGCGCCCGGATACAGTTCCGGGCAGGTAATCTCCACCCTGGAGGAACTGGCGGCGCAGATGCCGCCCGGCTATAGCGTGGCCTGGAGCGGAGAGGCCTTCGAGGAACGGCAATCGGGTGGCACGTCGGGGCTCGTCTTCGTGTTCGGCCTCGTGATGGTGTTCCTCATCCTCGCCGCGCAGTACGAGAAATGGAGCTTGCCGGTCGGCGTGCTGATGGCGGTTCCGTTCGCGCTTTTCGGCGCATTGCTCGCCGTTCTGCTACGCGGCCTGAGCAACGACGTCTACTTCCAGATCGGGCTGACGATGCTGGTGGCGCTCGCCGCCAAGAACGCGATCCTGATCTTCGAATTCGCCGTGTTGAACCGGGAAACCGGCGCGTCCGTGATCGATGCCACCATGACGGCCGCGGAAGAGCGCTTGCGTCCGATCGTGATGACGTCTCTCGCGTTCATTCTCGGCTGCGTGCCGCTCGCCATCGCGACGGGCGCGTCGGCCAACAGTCGCCATTCGATCGGCACCGGCGTGATCGGCGGGATGATCGGCGCGACAGCCATCGCCGTGTTCTTCATTCCGATGTTCTATTACCTGCTCGAAACGATGTCGTCGCGCTCGCGCGGCGGCAAGCCGACGCCGGACAAAGGCGCGGCCGGAGCGGGGCCGGGCGCGACAGCGGCGGAGCCCGGCTTGCCGCCGCAAGCGCCGTCGCAAGAGAGCAACTGACATGGACGGGACGCTACTGGGGCGTTTGTCGGCTTGCGCTGCGCTGCTTGCGCTGAGCGGGTGCCTGCTCGGCCCCGACTATGCGCGCCCCAAGGTGGACGTGCCTGCAACATACCGGTTCGCGCAGGGCGAGGCTGCCGAGATTGCCAACGTCGCTTGGTGGGAGCAGTTTCAGGACCCCGTGCTCGACCAGTTGATTGCCACCGCGCTGCAGGAGAACCGCGATGTCAAGATGGCCGCGGCCCGCGTCGACGAGTTTCGGGCCCAGTTCGTGACGACGCGCTCCGCGCTCTTTCCGCAGATCAGCGCGGGCGCGGACGCGTCGCGCCAGCGTGCGTCGGCGGCGGCCGGCATACCGATACCGAACGGTGTCAGCCCCATCTACAACCAGTTCGACGCGACGGCGTCGGTCTCGTGGGAAATCGATCTGTTCGGCAAGGTTCGCCGTCAGACCGAGGCGGCCCGCGCGAACCTGCTGGCGAGCGAGGAGGGCCGCCGGGCCACCATTCTGACGCTGGTCGGCTCAGTCGCCTCCGCGTATATCAACCTGCGCGATCTCGACCGGCAGCTCGAGATTGCGAAGGAAACCGTGGAAAGCCGCGACGAGTCGGTGCGGGTCTTCACGTTGCGCTTCAAGGGCGGCGAGGTGTCGCAAATGGAACTGGCGCAAAGCCAGTCCGAGTCCGAGGCGGCGCGAGCCACCATTCCGCAGATCGAGATGCAGATCGGCCAGCAGGAAAACGCGCTGTCCGTGCTGATCGGCAAGAATCCGGGCGCGATTCTGCGCGGCCGCGAACTGTCGACGTTGGGCACGCCGCAGATTCCGGACGGATTGCCCTCCGACCTGCTCGAACGCCGTCCGGATCTGCTGCAGGCCGAGCAGACCCTGGTGTCGGAAAACGCGCTGATCGGCGCGGCCAAGGCGCTTTACTTTCCATCCATCTCGCTGACGGGGATGTTCGGCACGGTCAGCTCGCAGTTCTCGAATCTCTTTACCGGGCCCGCGCGGGTGTGGTCGTTTGCCGGCAGCGTGGCACAGCCGATCTTCACGGCGGGCAATATCTCGGGCCAGGTGCACCAGGCGGAGGCACGCCAGCAGGAAGCGCTGTTCCAGTACGAGAAGTCGATTCAGGTGGCGTTCCAGGAAGTCGAGGACGCGCTCATCTCCGTGCAGAAGACACGCGAGCAGCTGGCCGTGGTGGGCAAGCAGGTCGAGGCGCTGCACACCTACGCGCGGCTCGCGAGTCTGCGTTACGAGGGCGGTTATACGAGCTACATCGAAGTGCTCGACGCCGAGCGCAGCCTGTTCAACGCACAGCTGAACTACGCGCAGACGCAGGGCGCCGAGCTGACGTCGTTCGTCAACCTCTATAAGGCGATGGGCGGCGGCTGGGTTCTCGCCGCGGAAAAACTGTCGTATCCGCAGCCCGCATCGGCCGCGTCGCCGGATAGCGCACCGGCAGCCCCCGCGGCCCCCGAGGCACCCATCGCGCGCGGCGCGGCTCCGGCGCGCGACCCGGCGGTTGCTCTGGAGGCGAGATGAGCGAGACGACGCAGCGGGAGATCATCGCGTGCGAGGAGTGCGACCTGCTTCAGCTTGGAGCGCCGCTCACGCCCGGCAGCGCGTTGCGTTGCCGCCGTTGCCGCGCCGAGCTCGGCAGGGGACGCACGAACGGCCCCGAATATGCGCTCGCCTTTAGCCTCGCGTCCGCCGTGCTGCTCGTCATTTCGAACGTCTTTCCGATCGTCGGTTTGTCGATCAACGGCAATCTCGTTCAGACGACGCTGGCGGGCTCGGTCCGCATGCTTTACACGCACGGCACCTGGCCGCTCGCGGTGCTGGTTCTCATGACGACGATCCTGATGCCGGTGTTGCAGACGCTGGCGATGCTGTGGCTGCTCGTGCCCATGCATTTCGGGCGCGTGCCGTGGCGCGCGGTCGAGGGCTTCCGGCTGTTTCAACTGTCGCGGCCGTGGGGCATGACCGAGGTGCTGATCCTCGGTCTGCTGGTCGCGCTCGTCAAGCTCGCGCACATCGCGAAGGTCGTGCCGGGCACCGCGTTATGGTCGTTCGTCGTGCTGATGCTGCTGCTCGCCGCGGCATCGGCGGCATTCGATCCGCACGAGATATGGTCGCGCATCAGCGCCGGAAAAAACGGTAACGGCGCGTGGCGGCCGCCGCCTCTGAAGCTGCGGCGCCGCGCGGTGACGGCATCCGCGTATGGGCTCGTGCTGTGCGAGGAGTGCGGACTGCTGTTGCGCGATCCGGCGCGCTCGGGCGTGCACGCGTGCCCACGCTGCAAAGCGCATTTGCATCGGCGCAAGCCCGCGAGTCTGTCGCGGACCTGGGCGTTTCTGACCGCCGCCATGGTGCTGTATATCCCCGCCAACGTGCTGCCCGTGATGAACACGAGTTCGCTTTTCGGCGCGCAGAAAGACACGATCATGAGCGGCGTGGTCTATCTGTGGATCTCCGGCTCATGGCCGCTCGCCGTGCTCGTGTTCGTCGCGAGCATCGTGGTGCCGATGCTCAAGATTCTGGGCCTCGCGTATCTCGCGGTCTCGACCCAGCTTCATTCGCAATGGCTTCCCGTGCAGCGCACCCGCATCTATCGCACGATCGAACTGGTCGGGCGTTGGTCCATGCTCGATATCTATGTGATCACGATGCTCGTTGCGCTGGTGCAATTCCACGCGCTGGCGACGATCGAGGCGGGCCCGGCCGCGATCGCGTTCGGGGCGGTCGTCGTGCTGACACTGTTGGCGTCGATGGCTTTCGACCCGCGTCTCATCTGGGACGCAGCGGAGAGGGATCATGTCCGGGTCAAATGACGAGTCCGATGCGCCTGATCTGCCCGCGGCGGAGCCGGTTCCGCGCTCGCGCTGGCGCATGCAGCTGGTGTGGCTCGTGCCGATCGTGGCCGTGCTGATCGGCGGATGGCTTGCCACGAAGGCGGTACTGGAACGCGGCGAGAAAATCTCCATCAGCTTCAAGACCGGCGAGGGGCTTGAAGCCGGCAAGACGAAACTCAAGTTCAAGGACGTGGACATCGGCGTGGTCGAGGCCGTGAACCTGTCGCCGGATCACAAGAACGTGGTCGCGCAGGCGGAGGTCGCTCGCGACGTCGCGAGTCTGATGGTGGAGAACACGCGGTTCTGGGTGGTGCGACCGCGTATTTCGGGCGGTACGGTCTCGGGGCTCGGCACGCTGCTCTCCGGATCGTACGTCGATGTCGATGTCGGCAATGCGACGAAAGCGCGGCGCAGTTTCGTCGGACTCGAAGAGCCCCCGGCGTTCGCGAGCGACGTGCCGGGGCGCGAATTCACGTTGAAGAGCACGGGGCTCGGCTCGCTCGATGTGGGCACGCCCGTCTTTTTCCGCCGACTTCGCGTGGGTCAGATCGCCTCCTACAAGCTGGACCCGGATGGTCGCGGCGTCACGCTGAAGGTGTTCGTCAATGCGCCTTACGACCAGTTCGTGAAAACCGATACGCGCTTCTGGCACGCAAGCGGGGTCGACATGGCGATCGATACCAGCGGTGTGCGCATCGAAACCCAGTCGATCGTCTCCATCATCATCGGCGGCGTGGCTTTCGAGTCGCCGCCGGGCTCGCAGGAAGGGGCCAACGCCCCGGCCGGCACGGGGTTCGAACTGTACGCCACGCGTGCCGACGCGATGAGACAGCACGATCGGATCGTCGATAAATACATCGTGAATTTCATAGACTCGGTGCGCGGTTTGACGGTTGGCGCGCCGGTCGATTTCCGCGGTGTCGTGATCGGCGAAGTGACGGCCATCTATACGCGCTTCGACCCGGCGCACAATCGCTTCAGCATTCCCGTCGAAGTACAGATCTATCCGGAGCGCTTCACGTCACGCTACCAGGGCGGCGACACAGGAGGGCGGATCAGCAACGACCCGCGCGGCATGGCGAACTATCTGGTCGAACACGGCTTCCGGTTCCAGCTTAGAAGCGGCAATCCGCTGACCGGCCAGCTCTACGTCGCGCTGGATTATTTCCCGGATGCGCCCAAGGCGACGATAGACTGGAACAAGACGCCGCCGGAATTGCCGGCGATACCGCGCACGCTTCAGTCGCTGCAGGACTCGGTCACGCGCCTGCTGGCCAAGCTCAACAATGTTCCGTTCGAGGCGATCGGCACCGACACGCGCACGATGCTGCGCTCGACCAACACGATGATCTCCCAGCTCAATAACGAAGTCGTGCCGAAGGCGCGTGACACACTCACGTCCGCGCAATCCACGCTCGATTCCGCGAATAGCGCGCTGCAACCGGATTCGTCGCTACAGCAATCGACAGAAGAGGCGATGCACGAGTTGACTCGCACCGCCGCGACGCTGCGTACGCTGGCCGACTATCTGTCGCGGCATCCGGAAGCGCTCGTGCGCGGCAAGTCGGAGGACAAACCATGAGGTACGCGGCGGCATGTTTCCGATGTCTGTTAATTGCGCTCGTCGTCGGCGGGCTCGGCGGATGCAAGTCGCCCTCGACCAGTTTCTACACGCTGAGCCCCGACCGGTCGCTCGCCAGCTCGGGCGCGACCCGCTCGATCGCCGTGGTGATCGGTCCTGTCACGATACCGGACATCGTGGATCGGCCGCAGATCGTGACCCGGCTCGGCGATAATGAGGTCGAAGTCAACGAGTTCGCCCGTTGGGCGCAACCGTTGAGCGGCGACGTTGGCCGCGTGATTGCCGCAGACCTGGCCGTGCTGCTCAATTCACCGCAGGTTTCGGTGTACGACACGACGCGCGATCCGCTGGGCGTTTGGCATGTGCGCATCGACGTCATGCGCTTCGAGTCCGCGCCGGGGCGGGACGTCACCGTCGACGTGCTATGGGCCGTGCGCCCGCCTGCGAAAGGGCGCATCGTTACGGGCCGCTCCGTTGCGCGCGAGCCGGTGTCCGGTGCGGGCTTCGAACCGATGGTCGCCGCGCACGATCGCGCGCTGGCGTCTGTCAGCCGCGATATCGCGGCAGCGCTGCAAGCGAATCCGGTTCAGTGACGCGGCTTGCGTCGACATCGTGCTGCGGCGCCGCGTGCAAGGTAACAGTCGAGGAGCAACCATCATGGCAGAACTGATGCTTGGCAACGTGGAGGAAAGTGTCTCCGATGAAGAAATCGGCGAATTCCTGGTACGGTACGGGTTCCCCCAATTCAGTACGATCCGGCGTATTCCAGGCGCGGGCTCCCGGCCCGCCGCGCTGGTGATTTTCGACGACGTCACGGCGGACGGGCTGCGCAACCTGCAGCCGCGCGTTCACAACCTGTTCTGGAAGGGCCGCACGATCACGGCGCTGCTGCTTCCGGAGCGCGACGAATCTTAGAGCGCGGGGAGCCGGGCATGGGTCTGCTGTCGTGGTGGTCGGGCAGGCGCCGCGCGTCTGACGCAGGCGATTCTCAACAGACGAAGCAGATCGTCGAGCGGATCGTCAGGCTCTACCCGCAGTTGCGCCTCGCGCCCGATTACGAGGCGCGTATGGCGCCCGCCGTGCAGCGCACGCTCGGCTACCTGCGCGGCCTCGTCGCGCAGGCGCCGGCGGCGCGCGAGGCCAGCGCGGCGGCATGGGCGACGGACCCGTACATTCATGCGTTCTTTGCCACGCCTGAGGACGTCGCTGCGGTTTTCAGCCACGCCGAGCCGTTGCGCCAGTGCTTCAACGATCATCCTGCGGCGGCCGAGGTTTTCGCCGTACTCGGCATGGCCGTCAACGAACGGCACACGCTCGGCGCCGCACAATATGGCGCCACGACGCGCACCGACGTTGCCCAGACGACCGTCAACTTCAGCGACCACCAGGTGCGCGTGTGTGCCTTGTCGGAGGCGACGCTGCGAGAGGAAATCATTTTGCGGGTCGTCGATCAGCTCGCGCTCGAAGGGCTAGGCGCGATCGAGTCGGACACGCTGCAGCGCGATTCGCTGGAGCACGAACGGGCGCTGCTGAAGACGCGCCTGAAGATCCTCGAACGGCAGGGCACAGGGGTACGCGCGCTGACGGGGGGCGAGGCATCGTGCAGCTTCGCGGAAGTGACGCGGCTGCAGACGCAAATTGACGAGAACGATCGGGCACTGGCGAATCTGGGCCTGAAAACCGAGGCGCTGGCGCGTGCGCTGGAGATGGTGTGCAACGTACTCTCGTCGCCGGAGACACAGGTGTACGTGCGGCAGAAAACGTTTCTGCTCGACCGTATGAACGTCGTCGTCGAAGACGGCGACGCCCGCGCGGCGCGAGAAGTAGTATTCCAGATGGTGCAGTTGCCGGCGAGTCCTCATGCGATGCGTGCCTTTTCGATGGTGCGCTTCAAACGCGGCGATCTTCTGCCCGCGCGAGACATGCTGAAGGAAGCTGGGCGCCTGCTGATTTGACGCAAGGCGTTCGCACCAGTGGAGGACGCGTCGTGAGCATCGTCGTAAGCGATCATGCGCCAGGCTCGACGTTCATTCGAATCGGCCGTCCGTTTTTCGGCCACGACGATACCCTATGTTTTTCCGCCTACGGATTCGGTTGGGGATATTGCGCTTTTTCGCTGGACGCCGGCGTCGCGCATGAGGCGCTCGGGAGCGTCGATCCGTCGCCCAGGCAGATCCTGCTGGCGTTCGGTATGGGACACGCCAGAATCCGCACTGCAGTGTGCCGGGCCGCACGGCCACGGCATGGCGAGCGCATCCGGCTCACGGCAGGTGATTTTCCGTGAGCTTTTCACGATCGCCGATGTCACTGCGCAGGTTCAGCCGCGCGCGGTCTCGCGTCAATCGCTTCTTTTGGGGGCGATGCCAGCCTGATTGTCCTGCGCCGCGGCCCGGTTCGGCTGATCGATCCACGCCAGCAGCAGATGGTAGGTAACGGCGAGAATGACCGGGCCGATGAACAGGCCGACGGCGCCGATGGCGATCAGCCCGCCCAGCACGCCCGAGAGAATGAGCACCAGCGGCAGCGCGACGGCCCGGCGAATGAGGAGCGGCCGCAGGACGTTGTCGAGCCCCGACACGCAGACGGTCCAGACTAATAGCACGATTGCCGTCAGCTGCGAATCATGCATGAACAGCCAGATTACGCAGCCGAGCATCGGCAGCAGTGGACCCAGTTGTACGAGACACATCACGAGCATCAACGCGCTCAGCACACCGGCGAACGGAATGCCGGCCAGCCAGATTCCCGCCGCGCCGAGCGAGGCCTGGACGAGCGCCGTGACCACCACGCCGAGTGCGATCGCGCGGATCGACTGGCCCGTGAGGTGCACGATGTTGGCGCCGTTTCCCGGCGCGACGCGCAGCGCCAATGCGGTCACGAGGCCGACCGTGGCCTCGCCTTTGCCGTAGAGCAGGCCGCACACGATGAGCATCAGTATCAGGTGCACGGCGAACGCGCCTACCAGACCCATCTGAACCAGCAGCCATTTCGCGACGACGGCGGCGTACGGCTCCACTTTGGCGAGGATGCCCCCCGGTCCCGCATCGGACAGGCGTTGCCACTCCTGCGTGAGGCGGTCGGTCAGCGGCATGCTGGAGAGCCAGCGAGGGGGCGAGGGCAGCGCATAGTTGGGCAGGCCTTCGACGAACTTCATGATCTCGGTCGAATGATCGGCAAGCGTGGACACGGCCGCGTAGGTCGGGATGCAGATCACCACGATCTCCAGCAACAGCATCACGGCGACGGCGAGGCCGCGTCGGCCGCCTAGCCGCTGCTGGATCGCGAGCATGAGCGGCCAGGTCGTGACGACGATCGTGCCGCCCCAGATCAACGCGGGCACGAACGGATGCACGATGTAGAGGCTGCCGCCGACAAGCAGGACAAGCGCACTGACCGCCAGCACGATCCGCGCTAGATCGACGGTGGGTCGAACGGGCTGCTGCGGTGGCTGCGATTGCGGGGCGGGTTGGGCGACGTCATCCATGGTCTGTGCGGATCCAGAGGAACGGCGCAAGGAACTCATGTGCACAGGTCTCGCCGAAACGGCCGGGCCGAGCGCTCGCCGTGTGTGCGTCACGGCACGATCGAGCGCAACCGCCGACGGCAAGCCGGGCAAGCGGCACCCGATCGGCACGCGAGCGACACACGTTGCGGCGAGGACGATGATGGGCCGGCGTTCTCCCTACGCCGCCCGCGCGGCTATTTGGCCTTAGGTTCGACGGAAATGGCCACGGCCTCGGTGTAGAGCACCTCCATCTGATCGCCTTTCTTGATCAACTTGAGCTGGGCGGGGTCCTGCACGACCATGTCGACCGAATTGCCTTGCGGACCCTTCAACGTGACGACGCCGTTCTGGTGATTGACGGCGGTGACATTGGCCAGAATCGTGACTTCCCGGCCGGCCGTGCCGCCGGGTTTGGCGCCCATCGGCGCGCGCTCCATGCTCTGAGTTTCACTGGCGCCCAAAGGCGCGCCGCCCTTCTTGAGCGTGATGGTCATAGCCTCCGAATACTCCGCGTTGACGACGTCGCCGACCTTCAACTGGTCGAAGTTGCGGGCTTCCTCGCCGACCACGACCTGGACGACTTTCCCGTGGGCGTTCTTCAGCCACACGGTTCGCGTGGCCGGCTCGATACCCACCACGGTCGACGTCGTCTTCACCGTGCCCGTCATGGTGACCTGGCCCGGCGCGCTCTTGACGGCCACTTTCGGCTCCGTCTGCGCGAAACCGGCAGTCGCGAAAGACACGAGCGCCGCCGCGACGATCAACTTGCTGCTTCTCATCCTGTTCTCCCTGAACGCCTGCGTGCGCGTTGTCTCGCGGCGAGGCTGGCCGCTGTGCTTCATTTGATCGTGTAGCCACGGCCTTCCATACACGCGCCATAGGCGCGATTGAAGGTGTCCATGGCACCCTGCGTCTGGGATTGCGACGATGCCGCAGCCGCGCGCCGGTTCTGGCGCGCCCGCGATCCGCCGACCATCGTTCCGGTCGCCGCGCCGATCGCCGCGCCCTTGCCCGCGTCGCCCGCGATCGCGCCGATCACGGCGCCTCCTGCGGCGCCACGCGCGGCGCCCTGAACGCGCTCACCACCGCCCACGGCGGGTCCGGAAGGCGGGGGCGGGGCATTGGCCATCGCGGCCGGGTCCACGCCGGTATTGCTTTTTGCCCACGAATAACATGCGCCGTCATCCTGCTGCTGCTTTTGCGGGCTTTGCCCCTTGGCGGGGTACGCAATGGGTTTACCCTGCGCCATGCCGTCGAGCGTCATCGACGCTGCTAGAGCGGCGATCAGGCAGTACTTTGTCAATGTAGTCACGGTGACTCCTTGCGTGAGCTCACGCGAATGCAGATCGCCGGTTGCCGGTTCGCGCGAACATGAACGCGAACGTGACGTACTAACCGGCGCCGATCATTGCGATCCTGTCAGAGTCGGCCGCGAGGCGGTGTGCCTGCAGCAATGGCAGGTTCGCTCTCATGATTGCGTCACAGGCGTGCGGCGCGCAATCGGACCAAGGTCGTATTTGCAATGTGGCACGTCCGCGGTCCAGACTGTATCTGTGCACTACCAGGTGTGCGTTCCGTTTCCATTGTTTCGGATAACTGTCTTTTGAAGATTGCTGTCCGGGTCGAATGGCGAAGCGTGAGGGGAAGCATCAATGGACCGCATTACGCGTGCTTTTGAACGGATCATCCTGTTTGCGAGGGCGGCTGGCCGCTGGCGGCGCGCGGCGATGCTTCACGTTTCGACGCGCGCCCGGGTAGCGAACCATGCGCTGATTGCCGCGATGCTGGCGGTTTGCGCCGTGTTTTGCGCGACCTCCTCGCTAGCGCAGGCGCCGGCCGCGGGCGGCGGCGCACCCGCGGCCATTCCCGCCGCGACCCTCGACAAACTCGTGGGCCCCATTGCGTTGTATCCGGACGACCTCATCGCCATCATTCTCCCGGCGGCGACTTACCCGGTGGAGATCGTGCAGGCGGATCGCTTCCTCGAGCAGAGGAAGAGCGACAAGGCGCTCACCGTCAACGAAAGCTGGCACGACCCGGTCAAGGCGCTGCTGAATTACCCCGAAGTCGTCAAGAAAATGAGCGCCGATCTCGACTGGACGATCGGTCTCGGCGAAGCCGTCGTCACCGATCAGGGCGCGGTGCTCGAGGCGGTTCAGCGTTTCCGGCGTCAAACGCAGTCGGCGGGTCAGCTCAAGTCCGACGACAAGCAGGTCGTGGTGGTCGAAAAAGAGGTGATCAAGATCGTTCCGGCCGATCCGCAGGTGATCTACGTGCCGCAATACAACCCGACGACCGTCGTGGTCAGCGGCGCACCACCGTCCTATGGATACCTGCCTGCTCCCTATCCGGTCTACTACTATCCGTACCCGCCGGGGGCGGCGCTCGCGACGGGGCTGGTCTGGGGCGCGGCGATGGCCGCGGTCTGGCACGGCGGACACTATGAAGCGCATTACGGAGGCGGCGGCAATAACAACATCAACATCAACCGGGAACGGAATGTCGAACGAGGCAACATCAATACGGGCGACGTCAACCGCTCGCGATCGGGGACAGGGCAATCGTCCGCATGGCGATCCGACAAGAAGCCCGGCCAGGTGAGCGGCACGACAGGCCGCGCCACCAGCACGCCGCGAGTCGGCGATCCCCCGGCCCGCGGCAGCGCGGGAGGCGGCAATGCGGCGGCCGGCGGGCGGGACCAGGCCGCTCAGCGCCCCGCCACGCCAGCGACACGGCAAGCGGGTGCGCGGGAGTCGGCCACACGCGAAGCCGGTGCGCGGGACTCGGGCGCGCGGGCCTCGCAAACGCCCCGGGGCGACGCGTTCAGCGGCTACGGTTCGGCGCGTGACGCCCAGGCGAATAGTTCGAGAGGCGCGGCGAGCCGTCAGTCGATCTCCCAATCGCCCGCACGAACCGCCCCCGCTGCGGCGCATTCCGGCGGCGGACTTTCGGGCGCTAGCGGTCGCGGTGGCGGTGGCGGATTTTCAGGCCGTGGTGGTGGCGGTCGCGGTGGTGGACGGCGCTAGGGGGATGACCATGACTGGCCGTAGCATGACTGGCAAGACCCCACGCGCCGACTGGCGGCGGCGCCTCGCCGCACGGTGCGGGTTGTGCGCCGTGATCGTCGCGCTGTCGATTCCGTTCGGCGCGCTCGCGGCGGCGCAACGAACTTTTGCCACACCGGAGGCGGCGGTGGCGGCGCTGTCCGCAGCGCTGAAGGCTCGCGATGAGGCGACGCTGGTCGCGATTTTCGGCGAGGCGCACAAGAACCTGGTCGTGTCGCCGGATCAGGCGGAGAATGCCGCGAACTGGGCCAAGGCGAGCGCGGACCTCGACGCCTTTCACGTGCTGCAGGACGCCGGAGCGAACCGCCGGATTCTGCTGGTCGGCGACGAAGCCTGGCCGATGCCGATTCCCCTCGTGAAGGAGAACGGCGACTGGCGTTTCGCCACCGAACAGGGCGAAGAAGAAATCACGAACCGCCGTATCGGCGCGAACGAGCGCGAAGCGATCGCAGTGCTGCGCGCCTATCTCGACGCGCAGCGCGAATACGCATCGCGTGATCGAAACAACGATGGAGTGCTCGAATACGCGCAGAAGCTGGCCAGTACGCCCGGCAAGCAGGATGGCCTCTACTGGCGCACGGATGAGGGCAGCGACGAAGAGGCCAGTCCATTCGGACCGCTGATCGCGGCCAGTTCGGCATATCTGAAAGGGCACAAGGCAGGCGACGCTTATCGCGGCTATCACTTCCGCATCCTCACGAGGCAAGGCAAGAGCGCCCCGGGCGGGGCCTTTAGCTATGTCATCAACGGGCACATGATCGCCGGCTTCGCGATGGTTGCGTACCCGGCCCGATATGGCACGAGCGGCGTGATGACTTTCGTGGTCAGCAACAACGGCGTGATCTACCAGAAGAATCGCGGCGAGCATGCGGCGCCTGTCACGGTGTTCGATCCGGACGAGACGTGGCAGCGCGTCAAGGAGCCATTCTGAGTCGGCCAGGTATGCGCGACGGATGCGCTTCGAACGACGCGCCATGAATCTGCGTTGAGAGCGCTTTGAAGCGGGCGCCGCGGCTGCGCGCGCATGCATGCACGAAAGCACCTAGGACCAAGGTCCGATGTGGATTGCGCCGCCCACCGGCTACGCTTGAGAAACCGAACGGGCGGCCCGGGGCATTGTCATGCCTTCGATCACACGACGAAAGTGCGCCCGTCTTTCCATCGAGTAGGCTTCTGCATGCGAGGCGCTACGTTGACCAGGGAATCCAGCGTCACCGATCCGGTGACGGCCGATCCGCCCGCACGCGGGTGGCGCCATGCGTATCCTCCTGCGCAGTGGCTGCGGAGCTACCAGCCCCGATGGCTCGCGCACGACGCGATAGCCGGCGTGACGCTCGCCGCCTATGGCATTCCGGTTTCGCTCGCCTACGCGTCGCTGGCCGGCTTGCCGCCGCAATACGGCATCTACGGATATCTGGTTGGTGGACTCTTCTACGCGCTGTTCGGCTCGTCGCGCCAGCTGGCGATCGGCCCGACTTCGGCGATCTCGATGCTGGTCGGCGTGACGGTCGCGGGGATGGCCGGCGGCGATCCGGCGCGCTGGGCTTCGATCGCGGCGCTCACGGCCGTGCTGATCGCCGGCATGTGTCTGGTGGCCTGGCTGCTGCGCCTGAGTTCGCTGGTGAATTTCATTAGCGAGACGATTCTGCTCGGTTTCAAGGCGGGGGCGGCGCTCACCATCGCAATGACGCAATTGCCCAAACTGTTCGGCGTGAAGGGCGGCGGCGAGTCGTTCTTCGAGCGGATTGCCGTGCTGGGCGGCCAGCTTTCGCAGACCAACCTGGCCGTGCTCGCCTTTGGGCTCGTGTGCGTGGCGCTGCTGGTGCTCGGCGAGAAATTCCTGCCGGGGCGCCCGGTTGCGCTGGTCGTCGTCGCGGCTTCGATCGTGGTGTTGTCCATCACGCCGCTCGCGGGCGCTGGATTCAAGGTCGTGGGCGCGCTGCCGCAAGGCTTGCCCGAGTTCCGCCTGCCGGGGTTGCGGTTGCGCGATGTCGATGGCGTGATCCCGCTCGCCTTTGCGTGTCTGCTGCTCGCGTATGTCGAGAGCGTCTCGGCAGCGCGCGCGCTCGCCCAGCAAAACGGCTATGAGATCGACGCCCGCCAGGAACTGCTCGGCCTAGGCGCGGCGAATCTGGCCGCGGGACTGTTCCAGGCCTACCCGGTCGCAGGGGGACTCTCACAATCGTCGGTGAACGACAAGGCCGGGGCGAAGACCCCGCTTGCACTCGTATTCGCGTCGATTGCCATCGGATTCTGTCTGATGTTCCTGACCGGGTTGCTGGCCAATCTGCCCAACGTCGTGCTGGCCGCCATCGTGCTAGTGGCCGTGAAGGGGCTCGTCGATACCGGTGAATTGCGCCATGTCTGGCATGTCAACCGCTTCGAGTTCGCGATCTCCATGGTCGCGTTTGCGGCGGTGCTCATGTTGGGAATCCTGAACGGCGTGATTGTCGCTGTGCTGGTGTCGATGCTGCTGATCATCCGGCGCGCCGCGCACCCGCATGTGGCGGTGCTCGGGCGCATCCCCGGCACACGCGTTTTCTCGGACCTTCAGCGGCACGCCGAGAACGAGGCGATTGCGCATGTGCTGACGGTGCGCGTCGAGGCGTCGCTGCTTTACTTCAATGTCGAGCACGTGCGCGAGACGATCTGGCGGCTGATTCGCGCGGCGCCCGAGCCGGTCCGGCTGGTGATCTGCGACCTGTCCGCGTCGCCGGTTGTCGACCTCGCGGGGGCCCGGATGCTCAAGGCGTTACACGACGCGCTCCAGGCGTCCGGCAGGGTCATGAAAGTGGTGGCCGCCCATGCGGAGGTGCGGGACATCCTGCGCGCCGAAGGGCTCGAAGAGCGCTTTGGCCATATCGGCCGACGCAGTTCGGTGGCGGACCTCGTCGACGAGTTCGAGGCGAACCGGAACGCTGCCGATGATCCCGATGCGGCACCTAGGACTACGACGTAGCGTGCGGCCGCAGCAGCTATTAACGGAGATGACCTATGCCAGCCCGATTTCGTATGGCCGTACGCCGGTTGCCGCAGTGGATCGCGGGTGCCGCGCTGCTGGCCGGCGCGAGCTTCAGCCATGCCGCGAACCTGAATTTTTTGAAGAACACGCCCGTTAGCTATATGAGGGACGCCGACCGTAAGGCGCTTAACGATGCGGCGCAAATTGCGCTCGAAACAAAGAAGGATGACGAATCGTTGGCGTGGAGCAATGCCGGCACCGGTAACTCCGTTTCGATCACCGGCACGATTACGCCGCACGACACGACGAAGGAGGGCGATAAAACCTGCCGCACCGCAACGCTGGTCGCGATGGCCAAAGGCCAGACCCAAAGCTGGACGCCGACCGTCTGCAAACAGGGCAACGGACCCTGGAAGATCCTCAGGCAATGAGCGACGGGTCTCGGTGAACTGCCCGCGGTGTGTGGGACCAAGGTCGTATTGTCGGTCGCGGGGAAAAGAATCATTGTCAGAACGGAGAGAGACCGATTCGGGAGATTGAACATCTCCGGATGAAAGTCGGCGGCTACGATTCATCGACAACACACCCGCACGCACATCGGTGTCGACGGGTGAACCGCAGACGAGGGCTAAGATGGCATGGATAGCTGCAACGCTCCAGCATTATCCCGAGATCGCGATATTCCTTTCACTCGGCATTGGCTATTGGGTCGGTGCAAAGAGCTTCAAGGGTTTCAGTCTCGGCGCGGTCACCGCAACCCTGTTGGCTGCGATTGCAATCGGGCAGCTTCATATCACCGTCTCGCCCAACGTCAAATCGGTGTTCTTCCTGCTGTTTCTGTTTGCCGTGGGGTATGGGGTCGGGCCGCAGTTCGTGCGCGGCATCGCCAAGGACGGCTTGCCGCAGGCGCTGTTTTCCGTCGTGCAATGTCTGCTGTCTTTGGGCGCGGCGGTTCTCGCGGCGAAACTGGCGGGCTACGACATCGGTTCCGCGGCGGGACTTTTTGCCGGATCGCAGACCATCTCAGCTTCGATGGGGCTCGCGACGGACGCCATCAACCGGCTCGCCTTACCGCCCGATCAGGCCAAAACGCTGCTCGACGCGATGCCGACCGCTTACGCCATCACGTACATTTTCGGCACGGTCGGCTCCGCGCTGATCCTCGCGACACTTGGGCCCAGGCTGCTGCGCATCGACCTGGTTGCGGCATGCAAGGAGTACGAGGCGAGCCTTGGCGGCACCGCGGAACTGGGGGGCGCAGGCCAGGCTTGGCATCGGTATGAATTGCGTGCGTATCGGATCGCGCCGGGCAGCCGGGTATGCGGCAAAAGGGTCAGTGAGGTCGAAGCGCTCCAGCCGGAGAACACGCGCCTGTTTATCGAGCGCGTCAGGCGTGGCGGCACGATCCAGGAGGCAACCCTCGATCTGGTTCTGGAGGCGGACGATGTCGTCGCGATTGCGGGTCCGCGCGATCAACTGGTCTCGGTGCTCGGGACCAGCACGAGCGGGCGTGATGTCGACGACCCTGTGATTCCGGTTCGCACGGGGCGCGCGGTGGAAGTGGACGACGCCGAACTGCTGTCAGTGCCGGCGGAAGGCGTGGACGTCTACGTCACGAGCAAGGCGGTGGATGGTAAGACCTTGCACGAGCTTGCCGGCATGCCACTCGCGCGCGGCGTCTATCTTCGGAAAATCAAGCGGGGCCCCACGGAAACGCAGATTCCCGTGCTGCCCAACACGAAACTGCATCGCGGCGACACGCTCACGATCGTCGGGCGCACTCAGGACACGAGCGCCGCCGCCAAAGTGCTCGGCGTGCTGGACCGGCCGACCAACATGACGGACGTGGCCTTCGTGTCCCTCGCGATCACGGTCGGCGCAATGGTGGGGGCGATCGTCATCAATGTCGCGGGGATTCCGCTTACGCTGTCGACGGCCGGCGGCGCACTGATCGCGGGTCTCGTGTTCGGCTGGCTGCGCGCCATTCACCCGACCTTCGGCCGGATTCCGGAGCCCACGGTGTGGTTCATGAACTCGGTCGGCCTGAACGTGTTCATCGCGGTGATCGGTCTGACGGCGGGGCCGGGGTTCGTCGCAGGGCTACAGAGCCTCGGCGTGGGTCTGTTCCTGTGGGGGATCTTTGCGACGACTGTTCCGCTGATCCTTGGCATGTTCATCGCGCGCTATGTGTTTCATTTTCATCCGGCCATTCTGCTTGGCGTGTGTGCCGGCGCAAGAACCACGACCGCGGCGCTGGGGATGATCTGCGACGCGGCGAAAAGCCAGATCCCGGGATTGGGCTACACCGTGACCTACGCGGTGGGCAATACGCTCCTGACGATCTGGGGGATGATCATCGTCATGATTCTGGCTTGAGCCCGCGGCGTCGCAACGGGCGGCGCCGATCCGGGAGACTTCATTTTGGAGAGCACAAATGAGCAAGCGGGAAAAGCAGGATGCCGGCAAGGCGGCGAAGCTGGCCGCACTCAGTCCATTCGAACTGAAAGACGAATTGATCAAGGCGGCCGGTGGCGGTGCGGTCGAGCGAGCGGCGAACCTCGCGATGCTCAACGCCGGGCGCGGCAATCCGAACTTTCTCGCGACCATTCCGCGCCATGGGTTCTGGCAACTCGGCCTCTTTGCGATGCGCGAATCGGAGCGCTCATTTGCGTTTATGCCGGAAGGCATCGGCGGGTTTCCGAAGCGCGAAGGCCTGACGGAACGCTTCGATCTGTTCCTGCGCGAGAACAAGGGCGTCGCGGGCATCGACTTCCTGCGCGGTGCGGTGTCGTATGTGCGCGATCAGCTGGGCTACTCGGCCGGCGACTTCCTGTATGAAATGTGCGAGGGGATTCTCGCGTCGAACTATCCGGTGCCCGACCGCATGCTCAAGCTGTCCGAACTGATCGTCGGGCAGTATCTGCGCCGCGAGATGATCGGCGATCAGCCGTTCATCGGCGAGTTCGACATCTTCGCGGTGGAAGGCGGCACGGCCGCGATGACGTACATCTTCAACACGATGCGCGAGAATCACCTGATCAAGCCGGGCGACACGATCGCGCTCGGCATGCCGATCTTCACGCCGTACATCGAGATTCCGCGTCTGAACGACTATCAGCTGAATGTCGTCAATCTCAATGCCGGCGTCGAGAACAACTGGCAATACTCGAACGAAGAACTCGACAAGCTGCGTGACCCGAAGGTGAAGGCGTTCTTCCTGGTGAATCCGAGCAACCCGCCCTCCGTGCGGATCAGCGACGAGAGCCTCAAATATATTGCCGACATCGTGAAAGAGCGGCCCGACCTGATCCTGCTCACCGACGACGTGTACGGCACCTTCGCCGACAACTTCGTGTCGCTGTTCGCGCTCGCACCGAAGAACACCATCCTCGTGTACTCGTATTCGAAGTATTTCGGCGCGACCGGCTGGCGTCTGGGGACCATCGCCACGCATCGCGACAACGTGCTCGACAGGCTGATCGCCGAGTTGCCGAAAGACGCGAAGAAGCAGTTGCACGAGCGTTACGAGTCGATCACGACCGAGCCGGACAAGCTCAAGTTCATCGACCGTCTCGTGGCCGACAGCCGCACCGTCGCGCTGAACCATACAGCGGGTTTGTCGACGCCTCAGCAGGTGCAGATGGTGCTGTTTTCGCTGTTCTCGCTGATGGACACGCCCGACGCCTACAAGAACGCGTTGAAGCGCCTGATCCGCAGCCGCAAGCGCGCGCTTTACGAAGAGGTCGGCATCTCGTTCGAGGACGACGACACGAATCAGGTGGACTACTACACGATTCTCGACCTGGAGTTCCTCGGCGAACGTGCGTATGGACGCGAGTTCGTCGACTGGCTCCTGAAGAATACGGAGCCGTCCGAATTGCTCTTCAGACTCGCACGGGAAGCGCGCGTGGTGCTCCTGCCGGGGCGCGGCTTCGGCACGGCGCATCCGTCCGGGCGCGTGTCGCTCGCGAACCTGAACGAGTCCGACTATCGGAAGATAGGCCGCGCCATTCGGGCATTGCTTGCCGACTATGTCGAGCGCTACAACGCCGCGGCTGGCAAGAAGCTCGACAAGGACAGGGTTCTGTAGCTCGTGAAGGACCGGGGGCGATACGGCCGCGCACGGCGGCACACCGGTCGCAAGCGTCGGCACGGCCGCGGGCAGCACCACGTGGACGATCCGCTGCCACGGGCTATAGCTGTACCCGCGCGCCACTTCTTCCAGCTCGTGAGGCGACTGGCGAAAACCCTGCAAGGTGTTGAGCGTGACGGGCGCCAGCGCCGCGTGGGGCACTCGTCGCAGTGCAGTGCTGACCGGAATCGAATATAGGAACGTGCCGCGGCGCACTCCGATAACGAATCCTCGGATCGTTATCGGCGTTTGTTCTTTACGCGATCACTATGGCCTTTTCCGGCTATCCACCCGTTCCGCGAAAACCATTCCACAAAAGCTTGTTTGTGATTCGCGGTCCTGCTGGCTAGATTGGTTTGCAGCGTATCGAATCGACGGAGCGTGCATCATGGCCAGCTCGGCGGCAGCTATCTGGGATGGATTCCGGCACCCGCGCACTTTTCTGCGGGATTGGGTCAGACACTCGTCGGCGGCGCGCTTGCGCTCGTACGAGGCGAGGATGGCGTCGGCGCGGGCAGGCAATTCGCCTGAGCGGCTTGAACGCATCGCGGCGTATGCACGTTGCGGCTACTTCCATACCGAGTACACGGCCGGCATGTTCGTGGTGCCGCTCGAAATTCCGCCCGAATGACGATCTGATTCCGACGCGTCATTGCGGCGATGCATTTCCCGCGATGCATTTCCCGCGATTCGTTTCCACGATTCTTTATTTCCCTCGCGCACGGCGATCGCCTACGCTGAGACGAAGGGCGACCCATGCCCATTGCCGCCACGCGCCGCGTGCCGCGGCCCGCTGCCCGCTGCCCGCTGCGATGGAGATTCCGATGACCGAGCCTCTTGAGTTGAAACGTGACCCCACGCGTCTCGCGTGGATAGCCGGTGTCGGCGCGAGCGGCGGACTCGGCGCCGCGCTCGCGCGCCGCTTCGCCCGCGAGGGCTTCACGGTCGGCGTGACCGGGCGCTCGCGCGAGCGGCTCGACGCGCTGGCCGGCGAAATTCGCGGCGCAGGCGGCCACGCGCTCGCATTGCCCGGCGATGTCACCAGCGAAAGCGATCTGGCCGCGATCACCCGGCAACTCGCCGACGCAGGCACCCTCGAAGTCGCCGTCTTCAACGCAGCCGGCGCGACTCGCGCTCCCACGCTCGAACTCACGCCGGCGCAGTTCGAAGCGGCTTGGCGTGTCACGACGTTCGGCGCTTTCCTGTTTGCCCGCGCGGCGCTGCAGCCGTTGCTGGAGAACGGGCGCGGCTCGCTGTTTTTTACCGGTGCGACCGCGTCGCTGCGGGGACGTCCTCCGTTTGCGGCATTTGCCTCGGCCAAGGCTGGCTTGCGTTCTCTCACGCAGAGTCTTGCGCGCGAATTCGGTCCGCGCAACATCCACGTCGCGCATGTGGTAGTGGATGGCGGCATCGACGGCGAGCGTCTGCGCGCTTCCGCGCCGCAGCGGGTTGCCGAGCGCGGCCCGGATAGCCTGCTCGATCCGGCGGATATCGCCGAGGCTTACTGGTATTTGCATCGTCAGGGACGCAGTGCGTGGTCGCAGGAAATCGATCTGCGGCCCTTCAATGAATCGTTTTAGCGTGATGGGGACGCGAACATGAGCGATATCGGCATCGATGCGCCTGCGTCGGCCGCGGCGATCGAAGCAGAGCTGAACTACCTCGAATTCAACGGCGAGACCTATGCGCTGGTGTTCAATCCGCGGCACCGCTGGTATTGCTTCCCGCACATGACGCCCGACGAATTCCTGCTGCTGAAAATCTACGATTGCGCGGGCGATTCGCTTGCGCGGCTCAGCGCGCATTCGGCATTCGACGATCCGACGTCCGCCGCGGATGCGCCGCCGCGCCGCAGCATCGAATTGCGCTCACTGCTGTTCTTCTGAGTTCCTGCGTGCAAAGCAGGCCGGCGTCGTTATGCCGTTGCCTGCTAAGCATAGAAAAAACGCTCGCTTATCCGTGCGATCCGGCATTGCTACGATCGAGGTCTTGTCGGATTGACCACACCGGAATTTCGAGCCGTGACATTTTCACTCTTTCGTTTGCTCGCCCGCGCGGCGTTGACTTCGGCGCTCGTCATGAGCGCCGCCCACGCACAAACCGCCGCTCATCCTCCGGCGCCGGTGAAACTGCGGATCGGCTATCAGAAGTCGTCGACGCTCATCACGATCCTTAAAGCGCGCGGCTCGCTCGAGCAGGCGCTGGCGCCGCTCGGCGTGACCATCAGCTGGAACGAGTTCGCGAGCGGCTTGCCGCTGACCGAAGCGCTCAATGCGGACGCGGTCGACTTCAGTGCCGATGTCGCCGATACCGTGCCGGTGTTCGCCCAGGCCGCGCATGCGCGGTTCGTGTATGTCGCGCAGGAAGCGCCGTCGCCGGGCGCTCAGGCGATCATCGTGAAGCGCGACGGGCCGCTACATACGCTTGCCGATCTGAAGGACCGGCGCATCGCGGTGACCAAGGCGGCGGGCAGCCATTATCTGCTGCTGGCCGCGCTCGCCAAAGCGGGCCTGACGCCGGCCGACATGCATATCAGCTATCTGACGCCCGCCGATGGACGGGCCGCGTTCGAACGCGGCAGCGTGGACGCGTGGATTACGTGGGACCCATACGTCGCGTCGGTCGATAAGGCGCCCGACGTGCGCATTCTCGCCAATGGCGAAGGTCTCGCGTCGTATCAACGGTACTACCTCGCGTCGAGCAGTTTCGCCGCGGCGCACCCGGATGTGATCAGCACGGTTTTTGCGCAGTTGACGTCGGCGGGCGTGTGGGTTCGAGCCCATCCCGACGCCGCCGCCAAGCTGCTCGCGCCGGTCTGGGGGCTGGACGCGGCCACGATCGAACGTGCGAACGAACGCCGCAGTTACGCCGTGCGCGCCGTGGATGGGCAGAATTTCGGCGAGCAGCAAAAGATCGCCGACACGTTCTATCGCGCGGGTCTTCTGCCCGCGCCGGTCGATACGGCCACGGCCCTGCGCTGGAACTTCACGACGAAGCGGGCCGAAGCGGCGGGCGCTTCGACTACCGCATCCGCGTCGCCGGGGGGATAGGGGTCAATCCCGACACCGCGCGCTTCGCTTCAACGTGAACGCAAACGGGCAACAGCCTGAGCATTGAAAAGCCGCACATGAACCGCCGACTCCGGCGGTCGCAGCACGCCCTGCGTGCCTGCTCGAGGACTCACGAGCCGCAGCCTTTCCAAACCGGTCGCGCCGCGCTCCTGTCATCACACAACCCAACACGCATAGACACATTGAGCTGCTCGATGACGCTCAGTTGACGCTCGCGTTCACCGCGCGCGAGCATGCCCCGCATCGCATGGCGGTTCAGGCACAATGCGCAGGATTGCAGCGCAAATCGGACTGTGCGAATCAGCAACGGAAACCCTCAGGTGCTCAAGCTTTCGCTATGATCCGGGCGAACTTCGTTTTCATCACCCGCCAGGTTGCCTGCTTCAATTTTTACCTGCCGCGATCCGCCGAGAATGCAATGAGCGATACCACGCAGCCCCCGTTTTCCATCCTCTTCGTCGATGACGAGGAATTGTCGCGCAATCACTTCGCCCGCGCGATCCGCGCGGACTACTGCGTACACGTCGCGCAGAGCGCGGACGAGGCGATTGCCGTGCTGAGCGAGCACGGCGCCGAGATTGCCGTCCTCGTGACCGACTACCGCATGCCCGGCCGCGACGGCGACGACCTGCTGCGCCAGGTGGCGCAGGAATATCCGCAGATCGTGCGGATCCTCGTGACCGCGTACGCCGACAAGGACATGCTGTTGCAGACGGTCAATAACGGCGAGGTGTTCCGTATCCTCGAAAAACCGCTGCGCACGGAAAAGGTTCGGGAAGTCCTGCAACTGGCCATTGCACGCTACGCCGAGCGGGAAACCCGCCACCAGCGGCTCATGGCGATGGACGAGACACTGGCGTTCCTCGCGCACGAACTGAATACGCCGCTCGCGACGATCTCGCTGTTTGCGCGCTCCGTCGAAACCGACGTGGCCGAGCAATACGATCCGCAACGCCAGCAGGAGATCGGTCACGCGGCCAGATCGATGCTGAACAATGCACAGTATTGCCTCACGCTCATCTCGTCGTTCTGGGAGACGGTGCACAAAAGCGGCGGCCAGCAATCCGCGCAGGAGGGAGCCATTCGGGAGGTCAGGGCGACCCGCCTGATCGCGACGCTGCTCGACACCTATCCGTTCGTCGGGTCGCAGCGCGACTGGATACAGGTCGACGTGCGCGGCGATTTCGTGGTGCGCGCGATGCCCAATTGCGTGGCGCTCGTGCTGTCTTCGCTGCTGTCCAATGCGCTGCGCGCGCTCGAAGGCGCGGCGGCTCCCTCACTGCGCCTCGAAGTGGTGGACAGCCCCGAGCCCGAGATCCGCATGTGCGATAACGGCCCCGGCATTGCGCCGGAGATCAAGGCGCGGCTGCTGCTGGACCCCGTCACGACTTACGCGGGCGCGGGCGGTCACGGCATGGGCATGATCTTCTGCAACCGCATCATGCAGTCTTTTGGCGGCTGCCTGCGGATCGAGTCCACGCTCGGCGAGGGGACCACGGTCACCATGGGTTTTCCCCAACCGAAAGGGCGGCTGCAAGACGGCGACTAGTGAGGCGGCGCGCGCAGTCGGCTTTCTACTCGCGCCACCCCGTTAATCGCTCAACGCATCCCGATGATTGGGGCGTGCTTTGGCCGACGCATAATACTTCTGCAGCGCGTCGGCCGAACGCCCGCCCAACGTGCCGATGTGCGCGAGCCAGTCGGGCTCCGACGGCCATTCGCCGTCAATCACACGCGGATAGATTTGCCGCGCGAATCGATGCAGCGCCTTGGCGCCGATATTGCCGCTGACGCCTAGCAGGACGTGCAATGCGCTGTGCGTCGCCTTGATGTCGAGCGTTGCGACGGTGGTGGTGAGCCGTGCAATCAGCGAGCGAATCTGCTCGATGCCGTTGAGGAACGTTTCGTCGAGCAGATCGAGCGCGACCAGTTCTTCGAGGTGTTCCTCGTCGAGCAGATCGTCATCGGGGATGGGCGCAAGCTGGCCGGAAGACTCCGATGTTGCCGGCAGATCCTGCTGCGCCGATGCATGCGGCGCGTCCGATGCGCGTCGCAGCGCGAACTGTCTCGTCAGGCACGCGTAAAGCGAGCCCGCCTGCACGGGTTTGATCATGACTTCGTTCATGCCGGCGGCGAGACACGCCTGCACGGACTCGATGCCGGATTGGCCCGTCAATGCAATGATCGGCACCTGCGCATACGCGTCGGTGCGCGCGCGAATCGACGCGGCGGTTTCGACGCCGCTCATGCCCGGCATGTTGATGTCCATCAGGATCGCGTCGATCACGCCGTCCTCCTGCAAACAGGCCAGCACGGCCTGACCATGTTCCGCCTCGACGACGGTCGCCCCGCAGCGTTCCAGATACGCTTTGGAGACCAGGCGGCTGTAGGTGTCGTCGTCGGCGATCAGGATCGATTTGCCGGCGAAGCTGTCGGATCGCTGGCTCAGGTGGTGGCGGTTGCCGTTCTCGAAGAGTGCCTGCAACCCGCTGATCAATTCCTGCACGCTGGCCGACTTGCCGATGATTTCATCCATGCCGGCCCGCCGCGCTTGCACGCGCACCGCGTTGCCGGGCTCGGCCGTATAGGCGGCAATCAGCACGCTGCGGTTCGGACACGCGTGGTCGGCGCGAATCCGCTCAGTGGCGGCATAGCCGTCCAGCACCGGCATGCTGATGTCCATCAGCACGAGATCGTAGGGCGATGAGCGCCGCAGCGTCGTCAACGCGATCTCGCCGTTTTCCGCCTCGCTCACATAAGCGCCCGCCTTCGTCAACGCGCGACAGGTTCTTGCCCGCTGGCCGGCGTCGTCATCGACGATGAGAATGCGCTTGCCCTGGAAGACCGGCGCCGCGCGCTCGAAAATCTTGCGCTCGTAGTCGTCGGCTTCGTCCTTCGAGACGACCGGAAAGCGCAGCGCAAACTCCGTGAACCTGCCGAGCTCCGAGCGGCAGAAGATCGTGCCGCCGAACGCGCGCATCGCGCGCTGGCAATACGCAAGTCCCAGCCCCGTGCCGCCTGAATTGCCCGCCGTGCGAAACGGCTCGAACAGATGCGGCAGGATCTCGGGCGCAATGCCGGCGCCCGTGTCACGAACGATCACGGATGGCTTGTCGACGGTGAGCGTGAGCGTCGCGAGCGGATGCGCGGCGATGTGATAGAGCGCGTTCTTGATCAGATTGAACAGCGTGAACAGGTAGACCGTTTCGTCGACCTTGAAGACGAAATCCTCCTTCACCACGAGGCTGACCTTGTCGCGCGCCTTGTCCTCGTCGAAGCCGTATTCTTCCAGCGCCTTGCGCGTGGTGGCCGCCGCATTCAGATAGACCAGGCGGTCCGCGCGGATGGACTTTGCGCTGACTTCGTCGAGCGTCATGGCGATGATGCGCAGGCCGCGCTCGATCGACAACTGCCCTTGGGCGAGATGACCATACAGCGAGGCCGCATTCTCGTGCGACAAGGCTGGCGCGCGACTGGATTCCGAGGCGACGGGCAGCGCTTCTTCCACGCGATCCAGAACGTGCCGCAACTGGCTCAGAGGATTGCGCATTTCATGCGCGATGGAACCTGCGAGCGCCTGGAGCGCGCGGTTCTTTTCGACGAAGATGCGTCCTTTGCTGATCGCGTGACTGAAGGCCATGCTGCACAGAACGACCACCGGCATCACCGCGAGATTCGACTTGTCGTCCGCCGCAAGCACGATCGGCTCCGGCGAGGAGATGACCGCCGCCAGCGTGCCGGACAGCGCGCCAATGCCGATACACGCGATCAGCAAAAGCGGATTGTCGATACAAAGCGCCAGAATGAAGATCATCATCACTTCGGTCATCATCCACATCGTGGAGAATGAATTCCTGACCGTAAGGAATGTGCAAACGAATGGCAATACGTAGATCAGCGCGCAATGCCAGTAAATCAGCAGGTAATGA
This sequence comes from Paraburkholderia sp. RAU2J, assembly GCF_003634845.1. Lineage (NCBI taxonomy): Bacteria > Pseudomonadati > Pseudomonadota > Betaproteobacteria > Burkholderiales > Burkholderiaceae > Paraburkholderia > Paraburkholderia sp. RAU2J. Next base: position 1,322,757 of record NZ_RBXG01000002.1, read on the forward strand.
TTAAACCGCTTTGGCCAGTACGTCTGGAAAAGCAATGGAATACAGATGACCGCCGCGCTCAACCGGAGCAGAAGATTGTCGTATGGCTGCGGCAGGATATAGGTCCACACGACGTAATAGATGGGGTGGCACAGGAGGCCGAGTGCGCCCCCCCATCGAATTGCAAACCTGCTTCGTTCAAGCATATCCCGCATGCTTTCGCGCGATATCGCCATCAGGCCTCCGTTGATTTTACGGCCCCATCAGTTCAGGGTCGCTGCGTTGTTGTGTTTCGAGGCTGATCGGCGAGCCGTTTTTCCCGTGGAAAGGACCGACCGAAAACCCGTACTTCTTCAAGAGACCGTGAGTATAAGAGACCGACCACACGGGCGGGCTGCCGATGATGAAATCGGACGCAATGCCTTCCTGCCAGGCCGAGTAGCCTTCGGCGAAGCAGGTATAGCAGTCGCGCGCGGACGGCAGCCTGAACGGGAAGGTGGTGTCGAGTCCGGCGGGACCACGGGCGAAGCACTCAATATATAGCGTCTGGCCGCGTGACGCGAGTTCGGCCTCGACGCTCGCCGCCCGGGGATGGGAGTCGTCGATCCAGAACTGCGCGCGTCTGAGGTCGGACGCGGTGAGGTAGGGCACGCTGGTGCTGCTCGCGAGGATCGCGCCGTCGAACTGCGGCAGTGGCGTATCCGGGCTGAAGGTGTGCACCGACACGCGCGACTTGCCCAGCAGGTCCGACGCCAGCAGTTCTTTGGCCTGTTCGGTGAGCAGATTCAGCTTGTCCGGCAGGTCGATCAGGACCAGCTCTTTCGGGGCATCCCTGTAAAGCAGATACTTGGCCACCGTCGTGCCGAGCCGTCCGGCCGCACCGAAAAGGGCGAGCCTGGTGTTGCCGAATTCGAGGTCGAGTTCGTTGCAGCAATGGATCGCCCAGTCCTTCAGCATCGCCGCGGTGGCCGCGTGGCCCGTGGTGATGTGGGGCGGCTTCGTATGGCGCGGCAGGGCGCCATAGTTGCACGCGTAGGGCGTGGACGCGCCCATCGCCACCATGTTCAGCCCTGCTTGCCGCGCCAGTTCCAGAGCCGGAAAAAATTGCGTCTCCCGGAACCGCTTGATGCCGCGCGGGCTGCCAAGCCACATTTCGAGCGGCACCGGACAGGCGATATTCGCTCCGATGACCTGGGATCCGGAATAGATCGGCGATGCAATAAAAGGCTTGGTATTCCAAAGCTCCTCTTCAAATGATGCGTTTCGATGCTTGACATTGTGAAAAGAAAATGAAAGCGTATCCCAATCCGTAGCGTGAAACAAAAAACCCACTCCGCCATGACCCCCGGGCAGGTTATCCCGGATCTGTTCCGGGTGGATCGTGTGTTTGAGTGCCAGCGGTGCACAATTCAGATGGAAATTCAGACCGGCGTGCTGTTCGGAATTAGTCGACACTTCCTTGAGAACAGAAGTTTTCATTGGTTTTCCCTAATGTTGAAATGACGCTGCAAAATCAGCGGAATGTCGCCGGTCAGGATTGACGGGCAACCCTTCAACTCTAGAGAAAAGTGCTGTTGTGTGCCCGTCTGTTCGTTCACAGAGCATTGAGTCCGGCGTTCAGTGAGTTTGCGCGTCGGAGTTGTTGTCGGTGGACCGGCAAGCGGAGATGAATTGACTAGGAACGGGGTGGCGGGGCATGTCGAGGCCCGGTTTTTTGACATGCTCGTGGGCAATAGCGCCATGCCTTCGATGCAAATGGCATCGCACCCGAGCGGAATAAATGACCGAACGTTAACGCGCAACCCGCCGCGCGAGCCTGTGTGGTGGAACTCGCGATTGCGGGGGCTTGGGCGTAGCGCGGTTCAGGGGCGTTCGTCTCACACCGTCACTGCTCACCCTGGCCGCCGCTATGAAATTATCCGTCCCACTTTCGGATTCACGCTGCCTCGCACTCGAGCTGGCGGTCTCCACATTGGCCTGCAAGCGGTCGGCGCATGCGGCTCCGACGTCAGCGCGCAAGCCACGAGGGCAGGCGCCGCGAACGCCGCCGTGACTGACGCCGAGACCGACTCAGTGAACCGCCGATTATGTTTCTTTTGATTGGCATCCCTATCAATACGAAAGGCCGCTTCATCGAGCGGCCTTTCTTTCGCATAGCCATGCACGTGTGGCCGAAACCGAAGCCGGTCAACTGCGTTTCTCTACTGACAGAACGCTCTCATTCACCCGCTCACTACCGTGTGATGCTATACCCGATTCGCGCAATCCACCGATGCTGGTTGTAGTCGAGAATATCCTCGCCATAACCCGTGAAGAACCCGACCCACAGATAGCCACCCCAGGCGCTATTGATCAGCTTCGCCAACGGGTAGGTGAACTGCGTATCGATACTCCCCTTGGTGGACTTCGTGCCTTTTCTCAACGTGGCGGCCAGTTGCCAGCCATCGGTACTGCCGTACTTGAGCAATAGATCCACGTAGCCGCGGTAGTCCGCGATATCGTGGTTCTCTCCCGCAATATGCACGTAGTAATAGAACTTCGGCGACACGGTCAGATGGTTGGCATTCAGGTCGCCGAATTCCCACGTGGGGCGCACGAATAAAATGTCGATGCCACGCGATTCCGGACCGTCGCGGCCATTCGATTCGTGACCGTAGCCGGCCATCAGGCCCATCTTGCTGAATAGCGAGCTCTTCCAACCCGTGTCGTCCAGAGAATAGAACAATTGAGGCATGTAGCTCGTGTCCCGGAAGGGCGCGGAGTACACGCCGAGATCCCACAACGAAGTTTGCGTGTACCCGAAGTACAGGTTGTCGACGAAACGTTTCGAGCGCGGGTCGTCCGGTATGACCATGCGGAACTTGAAGCTCAACTGAAACTTCGCGAGGTTCTCACCATTCGACCCATCGGCGAAATACATCGGTTCGAATGCGGAGAAACGGCTCAGGAAACTGGTCACCTCCGGCGAGGGTGCATTGGCGCGGGCGGGCGCCGGCGCGGGTGAAACAGGGAAGGCGCTCGCGGGCTGTTGCGCGATAGTCGACACCTGCCCCGGCGTGCCCGGTGCGCCCGCCGACTGAGCCAGTTCCGTCGTTTTGCCGGAGTTGGGCGGACGGGTGAGCATGACGAAAGAGGGCGAAGCATCGAGATCGGGAATATCGATCTTCATCGCGCCGCGAGCCCATTTGGGCCACGTGCCACTATAGCGGACCGCTTTGAGGTCGCCGGTTGCCAGCTTGATGTGATCGGGTGTGCCGCTATCGCGAGTGAGCGTCAACGGAGTCGGTATGACGTCGATGTTGCTAACGGCGACTTTCAATTGGGCGGGAACGTTGTATTCCGAGCCGTCCGGCTGATCACCGGAATAGAGAATCGTGACTTCGAGTGGGGCACTGGAGAGCGCCTCGCGCGGCGGGCGCAGGACCGCAACGCCGGCAAAGCTGGTCGCCGGATAGCACAACACCAGCGCGCTTATTCCTAGAGATAATCCGGGCACATATGAGTGTTTGCCGCCGACGATGACCTTGCGGCGTTTCCTTACTCGAAACATCAATCCATTCCACACATGGAACTCCCATTGATCTACGAATACAGGTTGCAGTGAGACGATAGCGTTAAAGCGGACCGTTGGGTAAAAAAAAACGAGGCATGTGTTATCGATGACAGAAGCGCCCGCGCATGCTGGTGAGAGGCTCTCCTGCATTTCAAATGCCAGTAGTCCAAAGTTCTCGTGCGGCGATGTGTTTTTTGCGGCGTCCGTCGATCGATTGATCGGTGTCTTCTCCGGGCGTGCGTACTCGCTGATTCTGCCAGCCGGATTGATGAATTGCGCAAGCGGAAAAAATTGCGCGGAACTTCTTCTACCGAACCGCAAGGGTGCGCTATTGAATCTGATCGCCGTTGCATTTCTGCAACGAACGAATGGTGGGATGTCCTTTGAGGATCGCCAGTGCGAGCGTCGGGTCGACAGGCGCTTCAGTCGACATCGTCACCGCTTCTTCGGGGGCGCCGCGTTTTGCAGAGGGTTGAAGCCGGAACCCGCCTGAGTATTGCGACCGGCGCGAGATGGCTTCGCTTTCTTGTTCGACGTAGCGCGTGTCCCTGCCAGTTGTTCAAGCAGTTCGGACTCCGGGGCATCGTCGTTCCCGATTGGCGGGGCCGCAGAGCGTTTGCGCGGCTTGCCGGTAGCGCGTCTGTCGTCGCTGCTGACCGGCCGTGCAGTTTCCTTCGCCGCTCCGACGATATGGTCGATCACAGCCGCGTAATCCTGATCGACATTGTCGAGTGCCTTGCCGGGCATCATGACCGAGACCACGACTTCCGGCAACGAGCGTTGGTCATTCGCACGCGAGTCGGAACGAGTCTCCCATCGGGTCCCGGCGAGCGAGGCAATCACACGTTCCAGCACCGCGGGCGACAATATCCCGCCATCGTACAGGCTCAATATCAGCCGTTCGGCGACGGCGAAGAGCGGGTCGGGGCGTGAGGGCATACACGCTTCTCCAGAGGATGGCTGTCACAGTCCCGCTCGGCATTTCCGCCGCTTTGAACGGCGGCCCGAGACGGTACTCCAGCGCGATCAGTAGGCGAATTTGCGGTACTGCTCGGGCGCCGACGCGCCGTCCGCCTGATCGACCCGCGGCATGTAGCGCAGCAGCCGCTTCGCGCGCGGACTCAATCGTTCATCGACCGTGACGGGCACGTCGACGTGCACCTCGGGACGGAAGTACCAGCTCCTGCTGTAGCCGATCACCACCATCGGGCGAGGCTCGTCGGTCCTGTTCGGGGTGCCGCGATGCAGTGCGCGCACATCGCGGATCATCACATCGCCAAGCTCCATCGGAATCGCATGCAACGGCAGGCGGCCTTCGTGCCAGGCATTCATCGCGTCCTCCGAGCGCATACGATGCGTGCCGAGCGTGGTCTCGAATGGACCGTTTTCCGGCGTGACGTCGCAGAGCGGGAAATTGACAGCCAATTGGAAGGAAGGCGTTTCCGGCATCCCATCGAAGAGGGCCGGTGTATCGCGATGGATAGCCTGATACGTCGAGCCGTTCAGCGGCGTGTCGGTGGCAAGCTGGCACATCACGGGGTCGTCGCCCGCGACTCGCTCGACAATGCCGAGCACGTCCGGATCGCAGAAGATGCTTTCATCGGCGAACACGCCGCTAAACGGCAGCGTGATGTAATGCCGGTTCGCGCCGCGCACGGCGGTCGCATTCGACGCAATGCGTTCTTCGAGCAACGGGGCGAACGCCGCGCGCCACCCCTGAAGCGTGGCCTTCGCAAAGTGGCGCCGCAGGATGACCATGCCGTCTCGCTCGAATGTCGCGGCGTATTCGTCGAGTTGTCCGGGCGTGAAGCGTTCCATCGTCGTCTCCTTGATATCGTCGTCGGGCCCGCCAGGCCAGCGCTTATCTTAGCTTCTCCCGACGATGCGAGCGACAGGTGGATGACTGGTGTGAACGCTTTCCGGTTTGCGAGCGGGGGGAGGGGCGAGCGTGCGAGGGAGGTGTTGCTGGTGCCGCCCGATTCGTAGGCATGCCAGGTTTACGCAGCCGCATACCCCAGATGGGTCGCGGCTCTTCCTGCAAGCGCCAGCAGTTTGCCGCCGCCGGCCGCCTCTGTGGGGATCACATATAGATCGGTTGCTGCCTACCTCCAGTGTGTCTTTGAGCAGTGCAAAGACGCGGCACTCGTTGGCCAATTGGATTAGCGGGTGCACATTGAGGACGCCGCACGGAAAGGTCGTGCCTGACCTGGGCGAGCCAACGACGAACATCGGGAAGGACGCCATGTCTTGCTCCTGGAATCGCATGGTCCCGGCATGCCTATGGAAGGTGGCGCGAAGCTGATGCGGGGATGGCTGGATGGTCGGCTGCGTGGGCGGGTTGGCGGTCGGCAGCTATCGACAGGAATGGACTTCGGCGGGGACTTGGTGGAGCGCGTGGGACGTCCGCGGTCCGAACGCTTCGGCATGCTTGCCGCCATCGAGGCACCGGGCAACGGCACAAAAGAATGCCATCCGCACTGCCCGGCTTATCCACAGAAAATGTTCATATCCTTGTGGACAAGTCCTGGCCAATTGCCCTAACTCATTGAGCGCAAGGCGAATTGTCAGGTGGTCCAGCGAACGTGCGGACTGTGCGCGCCCGCACCAAACGGCTGCCCCGAACGGCTCATTCCACCGGCGACGCCAGCAACGACACCGGCACGCCATGACAATCCACCTTGGCGAGAATCGCGGCGCCGAATCCGGCGCCCGGTTTTCCGCGCGCGTCGAAAGCAGCCGCCTGCCTGTCGACTCGCAGAATGTTGATGGGCCACGTCCGCCGCGAAAGCCGCTCGTGCGCCAGCGCGCCGACCCACAGCGGCGTGGCGGTGTTGCCGTTCGCCACTGCATAACCGCTTGGCCAGAAGCGCAGCACGTCGCGTTCGGCGCGCGTATCGCCGGGGCGCATGACGACCAGCGACGAAGGCACCCCGTTGTTGAGCTTGGGCAAGACCGGCAGCGAGACCGCGGCGACATCGGGCGATGCGAGCGAGAGCAGGCTGTGCGCGGACACGTCGGTGCCCTCGACCCATCCCTGGGCGCGCAGTTGTCCGCGGATCGAATCAAGGTCCGACACCCACTGCAGCGTGAGCGGCTCCTCGCGGTCGCCACCCATATCCGAGCGATAACACGGCAGGCGCTTCCACACGGAGAGCGTCCACTCGGCCTGCGTGACCAGCACGGGCGCCGCGCGCTGCGCAGTGGCAGGCGGCGCCGGCGGATTGACGCCGAACTGCACCCCCACGCTGAACAGTATGACCGCCAGCACCACCGCGGGCATGAATGTGCGCCGCGGCGGCGGCTGCGGATGCCGCCACATCGCCGTCAGCGCGACGAGCGCCACCCACGCGTACGCGAGCGCGGCGCCGCCGATCGCATCGGAGAGCCAGTAGCGCCCGAAGTACACGCCCGCGAGCGCGACCACGATCACCACGATCGTACTGACGGCCGCCACCAGAACGCCCATCAGCATGCCGACCCGCCGCGCCAGCAGGAACGAAAGAAAGCCATACACGATGACCGTCGCGGCAACGTGGTTGCTCGGAAACACGTAGTGAGCGCTCATCAGTTCGTTGGGCGGCGCGCGGTGCATCGCAAACTGCAGCCCAAAGATCAACAATTGGGAAAACACCACCGCCGCGAGCCAGTAGCCGATGGTGCGCCAGCGCCGCTCCCACAGCATCCACACCACGACCATCGCGATCAGCGCCGTCAGCGTGGCGCCACTGCCGAGCGTCTCGAGACCGGCGAGAACGCTGTCGCTCCACGGCGTGCGCACCGACTGCAGGAAGTGATAGACGGACAGATCGACGGCCGTCAGCGGATCGCCGTTGATGACGTCGCCAAGCACGCCGATAAAAAGCGCCCCGGCCACCAGCACGATCAGCGAAGTCACGAGGATGTAGGTTGCGTCCGGCGTCTCGGGATCGAGCATCTTGCGCGCGACGCGGCCGAGCGGCCCGGGATGCCGGCACGCCCAATCGCCGAGATGGCGGCCCGCCGCGCTCGACCACGCGTTCGCGTGCGAGAGCAGGAAGCCGGCGCCGCGAAAGCTGAGCCAGACGATGCATACCAGCAGCGCGAGAATCACGACGAGCCGGAACGACACCGCGCCGGCCAGCAGCACTGACGCGCCGAACACCACGCCCGGCAGGATATGGGCGGGCGCCCACAGCAGCGCGGACAGCACGTTCATCGCGTAGAAGCGCAGCGGCGGCATGCCGAGCATGCCCGCGACGACCGGCACGATGGCCCGCAACGGCCCGATGAAACGCGCGAGCACGACGCTCTTCACGCCATGCTTGTGAAAGAAGCGGTGGCCCGCGTCGAGCAGCTCGGGGTGTTTGCGGAACGGCCACAGCTGGACGATCCGCTCCTTGTAGCGGCCGCCGAGCCAGAAGCTCATGCCGTCGCCGGCGATTGCGCCGACGATTGCCCACACGAATACCCAGCCGAGGCTCAGCGAACCGGTGCCGGTCAGCGCGCCGGCGAGGAACATCGCGGTGCTGCCGGGGACGAACGTGCCGACGACGGCAAGGGCTTCGAGAAAGGCTGCGAGGAAGACGACCGTGAGCATCCACGCCGAGTGGCCGGCTAACTGGTGCAGAAGGTGGATGTAGGCGTGCTCCATCGTGCGCGATCGGCCGTGCTGGCGTAACGATCGATCATAACGCTCGGCAGGGTGGTGTTATTGCTTTTTGGCGGGTGGGTGGGTGAAAGGCGGACGGAGATGCATGAAGCGTTCGGCGAGGGGCGACGGCGAGGGTCTCGTGGTCGCGGGACTGGCTGCTTGCGCGCTCCAGGTCGCGGTAACTTTGCCCCTTCATGCGACGTGCCGGACGATCTTGCCGATGCCTGGTTTGCCGCGCGCCTGGTAGCCGTGAGCGTCCGTTCAGCGAGACGCTTCATCCATCCATTCGCGCACGCGTCATTCCACGCTCAGATCTCTTCCGCGAATTCGTCGACGAAACGGTTTAGCCGCGCGTGCCGAACGGCGGCCATATGCGCGCCGGTCGCTGTCTGAAAACCGGACGAGAGCTTGAGCAGCTTGGTACGAAAATGATCGAGCGTGTAGCGCGCGTCGTCCAGCGGACGTTGCAGTGCGTGCGGATCAGCCGGGTCGTACAGCGCGCGGCCCAGCCGGCCCGCCACGTAGAAGCAGCGCGCCACGCCCAGCATGCCGATTGCGTCGAGCCGGTCGGCATCCTGCAACGTCTTCGCTTCGAGCGTAGCCGGCGCGATGCCGGCGGAAAAACTGTGCGCCGCGATCGCATGCGCGGCGGCTTCGACTTTCGCGGCCGGCCAGCCGAGCGACTTCAGCACGCCGGCTGCCTTGTCGGCGGACAGGCGCGACGCCTGAGCGCGCAAAGGTGAGTTCTTCTCCACCGCCACGCAGTCGTGTAGCAGCGTCGACGCGAACAGCACCTGCGCATCGCCGCCTTCCTTTGCGTGGATCGCCGCGGCGTTCTTCCAGACCCGCTGCAGATGCGAGCTGTCGTGCGAGCCGTCGCCGTTGTCCTTGTCGAAGGCGTGCGGCAGCAGGGTGCGGGCGAGATCCTGGAAGGGGGCGAAGGCGGCTGTCGTCATCGGCGTGGCGGGTGAAAAAAGCTGTCGATTATCGCATCGCGTGCCGGACCGTGATCGTGCGCACTTGAACGAAGCAGGGCGCGCGTCGTCATACGTAGTGAGCACGCCGCTTTGCGCGGCATTGCGCTCGCGCAATTCAATGATGTGACGGAGTGGGCCATGAAGATCGTAACGGGCAGTATGGCGGTGACATTGGTAGCGCTATTGGTCGGTATCGCGGGCGCCGCCCATGCTCAGCAGTCGGGCAACACCAGCGCCGGTATGAGCGGCGCGCAGTCGAGCGGCGCCAACACCACCGGCGCCGCTGCTGCGGGCATGGGGGCGGGCGCAGGGACGGGTCTCAGCCCGACGCCGGGCGTTGGCATGTCCGCGGGCGTAACCGCCCGCAGCAGTTCGGGTCCGGCGCTCAACAACATGCGGGCAAACGGCACGAGCCTCGACATGAACCCCGATCCGCGTGCGCCGAACGTGACCGGCAAGGCGGCGCCGCGTCGCTAGACCGGTTTCGTCACGCTCGCGTATGTCGCGCCGGTTGTCGTGAACACCGCGTATAAAATGCCCATCCCGGCACGGTTTTCCGACGACAAGGAGCGAGGCATGGCATACGGCGAGCACAAATACAAAGTAACGGTGCAATGGACAGGCAACCGCGGCAGCGGCACCTCGGGCTACCGCGATTACGGCCGCGATCATCTGATTACAGCAGGCGGCAAGCCGGCCATCCCGGGGTCGTCGGATGCGGCTTTTCTCGGCGACGCCAACCGATGGAATCCGGAGGACCTGCTGGTCGCTTCGGCTTGCGCGTGCCACAAGCTCTGGTATCTGCATCTTTGCGCGGATGCCGGCATCGTGGTGCTCGAGTATCGCGACGACGCCGAAGGCACCATGCTCGACAGTGCGCAGCAAGGCCGCTTTGCAGAGATCGTTCTGCGTCCGCATGTCGTGATTCAGGCAGGAGGCGATGTCGAACAGGCCACGCATTTGCATCACGTGGCGCACGAAAAGTGCTATATCGCGAATTCGGTCAACTTCCCGATTCTTTGTGAGCCGGTTGTCGAAACGCACGCGCGTTGACGCGGGTATTTGCAATTCACCCGTGCTGTTGCGTGGGCCCCGATAGCGCGGCGCATGCGCAGCCAGACATCGGAATGCTTCGTTAAACGAAGCATTCTTTCGCCGACCCTGGCGCAAAGCGCCGTGCCCACGGCGCAACAGGCGGCCGGTTTTTGCCGTTCAGCGATTGCCGTCGAGCAGGTCGCCGAGCAATTCGTCGAATGCCGCCTGGGCGTCTTCGAGTTCCTGCAACGCGGCGTCGAACGTTTGCAACGCGAACTGTGAGGGCTTGCCGCTGCCAGCGGGCGGGAATTGCGATTGCAGCGACGCAAAGGCCGACTGCACCCTTTGGGTCGCGGTCAATACACGCTCCATCGCGGCTGATTCTTCGGCTCGCGCCTTTTCGTGGTCCATGAAAACTCCGAGTTCGTCTGGTCGGCTCACGCCGTTTCAAAGGGGTGACTATGCCACGTTCGTGCTCAGGACAGCGGCAAGCCGCCGTTGGCCTTCACTTCCCGCAACGACAACGCCGACTCCACCGACGTCACGCCAGGCAGGCTGCGCATCTCGTCACGCATGAAGCTGCCGTAATCGTCGAGGTCGCGCGCCACCACCTGCAGGATGTAATCGGCGCTGCCCGACACGTTATGGCACGTGAGAATGCGCGGGATCGCCTGCACCTCGCGCTCGAAGCGGGTCGCCACCGTGCGGTCGTGCACCGCGAAGCGCACATAGACGAACGCGACGACGCCGAAGCCGAGCGCGGAGCGCGAGAGCATCGCACGGTACTGGTCGATATAGCCGTCGCTTTCGAGACGCTTGAGACGGCGCGCGCAGGGCGTCTCGCTCAAGCCGACCGTTTCGGCGAGCCGCGCATTCGACATGCGGCCGTCATTCTGCAGCGCGGCGAGGATCGCGCGGTCTGTCTTGTCGAGGTCGGCTGTCATGGCTTGGGCGGGGCTGCGCTGAAATAGTGGAAAATCTGCTTTGAAGTAAGAATCTTAGCGTATTCCTCCAAATATGCGAGTGAGAGACCGGACATTCGCCAGCAAACCCTCCGCCGACGATAGCAAGATAGAGCCCTTGAGAACAGGAGGCTCAGATGATTTCCGCACACCTGCTGGCGGTTTATATCGCGGCGTTGGTCGTCGTCTACGCGGTGCCGGGGCCGGACATGGCGCTGGTCCTGCAAACCAGCATCGGACGCGGCGTGCGCAGCGGTTTCGCAGCCGCCGGCGGGCTGGGTCTGGCGCGCGCCACGCACGTGACGCTCTCGGCGTGCGGCGTGGCGGCGCTATTGCGCAGCGCGCCGTGGCTGTATGACGTCGTGCGCTATGGCGGCGCGGTGTATCTCGCCTGGGTGGGGATTCAGATTTTCCGCTCGCCGGTGTTCGCGCTGCCCGAGGGCGGCAATGAAGGCAGCGCTGCGCAGACCGCGAACGCCGGGGCGCGTCCGCTGCGGGCTGCGTTCGTCAAAGGCTTGTTGACAAATCTGCTGAACCCGAAGGCGTTGCTGTTCTGCTCGGTGTTGTTGCCGCAATTCGTGCGTCCAGAAGCGGGGCCGGTCGCCTGGCAGATGATCGAACTCGGCGTGGTGCTGCTGGCCATCGGCGCGTGTTTCGATGGGCTTTACGCAATCGGCGCCGCTCGGATTGCCAACTGGATGCGCGCCCATCCGCTTGCGCAGACCTTGCAGCGCTGGGCATTTTCATCCGCATTGATCGGCTTCGCGCTGCGGCTTTCAATCGACTGACGGGGCCGCCCGGCGATTCATCGAGCGGCTCGTTGTGATGGTCCCGCGAGCCGCTCACTTCTTCAGCTTGTGCTCGCGGCGCGGACGGTCCTCGATGATCTTCCGGCGATGCTTGTCCTTCATCTTCTTCCAGCTTTTGCATTCGTCGCGCGTGCGCATGCAGCCGATACAGAAGCCGGTTTTGCTGTCGAACTTGCAGATGTCCATACAGGGCGACGCGACGCTCATGACTAATAGCCAGCAGGAAACAGGGAACGAGGACGGTCGCACGCGGCATGCCCGCTTCGCCAAGTGATTGTGTTAGTAAAGCCGATAGGGCCGCGCATCCGTACGCGGCGACACGACCGTTTGCTTGCACCCATCGATGAAAACTTTCCTGCTGTATGTCATGACTGCCGTTGCCGAAATTGTCGGTTGCTATTTGCCGTGGCGCTGGCTCAAAGAGGGCGGCTCGGCGTGGCTGCTATTGCCCGGCGCGCTCAGCCTCGCCCTGTTCGCGTGGCTGCTGACGCTGCACGGCACCGCCGCGGGCCGCGTATATGCGGCTTACGGCGGTGTGTACGTGGCGGTGGCGATTGCGTGGCTGTGGAGCGTCGACAAGGTGCGGCCCACGCTGTGGGACGCGGCCGGCGCGGCGCTGACGCTGGCCGGCATGGCAGTCATCGCGTTTCAGCCGCGCATCTAGTCGCGGCACGACGCATCGCGGGGGCACGTCTAACGCATGCCGCGCCCGAGGCCAGGGTGTTCGCTTTACTTGATGCCGCCCAGGTAGTCCAGCTTGCCGAGTTCGACGCCGTTGTGACGCAGAATGTCGTACGCGGTCGTGACGTGAAAATAGAAGTTCGGCAGCACGAACCCGAGCAGATACGACAGCCCCGTGAACTCGACCGGACCCGTGCGCATCTTCAGCGTGATGGGACGCTCTTCCGAGCCGTCGATCTGCGCCGCAGTGAATTCCTTCAGATAGTCGATCGTCTTCTGAAGGCGGGCCTGGAGCTCGTCGAAGGTCTGTTCGACGTCTTCGTATTTCGGCGCTTCGACGCCGGCCAGACGCGCGGCGCAACCCTTGGCGGTGTCGCTCGCGATATAGACCTGGCGGACCAGCGGGAGCATGTCCGGTGCGAGCCGGGCGTTCGTGAACACCGAAGGCTCGATCTGCTTCTCGGCAGCGTGCACTTCGGCTTTGCCAAGGATGGCTTGCAGGTTCGTCAGGCCGCGAATCAGCACGGGCAGGGATGCTTGATACATCGAAATTGACATGGGGTTCCTCTGATTCTTCGATCGGGCGCGCGGACGGCGCGCGAGGCAATGTAACGGCTGGATTGCCGCTGCAGCATCATAGCGCGAGCGGTGCCGGGTGCGCATTGACGCAGCGCGCATTGGCCATCCGGATAACTGCCGCTCGCGCCGGAACTGTGGTCGAATGCTCGGGTCGGACGGTTTGAGGAAACCGTTGAATCAGCAAGCGGCCCCCCGTGCGCCATGCCATCAGGTTGGGCAGGCGCGCGCTGTGCTCGGGTCCACTTTGCGGCCCGCGCCGTCACGCTTACAGGAGAGTCGACACTATGGTCAACAAGCACCCGTTGCCGGGAAGCGAGCGAACGGAAGTACTCGGTTCGAAGGTCGTTGGGCAATGCGATCCGGCGGAGCGGATCGAGGTTTTCGTGATGCTGCGCCGTCAGCAGCAGGCGCAGTTCGATGCGCTGATGAGCCGGATCGAAGCCGGCGACCCCGGCGTCCAGCCGCTGTCGCGCGAGACGCTCGCCAAAGATTACGGCGCCGCGCCGGACGACATCGCGAAGGTCAAGGATTTCGCCACCGCGCACGGCTTGACGGTCGTGCGCGAGGATGCGGCGGCGCGCTCGGTTCTGTTGAGCGGCACGATCGCGCAATTCCAGAGCGCGTTCGAGGTCAAGCTGGAACATTACGAACACCACACGGCCGGCCAGTTCCGCGGGCGCACCGGCGCGATCAGCGTGCCGGACGATCTGCACGACGTGGTCGAAGCGGTGCTCGGGCTCGACAACCGGCCGCAGGCGCGGCCGCACTTTCGCATCCGGCCGCCGTTCGTGCCGGCCAAAGCGCACCAGGCGTCCTTCACGCCGCCGCAACTCGCGTCGCTTTATCAGTTTCCGCAAGGCGATGGCGCAGGGCAGTGCGTCGGCATCATCGAACTCGGCGGCGGCTATAACACCAGCGATCTCAACGCTTATTTTGCGAGCCTCGGCGTGGCGTCGCCCACGGTGAAATCGGTCGGTGTCGATCAAGGCGGCAATCATCCGAGCGGCGACCCGAACGGGCCGGACGGCGAGGTCACGCTCGACATCGAAATCGTCGGTGCGATCGTGCCCGGCGCGACCATCGCCGTGTATTTCACGCAGAACAGCGACGCAGGTTTCATCGACGCCGTGAGCCGCGCGGTGCACGACACGGTCAACAAGCCGTCGGTGATCTCGGTCAGTTGGGGCGGCCCGGAGTCGATCTGGACCAGCCAGTCGCTGAAGGCGTTCAACAGCGTCTTGCAGAATGCGGCGGCGCTCGGCGTGACGGTCTGCGCGGCCTCCGGCGACAGCGGTTCGAGCGACGGCGCGAGCGGCGGCGATCAGGTCGATTTCCCGGCGTCGAGCCCCTACATGCTGGCTTGCGGCGGCACGAGCCTGACCGCGGCGGGCACGTCGATCTCGCACGAGGTGGTGTGGAACGATGGCGCGGAAGGCGGCGCGGGCGGCGGTGGTGTGAGCCGGGCGTTCCCGGTACCGGTGTGGCAAAAGGGTTTGTCGGCGAAGTCGACGGGCGGCGGGAGCAAGCCGCTCAGCGGGCGCGGCGTGCCCGACGTGGCGGGCGACGCGTCGCCGATCACGGGCTACAGCGTGTTGATTGACGGCACGCAGACGGTGGTTGGCGGCACCAGCGCGGTCGCGCCGCTGTGGGCTGCGCTGATTGCGCGGGTCAACGCGGCAAAAGGTCAGCCGGCCGGCTTCGTTAATCCGAAGCTGTACAAGGCGCCGGATGCGTGCAACGACATCACCCAAGGCAACAACGGCAGCTTCGCGGCGGCCGCCGGTTGGGATGCCTGCACTGGGCTCGGCAGTCCCAATGGTCAGAAGGTCGCGGCCGCACTATAGTCAGCAAGTTGCCGGGGCCAATGGATGGCCCCAGGCGCGTCCCTCCGGAACTCCTTCGGCACACCCCGAAGGAGGCTTCCCCGGGGACAACTGATGAGGCATCCTCATTGAGCGCGCCCGGAGGAAGCTTCGTTGTCGAAGGCCGTAGAAAGGAAGTCCCTGTAGAGACGTCCCGAAGAAAGCGCCCCTCACAGGGCGACGTACAACCAGGCGTGAACGAACCCATGGAGCGATCATGACGAACACAGAGTCAGCTTCCGTTAGTCCGCAGTCGCCGCACAATTCTTCTGCTTCGACCACATCGGCGTCCGCCGCCGCGCGCAAAGCCGGCGATCAGCCGTTCTTCGACCCGGTCGCCTATGGCAACGGGCCGGACGATTCCGTCACCGAAGTCGCCGAAACCGCGGCGGTGACACATCATTCGGTGACGCTCGGCGGACGCAAGATCAACTACACGGCGACGGCGGGTCATCTGGTGATCGTCGACCCGAGCAGTTCGCAGCCGGAAGCACGGATGTTCTACGTGGCGTTCACGCAGGACAACCAGAAGGAAGAAGCCCGTCCGCTGACATTCTTCTATAACGGCGGGCCGGGGTCGTCGTCCGTGTTCGTGCTGCTGGGCTCGTTCGCGCCGCGCCGCATCAAGACGTCGATGCCGGATTTCACGCCGCCTGCGCCGTACTCGATAGAAGACAATCCGGACAGCCTGCTGGACCGCAGCGACCTCGTGTTCATCAATCCGGTCGGCACCGGCTATTCGGCGGCGATCGCGCCGAAGAAGAACCGCGACTTCTGGGGCGTCGACCAGGATGCGGACTCGATCAAGCAGTTCATCAAGCGTTTTCTGACGAAGAACAACCGCTGGAATTCGCCGAAGTACCTGTTCGGCGAATCGTATGGCACGGCACGCAGTTGCGTGCTGGCGTACCGCTTGCACGAAGACGGCGTGGATCTGAACGGCATCACGCTGCAATCGTCGATTCTCGATTACACGCAGTCCGGCAATCCGGTCGGCACACTGCCCACGGCGGCCGCGGACGCGTGGTATCACAAGAAACTCGGACTCGCGCCGCGGCCGACCGATCTCGGCGTGTTCGCCGAGGAGGTCGCGCAATTCGCGCGCACCGATTACCTGGCGGCATTGCGCAAGTTTCCGACCACTGACACGGCGACGGTCGAGAAACTGAGCGAGTACACCGGCATCGACAAAACTACGCTGCTCGCGTGGAGCCTGGATATCGCCGCATATGACAGCCGTGGCAATTCGCTCTTCCTGACCACGCTGCTGAAGTCGCAAGGCCTTGCCCTCGGCGAGTACGACGGCCGCGTGACGGCAATCGACACGGGCATTGCGGGCAAGATCGATCCGAACTCCGGCGGCAACGATCCGACCATGACGGCGGTCACCGGCGTCTATACGACGATGTGGAACGTGTATCTGAACGAGCAGTTGAAGTACACGTCGAATTCGTCGTTCACCGACCTGAACGATCAGGCCTTCAAGTACTGGGATTTCGGCCACATCGATCCAACCGGCGCGCAGAAGGGGCTCGACTCGAAGGGCAACATCGTTCTGTACACCGCAGGCGATCTTGCCGCGGTGATGGCGCTCAATCCCGATCTGAAGGTGCTGTCGGCGAACGGTTTCTTCGATTACGTGACGCCGTTTTATCAGACCGTGCTCGATCTGCAGCAGATGCCGTTGCTCAGCCAGCAGGTCCGGCAGAATCTGTCCGCGCGGTTTTATCCGTCGGGGCACATGATTTATCTCGACGGCGGTTCGCGCACCGCGCTGAAGGCGGACCTCGCGCAGATGTATGACGCGACCGTGTCCAACGAGCAGGCGCTTGGACGGATTCGCGCCTTGCAGGCGCGAGTGGTGAAGTCATAGCGAGGCAAAGTGTTGCGCGTGCGAGAGAAGTGGTGCGGGCGTTGGGCAGGGTGGCTGCGACCTTGCCCGACGCCCTCACGCAATCACGGGAATACGCTCGCACCGACCTCCACCGAGCCGCCGCGCAAGCCTCGCGCGCCTTGGCCGCCGTGGGGCGCTTTTGTACATATGTATATTGAATGTGTTTTAATTGGTCTGCGAATTGAACTATTGCGCGCCGCAGCCGGCGCGCCGACGAATGAACGCAGGCCTTGCACACACGCGTTTTACCCACCTTTCCGGCGACCCAACCCGCAATGCGAATGGGGCGCCGCCGCTGGCACTCGTGGTCCAGCGCGGCTCGACGCATCCCGTTCGCAAAACACGGCGCGCGGCGCTTCTGTTGGGCCTCGCCGCGATGCTCGCTCTGCGTTTCACGGATGCCTACGCGCTGGACAGCGGGATGCTCGATGAACGCGTGACGCAGCAATCGATCGGCGAAACGATCTGCCGCCCCGGCTATGCGGACGCCGTCGCGCCGCCTTTCGACGAATGGATGGCGCGCAAGGAGCAGATGCTGGCCGAGCGTGGCATCGATAAGGACGACGGCGTCGCCTTCGCGCTCGACCGGCGTGTGCCGCTCGTACTCGGCGGTTCGCCGGACGCGCCCGCCAACCTCGATCTTCTGCCGTGGGCGGGCCGCGGGGGCGAACGTCGCAAGGCGCGTGCGGCGGTCATGCTCAAGCGTTGCGTCTGTGAAGGCAAGCTGAGCCTCGCCCAGGCGCAAGCCGCGATCGTCGGTA
Organism: Paraburkholderia sp. RAU2J; assembly: GCF_003634845.1. Taxonomy (NCBI): domain Bacteria; kingdom Pseudomonadati; phylum Pseudomonadota; class Betaproteobacteria; order Burkholderiales; family Burkholderiaceae; genus Paraburkholderia; species Paraburkholderia sp. RAU2J. The sequence goes on from NZ_RBXG01000002.1 coordinate 1,340,479, forward strand.
ACTGGTCGATGGTTTATTCTGGCTTCGGCCAGACCTCCTGCGACGTGAGCCGCCTCGACGTCGTCGCCGGTGGCGACGACGGGCAGGGCGGCGCGCACTGAGGCCGCACCTCGGCCTCTGCGGCCGAATTGCGTTCATCGTTCATCTGCGCTTGTTCAGGCGCGCTGCTTGCCGCTCCCGCAGCCTGCTGTCCTCATTTTTTCGGAGAATCACCATGACCCATTCACGTCTTGCCGCAGCGGCGCTCGCTGTCGGCTGCCTCGCTGGCAGCGCCGCAGCGCTCGCGGCCGACCCGATCCGCTGTGGCAATGCCGATGCGTTGCAGATTCGCGGCGATGTACCCGCGGCAATCAGCTTCGATGTGTACCGCCAACTGCGACCGCTCAGCGCGCAGCGCATCGCGTTGTTCCAGGCTGCCGGAGAAGTGAAGCACCTGCCCGATGGCCTGCCGGTTTGCCAGATTGCCGACGACGGTGTCGACGACCCGTCCGCAGTGCTGGTTCAACTGCCGCAGGGCAAGAACGCGTGGTGGGTAAGTGCGGCCAACGTGGAGGCGGCGAACTGATCCTGCGATCAGTCCGGCCCTCGCGCAGGTCCCCCGCGGGGCGCCGCGGCCCGTTTTTTGCAATCGCCGTTTTGCTGCCGACGCGTCGCCCCGACCCCGCACTGCGTCAAATGAGCAGATGTTTTGCTATTTCTGAGTCTGCTTATTCAGGTACAGTGCATTGACGGAGAGTTTCAGTCCGTTTTTTATGTACCGTGTCGCATCGCCGTGTTTTCGACTATCGACTGTGGCTATTCAGATTGCAGGACGAATTTCGCAGAGGAGATTTAAATGATTGCCTTCTATCTGTCATTGGTCGCCCTGGGCGCCGCCGGTGTTGCAGTGGTCCGCGAACTCGCCGCCGCCCAGACGAAACAGCGCGCCGCACTGCGCCCCGTGCGCATACGGGACGCGGATCGACATACGGGTCGTCACGCGCGTCGAGGGTAGGCCGTATGAATCTGATCGTGCGCAACATTGCCCAATCGTGCAGCGAGCAGGAAGTGCTTGAGTTCCTCAAGCGCGAACTCGGACACTATGCGAAAAGCGTCGAGGTGACCGACGCCGGCACACCCGGCGCGTACGCCACGGTCGAACTCGACGCGAACGTGCCCTATGTCGGTGATGTGATCGCGCGACAGATTCACGGCAAGCAGTTGGGCGGCCAGGCGCTCGAAGCGAGCGCCGACCTGTTTACTGACGAGCCGCCCGCGCAGTAATCCTCCCCGGATCAGACTTATGAACACGGCGCGCGGCAGAACGCGCGCCGGTTTAGCCTGACGCCGCGCATGCTTGCCGCGCTTTCCCGCCGTCACTTTTCCGCGCTTTTATTGCCCGTCATCCTGGGGTGGCCAGTCGAACGGCGTGTACGGCAACGCGCGCTTGTGACGCGTCGCGTCGTAGAAACGCAGGATGATGTCGCGCGCCGCATCGCTGACGGGTTTGCCTTCCAGGAAGTCGTCGATCGTGTCGTAGGGGATACCGTACGCGTCTTCGTCGGGGCGCAGCGGCTGCAACATTTCGAGGTCAGCGGTCGGCACCTTGTGCGCCAATGCTTCGGGCGCGCCCAGCGCCTTGGCCACCGCCCGCACCCTGCGCTTGCTCAGCCCGGCGAGCGGCAGCACGTCGGCGCCGCCGTCGCCGAACTTGGTGAAGAAACCCATTACCGACTCGGCTGCGTGGTCCGTGCCGATCACCACGCCGGCCCGCGCGCCCGCTACCGCGTATTGCGCAATCATGCGTTGGCGCGCCTTGATATTGCCGTGCACGAAATCCTGGTGCGATTCGTCATTAAATGGCACGCCGCCTTTATCCAGTGCGGCAAGCATCGCATCGGCGGCGGGTTTGATGTCGATGGCGAGATTTTCATCTGCGCGAATGAAGCGCAATGCTTGCTGCGCGTCGGCTTCATCTTTCTGCTCGCCGTAAGGCAAACGTATCGCGACGAAATGCGCGTCGTAATGATCGGCGCGTAATCGTTCAACCGCAAGTTGTGCAAGGCGCCCGGCAGTGGTCGAATCGACGCCACCGCTGATGCCAAGTACATAAGTTTTCAGGCGGCCGCTGCGCAGGTACTTCGCCAGAAAAGCGACCCGGCGCTCGATTTCCTGCTCGGCGTCAAACTTGGCGCCGACGTGCATTTCGGCGCTGATGCCCGCCTGACGGGCGTTTTTGTCGTGCTGTGTCATGATTTTCCTGGCTCCTTGCGCGCTGACATGGTGTCGGCCACGAACGCTCGCGCGCCAGTAAGATAAATAGCGAAACGACAAGCGGGCGATCGCGGCACGGTTACTGCTGCAATGAAGTGATGAATCGGTCCTGGGTTTTAATCACTGATAGTGGCCTTAAATCCCTATTGCATCTATTTTTAAACTGTCGCGAGATTGTTAAAGAGGCTCGGCCTATTTCGATTGAATTGACGAATTGACGGTATCTTCATCGACAAAATGCAATGTGCTGAGTAACATCGTCGTTCCGAGCGCCGCGTGACCCGGCGAGCAGCCAATAATAATCAGGTTTGCCCTAATACGCGATGAATCATCCAGATCGGCCTGGCCAGCCTGTATTGGACCGCCTGACTTCCGCGTGGGTCGTGCATCGGTGTGGTATGCCGTGTGCGGCGCGCGCGGGGTTCGCGGCGTGCGTCAACTGTGGCACGCCTGCTTCCCACGTTATCTCCCAGCTTATTTCCCAAGTTATTTGCGTCACGCGAGCTTGCCGGTTTCTGACGCGCGCAGTGCGCGCCGTCGTGTGCGCAATGTCGTGCGTTGCCGCGATGGCTGCGCCGGTCCACGGGACGGCATCGTCGACGGCACTGACATTGGCGTCGAAGCCGGCGCCGATCGCCGCAAGCCGTCCGCCACCCGACATCGATGCGACCACGCTTGCCGCGCCCGACGCCGCGGGCGTCGTCGATCCACGCCGTGCGTTTCTTCTGCGTGACGTGTTCGCGCGTAACGTGACGCGCCGCCTGAAGGTGCCTGCCGCCGAGCAGCGCGCTTATTCCGACCGCCTGGAAACAGCGCTCCAAGCGAACACGCTGGGCAGTCTGTCGGGCGAATACGTCGTGCTGGTCGATCGCAACGCCAATGTGCAGGCGCTGTTGATCTACTTTCGCGCGGTCCCGGCCGACGCCTGGCAGATGATCGGCGCGTCGCCGGTGGCGACCGGCCGGCCCGGTGAATTCGACCATTTCATCACGCCGCTCGGCGTGTTCGAACATACGCCTGCCAACATGGATTTTCGCTCCGAGGGCACGCAGAACGAAAACCATATCCGCGGCTACGGCAAGCGGGATATGCGCATCTTCGATCTTGGCTGGGCGCAGGGCGAGCGTGGGTGGGGCAAAGGCGGCGTATCGCAGATGCGCTTCCAGATGCATGCCACCGATCCCGACCGGCTTGAACCGTTGCTGGGGATACGCCATTCGAAGGGCTGCGTGCGGATGCCCGCGTCGCTCGATGCATTTCTCGACCACTACGGCATTCTCGATGCCGAATACGCGACGCTGATCGACTCGGGTAAATCGCTGTGGGTGTTGAAGAGCGACCGGCAGATCACGCCGTGGGCCGGGCGCTACATCGTCGTGGTGGATTCGGCGCGCAAGAGCCGACCCGCGTGGGCCCCGGCGCCAGGTGGAAAGGCGCGCGCCAAGGTGCCGGCGGGCGCGGATACGGCTGACTGAGGCGTGGCGGCGAGTGGTTGATCAGGAGCGCCGCGGCCAAGGCGTCTGCGCAAGAGCACCGGCACTAGAGCCACCAGCACAAGCCCACCAGCCCAAGCCCACCAGCCCAAGCCCACCAGCCCAAACCCTGCCGCCCATCGCCCCCAAACCACCTTCACGAACGCGCCAGCAACACCCCCACCAAGGCGACGGCAAATCCAGCGATCTGCAACGGCATCAACGTTTCCCCAAAGCCGACATACCCTTCGAGGGCGGCGAGCGGCGGCGCGAGGAACAACAGCGCGGTAGCGCGCGCCGCATCGCCGCGCCTGACCATCCACACGAGCAAGGTGACGCTGATGCCCGAGAGCATCACGATGCCCCAGGCCAGCGAGACCCATAAGGTGGTCGACGCAATCCAGCGATGCTCGCCGAGCGCGAGCGCCAGCAGTACCGCGACGAGCGCTGCGCCGAGATTCTGCACCGCGCTCGCGCTGCGAATATCGGACTTCGCCAGCGAGGTTTTCTGAAACAGCGTGCCCGCCGTGATCGCGGCGACCGCGATGACCGAGATGAACACGACGAGCCAGCCCGGCGCATTGCCATGGGTTGGCGGCGTGGCCGATGCGAGCTTCGGTTCGAGCACCAGCACGACGCCGACGAGTCCCAGCGCCATCCCGCTCCAACCGCGCCGCGAGAGCCGCTCGCCGAACAGCGGCGCCGCGACGGCGGCCGTCGCGAGCGGCTGCAGCGCGCCGAGCAAGGCCATCACACCGGCGCTCAGACCTTGCGCGACAGCCCAATAGCCCGCGCCGAGATAGACGCCTTGCAGCAGTGCGCCCGCCGCCAGATGCTTGCCGAAGTCGCGGCCGGTCGGCCATGCCGCGCGCGCGAGCACGGCGGCGAGCGCGAAGATCAGCGCGGTGCCGCCGAAGCGCGCGAGCAGAAAGAGATTGGGATCGGCATATGGGGTAATCGCGCGGGCGACCACGAAACCGGTCGACCACAGCACGACGAACACAGCGGCAATGAAGGAAGCGAGCATCGGAACGGTTAGCGGGAAAAGCCGTCATCGTGTCGGCAAATGTATGGCGTGTCTTGTTCGAAGCTGCAATCGGTTTGGGCGATCCTGCCGCGCGTCGCACGTCTCGCGGATGTCAGTCCCGGCCGCATCACCACATCAGCAGGATCGTTCCCGCGCCGAGCGCTCCGCCGCACAGCACACACGCCCACAGCAGCGCTCGCGTGCGCCGGTATTCGCGCCCGATATCCGCGATCAGCTGCGCGTTCTGCTGCGGCGTGCGCGCGCGGGCGTGTTCCTGCTGAAGATAGCGGACCGCCAGTTGCGGCATGCGCGGCAGCATATGCGCGAGATGCGGCAGTTCGCGTGAGATCCGCTTGATCCAGCCGCGATGATCGACGTCGCGCCGCGCGATGTCAGCGAGCACGCCGCGCGTGATATTCCACGTATCGACACCGGGATGCAACGCGCGCGCCAGCATCTCCGCCTGCTGGAACGAGCGCTGCGCGGCGGCGAGGCGCGCGGGCACCGCGCCCGCGAACGGCTGCACCGCGTGCAGCAGATGATGAAACAGCGAACCCGCCGAACGGTCTTCCGGCACCGCCGCGAAGTGCGCTTCGGCGCGCGTGCGCAACTCGGCTTCGAGCATTTCCGTGCGCGTATCGGGCGGCAGGTGTCCGGCATCGCGATGCAGGTCGGCGAGGCGCCCATAGTCCTGGTCGAACAGTGCGGTCGCGCCGTGCACGAAGAACTCGCGCTCGCCGGTGGAGAGCGTCGACATGATCGAAAACTCGGCCAGCACGAGGCGGCCCAGCGTGTCCGGCTCGATGCTCACGCGCACTCGGCGCGCATCGAGCGTGGCGTGGAAGAAGCCATGTTCGAACGCTTGCTCGGACACGACTTCGACGATATGCGCGGCAAGCGGCGCGAGCTTGATGTGATGCGCGTGCAGGCCCGGCAGGTCGTTCGCGGGCAAGGTGCTGATGCGCTGCATCGTCAGCGTGTGCGCGGTGCACAGTTCCCAGATCACGTCCGGCACGGCGATGCGCTTGTCGCCGTCGAAATGATGGCCGGTCTGGCTCAGGTTGGCGGCTTCGGCGCGCAGATCGAAGCGGCGCAGGATGTCGTCGGTGAAGCTTTGCGCGAGCGCGCGCAATTTCAGGCGGCGTGCCGTGCCGGAGAGTTTTTCCAGCCAGCGCGCGACCCAGCGCAGCAGCGCGAGTTCGTCGCCGATCTGTTGCAACTGATCGGCGCGCACCAGTTTGATCGCCACTTCGTGATGGCCTTTGACCGGCGTGACGAGCCGCGCCAGATGCGTCTGCTCGGCAAAGCCGCCGCGCACCGGCGTGAGGTCGACCGCGCTGAAGAGCGTGGCGAGCGGCTGGCCGAACGCGCGCGCCAGCGCCTCGGCGGATTCGTGAGGCGGCAGCGGGGCTTCCAGGTGATCGATCGCGTCGATCGCCTCGTGCAGGGTTGCGCTCGCGAGTTCGGGGCGTTCGGCGAGCGTTTGCGCGAAACGGCTAGCGAGTGGTCCGAGCGCCGGCAACACGTTGTGCAGGCTTTGGCCGCTGTGTCCCGACGCCTGCACGCGGCCGACCAGCTGGATTATCCAGTGCAGTTTGTGTTCGGGCGGCGCTGCGAGCCAGATCAGGCGCGCGCCGTAACGCAGCGCATGGAACAGCAGGAGTAGACGGCGAAACAGTGGTGGCATCGGTAGTTCGGTTGACGGACCAGCGGTAACGACAGGCATCGGCCTGGCGTCGGCACGCGGCCAGGGCACCAAGGTTAGCAGGTAAGTCGCAGATGAGCGCGCCGGCCGGCGCATCGCCGTGCACCGCGTACTACAATACGCCGGCCTTCTCCAACCGTGGCGAAACCTCAAGCGTGCCGGCTCGCCGGCCTTCCACAGATGCTCGCAGAACAACGTCACCAATACATCCTGGCGCAAGTCGCTAAAACCGGCGCGCTCTCGGTCGCCGAGCTGGTGCGCGAACTGAACGTGTCGCGCGAGACCATCCGCCGCGATCTGAACGCGCTGGCCGGGCGGGGCCTGCTGGTCACGACGCACGGCGGCGCATTGTCGAGCGACCGGCGCGAGCCCGACCTCGATACGCGCGAAGCCGCCAACGCGGGGGCGAAGCGGGCGATCGGCGAGCGCGCGGCCGAGTTCGTGCCGGACGGCGCGTCGCTGATCATCGATTCGGGCAGCACCACGCAGGCGGTGGCGCGCGCGCTGCTCGACCGGCATCGGCTGGTGGTCTATACGAACGACTGGCGCATCGCACTGCTGCTCGGGCGGCGCAACGAGAACCGCGTCACGCTGCTCGGCGGCGAACTGTCGGATATCGAAGACGCCACCTTCGGGCTCGACACGGTCCATCAGCTCACGCAATACCACGCGGACTTCGCGTTCATCGGCGCAGGCGGGATTTCGCCGGACGGCTATCTGAGCGATTACAGCCGCATGGCCGCCGAAGTGCGCAGCCGCATGATCGCCGCCGCCGACATGGTGGTGATTGTCGCCGACCATTCGAAATTCGGCCGCGTGACGCCGGTGCGGATCAACGGCATCGAATCGGCGCGCTATCTGGTGACCGAGCTCGCGCCCGAGCGTGCGCTCGGCAAGGCGATTACCGCGCATGGGCCGGAAATTCTGATTGCCTGAAGGCATCGGAATGGGGCAGTGCTGTTGTCATGCGAATGCGGGATTGTTTTGGCTCCCTGCGCAAAACGCCTCGTCGATATAGACCCCTGATTCGCTGCAAGATCCCGAGCGGGAGGGCACAATACGCGCCGTTGTCCAGAACCAGCACACAGCGAGGGCCACGCGCGAGTCAATCGTAGCCGTTCCGGGGCGCGCCAATGCCGCCGAGTTTGAAGCGAGACGCATACAGCGTCATTTTCACCGTGTACGATTTTCGCGAGCCCGCCACAGAGGCGCCGCCGCATGCGATCGAACGCGGCGTCCGACGAACCAGGCTGGAGCCATATCGCTTCGCGCATCGGCGAGAAAGCGCCGCAGGGCTTCTCGATGCTCAGCCGGATCGGGCAAATTTCAATCGCAGAACAAGCCTCTTTCGACGTCGACGGTTCGCCGCGTCAGCAAGGTAACGACCTCGGCGCTTGGACTTTATTGGCAAATTGTGTCGTTTTTTGGAATTCACCAGAATAGTCACGGCGTTGTCATTGAAACCTGTGATTCTTGCCGTGCCCGTTCAGGCATGGCTGGCAGCGCGAGCGTCGTAGATGGGCTGTAAGACAGGCTGGGGAAGAAGCGGCAAAGTTGTCGGCAATCTGCAATCCGCGCAGACCGGCACGACAACTGGCCGCGGGCAACACGCAACACGCAAGCGGCACGGCGCGCGGCGCCGTTTAATCACAACAGGTATCGGGACTTCCCGACCGTCTGGTTTTTTGCCTTTCGGAGAAAAGCGACATGACAAAGACGAATTCCCTTCACGCGAGTGCAGGCCTCGTTCGCAAACTGCTGCCGGCGCTGGTCGCCGCGGCGGCATTCGGCGGCGCGGCCATGCAGGCGCACGCAGCCGGCGCCGTGGTGCTGTACACCGCCGACGGCCTGGAAAATCTCTACAAGGACGTGCTGCCGGCCTTCGAAAAGAAGGAAGGCGTGAGGGTCAACATCGTCACGGCGGGCAGTGGTGAAGTGGTGAATCGCGCGACCATCGAAAAGGATCAGCCGAAGGCCGACGTGCTCGTCACGCTGCCGCCGTTCATCCAGCAAGCTGATCAAGCCGGTCTGCTGCAGGCTTATCAGAGCGCCAACTACAAGAACGTGCCGGCGATCGCGAAGGCGTCGAACGGGGCGTGGGCGACTTTCGTGAACAACTACTTCTCGTTCGCGATCAACCCCGAGGTCACGAAGAACGAGCCGAAAACCCTCGCCGATCTGCTGCATCCGGATTACAGCGGCAAGGTCGCGTACTCGAACCCGGCCACGGCGGGCGACGGCATGGCGGTGATCATCCTGACCTCGTCGCTGATGGGCGAAGACAAGGCGTTCGACTATCTGAAGAAGCTCGAACAGAGCGCCAAGTTCCACACCAAGGGCACCGGCTACCTCGACGTGCTGCTCTCGCGCAATGAAATCGCGGTTGCCAACGGCGACCTGCAAATGGATCTGGACGACGCAGCCAACGGCGGCCTGTCGCTCAAGCCGGTGTTCCTTGCGGCCGCGCCCGGCGGTCAGCCGACTACCTTCCAGTTGCCGTACGCGATCGGCCTGATCAAGAACGGTCCGAACCAGGACGAAGGCAAGAAGCTGATCGACTATCTGATGTCGACGGAAGTGCAGTCCAAGGTGCCGGACATCTTCGGCATTCCGGCCCGCACCGACGTGCCGCTCGCCGGCAAGAACGGCGAAACCGTCAAGCAGGCCATTTCTGGCGTGAAGCTGATTCCGGTGGACTGGAACCAGGTGATGGCGAAGAAGGCCGACTGGACCGCGCGCTGGAAGAACGAGGTGATCGGTTCGTCGGGCAAGCAGATCGAAGTGGTCAAGCCGAAGTAAGCCGTCGGTCCCGGCGGCTTGCACGTCACGGAGTAACGTCATGCAGCGATGCAACTGCATGACGCAAAGAATCAGGCGGCGCCTTGCAGGAAAAAACGCGAGGCGCCGCGTCAGTAGCAATCTTGTTGGAGGATCAACCCGGTGAATACGGCCAGTCTTGCTCACCCCGGCGCGCTCGACGCCTCACCGGGCGCGCTCGGCGCTGCCCATTCGGACACGCCGGGCGGCGTGCAGATCGATCATCTGACGGTGCGCTTCGGCTCGCGCACGGTGCTCGACGATCTGTCGCTGACCATCCAGCGCGGCGAACTGCTTACCGTGCTCGGCCGCAGCGGTTGCGGCAAGACGACGTTGCTGCGTTTCATCGCCGGGTTCATCGAAGCGGACGGCCTCGCCGGCACGCTGACCGTGGCTGGCCACGATCTCACGCACGTGCCGCCGCACAAGCGCAATCTTGGTTTGCTGTTTCAGAGTTATGCGCTGTTCCCGCATCTGTCGGTGTTCGAGAACGTGGCCTTCGGGTTGCGCGCGCGCCGCACGCCGGCGCGCGACATCGCGCGGCGCGTCGCCGAGGCGTTGAAGCTCGTGCAACTGGGCGACGCCGGCCACGTGATGCCCGCGCAACTGTCGGGCGGCATGCAGCAGCGGGTGGCGCTCGCGCGCGCGCTCGTGATCGAGCCCGACGTGCTGCTGCTCGACGAACCGCTGTCCGCACTCGACGCCAATCTGCGTGCGTCGGTGCGTTCCGAACTCAAGTCGCTGCATGAGCGTTTGCCGAATTTGACGATCGTTTGCGTGACGCACGATCAGGACGACGCGCTCGTGCTATCCGACCGCACGCTGCTGATGCGCGACGGCCGCATCGCGCAACTGGGCACGCCGCAGCAACTGTACGACACACCGGCCGACGGCTTCGTCGCGCGTTATCTGGGCGCGGCCAATCTGTTGCCGCCGCAGATCGCGTTCGGCATGGACGACGTGCGTCATAACGTGCGCGATCGCGTCGCGTGTTTGCGTCCCGAGGCGCTGCGCATCGTGCCGCTCGGCGAGGGGCCGCTGCATGGCGCGATCGCATCGGTCGAATGGTACGGCGCGGTTTTGTCGGTCTCGGTCGTGCTCGACGCGCTGCCCGACGAGCCGGTGCTCGTCACCATGCAGCGCGGCCACGGCATGATGCCGGAGAAGGGCGCGCGTGTTTCCCTGCGTTACGAGGCTGACGATGTCGTCCTTATCAACCCCTGATACGTCCGCTGCGCTCGGCGCGGCCGACGCCGCTGCCGCCGCGCGCCGAATCGCGAGCGCGGCGGCGCATACGGCCGCGGTGAAGCGGCGCGAGCGCGCGGCGCAATGGCATCTGCTCTTCATCGCAGTAGTAGTGCTCGGACCGCTGGTCATCTATCCGCTCGTGCGGCTGGTGATGTTGAGTCTGACCGGCGCGCACGGTCCGAGCGTGCAGGCTTATGCCACCTTCTTCGGCAACCCCGAAACGCGCGGCGTGATCGGCACGACGCTGTGGATCCTGTTCGCGAGCGCGGGTCTCGCGTCGCTGCTCGGGGTGGCGCTCGCGTCGATCCTGTTCTTCAAGCCGTTTCCCGGCGCGCGGCTTATCACGCGTTTTCTCGAACTGTTCGTCGCGTTCCCGTCGTTTCTGGTCGCGTTCACGCTGATCTTTCTGTACGGCTCGCAGGGCTCGGTGAGCATCGGCTTGCAGCGGCTCTTCAATCTGCAGGCGCCGCCGCTCGACTTCCTGTTTGGCATCGGCGGCGTAATTCTCGCGGAAGTGGTGTTCTACGCGCCGTTCGTCGTACGTCCGACGCTGGCCTCGTTCGCGATGCTCGACCGACGGCTGATCGAAGCCGCCCGCAGCCTTGGCGCGAACGGCCTGATGGTCGCGTTCAAGGTGATCCTGCCGCTTGCGTGGCCGGGCATCGCGGCGGGCACGATCCTCTGTTTCCTGCTGACGCTCAACGAGTTCGGCATTCTGCTCGTGCTCGGCAGCGCGCATCTGATCACGCTGCCGGTGGCGATCTACAGTGCCGCCACCGTCGACCTCGATCTGCCGACCGCCGCCGCCGGCGCGGTCGTGATGCTGATGATGTCCCTGTCGCTGTACGCGTTGTATCGCCAGGTCAACCGTCGCAAGGCGAAAGGAGCGGGCCATGGCCGTTGAACTCGACCCGACAGTATTGCCGGTCATGCACAAGAAGGCACGGCCGGTGCGCCACAGTCTGCTGGTGCGCATGCTCGGCGGACTGTTTCTCGGCTTCGCCGCGCTGCTGTGCTTCTGGCTGTTCGTGCTGCCGGTGCTGGTGGTCGCGCTGTCGAGCGTGGCCGCGCACTGGTCCGGCACGATCCTGCCCGACGGCTTCAGCATGCGTTGGTTCGAGCGTCTCGGTTCGAGCGACTTCGACGCGCTGACGACCAGCCTCGAAATCGGCATGGGCGTCGCGGTGCTCGGCACGATCCTCGGATTGTGGCTCGCGCTCGCACTCGAAGGTCGCGACCGGCGGGGCCTCGGCGCCATCGTCGATACCGTCGCGATGATGCCCAACGGCGTGCCGAGCGTGGTGCTCGGTCTCGCCGTGCTAATCGCCTATCACAAACGGCCGGTGGATCTGTCGAGTTCGGCGGCGATCGTCGTGTTCGTGCAGCTCGCGCTCGTGCTGCCGTTCTGCTATCGCTGCGCGGCCGCGGCGTTGCGCCCGGAGCTGACGGTGCTGCGCGAAGCGGCGGCGAGCCTCGGTGCGCCGCCGTCGATGGTGTTGCGCCGCGTGGTGCTGCCGCAACTGGTGCCGGCGATCCGCGCCAGTCTCGCGCTCGGTTTCGCGCTGTCGCTCGGCGAACTCGGCGCCACGCTTACCGTGTACCCGCCGGGTTTCGCGACGGTGCCGATCGTCGTCGTCGGCCAGGTGGAGCGCGGCTATTACCTGCCGGCTTCCGCGCTGTCGCTGATTCTGCTGCTGGTCTCGCTGGCCGCACTGGTGTTGATCGCCGCGCGCGTTCCGCGCCGTCGGGTGGACTGACGCCCGCTTCCATGCCTGGGTGGGCGCGCCGTGGCCGCGCGCGGGCATCTTTCGATCGACGTGGCAAAATTTGTCAAAATGACCGAATATATGCGCACGGCTTCTGCCGATCCAATCGAGATGGTGCGTAGGCATTCGCTAACCACCTTGGTGCGCGACGAGATCGAGCGGCATATCGTCGAAGGTATGCTCGCGCCTGGCGACAAGCTCAACGAAGCCGATTGGGCGACGCGTCTGCGGGTGTCGCGCGGGCCGGTGCGCGAGGCGTTTCGCGCGCTGGAGCAGGCCGGGCTCGTGCGCACCGAGAAGAACCGTGGCGTCTTCGTGCGCACGGTGTCGCTGGCGGAAGCTGGCGAGATCTACGCGGTGCGCGCGGTGCTCGAAGAAGCCGCGTGCCGGATGCTGGCTGCGAGCATCGACGCGGGCCAACTGGCGGTGTTGCGTGACTGGTTCGATGCGATGCGCGCCGCAGCCGACTCGCGCGATCACGATGCGTACACGCGCGCGAACATGGCGTTTCACGACGCGCTGGTGGTGGCGTCGGGAAACCGGAAGTTGTATGAGACGTATCGCAGGCTCGTGAGCGAGTTGAGCCTCTTTCGTTGCGCTGCGCTGGCGATGCATGCCGGCGCGATGGAGCGTTCGCTGGCCGAGCACCGCGCGATTCTGACGGCGCTCGCGTCGCGCGACGCGGAGCATGCCGCGACGCTGATGCGCGCGCATGTGAACGGCGGCTTGCAGCGTGCGCATGCGACGTGCGCGGTGGCCGGTAGCGCGGCGAGCAAAGCGGTTGCCGCAGCACCGGCGAAATTGCCGCCCGCGCCGCTGCTGAACAATTGAATGATTGTTCGCTCAGGCGCGGCTGCAACGGATTGATGACAGCAAGCGTGCCGCGCACGCATGGAAGGCAACGATGGCAGGCTCAGGCGAACGCACGATCGAAGTCAACGGCCGCAGCTACCGGCTGCCTTTGCAAGCGACGGTCGTGGTACGCGTCGACGGCTGCGAGTCCGATTATCTCGACTCTGCGGTGGCGGCCGGCGTCGCACCGTTCATCGGCAAGATGCTCGCAGGCGGCGCGGCCTTCAAGGGCGACTGCGTGATCCCGTCGTTCACCAACCGGAACAACCTGTCGATCGTATGCGGCGTGCCGCCGTCGGTGCACGGCCTGAGGACCGCGTGGGCGATGTCGTCGTGGCCAGCACGAGACACGTCGTGCTCGGCACGCGGCGCGCGGAACATGACCTGTCCGGATTGACCGTGCCGTTGCGCTCGCACGGCGGGATTTCCGAGCAGGAAGTGCCGCTGCTGTTCAACCGGCGAGTTCAAGCGGGGCCGAACGGCGACGGTGCTGGCGGCGCCGACGGCAAGAGGCTGTGCAACGTCGATATCTTCGAGCTCGCGTTGAAGCGCGTGTCGATATTGTGAGCACGACGCTGCGGGACCATCCTGCTTTTCCGGGCGGAAGCGCTGCGGCTCGAAGGTGGACGCGCGACCCGTACGCGCACGTTCGACGTGTTCGATCCTTATACGGGCACGCGCGTGGGCACGGTCGCCGCAGGAGTGTCGACGACGAGCGTGCCGCGTTCGACTACGCGGCGCTCTATCAGCCGGCACTCACGCGCTACGGGCGTTCGCAGATTCTCGAGCGCGCGGCCGCGCTGCTGCGTGAGCGCACGGAGGATGCGTCGCATCTGAATTCGCTCGAATCGGGTTTGTCGAAGCAGGGTTCGCGGTACGAGATCGGCCGTGTGGCAGATGTTCAGGGTCGCATCCGGAATGGAACGTCGTTCGGGTTGCGCACGCGTATGTGTACGAACCGGTAGGGTGCGATCACGCGCCTCATCAACGAATTGCGCGGGGGCGGTCAACGTGTGGGAAGTGCCGGGCTGCCGGATCGAGCTGACGCCATGCGTCGGCATCAAGGTCGCAGGGCTTGGCTACAAGGAAGGCGTTCGGAAGCGATGAAGAGCTTCACCAATCTGAAGAACTTTTTATTACCGTGGGAGTGACAGCGTGGCATTGAGTTTGAACGACATTCGTTTGCTGTTCGAGCGGTACGGAGAACTGGCCTATAGCGGCGAACCGGTGACGCAACTTGAGCATGCGTTGCAGAGCGGTGCGTTGGCCGAGGCGGAGGGCGCTGCCGACGAGCTGATCGCCGCCGCGTTCTTGCACGACCTCGGGCATTTGCTGAATCTGCAAGGCGAGACGCCGACCGAGCGGGGCATCGACGATCTGCATCAGTATTTCGCGCTGCCGTTCTTGCGGCCGGTGCTGCCGGATGCGGTGCTGGAGCCGATCCGCTTGCACGTCGACGCGAAGCGCTGCCTGTGCGCGATCGACGAGACGTATTTGGGCCAGCTCTCGGCCGATTCGGTGCGGAGTCTGGAATTGCAGGGTGGCATCTTCAGCAAGGAGGAGGCCGAGGCGTTTTTGCGGAAGCCCTACGCGGAAGATGCGCTACGTTTGCGGAGATGGGACGATCGCGCAAAAGAACAGAATCGCGCGACGCCGGGTATCGATCATTATCTGGATGTGGTCGAGCGGGCGATGCGCAAACATGTGGATGCGTGAGTCGGTGTTTCTGCTTGCACTCGATCTGAAGGAGCCTGCGGTCGAGGAACCGCGCCGCATAGAAAAGACGCCTTGAACAAAGTTTGAGATAACGCTTGCAAGTCCTCCTGGGGCTCGCTAGAATTCCGCTCTTTCGTGCTTCGGATGCCGGGGCACGGAGAAGCGGGAAAGCCAGCAGTGGCAAGGCTTCCAGCGCGGTGGGCAGGTTGGGCAAGTGATAAAAACCTGTTGACGCTGCTGCGAAAGTTCTCCATAATCTCGTTTCTCTGCTGCGGATGCAGCGACGCAGAACGACGCGGTGCCGGGTGGTTGAAGTGGGTGCTGTGCGTGAGCGGATCGATCTTTAAAAATTAACAGCCGATAAGTGTGGGCGCTTGATGCGGGACGCGACGGTGGATTCTGCGGAATCTGCCGTAAAAGCGGAAGTATCAAGTCTCACACAGTAATGAAAGGAAGGTTTGACCATCGGGAGATGGTCGGACACTTCGTCAGTACGTTGAGTGAGCGACCGGTTTCGAAAGAGACCGAAAAACAGTAACAGGTTTGAACTGAAGAGTTTGATCCTGGCTCAGATTGAACGCTGGCGGCATGCCTTACACATGCAAGTCGGACGGCAGCACGGACTTCGGTCTGGTGGCGAGTGGCGAACGGGTGAGTAATACATCGGAACGTGTCCTGGAGTGGGGGATAGCCCGGCGAAAGCCGGATTAATACCGCATACGCTCTGCGGAGGAAAGCGGGGGATCTTTCGGGACCTCGCGCTCAAGGGGCGGCCGATGGCAGATTAGCTAGTTGGTGGGGTAAAGGCCTACCAAGGCGACGATCTGTAGCTGGTCTGAGAGGACGACCAGCCACACTGGGACTGAGACACGGCCCAGACTCCTACGGGAGGCAGCAGTGGGGAATTTTGGACAATGGGCGCAAGCCTGATCCAGCAATGCCGCGTGTGTGAAGAAGGCCTTCGGGTTGTAAAGCACTTTTGTCCGGAAAGAAATCCTTTGGGCGAATACCCTGGGGGGATGACGGTACCGGAAGAATAAGCACCGGCTAACTACGTGCCAGCAGCCGCGGTAATACGTAGGGTGCAAGCGTTAATCGGAATTACTGGGCGTAAAGCGTGCGCAGGCGGTTCGCTAAGACAGATGTGAAATCCCCGGGCTTAACCTGGGAACTGCATTTGTGACTGGCGGGCTAGAGTATGGCAGAGGGGGGTAGAATTCCACGTGTAGCAGTGAAATGCGTAGAGATGTGGAGGAATACCGATGGCGAAGGCAGCCCCCTGGGCCAATACTGACGCTCATGCACGAAAGCGTGGGGAGCAAACAGGATTAGATACCCTGGTAGTCCACGCCCTAAACGATGTCAACTAGTTGTCGGGTCTTCATTGACTTGGTAACGTAGCTAACGCGTGAAGTTGACCGCCTGGGGAGTACGGTCGCAAGATTAAAACTCAAAGGAATTGACGGGGACCCGCACAAGCGGTGGATGATGTGGATTAATTCGATGCAACGCGAAAAACCTTACCTACCCTTGACATGTATGGAACCTGGCCGAGAGGCCGGGGTGCCCGAAAGGGAGCCATAACACAGGTGCTGCATGGCTGTCGTCAGCTCGTGTCGTGAGATGTTGGGTTAAGTCCCGCAACGAGCGCAACCCTTGTCCCTAGTTGCTACGCAAGAGCACTCCAGGGAGACTGCCGGTGACAAACCGGAGGAAGGTGGGGATGACGTCAAGTCCTCATGGCCCTTATGGGTAGGGCTTCACACGTCATACAATGGTCGGAACAGAGGGTTGCCAAGCCGCGAGGCGGAGCCAATCCCAGAAAACCGATCGTAGTCCGGATCGCACTCTGCAACTCGGGTGCGTGAAGCTGGAATCGCTAGTAATCGCGGATCAGCATGCCGCGGTGAATACGTTCCCGGGTCTTGTACACACCGCCCGTCACACCATGGGAGTGGGTTTCACCAGAAGTAGGTAGCCTAACCGCAAGGAGGGCGCTTACCACGGTGGGATTCATGACTGGGGTGAAGTCGTAACAAGGTAGCCGTATCGGAAGGTGCGGCTGGATCACCTCCTTTCTCGAGCTCGCGCGTCAGAAGTGTTGAGCGCTCACGCTTATCGGCTGTGAAAAAGACAGACTCAGGGGTCTGTAGCTCAGCCGGTTAGAGCACCGTCTTGATAAGGCGGGGGTCGATGGTTCGAATCCATCCAGACCCACCAAAGTCTTGTCTGGTGAGCTGACCGGCTAAAAACCTCTGGGGTATCTGCATGACTGGGGGATTAGCTCAGCTGGGAGAGCACCTGCTTTGCAAGCAGGGGGTCGTCGGTTCGATCCCGTCATCCTCCACCAATCCTCAATGCTGGTTTGTCTGCATGCGCTAACGGGAGTTGGCGGTGTAGTGAAACAAGCATTGGCGATTGAGCCAGTCAGAGCGATACGCAATCAGGGATTGCGCGATCGGCTGTCGTTCTTTAACAATCAGGAAGAAGTAGTAAAGAGATTCACGAAAGCCTGCCTGGAGATGGGGAGGTGAGTAGGTGAATCAGGGTTGTGATTGTATCAATGTATTTTTTAAGTGATCGAAAGATTGCTTTGGAATACGGCGCAACACGAATACTCAACCTGTAGCGGAATGTGAACTGGAGAGTCCTTCGGGAACCTTGTCCCCTTCGGGGATGAGCCCCGCGTAAGCGCTAAAGCGCTAACGCGGGCCGCAAGACACACCCGTTATAGGGTCAAGCGAACAAGTGCATGTGGTGGATGCCTTGGCGATCACAGGCGATGAAGGACGCGGTAGCCTGCGAAAAGCTTCGGGGAGCTGGCAAACGAGCTTTGATCCGAAGATGTCCGAATGGGGAAACCCACTCCGAATGGAGTATCCATGACTGAATCCATAGGTCATGCGAAGCGAACGCGGTGAACTGAAACATCTAAGTAACCGCAGGAAAAGAAATCAACCGAGATTCCCAGAGTAGTGGCGAGCGAAATGGGACCAGCCTGTACTCTTTATCTTCACTGTTAGCTGAAGGCTCTGGAAAGTGCTGCCATAGCGGGTGATAGCCCCGTAAGCGAAAACAGCGAGGAAGAACTGGGTGTACGAGAAGTAGGGCGGGACACGTGAAATCCTGTCTGAAGATGGGGGGACCATCCTCCAAGGCTAAATACTCGTGATCGACCGATAGTGAACCAGTACCGTGAGGGAAAGGCGAAAAGAACCCCGGGAGGGGAGTGAAACAGATCCTGAAACCGCATGCATACAAACAGTCGGAGCCTTCGCAAGGGGGTGACGGCGTACCTTTTGTATAATGGGTCAGCGACTTACATTCAGTGGCAAGCTTAACCGATTAGGGCAGGCGTAGCGAAAGCGAGTCCGAACAGGGCGTTCAGTCGCTGGGTGTAGACCCGAAACCAGGTGATCTATCCATGGCCAGGATGAAGGTGCGGTAACACGTACTGGAGGTCCGAACCCACTAACGTTGAAAAGTTAGGGGATGAGCTGTGGATAGGGGTGAAAGGCTAAACAAACCTGGAAATAGCTGGTTCTCTCCGAAAACTATTTAGGTAGTGCCTCGTGTATCACCTTCGGGGGTAGAGCACTGTCATGGTTGTGGGGTCCATTGCGGATTACTACGCCATAGCAAACTCCGAATACCGAAGAGTGCAATCACGGGAGACAGACATCGGGTGCTAACGTCCGGTGTCAAGAGGGAAACAACCCAGACCGCCAGCTAAGGTCCCCAAATATTGCTAAGTGGGAAACGAAGTGGGAAGGCTAAAACAGTCAGGAGGTTGGCTTAGAAGCAGCCATCCTTTAAAGAAAGCGTAATAGCTCACTGATCGAGTCGTCCTGCGCGGAAGATGTAACGGGGCTAAGCAATATACCGAAGCTGCGGATGCACATTTATGTGCATGGTAGGAGAGCGTTCCGTAAGCCTGCGAAGGTGCACTGGAAAGTGTGCTGGAGGTATCGGAAGTGCGAATGCTGACATGAGTAGCGATAAAGGGGGTGAAAGGCCCCCTCGCCGTAAGCCCAAGGTTTCCTACGCAACGTTCATCGGCGTAGGGTGAGTCGGCCCCTAAGGCGAGGCAGAAATGCGTAGCTGATGGGAAGCAGGTTAATATTCCTGCACCATTGTTAAATGCGATGGGGGGACGGATCGCGGAAGGTTGTCCGGGTGTTGGAAGTCCCGGTCCTTGCATTGGAGAAGGCGCTTTGGCAAATCCGGGCGCGTAATTCAAGGGTGCGAGGCCATTCACTTCGGTGAAGAAGCAACTGGAAGTGGTTCCAAGAAAAGCCTCTAAGCTTCAGTTTAACAGGACCGTACCGCAAACCGACACAGGTGGGCGAGATGAGTATTCTAAGGCGCTTGAGAGAACTCGGGAGAAGGAACTCGGCAAATTGGTACCGTAACTTCGGGATAAGGTACGCCCCGGTAGCCTGACTGGCCTGCGCCAGAAGGGTGAAGGGGTTGCAATAAACTGGTGGCTGCGACTGTTTAATAAAAACACAGCACTCTGCAAACACGAAAGTGGACGTATAGGGTGTGACGCCTGCCCGGTGCCGGAAGATTAAATGATGGGGTGCAAGCTCCTGATTGAAGTCCCGGTAAACGGCGGCCGTAACTATAACGGTCCTAAGGTAGCGAAATTCCTTGTCGGGTAAGTTCCGACCTGCACGAATGGCGTAACGATGGCCACACTGTCTCCTCCCGAGACTCAGCGAAGTTGAAGTGTTTGTGATGATGCAATCTCCCCGCGGCTAGACGGAAAGACCCCATGAACCTTTACTGTAGCTTTGCATTGGACTTTGAACCGGTCTGTGTAGGATAGGTGGGAGGCTGTGAAGCGTGGACGCCAGTCTGCGTGGAGCCGACCTTGAAATACCACCCTGGTCTGTTTGAGGTTCTAACCTTGGCCCGTGATCCGGGTCGGGGACAGTGCATGGTAGGCAGTTTGACTGGGGCGGTCTCCTCCCAAAGTGTAACGGAGGAGTACGAAGGTACGCTAGGTACGGTCGGAAATCGTGCTGATAGTGCAATGGCATAAGCGTGCTTAACTGCGAGACCGACAAGTCGAGCAGGTGCGAAAGCAGGTCATAGTGATCCGGTGGTTCTGTATGGAAGGGCCATCGCTCAACGGATAAAAGGTACTCTGGGGATAACAGGCTGATACCGCCCAAGAGTTCATATCGACGGCGGTGTTTGGCACCTCGATGTCGGCTCATCTCATCCTGGGGCTGTAGCCGGTCCCAAGGGTATGGCTGTTCGCCATTTAAAGAGGTACGTGAGCTGGGTTTAAAACGTCGTGAGACAGTTTGGTCCCTATCTGCCGTGGGCGCTGGATATTTGAAGGGGGCTGCTCCTAGTACGAGAGGACCGGAGTGGACGAACCTCTGGTGTACCGGTTGTCACGCCAGTGGCATCGCCGGGTAGCTATGTTCGGAAGAGATAACCGCTGAAAGCATCTAAGCGGGAAACTCGCCTTAAGATGAGATATCCCCGGGGCTTCGAGCCCCTTGAAGGGTCGTTCAAGACCAGGACGTTGATAGGTCAGGTGTATAAGCGCAGTAATGCGTTAAGCTAACTGATACTAATTGCCCGTAAGGCTTGATCCTATAACAGGTGTGTTTTGCGATGACCGTCAGTGCTTCGGCACTTATGGACATCCCACCCCCGAAAGGGGTAACAGACACCCAGGTTGAGATCAGTGTTGTGCCTCGAACAACACAGCCCGCCTCCTCTGGTGAGCATCACCAGACACTACTTCTTCCCGATTGGTTGTGTTGCTCCGCGAGCAGCACGACAACAAGTCATGCCTGATGACCACAGCGAGTCGGTCCCACCCCTTCCCATCCCGAACAGGACCGTGAAACGACTCCACGCCGATGATAGTGCGGATTACCCGTGTGAAAGTAGGTAATCGTCAGGCTCCCCAGCAGCAACAGAAACCCCACCCCCAAAAGGTGGGGTTTCTGCGTTTACGGCGCGGCAGGGCACCGGACGGAATAGAGGACAACGGCCCGGGCAGGCGCTTCGCGCGTTGCTCCGGACCGGCACGCCAGCCCCTCAGCGTTTCCCGATCCGCAGCGCATCCGCGTAACCGGTCAGCTCGAGATAGCCCCGTCCCGTCCCGTCACCTTCGCGACTCACCTTCACCGCCCCTTCCCAGTACACCGCGCCCGTTGACTGCCGCGAATCGAGCTCCTGATCGTCCATCAGCGGATCCAGTCGCCACCTCAGCGTCCCTGTTCTGACGGCCATCGAAACGGGATACAGCGTGTTCGTGCGCGTAGAGCGCCAGGTGTGCACCGGTGTGAATTCGAGCGGACACATCTTCGGCGCCGCCACACCAACATCCAGCCAACGGCGCTCATCGTCATCTCAACTCACTGGGTCGCGATATCCCCGTGGCCGCTTCCCGCAACAGGCAACTCACTATCACCAGCCTCCGCTTGCCCAACTTCAGCAAGCAACGCCTCATCGCGCGCAATCACCGTCGGCAGGTGTGTTCGCAAAAACTCGACCCAGGTCCGAGTCTTTGCATCGATGAACTTGCGCGATGGATACAGCGCATAGACATTCATCTTTTGCAGCGTATAGTCCGGCAATACCCGCACTAATGAGCCATCACGCAACCCGGAGATGGCCGAGTAAAGCGGCACCATGCCGATACCCATGCCTTCACGAATCGCCACGATCAACGATTCCGCGATGTTCACCTGCACAGGACCGTTCACCACCATCGTTTCACTGCCATGCGGGCCGTCCAGCACCCATTCGTGCGGCGGAAAGGCCGGCGTATGCAGAATCAGACATTCGTGATGCGCCAGATCGGCCGGTGTCCGCGGGGCGCCGTGCGCGCGCGTATAGGCGGGCGACGCGCACAGGATGCTGAAAGTCGTCCCCAGTGGCAGCGATACGAGATCCGAGTTCGGTAGAGTCGACGCTCCGATCACCGCGACATCGGCGCTGCCTTCGAAAAGATCAGGCATGCGTTGCGACAACGACAACTCGACGGTCACCTCCGGGTAAAGCGCGCGATAACGCGAAATAGCCGGCAACAAGTAATGCTGACCGATGCTCGCGAAGCTATGCATGCGCAATGCGCCTGCCGGACGCTCGTGCGCGCAACTGGCTTCTTCTTCCGCGGTGTCGATATCCGCAAGTATTTGCTGCGAGCGCTTCAGATAACGCTCGCCGGCAGTGGTCAGCGCGAGCCGTCGCGTCGAACGGTTCAATAGGCGCGTACGCAGATGCGCCTCGAGTTCGGAGACTGCGCGTGACATAGCGCCCGTCGTCGAATTGAGCGACTGCGCGGCCGCGGTAAAGCTACCGGCCTCAACCACGCGCACGAACACTCGCATATTTTGTAACGTATCCATCAATCCTTCTATTTCACGGCAGAAGCCGTATTGTCCGCCTGTCTCGTACCCGCATTGTTGTCCGTTCTGGAAGAGACGTTCCTTGCCGGTGCCCTTAATGCGCACATAGCATGCTCCTAAAATCGGCGCCTTGCCTGCCGGTGTGCGCAGTCTTCGCCGGCGCTTCTTTCAGCGACCAACCGCGGCGCATTGCCTTCAGATGAAACGCAATCATGCGATCAAACCGACGGACTGCTTCCGCTTGTGGAGCACCCTGTGGCAGGTGTTCAGCCGGCGAAGCTTCGGTCCCGCCATTCGCGACTGGGCGAACAGCGATGGCCTGACCTGGCTGCATCTGCTGAAAACGGTCACCGCCGGTCTGCTGGCGCTGGGCATCGCGATGCTGCTCGACCTGCCGCAACCGCGCATTGCGATGACCACGGTGTTCGTGCTGATGCAACCGTTCAGCGGAATGGTACTCGCCAAGGGTTTCTACCGCATTCTCGGGACGGCGGTGGGGACAGTCGCCGCCATCGTGCTCGGCGCATTGTTCGTCCAACAGCCCGAGTTGTACATGCTCGGCATGATCGGGTGGGTGAGCGCGTGCATTGCCGCGGCAGTCCGATATCGGCATTTCAGATGGTACGGTTTTGTGCTGGCGGGTTACACCGCAGCTTTGATTGGCATTCCGAACGTTACCGCGCCGGACGCCCTGTTTCTTGCGGCGCTCACACGTGCCGCGGAAGTGGCAGTCGGCATTATCTGCTCGAGTGCGGTGAGTGCGCTGATCGTGCCGCAGCGCTCCAGCCTCGCACTGGGCCACGCCTTGCGGATCCGGTATGCGAATTTTACGGTGTTCGCCGCGCAGGTGCTGGGCTGCGGAATCGAGCGTGGTCAATTTGAGCGACGCTTTGCGGACATGGTCGACGAGATCGTCGGTTTCGAGGCAACGCGCTCGTTCGCCGCCTTTGAAGATCCCGCGATGCGTTCTCGCCGTCAACACCTCGGCCGCCTGAACGGCGAATTCATGGATGCATGCGCGCGTTTGCACGCGCTGCATCAACTGCTCAAACGTCTGCGCACAAATGGCTCGGCGCCGACGCTCGCCGCAATCAGGCCGTACTTCGATGAGCTGTCCACGCTGTTGGCGCCACGACTGGAAACGACCCTTGAAGCCTCAGGCGTAGCGGCGCGCTTGCGCCTCTTTCAGGCGGGCCTGCCACGCCGTGTGCGCGAAACGAGGCGGCCGCTGGAACCCGTGCTCGTCGAATCGCTGGCCGACTTCGATACGGCAGCGGAACTGCTATACCGCTTCGTCGACGAATGGATTCGCTACTCGGAGACCTACGCGTCGCTGGCGCGGCGCAAACCGGTCGGCTCGCAGCGCGACTTCAGCCGCTATGTGAGCCGGACGAACAGCTTCGTCGTCGCATTTGCGTTTGTCCGCTCCGCTGTGGCGATGGCCATCGTCGGCTGGTTCTGGATTGCAACCGACTGGCCGAGCGGCGGCTTTGCCGTGATCGGCACGGCGCTGGCGTGCGCGCTCACCTCGACCTCGCCGAACGCGACGAAAATGGCCCTGCAGATGGCGGTCGGCGCCATGTTTGCGACGATGACCGGCTATCTCTTCACATGCTACGTGTATCCCAACATCGATGGCTTCCCGCTGCTATGCATAACGCTCGCACCATTGCTCGCACTAGGCGCGTTCATCGCGACACGCAAGCATGCCGCCGGATACGGCATCGGCTTCTCAGTATTTTTCTGCCTGCTCGCGGGGCCGGACAATGTCGTCACCTATGCGCCGGATCTGCTCATCAACAACGGCATTGCGCTCACTGCGTCGATGCTGCTCGCCGCGATCGTCTTTGCGGTGGTTTTTCCCGCCGACATGCCTTGGCTCATCGAGCGGATCATGGGCGACTTGCGTGCGCAAGCGGTGTCCGCCTGCAAGGGCGAATTGCGCGGACTCAGCCAGCGCTTCCAGTCGGGCACGCATGATCTGACCTCGCAACTGCGAATGCTCCTGACGCGGCGATCCCGTCGCCGTCGCGATGCATTGCGCTGGATGCTCGCCACGCTCGAAGCCGGTCGCGCTGCGATCGATCTGCGCAACGAAACGGCGTACGCCGCCTATGCACACGCGCTCCATCCACGTTGGCACAGCGCGATCGAGCGCACCTGCGATGACCTCGCACAACTCTTCGAGCGGCCAGACACACGCGCGCTCGAACGTGCGCTCACCTCCGTGCGCTCGGCCACGTGGATTGCGCAGGACATACTGCAAACGGTGCACGCGGATCGCGACAGACGCCACGATTTGCAGCGCATCCTGAGCTGCCTGCACTTCATTCGTACCGCACTGCTCGACAAGGACGCGCCGTTCAACGCGCGTTGAACGCCGGGCTTTGACGCGCTCGCTGCGCCGATTCCCACTGATCCTTCCGCGAGCTGGAAGGATGACTTTCTGGCAGGCCGCTTTATCAGCGTAGGTGACGGTCATATAGTTTCATCACTGCCACGCAGTCGCCGTAAGTACTGGAGAACGAGATGAAAGTGTTGAAGATTGTCCTTATAGCCTGTTCTTTGTCCGCCGCCGTCGCCCATGCGCAAACTGCGCCCGCGGCAGCCGCGGCACCGGAGCAACAGGTTGCGCAAGCCGACGCGCCGCGCACGAGCAACGTCGTCGCACCGAAGCGCAGCACCGCGCCGAAGGCCAGGCTGGAGGAGTGCGTCGGTCCTGTGAGCTTCTGCAGCATCTATTTCGGCAGCTAAAGCCAGGCATGCGCCGCATGCAACACCTGAAGTATTTGCAAGACCCGTCGCGAGCACGTCGCCCGCGATGAAACACCAGGCCGCGACGCCGTCCAATCGAGACGCCGCGGCGGGTGCGGCAATCCGGCTATTGAGCGAAGCACACCGCAGACGTGCGCACCGGTAGACTGGATCGATGACTATGGAGAGACTGAGTTTCATGTACGAAGACCGGATTCGTTGTGCCGCGCTGCGCGGAAAGATCACCTCGGCTGCACAAGCGGCGTTGCTGATTCAGGACGGCATGCGCGTCGGCGCCAGCGGTTTCACGCGCGCGGGCGACGCGAAGGCCGTGCCGGTTGCGCTTGCGCAACGGGCCCGTGAGGAAGGCAAGCCGCTGCGTATCACGTTGATGACGGGAGCCTCGCTCGGTCACGACGCGGACCGCATGCTCACCGAGGCGCACGTACTCGCACGCCGTCTGCCGTTCCAGGTGGACAAGACCTTGCGCGACGCGATCAATCGCGGCGAAGTCATGTTCGTCGATCAGCATTTGTCCGAAACGGTCGAGATGCTGCGCGCAAATCAGCTCGGCAAACTCGATGTCGCGATTATCGAAGCGGCCGCGATCACCGAGACCGGCGGCATCGTGCCGACGACCTCGGTCGGCAATTCGGCCAGCTTCGCGATCCTCGCCGACAAGGTGATCGTCGAAATCAATCTCGCGCAGCCGCTCGCGCTCGAAGGGCTGCACGACATCTGGATTCCGGGCCGCAGGCCGAACCGCGAGCCGCTGCCCATCGTTCATGCGCACGATCGCATCGGCACGCCGGCCATCGAGATTCCGATCGAGAAGATTGCGGCGATCGTCATCACCGATAAGGCCGACAGTTCGTCGACGGTGCTGCCGGCGGACGAGGAGACCGAGCTAATCGCCGGTCATCTGATTGAATTCTTCCAGCACGAAGTATCGCGCGCTCGCATGCCCAGGCAGTTGCCGCCGTTGCAGGCCGGCATTGGCACGATTGCGAACGCGGTGCTGGCAGGGTTCGTCGATTCGCCTTTCGACGCCTTCGAAATTTACTCAGAAGTACTGCAGGATTCGACCTTTGATCTGATGGACGCAGGTAAGGTGACGTTCGCCTCAGGGGCGTCGATCACGTTGTCGGCCGCGCGGCAGGCGCAGGTGTTCGGCGAACTCGAACGCTATCGCGATCGTCTCGTCCTGCGTCCGCAGGAAGTGAGCAATCATCCTGAAGTCATTCGCCGGCTCGGGCTGATCGCGTTGAACACGGCGCTCGAACTGGACATCTACGGCAACGTAAATTCCACGCATGTGGGCGGCACGCACATGATGAACGGCATCGGCGGCTCGGGCGACTTTGCGCGCAACGCGTCGTGTGCGGTTTTCGCCACCAAGTCGACCGCGAAGGACGGCCGCATTTCGAGCATCGTACCCATGGTGCCGCATTGCGATCACAACGAGCACGACGTCGACGTGGTCGTGACGGAGCGGGGGCTCGCCGATCTGCGCGGCCTGGCGCCGCGCGAGCGGGCGACGTTGATCATCGAAAACTGTGCGCATCCGTCGTATCGCGATCTGCTGCGAGACTACTATCGGGACGCGTTGCAAGGAGGAGGGCAGACGCCGCATCGGTTGGACCAGGCTTTCGCCTGGCATGCGCGGCTGCGTGACACCGGCTCGATGTTGCCGGCAATGGAAGCAGTGCTTTAAAGCAATGTGGCGTCAGGTGGCGTTCGCCCCTGACGCGTTCGGACATCAAGTGCTGCGCTCAGCCGCCTCGTCGCACGAGTCGGATAAGAAACAATAGAATGACCGCGCCGATCACCGCGGTGATGATCGAGCCGATCCAGCCGCCGCCCAGCGAGATATGCAGCACACCGGCGAGCCAGCCGCCGATGAACGCGCCCACAATCCCGACAATGATGTCGACGATCAGGCCGAAGCCGCCGCCTTTGACCAGCACGCCGGCCAGCCAGCCCGCGATCGCGCCGATGATGAGCCATGCAATGATGCCGTGTTCCATATTCGAGACTCCAAGGTTGAGTGAGAGCAAATCACGCGGCTAGAGCTTAGTCGAAGATGATGGGACAGTCCATCTTGCGGACGCGGAATTGACATTGTTTGAATCTGTTGCCGTGTAAGTGTAGACGATGCATGCCGACATGGGGAGCATGACGAGTCGCGCGTCACTCTGGCGTCGGCTCCGCTTCGCGTGCCGTCCAGCTGACGCTGGACACGCTCTTTTCCATGCTGAGGCGGCTGGCCATCTGTTCGAGCTTCGATTGGTCTTTCGGATGCAGCTTGAGCGTCGCCGTCACGCGAATACGGCCGGGATCGCTCTCGACGTCTTCGCTCGTCAGGCTCTGGAACGACAGCGGCGTCGAATACATCGAGTTGGAGATGGCGGTGCGAATGTGGATCTCATCGGCCTCGCGGCAGACAACCGTCAAGACGTACTCGCGAATCAGGTCGGCGTTTGAAACCGGCGTCGCATTGATAGTACGGCTAACTTCGCGCAGCACCGTATTGGTCAGCAATACGACTGCCGTGCCTGCGAGCGCCGGGCCATAATGACCCGCACCGCACAACACGCCCACCGCCGCTGAGCACCATAGCGTCGCGGCGGTGTTGATCCCCTGAATGGAGCCTTTGTCGCGCATGATCACGCCGCCGCCGAGAAAGCCGACGCCGGAGACCACATACGCGGCGATCTGGGTGACGCCGGCCGTCCCGGTGCCGGTCAGTACGCCGAGCGTAACGAACAGGCACGCGCCGCTCGCGACCAGCGTAATGGTGCGCAGTCCTGCATTGCGCTGACGTATCTGCCGTTCAAGGCCGATGGCGACGCCGCAGGCGAAAGCGGCAAGCAGCCGCCAGACGAATTCGAGTGTCATCGTTCAGTAAGGTTGAAGCGCAGGTTCGCGCAGTGTGAATACGACGCGTGACAGCAGCGCGTCATGGGTCATGGACGCGCGTGGATCAGTCGTGGCGATGTACGCGAGCAACGGCTCGCGAAGCGTAAAGGCGTGAAGCATCGGCATGGCAATGCGCCATGCTGGGATTCACCCGCCAATGCGAGGGTAGTGAGCGAAGCGCGCCATCAGGCCCCGAAGGCAAGACGGCGGCAGATAAAGACTGACGCGGAAATCCTGCCGATCAGGCGAGCGGGCGAAGCGCAGCTCGGGGACGACTGCTACTGTCCAAGATCGTTATTCCGGTTAAAAAGAAGTGGCCGAATTTTAGGCGGCGGAGCGAAGGCAAGTCAAGCCGATTGAACGGGACGGCCGAATCCATTGCCAGTTCTTTTCTGAAATTTCCGGCGCCATCGGAGAACAACCCTTGCTCAAATGCGGACTCCGAGTATTGACGGACTCCATCCCGGAAAACAAACTGTCTGAACACTTCGGAACGTGTCCTGTAGTCGCACTGTTCAAATCAAGTTTGCTTTTCGTCGCTCTGTTTCGTGTTTCGCGTGGACCATTCATCAGCACGACGTCGGCGCTCTCCCGCTGTTCAGCCCAATCGAGGAATGTATGAAAGTCAAAGCTTCCGGTGTGATTGCCGGCGCATTGTTGGCGGTCGCTCCGCTGGTGTCGTTCGCCGTGGGCCTGCCCGCACCGTTCGAAGGCCGCAGCCTGTTGCAGGCGGACGGCGTCGTCAAATCGATCGACCAGACGAAACAGTCGCTGACCGTGCTCGACGCGCAAGGTGGCGAAGGCTCGTTCACCGTCACGGATGCTCGCAATCTCACGCAAATCCGGCCGGGCAGCAAGGTCCATATCCAGATGATCCGCAACGCGGTGATCCGCGTCACGGACGGCGGGGACGGTAAAGGCAGGCTCGCTCAGGGAGCGCGGCGCGACACGATGCAGAATGTGACGGCCGAAGTCACAGCGGTGGATCGTTCAGCCGGTGTGCTGGCGCTCAAAGGCGCAAATGGCTCGGTGTTCCATATCGAGAGCCGCACGCCGGCCGCGGTCGCCAATCTGGCGGCGGGCATGCAAGTGTCCGTGACGTATGCGCCGCAAGTGAGCGTGGCCGTGGCGCCAGCCCAGTAGCGGTCGCCGCCACGTTCGGCTCATTCAGCTCAGTCCGGCTCGCCGGGCACGAGCCGCAGGCGCGTAATTTCGGAAGGAGCGCCCAGGCGCTTCGGCGGTCCCCAGTAGCCGGTGCCTCGACTCGTGTACACCCACAATCCGTTCAGACGTGCGAGACCGGCCGTGAAAGGTTGCTGAAACCGCACGAAGAAATTCCACGGGAAGAACTGGCCGCCGTGCGTATGGCCGGACAACTGCAACGTGAAGCCCGCCGCCGCAGCCGCTTCGGCGGAGCGCGGCTGGTGGGCGAGCAGCACCTTGATCAGCACGTCGCCGGGCGCGCCCGCGAGCGCCGCGACGGGATCGCTGCGGTGCAAGGGGTCGTGATGGCCCGCCGAGTAATCGGTCACACCGGCAATCACTGCGCGCGCGCCGTCGTGATCGACGATCACATGCTCGTTAAGCAGTACGTTCAATCCCAGCCTGCGGAATTCGGCGATCCACGCATTCGCGCCGGCGTAGTACTCATGGTTGCCTGTCACGAGAAATGCGCCGTGACGTGCGCTGAGCCGTGACAACGGCTGCGTGTGTTTGG
Source organism: Paraburkholderia sp. RAU2J (assembly GCF_003634845.1). Lineage (NCBI taxonomy): Bacteria > Pseudomonadati > Pseudomonadota > Betaproteobacteria > Burkholderiales > Burkholderiaceae > Paraburkholderia > Paraburkholderia sp. RAU2J. The sequence continues at coordinate 1,370,107 of NZ_RBXG01000002.1, forward strand.
TCAGTTGCGGCACGCTGCCGTCCACCACGTCGCCGGTCACTGCGATCAAATCCGGCTTCAACCGGTTCACCGCGTCGACGATTGCATCCACATAGCGGCCTTTGATAGTCGGGCCGACGTGGATATCGCTGATCTGCACGATCGTGAAGCCGTCGAGCGCCGCGGGCAAATCGTCGATCGGCACCTCGATCGTTACGACCCGCGCGCGGCGACGTGCATTGAACAGCCCGATCAGCGTCGAGAGCAGCGCAAGCAACGGCACCGCTGCCGCTGAGCCCGTCCGCCAATGTGCGATCGCGATGGTGTTTGGCCAGATCGCATCCACAGTCAGCAGAGAGGCGAGTGCGAGGTCGCGCGCGAAGGTCAGCACCAGCAGCGACGAAAAGAAGCCCATCGCCAGCAGCCCAACCCATGCGAGCCGGTCGCCGAGCGGTTGCCGCTTGATGCTGCGCGCCATCATGCCCAACGGAATCAGGAAAATCGACAGCACGAGCCATAACACGCTCAACCAGCGGCCGGTGGTGTCGATCGGCATGTCCGGAATTAGACGCAAGCCGACGTAGATATGCAGCAGGATGCCAATCAGGATGATGCGAACAAGAAAGGATGAGCGGCGCATAAAGAGGATCAGGGCGGGAAGGGGCCGACACGGAGCAGAAGGGTGGCGGCGAATCGTCGGCGGCGATGCGGTTCGCGGCCGGGCGAACCATTCTACCGGCATGTACCGACGCGCGCCGGCAGCGCAAAATTACCCGGCACGACGCGCTCGATCCCCGTGCCTGAAGGCGTCCACAGAGTCGTGCATTGCAGCAATCGACACGTCTACAGAAAGCGGGTGGAAAGGCGCTGGGCAACCTAATTAAATGGGCTTTGAATGGTGTTCGTGTGTGGAGTATCCTCAAAGGGAACCGGCTCGTTTGACGGTCGCAACGGGGCCGCAGCGGTTCAGTAGCAATGGGTTATCGCCGGGCGAGGGCGGGGGGAGGCACATCATGAAGCTGCTCAGATCGAGCCAACAATTACACCACGCGCATCATGCGCACCACGTCGGATACGAAGGCAGTCACGTGATGCTGCCACTCGTCGTCATTTCGCTGATGGCAATCAGCGTGTACGTCAGCGTGCGCAACATCGACTTCTCCGAGCTAGGCAAGAGCGCGCTATTCGGCGTGGTGATGCTGTGCGTCGCGCTGGGTATCGCGGGACTGTTCGGCGTCGTCGGTGCCTGGTTGCGTTCGGGCTCGAGTTCGAGTGACGACGAGGCCAACGAGGGCTTCTGCTTTGTCGGCGCGTTGATCGGCACCGTGGTGTTCTACGTGGCGTTGCTCACCTGAACACAAGTTGGGCGCGCGGGCGGACTGTCCGCCGCGCGTTACACGAGCTCAGGCAACGTCACGCAATCCGGGCGGCTTCGTCGAACGAAAAGCGCGGGCTGCGCGCAAGCAGTCTCGACGGGTCGCCGTAACCGAGATTGATCAGAAAGTTCGCTTTCACGGCTGTGCCGGCAAAGAACGCGTCGTCGACTTTGGCCGCGTCGAAGCCCGACATCGGACCTGTGTCCAGACCGAGCGCGCGGGCAGCGAGAATCAGATAACCGCCTTGCAGCGTCGAATTGCGAAACGCCGTATCCGCGATCGCGCGGTCATTGCCGGCGAACCAGCTGCGCGCGTCCGCATGCGGGAAGAGTTTCGGCAGCTGCTCGTAGAACGCCATATCCATCCCGACGATTACGGTGACCGGCGCGTCCATCGTCTTGTCGAGATTGCCCGCGGACAACGCCGGGCGCAGCTTTTCCTTACCTTCCGCCGTCTTGACGAAGACGAACCGGGCCGGGCTCGAATTGGCCGAGGTCGGACCGAGCAGCGTCAGGTCGATCAGTTGCCTGAGGAGGGCGTCGTCGACGGGTTTCGGCAGCCAGCCGTTATGCGTGCGCGCCTCACGAAAGAGTTGATCGAGCGCCTGATCGGAAAGAGTCATGATGAGGGTCCGTTGAAATAAAAATGAAAGACGGGTGACAGACTGGAATGACACCGCAACGCGCCGGGGTGAGCGCATGCGTCGTTGCCGCCATAATAGCCAGGGTTTTCACGCGCGCTGGTTTTGCTCGCGCAATCGCACAGGTATTCAGGTAACGGTATGACCGATCTTTTCGACGACCTGCCGACGCCCGACGTCGACTGGTATCCCGACTGGCTCACGCCTGCCACGGCGGCGCAGGTGTTGATGCAACTGATCGACGAAGTGCAGTGGCGTCAGGACACGATGGGCACGCCCGCGGGCCGTGTCGCGCTGCCGCGGCTGACCGCCTGGCAGGGCGAACCGGATGCGGTGTACGTCTATTCGGGCATTCGCAACGTGCCGCAGCCGTGGACGCCGGCCGTCGCGCAACTGAAGGAGGCCGCCGAGGCAGTCTGCGGCACGCGTTTCAACAGTGTGCTGCTCAACCGCTATCGCAGCGGCGCCGACAGCATGGGCTGGCATGCGGACCGCGAACCCGAGTTGGGCCCCCGGCCGGTGATCGCGTCGGTTAGCCTGGGCGTCGCACGCACTTTCGACTTGCGGCACAACAAGACAGGCGTCGTGCAGTCGTTCTCGCTGAAGGGCGGCAGCCTGCTAGTGATGAAGGGCTCCACCCAGGCGGAGTGGCGGCACCGCGTGCCGAAGGAGCCGCGCGTGGCCGGCGAGCGCATCAATCTGACCTTCCGCTGGGTCACGCCGCGAGTGGCTGCACGCTAGTTCGCCCGCCAGTTTGCTTGACGATCCACTCTCACATAGCCGGGGCAAGCCGAACCCGCCCGCGATACCAGAATTGATATCGCCGGTGCGAATCATATGATTGGACGGTTAACGCGTCGCACAGTACGCTACATCACGATCCACGCACCATGAGGGCCGCGAGGGCTGGGCAGGTTCGCTGGGTCGTCTACACAACAACATCAGGAGACAGTCATGGCGAATACACGACGTGCCGCATGTCGTGCGTTGGGCGCGCTCGCACTTTCCGCAGGCATCGGCGCGCTGACGCTGGCCGCGCCCGGCGCTTATGCGCAGGACAAGCAGATCACGCTCGGTTTCGCGCAAGTCGGCGCGGAAAGCGCATGGCGAACCGCCAACACCGAGTCGGTCAAATCCGCCGCAGCGGACGCGAAGATCAAGCTCAAATTCTCGGATGCGCAGCAGAAGCAGGAAAACCAGATCAAGGCGATCCGCTCGTATATTGCGCAGAAAGTCGATGTGATCGCGTTCTCGCCGGTCGTCGAATCCGGCTGGGAGCCGGTGCTGCGCGAAGCCAAGGCCGCGAAAATTCCGGTGATTCTCACCGACCGTAACATTGACGTCAAAGACACGTCGCTGTACGTGACGATGATCGGCTCCGACTTCCTGGAAGAAGGCCGGCGCGGCGGTCATTGGCTCGAAGAGCACTACAAAAGCAGCCAAGGCCCTGTGAACATCGCCGAACTGCAGGGAACGGTCGGCTCGGCACCCGCCAATGACCGGCACTCCGGTCTGATGGAAGTGATCAAGAACGATCCCAAATTCAAGATCATCGCGTCGCAGAGTGGCGACTTCACGCTGGCCGGCGGCAAGCAGGTCATGGAAGCGTTTATTAAAACTTATGGAAATAAAATAAATGTAGTTTATGCGCATAACGACGACATGGCGCTCGGCGCCATCCAGGCGATGGAAGAGGCTGGTATGCATCCGGGCAAGGACGTCATCGTTGTGTCGTTCGACGCAACCAAGGGCGGCTTCCAGGCGATGGCCGCAGGCAAGATGAACGTCGATGTGGAGTGCAGCCCGCTGCTGGGGCCGCAACTGATGTCGGCGGTAAAGGATGTCGTGGCCGGCAAGCCGCTGCCCAAGCGCATCCTCACGGAAGAAACCGTCTTCCCGATGAGCGTCGCGGCGCAGACGCTGCCGACACGCAAGTACTGAAACGAAGTACTCAGCTATCCTCATGATGAGCGCCGCGTCACGGCGCGGAGAAGAGGAGACGCGCAGTACGGATAGATCGAACAGGTTTCTCCAGTGGTGCCTGGCCGCCCGGGCTGCTTCGGCAGCGGGCGGTCTCTTTTCAGATGGACGCCGCCGGAGCCTGCCGAACCCACGCATAGCCGATCGAGCGAGGTCCATGACCCATCCCGCTTTCGAACCGAATCAGCCGGCTATCGGTGCCCACGGCGCGAAGGGCGCAACAGGCGCCGCGAACGCGCCTGAACCCATTCTGGCCACCGCCGGCGTCAGCAAGACATTCCCCGGCGTGAGGGCGCTGCAAGGCGTCGATTTCCGTCTCTTTCCCGGCGAGGTTCACACGCTGATGGGACAGAATGGCGCCGGCAAGTCCACCTTGATCAACGTGCTCACCGGCGTGGTCGCGCCGGATGCCGGCACGATCCGTCTCGGCGGCGAAGTGGTGGCGTTCGCATCGCCGCAGGAGGCCGAAGCGGCCGGTGTCCGCACGCTGTATCAGGAAGTGAACCTGTGCCCGAATCTGTCGGTGGCCGAGAATATTTTCGCGGGCCGGCAACCGAGGCGCTTTGGCGCGATCGACTGGCCCGACATCAAGCGGCGCGCCCAGGCTGCGCTGGCGCGTCTCGACGTGTCGCTCGACGTCACACGCTCGCTCGACGCGTATCCGATCGCCGTGCAGCAGATGGTGGCGATTGCGCGAGCGCTGTCAGTCGACGCGCGCGTGCTGATTCTCGACGAGCCGACTTCGAGTCTCGACGACAGCGAAGTCGCGCAGCTTTTTAAAATACTTCGGCATCTTAAGCAATCGGGCATCGCGATTCTGTTCGTCACGCATTTCATCGAACAGACCTATGCGATTTCCGACCGCATCACGGTGATGCGCAATGGCGAGCGCGAGGGCGAATATCTCGCCCGCGATCTGTCCGCCGATCAACTGGTCTCGAAGATGGTCGGCCACGAGCGCATGAGCGCGCGTTTGCGCGAAGCCGCGCACGACGCGCAGGCAGCGCAAGCGGCGCACGAGTCTGACGAGGGCGTGCCGGCGTCGCAGGGTGCGCAGCCGTTCATGGAACTGCGCGGCGTCGGCCGGCGCGGCACGCTGCAACCGATCGATCTCGACGTTCAGCCCGGCCAGATTCTCGGCCTCGCCGGCCTGCTCGGCTCCGGCCGCACCGAAACCGCGCGCCTGCTATTCGGCGCGGACCGCGCGGACAGCGGCACGATTCTCGTCGATGGAAAGCCCGTGCGGCTGCGCTCGCCGCGCGACGCGGTACGCCACGGCATCGGCTATTGCGCGGAAGACCGCAAGAAAGAGGGCATCGTCGCCGAACTGTCGATCCGCGAGAACATCCTGCTCGCCTTGCAGGCGCGGCGCGGCTGGTGGCGCAAGATCAGCCGGCAGCGCGCGCGTGAACTGGCCGATCTGTGGATCGAGCGGCTCGGCATCAAGGCCTCGGACGCCGAACAGCCGATTGGCCTGCTGTCCGGCGGCAACCAGCAGAAGGCGCTGCTCGCGCGCTGGCTCGCCACCGACCCCAAGCTGCTGATTCTCGACGAACCTACGCGCGGCATCGACGTCGCCGCCAAGTTCGACATCATGGACCGCCTGCTGGCGCTGTGCGCGAACGGTCTGAGCATCCTGTTCATTTCGTCGGAGATCGGCGAGGTGCTGCGCGTGAGCCATCGCGTCGCGGTGCTGCGCGACCGCCGCAAGATCGCCGAAGTCGCCGGCAAGGCGTCGACCGAAGACAACATCTATCGACTCATCGCGGGGAGCGGCGAATGAAGCTATCGAACTGGTTCGCGCGCGACGGCGTCGAACGTCCGTTGATCTGGCCGTGCGTCACGCTCGCGTTGCTGTGCGGCCTGAATCTGTGGGTGAATCCGCATTTCCTGTCGCTGCGCATGCTCGACGGCCATCTGTTCGGCGCGCCGATCGACGTGCTCAATCGCGCCGCGCCGCTCGTGCTCGTCGCGATCGGCATGACGCTGGTCATCGCGACGCGCGGCATCGACATTTCGGTCGGCGCGGTGGTGGCGATCGCCGGTGCTGCCGCGGCCACGATTCTCGCGACGCAGCCCGTACCGAGCGCTGGGCTCGTCGCGCAGGCGCTGGTGGCGGCGTTGATCGTCGGCGTGTTGAGCGGCATGTGGAACGGCGTGCTGGTGTCCTTTGTCGGTATGCAACCGATCATCGCCACGTTGATCCTGATGGTCGCGGGCCGGGGCATCGCGCAGTTGCTGACGGCCGGGCAGATCATTCCGATCGGCGCGCCCGGCTATCTGTTCGTCGGCGGCGGCTACTGGCTCGGCGTGCCGTGTTCGGTGTGGATCGCCACGGTGGTGGTGCTGGCGACCGCGGCGCTCGTCGAAGGCACGGCGCTCGGGCTCTTCATTCGCGCGATCGGCGTCAATCCGGTGGCGACGCGTCTGGTCGGCTTGCGCTCCAAGGCGCTCGTGTTCGCGGTGTACGGCTTCTCGGGCTTGACCGCGTCGATGGCGGGCATCCTGATCAGCTCGAATGTGCGCAGCGCCGACGGCAACAATGCGGGCCTGCTGCTCGAACTCGACGCGATTCTCGCGGTGACGCTCGGCGGCACGTCGCTGCTCGGCGGCCGCTTCAGTTTTGCAGGAACGGTGCTGGGCGCGCTGATCATTCAGACGCTGACGTACACGACCTATTCGATCGGCGTGCCGCCTGAGGCGACGCTCGTCGTCAAGGCAGCCGTGGTGCTCGCGGTCAGCGTGATCCAGTCGCCAGCGGCGCGTGCTCTCGCGATCTCGTTCGGCGCGTCGATCTTCAAGCAACGCGGGGTGGCACGATGAAACGACTTCTCGATGCCCTGGCGCATGTCGTCGATCCGCGCACGTTGCCGATCGCCGTCACGATCCTGTTGTTCTGCGCGCTGTTCGGCTTTGGCTCGGTGATGTACACCGGTTTCTTCTCGTGGCAGGTACTGCTCGATCTGCTGGTCGACAACGCATTCCTGCTGATCGTCGCGATCGGCATGACGTTCGTGATCGTGTCGGGCGGCATCGATCTGTCGGTGGGCTCGGTCGTCGCGCTGACGACCATCGTCGAGGCGGTGCTGTCCGAACACATGCATCTGTCGGTGTGGGTGATCATCCCGATCGTGCTGCTGATGGGCACCGTGTTCGGCGCGGTGCAGGGCGCGCTGATTCATTTCTTCCGTCTGCAGGCATTCATCGTGACACTGGCCGGTATGTTCTTCGCACGCGGCCTGTGTTTTCTGATCACGACGCAATCGATCACGATCACCGATCCGACGTTCCAGAAGATCTCGGCGTTTCGTCTCGACATCGGCATCGGCTCGGTCACGGCGAACGTGCTGATTGCGATGGTGACGCTGCTGGCCGCGATCTTTGTCGCGCATTTCACGCGCTTTGGCCGCAATGTGTATGCGGTGGGCGGCAATCCGCGGTCGGCGCTGCTGATGGGTCTGCCGGTCGCGCATACGAGGATCGGTGTGTATGCGCTGAGCGGTTTCTGCTCCGCGCTGGGCGGCGCGGTGTTCACGTTCTATGTGTTGTCGGGCTATGGCTTGCAGGGGCAGGGCATGGAACTCGACGCGATTGCGGCGACCGTGATCGGCGGGACCTTGCTGACGGGCGGCGTGGGTTATGTGATCGGCTCGCTGTTCGGCGTCGGCATTCTCGGCACGATCCAGACGCTGATCACGTTCGATGGCACGCTCAGCTCGTGGTGGACCCGTATCGTGATCGGTGCGCTGTTGTGCGCGTTCTGTCTGCTGCAACGGTTGATCGAGCGGCACGCGAAGTCGGTGCGGCGGCCCGGTGGCACCGCCGCGGTCACGACGCCGGGGCATGGGCATGGACACGCGCATGGCGAAGCGTCGGCGACGGCGTCGGATTCGCAGGTGCTTGGGCGGGGAGCGCCGGAGCAGGCGTGAGGCGGGGCTGCGCACGCGGCGGCCTGACTCAGGCGCTGAGTTGCCTGCCCCTGGTTTCGGGCAGCGTCGGCCCGTGCAGAGGGCTGAAGGTGGAAAAGCTGCCGCTGGTGCACAAAGCGGATGCGCACCACATCACGGTTCACGGCCTCGTTAGCCAGTCTCCAACCGCCGCCGGGCCGTCGCCACCAGTCTGTCGAACGAAAGACCGCTGGCCGCAAGCGCTGCGGCATCCGGAAAATGCTCGCGCATAATGTCGGTCAATACCTGCCCCGGCGGCGCCTCGATCAGCACGCGCGCACCCATTTCCTGCATTGCGGTGAGTGCGTCGAACCAGCGCACGGTGTAGCGCATGTTGGTGGCGAGATCATCACGGATCGCGTCGGCCGTATACAACGGTCGGCCGCCGCGATTGCCGATATACGTGCTGCGCGGCGCTTGAAAAGGGACCTGGCTCACGTAGGCGAGCAGTTCGTCGCTCGCCTGCGCGAGCAACTCGCAATGCGACGGCACGCTCACCGCGAGCCGCGTCGCTTTACGCGCACCCGCGGCCAGCGCGCGGACGATGAACGCATCCAGCGCATCGTTTGCGCCCGCCATGACGATCTGGCGCGGGGCATTCACATTGCCGATATAGACGTGTTGCCGGTTCTCATCCGCATGCCGCGCGGCGAGTGTTTCCAGTTGATGCTCAGTCAAACCCGATATCGCCGCGAGGCTATATCCGGACGGATATGCCGCTTCCATCAGTTCGGCACGCCGCCGCACCATTTTCAACGCGTCAGCGAACTGCAATGCGCCGCAACTCACCGCTGCCGCATACGCACCGACCGACAGCCCCGCGCTGATCTCCGGCGCGAGTTGTTCGTCAGCTAACGCGCGCGTCACGGCCACGCCCGCGATCGTCAAGCCGACCTGCACGGCAACGGTTGAACCGAGCGCGTCCGGCGTGTCCAGGGTCAACACATCGAGGCCGAGTACTTGCGAGGCTTCTTCGAGTGTGTCACGCACTGCGCGATGCTGCGGCAGGCTGTGCAGGAAGCCATCGGTCTGCGCGCCCTGGCCGGGGAAAAGCAGCGCAAGCATCAGACGACACCGCTTCGAGTTGTGCGAGTGATGGCTTGTGCCCACGGATCGGCAATCAATTGCGGACCGCTTGCATGGCGCACCATCACGCGCGCTTTGCCGGCAGCCCACTCGGCGAGGGCGACACCACCCGCTGGCGTTTCGAGTTGCGCGTCGACACGGATGCCGATGCGTTCCGCAAGCGCCTGCAGTTGATCGAGCAACGCGCGGGCGCCGTCTCGCGCGAGCGGTTCGGGCGTGCGAATCAGCAGATCGAGATCGCTCGATTCGCTCACTGCCGTTGCACGCGTGGCCAGTTCAAAACCGGCGCTGCCCGTCGGCCCCCAGACAAAACCCGCCAATGGACCGCCCGAGCCGTTTTGCAAAAAGGCGAGGGCAGCGAAAGGAGGCAACGTATCGCGACCGGTCAGCGGCCCGGTTTGCCGCAAGCTCTCCGGCGAGACCACAGTCACGACATCGGCCGCACGCGCCCACGTGCCATAACGCTGCGCCCGTTCGACACCGCGCAAGCCGATCGCCACCAAGCCTTCTGGCGCCGGCGCGCGTCTGACGACTGCATACGGCGCGCACTCGAACGCGTCACGAACCCACGCCGGCTCGTCATCGAACACCTGCAGTTGCCGCAGACACAGCAAGTCGTGCGGACGCCGCCGCGCATCGCACGGCAACGCGTGTTCAGCAACGAACGGCGGCGCCGCGCAAACTCGCATCACACGGCATCCCATTGTTGCGCAAGCCGCCGCCGCACCTCGATCGACGCCGCGCGATTCTTCTGCGCCGCCGCCGATTCCAGCCGATGCGCGAGCGTGCGGCCACCGTCGCGTGCGCTGCGAACCTGCTCGCACAACACCTGACGCACACGTTCGATCTGTTCTGCATCCGGCGCATCCGCATCGACGCCTTCGATCAGTTGATCGAGCAGCCCGAGCTTCGCAAACGACGCCATCGAATACGACATCGGCACGATGGTTTCGCCGAGCGCATCGAGTGCTTCGACCGTGCGGCGCGTGACGCGCGCGGCCGCTTCCTTGCCCATTGCGTGGACCATCGTGCCGGGCGCGTCGAGCGCGACGATGCGGTTGGCCTGATAGCCGTGCGCGAGGAACGCGCCCGACATCGCCGGCCCGACGATCAGCGCGACCACCGGATGACCCGCGTCGCGCGCCGACGCATACGCATCGATGGCGGCCGCGCAGGCGAGATGGAGGCCGAGCATTTCCTCGCGATAGCCATACGCCTGGCTCTTCACATCGACGATCGCGACGATCGGCCGGCGCGTGTCGCCCGCATCGTCCAGTGCGATGGTTTCGCGCACGGCGCGCGCAAGCTGCCAGCCCTGTTCGAGGCCGACCACGTTGTCGGTTGCGCGCGGGAAGCGGTTTGCGGGATCGGGCACGACCGTGATGAAGCGCGCCGTCTCGCGGCCGAGCGGCGCATCACCGCTCCATACCGGCGCCTGACCGGACGGTTCGCCGGCGAGTGAAAGGAACCAGCGCGCGCCGCGGCTCAATTGAATGTCGCTCATGCTTGCTCCTTGCGCGCGACGTGCTGAACGTGGGGGGTGTACACGCCACGCATGCTCTGCGGTGTGACGCTGGCCGGGTCGATCTGCGCGAGCCGGTTCAGAAACACGTCGACCTGTTCGCTGCGATGCGCGGCCGGCACGCCTTGCTTGAACGCCGCATGCACGGCGGCGCGCAGCGCATCGGCATCGTCGTCGACCAGTTGATCGGCGAGCGCGCTCGCCGTGCGCTGCTCGCCGCCGATCAGTTGCCACACGCGACGGCGATCGCTCGCATCGAGTTCGTCGATGCCGGCTTCCTGCTCGATCACCTCGGGGCCGTTCATGCCGAGCCGCCCCTGCTTCGTCACGATCAGATACGAGCACAGCGCCGCCGCGAGCGACATGCCGCCGAAGCAGCCGACCATCCCCGCGATCACGCCGACCACCGGCACGTGCCGGCGCAACGCGACGATCGCCGCCTGAATCTCCGCGATCACCGCGAGACCCAGATTCGCTTCCTGCAGCCGCACGCCGCCGGTTTCGAACAGCACGACAGGACGCACGAGCTTGCCGCGTTCGCAGTCGCGCAGCGCCATTTCGAGCGTCGCGGCGATCTTGCTGCCCGACACTTCGCCGATGCTGCCGCCCTGGAACGCGGACTCGATCGCAGCGATGACGGCGGGCTCCCCGTCGATCGTGCCGCGCGCGATCACGCAGCCGTCGTCGGCCTGGCAGACCACGCCTTGCAGCGGCAGCCACGGCGACTCGATCCTGTCGAACGGGCCGAGCAATTCGCGGAAGCTGCCCGCGTCCAGCAGCGAGCGCGCGCGTTCACGCGCAGGCAGTTCGATGAAACTGTCGCGCAACAGCGGCGCGGAATGCGTGCTTGCACTCGTGTTCATGCGTCGTCTCCTTCTTCGGCGGCTTCGACTGCTTCCGCGAGCCGCAACGCGACCACGCCGGGCGTCGCGCCGAAGTCGTTGATTTCGATTTGCGCAGCGCCGCCGTAGCGGGTGAAGAAGCGGTCGAGCACGCTTTTCCAGATGTGGCTGTAGCCGTCGACGCTGGTGCGCACGACCACATGCGCGGCGAGCGAGCCGCTGGGATCGGTGGGCGAGAGCAGCACTTCCAGATCGCCCGAACCCACCACGCCGACATGCGCGCGGGTCGTGACGGCGCGTTGCGCCGGATAGTCGAAGGTCAGATGTTCCATGGGTCTGGGCTCCGGCCGGCGTGGTGGTGCGCCAGCATGTCGAGAAAGAGGGTGGCGGCGAGCAGATCGGCTGCGCCGCCGGGCGAGGCGTTGAGCGACAGCAATTCGTGTTCGAGCGCGGCGAGCGCGGCGCGGCCCGCGGGCGTCGAACTGCCGCCGGCTTGCAGCACGCGGCGCGCGCCGTGCTGTCCGGCGTGCAGGCCGGGCAAGCCGGCGCGATGCAGCAGGCAGGTGTCGTCGAGCGAGGCCATGATCGCGAGCAATGCATCGACGCGCGCGGCGTTTTCCTCGATGCCTTTGGCACGCGCCGCGAGCAGCGCGGGCAAGCCGACGTCGATCACGTGCGGGAAACCGTCTTGCGCTTCGCGGCGTGCGCCGCCGACCTGGTAGCGCTGTCTTGCGCGTTCGCCGTGACTGTCGGAGGGCGCGGCGAAGCGGTCCGGGAAACAGGCGATTTGCGCGGAACGCGTGCAGATTTGCGATGCGTCTGGATGCTCAGTATGACCGGCGGTCGACCGGCGATCGGACGCAGCCGCGAAAGTACTCGCTGGTGAAACCGCGCAGGCGTCCATCGCTGACCCCGCCACCAGCAAGCCGACGATCCAGATCGCGCCGCGATGTGCATTGCTGCCGCCGGTGGCCCGCAACATGTCCTGCTCGCCGGCGCGGCCGGTCTGCGCGAGTTCGGTGCGCAGCAGCGCCGACGGTTCGCCACGGCGGCGCGCTGTGCGCGCGAGCGCCGCGAAGGTCGGTTCGAGTGCCTGTGCGGAACACAGCATCGTCGCGAGATCGAGGTCGCGATGCGCGCCGCTGCCGCGCTGGTCGACCAGCGCGGGCTTGGGCGTGAGTTGCGCTTCTTCGATCAGCGCGGTGATCGCATAGTGGGCCAGTTGCGCGTCGGACGGCGCGGCGCGGCGCGAATCGGCGGGCGTGGCATGGGCACCCGCGCGGGGCAATTGCGCGTCGCCCTCCAGCGCGGACGACCGCACCTGCGCACGCTTGAGCCAGGCAGCGGGCGCCATCGTCACCAGCTCCTGAAGCGCGCCGGCGGCGCATACAGACCGCCCGACCACGTCACCAGATCGTCGATGCTGCGTGCGGCCAGCAGCGAGCGCTTGGCTTCACCGCGCCGGATGCCGAGATCTTCCGGATACGCGACGATGCCGCGCCGGCGCAGCTCGGCGGTCTTTTCAGGCTTGGCGCGCAAGCCGATCGGCGTGACGCCGGCCACGGCGGCGATTGCCGCGCGCCGCTCGTCGACGCCCTCGGCCTTGTGCAGATGTGCGATGCCTTCCTCGGTGACGACGTGGCTCACGTCGTCACCGTAGATCATCACCGGCGCAACCGGCATGCCGCTTTTCGCGCCGACCGCGACCGCGTCGAGTTCATCGACGAAAGTCGGTTCGCCGCCTTTCTTGTACGTCTCGGCCGTTTGCACGACCAGCTTCTGGCCGCGCGACACCGGGCCTTGGTCCTTCAGCAGCTTGAGCCATGCTTCGCTCGAATGACGCCGGCCGCGTGGATCGTGGCCCATGTTCGGCGCACCGCCGAAGCCGGCGAGACGTCCACGCGTGACGGTCGACGAATTCGCGTCGGCGTCGATCTGCAAAGTCGAGCCGATGAACAGATCGACTGCGTACTGCCCGGCCAGTTGGCACAGTACGCGATTCGAGCGCAGGCTGCCGTCGTTGCCGGTGAAGAACACGTCGGGACGCGCCTCGATATAGGCCTCCATGCCGACCTCGCTGCCGAAGCAATGAATGCTGTCGACCCAGCCCGATTCGATCGCGGGAATCATCGTGGGATGTGGGTTGAGCGTCCAGTTGCGGCAGATCTTGCCCTTCAGCCCGAGCGATTCGCCGTAAGTAGGCAGCAGCAATTCGATCGCCGCGGTATCGAAGCCGATGCCGTGATTCAGCGAGGTCACCCCATACGGCTCGTAGATGCCGCGAATCACCATCATCGCGGTGAGCACCTGCAGATCGCCGATGTGGCGCGGATCGCGCGTGAAGAGCGGCTCGACGGCGAATGGCCGGTCCGCCTGCACGATCACGTCGACCCATGAGCCCGGGATGTCGACGCGCGGCAATTCGTCGACGATCTCGTTGACCTGCACGATCACGATGCCGTGCCGGAACGCGGCGGCCTCGGCGATGGTCGGCGTGTCCTCGGTATTCGGGCCGGTGTACAGATTGCCGTGGCGGTCGGCCTTTTCCGCGCACAGCAGCGCGACGTGCGGCGTCAGATCGACGAACATGCGCGCGTACAGTTCGACGTACGTGTAGATCGCGCCGATTTCCAACTGGCCGTCTTCGAGCAGTTGCGCGACCCGCAAACTCTGCGGCCCGGCAAACGAAAAGTCGACCTTGTGCGCGATGCCGCGCTCGAACAGCGTCAGATGCTCAGGACGACTGATGCTCGAAATCAGCAGATGCACGTCATGCAGCTTTTGCGGATCGACCTTGGCGAACGAGCGGGACAGAAAGTCGGCCTGCTTCTGGTTGTCGCCTTCGAGCGCGACGCGGTCGCCGGGCTGGATCAGCGTTTCGAGCGCATCGACGATGCGGTGGGTCGGCAGGACGCCGTCTTCGAGCCACGGAGCGATGGCCGCGAGGCGACGGTTCTTCTCGTCGCGGCGCGTGGTCCATGAACGGGCGGAGGGTAGTGACGCAGTGGCTTCGGCGGGGCGGTTCATCGGCTCGGTCAACTCCCGGTGGTGGTGCGCGGGCGTCTGCCGCGCGGCTTCGGTTGATTCGCAAGCGCGGCTTCCGCCTGCGCGCGTTCGGTCAGAAAACGATGGAGCAGCTCGCCGGTACCGAGCAGATGCGCGACGACGAGCGACTGGGCCATGGCGATGTCGCGGCGCTGCACGGCGTCGAGCAGCGCCGCGTGCTCATTGTCGGACTCGCCTTTGTACGCAGGCAAGCCGAACTTCAGACGCAGATACCGTTCGCCGCGCCGATGCAGCATGCCGATCATGTCCGCGAGTTGCGGACGCCCGGCGGGCGCATACAGGCTCATGTGAAACGCGGCATTGCGCGCGACGTACAGCGACGGCTCGGGCTCGCGTTCGGCGGCGCGGCACAGGTTTGCGGCTTCGCGCAGCGTCGCGGCGCTGTGGTTCGGAATTGCAAGGCCGATCGCGAGGCTCTCCAGGGCCGAGCGGATCTCGTAGATCTCGCGTGCCTCGTCCGCCGACAACGGCGCGACTGTCACGCCTTTATGCACCGCGGCTCTCACCCAGCCTTCGGTTTCGATCTGGCGCAGCGCCTCGCGCACCGGAATCGCGCTGACCGAGAAGTGCCGCGCGATCGCGTCCTGGCGCAGCGGCGCGCCAGGCGCCAGCGTGCCGTCGACGATTGCCGCGCGCAGGGCCTCCGCGATCACACGCGAAGTGCTCTCGCGCGGCGCCGCTGCGGGTAAAAGCGGACTGCGTGCCGGGGCGTCCAGGGGAAAACCATCTGTTGCTTCGCTCATAGTATCAAATATTATATATAAAAAGACGCGCTTTACACGCGGACAAACCCGGAAAGTTCTTTGCCGGGCCGACCCCGCGGGCCACGCTTCCGTCGTACGAGGGTGGCCGTCTCAATCCACCTGCGCGCGCCATTCCATGTCGTCGTTCCCGGTAGTTCCGATTACGTACGCCCATCGTAGGGCCGGAGGAGCATGATGAATTCAGTGACCGACAGTACACCGGTCGCGCGGCGCCGCACGCCGCTCAATCGTTCGCAGATCGTAGGTTTCTGGGGAGCATGGGCCGGCTGGACGCTCGACGGGATGGACTCGTTCATCTACGCGCTTGTGTTGACGCCGGCTTTGACCGAGCTGTTGCCGCGCTCCGGCTTTGCGGCCACGCCGGCAAATGTGGGTCTCGCCGGCTCGATCCTGTTTGCGCTGTTCCTGGTGGGGTGGGGGCTGTCGTTCATCTGGGGGCCGCTCGCCGATCGCTTTGGGCGCACCAAGGTGCTGGCCGGCACCATCTTCACGTTCGCGATTTTCACGGGGCTCGCCGCGACGTCTTCGAACGTGTGGGAACTCGGCATTTATCGCTTCATTGCAGGCGTCGGCATTGGCGGCGAGTGGGCGCTGGCGGGCACCTATGTGGCCGAAGCGTGGCCGGAGGATCGCCGCAAGATGGGCGCGGGTTATTTGCAAACGGGCTACTACGCGGGCTTCTTTCTCGCGGCGGCGCTCAACTACACGATCGGCGTGCACTTCGGCTGGCGCGCGATGTTCCTCACCGGCGCCGTGCCGGTAGTGGTCGCGATTCTGATTCTGCTGCGCGTGAAAGAGCCGGAGAAGTGGCAGAAGGCCGAAGCCAACGCCGTGCGGAGCAAACCGCTGCGTGAAATCCTCGGGCCGGCCTATCGGCGCCGGACCTGGGTGGCGTGCATCCTGTTGACGATCGCGATCATCGGCTTGTGGGCGGGTGCGGTGTACGAGCCGTCCGCAGTGATTCAGCTGGCGACCCGCGCCGGCATGGCGAAGGCCGATTCGATCAGGATGGCGTCGGTGGCGACGGGGCTTTTGTCCATCGCGACGATCATCGGCTGTCTCGCGCTGCCGCCGCTCGCCGAGCGCATCGGCCGCAAGAAGACACTGGCGATTTACTTCGCCGGCATGGCGGTGTCGATCGCCGGCAGTTTCGGCTGGGCGTTCTATCTGCCGAACGGGCTCGCGCCGTTCATCGCGTGGCTTTGCGTGCTGGGCTTTTTCGGCGGCAATTTCGCGTTGTTCAGTTTGTGGCTGCCGGAGCAGTTCGAAACCCGCGTGCGGGCCACCGCGTTCGCGTTCTGTACGTCGTTCGGGCGGTTTGTTGGCGCAGGGGTCAACTTTCTGCTCGGTGCCGCGGTGCTGCGCATGCATACACTCGGCGTGCCGGTCGCGTTGACGGCGCTCGCGTTTGTGATTGGTCTCTTCGTGATTCCGTTCGCGCCGGAGACGAAGGGGGAGGTGTTGCCGCAGTGAGGTTGGCCGGGTAGCGTGAATAGGCCTTCAGCACGCATTGTGCAGGCCAGCCTACGTGAGTGGATTCAGCACGGAGTTGTCTGAGTCCCTCTCTCTTTTTGGGAATCGATTCGTTATCCGGATGAAGCCACGAGGTCTGGCGCCACTTTTTTCCGCAGTGAGACAGGATCTCAATCCGCGTGCCGCCGCGCCTGTGCACGAGGCCGCAGCAGCGACAGCAGCGGCCAGCCCAAATTGACGCCGAGGCTCGCCACCACGATCAGCGCCATGCCTGCGAGTTGCGGCAGCGACAGCGCCCGGCCGTACACCACCGCATCCACCACGATCGCGGTGAGCGGGTAGACGAACAGCAGCACCGCGATCACCGGCGTGCTTAGCCTGGGCAGTGCGCCGTAGATCAGCACATAGGCCAAGCCCGTATGCAGCACCCCCATGCCGACCAGCCAGAACCACTGCATCGGGCCGATATGCACCGCGGTGAGCGGCGCGATGAACGGCAGACATACCACGCCGACCGCGCATTGCGCGAGCGTCAGCAGATGCGGCCGCAGATTGCCGAGCCCCTTGGCAATCAGCGTGACGCTCGCATACAGCAGCGACCCGACCAGCGCCTCGCCGATCCCGATCAGATAAGCCGAATGGCCCTGCAGATTCTCCGTGGCCGCGACGCCCGAGGCGAGCACGAGCCCGACGAAGGCGGTCGCGATCCAGCCGAGCCGATCCATGCCGAGCCGCTCGTTGAACAGCGCTGCGCCGATCAGCACGACCCAGAACGGCTGCACGTGAAACACGACCGTCGCCACGGCAATGCTGGTGCGATGGATCGCGTCGAAGAAGCCGACCCACTGTGTGACCATCAGCACGCCCGAGAGCAACGCGAGCGCAACGGTGCGGCGTGTGAAATGGGATCGCGTGAAAAAGCCCTTCCACGCGCAATACGCGGCAAGCGACATAAAGCCGAACAGGCAGCGAAAGAACACGAGCGTCAGCGCGCCGAGCCGCGCCTCCTCGACGAAGACGCCTAGCGTGCCCATCAGCAGGCCGCCGCTCGCGAGGGTGATCGCGCCTTGTTGACGTTGGGTGAGGGACATGCGAAGCGGCTCCGAGACGTGATATCCCGAGTATTGCGCGGCTTGCGTGGCACCGACAAACGAATTAAATTGAGTAATTCCATCAGCCGGATTGATAAATCATGCACCCCGAATTCGACGTCGATTTGTTGCGCAGCTTCGTCGCGGTGGTGGAGACGGGCAGCTTCACGAAGGCGGCGACCACCGTGCATCGCTCGCAGGCGGCTGTCAGCATGCAGATCAAGCGGCTCGAAACCATGCTCGGCACCACGCTGTTCGCGCGCAATACGCGCAATCTGTCGCTCACGCGGCCCGGCAATACGCTGCTCGAATACGCGCGGCGCGTGCTCGCGCTGCATGAGGAAGCCTGGTCGGCGATCGTGCGGCCCGAGGTGACGGGGCGCGTGGTGCTCGGCGCGCCGGACGATTACGTCTCGTCGCTGCTGTCGCCGGTGTTGCGGCGTTTCTCGAACCTGTATCCGCATGTGGAGATCGAGATCGTCTGCGCGCAAAGTACGTCGCTCGCGCCGATGCTGGCCGATAACAAGATCGATCTCGCGTTCGTCACGCGCGACCGCAAGTTGCGTGGCGAATTCGTGCGCAGCGAGCCGATGGTGTGGGTGGGGGCATCGGTGGATACGCCGGTGCTGGCGGCGTCGCCGTTGCCGGTGGGACTCTACGAGCCCGGTTGTGTCGCGCGCCAGCACACACTGGCCGCGCTGGATGGCGCGCGGATCCGCTATCGGGCGGCGTTCAGCAGCGCGAGCCTGATGGGTCTCGTAGCGACCGTGGATGCGGGGTTGTCGGTGATCGCACTCACGCGTTGCAGCGTGCCGGCGCGGCTCGCGATTCTTGGCGAAGCGCAAGGCTTGCCGAAGATCGCGCCATTGGAAATCGTGGTGGCGCGCAGCGCCAAATCGGACCGGCCGACCTGCGATTATCTGGCTGCGCAGATGGTGCAGGATCTGTCGTTGCGGGCGCCCGCGCGTGGGGCGGGTGTGTAGGTGAACTGTGCGACGGGGGCCATCTGCAATCAGACCGGCCCTAACCCCGCAGATAAGCGGTCACCTTCCCATCCACCGCGAGCCGGGGGCATTCCTTCAGATCGCGCGGCACCGCGGCGAACACCGACATCTGTTTGGCGTCCGGACGATAGTTGATGATCGTGCTGCCGGTGCGTTGCAGATTGGTCGAGTTGTTGAAGTTGCCGACCAGCACGTCGCCTTGCTTGACGGTGCCCGCCGTGACCGGCGCGACCACTACCGCGTACGGGTTTTGGTCACCGTTGTCGGGCACGGTGTTGATCAGCGTCGTGTGGTGCTTGAAGGTTGCGAGGAAACCTTGCGGCTCGGCATACGCAACCGGGGCCGTCGCGAAGGCGGCCGCGAACCGCATCAGAAATTGATGTTGGTCCGCACGCCGACGACGAACGTGTTGCGCAGCGGCTGCGTCGGGTCGTTCGGATTCTGGCCGGCGCCGGCATTGAACGTGTATTGCGCGTCGGCTTGCAGTTGCCACCACGGATTGACCTGATACTGATAGGTCGCCTCGAGCGTGGTTTCGCTGGTGCGCACGCCGTAGGGCCCGTTGGTGAAGGCTCGGAAATCCTCATCGATTCCGTGCACGTGATTGCCGACCTTGATGTAGGTGAGCGCGAGGCCGGCGCTATCGTCGTCGCGGCCGGCGAACGGTGCTTTCAGCACGACCCCGAGGTTGGCCGCGATGCTCACCAGGTTGCGGTCGCCGGGGCCGCCCATCACGCGCGCGAACACACCGAGACTGCGCGGCTTGTCAGGATCAGGACGCCAAACCATCTGGTCGGCTACGGCGTAGATGCTGTAGTTGCCGCGATGATTCGCGGGCACGCCGGTCGATGCGGGATTCGCCAGCGACAAGCCGTTATTGTCGTAGCGCTGGTCCGCGAAGCTGTTGTTGTTGTACCAGACGCCGATCTTGTAGGTGCCCGGCAATGCCTTGCTGCCGGTGCCGACCACTTCGCCGTCGGCCGGCTGGTTGATCGCGTATTGCAACTCGCCGATCCACAACGTGCCGTTGTGCAGATTGAAGTTGGTGCCGCTCAGGTTGTCCGGGTTGTTGCCGAGCGGGTCGCCGGAGAATACCCCGGCCAACGCCGTCAACGAAGGCGTGATCTGGCCGCGCACGCGCACGCCGAGGCCCGCCAGCGGATACGCAGGACCGCCGGACGGCATGTTGTACGAGGGCAGGGCGGGCCAGCCGAACATCGTGTTCAGGAACAGCGCCGAGTACTGGCTGGTGATGAATTCCTGGTCGATACTTTGCTGACCGATCTTCACGTCGACACGCTTGTTCAGAAACGACTGCTGATACCACAACTCCCACAGGCGGGTAGTGTCCTCGGCTTCGATGCCGCTTGCCGTATTCAGTGTGCCGAGCTTGTTGGCGCTCAGGTTGGCGCCGTGAATCTGCAACGCGCTGACGTTGAAGAGGCCGCCGGGCAGGCCGAACGCTTTTTGCGTATCCATCTGCACGGTGGCGGTCGTCAGACCGTCGTAGTCCGCGCCGCGCGCGAGGCCGCCGCGCAGATTGGCGAGCACTTCGCTGGTCTCGGTGAGCGTGAATGTCACGCCGTACTTGCCGAGCCAGGGGCGCAGGCCGCCGATGTCGCCGAGCATCTGCTCGCGGTTCCAGAAGCCGGTCCACGGGCTCGTCTCGGTGGCCTTGATCTTCAGATCGGCTTCGGGGGCTTCCGGTGCGGCATCGGGACTGGCTTCGGCCATCGCGGCAGAGGTCGTCATCGATGCCCAGGCGAATGCGGTGCAGAGGGCCACGCGCCGCATCGAAGGCAAGCGCGGACGATAAGTTGCGCTGGCGCGCGCCGCGCCGTCGCGAACTGGACGTGCCTGAGCGGCGGGGCCGCGGAGGTTGGCGAACTTCATCGAAATCCTTATTGGCGTTGTTCGACTGATTGATTCATCACGGAGCAGCGATGTCGCCAGCCCGCGATTCGCCGTAACAGCCCGCGACGCCGTGCAGCAGATGACGCGAATCGTACTCACGCGTATTGCAGGCGTTGATTTAAACGAGAACGATTCTCATCAATATCGCTGACATGTAATTTTGTACGTTACGTACTGCAACTAATTGATATTTGTACGTAATTTGAACCCAATGAAAACGTAATTGAATCGTATGGGCGTGGTCAGAGCGAACGCACTCGCGAGTGACGTGTCGAAGCGCACGATCAACCCGAAGCCCAACATATTAAGGAGAAAGAGATGAAAACCCGCATTCTTTTGATGTCGATGCTGGTCGGCGGCAGTTTGCTTGGGAGCGGCGTTGCAAGCGCGCAACTGAATCTGAAGCAGTTCGGTCTTGGCGGCGGCAATAGTTCGGCGGGCGCCGCGCCGGCTGCCGAAGGCGGCATGTCGCAGTTGCTGCAAACCTATGTGGGCGCGAACCAGCAGGTGCTGAGCGGCCAGTCGAGCCTCGCCTCGGCGATGGGCATGAGCAGCGCCGCAGGGCAGGCGCAGCAGGCCGCGGGTCTGCTGAGCGGCGGAACGCCGTCGGTCAGTCAATTGACGCAGGTGGGCAACACGCAACAGTCGCTCTCGCAGAAGCTGACGGATGCGTTCGCGAGTCATGCGAGCGGCAGCGCGTCGGCGGCGCCGGTCGACAAGCAGGCGTTCACGGACGGCCTGTCATCGCTCGGCAAGGGCGTGAGCCAGTATTCGAGCCTGCAGTCGGGACTCGGCAGCATCGGTCAGATGAGCCCGTCTTCGCTGTTGCAGTCGGGGCTGAATCCGCAGACGGCGCAGAGTGCGTCGTACATCGCACAATCGGCGCCGGGCCAGTTGCAGTCGCTGATGTCCACGCTGAATTCGGCGGTGCAGTTCGCGTCGGGCCACGGCATTACCGTGCCGTCGATCGCGACGTCGGCATTGAAGGGTATCCAGTAGCAGGCGGTACGCGCGCCGGGCGCCGCTCATGCAGTAGGACGGCGCCCGACGCGGTGACGGAAAAGCGGCGAGGCGGCGCATCGGGCAAGCGGCAAGCAAGCGCGGCAAATGCGGCTATGATCTTGTCCCGAAACCGCCGGATCGCGCACCGGGCACACGTGTGCAGGTCCGTCAGCGTCCAGCTCCAAAACCTACCGGACCACGCCGATGTCATACGCCGTCAATCTGCAACACTACTTCGCCCGCATCGGCTACGAAGGCCCGCGCGCGGCCACGCTGGAAGTCCTTCAGACGATTCACAGGCTGCATCCCGCAGCGATCCCGTTCGAGAATCTGAACCCGCTCACGCGGCGGCCGGTGAAGCTGGACCTCGAATCGGTCGAGAGCAAACTCGTCACCGCACGGCGCGGCGGTTATTGCTTCGAACAGAACGCGCTGTTCGCCAACGTGCTGATGCAACTGGGTTTCAAGGTCACGCCGCTGCTCGGGCGCGTATTGTGGGGGCGCGAGTCCGACGCGGTTCCACCTCGCACGCACATGGTGCTGCGCATCGACATTGGAACCGACGCATGGATCGCCGACGTCGGCTTCGGCAGCGTCACGCTGAGCGCGCCGCTGCGGTTAAGCACGGGTCTCGCGCAGCAGACGCCGCTCGGCACGTTCCGCCTCGCCGACGCATCGCGCGACGCGCTGTATCTCGAAGTGCAAGCGCACGACGAAAGCTGGGCGCGCGTCTATCGCTTCGACTTGCAGCCGGTGGAGTGGATCGATTACGAAACCTCGAACTGGTACACGTCGACGTCGCCCGATTCGATTTTCGCGAGCAACCTGATCGTGTGCCGCGTGTTGCCGGAAGCCCGTCTCACGCTGTTCAACGATCAGCTGAACGAGCGCGCTGGTAGCGGGCAGATGATTAGCGAGCGGCAACTGGTCAGCGCCGACGAACTCGCCATATGCCTGCGCGAGCGCTTCGGTCTGGACACCGGCGACATCGACATCGCCGAGGTGTTCGAACGCGTGCGCACGCCGGCGCAAAGCGCGTAAGGTGTAGCGTTAAACGTGCAACGGCCGCCGCCATGATCAAGCGCCTCGTCCTGCAAACGGTGGTCTGGCTGGCGGCGATGGGCGCGCTGCTGTTCGGCGCGGCAGGCAGCTTCGCGTGGCCGGCCGCCTGGTGGTATCTGATCGAACTGGGCGCATTGAGTCTGTGGATCGGCCTGTGGCTCGCGCGCCATGATCCGGGCCTTCTCGCTGAACGTCTCGCACCGTTCGTGCAGGCACAGCAAAGCCGCTGGGACCGTTTCTTCATGATCGGCGTCGCGCTGGCGTGGTGCGCCTGGCTCATCGCGATGGGATTCGACGCGATGCGCTTCCAATGGTCCGCACCGCTGCCTGTCTGGCTGGTCAGTCTCGGTTCGCTCTGCGTGTTCCTTAGCCTCTTCATGTGCCGCTTCGTGTTCGAGGCCAACAGCTATGCCGCGCCGGTCGTCAAAATCCAGGCAAGCCGCGGCCATAAGGTGATCGACACCGGCCCCTACGCGCACATCCGGCATCCGATGTATTGCGCCGCGCTGCTGCTGCTCGTCGGTACACCGTTGCTGCTCGGGTCATGGTGGGGACTCGCGTTCGTGCCCGTGATGGTGTTTGGCATTGGTTGGCGCGCGGTGCGCGAGGAGCGCGTCCTCGCGGAGCAACTCGAGGGTTACAGCGAGTACATGGCGCGCGTGCGTTATCGCTTCGTGCCGTTCATCTGGTAGTGCGAATTCATCTTCGCGCGCGACCTGTCTAGACAAAATGATTTGCGCGTCATGCACGCGGCAGCTTCATCATGCGACGTCCGGCCACTAACAACTCCCTGTAGAGCCTTATCGCACGGCGTGGAGTAGGGGTTTGCCCGATGATTCCGGCAATTTCCATTGAATCCACTTGCAGGCGCTTTTTGACTCGTGCAAGCTTGTCTATACAAATCAACGCCAACTAAAAAAGCTAAGACACCCAGCTCGACGGTTTTCCTCAATCAAAGGAGTTTCGACGTGAAAGTGAAGCGCAGAACGGCAGCAAACGCATTGATGGGCGCCGTTCTCGGCGCCGTGGCGATTTTCGCGGCCCCGGTGCAGGCCAAAGACTGGAAGACGGTGACGATCGCGCTGGAAGGCGGCTACGCGCCGTGGAATCTGACCTTGCCTGGCGGCAAGCTGGGCGGCTTCGAGCCCGAACTGGTCGCCAATCTGTGCGAGCGCGCCAAGCTGCAATGCAACCTCGTCGCGCAGGATTGGGACGGCATGATTCCCGGTCTGCAAGCCGGAAAGTTCGACGTCCTGATGGATGCGATCTCGATCACGCCGGAGCGTGAAAAGATCATCGCGTTCTCGCGGCCCTACGCCGCGACGCCTGCCACGTTCGCCGTGGCCGACGCGAAGATCTTGCCGAAGGCTGCGCCGAGCGCCGCCATCGTCAAGCTCTCGGGCGACCCGAAGGCCGACCAGCCGGCCATCGACGCGCTGCGCAAGCAGTTGAAGGGCAAGACCATCGGCATCCAGTCGGGCACGGTCTACACCAAATTCATCAACGACGGTTTCAAGGACGTCGCCAGCATTCGCGTCTACAAGACCTCGCCTGAACGCGATCTGGATCTGGCCAACGGCCGCATCGACGCTTCGTTCGACGACGTGACCTACTACGCCGCCAACATCGACAAGAAGGAAACGGCGTCGATCACGATGGCCGGACCGAAGATCGGCGGCCCGATCTGGGGGCCGGGCGAAGGGCTCGCATTCCGCAAGCAGGACGCCGATCTGAAGGCGAAGTTCGACACCGCGATCGGTGCAGCGCTCGCCGACGGCACCGTCAAGAAGCTTTCCGAAAAGTGGTTCAAGACCGACGTCACGCCTTGATGCGTTGAGCGCTCGGTAGAGGCGGCGCGCGCAACGAGCGTGCGCATGCCGGCTGGTTCGATCCGCGGTCATGGACGAGGAGTAGGGAATGGCTCTGATAGAAATGCTCGGCTTCGGGCCGGAAGGCTGGGGCGGCGTGCTGCTGCTCGCGGCGTTGATGACGGTCGCGCTCACGCTGGCCGCGCTCGCGGTAGGCGCCGTGCTCGGCGCGCTGGTGGCGGCGGCCAAGCTGTCGCGCTTTCGCACGCTGCGCGTGATCGGCGATATCTACACGACGGTGTTTCGCGGCGTGCCCGAACTGCTCGTGATCTATCTGTTCTATTTCGGCGGCTCGACGCTCGTGACCACCGTCGGCCAGTGGTTCGGCGCGGAAGGTTTCGTCGGCGTGCCGCCGTTCGTGGTCGGCGCACTGGCGGTCGGCATGATTTCGGGCGCGTATCAGGCCGAGGTGTATCGCGCGGCGGTGCTGGCCGTGTCGCGCGGCGAACTCGAAGCCGCGCGTTCGATCGGCATGCCGACGCTGACGATGGCGCGCCGCATTCTGATTCCGCAGGTCCTGCGCTTTGCGCTGCCGGGCATCGGCAACGTCTGGCAGCTGAGCCTGAAGGATTCGGCGCTGATCTCCGTGACGGGGCTCGCGGAGCTGCTGCGCACGAGTCAGGTGGCGGCCGGCTCCACGCATCAGTACTTCACGTTCTTCGTAGTGGGCGGCGCGCTGTATCTGCTGATGACCAGCATCTCGAACCGGGTCTTCAACCACGCCGAGGCGCGTGTGGGCCGGTCCTTCAAGCGCAACTTCGCGCGCAACTGACGGGAGCGGCCACCATGCATTTCGATTTCGACTTTCTGCTCGACACGCTCAAGCAACTGATCGCCGCGGTGCCGACCACGCTCGGGCTGTTCTTCTGCTCGCTGATACTCGGCGGCCTGCTGTCGCTCGTGATCGTGACGATGCGCGTCTCGCCGCACTGGTTGCCGAACCGCTTCGCACGCGCTTATATCCTCGTGTTTCGCGGCTCGCCGCTATTGATCCAGATGTTCCTCGTCTACTACGGCATGGGCCAGTTCGGCGTGATTCGCGAGAGCTTCCTGTGGCCGGTATTGCGCGAGCCATACCTGTGCGCGGTTTTATCGCTCGCGCTGTGTACGGCCGGATACACCGCCGAGATCATTCGCGGCGGCCTGATGGCCGTGCCGGTCGGGCAGATCGAGGCGGGCCATGCGATCGGCCTGTCGGGCTTCGCGCTGCTGCGCCGTGTGATCGGTCCGATTGCGTTGCGCCAGTGTCTGCCCGCGTATTCGACCGAAGCCGTGCTGCTCGTCAAGTCGACCGCGCTCGCGAGCCTCGTCACAGTGTGGGAGGTGACCGGCGTCGCGCAACAGATCATCCAGCAGAGCTATCGCACGACTGAAGTGTTCATCTGCGCGGCGCTGATCTATCTGTTTCTGAACTTCGTGATCGTGCGTGCGCTTGGGCTGCTCGAAACGCGTCTGTCACGCCATTTGCGCGCGGCGCCCGCGCAGCGCACAACAAGCCGTCCGGTCTCGGGCACCACTGAAACGCGCCGCGCCACGTCCTGAATGACCGGACCGTCTGGCTTGAATCTGGATTGAACCTGGAGAATTCCATGAACGCTATGGCACCCGTCGCACTGTCGGTCAAGAACATTCATAAATCGTTTGGCGAGCATCACGTGCTCAAGGGCATTTCGCTCGATGCGCACCAGGGCGACGTGATCTCGATTCTCGGCGCGAGCGGCTCGGGCAAGAGCACGTTCCTGCGCTGCCTGAACCTGCTCGAAACGCCCGACGACGGTTCGGTCGCGCTCGCTGGCGAGGAACTGAAGATGAAACGCCGCGGCGACGGCAAGCTGCAACCGAGCGACCGCCGCCAGGTGGACCGCGTGCGCTCGCAACTCGGCATGGTGTTCCAGAATTTCAATCTCTGGTCGCACATGACGGTGCTGGAGAATCTGATCGAAGGGCCGATGCGTGTGCAAAAGCGCAGCCGCGCCGAGTCCGTCGAAGAGGCCGAGGCCTTGCTCGCGAAAGTCGGCCTCGCGGAAAAGCGCGGGCACTACCCGGCGCATCTGTCGGGTGGTCAGCAGCAGCGCGTCGCAATTGCACGCGCGCTCGCGATGCATCCGAAGGTGATGTTGTTCGACGAACCCACTTCGGCGCTCGACCCCGAACTGGTGGGCGAAGTGCTGCGCGTGATGCGCTCGCTCGCCGAAGAAGGCCGCACGATGCTGGTCGTCACGCACGAGATGGGTTTCGCGCGTCATGTGTCGAACCGCGTGATGTTCCTGCACCAGGGGCAAGTGGAAGCGGACGGCACGCCGGACGAAGTGTTCGTTGAATGCAAGTCCGAGCGCTTCCGGCAATTCGTGTCGAGTCATCAGGACCGCAGCACCCACTGATCAGTATCACCAGGTAATTGACCGAGCAGAGCACTATCATGGCCGTGATCCGTTCCGAACGTCCTCTCGACTGGTCTCAGGTGGCGGCAGTCGCCGCCGGCGAGCCGCTCGAGCTTTGCGGCGATGCCCGCGCGCGCATGATGGCGGCGCGTGTTCTCGTCGAGCAGATCGTCGCGCGCGGGATTCGCGCGTATGGCGTGAATACCGGCGTGGGCGCGCTGTGCGACGTGATCGTGTCGCCGGCCGAGCAGCGCACGCTCTCGCGCAACATTCTGATGAGCCACGCGGTCGGCGTCGGCGCGCCGCTCGGGTCCGCCGAGACGCGCGCGATCATGGCCGCGGCCGTCAACAACTTCGCGCACGGGCATTCGGGGATTCGCCTCGAAGTCGCGGAGCAACTGGTGGCCTTGCTCAACGCCGATTGCTTGCCCGAGGTGCCCGCCTTCGGCTCGGTGGGCTATCTGAGTCACATGGCGCATATCGCACTGGTCTGTATCGGTGAGGGACATGTCCGTTATCGCGGCGAGCGGCTCAAGGGGCGCGACGCTTTGCAAATGCTCGGGCTCGAGCCGCTCGTGCTCGAAGCGAAGGAAGGGCTGAGCCTGATCAACGGCACGCCGTGCGTCACCGGCCTCGCGGCGCTGGCGATGGCGCGCGCCGCACGTCTGCTCGACTGGACCGACATGGTCGCCGCGATGAGCTTCGAGAATCTGCGCGGGCAGCTCGCGGCCTTCGACGAAGACTCGCTCGCGCTGCGCATTTCCGCCGGCCTCAATCTGGTCGGCGAACGGATGCGCATCACGCTCGCCGACAGCGGCATTCTCGCAACGGTGGCCGGTCAACGTACGCAAGACCCGCTGAGCATGCGGACCATCCCACACGTGCACGGCGCCGCGCGCGACGTGCTGACCGCAACCGCCGACGTGGTCAATCGCGAACTCGCATCGATCACCGACAACCCGATCGTCGCCGGCACGCCGGACGCGCCGCGTGTCTATTCGCAGGCGCATGCGGTGGGCGCGTCGATCGCGCTGGCCATGGACAGCCTCGCCACCGCGATCGCCCAGGTCGCCGCGATGGCCGAGCGGCGCCTCGACCGTCTCGTCAATCCGCTCGTCAGCGGCTTGCCGGCGTTTCTCGCGGAGCCGGGCGGCACCTGTTCGGGCTTCATGATCGCGCAGTACACGGCGGCCTCGCTGGTTGCGCAAAACCGACGCCTCGCGATGCCCGCGAGCCTCGACGGCGGCATCACGTCGGGCCTGCAGGAGGATCACCTGTGCCACGCCACGCCCGCCGCGCTCAAGGCACTGGAAATCATCGACAACGCCGGGCGCATCGTCGCGATCGAATTGCTGGCGGCGGCGCAAGCCTACGATCTGCAAAGTATCGACGCGCCGCGCGCGCCGCATACCGAAGCGCTGCGGCAACGCGTGCGGTGCGTCGTGCCGACCTATCGCGACGACCGCCCGCTCGCCGACGACATGAGCGTCGCGTTCCGGATGATCGCCGACGAGGCGCCGCCGCCGTTGCCGAACCCTGGTAGCATTGGGCCTCGGCCGGCCACCTCCGTCGACGGTGCGCAGCAGTTCGCGCGCGTGCCGGTGACGAATCTGGCGGCCGCGGGCAACGTCCGTGCAGCCGCGAGCGCCGCGGTCAATGACGGGCACGCCGCCGCCCACATGGCATGATGGACAACAATGCCGGTGAGCGGGCTGACCCGCCGGCGAACCGGCTTCGGTGCACAACCCTGTACCACCGCGTACTACCCACGAGGTCGGAGTGAACACAACGACAAACGCGCAAACCGCACCGAACGCACCCGCCGCGCCGGGCGCCCAGACGCAGAACCACGGCGAGCGCCACCGCGAGATGCCGGTCAGGGCGATGCCAGCCTATGAGCAGATCAAGCGCTACGTGATCAAACGCATCAGCGAAGGCGACTGGAAGCCAAACGGGCTGATCCCATCCGAAATGGAGCTGGTCAAGGAGTTCGGCGTTGCGCGCATGACGGTGTCGCGCGCGCTGCGCGAGCTGACCGCCGAGCGCGTGCTCACGCGCGTGCAAGGCTCCGGCACGTTCGTCGCGCCGCAGCGTTATGAATCGACGGTGCTGGAAATCCGCAATATCGCCGACGAAATCGCCGCGCGCGGCCATCGTCACGCGGCGCGCGTGCTCACGCTCGAACCAAGCGACGATCCGCAGGCGCTCGAAGCGCTCGGACTCGCGAGCGGCCCGGCGTTTCACTCGTGCATCGTGCACAGCGAGGAAGGCGAGCCGATCCAGTACGAGGACCGCTACGTCAATCCGCAAGTATTCCCCGAGTATTTGCAGCAGGACTTCACGGTCGAAACGCCGAATCACTACATGGTCCGGCTCGCGCCGATCCAGCGCGCGGAGTTTCGCATCTACGCGCAGAAGCCCGACGCCCATGTGCGCCGGCATCTGGCGATGGATATCGGCGAGCCGTGCTTGCAGCTCTGGCGTCGCACGTGGGTCGGCGACGACGTGGCGACGTCGGTGCGCTTATGGCATCCGGCGTCGCGCTTTCATCTGGCGGGGAACGTCTAGCGCGGTTTCATAACAAGGCATCACGGCGGCAGCGCGAGGGGCGTCAGCCCTGGCGCTGCGACATGTCCGGCGAAAAGCGGCAACCCAGCCGATAACGCGAGCCCGGATGCACGAAGCGCGCGAACGTCACCGCCACGCCGCTTGTCCACGTGCGGCGCATCAGCGTGAGGCAGGGCTCTTCCACGCGAATTTCCAGCAGCTCGGCTTCGGCGCGCGTCGGCAGCGCCGCGTCGACGACATGCTCGACGTCGTGCGCGGGCACGATTTCGAGCAGATACTCCGACGGCCTGAGCGCCGAGAAATCCTGTTGCAGAAAGTCCGGCGCGATTGCCGGATTCACATAGCGGTCTTCCAACTGCACGGGCAGGCCGTTCTCCCGATGCACACAGGTCACGTGAAACACCGAGGCGCCAGGCGCGAGTCCCAATGCGTTCGACACGCTCACCGACGCCGTCTCGCGTTGCGACAGCACCGTATCGCAGCGGTATTCGTGTCCACGCGAGCGAATCTCGTCGCCGATATGCGCGATCATCAACAGCGTGGATTGCGGCTTGCTTTGCGCGACGAAGGTGCCGACGCCCGAGACACGCGTGACGAGCCCCGCGTCGGCCAGTTCGCGCAGCGCGCGATTGACCGTCATACGCGACACGCCGAGCGTGGCGACGAGATCCAGTTCCGATGGCAAACGGTCGCCCGCCTGGCGCGCGCCCGATTCGATGATCTGGCGGATGTGGTGCTTGACCTGTTCGTAGCGCGCGGCTGGTATCTCGTCGGCGGCGCGCGCGGTTTTCAGCGCCGCCGCGGCAAGCGGTTTGTCGTGAGCCTTGCTGCGAACCGTGGAGGTCATCGGCGGCGCTCGCTAGCGGTTGTGTGAGGCGGGCGTGGGCACGGGTGGAAGGCGGCGCGGGTTCATAGCGGCGGCGCGTCGTCGGCTTCGCGCGTCCAGAACGCGTTGCGATCGAAGTAGTTTTGCAGAAATTGCCGCAGACGCGGCTGCCCGGCATCGTGGAACACGTCACGCGGTTTGCCTTGCACGGCGATGCGGCCCTGGTCGATGAACATGACCTTGTCCGCGACTTGTGCGGCAAACCCCATTTCGTGCGTGACGACCGCCATCGTCATGCCGTCGCGCGCGAGCTGTTTCATCACTTGCAGCACTTCGCCGACCAGCTCCGGATCGAGCGCCGAGGTCGGCTCGTCGAACAGCATGATGTGCGGCTCCATCGCGAGCGCTCGCGCTATCGCCACCCGTTGCTGCTGGCCGCCCGAGAGCTTCGCCGGATACGCGTCGCCCTTGTGCGCGAGGCCCACCGTGTCGAGCATCGCGCTGGCGCGGCGGCGCGCTTCGTCGCGTGACAGATGCCGCACGCGCAGCAAGGCCTCCATCACATTGCCGAGCGCGCTCATGTGCGGCCACAGATTGAACTGCTGAAACACCATGCCGACGTTGCGCCGCACGCGATTGATTTCGCCCTGCGATGCGCGCACCCGCTTGCCGTTGCGCTCGCTATAGCCGAGCAGTTCGCCTTCGATGCGCACGTCGCCCTGATCGTAAGTTTCGAGTGCGGCGAGGCAGCGCAACAGCGTGCTCTTGCCGGAGCCCGACGGGCCGATGATGCACACCACTTCGGAGCGCGCGATCTGCAGATCGACGCCGCGCAGCACCTCGACGTCGCCGAAGCGTTTGCGCAGATCGCGCACTTCGATCAGCGGTGCGCCGGGCACCGTGGCAACACCGGCGGCGGACGCGGAGGAGGGCATGTCGGCGATGGCGTTCATAAGGGCTCCGGTTTCATGCGATGAAGCGTGCGATGCGGGTTTCGGCCCACATGCCCGCGCGCGAGGTCAGCTCGACCAGCGCGAGGTAGCACACGCACAGCACCAGCAGCGTTTCGACGAAAGCAAAGGTAGCCGAGCCGATGCCGGTCAGCACGAAGGTCAACTCGGGCACGGTGACGATGGACAGCACCGCGGTCTCCTTGCTCAGCACGATGATCAGATTGGTCAGCGCCGGCACGATCAGCACCAGCATTTGCGGCACCTGGATGCGCAGCACGGCTTGCCAGCGCGTGAGGCCGAGACAGGACGCCGCTTCGAGATGTCCCGGCGGCACGGACTGGAAGCCGGAGCGGAATGCTTCGGCAAAATACGCGCTGCCGTAGAAGCCGAGGCCCAGCACCCCGGCTGTCATCGGTTCGAGCGTGAGGCCGATTGACGGGCCGCCGTAGTACAGCAGAAACAGTTGCACGAGAAACGGCGTGCCGCGAAACAGTTCGATATAGATGCGCAGGGCGCCGCGCACCCAGCGTCCGCAGAACAGTTGCAGCACGGCGATCACAAACCCGATGACAAGGCCGATCGTGACGCCCGCGGCCCAGGTGCCGAGCGTCGTCGCGAGACCCGCCGCGATCGGCTGCAGGTTGTGCGTGATGACGGTGGGGTCGAGCGTTTGCATGGCGTGGGTGGCGTAGGGGCGAAATCAGGCGTGCTGCAAACGATATTCGGCGGTATGCGCGACGAGCGCGAGCGCACCGCAGATCACAAAGTAGATCAGCCCCGCCGCGAGATACGCTTCCAGTGGCCGGTACGTGCTGGCGGCGATGTTCTGCGCGGTGCGCGTCAACTCGGCCACGCCGACCACCGAGATCAACGACGAAGCCTTGATCAGCAGCACCATTTCATTGACGAGCGACGGCAGCGTGAGACGGAATGCCTGCGGCACGAGGATGCGCCGCAGCATGTCGAACGGCGAGAGCCCGAGCATGCGTGCGGCTTCGAGATGACCTGGTGGAATGCTGAGAAAACCGCCGCGCAAAATCTCGGCGATATATGACGCGGAACATAGCGACACCGCGCTGATCGCCGCGACGACCGGCGATACGTTGATGCCCGCGAACGGCAGCAAATAGTACACGAGCAGCAACTGCACGAGCATCGGCACGCCGCGAAAGAAGAACACGTAAGCGCCGCCGACCATGCGCGCCGCGCGCTTCGGCGAGAGCCGAGCCGCGCACACGCCGATCGCGACGAAGAAGCCGATCACGAGCCCCGTCAGCGAAATGCCGATGGTGGCGAGCGCCGCGTGCAGCAGCAACGGCAAGCCCTGAACGAAGACGGTCGTGCTGAACATAGGCGGAGCACTCGCTGGAACGATGGAGGGCGATGCGACGCGTCGCGGCGCACCGTGTGCGTCAAACGCCGCGTGAGGTGATCAATAGTTCGGAACGGGCATCGTGGTCGGCGCGTCCATCGCGACGCCGAACCATTTCTTCTGCAAGGCCGCGAGGCGCCCGTCGTTGTGCATCTTCACGAGCGCGGCGTTGAACGCGTCGGCGAGCGGCTTGCTGTCCGCGTCCTTGCGCAACGCGTAAGCGAAGTACACCTTCGCGCCGAACGGCGGCTGCACGACGGCGAACGTCTCCGGGCGCTGCTTGGCCACGTACGCGATATTGGTCATCGAGTTCGCGACCGCCGCGATGCGGCCGGCGGCGAGATCGGCGTAAGCCTGATTGTTGTCGACGTATTCGCGGATTTCAGGCGGCTTCGGCAAGGTGGCCGCGTAGGCCTTCAATTGATCGAGCTGCGCCGAACCGTTGCCCGCGCCGACAGTCTTGCCCGCGATATCCGCCGATTGCTTGAGCGATGAATCGTTCGCGCGTTTGAGCAGCGCGTCGGTGGCGTCCGCGACCGGCAGCGTGTACGTGTAGCGTTCCATGCGCGCCTTCGTGACCGTCAACGGGCCGCCTACCATGTCGAATTTGCCCGCTTCGAGACCCGGCAGCACGCTCGGCCAGGGCAGGTCGATGAAGCGGACCTTCACGCCCATTTCCTTGCCGACCTCGGCGAACAGGTCCTTGTTGAAACCCGCTTGCTGACCGTTTTCGAGGAAGTCGAACGGCGCGAACTGCATCTCGGTGCCGACCACCAGTTCGCCGGCTTTCTTCACTTTGGCGAGCTGGTCTTCCGCGTGGGCGGCGACGCTTGCCGCGCACAACGCGACCATGACCAGACGACACTTCCAGCCTGCAAGGATACTCATGGGATTCTCCGGTTGGCAAAGCGGTGTCGCGCGAAAGCGGTGCGTTCGTCGGGATTCGGCGCGAGTCATGCGAGGCAGTATATACCGCGTTTTTCGCGCAAAATAAATAAACGTTCGGCTAGAGAAAAGCCCTGATATGAAGGGCTGAAATGCAGCTTGCGGGTACGCTTTTGGCGGTATATACAACGGCAATGCAGTGGGCGCGCGAATGCTTTGGCGGGCTTCCCGCGCGGCGCTTCGTGCGCGTGTTTCGTCAGTCGATTCAACCGGCCTTCAGGGAGCAACGCGATGCCCGTCACCCGCATTCCGATCATCGATTTCGCCGGCGTGCGCGCGGGCGACTCGCAGGCCTTGCAGCGAGTCGCGGCGCAAATCCGTGAAGCGTGTACGACGATCGGCTTCTTCTACATCGTCAATCACGGCGTGCCGCAAGCGTCGATCGACGCCGCCGCCGCCGCGGCGTGCCGGTTCTTCGCGTTTTCACCGGAGACCAAGCGGCGCGCGGCCGTCAATCATCGGCATCGCGGCTTCAACGCGCTCGGCGATGCCACCATGTATCAGGCGAAGCGGCCCGACTACAAGGAGTTCTTCAGCATCGGCCTGGAATTGCCCGAAGACGATCCCGACGTGCTCGCGGGCCAGGCGCTGCGCGGGCCGAACAACTGGCCGGACTTCATGCCGGAGCTACGTCCCGCACTGTATGGCTACTATGAAGCGGTAGCGGCGTGCGGCGCCGATCTGCTGCGCGCAGTGGCGGTGAGCCTTGGCGTCGACGAAAATTTCTTCGCGCCGCGTTATACGAAACGGATGCAGCGCACGCAGATGGTCTACTATCCGCCGCAGCCTCCTCAGTCGGACGAAGATCAGTTCGGGGTCGCGCCGCATACCGACTATGGCTGCATCACGTTGCTATGGCAGGATCAGGTGGGTGGCCTGCAGGTGCGCGAGATCGCCAACGACACATGGGTGGAGGCGCCGCCGGTTGAAGGCAGCTTCGTCGTGAACGTCGGCGATCTGCTTGCGCGCTGGACCAACGACCGCTTTCGCTCCACACTGCATCGCGTGATCAATGCATCGGGGCGCGAGCGCTATTCGATCGCGACGTTCTATGATCCGACCTACGGCGCGACAGTCGATCCGCGCGAGCTTGGCGCGAGCGACGCCGAACTCAAGTATCAGCCGGTCGCCGCAGGCGACTATATCCTCGGGCGCATCAACGATTCGATGGGCTATCGGAAGAAACACGCTGTTCAAGGAACGCAAGGAACCCCTGCATGACAGATCATGGCAGCACGCTTGGCACAACGCATGAAGACACTCACGGCGCCGCGCCGCTCGCGCAGACTCTCGACGCACTGCGCACCGCATTGGGCGACGACTCGGTGCGCGTCGGCGAACAGATCGGCGAACGCGCGCTGACCGACTGGACGCGTCACGACCCGACGCGTCCCGCTGCGCTGCTATTGCCGCGCACCACCGACGAGGTCTCGCGCGCGCTCGCCATCTGTCACGCGGCGCACCAGCCAGTGGTACCGCAAGGCGGCATGACCGGCCTCGCGGGCGGCGCGATTGCGCGCGCCACGGATATCGCGCTGTCGCTCGAACGTTTGAGCGGCATTGAAGAGATCGACACCGCATCGGCCACGCTGACCGTGCGCGCCGGCACCACGTTGCAGGCCGCGCAGGAAGCCGCCGCCGACGCCGGCTTCGAACTCGCACTCGATCTCGGCGCACGCGGCTCATGCCAGATCGGCGGCAATCTCGCGACCAACGCGGGCGGCAATCGCGTGATCCAGTCGGGCACCGCGCGCGATCAGGTGCTCGGTCTCGAAGTCGTGCTGGCCAATGGCGACGTGCTGACGTCGCTCGGCAAGATGGTCAAGAACAACACGGGCTACGACCTGAAGCACTGGTTCATCGGCTCGGAAGGCACGCTCGGCGTGATGACGCGCGCGGTGTTGCGGCTGCATCCACAGCGCGCGGCGCGTCATACGGCGCTCGTCGCACTCGACCATTACGACGCCGCCGTGAATCTGCTGCGCCGTTTGTCGACTCGCTTCGGCAACGACATCGGCGCGTTCGAGATCATGTGGCCGGACTTCTACGACTTCGGCGTGAAGCTGACCGGCGCCCGTTCTCCATTCGCCGACGCGCATCCGCTCTACGCGCTGATCGAACACGCGAGCTTCGATGCGAGCGACGACGGTGAACGCTTCTCTGCCGCATTGACCGAAGCGCTCGATGCGGGCGCGATCCGCGATGCGGTGATCGCGCAATCGGTGGCCGACGCGCGCGCGCTGTGGGCGATTCGCGAATGCACCGCGGAGTTTCCGGTGCGCCTCGACGCGATCAACTTCGACGTGAGCTTGCCGATCGGCGAGATTGGCGCGTTCGTCGAGCGTTGCCGCGCGGCGCTCGAGCGACGCTGGCCAGGCAACGCGTCGTATTTCTTCGGGCATATCGGCGATTCGAACCTGCATGTGACCGTCGACGGCCATTCGATTGCTGGTGTCGATCATCATGCGGTTTACGCGTTCGTCTATGAGATGCTCGGGCCGTTGCATGGCTCGGTGTCGGCGGAACACGGCATCGGTTTGCTCAAGCGCGAATTTCTGCCGATCTCGCGGTCGCCGGCGGAGTTGGCGGCGATGGCCGCGATCAAGCGGGCGCTGGACCCGCATGGCATTCTCAATCCGGGGAAGCTGTTCTGAGCGCGGGGGCGTTGTTGACGAGAGGTACAGGAGAGCGCACGGCGCGTTCCGGGCACGCCCGAGGCTGCCCGACACGCGCCGCGTGAATCGTCAATGCGTGTCAATGCGTGGCGACCGCGCTGCCTAGCAGCCCGGCGGTCAACATGGACAGTAAGAAGATTTTCATCGGAACAGGCTGGGTTGATGCGGCGAACGGCGCTTCGCCCGAACGCCGTCAATGCGCGTCGAGATACCGCGCAATCACCGGATAAACATCCACCGACGCGTTCTTGCCGAAGATACAGTCGATGTGCCCATAACCCGGAATCAGGTGGCGCTCGTAGGGCTGCTCGGGGAAGTGCTTCACGAGCATGTCGAAAGTCAGTTCAGTGCTTTGCGGCAGATAGGTTTCGTTTCTGTCGCCGTGGATGAAGCCGATCGGCAGGCGCATGCCCGCGAGCCCCTTCATGCCGCCGGTTCCCGTGAGGTAGACATCGTTGCCGTCGACATCGACGACTTTGCCCGCGCGCACCATCGTCGCCAGATGTTTGAAGACCTCGACGTCATGCACGCCGAGCAATTCCTGCAGATTCGCATGCAGTGTCTCGTTGAGTTTTTCATGCTCGTAGAGCAGGCCGTACAGGAAGGTCGCGCGATGGCAGATCGGGTTGCCGCAGCCCTCGTCGTGATCGATCGGGTAAAGCCGTAGCGCTTCGTCGAGCAGGTTCTCGGGCCATGTGTCGTCCCGCGTGTACGCGGTGAGATCGCGCACCTTCAGATACTGCATGATGGCGGGGATATGCAGGCCGGCCTTGATCTTCTGCAACGTGCCCGGCACCGGATGCGTCGACACCTGCGAGATAACGGCCGAGCGCACCCCTTCGAGTCCAGACAGCAACGACATGCTCAACGCGAGGCCGCCGAGGCAATGGCCGACCGCCTGTATCTGCTGCGCGCCGGTCAGTTCGCGGATCTTCGCGACCGCGGCGGGGATATCCTCACGAGCCACCTTGTCGACGTTGGTCGGCGCGAGCACGCTCGGCATCTCGATGCTGAGGCGCAGATCGACGAGCCACACGTCGTAGCCGGCCGCGCAAAGGTACTCGACCATGTTGGTCGCGATCAGATCGGTCGAATAGATGCGGCTCGACACGCCCGAGCCGTGAATCAGCAGCACCGGTCGCGCTGTTTTGCGCGCAGGGTCGACGTAGCGCGTGAGCCGCAGCGTCGTGCCGTCGGGTGTATCGAAGAAGAAGATTTGCGGCGCCGGCGCGCGCAGCGCCCGCTTCAGGCGCGGCGTCGTCTTCGCGTCGAAGTATTGCAACGGTGCGGCCACACCGCCGTATTCGGTGAACAGCACGCCCGCGAAGAACTTACCGAACTTCAGCGTCCATTCGAGACGGGTCTCCAGATCGGGCGTATGGGTCACTTCGAGCGTGCGTTGCTGCTTGAGGAAGTTCTCGGGCGTGATGATCAGCGCGGCTTTGCCGATCACTGGCGCATCGGCTTGTGGCGCGTCGCGAAGCTCCGCATAGAGGGTGTTGGTCTGCTCCCACAGATTGACTGGCGACGTGCGCGTGATGATCTTCTGGCCGGTGAGGTAGTACGTTTTTCCGTCGACGGCATTGAGCGTCATGCGGTAGTTCATGTCGAGCTCGTCCACGTCCGAACTATCGACGACGAACAGGTTGAACGTGCCGTTCGTGATCGTCATCGGTTGTGCTGAGAGCGCGGCGCAGGTCAGCGTGCCGGCGGTGCGGGCGAGATGCTGCGGATTGCCAAGCATATCGGCGAGGTCGTCCGATTCGACCGTCAGCGTGAACTCGATCGGACTCGTGGCGGCGCCGCCTGTGAGGCCGGGGCCGACCGGCGTGTACGTGCCGACCATCGTTTCCGTGAAGCGCAGGCCGATTTTTTCGGCGGGTGGCGTCGCGGCGCTGCCCCTGGACTGATAGTCGATCGACCAGCCGTGCGCGGCCGCGAGCAGTGCGCAATTGCGTTCGGCTAGCGCGGAAATGGTCAGCAGCGGATTGACGCCAAGCGACATCGGCATCACTGCGCCGTCCATCACGTACAGGCCATCATGCACCGCGTCGCCCGCCGCGCCGCTGAACACGCGGCCCATGTGATCGACCACCCCGCGTTCGGCATCCTCGCCCATGCCGCAGCCGCCGAGCGGATGCACGGTAACGGTCCGCTTGCCGACGATCTCGGTGGAGATCGGATTGCGCAGGTACTTGCCGCTGAGCGGCACGGTTGCCTGTTTCAGCGCGGCTTCGATCGTTTGAAAGATCGGCTGGCGGCCCGCGTTCTCCCACGCGATGCGCGCGCGGCCTCTGTCATCGATGCGGATCTGGCCGCTTTCGTCGTCGTGCGCCATCACCAGATAGCTTTGCGTGTGGTGGAGCGCGCCGTGATACGGCCCGCGCAGCAGGCTCTCGATCACGCGCGCGTCGTAGGCAAGCCGCTCATGCAGCGAGCGCGGTCCGCCCACGTCCACGCCTTCGAGCGGCGCAGCCGCGCCGAGCATGCCGACGAGCGCCGCGCCGACCGGCCCGGCGAGCGAGCCTTCCTCGATCACGTAGCCGTCTTTCACGTTCGCGGTGTTGCGATTGTCGATCAGGCCTGTGATGGTCGGCCCCACCGGCGCAATCTCGCCTTCTTCGTGCGAATCCCAGCCGACGCCATTGATCGGATCGTCGGTGTTGTAGGCGAAGGCGAGCACGTCACCGTTGCCGGTGAAGTGCCAGCCGAGCATGTCCGAGCCGCTCAAGCCTTCCTTGCGCGAGCGCAGCAGCAGCGCCGTCGAACCGATCGTGCCGGCTGCCACGATGACGATGTCGGCGCTCACGAACAGATCGGGCGCGTCGTAGCTTTCGCGTCCGAGCGCCACGAGCTGGAAGCCGACCTTCCATCGCTGCGAGCCGGCCGCGCGCGTCACCGCATGCACCGCGGCACCCGTGAAGATCTGCGCGCCGTGCGCGGCCGCATCGGGCAGATAGTTCATGTGCGTCGAGTTCTTCGCTTCGTAGTTGCAACCCGAATTGCAATCGCCGCAGCCCACGCAAGCTTTCTGATCGACGCCCGCGGCATTCGCCCCTGTTGTGAAGGTGACGGTGATCGGCGGGCGGCTGAAGCGGTCAGCCATGCCGAGTGCCTGCGCCGATTTCTCGAGCGCCTGCAATTTAGGCAGCGTGGGAAATGTGGCGGGCACCGCCGACGGTTGCAGCATTGCGCGGGCCAATGCATAGCCGTGATCGCGGCCCGTCTTGTCGGCGCGCAGCGCGGCAGGCCAGCGCGGATCGTCCCACAGGCGCGGGTCGGCTTCGAGCGCGACGTTCGCGTTGATCAGCGAGGTGCCGCCCAGACCGCAGCCCACCACCGCGTTCACGTCTTCGTTGACGTGCACTTCGAGCAGCGCGAGTGGCGAGCCGATTTGCGCGGCGGCGGTGTTGTACTGGATCTGCGCGGCGCCCTGAAACGGCGTGCGCGGAAATTCACCGGCCATGAATTCGCGCCCGCGTTCGAGCACGCACACGCTGCGGCCGGCGCGCGCCATGCGGCTCGCGGCAATCGCGCCGCCGTAGCCGGAGCCCACCACGACCACGTCGTAATGATCTTTCAGCGCCGTCGGCGCGCTCGATAAGCGGTTCATCAGGACCACCTCGTCTGGAATCGAATGCCGGGAAGGGGACGCCGGACTTCGGAAGGAAGACGGTGCGCGGCTGCGGCTTTTTTATCGTAGATGGTGCCGGGTGACAA
The DNA here is from genome assembly GCF_003634845.1 of Paraburkholderia sp. RAU2J. Taxonomy (NCBI): domain Bacteria; kingdom Pseudomonadati; phylum Pseudomonadota; class Betaproteobacteria; order Burkholderiales; family Burkholderiaceae; genus Paraburkholderia; species Paraburkholderia sp. RAU2J. The sequence continues at coordinate 1,410,163 of NZ_RBXG01000002.1, forward strand.
AAAAAGCGTGGCGTGCGCAATGCGCGATGTTAAGGGCGCGTCGCGTGCTGCCAACGCCGCCCATTTCGTCTCTTTTAGGCGGCCACTTTATTCATTTCGCTGTCGCTCGATTCGGCGGCGAGCAGGTTCAGTGCGAGCAGAATGACCGCGCGATTGTCGATGTCGATGGCGATCCCCAGCACGTCGGTGAGCCAGCGGCCGATCTTGGTATTGGAAAAATCCTCCGCGCCAGCCGTCTTTTTCATCGTGACGCCGAGTTTGACGGCGCGATAGTGATAGGAGGGCACCCGATGCTGAGCCGCGACCGCCGACAGGCCGCCTTTGCCTTCCGAGCACCAGCCGAGGCTGCCAGCCAGCACGATGCGCTCGGGCTCGTCGAGACCATCGATGAACTCGCGCGCGGCGAGCCGCACGCGCTGTTCGTCGAGGCCGTATTGCAGCAGCACGCTTTCCACCGGGTCTTCGAGCGCATGGGCGCGCAGATCGATTTCCTGCGCCATGCCTTCGCTTTCCATCGACACGTTGCGTTGATGGCCCGCGCTGCGCAGACAGTCGATCAGATAGCGGCGGAAATACGCGCACACGGCGTAGCCGTTCGACGGCGCGCTGTCGGCGCAGGCATGGGTCTCGGTGTGGCCCGGCGCGAGCCGCAGTACTTTCGCGTAGATGAACTGCGCAACGAGTTCTTCCTTGTCCTCGCCGAGCGCCTGCAATTCCAGCGGGTGATAGGTGCGCAGCGCCCGCTTGACCAGCTCGACCATCGACACCATTTCGTCCGCGGACAGGCGGGTGCGCCGGCGCCATAGATCCGGCAGGATCGCATCGTCGAGATTGCGGACGAACTCGTAGCTCGGAACTGCGCCCATGAAAACCTCCGTCAGGGATAAGGCGAGGAGCGCGGTGAGCCTTGGCTGCGGGCCGGCGGGTAAAGGGTGGAGCGTAGAAGCCGCGCTGGAACGTGAGTCCAGTATGGTTCGCGGCAACCGCTTCGCCTATATGGATTAAGTGGTAGCTGATGGGTAAACTGCCGGGTAAACCTTCTGACGAGAAACGCGCCATTCGTCTGATGAGAGGGCGCTCCGCAGCAGCGGAAAATCGCCCCGCGCAACCGCCGTACGGCGTTGCATGACCCTGCCGTGCCCGCAGCGCGCCTGCGGCGCGCCACGCCCGGGCTGTACCGCTGCGGCTACCCACGGCGCAGGGCTTGCGCGCCCCTTCACCGAAGTTGCCGTGCCCGACAAGGAGACCGCGCAATGCGGGCCGACCCGATCCAGCGTGCCATCGACGAAGACCTGGTGCGCGTGCTGTATGCGCAAGACCCGATCGCCTTCTTTTCGCATTGGTTTTCGATCGCGGTGCTGGTGGCGATCTATTGGCCGAGAATTCCGTCGCCGCCGCTGTTCGTCGCGTGTTTCAGTTTTTATGCGGCGGCCAATTGCGGCGGCCTCGCGCTGTGGATTCTCAATCAACGTTATCCGCAGTTTTTCTCGCCACGCGACTGGATCTATCTGCACGCATTGCGCGGCGTGTTGCTGTACAGCGCGCCCGGCCTCGCGGTGTGGTTCGCGTTCCAGGTCCCGCAGAGCGATTTGCCGCTGCTGCACACCGTCCTGCTCGTGACGCTGGCGGCCGGCGTGTTCATGTCGAACGGATTCGACCTGCTGAACTTCTCGACCGCGATTCCGTTCCTGCTGTTTCCGTCGATCGTGCTGCACTTCGGCTCGCATACGTTCGACCGCACGATACTCGCGATCGTCCTCGCGTTTTTTTTCTGCGCGATCAACGTCTACGCGATGAGCTATCGCAAGCTGTTTCGCCAGGTCGTGCAGGCGCGGGTCGATCAGCAGTATCTGGCGGAATCGCTGGCGGCGCAGAAACACGTCGCCGAAGAAGCGAGCCTGGCGAAGACGCGCTTTTTCGCGGCCGCGAGCCACGATCTGCGCCAGCCGCTGCACGCAATCGGCCTGCTGGCGGCGTCGCTCGACGACAGCACCGCCACGCCCGCGCAGCACGCGAAAACCGCTGAGCACATCGTCTACAACGTCGAGGCCTTGAATCAGCTCTTCAATCAAGTGCTCGATCTCGCGCGGCTCGAAAGCGGCGTGACCCAGGTGATCCGCCTGCACTTCCGGCTCTCCGAACTGTTCGAGCGGGTGGGTAGCCAGTACCGCCCGCAGGCTGCGGCGAAAGGGCTCGCGCTGCGCATCGCGCCGACCACGATGGTCGTCCACGACGACCCGGTGCTGCTCGAGCGCGTGCTGAGCAATCTGCTGTCGAACGCGGTGCGTTATACCGAGGAAGGCGCGATCTGGCTCGGCTTTCGCCGCGCAGGGCGGCACACGGGCGGCTATATCGAAGTGCGCGATTCGGGTATCGGCATTCCGGCCGACGAGCACGAGCGCATATTCGAAGAGTTCTATCAGGTCGCCAATCCACAGCGCGACGCGCGCCAGGGCCACGGTCTTGGCCTACCGACGGTGAAGCGACTGGTCGGGATGCTCGGCGGCGAGTTGCAACTGCGTTCGGCGCCCGGACGCGGGTCCGTGTTCCGCTTTCCGGTGCAGGCGGGCGACGCCGGCGGCATCGTCGCGAGCCTGAACCAAGCGGTGGCGGGTGGTCCGTCGGCGCAAGGGCGGCGTGTGCTGTGTATCGACGATGAACCGTCGATCCTCGAAGGCCTCGCGAGCTTGCTGGGGCGCTGGGGTTGCGACGTGCTCGGCGCGCGCGACGAGGCCGAGGCGCTCGCGGCACTCACCAGCGGCTTCGTGCCGGACGCGGTGTTGTGCGATTACCAGCTCGCGCATCACCGCACCGGCGCGCAGGCGCTGACGGCGGTGCGCGGTGTGCTCGCGCGCGCGGGGCACGAGAACGTGGTGACCCTGCTGATTACCGGCGACATGGCCTCGGCGGAATTGGCGGCGCTCGCGTTGCAGGGCATTCCGGTGCTGCATAAGCCGGTGACGCCCGCGCGTTTGCGGCGCACGCTGGAAATGCTGTGGCAGCAGGCGGAGCTCGATCGGGGGCGGGCGCTGGCGACGCCTGCGTCGCGCGAGGGCGGGGCGGGTGGCGAGGCGGACGTGGCGCGTGACGCCGCAGGGGATGCGGCGGGTTCATCGCGCGGCGCGGCCGGCGGCTCGCAGACGCGCTCCGGGAGCGAACCGCAGAAGTAGGGACGGCAGGGTGGGCGAGCCCGGGCCTACAAAGTCTTCCCCGCCTCCAGCCAGCCGTTGATCACCGCAATCGCGGTCGACCGGTTGTGCACGCCGAGCGCCCGGAAAATCACCGACAGATGCACCTTGACCGTCCCCTCGGCGACTCCCAGGTCGCGAGCGATCATCTTGTTGGTCCAGCCGCGATGCACGAGCCGCATGATGTCCTGCTGACGTGGCGACAAGTTTTCCAGCAGATGCTGCTGATGCGGCTGCAACGCCGGCACCTGGGTGATCGGCTCGGTCAGCGTGGCGCCGCCCTGACCGGCCGCCGCTTGTGCAGCGGATTGCGCAGCCGAACCGGCGCCCGCCACCGCCCCCTGCGCATCACGCGAGCCGAGCAGACTGAGCGCTTCCATCGGCACGTAAGCGCCACCCGACAGCACGAGTTCGATCGCCTTGAGCATCACGCTCGCGGGCTGCCGCTTCGGCACGAAGCCGAGCGCGCCGGCAGCCAGCACCGCGCGCATTTCGTCCGGCGATTCCTCGGCGGACAGCACGACCACCGGTAGCGCCGGGTTTGCCTTCAACAGCACCTCAAGCGACGACGCGCCGGTCATGCCCGGCATGTGCAGATCGACGATCGCCAGATCGTGATCGGCGTCGGGCCGCGCGGCGGTGGCGAGGGTTTCCCAGCTATCGGCTTCATCGAACTGGGCGTCCGGATCGAAACCGCGCAGCATGCCCTTGACGCCTTGCCGGATCAGTTCATGGTCGTCGGCCACAAGAAACTTCATGATGTCTCCGCGAGTCGGGCCTGCCCGTTGTGGACTACCACCGTTGTGGGGTCTCGTTTTACTTCTGTCCTCGTGAACCGCATCATGGCCGGCTACCCCGCGTTTCCTGCGCCGATCGGTGGCGCGGCGCGCCTTCCGGCTGGCCGCGCTGGAGGCGCGCTATGGGTACTCGCCGGCTGGTTCGATGCGTCACGTGATGTGTAAGGCAGGTCTCCCGCGCATAGGTTCCGGCTTGCTACGTAGACGAGCCGCGTGAGCCTTTTTTTGAATCTCTCCGCGCAAGATCGAACAGGTTATGCGCGGAGGATGAAAGTGCGTGCCGGCCGCGTCTATTTGACAGCAAATAACGTCGCATTCATCAGCAGTTTGAAGGCGAAACCGAGCGACATCGCCGAGGCCACGCCGAAGCACCACAGCGCGATGAACCACAACCAGCCGGGCAGTTTGCGCCGCCGCGGCGGGGAGCCGGCCGGCGTGCCGTTCGAGCCGTTGTGGTTAGTGATAGTGATGTTGGTCGTCATGGCGCACCTTGCCTCGGAATACCCAGTAACCCATCGTCGTATAGGCGATGATGATCGGCAGAATCACCGCCGCGCCGACCAGCGTGAAGGTCTGGCTCGCGCGCGGCGCGGCCGCTTCCCACAGCGTCATGCTCGACGGAATCGCATACGGCCACAGGCTCACCAGCAGCCCCGCGTAGCCGAGCAGCACGAGCAGCAGCGCGAGCATAAACGGAGTGTTGTGATGTCGCGCACGCACCGCGCGATGCATCAGGAACGCGCAGACCGCGACGAGGAACGGCACCGGCAACAGGCGGTAGAAAAGGTTGTCGTGGAACCAGCGCTGCGCGATCGTCGGGTCCTGCAGCGGCGTCCACAGGCTGACCATCGCGATGAAGCCGAGCAGCATCAGCGTGAGCGGCCATACCACGCGATGCAGCCGTCGTTGCAGATCGCCTTCGGTCTTCGCCACCAGCCAGCAGCAGCCGAGCAATGCATACGTGACGACGAGCCCGAGGCCCGTGAGCAGGCTGAACGGCGTGAGCCAGCCGAACGCGTCGCCGGCATAGCCGCCGTCGATCACCGGAATGCCTTGCAGGAACGCGCCCAGCACGATGCCCTGGAAGAACGTCGCGCCCGCCGAGCCGCCGATAAACGCGAGGTCCCACAGGTGCTTCGTGCGATTGGCCTTGGCGCGAATCTCGAACGACACGCCGCGAAAGATCAGACACACCAGCATGAAGATCAGCGGCAGATACAGTGCGGACAGCACGGTCGAATACACCACCGGAAACACCGCGAACAGCGCGGCGCCGCCGAGCACGAGCCAGGTCTCGTTGCCGTCCCACACCGGCGCGACGGTGTTCATCATCAGGTTGCGTTCCTTCTCGTCGGGGAAGAACGGGAACACGATGCCGATACCCAGATCGAAGCCGTCCAGCACGACGTACATGAAAAGGCCCAGCGCGATGATCGCGGCCCACACGACGGTTACATCCATTTTCTTTCTCGCAAGTGGTTGGGGTGAGGGTGGAGGCTACGCGGCGTCGATCATCTGGTCGGCGGCGGACAGCGGGCGGCGCGCGGTGTGATTCGGCGCGTGGCGCGGCACGCCGTGCGGCGTGTGTCCCGGCAATGCCGGGCCCGAGCGCATCAGCTTGAGCATGTAGTAGATGCCAGTGCCGAACACGAGGAAGTAGACGACCACGAAGGCCATCAACGAGATGCCCACCTGCTGCGCGGTCAGCGGCGACACGGCCTGCGAGGTGCGCATCACGCCGTACACGACCCACGGCTGGCGGCCCGCTTCGGTGGTGACCCAGCCGGCCAGCAGCGTGATGAACCCGGTCGGACCCATCGCGACGGCAAAGCGCTGGAACCACTTCGATTCGAACAGACGTCCGCGGCGGCGCAGCACCCAGGCGGCGAACGACATCACGATCATCAGAACGCCAAGGCCGGCCATGATGCGAAAGCTCCAGAACACCACCGTCGAGTTCGGACGATCCTGCGGCGGGAATTCCTTGAGGCCGCGAATCTCGCCGTCCCAGCTATGCGTGAGGATCAGGCTGCCCAGGTGCGGAATCGACACCGCGTAGCGTGTGGTCTCCGCCTTCATATCGGGAATGCCGAACAGGTTCAGCGCGGTGCCGCCAATTTCGGTGTCCCACAGACCTTCGATCGCGGCGATCTTCGCCGGCTGATATTCGCGCGTGTTCAGACCGTGCTGATCGCCGACGAATGCCTGGATCGGCGTGAGAATCAACAGCAGCCACAGCGCCATCGAGAACATCTTCTTCACGGCCGGATCGCGCCGTCCGCGCAGCAGATGCCATGCGCCCACGGCCGCCACCACCAGCCCCGCGACGATAAACGCCGCGAGCGCCATATGCGCGAGCCGGTACGGGAACGACGGATTGAAGATGATCTTGAACCAGTCGAGCGGCACGACGTGCCCGTTCACGACTTCGAAACCTTGCGGCGTTTGCATCCAGCTATTGGAAGCGAGAATCCAGAAGGTCGAGATCAGCGTGCCGATGGCGACCATCAGCGTGGCGCCGAAGTGCGCGCGCGGACTCACGCGCTGCCAGCCGAACAGCATGATGCCGAGGAAGCCCGCTTCGAGAAAGAACGCGGTCATCACCTCGTACATCAGCAACGGCCCGGTGACGGGGCCCGCGAAACTGGAGAAGCCCGACCAGTTGGTGCCGAACTGATAGCTCATCACGACGCCGGAGACGACGCCCATGCCGAAGGCCACTGCGAAGATCTTCGACCAGAACAGGCAAAGATCTTTGTAGTACGCCTTGCCGGTCTTCAGCCAGCGCCATTCGAGGACGGCGATGAAACTGGCGAGGCCGATGCTGAGCGCCGGAAACACGATGTGAAAAGAGACGGTGAACGCGAATTGAATGCGGGCGAGATCGAATGCCGATATTGCGGAGTTCATGAGCGTGTTGTGCGTGATGGCCGCGGGAGCGGACTACGCGCGTCGACCGGTGTCGGTGCGCACTGCGGCTGGCAGATGGCGCAAGAGTAGGAGATCGGGCACAATTTTGCTGCGCCGCGACGTGCGTCAAAAAACCGCCTTGTTTTAGGCTGATTTTGTGTTTTCTGACGGCAAGCCGTTGATGGATATCAAGTTTTCCTGATTGTCTTCGAGCGCGAATTCTGCGCGTGCGCACCGCAACTGCGTCAATAGACCGCGCCGCAGCAATGCACCCCCCCGCCTTTGCGCGTGGGTCTCGGCCCTGGTGTTTGCCCGCGACCCGCTTGACTTCGATATTTCCTGAGCATAAAGTTTTATTCACACACAGGAATTAAAGGCCGCTACTCCCTGAGGCGGCCAACAGGAGACAAGCCTTGCTCAATCTCACGCCAGGTTCGCTCGCGGGCCTTCGCATCGTCGATCTGTCACGCGTGCTGGGCGGTCCGTATTGCACGCAGATCCTCGCCGACCACGGCGCGGACGTCATTAAGGTCGAGCCGCCCAACGGCGACGAAACCCGCACCTGGGGTCCGCCGTTCGACGGCGACACGGCGTCGTACTTCCTCGGCGTGAACCGCAACAAGCGGGGTGTGGCGCTCGATCTGACGCAGGAAAGTGAACGCGCGAAGCTGCTGCATCTGCTCGACACTGCCGACGTGCTGGTCGAAAACTTCAAGATCGGCACACTGGAGCGCTGGGGACTCGGCTACGACGCGTTGCAGGCGCGTTTTCCCCGGCTCGTGCATTGCCGCGTGTCGGGTTTCGGCGCGGACGGGCCGCTCGGCGCATTGCCAGGCTACGACGCGGCGGTGCAGGCCCTCACCGGGCTGATGAGCGTGAACGGCGAAGCGGGCGGCGCGCCGTTGCGCATCGGCGTGCCGATCGTCGACCTCGTCACGGGACTGAACGCGGCGCTCGGCATTCTGATGGCGCTGCGCGAACGTCAGACGAGCGGACGCGGCCAGTTCGTCGAATCGACGCTGTTCGATAGCGCCTTGTCGATCCTGCATCCGCATACGCCGAACTGGTTCTACTCGGGCAACGAGCCGCAACGCAGCGGCAACGCGCATCCGAACATCACGCCGTACGACATGTTCCACACCGGCAGCGTCGATATTTTTCTGGCGGTCGGCAACAACGCGCAGTTCGCGCAACTGTGCGCGGTGATCGACGCACCGTCTCTGCCCGCCGATGCGCGTTTCGCGAGCAACCGGGAGCGCAGCGCGCATCGCCGCGAATTGCGCGCGGAGCTGGAGGCGCGCTTTGCCGAATGGGAGGGCGAACTGCTCGCCGATACGCTGATCCGGCGCGGCGTGCCGTGCGCACCGGTGCTCGGCCTCGGCGCGGCGCTGGAGCATCCGCACACGGCGCATCGCGCGATGCGGGTCGAGTTGGGCTCCTACAAAGGCATTGCGTCGCCGATCAAGCTAAGCCGTACGCCTGCCACCTATCGCAGTGTGCCGCCCGCGCTGAACGAGCACGCCGGGCAGGTCTTCGGCACGCCGCCGGCGGACGGCTGACGCCGCCGTCGGTTTGAATCTGCCTGGGGCGGCTTGCGCTTCACCGGCTTTCCCTCTCGCTACAACACAGCGCGGCCCCATGCCGCGAAGGAGACAGCATGTGCATGAATCATGCAGGACGGCGCTCGCCGGCAACTTCCGCAGCACCCGCCGATGACGGAATCGGCCGCATACAAGGAGCCTTCCAATGCTCGCGCTGATCGGCACGGTCGCGATCGTCGCGCTGTTCGGGCTGATCATCACGAAGCGCCTGTCGCCGCTCGTCGCGTTGATCGTCGTGCCGATCGTGGCCGCGCTCGTGGCGGGCTTCGGGCTCACGACGGGCAAGTACATCGTGCACGGGGTGCAGAATATCGGCCCGGTGGCGGGCATGTTCGTATTTGCGATTCTATTCTTCGGCATCCTCACGGATGCGGGCATGCTCGATCCGATCATCAATGGCGTGCTGCGGGTGGTCGGCTGTCATCCGACACGCATCGTGATGGGCTCGGCCTTGCTCGCGCTGCTGATTCATCTCGACGGCTCCGGCGCGGTGACCTTCCTCGTGACGCTACCGGCGATGTTGCCGCTGTACACGCGTCTCGGCATCGACAAGCGGATTCTCGCTTGCGTCACCTCGATGGCTGCGGGCGTGAATTTTCTGCCGTGGGTGGGGCCGATGCTGCGCGCGTCGGCCGCGCTGCACATTCCCGGCACGGTGATCTTCTATCCGATGATTCCGGTGCAGATCGTCGGCCTGATCTTCGTGTTCGGCACGGCGTACATGCTCGGCAAGCGTGAAGAGAAGCGTCTCGGCCTCGATCGCGCGAGTGCCGCGTCGGTCGCGGTGACGCCGCGCGAGTTGAGCGCGGCGGAGCAGGCGTTGCGGCGCCCCGGCCGTTTCTGGATCAACATTCTCTTGACGCTGGTCGTGCTGGTCACGCTGGTGTGGGGCATCGTCGATCCGATCGTGATGTTCATGCTCGGCACGGTCGCGGCGCTGATCATCAACTATCCGGACGTCAGGCAGCAGCGCGAGCGCATCGACGCGCACGCGAAGGCCGCGCTGATGATGGCGAGCGTGCTGCTCGCGGCGGGCGCGTTCACCGGCATCATGTCGGGCACCGGCATGCTCACGGCGATGGCGCAGGTCATGGTGCAGCACGTGCCGGTCGAGCATGCGCGCCACATGCCGTTCGTGCTCGGGCTCGTGTCGATGCCGCTCAGCTTGTTGTTCGATCCCGACTCGTTTTATTTCGGCATCCTGCCGGTTCTCGCGGAAAGCGGCAAGCTGCTCGGCGTGCCGCCGATCCAGATGGCGCAAGCCGCCTTGCTCGGGCAGATGACGACCGGCTTTCCGGTCAGCCCGCTGACGCCCGCGACGTTTCTGATCGTCGGGCTGACCGGCGTCGAACTCGCCGAGCATCAGAAGTTCACGATTCCGTTTCTTTTCGCCGCCACCGTCATCATGGTTTTTACCGCGGTGCTGGTCAGCGTATTTCCGTTATGAGCGCGCAGCGTCGCGCGCCGTGTGCGCCGAGCATGCCGAGCGCGCTTCGTGACGCGCAGATATTCCACAGGACATTGCCATGAACTTCGAATTCACCGACGACCAGCAGTCGATCCAGGCCGCCATCGAAAAACTCTGTGAACGTTACGACGACGAGTACTGGCTTGCGAAAGATCGCGAAGGCGGTTTTCCGCACGACTTCCACCGCACGTTGGCCGAGGCGGGCTGGCTTGGCATCGCGATGTCGCCGGAGTATGGCGGCGCGGGGCTCGGCATGACCGAAGCCGCGCTGATGATGCGCACGATCAGCGGCTCGGGCGCCGGGTTGTCGGGCGCGTCGGCGGTGCATATGAACATCTTCGGTCTAAACCCGGTGCAGGTGTTCGGCAACGACGCGCAGAAGCGGCGCTTTCTGCCGCCGCTGATCGAAGGCCGCGACAAGGCCTGCTTCGCGGTGACCGAACCCGACGCCGGTCTCGACACCACGCATCTGAAAACCCAGGCTATGCGCGACGGCGACCACTACGTGCTGAGCGGCCGCAAGATCTGGATCTCGACCGCGCAGGTCGCGAACAAAATGCTGATCATCGCGCGCACCACGCCTTTGGAGCAATGCGCCAAGCCGACCGACGGTCTCACGCTGTTCTATACCGACCTCGATCGCGAGCGCGTGGAAGTGCGCGAGATCGAGAAGATGGGCCGCAAGGCGGTCGATTCGAACATGCTGTTCATCGACGATCTGCGCGTGCCGCTCGAAGACCGCATCGGCGACGAAGGCGCGGGTTTCCGCTATCTGCTGCACGGGCTGAATCCGGAGCGGATCCTGATTGCCGCCGAAGCGGTCGGTCTCGGCCAGGCGGCGTTGCGGCGCGCGACGCAGTACGCGAGCGAGCGCATCGTGTTCGGCCGGCCGATCGGCCAGAACCAGGCGATCCAGCATCCGCTCGCGCAGGCGTGGATGCAGCTCGAAGCGGCCAACCTGATGGTGTTCAAGGCGGCCTCGCTGTACGACGCCGGCAAGCCGTGCGGCGCCGAAGCCAACGCCGCCAAATACCTCGCCGCGGAAGCCGCGTTCCAGTCGTGCCAGACCGCGATCGCCACGCTCGGCGGGATGGGCTACGCGAAGGAATATCACGTCGAACGGTATTTGCGGGAGTGTATGATTCCGAGGCTCGCGCCCGTGAGTCCGCAGATGATTCTGTGTTTCATCGCGGAGAAAGTGCTGGGCCTGCCGAAGTCGTATTGACGTATCTCCCGACCGCCATGGATGTCAAACTCGTTGCCCGCACGCTGGATCTGTTCGAATTGTTCGCCGCCGAGCAACGGCCGCTGCCGCTTACCGAACTCGCGCGGTTGCTGAACGTGCCGGTGTCGAGCTGTCTCGCGCTGGCGCGCACGCTGGTGAGCCGCGGCTATCTGGTCGAGGTGAGGAAGCGCGGCGGCTACTATCCGACGCGGCGCTTGCAGATGCTCGCCAGCGCGATCAATGCGGTCGATCCGGTGGTCGAGATCGTGCATCCGCGCCTCATCGAGTTGCGCGACGCGAGCGGCGAGACCGCGGTGCTCGGCAAGATTCAAGGCACCGACGTGGTGTATCTCGACGTCGTGGAGTCGACCAAGGCGATTCGCTACTCGCGGGCACCCGGCGAGTTGCGGCCCTTGTATGCGAACTCGATCGGCAAGGCGATTTTCGGCGAACTGGACGCGGGCGCGCAGCAGGCGCTCGGTGCGCAGCTGTGGTTCGAACGTTTTACGGCGGCGACGGTGGCTGATCTGCCCGCGCTCGTCGCGCAAGCGGCGGCGGCGCGGGCACAGGGCTGGTGCGCGAATCTTGGCGAGAGTGCGCCGGAGCTGTCGGCGATTGCGGTGGCGGTGAGACTCGGGGGCGAGTGGTACGGGCTGTCGGTGGTGGGGCCGACCGAGCGCATCCAGAAAGATCAGCAGGCGCATGCCGCGCAATTGCTGCGTGTGAAGCAGGCGATCGAAGTGCAGGAGCAGCAGGAGCAGGTGGAATAGGTTGTCGGCGTTGGGGCGGGGGTTGCGGCGAATGCCGGTCTGCCGACCGTTCGATCGCCCGGTTTCCCACCCGCGACACTGCGTACGTGCGGCTCGGGCGCAACGGCCGCAGTCAGTGCGGGCAACCCCCGCACAACTCGCCCCGCAAACGGCGCATCACGACCGGCCCCGACCCGTTTTCAACCGACAATCAGCCTAGCCGGAACCGACTTCCACCGGTTCATCGGCTAGCCAATGAATCGGTTTGCCTCTACCATGCAAACAGCCGGTTGTCGGCGTTATCGAGCAAGCGCACGCTCGAGCGACACGCGCGCCGCGTAGCCATCAAGTCGTCATTCCCGTTATCCGTTTCGAACAGTCACGTTGACACGCCGCGAGCGAACCCGCGGTGCGTGTCGCGAATCCGTCATGAACAGCCAGTGCAGGGCAGGCCGTGCAGAAAGGGCGTCCTGTCATGCGCCGCGTCATGGTTTCACAGCAGGCTTCATCCACCTGCCGGCGACGGCAGACTTCATCCACCAGGAGTCAACAGATGAGCACGATCAAGACGAAAGACGGTACCGCAATTTTCTACAAGGACTGGGGCAAGGGTCGCCCGGTCGTGTTCTCGCACGGCTGGCCGTTGACCGCGGATGCATGGGACGCGCAGATGCTGTTTCTCGGCAGCAAGGGCTTTCGGGTGATCGCGCACGACCGTCGCGGGCACGGCCGCTCGGAGCAGCCGTGGGAAGGCAACGACATGGATACCTATGCCGACGATCTCGCCGCGCTGATCGAACACCTCGACCTGAAGGACGCGACGCTCGTCGGCCATTCGACCGGTGGCGGGGAAGTCGCGCACTACATCGGCCGGCATGGCACGCAGCGCGTCGCGAAGGCCGTGCTGATCGGCGCGGTGCCGCCGCTGATGCTGAAGACCGACAACAATCCGAACGGCACGCCGATCGACGTGTTCGACGGAATCCGCAAGGGCGTGGTCGATGACCGCTCGCAGTTTTTCAAGGACCTGGCGCTGCCGTTCTACGGCTACAACCGGCCGAACGCGAAGGTGTCGCAAGGGGTGATCGACTCGTTCTGGGCGCAGGGGATGGCTGGCTCGATCAAAGGCCTGTACGACTGCATCAAGCAGTTCTCCGAAGTCGACTACACGGAGGATCTGAAGAAGATCGACGTGCCGACGCTGGTGCTGCATGGCGACGACGACCAGATCGTGCCGATCGATGCAGCGGGCCGCCAGACCGCGAAGATCGTGAAGGACGCGACGCTCAAGGTCTATGCGGGCGGCCAGCACGGCATGTGCACCGTCGAGGCGGACAAGGTGAATGCCGATCTGCTGGAGTTCATCGGCGCGTGATGATGCGGTGACGCACGCGAGTGCGTGAGAAGAGGCGGCGCGGGCGCGTGATGAGCGGCGCGCCGCGCCGCGAAAGCCTCAACTTCCAACCTCCCTCACGCAGTCGGCCAGCCCATCCGCGCCGCTCGCCGCAATGCCGAGCGCACCACCATCCGGTGGAACGGCGCGATCGCGAGAATATAGAAGCGCCCGAGCCCATTGTGGCAATGCACGACCGTGGACAGTACCAGATAGCGCGAACGGCCGTCCCGCGTCTCACGGGTTTGCTGCAGCACCGACACCCGGAAGTCCAGATGACTGTCGTTCTCGCCGAGGATGATTTCGTGCGCGCTGCGCGTGTAGATCCTGAAGATGTCCACATGCTCCCGCGAGCGGCCCGCCGCTTGCGCGCGCAACTGCTTCGACGTCTTGAGTCCGAAGCGCGCGACCAGCGCATCGCGCAGCTCCATCAACCTGCCGACCCATCCCGCCTGATGCGCGAAAACAAAGCGCGCCAGCAATTCCGGATTGTCGATGGCGTTGTCGGGTAGGCGGACCGCGTACGCGTCGGCGAGATCCGGCGCGTGGTACAGACGCGTGACCGCGGATTCGACCGGCACGGCGACGGATTGCACGGTGGAGTGGGCGTTGGGCATGGTGACGTGCGGCGCTGAAATGATGCAGGCTCGAAGGCCGCGTCGATAACGTGACGGCGGCGGCGCGGTGATTCGCTGATGCACAAGGGGCAAGTCTACGCGTGCTTGCGCGCGGCTGCGCCGGCGGTTCGGTGCGCGTGCCGCGAATTACGGCATCGAAAGAAAAAAGTTTAGCCGGTGTTATACGACGTCTTATAAATTGAACGGGGCTAGTTGCTTGTTTATCAAGGAAAGGCGTTTCGATAGTGGGCCAGACTAGGGGTAAATGCCTGGTTGAAATCCGCTCGGGCATCGTTGATAGTACGTTATCGTACAACTAGCGTGCGTTATGCAGGCGGCATTACCGGCGCTGCACCGCTAGCTGCCCCCAAGTTCGATCGCGCGCGGCGCAGTCCACGCAGGAAAGGAACCCCTATGAAAAAGATTGCCCTGAGTGGCGCCGGCGGCCAGCTCGGCGCCGTCGTACGCGCCGCCATGATTGCGCGCGGCACGCCGCTGCGTTCGGCAGCAGGCTCGAAGGCCCTGACACCCCTCGTCGAAGGCGAGGACGTGATGCACGGCGACCTGCGCGATCCGGCGGTCGTCGATCGTCTGCTCGAAGGCGTGGACGTGTTGATCCACTTCGCCGGCACGAGCGTCGAGCGGCCGCTGCCGGAAATCATCGAGAACAATCTGCGCGGTCTGGTGGAGGTGTACGAAGGCGCGCGCCGTCACGGCGTGAAGCGCATCGTGTTCGCCAGCTCGAATCACGCGATCGGCATGTATCCGGTCACCGAAAAGCTCAGCCTCGACTGCGAACTGCGCCCGGACGGTTTCTACGGCCTGAGCAAGGTGTGGGGCGAAGCGCTCGCCAGAATGTATTGGGACAAGCACGGCATCGAAAGCGTGTGCGTGCGCATCGGCAGTTGCGTCGAACGCCCGACCGAGCCGCGTCACCTGAGCACGTGGTTCGGCCATCGCGATCTGATGCACTTCCTCGACCGCTGCGTCGAGGCCGAAAACGTCGGCTTCCTGACCATCTGGGGCGTGTCGGCCAATACGCGCAGCTGGTGGGACAACAGCGGCGCCGCGCGTTTCGGCTATCAGCCGACCCAGAACGCCGAGGACTACGCCGCTGAAATTCTGGCGCGCCCGAATCCGCTCGACGCTTTTGGCCAACGCTTCCAGGGCGGCGCCTTTGTCGGCATCGATTATTCGCGCGAAGACGGCGGCCCGGACGCTTCGGCCGCCACGGCGGCACGGCCGGTCTGACTGGCCTGGCATCACGAGGAGACGCAGTCATGAAAGTCAAGGGCATCCGCTGGTGGATGGTCAGCCTGGTCGCGGCCGGGCTCATCATCAATTACCTCGCGCGCAATACGCTGTCGGTCGCCGCGCCGACGCTGATGAAAGACCTCCACATCACCACCGAGCAGTACGCTCACGTGGTCGTCGCGTGGCAGCTTTGCTATGCGTTCATGCAGCCGGTCGCGGGCTTCGTGCTCGACACGGTCGGCACCAAGCTCGGCTTCGCGGCGTTCGCGCTCGCCTGGTCGCTGGCCTGTGCCGCCGCCGCGTGGGCGACGGGCTGGCGCAGTCTCGCGTTCTTCCGCGGCCTGCTCGGCCTCGCTGAAGCGGCGGGCATTCCGGCCGGCGTGAAAGCGACCAGCGAATGGTTCCCGGCGAAAGAGCGGTCGGTGGCGATCGGCTGGTTCAACATCGGCTCGTCGATCGGCGCGTTGCTGGCGCCGCCGCTGGTGGTCTGGGCGCTGTTGCGCGGACAGTGGCAACTGGCGTTCGTGATCGTCGGCGTGGCGGGCATGGTGTGGAGCGCGGTGTGGATGGTGATGTACAAACATCCGCGCAAGCAGAAGATGCTGAGCGCCACCGAGCGCGACTACATTCTGAGCGGCCAGGAAGCGAAGCACTCCGAGGCCGGCGCACCCAAGCGCAACTGGCGCGCGATGCTGGGCAGCCGCGATTTCTGGGCGATCGGCATTCCGCGCATTCTGTCGGAACCGGCGTGGCAGACCTTCAACGCGTGGATTCCGCTGTACATGATGACCGAGCGTCACATGAACCTGAAGGAAGTCGCGATGTTCGCATGGATGCCGTTCCTCGCCGCCGATATCGGCTGCGTGCTCGGCGGCTATCTGAGCCCGCTGTTCCATAAGTACGCGAAGGTGTCGCTGTTCACGTCGCGCAAGATGGTGTTCGTCGTCGGCGCGCTGTGCATGATCGGACCGGCGTGTGTCGGGCTGGTGCAAAGTCCGTATATGGCGGTGGCGCTGCTGTGCGTCGGTGGCTTTGCGCATCAGACCTTGTCCGGCGCCTTGTACGCGATCACGTCCGACATGTTCGGCAAGAACGAAGTCGCGACCGCGACCGGCATGGGCGGCATGGCGGGCTATCTGGGCGCCGCGGCGTTCACGATGCTGTTCGGCGTGCTGGTCACGCAGATCGGTTACAGCCCGCTGTTCGTCGTGCTGGCCGTGTTCGATCTGATCGCCGCCGCCGTGGTGTGCCTGCTCGCGAAAAGCAGCGACAAGGCGCCCGAGCCGCGCTGGTCCGGCGCCGGTGGCGTGGTCGCCGCCAAGTAAGTGATGGCGAGTTCCGCCGGTGTGATTCGGCGGAATATCCAGCTTGACAGGTCATGCAGCAACGGCGCCTTCTTCACTGAGGCGCCGTTTTTTTTCGGGCGCGGCGTGCGAGCTTCACGCGGCTGTGGCAACGCGGCGCTTCTTTCCGGACGCACGGCGCGGCGCGTCGTATGCATTGGCGCGAGGAAAACGAAACAGGTCATCAAAAAGCCATCCGATCCGTCACGCGCACGCGTCAACCGACGCCGCATACGCGGGGCCGCGCGGCACGCTTGAGCCGCACAGCATCTAGTGCTGTGGGATAATTGCCGAGTTTTGCCCGGAGCACGGCTCACAAGGTTGTTCGCACGGGCGCGCGAGGGGCCTCTATTCCCTTGGCCCGCTTCTTTTCAGCGATATTTCTCCAACAACCACGATGCCCGCATACCGTTCCAAAACCTCCACCGCCGGCCGCAACATGGCGGGGGCGCGCTCCCTGTGGCGTGCCACCGGCATGAAAGACGAAGACTTCTCGAAGCCGATCATTGCGGTGGTCAATTCGTTCACCCAGTTCGTGCCCGGCCATGTGCACCTGAAGGACCTGGGTCAGCTCGTCGCACGCGAAATCGAAGCCGCCGGCGGCGTAGCCAAGGAATTCAATACCATCGCGGTCGATGACGGCATCGCGATGGGCCACGACGGCATGCTGTATTCGCTGCCGAGCCGCGACATCATCGCGGATTCGGTGGAGTACATGGTCAATGCGCATTGCGCCGATGCGATGGTGTGCATCTCCAACTGCGACAAGATCACCCCCGGCATGCTGATGGCCGCGATGCGCCTGAACATTCCGGTGATCTTCGTGTCCGGCGGCCCGATGGAAGCCGGCAAGACGCGCCTCGCCAATCCGAAAACCGGCACCATCGAGTTCAAGAAGCTCGACCTCGTGGACGCGATGGTGATCGCCGCCGACAAGGCCTATTCCGACGCCGACGTGGCCGAGGTGGAACGCTCTGCCTGCCCGACCTGCGGTTCGTGCTCGGGCATGTTCACGGCCAACTCGATGAACTGCCTGACCGAAGCGCTGGGCCTCTCGCTGCCGGGCAACGGCACGGTGGTCGCCACGCACGCGGACCGCGAGCAGCTCTTCAAGCGCGCCGGCCGCCGCATCGTCGAACTGGCCCGCCAGTACTACGAGCAGGAAGAGGCGAGCATTCTGCCGCGCGCGGTGGGCTTCAAGGCATTCGAAAACGCGATGACGCTCGATATCGCGATGGGCGGCTCGACCAACACGATCCTGCACCTGCTGGCGATCGCGCGCGAAGCGGACATCGACTTCACCATGACCGACATCGACCGCCTGTCGCGCATCGTGCCGCAGTTGTGCAAGGTGGCGCCGAACACTAACAAGTACCACATCGAAGACGTGCATCGCGCGGGCGGCATCATGGCCATCCTCGGCGAGCTGGACCGCGCCGGCAAGCTGCACACCGACGTGCCGACGGTGCATGCGGCAACGCTGAAGGACGCGTTGGATCAGTGGGACATCGTCCGCACTCAGGACGACGCGGTCCGTACCTTCTACATGGCGGGCCCGGCCGGCGTGCCGACCCAGGTCGCGTTCAGCCAGAACACGCGCTGGCCGAGTCTCGATCTCGATCGCGCCGAGGGCTGCATCCGCTCGTACGAGCATGCGTTCTCGAAGGAAGGCGGCCTTGCGGTGCTGACGGGCAACATCGCGCTCGACGGCTGCGTGGTGAAGACCGCGGGCGTCGACGAGAGCATCCTCGTGTTCGAGGGCTCGGCTCACGTGACCGAATCGCAGGACGAGGCGGTGGAGAACATCCTCGCCGGCAAGGTCAAGGCCGGTGATGTCGTGATCGTGCGTTACGAAGGTCCGAAGGGTGGCCCGGGCATGCAGGAAATGCTCTATCCGACGAGCTACATCAAGTCGCAGGGTCTCGGCAAAGCCTGTGCGCTGCTGACAGATGGCCGCTTCTCGGGCGGCACGTCGGGCCTGTCGATCGGCCACTGCTCGCCGGAAGCGGCGGCGGGCGGCGCGATCGGCCTCGTGCGCGATGGCGACAAGATCCGCATCGACATTCCGAACCGTACGATCAACGTGCTGCTGTCCGACGAGGAACTGGCGAGCCGCCGCGAAGCGCAGAACGCAAAGGGGTGGAAGCCCGCCAAGCCGCGTCCGCGCAAGGTGTCGGCTGCACTGAAGGCGTATGCGAAGCTGGTGATGTCGGCTGACAAGGGTGCGGTGCGCGACCTGTCGCTGCTGGAAGACTGATTTCGCGGCGGGCTTCGCGCCCGCTTGCGTGTAAAAAAGCCGCTCTTCGGAGCGGCTTTTTTTTTGCCTGTCTGTTGTGTTGCGGCTTCGCGGGCTGAAGGCGTGAACGAGTGGCCGTGCGAGCAGCCGATCGTCGCGTCAGCGCGCGGGGCAAAGAGCAAACGATATCCGCGCGCGCTCACCCCGCGACATTCACGCTTTTACCGCTGATCGACCACCGTCGTGTTGTAGGTCGTCGAGCCGATCACCACGTTGTTCAACGCAATGCCGTTGACGTTGTACGCGTAAATCGGGCCCGGCGTGCTCGCGCTGGCCGGTCCCGCGCAGACCGCCGTGCCCAGGTTGCAGTTCGAGATCGTGACGCCGGTGATCGCCGGCACCGTCGGCGCCGGTGTCGAGCCGTTGTAGTCGAACGCGACCGGCCCTTGCGCGACGATCGCCTGAAAGCACGAACCCGTTACGCCGTTGAGTGTCACGTTGCTCGCCTGCACGTTCGAGATGTTGACGTTCTGCACGACCGCCGGACGGGTGCGGATCGCGTCGTTGGCGGGCTGGTAGTCGCAATCGAACGTGATCAGGCCGCCTTGCGCCGCCGACGGATTGGCCGCCGTCGCCGTGACCACGCCGAGCGGCACCGTGCCGTTGATCGGACTGCCGGCCAGCAACGCGCTGCCGTAGCCCGAGCCTTTCAGCGCGACGCCGTTGGGCAGCGTGACCGTATCGACGTAGAAGTTCTTCACGAAGCCGCCGCGATTCATGTTCGTCTTGATGCGAATCGCGATGTTCAGCGGATTGGTCGCCCAGTTCTGGTTGAGCATCCGCAGATTGCGTGCGTAGATGTTCTGCACGCCGCCACCCATTTCGCTGCCGAGCGTGATGCCGCCGTGGCCGCTATTCATCGTGCAGTTCTGGATCACGTGGTTTTGCGCGGGGCCGTACTGCGTGTCGAGATCCTTGCCGGATTTGATCGCGATGCAATCGTCGCCGGTGTTGAAGGTCACGCCATCGCACAGCACGTTGTCGCACGCATCCGGATCGAAGCCGTCGTTGTTCGGGCCGACGCTGTTGGTCGTCACGCCGCGGATCACGACGTTCTTGCAATCGGTCGGATGATGCTGCCAGAACGGTGTGTTGTTGGTCGTGTAGTTCTCCATCAGCACGTTGGTGCAGCCGAGGAATTCGACCATGCACGGACGCAGGTAGTGCCCGATGCCGAAGATCCGCTTCTCGATCGGCACGCCCGCCTCCGACAGCGCGGGCAAGTAGTTCGCGTCCTCTTGCCACGGCGTGGTGGGGCTCGTGAGCTGCGCATAGAGCGCGTCGGAAATGCCCGGCACCGCGGTGCGCAGATCGACGTTGTTCGAATTGATCGACACTTGCGACGGCGTCGTCGAGTTCACGCACCCGTACGCGCCGTTCGATCCTTTAAAGGTCCACCAGCAGGTGGCGGTGTTGCCGGTGCCGGCGAACGGCGTCATCGCCTGGCCGTTGAGCACCGAGGTGGCGTCTTCACCGGTCAGTGCGATGTTGGTCTGGTTGCGCGCGTAAACCGGCGAGCCGTAGTTGAGGCAATCGTTTGCCTGCCAGCGGCTATAAAACAGGTTGCCGTTGGCGCCGCAGTTCACCGGGCCGTCCTTCGCGTAGTCGGCGGGATTCGGGCTGAAGTAGATCGTGCAGTTCGCGCTCAGGTGGAAGTTCACATTGCTGAGCAGGACGATCGGGCCTGCGCAATACCACGTGCCCGCCGGCACGACCACGCGACCACCGCCGGCTGCGTTGCAGGCCTGGATCGCGGCGAGAAACGCGGGCCGGGAATCGAACGAACTGGCGGCGTTGGTCTGTTCCGAGCCGGGGCTCGTGAGCGATGCCGAGCCCGTGTACGGATTGCTCGCGGCGATCACGGAGCAGGGCTGCGCGCCGTACTGGGTGACCAGATAGTCGCGCGCGGGGAACATCGACTGGTTGATGCCTTGCAACGACGCGATGATCTGCGTAGCCGCGCCCGACGAGCCCCAGATCGGGTCCTGCACCACGGGCGGTGCGCCTGGCGTGGCGGGCGAATCGTTGATGGAGCTGCCGCAAGCGGACAGGCCGCCGAGCAGGGTCGCGCCCGCGGACGTGCCAGCCAGCACGATGAATGCGCGGCGTGCGGGCGAGTGCGGTTCGCACTGCTGGCGGTTTCTCGATGCGTTCCGTTGGCCGTTATTTTTATGCCGGGTTGTCATGGATGTCTCCTTGCCCTTTGCGGGCGTTGTCAGTAGTCGTGGGTGATGATGGGGACGACCGTCGCCGGTATCGTTTTGCCACAGCAAGAATCACGACCGGTAGTGATCCTTAACATTTGTAAAGAGCGGACGACAACGGCCATGGACTCACACGCACGAGGGTGAGCGCCCGCCGTTCCACGGCGCCATCTGCATGGAGCCGACGGAACGGCGCGCAGGAACGTGCGGTATTAAGCGGGCTGTTGGCCGATTTCGTGATTGGCGAGCACTTCGAGCGCGCGCACCATCGCGGAGTGGTCCCACGCCTTGCCGCCATGCGCGACGCACGCATTGAACAGCGCCTGGCAGGTGGCGGTGTTCGGCAGCGATACGCCGAGCGCCTGCGCGGTCGACAGCGCGAGGTTCAGGTCCTTCTGATGCAGTTCGATGCGGAAGCCCGGATCGAAGCTGCGTTTGGTCATGCGCTCGCCGTGCACTTCGAGAATGCGCGACGACGCGAAGCCACCCATCAGCGCTTCGCGCACGCGCGCAGGATCGACGCCGGCCTTCGACGCGAGCAGCAGCGCCTCGCCGACCGCTTCGATCGTTGCGGCGACGATCACCTGATTGGCCACCTTGCACACCTGACCCGCGCCGACCGCGCCGATCAGCGTGACGTTCTTGCCCATCATGTCGAAGAGCGGCTTGACGCTGTCGAAGGTCGCGGTTTCGCCGCCCACCATGATGGTCAGCGAGCCGGCCTTGGCGCCGACCTCGCCGCCCGACACCGGCGCGTCCAGATAGTCCGCGCCGCGCTCGCGCACGCGCGCGGCGAATTCGCGGGTGGCCATCGGCGAGATCGAGCTCATGTCGACCACCGTTTGTCCCGCGCGCAAGGCGCTGGCCACGCCCTCGTCGCCGAACAGCACGCGTTCGACGTCCGGCGTGTCCGGCACCATGATGAAGATCACGTCGGCCTGCGCGGCGACCGCGGCGGGGCTGTCGCACGCGATCGCGCCAGCCTGGGTGAGTTCGTCGGGCACACCGCTGCGCGTGAACGCGGCCAGCGCGACGCCATTCTTGAGAAGGTTGGCGGCCATGGGCTTGCCCATGATGCCGAGTCCGATAAAGCCTGCTTTTTGCATGGAATGCTCCGAAGATGTCATGGCGGCCGTGCCGCTGCCCGTGTCTGGCTTGGCGCCGGGGTTCAGGCCTGGCCCGCCGGTTTCTGCATGAAGTGTTTCTGAACCGTCTGTGCGGCGTTTTTCAACATGCCCATGTCCGCGCACACCGCAATGATGCGGCAGCCCAGCGACAGATAGCGTTCCGCGTCGGCCTGCACCGGTGCGAGAATGCCGCTCGATTTGCCGGCCGCCTGCGCGCGCTCGAAAACGTGCGCGATCGCCTGTTGCACGTCCGGATGGCTGGCGTTGCCGAGGCGGCCGTAGCCGGCCGCGAGGTCGGACGGGCCGACGAACACCGCGTCGACGCCGTCCACCGCGAGGATCTCGTCGATCGCGTCGACGGCCTTGCGGCTCTCGATCTGTACGATCACGCAGACGTTGTCGTTGGCGATGTCGAAGTAGTCGGGCACGGCCGCATAACGGTTGCCGCGATGGCTCATCGACACGCCGCGAATGCCCTGGGGCGGATAGCGCGTCGCGGCGACCGCGCGGGCCGCGTCGTCGGCACTTTCGATGAAGGGCACGAGGAAGTTGGAGAAGCCGCTGTCCAGCAGCCGCTTGATGAACACGCTGTCGTTGGCCGGCGGCCGCACAACCGGCGCGCTGGCGCTGTCCTTGAGCGACATCAGCTGGGGGATCAGCGTGAGCACGTCGTTGGGCGCGTGCTCGGCGTCGAGCAGCATCCAGTCGAAACCGATGCCGCCCAGCAGTTCCGTGACGACCGGACTGGCGAGCGACGCCCAGCAGCCGATCTGGGTTTCACCGGCGCAAACCGCGCGCCGGAAGCGATTGGGTAAGGCCTCGTAGGGCGTGACAGACGGCATGGGTATCTCCTCGAACGGCAATGGATCGGGCGAGTCCGACGACGGCTATGCGAGGTGTTATAAGTCGTCGTATGTCTTGCTCTCAGAGTAGCATTGACCCCATGGGTTGTAACCGCCACGTAAACCCGAATTCCCCGCCGGACAGGCGTTTCAGGTTGCGCGGTAGGCCTCTCATGTTGTAGGATGACTTATATCTAAGGCCTTCACTTAAGGAAAGCGAAAATGTCTATTACCGGCGAAATGCTGATCGGCCGCCAGGCAGTGCGCGGCGAGGAACAACCATTGCACGCGGTCAATCCCGCCACGGGGTCCGAGATCGCCGAGCCGGTTTTCGGCAGCGGCGGCGTCGCTCAGGTTGAGCGCGCGTGCGAACTGGCGCAACAGGCGTTCGACCCGTACCGGGCGTTGCCGCTGACGGTGCGCGCCGAGTTTCTCGAGCGCATCGCCGACGGCATCACGGCGCTGGGCGATGCGCTGATCGAGCGCGCGCACCAGGAGTCGGGTCTGCCGAAGGCGCGTCTCGAAGGCGAGCGCGGCCGTACCACCGGCCAGCTCAAGCTGTTCGCACAAGTCGTGCGCGCCGGCCAATGGCTCGCCGCGACGCTCGACTCGCCGCTGCCGGAGCGCAAGCCGCTGCCGCGCTCGGATCTGCGTATGCAGAAGATCGCGCTCGGCCCGGTCGCGGTGTTCGGCGCCAGCAACTTCCCCCTCGCGTTCTCGGTGGCGGGCGGCGATACGGCGGCAGCGCTCGCGGCCGGTTGCCCGGTCGTCGTGAAGGCGCACCGCGCACACCTCGGCACGTCGGAAATGGTCGGCCGTGTGATCCAGCGCGTCGCGCAGGAAATGGACCTGCCTGAAGGCGTGTTCTCGATGATCGTCGGCGCGGGCAATCTGGTCGGTGAAGCGCTGGTCGCGCATCCGGCGATCAAGGCGGTCGGCTTCACCGGCTCGCGCGCGGGCGGCACGTCGCTGATGCGCGTCGCCGCGGCGCGTGCCGAGCCGATTCCGGTCTACGCGGAGATGAGCAGCATCAACCCCGTGTTCATTCTGCCGAACGCGCTGGCGCAACGCGGCGACAGCATCGCGCGCGGTTTCGTCGATTCGCTCGTGCTCGGCGCGGGTCAGTTCTGTACCAACCCGGGTCTCGCGATCGTTCTCGACAGCGACGCGCTGAAGGGCTTCGTCGCGACGGCGTCGGAAGCACTGAGCGGCAAGCCGGCTCAAACCATGCTGACCGCGGGCATTCACGCCGCTTATCAGGACGGCGAAAGCAAGCTGGCGGCGACCAGGGGCGTCGAGGCAGTGGCGCGCGGTGTCGACGCAAGCGGCCCGACGCAGGCTCGCGCGGCGCTGTTCGTGACCGATGCGCAGACTTTCCTCGCCAACCCGGCGCTGGAAGACGAAGTGTTCGGCCCGGTGTCGACCATCGTGCGTTGCAAGGACGAGCAGGAAATGCTGAAGGTGGCCGAGCACTTCGCCGGCCAGCTGACCGCGACGCTGCAGATGGACAGCGCCGACATCGCCGCCGCGAAGAAGCTGGTGCCGATTCTCGAGCGCAAGGCAGGGCGGATACTGGTCAACGGTTACCCGACGGGCGTCGAGGTGTCGCACGCGATGGTGCACGGCGGCCCGTTCCCGGCGACGTCGGACAGCCGCGCGACGTCGGTCGGCACGACGTCGATCGAGCGCTTCCTGCGCCCGGTCTGCTACCAGGACTTCCCGGCGGATCTGCTGCCGCAGGCGCTGGCCGACGGCAATCCGCTCGACCTGTGGCGTCGTCGCGACGGCGAAATCACGCGCGGCTAAAGATTGACCTCGCTCTCGTGGCCTGCAAGTGAGCGGGCCGCGAGCGTGAGATAAAAGCGAAGCAGGATAAAAAAATGGCCGGGACATCCCGGCCATTTTTCCTTTGCGCGCAGCCTGGTAGATCAGCTGTTCGCCTCGCTCACCTCGTTCGCGCGCCGCAACCGTTCACGGCTATTCGACAGATGCATGCGCATTGCCGCGCGCGCGCCTTCCGCATCGTGCCGCGAGATCGCTTCGAGAATGCTTTCGTGTTCGAGGTTGACGAGCGACAGATACGCGTCCGGTTCCGCGCGCGCAATGCCGGCCGAGTCGAGCCGGTTGCGCGGAATCAGCGCGCTGCCCATTTGCGTGAGGATGTCGACGAAATAGCGGTTACCCGTGGCGCGCGCGACCGAGATATGAAACTGCAGGTCGGCGTCGACGCTATCGAGCCCGTTGTGGCGAGTCGCTTCGATCGCATCGAGCGCGGCGCGCATGCGCGCGAGGTCGTCCGTCTTCGCGCGTTGCGCGGCGAGACCGGCGCACTCCGTCTCGAGGCTGATACGCAGCTCGAGAATGGACAGCACGTCGCGCAGCGTGGTGGCCGGCACCATGTCGATGCCCAGCTTTTCGCGCTGCGGCTCCAGCACGAAACTGCCGATACCGTGCCGCGTCTCGATGATCTTGCCTGCCTGCAGACGTGAAATTGCTTCGCGGATCACGGTGCGGCTCACGCTCAGCGTGACCATCAGCTGTGATTCGGTCGGCAGTTTGTCGCCGGGCTTGAGCGCGTTAGTCGCGATCTGCTCGGTGACGTAGTTCACGACGAACTCGGCAAGATTGCGAGCGCGTCGTGGCGGTGCCGCGGATGCCAGTGGAGTAGCCATCGAGAACGCCCCTTGAATCAGATAGTTGCAGATACGCTCTGCAGGTTCATTATACCGTCGTCTGACGACTGCTTATAAAAACGCCGGTTCATTTTCAGCGCCGGCGCCCGAGGGGCGTCGACGCGTGCCGAAAGCGCCTCGCGAAGCAGCCGTGGTGCTCGCGCGAGGCGCCCGGAAGTACGATAACCGCTGGCGCGGGGTTAGGCCTCGCGCAGTTCGACGCGCTTGATGTCCTTGACGATCACGAGGTAGCTGAACACCGTGAGCAGCGCGTTCGCACCGACGAACACCAGCGCGCCGTTGAACGAGCCGGTGCGCGCGACGAGGTAGCCGATCACGATCGGCGTGACGATGCCCGCAACGTTGCCGAACATGTTGAAGATCGCGCCCGACAGGCCGAGCGCTTCCTTCGGCGAGGTATCGGCGACCACCGCCCAGCCGAGCGCGCCGATGCCTTTGCCGAAGAACGCGAGCGACATCAGCGCGACCACGATCCAGTCGGTCGACACATAGTTGCAGCCGATGATGCTCACCGACAGCAGCATGCCGCCGACGATGGGCACCTTGCGCGCCACCGTCAGCGAGTGGCCGCGCCGGATCAAGCCGTCCGACAGCACGCCGCCGAGCACGCCACCCGAGAAGCCGCAGATCGCCGGCAGCGACGCCACGAGTCCCGCGTGCAGGATCGTCATGCCGCGCGCCTGCACGAGGTAGATCGGAAACCAGGTCAGGAAGAAGTACGTCAGCACGTTGATGCAGTACTGCGCCAGATAGACGCCGAGCAGCATGCGGGTGCCGAGCAGTTGACGCACGAGTGACCAGCCGCCGGTATGTTCGATCCTGTCGGCGCGCGTTGTTTTCTTGTGCCCGGTCACGACACCGCCGCCTTGCTGGATGTACTCCAATTCGGCGCGCGACACGCGCGGGTGGTCCGCGGGGTTCTTCATCACCTTCAGCCAGGTGAGGGCGAGCGCGAGCCCGAGCGCACCCATCACGACATAAACGGCCTGCCAGCCGAACGCGTGGGTGAGCCACGCCATCAGCGGCGTGAACACCACCGCGGCGAAGTATTGCGCCGCGTTGAAAATGGCCGAGGCAGTGCCGCGTTCGTTGGTCGGGAACCAGCTGGCCACCACTTTCGCGTTGGCCGGGAACGCCGGCGATTCCGCCGCGCCCATCGCGAAACGCAGCGCGAACAGCGCGACGACAGCGGCGCCCGCGCTGCCGAGCAGACCGATCGAACTTTGCAGCAGGGTGAAGAGCGACCACAGGAAGATGCTCGCCGCGTACACGCGCCGTGCGCCGAAGCGGTCCAGCAGCCAGCCGGCCGGCAGTTGCGAGAGCACGTACGCCCAACTGAACGCGGAGAAAATGTAGCCCATGCGGATCGCGTCGAAGCCGAACTCGGTGCGCATCGCGGAGCCGGTCACCGAGAGCGTCGCGCGGTCTGCGTAATTGAGCGTGGTGATCAGAAAGATCAGCAGCAGGATCGCATAGCGCACTTTGGTACGCGTGGTGGCGTCGGCGGGATTCGCCGTGCGGCTCATCTCCATGGTCATCTCCTGAATTTTTTGCAGGGGAGCAGGGCTCCCTGGGGGTTTGGTGTAACCAGCCGTCGTGATGCCGGCCAATCGGTCCGGCTACGGAAGGCCGGGCGGCACGGGTACGCCTGAGGTGTCGCGCGAAGCCGGTGCCGTGGTGCCGCGGTACAAAAACGCCCGGCGACGTTGCCGTCCCGGGCGCTCGTGGTTAAAAGCCGTTCACGCGGCCGTGTCCACACGGCCGCCGGATCTCTATTCCACTGTTACGCCAACTGCATTACTGCGGTCCGAGCTTCTTGATCAGCGCGTCGAGTTGCGCCATTTCTTCTTCGGTCAGGTCGGTCAGCGGTGCGCGGACCGGGCCTGCGTCGTGGCCGACCAGCTTCGCGCCAGCCTTGACGATGCTGACCGCGTAGCCTGCGCGACGGTTGCGGATCTTCAGGTACGGCAGGAAGAATTCGTCGATCAGCTTGCCGACCGTTGCGTGGTCGTCAGCGGCGATCGCGCGGTAGAAGTCCATCGCGGTCTTCGGAATGAAGTTGAACACCGCCGACGAGTACACCGGCACGCCGAGCGCCTTGTAGGCCGCGGCGTAGACTTCAGCGGTCGGCAGGCCGCCGAGGTACGAGAAGCGCTCGCCCAGACGGCGGCGAATCGTCACCATGTTTTCGATCTCGCCCACGCCGTCCTTGAAGCCGATCAGGTTCGGGCAGCGTTCCGCCAGGCCTTCGAGCATGTCGGCGTTGAGCTTCGAGTTCGCACGGTTGTAAATGATCACGCCCATGTTCGGCACGGCCTTGCAGACTTCTTCCGCGTGCGCCGCGATGCCTTCCTGGCAAGCTTCCGTCAGGTAATGCGGCATCAGCAGAATGCCGTTCGCGCCATGGCGCTCGGCTTCCTTCGCGTAGTCGATCGCGACGCGCGTCGGGCCACCGGCACCGGCCAGGATCGGTACCTTGCCTTTGCAGACTTCGGCTGCGGTGCGCACCACGTTCGAGTAGTCCTTATGCGTCAGCGAGAAGAATTCGCCCGTGCCGCCGGCGACGAACAGTGCCGATGCGCCGTACGGCGCGAGCCATTCGAGGCGTTCTGCGTACGTGTCGGCGCGGAATTCGCCTTGTGCGTCAAAGTCGGTAACGGGGAAGGAGAGAAGGCCTTCCGAAACGATCTGCTTGAGTTCCTGCGGTGTCGTCATGATGAATATCCAGGTGCCAGTTTTGAGTCGATGGGTAGTCGTTCAGTCGAAATGGAGATTTCTTATACGTCATCGTACAACAAGAAAACGGGTAACTCAACGGGGTTTTCACGGCATAATGCACGCTATAGGGTAAATACGGAACGTCCACGCAAACTTTCATGTTGTAGGATGACGTATGAATAGCTGGCGTAGCAGGCGATCGTGCCAAAAGCGCCATAAGGATCGATGCAATGGAACAATCTCCGCTCTACATTCGCGTTCACCCCAACGACAATGTCGCGATCGTCGTCAACGACGGCGGCCTGGGTGAGGGCGCCGTTTTCCCCGATGGGCTGACGCTGCGCGAGCGCGTGCCGCAAGGGCACAAGGTCGCGCTCGCCGATCTGGCCGAGGGCGACGAGGTCATACGCTATAACGTGGTGATCGGCTACGCGCTCAAGGCACTGCCCAAGGGCAGCTGGATCAACGAACACGTGATCCGCATGCCGAGCCCGCCGGGACTCGAAGATTTGCCGATCGCCACGATCAAGGCGCCGGAGATGCCGGCGCTCGAGGGCTATACGTTCGAGGGCTACCGCAACGCGGACGGCTCGGTCGGCTCGCGCAACATCCTCGCGATCACGACTACCGTGCAATGCGTGGCCGATGTGGTCCAGCATGCGGTCACGCGCATCAAGGCCGAACTGCTGCCGAACTACCCAAATGTCGACGACGTGGTGAGCCTCGGCCACACCTACGGCTGCGGCGTTGCGATCGACGCGCCCGATGCGATGGTGCCGATCCGCACCGTGCGCAACATCGCGCTGAACCCGAATTTCGGCGGCGAGGTGATGATGGTCAGCCTCGGCTGCGAGAAGCTGCAGCCCGAGCGCCTGATGCCGCCCGGCACGATTCCGATCGCGGCGGCTGCGAATGTCGCCGAAGTCGCGGACATCGGCGATGTCGAAGCTGAAGCGAATGGCGACGTGGTGGTGTTGCAGGACGAATCGCACGTCGGCTTCCAGTCGATGATCGACTCGATCATGCGCATGGCCGACGGTCATCTGAAGCGCCTGAACAACCGCCGCCGCGAAACCTGCCCCGCCTCCGATCTCGTGATCGGCGTGCAATGCGGCGGCAGCGACGCGTTCTCCGGCCTGACGGCGAACCCGGCCGTAGGCTTCGCGACCGACCTGCTGGTGCGGGCCGGCGCGACCGTGATGTTCTCCGAAGTCACCGAAGTGCGCGACGGCGTCGATCAGTTGACGGCGCGCGCGGCCAACGCGGACGTCGCCGCGGCGATCATCCGCGAAATGCAGTGGTATGACGATTACCTCAAACGCGGCGGCGCGGACCGCAGCGCCAACACCACGCCCGGCAACAAGAAGGGCGGCCTGTCGAACATCGTCGAAAAGGCGATGGGCTCGATCATCAAGTCGGGCAACTCGGCGATCTCCGGCGT
This sequence comes from Paraburkholderia sp. RAU2J, assembly GCF_003634845.1. Classification (NCBI taxonomy): domain Bacteria; kingdom Pseudomonadati; phylum Pseudomonadota; class Betaproteobacteria; order Burkholderiales; family Burkholderiaceae; genus Paraburkholderia; species Paraburkholderia sp. RAU2J. Next base: position 1,440,029 of record NZ_RBXG01000002.1, read on the forward strand.
GTTGTCGCCCGGCGAGAAGGTTCGTCAGAAAGGGCTGATCTACGCCGCCACACCCGCGAGCGATTTCATCTGCGGCACGCTGCAGGTCGCCGCGGGCATCAACCTGCACGTCTTCACCACCGGCCGCGGCACCCCGTACAGCCTCGCGGAAGTGCCCGTGATCAAGGTCGCGACGCGCTCGGACCTCGCGCGCCGCTGGCATGACCTGATGGACGTCAACGCCGGCACGATCGCGACCGGCGCGGCGACGATCGAAGATGTGGGCTGGGAACTGTTCCGCCTGATGCTCGACGTCGCCAGCGGGCGCAAAGAGACCTGCGCCGAAAAGCTCAAGCTGCACAACGCGTTGACGCTGTTCAACCCGGCGCCGGTGACCTGATTTCCGGCGGCGCGGCGTGTTTGCGCCTCCAGGCTGACCCGATCGCAATCCCATCAACAGAAAGACATGACCGACTCGAACCTTGACCGCTCCCCGGCACAGAAACCTTTCCACCGTCTGCTCCTGACGGGCGCCGCCGGCAACCTCGGCAAGCAATTGCGCGGCGCGCTCGCCGCGTGGGCCGACGTCGTGCGCGTGTCCGACATCGCGCCGCTCGGCGAAGTGGCGGACCATGAAGAAGCGTCCGTCGTCGACCTCGCCGACGCAGCAGCGGTGCACGCGCTGCTCGAAGGCGTGGACGCGGTGGTCCATCTCGGCGGCATTTCCGTCGAAGCGCCGTTCGAAGATCTGCTCGAAGCCAATATCCGCGGTCTGTACAACCTGTACTCGGCGGCGCAGAAGCAGGGCCTGAAGCGCATCATCTATGCGAGCTCGAACCATGCGGTGGGCTTCCATCCGGTGACCTCGGTGGTCGATACCGACGCGCCGCTGCGCCCCGACACCCTGTACGGCGTGACCAAGTGCTTCGGCGAATCGCTGTCGCGCTACTACTTCGACCGCTTCGGTCTGGAGACGGTGTGTCTGCGGATCGGCTCGTCGTTCGAGCAGCCGCGCAACCCGCGCATGCTCGTCACGTATCTGAGCTATCGCGACTTCATCGAACTGGTGCGCTGCTCGCTGTTCACGAACCGCGTCGGCCACGCGGTCATCTATGGTGTGTCGGACAACCGCATCTCGTGGGTGGACAACAAGAAGGCCGCGTTCCTCGGCTTCCGTGCGCAGGACAGCTCGGCGCAATTCGAGCATCTGTTCCCGGCCAGCGCCCCGGACACGCAGTTCGACGATCCGACCCAGCGCTTCCAGGGCGGCCCGTTCGTGCTGGCGGGCCCGATGGAGCCGAAACGGTGAGCGTCACGATGAATGCGCCCGTCGAGCGGCTCGACGCGGCAGGGCGCGCCTCGGTGGGCGAAAGCCCGGTGTGGCGCGCGGCGGAGCAGGCGCTTTACTGGGTGGACATCCCGGCGCAGAAGATCGTGCGGCTGCAGGTCGATTCGGGCCGGCGCGCCGAATGGCTGTTGCCTGAGAAGGTCGCCTGTATCGCATTCGACCGTCGCGGCACGGTGCTGGCCGGCTGCGAGACGGGGCTCTTCGCGGTGACGTTGCCCGAGGCGGCGCAGGCTTGCGGCAGCGAACCGGTCGCGGCATCGGTGCGCAAGCTCGCCGCGCCGGAATTCGGCGCCGACGGCATGCGCTTTAACGACGGCCGTTGCGACCGCCAGGGCCGCTTCTGGTCCGGCACGATGGTGATGGACATGGCGGCGGCCAATCCGGCCGGCGCGCTGTATCGGTTCGACGTGAACGGGGTGCTGTCCGCGCCGGTCGTCGATTCGCTGATCACGCAGAACGGCCTCGGCTGGTCGCCGGACGGCAAGACCATGTATCTGTCCGACTCGCATCCGCTGCACCGGCTGATCTGGGCGTTTGATTACGACATCGAGTCGGGCGAGCCGCGCAACCGGCGCGTGTTCGCCGATCTGCATCACCATGCGGGCCGCCCCGACGGCGCGGCGGTGGATGCAGACGGCTGCTACTGGATCTGCGCGAACGACGCGGGGCTGCTGCTGCGCTTCACGCCGGAGGGTAAGCTCGACCGTCAGGTGCCCGTGCCGCCGACCAAGCCAGCCATGTGCGCGTTCGGCGGCAGCAAGCTGGACACGCTATTCGTGACCTCGATTCATCCGGGAGCCGGCGCGAGCGAGCACGACGGTCATGTGTTCGCCGTGCGTCCCGGCGTCACCGGGCTGCCCGAGCCTGAATTTGCGGGCGAACTGTAAGCTGAACCTGCGCGAAAACTGGCGCCGGCACGCGATTCTGCCCGGCGTCAGTCATCCAACTTCCCTCTGATCATCACTCGTCGTACAACAATGTGGCGTAGAGACCACGGTTCGGCGCGGATTTCTGAACAAAAAGCCGGGCGTCCCAGCGCCCGTCCTTCCCTCCCCATTTCTCCTCTCGCTAGCACGGCCTCTCGCCCGGGGCCCCAGTAGGTCATCCGTACCGAGCCTGTCAATGCTGCGGGTAAATACCGTCTGTACAACTCAAAACGTGTTTTATAGACTTCGTATGTCGTCGTACAACGTATAAGCCCAAACAGATTCCTTTCTTGAATATTGGGATAGCAAGGGGATGGCAAGGCGGTTCCGTACACGTTTCCGCACACGTGAGTCGCGCCGAAGTAATCGAAGTAAAAGAAGCAAGTTGTCTGACAGGAGTGCTGGGTATCTGTGCCGGGGATGTTGCGCAGACCAGTACGGCAACCCGCTCGCTACCCGCAAGGGGCGGTGAGTGTCGAGCCAGGAGACGCAGCAAACCATGTCGCATCCGCAATCGATTGGATGGTCTATTTTTCAAGGAATGTCACGATGAACAAGAAGTTTGTCTCTTCCCGTGTGTCGATGATCGTCGCAGCCGCGGCGCTGGCGTTCAGCGCCGCGTCGGCAGAAGCGCGCACGTTCCGCGTTTCAGACGTGCATGGCGATACGTACCCGACCAACATGGCCGTGAAGTACATGGGCGAGGAAATCAGCAAGGCGACCGGCGGCAAGGATTCCGTGAAGGTCTTCGGCAACAGCGCGCTGGGTTCCGAAAACGACACGATCGATCAGGTGCGCATCGGCGCGCTCGACATGGCGCGCGCCAACGGTGCCGCGTTCAACGAAATCGTTCCTGAATCGATGATCCCGTCGCTGCCGTTCCTGTTCCGCGACATCGACCATTTCCGCAAAGTGATGTACGGCCCGGAAGGCCAGAAGATTCTCGACGCCTTCTCGGCGAAGGGCATGATCGCGCTGACGTTCTACGAGAGCGGCGCGCGTTCGATCTACACGAAGAAGGCGATCCATTCGCCGGCCGACATGAAGGGCCTGAAGGTGCGCGTGCAGCCGTCCGATCTGATGGTCGACGAAATCCGCGCGATGGGCGGCACGCCCACGCCGATGCCGTTCGCCGAGGTGTACACGGGCCTGAAGACGGGTCTGGTGGATGCCGCGGAAAACAACATCCCGTCGTACGAAGAAACCAAGCACTTCGAAGTCGCGCCGGTGTTTTCCGAAACCCAGCATTCGATGACGCCGGAAGTGCTCGTGTTCTCGAAGAAGGTCTGGGACACGCTGACGCCGCAACAACAGCAGATCATCAAGAAGGCCGCGGCTGATTCGGTGCCTTACTACCAGAAGCTGTGGACCGCGCGCGAAGCCGATGCGAGCAAGACGGTCACCAAGGGTGGCGCGACGATCGTCGCTTCGTCGCAGGTCGACCGTGCGGCTTTCGTGAAGGCCATGCAGCCGGTGTGGGCGAAGTATGAAAAGACCCCGCAGATGAAGCAGCTCGTCGACGAGATCCAGGCAATCAAATAAGGTTCGCGTGCCGGTCGGGCGGCGATAGCGGCGGAAACAGCTTGCAGGAAGTTCTGCGGGCTTTTCCGCCGCGCGCGGCGTGCTGAGCCGGCGCAATCGAACACAGATGCAAATATTAAAGACAGATCTGTCGTGAGCAAGGACGGGGTCAATGAGTTTCTTGAAACGCCCAAATGATTTTCTCTTTCGCGTGCTGACTGTCGTGGCCTCGGCAAGTCTGGCCGCGCTGTGTCTGCTGGTGATTTATAGCGTCGTGATGCGCTATGTCTTTAGCGACGCACCCGATTTCGTCGAGCCCATCGCGCTGCTGCTGGTAATCGTGATCGCCATGTTCGGCGCCGCGCTCAAGGTGCGCGAACGCGGCCATATCGGCCTCGACTCATTGGTCAACAAGTTGTCGGAGAAAGGCCGCACGATTGCAACGGGGATTCAGCATGTTTGCCTGATCGCGTTTGCCGTCGCGGTTTTCTTCGGTTGTCTGGAGATGGCGATCACCACGAGGGAAGACCGGATTCCGATTCTCGGTTTGCCAGAAGCACTGCGGTACTGCATTCCGGTCGTTGCCAGCATCTGCATCGCACTGTTCTCGTTCGAGCATCTGCTGGCTCTCTTCGAAAAGAAACACAAATAGAACAATCATGGAACTCGCCCTTCTTTCGATCAGTTTTCTCGTCTTCCTCTTTCTTGGGGTTCCTGTGTCGTTCGCGTTGGGACTCTCGTGCGTCCTGACGTATCTGTATGAGGGGCTGCCGGCGGCCACCGCCATGCAGTCGATGATCTCGGGCATGAACGCGTTCTCGTTCCTCGCGGTCCCGTTCTTCATCTTCTCCGGCGAGTTGATGTTGCACGGTGGCATCGCGGACCGGATCCTGCGGTTCGCGCAGGCCACGGTGGGGCATTTCCGCGGCGGCCTGGGCATGGCCAACGTGGTCGCGTGCACGCTGTTCGGCGGCGTGTCGGGTTCGCCGACGGCGGACACGTCCGCCATGGGCGGCGTGGTGATCCCGCTGATGAAGCGCGAAGGCTACAGCGCGGCGTATGCGGTCAACGTCACGACGCACTCGTCGCTGGCAGGCGCGCTGATGCCCACCTCGACCAATATGATCATCTACGCGTTCGCGGCGCAGGGCATTACCGGCACCTTGAACGGCGTGAAGATGAGCGGCGTGTCGATCGGCGATCTGCTGTTCTCCGGGTTGCTGCCGGTGTTGTGGGTGATGGGCCTCGTGCTGATCGCCGCGTACTGGCAAGCGGTCAAGTTCGGCTATCCGCGCCGTCCCGACGGCTCGACCGGCGTGCAGCGCTTCCCGGGCTGGATGGCGGTGGCGCGTACGTTCATCGGCGCGGTGCCGGGTCTGATGGTCATTGCGATCATTCTGTTCTGCGTGGCGCGCGGCATCGCCACCGCGACGGAAGCGGCGGCGATTGCCGTGGCGTACTCGCTGATCCTGACGCTCGTCGTGTACCGCACGATGACGCTGAGCAAGCTGGGTCATGCACTGTCGAAAGCGGCCAAGACGACGGGCGTGGTGCTGCTGCTGATCGGCGTGTCGAACATGCTGCGGTTCCAGATGGCCTTCCTGGAGATTCCGGACGCGATCGAACGCATGCTCGACGGCGCGACGACGCTGCCCTGGCTGATGTTGCTGTACATCAACGTGATCCAGGTTTTTCTCGGCACGTTCGTCGACATGGCGGCGCACATCCTGATCACGACGCCGCTGTTCCTGCCGATGGCGATGCACAACGGCGTGGGACCCGTGCAGTTCGGCATCATGATTCTGCTGAACTGCGCATTGGGTCTCGTGCACCCGCCGATCGGTTCGGTGCAATTCATTGGGTGTGCAATTGGCAATGTGTCGATCGGGGAAACCACTAAGGTGGCGTGGCCGTATTACCTGGCTATCTTCAGCGCGATCAACATCGTGACGTATGTGCCGTGGTTCTCGACGTGGTTGCCAAGTCTGATTAACGGACACCCGGTGTTCTGATTCAAAAAACGTATAAACCCACACTCAGCGGCGCTCGCACAAGGCCGCAAAAAAATAGAATTTTTAACAGGAGTAGAAATGAAAAAGGCACTGGTTGGTTCGGCCATCGGGTTGGTCGCCCTCGGCGCGCATGCACAAAGCAACGTGACGCTGTACGGTATCGTCGATACGGGTATCGGCTATCAGAACAGCTCGACGACGCTGAGCCCGACATCAGGCGCAGCCTCCGCGCGACCGTCCCCGGGCGGCCACTCGCAAGTCAAGATGATCAACGGCATCTGGGCTGGCAGCCGTTTCGGCCTGAAGGGCGCGGAAGATCTGGGTGGCGGTACGAAGGCGATTTTCCAGTTGGAGCAAGGCTTTAACAGCGCAACCGGCGCACAAAGCGTGTCGGGTCTGGCGTTCAACCGTCAGGCATGGGTGGGCGTGACGAATGGCACGTTCGGTACGCTGACGGCTGGTCGCCAGTACACGTCGTACTACACGCTGCTGTCGCCGTACAGCCCGACCACGTGGCTGACCGGTGCATACGGCGCACACCCGGGCGATATCGACTCGCTGGATACGGTGTATCGCGTCAACAACTCGCTGGTCTATACGTCGCCGAGCATGCGCGGCCTGACGGTCAGCGGTTCGTACTCGCTGGGCGGCACGCCGGGCAGCTTCAGCGCCGGTCAGACCTGGAGCGCGGCGGTCCAGTACCTGAACGGGCCGTTCGGTATCGCTGCAGGTATCCAGCGTATCGACAACGGGGCGTCGAGCGGCGGCCTCTGGGGTGCTAACTCCACGACGATCAACTCCAGCTCCAGCCCGGCGGCGCCGGCCAACTCGGCTATCAACAACGGCTTCCAGACGGCAGCCAAGCAGCAGCGTATTGCAGTGACGGGCGGCTGGGCGTTCAACTCGCAGTGGGACGTTTCGTTCGCTTACTCGAACGTTCAATACGCTGCGGGTACGAACTCGTTCTTCCACGACACGCAAATCTGGAATACGGGCGGCGCAGTGTTGCACTGGAAGCCGATCACGGCGCTGGACCTGGCCGCTGGCTATAGCTACACCCGTGCGACGTCGTCGAATGGCATTTCGAACACGGCTAGCTACAACCAGTTCAACCTGTCGCAGTACTACAGCCTGTCCAAGCGTACCGGCCTGTATGCGCTGGAAGCGTATCAGCGTGCTAACGGCCAGACGCTTGCAGGCAACGGCCGCACGATCATCGACGCAACGGCAAGCATCGGCGACGGTCAGAACCCTTCGCCGTCGTCGTCGCGCAGCCAGGTTGCCGTCGGCATGGGCATCATCCACAAGTTCTGATCGGGTGGTAGTGGCGGCGTTTTTCAGGCCGCCACGGCAACGCGTTGAAGAAACGCGTTGTTGAACAACAACAGTTACGCGCGCAATGCGCGTAACTTTTCGGCGGTGCGGGGCCTTTTCGGCCTCGCGCGCGTTGGTCCCGCCAGCGCGTTCGGCCGCAAGAACGTCTCTAATGCCGCTATTCGGCGTCTGCCCACAAACGTCCCCCGGTTGCCCAGTTTTCGCGCTTCACGTCGGTGAGGATGATGTCCACCGAATTCGGTTCGACGCCGAGCGAGTCGCAAGTCGCTTTGGTGATCGCTTCGACAAACTGGCGTTTCTGTTCCAGCGAGCGGCCTTCGAAGAGTTCGATGTGAAACGTGGGCATGGCATGACTCCGTTGAGCAATGAGATTGAGATGAGCGTGGCGCGGTTTCAGTCGCGATAGCTGCGATCGAGCCGGTCGAGTTTGCGCAGCAGCGCAGGCCATTCGAGCGCGCCTTCGATTGCGCCGCCGTCATACAGTTGTGCCGCCGTGCGTGCGGCGAGCGCGTCGTCCGGGATGACGAGCGCCGTGCCGCAGGCCTGCGCCTGCAGTTGAATCTCACAGGCCTTCAGCAGCGTGGCCATCAGCACGTAGGCTTCGGCGACCGTGCGTCCGGCCGTCAGTGTGCCGTGATTGCGCAGCAGCATGGCGGGCTTGTCGGCGAGATTCGCGACGAGACGCTCGCCTTCGGCCGGTGTGAACGCGAGGCCTTCGTAGTCGTGGTACGCGAGCTGGCCGTAAAACCGCAGCGCGTGTTGCGAGGCGGGCAGCAGGCCGGCCGGTTGCGCGGAAACCGCGACTCCCGCCGTGTTGTGCAGATGCATGACGCAGAACGCGTCGGCGCGCGCCGCGTGGACGGCGGCGTGCAGCGCGAAGCCGGTTGCGTTCACGGCGTATTCGCTGGTGCCCACGATGTTGCCGGCAATATCGATCTTCACGAGGTTCGACGCGCGCACTTCGTCGAACGCGAGACCGAACGGGTTGATCAGGAAGTGGCCGGGTTCGTCCGGCACGCTCGCCGAGATATGCGTGTAGATCAGATCGTCCCAGCCGTTGAGTGCCGCGAGGCGATAGGCGGCGGCCAGGTCGATGCGGGTCTGGCGTTCCGCGTCGGAAAGCGGGCCGGAGTCGGCCACGTGGCCGGTCGGGGTGTGGGTGAACGACATGACTGTCTCCTGAGGTTGCCTCGTGTCGGTGCAACGCCGCTTGTCGTCGGCGCGTGCCGACCTGCGCGCAATGCGGCCGCCGCCTGTCAATTCGTGCGAGTGACCGGCGTCGTGACCGGTTGAGCGCTTTCAGTACATTCCACCGATTCGTCTGCGGCAGCGCCGCGCGTGCCGCGATGCCTGAGCCATTGCACGCACCACGTCGCGAGTACGAAGGGCGCGGTCATCGCCGGCCAGCCGAAGCGGGCGGCCGCGGCTTGCAGCACGATCGAAACGGCCACGCCGCCGAGCATTGGCACGACACCGCTATCGACGAGCGCAAGTGCGGTGAGCGCGCCGTTGAATCCTAACAGGCCGGCGTCGAACGAGTGTGGGGTTGCGCCGAGCAGAAGATGCGCGGTGCTCGCGAGTGTCGCACCCCCTAGCGCCGATAGTGCATGCCGGCGCGATGCCGCGGCGATTCCGGTCAACGCCAGCGAACCCGCTAATGCGCCCGACGCAAAGCCGGTTTGCGCGAAGCTGGCGAGTACGCCGCCACTCCATTGGGCGAAGCCTGGCGGATGCAACGAGGCCGGGCTCACAGGCTGCGCGCCGCTCGTGATCATAGGCAGCCAGCACCATGTCACGATCAGAAACGGGCTCGACAGGCAACGCAGTCCACGCGCGCGCAGCCAGCGCGACCACGGTCCCGCGAGCCACGCAGTGGCCGTCGCGGCGAGAATCGCGACGGCGGTTGCAGTCGCGGCGTCGCGGATGAAGCTGAAGGCGGCGAGTCCTGCCAGCGCGCCGTTGAAGCCGTGCAGTCCGGCGCGGGTGTCGTCGTCGTGATAGCCGGCCAGCATGGCGCTCACGTTGGCCGCGACCGCGCCCATCAGCGCCGCGCACGCAAGGCGCGGCCCGGCCACCCACCACGCGGCGATGAGGCACGCGCCCGTGAACGCATTTGGTTGCAGCACGATCTGGCCGACACTGCGCAACAGCGTGCGCAAGGCGGAGGGCGCGTCGGTCGCGGCGGCGTGCATGGATTGACGGTGGTTCGATTGAATGTCGGAATGTCGCAATGTCGATGACGCTCCCCGCGCGAGCTTGCAAGGTGAGCACGGCTCGCGCACGCAGGTTCGGCCGCAACGAAGCGAGCCGGCGCTGGCTACTGCGAACCGCGAGCATAGGCCAGCTGTGCGCACGCGGGCATCGTCGCGCGTTGATAGTGGCTATTTGGCGGGCCGCACATGTGCCCGACGAACACTCGTCGGTGACCCGCTAGCCGGCATTCGCGCTACGATATGAGCCCGGCGCGCAGGCCGCGCCGCTTTCGCGAGGAGATAGGCTGATGCGTGAACTACGGTGGGCCTCGGAAGAGGGACACGGCATCGAACATCTGACGTTCGACGTACACGATGACGGCTTCGCGGTGGAGAGCGTGGTGGTCGGCCAGCGCTACGGCCGCGCGTACGGGCTGCACTACACGGTGCGCTGCGACGCGCAATGGCGCACGCGCCATGCGTGGCTGAAGATCGTCGGCGGTGGCGAACTGGAACTGTACGGCGACGGCGCGGGCCATTGGCGCGACGGTCATGGCCTCGTATTGAGCGGGATCGAAGGCTGTATCGACATCGATATCGCGGCCACGCCGTTCACCAACACGCTGCCGATCCGCCGGTTGCAACTGGCCGAAGGCGAGCGTCAACCGATTTCGGTCGCCTATATCTCGACGCCGGATCTGCAGGTCACGCGCGTCGAGCAGGCGTATTCGTGCGTCGGCCTGAATCGCGAGTATCGCTACGAAGGTATCTTCCGCAACTTCACCGCGACCATGCAGGTGGACCAGGACGGCCTCGTGATCGACTATCCGACGCTATTCACGCGCCTGCCGCGCGCGCGTTGAGCGGCGCCGCGACCGGGCCGACATGTTCCGTTCGATCGCGGCTGACGAAGCCTTCGATGCAGGCCGCGATGCGCGCGGGCTCACGCAGAATGACCCAGTGGCCCGCATCGATTTCGCTGCGTTCGTACGCCCCGAGCCAGCCCTTCAGGCCGAGCGATAGCACGAACGAGAGGCCGTCGCGTTCGAGCAGGCCGCTCGCGCGACCAGCATCCGCCGATTGCGGTTTCGAGACCGAGGATGGAGCGCAGGTCGTGGCCTTCATCGACCGCCATGATCAAGTCCTGGATGTTCGCGAGCGTGTAGCCGCGCGCGAGCAGGTGATTGATCAGCTTGAGACGCGACACGTGCGTGTCGTCATACACGCCGACGCGGCCGCGCTTCTCCGGCGGCGCGAGTAGGCCGCGGTCCTGATAGGCGCACACGTTGCGCACGGTGGTGTCGGTGACGCGCGCGAGTTCGTCGACGATGTATTCGTTGCGCGGCGTGGCGCTCGCCGGTTTGGGGGAACCGGCAGGCGCGGGCGTAACGGGAGGCGGCTTCTTGAGCATGCGGCGATTTTGACGCGGCTGCCTTGCGCGCTAGCAGCGCGTGCTTCAGTCGCGTCGGCTGATTGCTCCGCCGGCGGTCTCTTTCGTTGCATCATCAGGCATCGTGGAGTCGCCGCGTCCCAGCGTGCGTTGCATCAGCGTCGTGTCGATCCAGCGGCCGTGCTTGAAGCCCACGGCCTTCAACGTGCCGGTCAGTTCGAAGCCCAACTGTGTGTGCAGCGACAATGAACCGCCGCTGCCGTTATCGGCGATCACGGCGACCATCTGGCGCCACGGTCCGCTTTCGCAGCGTTCGATCAGCGCCTGCAGCAACACGCGTCCGAGGCCGCGCCCGCGATAGGCGTCGCTCACGTAGATCGAATCTTCGATGGTGTTGCGATACGCGGCGCGCGGCCGGTACGGTGTCGCGTAGCAATAGCCCGCGACCTCGCCGTCGATCTCGGCGACCATGTACGGCAGCCCGTGAGCGCGCACGGATGCGAGCCGCGTGCGCAGGTCATCGACGGAAGGCGGGGTTTCTTCGAACGACGCGACGCCGCTCAGAACGTGATGTGCGTAGATCGCCTGAATCGCGGGGAGATCGGCTTCGGTGGCGTCGCGGATCGACGGGGCGCTGCGTGTGTCCGTCGACGGTGATCGTGATGGTGCCGTGCGGGTCGTGCTCATACGTGTTCCTGTCGTAGCCGGTAAAAGCGCTGAAACGCTTACTATGCTCGCCGTGCTCGCCGATTTGAAGCAGGTCAAAAATCGGCGCGATATGTGGTGGGGGAGTGGTGGGGGATCGCGGCAAACGCACGGCGAATTCGCTCTGAATTCGCTCTTATTGTTGCCGGTCGGGGCAACGCGCGCGCCTCACAGATCGAACTGATCGAATTCGCTTTGCAGTTGACGGTTGCGGGCCACACGTTCGTCGATTCCCGCGCCGAGCCGTTCTACGATCGCCGAAATCAGCAGATTGAACAGGCAGGTGAGCGGCGCGAGCGAGTCCCAGAACTGGCCGACATCGGTCTTCACCTGCAACAGATCGCCGTCGAAATCGCGCGCCCACGGACAGTAAATATCGGTGACGAGCGCGAACGGCAGGCCGCGGCGGCTGGCGGCTTCGCAATAGCGGCGCGCGACCTTCGAATAAGCGCGGGTGTCGGTGACGACCAGATACGGCGACTCGAATTCCGAGTTCAGCGAATCGACGTATGAACCGGACAGGCCATCGGAATAGAACACGCGCGGCCGAATGTATTCGAGGTAGCTGTAGAACGCGTTGCTGATGCCGCGCGTGGATTGAATGCCGAGGATGTACACAGCGTCGGCGTTCGAAATGCGCTCCGCGACGCGAGCGAACACAGGCGTTTGCGCGAGCTGGTAGACATGCTGGATCGCGCCGATCTCGAGTTCGAGCGAATGGGCAAGCGCGGCATGATGCGCGCTGGCAGCGGCGGCGTCGGGCGGGGCCTGGCCGGTTAATTCGCTTTGCCCGCCTGGGCTGCTTTGGCTGCCGCTTCGGCGGAACGCGTCGAGCCGGTCGGTGATGAGCCATGGACGCTCCTGCGCGCCGCGCAATTCGCGCTTCAGGTCGTCGAGGTTCTGGTAGCCGACGCTGCGCAGAAAGCGGCCGACCGAAATGCCGCTCGTGCCGGCTTGCTGGGCGATCTGATCGGCGGTTTCGAGGCCGAGCCGGTCGAGGTTCGCCAGCATGTAGCTGGCGACGCGTTTGGAAGTCGGCGTGAGTTCGGCAAAGCGGGCTTCGACGGTTTGAGCGAAGGCGGTCGGCATCGTGAGTCGCGGCTCGGTGGTGGATCGATCATCGGGATGATGACATATTCAACCGGCGGTTCGCTTCGTTCGATCCTGAAAAGGAGGGGCCACGGCCGTGACCGTGAGCGCCGTCACGACTGCGGCCCTAACCGACCCGCGGTTCAAACCGCCGGCCGCACCGGCGCGGCTCGCGAGAAACGCCGCGCACCCGCGACGCACGCCACCACTACGACCGTGACCAGAATCATCGCGGGGGGCACCTGTTCGTGCAGCAGCAGCCCGGCCAGCAGCAGCCCGAAGAACGGCTGGAGAAGTTGCAACTGGCCGACCGCTGCGATACCGCCAAGCGCGAGCCCGCGATACCAGAACACGAAACCGATCAGCATGCTGAAAAGCGACACATACGCGAGTCCCCAGAACGCGGCGTGGCTGACACCCTCGAACGAAGCGGGCCGGGTCCACCAGGCGAGCGGCAGCATCAGCGGCAGCGACAGCACCAGCGCCCACGAAATCACCTGCCAGCCGCCGAGATGCCGCGACAGACGCGCGCCTTCGGCATAGCCCAGGCCGCATACGACGATGGCGCCCAGCATGAGCGCATCGCCGATGGGCGATGCGTCGATGCCGTGGCGCATCGCGAACGCGACCACCGCGCTGCTGCCGAGCGCCGAGAACAGCCAGAACGCCGGTTGCGGACGCTCCCCGCCGCGCAGCACGGCGAAGATCGCGGTGGCGAGCGGCAGCAGGCCGACGAACACGACCGCGTGCGCGGCACTGACGTGGCGCAGCGCGAGCGCCGTCAGCAGCGGAAAGCCGACCACGACGCCGAGTGCGACCACGACGAGCGGAAGCAGATCGCGGCGCGCGGGGCGCGTCTCACGAAACACCAGCAACAGCAACAGCCCGAGCGTGCCGGCGATCGTCGCGCGGGCGACGGTCAGAAACACCGGGTCGAGGCCTTGCACGGCAAGCCGCGTGGCGGGCAGCGAGCCGCTGAAAATCAGTACGCCTGCGAGACCACTGAGCCAGCCGTTCGTCGTCTTGTCCATCGGAAGAGTCCATATGCCCACGAAATAGAACGCATAGGATCCCGCTTTCCGCCGAAAAAGGTAAGCTACAGATCAGTACAATTCGTACAAACTGTACCGAACATGGAGCAGTACAGATGGTGGAACGTGAGAGCAGCCGGGGCGCGTCGGGCACGCGTGTCGGCGCGGTGATGGACAGTTTGCGCGAGCGCATCGCGAGCCGCTCGCTGATGCCGGGCGCGCGCGTGGCCTCTATCCGCGCGATGACCGAGACACTCGGGGTATCGAAGTCGACCGTCGTGGAAGCCTACGACAGGCTGGTCGCGCAAGGCGTGATCGTCGCGCGGCGAGGCTCCGGATTTTTCGTGTCGGGCCATGCGCCGCCGTTCGCGCTCGCCGATCTCGGGCCGCGTCTGGATCGCGAGGTCGATCCGCTGTGGCTCACGCGGCAGTCGCTGGAGGCGGGGCCGAAGGTGCTGAAACCTGGCTGCGGCTGGGTGCCGGCCGCGTGGCTGCCGGAAGACGGCGTGCGCCGCGCGCTACGCGCGGTGGCGCGCGATCCGCAGTCCGTGCTCGCCGACTACGCATGCCCGGCCGGTCTGCCCGCGCTGCGCCAGCAACTCGCGTGGCGGCTCTCGCAGCACGGCGTGGATGCGCCGCCCGAGCAGATCGTGCTGACCGACGGCGGCACACACGCGCTCGATCTGGTGTGCCGCTTCCTGCTCGAACCGGGCGACACCGTGCTGATCGACGATCCGTGCTATTTCAACTTTCAGGCCTTGCTGCGCGCCCATCGCGCCCGCATCGTGAGCGTGCCGTACACGCCTTGCGGGCCCGATCTGGCGGCGTTCGAACGGGCACTGATCGAGCACCGTCCGCGGCTCTATGTAACCAACTCTGCGATCCACAATCCCACCGGCGCGACGCTCGCGCCGGCTGTCGCGCATCGGCTGTTGAAGCTCGCGGGTGAGCACGATCTGCTGATCGTCGAGGACGATATCTTCGCCGACCTCGAGGACGAACCCGCGCCGCGTCTTGCGGCGTTCGACGGGCTCGCGCGGGTGGTGTCGATCGGCAGTTTTTCGAAGACCCTGTCCGCGGCGGTGCGCTGCGGCTACGTCGCCGCGCGCGCCGAATGGATCGAGCCGCTGATCGACCTGAAGCTGGCGACGACGTTCGGCAACGGCCAGCTCGCGGCGAGCGTCGTGCATCGCATGCTGGTGGGCGGCACCTACCGACGGCATCTGGAGTCGATGCGCGCGAAGCTCGCCGACGCGATGGGCGAGACCGTCAGGCGGCTCGGCTATGCGGGCCTCGATATCTGGACCCGGCCGCGCGGCGGCATCTTCGTGTGGGCCCGTTTGCCGGATTCGCTCGATGCCGCCGACGTCGCGCGTCATGCGCTCGCCGACAACGTCGTGTTCGCACCGGGCAACGTGTTCAGCGCGTCGCAATCGGCGGCGGGCTTTCTGCGCTTTAACGTCTCGCAATGCAATCGCCCGAAAGTGTACGAGGCGTTGCAACGGGCGATGGAAGCGTCGGCCGTGACAGGAGGAAGGGAGCGGGAGCGCGCCTGAACGCGCGCATCCCGCGAAGCTATTCGCCCTTCGGGCGAAGCTATTTGCACAAAAGAAGCAGGCGCTCCTGATCCGTGCAGGTCGAGCGAGGTTTCTGCGCCGCTTGCGTGGCGGCCGCGTTCATCGCGGCGCTCCTGTTCGTCAGGCACGCGCGCAGATGCTTTTCGACCGGCCCGTAATATTTCCAGCCGCGCACGAGGGGCGGCAATTCGAGCTTCACCTGCTTCCATTTGGGATGGCCGTGCTCCTGCAGTGTGTCGAAATTCGCGCATAGCGAGTCGGCGAAGCGGTTCAGATTGCCGACGGTATCGCGCAGGCCATAGTCGTAAGTGACGAGAAAGGCCTTGACGGTCAGCGCGGGGACGTCTTCCTTCAACCAGGTCGGGTAGCTGGCCGTGCGGATCGTGGTGGGGAAGTAGGTCTGCCTGGCGCGCGCGGTTTCGGGCGCGGCGGGATCGACCCGCAAGAGGCGGATCTGTTGCAGCAGCTCCGGGTTCATGTCGTTGAACAGCTTGGCCGGCTGCCCGACCACGATGATCGCGACGTCCACCTTCTTCACAATCAGCGCGGCGAGCGCGTCCTCGTTGCTCAGGTGCTGGACGTTCTGTGCGGGAATCGGCTGGCCGAACATCAAGTGGTAGAGCGTCGTGGCCGTTTGGGCCGTGCCGCTGCCCAGCAAGCCGACGCTGATGGTCTTGTCCTTGATGTCGGCGAGGGTTTTCAGCGGCGAATCTGCGCGCACCACGACGTTAATTTCCTCGTCGTAGAGCGGCATGATGAGCCGCAGCGGCCGGATCGTCGTGCCCGCGTCGGAGTTGCCCGCGTTCGCCATGTCGATGTAGGCCTGGTACACATCGGACTGCACCAGCGCGAGTTTGACGCCGGGCTCGAAGCGCATGCGCTGCACGTTCTCCGCGGAGCCCTTCGACGCCACCACGTCGAGGTCGATGCCGACCGGTTGAGCGACCCATTTCGACAGATCCTGGCCGATCTGGATATAGGTGCCGCGCTCGGGCCCGGTGACGATCTTGTAGTGCGCCGGTTCTGCGCCAGCGAGTGAACATACCAGGATCAGCGCCAGCCCCAGCCATCCCGCGAGAAGTCTCTTCAGCATGGTCTATTCACCTATCGGTCAGGTTGTACAGCCTCGCGCGTCAGTGCGCGTGAAGCGCAAGAGAGCCGGTTGCCATGTCATGTTCGACGCGCCTCGATGGCCGCGTCCGTCTGTTGCCGCTCAGAGCGCACGCATTAATGTGTGCGCTCTGAGCGGATATCTGCTATGTGATTCGGTATCCAAACCAATTTCACTGGCCGGTTGGCGTGCTGGTTGACGATTGTCCGCCGTTCGACGGTGCCCGGCGCCAACCGGAATCCTTGATGGCGCGCTCGCGCGCGTCGACGCCATTTGTCGTTCCTGCGGTGCCGGCGCGCGGCGCTGCCGCGGACAACTCGCCGGTTGCCGGCACGCCTTGCGGCAACGGTGTTTGCCGTTGACCCTGTTGCGTTGCCGCGGCGGCCTGTGGCTGCGCGAGCGGTTTGCCTTGCGCCGGTGTGGCGGTTGCAGCGTGCGGGTTAAGCGGCGCCCAGCCGGTCTCCCGAATCACGCGCGCGAGGATGCCCTTGGCTGTTTCGTTGCCGGTGTCGAGCGTGAGCGCCTCGTTGGCATGCGCGCGCGCGCAGGGCCACGACTGCTGCGCGATGCATGTTTGCGCGGCTTGCAATGCGGCGTCGCGGCGCGCGGTCAGGGGCCGCAATTCAGACGCCAGGTCCTGCGCGGCGCTGTTGCCCGGTTGCATCGCCAGCGCGGCACCGAGTGCGGCTTGCGCGGCGGACAGGTCGTTGGCGCGAAACGCGAGCCGCGCCGCTTGCAGGGCTGGCGTGACATCGCGGAACTGTGGAGCAGGTCTGGCAGGCGTCGCGGCGACGGGCGGCGCGGCAACAGGCGGCAGGACGGCGGGTGGTGCGACGACGGTTGCCGCAGCGACTGGTGGCGCGACGACCGGTGGCGCGACAGGCGTTGCGGGAGCGGGTGGCGTTATCTTTGCCACGTTGGCCGGTGCAGAAGGCCTGGCTGCGGCGGCAGGGGGAGTCGATTGAGCCGGTACGAATGGCGCGATCGTACCGGTCGCCATTCTGGCGTCCCGAGCAGTGGGGGTGGTCTGATCGCCATTCGTGTCTTCCGAATCACTGCCGGCGCTAAATAGCGCAAAAGCGACAAACGCCAGGCCGATGACGACAAGGACGGCAATCGCAATCAGCGCGTGGCGAAACGTGAGTCCTCCTTCACGCGGCGGATAGCTGTTGTCGTCATACGGCGGGAGAGGCACGTGCGTTGACGCTGGCGCGGTACGAGGTGTGGCCGCGGGTGGGGCGGCCTCGTCGGGACGCATAGCGTGGACCGTCGCGG
Organism: Paraburkholderia sp. RAU2J; assembly: GCF_003634845.1. NCBI lineage: Bacteria > Pseudomonadati > Pseudomonadota > Betaproteobacteria > Burkholderiales > Burkholderiaceae > Paraburkholderia > Paraburkholderia sp. RAU2J. Next base: position 1,457,520 of record NZ_RBXG01000002.1, read on the forward strand.
TGTCACCCGACGAAGCCTGCGCGTCGTGGAATTTCTGACGGGCCTGATCGCTCGCGCCGGTCCGGCTGGCTGCGAACGGCGTGCGTCGGTATGAGCTCTCTTCGAGTGGATGTACCGCGCCGCAATATGGACAATAGTCGACCTGCCGGTACAGTGCACCGCCACAGCGTTTGCAGGGTGTTGGAAAACTATGGCCGAGTGCCGTCTGGGTGGACATGCCGTGGACCCGCCTGTGGAAAACGATGCCATTACGGCATGCTCCGGATCGTGTTGAGGCTGGAGCCTTGTCCGCGGAATCACGATCCACATGCGCCGGAGAGTCAGGAAACGCAAGCCGCGCTTGCACTACCCATGCTTCCAATATGTGGTGTTTCGCTCATAACGTCAATCACCGTTGGCACCTATCTTGTGTGCGCTACCGCACATTGCCAGGTACGACGAAACAGTGCGGATACTGCAAGAACGGCTGGACGTGTGCGTTTTTCCAGTGTTTCAAGACCACTGCACGCGCGCATGAATTGCGGCGCTTGCGCAACGCGACAGCATGGCGACGAATATGAAAACGAGGTCGATGCGCGTAGCGCTCGACCTCGTCCCGATCCCGTCATATAAGCGCTTGCATCAAGCACCGAAAGACACGCCGGCGGCAATCAATTCTTGCGCAGCGGATGATCCTTCAGCAGCCACGCGAGCGCGAAAGCCAGCACCACGACGCAGGCGGCCGCGAGATACACCGTGTGCAACGCACCGGCGAACGCATGCAGATAGTCGTTGCGCAACGCGTCCGGCAACTGGTGGATCGCGGCGGGTCCCAACGCATGCGGCAGTTCCGTGTCGGGTGGAATGAGCTTTTCGAGGCGGGCGGCGAGTCCGTTCGAGAACACCGCACCGAAGCCGGCCACGCCGATCGAACCGCCGATCGAACGGAACAGCGTCGCGCCGGAAGTGGCCACACCCACGTGTTTGAACTCGACGGCGTTCTGCACGGCGAGAATCAGCACCTGCATCACCATGCCGAGACCGCAACCGAGAACGCCCATGTAGAGATACATCACATGAATCGGCGTGTCGATCTGCAGACGCGAGAGCAGCATCATCGCGATCGCCACGAGAGCGGTGCCCATGATCGGGAATAGGCGGTACTTGCCGATCTTGCTGATCACGCGGCCCGTCACCATCGACATCACGAACAGGCCACCCATCATCGGCAGCATCTGCATGCCCGCCGCCGTCGGCGTCGAACCTTTGACGACCTGCAAATAGAGTGGGATGAACGTCACCGAGCCGAACAGCGACACGCCGATGATGAAGCCGATCAGGCTGCTCAGCAAAAACGTGCGTTGTTTGAAGAGTTGGAGTGGCATGATCGGTTCGACCGCGCTGCGTTCTTCGTGGATGAAACCCCAGATGGCCACGAGCCCCATGCCGAGCGTGAACCACAGTTGCGGCGACGACCACGGCAGGATCGTGCCGCCCTGGCTCGTGAACAGGATGATGCAGGTGAGCGCGCCGGCCAGAAACGCGGCGCCCATGTAGTCGATGGTGTGCTTCACGTGACGAACGTGCGGCTTGAACACCGCGCCGATCACGACGAGCGACATGATGCCGAGCGGCAGGTTGATGTAGAAAATCCAGCGCCAGGTGAGGTGCTCGACGAGAAAGCCGCCGAGCAGCGGCCCAATCACGGTCGCAAGACCGAACACGCCGCCGAACACGCCCTGATAGCGGCCGCGCTCGGCCGGCGGAATCACGTCGGCGATCGCGGCCATCGTCACGACCAACAGGCCGCCGCCGCCGAGCCCTTGCAGTGCGCGCAGCACGATCAGCTGGGTCATGTTCTGCGCGAGGCCGCACAGGGCGGAGCCGACCAGGAACACGATGATCGCCGTCTGCAACACGATCTTGCGGCCGAACAGGTCGCCGAACTTGCCGTACAGCGGCACGACGATGGTCGAGCTGAGCAGGTAGGCGGTCACGACCCAGGACAGGTTGTTGAGCCCGCCGAGTTCGCCGACGATGGTCGGCAATGCGGTCGAGACGATCGTCTGATCGAGCGCGGCGAGCAGCATGACCAGCAGCAGCGCCGGGAACAGCAGGCGGATAGGCGGGTGGGCGGCGACTGGCGAGTCGGCCCGCGAGTCCGGGTGCAAGCCGGGCTGCGCGTACGGCTTCATACGCTCGACGGGTTGAGTTGTGGTCGATTGTTTCATGGCACCGGGGCATTGAAATTAATTAATTCAGAGATTAATATATGCGACATCGCGTCACTCGTCAAATTGAATGCAATGGCAAGGATTCCAGCAGATGACCGTGCGGCGAAAAAATCGCCGCGTGACACGGCCGCCATCAAGGCGGGCAAGGTGCCCAAGCGCGCTGTGAAAGCCGCGTCGGAAGACTCGACACGCGCCGCGACCGCCGCAACCGCCGCGCCCGCCCGCCGCCCTGGCAGGCCGACGGGCGCCGCACGGGGAACAGAGCAACGCAGCCGTCTGCTCGACGCCGCGCTGACGCTGTTCGCGCGGCAGGGCATCGTCGACACCACGCTCGGCGAGATCGCCCGCGAGGCGGGATTTACGCCGGCGATGATGCATTACTACTTCAAGACGCGCGAACAGTTGCTCGACGTACTGGTCGAGGAGCGCTTCGGGCCGTTGCGCGCGGAGCTCGGCATGCCGTTTCAGGAGAATCCCGACGATCCCGTTGCCGCGATCACGCAGCTCACACAGCGGCTCGTGCTGGTGGCGAGCGAGCATCCGTGGTTTCCGTCGCTGTGGGTGCGCGAAGTGATCAGCGATGGCGGCCTGCTGCGCCAGCGCATTCATGAGCGCTTCGGCAACGCGCATCAGAAGGCGTCGCTGGCGGCCATCGCGCGCTGGCAGAAAGAAGGCCGTCTTAACGCGGGACTGGAACCCGCCTTGGTGTTCGTCTCGCTGATGGGGTTGACGCTTCTGCCGCTAGCCACGCTGAAGTTGTGGCGCAACGACCCTTTGCGACGCAACATCGGCGGCGAAGAGATCGCGCGGCACGCGGTCGCGTTGCTGCTTCACGGGATAGGTCCGAGGAAAGCGGGCTGACGCCCGGCGCGTTTTGAAATGCGCGCAGACCGGCCCACTCGCCCACCGGTCAGACAACGCTGCGGCGACCCCGCAGCCGCAACGTGCCACGACCGACCCACGCGACTCGCTGCGTCAGGCTTGACCTTTCTTTTCCCATTCTTCAAAGGCCGCCTTGGTCGTTTCGTTTGGCGGATAGGTGCCCGGCAACGCCGCGCCTTCGCGAATCCGCTCCGTGAGAAACGTTTCGAACTGCTCCTGCGCGACGGCAGCTGGCGCGATCTCCGCGGCCATCTTGCGTGGAATCACCACCACGCCGTCCGCATCGCCGACGATCACATCGCCGGGAAACACGGCGACGCCGCCGCAGCCGATCGGCACATTGATATCCACCGCATGATGGCGAATCAGATTCGGCGGCGCGCTCGCGCCCGCGCAGAACACCGGCATGCCGAGCGCGGCGATCGTCGCGCTGTCGCGCACCGGGCCGTCGGACACCATGCCCGCCACGCCGCGCACCTGCAAACGTAGCGAAAGAATCGAACCGAACGACGCGCTGCCGCGCTCGCCGCGGCAATCCTGCACGAGCACGTGACCGGCCGGAATCGTTTCGACGCATTTGCGCTGTGCGTACTCGGGGTCCGCGAACAGTTCGAGCACGTCGATGTCCTCGCGCGACGGAATGTTGCGCAGCGTGAACGCCGGCCCGACCAGATTCGCGCCGCTGTGCGAAGCGAGCGGCGCGACTCCTTGCATGAACGTATTGCGCAATCCGCGCTTGAACAACTGTGTGGTCAGTGTGGCAGTGCTGACATGGCGGAGTGCGTCGAGCGTCGCAGAGTCGAGATCGGACATGGTGTGGGGTGGCCTCAGGTCAAGGAGCGGGGTAGTCGGCAAACGCATGCTGCATGGCGCGCCACTGGTGATGGCGAAGGCGCCGACGCGGCCTTCGCGCTCACGATGATAGCGCTGCGGCTCCCCAGACGGCCGGCCCGTGCGGACATCGCGTGAGCATGATGTCAGCGGCGAACAGGCAGTGCCATGCACGCTCGACGCGGACGCGGCACGCCACGTGCTACCAGGGAGGTGGATGTGAGCGCCGTGCGAGTCGAACGGCTCGCCGGCGCCGCAAAAAATACGGATTTCGGAAAAGACGTCTGGCGGGAAGGGCGGTGCAAATGGGGTCTGCACGCGCTGCCGTGGCGAATCGGATGTCGGCATCGGTCTGTCAGCGCGAAGGCCGAAAGCCGTTTTTTCATCGGCGTGCAGTTTTAGCGCGTTACTGTGGGCGGGTCGCGCTTGGGCCATGACCGACAATCTTGGCCCTGTTTGCAACTCGTTGCATGAATTCGAGTCGGAACCATGAACAGCACTTTCGCAGCCGCGCAAACCGGCGGCAAGCAACAGAACGAAACATTGGCCACGTCTGACGGCCTAACCGGTTTTTTAGAGCAACAACAGAAAATGAACGGAGCATTGAGACTCGATCAGGCCACGATCGTGCTCGTAGAAGACGACCCGGATAGCCGGGAATCGCTGACCTTGTTACTCGAAGCAGAAGGCGCCATAGTCTGCGCGGTAGCGGATGCGGAGGAAGGTGTCGAAGCGGCGCTGAGGTTGTCACCCGACGCTGTCGTCTGCGATCTCGACCTGCCGGCCATGGATGGCTTCTATCTGATCCAGCGGCTGCGCGACCACGAAATTCGCAGCGATCACTCGCCGTCGGTCGCGGTGGCGCTCACCGGTCACACTGACGACGCCTACCGCTTGCGCAGTATCGGCGAAGGCTTTCAGCATTTCATGACCAAGCCTGCGTTGCCGGAGGAACTGGTGACGCTGCTGCGCGACGCGATCGACGCCCGCGCGGCGGGTTGATTTGCCGGGTGGTCAAGCTCTGTAGTTGCTTCGCGGCCCGTGTGTTGCGCAGCAGGCAGGCCGCGAGTTCGCATGCGACCTTGCGAGGTTGAAGCGCCGGAACCAAGGCGTTTGCGCGACCAGGCAGCGCATCGCGCGGCCCGTGAAGCGGGCCGCCGGGCACGCCGTTATTTCGCGGCGGCGACGGGCATCGAGGCACTCGCGCCCGACGCTTCGGCTGCCTGACAGGCGGCGCATAATCCCTTCAATTCGATTTCATCGCTCGCGAGCCGATAACCCGCGTCCTGGATCTGCGCGACCAGCGCCTGGCGCAGCTTCGGCTGATGCAACTCGGTGACGCTGCCGCATTGCTGGCAGACCACGAGGATGCCGTGCTGGCACTGCGTCAGATCGTGGCAGACGGTGAACGCATTGATCGATTCGATCCGATGCACGAGCCCGGCAGACAGCAGAAAATCCAGGGCCCGGTACACCGTGGGCGGCGCCGAGCCGGGATGGATCTGGCGCATCTCGTCGAGCAGCGAATAGGCTTTGGTAGCGCGCCCCGAGTTCAGCAACAGTTCAAGCACCTTGCGGCGAATCGGCGTGAGTTTTTCGCCCCGCTCGCGGCAATATTCATCCGCGAGCGTCAGCGCCGCTTCCTGCGAATGGGCGTGCGCCGGCTCATGAGCATGAGCGGAGCGGGCGAGGGTGGCCTGGTCGGCGGTTGCGGCGGGCTTGGCGGTCTTCATGCGTCGATTATAAAGGTCCGCGGGGCTCGCCGTAGGCGGCGACGTGTCTCGCCGCCACGGTGGCGGTGCGGAGTGGCGGGCCAAGACGTTGGCGCGAGTGCTGACACCGGCTGCTGGGCGCAGGCACGGCCTGCGAGCGCGGTACAGCGTGGCAAGCGCGATAGGCGGCGCAACGGGCCGGATAAGCGGAACAAGCGCCGGCCCACCGGCTCAAGTCAACGGAAAGTCGACGTACTTCTTGAAACCCGAGCGGGTCGCAATGCGCGAATACCAGCGCTCCAGATTCGGCAGCGGCGAGCGCTCCACGCCGTCCAGGCCGAACCAGCGTTTCGCGTAGGCGCCGATCACGATATCGGCCAGCGTGAACTTCTCGCCTTCGAGAAAAAAGCGCCCTTGCAGATGCGCGTCCAGCATGCGCCACAGCAGGCTGACCGCGTTGATATCGGCGGCGAGTTGGGCGGTATTCCGTTGTGCCTCCGGCGTGCGCACGAGGGTCCAGAACACCGGGCGCTCGGCGGGCTGCAAGGTGGACAGCGACCAGTCTAGCCAGCGGTCGATACTCGCGCGCTGTTTCGGCTCGGACGGGTAGAGCAGGCTCGCCTCGCCGTATTGCAGCACGAGGTAGCGCAGGATGGAGTTGGATTCCCACAGCACGAAGTCGTCGTCGACCAGGGTCGGCACTTTGCCGGTGGGATTCATCGCGAGATAGTCGGGCTCGTTGTTACGGCCGAATGCCAGGCCGGCGTCGATGCGTTCGTACGGCAGCACCAGTTCGTCGCAACACCACAAGACTTTTTGGACGTTGACCGAATTGGCCCGTCCCCAGATCGTAATCATCCGGTCAATCCTTTTTCTTACAGTTGGCAAGCCGCGCGGTGCGCGGCGTTCAAGCCCCAACGATACACGATGCGTGCGGATTGCGCGCCGCGCAGCGCCGCTGACGAAGCCGCCGGCGCGTTGCCCGTTGCGTACAATGACCGCACCTGACTACGACGAGGCACCGCATGGCCCGCATTGTCCCCGACGACTGGAAGAGCCTCGCCGCCACCGGCGCAGCGGCCCGCGAACGCGAAACGCTCGCGTTGCTGGAGGAGGCGCTGCCCGCCGACTATACGGTCTATCACGGCGTCCACTGGACGCGTCTGAACCAGAACTTCTCGGTGTTCGGCGAGGCCGACTTCGTGATCGTCAGCCCGGCCGGGCGCGTGATGATCGTCGAACAGAAAACGGGCTTCCTGCGTGAAACGCCGAAGGGGCTCGTCAAGGTCTATCTGCAAACCGAGCGCAATGTAGCGATCGCGCTCGCGCATACCATCGAAGGTTTGCACCGGCGCTTCACCGCGGCGTTCGGCGCGGGCACCTACTTCGTCGAGGAACTGCTGTACTGTCCCGACCACATCGTCAAGGATGCGGCGATTGCCGGGGTGAATCCGGCGCGCATCGTCGACGCGACGCGTAAGGATCGGCTCGCGGCGGTGATCCGCGAAGCGTTGCCGGCCGACGAGCCGCGCCTTGCGTGCGCATCGAAGATCCATCACTTTCTCGCCGACGAACTCGCGCTCACGCCGGACGCGAGCGCGCTGGTCGGCCAGGCGGGCACGCTCGTCACGCGCCTCGCGGGCGGGCTCGCGACGTGGGCGCGGCGGCTCGAATTCTCGCCGTTCCGGCTGCGCGTGATCGGCACGGCCGGCTCCGGCAAGACGCAACTCGCGGTGCAGGTGATGAAGGACGCCGTGGCGCTCGGCCAGCGGCCTTTATACGTGTGCTTCAACCGGCCGCTGGCGGACCACATCGGGCGGGTTGCGCCGCCCGAGGCGAAGGTCGCGAACTATCACCAGTTGTGCGACTGGATCGCGCGCGACGCGGGCTGCGAGCCGGATTTCCAGTCCGGCCACGTGTTCGAGCAACTGGAGACGATGTTCGCCGAGACGCCGATCGAGCCGCGCTGGCAATTCGACGTGCTGATCGTCGACGAAGGGCAGGACTTTCAGCAGCCCTGGGTCGCCGCGCTCGAGCGGATGTTGCGTCCCGGCGCCGCGTGGTGGTGGCTCGAAGATCCGCTGCAGAATCTGTACATGCGCGAGCCGGTCGCGTTACCCGGTTGGACCACACTGAAGGAAACCACCAACTATCGCAGCCCGCGCGACATTCTCGACTATGTGCGCGACGTGGTCGGCGCGTCGGTGCCGCTCGCCGCGGCGCTGACCTCGGGCAGTCCGTTCGACGGCTCCGATATTTCGCTCTCCGTCTACGACGACGCGCACGCGCAGGCCGGCATCGAGGCCACCAAGCGCGCGATCACGCAGGCGTTGTCGCTGGGATTTCGCAAGCAGGACATCGTGGTGCTGTCGTTCCGCGGCCGCGAGGGCTCGGCGATGACCGCGCTGGATCATCTCGGCCCGCATCGGCTGCGCAGTTTCACCGGCAAGTACGATCTGTTCGGCAACCCGGAGTATCGCGAAGGTGACGTGCTGTTCGAGTCGATCTATCGCTTCAAGGGGCAGGCGGCGCCGTGCGTGATTTTCACCGAGGTCGACTTCGAGACCTTCGACGAGCGTATCGCCCGCAAGCTGTTTGTCGGCGCCACGCGCGCGACGATGAAGCTGATCGTCGTCGCGTCGCAGCGGGCCGCGCGTCATCTGCGGCTGCGCGATGGGAAGGAGAGCCGGGAGGTTAGGGAGGCTTAGCGGCCGGGCGGCGCGCTTCGTGCGCCGCGCCACCGTTTAATCAACTCCACGCACGCGCACCCACCAGCATGCCGGTGCGCGAGAGCGCATCCCACCAGATCACGCGCAACAGCGGTGCTTGCTGGGCGATCAGCAGCGCCTGCACCGGATCGCTCTCGACGAAATGCGTGACGCCGCCGCGCAACGCCGCGCCGGCCTTGTGGGCAGCCGCGCCGGCGGGACTTTCGTCGTGCGTGCCGGGGCTGCGCATCACCAGTTGCATATGACCGAAGCCGTGCCGCGCGAGCCACGCCTCGGTGCGCGCGCGATCCATCTCGGGACGGCCCGTGATGATCGTGCGAACCCGTTGCAGATCGATGCCGGGCAGCACCTCGAACGGCAGCAGCGCATCGCGCTCGACGAGCGCGGCGGCGAGGTCGTCGTCATAGCGGGCGAGCGGCACGTCGGGCAGCAGAATGCCGTCGAGGTCGATCGCGTACGTCGTGTACTCGTGATCGTCGGCCATCGCCGGCGCGGCGCCGGCTTCGACGCGCTCCCAGTCCTCGCGATAACGCTCGGTGTAAGCCTGACGCTCCCAAGGGAACAACGCAAAGTAGCCGCGCGCATCGATCGCGTAGTCGGGTTGCGTGCGGCTCAGGTCGTCCACCGCGCCGGTCAGCGTTCTGACGTCGAGCCCCTGCTCGCGCAGGAATGCGATGCAATCGGTGAGCGTGAAGCCCCGTCCCGCGATGTCTTCGCACAGCAGCACTTTCGCGCCCGCGGGCGGCATCGGCAGCGTCGAATCCCACGCGACTACGCGCGACTGGCGGTCGTAGCGCAGGAACGCCACCGGTGTGCCGACCGCATGTGACACCATCAGCGCGAGGGGCGCGCCGCCGCGCAGAATGCCGATCGCCATCGTGAAGCGTTCCGCGAGCAGCGCAGGTTGCAGCGATTCGATCCAGTGATCGAGTTGTTCGTACGTCAGAGGCAAAACCGGCTTGTTCATAACTCTCGTGGCGTCGCGGCGCGTAGGGCGAGTGTCTGCGGGGCGCGCGCCTCGCCGCAGTGGCGCGTCCTCGTTTTGTGAGGCAAAGAATTTTGGCGATATTATGCATGCGGTTCAAAGATCGCGCCTCAGGGTGACGACGCATCGTCGGCGTGGATATCGCCAGAGCGAGGCTGGGCCGGATGAAGAACGGGCAGGGGCGGCGAAGGATCGCGTCGGCATAGCGCCGCGCCGCCCGCAGGCAAAAGACAACAGATAAGAACGCAGGTGACCAACCGTGATTGCAACGCTGCATAAAAAAAGAAGCGCGCCCGCGCGCGCGCGCTGGGCGACAGGCTTGATCTTCGCGCTTGCCGCATGGGCGGCGCAGGCCCAGACGGCGGCGCCGTTAATGCTCGATGTGCAGGGCAAGATCGGCAAGACCACCGATGCGTCACACCACACCTATCATTTCACCGAGGCCCAGCTGCTCGCACTGCCGGTCCATTCGATCACGACCTCGACCACGTGGACGCCGCGCTCCACCTTCACAGGACCGCTGCTCGCGGATATTCTGAAAACCGTCGGAGCGTATGGCACGCAGCTCGAGTTCCAGACGTTCGACGACTACACGTACACCGTGCCGGTGTCGGATGCCAATCGCTATGGCGTCGTGGTTGCGTACAGCATGAACGGGCAGCGCCTGAAGATCAGCGACTTCGGGCCGCTGTTCCTTATCTATCCGCGCGACGCTTACCCCACTGAAATCACGGGCGCGTTGGGCGATTCGAAATTCGTATGGCAGATCAAGGCCCTCATCGTCAAATAGTGCGCCGTTCGTGGCGCCGTGTTCTCTACGTGCTGATCTGGCTGACCGCGCTCGCTGCGCCGGTCGGCGCGATCGGCTATCTGCTGTACGCGAATTTGCTGAACCCGCGCGCCACCGGGCAGTGGACCGGCACCTACGACGGTTTCTACTGGGACGCCGCGCAGTTGCAGATCGCGTACGCGCGCTTCGAGAACCAGTTGCTGCTCTACCAGTCGGGCGTCGACGACGACTATGAGCGGCTGATGCTGCGTTTCCAGTTGCTGCAATCGAAGCTGCATGTGATGGCCGGCTCGACGCGCCGGCTCACCTCGCAACTCGCGTTGCTGCAACGGCAGCTCGACGAAATCCAGTCGCTCGATCGTCTGCTCGGCGACATTCAACCCGCGGTCGAAGCGTTGCCGCAGGACCGCAAGCGCGCCAATGGGATCGTTGCGCAGATGCGCGAGCACTGGAACCAGGTCAACGATCTCGCGCTGAGCCGGCGGTTCGCCGACGTCGCCGATCGCGAGGCGCTGAACCGCGACTTCATCGACAAGCGGCGCATGCTGTTCGCGGGTGGCCTGCTGCTGCTGTTGCTGTCGGCGGCGGCGACGCTGTTGCTGGTGCTCAATGGCCGGCGCCGCACCCGGCTGATGCTGCAGCAGCATGCGGCGCTCGCCGCCGAACACCAGGCGAGCCGCGCGGCGCGCGAGGCGAGTCTCGCGAAGGACGCGTTTCTCGGCATGATTAGCCACGAGCTGCGCACGCCGTTGCATGCGATCGTGTCGTCGATCGAATTGCTGGGGTTCAACTATCACTCCGAGGCCGACCGCAAGGTGATCCAGCGGCTCGAAACCGCGGCACGTCATCTGGAAGCGCAGATGAAGGACCTGACCGACTACGCGCGCCTCGGCGCCGGCAAGCTCGAGTTGCGTCACGAGCATTTCGAGCCGCGCGAACTGCTGGCGTCGATCATCGACGAGCACACGATGTCGGCCGCCGCGCGCGGTCTGAAGCTCGAAAGCGAGGCGAGCGGGGTGAGCGGGGTGAGCGGTCTGGTCGATTCCGACCCGCACCGGATTCGCCAGATCGTCAACAACCTCGTCACCAACGCGATCCGCTACACCGAGACCGGCACGGTGCGCGTGCAGTTGCGGCAGCAGCCGGGGGTGCTGATCTTCGTCGTCAGCGATACCGGGCCGGGTGTGTCGCAGGCGCAGATTCCACTGATCTTCCAGGAGTTCACGCAACTGGACGCGTCGCGCACGCGCCGCTTCGAAGGCGCGGGCATGGGGCTGACCATCGTGCAGGGGCTGGTGAAACTGTTCGGCGGCACGGTCGACGTGGCGAGCACGGTCGGCGAGGGCACGAGTTTCACCGTGACGATTCCGACCACCTCGGTCGCGGCCGCCGCGCCGGCCGTGGCCGCGCAGACCCCGCCGGGCGGCGCGCGGCCGTGCGTGCTGATCGTCGATGACAACCGGCTGATTCGCGAGTCGCTCAGCGAAATGGTCGTGCATATGAATTTCGATGCGCATGCGCTCGCCAATGCCGACGACGCGCTTGCCTGGCTCGCCACACACCGCTGCGACGTGGTGCTGCTCGACCTGCATATGCCGGAGCGCGATGGGTACACCTTTCTAGCGGACTTCGCGCGACGCGGCGGGCCGTCGTCGGAGGCGCCGGTGATCGTGGTCAGCGCGTATGCGCCGGAGACGGGGGACGGGCGTGCCGCGCAGCCGTTCTTCGAGGCGTTGTTAAAGCCGGTCCATTACGAGGATTTGCGCCGCGCGTTGCAGCGGGCGTTGGCTGCGCGGCATGCGGTGTGACGGACGGGGTACGGCACACGATGTGCCGGTGCGCGGCGCGGCAGCGAAAGCGGGCATCAAGCTGAGCGCACCCCTTCAGCCGCCAGACGGCACGGTTTTCACCCGCGTGCGTGCCGCTGTTACGGACGGTTCAGCCGCTTGGACAGGTCGGCGACGAGAATCGCCATGCGCGCGGGCTTTTCGTAGCACGCGACGTCGTAATCGCGGATGACCTGGCTGATCTCGGATTCGCTGGCCTTGCCGGTCAGCAATTCGCCCGTCAGCACGAAGACCGGCGCGTCCGGATTTTCCGACGCGCGCACCGCGCGGATCGCGGCCGCCGAGGTTTGCGTGCCGAACAGCCAGTCGATCACGACGCCGTCGAACACCTGGGTTTGCAATTGTTCGACGAAGGCCGTGAGCCCGTAGATCGCCACCGCCGCGAACCCGCTGCGCTCGAGATAGTCGCGCAGATTGTCGGCGCTGGCCTGATCGTCGTCGACCACGGCGATGGTCGGCTTGTCGGTCTCGGCGCGGCGCGGATAGATCTCGATCTTGTGGACCTCGTACGCGCTTTGATAGAGCGTGCCGTCGTGGCGCGCGACGCGCCATTGGCCGAGCTTCGAATACGCAACGAATTCCGGGCGGCTGCCCGGTTCGAGCGCGGCGCCGACCCACGCGGTGCACGCCAGTTCGATCGCGCCGATGCAGAACACGGCTTCCTGGGCGATCGCGCCGACCATGCCCGGATCGAGCGATTGCGCGCCGAACAACTGTGCGGCGGGCTCGCCGAACACCTCGGCGACTTTCTTGATCTGCGACAGGGTCCACGGGCTGTTGCCGCGCAGCTTGCGATGTCCCTGGGAAAAACTCAGATCGAGGATGCGGCAAAGCTCCGTGGTCTGCTGGCGCTTGCCGATGCCATGCCGGCTCATCAACTCGCGCACGCGCTCGGCGACTGCGATGGAGTCAGGTGAGTGTGTTTCGTTGGGCATACTGCGTAAGAATCCGCCGTCTTAAAGAGTACTGGGTGCGATACGACAGGCGCAGTGCGACCCTGCACATTCGGTGCGCATTGACCGGCTATGCGGGGGACCGCAAATGTACCGTAAAAATTTGTCGCGATAGGTATTTCGTAAGACCACCGTCGAACTCGTCAGTGCGACGGCTAAATCGGCATTTGGGCAATTTTTATCTATTCGGCATAAATGTATTCTACCGAGGAAACAGTGCCGTATCGCAGAAAATGCGTGGGAGTAGATGCCGGCGCGCGGGATGGGCGGCGGCGTTGCGCCGCGGCGATCGGTTGAACGCCGGTGCGGCGTGCCAACGGGGAGGCCGTCGCCCGCTACGCCGCCGGCATTTTTTCAAGTTTCGCCGCGGAGTTTTTCAGTCCTTTGAAAATCCGCTCGGCGACCTTGCCAGGAAAGCGCTCGGGCAATTCCGCCGACACCCGCGCGATCACCTCGGGCGTCTGCGCGATCAGCCGCTGGATCAGCGGCTCGGCGTCCGCGCCGTGAGAGCATCTGAGCGCCATCGTGTTGAAGTGGCGTCGTTGCACGTCGCGAAACGCATCGTGTTTGCTGCGCGACCACATCCCCATCGCGAGTCTCGCCTTGAACCATGACCACTGGTTCGGGCCGTTGCCCTCCACCGGCCAGATCGACATCACGTCGTAAAGCGGCGTCATGCGGAACTGGCCGCCCGCCAGCAGGCGGATGCTGAAGTTTTTCGCGTGGCCGTCGGGCGCCGCGAGCATCCAGAACAGAATCTGGCTCGCCAGCAAGGTTTCGATGTCCTGCCGCGCTTGCACCGATTGCTGCAGAATCCGCGCGAGATCGAGCACGCCGGGGCCGCCTTCGTTTTCGTATTTGCGATGCGACGGCACGCCGTACACCTGGCAGAAGTCTTCCTGCGGCAGACGCAGCAGCCATTGCCCGCTCGAATGCAGTTGCCGGTCGAACCGCTCGACGCTCAGAACCCGCTGCTTGCCGAACGTCATGATCTCCGCGTTCGCGACCGGCAGGCCGTAGGCGCGCAGAATCCGCAGACACAGCCACTCGTTTTCCACCGAGGTGCTGAGATCGGCGAGCTTGTTACCGACGAGGCCGAGCGGCAGTTTGAAAATATGCGTGGTGGGGGTGGCACCGTGCGGGCGCTGCCATTTGCCGTCGTGCCATAGCAGCGCGGTTTTTTCCTGTGCGCCGGCGAGCGAGATGCGGAAGTCGTCGATGTCGTCGGGCGCGCCGGGCGCCGGATTGCCGACCGTGCGCGCCAGCGTGGCCTCGATCTCGCCGTGCGTGAGCGGCGTGCCCTCGATGCGCTCGACGCCGGTCGGCGCGTCATCTTCGGCGAGCAACTGGACGGCGCCCACACAGTCGCGGCCGATGGCTTGCAACAGGTCGAACGCATCGAGCGTTTCGGTCTGGTAGCGTTGGGCGATGCGCTTTCTGATCGCGTCGCTGTCGGGCAGCAGATTGTCGAAGTAGTTGAGCACCCGATGCCCTTTTTGCGCCATGTTGCCCGGCGTGAATGGCAGCGACAGCGACAACGGCCGGCCGGCGGGCGACGCGGCCCACGCGGGATCGTAGGCGAACTCCATGGGGCCGCGCGCGGGCAGGCGCCAGACACCGACGCGCTCGCCGTTGGCCCAGACCGACAGCGCCCGTGAGTGCGTTTGCCGGGCCATGGTCACCACTCGACGATCGGCGCTTGCTCGGGCACTGGCTGGCTCTTGTCGCGCAGCTGCAATTGCAGGCCGTAGACGCCGCAAAGCGCGAGCAATTGTGTGAGCGTCAGCGCGCCGGCATCGGTTTCCAGCGCCGAAATACGGCTCTGGCTGATGCCGAGCCGCGCTGCGGCCTCAGCTTGGGTGAGGCCGGCTTGCCGCCGGCTGGCGGCGAGCAGCTGGCCCATCTGATCCGGCGTGGCGATGAGGTGGAACATACGGATTATCTGTGAGACGGATAAATGCAATTTATGCGTCAAACGAATATTTGTCAAATATTCCCCTAGCGAATATTGTCCCGAATATCTGCTAGACGAATAATATGTAAATATCTGTGAGACGAATAAATGGTGCTGCATCGCGCGGACTGTCCGGCTCACCGCGCTTGCGCCCAGGCTTCTGTGCGTACGCCACACCGGCGGCGGCGCGACGGCATTGCGGACACTCCGTCTGCCTGCGAAGATGACGCCCACACTTAACACCCGCCTGCCCGATGACCACGACTTACCCGCTGCACTCGAACTTCACCTCTGCCGACCAACCGTTCCCGAGCCATGCCGACGTCGTGATCGCGGGCGCCGGCATCATGGGCTGCGCGGCTGCCTACTATCTGGCGCAGCGCGGATTGTCGGTGGTGGTGCTCGACAAATCGCGGATCGCCGGGCAGCAATCGTCGCGCGCATGGGGTTTCGTGCGCCAGCAGGGCCGCGAAGCCGCCGAAGTGCCGCTGATGATGGCGAGCATCCCGCTGTGGAAAGAACTCGAACGCGAGCTGAATTTCGATCTGGAATGGCGGCAAGGCGGCTGCCTTTATGTTGCGTCGGATGAAGAGGATTGGGCTTCGTTCCAGCAATGGATGGACGTGGCGCGTCAGTACGGACTCGACACGCGCACCCTCGATCGCAGGCAGCTCGACACGGTCGTGACCGGCATGCACGGCCCCGCGCTCGGCGGCCTCTATACGCCGAGCGACGGCCAGGCCGAACCGCGCCGCGCCGCAGCCGCCTTCGCGGCGCGGGCCGCCGAAGCCGGCGCGCTGTTTTTCGAAGGCTGCGGCGTGCTCGGCGTCGAACGCGCGGGCGGCGCGATTGCCGGCGTGGTCACGGAGCGCGGCACGGTGCGCACCTCGCGGTTCATCTGCGTGGCGGGCGCGAGCAGCTGGCGGTTGCTCGACACGCTTGGCCTCGAATTGCCTCAGCAGGCGGTGCGCGGCACCTGCATGCGCACCAACCCGCTGCCGCGCATCACTGCATCCACGTTCTGGGGGCACGGCCTCGGCGTGCGCCAGCGCGCGAACGGCGCGATCAATCTGGCCGACGACATGCAGGTCGATGTCGACATGACGCTCGGCCATTTCCGCGCGCTCAAGTGGTTTTTGCCCGAATTGTGGAAGCAGCGCGCGAAGTTCAGCTTCCATCTGAACGGCGCCTGTCTGCGCGATCTGCGCGAGCGCCTGCCGGGCGGCGTGCCGCAGAGCGAGCGCGTGCTGCATCCGCGCGATCCGCAGCCGCAGCCGAACCTCGGCCACGCGCCTCGCGCGTTGAAAAAACTGCGCGCGTTGTTCCCGGCGTTGAGAGACGCGCAGGTGGTCGAGTCGTGGGCCGGTCTGATCGACGTGCTGCCCGACGGCATTCCGGTGATCGATGCTCCGTCGCAGGCGCCCGGCCTGACGATCGCCACCGGTTTTTGCGGGCACGGATTCGCGATGGGGCCGATCGTCGGCAAGCTGCTCGCCGAGATGAACGACGGCGGCGCGGCCTCGCTCGATCTGTCGGCGTTCCGATTGCAACGTTTCTTCGACGGCACGATGCAGCGCCCCCGCAGCATGCTGTAAACGCCCGCAACCTTGCACCCGACCGATGAATGAACACGAACCGACTCTGCGCCACGCCAACGTGCCGTACTACACGCAATGGGGCAGCCCCGAATGGGTTGCGCACATCGTCGAACAGCGGGGCGACCCGTGCGACGATCCGCATTGGCAGCGTAGCGGTTTCGCCGATCCGCAGCGCTACCGTTTCTGGGCCAAACGCCTGTGCGGCCTGGCGTGCCTCGAATCCGCGCTCGACTACTGGCGTATCGGGCACGCGCCGCGCGCCGCGCTGCTCGACGACGCCTTGCGGCATGGCGTGTACCGGGTGCGCGAGGGCGGCGGCGTCGACGGGCTGATCTACCGGCCGTTTGCCGGGTGGGCGGGCGACGCATTCGGCATTCAGGTCGAGGTGCTGCCGCAGGCGCCGCTCGAGGAGGTCGCCGCGCGAATGAACGCCGATACGCTGGCGATCGTTTCCGTGAGCCCCGAGATCCGCTATCCCGACCGGCCGAATCAGCGACGGGGCGGTCATCTGATCCTGCTGCACGGACGCGATCGGGGCGGCGTATGGTTCCACAACCCTTCGGGTATCGCGCCGTATCAGGCCGATGTGTATCTGCCGTTCGAGACGATGAAGCGGTTCTATGCGGGGCGCGGGATGACGCTTGGCCGGGCCGCGCGTTAGGGGCCTGGTGAGGGCGGGTGTGAGTCGCCCGGGTTGGGTGGCCGGCTGGTCGTCCGCCAGGCCATGGAACTCGCGAGGCCACCTCGCGCCGTGATCGGGCCCGTTTTCTGCTAATGATTCTCGTCGACCTTTGCGAGATCGGAGCTGCCATGAAACGAACCTACTGCCTGCTTGTCGCCAGCCTTGTCGCCCTGGGCGCCGTCACCTCGGCGAATGCCGCAAGTCGCGACGAACAGAGCAAGGCCTGCCGTGGCGACGCGATGCATTTCTGCGCAGCCGATATTCCCAATGAAGACAAGATCACCGCCTGCATGAAGCAGCACATCAACGAACTCAGCCCGGCGTGCCGCGCGATGTTCAAGGGCGGCAAGAAAGCCGGGGGTAAGGGCGCGTCGCAGTGACGGCGGAAGGATGTCGCGGGTTGGACATCCTGCGAAGGGCTTAGCGCGCTGGCTTTGATATGGCCTGAAGGAGGGTGTCGAGCGCGGCATGTCCATAGCGTGTTCGAGATGCGGTTGCCGCGTGCGCTGCGTCCGCTCGCCGTGCTTCGTCCCGGACCGACCGCGTCCCTCTGCA
Source organism: Paraburkholderia sp. RAU2J (assembly GCF_003634845.1). Lineage (NCBI taxonomy): Bacteria > Pseudomonadati > Pseudomonadota > Betaproteobacteria > Burkholderiales > Burkholderiaceae > Paraburkholderia > Paraburkholderia sp. RAU2J. The sequence goes on from NZ_RBXG01000002.1 coordinate 1,475,251, forward strand.
TCGCCTTATCGCCAAACTCAATACCCACTCAAACGCGAGGCCGCGGGCATTTTCGGCGTGACTGGTCAATGTCGCCACGGTCGGTTACGGCGACGTCTTGGCGTCACGGCGCGAACGCGTCCCGCTAGCCGACGACGACTCGTCCATGCATCCCGCCTGAAACCGGCCTCAACCCTTCACCAAGGATTGGAACGACTGCTCATGACCCGCCCGACCACGCAGATTTTCGATGCCGCCGCGACCGCGCGGCTGATTCCGTATGCGGCGCTCGTCGACGCGCTCAGGCGCGCGAGCATCGATTACGCGCAGCAGCGCATTGCGAGTCCCGAGCGGCTCGTGGTGCCGCTCAACGCGGGCGGCATCATGCTGTCGATGCCGGCCACCGCGCCTGATCTCGCGATCCACAAGCTGGTCAACGTGTGCGCGAGCAACGGGCCGCGCAATCTGCCGACGATCCACGGCCAGGTCATGGCCTTCGACGCCGACACCGGTGAAACGCTGTTCATCCTCGACGGCCCGACCGTGACCGGCCGCCGTACCGCGGCGATGTCGATGCTGGGCGCCGAGACCTTCGCCACGAGCGCGCCGCGCGAATTCCTGCTGATCGGCACGGGCACGCAGGCGCTCAACCACCTGCAGGCAATCGGCGAGCTGTTTCCCGACGCGCGTGTGTTCGTGAAGGGCAGTGCGCCCGCGCGAGCCGAAGCGTTTTGCGCCGCGCATCGCGGCAGCGCGCATGACCTGCAGCCGCTCACCGGCGCGGCGATTCCCGAGTCGGTCGAGGTGGTGATCGCGCTGACCACCAGCAAGCAGCCGGTCTATGACGAAGCGGCGCGTGCCGGGCGGCTCGTGATCGGGGTCGGGGCGTTCACGCCGGAAATGGTTGAGATCGGCGCGCGCACCATCGCTGCCAGTGCGCTTTTCGTCGACGATCCGGCCGGCGCGAAACACGAGGCCGGCGACTTCATCCAGGCCGACGTGGATTGGGCGACCGTCGGCGGGATTGCCGCGGTGCTGGAGCGTGCGGTGCGGGTGTCACCGGACAAGCCGGTGGTTTTCAAAAGCGTCGGCTGCGCGGCGTGGGATCTGGCGGCGTGCCGGGTCGCGCGCGAGGCGTTATCAGGCCGCTGAAGGGTCGGAGAAACGGCTGGATCAGGAAGCGAAGCTCTCACGCCGGGCGTGTAGAGCAGGGGTGAGAGCTTCCTGGCGGGTGAGCCTTGTACGAAGGCCCATCAGGAGGACTTGCGGACGATGCACGCAGCCGAATTGGCGCAAAGGGCGCGGCCAGACCCGCAAGAAAGCCCCCGCCTCCGAACAACACACAACGAAAACCGCACGAAAGGCTCCCCCAATCAACCCACCTCCACCCGCACAAAAACCATAGAAAACAGTCCTCTGCCACATCGGCTTGGCATCTTGCGCCAACCTGAGGCAGATGTTGCCGTGCAAACAATCCCAAAAAGTTGCACCATAGGCGTTTGCCGGAAAAAAGCGCCGGTTCGCCGGCGCGGGCGTCTCGCCCACGCTTTTCCGCCCCTTGACCGACGCCTCCTCCATCACGACGCTGCGACCGCGCTATGACGACCCAACACGCTTCAGCCACACCCGACCTGCCGCTCGACATGATCATCTTCGGCGGCACCGGCGACCTGTCGTTTCGCAAGCTGCTGCCCGCGCTGTACATGGCGCATCTGCACTGCAATCTGCCGCCGGACACCCGCATTGTCACGATCGGCCGCAAGCCCTGGTCGCGCGACGAGTACATCAATGAATTCATGGAGCTGAAGGCCAAGCCCTTCATCGAAAAGAAGGCGTTCGACGCCGCCGCCTGGGATAAATTCCTCGCGCTGTTCGAGTACGTGCGGATGGACGTCGATTCGGCCGAGGACTATCAGCGTCTGAAAGAAGCGTCGCGCGAGGGCGTGCGCCGCGTGTTCTATCTCGCGACGTCGCCGGATCTGTTCGTGCATATCTGCGATCACCTGTCGTCGGCGGGGCTCGTCGACGACAAGTCGCGCGTGGTGCTCGAAAAGCCGCTGGGCCACGATCTGGCGTCCGCGCAGGAGATCAACACGGCGGTCGGCAAGCATTTCAGCGAAGCGCAGATCTACCGGATCGACCACTACCTCGGCAAGGAAACCGTGCAGAACCTGATGGTGCTGCGCTTCGGTAATGCGATATTCGGGCCGCTGTGGCAGGCGCCGTACATCAAGAGCGTGCAGATCACGGTCGCGGAAACGGTCGGCGTGGGCAGCCGCGCGGGCTTTTATGACAAGACCGGCGCACTGCGCGACATGGTGCAGAACCACCTGCTGCAACTGCTGTGCATCGTCGCGATGGAGCCGCCGGTGTCACTCGACCCGGACGCGGTCCGCGACGAAAAACTCAAGGTGCTGCGCTCGCTGCGTCCGATGACGCCCGAGGACATCGCCCGCGATACCGTACGCGGCCAGTACACCGCGGGCGCGGTGGACGGCGAGGCGGTCAAGGGCTATCAGGAAGAAGACAACGTGCCGGCGGGCAGCCGCGCCGAAACGTTCGTCGCGTTGCGCGCGCATATCAACAACTGGCGCTGGGCCAACGTGCCGTTTTTCCTGCGCACTGGCAAGCGGATGCAGAAAAAGGTATCGGAGATCGTCATCGAGTTCTCCGAACTGCCGTTCTCGATCATTCCGAGCGGTGGACGCAACTACGGCAACCGTCTCGTCATCCAGTTGCAGCCGGAAGAGTCCATCCAGTTGCAGATGCTCGCGAAGGAGCCGGGTAGCGGCATGCACATGCTGCCGGTGAATCTGAATCTGGATTTGCAGCAGGCCTTCACCGAGCGCCGCGCGGAAGCGTACGAGCGGTTGCTGATCGACGTGATCCGCGGGCGCCTCACGCACTTCATGCGGCGCGACGAACTCGAGGCCGCATGGGCGTGGGCCGAGCCGATTCTGGCTGGCTGGGCCAAGTCGGGCGACAAACCGCGCGGTTATACGGCGGGCACGTTCGGGCCGGCGGCATCGACAGCGCTGATGGCGCGTGAGAATGCCGTGTGGGCGGAAGAGTCGCAGTAAATCGACGCTTCCAGGAAGGCGGGCGCTGCAACGTTCTTTGAAGCGTCGTTGTAGCGCCTGTATGTGGTTGAGGGCTGCCGGGTCCGGGTAAAGGCCCTGCATGTTCGGATTCATCGCCGCAGGCTCGCCAGCGGTTAATCCCATCAGGCAGTACGCGTCGCCGTTCTGGCGGCGCATCTCTTCTATCGGGCTCGCGCATGAGTGAATGCGCCAACCCTCGTCGCACCACCGGACGGTTTCGCGACCCATACCCAGGTGCAGAGCAAGAGCGCGGTCGATTTCATCGTCGATTCGGTGAAGCAGTATCCCGGCGAGGTGACGATCCTCGCGATCGGCCCGCTGACCAACATCGCACTCGCCACTCGCCAGCATCCCGAGATCGTGCCGTTGATCAAGCAGATCATTTACATGGGCGGCGCGGTCGACGTGCCGGGCAACACCACGCCGAGCGCCGAGTTCGACTGGTGGTTCGATCCGGAAGCGGCAAAAGCCGTGCTGCATCTGCCGGTCAAACAGGTGGTGGTGCCGCTCGACGTGACGAACACTGTGAAGATGGACAAGACGCTGTACGACCGCGTCGCGCATAATCCGACGAAGCAGACCATCATCACGCAACTGTTCAAGACCTTGAATGGCTATGGTTTCGACGGCAAGAACGGCTTCGAGACGAACCCGGACTACACGACGAACATCTGGGACACGTTGACGCTCGCGTATCTGATGCATCCTTCGTTCGCGACGCAAACGGTGGACGAGTGGGTGGACGTGGATACGAGCTTCGGCGCCAATGACGGCAAGGCAACGGGTTATACGAGTTCGCCGCCACCTGGTTTGCAGAAGATGACGATCGTCAAACGCTTCGACAATCCGAGCTTCTTCAATTTCTATGTCGATCTGCTGACGCGGCCGGTGCCGGTCACGCTATCGAACTGAACGCGCCCATTCGCGCTGCGCGCGCCTGGCTGTCACCCGCCTCAGGCGGGATGCAGGCCGCGCAACAACTGACGCACACGCGAGAGATCCTGGTCGACGTGCTCGGTCTTCTCGAACAACTCCGCGAGCCAGTCGACGAAGGCCCGCACACGCGGCGACACGCGGCGATTCTTCATATAGGCGACCGAGACCGGCATCGGCACAGGCTTCCATTGCGGCAGGACTTCGCGCAGCAGGCCCGAATCGAGGTAGGGCTGGGCGGCGATCCGCGCGGGCTGGATCAGACCGAGCCCTTGCAGTCCGCAGGTGAGATACGCCTGCTCGTCGCTGAGCTTGACGAAGCCGTTGACCTTGACGTTTAGCGCCTCGCCGTCCACCTCGAAATCGAAATCCACTTCGCGGCCGTTGTGCGGCGACATGCAATTCACGGCGACGTGTCCGCGCAGATCGTCGAGCGAGACGGGCGTGCCGTAACGGGCCAGATAGGCTGGACTCGCGCAGGTTACGTGTTCGAGCGTGCCGAGCTGGCGCGCGACCAGATTCGAGTCTGGCAATTCGCCGAGCTGGATGCTGCAGTCGATCGCTTCGGAGATCAGATCGACCGTGCGGTTGCTCACGCCGATCGCCAGATCGAGATTGGGGTAGCGGGTGTGAAAGTCGTCCAGTGCCGGGAGGACGATGGCGCTAGCCACGGCGCCGGGCATTTCGATGCGCAGACGACCTGTCAGGTTGTCGGTTGCGTGGCGGATGCTGGCTTCCATTTCGTCGATGTCGGCGAGGATTTGCGCGCAGCGCTCGTAGTAGGCGGCGCCTTCGGGGGTGACGCTCAGGCGCCGCGTCGTGCGGGCGAGGAGTGCCGTGCCCAGCAGCGCTTCCAGATTCTGGACGATGGTGGTCGCCGTCGCGCGGGGGATGTTTAGTGATTCCGCTGCGCGGGTGAAACTGTTGGTGTCCACGATTCGGATGAATGTGCGCATTGCAGTTATTCTGTCAATCACGGTGCAGACTCCAGTCGAGGGTTTAGGGTGTTTTTTTGCCTGCCCGGCGCTTTGGGTGTGCTATTCGGGTGTTGGCCTTTCCTTGAATTCACGGTGGTCTATTAGCGTTGCCCCTGTGCGGGGCGGCACTTACTTTCTTTGCCGCCGCAAAGAAAGTAAGCAAAGAAAGCGGCTTCAAACCGCTAACTCTTAGGTGGGGCCCCTGGCTTGGAGGGGGCAGTGGTGCATCTGGAATCGGGGCGCTCGCGCATTCCGCGCAAGTGACAAAGCCATCATTCGCTCCCACTCCGCACTGCGTGCGTCGCGGACGGGTATGCCAGGGAAACCCGTGGGTGATTCTCCTGGTGGCGAAAAGGTGTCGACCCGCTTCGACGAGGCGCCGAATACTCCAAAGATTCAGTGAAGTACCGCTGCGGCGCGCGTAGCGCCGCCGGAAGAATGACTGCCTTGTCACCGGGGTGGAATGTGCGAGTGCACGGATTCCAGATGCACCACCGCCCCCTCCAAGCCAGGGGCCCCACCTAAGAGTTAGCGGTTTGAAGCCGCTTTCTTTGCTTACTTTCTTTGCGGCGGCAAAGAAAGTAAGTGCCGCCCCGCACAGGGGCAACGCTAATAGACCACCGTGAATTCAAGGAAAGGCCAACACCCGACTAGCACAACCAAAACGCCGAGCAGGCAAAACAACAAAAACTGGTTCCAACAAAAGCCCGCGCCGCAGGCGCAAAAACCAACCGCTGCGCGGGCAAAAAACACTTACTTCCGCAACGAATCCAGATCAATCACAAACCGATACTTAACATCACTCTTCAGCATCCGCTCATAAGCCTCATTGATCTGCTGCATCGGAATCAATTCAATATCCGAAGTAATCCCATGCTCCCCGCAGAAGTCCAGCATCTCCTGCGTCTCCGCAATCCCCCCAATCAACGACCCCGCCAGACGGCGGCGCTTCATGATCAGGTTGAACACCTGCGGCGACGGGTGATCGTGCTCCGGTGCGCCGACCAGCGTCATCGTCCCGTCCCGCTTGAGCAGATTCAAAAACGGATTCAGATCGTGTGGCGCAGCCACCGTATTCACAATCAGATCGAAGCTGTTCGCATGCGCTTCCATCTCTTCCGGATTCTTCGAAATCACCACCTCATGCGCGCCCAGCCGCTTCGCGTCTTCGATCTTCGACGGGGACGTCGTGAACAGCACGACATGTGCGCCCATCGCGCGCGCCAGCTTCACGCCCATGTGGCCCAGGCCGCCGAGGCCGACAACCCCGACCTTCTTGCCAGGACCGGCGCCCCACGTGCGCAGCGGCGAATACGTCGTGATGCCCGCGCACATCAGCGGTGCGACGCCCGCCGGGTCGAGATTCTCCGGCACGCGCAGCGTAAATGCTTCGTCCACCACGAGTTGCGTGGAGTAGCCACCGTACGTGATCTGGCCGTCGACTCGGTCCACTCCGTTATACGTGCCGACAAAACCGTTTTCGCAATACTGTTCGAGACCCTCCTCGCAACTCGCGCACGTGCGGCACGAATCGACCAGACAGCCGACGCCGACCAGGTCGCCCGCCTTGTACTTCGTCACGTCCGGACCCACCGCCGTCACGCGGCCGACGATCTCGTGGCCCGGCACCACCGGAAACACCGTGTTCTGCCATTCATTGCGCGCCTGATGCAAGTCCGAGTGGCACACGCCGCAAAACAGGACTTCCATCTGCACGTCATGGGCGCGCAGTTCGCGGCGCTGGATTTCGAACGGGGCGAGCGGCGCGGTAGCGGCGGTCGCTGCATAGGCATAAGTCGTGCTCATGGGTAGCTCCAGCAAAGAGGGTGATGGCACAAGGCGCCGGCGATAGGCAACGCGTGTTGCCGATGCGGCTAACCCTGACAAGAGACCGGGATCACAGCGCCGGCAGTGGTTGACGAATCCGCCGAAGCATTGAATTGGCAACCAGGCCCGGCACGGCGCGAAAAAGGATGATCCGGCAGGGTTCCCATCATAGGATCCGAGCGCGAGTGCGGGAATACCTGAATGTCTTGAAGATTTGCCTAAAACTCCTGGCGAGAAGCGCGATAGGCTGTTTGATGCTAAATTTCAAGCATTATTCTCTTGCTCATCACTATACCGTCATGTCAACCCGTTCTGCTGAACCCGTCTTGGCCGATCCCGCGCAACAGCGCGTGGTCGATTTGTTCGAGGTGCTCGCGCCCAATCCGGGCATCACGCGTTCGAGTCTGGAAGGCGTCAACCTGATGCGCGCGAACAGCCCCATGCCGCGCATGCCGGTCATGTATGAGCCGAGCATCGTGATTGTTTGTCAAGGGCGCAAGCGCGGCTTTCTCGGCGATCAGGTGTTCCAGTACGACGCGCAGCAGTACCTCGTGCTGTCGGTGCCGCTGCCGTTCGAATGCGAGACCGAGGCGAGTGCGGAAAAGCCGTTTCTCGCGATTTCGATTCGGGTCGATCTGACCATGGTCGCCGAGTTGTTGATGGCGCTGAACGAAACACAGGGCGCCGCGCAGAACGAACCGGTCGGCATCTATTCGACGCCGCTCGACCCGGCGCTGTGCAATGCGGTGCAGCGTCTGATGGACGCCCTGGCCTCGCCGCTCGACGCGCGCATTCTCGCGCCCGGCGTGGTGCGAGAAATCTGTTATCGCGTGTTGACCGGCGAGCAGGGCGACGCGATTCGCGCGGCGCTCACGCATCAGAATCATTTCGGTCGCATTGCAAAGGCACTGCGCCGCATTCATGCGGACTACCACGGACAACTCGACGTCGATATGCTCGCCTCCGAAGCAGGCATGAGTCTCGCGGTGTTTCATGCGCAGTTCAAAGCCGTGACGGCGACCTCGCCGATGCAATACGTGAAGACCACACGTTTGCATCACGCGCGTTTGCTGATGGTGCAGGATGGTTTGAATGCGGGCGCAGCGGCAGCGCGCGTGGGTTACGAGAGCGCGTCGCAATTCAGCCGCGAGTTCAAGCGCCTGTTCGGCCTGAGTCCGGTCGACGAAGTCAAACGCATGCGCACCGTCTACGATGCGCCGCCGCCGCGCGTGCTGAAGCCGGTCGCGCGCTACGTCACCGCCGTTTAGCCGCATCAGGGTAGTGGTGCGGGCGCGCTCGCTTATAAGCCGCTGAACCAGTTGTACCCCTGGTCCTCCCAATAGCCGCCGGGATTCGTGTTGGTCACGAAGATCGCCGCGATATGCTTGGGGTTCTTGAAGCCGAGCTTGGTCGGCACGCGCAGCTTCAGCGGGTAGCCATATTTGGCCGGCAGCGGCGCGTTGCCGAAATCGAGCGTCAATTGCGTTTGCGGATGCAGCGCCGTCGCCATGTCGAGGCTCGAGTAATAGCGGTCCGCGCATTTGAAGCCGACATAGCGCGCATTCAGATCGGCGCCGATACGTTCGAGGAACGTGCGAAACGGCACACCGCGCCATTGCCCGATCGCGCTCCATCCTTCGATGCAGATATGACGCGTGATCTGCGAAGCTTGCGGCAACGCGCGCAACTGATCGAGATTCCAGGTGCGCTTGTCCGCGACGAGTCCCGACACTTCCAGCCGATACGTCGAACCGTCGATATCCGGCGCGTCGAACTCCGGGTAGAACGCGTTGAAGGGAAACGGATCGGTGATCTCGCGGGCCGAATACGTCGGCGCAAGCTTGTTACGGTCGAACAGCCACGCCTGGACGCGATCGTTCCAGCGCGACATCGCCCACAGCACCTTGTCGACGGAATCGTTGTCCTGCATGTTGCAGCCCGAGAGCATCGCGAGCGCGCCGATCGACAGCGACGAGCGCAGAAACAGCCGCCGTTGCAGCCGCTCGATTTGCGGCTGATGATCGGCGAGAACGAGCCGCGCTGGCCGGGTGTCGGTGGCGTCGGTGGCGTCGGTGGCGTCGGTGGCGCGGGTAGCGCGGGTAGGTTTGGATGCGCTCATGCCTGAGTCCTTTCATGCGCAGTACCGTGGGCGCGACGCGCGCGTCCGTTCAGCATCGGCAACAACGTGCGCGGCACCAGCAGCACCAGCGCCAGATGCACGACGACGAAGCCGACCACGCCCGCCATTGCGATGAAATGCACGCGTCGCGCGAAATCGAAGCCGCCGAAGAGCGCGGTCAGCCAGGAGAATTGCACCGGCTTCCAGATCGACAGTCCCGACGCGACCAGCAGCACGCCGAGGCACAGCACGAACAGATAGAGCGCGCGCTGCACCGCGTTGTATTTGCCGGTATCGTGCGGCAGTTTGAAGCGCAGCGCCAACGCCGCGTCATGCACGACCTCGCGAGGATAAACCGGCAGCAGCTTGCGGCGAAAATGCCCGCGACCCATGCCGTACGCCAGATACAGCAGCCCGTTCGCGCACAGCAGCCACATCGCCGCGAAGTGCCAGGCGATCGAGCCGCCCAGCCATCCGCCGACGGTCGCCCACGCCGGAAATGTGAACGGGAAGAAGGGCGACGCGTTGTAAATCGCGCAGCCGCTCATCACCATGCAGACCATCGCGAACGCATTGATCCAGTGCGTCACGCGGACGACGAGGGGGTGAACGATCAGGCGCGCTTGCGATTCGGACATGAGCGAAGAGGACAACGCGAACGGGAACTGGAAAGCCGCGTCGTGAAAGAGCGCGGCTGCCTGGGTGATCGATGAAAGCCTGCGCCGCGCCCTTACATCGGCGGCGTTACGCCGTGTTCGCCGACCGAGATGAAGTTCGCCGCCATCGAGCCGTCCGCTTCCTTGTGCGCGAATAGCACGACCTTGGCGCCAGGCACCAGCAGCGAGCGGTCGCCCGGTTGCAGGCTGACGATAGGCACGTCTTGCGGAATCACGATTTTCTTTTCGCCGTCCTTGTACTTCACGGTGATCGTGCGGCCATTGCTGACCACGAGCGAGCCGACCGTGCCGTTGGTCATCGTGCTGTTCGAACCGAGATCCCACGGACGATGGCCCTCGCCCGAACCGCGCATGCTGGCCGGAAACACGTGGACTTCGAGCGCTTTCAGCGTGCCGTCGGCTTGTGGAATCGCGGCAGTGCCGACATAGCTGTCCGGCTTGATGTCGTTGACGTTGGCAAGCGTGACGCCGCGAATCGGCGTATCTGCCGCGAGCTTCACGTCGACGTCCTTGCCGTCGCGCGTATGGACCTTGAGCAGATCGCCCGAGAGCGACGTCACCGTGCCGCGCACGCCGGTGGGCGCCGCGTTTTGGGCTCGAGCCGCGCTCGCGGTCGCAAGGAATGCGGCGGCGACGAGGGCGGGGGCGACGAATGCGCGCAGTGCATGCGCCGAAACGATCTTCATGAGTCTGCTCCAGGGGGGTGAACGGTTCCGCCAGATTAGCCGTGAATCGGCTCGCGAGCGTGACGCACAGATGACAAAAACGTCATGAACGGCATGCCGCCGCCACGTAGAATGGCCGCGTCAGGCATGTCCGGCGTGCTGTTGTTTGCGCACCCGGCAGAGCGCTGTTGAGTTACCGCTGGAATCGCGGCCTGCATCACGATCCAGGTCAAGGCCTGAGCCGGGCCGCGAGCCATAGCCCGAGTTGGAGCACCGAGCACCATGAGCATTCTCGTCATCGAAGACGATCCGAAAACCGGCGACTATCTGAAGAAAGGCTTGCGCGAGAGCGGCTATGCGGTCGATCTCGCGCGCACCGGCACGGACGGCCTGCACATGGCGCTCGAACACGCGTACGACCTCGTGGTGCTCGACGTGATGCTACCCGGCATCGACGGCTGGGAAATCATGCGTGCGCTGCGCGCGCGGCGCGATCTGCCGGTGATCTTTCTGACTGCGCGCGATCACGTCAGCGACCGCATACGCGGTCTCGAACTGGGCGCGGACGATTATCTCGTCAAGCCGTTTTCCTTCACCGAGCTGGTGCTGCGCATTCGCACGCTGTTACGCCGTGGCGTGATCCGCGAGAGCGACGTGTTCGAAGTCGCCGATCTCAAGCTCGACGTGCTGCGCCGCAAAGTGACGCGCGAAGGCATCGACATTCCGCTCACCAACAAGGAATTCATGCTGCTGCATCTGCTGGTGCGCCGCCAGGGCGAAGCCTTGTCGCGCTCGCAGATCGCCTCGGAAGTGTGGGACATGAACTTCGACAGCGACACCAACGTCGTCGATGTCGCGATCAAACGGCTGCGCGCCAAGATCGATCATCCATTCGAGAAGAAGCTGATCCACACGGTGCGCAGCATCGGCTACACTTTTGGCGACGGCGCATGAAACTCTGGACCGAGCGCTCGTTGACGGCGCGCACCACGGTGCTGTTCGCGTTGATCGCGTGCCTCGTGATCGGCACGCTCGGCGCGTATTTCTATCACTCCGCGCAAGTGTCGCTGCAACGCCGCGCCGACGTCGTGCTCAACGGCCGCGTCGAACATTTCAGCCGGATCGTGCATGACCTGTATTCGGTCAGCGAACTGAAGAGCCGGCCGCTGCTGTTCGAGACCATGCTCGGCGCGGAGCAGGACGTGCTGCTGTTTCGCCGTCCCGGCGAAGCGCCGTTCGTCGACGTGAACCCTGCGAAGGTCGCGGTGCCCGCGCTGCCGGCCGGCGCGGTGGACAGCCTGCCGGGTTTCGCCGACATCCATCAGACGCGCTTGCCGAACGGCGTGCCGGTGCACTGGGCGATCGCCACCGCGAGAGCGCGCGAGGACGGCGCCGACGTCGAAGTGATCGCCGGGCACCCGATGACCCAGGAAGTGCAGATGCTCGCCGCCTACCGCAATCGCATCTTGCTCGCGACGCTGAGCGGCATGCTGGCCGCCACGCTGCTCGCCTGGTACGTGCTGCGCCGCGCGCTGCGCCCGGTTCGCGCGATTGCCGCGCGGGCTGCGCAGATCAGCCCGGCGAGCCTGTCCGTGCGGCTCGACAGCGACGCCGCGCCGGTCGAATTGCGGCAGCTCACGCACGCATTCAATGCGATGCTCGATCGTCTCGCCGATGGCTATCAACGCCTGTCACAGTTTTCCGCCGACCTGGCGCACGAGATTCGCACGCCCATTGGCGCGCTGATCGGCCAGACGCAGGTGACGCTCGCCAAGCCGCGCGAGCCCGACGAATATCAGCAGTTGCTCGAATCGAATCTCGAAGAGTTGAACCGTTTGAGCCATATCGCGGAGAACATCCTGTTTCTCGCGCATGCGGATCATGCGGCGCTGTCCGTCGAACGCGAGCCGGTCGATCTGCGCGCGGAACTCGTCAGGATCGCAGACTATTTCGAAGGTCCCGCCGACGAACGCGGCATGCGCTTCGAAGTCGACGCGAAAGGCGTGGCCTCGGTCAATCCGCTGCTGTGGCGCCGGGCGATCCACAATCTGGTCGTCAATGCGGTGCGCTACGGCGCAAGCGACACGGTCGTGCGCTTGCGCGGCACGCAGGACGAAGCGGGCGCCACCGTGGTGGTCGAAAACGAGGGCGAGCCGATTCCCGAGGCGCAACTGGACCGTCTATTCGATCGCTTTTATCGCGCGGATGCGGCGCGCAGCGCGTTCACCGAATCGAACGGCTTGGGGCTCGCGATCGTCAAGGCGATCATGCATCTGCATGGCGGTACCGCGCGCGCGGGGTGTCCAGCGCCGGGCGTGGTGCGCTTCGAGTTGCGCTTTCCGGCCGTCTAGTTGCCAGCTTGCGCAACCGTTGACGGGCCAGGCGCTTCCGGGTCATGGCAGCAGACGCATAGCTTGTTGCCTTCGGGATCGCGGAAGTAGGCACCGTAGTAGTTCGCGTGATAGTGCGGCCGCAAACCCGGCGGCCCTTCGCAGGCGCCGCCGTGCGCGAGCGCGACGGCATGGGCGCGATCGACCGTCGGGCGATCGGCGGCGAGCAGGGCGATCATCTGGCCATTGCCGGCTGCGGCAGGGCGGCCGTCGTAGGGTGTGCCGATCAGGAACAACGGACGCGGCGCATCGGCCGGCGTCCAGCCTGCCCAGCCCCGCTCTGTCTCGCGGAACTTCAGTCGCAGGCCTAGCGTGTCCATCAGCGCCTGATAAAAATCGAAAGCGCGCTCGAAATCGGTAATGCCGACGAATACGTGGGACAGCATGGGTGTCGCTCCTCGTTGACGCGGTTCGGGCACGTTCGGTGCGGCTTGCTCGCGTTCGTCCTGCGCTCCATCTGATGACCGGCGTGCGCGATGCGCATGCTCTCACCCGGACGCGCGCTCCCGCGTTGTTCGCCTCGGCCCTGCACTCGCGCGGCCCGGCCTATACTCACTGATCGGATAGCGAAACATTCGAGCCCTGCTTCAGCGCGCTTTGCGCACGTTCGCAAAGCGATTTCATTGCCTGCGTCTCACCTCAGGAGTCGTGTCATGGTCAAACTCGCTCTGTACGTTCATCTCGAAGCCAAGCCCGGCAAGGAAAAGGAAGTCGAGGCGTTTCTGCTCGGCGGCCTGCCGCTCGTCGAACAGGAGCCGGCCACCACCGCGTGGTTCGCTCTGAAGCTGGGACCGTCCAGCTTTGGCATTTTCGACGCCTTTCCTGACGAAGCCGGCCGTGACGCGCATCTGAACGGCAAGGTGGCGGCCGCGCTGATGGCCCAGGCGGGCGAGTTGCTCGCGTCGCCGCCGAGCATCAACAAGGTGGACGTGCTGGCGGCGAAGTTGCCGGGGTGACCGGGCGGCGTGTCGAGCTTCCCATGTGCTGAGAAAGCCGCGGACAGGATCGCCGACATCGCCGCAGACCCATCTTGCCGTCACGTCGCCACGCCGCGTCTGAACGCCGCCAAGGGTTCAAACGCCGGCTCTTAACCACCGGCGCTAACCACCACTGGCCGCATTCGCAGCCGGCTGGCTTGCATAGTGCGCGCGCTTTTCCTCGTACATCAGCAGGTCGGCGCGCTGCACGCCCGATTCGAGCCGGTCGCCACGCTGGCAGGTCGCCGCGCCCATCGAGAAGCTCAGCGGCGAGCCCGGATAGAACTGGTTGTTCATCTCCACGAGTTGGCGGATCGCATCGATCATCGCCGCGCCGCCGCGCTCGTCGGTATCCGGCATCAGGATCGCGAACTCGTCGCCGCCGATGCGCGCCGCGTGAAACGGCGACTCCATGGCCTTCGCGAGCACTTCGCCTGCGCGCCTTAGCAGCGCGTCGCCGGCGGCGTGGCCGAGCTGGTCGTTCACGCGTTTGAGGCCGTTCAGATCGGCCATGATGATCGTCACCGGCCACGGACCCTTGCGTTCGAGCCGGTTCAGTTCGTCCACGTAGAAGGAGCGGTTGCGCAGCTTGGTCAGCACGTCGTGCTTGCCGAGGAACTCCAGATAGGCTTCGGCCTTCTTGCGCGCCGTGATGTCCGTGAGCGCGACCAGCACCTGGTCCCAGTTCTGCTCGTGGCCCGGCAGCACCGAGAATTGCAGGTGCACGTGCACCTCGCTGCCGTCGAGCGAATAGTTGAGCACCTCGCGTTGCTGGAACAGTTTGTCGTCCCACAGATCGATCAACTGCTCGCGGAAATGCGGGCGCATGTCGTCGCGGAACACGTCGGGCAGATGCGCGAGCAGGGTCTGCTTGTCCTTCGCGGCGAACATGTCGAGCGTGTGCTGGTTCACGTCGAGCACGTGAATCTCCTGCATGCAGCGTTCGACAAACTCGGGATGCACGTCGGTGAACACGCGAAAATCGGCGATGCCGGCCGCCCGCGCACCGTCGAGCAGACGCTTGACCGCGCTGAAATCCTCCACCCATAACGACACCGGCGAATGCTCGAAGAGGCCGCGCACGTACTGCTCGGCAAGCGTCACGCGCCGGCGCGCGCCTTCGAGCTCGGTGATGTCCTCGACCGACACCAGCACGCGGTCCCAGCGCGCCTCGTGACCGGGCAACACGGCGCCCTTGAGCAGCACGTCGAGGCGGCGCCCGCCGAGCGTGTAGTTGACGGTCTGGCTCGTGAACTGCGCGTGGCCCTCCCACAACTGGCAAAGTTCTTCCAGGTGGGTCTTGAGCATGTCGTCGCGGAACACCGACGCGAGATTGCTGGTCAGCGCGTCGAAATCCGCGGCTTCGAACTGCTCGAGCGTCTTCTGGTTGACCTTGATCACGCGGATGCTATGCGCGCATTCGGCAACCCGCCCTGGATCGTCGGCGAAATGTGCGCGCAGATCGGTCACGCCTGCGGCCCGCCATGTATCGAACAGCGTGTGCACGCCGCTGAAGTCTTCGAGCCAGAGCGAGACGGGCGCAAGCCCGAACATTTCGGAATCGTCGCCCAGGGAGGCTGCCGTCGGGTTGTTCTCCAAGGACGCTTCCTTCGGGGCGCTTTGTGCGGGCGCGGAGCCGCGCGGGACACTATCGAGCATGAGGGTCTCGGGATCGAAGTTGCGGCTATTTCAAGACGGGTTCGGCATCGGCTGAAAAGAAAGGCCAGCGGCGCATCGTTTTGCGCAACTCTGTCCAACAGGATAACGGCCGGGCGGCCAGGGGACTTGAGGCGCTGCGCGCGTGATGCGAGGGGCGGTAAGGAACGAACGGTAAGAGCAAGCACAAACAGGCCCATGTCCGCAGCACGCATTTCCGAGCCTTGCTACACTCGACGGCCATGGATTTTACCCACCACGTCGTCAACCATCACGCCGTCATGAAGCCATCCCTGCTGATTCTGATCCACTTGAACGATGCAAGCCGCGCCAATATCGAAGCCGTGTTCGACGTTGTCTATGTGCCCGATACCGGGCAGCACGACGCCGCGATCGCCGCGCACGGCGAGACGATCCGCGCCGTGCTGACCAACGGCACGATCGGCCTGAGCGCCGCGGCGATCGACCGGATGCCGCAGCTCGAACTGGTCAGCGCCTTGGGCGCCGGCTACGAAAACCTCGCCGTCGACCACGCCCGTGCGCGCGGCATCGTGCTCGTCAACGGCGCGGGCACCAACGATCATTGCGTGGCCGATCATGCGTTCGCATTGCTGCTCGCGGTCGTGCGCGACGTGCCGCAACTCGATCAGGCCACCCGCAAGGGCGTCTGGCGCGATACGCTGCCTCTGCAACCAAACGTGTCGCATAAGCGTTTGGGGATCGTCGGCCTCGGCAATATCGGCGAGAAGGTCGCGCGCCGAGGCGCGGGATTCGACATGGAGATCGGCTATCACAATCGTCAGCCGCGTGAAGGCTCGCCGCTGCGTTACTTCGACAGCGTGCAGGCACTCGCGCAATGGTGCGATTTGCTGGTGGTGGCGACGCCCGGTGGAGCGGGCACGCGGCACCTGATCGATGCAAGCGTGCTGGAGGCGCTCGGTCCGCAGGGCTTCGTCGTCAATGTGTCGCGCGGCAGTGTGGTGGATACGGCCACGTTGGCGCGCGCGCTTTCCTCGGGGACGATTGCCGGCGCGGGGCTCGACGTCTACGAAGGCGAGCCGCAGCCGCCCGAGGCCTTGCTGACATTGCGCAACGTGGTGCTCACACCGCATGTGGGTGGCCGTTCGCCGGAGGCGATTACCGCCTCGGTCGACCACTTCCTGAGCAATGCGAAACGCCATTTCGCGGGCGAGCCGGTGTTGACGCCGATCTGACCGACGCATGATGTACGGGGCAGCGCGCACGGTGCGGGCGCGCTGCCGTCCACCCTTCGCCTACTTCTCTTCATCCCGCCCAGGCCGCGCGCCGATGTACTCGTACTCCGCCGTGTTGAGCCGCGACACTCGCAACTCGACCGCGTTGCGGTGATACGAATAGGCGATCCGGCGGATTTCCAGCAAAGGCGCACTGACCTCGACACCGAGTTGCTCGCTCTCGATGTCGTTCGCGAGCGCGACGCTCACGCGTTCATCGGTCTCGACCACGTTGATGCCGAATACGTCCTGATAGAAGTTGTACAGCGTGTTCGGCCGGTTGCGCAGCTTCGTTTCGGTGAGGCCCGGAAAGTGCGCTTCCGGCACGGTGATGTGTTCGATCAGCACCGTCTTGCCATGCAGCGCGAGGCCGTTGACGAACTGGAACACGCGCGCGCCGGTCTCGATGCCGAGCGCGGCCGCCACTTCACGCGACGCCCGCGCCTTCCTGAAGTCGATCAGCGTGACGACCGGATAGGCCTTGTCGCCGTCGCGCCGCACGATGCGGAAGAAGCGGAAAAAATGCCGGTCGCGCTGGTGCATCGACACGAAGGTGCCGAGCCCCTGATGACGGATCAGGATGTTTTCCGCGCAGAGTTCGTCGATTGCCTTGCGCAGCGTGCCGATGGACACGCCGAAGCGTTCGGCGAGGCGCTTTTCCGAAGGAATGCATTCGCCGCCTTTCCATTCGCCGGCCGAGAGCGCGGCGAGGATCGCGCTTTTGACTTCCTTGTACCGCGTGCCGCCGAGGGCGGGCGGATTGATGGCGAGCGTGCTCATGAAAACCTCTGCAATGCGCGAGTCGCGCGACGCCGCTCGCTGAAGTTGGACCCGCCCCGATTTTAAACGACAAAGTCATCTAGCACATCTAGATGAGATAGATTCTGTCGGTTCGTCGCGACATTGCTTCGGCCCTTCCGGTTGCCCAAGAATCCCTTGTCCTCACGCCAAGAATTACTGGCTTTTCACGCACGCGCACGTGGGCCTAACCTGATGGTCAGCAGTCGTTCCCACAGAACCATAGGACTATCGGACCATCACCCTATGCAGCCATCCGTCAGCGACATGCTGGGCGTGCGCGTCTGGCGCGGAGCCGAAGACGGTGCCTTCGAGCCGTTCGAGGTGCCGCGCCGCGCGAGCCAGACCGTGCTGGACGTCGTCACGCACATCCAGCGCAGTATCGATGCCACGCTGTCCTACCGTTTCGCGTGCCGCGTCGGCATGTGCGGTTCCTGCGCGATGACCGTCAACGGCCGCGCGCGCTGGACCTGCCGCACGCACGTCGCGCAGGTGCTGCGGCGCCCCGGCGACGTGCTCGAAATCGCGCCGCTGAACCATCTGCCGATCGTCAAGGATCTGGCGGTCGACATGACGCGGTTTTTCGACAAATGGCGCGAAGCGAAGGGCTATTTCGCGGGCAATCGTGATCGCTCCGCACCGCTCGAACTGGTCGATCCCGCGTCGCCCGAACGGCAGGCCGCGGATGCGGGCATCGAGTGCATCGGCTGCGGCGTCTGCTATGCCAGCTGCGACGTGGTCGGCTGGAAACCGGACTATCTCGGGCCGGCTGCCCTCAATCGCGCGTGGACGCTCGTCAACGACGTGCGCGACGTGCAACAGGGCGCCCGCCACGACGCGGTCGCCACCGACGCCGGCTGCCACTCGTGCCACACCCTCGGCTCGTGCACGGAACGCTGCCCGAAAGCGCTGGCGCCCACGGCGAGCATCGCCGGCCTCAAACGCGCGGGGCGAACGCGGCCAACAGGAGGCGGGCGATGAACCGGACCTTCGACGCATGGTCGCTGCAACGCCTGTCCGCGATGGTGCTGACGCTGTGCGTCGCGATTCATCTGGCGACGATGATCTGGGTCGTGCATGGCGGACTGCGCGCGGTGGACGTGATCGCGCGTCTGCATGGCAATGTCGCATGGGGCCTGTTTTACGCGATCTTCGTGATCGCCGCGGCGCTGCACGTTCCAGTGGGCCTGCGCCGTATCGCCGACGAGTGGTTGAACTGGCGCGGCGTCTGGGCCGCGCGCGCGAGCCTGCTGATCGGCGTCGGGCTGGCGCTGGCGGGCTTGCGTGCGGTCTATGGATTGATCGCGGGCGTGGCGGCATGAACTCCACCACCCGTACCGCCCAAACCGCCCATCCACGCGCCGCCACGCCGGGCCGCAGGCTCGATTTCCGCGCGCGCAATCATCCCGCGTGGTGGGCTTTTCTCGTGCACCGCCTGTCCGGTCTTGCGCTGGCGTTCTTCCTGCCCGCGCATTTCTGGGCGCTCGGCACCGCGCTGAACGGCGCCGCGCGTTTCGAATCGTTCCTCGCCGTCACGCGCGCGCCGGGCTTCGTGTTCGCGGAGTGGGGGCTGGTCACGCTGCTCGCCGCGCATCTGATCGGCGGGGTGCGGCTGCTGCTGATCGAGTTCCGGCCGTGGAGCGGCTTGCGCAAGGATCTGATCGCGCTGACCGCGGGCGGCGCGTTCGTGATCGGGATGGCATTTGCGCTTTCGCTGACATTGTGAACCCGCGCGTTTGAAGAGGCTTCAATGGAAACGACCACGATGGCAAGGACACAGGACATGACGGACTTCACCGTCGACTACGGCTTGATCGAGGAGATCGCCAGCACCTTGTATATCCGTTCGCTCAAGCAGTTGCCGCCGGACGTGAAGGACGGCATTGCGAAGCTCGAAGCCAGCGAGCGCAACGACACCGCGCGCCGCGTGCTCGGCACGATGCGGCAGAACATCGTGGTGGCCGAGCAAGCCGACAATCTGCTGTGTCAGGACACCGGCCTGCCGATCTACAACGTCACGCTCGGTGAGGGTGTGCGCTTCGACGGCTTGCGCCTGAAGGCGGCGATCCGCAGCGGCTGTGCGCGCGCCACGCATGAGCATCCGCTGCGCTCGTCGGTCGTGCATCCGCTCACGCGCCACAACGAGCAGAATTCGTGCGGCGTCGGGGTGCCCGTGATCCACATCGATTTCGACGCGACGCCGGGCACGCTGTCGATCGAAATGATCCCGAAAGGCAGCGGCTCGGAGAACAACTCGTTTCTGCGCATGGCGATTCCGGCCGAAGGGGTGGATGCAATCCGGCGCTTCGTGATCGACTGCGTGGTCGAGGCGGGCGGCAAGACCTGTCCGCCGACGATCGTCGGCGTGGGCGTCGGCGGCACCTCGGACCTGTGCGTCGCGCTGGCGAAGCGGGCGGCCACGCGGCCGCTCGGCACGCACTGCGACGACGAGCACGGCGCGGCGCTGGAGCGGCAGATGTCGGCGGCGGTCAATCAGCTGGGCGTCGGGCCGCAGGGCCTCGGCGGCGATGCCACCGCGTTCGCGGTACACGTCGAACTGGCGGCGACGCACATCACGATGAACCCGGTCGCGGTGAACATGCAGTGTCATTCGGCGCGACGCGCGCGCGCCACGCTGAGCGCGCAGGGAGTCGAGTATGGCTACTGAAACGTCCATGAGCACGCCGTTGAGCGCACCGGTGAGCGCACCGGTGAGCGCACCGACGAATGGCACGCATCACACGCTCGACATGCCAGCGAGCGAAGCGCAGATCCGCGCGCTGCGCATAGGCGACACGGTCACGCTGAACCGCACGCTGTTCGGCATTCGCGACGCCACCCAGATTCACATGTTCGATCACGGCCGCGCCACGCGCTTCGATCTGCGCGGCCATGCGGTGATCCATACCGCGCCGAACGTGCGGCGCGTCGACGTCTCGCCGCAGCATCCGGCCGGCTACGAGCCGGTGTGCATCGGCACGACGACGTCAATGCGCATGGAGCGCTTCACCGCGCCGCTGATGCAGACCTACGGCGTGCGCGCGGTGATCGGCAAAGGCGGGCTCGGCGCGGCGTCGAGCGCGGCGTTCGCGCAGTTCGGCGGCGTGTACCTCGCGATCGTCGGCGGCACGGCGGCGCTCGAAACCACGTGGATCGAGCAGATCGAAGACGTCGATCTCGACGATCTCAACCCGGAGTCGCTGTGGCGTTTGCGCATTCATCACTTCGGGCCGCTGCTGGTCGCGATGGACAGTCACGGCGGCAGCCTTTACAGCGCCGTTCAACAGAACACGCGCACGCAGCGCGACGCGGTGCTCGCGTCGCTCGGCATTCGCGCTTGAGGCATCGGAGAGCGCATCGCAATGAAACAGTTCGATACCGACATCCTCATTCTGGGCAGCGGCGGTGCGGGTCTGTTCGCCGCCTTGCACGCGCAGGCCGCGGCGCCGCACTTGCGCATCACGATTGCCGTCAAAGGGCTGCTGGGCAAATGCGGCTGTACGCGCATGGTGCAGGGCGGCTACAACGTCGCGCTCGCGCCGGGCGATTCGGTCGAGCGCCACTTCATGGACACGATCGAAGGCGGCAAGTGGCTTTCGAATCAGGACCTCGCGTGGATGCTGGTGACGGGCGCGCTCGAACGGATTCGTGAACTCGAAAACGAACTGGGCTGCTTCTTCGACCGCAATCCGGACGGCTCGGTGCGGCAGAAAGCGTTCGCCGGACAGACGTTCGACCGCACCGTGCACAAGGGCGACCAGACCGGCATCGAGATCATCAACCGGCTCGCGGAGCAGGTGTGGGCGCGCGGCATCGAGCGGCTCGAAGACCATCGCGCGGTGGAGTTCATCCGCAGCCGCGATGGCGCGACGCTCGCCGGCGTGCTGATGATCGACATGCGCAGCGGCGAATTCGTGTTCGTGCGCACGCGCGCGGTGCTGCTCGCGACCGGCGGCGGCCCGACCATGTATCGCTATCACACGCCGAGCGGCGACAAGAGCTGCGACGGCATGGCGATGGCGCTGCGCGCCGGCCTCACGCTGCGCGACATGGAGATGGTGCAGTTTCATCCGACCGGATTGCTCGCGGGCGCGGGCACGCGTATGACCGGCACCGTGCTGGAAGAGGGTTTGCGCGGCGCGGGCGGCTATCTGCTGAGCGGCGCGGGCGAGCGCTTCATGCAGACGTACGATCCGCGCGCGGAACGCGCGACCCGCGATGTGGTGTCGCGCAGCATCTTCCGCGAATTGCGCGCCGGGCACGCGACGCCGAACGGCGGCGTCTATCTGCAGATGCATCACCTCGGCGCGGACAGCGTGCGTCAGAAGTTCAAGGGCATGGTCGAGCGCTGCGCCGATTGCGGTTTCGATCTGGCGGGGGGCCTCGTCGAAGTGGTGCCGACCGCGCACTACATGATGGGCGGCGTCGTATTCGACGCGCAGTGCGCGACTACGCTGCCGGGCCTGTTCGTCGCCGGCGAGGATGCCGGCGGCGTGCATGGCGCGAACCGGCTGGGCGGCAATGGCGTGGCGAATTCGACGGTGTTCGGCGGCATTGCGGGCGACACGCTGGCGGCCTGGGTGCCGCGCCACGGCTATTTCGCCACCGCCGACACGGACGCGCTCAACGCGGCCATGGCGCGTTGCACGCGTCCATTGCACCAGCCGCCGGGCGACCTGGAAGCGATCCGCGACGCGCTCGCCGAGGTGATGTGGAACGACGTCGGCATTCTGCGCGACGCCGAGGGGCTCGAACGCGCCCGCCGCCAGCTCGGCGAACTGGAGACGCAGCTCGAACAGACCGGCGTCGACGGCCGCGACTTGCGCTTCAATCTGTCGTGGCACGACTGGATGAATCTGCGCAACCTGATCCTCGTGAGCCGCGCAATCACCGAATCCGCGCTGCTGCGTGAGAACTCGCGCGGCGCGCATTATCGCGAGGACTTTCCGGAAGCGGGCGATCTGGACACTTCCGAATACATGTGCCTGCGTCTCGAAGGTGAGCGCTTCGCCGCGAGCCGCCAGCGCGTTCAGTTCACGCGGGTTCGGCCGGGCGAGTCGTTGCTCGAAGAGGAAAGCTCGGCGGTGTCGATGAAGTGACGTTTGACCGCGTCCGTGAACGCCTCGCGCGCATGTTCGCGCCGCTCCAGCAGGCCGACCCGGCGTGGCGTCACCCGCTCGGGCAAAGGCGTCACGTGCAGCCCCGACTCGCGGGTCCAGTTCGCGTTGGCGAGCAGCGGCACGATCGACACGCCGAAGCCGCGCCGCACCATCTCCGTGATCGCTTCGATCGAATTCAACTCCATGATTTCGTTGCGCGCCGTGCCGAGCTGGCGCAGCGCATTGTCGACCAGCACGCCGGTCCACGTGTGACGGTCGAAGCGGATAAAGGGTTCTTCGAGCAGCGCGTCGATCGACGCGTGCGGTGCGCCCGCCGGTGAGATGAACACCATCGGCTCGCTGTACAGCATGGTCCATTTGAGCGCGGCCGGCAACGCGGACGGCGACTGCGCGACGATCGCCGCATCCAGTTCGCCGCTTTCCACACGCGCGGCGAAGTCGCTCGACAACCCCGTGAACAGCTTCAGATCGAGCCGCGCATAGCGCTGCTTGAGCTTGAGCATCGCGTCGGCGAACGCGCCCATCAGCGACGACACCAGCGCGCCCACGCGCACCGTGCCCGACAGTTCGCCGGCGTCGCCGGTCGCGAGAATCTGCCGGTAGTTGGCCACCAGCGTTTCCGCGAGCGGCAGCACCGCGCGGCCCTGCGCGCTGAGCGACACCGAACGCGCCGCGCGATCGAACAGCACGAGGTCGAGATCGCGTTCGAGCGAGCGCATCTGCAAGCCGACCGCGGCCTGCGTGAGACACACTTCCTCAGCGGCGGCCGCGAACGAACCGTGCCGCGCCACCGACAGAAACGTCACGAAATAGCGGATTGCGCTCAAAGCGGCCCCGGTTCGGTGCGTTCGTCAGGTCACGTTCACTGCATGCCCCAGCGCTGCACCGTATGACGCTCAAGCACGCGGAAAATCAGGTTTTCGACTGCGAGTCCGATCAGGATCACCGTGAACAGTCCGGCAAACACATTGGCGATGTCGAGCAGGTTCTTGTTCTCGTAGATGAACCAGCCGAGACCACCCGAACCCGAACTCACGCCGAACACCAGTTCCGCCGCGATCAACGTGCGCCACGCGAAGGCCCAGCCGATCTTCAACCCGGTCAGGATGCTCGGAAACGCGGCGGGCACGAGAATCTGCCACACGTAGCGGCCGCCGCGCAGACCGTAGTTGCGCCCGACCATCTTCAGCGTATTGCTCACCGACAGAAACCCCGAGTGCGTATTCAATGCGACCGACCACGTCACCGAATGCACCAGCACGAAGATCAGGCTGCCGTTGCCGAGGCCGAACCAGATCAGCGCGAGCGGCAGCAGCGCGATGGCCGGCAGCGGATTGAGCATCGAGGTCATCGTCTCGAGAAAATCGGTGCCAATGCGCGAGGTGATCGCCGCCGCCGTGAGCAGGGCCGCGAGCACGATCCCGCATGCGTAGCCGATCAGCAGCACATGGATCGACGCCCACGCCTTGCCCGGCAACTCGCCGCTCGCAATGCTCTTGAAGAACGCCTCGATGGTCGCGCTGAACGTCGGAAAAAGCAGTGGATTGTTGAGCACGCGGCCATAGATTTCCCACACGCCCGCGAGCAGCAGCAGGATGATCAGCTTGCGTATCCACGCCTGGTTGTAGAGCCGCTCGAACGGCGACAGCGGCTTTTCGACGACGCTGAACTCGCGCGTTTGCGCCGGCTCGCGGACCACCTCGGAGCGTCGCACGACAGCACGCGCGTCGCGCTGACCGGAACCGTCATGGGTAAGCATGTCAGACATTTTCCGCCCTCTCGATCTCGTCTTCGAACAGCATGTGCTGGATGCGCTTTTCGAGCGCAATAGCCTCTTGCGGCGTGCTCGCCGTTTCCAGTTCGGCCTTCACCTGGCCCGGGTGCGGCGACAGCAGCAGAATCCGGCTGCCGACCTTGATGGCCTCCGGAATCGAATGCGTGACGAACAGCACCGTGAAGCGCGTTTCCTCCCACAGCGCGAGCAGTTCGTCCTGCATCTTGCGGCGCGTGAGCGCGTCGAGTGCGGCGAATGGTTCGTCCATCAACAGGATGTCGGGCTCCATCGCCATGCCGCGGGCAATCGCGACGCGCTGCTTCATGCCGCCCGAGAGCGTATGCGGATAGCTGTCGGCGAACGACGCGAGATTGACCTTCTCGATGTAATGCATCGCGCGCTCTTCGATCTCCTTGCCGTGCAGCCGATGCGAGGCCTGCAGCGCGAACATCACGTTCTGCCGCACCGTTTTCCACGGCAATAGCTGGTCGAATTCCTGGAAAACCATCATCCGGTCGGGGCCCGGCCGCGTGACCGTCTTGCCCTTGAGCGAAATCGTGCCTTCGCTCGGCGCGAGATAGCCGCCGACGCTCTTCAGCAAGGTCGACTTGCCGCAACCAGACGGCCCCAGCAGCACGAAGCGATCGCTCTTGAACACTTCGAAGTCGACGCGGTAGGTCGCCATCACGAGCGTTTTCGGGGTCTTGTATTGCAGCGTCACGCCGCGCACGGCGAGCAGTGGCGCGGTGTCGGGATAAGGCGTGGCTTGAGTCGCGGCGCGCATGTCAGCTTCCTTGCAGGGATTGAGCGGTGGGGAAGAACATGTCCTTCCACGAAGCAGGCTTCTTTTTGATCAGACCGGTGCGCGCCATGAAGTCGGCGTATTTGATCGTGTTCTGCGGGACCGTGGTGAACGACACGTTGGGCGACGTGATCATTTTTTCCACTTCCTCGACGCTGCTCTTTTCCTTCGAGATCCGCAGGTAGGCGACCGCGGCCGCATGCTTGTCGTGATTGATCCACGCCTGCGATTCATTCAGCGCGTCCATGAAGGCCTTCGTGAGTTTCGGGTTCTCCTGATAGAAGCGCGTCGTACACCAGACCAGATTGAAACTCGACTTGCCGCCGAGCACGTCGTACGAATTGAGCACGGTATGCACGTTCTGCTTCTGCAACTCCTGCTCCTGGAAAGGCGGCGAACCGAAATGCGCGGTGACCTCGCTGTTGCCGGACATCAGCGCCTGCTGCGCATCGGGATGCGAGAGCGACACGGTGTATTTGTCGAGCTGCCCCTGGTTGCCCGCGCCGAATGCTTTTTCGGCGGCCATCTGCAACGTGATTGCCTGAATCGACACCTTGGCCGCCGGCAACGCGATCTTGTCCTGGCCGGTGAAGTCCTTCAGCGTCTTTACTTTCACGTTGGTCGTATTGAGCAGCAGCGGCATCGAATTGATCGCGGCGAGCGCCTTGACCTCGACCGGCGTGCCGGCGGTGCGCGACCACAGCAGCACGAGCGGTGCGACGCCGCCCGAGGCGATCTGCAACGAGTTGGAGAGCAGCGAGTCGTTCATCACGTTGCCGCCTGCGAACTCGACCCACGACACCTTCAGATCCTTGATGCCCTCCTGCGCCGCGTGTTTCTCGAACAGCTTCTGATCTTGCATGATCATCAGCGGCAGGTAGCTCACGCCGTATTGCCGCGCGATCTTCACCTCGCTCAGTTCGGCTTGCGCGGCACCGGCGGCGAGCATGGCCGACAGGACGCAACTCACGCCGATCGTTCGAAACAGTCTCTGCACGTTCATGGCTGGCACACCCTATGTTGGTGGAGCGCCGTTGCGGCGCGGGTGGGGAAGATCGGACGAAAGCGGGGCGAGCAGGGGTAGGGCCGCTAGGGCGTGAGCGTGGGCGCGCGCGCCTGAACGAATGACGGGGAATGCGGCGCTGGCGCGAATAGCGTGAGCGCCGTGAAGAGTGGGGCAAGCATCATGCGTGTCTCCAGTGGCCGGTGGTGCGCGGCGTGACGTTTTGCCCGCACAGGGCGCCGGCATGCGTTCGGCTTTTTTCCGATGCCTCGGGAAGCGCCTCGCGCCGCATCGAGATGATCGGTGTTATTTAGGTCATCTGTATGAGTGTGCAGTCTAGGCGATGATGTAGGCGAAATCAAACTCGGGGAAACGCGAGATCGCGCGGCGCTCTCGAAGGATCGGCGCGCAGCCGCTCTAGTACGGGCCTCACAGCCTCGAGCGGCGCGGCAATAGTGGAAAATACTCCTCTAACACATATAGATGACCTAGTTGACATCTGCCGAGTCGCCGCCTACTATCGATTTCACCCCAGCGCGTTTCGAGCGCGTTGCCCCGGCGGCACCCCACCGCATTCATCACACGAACGGAGACGCTAATGAGCAATCCCACGGCAGACATCAACAGCACCCCGGCAGCGGGTGCGTCGCCCGAACGCAAGACGATCCACATCGTTTTGCACGAAGCGAAGGACACAGTCGGCGTGGCGGTCGTCGAGGGCATCATGGCGGGCACGCAACTCAACGCATGGATCATGGACGACGACGAGATCGTCAGCTTCCCGGCGAAGCAGGACATTCCGATCGGTCACAAGGTGGCGCTCAGGGACATGGCCGTGGGCGATACGGTGTTCAAGTACGGCGTGGACATCGGCAAGGTGGTGGCGCCGATCAAGGCCGGCGAGCACGCGCACGTGCACAACATCAAGACGAAGCGCTGGTAAGCGGCGTTGCCGCACCACGCTGCGAGCACTATCACTTCGCGGAATCGAGCCGCACCAACCCGAACGAGAGAGACACCATGAGCGTGATTGACCTGGATACGACTTTCCGCGGCTATCGTCGCGACAACGGCCGCGTGGGCGTACGCAACCACGTGATCATCCTGCCGGTCGACGATCTGTCGAACGCCGCGGCGCAAGCGGTCGAACACAACATCAAGGGCACCATGGCACTGCCGCATCCGTATGGGCGGCTGCAGTTCGGCGCCGATCTGGATCTGCACTTCCGCACGCTGATCGGCGCGGGCAGCAATCCGAACGTCGCGGCGGTGATCGTGATCGGCATCGAGGAAGGCTGGACCAAGCGCGTGGTCGACGGCATTGCGAAAACGGGCAAGCCGGTGATGGGCTTCGGCATCGAACTGCACGGCGATCACGACACGATCATGCGGGCGTCGAAGGCGGCGAAAGAAATGGTGCAGTACGCGACCGCGCTCGATCGCGAAGAATGTTCGATCTCGGATCTCTGGGTGTCGACCAAATGCGGCGAGTCGGACACCACGTCGGGCTGCGGCGCGAATCCGACCGTCGGCAATGCGTTCGACAAACTGTATGGCCTCGGCACCACGCTCGTGTTCGGCGAGACCTCTGAGCTGACCGGCGGCGAGCAGATCGTCGCCGCGCGCTGCGCGAACGACGGCGTGCGCGAGCGCTTCCAGTTCATGTTCGATCGCTATCAGGAGATGATCAACCGCTGGAAAACGGATGACCTGTCCGAGTCGCAGCCGACCAAGGGCAACATCGCGGGCGGCCTGACCACGATCGAAGAGAAGGCGCTCGGCAACATCCAGAAGATCGGCAAGAAGTGCATGGTGGACGGTGTGCTGGACAAAGCCGAGGAGCCGACGCATGCGGGGCTGTGGTTCATGGACTCGTCGTCGGCGGCCGCCGAAATGGTGACGCTGTGCGCGGCATCGGGCTTCGCGGTGCATTTCTTCCCGACCGGGCAGGGCAACGTGATCGGCAATCCGATCGTGCCGGTCATCAAGATCTGCGCGAATCCGCGCACGGTCCGCACCATGGGCGAGCATATCGACGTGGACGTGACCGGCATCCTGCAGCGCGAGCAGAATCTCGACCAGAGCGGCGACAAGCTGCTCACATGCATGATGGCCACGATCAACGGCCGCTTCACCGCGGCGGAAGCGCTCGGTCATCGCGAGTTCGTGCTGACGCGTCTGTTCGAAAGCGCCTGATCGCGGCGCTCTGGCCGCTGCGTTCATCTGGTAGTCTCGCTTTGCAGGATCAGCAGGCGAGCCCGCCAGCCACGAACGGAGCGGACCTCACATCCCGGCGCACGCCGGCACGGAGACTGGCCGCGACGCCCGCCCGTGCCGGCATTTCAGGCGGCAGCGGCGCCGGCTCGACATCTGGCAGCAGCGAGTGGAGGAGACACCATCTTGCGCGTGCTCAAACATCTCTACGTGCAGGTCCTGATCGGGCTTGCCGCCGGTATTCTCGTCGGTTATTTCTGGCCTAAGTTCGGCGTGGAAATGAAACCGCTTGGCGATACGTTCATTCGCCTCATCAAGATGCTGATCACGCTCGTGATCTTCTGCACCGTGTCGGTGGGCATCGCGCGCATGGAAAGCCTGAAGCAGGTCGGCCGCGTCGGCTTCAAGACGCTGCTGTACTTCGAGGTCGTGACCACCATCGCGCTCGTGCTCGGCCTCGTCGTCGCGAACGTGCTGCGCCCGGGCGAAGGACTCAACATCGATCCCGCTTCGCTCGATACCCACGCGATGTCGCATTACGTGGCGGACGCGCACGTGAGCTCGTCGGGCTTCATCGACATGATCGTGCCGAACTCGGTGGTGGGCGCGTTCGCTCGTGGCGATCTGCTGCAGGTGCTGCTGTTCTCGGTGCTGTTCGGCATTGCGCTGTCGATCATGTCGCAACGCAGCCGCTTGCTGATGCGCGGCATCGAGCAGTTCGGCGACACGCTCATGCGCATCGTCGAGATGATCATGCGGCTCGCGCCGCTCGGTGCGTTCGGCGCGATTGCGTTCACGGTGGGCAAGTACGGCATCGGCACGTTGCAGCAACTCGGCCTGCTGATCCTGTGCTTCTACATCACCAGCATCCTGTTCATCGCGATCGTGCTCGGCGCGGCCGCGCGCTGGGCCGGCGTGGGGCTGTGGCCGCTTCTGCGCTACTTCCGCGAGGAACTGCTGATCGTACTCGGCACGTCCACCACGGAATCCGTGCTGCCGCGTCTGATGGAAAAGCTCGAACGCATGGGCTGCCCGCGCGCGATCGTCGGCCTTGTGCTGCCCACCGGCTATTCGTTCAACCTCGACGGCGCGGCGATCTATCTGACGATGACCTCGCTCTTCATCGCGCAGGCCACCAACACGCACCTGACGCTGCTGCAACAGATCGGGCTGCTGGCGATCCTGATGCTGACGTCCAAAGGCGGCGCGGGGGTGGCGGGCGCGGCGCTGGTCGCGCTGACTGCCACGCTGTCGACCCACAACATCATTCCGGTGGCGGGCATCACGCTGATTCTCGGCGTCGACCGCGTGCTCAACGAAGTCCGCGCGCTGACCAACATGATCGGCAACGTGGTGGCGACGCTGGTGGTCGCGCGCTGGGAAGGCGCATTCGATGCGCGGGCGGCACGCAATTTCCTCGCCGCGCCGCGTGAAGTGCAGGCGCAAGTTCAGATGCCGCGGCAACCGCAGCCGAAGCCGCAACCGGCGCACCCGGCTCTCGACGAAACCAGCCGCCTCGCGGCGGGGAAGGGCAGCTAAATGACGACCGTCGCGAAGAAGATCGTTATCAGCGAGTTCATGGACGAAGCGGCAATCGACACGCTGCGGCAACGCTTCGACGTGCGCTTCGATCCCACGCTGTTCGAAGCGCCCGGGCGGCTTGCCGCCGAACTGGCCGACGCGCACGCGCTGATCGTGCGAAACCGCACCCAGGTCACGGCGGCGCTGCTCGATGCCGGCGCGAGCCTCAGCGTGGTCGGACGGCTCGGCGTCGGCCTCGACAATCTGGATCTCGCCGCCTGCGCGGCTCGCAACGTGGCCGTGTTTCCGGCGACCGGCGCGAACGCGCAAGCCGTCGCCGAATACGTGATCGCTGCCGCGCTCGTGTTGCTGCGCGGTGCGTATCTGCACAGCGCCGAGGTCGCGGCGGGCACATGGCCGCGCGAGGCTTTGTCGAGCGGACGGGAAGCCTTCGGCAGCGTGTTGGCGGTAATCGGCTTCGGCGGCATTGGCCAGCGGGTCGCCGGGCTGGCGCGCGGGCTCGGCATGACGGTAGTCGGCTACGATCCGCAGCAGCCCGCCGCCGCGCCGTGCTGGCGCAGCACCGGCGCACGCGCCATGGCGCTCGACGATGCGCTTGCGCTCGCCGATGTCGTCACGCTGCACGTGCCGCTGTGCGAGGCGACGCGCCATCTGCTCGATAGCGGGCGCATCGCGCGCCTCAGGCACGGCGCAATCGTGATCAACACGGCGCGCGGCGGCACGCTCGACGAACACGCGCTCGCTGCGGCGCTGCGTGAAGGGCGCCTGGCGGGCGCCGCGCTCGACGTCTTCGAGGACGAACCGTTGCGGCGCGGCTCGCCGCTCGCCGATGCGCCAAACCTGATTCTCACGCCGCATATTGCCGGCTTGACGAGGCAGGCCAACGAGCGCGTGAGTTCGCTTGTCGCCGACCGGGTGGCCGCCGCGTTGACGAACCCATCACCCGACACCGACCCGGTCGCCGACGCGAACGCGATGCCAGGGGCCATGTCGGACTGACGCCCCCCTGAACCCACTGAACCAGAGGAATGATCGATGGCCCGACTGCTTCCCGACGCGCTCGCCGAGCTTGCCGTCGGCTCACTGCGCCACGCCGGCGCGTTGCCGGCAACGGCTGACTCGACGGCGCGCGCGCTGGTCTATGCCGACCTGCGCGGCTTGTCGTCCCACGGCGTGTCGCGCCTGCCGATGTATTGTGCGCAGTTGCGCAACGGCCGCGTCGATCCCGCCGCGCAAGCGGCCATCGTCGCGGATCGCGGCGCGAGCGTGCTGATCGACGCCGCGGACGGTCTCGCGTATCCGGCCTGCGATCTCGCGGTGTCGACGCTGATCGAACGCGCGCGGCAATTCGGCAGCGCGGTGGCGGGCGTGAAGCGCAGCCATCACTTCGGCGTGGGCGCGGCTCATCTCGCCGCGCTCGGCGAAGCAGGCATGGTCGCGCTCGCGTTCAGCAACTCGCCGGGGGCGATGCCGGCATGGGGCGGCCGGCGCGCGCTGTTCGGCACCAATCCGATCGCGGCGGTGTTCCCGCGTCGCAACGGCGAGCCGCTGGTGATCGACCTCGCGCTGTCGCAGATCGCGCGCGGCAAGATCGCGATCGCCGCGCGCGACGGCAAGCCGATTCCCGAAGGCTGGGCGACCACCCGCGACGGCTTGCCGACCACCGACGCGCGCGCTGCGCTCGACGGCATGATGTTGCCGTTTGGCGGCGCGAAAGGCGCGATGCTCGCGCTGGTCGTCGAGTTGCTGGCGGCGGCGCTCACCGGCGCGAACTTCGGTTATGAAGCGGGCTCGTTCCTGACCGAGGAAGGTGAGCGCTCGCGCATCGGCCATCTGTTCTGGGCGATCGATCCGGGCGCGCTCGCCGGTGACGACGCTTATCTGTCGCGCGTGGAAGCGTTGATCGCGATGATGCTCGAGGACGACGATGTGCGCTTGCCGGGTTATCGGCGCGAAAGCCTCGCGAGGACGGCGCAGCAGGAGGGTGTGGAGATTCCGGACGCGCTGATCGCGCAACTGCAGGGACGCGATTGAGCGCGCATGGCCAGTCAGCCCGTGGTTGACACAGCGTCCCACTGAAAGCTCGACGGAAACTATCGGCGGCGCGGATAGTTTCCGTCGCGAATCGCGATTTCCCTTCTGACGCCAGGGCGAATAGGATGGTCGTTATTGCACCCTCCCGCTTCGACACACCCGCAGCAGCGACGGAGATTCCACATGGAACACCACGCCCGCACGCAGAACGAACGGCTCGACATCAAGACCACCACCTGCTACATGTGCGCGTGCCGCTGCGGCATTCGCGTGCATCTGCGTGACGGTGAGGTGCGTTACATCGACGGCAATCCGGAGCATCCACTCAATCAGGGGGTGATCTGCGCGAAGGGCGCCTCGGGCATCATGAAGCAGTACTCGCCCGCGCGCCTGACCCAGCCGTTGATGCGCAAGGCTGGTGCGCAGCGGGGCAGTGCACAGTTCGAGCCGGTATCGTGGGAGGTCGCCTTCGACGTGCTTGAAAAGCGCCTCGCCGCGATCCGCGCGACCGATCCGAAGAAGTTCGCGCTCTTCACAGGCCGTGACCAGATGCAGGCGCTGACAGGCCTCTTCGCGAAGCAGTTCGGCACGCCCAACTACGCCGCGCATGGCGGTTTCTGCTCGGCCAACATGGCGGCGGGCATGATCTACACGATAGGCGGCTCGTTCTGGGAATTCGGCGGCCCGGATCTGGACAGCGCGAAACTGTTCTTCATGATCGGCACCGCCGAAGACCATCACTCGAATCCACTGAAGATCGCGATCTCGAAGTTCAAGCGCGCGGGCGGCCGCTTCATCGCGATCAATCCGATCCGCACCGGCTATGCGGCGATCGCCGACGAGTGGGTGCCCATCAAACCCGGCACCGATGGTGCGCTCTTCATGGCGTTCCTGCACGAACTGATCGCCGCCGACGCGTGGGATCACGAGTTCGTGCGCCGCTATACGAACGCGGCGGAACTCGTCGATCTCGACGAGGCCAGCGAAAACTTCGGCCTGTTCGTGCGTGATCGGGAGAGACCGGCCGGCAATCCGCTGTTTCCGCAGAATCATGTGTGGTGGGATGCCGAAGCCGGACGCGCGGTGCCTCATCATGCTTCCGGCGTGACGCCCGCGCTCGACGGCCGCTACACGCTCGACGACGGCACGCCGGTCACGCCGTCGTTCGCATTGCTGCGCGAGCGCGTGGCCAGCTGCACGCCCGAGTGGGCCGCCGACATCACCGGCATCGCGGCGGACACGATTCGCCGTCTCGCGGGCGAAATGATCCAGACGAGCCGCGAGCATCGCATCACATTGCCGATCCGCTGGACCGATGCATGGGGCGAAACGCACGAAACGGTCACAGGCAATCCGGTGGCTTTTCACGCGATGCGCGGGCTCGCCGCGCACTCCAACGGCTTCCAGTCGATCCGCGCGCTCGCCGTGCTGATGTCGCTGCTCGGCACGATCGACAGTCCGGGCGGCTTTCGCCACAAGTCGCCGTTTCCGCGCGCGGTGCCGCCCTCGGCCAAACCGCCGAACAGTCCCGACGCCGTCAAGCCGAACACGCCGCTCGCGAGCGGCCCGCTCGGCTGGCCCGCCGCGCCCGAAGATCTGTTCATCGACGAACACGGCGGCCCGGTGCGCATCGACAAGGCGTTCTCGTGGGAATATCCGCTCGCCGTGCATGGCGTGATGCACAGCGTGATCACCAACGCGTGGCGCGGCGACCCGTATCCGATCGACACGCTGATGATTTTCATGGCCAACATGGCGTGGAATTCGTCGATGAACACGATGAAAGTACGTGAGATGCTCGCCGACAGGCACGCTAACGGCGAGTACAAGATTCCGTTTCTCGTGGTGTGCGACGCGTTCCAGTCGGAGATGACGGCGTTCGCCGATCTGATCCTGCCGGACACGACCTACCTCGAACGGCACGACGCGATGTCGATGCTCGACAGGCCGATCTCCGAATTCGACGGCCCGGTGGATTCGGTGCGCGTGCCGGTCGTGCCGCCGACGGGCGAGTGCAAGCCGTTCCAGGAAGTGCTGATCGAACTCGCGTCGCGGCTGAAGTTTCCTGCGTTCACCACCGCCGACGGCGCGCGGCGCTTTCGCGACTATCCCGACTTCATCGTCAATCACACGACCGCGCCGGACTCCGGCGTCGGCTTTCTGATCGGCTGGCGCGGCAAGGATGGCGACAAGGCGCTGGTGGGCGAACCGAATCCAAAGCAATGGGAACAGTACGCGAAGAACAATTGCGTGTTCCATTACCGATTGCCCGAGACGCTGCAGTACATGCGCAACTGCAATGGCCCGTATCTCGACTGGGCGGTCAAGCATGGCTTGCGCAAATTCAACGAGCCGATCCTGATCCAGCTGTACTCCGACGTGATGCAGAAGTTCAGGCTCGCCGCGCAAGGGCGTACGCGCGGCAGGCAGCCGCCGGATCATCTGCGCGCGCGAGTCGAAAAGTATTTCGATCCGCTGCCGTTCTGGTACGCGCCGCTCGAAAGCGCGGCGACCGATCTCGCGCGCTTCCCGCTCGCTGCCGTGACGCAGCGGCCGATGGCGATGTACCATTCGTGGGACTCGCAGAACGCATGGCTGCGGCAGATTCATGGGGAGAACTATCTCTACATGAATCCACTGATGGCCGCCGAAAACGGCATCGAGGATGGCGGCTGGATTTACGCGGAATCGCAATGGGGCCGCGTGCGCTGCATGGCGCGCTTCAGCGAGACTGTCGAGCCCGGCACCGTGTGGACGTGGAACGCGATCGGCAAAGCGGCGGGCGCATGGAATCTCGGCCCGGGCGCGAACGAAGCGCGGCGCGGCTTCCTGCTCAATCACCTGATCACCGACGAACTGCCCGTTCGCGACGCAGCGGACTCACGGCTGTCGAACTCCGATCCGGTGACTGGCCAGGCCGCGTGGTACGACGTACGCGTGCGGATTTATCCAGCTGAAGCCGATGCGCGGCACACGTTGCCGCAATTCGACGCGATGCCCGCGCTGCCGGGTTCGAACGGCGTGGTCTCGCGGATCGTGCAAACCTACTTCGCGGGACGAGGCGAGTTCGCGGCGCGGCTGCGGGGTGCGAACCGCCGGAAGTAGCGGCCCAAGTCACGCCGCACCACGGTCAGCGACAGGAACAAGGTCGGCGCAAGCATCGTCTCGCCGGCAGCGGCAAGGAGCTTTAGATGACCCAGATGGCGTTGGTGATCGATCTGAACGTGTGCGTGGGATGCCAGGCGTGCGTGACGAGTTGCAAGGAGTGGAACACGTCGGGCGAATCGGGCAGTCTCGCCGACCTGAACCCGTACGACGCGGACCCGTCCGGCACCTTCTTCAACCGCGTGCAGAGTTTCGAAGCCGGCAGTTTCCCGAATGCGGAGACGATCCATTTTCCAAAATCGTGTCTGCATTGCGAGGACCCGCCGTGCGTGCCGGTCTGTCCGACCGGGGCGAGCTACAAGCGCAAGGAAGACGGTCTGGTGCTGGTCGATTTCGACCTCTGCATCGGCTGCAAGTATTGCGCATGGGCGTGCCCGTACGGCGCGCGCGAACTCGACGAAGCGCGCAAGGAGATGACCAAGTGCACGTTGTGCGTGGATCGCATTCACGATGAAAATCTCAGCGAACGCGATCGGCAGCCGGCCTGTGTGCTCGCGTGCCCGACTTCGGCGCGGCTCTTTGGCGACATTCACGATCCGCAGTCGGTGGTGTCGAAAGCGATC
The DNA here is from genome assembly GCF_003634845.1 of Paraburkholderia sp. RAU2J. Classification (NCBI taxonomy): domain Bacteria; kingdom Pseudomonadati; phylum Pseudomonadota; class Betaproteobacteria; order Burkholderiales; family Burkholderiaceae; genus Paraburkholderia; species Paraburkholderia sp. RAU2J. The sequence continues at coordinate 1,510,820 of NZ_RBXG01000002.1, forward strand.
GAGGAGCGTGGCGGCTATCAGCTGATGCCCGAGTGGAACACCCGGCCCGCGAATCATTATCTGCCGCGTGTGCCCACTGCGGCGTCGAACTGCGGCAGCGACGCGTGCTCGTGCAAAGCGTCCGGCTCGTCTGCCACCGACGCGGCTCTCGCGCCCGCTTCGCTCGACGCGCAACTGCAGCGCGGCGAACTGCATCTCGCGTCGATGGCGACGCGCATCTAAACGCGCATTTAACGGAACCCACCCAGGACCTCACGATGAATCCGGCATTCTCCGTAGTGTTCCTCACCACTTTAAGCGGCGCGGCCCAAGGCTTGCTCATCGCGCTCGTCGGCGTGGAGAGCGCGGCGCAACTGGGTTTCGTCGCGCCCCCCACGGCTGCGTTCTATGTCATCGGCGCGGCGGTGTCGGTGGTCCTGGGCGGGCTCGGGCTGATCGCGTCGTTCTTCCATCTCGGTCATCCCGAGCGCGCATGGCGGGCGATCGCGATGTGGCGAACCTCGTGGCTCTCGCGTGAATGTCTGTGCCTGCCTGCGTTCCTCGCCTGCGCGTTTTTCTACGGCGTCGCGCACTGGTTCGCCTCGCCGTGGTCGCTCGCGCTGGGCTGGCTCGGCGTGCTGGCGAGCGCGACGCTGTTCGTCTGCACCGCGATGATCTACGCGTGCCTGCGCTTCCTGCAGGAATGGGCGACGCCGCTCACGCTGGTCAACTTCGTGCTGCTCGGCTGCGCGTCGGGCTTCACGCTGGCCACGGCGCTGAGCGCGTGGTGCGCGCCCGCGTTGACCGTGGCGCTCGCCGTCTGCGCGTGCGTGCTGACGCTCGCGGGCTGCGCGAGCCGCTCGGCGTCGCTGGTGCGCAATGCGCGTTTGCGGCCGAAGTCGACCGTGCAGAGCGCGACCGGTATCCGCAACCCGAAGCTCGTGCAGGTGTCGCGCGGCTTCACGGCCGGCGCGTTCAATCTGCGCGAGTTCTTTCACGGCAAGTCGGCGGGGACGCTGCGCGGCATCAAGTGGGGCTTTCTCGTCACGGCGTTCGTCGTGCCGGTCGTGTTGATGGCGCTCGGCGCGCGGCTGGATTCGATCGGCGTGTCGCTTGGCTTGCTTGCGGCGGCCTGTCTCGTGCAATACGCGGGCCTCGTCGCGGAACGCTGGTTCTTCTTCGCCGAAGCGAAGCATCCGCAAAATCTTTATTACGCGAGAGTCGGCTGAAACGCGGCTTCGCAGGGTGGCGCGGTTGCGAAGCGGGATGAAAGGGTGACCGGATCGATCGAGCAAGGCGATCCTGTCGCCCGCTTGGTGGATTGACGGCTGAGCGCGCCGGCCGGCGCGCTCAATCAACGTCCACCGCTTTACCCGCACGCGCCAATTTCACCACACGCCGTACAGAAATCACACCCGTCCTTGCGAATCACCGCATTCGCACCGCACGACCCGCACTTGCGCCCGAGCATCGTGTGCAGTCCCTGCGCGCCGCCGGGCTGTGCCAACACGTCGGCATCGGCACTGGCGTCAGCGGGCGGCGGGCGCAGCCCGAAGTCCGCCGACAACGCCGTCTCCGCTTTCATCTGCCCGCGCGGCAGACGCGCCAGCATGCGCGACGGGACCTGATTGCCCTCGGCATCGAGAAAGCCCCGCCGATGCAGAATCTGCTGGATCGCAAACGCGAGTGCGGCCACCTCCGAATCGTGCCAGCGCGGCGCGCGATGCCCGTCGAGCCGTTGCACGTCGCCGAGCCGGACCTGTCCGCGATCCCACGAGACCTTGCGCATATCCTGCAGGTTGCGCGCGACGAACCCGCCGCGCGCGGCGAGCGACAGCGAGCGCATCGTCGCTGTGATCCATTGCTGCGATTCGTCGCGCTGGCCGGTGGGGATGAAGAATTCGATCGGCCGCTCGATCGTCACGTCCTCACCGCCCAGACGCCCGGTCACCTCGATGAACGACGCCGCCACGTAGAGCGACTTCTTGCCGGCCTGGGTCAGATATTCGACCTTCTCGATGATCGCCGGCAACTCGCCTTTGGGCCGATGATCGATCGCGATACGCAACGGATCGAGATCGTTCTCGGCGAGCGTGTCGTCCGCTTGCGGCGGGCTCACGCTGAGCACCGCGCCGAGCGTCTCGTTCGGGCGATACGTAGCGAGGCCCTTGAGGCCGTTTTTCCACGCGTCGAAGTAGAGGCTTTCGAACGCTTCGAACGGATAATCGGCGGGCACGTTGACCGTCTTCGAGATCGACGTGTCCACGTAAGGCTGCACGGCCGCCATCATGTCGAGGTGGTCGCGCGCCGACATCTGCAGCGCGCTGACGAAATACTCCGGCAGGTTCTTCACGTCGCCGCCGAGTTCGCGATAGAGCCGGTACGCGTAGTCCTCGACGTCGAACGATTCGCGCCCGCCATCGGCCATCACCTTCATGCGCGTGTAGGTCCACGAGAAGGCCGGCTCGATGCCGTTCGACGCGTTGTCCGCGAACGCGAGGCTCACGGTGCCGGTCGGTGCGATCGACAGCAGATGGCTGTTGCGGATGCCGTCGCGGCGGATCGCCTGCTTGATATCGTCGGGCAGGCGCGACGCGAAGGTGCCGGCTTCCAGGTAGCGCTCGGCGTCGAATAGCGGAAACGCGCCGCGCTCTTTCGCCAGTTCCACCGACGCGCGATACGCCTCGTCGCGCATCAGCTGCGCGATGCGCACCGCGAAGAAGCGGCCTTCCTGCGAGTCGTAGCGCAAGCCGAGCATCACGAGGGTGTCGCCGAGGCCGGTGAAGCCGACGCCGATACGCCGCTTCGCGCGCGACTCGTCGTATTGCTGCGGCAGCGGCCACAGCGTGACGTCGAGCACGTTGTCGAGAAAACGCACTTGCGTGCGGGTGCGCCGCGCGAGGCCGTCCCAGTCGAAAGAAGGCTTGCCGCCTTTCATCTGCGCGAACGGATCGATCACGAAGCGCGTCAGGTTCAACGGTCCGAGATTGCAGCAGCCGTATGCCGGCAGCGGTTGTTCGCCGCATGGATTGGTCGCGCGGATGGTTTCGACGGCGCGCAGATTGTTGTCCTCGTTCATGCGCGAGATGAACACGATGCCGGGTTCCGCGACGTCGTACGTGGAGCGCATGATGCGATCCCAGATCTCGCGGGCCGGGCGTTCGCTATAGACCCATTGACCGTCTTCGCGTTGCCGCACGTCGCCGGCCGCGCGCAGCGTCGGCGACGGCTCGGCCCGATGCACAAGTTGCCAGGGCTGATCTTCTTCGACGGCGTGCATGAATTCATCGGTGACGCCGACCGACACGTTGAAGTTGTTCCAACGGCCCTTCGAATGCTTGGCCTCGATGAATTCGAGCAGATCGGGGTGGCTGCAATCGAGCACGGCCATTTGCGCGCCGCGTCGCGAACCCGCGCTTTCGACCGTGCGGCACGACGCGTCGAACACGTCCATATAACTGCATGGCCCGGACGCCGACGAACTCGTGGTGTGAACGCGCGCACCCTTGGGCCGGATCGCGGAGAAGTTGTAGCCGACGCCGCCGCCGCGGCGCATGGTTTCGGCCGCTTGCAGCAGTGCGACGTAGATGCCGGGCAGGCCCTGCTCGTCGACGCCCTGGATCGCGTCGCCGACCGGCTGCACGAAGCAGTTGATCAGCGTGGCGGCGATGCCGGTGCCCGCCGCGCTCATGATGCGGCCCGCGCCGAGCGCGCCGTGCCGCAGATTGTCGACGAACAGCGCCTCGACCGATTCGCGCAGCGCCGGCGGCTCGGCCTCAGCGACGCCGCGGGCGACGCGTTTGAACACGTCGTCGGCCGATTGTTCATCGCTTTTCGCGTATTTTTCGAGCAGAACGTCGACGGAGAATTGTTGCGGAGCGACGAGGGGAACGGGGAGCGCTAGAGCCGCGCGGGTGTCCGGCGTGTCTTCTGCCATGGTAGGCCCTCAAACGGCGCCGCAGCGGGCGCGGCGCGGTGGGTGGAAATGCGGGGTCACTTTTACCGTCGCGCAGGAAGCCGGCGGCTGACTTGTCGCAATGAGGTCCACCTTAGCGCACGTGGCGAAGGGCCGCAATCGGAGGTGTTCGGCGCGCGGCGTAGCGCGCGTGGGCAAAGGGCGCCCGTGCATCCTGCCGCGCGAAGGGCGGTTTGCCGGGCGTATCGGCGCGATGCGCGCGACGCCGGCACAGAACCAGGCAGGAAGGGTGACGGCAGGGTGACAGCGCAGCGGCGGCGGCTCGAAGCGTCAGGCTTCCGCCAGCGCGCAGAGGATTTCGGCACAGATCATCGCGGAAGCATTCGACGGCGCGGGCCGTTCGGCGGGTTTGAACACCGCGTCGCCGCGGCGGATCTTGCGCCGCGATACCGCGCAGGTGCCCGAGGTATGCGCCGACCTGCGCCGCCAGCGTTGCTCGCCGTAATGACATCGCCCCGGTTCTACCCAGCGGATCACCAGCGTCGTGTCGGAGCGCTCGAGAATTTCGATGCGTACGCCATTGGTACCGTCAAGGGGGATGGACTCTAAGGTCATCATCATCGGCTCCGTATTGTGGTGTGCCGAATGTAGTCCCGTGCGCGCCGGATAGCCATTGTGCCGCGGTTGAAACAGTGTTCTCCAAATAGCAACAATGCCGCTTGACATTTACGATCGCCCGAAAAGACGGACGTTACACGCCGTTATTATGTGAATTTTTAATAGTGTGAGTTTTTGCAACGGAGTGTTGACTGGAGCGCGACGAAGGTGCTGCCCGCAGAGGGCGCCGCTGCTTCCTTTAAGATAGGGCTCTTCGATGAGCCGCCGACCGGCCGCTGTCAGTGTAGCGGGTTTGGTTTTTTCCGGTCGGCTCGCGCGCACATATCAAATGAGAATCCCTATGATTTCACCCCCGCCCGACACCTCGTCCGATCACCCGGTGCCGCCGGATCGCCTGAAAAAGCAGAAGGCGGCCTCGCTCGCCCTGTACATCGGACTGGTGCTGCTGGCGGTGTGGGTCGTGCGCGACTTCATCGTGGTGGTCGCGTGGGCCGGGGTGGTCGCGATCGCGCTGTGGCCGCTGTTGCGCAAGGTCGAGGGCATCCGCTGGTTCACGGGCCGCACCACGCTGATCGCCGCGGCGCTCACGCTGGCGATTGCGCTGCTGGTGGTGCTGCCGGTCGGCATCGGCATCGCTCAGGCGCTGCGTGAGGCGCACGACCTGAACGAATGGTTCAGGAGCGCGCGGGAAAACGGCATCGCGCTGCCGGACTTCATCGCGCGTTTGCCGTTCGGCGCGCAGCAGATTTCCGCGTGGTGGCAGGCCAACCTCGCGCAGCCGCTGGGTGATTCGGCAGCGATGAAGGGCCTGCACAACCCCACGGTGATGATGCTCGGCCGCCGCTTCGGCGTGCGTGCGCTCCATGCGGTGGCGGTGTTCGGCTTCATGCTGGTGACGCTGTTCGTGATTTTCCAGGCGGGGCCGCGCCTGTCCGGCGCGCTGATCCGGGGCGTGCGGCGCGGCTTCGGCGACGACGGCGCCGAGCTTCTGCAACGGATGGCCGCCGCGGTGCGCGGCACGGTGTCGGGGCTGGTCGTGGTCGGACTCGGGGAGGGCGTGTTGCTGGGTGTCGCCTATTTCGTGACCGGCTTGCCGCATGTCGCGCTGCTCGGCTTGATTACCGCGATCGCCGCGATGCTGCCGTTCTGCGCGCCGATCACGTTCGGCCTCGCGGCGCTGTGGCTGCTCGCGCAGGGCTCGGTGGCCGCGGCCATGGGGCTGGTCGTGTTCGGCTCGATCGTGGTGTTCGTCGCCGAGCACTTCGTGCGGCCCGTGCTGATCGGCAATTCGACACGCCTGCCGTTCCTGCTCGTGCTGTTCGGCATTCTCGGCGGGGCGGAGACGTTCGGGCTGCTCGGCATCTTCATCGGGCCGGCGCTGATGACGGTGCTGATGGTGTTCTGGACCGATCTGGTGCGGTAGGGCCGGGTTTTCGCGCCCCCCGGCCCCGCTCACGGCCGCTGATTCGACGGATGCTCGACCGCCGGCGGCTTCATGCAGCCGAGTGCGTATTTCAACGCGGCCGGCAGCAGCGCGCTCCAGACTTCCCACGTGTGGCCGCCGTCGATGATGCGCAGCGCCGCCGGATTGCCCGCCAGCCGCAGACGCGTGTATAGCGAGGACGCGTCGGCCTGGATCGCGAGGTCGTCGTCGCCGGCGGCGATGAACATCGGCAGGCGATACGGCCGGCTCATGTAGCGCTCCCACTGCGCTGGATAGTTGAGTTCGTGCCAGATTTCAGGATCGAACTGCCGCTCGCCAAACACGCCGACCCGGCGCGCAGCCGATGCGCGCGGCGGCTCGTTCGCGTAGATCGCGGGGCTCAGCAGCAGCGCGCCGCAGAACAGTTCCGGCTGCGTCAGCGCGTAGCGCAGCGCGCCGAAGCCGCCCATCGACACCCCGCCGATCGCCCGCCCGCCACGCTGCGTCGACACCGCGTAATGCGTTTCTATCTCGGGCAGCAGATCGCCGAAAAACGCGCTTTCCATCTTTTCCTTGCGATCGACGTACCAGTCGGTGCCGCCTTGCGGCATCACGATGACGACCGGCGGGATCTCCTTGCGCGCGATCAGGGTATCGGCGGCGCTTTGCAGGTGGCCCTGGGTGAGCCAGTCGTTGGCGTCGCCGTTGTTGCCGTGCAGGAGATAGAGCACGGGCATGCGCGCGGCGTCCTGACGATAGCCGCTCGGCAGATAGACCGTGTAGCTCCAGTCGCGGCCGAGCGCTTCTGCATAAAAGCTGCGGCTGACGACGGTGCTGGCGGACGCCGGCATGCTGGCGGCGATGGATAGCAGGGCGAGTGCGAGGTGTAGGAGTGGACGCATGTGAGGGTGGGAAGCCGGCGCGCAGCTTGCGCGCGGCCGTCATGCTATCAGCATCGGCGGCGAAGTTGAGACCGGTTTGAGCCGAATTTGAGCCCGAGTTGAGCCCGAGTTGAGCCCGATTTGAGCGTAGGCGATGCAGGCAGGAAGCGGAAGAGGCGCGCCACCGGCTTGCCCCGCACGCACCTCTCAGGACGACGTCCCGGGCGCGCCGACAAAGCGTCCGACAAAGCGTCCGACGAAGCGCTTGAGCGGCGCCACGCCCAACGCGACGGCGAAGAGGGCGCCGACCGCGACCACATCGGCGAGCAGGCCGAGGGGGTAGTTCAGATAGCCGTCGGTCGCCGCGTACAGCACCGAGTCGACCACGAGCGAGATCACCGCACCGGCGATGAAGCACAGCAGCCCCTTGCGCCCGATCACGCCGACCCACGGCAACCACTGCGCGAGCTTCTTCGCCCAGCCGAGCTCGATCAGATTGGCGACGACCCAGGCGATGGCGAGGAAGTTGCCCGCCCGCAGCCAGGACAGATTCTGCTTGAGGCTCGCGTCGAGCGATCCGTGATGGATGAAGAGCTTGAAATAGGCCGCGCCGGCCACCACCGCGAACGCACTCAGGCTGACGATCCAGCTGAGGCGGTGCGCACTGACACGCTGATAAACCGGCTGGCATCGCGCGAGCACGCCGAGCACGAACAGCAACTGCCACGCGAACGGGTTGAAGTCCCAGTGCATGTCCGGCGCGGCGGGCAGGTAGGCGTCGATCGCCGGCGCGCCGGCCCACAGTGCGACGCTGCCGGCCAGCAGCAGCCACGGTTTGCTGCGCGCGAGCGGCAGGATCATCGGCACCAGCAGCGCGAAGAACGCGTACATCGGCAGCACTGAAGCCAGATAGGGCTGGCGGCGGAACAGCAGGATGTCGCGCAGCGCGCCGACGGGCGCCGCGATCAGATCGTCGAGATCGGTGGTGGCGAGATTCGGTCCGTCGATGTTGAACGCGCTCAACACCGCGCTGACCAGCAGCATCAACCCCGCGGTGATGAGGAACGCGCGATAGATTTCGAGCGAGCGCCGCAGGAAGCGGCTGCGCGCGATCGTCTCGTTGCGCCGTTCGGCGAGCGCCACGTAGGCCGTTGCGGTAGCGAAGCCGCCGAGGAACACGAAGACTTCGGCGGCATCGCACAACGCGTACGCGTGCAGCGTAAAGCGCGACAGGATGCTGCCGCCGATGTGGTCGACGACGATGATCAGCAGGACCAGGCCGCGGAAAAAGTCCAGCTCGATCAGGCGTGAGGATGAAGGTTGCATTGGTTGCGCCAAAAGCAGCCCCGTGCGACGGCGCGCTGACACAGCGCGGCAGGCGTCTCACAAGGCTTTGGAATTGGATTGATTCAGTGCTGCGGCGGGATTCGACCCATGTCGTGCTTCACATCGCGCTCACATCGTGCTCACGTCGTGCTCACGTCGTGCTCACGTCGTGACCCACGTCGCCGCGTTCGACCGGCCTCGCAAGGCGTGGTGTCAGGGGGCATTAAAAAGACCCCGGAGGACGGCGCGGAGTTCCGCTGCGCCGGGGCCAAAACCGCCCATTATATTTCTTTCCATGACAAAGCCGCAGCGCAGGGCGCACGGCGCGAGTGCGGCGAAGCATCGTCGAATTCGTGCGGACCGTGCTGTGCCGCCTACCTGAACGGGAGCCGGGAAAAAAGTGGTTGCCGCACACAGTGGAGATTTCGCAACATTTCAAGAGATCGAAGCGACCCCCAATGGACGGCCCGCAAACGGCGTGTGAGGATTTCCCAAAAGCGCGGCGGGGTCGTGAGCAGCACTGTCGAAGTGCCCGGAAGCGCCAGCAGAAGAAGCGGCCGGATCGAGTTGTCCGATTACTCGAGTGCAGGGAGATCATCATGAACAAGCAAGTGTTCGCGCTGGCTGTCTCTGCCGCTGTGTCCGCCGTTTTTGCCGCGTCCGCCGACGCACAGACCAGCGTCACGCTGTATGGCGTGATCGACGAGGGCATCAACTACACCAACAATGTCGGCCGTGGCCACGTCTACGAACTGGCGAGCGGTTTCGCGCAAGGCAGCCGCTGGGGCCTGAAAGGCGCCGAGGAACTCGGCGGCGGCCTCAAAGCGGTGTTCCAGATCGAGAACGGTTTCGACCTGAATTCCGGGCGGCTCGCGCAGGGCGGCCGGATGTTCGGGCGGCAGGCCTACGTCGGCTTGAGTTCGGCGCCGTATGGCACACTGACCTTCGGCCGCCAGTACGATTCAGTGGTCGACTATCTGGCTCAGACCACCGCCAACGGCAACTGGGCGGGCACGCTGTTCTCGCACCCGCTCGATAACGACAACACCGACAACACGTTCCGTCTCGACAACACGGTCAAGTACGCCAGCCCGTCGATCTCCGGCTTCCAGTTCGGCGGCACCTACAGTTTCAGCAACGACACCGGCTTCGCGAACAATCGGGCGTACAGCATCGGCGGGCAGTATGCGTATGCCGGCTTGCTGGTGGCTGCGGCGTATCTGCAGGCCGACAATCCGGGCAATGGCGCGAACGGTGCGATCACCGCGAACGACGCCGGTTTCATCGCGGCCCGCATGCGCGTGTTCGGCGGCGGCATTACCTACACCTTCGGTTCGGCGACGGCGGGCTTCGTCTACACCAACTCGAACTATCTGAATCCGACCGGCAACGGCTATCTCGGCACCACGCCGCTCGTGCCGCCGGGCGTGCTGCTGAACTCGCTGAAGTATCAGAACTTCGAGGTGAACGGCAAGTATCAGATTTCGCCGATGCTGTTCGTCGGCGCGCAGTACGTGTACACGATGGAGACCTACGACGCGTCGAACGGCGGCGTGAAGCCGCGCATTCACTCGTTCGGCCTGATGGCGGATTACAACCTGTCCAAACGCACCGACGTCTATATTCAGGGCGAGTATCAGCAGGTCACGGGCGACCAGACCTTTTCGATTCTCGACTACGCGTTCATCCCCGGCACCCAGTCGCCTTCGTCGACGTCGAAGCAGGTCGTGGTGCGCGCGGCGATCCGGCATAAATTCTAGGCAGGCCGCTGCGGTGATTCATCGCGGGGTTTCATTGCGCGATGCGCTCGCGCCTTAATCGAACAGCGCGCACTTCAAAAGAGCCGTAGGAGTATTTTCTTCGGCTTGCCTCGCCATATCGGACGCTTTCCTGAAATCGCTTCCCCCGACCCCTCTAAGGCGTGCGGTTTGTTTGCTCGCGTTTGCACCGGCGAGTGCGCTGCCGGTTTCGCGCCATGGTCCCGCGCAATGAACTCGCACGGCACGGCTCGCTCAAACGGTATCGCGCTGTCGCCGCCCGGCAGCCGCGTGTTTCGTTTGCCGTAGGCAAGCCCACTTATTTTTGCATGGAGACTTCATGAGCAATCGCGCGACACAGATACTTCCGCATCATCGTTATGTGCATTCGCTGGGCGCGCCGCTCGCGTGCGTGCAAGGCACGATCGCCAAGGTGTTCGACAGCCCGGACAATCACCACGGCGCCAATCACCAGCACCTCGTCATCAGGATCGACAAGGTGCTGAAGTTCGAGGGCGGGACGCAGAACCTGGTGGGCACGGAGGTCTTCGTCGCCGTGCGTTTCGGCGACAACGAGGGACTGGCGCAGGAAATCCCCGGCCTCCAGGCCGGGCAGCCGATCGAGGCGCAAGGCGAATACATCTCCGAAGCCAGCGCTTATCCGACCGCCGACAATTCGAATCCCGTGCTGCCGGTGCTGCACTTCACACATCATCCGGTGGGGTATGTGAAGTACGCGGGGCAGTACTACAGCTAGCGCCCACGTTGGGTCATCGAAGTCAGGCGAGCTTGTCGATGTTGACGGCCGCCTTTCCCTCGCGGACGCATTTCCGCGCGCCGCGCGCCATTGCGACACATGTCGATTCAAGTTCCGGCGGCGAGCTGCCGTTAAAGAAAAGGTGATTGTCCGATCACGGGACACGACGCGCGATGGCGCGATTGCCTCGTCTTGCGATGCTTACTCCGGTGGACATTCCCGCGAGCGGGGCAAATCGGACGTGTTCAGTCCGCGCACACCCTCGTGCAATCAGTCGCCGACAACCGCGGACGCGATGCCGCCGTGTGCTCGAAAGAGCACGCCTTGGTACACGCCACGGCGGGTGCAAACGCGTCCCGGAAATACGTGAGTAATGTTTGTATCAGAGTGTTCGTGACGAGGCGTTTTCGTTAAAGCGCCCTTTACAATTCCGCTGGAATTTTGATCAGCAATCTGGGCCTTCGCGCTGGGGACCGGCTGTTCCGTGAGACACCGGACTCAGGCCGTTCCGGTCAGCGTCAAGGTGGATTGGTCGGCAGGGCACAGGATGAGCGTCGCACGAGGCGGCCTCGCCGTGTCGCGAAGCAGGCTGCGCGGCGTAAGACCGCGCCCATTGGCAGATGACATGGCGGCATCGGGCCCGCTCATGAATAAGGCAGGAGTCGAACAGAGATGACGAGACGTTTCGACAGAACGATGATGGCCAGCCTGGCCGGCGTGTGGGTCGCGCTGGCAGTGAGTGGTTGTGCGAATGTGGGGCAGCAGGACGCGCAGAACGGCGTGGCGGTGAGCCCGGTGGCTGCGTCCGGCGTGCCGGCATTGGTAGCCGCGTCGGCTTCCAATGCCGCGTCGGCGGGCACGCCTGTCGCGACGGGCACCGATGAGGGCGTGTCGCTCAAAAAATCGCCGCCGCTCGTCTATCGGGTCAAGCGTGGCGATACGCTGTCGCGCATCGCGCAGCATCATCACTGCAGCGTCAAACAGTTGCAAACGTGGAACGGATTGAAGGCGTCGTCGCGGCTGAAGCTGGGGCAGGTGCTGCATGTCGCGTCGCCGGAAACGGTGCGGGCGGTGAATGCCGCGAATGCGGCCAATGCGAAGGCGGCGTTGGCTGCGAAAGCTGCCGCGGGTTCCGCGCCGGGCTCCGCAGCGGCGGCTGCGGCTTCGGCTGCGGCTTCGGCTTCGGCTTCGGCGGCGGCGCAGCAAGCAGCGGCGGCGGGCTCGGCGCAGTCCACTACGAACTCGCCCGCCGCAGGTTCGCCGACCCCCGAACAGGCGCGCGAAGTCATGCAGCAAACCGCGCGGCACGCGAACGGGGTCGCGCTGGCGTGGCCAGCGGGCGGCCGCGTGGTCGAGGCATTCCAGCCCGGCGAAACGCGCGGTATCGAGATCGGCGGCAAGCCGGGCGATCCGGTGCGCGCCGCCGCCGACGGCCGCGTGATGTACGCCGGCACCGGGTTGAACAGCTACGGCAGCCTGATCATCGTCCAGCACAACAAGGACTTTCTGACCGCGTACTCGCATAACCGCAAGCTGCTGGTCAAGATCGGCGACATCGTTCGGCAAGGACAGCAGATCGCGGAGATGGGCGACGAAAACAACTCGCGCGTGTCCGTCGGTTTCGAGTTGCGCCACGACGGCAAGCCGATCGATCCGCTGCCGTATCTTCCACAAGGTCGCGGCTGACGGGCGCGGACCGCTCGCGCGCCGTCAGACGAACCAGCGCAGCGCCGCGGCGACGATCGCCTCCGGCGCGTCCTCCTGCATCAGATGGCCGGCGTTCGGCACCGCCTGAAAGCGCGCGCACGGAATCGCGGCGGCCAACTGTTTGCCGCGTTCGAGCGGTATCCACTGGTCTTTCTCGCCCCACAGAATCTGCACCGGACAACGCAGCTGCGCGTAACGCGCTTCGACTTCGTCGGTATAGCGCTGGTCCATCTGCGCGATCTGCCTGTAGAAGGCCGCTTGTCCCGTGGCGCCGAGCCACGGCGTCACATAAGGCGCGAGTTCATCGTCCGGGATCTCGCGGGCGATCGCACCGCGCACATACGCTTTCACCACCGCTTCGTGAATATAAGGCGGCAGTCCGGCGAACGCGTCGCCGTGTTCGCGCACGTGCCGCACGAACGGCGAACCCCATGGCGTAACCGCGACCGGATCGATCAGCGTGAGACTGCGGTACTCGCAGCCGTTCAGCAGATGCGCACGTAGCGAAGTCGCGCCACCGAAATCATGCGCGACGACGTCCGGCATCTCGAGCTTCCAATGCGCGAGCAGTTCCGCGAGCAACACGTTCTGGATGCCGAGCGACACGTCCTGTGCGTCGCGCTGCTCCGATTGTCCGTAGCCGAGCAGGTCATAGTAGTGGACCGTGCGCATGGGCGCGAGATGCGCGGCGATGCGATGCCACACATACGAAGAGAACGGCGTGCCGTGAACGAGCACCAGCGGCGGACCGTTGCCGGTGACGCCGTAGCGCACGGTTTGATCGCGGAACGTATAGCTTTCGGGGAGTGGCCAGGTTTGCATGCCGATGAGCGTCGCAAAGAAGGTCTGCTTACCTTAGCAGGGGAACGTCGAACGTGCAGCGCGCCTTTTCGTAGGCGGCAGGGGGTGGGTCCCGCAGAAGCTCACCTTCGTTTTGTTCAGCAAAACCAGGCAAATTCGCAGACGATGCGCTTGCGGCAGTGTTTGAACAATGAGTCAGCGTCTTTTGCAACCCGCACTCTTACGATTCGGGCAGAAATGGGCTTGAAACAAGGGGTATTTTTGAGGTCTGCGATCGGTGCGCGAGGTAATCGATCGGCTGCGAGCGCAGGCGGCATTCGAGTGGACAGCGTTGTGCTGTTCGAAAGGCCGTTTTTCAACGGTGAGGAGATTCGGGAGGCTGCGGCGCGATCACGCGAATCGAGTCGAGTCGATATGATGCGCCGCCGTGCTGCAGCCTCGTGTCTCTTACTTCGCCTGAACGCTGCGCAACAGTTGCGATACCTGGCCATGGTGATGCAGGATCGCCGGATCGGCCTGCAACAGCGGCAGGTAGCGCGGCAGGAACTGGTTGTTCGGCTGATCGGGCGAGAACAGGCCGGTCACCGCTTCAGCGGCGGCGAGCCGGTCGGTGGCGTCGGCTTCCTTGTCGTCGAGAATTTCGTCGACGCTTGCAATGACCGTCGACAGCGGCGTGAGCCACCGAAACCCCGAGCCGTTGATGAGCACCTGCAGAAAGGCCGCGGGCGTCACCGGGCCGAATTCCTTTTCATACGCCGCGCGTTCGTGATCGAGAATGGCCTTGTGCAGCGAGAGAAGGGGTCGGCGAATGTCCGAGAGGAATTGAGTGCATTGCTGGTCGTTCATTGTGCTGCTCCTTCGGAGGGTCTGGCCGGATCGAGCCGGCAATCGGCTCATGCTAACAAAATCGCCCGCCGTTGATTGACCGGCGCATCGCGAGTTCATGCAATACGCGTGCGCTCGCGTGAATGCGCCGATACTACCGCATCGATTCGGCGCCCGTTTCAAGCTCGCATTCTGCGCGGGCAAGGCCGCTTGCCGCAGCGCAGCCCGCCCCGGGTACACGGCGAATTTCTTTTTACACGGCTACAATTTGCCGGTCCGTTCCGGCGCATGCGCGCCGCATCATCTGCCGCTTGCATCCGCAGGCCGATTGCCAGGCGAGTCGCATCGAGTATTAGTTTGGTTCGTCGAATAACCACGACAATTCTTTGCGTTTTGGTTCGCCGTCTCTGTCTAAATAGCCTCGCAAACAATAAACCCCACCCCGGAGCCGCACATGACAACGTTCAACATCAACGGTCAAACCCATACCGTCGACGCGCCACCCGACATGCCCTTGCTGTGGGTCCTGCGCGATCTCGTCGGCCTGACCGGCACCAAGTTCGGTTGCGGCATCGCCCAGTGCGGCGCATGCACCGTGCATCTCGACGGCGTTGCGGTGCGCTCGTGCGTGTTCCCGGCGGCGGCGGTCGGCGAGCGCAAAGTGGTCACGATCGAAGCGGTCGGCAGCACACCCGCGGGGCAGAAGGTGCAACAGGCATGGCGGCAACTGGACGTCGTGCAATGCGGCTACTGTCAGTCGGGGCAGGTGATGTCGGCGGCTTCGCTGCTCGCGAGCAACCCCAATCCCACCGACGCGGATATCGACGCCGCGATGGCCGGCAACATCTGCCGCTGTGGGACGTACAACCGCATCCGCGCGGCGATCAAGCAAGCCGCAAAGGGAGTGTGACATGTCCCAGGGATTGCTCGATGCACAGAATGGCGCGGGGCCCTCGCAAAGTGGTGCTAGCGGAATGTCGCGCCGCACGTTTCTGAAATTCGGCGTGACGGTCGGCGCGGCGGCCGGAGGTGGCCTGCTGCTCGGCTTCAGCATGCCGGCCGCGAGCCAGGATCAGAAGGCCGGTAAATCGGTGGTCGGCGGCGATGCGGTCGAAACGCCGCAAAGCGGCGTGTTCGCGCCGAACGCATTCATCCAGATCGATACAGCAGGCAAGGTCACGCTCGTGATTCCGAAGGTCGAGATGGGCCAGGGCGTTTATACGTCGATCCCGATGCTGATCGCCGAAGAACTCGAAGTGCCGCTCGATGCGGTCACGCTCGATCACGCGCCGCCCAACGAAAAGCTCTTCATGGACCCGCTGCTCGGCGGCCAGCTCACCGGCGGTTCGACCTCGATCCGCTTTGCGTGGGAGCCGATGCGCCGCGCCGGCGCGACCGCGCGCATCATGCTGATCGACGCGGCCGCGCAGCAATGGCAGGTCGAGCCGGCGAGCTGCCACGCGCAGGGCGGCCTGGTGATCCATGCGGCCAGCAATCGCAGCATCGGCTATGGCCAGCTCGTGGAGGCCGCGGCCAAACTGCCCGCGCCGCAGAACGTACCGCTGAAAGAGCCGAAGGATTTCAAGCTGATCGGCACGCCGGTGAAGCGCCTCGATTCGCCGGAGAAGGTGGACGGCACCGCGCTGTTCGGGCTGGACGTGCGCGTGCCGGACATGGTCTACGCGGCGATCGCGAACTGTCCGGTGTTCGGCGGCACGCTGGCGAGCGTCGACGACACTAACGCAAAGAAAATCCCCGGCGTGCGGCAGGTCGTCAAGATCGACAACGCGGTGGCGGTGATCGGCGATCACACCTGGGCGGCGCGGCGCGGAGTGCAGGCGCTCGACATCAAGTGGAACGAAGGCGCGGGCGCGAACCTTTCGATGAAGCAGATCGTCGGCGATCTCGCCGACGCATCGCAACGCAACGGCGCGGTCGCGCGTAAAGAGGGCGACGTCGGCCAGGCGTTCTCCAACGCCAAGTCGCGCGTCGATGCCGTGTATCAACAACCGTTCCTCGCGCACGCGACGATGGAGCCGATCAACTGCACCGTGCACGTGCGCGCCGACGGCTGCGATGTCTGGCTCGGCTCGCAGGTGCCGACGCGCGTGGTGGACGCGGCGGTCGCGGTCACCGGCCTGCCCGCCGACAAGATCGTCGTGCACAACCATCTGATCGGCGGCGGCTTCGGGCGGCGGCTCGAGTTCGACATGGTCACGCAGGCGGTCAAGGTCGGCAAGCAGGTCTCGACGCCGGTGAAGGTGCTGTGGACGCGCGAGGAAGACATCCAGCACGACATGTACCGGCCGTACTACTACGACAAGATCTCGGCCGGGCTCGACGCGAACGGCAAGCCGGTCGCGTGGCAGCACCGCATCGTCGGTTCGTCGATCATGGCGCGGTTTGCGCCGCCCGCGTTCAAGAACGGGCTGGACCCGGACGCGGTCGAAGTGGCGGCGGACCTGCCGTACGACCTGCCGAATCAGCTGGTTGACTACGTGCGCCAGGAACCGCACGCGGTGCCCACCGCGTTCTGGCGTGGCGTGGGGCCGACGCGCGGCACGTTCGTGGTGGAGAGCTTCATCGACGAACTCGCCGCGCAGGCGAAGATCGATCCGGTCAAGTACCGTCAGGACCTGCTGGGCAAAACACCGCGCGCGTTGAACGTGCTCAACGTCGCCACCCAGGCGGCGGGCTGGGGCAGCGCGCTGCCGAAGGGGCAAGGACGTGGCGTGTCGGTAATGCACGCGTTCGGCAGCTTCTTTGCAATCGTCGTCGACGTCGCGGTCGATCAGGGCGAAGTCGCGGTCAAGCGCGTCGTGTGCGCGGTCGATTGCGGGATGGTGGTCAATCCGAACACGATCGAAGCACAGGTGCAGGGCGGCATCATCTTCGGCATCACGGCGGCGCTCTACAGCGAGATCACGATCAAGGACGGCCGCGTCGAGCAGAACAACTTCACGGACTACCGGATGCTGCGCATCGACCAGACGCCGCCGATCGACGTGCATATCGTGAAAAGCAGCGAGGCGCCCGGCGGCATCGGCGAACCTGGTACGGCGGCGCTCGCGCCCGCGTTGACCAATGCGATTTTCGCGGCCACCGGCAAGCGGCTGCGGCAATTGCCGGTCGGCAGCCAATTGCAAACCGCCTGACCGGAGCCCGACCATGAAAAACACACTGAAGGGTTTCAGCGCGGCGCTGTGCGTGGCGCTGCCGTTCATCGCGCAAGCGCCGGCTCATGCGGCCGCGCCCACGCCCGCGCATGCGGCGGACCCGGCACTGCTGCAACGCGGCGCCTATCTCGCGAAGATCGGCGATTGCGTGGCCTGTCACACGGCCCCGAAGGGCAAGCCGTTCGCGGGCGGCTTGCCGATGACGACGCCGATGGGGCAGATCTACACCACCAACATCACGCCCGATCCGCAGACCGGTATCGGCGGCTATACGCTGGAGGACTTTACGCGGGCGATGCGCGAAGGCGTCGCGAAGGACGGTCACAACCTGTACCCGGCAATGCCGTATCCGTCCTACGCGAAGATCAACGACGAGGACATGAAGGCGCTCTACACGTTCTTCATGAGCGGCGTTACGCCGGTGCAGCAGGCGAACCGCGAGGCCGACATCAAATGGCCCTTGAACATGCGCTGGCCGCTGAAGTTCTGGAACATGGCGTTCCTCGAGAAGGGCGCCTATCAGGACAAGCCGGGCAAGGACGCGGCATGGAATCGCGGCGCGTACCTGATTCAAGGCCTCGGGCACTGCGGCTCATGCCATACGCCGCGCGGCATCGCGTTTCAGGAGAAGGCGCTCGATGAAAGCGGCAGCGCGTTCTTGACCGGCGGCCTGCTCGACGGCTGGTTCGCGTCGAACCTGAGCGGCGAGCACAATGTAGGGCTCGGCCGCTGGAACGATGAGGACGTGCACGCGTTCCTGAAGACCGGCGCGAATCGCCACGCGTCGGCGTTCGGTTCGATGACCAGCGTGATCAACAACAGCACGCAGCATATGACCGACGCCGACATCGCCGCGATGACGACCTACCTGAAGTCGCTACCGCCGGCGGGCGGCAGCGGTGCCGTGCCGTATGCGTATGATCCGCAGAAGACGAAGGTGTCGTTGAACCGTCCCGCGAACGATGCCGGCGCGCGCGTCTATACGGCGTATTGCATGCACTGTCACGGCGCCGACGGACGCGGCTTCGCGCCGATGATGGCGCCGTTGGCCGGCAATCCGAACGTGCTGGAGAAGGACGCGTCGTCGCTGATCAACGTCACGTTGAACGGCACGGGCGATCTCGTGATCGGCGGCGTGCCCGCGCCGTTCCCGATGCCGAAGTTCGCGCCGGTGCTCAACGACCAGCAGATCGCCGACGTGCTGACCTTCGTGCGGGCCGGCTGGAACAACGATGCGCCGGCGGTGAGCGCGGCCGAAGTGGCGAAGCTGCGCAAGTCGACGCAAGCGGCGCGTTAAGCTTCGGTGCGGCGGGGGCGATACCCGCCGCAATCGACAAAAAAAAGCGGCAACCGTGGTTTGCACGGTTGCCGCTTTTCTATTGGCGCGGCGCGGGACTCGCGGGGCGCACCGCCAGTGTCAGCGTTGCTGCCCGATCTTCTGCCGCTTTTCGAGCACGCGTGCGTACCACGTCAACGGGAAGCACATCGCGAAGTAAATCATCGCGACCATGCCGTAGATCGGGAATGGGCGGAATGCGGCGTTGGTGATCATGGTGCCGGTCTTGGTCAGTTCGGTGAAGCCGATGATCGACGCGAGCGCGGTGCTCTTCACCACCTGCACGAGAAAACCCACCGTCGGCGCGACGGCGATCTTGCGCGCCTGCGGCCACACGATATAGCGCAACTGCTGGCTGAACGTCATGCCGAGACTCGCGCCCGCGGCCCACTGGCCGCGCGGCACCGCTTCGACGCAGCCGCGCCAGATGTCGACCAGATACGCGCTCGTGTAAAGCGTCAACGTGACGGTCGCCGCGACCCAGGGCGATACATCGACGCCGAGCAAAGGCAAGCCGAAGAACGCGAGAAACAACTGCATCAGCAGTGGCGTGCCCTGAAACACTTCCACGTACAGCACGACGATGCGGCGCAGCCATGCGATCGGCGACACGCGCATCGCGAGCAACAGCAGCCCGACCACGCCGCCGCCGACGAACGCGATCAACGACAGCAAGACCGTCCAGCGGGCGGCGAGCAACAGATTGCGGGCAATGTCCCACAGCGTGAATTCGATCATGATCAGCGCTCCGTCGGCAGGGTGCGGGCGCCGCGCCACATCAGGCGGCTGCGCCAGCTAGGCGGCGCAGTGTCGTTGCCGCGCGCGGTGCGGCCCGCGAACAGGCCGCGTCCAAAGCGGTTGATGAGTTGCCGCAACGCGATCGACATCAGCAGATAGACCGCGGTGATGATCACGTAGCTCTCGAACGAGCGGAAGTTGCGCGACTGGATGAAGTTGGCCGCGTAGGTCAGATCGGGCACCGAGATCTGCGACACCACCGCCGAGCCGAGCATCACGATCAGCACCTGGCTCAGCAGCGCGGGGAACACGTTGGCGATCGCCTGCGGCAGCACCACATGGCGGAACACCTGCCGTCCGTGCAGGCCGAGCGCCTCGGCCGCCTGCACCTGGCCGCGCGGAATCGAATCGATGCCGGCGCGCACGATCTCGATTGCGTACGCGCCGAGGTTGACGGTCATCGCCAGAATCGCGGCCTGGATTTCGTCGATGTGAATGCCGAGACTCGGCAAGCCGAAAAACACGAAGAACAACTGCACGATGAACGGCGTATTGCGGATCAGTTCGACATAGCTCGCCACCAGCCAGCGCGCCCACTTCGGCCCGGCCACCGCGATGCTCGCCCCGCCGATCCCGACGAGGCCGCCGAGCACGGTGGAGACGGCGGTGAGCCCCAAGGTGACGGCGGCGCCGCGCACGAGCATCCCCGCATAGAGGTCGAAGCCGCTGAAATCGAACGCATAGGTCATGAGGTGGCGCTCATCGTGAGGTCGAAACTCCGCGCAAATGGTTTAGAGGTCGGCGGGCAGCGGCGCGCGCAGCCATTTCTGCGAAATCGCGTTCATCGTGCCGTCCTTGCGCGCCTTGGCAATCGTCTCGTCGACTTTCTGCTTCAGACGCGGCTCGTTCTTGTTCAGGCCGACGTGATCCGGCGAGCTGAACAGCGAGAACTTCTGCTCCGGATCGTTCGCCGGGTGACGCGCGAGAATCGTCGCGCCCACGTCGTTGCCGACCACCATCAACTGTACCTGACCAGAAAGAAACGCCGAAATTGCGCCGTTCGGATCGTCGAAACGTTTGATGTTGGCGCTGGGCGGCGCGATCTTCGTCACGCTCAGGTCTTCGAGCGTGCCGCGCGCGACCGAGATTGATTTGCCCGCGAGGTCGGCGGCGCTCTTCACCGGCAGCGCCTTCGGGCCGAACACCGCGAGGTAGTACGGCGCGTACGGTTGCGAGAAGTCGATCACCTTTTCGCGCTCGGGCGTCTGGCCGACCGACAGCAGCATGTCGGCCTTGTGGTCGGCGAGGTAGGCCATGCGGTTGTCGCCGGTCACCTGCACGAGTTCGACCTTGGCGTTGAGCGTCTTGCCGATCAGGTTCGCGACGTCGATGTCATAGCCCATCGGCTTCATGTCCGGACCGATCGAGCCGAACGGCGGATAGTCCTCGAACACGCCGATGCGCACCGTGCCCGACTTCGCGATGTTGTCGAGGGCGTCGGCATGCGCGGCCGACGGCAACGCGCACAGCGCGCCGGCGGCGGTGAAGGCGAGCGTCGCGGCGAGCGTGGCGAACACGCGGCGGGTAGTCGAGCGGGCAACGGGGCGCTGGTTCATGATGTGTCCTCTGTCGAAAGCGTGTGATGCGTTGGTGTTGGAATGGGCGGCGGCAAGCGGCCCGGCGCGTGTGTACTCAGTGCGCGGCGATCAGCTTGCACGCGTGCGGTGGCAATTCCGCGAACACCGGCAGGCCGGGCGCGAGCCCCGGTGTTTCGCGCGGCGTGGTCGCGGCGGTCAGCGTGAAGCCCGCGCAGTCGATGGTCGCTTCGAGCGACGCACCCACGTCGCGAATGAACGTGACGGTGCCGGCGAGCCGGTTCGGGGAGACGTCGTCGGCTGCCGACGTGGTCTTCACGCAGATGTCTTCAGGCCGGATCAGCAACCGCAAGCCGGCGCCGGACTCCGGCACGCGCGCGCCCGGTGCGAGCGCGATGCGCCGGCCGCCCGGCAGGCGCACGCTGCCGGCGCCATCGTACGAGACCGGCAGGATATTGCCGAGCCCGATGAAGTCGGCCACGAACTCGCTGACCGGCTCGCGATAGATGTCGAGCGGCTTGCCGACCTGCGCGATGCGGCCTTTTTCCATCACGACGATTTCATCGGCCATCGTCATCGCTTCGCGCTGGTCGTGCGTGACCATGATCGTCGTGATGCCGAGGCGCTGCTGGAGCAGGCGGATTTCGACCTGCATCGCCTCGCGCAGCTTCGCGTCGAGCGCGGAGAGCGGCTCGTCGAGCAGCAGCAGTTTCGGCTGCGAGGCGATCGCGCGCGCAATCGCCACGCGCTGGCGCTGGCCGCCCGAGAGTTGCGTGACCGGCCGGTTCGCCATATGCGGCAGCTGGATCAGCTCCAGCAGTTCGGCGACGCGGCGCGTCTGCTGATCCTTCGCCGTCTTGCGCAGCTTCAGCGGATACGCGACGTTCTGCGCGACCGTCATGTGCGGAAACAGCGCGAGCGACTGGAACACCATGCCGAAGTCGCGCTGGTTGGCCGCCAGACGCGTGATGTCGCGGCCGGCGAACTGGATGCTGCCCGAACTCGGCGTTTCGAGGCCGGCGATCATCCGCAGCAGCGTGGTCTTGCCGCAACCGGACGGGCCGAGAAAGCACACCAGCTTGCCGTCGGGCACGCTCAGATCGACGTTGTCGACGGCGTGCGCCGCGCCGAAGCGGCGGGTCACGGCCTGCAAGGTCAGATGGGTCATCGGAGGCTCCAGCAAAGTGACGTCGGGCGTGCGTTCACAGTGCGACCCCTTCGTCGCCGATCAGCTTTTCGAGCAGCCAGATCAGCGCGAAGTCGATCGCGACGATGACGACGGCGAAACAGAACACGGTCGGATCGAGCGACGACACCGTGCGGCTGTAGAGCCACACCGGCAGCGTCATCGTATCGATGCCGTACAGGAAGAAGGTCACCGTGAACTCGTTGAACGAGACGATGAACGCGAACAGCATGCCGGCGAGAATGCCGGGGCGCATCAGCGGCAGGATCACGTCGACGAGCGCGCGGCCGGGGCTTGCGCCCATCACGCAGGCGGCCTCTTCGAACTCCGGGCCGATCGACGCGACCGACGCCGCGCAATTTTTTACGGTGAACGGCAGCGCCAGAATCACATGCGCGATGATCAGCCGGAACACGCCGAGTTCGACCGGCAGCACGTTGAACACCAGCAGCAGCGACAGCCCGAGCATCACCAGCGGATAGACGAGCGGCAGCGCCACCAGCTGTTCGACCGCGGGCTTGCCGCGAAAGCGGTAGCGGCTCAGCGCGTAGGCGGCCGGCACCGAGACGAGCGTGGCGATCAGCATCGTCGAGAGCGCGACGACGAGACTCGTGCTCAGCGCCGCGCCCATCGACAGCGAGTCGCTCGCATCCGGCGACACGAAGCTGTGCCACGCGGCGCGATACCAGTGCAGGCCGAACGCGTGCGGCGGAAATTCGAGCGTGTCGGCCGCGCTGAACGACATCGTGATCATCGTGAGGATCGGCAGCGCGGCGAGAAACAGCACGAGCGCGGCGAGCAGGGCGGTGGCGCGGCCGAGCTGGCCGGGCATCGTGTCCGGCAGACGCGGCAGGAACGCAAAACGCGGAGTGGGCAGCGGCGTGCTCATGCGTGGGACTCCCCTGAGAGACGCTGGGTGCGCCGCACGAGGCGCTGCGACAGCGCCATCACCGCGAGCGTGGCGATCATCAGCACGACGCCCGAGGCGGACGCCGCCGGCCAGTTGAGCAACGGCGCGACCTGGTCGTGGACCAGCACGGCGAGCATCGGCACGCGCCGTCCGCCGAGCAGCAGCGGCACTGCGAACGCGCTCGCGTTGTAGGCGAACACCAGCAGCGCGCCCGACACGAGGCCGGGCATCGCCAGCGGCAAGAGCACATGACGCAGCGTCTGCCAGCGCGTCGCGCCGAGCGTCGCGGCGGCTTCCTCATAGGAGATCGAGACCGCGCGCATCGCGCTAGAGAGCGGCAGCACGGCAAGCGGAAACGCGGTCTGGATCAGGCCGAGCAACACGCCATGTTCGCGATACAGCCACATCACCGGACGCTCGACGAGGCCGCTCGCGAGCAGCGCGTGATTGAGCAGACCCGCCGGCCCGAGAATGATCAGCCAGCCATAGCCTTGCAGCAGCAGATTGACGAGCAGCGGCAGCAGCACGCCGGCGAGCAGCAACCGGCGCGCGAGCCGCGACTTCGTGCGCGCCATGGCCAGCGCGACGGGAATTGCCAGGGCGACCGCGCAGAGCATGCTTTGGAACGCGAGCCGCAAGGTGAGCCACAGCGATTTCAGGAAATAGCCGTCGAGCAGGTCCGCGTAGTTTTGCAGCGTGAAGCCGCGCCATTCGTGGCCCGGCGTGCCGAAGCTCATGCGTAACACAACCAGCGCGGCCGCGCCGAGCAACGCGAGAAACAGCAGGATCGGCGTGAGCAGCAGCCACGGCCGCGCCTTCGCCATGGCGGTAGCGGCGGGTTGCTCGGGACCGCTGAAGCCGGCGCCCGGCGTCGCCGCCAAAGCCGGCCCCGATGCCGCCGAAGCACGCCGCGAAAAGCGCGCGAGCATCGCAGTCATGCCGAAAAGATTTCGGTGTAGCGCTTGATCCACGCCGGCTGCACCACGGCGAGCGCCTTGTCGTCGTGCAGCACGGCTTTCTCGGCGATCTGCTGCGGGCTCGGCACGAACGCGCGGCTCGCGGCGGGAATCACCGCCTTCGAATTGACCGGGCCGTTCAGCACGTCGGCGGCCATGCGGCCTTGCACGCCCGCGTCGAGAGAATGATTGATGAACGCGTGGATCAGGTCGCTGTCGCCCGGATGCGATTTCGGGATCACCGTGAACATCAGCTGCGTGGCGAAGCCTTCCTTCATCCCGTAGGTCACGCCCATCTTGTACTCGGGCTTGCGGATCTGGTCGGGGAAAAAGGCCGGCGAATAGATGCCGCCAATGTCGAGCGAGCCGGTGCGGAACAGATCGGCCACCTGGTTCGGGTTCTCGCCGAGCGTCATCACGCGGTCTTTCAGCAGCATGAGCTTTTTGAAGCCCGGCTCGATGTTCTGCTGCGAGCCGCCGTTCATCTTCGCGGCGATGATCGCGAGGTCCACCGCTTCGGCCCATTCGGGCGGCGGCAGGAAAATGCGGCCGGCGTACTTCGGGTCCCACAGCGCTTCATACGAGGTGGGCGCGGTCTTGACCGTCGCCGTGTTGTAGATCAGCCCGTCCGACCACAGCAGATAGCCGACGCCGAAGCCGTTCGCGCCGGTGCGATATTGCGGCGCGACTTCCTTGAGGTTCGGCAGCTTGTCGAGATCGGGCTTCATCAGCAGGCCGGCGTCGCCGAGCCCCGCCGCGCCGACGCCGGCCAGCGTGATGACGTCGTAAGTGGGGCGCTCGCCCGCGGCCTTGACTTTGGCGACCATGCCGGAGGTGCCGTCGGCGCGATCGGCGATCACTTTGGCGCCGGTCTTGGCCGTGAAGCTGGCGGCGATGTTGCGCAGCGCGGCTGCGCCGGTGTCGTCCGACCAGGTCAGCAGGCGCAGCGTCTTGCCGCTGAAGTTCTGCTCCTGGGCGCGCAGGTTGACGAACGGCATCGGCAATGTGGACGCCGCCAGCGCCGCGCCGATCGTTTTGATGACCTGCCTTCTGGCCCGTTTGATCTCTTGCATGGCGGTCTCCTGTGATGAACGCCTGTTGCTGGTGATAGTCGCTGTGACCGCTGCCATTTGGAGCGCCGCTCGTTGGCGTTGCCCGTTTGCGCACTCGGCGGCACACGTTGCCTGCCTGATGCGCCGTGTGTCGTGTGTGGATGCACTCTAGGTTTGCCAAAATCCCTCGCCAAACGAAATATGCGCATGGGCGGTATGACGTAAGCTCATGCGGGGGCACTTACGTGATGGTGGTGCGGATATCGGCCCAACCGCTGGCGGCGCCACGACAGCGGCGCATGCGGGTTAACGTCCATGTTTTGCGCGCTGCCTCGGTTCGCGCCGAGGTATGAGGAAAGCTCGGTTCTGGTGCGAGTGATCCCGCGCATTGCCCCGTGGCGGTGCAGACAGCGCCGAAGCTCTCGCGCAGCCGCCCGCGCCATGCATCGAACGCATGCCGGTTTGCCTGCCGGTCTCTCGTGTAGCGAGTGCCGATCGCGTATCCTGTGGGCTGGACGGGCAGACCCACACGCCGCGACGCGACGCCCGAGCAATGACTTTTTCTGATTCCGGATATCACGATGCGACGTCTTCCGCCGCTCAACGCGTTGCAGATTTTCGAAACCGTCGCGCGCCATCGCAGCTTCACCCGCGCCGCCGACCACCTGTGCCTGACGCAAGGCGCGGTCAGCCGGCAGATCATCGCGCTCGAGGACTACTACAAGTTTCCGCTCTTCAAACGCCACGCGAAAGGCCTGACGCTGACCGCCGAAGGCGAAATGCTGCTGCCGGCCGTGAAGGAGAGCTTTGCCCGCATCGAGGAGATTTCGCTGCGCCTCACGCGGCAGCGCACCGATCTCGCGCTGAAGGTGCCGACCTGCGTGATGCGCTGGATGCTGCCGAAGATCATGCGCTTCCAGGGCGAGTACCCCGATCTGCACGTGCAGATCACCACGACCTGGCAGCACGCGGTCGACTTCCAGAGCGAGCCGTTCGACGCTGCGATCATCTACGCGTCGTCGCCCGGTGCGGACGTGCAGGCGGTGCCGTTGTTCGAGGAGCGTCTGACGCCGGTCTGCGCGCCCGACCTGCTCAAGGACAAGCCGCTCGCGCAGGTGGCCGATCTCGCGCGGCACACGCTGCTGCATCCGACCCGCGATCACCGCGACTGGAAGATGTGGCTCGCGAAGATAGCCGACGCGGATGACGCGAATGCCCAGGTGGTCGACGCCGAACACGGCCCCAGTTTCGATACGCTCGACATGGCGACCAACGCCGCCTTGCAAGGCTTCGGGGTTGCGATCAGCGATCTCGCGCTGATCGACGAGGATGTCGCCGCGCGGCGCCTCGTGCGTCCCTTCGAGATGGTGCTCAAGACCGGCTGGCGTTATTACTTCGTTTATCCGGATTCAGTAGCGCATCAGCAGAAGCTGAATCTGTTCCGCGACTGGATCGCCGCGCATTGGGAAGAGTAGGCGGCGGCCGGCACAGCGGCCGCCGCCCGCCTGTCGCCGCCTCAGGGGGCGAACGACAGGAACAGATACGCCGCGAACAGCGACAGGTGCACGGCGCCTTGCAGAATCGTCGTGCGGCCGGTGCTCAGCGTGAGGGTGCCGACCACCAGGGTCAGCGCGAGCAGCACGGTTTCCTTGCCGTTGATGCCGAGCACGAGCGGCTGACCGGTGTACAGAAACACGCCGGCGACAGTCGGAATGGTCAGCCCGATACTCGCCAGCGCCGAGCCGAGCGCGAGATTCAGGCTGTTCTGCAAGCGGTCGGCGCGCGCTGCGCGCACGGCGGCGAGTCCTTCGGGCAGGAGCACCAGCGCGGCGATGATGATACCCACCACGGCCGGCGGCGCCCCCGCGTTCTGCACCGCGGTCTCGACGACCGGGGACAGCACCTTCGCCAGCAGCACCACGCCGACGAGGCACACCAGCAGCAGAGCGCCGCTCACCAGCGCGAGGCCGACGCTCGGCGGCGCGGCATGGACGTCTTCGTCGGGCACGCCGGCGAGGAAGTAATCGCGGTGACGCACGGTTTGCACGAATACGAACACGCAATACAGCACCAGCGACGAGATCCCGGCGAACGCCAGTTGCGACGACGACAGGATCGGGCCGACGTTGGTCGTCGTGAAGTTCGGCATGACCAGCGTCAGCACGGACAGCGACGCGAGCACCGCCAGCGCGGCGGCCGCGCCACGGCTCTGGAAATCCTGCTCCAGATGGCGGATACCGCCCACCAGCAGACACAGGCCGACGATGCCGTTGCACACGATCATCACCGCAGCGAACACCGTGTCGCGCGCCAGACCGGCTTTCTCGGGGCCGGAGGTCAGCATCACCGAAACGATCAGCGCCACCTCGATCACAGTGACGGCCACCGCCAGCACCAGGGTGCCGAACGGCTCGCCGACGCGATGCGCGACCACTTCCGCGTGATGGACCGCGGTGAAAACCGCTACGCACAGTGCCACGCCCACCAGCGCGAGCAGCAGCCCGTTGCCCGGCATCGCATACGCGGCGCCGAGCACGATCCACGCGGCGAACGGCGCGGCAATGGTCCAGCGAGGCAAAACGGTAGAGGGCTTGGTCATTCGGGCGTCCTGTCATGCGTGTTCGTGGCCGGGCGATCCACGTCGCCCGGAATCGAAGCTGGCAAAGCTGGGGCAAGGCTAAACCAATGGATCAATAATGCGCGCTAACGTATTAAATTATAAAGGATAATTCGATCCGACCATTTGAACTTGTATCAAACAGTGTCAACCCATGACGGAAGCTCGCCGCGTTGCCCAAGGGTCGGCTGTCAGCGCGCAAACGGCGACTTCTCTCTTGTAGCAGGATTTCGTTACGCAGGATCGCGTGCTGGGGATGTCGCGTGCGCAGCGGCTGCGCCGCAAGACACGGGCGCCGGGCGAACCGCACCTGCGCGGTACGGACGAACAGGGGTTCGAGCCGGGCGCGGGGCCAATATCATGCGAAGTGACACCGGCGCCCGCTTGTTGCTTTACAGCAGATCGATCTGCTTATTGTCCTTCAGCACGGATCGTCAGCGCGTTCTTCACCGACGTCACGCCAGCCACCGACTTCGCGGCATTCGTGGCGATGTCGAGTTGCGCTGCTTCCGGCACCGAACCGGCCAGCGTCACGTCGCCGCCGCGCGCGCGCACGGTGATGTTCGAGACGCTCAGGCCTTTCGTCTTGGCCAGCGTGCTGCGGACTTTGCGTTGCAGCGCGCGATTAGCCTGTTTCGTCTGCTTGGCGGTCGGCGCTGCAGACGCGGGGGACGCGGCATCGGCCGTTTGCGCGTAGGCATTGATGGACGCCAGAACGATCAGCGCGCCGCCGATCACCTTGATTGCCGGAAATGCTTTCATTCGACTTTCTCCTATTGTCATAAGTACGCAGTCCCCGGACGGGGACCATTTGCTACACCAACGAGTGAATCGGAATCAAATCTGAATGGAACCGAACTGCAGGTCCTGCGGAAGCTTTCAATCTGTATGCCGATTTTGGCGGACCGAGACAAGCGCGTCCACGCCACCAAAGGCTGTGTAACAGGCCGGAGAGAACGATACAGCAATTAGTGCCATGTTGAACGCGGGCTATCCCGAAATGAGGCTTTGCTACAACGATTCGGTTGATGGAAACAGTTTGAGGGCGTTGTATCGCTGATTACGCAGGCTGTTTGGCTCGCGATTTCGTTATTCTTTTCTATTCGAAGTGGTTCTATCCCAACCAATGGGAAAGATGCAGTAATCGCGCCTTGCGAACTCTTGAATGCTGGTTATGCCGCCTGATTCAAAATGAGGAATCGAATGCATGCGAAATGAGCTGCTGCCTATCCGGCCATTACAGCGTGCCGATCTTCCGGTCGATACGATTGAACTGGCGCGCTTCATGATCGGCAAATATCTCGTCCATGATCTGCCGCAAGGGCGTCTCAGCGGGCGAATCGTCGAAACGGAGGCCTATCCGGTCGGCGATTCGACCAGTCATGCGTTTATCGGCCGGCGTCCGCATAACGGCGCGATGTTTCTCGCACCCGGCCACGCCTACGTGCGGCTGACCTACGGTCTGTCGTACATGCTCAACATGTCGGCGGAAGAGGCCGAGGTCGGCGCCGGCATCCTGTTTCGTGCGATCGAGCCGCTCGAAGGCCTGCCACTGATGGAAGCGCGGCGTCCCGGCGTGCCACTGCGCGATCTCGCGCGTGGTCCGGGCCGGCTCACGATGGCGCTCGGCATCGGCCAGTCGTTCGATGGCCGCGATCTGTGTACCGGAAGCGGTCTGTGGATCGGCGTGATCGAGACAGGCGAGACGCCCGTCGGCGTGACGACGCGCATTGGCTTGTCACGCGAGATGCATAGGCCGCTGCGATTTTTCGAAGCGGGCAGTGCGTTCGTGAGTGGTCCGCGAAAGCTGCTTCTGATGCCACACTCCGACGCATGAAAGACGCGCGTCAATTCGACTGATGACGCGACGCACTGTGGCGAAAACTGCTCAGATCAGACGTTATTTTGAAACGTCGGACGCATCGATTACGGCCCGGACAATTATTGCCGTAATGCGGAAATTTAAATCGCATCGCGCAGTACATTTCGACGCTTTTTTGCGAATCTAGCAATTATGTATCTCTAAATTAAGGGTTTTCCCTTGGCGATCTGGTGACTAGACTGAATTCACTCGCTTCTCACATGGTGTGGCAAGCGATGCAAATAAAACAAGTCTGGAGGTAGTCATCATGAAATCGCTCATCAAGGCAGTCGCCATTGCAGCCGTTCTTGCCGCCCCCGTCGTTTCGTTCGCTCAGTCGAGCCAACAACCCGTGACCCGCGCGGATGTTCGCAACGAATTGATCCAGTTGGAGCGCGCAGGCTACAACCCCGCCACGACCAACGACACGAACTACCCGGCCAACATTCAGGCTGCCGAACGCCGTGTACAGGCTGAGAACCCGGCCGTCGCGCAGACGCAGCCGGTCGCCGACACGAGTGGTTACGGTGCGCCGATGAGCGGCTCGTCGCAAGCGGGCGGCACGCTCCAGCCGACGAGCGGTGCGAAGTCGGTGTATTTCGGCAACTAAG
Organism: Paraburkholderia sp. RAU2J; assembly: GCF_003634845.1. Taxonomy (NCBI): domain Bacteria; kingdom Pseudomonadati; phylum Pseudomonadota; class Betaproteobacteria; order Burkholderiales; family Burkholderiaceae; genus Paraburkholderia; species Paraburkholderia sp. RAU2J. The sequence continues at coordinate 1,540,848 of NZ_RBXG01000002.1, forward strand.
GCCAGGCAGCCGCGTTCAAGAGCTGGCCGGCATGCCCGGCCGGTAGCCGGACGAAGCGGGGCAGGCGCGATCGCAGCTGCCTCGCTGCCTCGCTGCCACGGCCAAGCCATTTGACGTCCCAGCGGCGTGTGCGCTGTTGAGATTGACGGTCCGCACGCCATCGCGAAGTGATTCAGTTGCCTCGCGATCCACGCATGCAGCGCCGCGCGCACCCATTGGCACCGACGCGCGCGTGGCACGTTTCCCAGTTCAAAGAACCTCCGCTGCCGCAAGGTAGCTTCGCCCAACCGTTTCAACGATTGGGCTTTTTTTGCGTCGTTTTACGCAACGGGGAGTCGGCGTCGTGTGGCCAGTCGCGCGGCATTGAGCATGCGGCGCGCATCAGGGTCGTTCGCCGTGAATATAGAACTCGAGCTGCTGAATGGTGAACTGCTGCTCGGCGATGATGTTCTTCACCAGGTCGCCAATCGACACCATACCGACCAGCCGGTCATTCTCGATCACCGGCAGGTGGCGCATGCGGCGCTCGGTCATCAGGGCCATGCAGTCTTCGGTGGTCTGGTCGGGGCGCACGAAACGCACCGCCTTGCTCATGATGTCACGCACCGGTGTGGCCTTCGACGAGCGATCCATCAGCACCACCTTGCGCGCGTAGTCACGCTCCGTGATGATCCCGGCGATGCTGTCGCCGTCCGTCACGACCAGTGCGCCGATGCCTTTTTCGGCCATCAACCGGATCGCCTCGTAGACGGAATCGTCGGCGCCGATCGTGATGACACCGGTGTTGTTCGGTTTCGTTTTAAGCAGCTGGGCAACGCTTGTCATGGAGCGGCTCCGTTTCGCAGTGCAGCACGCCGGTGCGGCGCGCTGTCGTGAGGGACAGGCCATTTCAGTATAGGCGCGACGCGGCGGCGCGGTACTCCGGGAATACCTGGGGCGCGTTGCGCGTTCAATTCGGGTAGCGGCGGCGCCGCCCATGTTTGGCCGCGCGCCTTGCACCGTGCGCGGACATCCGGGTGCGCCGTGCGGATTAGCGGTAAACTCCCAGTCCAACCCTTATCCCCGGTTTGATCGGGTTCATGTCAGCAATACTGTCCAACGCCATGCTCACGTCTCACGATCCATCGCCCGCAGCAGACGGCGCCATCAACGGCGAATGCGTCGTTCTCGACGCCACTGCCACGCTTCCCACGCGCTACGGCACGTTCACCTCGTACGTGTTTCGCGTGTGCGAAAGCGGTGCCGAACATCTCGCGCTCGTGATGGGCGAGGTCGCCAATCAGTCGTCCGTGTTGACGCGCCTGCATTCCGAGTGCCTCACGGGCGACGTGCTCGGCTCGTATCGTTGTGATTGCGGCGAGCAGCTCGACCTCGCGCTGCGCTACATCGCGGCCGAAGGCTGCGGCGTGCTGCTGTATCTGCGCGGCCATGAAGGGCGCGGTATCGGCCTGTCGAACAAGATTCGCGCGTATGCGCTGCAGGAGCAGGGGCGCGACACCGTCGAGGCCAATCTCGACCTCGGCTTGCCGGACGATTCGCGGGAATACGATTCAGCCGCGGGCATTCTGCGCACGTTGAAAGTCACGTCGGTGCGCTTGATGAGCAACAATCCGGAGAAGTTCGACACGCTGTCGAAGCACGGCATTCCGGTGTCCGAGCGGGTCGCGCTGGCGATTCCGATGCGCGAGGAAAACGAGCGTTATATCCGTACGAAGCAGCTCAAGTTCGGGCATTACTTCGACGAGAACGAATAGTTCGGTTGGCATTCGGGTGAACGCCGGTGTTTCTCGCATCGTCGCGATGCGACCGACCCGAGAGAGTGATCTGATCGCCACGCTTCCAGGCATGGAGGCACTTACGCGCACGATTGCATGAATCAATTACTCAGCAACATACGCTGAGTAAAGTAGCGATAAAGGGTTTTATACGCAGGATCGCCAGGCAGACAAGGCACCGGTCGCGGAGGTCGCAAAGAAGCATGGGATCAGCGAGCAGACGATCTACAACTGGCGCCAGCATTTCGGCGGCCTCGAAGGGCGTTGGCGCTCCCGTTCAGTTCAGGTGGTTGACGTAGCACTCTCCACGTTGGCATATTCATGCCGTTGGGTGGGGGCGTCCATTCCATTAACGCCGTGCGTACCCGTCGACCGGTCACGCAATCGTATCCACCACGCCGCCGTCCACCCGCAGTGCCGCGCCAGTGGTCGCCGAAGCCTGCGGCGAGCACACGTACACGACCATGTTCGCGATTTCCTCCGTGGTTGCCGGCCGCTGGATGATCGAACTGCGGCGGTGCGCACGCACGAAATCGATGCCGACCTGTTCGACCGTTTTGCCTTGTGCCTTCGCCGTCTCTTCCACCATCGCGCGAAAGCCGTCCGACAAGGTGGGTCCCGGCAGCACGGCGTTCACCGTCACGCCCGTGCCGGCAGCCTGCTTGGCGATGCCGCGCGCGATGCTCAATTGCGCGGTCTTCGAGAAGCCGTACGCGAGCATATCCGGAGGAATGTTCAGTGCCGACTCCGACGAGATGAACACAACGCGCCCCCATTTGCGTTCGATCATCCCCTTGAGGTAGCCGCGCGTCAGCCTTACGCCGGACATCACGTTGACCTGGAAATAGCGCTCCCAGTCGACGTCGGTGGTCGTGAAAACGTCGCCGGGGCCGTACACGCCCAGGTTGTTCACGAGGATGTCCGCCTGCGGTATGGTTTTCGTCAGCGCGTCGCAGCCCTCGGGTGTGCTGAGGTCGCCGGCAAAACCGCGTAGCTTCGCCATGGGAGCGGTCTTGAGAATGGCGTCGATGGCGCGGTCCACCGCTTCCTGTTTGCGTCCATTGACAATGGTGTTCGCGCCGGCCGTTGCGATCCCAGTCGCGATCGCGAGGCCGATGCCCCCGGTGGATGCGCTCACAATGGCGGTCTTGCCCGATAGATCGATGATCACTGGCGTGCTCCTTGTAGAAACGTCATGGGTTTATGTCCGCAAGGCAGACTCATCCACTGCTGGCGGCGCCGTGCGGATTCTCTATACGTCGATCAGCCGGCGCAGGCTATCGCCACCCAGCGGCATGTCGCGCAAGCGCTTTCCGGTCGCGTCGAACAACGCGTTGCCGAGCGCGCCGGCGGTCGGCCCCATCGACGCTTCTCCAGCGCCGAGAAAGGGCGCACCTGGCCGATTGATCAGATGCACGTTCAAACTGCGCGGTACGGCAGAATACCGCAGGATCGGATAGCTGCTCCAGTCGAAGCTGCGGATTCGAGATCTGTCGAACTGCAATTCTTCATAGAGTGTCCAACTTGCGGATTGAATCACGCCGCCTTCGATCTGGTTGCGGATGCCGTCGGGGGTGACGATCTGCCCCGCGTCGACCGCGACTTCGGCGTGTTCGAGAATCACCTGGCCCGTCTCGGGCACCACGGATATCTCCACGGCCATCGCCAGATACGACATCAGGTTCTTGTACTTGCCAAACGCAAAGCCGACGCCGTGATTGGCCTTGCGCGGCGCGCGCGGCCAGCCGAATTTCTCGGCCGCGAGCCGGATCACGTCGCGGGCGCGCGGATCCTGCATATGCTTGAGCCGGAACGCGACGGGGTCGGCACCGGCAGCGGCGGCCAACTCGTCCATGAACGTCTCGATCGTGAAGACGTTCATGTGCGCACCGAGCGAGCGCATCGCCGACGTTTGCAACGGCATGGTCGGCGAGAAGTTGTTCATCACATGCATGTTGGGGAACGCGTACAGCGGAATCGCGTTGCGGTCGCCGCCGCCTTCGGGCTGCATCATCGGCACCGACGGCGCCGGCACGAACGGTTTCTCCAGCATTTGCGCGGGAAGGAGCCGGCCCGCGTTGACGATCCGCTCGTTGTGCGAGCTGCTCCACAGCGCGTAGTCCCAGTTGACGATGCTGCCGCTCGCGTCGAGCGACGCGCTCACTTCGGTGACCATTGCCGGTGTGAAGTGATCCCAGGTATGTTCCTGTTCGCGCATCCATTGCACACGAACCGGTTGACCCGCCATCTCGCGGGCGATCAAGGCGGCGTGAGATGCTACGTCGTCCGCGCCGTTGTGCCCATAGCAGCCCGATCCTTCGACATGAACGCAGCGCACATTCTCTTTCGGCAGGGACAGCATTTCGGCGAGCGCATCGCGCAGCGGATAGACGCCTTGCGAGTGCGTCCAGACCGTCATGGTGCCGTCCTTGAACTGCGCGACTGAGCAGGACGGGCCGATCGAACCGTGCAGCATGTAATGCTTGGTGTACTTCGCGCTCAGCGTTTTGACGGGTGTGCCGTCCGCATTGTGCGTATTCGCGATCTCGATGTGTTGCGTGGAAATCGTCTTCAGATCGCGGTGTACTGCAGCTGGGTCGGGCAATGTGCGTCCGGCGCTCCACTGACTTCCCGCGGCCAGCGCGCGCTGCGCCTGCACTGCTTGCCATTCGCCTTTGGCTACCACCGCCAGCATGCTGCCGTCCCTGATCACCTTGACGACGCCCGGCATCTTCAGAATGTCGGGCGTATTGGTCTTCAGCAGCTTCGCAGCATAGACTGGCGGGAGCACCACTCGCGCATGCAGCATGCCCGGCATCGACATGTCCTGCACATAGCTCGGGCCGCCCGTCACCTTGCCTGGGATATCCAGGCGCGGCAATAACGTGCCGATCGTCACGAATCTGGCCGGGTCTTTCAACGGCGACACCGGCGTCGCCATGCGATGGAGATCCACCGCGCCGACCGCCTGACCGTAAGTCATCGTGCGGCCGTCGGGTGCCTTGATGAGGGCGTCCCGAACGGTCAGCACGCTGCTCTCGACACCGAAGTGTTTGGCCGCCGCATCGACGAGCAGGCCGCGCACCTGGGCAGAGGCGTTCAGCAAGGCGCTGCCGCTGTCGGCGATGGTATGGCTGCCCGCCGTGAGTCCCTCGTCCGGCGAGGCGCCCGTATCGGCGGTCAAAAACGTGATCAGCGAGGGCGCCATGTTCAGCTCCTCGGCTGCGATCTGCAGCAGCGCGGTGCGCACCCCGGTGCCTAATTCCACCTTGCCCGTGTAGACGGTCACCTTGCCCGCTGGATCGATCTTGATCCATGCATCGAGAAACGGATTGGTCTTCAGGCTGCCCGCGAGCGTCTCGGTCGCCTTGGCCACATGTACCGCAGCGCCTTCGTCAGCGATCACCACCTCGGCGCTTGCCTTGACGCCGGGGAGCAGGCTGAAGCTCACCACCAGCGCGCCGGACATCATGAAGCGGCGGCGTCCCTCGTTGATATCGTCTTCTTTGACGCTCATTGCGTGCCTCCGTGGGTCGCCGCGCCTTGAGGCGGGGTGGGCGTAGCGTTTGGTACGGGCAGGTGCGCCACTTCGCGGATCGCGGCGAGGATGCGCATGTGGGTGCCGCAACGGCAAAGATTCGGCTCCATGTGTTCGCGCAGTTCATTCTCGGTCGGGCGCGGGTTGCGCTCGAGCAGGGCCTGGGCGCGCATGATCATGCCGGCGATGCAATAGCCGCACTGCGCGGCCTGATGTTCGATGAAGGACTTCTGCAGCGGGCCGGGATGCTCGACTGTGCCGAGACTTTCGATCGTGCGCACGGGGCGGCTGCCGATCGACGACACGGGAATCAGGCAGGAAAATGCAGCCTTGTCGCCCACGATCACCGTGCACGCGCCGCATTGTCCAAGACCGCAGCCGAACTTCGCGCCGTGCAGGTGCAGGTCATTGCGCAGTGCGTAAAGCAGTGGCGTCGACGGGTCGATATCCAGCGCGTGCTGCACGCCATTGACGGTAAGGTTGATCATCGCGCGTTGTTCTCCTTTCTGACCTTGACGACCATGTCCTCGACGTCCTTCCACTCGCCGCGCTGCGAATAGGCCGCGCGGATATAGGACACCAGGTCGGCGATCTGCTGGTCACTGTAGATTTCGCTGAAGGACGGCATGTAGTTCAAGCGGTCCTCACCGTGCCAGCCATTGCCGCTGAGAATCATCTGGGCGGCGTTGCGGGGTGTCGTTGCATTGACGGCGGTGCTGAACGCCAGCGTGGGGCGCTCGCCGATCGATTGCATCGGCGCGGCGGGACCGTGGCACTGCGCGCACGATGCCGCGAACAGCAGTGCGCCGCGCTGGGCCTCCGGTGACTTCTCGCCTTGCGCTGCCGCGTTGGTCGACACACCGGCGACGGCCGGCTGCGGCTTCTGAATCGACAGGAGGTAGGTGGCGATGGCCTGCACGTCCTCTTCAGGCACGGTAGCGAGGTCGCGCGTGACGGGCAGCATCGGGCCGGCCGCCGCGCCGTGTTCGCTGGCGCGGCCGCTGCGCAGATAGGTCACGAGCTGTTCCTGGGTCCACGGCTTCGGCGCCGCGCCGAGCGCATTGAGCGCGGGCGCTTCCCAGCCGTCGACGATACCGCCGTCGAATGCGTGGGCCGACTGTTCGCCGCCGATCATATTGAGCGGCGAATGACACGACGCGCAGTGCCCGAGGCCATCCACCAGCAGCTTGCCGCGGTTCCACTCGGCGTCTTTCGACGCGCCTGCCACCTGCTCGCCGGGATGCAGGAACAACACGTTCCAGAAGGCCAGCAGAGGCCGGAAGTTCAGCGGAAAGATCAGCTCGTTCGCGGGCGTGGTCGCGTTGACCGGCTCGCGCGTCATCAGGTATGCGTAGGCTGCGGCAATGTCACGATCGGACATATGCGTAAAGTGAACGTACGGAAACGCGGGGTACAACAGGTGCCCGTCGCGGGCCACGCCGTAACGCACGGCTCGCGTGAATGCTTCGAGCGACCAGCTGCCGATGCCCGTTTCGACATCGGGCGTGATGTTGGTCGCGTAAATGGTGCCGAACGGCGTGGCAAGCGGCAGGCCGCCGGCGAACGGTTTGCCGCCCTTCGCGGTGTGACAGACAATGCAGTCGCCGAGCGCCACGACGCGCGCGCCTGCGAGCTTGGTCTGCGTGTCGAACGACGCGGGCGCCGGAGGACTGACCGGGGCGATGGCGGGCTTCCACATCAACAGCAGAGCGCCGGTCAGCACGGCCGCGACGATCACGCTGCCCGCCGCCAACAGTCTAGACTTGTGCGTCATCACGTACCTGTCACTGAAATCATGAATCGAAGAATCCGCACGCACAGGCTGTGCGCGCGGCCGGGAGATGCGTCATGCCTGCACGGCGCCTGCTTATACGGCTTGTGCGTTCTGGCCGGAGCGGCCGTCGAACGGGTAGTCGATATAGCCGGCGTCGTCGCCGCCGTACCAGCCGGCCGGCTTGGGCGTGGCGAGCGCCGCGCGAGTCGCAATGCGCTCGACGAGGTCGGGGTTGGCGATATAGGCGCGCGCGAACGCGACCAGATCCGCCTGGCCGTCGCGGATCAGTTGGTCGGCCTGGTCGATGGCAATGCCGCCGTTGACCATCAGCGTGCCGGAGAACGCCTTGCGCATACGCTCGATGATGCGCGGCAGATCCGGTGCGCCGCTCCAGGCGTTCGTGTCTGCCGCGTGAACGTAGGCGACGCCGAACTCGTCGAGCATCTTGCCGACGTAGTCGTAAGTGTTGTCGGCATCCGCATCGCGCACATTGTTGTACTGCGCATACGGCGAGACGCGTACGCCGACCCGGTCCAGCGAAACCACCGAGCCGATCTCCGTGAGAATGTCGCGCAGGAAGTTGGCGCGGTTTGCAAGCGAGCCACCGTAGCGGTCGTCGCGGGTATTGGTGGTCGGTGACAGGAATTGATGCGGCAAGTAGCCGTTCGCCGCGTGGACTTCGACGCCGTCGAAGCCGGCGGCCATCGCGTTGGCCGCGCCTTGTCTGAACGCGCCGATTGCGAGCTTCACCTCGTCGAGCGACATGGCGCGCGACGGCGTGGCGTGGATCCTGGTGTACTGGCCGTTCTGCAATTGCGCCCACACCTGCAACTGTTCGAGATCGTCATTCACGCCGGAGGGCGAGAGCGGCGCCTCGCCATCGAGCAGTGCGAACGAACCGACGCGCCCGCCATGCCACAACTGCATGAACATGCGGCCGCCGGCTGCATGCACCTGGCTCGTGACGTGGCGCCAGCCCTCGATCTGCTCGGCCGTGATAATGCCCGGCGTAAGCTCGAATGCCGCCGAGGCCGGACTCACATTAGTCGCCTCGGTAATGATCAGCCCCGCCGACGCGCGCTGCGCATAGTATTGCGCCATCATTTCCGTCGGACGGCCGCGCAACGGTGCGCGCGAACGTGTCATGGGCGCCATCACGACGCGGTTCGGCAAGCGCAATCCAGGCAGGTCGTAGCCGTTGAGCAAAGGGGAAAGAGACGACATGGTGATTCCTTTTCAAAACGATTGAACGTCGTTCAGGTGCGTGACGATGCCGGCTAGCGTATCGCTCCCGTCACGGGAAATCCTGAAACCAGGCTGAAATCTTGTTAATCCGGGCGGCATGCCGCCTGGTTTGCCTCAGATGCCCTCATGTCATGCGTGCGGCGTGCGGACGGCCGATCGCGAGATAGTGGATCAGTGCAATGAGCGGAAAGGCCGTCGCGACGCTCGCGACCAACGTCCAGCCACCGTGTTCGTAGAGCGGGCTGGCGAGCGCCGAGCCGAACGCACCGCCGACGAAGATGCTGGTCATATACAACGCGTTCAGGCGGTTTCTGCTTGCCGCATGCAGCGCGTAGATTTCACGCTGACCCAGCACCATATTCATCTGCACGGCGAAATCGAGAACGATGCCGGTCGCGACGAGCCCGATCACGCCCCAGGCCGGATGGATCAACGCGGGCGTGTAAGCGAGCGCGCCCACCACCAGTGCAATCAGCGTCGCGCGCACCGTATGTCCTGCGTCGGCCAGACGTCCCGCCACCGGCGCGGAGGTTGCGCCGATTGCCCCGACCAGCGCGAAGATGCCGATGGCGGTTTGCGAGAGCCCGAACTGCCGGGTCAGCTCGATGGGGATCGCGGTCCAGAACAGGCTGAACGAAGCGAACATCAGCGCCTGATACAGCGAGCGGTGGCGTAGCACCGGCATCGTGCGGACCAGATGGCCGAGCGAGCCGATCAGTTCGAAGTAAGTGGCCTGGTGACTCGGCTGGCGGCGCGGAATGGTCAGCGCGAGCACGCTGGTCACGATAGCCATCAGCACAGCCGCGGCACCGAACACCACGCGCCAGCCGAAGTGGCCGGCCACCACGCTGGAGATCGGGCGCGACAGCAGAATGCCGAGCAGCAGGCCGCTCATGATGGTGCCGACCACCTTGCCGCGCGACTCGTCGGGTGCGAGATGCGCGGCGAGCGGGATCAGAATCTGCACGGCGACCGAACTGAAACCGATCAGCAAGGAAATCGCGAGGAACCAGCCCGGCTGATGCGCGACCGTTGCCGCGCCGAGACTCGCAATCGAGACCAGCGCGGTAATGATCATCAGCTTGCGGTTTTCCAGCAGGTCGCCCAATGGCACGAGGAAGAACAGGCCGAACGCATAGCCGATTTGCGTCAGCGAAACGATCAGACTGGCTGTACCGCCGGACATATGAATGTCCGGCGCGATCAATTCGGTGATCGGCTGCGCGTAGTACAGGTTGGCGACGATCGCGCCGCAGCAGAATGCGAACAGCGCGATCAGCCCGCGTGTCAGCTTGACCTGGCCGGCGCCGACCGCCGTGATGGATGGCTGGGTTGACATTGCAACTCCCTAAAAAGAAAAAACCGAAAAATGTGGGCTCAGCGGGCGATGTTCATCAGCCGGCCGCCGAGCGAAATGCCCAGATCGGTCATCAGCCGGCCGCGTTGCAATTGCTGGTTCTCCCAGCGCTTGAGGGTTGAATCGATCGTTGCGCCGTTCTGCCATGTCGATGACAACGCCAGCGCCAAAGCATGGGCATTGGCCGCGGCCTTCGCAGTGCTGCCCGCCGTATGCGGACGCGGAACCGATGCGGCGTCGCCGAGCAGCACCGCGCGACCGAACACCATCTTCGGCGAGCGCAGGTCGACGATCGGCTGCATGAACGGATCGTCGGTGCTATCGACGAGCGCGCGAAACGTCGGCGCGAGCAGCGCCTGCGCGTCATCGCGCAACTGGTCGATGTCGGCGCGCTTGGTCGCGCCTGGTGGCAACGAAAACGCGCGCGCCGCGCCGTGGCGGTCCACCAGCAATTCGTCGAGCCGTTCGCGGCTGTATTTGCGATACCACACCCAGTTCCAGCGGCGTTCGCCGGGCACGGTCGAGTCGTGTTCGCCCGGAATCAGATAGGCGAGCGCCGAGTGCCCATCGCCTTGCTGAAAAGTAAAGCGGTCACGCAGCATGTTCGCTGCACGCAACGGCAAATCCGGTTCCTCGACGAGTCCGCGCCACGCGACATAGCCCGCGTAGGCGGGCACGACCTCGGGCAGCAGCCGCCGTCTGAGCGTCGAACGTATGCCGTCGGCACCGATCAGCAAATCTGCCTGCTCGCTGCGGCCGCTCTCGAACAGCGCGACGATCTGCTCGCCTTCCATGCGGAAATCGACAAAGGTCTCGCCCGCGTGCAGGCAATCCGCGGGCAGCGCATTTTTCATGGCGCGGTACAGCAGGCTCCACGAGGTCTGCATCTGCGGCATATACAGTTGTTCGACGCGATTGTCGTCGCGGTCCAGGTAAATGCGCTCACCTGACATCACGCCGGGCGGATCGGTCAGCACGACGCCGGCGAACCGGAGTGCGTCCAGCACATCAGGCTGAAGAACGATGCCGCCACCGCGGCTTTCGAGCTGATTCTGTGAGGTCTCGAACACGTCGACCTGCCAGCCGGCTGCGCGCAAGGCGGTGGCCGAGAACAGTCCGCCGAGCGAGCCGCCGATCACGACGGCACGCGGTTTTTCGAGCGCTCTCATGCCGCACTCCTTTGGTCCGCCGCGCGCAGCGCATTCGCAAAAACGACGGGCGGCTGCGCGCCGCTGATCGCCTTGCCGTCGATCACCATGGTCGGCACGGCCTGAATGCCGAACTGGTGCGCGTGCTCGCGCGCTGCGTCGATCTCCGGATTGCCAGCAGCGGAGAGCAGATACGCGCGAACCTCGTGCCCATCGAGCGTCTGTTCGGCTGCGATCGCGACGAGCGTGTCGAGCGAACCGATGTCGCGGCCTTCGGAAAAATAGGCAGCGTAAATGGCTTGATAAAGCGCGGCAGTCGTGCGCGGTTCATTGCGGTCCTGAGCAAACTGCATCAGACGATGCGCGAGACGCGTATTCGGCGTGCGCTGCACCTTGTCATAGTCGAACGACGCGCCTGCCGTCAGGCCAGCGGCCGTCACCTGCACGTCCATGACTTGCGAGCGCGCCCAACTGCCGAACTTGCGGGTTCGATAGGCGCGCCGGTCCATGCCTTCGACCGGCATGGAAGGATTCAATTCGAACGGCACATAGCGAATCGAAACAGCCGCGCCGACGCCGGATTCCGCGAGCGCCGCGGCAAGATTCCGTTGGCCGATCCAGCACCACGGACAAATAAAGTCGTAATAGACCTCGACCTGAATGGCTTTCATGTTTGCATCCTCGCTAGGCAACGGATGCAGCTTATACGTTGCGTGAAACTCAGTGAATTGGGGTAAAATGCAACCCCGCGTTGCGTATACCGCAACCATTTTTGCAGCTTCAATGTCGCGGAGACCGAACATGGACAAGTTCCTTGCCATAAAAACGTTGCTGGAAGTGGCTGACGCTGGCGGCTTTTCAAAGGCCGCACAACGTCTCGGCGTGGCCACCTCCTCGGTCACGCGGCTGATGGACGCGCTCGAGGCCTCTTTGGGGACCGCGCTGCTGACCCGTACGCCCAGAAAGGTCAGTCTCACGGACGCCGGCATTGCGTACGTCGAACAGGTCGGCAAGGTGCTCGACGATCTGGCCGAGGCGGACGAGAGCGTTTTCGACAGCGGCGCGTCGCCAGTCGGCTCGCTCAGAATCTCGGTGCCGTCAACCTACAGCCGCTTGCGGCTCGCGCCGCACCTCGCGGCTTTCCTCTCCGACAATCCGCGTGTATTTCTCGACGTTGTCGTCGCGGATCACTTCGTCGATCTTGCGCTCGAGCGGATCGACGTCGCGATCCGGATCGGCCTGCAGGATCGGGACGCCAATCTGATCGTCAGAAAGCTCGCCGACAATCCGCGCTACGTCGTCGCCAGCCACGACTACCTCGAACGAAGCGGCACGCCTCGGACACCACAGGCACTCGATGCGCACGAGTGTCTTCGCTTCGCTTACGGCGGCGGCTATCGCACCCGCCAGGTCTGGACTTTCCGGCGCGAAGGTGTGGAGCAGCGCGTCGAGGTGCGCGGTCATCTGTTGTCGAACAGTCTCGATGTCCTGCTCGAGGCCGTGATGGCGGGACGCGGCATTGCGTTGTTGCCCGAATGGCACGTCGGCGCCGAGATTCGCGCGGGCCGCCTGATGCGCCTGTTCGAGAACTTCGAAGCGAGTCCTCATCAACGCGATGCAGTCGTCTATGCAGCGTATCTGCCCAATCGCCGTCACTCCAGAAAAGTGCACGCGCTCATTCAGTTTCTCGAAGCGCGGCTTCACGCCGCGCTCGAAGGTTGAACGGCGACGCGTCCACGTCCCACGCCTCACTAGCGTCCGCCTATTCACACGATTTACGCATTCCGCCCGGATTCGAACAGGAACCACACGCGTTGCTCCGCTTCGTCGATCCAGTTTTCGAGCAGGCTCGCCGTGGCGACATCGCCGTATTCGTCGCATAGGGAATGTGTCTCGCGCATGTAGCCGGATAGCGCCAGATTGTCCTCACGCAACTCGGCGAGCATGTCGGCTGGCGTCACGAACTCCGCATCGTTGTCGAGAATGCGCTGCAGCTTCGTGATCTGGCCGGTCGAGTGCAGCGTCCGGCCGCCGAGCTTGCGCGCGCGTTCCGCGATCGGATCGGTGGTCGCGAAGATCTGCCCGGACTGGTCGTCGAGCAGCAGGTGATAGTCGCGGAAGTACGGGCCCGACATGTGCCAATGGAAATTTTTCGTCTTCAGATAGATCGCGAACACGTCGGCAAGCAGTGTGGTCAACGCGGCGGCGATGTCACGTGTCGCGTCTTCGGTCAGGCGACTCGGTGTTTTTAGCGGCGCCGCGCGATGTGCTGCTGCTTTCAGTTCGTCTTTCATGGCTTTTCCTTTTGAGGTGTCAGCCGGTGAAACGGGTGTTTCCGAATCCGGCACCTGAAGTGTAGAAACGTCGCACACATAAAGTCCTGCAGAAAATATGAAATGTTCTGAATGGCCATTCGCCATTCGCCATGCGCTGTGCCGCGAATTTCCTGATTGTTATTTTTTAAGAACGATTAAGGATTTCGACAAGGACTCTGGGAAAACCCGTCGATAGACTGGGCCTCAGTTTTTCTCGCACTTCAAGCGAGTGCGGCATGTTCTCCCATGTTAACCAGACCTTTAGGATGCACAAAGCCATGGCAAATCCGAAACTCGAAGTCCTGACACCTGCAAACTCGCAGATCATTTTTATCGACCAGCAGCCGCAAATGGCTTTCGGTGTCCAGTCGATGGACCGCCAGGCGCTGAAAAACAATGTGGTCGGTCTCGCGAAGGCGGCGAAGGTGTTCAACATTCCGACCACGATCACGTCGGTGGAAACGGAAAGCTTCTCGGGCTATACGTACCCCGAACTGTTGGACGTGTTCCCGGATCACAAAGTACTCGAACGCACGTCGATGAATTCGTGGGACGACCAGAAGGTCCGTGACTCGCTCGCTGCCGCCGGCCGCAAGAAGGTCGTCGTGGCGGGTCTCTGGACTGAAGTCTGCAACAACACGTTCTCGCTGTGCGCGATGGACGAAGGCGACTACGAAATCTACATGGTCGCCGACGCGTCGGGCGGCACCTCGAAGGAAGCTCACGACTTCGCGATGCAACGGATGATTCAAGCCGGCGTGGTGCCGGTCACGTGGCAACAGGTGCTGCTCGAATGGCAACGCGACTGGGCGCACAAGGAGACCTACGACGCGGTCATGAAGATCGCCAAGGAACACTCCGGCGCGTACGGAATGGGCGTGGACTACGCGTACACGATGGTGCACAAGGCGGCTCAGCGTACGGCTCAGCAGCACGAAATCCTGGCGGCGGTGCCGGCTAAGGTGAAGTAACCAGCGCATCAAACACATCGCGCGGAATTCGAGGGCGGAAGATCTGGGTCCCGAATTCCGCATGTGGGCTGCACTCTGCTTCTGAATACCTCATGGATGCGAAGCGCGACGAGCGGCCGCTGTCCATGACTAGCTCCGCGCGTGCCAACCGGAGCGCTCCTAATGAGGATCGCCATGACTTCCAACACTTCCCCGCCGACACCGGCCGAAGTTGTCTTTTTCAACGGCAAGATTGCCACGCAGGACGATAAGCGTTCTTTCGCCGACTCGGTCGCCGTGGCGAACGGCCGCATCATCGCCGCGGGTTCGCGCGATGCCGTGATGCGTCACATGAACGACGCCACCCGGCAGGTCGACCTCAAAGGCCGCACGGTCATTCCCGGTCTGAACGACTCGCATCTGCACATCATTCGCGGCGGCCTGAACTTCAACATGGAGTTGCGCTGGGACGGCGTACCGTCGCTGGCGGATGCGCTCGAGATGCTGCGCAAGCAGGTGGCCCGCACGCCCGCGCCGCAATGGGTACGCGTGGTGGGCGGCTGGAACGAATTCCAGTTTGCCGAGCGTCGTGCCCCGACGCTCGAAGAAATCAACGCGATCGCGCCGGACACGCCGGTGTTCATCCTGCATCTGTACGACAGCGCCTTGTTGAATGCGGCGGCGCTACGCGCGGTCGGCTACACAAAAGACACGCCCAATCCTCCCGGCGGCGAGATCCAGCGCGACAAACGCGGCAATCCGACGGGCATGCTCATCGCCAGGCCGAATGCAGGGCTCCTGTACGCGACGCTCGCCAAAGGTCCGAAGCTCGCGCCGGACGATCAGCGCAATTCCACGCGCCACTTTATGCGCGAACTGAACCGGCTCGGCGTGACGAGCGCAATCGACGCGGGCGGCGGCTACCAGGCTTATCCGGACGACTACGCCATCATCATGGACCTGGCGAAGCACAATGAACTGACGGTGCGTATCGCCTACAACCTGTTCACACAAAACGCGAAGAAGGAAATCGAAGACTTCGCGAAGTGGGTGAAGATGACGAAGCCCGGCGAGGGTGACGATTTCCTGCGCGTCAACGGCGCGGGAGAAATGCTGGTGTTCTCCGCCGCCGACTTCGAGGATTTCCTGGAGCCGCGGCCCGATTTGCCGGACACGCTCGAAGCCGAACTCGAAGCCGTCGTTAGGTTGCTGGTGGCGAACCGCTGGCCGTTCCGTCTGCATGCGACCTACAACGAATCGATCGAGCGCTTCCTGAATGTATTCGAGCGCGTGAATGCCGACATTCCGTTCAACGGGCTGCGCTGGTTCTTCGACCACTGCGAGACCATCACGCAGAAGAATATCGACCGCGTGCGCGCGCTCGGCGGCGGCATCGCGATTCAGCACCGCATGGCTTATCAGGGCGAGTACTTCATTCAGCAATACGGTGAAGAAGCTGTCAAGCGCACGCCGCCGATCCGTCACATGCTCGACGCGGGCCTACCGGTCGGCGCGGGCACCGACGCGACGCGCGTCGCGAGTTTCAATCCGTTCGTGTCGCTCTACTGGATGGTGTCAGGCAAGACGGTGGGCGGCACGTCGATGTATTCGAGCGAGAACAAGCTTGAGCGCATGGAGGCATTGCGCCGCTATACGGTGGGTAGCGCATGGTTCTCGAACGAGGAAGAACGCAAGGGCGCGCTGGTGCCGGGTCAGTTCGCGGACTTCGCGGTGCTGAGCGACGACTACTTCACGGTCGACGAGAGCCACATCAAGTTCCTCGAATCCGTGATGACGGTGGTGGGCGGCAAGGTCGTGTATGCGGCAGATGAATTCGCGCCGCTCGCTCCGCCTGATCTGCCGGTTAGCCCGTCGTGGTCGCCGGTTGCGGAGTTCGGCGGCTACAGCCGTTACAAGCCTACCGCGGTGGCCTGCGTGGACGGCTGCGTGAATCTGTGCGGCGTACATGCGCATGCGCACGGCTGGGCATGGCGCAAAAACGTGCCGGTCAGCGATTCGAACGGCTTCTGGGGTGCGCTGGGATGTAGCTGTTTCGCGTTCTAACCTCCGCGCGTTCATGTCACGAGGCAAGCGAGAATCATCATGCCAACCTTGACCGACGGTGTGCTGTATGGGCTAGGCATTCTGGTTCTCGACTTCCTCGTCTGGCGCTTCATGGACAGCAAAAGCGAGCAGGGGCGTCTTGCCTTGCGTGCGCTGATGTTCGGCCTGTCGACCTACGTGCTGTTCAGCTCGGGCATGAACCCTCTGCGCGCTGCGCCCTGGCCGGACGAACCGCTGCGCCATCTGCTCGCGCAGGTGCTGGAAGTGGTGTGGTGGCTGCAGGGCGCGCGTCTTGTGACGATCGTGCTGGATCGCACCGTGCTGCCCGAGTCCTGGCACAAGGAGCGGCTGTTTCAGGACGTGTTCGGCGCGCTCGTGTTTCTGGCGGCGGCGGTCGGTGCGATTGCCTTCGTGTTGCAACTGCCGGTGCGCGGATTGCTCGCGACCTCGGGGGCGCTGGCGGTCGTGCTCGGCCTCGCGATTCAGAGCACGCTCAACGACGTATTTTCCGGCGTGGTGCTGAACGCCACGCAGCCATTTCGCCTCGGCGACTGGGTCACGGTCGGCGACGTGGAAGGGAAAGTGGTCGAGAGCAACTGGCGCGCGACCAGTCTGCTGAACGGTCAGGGCAATATCGTCGTGATTCCCAACAGCGTGGCGGCGCGCACCAATATCGTCAACGCGAACCAGCCGATGCATACGCACGGCATCAGCGTGATGCTGCCGGTCGAACCGTCGGTCCGGCCCGCGCTCGTGCTGGAGGCGCTGTCGAATGCCGCGAGGAGCGCCAGTGACGTGCTGGGCGAACCCCAGCCGATCGTGAGCGTGCGCCGCGCGACCAACGACGCCATCGAGTACGAGATCGTCTGCTACGTCGGCGAACTGGGCAAGAAGATCGCCGTGCGCAATGAACTGTTCGATCTTGCGCATCGACATCTGCAGTCACGCGGTGTCGTGTTGCGGCCGTTGTCGGTGCCCGAACCTGTTATTGCCGGAGTGGACGAGAGACAGAGTTTGCTGCGCAACGTACTGATCTTCCGGACGCTCGAAGATGACGAGATAGCGGAACTGGCCGGGCAATTGACCAGGCATGAGTTCGACATCGCCGAGATCATCTACACGGCTGCGGACGAGAGCGGGCATGAGCTTCATATTCTGGCGCGAGGCGTCGCGAAAGCGATCGTGTCGAAAGACGGCGGCGAGATCGAATTGCGCAGGCTCGCGCCGGGTGATTCGATCGGCCAGTCGGGCATCCTCGCCGGCGTCAGGACGGCTGTCGTCGTGCGCGCACTGACGCGCGCCACCGTCTTCCGGCTGGACAAGAGCGCGCTGACGCCGGTTCTCGCGCGGCGTCCCGAAGTGGCGAAGGAAATGTGCCGGTTGCTATCGGAACACCACGCCAGCGAGGAGATGCTGCTGGCGTCGCCCGTCAACGTGGACGAGAGCGCGGGCGGGTTACTGCAATGGATTCGCGATGGCGTGAAGCGCTTCCATGAACTGGCGCTTTGACGTATTTCGCATAACCGTCGTGTCGCTTAAGTCTTTTTAAGAATTTGCCAAAGCCTTTATGGGTTTCATTCGTTACGCTGCCGTGCACAGGATCTGCCAAAGACTTCGAACGGGCCCGCTGCCCGACTGCGAGGCCAGGCCGGCATGCATGTGGAGGCGCGCCGGAGCAGGGATGTCTGACACGGAGTTGACATGAAGAAAACCATTGCCGGCGTTGATATTCCTGACGGAGCCATGGCCCGGGCGGCGACTGATCTGACGCGAGGCACGGAGTCCGAGTTGATGTTTCACCACGCGCTCAGGACATTTCTGTTTGGTGCGCTAACCGGGTATCGCGAGAATTGGGCCTTCGACGCCGACCTGCTGTATGTCAGCGCGATGTTTCACAACGCCGGGCTGAACGCGAAGTATCAAGACTCGCCATACCGGTTCGAGGTGGACAGCGCGAATGCGGCGCGCGATTTCCTGCAACAGTACGCCGTCGCCGATCAGCGGATCGAAGAAGTCTGGGCGGCGCTCGCATTGCACACGACACCGGGCATTCCGGAACACATGTCGCCCTTGATCGCGATGCTCAGCGCCGGCGTGCAGATGGATGTTCGGGGTGCCCGCTACGACGAATTTACCGCGCAGCAGCGGGACGAAATCGTGCAGGCCTATCCCCGCGAATCGGGCTTCAAGAAGAAGCTGATTGAAGCGTACGCGCGCGGCATGGAGCATCGTCCTGCCACGACATTCGGGACGGTGAATGCCGATGTGCTGGACCGGTGGGATCCGAACTATCGCCGTCTGAATTTCTGCGGACTGGTGCTGGGATGTGACTGGCCAAATTGACAGGTTGTTATTCAAAGGAAGGACAGCATGGGTTACATCATTTCACTCGGAGTTGGCTTCGGCGTGGGGCTTCTCTATTGGCTACTCAAGGTGCAGTCGCCGGCGCCGCCGTTGATTGCGCTGGCCGGTTTGCTTGGCATGGTGCTGGGCGAGCACGCCATACCGGTTGTCAAAGCGCAGTTTTTCGCGCAGACCCCGACGGTCCAGGTTGCGCAGCCGCTCGAAGGCGGCACTGCGCAAAAGCCGGTAGTGTCCGGCGCGACGAAGGAGGGCGGTTGATGTCGCGAGCCACTTTTTCTTGCAGAGTAGGGCATAGCCTGTGAATCGCCACGAAGACACGATTCTCGCGCTGATTGCCGGCTACGTGGACACAGTGGGCTTTATTGCGCTGTTTGGGCTGTTCACCGCGCATGTCACAGGCAACTTTGTGCTGATCGGCGCGGATGTGGCCGGGGTTGGCCAGGGTGTGCTGCTGAAGTTGCTGGCCTTTCCGTCGTTCATTGTCGGGATCGCGATGAGTAGCGTGCTCTTCAAGATTCTGGAACGCAGTCACGCGGCGCAGGCGGCGAGCGCGTTGTACCTGCTTCAGGCGGCGCTGCTGCTTGCTTTCCTCGTGACAGGCATGCTGGCGCGGCCGATCACGAATGCGACTGCCGCGATGGTGCTCGTGTGCGGCGTATTGGGAACCATGGCAATGGGTGTTCAGAATGCGCGCGGCAGGCTGTTGCAGGTCACCGGGCTGCCGAACACGGTAATGACCGGCAATGTCACGCAGATCGTGCTGGACGTGATCGAGTTGATTCACCGGGGCACGCGAGGCCGGCATGGGCAGCAGGTTCGCGAGCGGCTCCAATGGACGCTGGCGGCGATGTCCGGCTTCGCAGGAGGGGCGATTCTCGGCGCGCTCGCCTTCGTGAACCTGTCGTTCATCGCCATTGCGTTGCCCGTCGTCGTTCTTTTGATTTTGGCCTGGATGCGCAGGGGAGCGATGTGAGTCGCCAGGTTGCGGCTCACGCGCTTCGCAAACAACACACCCTGTGGCCACCTCGATTAGAGGTCGATCGTTTAAACGTCGCTAACACTATTGGGTAATCAAATGTTCAAGCTGTCTCATCTGTTCCGTCCTGTCGCGCTGCTGTCCGCGGCGCTGCTGATCGGGTTGGCGCCCGTTTCATCCGCATTCGCCGATGCGGGGCCGCCGGAAGTGCCGGCCGTCAAGGCCGCGCTGATGAAACACCCCGACGTGTCCGTGGGCCCGCAGTACGACACGACTCACGTGTATGTCGCCTCGGCGGACCTCGACGCGTTCGTCAACAGCTTCCTTGCGACGTTCGGCGGCAAGGCGTCCCCGCGCGCCGTGTTCACGGTGACGCCCACGCCGAGCAAGACCGCCTCGCAGTACGTGCAAACGCCGGTCGGCATGCTGTCGGTGTTCGGCTTCGAAACGCCGATTCCGTATCCGTTCGGCAACGAGCGAACCGGTTATCTGGTCACCGATATCGATCAGGCGGTCAAGGCAGCGCGTGCGGCCGGCGCCGATGTCCTCGTCGATTCGTTCGACGACCCGATCGGCAAGGACGCGGTGATTCAATGGCCGGGCGGCCTGACGATGCAGCTTTACTGGCACACCAAGGCGCCCAACTACGCGCCGCTGCAGAGCGTGCCGGATAACCGCGTGTACGTGTCGCGCTACGAAGCCAACAATTTCGTGCGCCGCTGGCTGCACTTCTCGCACGGCAAAGTGGTGTCGGACAACCCGCGTGCGGACGCCGGCGTGATCGGCCGGCCGGGCGAGACGATCCGCGAGATCCGCATCGATTCGGGCTTCGGCCGCATGATTGTGTTCGTGACGGACGGCAAGCTGCCGTTCCCGTTCGGACGTGAAACGACCGGCTACGGTGTCGCCGATCTGGCGCAGACGATCGAGCGCGCGCAAGCGGCCGGCGCGAAGGTGCTTTACCCGGCATACGGCAACGGGCCGGGCAAGACCGCCATGCTCGAGTTCCCGGGCGGGTACATCGCCGAAGTGCATGATGGCCAGTGAAGCGCGCGTCATGACGCCGTTGAAGTCACGCAACGCACGCCAGCGAGCGCGGCGTCATGCTTCGCTCTACGCAGTTCGCGCCTTGCTGCTCAGTACCGGGTTGGCGGCGGCGCTGCCCGCTGCGGCGGCGGACACCGCGCTAGGCGGCGCCGACGATACCGCGACGACCGGCAGTGCCGCGACGTCGGCCGCCACGAGTACGTCGTGCGCGCGGCCCGCGATCCTGTTCAACCGCTGGCAGGAGAACTGGTCCGCATTGGCCAATCCGTGCGTGCCGAAAAAACCTTTCGATTCACTCAAGTACATTCCGCTGTTCGGCAATCCCGATGCGTATATTTCGCTGGGCATGGTGTTGCGCGAGCGTCTGGAAACCAACGACGCGCCGCTTTTCGGCCTCGGCGCGGCGCATGGCGACACTTACCTGCTGCAGCGGCTGGAAGTCCACGCGGATGTGCGCCTCGGCCCGCACGTGCAGATATTCACGCAGTTCGAAGACGCGCGCCCCTACGGCAAGGACATAGTCACGCCCGTCGACAAGAACCCGCTGGACCTGCGCCAGGCGTTCATCGCGATCACCGAGCCGCTCGGCCCCGGCACCGTGAAATTCCGCGTCGGGCGGCAGGAGATGGCGTTCGACTTGCAGCGCTTCATCTCCGTTCGCGACGGCCCGAACGTGCGTCAGGCGTTCGACGCCATCTGGGCCGACTATGAGACCGGTCCTTGGCGCTGGATCGCCTACGCGACGCAGCCGGTTCAGTATCGCGACAACTCGGCTTTCGACGACGTTTCCAATCGCAATCTGACGTTCAGCGGTGTGCGCGTGGAGCGTAAAGGTGTCGGCCCCGGCGATCTGTCCGCGTATTACTCGCGCTATAACCGCAGCAATGCGCGGTTTCTCGATGCCGCTGGCGATGAGCATCGCGACGTATTCGACGCGCGCTATGCCGGCACGATCGGTCACATCGATTGGGACGTCGAGGGCATGTATCAGTTGGGCCATGTCGGCAGCAAAACGATCGGTGCGTGGGCGGTGGGGTCGCTGGCCGGCTACACGCTGGCTTCGGCGCCCTGGACGCCGCGCATCGGTGTTCAGGTGGATGCCGCCTCGGGTGACAGCCATCCGGGAGACGGCCGCGTCGGCACCTTCAATCCGCTCTTTCCGAACGGCTACTACTTCGCGCTGGCCGGCTATACCGGCTACTCGAACCTGGTTCACGTCAAGCCGACGCTCATCGTCAAACCGAACAGCAAGCTGACCCTGCTCGCGGGCGTGGGCCTCCAGTGGCGCCAGACCACTGCGGACGCGGTGTACCAGCAAGGCTCGGCGGTCGTGCCGGGGACGGCCGGGCACGGCAGCCCCTGGACAGGTTTCTATACGCAGTTGCGCGCCGATTGGGCCGTCACCGCCAATCTCGCCGCGGCGCTGGAAGCCGTGCATTTCCAGGTCGGGCCGTCGCTGCGCGAGCTGGGCGCCCGCAATGCCGACTATGTAGGCGCCGAACTCAAATTCGGCTGGTAGACGCATTATCTGCAACCCGTCATCACAATGATGTGCCAGAAGGGGCCATGTTATGAGCACACCGGATTCATCTTCCGACGCTGTGGCGCTGTCGGAACTCGAGATTCCTTATTCCTCGCTGGAGTACCGTCAGCATCAGATGTTTCCACGTCTGTCCGCGGCGGAGATTCAAAGCCTACGACGCTTCGCACGGCCGATGCCGTTCAAGGCGGGCGAACTGATCTTCGAGACCGGACAGGTTGCTCTGGGCCTGTTCGTGCTGCTGCATGGGCGTGTGCGCATCTATTCGCGTGACAGCTTCGGACGCTCGACGCTCGTCACCGAGCATGAAGACGGGCACTTCATGGCGGAGATGGCGCAACTATCCGGCAAGCCCGCGCTGATCGACGGTATCGCGTTGACGGATGTGGAGACGCTCGTGATCGAACCGGACCGCCTGCGCGCGCTGATCGTTGCCGATGCGCAACTGGGCGAGCACATCATGCGCGCGTTGATATTGCGGCGGCTCGGACTGATCGAGCAGGGGCTTGGCCCGATCATCGTCGGCAATGGCGACGACGCGCGGCTCGTCAGACTGCAAGGGTTCCTGCGCCGCAATGCGTACCCGGCCACGGTGATCGACGCGCGCAGCGATCCCGAGGCGATGACGCTGCTGGGCGGCATGACCACCGGTCCGGCCGATTTCCCGCTGGTGTTCTGCCCGAACGGTTATGTGCTGCGTGCGCCTGACGAGGCGCAGCTCGCTTCATGCCTCGGACTCGTGCCGACCTTCGAGCAGTCGCATGTCTACGACGTCGCGATCGTCGGCGCCGGCCCGGCCGGGCTGGCTGCGTCCGTCTATGCCGCCACGGAAGGTTTGTCAGTCGCGGTGTTCGACCAGCGCGCACCAGGCGGACAGGCTGGCGCCAGTTCCCGGATCGAGAACTACCTCGGTTTTCCCACCGGCATTTCCGGCCAGGCACTCGCGGCGCGAGCGTTCCAACAGGCGTTGAAGTTCGGCGCGCACCTGGCGATTCCCGGCAAGGTCATGGACGTACAGCGGCAAGGTGGCATCTTCCTGCTGTCGCTGCTCGACGGTCAGCGCATCAGCGCGCGAACCGTCGTTGTGGCGAGCGGCGCCGCCTATCGAAAGCCAACGGTGCCGGATTTCCAGCGCTTCGAAGGGCGCGGCACTTACTACTGGGCATCGACGATCGAAGCCAAGCTGGTGAGGGGGCAGGATATCGTGCTGATGGGCGGCGGCAACTCCGCGGGACAGGCGGTCGTTTTTCTGGCGAATTTTGCCCGCAGCATCCGCGTGCTGATTCGCGGCAAAGACCTGAACGCGAGCATGTCTAAATACCTGATCGACCGCATCAACTCGCTACCCAACGTCACGCTGTGCACACGCTGCGCGCTAAGCACGCTCGAAGGCGATGAAGCCGGACTGACTCAGATTCATATCCATAAGGATGACGAGCAGACCGATGAGGTGATCGCCACGCGCCATCTGTTTCTTTTTATCGGCGCGGACCCGAAGACAGATTGGCTCAACTCGAGCGGCGTGGAGCTCGATAACCGCGGGTTTGTCGTCACCGGATTCGCGCGCAGCGAACGAAGCGCGCCGGAAGCGGGTACGCGCTATCCACTCGAAACCAGCGTGCCAGGCATGTTCGCGGTCGGCGACGTGCGCTCGGAGTCCGCGAAGCGCGTGGCAGCAGCCGTGGGCGACGGCGCTGCGGTGGTGAGTCAGATCCATGCGTACCTGAGCCGGTTGACGGCGGTAGCCGCGTAAGCCTATCGGTCCTTTCACCTGCGTACTCGTATAACGCATGGCACAACGGTGCATGTCGCCTAACCACATCGAACCGGAGCAATCGCAATGGCATCTTTCACGACCCGGGACGGCACGCACATCTATTACAAGGATTGGGGCGCGGGCCAACCGGTTCTCTTCTCTCATGGGTGGCCGCTCAACGCGGATGCGTGGGACGCGCAGATGGTGTTTCTCGCGGAGCGCGGCTATCGCGTGATTGCGCATGACCGCCGCGGTCATGGACGTTCGTCGCAGCCGTGGAACGGCAACGACATGAACACCTTTGCGGACGATCTTGCCGGTCTGATCGACAAGCTCGATCTGAACGATGTCGTGATGGTCGGCCATTCGATGGGGGGCGGCGAAGTGGTGCGCTATATCGCTCGCCATGGCGTGAAGCGTGTCGCCAAGGCCGTGCTGATCGCTTCGGCGCCGCCGTTCCTGCTGAAGACGGAAGCGAATCCGGCTGGCCTGCCGATGTCGATATTCGACGGCATGCGCGAGGGCGTGCGCAATAACCGCTCGCAGTTCTTCAAGGATGTGGCGTTGCCGCTCTATGGCTTCAATCGTCCGGATGCCCAGGTGTCGCAAGGCACGATCGACGCGTTCTGGCTGGCTGGAATGCAAGGCTC
The DNA here is from genome assembly GCF_003634845.1 of Paraburkholderia sp. RAU2J. Lineage (NCBI taxonomy): Bacteria > Pseudomonadati > Pseudomonadota > Betaproteobacteria > Burkholderiales > Burkholderiaceae > Paraburkholderia > Paraburkholderia sp. RAU2J. Next base: position 1,565,347 of record NZ_RBXG01000002.1, read on the forward strand.
GATCAAAGCCTCGTACGATTGCATCAAGGCATTCTCGGAAACGGATTTCACCGGCGACCTCAAGCAGGTCACGGTGCCGGCACTCGTGGTGCAGGGCGATGACGACCAGATGGTGCCGCTCGAGATTTCCGGCATGCACTCGGCGAAACTCATGCCGAACGCGCAACTGAAGATTTACGAAGGCGCCTCGCATGGTCTGTGCACGACGCACGCGGACCGCGTGAATGCCGATCTGCTGGCGTTCATTCAGTCATAAAGCAATGCGCCGGCGGCACGGTTCGCGCGTCCGCCGGCGGTCGATGAGCGCCGCGGGCCATGGTGCGTGCGCAGGTGCGCGAGCAGGTCGCGCAGTGCCTGCATGGCGGACGTGCAGGAAGCGCTTTCCAGTTCGTCCGCTAGCGGAATCAGCAGTTCAGCGGCTTCTTCCGGCCGACCTTGCGCGTCAAGAAGGCGCGCACGCGCATTTCGCGTGCGGCGTCCACCGATCCCGGGGGCAGGTGGTCGAGCGCCTCGGCGGCTAGTGCGGCGCGCGTGCAGCACTCCTCGATCAGGCCTGAACGGAGCAGCGCACTGACCAGTTCGACGCGAGTTCGACACCGACTCGCGGATCTCCATCGGGAGAGAAGGCCCAGTCGAAGGCAACGCGCGCGTCGTCGAGCGTCCGTTGGAGGTTGGGCTGATTGCCGTCGTCACCGCGTAATGCGTCGCCCGTTTGCGCCTGAAAGATCGACGAGAGATAGCGCGCATTGCGCGAGGTCATTTCCTGCAACTCGCCTTCGGCCTGCAGTTTTTCCGTGGCATACGCGCGGGTCGATTCGGATAGGCGGTATTTCGCCACCGGCCCCTCGAACTCCACGTTGACCAGTGACTTCGCTACCAACTCGGTGATGCCGCTGATCGCGCTCGCCACCGAGTGCTCGTCGTCGCACGCGACCGCGCACATCGTCTCGAAAGTAAAGCTGCCGCCGAAGATCGCGAGACGCCGGAAGAGCGACTGAGTGGCCGGGTCGAGTATGGCGAAGCTCCAGTCGAACGTCGCGCGCAAGGTCTGGTGACGCGGCAGCGCGGTCCGGTAACCGCCCGCGAGAATGGCCATGCGGTCGTCGAGCCGGCGATAGACGCCATCGACGCCGAGTGCCACGACGCGGGCGGCCGCGAGTTCGATCGCCAGCGGAATGCCGTCCAACCGGCGGCAAATTTCGCCGACGAGCCGGATTTCCGCGCTGTCGGCGCACGCGGTTTCTCGCAGCGAATTGGCACGCTGCAGAAAGAGGCTCACCGCGGAACATCGCAGAATCTCCACATCGCTGGAATGCGGCAGCGGCACGCCCAGCGGGTCAACTTTGAACACCATCTCGGGCATGATGCGAAGCGGTTCTCTGCTCGTGACCAGTATGCGCAGCATATCGTTGCCGAGTACCAGTGCATCGACGATTTGCGCCACGGCGCAGATGAGATGCTCTGCGTTGTCGAGCACCAGCAGCTTGCGTCTGCGGCCAAGCGCTGACGTCACCTGCGCAACGTCGGGATGCGGGCCGGACAGGTTTATCCCCAGGCTTTCGGAGATGGCGCCAAGCACCGCCTCTGGCGTGCTCAACGCGGCCAGTTCGACGAAACAGACGGGCTCGACAAAGTCGGGCGAGGCATGGCGAGCCGCTTCGATGGCGAGACTTGTTTTGCCGATGCCGCCGGCGCCAACCAGCGTGAGCACATGCGTTTGCGCCAGCATCGCACGGATCACGCCGAGCGAGGCGTCACGCCCCAGCAGCGCGGACCTGGACGCCGGCAGACCACGTCCGCCGGCCGCCTGCGAACCGGGTTCGTTGAAAGCGGGACTCTTCTGTCGCCGGAGAAGCTGATAACCGCGGCCCGGTACAGTAAGAATCAGATCGCGGTCAGGGCCGAGTATCTTTCGCAGCGCAGAGAGATGCACCTGCACATTGTTTTCTTCGACAACGGTGTCGGGCCAGACTGTATTCATCAGCTCGTCTTTCGTGACGAGGCGCCCGCCGGCGGAAGCGACCACGGCAAGAATGTCGAACGCGCGGGATCCGACATGCACGACTTCGCCGTTTTTCCGCAAAGTGCGCATTTCCAGATCGATTAGAAAGTTGCCGATTTCGATCATCGCGTTGTCCGATTCAGAATGAGTCAGGTACGGGGATACGAAAGAATGCCAAGGTAGGAAAGCATTCGCGGATGCCGGAGTCGGGCATGACCGAACATACCGCGGCGAGGGCCGCGCGTCTTGCACGTTAGTGCGATGCTTTGTAGGAAAGTCCGGTGCCGCGGGCAGCGCATGCCACGGCCGGTTTGGCTCATGTGTGATCAAACACTTTGCAGCAGATCTTGGAAGCGACGCGATTCAGTTGCGCGCGTGGCGGCGCCAGGTACCCGGGGGCATGCCGACCAGTTGCGAGAAGGTGCGCGTGAAGTGGCTTTGATCCGAGAAGCCGCATGCAATCGCGATTTCCGACAACGACGCGTTGGAATGCCGCAGCAGATCCCGGGCGCGATCGATGCGCTGCTCCAACAGCCATTGATGCGGCGTGCGATCCGTGGTCTCGCGAAATGCGCGGATGAAGTAGCTGCGCGACAGATTGCACGCGCTCGCGATTTCCTCGAGCGAAACGCTCTCTTGTGCCTTCGCGAGGAGCATCTCTTTGGCGCGCGTTTCATGCAGGCTCGACAACCGCCGGCTCTTCCTGTTCGATTGAACCGGCGCGTTGCCATACTGGTCGATCAGATGCGTGCCGATGGTCACGCCCAGTTGCTCGACGAAGAGCGGACTGACGTTATCCGGGCTGTCGAGCGTGAGCGCCAATACCTGTGCCAGATGGCCGAAGATCGGGTCTTTGCGGCCCGGCAGCGATGAGAAGCCCGCGATGGCGGACCCACTGCGCTCGTAGCAGGTGTTCGTGATAAAGGCGCGCGAGAACTCTACCAGCACGAAATCGAATGTGCCGTGCAAGTCCGCGCGGTAGTCCTCTTCGAAGTTGCGAATGTAGACCGAGTCCTTCTCGAAGTCGTGCAATGCCGAGCGGCTGCCCGAGATGATTCGCCTACGATGGCCGGCCGTCAGCGAAACACCGATCAGGAACCCGCGATCCGAGGCGGGCGTCGCTACCTCGCTGGTTTGTTCGCGACGCCGGCATTTACGATAAAACGCGAATTCGCCCGTATCGAGTTCAAGATCTTTGTGCAGCTGATTCGAAACGCATCCCAGCGAGTCCTTGTGCCGGGATGCCGTCGCAGTGAAGGCATTTGAATGGTCAAGCATGATCCGTCACCTCTGTTCATCTCGCTACAGCCGCTTGCCGGTTCGCGTTGCCAAGATCAGGAGATGGTGATAATCGGCGGGATGCACGATTATCTCGAAAATGATCGATGTCAAAAATTAATTTTTGTTTAGCTTTTAGTTTTTCAGGGGCGAACAAACGCGTTTATTTTCGCATCGACGACATGACTGGCGGAATCGAACGATGACGAAGGCGTGCCGATAATCGGCGATTATGGACGTCGACTATTTCAGTCCGATGTCGGACATGGAGTGCATGCTCAACGCCTCGCGCGAAGGTACCTGCTGCGATGGCGGTGCGTGCATCATGGCGAACCGAGGCCGAACGATTGGGCGAGCCGCGGTCCCTTGAGAAGTAGGGGCTCGACGACAGCACGTCGATTCGTGGCCCACTCTCCGAGTATCCGCACGACATCCGGACCCGGCTGCGCGAGCGCTTGCGCGAGGCTCACGGCGTCATCGGCGGCTTTCGACGTACCCGAGCCGGTGTGGGGCCGCAGCGTGCATGCGGCGTCGCCGACCAACGCGATGCGGCCTTTGGCGAACGACGGGCTCAGCGCATCGGAGATCGCCTGCAGGAAGGGGGCTTCGGTTGCGGCCACCAGTTGCGACAACATGCGTGGAAGGCGCTCCAGCGCCGCCTGATGCAGGTGCGCCAGCGATCGCTCCGACAGTTCACCGGGCGCCACCGACGCGTGATGACGCTGACCGTCGAGGCCGGTGAGAAATGCCCCGATCGACGCCGCATCGGTTTCGTTCCTGTACCAGAGCCAATTGAAGCGGCGCGTGCCGGGTTCGAGGGAGCCGTCCAGCGACGGAATCAGGAACGTCATGAACAGTTCGCCTGCCGCGCGGAAGAGCGTCATGTTCTCGACCAGATCCGCGATGTCGGCGCGGTTGAACGTGCTTTCATCCACTACGCCGCGCCACGCGATGTAGCCCGCATACGACGAAGCGCTATCGGCAAACAGCATCGAGCGAAGCCGCGAACCGGTGCCGTCCGCGGCGATCAGGATGTCGGCGCGAACCGGTGGCGCGCCGTCTTCGAAGTGGATATCGACGCCGTCGGCATCTTCGGCGACGCTCGCGACGGTGCGCCCGTAGAGAATCGCGGCGGGCGGCAGCATGCTGCATAGCGACCGATAGACGGCGTCCCAGGAAGAAAACGGCAGCAATTCGGGGTCGTCGCGAATCACGTTGCCGTCCCGATCGATCCAGCGGCGGCGGTGCGTGGGTACCGACAACATGGCGCGGACCCGATGGCCGTGCTGTTCGAGAAACCGCAGCATCTGCCGCAACACCACGACGCCGCCGCCGCGACCGCGAAGCGGCGTCGTGGCGCGCTCGTAGACGTGCACGTCGTGACCCGTACACGTCAGCGTCAGCGCGCATGCGAGTCCTGCTATTGAACCGCCGGCAATGGCTATTTTCATGTTCGTGGTGTCGTGTCCGTCCAATGAGCCGTTCCAAGTTTCTGACTCTTGCGATATCGCACTTTAGCGCTGCATCAGCAGTCGTGCTTGCAGCCGGCCATTGATCACCGCGTTGGCTCAGGACTATTAATAAAAATTAGCAACGATTTCGAACGTCCCGTCGTATGCTTTTCCATGACTGGAGTCAACCACAAGGAACGGAGTAATGACACTGATTCGGCGCGGATTATCCATGAATATCGGTGCGTGGTGCATCGTGATATTGAGCGTCGTGGCGGGGGTGAGGATGAACACTGCGCTTGCCGCAGCGCCGCAGATCAAAACGCAGGGCCCAGGTTTTTATCGGATGATGGTCGGTCAGTTCGAAGTGACCGCATTGCTCGACGGCACGCATCCGTTTCCGATCGACACGGTGATTGAAGGCGTGCCGAAGGCTGAAGTCGAACGTGACCTCGCGCGCGATTTCTTGCAGGCGCCGGTTCAAGGATCGATCAACGCCTTTCTGATCAATACCGGTTCGAAGCTGATTCTTATCGACACTGGCGCGGGCGTGCTCTACGGCGACTGCTGCGGACGCCTGCTGGCCAATCTGCGCGCCGCGGGCTATCAGCCCGGGCAGATCGACGAGGTATTGCTCACTCATCTGCATAAGGACCATGTTGGCGGCATCGTCGCCAACGGTGCGATGGTGTTTCCGAATGCGGTTGTGCGGACCAGCCAGGCCGAAGCGGACTATTGGCTGAATCCGGCGAACAAAACGAAAGCGCCGGCTTTTCTCAGCACCTTTTTCGATGCGGCAATCGCATCCGTTGCTCCCTATGTGGCGTCCGGCCGCTTCGAGCCCTTCAGCGGGGACCTCGAACTCGATCCCGGTATTCGCGCCGTTGTGCTTCCCGGCCATACGCCGGGCCATGCAGCGTATCTCGTAGAGAGCAATTCCAAAAATCTGCTCGTGTGGGGTGACGTCATTCATGTCGCGGCGATTCAGTTGCGCAACCCCACGGCGTCCGTCGAGTATGACTCCGACGCGGTAGCGGCGCGACGCTCGCGCCGCTACGCGCTCAAGCTCGCCGCGGACAAACACTATCTCGTCGGCGCCGCGCATATCGCTTTTCCCGGATTGGGGCACATCAGGAAAAATGGCAGTGCGTATGACTGGGTGCCGGTCAATTACGAAGCAGCACCCGCGCAATGATGTCGGCGCCTGCTTTGCCTTTCACCCCAGCGAGGAACGGCACATGGAAACAGATGTGATCGCGCTTACACGTCACACGCATCGTGCGAACGGCATCCGTCACGAAGCGCGCTGTGCTTCGTGCGAAAAGACTAACGCCACGATAGACGACATTGGGGCGTCCGTGTGGGACCACGTGATCCATGCGCTTCTGCCTGGATATCGAAGCGAGGGCGTGCGCGAGGCATACCTCGCGCGGCCGGCGTCTCGCCACGCCGCTTATGCGCCGTCGTCGCACATTCGGGTCGAAGTGATCGAGCGTCTTTCCGGCACGTCGATTGCCGTGCTTTGGCAGGACGCGACCCGGTGCCGCTACGTCGATCAGGTGTGGATCAGTTGCCGCGCCCGCGTGCAAGGGCGCTGTGCAGTGAGCGGCGCGGTCATCCGTCGCGAGGATTCGATCTACAAGCCGAGAGTGCGAACCGCTCCCCCGGCTAATGCCAATGCCATGATTCTTGCTTCTGTGGTCGAGCAAATGAGCTCCATGGTTGGAGAGGATGGAACGCGCTAGATATGCAGGAGTTGCGCCGCATTGCCGCCGAGAATCAGGTTCTTTTGCTCCAGTGGCAGTGCAAGACGATCGAGAAACGTGACCGGTTGCTCATAACCCATGTCGAAGCAGTAGTCGCTACCGAGCAGCAGCCTGTCGATGCCGATGTTCTGAATCAGAAAGTCCAGTACGGGGCCTGAATGCGAGACCGTGTCGTAGCTGAAGCGGCGCAGATAGCTGCTTGGTTTTTGCGCCAGTTTTCGCGTTTCCGGACGAACCGTCCAGCCCGCGTCGATACGGCCCATCAGGATCGGTAAAGCGCCGCCCGCGTGTGGCAGCGTAATGCGCAAGCGGGGATGGCGATCCATCACGCCGCCGAGTATCAGGTGCGAGCCGGCAATCGCGGTGTCGAACGGATTACCGAGCAGGTTGCTCAGATAGAAGTCGCCCAGCCGTGCGCCGCCGACAGTCTGCTGTGGATGCAGAAACACTGGCAAATCCAGTTGCTCGATTCGCGCAAAGACCGGTTCGAACAGCAGGTCGTCGAGATCGCGATTGTTGATGTTAGTGCCCATATACACGCCGCGGACGCCCGGCAATTCGGCGGCGCGCTCGAGTTCGTCGATCGCGTCGTGTGGGTTGAGCATCGGCAGTGTCGCCAGCACCACGAAGCGTGCCGGATGCCGCTGGTGGACACCCGATGCCGCCACATTCCACGTTCTCGCGAGCTTTGCATTGAAGGCGCGGTCGGCCCAGTAGGCCATCGGCACGCTCAACGAAAGCGCCTGCATGTCGACCCCGGACGCGTCCATGTCCGCGAGCCGCTCGTCGATCCGGATGAACTTGAGCGGCAACGGTCCGAGGCCGCCTGCCGGCGTCTGGAAACTGAAGCTGTTAGCGCCGCAAGTGAATTTGCCGCCGAACTTCCCGCCTTCTGTGCCCACGAGTTCGCAGTAGCTTTCGGGGTAATAGTGTGCGTGGATGTCGATCGATCTGACCTTGCCCGCAATATCTGCGGCTGGGCCCGGGGCAGGCGTCACGGCGGACGCGGGCAATCCCGAGGTCAAACCGCTGGCGAGCGCGGCCATCGTGCCCAGAAGGCGACGGCGTGTCGGCGAAACACAACAAATACACTCCATGAGTTCGTCTCCGTTATCTATTTTTAGTGTTATCCGCGCTTCACGATGCTGAGTTCGCAATCGACGAGTTGGTTGCCATACAACATGCGTTCCCGTGCGGCGCGCGGCGAGTGGTCGGTGATCGAGAAGACATACACGCCAGCGAAGGCCACTGCCATCGAGAACAGCGCCGGGTATTCGTACGGATAGATCGCATGCGCATGTCCCAGCACTTGAACCCAGACGGTCGGGCTGAGAATCGTCAAGGCGACTGCGATGATCAGACCGAGCGAGCCACCGAGCACCGCGCCTCGCGTAGTCACGCCGCGCCAGTAGATCGAAAGAAGCAGAACCGGAAAGTTCGAGCTGGCCGCAATCGAGAAAGTCAGACTCACAATGAAGGCGATGTTCTGCTTTTCGAAGGCAATGCCCAGCAGAATTGCGAGCAGGCCAAGCACGAGCGTCGTGATTCGCGACACGTGCATTTCTTCACGGTCGGTCGCGGCACCTCGGCGAATCACGTTCGCATACAGATCATGCGAGACCGCGGAAGAGCCGGCAAGCGTCAGCCCCGCGACAACGGCGAGTATCGTCGAGAAGGCAACCGCGCAGATAAACCCGAGAAACATGTTGCCGCCCACCGCGTGCGCGAGATGAATGGCCACCATATTCACGCCGCCTATCACTGCGCCTGAAGCCGTGTGATATTGCGGGTCCGTCGCCACCAGCGCGATCGTGCCGAAGCCGATGATGATGATGAGCACGTAGCCGATTCCGACAATACCCGTGGCGTACAGAATGCTTGTCCTCGCCGCTTTCGCATCACCCACCGTGAAGAATCGCATCAGGATATGCGGCAGTCCCGCCGTGCCGAAGATCAACGCCAAACCGAGTGAGACGGCGGAAACCGGATCCGATACGAGGCCACCCGGGCTCATGATCGCGGCATGTTTCGGGTGCGCGAGGATCGCTTGCGAGAAGAGGGCATTCAGATCGAAGCCGAAGCGGCCGAGCACCATGAACGCCATGAAGGCCGCGCCCGCTAGAAGCAATGCCGCCTTGATGATCTGGATCCATGTGGTGGCGAGCATGCCACCGAAGAACACGTACACGACCATGAGCACGCCGACCATCACGACCGCCACCGTATAGTTGAATCCGAACAGTAATTCGACGAGCTTGCCGGCGCCGACCATCTGCGAGACGAGATACAACAGGACGATCACGATTGAGCTCGACGCGGCGAAGGCCCGGATCGGCCGCTGCTGCAATCGATAGGACACGACGTCCGCCAGCGTGTAGCGGCCGAGATTGCGCAAGGGTTCGGCGATCAGAAAGAGAATGATCGGCCAGCTCGCGAGAAAGCCGACCGAGTAGATCAGGCCGTCATAGCCGCTCGTGAAGACCAGTGCGGATATGCCGAGGAGCGACGCGGCGGACATATAGTCGCCGGCGATGGCCCAGCCGTTCTGCAAGGCGGTGATCTTGCCGCCTGCCGCGTAGTGGTCGGACACGCTGTGGTTCTTTTTCGCCGCCCAGCGCGTGATGAATAGCGTCGACGCGACGAACAGCAGGAACATGCCGATGGCGATCGGGTTGTGCCCTCGGGCCGGAACCGCATTGACGGTAGCAGCGGCTGCCGCAGCGGGTAAGGTTGCCAGGCCGCCGAGCAGCATCACGCCGCCTGGCAGGGCGCCCGGTATTGAAATCCGTCTCATCGCCGTGCTCCTTGCCGGAGTTCACTCACGGCGCGGTCGTGAATGGTGTTGGCGCGCATGACATACACGGCGACCAGCGCGAATGTAAAGACGAACATGCCGAAGCCGACTGGAATGCCCCACGTGGCGGGATAGCCGTAGACGATCGGCCGGCCGAGCAGCGACGGTGCGAACGCGAGCGTGAGGATGAACGCGAAATAGACGGCCAGCATCAGCGTCGCGAGGAGCCAGGAGAAAGTTCGCCGCGTACGCACGAGCGCAAGAAAGCGCGGATCGTCGAGCAGCGGATTGGCTGGGGGCGGCGAGTCGGCTGCGACGTATCGCGCGCTCATCGGACAGGTTGGAGCGCTATGTTCCACTTTGTCTCCTTTCGAAGCGGCTGCTCCGTGGTCCGCAACGGCTGCGCGGAGCAGCAGCGGGCACGATGAATATTTAAAAGCGCGCGGGTACCGCGGTCTCGCGCATGACGGCGTCGGGTGTGCGATAGCGTTCGGCCATTTCACGGTCGACGTCGTCTTTCAACTGGGCCTGCATGTAGGCGCCGAGATGGCGCGCGTGTTGCACGATCGCCGCCCCGACCTGGGTGCGCTCGCGGCTGTAGTCCGCCAGCGCGTCCTGAACACCGGCATGGTTTTGCAGCGCACGCACGAGCGCCATCGCATCGCTGGCCGCCTTGGTGACGCCCATGCCGCAGTGCGGGCGGGCGACGAATGCCGCATCCCCGAGCAAGGCGACCCGGCCGAACGCCATTTGCGGCACTTCAAGGTCGAAGATGGGTTGAAAGAGCGGTTGCGCCGCTTTGGTCACGACTTCGGCGAATTGCGGCGCGAGCAGCGTGAGAGCCGCGTCTTCCATGTCGGCGAGCACTTTCTGGCGAATCAGGGTGGGAGGAATGCCGCCCGCCCAGCGCTTGCCGGATTCATCAGTCAGCAGATCCGGCAACTGCGCATCCTCGCTGGTCGCGCGATACCAGACAAAGTTGTAGCGGCGCTCACCTGGGGTCGTGCTGTTGCCGAGGCCGGCGACCGGGTAGCCAAGAATCTGTTCGCGCGCTGGCAGGCAGAAAGCGAACTTCTCGAACAACGCCTCGCGCGTTTGCGGCGAGAGCGACGCTTCGTCCACGAGGCCGCGCCATGCGACATAACCGGCATACTGAAGTTGAACGCCGGGCAAGAACCGCTCGCGTATCGCCGACTTGAAACCGTCCGCCGCGACCACGAGGTCCGCGTGCAGCACACTGCCGTCATGAAGCGTCACCATCGCCTGATCGGGACCGTCTTGTACGAAGGCAACGTTGCCGCCGGCATGGTAATGAATGTCGGGGAGCGCCGCGCGCAGAACGTGGTACATCTTGCCCCAGGCGGTGAGCGTCTGCGGCAGATGGCGCTCGGACAGCACCGCGCCGTTCTGTGCGAATGTCACGCGCGACTGTACCTTGACGCCGATGGTGTCGTCGAATGCGATACCCGCTGCGGCCATCGCGTCGAATAGTTCGGGGTGCGTGACGATTCCGGCACCGCGCCCGGCCAGTTCGTCGGGGACGCGCTCGAACACGTCGACGTCCCAGCCGTTGCGTGCCAGCAAATTGGCGGCAAACAGACCTCCCAGCGAGCCGCCTGCGATGATCGCTTTGCGACGTGTAAAAGCATGGGCCACGGTTAGTCTCCTGCGTGAAAGGATGCATGAACGGTGGCCGGCTGCGCCTCGGCCAGACGGGTGAGTTCTTCGGCGGGAAAATTCAGTTCGATCGTCACGCCGGACGGGTCTTCAATGAACACCTGATGCAGACCGAGGCTCGGCACGGTGCGGTCGCGATAGGCGACGCCTTCCGCCTGCAGGGTCTTCCACATGTCTTCGACACCTGTGGCGAGAAACGCGATGTGATCGACCGTGCCGGTTCCGGGGGCCGACGTTGCCTTGTCGCCGAGATAGGCGGTGAGCCCGGCGGGATTGTGCGGATCGACGCCGATGATGTGCACCGTGCCGAACTCGGTCTCGTCGCCGCCCTTGTAAAGCCATGCGCCGGGAAAATCGAAGGGCGGCCGGTAGCCCCGCGTAAAACCGAGAATCCGCTCATAGAACCGGCAGGATTTCTCGAGGTCGGTCGTGCGGATCGAGTAGTGAGCAAGTTTTGAAACGGGCATGTGTCGCTCCTGCTGTACAATTTATCAATCGATAAGTGATCGGTGGATAAATTGTAGGTGAATGCGCGAGCAGGAGAAAGCGGCGTAACGCAGGTGTTTACCCTGCGCTACGCGCTGGACAACGCAAAGAGGAGTGACGCGATGGAGGAAGGAGATACGCGGCCGGCAAGCTGGCCGGACCCATCAGGATCTGGCTTTAGCCTTGGGTTTCGCGGATTCTTTCGACGCGTGCTTCAGCGCCGCGGGCACGCCATTGAGGAAGGCGTCGATCTGGCGCGCGATGTGGTCGTCGATGTCGTCGCTGACGGGCAATCCGTAGATCCATTTCCGCACGCCGAGATAGAAGATGCTGGCATGCAGACTCCAGATCAATTCCAGGTCGATCTCGCGCTGCTTCGCGCCGGCCGGCGCCGGCAGGTCATAGGCTGCGCGGATTTCCGCCATGACGGGCAGGAAGACGCGTTCGCGCAGCCGCGACAGATATTTGGAGTTGATGCCTTCGCGGGTCAAGCCGGCGAAGATGAAAATCCGGATCCACTCGCGCCGCAGGATCACGACGGAGTAAGACGAGTAGAACCGCACCATCCGTTCCTGGATCGGCACAGACCGGTCCTTGATGAGATTTTCCCAGCGCGTGTCCCATTGATAGACTTCTTCGTACACGCGGTCGATCAAGGCTTCCTTGCTTGGGAAATAGCGGTACAGAAGCGGCTGTGTCACGCCAAGCTGGCGCGCGAGTTCGCGCGTGCTGCCGGAAAAACCATGCGTGGCAAAGTGCTCGACGGCCTTCAGGACGATCTGGCGCTCTCGCACTTCCGGTGCAAGGCGGCGCGTGACGCTTTTCCGGTTGTCCTGCGCTTCGCTCTCCGACGCTGTGTCGACCATCCGTCCTTTTCTCTGCATGGCGTGTTCACTACCCAGTGTGATCGCACGCATCATACAAAGATTACCCCTGTCTGGCTAGGCAATGGCGCGCCGGTGCAGCGCTCGTTCGTCACGCTCATTCGTTTCGTCCAGCTCTTCCCGCAGTGCGCGCTTAGTACAAGATTTTTGAACGATACGTTCAGTTTTTTCCGCGCATCCGCTTTCCTCGTTGTTCTAGACTTCGGGGACGCAACGCTGAGCGGTTATGCCTCAGTTCCTCCTCCACCCGCTGTGCTTGGGATACTAGGCAATGATTCGTATAGGTCCACTCGAGGTTGACCTGGGCCGTCGGGAAGTCCTTATCGACGGAAGGCCCGTTCGGCTGGGCAGTCGTGCATTCGACATGCTGGCGACGCTGATCGCCGCGAACGGCGAGTTGGTGTCGAAGAGCGAATTGCTCAAGCAGGTGTGGCCGAACGCGATTGTCGAGGAGAACAATCTGCAGGTGCATATGTCGGCGCTGCGCAAGGTGCTCGGCGAAAGCCGCAGGCTGATACGGACGGAGTCCGGACGAGGCTACCGGCTCGTGCAGAACGGTGCGTCGAACACGGCATCCAGAGAGGCCGGTCATGAAGTCGGAGCGGGCCATGTCACTGAAGTCCGTGCCGTTCCCCACAACCTGCCTGCCGGTTACTCGCAGCTGATCGGGCGGGACAAAGCGATAGACGATGTCGCGCAGGCTCTGGCTTCGGCCCGCCACGTTACGCTTGTCGGCGCGGGCGGCATCGGCAAGACGCGGTTGGCCGTGGAAACCGCGCGCGGTTTGCTGGCGCGCTTTCCTGATGGCGTCTATCTCGTATCGCTCGCCTCCACGCTGGACGCGGGCAGCGTGCTCGCGGCGTTCGCGGCCAGCATCGGTGTCAATCCGGTCTGCGGGCCGCTGACGCTCGCGCGCATTGGCAATGAGCTCAGCGGGCAGCGCGTGCTGTTCGTGCTCGACAATTGCGAGCATGTACTCGGCCCGGCCGCTGAGCTTGCTGAAGCGCTCGTGGGTGCTGGTCCTTCGGTACGGGTGCTGGCAACCAGCCGGGAGCCGCTGCGCGTGGTGAACGAGCATTTGTACTGGGTCGCCTCGCTGGAGGTGCCGACCCAGGACGACCCAAGTCAGCATGTCCTGCAATGCAGCGCGGTCGAACTGTTCCTGTCGCGCGCGCGTGCCATCGACGCGCGTTTCTCTTGCGATGAAAGAAGCACGCAGCTGACCGGCATGGTCTGCCGCAGGCTCGACGGCATACCACTGGCCATCGAACTGGCGGCGGCGCGCGCGGCCATCCTCGGTATCGAAACGCTCGCCGGCCATCTCGACGACCGCTTCAATATGCTGACCGGTGGCAATCGCACGGCGCTGCCGCGACACCAGACGTTAAAGGCGACGCTGGACTGGAGTCACGGATTGCTCGACGATGTCGAGCGCGCGACGCTGCGCCGCCTCGGCATCTTCGTCAACAGCTTCACGATGGAAGCGGCGATCGCAGTGGCCGGCGACGACGCGCTGCGCGAACTCGATGTCATCGCAGCGGTGTCGGGGCTGGTGGAGAAATCGCTGGTGGTGACGCGGTCGGAGGGTGGCAGGGCCAGCTACCGCCTGTTGGAAACCATGCGTGTCTACGCCATGCAGAAGCTTGAGGACAACGGCGAGCGGCGCTTCGTCACGCTTCGTCACGCGCGTTACTTCCTGGGCTTGCTGGAGCGCGAAGCGCAGAGTCGCTCGGACCCGGCAAGCGCTTTCTCCGATGGCTGGGCTCAGCGCATGCGCGCGCTTCTGGACGATGTGCGCGCGGCATTGGGCTGGGCGCTCTCGCCAAAAGGCGACGAAGAACTCGGCGAGACACTCGCCGTGAGGGCCGTATTTCTGCTCTACGAACTATCGCTTGTCGACGAGTGCTGCGGCTGGGCGCGGCGTGCGCTCGATGCCGTGGCGACGACTCATCAGAGTTCGCGCTCGGCCCGTCACCTGCGCGTGCGAATGCAACTGCAAGCGGCGCTTGGCGCCGCGCTGGTCTATGTCAACGGGCCGAACCGGGAAACCCTCGGCATCTGGTCCGAGATTCTCGCGTCGGCAATCGCGCTAGGCGACCGGGCGTTCGAAGCCCGCGCATTGTGGGGCATGTGGAACGGTAGTCAATCGTCCGGTGCAGCGCGCAATGCGCTGGCGTTCGCGAGGCGCTTCGCGCTGCTCGCTTCCGAAACCGGCGATGCGGCCGGTGCGGTGCTTGCATACCGGCTGTTGGGCATCGCATCGCACTACGCGGGCGATCACCAGCAGGCCCGCGTATCGCTCGAGCAGCTGCTGCAGCACGGTGACGGTTTGCAGCATCGGCTGCCACTCGGGCAGTCCGTCGATCAACGTATCGCCGGCCGGGCGACGCTCGCGCGCGTGCTGTGGCTGCAGGGTTGGCGCGACCAGGCACTCAGGCTCGCCGAGGAGAGCGTGATGGACGCGTGCAACCAGCAACAGGCTATCGTCAAATGCTACGTGCTGGCTGAGGCGCTGGTTCCGCTTGCGCTGTTGTCGAACAAGCGGGAGCGGGCCGCCCAGGCGATAGCGTTGTTGCAGGAGATATCGGCCCACGCCGGCTTGAGCGTTTCTCAAGCCTGCTGCCGCTGTTTCGACGAATACCTGCGCTCAATCGACGACGTCTCACCGGAGCGCTTGCGCGCTTTCCGCGCCGCGCTGGACCAACTGGAGTCGCTCGAATTCGGTGCGCCGCGCGCAATGCTTGCCGGACAGTACAGCCTCGCGCTTGGACGCGCGGGTCAACGGAAAGAGGGCATTGCCGCCGTGGTGGCAGCGCTCGTTCAGTGCGACGAAACCGGTGACCAGTGGTATGCCGGTGAACTCAGGCGCATTCATGGCGAGTTGCTCCTGATGGACGAGGCTGGCGCGCCTCCCTCCGGGATGGTTGCGCGGGATGCGGAGGCCTGCCTGAGCGCGGCGCTGGAGGAATCACTGGCGCGAGGTTGCCGCTCATTGCAATTGCGGGCAGCGACCAGCTTGGGCCGGCTTTGGCACGCGCAAGGACGCAGCGCCGAAGCAGCGCGGCTATTGCGCTCCGCCTGCTCGAAGCTCACCGAAGGCCTCGACTGGGACGACTTCAAGGCCGCCACGCATGTGCTGCGGATCACGGCAGCCTTGGCAGGAGAGCATGCCTGCCCTTCCATCGATGCAGCGGCCGCATCATGCGCGCTGGCGGGTGCTTCCGATCTGCCGACAGAGGCAAAAATCAACGAACGCGGTTAAGCCGCATTCACCCGTTCAACATTCTTTGTTGCGCCGCCTCGTCGATCAGGTCCGCACGGTTCAACTGGTCGACCCACCAACGCAACGCCTTTCCTTCCTCGTCGCCGCGCCACGCAAGATAAAAATGCGTGGTGTGCCGCATGCCGAGTACTTCCTTCTGCACCAGTTCGCCCTGGCTCAACGGCTCGGCCGCGAGGCATTCCGGAATCGTGCCCGCGGCAAGGCCCCTGATCTGTGCGGCGAGCTTCGCTTCGAGTGTCGGAACCGTCATGACCTCCTGGTTCTCGGCGAGCGCGATCGTGCGCGGCGCGAGCTTGCGCGACGTATCGCTGATCGCCACCGCGCGATAGCGCGCGACGACGTCCTGCGTGAGCGGCCCCGGTATCGACGCGAGCGGATGATGCGGCGCCACGACGAACACATGCCGCAGTGAACCGATCGAGTGCGCGATCAGATTGGGAATCGGCGGCGGCTCACCCGCCGCGCCCACGATCAGGTCCGCCCGGCGCGTCAGAAGCGCGTCCCACGAGCCGCCCAGCACCTCTTTGGACAGATGCAGGCGCGTGTCGAGCTTCAGCTTATAGAACTCGCTGACATGCTCCCATAGCAATTCGAAAGGGATAATCTCGTCGATCGCGACGTGCAGTTCGGACTCCCAGCCGTGCTGGATTCTCTTTGCCTTACATTCGAGGTCTTCCGCGGCCTGCAGAAGACGGCGTCCTTCCTCGACGACCACGCGCCCCGCATGCGTGAGCAAAGCGCGCCGTCCGCTGCGGTCGAACAGCTTGACGCCGAGATCGAGTTCGAGCTTCTGCACCAGATAGGTCAGCGACGATGGAACCTTGTGCAGCGTTTCCGCCGCGCTTGCAAAGGTGCCGGTTCGATCGATAGCGTCGAGCACCTGCAGGACTTCAAAAGAGAGGTTCATGGCGAACGTGCGGGTTGGAGGCGGTACGTCAGCATACTGGATTCCGGGCGATTCGCTAGCGCCTTCCGGCAATCGATGCGACTTTCCTCGCGCCGCGCTCGCGGTCAGATTCACTCAGTGGTTTTTCCCGGCGATGTCGTAGCGTTATAGGCTTGAGGCATCCGTGCCACGCTACTTTGCGGCGGCGGTTCCTGCGGTCTTTGTGCCCGCCGTTCAGTTTCGTCAGCGCCCGGCCGATTTTTGTCTTCCCTGAAGAGGAGTCAGGCATGGCAAGCACAACTGTTGCAGGATATCTCGCCGGCACACTCGCCAGAGCGGGAGTTGGGCGGCAAACAGTTTATCGAGTACGACAACCCCTACGACGTAGGCATGACCGGCCTGATCGGCTTCAGTTCGGGCTGTCGCGCAATGATGTTCTGCGGCGCCCGCTTGCGAGCGGCCTTATGGACGCGGTATTGCCGTGGTCATGCCAGGCAATAGCCTCGCGATGACTCACCCGACGGCGTAAATATCGCGCGGGATATTTTTCGCTGTGACTACATCCGCGCGATGGAAGTATTGGCGACTATTGCCATGCTCATGTGCTCACTAAGGGGATCAATGAGCGGATCAACAAGCGGATCAACAAGCGGATCAACAAGCGGATCAACAAGCGGATCAACAAGCGGATCAACAAGCGGATCAACAAGCGGATCAACAAGCGGATCAACAAGCGGATAGGCAGGCGGATAAGCCAGCCTGTCCGCCGCGTCCGTTTCGTTGGCCGCAGCGGCGCGTGTGCGCAGATAGTGTTCGTACCGGCGCATCGTGATCTCGCTCTCGCCGGTGTCCGCGAGCATTTCCAGAGCATACGCCCGCGTCGTCTCGAGCAGATAGTAGGTCATGCATGAACCGCTCGGCCCAAACATCAGCAGCGACTTCGAGACGAGACCGGCGATCGCCTCGGTGACTTCGTCAATGGACAGGTTATCGCGCGCGGCGACTTCGCATGCGGCGCTGAGCTGAAACCTGCCGCGAAATACGCTGATTCTCTGCAGCACGATGCGCTCCTCAACGCGCAGAAACTGGTAGCTCCAGTCGAGCGCCGCCTTCAGCGTTTGCTGGCGCGCCGGTGCGTTGCGAAGTCCGCTCGTGAGAACGCGAAAGCGGTTGTCGAGTTGAGCGACCAGTTCGCCAATGCCGAGCGCGGTGACTCGCGCCGCCGCCAACTCCAGCGCGAGCGGCACGCCGTCGAGGCGCCGGCAGATCGTGCCGATCAATTTGACGCTATCGTGATCGGTGCGAAAATGCGGGTCGCGCGCGCGCACGCGCGACACGAACATGCGTGCCGCGCTGCACGCGAGAATCTCATCACGGCCCGCGTCTTCATGCGGCGCGTCGAGTGGCGGAACCCAATAAAGCTTTTCGAAGCGCGCACGCAGCGGCTCGCGGCTCGTCGCCAGGATGCTCAGGTTGGGATTGGCCAGGATCAGTTGTTCGCAGACGGTGGCCGCTTCGTCAATGACGTGCTCGCAATTGTCCAGCACGATCAACAGCTTGCGGGAGCCGATTGCATCAGCGAGCGCCGCGTGTGTGACGTCGCCTGCCGTTCCCTCGGGCACGATTTCGTCCGCCATTGCGCTCAGGACGGACCCGGACCGCTCGACGAGCGACAGATTGACGTATCGCACTTCGGCAAAGCGCGCTGTCTGGGCGCGCGCCACCTCCAGGCCCAACTGCGTCTTGCCGATGCCGCCTGTGCCGACCAAAGTCACGAGCGGCGCTGCCTCGAGCGCGCTTTTTACGTCCTCAAGCGCTTTCTCGCGGCCGATGAGCGGCGTGCAGCAAAGCGGGACATTGCTCGGCGAGATGCTCTTTGCCACGCTCGCCGGTTCGCCCGCGCACTGCCGTGCCTGGTCTTCAATGTTGTGCGAGTGGATCAGACGATAACCGCGTCCGGGTATCGTCTTGATGAGGTCCTTGTCGTAGCCGAACAGTTTTCGAAGCGTTGAAATATGCACCTGCAGATTGCTTTCCTCGACCACCGTATCCGGCCAGACGCTCTGGAACAGCGCGTCTTTGCTCACCAGCTTGCCGTCCGCCTTGATCAGTACTTCGAGAATATCGAATGCACGCGAGCCGACACGCTGCGGCCGGCCTTCCACGAAAAGCTGCCGTAGCTCCAGCGACACATCGAGTCGTCCTATCTTGATCATGACGGTTCCGCATAGGGTTGAGCGGGGCCGAGGGCGCGACATGTCGATGGGCGGCATGTCCGATTCGGTGGAAACGATCTTATGCGGCGGGCCATATTTCCCCGATGGGGGAATCGTTAACGATAGTTAACCCACAAGGCCGTCGACTCGGGCCCGCAGGCGGCTTTTTGGCCGACGGAATATCGATTCGTTCCGGTCGGCAAAAAACATTAAAAAAAATTAATGGGCCGTCGAATTGGGCGTGCCGCTTTTCGCGGATAATCGGGAAATGCGTCGGAAAAAAGCAAAGCTGAACCGACGGGGCTTTGAATGGCGATGCAAGTTGACGCCAACGGCCTTCAAGGCCATCGCGCTCATGGCGGCGATAGAGACTCGAGCCGCACTCAAACGTGGAAATGAAGCATGAACGACTATCGTGTCGACCTTCGTAGGTCGGCCAGGCCTCACCAGAGGGCATGAGATTTAAATGAAAATCCTGCTTGTCGAAGATAACGAACGGGTTTCCGGATTTCTGAAGAAAGGCCTCGTAGAAGCGGGCCATGTGGTCGATTCCACGGACAACGGTCGCAACGGCATGTTTCTCGCCGCGAGCGAGTCCTACGACGCCATCATCATGGATCGCATGCTGCCCGGCGGAATCGACGGTCTGGGCATCATTGCCGCCTTGCGTGCAACGGGCAACCGGGTACCTATCCTGATCGTGAGCGCGCTGGACGACGTCGATGAGCGGATTCGCGGGCTGAAGGCGGGAGGCGACGACTATGTCGTCAAGCCGTTTGCGTTCGGCGAAGTGTTGGCCCGGCTCGATGCATTGACGCGTCGCCTGCACGAGAGCTACGCGGAAACGAGCCTGAAGGTGGGCGATCTTTCGATCGACCTGCTCTCGCGCAAAGTGGCGCGAGCCGGCCGGCTGATCGTGTTGAAGCCGCGCGAGTTCAAGCTGCTCGAATACTTGATGCGGCACGCGGACCAGGTCGTCACGCGCACCATGCTGCTTGAGAACATCTGGGACTATCACTTCGATCCTCAAACGAACGTGATCGATGTTCATGTGAGCAAATTGCGTCACAAGATCGATGCCAGTTTTGAGCGCTCCTTGCTGAGGACAGTGCGCAACGCGGGCTATATGTTGACGGCGAACGAGTAGGGTGAGGGCGGCGGTGAGGGCGGCATGATTGAGTTAACAGGCTTCACGTTCAAAACGCTCTGCGACGACGGCGAGTTCGTCTTGTCCCGCGTCAGCCGGCCCGATAGCGCCGAGACATGGCTGGCCGTCACATTGACGGCCCCGCAACCGGCCGCAAAGAGTCAGGCGCGTCTGGAGCATGCCTATGAACTCCGCAGCCTGCTCGACGGCCGGTTCGTCACCCGGCCGCACGCGTTGATCGAACATGGCGGGAGTACCGCGTTGCTGCTCGAAGACCGCGGCGGCATCCCGCTCCTTGCGATGCCAATAGGTTCGCTGCCGCTGCGCCGCTTCCTGGTGATTGCACTCAACCTCGCGGCCGCACTTGGAAAGCTGCATGAAGGCGGTCTGGTCCATAAGGACATCAGGCCGGCCAACATCCTCGTGGATAGGGAGACGGACGGCGTGGCGTTGACCGGCTTCGGCATCGCGTCACGCGTGACGGGCGAGCAACCGGTCAGCGCGCTGCCTGATATCACGGTGGGCGCGCTGCCCTACCTCGCACCGGAACAGACCGGCCGGATGAATCGTTCGATCGATTCGCGCGCCGACCTTTACTCGCTGGGCATCACGTTCTACGAGATGTTGACGGGACAGTTTCCGTACCGGGCGAACTCGCCAATCGAGTGGATTCATTGTCACGTCGCAAGAACGCCGATTCCGTTGAACGAACTCGCGAGCGGGGTACCGGCGCAGGTGGCCGCGATCGTCATGCGTCTGCTCGGGAAAGCCGTTGAGGAGCGTTATCAAACGGCCCAGGGTCTTGAAAGCGATTTGCGTCGCTGCCTCGATGCGTGGGATCAAACAGGGCGCATCGACCCGTTTCCGCTTTGCGTGCACGACTCGCCTGAACGCCTGCTCGTTCCCGACCGGTTGTATGGGCGCGAAAACGAAACGGCCGCGCTGCATGCCGCATTCGAACGTGTGGTGCGGGATGGTAAGGCTGAGTTCATACTGGTTTCAGGCTATTCCGGTATCGGCAAATCGTCGTTGGTGAACGAACTGCAAAACCGGCTTGGTCCGTCCGATGGACGCTTCGCCGCCGGCAAGTTCGATCAGTACAAGCGCGATATTCCCTATGCGACGCTCGGGCAGGCGTTTCAGAGTCTGACGCGTGAAATACTCGGCCGGGGCGAGACCGAGGTTGCGCACTGGCGCAAGAGTTTGCGCGAGGCCGTCGGTCCGAACGGACAATTGATCGTCAACCTGATTCCCGAAGTCGAAGCCATCATCGGTGCGCAGCCGGTCGTGCCGGACCTTCCGGCGCAGGAGGCGCAAATTCGCTTTCAAGGCGTGTTCGGACGCTTCATCAGCGCCTTCGCGCGCGCCGGGCATCCGCTCGTGCTGTTTCTCGACGACTTGCAATGGCTCGATGCCGGCACGATCAGTCTGCTCCAGAGTCTCGTTGCCGCGCCGAGCCTGCAGCATCTGCTGCTCGTCGGCGCGTATCGGGACAACGAGGTGGGCCCGGCGCATCCGCTAACCCGTGCACTCGCTGCGATCCGCGAGTCGGGCATACCCGTCCACGATATCGTGCTCGCGCCGCTACAGCTCGGCGACGTAGCACGTCTGACCGGCGAGGCCATGCACGCCGAACCGGCCGAGGTATCTTTGCTCGCGCAATTCGTCGTCGAGAAGACCGGTGGCAATCCATTCTTCACGGTGCAGTTTCTCAAAACGCTGGCCGAGGCACATCATCTCGCGTTCGATCCCGTGCGCCGAACATGGGCGTGGGACCTCGCGAGTCTTCGTGAAGCGCGTTTCTCTGAGAGCGTCGTCGATTTAATGATCGGCAAAATCGAACGTGTTTCGGCCGCCGCCCAAGCCGCGCTCAAGCAGTTTGCGTGCTTCGGCAATAGCGCCGCCACCGCGATGCTCACGCGCGTGAGCGGTAAGTCCGAGGCGGACGTGCATCGCACGCTTGCGGACGCGGTGGAAGCCGGCCTCGTGTTTCGGCGCGAGCACGGCTATGCGTTTCTTCACGACCGCGTCCAGGAAGCGGCCTACGCGCTGATTCCCGAGGGCGAGCGCGCGGCCGCCCATCTGCGGATTGCCCGGATGTTCGTGACCAACGCGAGCGCGGTGGATCTCGAACAGAATATCTTCGAGATCGTCAATCAGTACAACCGGGCCGCCAGCCTGATCGACGATCCGTCCGAACGCGAACGCGTCGTGGAATTCAACCTGATTGCCGGGCGGCGGGCAAAGACATCGTCCGCGTATGCGTCGGCATCGGCTTATCTGTCGGTGGGGAGCGCGATGCTCGGCAGCGAGGCCTGGGAGATGCATTATTCTCTCAAGTTCGCGCTCGAGGGCAGTCTTGCGGAGTGCGAGTTTCTGACCGGCGACACCGACGCGGCCAGGGAGCGGCTATCCGGTCTGTCGACGCGGGCCGCCAACCTGGCCGACCGTGCCGCCGTGACATGGCTGCGCGTCACGCTTTTCACAGCGCTCGATCAGAGCGACCTGGCTGTGCAGATTTGCCTCGACTACCTGCGCGATGTCGGAATCGACTGGGAGCCTCATCCTTCGCGTGAACAGGCGCGGGAAGAATATGACCGGCTCCTTGCGCAAATCGGCGAGTTGCCGGTCGAATCGCTGATCGATCTGCCGATGCTTACCGATAGCGACCGGCGCGCGACGCTGGACGTGCTCACCGCGGTGTTGCCGCCGGCATTCTTTAGCGACGAAAATCTGGTCTGCCTCGTGTTGTGCCGCATGGCGAATTTGAGCCTCGCGTATGGCAATTGCGACGCTTCTTCGATCGGTTACACCTACCTCGGTATGGTCGCCGGTCCGGTGTTCGGCGATTACATGGCAGGCTACCAGTTCGGCAAGCTTGGCCTCGCGCTGGTCGACCAGCGCGGGCTGCAGCGATTCCGGCCGCGCGTCTACATGTGCTTCGCGTATCACGTCATGCCGTGGACTCAGCCCATTCGGCAGGGGCTGCCGCTATTGCGCCGTGCGTTCGACGCCGCCAGCCAGAGCGGGGATCTCACGTACACGGGCTTCAGCAGCTGTTGCCTGGTGACGAGTCTGCTCGCCGCGGGCGATCCGCTCGCCGAGGTCGAGCGCGAAGCCCAGGAGCGGCTGGCGGTGGTGCAGGCCGCGAAATTCGGTTTAATTGTCGATATCATCGGTTCGCAGTTGCAGCTCATTCGAACCTTGCGCGGCCTGACGCCGTCGTTTGATTCCTTCAACGACGCAGTATTCGACGAAGCCGCCTTTGAACAGCATCTCGAAGCCGATCCGTGTCTGGCGATTGCGGCGTGCTGGTACTGGATTCGCAAACTGCAAGGGCGCTATTTCGCGGGCGATATAACCGGGGCAATGGCGGCCGCGGCGAAGGCGGAACCGTTGCTGTGGACATCGTCCGGTCACCTGGAACTTGCCGAGTACCACTTTTACGCCGCCCTTGCGCGAGCACGCCGGCATGACGACGCACCGTCCGGCGAGCAGGCGGAGCAATTTCGCGCGCTCGTCGAGCATCATGCCAAACTCGCGATCTGGGCCGCTCACTCTCCCTGCAATTTTGCCTGCCGCTCGGCGCTGGTCGCGGGTGAGATTGCGCGCATCAGGGGAAGCGAATTCGAGGCGATGCGTGAATACGAAAACGCAATCCGTCTCGCGCGCGATCACGAGTCTCCCTTGATCGAGGCGCTGGCGCTCGAAGTTGCGGCGAGGTTCTATCTGGCGCGCGATTTTACGACCATCGCTTACGTCTATTTCGGCAACGCGCGGCTTGCGTATCTTCGGTGGGGGGCGTTGGGCAAGGTCCGCTCGCTCGACCGACACTATCCGAATCTGGTGCATGAACCGGCGAACGATGGGCCCGCGAAGAGTATCGTCGCGGAACATCTCGATGTCGAAACGGTCGTCAAGGCATCCCAGGCGATTTCCGGCGAGATCGCCTTCGACAAGCTGATTCGCACGCTGATGACCATCGTGCTCGAACATGCCGGCGCGCGACGGGCGCTGCTCGTTCTGCCTCGCGCGGAAAAATTGTGGATCGAAGCGGAGGCCTTGGCGAGCCGTGAAAGCGTGGAGGTGCGTTTGCAACGCGAGGCCGTGACGTCGCGCCATCTGCCGGAGTCAATTCTGCATGACAGCATTCGCACACAGGAGCGCGTGCTGCTCGACGATGCATCGCTGCCCAATCCGTTCGCGACAGACGAGTATCTGCGCTCGACCCGCTCTCGAGCCGTGCTGAGTCTTCCGCTCGTGAAGCAGGCAAAGCTGATCGGTGTGCTGTACCTGGAGAACGATCTCGCACCGGGCGTGTTCACGCCGCCTCGCATTGCCGTACTTGAACTGTTGGCTTCGCAGGCGGCGATCTCGCTCGTGAACGCGTCGCTGGAGGAGAAAGAGGCACTTCTCGAAGAGAAGGATGCATTGCTGCATGAGGTTCATCATCGAGTGAAGAACAATCTGCAACTGATCAGTAGCCTGCTCAATCTGCAGGCGGCGCGCGTGACCGACAGCTCCGTTGCCGAACTGTTCGCGGATAGCCGCAATCGCGTGCGGTCGATGGCCTTGGTGCACGAGAACCTGTACCGCGCCGGCAACTTTGCGCGCATCATGATGGCGACGCACGTCAAGAACCTGTGTGGTCATCTCGCGCGTGCTCACGATATGCGCCGGCTGGCCGTGGAACTGCAAGTCGAGGTCGACGACGTGCAACTCGACATGAACCGCGCGGTATCCTGCGGCCTGATTATCAACGAGCTGGTGTCCAACGCGCTGAAGCACGCGTTTCCGGACGGACGCGGCGGCTGCGTGCGCGTCGAACTGGGGCTTGTCGACGAAGCGCGTTGCAGGCTGAGCGTCGCAGACGACGGCGTTGGGATCACGTCGAATTTTTCGCTGGACGAAGCGGACTCGCTGGGTCTGCAACTGGTCCACGACCTCACGCATCAGCTGCACGGCACCGTGGAATTGAGCCACGTGGGCGGCACCACCTGCAGCATCCTTTTTAACGCATACGGACGTGGATAAGAGCGAATCATGACGCCCGCACGCATTCTTGTAGTCGAAGACGACCGGGTGGTCGCGAGAGATATTGCCCAGCAGATGAGCCGCGCGGGCCATACCGTTGTCGGCATGACGGCGCGCGGCGAAGACGCACTTCCGTTGGCGGCCGATACCGCGCCGGATCTCGTTCTGATGGACGTGCGGCTGGAAGGCGAACTCGACGGCATCGACACCGCGCGGCTGCTTCGCGAGAATTTAAACTTGCCGGTCGTCTTCCTGACCGCCTATGCCGACGAAGAAACCGTCCGGCGCGCAACGGTAACGGAGCCTTTCGGCTACGTTCTCAAGCCTTTCGACGACACGCAATTGCGCACAGTCGTTGAAATGGCGCTCTACAAGCACGGCGCGGAACGCCGGCTGCGAGAGAGCGAACAACGCTATGCGGTCACGCTGTCGAGCATCGGCGATGCGGTAATCGCCACCGATCGAGACTCGCGCATTACCTTCATGAACCCGGTCGCGGAGATGCTGACGGGCTGGGCGCGGGGCGACGCGATGGGGCTGCCGCTCGCCGGCGTGTTTCGCGTGATCAACGAAACGACTCGTGAGCCGGCCAAAGACCCGGTGGCTGCCGTGCTGAGCGCCGGCACTCTTGTCGGGCTGGCGAACCACACGGTGCTCCTCGCGCGCGATGGGCGCGAGATCGCGATCGACGACAGCGGCTCGCCGATCGTCGACGAGCGTGGTGACATCCGCGGCGTGGTGCTGGTGTTTCGCGACGTCACGCAAAGACGTCAGGCTGAAGAAGCCGACATACTGCGCGAGACGAACGCCCGCCTCGAAATGGCGATGCACGGATCGAATGTGGGTGTGTGGGAAATCGACATGCCGGACGGCGATCACCGCCGAGGTTTCGCGCGCTTCTCGAACATTCTGGAGTGGCTCGGCCACACGGGTACGCAGGCCAGGCTGGATTACGACGCGTACATGAGCGTATTGCACCCCGAGGACCGCGCGAGCACCGAAGCAGCCATGCTCCGGTATCTCGGGAAGGATGTCGATGTATTCGAAGTGGAGCACCGTTTGCTGCATCGGGATGGCGGCGTGCGGTGGGTTCTGGTGCGCGGCATGGCGCGCTGGGATGCGAGTGGAAAACCGATTCGCTTTGTGGGCAGCCTCGTGGATATCACGGAGCTGAAACTCACGGAGCAGGCGCTTCGCTCCAGCGAAGCGCGCTTTCGAGGCACGTTTGAAAACGCCGCCGTCGGCATCGCGCACTGCGATCTCGACGGACGCTTTCTACGCGTCAATCAACACTTGTGCGAAATCGTGGGCTATCAGCGCGAGAGTCTGTTGCTCAGGCATTTCCAGCAGATCACCGATCCAGAATTCGCGGCGACGAACGAGGAAAAATGCCGTTTGCTGACCGAGGGTGAACTTTCGCACTATTCCGAGGAAATGCCGCTGGTCAAACTCGACGGATCACGGGTATGGGTGAGTGTATCGGTGGCACTGCAAGGCGACGCGAGCGGCCGGCCGGTCCATATGATTGCCATCCTTCAGGATATTTCAGTGCGCAAGGCACTCGAGGACGCCGTGCGCGTGGCGAAAGACGCCGCCGAAACGGCGAATCGCGCGAAGGATCAGTTCCTCGCCAACATCAGCCATGAACTGCGCACGCCGCTGAACGGCATTCTGGGTTACGCCCAGATCCTGCGCCGGGACGCGGCCATGACCGAGCGACAACTGTCGAGCCTGGGGGTCATCGAGCAAAGCGGTGAGCATCTGCTCAAGCTGATCGACGACATTCTGGATTTTGCGCGAATCGAGGCGGGCAAGCTCGAACTGAACGTGACGGACGTGTCGGTCGGGCCGTTTCTCCGCACTATCGCGGAGATGGTGGCCGTGCGCGCCGACCAGAAGCGTCTGGTCCTCAGTTTGGAGGTGCCGTCGAATCTGTCAAAGGTCATTCGTGTCGATGAGAAGCGTCTTCGCCAGGTGCTGCTGAATCTTCTCGCGAATGCGGTCAAGTTCACGGATCAGGGCGAGGTCGCGTTGATCGTTCGAACGATTTCAGAAGGGCGGTTGCGCTTCGAAGTGCGGGATACCGGAGTGGGTGTGAGCCCGGACAGGATCGAGGCCATCTTTCAGCCGTTCGAGCAGGCCGGCGATTTCACCCGGCGCAACGGCGGCATAGGTCTCGGGCTCGCGATCAGCCGTCAACTCTTGCGCATGATGGGCAGCGAAATCAATGTGCAGAGCACCGTCGGCGAGGGCAGCACGTTCTGGTTCGAGATCGATGCGCCGGCCTCCGTGGTGGCGCAGGGCACGGAGTGTTGTCCGACGATTCAGACTGCCGCCTGTGAAGGCGAGGTGCGCCACGCGCCCGGCATCGATGACGTTGCCGCGAACTTCGCGCCGGTCGTGCCGCCGCGCCATGAAATGACGACGCTGCACCAGTTGGCGCTGCTCGGTTCGATGCGCGACATCATCCGTCACGCCGATTATCTCGTCGGTCTCGATAGCCGCTACGAAGCCTTTGCGACGCAGTTGCGCCGTCTTGCGGCGGGCTACGAATCGCAGGCCCTGCTTTCCATGATCGAACAACATTTGGGTCAAGATTCGTGAGTACAACGGAACCGTTCGAAACCGGTGCGCCGATTGTTCTGGTGGTCGACGATACGCCGGTCAATCTCGGACTCGTGGTCGAATGCCTCGAAGGCAAGAATTTTCGGGTAGCCATTGCGCGTGACGGCGAGGAAGCGTTGCGTCGCGCGGAACTTGCCCAGCCCGATCTGATTCTGCTCGACGTCATGATGCCCGGACTCGACGGTTTCGAAACTTGCCGGCGATTGAAGGCAATGGAGAAGACCCGCGATATTCCGGTGATCTTCATGACGTCGTTGACGCGAACCGAGGAAAAGGTCACGGGCTTTCGCGCCGGCGCGGTCGATTACGTCACCAAGCCTTTGCAGATGGACGAAGTCGCCGCGCGCGTGAATACCCACCTGAAACTACGCGCGCTGCAGAAACTGCAGGAAGAGCAGAACATCCAGTTGCAGAAGGAAGTGAAGACACGCAGGCACGCCGAGGAAGCGCTGATCGAAATGATTCATGGCGTGCGCAATGTGTCGAATGCGATCGCTCACGATTTGCGCACGCCGCTTACCGAATTGCGGTCGCGGCTCGAGGCATTGGCGTTGACACTCAAACGACAAGGCGATGAGGCAATCCTGCCCGAGTTCGAGGTCGCGCTAACGGATGTGGATCGCGTGATCAGCATCTTCAATGCGCTGCTGCGTCTTGCCGAAATCGACGCCGGGGTGCGACGCTCGGGCTTTGTGTCATGTGATCTGGAAACGATCGTCTCGGACGCGGTCGAGTTTTATCAGCCGGTGGCCGAGTTGCATGGCGTGACGCTTTCACTCGTGGTGTCGGGTCAACTGGTGGCCGTGGCCGATCCGCTCTTGCTGGCGCAGGCCATCGGCAATCTGATCGACAATGCACTGAAGTTTGCGCGAGAAGGGGGAGAAACCAACGTGGTCGCGGCCCGCCGCGGCGACATGATTTCAATCTCGGTTGCAGACGACGGCCCAGGTATTCCAGACGAAGAAAAGCCTAAAGTAACGGAGCGGTTTTATCGCGGCGACGCAAGTCGAGGAACACCGGGCGTGGGCCTGGGACTCGCACTGGTCAAAGCGGTGGCGACGCTTCATCGCGGCTCGCTCGACTTCGCCGACAATCGGCCGGGACTCATCGCGACACTGAGTGTGAACGGTCTTCTTTAAGGACATTGCGCCTCGTGCGGCAGCCGCTGGCTGCAAGGCCGCAGCGCCGCACGACATCTTTCGCATCGAGTGCGCGGCCGGTTCATCCTGCCACTGCACTCGAATTCACATAATCACGTCAGTCCTGCAGAAAGGCCAGCAGGTCGGCGTTGACCTTGTCGGCTTCGGTCGTGCACATGCCGTGAGGCGCACCCGGATAGACCTTCAGCGTGGCGTTCTTCACGATTTTGGCCGACAGGCGCCCGGAGGCGTCGATTGGCACGATCTGGTCGTCGTCGCCGTGGAGAACCAGCGTCGGCACGTCGATTTTCTTCAGATCCTCGGTGTAGTCGACCTCCGAGAATTGTTTGATGCATTCGTACTGGCCCTTGACCGAACCGAGCATGCCCTCACGCCAGAACTCGTCGATCGTGCCCTGCTCGATCTTGGCGTTCGGGCGATTGAAGCCGAAGAACGGAACCGCGAGGTCCTTATAGAACTGCGACCGGTTGCCTGCGACGCTCTCGCGAATGCCGTCGAATACCGACATGGGCAAGCCGTTCGGATTGCTTTCCGTCTTGACCATGATCGGCGGCACGGCGCCGATCAGCACGACCTTCGAGACGCGCGAGGTGCCGTGACGGCCGATGTAATGCGCAATTTCGCCGCCGCCTGTGGAGTGCCCGACGAGCATCACGCCCTTCAGGTCGAGCGCGTTGATTACCGTGGCCAGATCGTCGGCGTAGGTGTCCATGTCGTTACCGTTGGACGGTTGGTCCGAGCGTCCGTGGCCGCGACGGTCGTGCGCAATGACCCGATAGCCTTTCTGCACGAGGAACAGCATCTGGGGATCCCATGCATCGGCGTCGAGCGGCCAGCCGTGCGAAAAGACCACCGGCTTGCCGCTGCCCCAGTCCTTGAAAAAAATGCGCGTGCCGTCCCTGGTCGTTACGGTGTTCATGTGACGCTCTCCATGTGAATGGGATGAGTTGCCGGTGTGCGTGGTGCCACTGGCAGATGCCGCGGCCATCGCGACGCCCGGCGCGGCCATCGCCGCGACCGCCGCGCCGGCTGCACCCGCGCCTGCAACGAGCAGTTGCCTGCGGTGCGCCGATGGGATTTCGGTTGGATTTGCCAAGTGTTTCTCCGGTCTTGCGATGTTGAGGGAAGTGTCGTCCTGACGATGCGTGCCATGCATCGCAGCTTCAATCGTACGGCGTCAATGCCTCTATTGAACTTCAGAATGCTTAAATCTTCTTAAGCCGAATTGAAGCTGGGACCGAAGAAAAAAAGCCGGGTGTTGGGAGCCTTCAAGATGAGTTCGGCTCAGCCCTCGTCGCGCACCAGGGGGCGTTTAGCGAGCGTTAATAAGGTTTCAACGGATTCGCGAAGCCAAGCCCAACGACGATATCCTTTCCATCCGCGACGCAACCGGTCGACCCGATAGCGATCGTACCGAGTCGCAGCAGACGCTTTCGGTGCTACACCGTGTTCGTGAATCGATAGCGAGGGATCGAACGAGGACGATCAACCAGATGAATGGTTTCCTGCTGGAGTTCGGTGTCAGCCTGCCGGTCGGCAAGACCGACGGTGCGCGACTTCCAGAACTCCTCAGCTTCCATTCCCTCCCGCCCCGGCTTGTCGCGATTCTCGAGCGGCTACACGAGCACTTCACGTATCTCCAGCAGCAGATCGTTGAGATCGATCGCGAGCTGGCAGCAACTCGCCGATAATACGGCACGCCGGCCTCAGCCGGGCGCCGCCCCCGTCAACTGCGAGTACACGTCGTGCGAAAGCTGCAGCAACTGCTTGCGATCGATCCCGCCCGACACCGCGTAGCCAAAATCGCCGTCGACCCAGTAAAACACGTTCACCGGCCCGGACTGATACAACTGGAACGCCGTAGTGTTCGAGTTCACCTTGCGATGCGAGATGCACAGCGTGACGCGCTCGCCATTCGGTCCGCGATACATGAATTGCGCGGTGGGCCCATCGGCGCCGGGCAACAGGCGGCCGCCCGACAGGTTGAAGCCGCTCTTCGACAGCACCGGCGGATGCACGTTGGTGCCGAGCCGCTCGGCGAGCCACTGCACGAAGTCCTGTTCGTGATCGGCGCTCATCTCTTTCGGCCGGTCGATCGCCGGCATGTAGACCACGTGCGCGAGCGCAGCTTGCCGCGCGAACATTTCGCTGCTGTCCGCGCTCACCGGACGCGTGTCCGGGCGGCCCATCGCCACCGGCCCGACGGCGTCCTGGCCCATGTGCGTGCCAAAGCCGATGCCGATGCCCAGCACCAGCGCCGCCGCCATGCCGGCGAACTGCGGCCAGTTGGCGGCAATGCGCGAGCGGCGCGGCGCGCTCGCT
Organism: Paraburkholderia sp. RAU2J; assembly: GCF_003634845.1. NCBI lineage: Bacteria > Pseudomonadati > Pseudomonadota > Betaproteobacteria > Burkholderiales > Burkholderiaceae > Paraburkholderia > Paraburkholderia sp. RAU2J. The sequence goes on from NZ_RBXG01000002.1 coordinate 1,596,358, forward strand.
TGCAGGCGCTTCGGCACGGGCTCGCTGAGCACGCGGTCATAGCGCTCATGGAACATGTTGTTGAGCGAAAAATAATCGCTGACGCGTGCGGCCAGCTCGGGGTTCTGTTCGAGCGCGCGTTCCACCTCGGCACGGCGTTCGTCGGACAGCGTGCCGTCCACGTACGCGTGCAGGTCTTCTTCGCCGATCGGCATCTGTTGGTCGCTCATCGCACCACCTGTAATTTCGCACCGGGCTGCGCGCCCGCCATCAATGCCCGCAGCCGCTCGCGTCCGCGCGACAGCCGCGACATCACCGTGCCGATCGGGATGTTCAACGCGAGCGCCACGTCCGCATAGCTCATTTCCTCGAGACCGACCAGCAGCACGACTTCGCGCTGCTCCATCGGCAGACGCTGCAACGCGTAGTCGAGGTCGCGCATTTCCAGCGAACGGGCCTGCTCGGACGGCACCGCGAATTCGCTCTCGGCGACGCTGTCGTCATCGACGGCCACGTGAACGGCGCGCGCCGACGCCTTGCGCGCCTGATTGGCGAACACGTTGTGCATGATCGTGAAGAGCCACGCGCGCAGGTCGGTGCCGGGCTGAAACATGCCCGTGCGGCCGAGCGCGCGTTCGAGCGTGTCCTGCACGAGGTCGTCGGCGAGATCGCGGTTGTTGATCAGCGCTCGCGCATAGCGCCGCAAGCGCGGCACATGCTCCATCAACTCGTCACGCACATCCATTTTTGATCCCGATGGTGAGTCCGATGGTGAGTCCGATCGCGGGTCCGATGAAGGGGCGTCGATCGGGCGTAGGGCCGGCGGCTGTCGCGCGGACTGCCAGGCGCATTCCAATGGCAAACACGGGGGAGTGCATTCTATTCCCCTTCAGTGCGCGAGATTGTGGCGCGCTGCCGGCATCATCGCGCGGTCATCACGTCGGCGGCGCGCATCAGGCCGTGGGTGTGGGCGTCGCCGGCCACCACGAAGCGCTGGCGCTGCGCGGTCCAGCTCAACAGCCGGATCTCGCCGACGCGGCGCGCGGCCCACTGCGGCTGCGCCGGCGCGAGCAGCGCGAGCGTCGATATCACTACCACCGGCTGGTTGTCGCCGTTCAGATAGATGAACTCGCTGGCGCGCTGCAACGGGCCAAGCGACAGTACGCGTTGGCCGACCAGCCGCAGGCCGATCGCGCCGAGTTCGGGCGCGGCCGGGTTCGCGCGCGTCGGCGACGCCGCGGAAAACGGCGTCGCCGCCGTTTCGGCCAAAGCCATCACGGCGGCGTTGTTAAGCGCCTGGGCGGATACCTGGGTCGCAGCCAGCCAGCCGCTCGCGGCCGCCAGCGTCAGCGCGAGCGCCACCAATGCGCCGACCAGTTTGCGCCGGCGTCCCGCAGGCTTGACGCGCCCGAACGCGCGGTGCGTTCGGTCGGCAGGGCGCGTCACGAGTTCGTCGCCGGTGGGGAAGGTCTGCTGGATCTGCGCGTTCAGCCGGCCGTAAAACGCCACCCGCCGCGCTTCCACCGGGTCCTTGTCGAGATAGTCGCGCAGGGAGGCCGCGCGCTCAGGCGTCAGGGTGCCGTCGGCGTAGGCCTGGATGTCGGCTTCGGAAAGCGGCGAGTCGGGAGGGACGTCGGTGGAGGTCATGGTGTCGGTGGTGGTCGCAGTGCTGCTATCGAGGGCGAACACGGGCAGGCGAGGGTTTATTCCGCGCCACCAGGCCGTGGGTCATTTTTCGATGCCATGAAGCGCGCGATGAGCGAACGGTGCGGCGTCCTTTGCTTTCCTGCGGCCGTCGAATCGCGAGTAAGCGTGCGTGCAAACCCCGGTGAGCAGGCTTTTATTCCGCTTTCCAGATATGTTTTTCTCGTGCCGTCGACACAGGAATAAAAGCCGCCACGCCGTAGTTCTCCCTGATGCGAACCCGCACAACACTCATTGGAGTCCATCATGAAGAAGCTCGCATTTGCCGCCTTGTCCGTCGTCGTTCTCGCTGCTTCGTCGAGCGCTTTTGCGCAAGGCAAGACACGTGCCGAGGTGTATCAGGAATTGATCGAGGCGCAGCAGAACGGCCTCGACTACATCACCGATGCGTCGTACCCGGACGTCAATCCGATCTTTGCGCAACAGGTTCAGCAGCGCAAGGAAGCGCTCGCCGCGAAAGCGGCGGCGGCCAGCAGCGTGGCGAACGGTGGTGGCGCGTCGGCAGGCAGCGTCAATTGACGTAACGGCAGCCGGCGCGCGGCTGGAACGGGCGCGCCGGTGTCGAGCGGAATAGATCGCCGCCGTGCGTGTTAGCCGGTAGGTGCATCTATCCGACAAGGAGTCCTCGTGACACAACCTCCCGTTCCTCAATCCGGGCCTGGCTGCGTGCCATGCCGGCTCGCCGCGATCGGCGCGGTCGTGCTGGCGCTGGCCGGCGGCTTTGCCTACACGGCCGGCTGGCTCACACCGGCACGTTTGAGCGCATCGCGCTTCATCGATACGTTCGAAACAGTGGCCGGCCAGCCGCATCCGGGCTACCGGCGCAATCATGCGAAGGGCCTGTGCGTCGAAGGGTATTTCGACAGCAACGGCAACGGCGCGGCGCTGTCGCGCGCAGCCGTGTTTGCACCGGGGCGCACGCCGGTCACGGGACGCTTCGCGGTGCCAGGCGGCAACCCGTCCGCGCCGGACATCAGTTCGCCCGTGCGCAGCCTCGCGTTGGAGTTCCAGTTGGCGAATGGCGAGCAATGGCGCACCGGCATGAATTCGACGCCCGTTTTTGCGGTGCACACGCCCGCGCAGTTCTATCAGCAGCTGCTCGCCGCGCGGCCCGACTCGGCGACCGGCAAAGCGGACCCGGCGAAACTCAAGGCGTTCTACGCGGCCAATCCCGAGACTGCGCCGTTCCAGAACTGGGTGAAGGCGCATCCGCCTTCGTCGAGTCTCGCGAATGCCGCGTACTATGGCATCAACGCATTCCGTTTCACCGACGGTTCCAACACGACGCGCGCCGTGCGCTGGGCCATGGTGCCCGAGACGCCGTACGCGCCGATCACCGATGCGCAAAAGGCCGCGAAGAATTTCCTCCAGGCCGATCTCGGTGATCGTCTTGAGAAGGGGCCGCTGCGCTGGCATCTGATCCTGACGGTCGCGCAACCGGGCGACCCCACCGACGACGCCACGCTGCAATGGCCCAACGATCGGCAGCAGGTCGATGCAGGCACGCTGGTGCTCGAGCGCGCCAGCTCGCAGGAAGACGGCGCGTGCCGCGACATCAACTTCGATCCGACCATCCTGCCGGCGGGCATCGCGCCATCGGACGATCCGTTGCTCGCCGCGCGTTCGGCGGCGTATGCGCTGTCGTATCAGCGACGCACGCGCGAAGAGACGCTGCACCCCGCCGTTCATCAAACACAGACCCACGGAGACCGCTCATGAGCCCGACGCCTACCCATTTCAGTCCGCTCGCACGGCTGCTGCATTGGACGATGGCGCCGTTGATCGTCGCAATGCTGTTCATCGGCGTGGGGATGGTGGCGAGCGTTTCGCGCGCCCACAACACGCTGATCGCCATCCACAAGCCGCTCGGCATTGCGTTGCTGCTGCTGGTGGTGCTGCGCGTGGGCGTGCGTCTCACTCGTGGCAGCCCGCCGCTGCCCGCCGACATGGCGACGCCGCAGCGCATCGCGGCCAAGGCCTCGCATCTCGTGCTGTATGTGCTGATGGCGGTGATGCCGTTGATCGGCTGGGCGATGCTGTCCGCGGCGGGGTATCCGGTCACGCTATACGGACCGCTGCATTTGCCGCCGATCGCGCCGCATAACGTCGAGTTGTTCGCGGTGCTGCGTGCGTTGCACACGTGGCTGGCGTTCGCGCTGTTTGCGACTGTGTTGCTGCATCTGGCCGCTGCGCTGTTTCATGGGTTGATCCGGCGGGATGGGGTGTTTTCGAGTATGGCGCGCGGGGGGCGGTAGTGGTTTGTGGCTGGGGCCTGCTGATGTGAGGGGGCCGCCGGAAGATGGCTGGTGATACTGGGCGCGCCGCGCATGGTGCTTTGATATGCGGCCTTCGCTACGCGTAGCGGGTGGCTCGCCGGGCGATTCCGGCGTGCCCCGGGCCACGGCGTGACGCTCCGAACCTCGGCGGTTCCGAGCCGGAAGCCGGAGTCTGAACGCCCACTGGTCCGAAGCCGTGAGCTGTGGGCCGCGAGCCCGAAGCCCGAAGCCCGAAGCCCGAAGCCCGAAGCCCGAAGCCCGAAGCCCGAAGCCCGAAGCCCGAAGCCCGAAGCCCGAAGCCCGAGGCCCGAGGCCCCAAGCCCCAAGCCCCAAGCCCCAAGCCCCAAGCCCCAAGCCCCAAGCCCCAAGCCCCAAGCCCCAAGCCCCAAGCCCCAAGCCCCAACTCCGCCCCCCACAGCCAATCCCCTCCAACGCGTAAAATGGCCGGCTATCACAGGCAATCGCAGCCGCGCGGAACATCGCCGACACCCGCATCGACGCACGCTCCGGCGAGCCTCACGATCCACGCGCGATTGCCTCGGCCGGCTTGAATAGGAATGGACGCTGATGTCGTCAGTTTTCTTTGATCGGGAACGGATTGCGGAATGGCTCGGTGATCGGACCGTGGCCAAAGCGCGCTCGGTGGGCGCGGTCACCCATGTGCAGTGGCAGGGCGCCACGCTCAGCGGCGACGTCCAGGGCACGCAGCCGCGGCCGTACAGAACGCGAGTGCGATTCCGCACCGACGGCGGTTCGCCGTGGGCGCAAAGCGACTGCACCTGCCCGGTCGGCCGCGACTGCAAGCACGTCGCCGCGCTGCTGCTCGCCGAACTCGAGTATCACGACGAGATGGACCACATCATCGACATCGAGCCGAACGAAGGGGCGGACGACAGCGAGCCGCCACGCAGCCAGCCGCCGGAACCCCTCGGGAACCTCGCCCGGCCGGCCGGCGTGCGCCCCGAACTGGTGAGCTGGCTGGAGCGTTTTCGCGCCCGCGCCGAGGCCGCCGACGCGATCACGCAAAAAACCGGCGCCGAGCGCACCCAGACGCTTGCGTACCGGCTGAACTGGTCGAACTTTCATATGCGCCACGAGGTCGTGCTGTACCGCGCGCGCTGCAATCCGGACGGCATGGTCGTCGAAGTCGACGAACCCTGGGACAACGTGGAAGCCGCGCTCCTCAAACAACCGAAATTCGTCTCCGACGAAGACCTGTCGATCCTGCGCGGTCTCTGGCTCGGCCGCTCGCGCGAGGACTTCGGCCAATTCATCCTGCGCGGCACCAACGGCGCGGAGATGCTGCAGAAGCTGATCGCGACGGGACGCCTGTTCTTCGACTTCAAAGCCGCGCCGGGCGGCGCCGGACCGGTGCCGCTGTCGCGCGCCGCCGACCGCCCTGGCCGGATCGAATGGGAGCCGCTCGCCGACCAGCGGCTGCGGCCCGTGCTGTGCACCGAACCGCGCGCGTCGATGGTCCTGCCGACCGAGCCGGTCTGGTACGTGGACGGCGTCGCGAACGAAGCGGGCATCGTGCAGTCGTCGCTGCCGTTCCAACAGTTGCCCGATTACCTCGCGATGCCGCCGATCTCGCTGGCCGAAGCGCCGCTCGTCGCATCGGTGCTGCGCGAGATCGCGCCCGGCTTGCCGCTGCCGCCCACCCATGACGCGTCCGCGATCCGCGTGATCGACGTCGAGCCGGTGCCGGTGCTCACGCTCAACAGCCACGCGCTGCCGTCCGCGAGAAAGGCCGAGCAGCGCAACCCGCAGGCGGTCGAACTGGCCGGCGTGAGCTTCGACTACGACGGCGTGAGCATCAACGTCGACAGCAGCGTCACGCTGGTGCCGATGCCGGGCGGCGACGTGATCCATATCCGCCGGCGCTACGAGGCCGAGAAGAAGCGTCTGCTCGAACTGCGCAAGACCGGCCTGCAGAAAGTCCCGACCAGCCGGGTCTACACGTCGCGGCTGTTGCCCGACACGATGCTCGGCCTGCCCGACGCCGACGCGTGGTCCGCGTTCGTCAACGATGCCGTGCCGGAACTCGTGCGGCAAGGCTGGCGCGTGACGATGGCGCCGGCGTTCCGCTACAACGTGATCGAGATCGATGCGATCGACGGCACCGCACATCAGGCCGGCGACGGCTGGTTCGATCTGGAGATGGGCATCCGCATCGGCGAGCGCAACGTGCGGCTCGAACCGCTGCTCGCCGATCTGTTCCGGCGCGACCGGCGCTGGTTGAACGGTGGGCTCGACAGCATCGCCGACCATGAGCCGATCGAACTGAAGACGGAGGAAAACAAGCGGCTGCGCCTGCGTGCCGATCGTCTGAAGCCGGTGGTGCGGGTGCTCGTCGATCTGTTCGACTCGCTCGGCGGCACGCTCGCCGAAGGCGCGCCGCTGCGCGTGCCGTCGGTCGACGCCGGCCGGCTGGAGGCGTTGAACGACACCGGCCGCTGGCAATTCCGCGGCGACGTTTCGATCCGTCAGCTCGCGCGGCGTCTGCAAGCGGGCCCGGGCCTGCGCGAAGTGCCGGTGCCGCGCGGTCTGAAGGCGGAGCTGCGCGCTTATCAGCAGCAAGGCCTCAACTGGATGCAGTTTCTGCGCGAACAGGATCTCGCCGGCGTGCTCGCCGACGACATGGGGCTCGGCAAGACTGTGCAGACGCTCGCGCACATCCTCGCCGAGAAGGAAGCGGGACGTCTGAGCCGCCCCGCGCTGATCGTCGTGCCGACCACGCTCGTGCACAACTGGCGCGAGGAGGCGCGGCGCTTCGCTCCGGAGTTGAAGGTGCTGGTGCTCAATGGCCCGCAGCGCAAGGAGCGCTTCGAGCAGATCGGCGAACACGAATTGATCCTGACCACCTACGCGCTGCTATGGCGCGATCAGAAGGTGCTCGCCGAGCATGAGTATCACCAGCTGATTCTCGACGAGGCGCAATACGTGAAGAACGCGACCACCAAGGCCGCGCAGGCGATCCGTGGTTTGCGCGCACGACATCGGCTGTGCCTGACGGGCACGCCGCTGGAGAATCATCTCGGCGAGTTGTGGTCGCAGTTCGATTTTTTGCTGCCGGGTTTCCTCGGCACTCAAAAAGACTTCACGCGGCGCTGGCGCAATCCGATCGAGAAGAACGGCGACAATGTGCGCCGCGCGCTGCTGGCGCGCCGCATCCGGCCGTTCATGCTGCGCCGTCGCAAGGACGAGGTCGCGAAGGAGTTGCCGGCGAAGACCACCATCGTGTGTTCGGTCGATCTGGAGGGCGCGCAGCGCGATCTCTATGAAACGGTGCGCACGGCGATGCAGGAGAAGGTGCGCGCCGCGGTCAGCGCTCAGGGGCTCGCGCGCAGTCACATCATCGTGCTGGATGCGTTGCTGAAGCTGCGCCAGGTCTGTTGCGATCCGCGGCTTGTCAGGATGTTGAAGGCAAACGGCGCGGCGGCGCAGGCGGACGATGAGGCGGCTGGAAATTCCGCCAGGCCGGGCAGGGAAAAAATCGAGAAAGTTGAAAAGGGCGCACGCGCGATGCGTTCGGCCAAGCTCGATCTGCTGCTGTCGATGCTGCCCGAGTTGATCGAGGAAGGCCGTCGCGTGCTGCTGTTTTCGCAGTTCACCGGCATGTTGTCGCTGATCGCCGAAGCGCTCGACGAAGCCGCGATTCCCTATGTGATCCTGACCGGCGACACGGCCGATCGCATCACACCCGTCGAACGGTTCCAGCAGGGTGAGGTGCCGCTGTTCCTGATCAGCCTCAAGGCGGGCGGCGTCGGCCTGAACCTCACTGCCGCCGACACGGTGATCCACTACGACCCGTGGTGGAATCCGGCCGCCGAAAACCAGGCGACCGACCGCGCGCACCGGTTGGGGCAGGACAAGCCGGTGTTCGTCTACAAGCTGATTGCCGCGGGCAGCATTGAGGAAAAGATCGTCGAGTTGCAGGAGCAGAAGGCGGGACTTGCCGACAGCATCCTCTCTGAAGACGCGGCGGGTGCCGCCAAGTTTTCGGATGACGATCTCGACGCGCTGTTCGCGCCGATGCCGGAGATTGAAGGCGGGAGGTGACCCTCGTTGGGCGTGTGGGTGCGCTGTGGCCGCACTGTCGCGGGATACATCTCAAAGCCGGCAAGTGAGGGCTGTAGTTCGGCGGGCGTAGTCTGTTTTGAGTGGCGTCGGCCTCTGTCAGGTGACGCCGCTTTTTTTGCGCACCCAGGCCACTTCAACCTCAACGCCGGGTTTTATTGGGCCGCACTGCTATCTCAATAAAACTGGGCGTAGTCGCCATAGTCGCCAAATGCGATCTTTTTTGAGATAAAACTCCCTAGCTGACAACCATGGCCGGATACCCGCAATCAATCCGTTCCCGCTTGCCTTTTGTCGCAAGTTGACAATGTTTAAACGATTTATTTTGAGATCATTCTTATACTCACTCGAAAATTGTTAAATCGGTGAGCGGCGAGTACGGAGCAATCTGAAATGAGGCAGACCGCTCCAATCGGCGCGCGAGCGAGACCAGCCGATGTGAGCGCCGATTGGCCCCGGACGAGATCCACAGTCGGCGGGGCCGCAGAGACTTCAAGAAAACCTGTAAAAGCGGCACTCAATCGGAAACCGCGACGGATAGCGGCTGAGCTGCGTCCGAAAAAAGCATGGCGGTTTTCGATTATGATGATCTGCTCTGAATAATCTGTGGGATAAAGTCGGTCGCTATAAGCGTTGTGTCGGAACCGGCCGAGGCAATGCTGAAAACGGGCGCGAGGAAGAACCGCCAGTCGAAAAGCTGGAGCCAGAGATTGAATGGGAAGCCGGATCGCCGGTGCGAGCACCGCCATCCCGGTCGTCTGCTGGCTAGCTGGCCACCGGTTACGAAGAACGATTTCGCGTTGCGGGGTTTTATGAGAATTGCAGTTCTGGATGACGATTCGGCTCAGGCCGATCTGGTTTGCCAAACGCTGTCGGCGGCGGGCCATATCTGTCACGCATACAGCGCGGGGCGGGAACTGGTGCGGCAGTTGCGGCGCCAGACTTTCGATCTGCTCGTGCTCGACTGGAACGTCCCTGACATGTCGGGAGAAGAGGTGCTGCACTGGGTGCGCGAAAGCCTCTCCGAGCGCTTGCCGATTTTGTTCATGACCAGCCGTGGCCGCGAAACCGATATCACGTCGATCCTCAACACGGGCGCCGACGACTATCTCGTCAAGCCGGTATCGGCCGCCGTATTGCTGGCGCGGGTCGGCTCGCTGCTGCGGCGTGTCTACTACCTGAAGCCGGCGGCGACGAAAGAAGTATTCGGCGAATTCGAATTCGATCTGGCTGCCAAGCACGTGACGGTGCGGGGCACGCCGGTCGCCGTCACGCAGAAGGAATTTGAACTGGCGCTGCTGCTGTTCCAGCATCTGAGCCGGCCGCTGTCGCGCGCTCACATCCTCGACGTGATCTGGAAGCAGGCCACCGACATCCCTTCGCGCACGATGGACACCCACGTGTCGATGCTGCGCAGCAAGCTCGGGTTGCGGCCGGAGAGCGGCTATCGTCTCACGCCGATCTACGGTTATGGCTACCGGCTCGAACGGATCGAGACCAACGAGCCGCCGGCCGCCGCGGACGAAACGCCGGAAGCGGGGCAGGCGTGACGTTTTCCCTGACTACGACGGTACGCTGCAGCGTACCCGTGCCGGGCCGTCGTGCCGCCGGCTGGCTGTTGATGGCCGGCCTGATTGCAATGAGCTGGTGCGGGTCTGCATCGGCCGGGCCGGCGGGACCCCGCGCGCTCAATCCGCGCGCCAAGGCCACGGCGCCGGCTTATGTCCGGTACACGACGCGCGAAGGCGACTCGCTGTACGACATCGCCAACCGTTATCTGGACCGCACCGCCGACTGGGCGACCCTGAGCCGTCTGAATCACGTGCCCGCGCCACGCCGCATGCCGGCCGGCATCGTATTGCGCCTGCCCGCCGACCGCCTGAAGCAGGATTGGGAGACGGCTCACGTGGTGGCGACCAGCGGTCCGGCCGAGCGCGCCTTCGGCAAGAATCCCTATGCGCCGCTCAGACCGGACGCGACGCTGGTCGAAGGCGACCGCATCCGTACCGGGCCGAACGGCTTCGTCACGCTGGAGTTGCCGGACGGGTCGTTCGTCACGGTCGCACAGGATGGCGAACTCGACATCGGCAAGCTGCGGCGCACCACGCTCACCGGCGCGGGCGACCGCGTCTTCGATCTGCATCACGGCGAGGTCGAGAGCCAGGTCACGCATGCGACGAAGCCGGACGACCGCTTCCAGATCCGTTCGCCGTCGGTGGTGGCGGGCGTGCGCGGGACACGTTTCAAGGTGACCTACAGCGGCGACGCGCAGACCACCATGGTGACGGTGTTCGACGGCGCAGTCGGCGTCGATCTGGCCGCGCAGAACGGCCGGGACGCCGCACCGCCGCCCGGCGCGGCACTGCAGGCGTCCGAGCAGCTCGTGAAGGCGCACTTCGGTAACGTCACGCGTTCGGGCAGCGCGGTCGGTGGTCCGGTCGAACTGCTGCCGGCGCCGGCGCTAGTCCAGCCGGCCAGGGTGCAGGACGGCCAGACGGTCGCGTTCGATCTCGTTCCGGCCGACCACGCCGTCGGCTACCGCGTGCAGATCGCGCGCGACGCCGATCAGCTCGACCTGATCCGCGATCTGCGCGTGAGCGCGCCGCATGCGGACTTCGGCGATCTGCCGGACGGCACGTACTTCGTGCGGATCGCCGCGACCGCCGCCAACGGGCTCGACGGTCTGCCGCAGGTGTACGCGTTCGAGCGGCGTCAGGTGGGGCTCGAGGCGTCGGCCGGGCCGCGTGCCAACAGTCACGACTACGAGTTCCGCTGGTTCGTCAGCCGGGCGCGCGTCGACACGCGTTTTCGCTTCGTGCTAGGCAAGACGCCCGATCTGCGTCAGCCGGTGGTCGACCGTACCGATCTGTCGGGCGGCCAATTCGTCGTCAGCGATCTGCCGGCCGGCGTCTATTACTGGACGATCATCGCCGAGCAGTTCCAGAACGGCCGCCTTTACGAAACGGGCAGCGCGGTGCGCTCGTTTACGATCGCGCGCTGACGCTGATAGATTGGCGAGGCCGGCCCGCGAGCCGGCCCAGTCCCTGGCTCCTCACCCGCACTCATTTGCCGACCACTCCTACGCGCCTGAGCCTCGTCGACCCGCGTGCCCGTCTCGGCAGGCGCGCCGGCCTGCGCTTCCTGATCGAATGGGTGAGCGTCGGTTGCCTCGGCATTCTGGTGATTCTGCTTGCTTCGCTCGGCCGGCTGAGCGCGAGCGTCGATCTGCTGGTCTACGACTACTTTCTCAGTGCGCGCGCGCAGCCTTCGCTGGCCGACATCGTCGTGGTCGAAATCGACAACGCGAGCATCGCGCAACTCGGCCGCTGGCCGTGGCCGCGCAGCGTCCATGCGGCGCTGCTCGAACAGATCGCCAGGGCGAAACCCGCCGCCGTGGTCTACGACGTGCTGTTCACCGAGGCCAATCCTGAAGACGCCCAGTTGGCCCACGCGGTCGCGCTGAGTCCGACCTACCTGCCGGTGCTGCTCACCGCGCCCGACGCCTCGGGGCGCCGCATGGCGGTCGAGCCCGTCGCGCCGCTCGCGCAGGCGGCGGCCGGCCTTGGCCACATCAATTTCGAAGTGGACCGCGACGGCATCGTGCGCAGCGTCGCGCAGTTCGAGGGGGACGCCGGCTCGCGCTGGCCGCAACTGATGGTCGCGCTCGCCGATGCGGTCGGGCGAGACACCGTGCACCTGAGTGGGCGGTCGCCACGGCAAGCGCCGGTCAGTGCGGCCGCGAACCTGGCTGCCCGCGATGACGGCGGCGAAGACCGCTTCCTGATCCCGTTCGGCCCGAACGCGCAGAGCTACACGAGGCTGAGCTTCGCGAGTGTGCTCGCCGGCAAGGTACCGGCCGACCAGTTGCGCGGACGCATCGTGGTGATCGGCGTGACCGCGTCCGGTCTGTACGACCGTTTTGCTACGCCGGTGTCCGGTGAGCTGGGACCGTTGCCCGGTGTGTACATCCACGCGAACGTGCTCGACACATTGCTCACCGGCCGCGAGATCCAGCCGGCCGGGCGCTGGATCGTGTTCGCGGTGTCGCTGCTGCCGCTCGCGGTGCTGCTGGCCGGCTTTCTGGTGCTGTCGCCGCGTCGTTCATTGCTATTGACGGTCGGCCTCGTGCTGCTCTCGGCGGCCGCCAGCGCCGGGTGGCTGTACGGCGCGCGGTTCTGGATGTCGCCGGCGCCGGCCATGATCGGCCTGGTGGTCGTGTATCCGATCTGGAACTGGCGGCGACTTGAAATGACGATGGCCTATCTGCGCGAAGAACTGCAGCGCCTCGCCGACGAGCCTCATCTCTTGCCGCAAACGCCGCAACGCGGCCGCGAGTTCAGCGGCGACGTGCTGGAGCAGCACATGGCGCTGATGGCGCAGGCCGCGCAGCGGGTGCAGGACATGAAGCGCTTCGTCTGGGACAGCCTCAACAGCATGCCCGAGCCGATCCTGGTCAGCGACGTGCACGGCGTCGTGCTGATCGCGAACCATGCGGCCAAGGCGCATTTCGCGCGGCTCGGCGCGCCGCTGCCCGAAGGTCGGCACATGCAGGCGGTGCTGGACGGCCTGACGCTCGTCAAGACGATCGACGGCGACGCAAGCTCGGACGCCGAGCACAATCAGTACGCGCATGCGCACTGGCCGGCGCTGCTCGATCCCGCGCGCGGCGAATTCGCCGCGCTGATGGAGCACGGCGTCGAGGTGCGCGACGCCAACGGGCGCGACCATCTGCTACGCTACGCGACCTGCACCAACGCGCAAGGCGAGCCGACCGGCTGGATCGCGGGTCTCGTCGACGTGTCGGCGCTGCATGCTGCCGAGCGTCAGCGCGAAGACGCGTTGCGGCTGCTGTCGCACGACATGCGCTCGCCGCAGGCGTCGATTCTGGCGCTGGTCGAGATCGAGCGCGCCCGTACGGAGCCCACGCTTGCGCGCGAATTGTTGGGGCGCATCGAGCGCTATGCGCAACGCGCGCTCACGCTCGCCGACGACTTCGTGCAACTGGCGCGCGCCGAATCGCAAGCCTATGTGCTCGAACCGGTGAGCCTGACCGAGCTGATCATCGACGCGAGCGACGAAGTCTGGCCGCAGGCGCACGCGAAGCGCATCACGCTGCAGACGGACACCGGCTGCGGCCACGAGGACGACGGCCACTGGATCTGCGTCGACCGGTCGCTGATGACGCGCGCGCTCGTCAACATCCTGAACAACGCGGTCAAGTACAGTCCGCCGGATACGCGCATCGTGTGCAGCGTCGGGAGCGAAACGCCGGCGATCGTGCCGGGCGCGGCGCGGCGCGTGTCGTGCACGATCCGCGATCAGGGCTACGGCATTCCGAAGGAGCAGCAGGCGGGGCTGTTCGAGCGCTTTCGCCGCTTTCACGCGAGCGAGCGGCCCGAGGTGGGCGGCGCGGGGCTCGGCATGGCCTTCGTGAAGACCGTCGTGACGCGCCATGGCGGCGACGTCGACGTGATCAGCGCGCCGGGCGAAGGTACGGCTTTTACGATCTGGCTGCCGGCGCTCGACGACGCGCAGCTCGACGCACCCGTCACGTCACGTTCATGACGGACCAACACGCAACGTTCGGAAAGAGAAGATGGACACAACCACTCTGATGTGTGCCGCGCTGGCCGCGGCGAGCCTCTGCGGTTGCGCGGGGCTGAATGCAGACGTGCACAGCGCGAATCCGGCGGCGTGGCTGCCGGGCGAGCCGACTTATACGATCACGCGCATGCCGTCGCAGGATGCCAGCGCCGATCATCCGCAATTCGAGGCGCTGCTGCGCGACGAACTGGCCAAACGCGGCTTCGCCACCGCGACGGGCAACGCCGCGCATTATCTGCTGTCGATTGCGTACGACACGCGGCCGGCCACGGTCGGTGTCGGCGGCAAGGATTGCGCGCCGAGCGACTGCGCCAAAGCCGACGCGCCGTTCGCACTGTTCGGCGGCACCGCTTACCGGCATTCGCTGACGCTGCGCTTTTTCGAGCGCACGAGCGGCGAAGAGCGCTACAAGGTTCGCGCGGTGATCGCCGATCGCGATGCGGACCCGCTGCACGCCATGCCGGTGCTCGTGAAAAGCGCGCTGGCGAAGTTTCCGTTCGATGCGTCCGACTGGCGTGTCAAGCTGCGGCAGGACAAGGCGCGCGGCGTGCCGGACGTGATTTCGGTGAAGCCGCTGGCGCAGTAACGGGCGCGTTATTGCGGCGGCGCGTCGGCTTCCGGCCAGCGGTTGTCGAACACGCAATCGGCGAGCGGCAGGCGCCTCGCCCAGCGCTCCGTTTCCAGCATCGGCTCGCTGTAGAACTGGTCGACATGACCGAGGCACAGTATCGCAACCGGCCGCGCGCCCTCGGGCATGTGCAGCAGCGTGCGAACCGCGTCGACGTCGAACAGCGACACCCAGCCCATGCCGAGCCCTTCGGCGCGCGCGGCGAGCCACATGTTCTGGATCGCGCACGCCACCGATGCCAGATCCATCTCCGGTAACGTGCGGCGCCCGAAGATATGGCGTTCGCGCCCGTCCATCAGCGCGACCACCAGCAGTTCGCCGCACTCCAGCATGCCTTCCACTTTCAGCTTCATGAACTCTTCGCGGCGCTTGCCGAGCGCGTCGGCGGTGGCGAGCCGTTCGCTTTCGACCGTCGCGTGCAAGGCGGTGCGCAGCGCGGAATCGGTGATCCGCATGATTCGCCACGGCTGCATGAAGCCGACGCTCGGCGCGTGATGCGCCGCGTCGAGCAGACGCGCGAGCACGGCGGGATCGACCGGATCGCGCACGAAGTGGCGCATGTCGCGGCGTTCGTAAATCGCGCGATAGACGGCTTCGCGCTCGGAGTCGCTAAAAGGCTTCGCCATGGAACAGGGCGGCCGTGAAGGCCGGGTTGGAGGGCCAGTAAGCGTGCATGTAGGTCGCCACGATCGAGCCCGCGCGATAGATAGCCTCGCCGGAGCCGTCGCCGTTCGGCGGGGTGGCCGAGCGCAGTGGCGTGAGCGGGCTGCTCAGCTTCGAGTAATGAAACGTGTGGCCGGTCAGCGGCCCATGCAGGCCGTCGATCTGCTGCATGCCGAGCGCGGTGAAGCGGGTTTGCATCGTCGCATGGCCGGGCAGCAGGCCGAGCATCGGCGTGGTGACGCCGTGCGTGTCGGTCAGCCGCTCGAGCAGGTAGAGCATGCCGCCGCATTCGGCCACCAGCGGTTTGCCCGCCGCCGCGTGCGCGCGGATCGACGCGGCGCTGCGTGTGCTGGCGGCGAGCGTCGCGGCGTGCAGTTCCGGGTAACCGCCGGGCAGATAGAGCGCGTGGGCGTTGTCGGGCAAGACCTCGTCGGCGAGCGGCGAGAAGTAGTCGAGCCGCGCGCCGAGCGCTTCCAGCAGCGCGACGTTGGCCGGATAGATGAACGAGAACGCGGCGTCGCGGGCAATCGCGATGCGCTTGCCGTCGAGCAGACGCGGCAACGCTTGCGGCACCGGCGCGCCGAACTCGACCGGCGGCGGCAAGGCGGTGAGCGCGGTCTGGGCGAGCGTGTCGGCGGCGTAGTTCAGACGCGCGTCCAGATCGTCGATCTCGGCGGCCTGGTGCAGGCCGAGGTGGCGGTCGGGTAATGCGATTTCATCGCTGGCTGCGATATGTCCGCACCAGCGCAGCCCGGCGGGCAATGCCTCTTCGAGCATCTGCGCGTGCCGCGCCGAACCGACGCGATTCGCGAGCACGCCATGAAACGGCACCTGCGGGCGAAAGTGCGCGAGGCCGAAGGCGACCGCGCCGAAGGTCTGCGCCATCGCCTTCGCGGAAATCACCGCGAGCACCGGCACGCCGAAGACCGTTGCGAGATCGGCGCTGCTCGGCGTGCCGTCGAACAGACCCATCACGCCCTCGATCAGGATCAGATCGGCTTCGGCCGCCGCCTGCGCGAGCAGATTGCGGCACGCGGCTTCGCCAACCATCCACAGATCGAGCGACAGAACCGGTGCGCCGCTCGCGCGCGCGAGGATCATCGGATCGAGAAAGTCCGGGCCGGTTTTGAAGACGCGTACGCGCCGTCCCAAGCGTTGGTGGTAGCGCGCGAGACCGGCAGTGATCGTGGTTTTGCCCTGGCCCGAAGCGGGGGCGCTGATGAAGAGTGCGGGGCAGGCGCGCGACGAACTCTCCTTCGGGCGCGCTCCGGAGTAAGTCTCCTGAGCGGAGGCCCCGGTAGACGTTCCTTGGGAGGGCGCCCCGCGCGAAGCGCAGGCATCGCCCTGTTGGGCCGCTCCTGATGACGTGCCGTCGGGCCGCTCGGACATCGCTCAGAACTCCACGCCGCGCTGCGCTTTCACGCCTTGCTCGCGATACGGATGCTTGACGACGCGCATTTCGGTGACGAGGTCGGCGGCCTCGATCAGCGCGTCCGGTGCGTGGCGGCCGGTGACCACCACGTGCAGCATCGCGGGGCGCGCATTCAGCACCGACAGTACTTCGTCGAGCGGCAGGTACTCGTACTTCAGCACAGTGTTCAGCTCGTCGAGGATCACCATCTGGTAGTCGCCGCTTTCGATCATCCGGCGCGCTTCGTCCCAGCCCTTGCGGGCGGTGGCAATGTCGGCGTCGCGGTTCTGCGTGTTCCAGGTGTAGCCGTCGCCCATCGTGACGAAATCGCAGTTCGCGATCGCGCCGAGGAAGTCGCGCTCCGACGTATGTAGCGCACCTTTGATGAACTGTACGACGCCGAGGCGCATACCGTGTCCGAGCACCCGCACGGCCATGCCGAACGCGGCGGTCGTCTTGCCTTTGCCGGTGCCGGTGTTGACGATCAACAGGCCTTTTTCGACGGTCGCATTGGCCTGCTTCTTCTCGTGGCCTTCGCGTCGGCGCTCGGTCATGCGTTGATGCGATTCGGGGTCGGTCTTCATCGAAGGTCCTGTCGGTGTGGGGCGTGGTCGGGTGGTTCGACGCTGGCGTCGGTCGCGGCCGTGGCGATTGCCACTGTGACGTCAGCGTGGTGCGTTTTGGAGACGAGGAGGCGGGCGGTGGGAGCAGTCGGTGCAATTGGGACGGCACGTGCGGCGGACGTAGCAAGAGCGGCAGGCGGTATTGCGCCCACGTCGGATGCGGTGTGCGCCACGCGTGCGCCACGCACAGTCGCCGCTACAAGCGCGGCAGGCTCACACGACGCCGCTAGCAGCGCGCACGGTTCGCAGACGCCGTCCACGCCGAGATGCTCGCGCACGGCGTCCGACGGTGTCGCAACTGTGATTGCCGCGATCTGCTCACGGCTGAAGAGTAGCAACGGCAGCGCGTGACGCGCACAGAATTCGAGCAGACCCGGCTCGTCAGCTTTGGTGTCGACTGAAGCGATCGCACGAATCCGATCGATTGCATGTGGGCCGAGCGCGGCGCGCACGGCCGCTTCGATCTGCGCGGGCGAGGTGTTCAGACGGCAACCAATGCCGACGCTCAGCGTTTTCATTGGGGGTCCGTTCCGGGAGTCGAGGCCGCGGCGGTAGCGGCGCCAGCAACAGAATCGCCCTGAGCGTCGCAGCCGCCCCTGCGAGCAGCCGCCGCCGCATGAGCCATGTCCGTCTCCGCCATACGAGCCAGCGCCAGCGACGCCACCCCGCCAATCACCACGATTGCTGGCGAGCCAAGCCCCGCATGCGCGACAGCATCGACGAATTCGCCGAGCCGCGCCAGCACGTGACGCTGTTCGAGACGCGTAGCCGACTCGATCGCCGCGCACGGCGTGTCGGCGCGCATGCCGGCCGCGAGCAGCGCGGCGGCGATCTCGTTCAGGCGCCGCATGCCCATATAAATCACCAGCGTCATCCGTGTAGCGACGAGGGCGGCCCAATCCGGCTCGCCGCTGCCCGCGCCGTGTCCCGTGACGAACGCGACGCCCTGTGCGTAATCGCGATGTGTGACCGGGATGCCGATTGCCGCGGGCGCGGCAATCCCCGCCGTGATGCCGTTGATCACTTCGACCTCAATGCCCGCCTCATGCAGCGCCTGCTGTTCCTCGCCGCCGCGGCCGAACACGAACGGATCGCCGCCTTTGAGCCGCGCCACGCTGCGTCCGGCCCGCGCGTGCCCGAGCATCTGCGCGACGATGCCGGCTTGCGGCGTGGACGGATGCCCGCCGCGTTTGCCCACGTACACGACCAGCGCGTCATGGCGTGCGAATTGCAGCACGTCGGGATTGACCAGGTCGTCGACCAGCACCACGTCGGCTTGCGCCAGCGCGCGGGTGGCCTTCAGCGTCATCAGTTCGACGTCGCCGGGGCCCGCGCCGATCAGCCACGCGCGGCTCATCGCGGCGGGCATGGCGCGCGCCATGTCGTAACCGGCGGGAAGGGGGGGAGCCGGCAGCGGCGTCCCATGGCGGAGATTGAAATCATGCGGTGCGACAGATTCGGGCTCGGCGAAAACGCGGCCGGTTCTTGGCGAATCCCGCGAGAGTACGGCTCATGCGGAATACGCGAACGGACGCGTCACGTCGTGTTTCAGCGCCTTCACATCCGTCCCTCGCGGATTCCGGCGGCTGGCGGCGTGACGTGCGCCGCCTCCGCGTCTGGCCGGTATCCGGGCTGACGGCCTCATGCGCTTTGCCTTCCCGTGCCGGATTCGCCGGACAGTGGCATCGAAAAAACGCATGCGCGGCAGGGCTGATCGAACAGCGCGCCGCAGGTCGCTTACCGTTGCGGGGTAATTTGCATACTGCGCATGGGTGACATATAACAACGTATATCCTTTTAAATCAAAGGGTTATCGGCGTATAGCACCGCAATGCAACGTATGGCAACGCCCCGCGACTTCCGCACGGTTTCCCCATGGGGCTCCCGGAAAGCGACCAGAAGGAACAGCATTATGCAACGCATCGTCATCACACGAGAACTGCTTGACTCGATCCGCCTACCAGGCGAGTGTCGGGCGATCCAGAAAACGCTGACAGTAAGGTAATCGCACATGACCGATTCCAGCAAGCCTTCGCAATCCACCTCGCGCCCGCCCGTTGATGCCCTTCAATACGAAAAGCTCGCGCTCGCGGCTTTCCGTCTGTGCGACCAGCAGAGAGAAAAACTCTACAAGCTGGTTACGCTTGCGGCGTCCGTATGCCGGAGCCCCGCGGTAACGAACGAAGAAAGGGCGCAGCAGCGGACGTTGCTACAACTGCTGGTTGATCCGGGCGAGGCGTATCAGCGGAGCAACGAGTGCGATAGTGAACTGTTCCAGACTCATCGCGCTAGACGCCAAGGGCGTCGCGCACAGCCGCATCACGGCCCGTGATGCGGCTAACCTGCTGTCCGATGCTGTACGAAGCGCTTCAGATAGCGATGCGGCGGATAGCCCTGTCGGCGTCGTGCCGCGCCGACCGGCCCGAACGAAAGCAGGTTCAAAATCCGCCACCGCGCCGCGCTGACCACAGGCAACACCGGTCGCACCGCTGAAGAAGGCGCGATTTTCAGCGCGCCTTGTTTTCTTTCCCTCTCAATGAACTTCGTACTACAGAATAGGCCGAACGTAGGAATTTACTTACAACGGATTACTAAGAATCATGGTTAAATGTAAAATCCGTATTCGTTAGAGTAAGACGTGTCGTCAAACCATCCGAAGTCGTAGTCGTCACTTCCGCTGTCGTAACTGTCGTCCAGGGTGAAGTTGTACTGATTGCCACCCGACGAGACAAGCATGTTATTGCTGCCGTAGTCGGCCCATCCTGTCTCATATCCGGTCGGACCATATGCGACCGCGTTATAACCGCCGCCCACGCCATAGGTGAACTGCGTGAATCCCGTCAGGTTGCCGTTGGTGTCGTAAGAGTCGTACTCCATTTCCTGACCGTTGCCATTGAAGATGATGGCGTCCTGCGTACCATTGGCGTTGAACTGATGCGCGGTCATGCTGCCGTTGCTGCCGTACTGATCGTATTCGATCAGCCGGCCCGATGGCCCGTCCCAGAACCAGTCATCGGTCTTCTGGCCACTCGTATTGAAACTCGCGTATTCGACTTCCTGACCATTGCCGTTGTAGACAATTGCCGTCTGCGAATTGTCGGCATTTAACAGGTGGACAATCTGCTGATTGCCTGAAAACTCGATTAGTTCGGTCTCCCGGCCGTTCTTGTCGAAAAAGGCATCCGAAGTCAGCGCGCCGTTCGCTGCAAACGTCGCGTATTCGGAGACATGTCCAGACGGATCAAATATGGCGGAATTCTGCGTGCCGTCCGCGTTGAAGATATGCGCGATCCCGCTACCGTCCGCGTTGTAGTCGTCCCGCTCTGTCGCGCGGCCGGTCGTAGCGTCATAGAAGGTATCCTGCGTGATCTTGCCGTTGGTGCCGAACGTTGCGTACTCGGTTTCGCGGCCGGCTGCATCGTACGCGATTGCGTTCTGCGTGCCGTTGCTGTTGTACAGGTGCGCAACTGAACTGCCGTCCGCGCTCCAGTCCCTTTCCTGCGTCTCGCGGCCGGTCGTGGCGTCATAGAGAATATCCTGGGTGATCTTGCCGTTGGTGCCGAAACTCGCCTGTTCCGTCTGGTGACCCGCGGCGTTGTAGTAAATCTGGTCCTGCGAGCCATCGGCATGGAACAGGTTCGCCACGGCGCTACCATCCGCGTTGTAGTCATCCCGCTCTGTCGCGCGGCCAGTCGCGACGTCATAGAAGGTATCCTGGGTGATCTTGCCGTTGGTGCCGAACGTTGCGTACTCGGTTTCGCGGCCGTAGGCATCGTACGCGATTGCGTTCTCCGAGCCATTGGCGTTTAACAGGTGAGTGGTCCAGCTACCGTCCGCGTTCCAGTCGCTTTCCTGTGTCTCATGGCCAGTCGCGGCGTCATAGACGATATCCCGGGTGATCTTGCCGTTGGTGCCGAAACTCGCCTGTTCCGTCTGGTGACCCGCAGCGTTGTAGTAAATCTGGTCCTGCGAGCCATCGGCATGGAACAGGTTCGCCACGGCGCTGCCATCCGCGTTGTAGTCATCCCGCTCTGTCGCTCGGCCAGTCGCGATGTCATAGAAGGTATCCTGCGTGATCTTGCCGTTGGTGCCGAACGTCGCATATTCCGTTTCGCGACCGGATGCATCGTACGCGATTGCGTTCTGCGTGCCGTTGCTGTTGTACAGGTGCGCAACTGAACTGCCGTCCGCGCTCCAGTCCCTTTCCTGTGTCTCGTGCCCGGTCGTGGCGTCATAGAGAATGTCCTGCGTGATCTTGCCGTTGGTGCCGAAACTCGCCTGTTCCGTCTGGTGACCCGCAGCGTTGTAGTAAATCTGGTCCTGCGAGCCATCGGCATGGAACAGGTTCGCCACGGCGCTACCATCCGCGTTGTAGTCATCCCGCTCTGTCGCGTGGCCTGTGGTCGGGTCGTAAAAGATGTCCTGCGTCTTCAGGCCATTGGTGCCGAACGTCGCGTACTCCGTTTCGCGGCCGGATGCGTCATAGACAGTATTATCGGTCGGAGCCCCGTTTGAGCCGATGTGCATTGAGTCAACCAGCACGCCGCTCTGGTTGTATTCCGCGGCGTTAATATTGCCGGATGCGTCCTTGACACTGACGACGGTCTGGCCCCCGGTAATTGACACCTGCATGTTGCTGTTTGCAATCGTCAGCGTCGTCCCGTTGTCCAGGATTTGCAGCGGGCCAGGCATTGCGCCGAAGTATTTGGTGATTTCATATCGCAGGTTTTGCTGCTTCTGAGCCTGCGCCAATGCCTCGGCCGTAGCATCCGGATCGTCGCCCGCCAGTTGGAGTGTCGGATACGCCTGCTGCGCGATGCTTTGCGCGTCTTGGTTCGTGTAGTTCTGCACGCCATCCGTACTGTTCAGCAGGAAGCCCTTCACGGAGTTGAAGAACATCCCGGCTTCCCCTTCGATCACGTTGTCGGTCGTGATCTTCGAAAACCAGTTGCCGATCTGGGCCTTTACCGACGGATTGGTTGCGTTGAAATAGGCGGTTTCCATATCCTTCCCAAGTTCGAGAATTGAACCGGTCGTGGAAATGAAACTACCGTTCTGATCTTTCAGTAGATCATTCCAGAGTTGCTGGCTGGTAGCGGGGTCAAGTACGCTGAATGGTGTATTCAGGGTCCAGACGTCATTCGGGAGCCCATTATTGTAGAAAGTCTGGTTGTGGATGGCCCAAGCATCTTGCCAGGTAATGTCCGTATTCGTAGTCCCGCCGTTATTGACGGCCTGGTTAAGCAGAAGATTAAGGTAATCCTTGGTCAGTTCGGTTTTGATCTGCGTAAGTTGGGTGCTTGTCAGATTAACACCATTGATCTGGGCAGATGTATTGAGAAAACCCAGCGCTGCCGCGCCGCTTACCGTGCTCCCCGTGACGACGCCAAGCGCAAGTCCCGCATATTGATACCCATTCTGCTGAAGGTACTGATAGACGCCTACAAGGTTTCCATTGTTGGCCATTTGGATGAGTGACCCGATCTGGTCTTTGCTGAGGCTGTTTGGCATCTGCTTTCCTTGAAATGTGATTAATTTGTTTATTCGGTTTTGCTTTTAATGATTTCAAATGTTTTTACAATCGAAGTTACCTGTTTTTGCATTTGCCTCCAATCTTTTAGGTGCTGTGGGTTATACTTTATATCGACAAAGGAATCCAATTCCGGAATGATGAATGTTTGTTCGCAGGTTGTCGGCACATAGGGCGGAACGACCATTTGTTCGCATTCAATTTTGGCCGACTGGCCCTGAATATCAGCGTAAAAATCTTTATGCATTGATTGCCAGGAAAATTGGCGATCATTTGAGGAAGCCCCGACCATCACTTCATGGTGGAGACCGTAAATATTTTGTGCAATCTCATAGTGAGATGTGGCCGAAGAAAATTTGACATTGCTTTCCCTGATGTCGTCAATGTAATGCTTGAACCAGCCTTTTTCATGTATTTTCCCCCTGTTGTTATTCCACGTAATGCCAACCGTGATCCAGTCCTGATTGAATCCGTAACGGTTTTTCTGATGACGCCAGCTAGCTCCATTTTCGGAATTGAACGGCGCATAGTCCGGGAGATGCAGCAGTAATGAAAAAGTACGAATCTTCATGTCCGGTGTCGGGACGCGATTGCGATTCTTTTTCAGCCATTCGGCATTCCAGATATCATCACCCTCGTACTCAATGGGGAAGAACTGGTATTTCGCCGGAACAGCCATCGGCACACCATTCAGATTGCCGAATGTCGGCGAATTGGGGTCAATCTTTCTGTTTGTGCCCGACACGTGCATGCAGGCAACGACCAGTAAGCTGGCAAGTACAATTGAAAAAGCAGTTTTTTTGTATTTCATATATTTCTATTTTTCAGTCCCGCATTGATTTCTGAATACCATCCCATACCGGCTCAAACAGGTAATCGAACGCGCTACGCGACCGCGTTTTGATAAACACCTGCGCATGCAATCCCGGCCCAAGCACTATCGGTTCTTTCGCGATCCGGTTTGCACGGGCCACCGCATCGGGCGAAATTTCAATGTGCGCCAGATAGAACGGCTGCCGCGTTTCTTTGTCGTTCAGAGAATCGGCGGAAAGATAGGCGACGGTGCCTTCCAGCACTGGCGAGGTACGCGGGTTATACGCAGTCAGCCTCACATCGGCATGACTGTTCGGGGTGATCTCACGCACGTTGTCGGGCTTGATCTTCGCTTCGATAATCAGCGGCGCGTCTGTTGGCACCAGATCGAGGATCGGCTCGCGTGGACCGATAGCCGCGCCAAGCGTATGCAGCCGAAGCCCCACGACCTCGCCGGCTACCGGTGCCGTGATGCGTGTACGTGCATCGGTGTCCTGTGCGGGGCGCAATTGCTCCGTAATCTGCAAAATCTTCGCAGTGGTGTCCTTCAACTGTCCATCGGCTGATTTCACATAGTCGTTGCGCAACGTGGCAATCTTCAGATCGAGGTCGGTCTGCTTCTGCCGTGCGCGAATCAGTTCCGCCGCATCCGACTGTTGACGCGACTGATAGTCAGCCGCAGCGCGACGCAATTCCATCATCTTTGTCTCGGTGACGTAACCCTCGCTGCGTAGCTGTTCGTTGACCTGCAATTCCTGCCTTGAAATGCCCAGGCTTTGTTCGCTGGTGTTCACGAGTGCAGTGACGGCGGCAATCTCCTGACGCGTCTGTGCCGCCTGTTCCTGAAGTAGCGCGAGCTGGTCTGCCAGCGCCTTGCGCTCGGAGTCGAATAGCGTCTTTTCTCGCTGCATCAACTCTGCAATACCCGGCTTCGATGAGTCTTCCGTAAAGCGGGCCGGAAACGTGATGGCGTTTTTCAGGCCGCGTTCTGCGTTGAGCCGTGCCGCTTTCGCGTCATCTTCATCGAGTTGCGACTGCAATGCGGCGACTTCCGCCCCGGGCCGCACGTTGTCCAGCGTTATCAGCAGGTCGCCAGCCTTGACGCGATCACCGTCTTTCACATGGATCGCCTTGATAATGCCGCCTTCCTGATGCAGGACGGTCTTGCGTTCACCATCGTCCCGCACAACGCCTTCGGCGACGACCGCACCGGATAGCGGCGCGAGCGTGGCCCACAGACTGAGTGCGCCCACTCCCACGACCAGCACAATGCAACCAGCCGTAATCGTCCTGCGCGGCAAGCGCGGGCCATCGTCGAACGGATGAAGGTCGCACACATTGGTAAAAGGGTGCGTCAGTCTGGCGCGAACGGACTGGATAGCTGGTCCCAGTTTCATGACGTCGGAGCCTCCTGGCGTTGCGGCTTGTCGGCAGGTGGTCCAACCGGATTTGTTCGTGATCGCATCCACGCTTCAACCTGCTCGCGCGTTCCGAAACACTCCATCTGGCCGCCGCGTATCACCAGTACGCGGTCGGCAATCGACAGGACGGTCTGCCGGTGACTCACCACGACGACCGTCACGCCGTCCCGCTTCAGTTGCAGTACGGCATTGTTCAATAGCCGTTCGCCGTCCGTATCGAGATTGGCATTCGGCTCGTCAAGGAGCACAAGCCGGGGCTCGCCATAGAGCGCGCGGGCGAGTGCAACGGCCTGGCGCTGGCCGCCTGACAAGGTCTCTCCCGCCTCGCCAATCTGCGTTTCATAGCCGTTTGGCAAGGTGAGGATCAACTCGTGAACGCGCGCCCGCTGCGCCGCACGAACGATAGCGCCCGCGTCCGCTTTCGCCGGATCGGGGTCGCGGGCGATGTTGCCTGCAACCGTTCCGGAGAACAGTTCCACGTCCTGAGGCACGTAACCGAGAAAGCGACTGAGTGATTCACGCGGCCACTGCGCGATATCTGCGCCGTCAAGTCGAACCGTGCCCGACTGTGGTGCCCACAACCCGGCAAGCAACCGCAATAGCGTTGACTTTCCAGACGCGCTTGAACCGACGATCACCAGAAGTTGCCCCGGAGTCAGCGCGAAATGAATACCCCTGAGTAACATGCGCCCACGCGGATCACCCACGCCGCGACTATTGAACGTTAGCGACTCGACCGTGAGCCGTCCCTGAGGTCGCGGCAATTCAACTGGTCGCGTTACGGGTGGGCGACGATAGAGCGCGTCGAGCCGCTTCCAGCTCTGACGCACCTCAATAAACTGCTTCCAGCTCCCAAGCATCTGCTCGACTGGCGCGAGCGCCTTGCCTAACAGGATGGTGGTGGCGAGCATGACGCCGCCCGTCGCAATCTGGTTAATGACGAGCCATGCACCGGCCGCCATCATCACGACCTGAATCGCCTGACGTAGCGTCTTGCTGATGTTCCGGCTAAGGGCTGAAGTGTCGGCCGCTTGCGCCTGCGCGTCGAGATCGATGCGCCGACGCGACGACCACGCATCGAGCACGGCCGTATTCATGCCGAGCGCCGTCACGATTTCCGCGTTACGGTTGATCTGTGTGTATAGCTGGTCTGTCTCGCGCTGATGTGCGGTGTAGGCGCGCACGCTGTTTTTCGTCAGCCGGTCATTGAGTAGCGCCACGCTCACAAGCAGCACCGCGCTCGCAATCGCAATCAGGCCAAGCGACCAGTGAAACAGGAACATGAGAACGAGATAAACGACAAGCCACGGCATATCCAGAAACGCGGTGATCCCTGATCCGGAGAGGAAGGCCCGCAATGCAGCGACGTCCTGCGCCGTTGCAATGTCGGGCGATTGAACGCGCCGCGCATGCGCTTCGATTCGCGCGGCCAGTGAGAGCCGGTCAAGGCGGTCAGCAAGCTGCCGGCCGAGGTCGCTCAACAGGCGACTGCGCACCACATCGACGGCCAGCATCATCAGCAATGCGATGACCATGAAAGCCATCAGCATGGCGAGTGTTTCCAGACTTCGGTTTGGCAACACGCGGTCATAGACCTGCAAGAGGTACAACGTGGGGGCGAGAACCAGCAGATTGCTGGCAACACCAAACAGCGCGGCAAACCACGCGTGTCGCTTGATTGCATGAAACATGAAGGTCTTTTTATTTGTTTGGCTGCTCGGGTTGCCCGTCGCTGCTGCCGACGAGTTGCGCGAGCGTCGTGCCGTCGAGCTGGGCCACGCTTGCCTTGAGATGGAGAAATTGCATCAGTGTGTCGTAGCGCGCTTTTGAAAGATCGCGCCGGGTGCTGAACAGTTTGTCCTCGGCATTCAGGACATCTGCATTGATCCGCACACCCACCTTGAAGCCCTTGCGATTCGAACGCAGGGCGGTCTCAGCCGACCGCTGCGCGGTGCGAAGCGCGGAAACCTGCGCCAGTCCATCACGCACACCAAAGAACGCCTGTTGCGCATCCAGCGCAGCCGAACGGCGCGCGTCTTCAAGATCGTGGTCTGCCTTGTCGCGCAGTGCGAGCGCCTCGCGCTTTCTGCTCGTCGTGGAGAATCCGTCGAACAGGGGAATGCTGATCTGAATTCCCACTTCGCCGGACGTTGCCCGGTTCGCGCCGGTATTGAAGTTTGTCTGTCCGTTGATGAATGCCGCGTTACCGTGACTGACATTGCCGACAATCGATATGCTCGGCATGAATCCCGCATTGACCTTCGAGATTTCGCGTCGTGCAATCTCAAGGGCGATCTGCTGCTGTCTGACGTCCAGCCCTGACGTTTCGGCATCCGACACCCAGTTTTCGATTGGCTGAGATATGGAAAGCGATAACGCCGCATCGTCATTGAGTGGGTCCAGGCCATCGACAGGATGCCCCACTATCTTTTGCAGGGCGGCGTATCGGGTCGCGAGGTCGCCTTGTGCATGTGCAAGGTCAGCCACGGCAGCGTCCGCGGCTGCCTGTCCTTCATCAAGGTCAACGACGGTGGCAGCGCCTAGCGAGAATGTTCGTTGTGTGAGCGCCAGTTGTTCAGCGACTGAACGCTGATGCTCCTGGGCCAGCAGGAAAGTGTCCTTAGCGCCCAGCGCGTCGAAGTATGCCTGCGACACACGAAGTGTCGCATCCTGTTTTGCACTTGCGAAGGCGAGGCCGGACGCCATCACGGATAGCCTGCTTTGCTGATAGATTTGCCAGTCGTCCCACTTGAAAACAGACTGGTTCAGCGACAGCGTTGACCCGACCGTCGAATAGCCGGCCGCAGGCTGGCCGGGAACATTGACGGTGTTCCTGAATGTGGATTCCGTAAAGGAAAGATGAGGCAGTAGCGCGCCGCGCGCCTCGGGTTCCTTTTCAAGTCCTGCCCGATAGGCCGCTTCGGCGCTCGCAAGTTTGGCGTCGTTGGAGAATGCGTCGTCAGCCAGTTGCAGCAGGCCTGCCGCATACGTTGGCACGCCGCCAGACAGTAGCGTGAGGAGGCCGAGCAAAAGCGCACGGTTTTTCGACAGACGCGCGGTCTGTCTGGCCAGACGACGTCGTGGACAATTCCTGTTGAGCATCACAGGCTCACGGCGTCGCTGATTTGATTCGTTGGCATTCGCTAAATTTCCTCCTGGACAATGGATCCAAGAGGCTACTGCTGCGTCCCCTTTTTGGAAGTCGGACGAATCTGAAATGTAAATGCCGATGTTGTCGAAGCCGAGAAGAGTCCGGGAGTTGTCTTGCGTCCGGTAATTGTGAAACCGGAAAATCGTCCGCCGTCCCTCAACTGGCCTCGCCGGGCAGACGATGACGAGTGATGTACTTTCCCGCTGGGAATCCGGCCCGCTGTGACGTTCGCGCGTGTCTGGTGACCCAGCTTCATAACCGCCGCCAATGGCAAGTGGTCTTTACGAATTCCCCCAGACGGCCGGGGTTCTTTCCGCAAACATCCCGCAACTTCCCCACTCGCTCCCCACGGCAATGTAGTCGCCCCGCAGGGCTCCAGCGCATCTGGCTGGAACCCTTGCCTGACAAGGCTTCCAAGGGATAGGGGTTTTCACGTAAATGCCCGTTGCGGGGACAGCACAGGTTGAGCACATGACGCGCTGCCTGTTTCCCGTTTAACTGCACACGCGAACGCATGTGCGGGCACCAAACGCGCGCATACGACAGCACATGGCACCCCGTCCGATAAGCGCTTGCGGCCGGCGTTTCCTTGACGGCGCGGAGCCGCCGGCCTACACTCGCACGCACTTTGGTGCTCGTGTGCGCGCTCGTGCGCATGCAGTTAAACGGGAAACAGGGTGCCCGCCTGCATTGGACCGGGTCAACCTGTGCTGCCCCCGCAACGGTAAGCGAAAAGTGGCGTCGACTGGATTGACCGACGCTGCGGAGCCGGCTTCGATGTCCACGCGCAAGGCCGCGTCGGCATATCACCACTGGGCGAGAAATCACTCGTCCGGGAAGGGGAAGCGGCGCTTTCGCCAGCCCGGATACCGGCCAGAATACGCAGGATGCCCGTCGCGGGGATGCGACGGCGCGTTATTGACCTCACACCCGCTTTCTGTTTACCGTTGTCGCGGCGACGCCGCCGTTCGTCCCCGTGTGTTGTGATCGAGCCGGCTTTGGCAGCGCGTGCGCCTCGTGCGTGTCCGCTCGGCCGGCCCATGCAGACAGACGCGCGAACGTACCGGCGGCCCCGTGCAACGCCTACGGATGGACCACACGATGCAAACTCAAATGCGCAAGATCCCCGTCACCATCGTCACGGGTTTTCTCGGCAGCGGCAAGACCACGCTGCTGCGGCATATTCTTCAGCATGCGGGCGGCAAGCGCATTGCGGTGATCGTCAACGAGTTCGGCGAGCTCGGCATCGACGGCGAAATCCTCAAAGGCTGCGGCGTCGGTTGCGATGAAAACGGCGTCGAAACCGAAGGGCAACTGTATGAACTCGCGAACGGCTGCCTGTGCTGCACCGTGCAGGAAGAGTTCTTTCCCGTGATGGAAAAGCTCGTCGAGCGCCGCGAGCAGATCGATCACGTGCTGATCGAAACCTCCGGTCTCGCGTTGCCCAAGCCGCTGGTGCAGGCGTTCAACTGGCCGCAGATCAGGAACAGCTTCACCGTCGATGCGGTCGTCACGGTCGTCGACGGCCCGGCTGCCGCCAGCGGCCAGTTCGCCGACAATCCCGTGGCCGTCGACGCGCAGCGCAAGGCCGATCCGAATCTCGATCACGAGTCGCCGCTGCACGAACTGTTCGAAGATCAACTCTCGTCGGCCGACCTCGTGATCCTGAACAAGACGGACCTGCTCGACGACGCGCAGCAAGGCGCGCTCGAAGCGGTGATCCGCGAAGAGATTGCGCCGCAGGTGAAGATCGTGCGCGCGCAAATGGGCCAGCTCGATCTGCATACGCTGCTGGGTCTCGAAGCGGCATCGGAAGAAACGATCCACTTGCGCCACGATCATCACGGTTCCGCCGAGGATGCCGATCACCACCATGACGAATTCGATTCGGTGGTGGTGCAGGCGAGCGCGCCGTCGCGCGAAGCGGTGATCGCCGCGCTGCAAGCGCTCGTCGAAGCGAACACGATTTACCGCGTGAAAGGCTTCGCCGCATTGCCGGGCGCACGGATGCGTCTCGTGATCCAGGGGGTGGGCCGGCGCTTCGACAGCTATTTCGATCGACGCTGGCAGCCCGGCGAAGGGACGCAAAGCCGCTTCGTGCTGATCGGCGAAGATCTCGACCAGACCGCGTTGCAACGCGCGTTCGACGCGGCGCTCGGCGTCGTGTCGTCGAGCGCCGCGGCCAGCGAGGCGTAAGCACTCATGCATCTGCTGCGCACGACGCCGGGCGGTTTCGTCGACGATACGCAGGGCGTGATCCGTATCGATCAGCAGCCCGCCGACATCGTCGTGCTCAGTTCCGCCGACACCACGCTGTCGCTGCTCGCGAGTGTGTTTCCGCGGCTGGGCGAGGGCTTCCCCAGCGTGCGGCTCGCGAACGTCACGTATCTGCGGCAACCGGCCTCGGTCGATTTCTATCTCGAGGATGTGCTGCAGCACGCGCGCGTGGTGGTGGTCGATCACCTGGGCGGCGAAGCGTATTGGCCGTACGGCATCGAGCAGGTGGTCGCGCTGGCGGAGCGCAAACAGCAGACGCTCGCGATGTTTTCCGGCGACTTGCAGGAAGATCCGAACCTGCTCGCGCGCAGCACCGCCGACGCCGATCTGTGTCATCAGCTCTGGCGCTATCTGCGTGAAGGCGGGC
This sequence comes from Paraburkholderia sp. RAU2J, assembly GCF_003634845.1. Taxonomy (NCBI): domain Bacteria; kingdom Pseudomonadati; phylum Pseudomonadota; class Betaproteobacteria; order Burkholderiales; family Burkholderiaceae; genus Paraburkholderia; species Paraburkholderia sp. RAU2J. The sequence continues at coordinate 1,626,885 of NZ_RBXG01000002.1, forward strand.
CGCAAAACGCCGAGGCGTTTTTGCGCTGCATCGCGCACCGCGCGTTCGGCTGGGGGCGCGAGCCTGCGCCGCCGCGCGCGTTGCCGGCCGCCGCGCTCTATCATCCGCGGCACGACGTGCCGAGCGTCGCCGACTGGCAGGCGCGCTGGCAAGCCGGCGCGCCGATCGCGGCGATCCTGTTCTACAAGGCGCATCTGCAGGCGGCCAACACGGCGGTGTTCGACGCGCTGATCGACGCGCTCGAAGCGCAGGGCCTCAATCCGTTGCCGATCGCGATCACGTCGCTGAAAGATGCGATGAGCCGCGACGTCGTGCAGACGCTATGCGCGCAACACGAGGTCGCGCTGGTGTTGAACACGACGGCCTTCGCCGCGTCCGCGATCGACGACCCCGCGCCGCTCGCGCTGGCCGGCGACGCGCCGGTGTTCCAGGTGATTTTGAGCGGCGGCAATCGCGACGACTGGCTCAAGGACAACCACGGCCTCAATTCGCGCGATATCGCCATGCATATCGCGCTGCCGGAAGTGGACGGGCGCATCATCACGCGCGCGATCAGTTTCAAGGGGCTCGCGTATCGCTGTGTGCACACCCAGGTCGACGTGGTGCGTTATCAGCCGGACCTCGAACGTGTGGGCTTTCTCGCCGAACTGAGCCGGCGCTGGTGCCGTCTGCGTTCACTCGATAACGCGGACAAAAAACTCGCGCTGATTCTCGCCAACTATCCGATGAGCGAAGGGCGCATCGGCAATGGTGTGGGACTCGACACACCGGCGTCGGTGGTCGGCATGCTGGCGATGCTGCGCGACGAGGGCTATCGTCTCGCGGACGAATTGCTCGCCGATGGCGATGCGCTGCTGAAGAAGCTCACGCAAGGCGTAACCAACGATCCGGTGATGCGCGATCTGCGGCCCGCGCTGCAAAGCCTCGCGCTCGACGACTATCTCGCACATTTCAACGCGCTGCCCGCCGGCGCGCGTCAAGCACTGAATGCGCGCTGGGGCACGCCCGAGCAGGATCCGACGCTGCGGCGCGGCCGCTTCATGATCGCGGGCTGGCGGTGTGGGCAGGTGTTCGTCGGCATCCAGCCTGCGCGTTCGCGCGAGCAAGGCGACTATGCGAGCTATCACGACGCCGATCTGGTGCCGCCGCATGCCTACCTCGCGTTCTATTTCTGGCTGCGTCACCAGTTCGCTATCGACGCGGTCGTGCATGTCGGCAAGCACGGCAATCTCGAATGGCTGCCAGGCAAGAGCGTCGCGTTGAGCAACGCATGCTGGCCCGATCTGATCCTCGGGCCAATGCCGCATCTGTATCCGTTCATCGTCAACGATCCGGGCGAGGGCAGCCAGGCCAAGCGGCGCGCCCAGGCGGTCATCATCGATCACCTGATGCCGCCGCTCACGCGCGCCGAAAGTTATGGGCCGTTGCAGGATCTTGAGCGTCAGGTCGACGAATACTATGAAGCGCTGATGGTCGATCCACGCCGCTCGAAGCTGCTACGGCGCAGCATTCTGGCGACGATCGTCGAGCACAAGCTGCATGAGGAGCTGAGTCTCGCGGAGCCGAGCGGCGAGGATGACGAGGACGCGCTGCTCACGCGCGTCGACGCGTGGCTGTGCGAACTGAAGGAAGCGCAGATTCGCGATGGCTTGCATACGTTCGGGCAATCGCCCGACGGCGTGCAACGGCGTGACACGTTGCTGGCGTTGGGGCGCTTTCCTGTCGGCGACGGGCAAGGCGCTAAAGCCGGCTTGATCGACGCATTGGCGCGCGATCTGCGGATAGATCATCTGTTCGATCCGCTGTCGGTGGATTGGTCGGCGGTGTGGGACGGCCCGCGTCCGGATGTGTTGCAGCAGGTGAGCGATGCGCCGTGGCGGCATGGCGGCGACACGCGCGAACGGCTCGAGTTGCTGGCGGCGGACATGTTGAGCGGCGTGTGCGGCGACCGGGGCGATCTGAGCGAGTTGCACGGCGGGATATCACGCGCGATAACGCCAGCCGGTACGCTGCCGCAAGCGGAGCAGGTCATCGAGCGCTTGCGCGACGACGTGCTGCCGAGGCTCGACGCCTGCGGTCCACAGGAAATGCTGCATCTGAAGCGCGGCCTCGAAGGGCGCTTCGTGCCGCCGGGGCCGAGCGGTTCGCCGTCGCGCGGGCGGCCCGACGTGCTGCCCACCGGCCGCAATTTCTATTCGGTCGACACGCGCGCGGTGCCGACGCAAGCCGCGTGGTCGCTCGGACTGAAATCCGCGCAGCAGTTGCTCGAGCGGCATCTGCAGGACAAGGGCGATTATCCGCGCGCGATCGGACTCTCGGTGTGGGGCACCGCGACGATGCGCACCGGCGGCGACGACATCGCCCAGGCGCTCGCGCTGCTCGGCGTGCGGCCGAAGTGGGCGCCGGGCAGCCATCGCGTGACCGACTTCGAGATCATGCCGATCGAAGCGTTCGACCGTCCCCGAATCGACGTCACGTTGCGCGTGTCCGGCTTTTTCCGCGACGCCTTTGCGAACGTGATGCACCTGTTCGACGCCGCCGTGCAGACCGTTGCCGAACTCGACGAACCCGAAGCGCTGAATCCGATTCGTGCGCGCGTGCGGCGCGAGCGCGATGCGCTGATCGCGCGCGGCATGGACGCTGCCGAGGCGCGCCGGCGCGCCGGCTGGCGCGTGTTTAGCGCACGGCCCGGCGCGTATGGCGCGGGTCTGCAGGACATGATCGACTCGCAGCAGTGGCAGACCGACGCCGATCTCGCGAACGCGTATCAGGCGTGGGGTGGCTACGCGTACACGCAGAAGCACGCGGGCGAAGCAGCGCGCGATGCGTTCGGTGCGCGCCTCGCCGCGCTGGACGTGGTGCTGCAGAACCAGGATAACCGCGAGCACGACCTGCTCGATTCGAACGACTACTATCAGTTCCAGGGCGGCATGGTCGCGGCGGTGCGACATCTGGCTGGCACTCAGCCGAGCGTGTATCACGCCGATCACAGCAACCCGAGCGCGCCGCGAGTGCGCACGCTGCATGAGGAAATCGCGCGCGTGATTCGTTCGCGTGTGGTCAATCCCAAGTGGATCGATGGCGTGAAACGCCACGGCTATAAGGGCGCGGCAGAGATCGCCGCAACCGTCGATTATCTGTACGGTTACGATGCGACCGCGCGGGTGATCGCAGATCATCAATATGCACTCGTCGCCGATGCTTATCTGAACGACGCTAATACCCGCGGGTTCTTGCAGCGGCACAACCCGCATGCGTTGCATTCGGTCTGCGAGCGTCTGCTCGAAGCGATGCAGCGGGGGTTGTGGCAGGCGCCGGGTGAATACCGTGCGCAAGTCGAAGGGCATCTGCTCGCGAGCGAGCAGCAGATCGAAGGAATGCAGACATGAATGCAGCGACGCCAGCAGTGAGCCACCAGGCGGCCGGGGATCCGCGGCCTGATCAGCGGCCCGCGTTTCCGTTTGCCGCGTTGATCGGCCAGGCGCCGTTGCAGCAGGCGCTGCTGCTGGCCGCGATCGATCCGGGGCTGGGCGGCGTGCTGGTCAGCGGGCCGCGCGGCACGGCCAAGTCGACCGCGGCGCGCGCGCTCGCCGAGTTGCTGCCGCAAGGGCAACTGGTGAATTTGCCGCTCGGCGCGAGCGAAGACCGTCTGATCGGTACGCTCGATATCGAAACCGTGCTGCGCGACGGCTCGGTGCGCTTCTCGCCGGGCCTGCTCGCGAAAGCGCACCACGGCGTGCTGTATGTGGATGAAGTCAATCTGCTGCCCGATGCGCTCGTCGATGCATTGCTCGACGTCGCGGCGAGCGGCGTGAACACCGTCGAGCGCGATGGCGTTTCGCATAGCCACGACGCGAGCTTCGTGCTGATCGGCACGATGAATCCCGAAGAGGGTGAACTGCGGCCGCAATTGATCGACCGCTTCGGCTTGATGGTCGAGTTGCAGAACTGTTTCGAGCCGCCAATGCGTCAGGCGATCGTGAAGGCGCGGCTCGCGTTCGATCTCGACCCGCAGGGTTTTCGCGCGGGCTATGCGGGGCGGCAGGCGGCGTACGTCGAGCGGATTCGTGCCGCGCGCGAAGCGCTGCCGCAGCTCGCGTTCGACGATGCCGTGCACGCGCACGTCAGCGCGTTGTGCATCGAGGCGGCCGTGGATGGTCTGCGCGCCGATCTCGTGATGCTGCGCGCGGCGCGGGCGTTGGCCGCGCTGGAGCAGGCGGTCGCGGTAACGGCGGAGCATGTCGACCGGGTCGCCGGGGCGGTGCTGATTCATCGGCGTCATCAGCGTGATGGGCAGGCAGGTGGCGATGCGTATGAGAGCGAAGCACAGCGGCAAGCCGATGCGGGCGGCGATGCGGATCGACCGGCTGGATCTGGTGCGGATGCCGCGTCGGCGTCTCCCGGCGCCGACGAGAACGACTGGGGCTACCTGCCGCCCGAGCCGGCCCCGACCACGCAAGTCAAAGGCGTCATACCGCTTGCCGCAAAAAAACGCTGAGCCATCGGAAGGGCGCCGCCGCTGACTCGCGCAGCGGTTTTCGATGGCGACAAGGCGTGGGTGCGAATTCGCGCAGTCATCTGCGGAGCGATCCGCGCGGCAAGTCGGGTACGCGCATCGCCTGGCCGCTAACGCTTGCCGCGAAGCGCGCGGCGCCGCTGCGTGCGGAGCACCTGCAATTCGTGCGCGAGGCACCGCCCGGCGGCGTGCTGCATTGTTTCGTGCTCGATTGTTCCGGCTCGATGCTGGCCGGGCAGCGTCTCGCGCTCGCGAAGGGCTTGCTGATCGCGCTGTTCGACCGCGCGAGCGCCGCGCGCGCCGAAGCTGCGCTGGTCTGTTTCGGCGGCACGGATGCCGACGTGCGTTTTGGCCCGGCCGTGCCGCGCTGGTGGAACGAGCGCTGGCTCCGGCCGGTGGGAGGTGGCGGCGGCACGCCGCTCATGTCCGGCATCCGGCGCGCCGCACAGTTGCTCGCGCAGAGTGCGCGTGTGAAGCCCGCCCAGCAGCGTTGGCTGTGGATTCTCACCGATGGCCGCACCCGCGACGAACCCACGCGCCCACTCGACGCGGACGAAGTCGTATTCGTCGATTTCGAGCAGGGGCCGATACGGCTCGGCCGTTGCGAGGCACTCGCGGATGCCTGGGGAGCGCGGCGTGTCAGGCCGGAAGAGTTGATCGGCTGAGCGTCTGAGCGGGGCGTGCGTCTGTGGGTCCGCTTCGATACGCTTATTTCAGGCCGTTCGACCAGTACTGCACCTCGTCCTGCCGGTCGAATACGAAGACTTTCATCGCCATCTGCTGGGACGCGTCGAGCCGATCCAGCTCGAGCCCGTGGTTCGACGGGGCGCCCGGCGCGTTGCCTTTCTGCACGTTGCGGATGATGGCGCTGGTCTCGATCTGCGTATCGAATTCCGCCGACTTCAGGCGGAACGCGATACGCAACCGTTCGCCGACCGCGCCGAGGGTCCACGAGGCACTCAACGACATGCCGAGCGCGCTGATGCCCTTTGCCAGACCGAGTCCTTCATATGCATCGCCCGTTTCGCCGATGCCGAAACGTACCGCCAGATGCGCCTGAACGCGGATCGATTTGCGCTCGCGCAGACGGCGCACGACGCCGGGCTTCGACAGCACGACGTAGTCGAACGGCGCGCGGCAGACCGCTTCGACCGTGCAGACGAAGCGGAACACGGCCTGGCTGGCGATGGCGACGATCTCGACGTTTTCGCCCGGCGCGAGCGATAGCTGGCGGCCTTGCTGCAACGGCGGCGTGACGAAGAGCGCGTGATTCGGCGCGAAACCGATGATGCGGCATGGATGCATTGGCGCGCCGCTGCCGAGTTGTGAACGCACGCCGATCAACGCGCCTATTTCGAGGTGCATGTCCTTTAGCGTCAGTTCGCCGGCGGAGTCCGCGGAGGGTGCTGCCGTGGGCGGCGCTTGGATAGCCGTGTCCGGCAAATTACCGCGCTGCGGGTGAAAGTGGCCGAACAGGAAGTTGCGCTCGTCCGTGTTCGCGAGGGTAGTGCCGCTGGCGAACAGCAGTGTGCCGTCGCTGTCGACGATCGGCCACGCGAGGGGCGTGCCGACCGGCACCGCATCCGGGGCAAGCACCGGAGATAGCGCGGCGGGCGAGTTTTCCACGACGTGTTCCTCGACAGGATTATCCATGGTCGGGCGGTTATTTTAAGTGGCGGGATATCTTGGTTGACGGCGGCGGGAGTGAAAACTTTAGTGCGAGGCTATTGCGGTCGATTACGCGTCGGCGGTTCCGAACGGGGTGTTCGATAAAATGGGATAACTAACTAATTTTTGACTTTGCCCGGAGGCGTGGCTTTGCTGACCAGAAGAAAATTCACCGATGGGGCTTGACGCCATGGCGGCCGTTCTCCATAATCTCGTTTCTCTGCTGCGGATGCAGCGACGCAGAACGACGCGGTGCCGGGTGGTTGAAGTGGGTGCTGTGCGTGAGCGGATCGATCTTTAAAAATTAACAGCCGATAAGTGTGGGCGCTTGATGCGGGACGCGACGGTGGATTCTGCGGAATCTGCCGTAAAAGCGGAAGTATCAAGTCTCACACAGTAATGAAAGGAAGGTTTGACCATCGGGAGATGGTCGGACACTTCGTCAGTACGTTGAGTGAGCGACCGGTTTCGAAAGAGACCGAAAAACAGTAACAGGTTTGAACTGAAGAGTTTGATCCTGGCTCAGATTGAACGCTGGCGGCATGCCTTACACATGCAAGTCGGACGGCAGCACGGACTTCGGTCTGGTGGCGAGTGGCGAACGGGTGAGTAATACATCGGAACGTGTCCTGGAGTGGGGGATAGCCCGGCGAAAGCCGGATTAATACCGCATACGCTCTGCGGAGGAAAGCGGGGGATCTTTCGGGACCTCGCGCTCAAGGGGCGGCCGATGGCAGATTAGCTAGTTGGTGGGGTAAAGGCCTACCAAGGCGACGATCTGTAGCTGGTCTGAGAGGACGACCAGCCACACTGGGACTGAGACACGGCCCAGACTCCTACGGGAGGCAGCAGTGGGGAATTTTGGACAATGGGCGCAAGCCTGATCCAGCAATGCCGCGTGTGTGAAGAAGGCCTTCGGGTTGTAAAGCACTTTTGTCCGGAAAGAAATCCTTTGGGCGAATACCCTGGGGGGATGACGGTACCGGAAGAATAAGCACCGGCTAACTACGTGCCAGCAGCCGCGGTAATACGTAGGGTGCAAGCGTTAATCGGAATTACTGGGCGTAAAGCGTGCGCAGGCGGTTCGCTAAGACAGATGTGAAATCCCCGGGCTTAACCTGGGAACTGCATTTGTGACTGGCGGGCTAGAGTATGGCAGAGGGGGGTAGAATTCCACGTGTAGCAGTGAAATGCGTAGAGATGTGGAGGAATACCGATGGCGAAGGCAGCCCCCTGGGCCAATACTGACGCTCATGCACGAAAGCGTGGGGAGCAAACAGGATTAGATACCCTGGTAGTCCACGCCCTAAACGATGTCAACTAGTTGTCGGGTCTTCATTGACTTGGTAACGTAGCTAACGCGTGAAGTTGACCGCCTGGGGAGTACGGTCGCAAGATTAAAACTCAAAGGAATTGACGGGGACCCGCACAAGCGGTGGATGATGTGGATTAATTCGATGCAACGCGAAAAACCTTACCTACCCTTGACATGTATGGAACCTGGCCGAGAGGCCGGGGTGCCCGAAAGGGAGCCATAACACAGGTGCTGCATGGCTGTCGTCAGCTCGTGTCGTGAGATGTTGGGTTAAGTCCCGCAACGAGCGCAACCCTTGTCCCTAGTTGCTACGCAAGAGCACTCCAGGGAGACTGCCGGTGACAAACCGGAGGAAGGTGGGGATGACGTCAAGTCCTCATGGCCCTTATGGGTAGGGCTTCACACGTCATACAATGGTCGGAACAGAGGGTTGCCAAGCCGCGAGGCGGAGCCAATCCCAGAAAACCGATCGTAGTCCGGATCGCACTCTGCAACTCGGGTGCGTGAAGCTGGAATCGCTAGTAATCGCGGATCAGCATGCCGCGGTGAATACGTTCCCGGGTCTTGTACACACCGCCCGTCACACCATGGGAGTGGGTTTCACCAGAAGTAGGTAGCCTAACCGCAAGGAGGGCGCTTACCACGGTGGGATTCATGACTGGGGTGAAGTCGTAACAAGGTAGCCGTATCGGAAGGTGCGGCTGGATCACCTCCTTTCTCGAGCTAAGCGCGTCAGAAGTGTTGAGCGCTCACGCTTATCGGCTGTGAAAAAGACAGACTCAGGGGTCTGTAGCTCAGCCGGTTAGAGCACCGTCTTGATAAGGCGGGGGTCGATGGTTCGAATCCATCCAGACCCACCAAAGTCTTGTCTGGTGAGCTGACCGGCTAAAAACCTCTGGGGTATCTGCATGACTGGGGGATTAGCTCAGCTGGGAGAGCACCTGCTTTGCAAGCAGGGGGTCGTCGGTTCGATCCCGTCATCCTCCACCAATCCTCAATGCTGGTTTGTCTGCATGCGCTAACGGGAGTTGGCGGTGTAGTGAAACAAGCATTGGCGATTGAGCCAGTCAGAGCGATACGCAATCACGGATTGCGCGATCGGCTGTCGTTCTTTAACAATCAGGAAGAAGTAGTAAAGAGATTCACGAAAGCACACCTGGAGATGGGTGTGCGGGTAGGTGAATCAGGGTTGTGATTGTATCAATGTATTTTTTAAGTGATCGAAAGATTGCTTTGGAATACGGCGCAACACGAATACTCAACCTGTAGCGGAATGTGAACTGGAGAGTCCTTCGGGAACCTTGTCCCCTTCGGGGATGAGCCCCGCGTAAGCGCTAAAGCGCTAACGCGGGCCGCAAGACACACCCGTTATAGGGTCAAGCGAACAAGTGCATGTGGTGGATGCCTTGGCGATCACAGGCGATGAAGGACGCGGTAGCCTGCGAAAAGCTTCGGGGAGCTGGCAAACGAGCTTTGATCCGAAGATGTCCGAATGGGGAAACCCACTCCGAATGGAGTATCCATGACTGAATCCATAGGTCATGCGAAGCGAACGCGGTGAACTGAAACATCTAAGTAACCGCAGGAAAAGAAATCAACCGAGATTCCCAGAGTAGTGGCGAGCGAAATGGGACCAGCCTGTACTCTTTATCTTCACTGTTAGCTGAAGGCTCTGGAAAGTGCTGCCATAGCGGGTGATAGCCCCGTAAGCGAAAACAGCGAGGAAGAACTGGGTGTACGAGAAGTAGGGCGGGACACGTGAAATCCTGTCTGAAGATGGGGGGACCATCCTCCAAGGCTAAATACTCGTGATCGACCGATAGTGAACCAGTACCGTGAGGGAAAGGCGAAAAGAACCCCGGGAGGGGAGTGAAACAGATCCTGAAACCGCATGCATACAAACAGTCGGAGCCTTCGCAAGGGGGTGACGGCGTACCTTTTGTATAATGGGTCAGCGACTTACATTCAGTGGCAAGCTTAACCGATTAGGGCAGGCGTAGCGAAAGCGAGTCCGAACAGGGCGTTCAGTCGCTGGGTGTAGACCCGAAACCAGGTGATCTATCCATGGCCAGGATGAAGGTGCGGTAACACGTACTGGAGGTCCGAACCCACTAACGTTGAAAAGTTAGGGGATGAGCTGTGGATAGGGGTGAAAGGCTAAACAAACCTGGAAATAGCTGGTTCTCTCCGAAAACTATTTAGGTAGTGCCTCGTGTATCACCTTCGGGGGTAGAGCACTGTCATGGTTGTGGGGTCCATTGCGGATTACTACGCCATAGCAAACTCCGAATACCGAAGAGTGCAATCACGGGAGACAGACATCGGGTGCTAACGTCCGGTGTCAAGAGGGAAACAACCCAGACCGCCAGCTAAGGTCCCCAAATATTGCTAAGTGGGAAACGAAGTGGGAAGGCTAAAACAGTCAGGAGGTTGGCTTAGAAGCAGCCATCCTTTAAAGAAAGCGTAATAGCTCACTGATCGAGTCGTCCTGCGCGGAAGATGTAACGGGGCTAAGCAATATACCGAAGCTGCGGATGCACATTTATGTGCATGGTAGGAGAGCGTTCCGTAAGCCTGCGAAGGTGCACTGGAAAGTGTGCTGGAGGTATCGGAAGTGCGAATGCTGACATGAGTAGCGATAAAGGGGGTGAAAGGCCCCCTCGCCGTAAGCCCAAGGTTTCCTACGCAACGTTCATCGGCGTAGGGTGAGTCGGCCCCTAAGGCGAGGCAGAAATGCGTAGCTGATGGGAAGCAGGTTAATATTCCTGCACCATTGTTAAATGCGATGGGGGGACGGATCGCGGAAGGTTGTCCGGGTGTTGGAAGTCCCGGTCCTTGCATTGGAGAAGGCGCTTTGGCAAATCCGGGCGCGCAATTCAAGGGTGTGAGGCCATTCACTTCGGTGAAGAAGCAACTGGAAGTGGTTCCAAGAAAAGCCTCTAAGCTTCAGTTTAACAGGACCGTACCGCAAACCGACACAGGTGGGCGAGATGAGTATTCTAAGGCGCTTGAGAGAACTCGGGAGAAGGAACTCGGCAAATTGGTACCGTAACTTCGGGATAAGGTACGCCCCGGTAGCCTGACTGGCCTGCGCCAGAAGGGTGAAGGGGTTGCAATAAACTGGTGGCTGCGACTGTTTAATAAAAACACAGCACTCTGCAAACACGAAAGTGGACGTATAGGGTGTGACGCCTGCCCGGTGCCGGAAGATTAAATGATGGGGTGCAAGCTCCTGATTGAAGTCCCGGTAAACGGCGGCCGTAACTATAACGGTCCTAAGGTAGCGAAATTCCTTGTCGGGTAAGTTCCGACCTGCACGAATGGCGTAACGATGGCCACACTGTCTCCTCCCGAGACTCAGCGAAGTTGAAGTGTTTGTGATGATGCAATCTCCCCGCGGCTAGACGGAAAGACCCCATGAACCTTTACTGTAGCTTTGCATTGGACTTTGAACCGGTCTGTGTAGGATAGGTGGGAGGCTGTGAAGCGTGGACGCCAGTCTGCGTGGAGCCGACCTTGAAATACCACCCTGGTCTGTTTGAGGTTCTAACCTTGGCCCGTGATCCGGGTCGGGGACAGTGCATGGTAGGCAGTTTGACTGGGGCGGTCTCCTCCCAAAGTGTAACGGAGGAGTACGAAGGTACGCTAGGTACGGTCGGAAATCGTGCTGATAGTGCAATGGCATAAGCGTGCTTAACTGCGAGACCGACAAGTCGAGCAGGTGCGAAAGCAGGTCATAGTGATCCGGTGGTTCTGTATGGAAGGGCCATCGCTCAACGGATAAAAGGTACTCTGGGGATAACAGGCTGATACCGCCCAAGAGTTCATATCGACGGCGGTGTTTGGCACCTCGATGTCGGCTCATCTCATCCTGGGGCTGTAGCCGGTCCCAAGGGTATGGCTGTTCGCCATTTAAAGAGGTACGTGAGCTGGGTTTAAAACGTCGTGAGACAGTTTGGTCCCTATCTGCCGTGGGCGCTGGATATTTGAAGGGGGCTGCTCCTAGTACGAGAGGACCGGAGTGGACGAACCTCTGGTGTACCGGTTGTCACGCCAGTGGCATCGCCGGGTAGCTATGTTCGGAAGAGATAACCGCTGAAAGCATCTAAGCGGGAAACTCGCCTTAAGATGAGATATCCCCGGGGCTTCGAGCCCCTTGAAGGGTCGTTCAAGACCAGGACGTTGATAGGTCAGGTGTATAAGCGCAGTAATGCGTTAAGCTAACTGATACTAATTGCCCGTAAGGCTTGATCCTATAACAGGTGTGTTTTGCGATGACCGTCAGTGCTTCGGCACTTATGGACATCCCACCCCCGAAGGGGGCAACAGACACCCAGGTTGAGATCAGTGTTGTGCCTCGAACAACACAGCCCGCCTCCTCTGGTGAGCATCACCAGACACTACTTCTTCCCGATTGGTTGTGCCGCCCCCAGAGGCGACACGACAACAAGTCATGCCTGATGACCATAGCGAGTCGGTCCCACCCCTTCCCATCCCGAACAGGACCGTGAAACGACTCCACGCCGATGATAGTGCGGATTGCCCGTGTGAAAGTAGGTAATCGTCAGGCTCCCCAGCAGCAACAGAAACCCCACCCCCAAAAGGTGGGGTTTCTGCGTTTACGGCGCGGCAGGGCACCGGACGGAATAGAGGACAACGGCCCGGGCAGGCGCTTCGCACGTTGCTGTAGTGGTCAAGTTATTTCGGACAGGCTGATAGGTTCTTTTACTGTCGGTTTTGCCTCGTAGGCAACGGGCGACAGATAGCCCAAAGTCGAATGCAAGCGTACTGCGTTGTAAAAACCGACGATGTACTGGTTGATGTCGCGCCGTGCTTCATCGTGGTTGGCGTACTGACGCTGCCACACGCGCTCCATTTTCAGGTTCAGGAAGAACCGCTCCATTACCGAATTGTCCCAGCAATTTCCTTTGCGGCTCATACTGCAAACCACGTGATGCTGCTTGAGCAAGGCCTGGTATTCATCGCTCGCGTACTGGCTGCCCCGGTCCGAATGCAGGAGCAGGCCTGACGCTGGCCGACGCTGCTGCAGCGCCATGGTCAGTGCCGAAATGACCAGTGCGGCCGGCATGGTCGGCGCCATGGACCAGCCGACCACCTTGCGTGAGTACAGGTCCAGTACGACCGCCAGATACAGCCAGCCTTGCGCCGTGCGGATATACGTGATGTCCGAAACCCACGCGCGGTTGGGCTCGGCGACCTCAAATTTCCGGTCGAGCACGTTCTCCGCGACAGGTAGCGTATGCCTGCTGTCGGTCGTCGAGACGAACTTGCGCTTCCAGCTCGTGCGCAGGCCCGCTTCGCGCATCAGCGTCCGCACCCGGTAGCGACCAATATGCGGCCCATGCTCCCGCAGCGCATGCATCACACGGCGGCTGCCATAGCTCGCGCCACTGGCGACGAATGCTGCCTTGACGTGGGTCCGCTCCTGCAGACTCTTTGCACTCGGCTTAGCGCGCTGGTGCGCATAGTAGCCAGAGCGACTCACCTCCAACACCCGGCAGGCGTGACTGACCGATACGGCCTCCTGTTGCAAGTGAGTTACCACGCGGTAACTCACTTCAGTTCCCGGGCAAAGAAGGCCGACGCTTTTTTTAGCAGCGCATTGTCCTCGCGCAATTGCCGGTTCTCCGCTTCAAGTTGCCGGATGCGCTGCTGTTCCGCCGTCAACGGCTTGCCCTCGCCGGGGCCGCCCGCACGCTCTGCGTCGTACTGGGCCACCCAGCGCCGCACGGCTGTCTCAACAAGGTCCATCGACCGGCAGACTTCGCTGACCGATAACCCCTGGTCCCGTACCATCCGTACCACTTCCAGCTTGAAGCTGGTGTCAAATTGTCGGCGCCTTCTTGTCATCCTGCTCTTTTTCCTCGTCGATTCCGGATTGTCCCCCTATCGACCTGTCCGAGGAAATTAGACCACTACATGCTCCGGACGGCACGCCAGCCCCTCAGCGCTTCCCGATCCGCAGCGCATCCGCGTAACCGGTCAGCTCGAGATAGCCCCGCCCCGTCCCGTCACCTTCGCGACTCACCTTCACCGCCCCTTCCCAGTACACCGCGCCCGTTGACTGCCGCGAATCGAGCTCCTGATCGTCCATCAGCGGATCCAGTCGCCACCTCAGCGTGCCTGTTCTGACGGCCATCGAAACGGGATACAGCGTGTTCGTGCGCGTAGAGCGCCAAGTGTGCACCGGTGTGAATTCGACCTGGTCAGGGCCGAACGTGGTCATCCGGCCAGCAGGGTCACGAAGGGCCGCATGCGCCCATATCGCGTGCCCATTGCGACTGCGTATCCTGAATGCCATCAGGGCCGAGCCATCAGCGAAGTTCGCCCCCAGCCAATCCCATCCGACGGCATTGGCGTCGAGTAGCGTACTCGACCATTCGTGATCCAGCCACGCCACGCCCGTCACGGCGGTATTCCCGCGCGACGAACTCGCCAACCCATTCGGACGCACTACGCTGCCAGTCACGCGCAGTTGCGGCTCGCTGTAGTAATAGCTCGCCTGTTCCGGTCGTGGACCTTTGCGCGAATATCCGCGATCACCCTGGATCAATGGAGCTTGCGTCGGCGTCAGTGTGAGATGCAGCGAGAATCCATTAGCGTCGGCGGTGACGTCGTAGCGGCCCTCCGTAGTGCGAACGATTTTCCATGCATCGAGCTTGACGTTGGTATTGGCCGGTTGCGCATAGGCGAGTCCGAAGCCTTGACGCGCGATGCGCTGATCATGCGCCAGGTGTCCAAGTGCTGGATCGCTTAACGCGGCATGCGCAATGATCAACTGCGACGGCGCGAAAGTACTCGGATCGGTGGCGTCGTGATCCGTCGCCGAGCGGAAAAACGTGATCTGAAAACCAAGCGGCTGATTGTCGGGCGTGGTGAGCCAACCCGTCGCGTACCACCACTCGGTGCGAAAAGCCGGGTGAGCGCCGCTGTCCTGCGGCAAGGAAACCGGATGGTCGGGCGTGACCGCGGCGAATTCGACAGGCGCGCCGAACACGGACGATGCGGCGAGTAGACTCAGACAAAGCAGACCGCGAAGGCGAGAATGCAATCGCGGCGGATTTGTCCCGAAAGGAGAAGAATGCGGCGCTGCGCACGGCATCTCGCACGGCGAGGCCGCCTCAATAACATGAGATGCGGACACATCCCGTGCGGCGAGCGCAATCCAGGGCATAATTCGAGACACAATTCTGTGCGACGTGAAGCAGGACCCTCCGGCTACATCAAAGCAGGTAGCCGCCTCCGGCATCGCCCCACACGCCGGATCCCGCACCAGATCCGGCACTGAATCACTCGCCAACTCCCGCATCACCAATCCTCCTTCACCGCGCGCACCGCATCCACCGACACCGCGCTGCGTCCCGCGATCACCGCCGTCGAGCATGACGAAGCCAGCATGACTAGCGCGACCGTCCCCAGTGCCGCCCACGGCACATGGAGCGACATGCTCCAATGAAACGACTGCGGATTGACAACGAACACGAGAATCAGGCTGATCGCGAAGCCGAGCACGAAGCCCATCGCGATGCCGCAAACTGTGAGCATGCCGCTTTCGAGCGCGAGGATCGCGAGAATCTGCGCGCGTGTCACGCCGACGTGCCGCAGCATGCCGAACTCACGGGCCCGTGCGAGCGCCTGCGCAGAAAACGTCGCCGCAACGCCGAACAGGCCGATCACGATAGCGACCGCTTCGAGCAGATACGTGACCGCAAAACTCCGATCGAAGATCACCAGCGTACGCGCGCGAATCTCGCCCGGTTGCGACAGGTCCAGCGACGCGCCGAAGGGCAATGCGCGCAGTCCGGCCATCACGCTGTCAACGCGCACTCCCGGTTGAACGGTAACGGCAACATCGGTCGCGCCCGTATCCTCGGTGAGACGCCGGTAGTCGGCAAGCCGTATCTGGATCGCGCCGCTCTGCCGCACGTAATCGCGCCATACGCCCGCGACGACGAACACGTGGCCGCCGCCGCCGAGCGGCAACTTCACACGCTGACCGAGTCTGTACCCATAGAGATCAACCATTGCTTCGGATACCCAAACAGGTGTTTCGCCGCTGCGCAATTCGGAGGGCGGCAATATCGCGCCGGTCATCTGCAGATTCGCGCCAGGCTCCGCGGCGTCGATTTCGCGCGCGAGTACGGCGACGTCCGGGCGCGCCGGATCGAGTGTGAGACGCGAGGTGCGGGCAAACGCGGCGCGCCTGATGCCGGACACGTTCGCGAGCAGCTTCTGCTCGTCGGGGCGTAACCCGCCGGTGTCGCCGTTCCGCGCCACTCGCACGTAGAGATCGGCGGAAAGCAGATGAACCAGCCAGTCTTCGACGGACACGCGAAAGCTCGCCACCATGATCGCCATCGCGACGATCAGCGCGAAGCTCGACAACACGCCGCCCATGGCGATCGACGCGTGGCCCGGCGCATTCGCGAGGCGCGCCAGCGCGAGCGTGCTCGCTGCGCCTGCGCGGCGGCGTCCCGCATACGCGCGGGCCGCCGCGCCGAATATCAGCCCGGTGACGCGCGGCATCAGCGCGATCCCGCCGACCAGTAGCAGCGCGACGGCCACATAGCCGCCAATCGGCGCATCGAACCATGGCGGCAATTGCGTAAGAAACGCAGCGGCCAGGAGGCACAGCAGCGCAGGCCATGGCGTGGCGAGCCGGGCCAACGCGCCTTCCTCCGCGCCTGCCTTGAGCGCCGCCGCCGGCCGCGCGCGCGCCGCCTCCAGCGCGGGCGCGAGGCTGCCTAATACCGACACCGCGATGCCGAGGATGAGAAACAACGCGCTGGCCAACGGTTCGAAACCGACCTGCGGCTGCACGCCGGGAAAGTAGCCGCCACCGAGATCACTGCCGAAAAAATGCAGCGCGCCGCGTGCCATCGCATAACCCAGCGCGAGCCCCGACAGCGAACCCAGCAGTCCCAGCAGCGCGCCTTCCAGCAGGATCTGCCGCAACAGTTGAGCGCGCGTCAGTCCGAGCACGCGTAGCATGGCGAACTGCGCGCGACGCCGCACGACGCCCAGCGCCTGCGTTGAAAATACGAGGAAAGCGCCGGTGAAGAGCGCCACCAGCGCGAGCATATTCATGTTGATCCGGTAGGCGCGCGACAGGCGATCGGTGCGGCTTTCGGCGTCGCGGGCTTCGGCGACCACCCACCGGTTACCAAGCCGCGCCTGCAGATCACGCTTGAAGCGTTGTCGATCGACGCCGCGCTCGAGTTGCACGTCGACGCGCGACAGCTTGCCCACCTTGCCGAACTTCCACTGCGCGGCGGCGATGTCCATCACCGCGATCCGCTGACCCGGGCGGGTCCTCACGAGGCCGCCCGCGACGCGAAAATGCACGATCGATGTACCGCTTTGCAGCGCCACGTCGTCGCCGGTTTTGACGTGCAGCCATTGCTGAGCGGCCGACGAGAGGAACACGGTATCGGACGCGAGCGTATCGAACGGGCGGTCCGGCGACGGCACGCCGGTCAGATCGGGCGCGATCCTGCTCGCCTTGAAGACGTCGGTGCCGAGCACCTGCAACGACGTACTCTGACCGGGTACGCTGACATCGAGGGCGAGCACCGGGCTCGCTAGCGCGACTCCGGTTTCGTTCGACAGGCGCGGGTAGAGCGACTCATCGAAGAAAGGCTGCGCGCCACGCACTTGCAGATCCGCTTCGCCCGAAAGGCTGCGGGCCGCCGCCGAGAATTCGTTGAAGGCCGCACTGTTAATCAGTTGCACCGCGTAACCGAGCGCGACACCGAGCGCGATCGCCGCGACGGCAACCAGCGCGCGTCCGCGATGACTGCGCCATTCGGCGCCCAGCAGCCAGCGTGCGAGAACGCGGTGTCCCCGCGTGCGCAGCGGGGGGCGGAAATCAGCGCGCATCGTCGGCAGAACGCGCGGATTCGTGCGAGAAAGCGTGGCCGAAAAGCGCGTGCCCGGCCGAGGGCGCGTGCAGGCCGCCGTCGCTCAGAATCAGGATGCGGTCGGCCACCGCCGCCGCGGCTTCCGAGTGCGTCACCATGATCGTGGCCGCGCCGGTCGCCTTGCTTTGCGCGCGGAACAGCCCGAGCACCTCGTGCGCGGTGTGGGGGTCGAGATTGCCCGTTGGTTCATCGGCGAGAATCAGCTTCGGACGATGTACGAGTGCCCGCGCAATCGCCACGCGCTGCAGCTCGCCGCCAGAGAGCTGCCGCGGAAAATCGTCGCCGCGGCCGTGCAGGCCGACCGCCGCCAGCATGTCGAGCGCGCCGGCAGTAGGAAGCTCGTTGAGCAGCAGCGGCAGTGCGACGTTCTGCGCGAGCGTCAGATGCGGCAGCACGTGAAAGGCCTGGAACACGAAGCCGAGTTTTTGCCGGCGCAGACGGGTCGCCGCGTTGTCGTCCAGCCGCGCGACAGGCGTGCCGTCGATGATGACGTCGCCGCTATCCGCGCTGTCGAGTCCCGCGATCAGATTGAGCAGCGTCGATTTTCCCACCCCGGAGTCGCCCATGATCGCGACGAATTCTGCGGGTTCGAGTGTGAAGTCGAGGCGTGCGAGGACGATGCGGCCCGTGCCGTACTGCTTGCTCAGCCCGCGGCATTCGAGTGCGGGAACGACTTCGTCACGAAACGCCATGCGGGATCCGAAGAGTTTGACGGGCGAAGGGCGGTGTCCGGGCAGGGAGCTGGGTATGCGCCGTCGGATGCTGATCCGCCTGCAGACCGCCGAAGTATATTCGGCATCTGTAAGTTATGCGCAGGCGGGATGCATCGCTCGGGGCCGAGCGCAGACATAATCCGTCGCCTCGATTCAGGCACCTTTTTCAGATGAAGTGTGACGCCGATGTACAGTGCCGGAGCGAAAATTTTTTTGTTCGTAAACGCGGAGAAATTTTTGCGGAAGGCCCGAAATCGGCGCCCGGCGGGCGCCGAAAAGGAGCACGATCCGTTCCAGCCTGAGCCGCCCTCAGAATCGATTCTGCAAGAGCGGCTAATCTGCTGTCAATTTGTTACCTTCTGTGTATAAAATCCGCCCCTTACTTTGGGTTCGCGCGAGCTTGTGCAGGTGCACATTTCTATGCGTTTCGCAAGCGCTTGTGGGGCAATAATCTATTTCCGAGGGCATTGCAGCATTGTTGCGCTGCAAAAGTTTTCTTATCTTGGTAATCTCCCACCCTTGGTCATTCGGCTGCGGGTAAACGTGTAGCGGACGCCACCGCTTCCACGTCAATTTCAGCGAAATCCAGCTTACATATCCATGTCAATGCTTTCTGTTTTGAAGGCGTTGATGCGGCGTTTTGTACTTCAAGTTTTTGACAGAACACATGCCATCGCCTCTTCTTAGCCTTCTCATCTGGATCCCTATTGTCGCCGGGCTCGTCGTTTTGCGTGCCGGATCTGACGCGGCACGTAGTCGCACTCGTTGGCTCGCACTCGCTGGCGCGGTCGCAGGCTTCCTGCCGGTGATTCCGCTGGTCGCGAATTTTCGCAACGACGTCACGTCGATGCAGTTCGTCGAGAACGCCCGCTGGTCGCCGACGTTCGATATCGCCTGGCATGTGGGCGTGGATGGGATTTCGCTTTGGCTCGTCGCGCTGACCGCGCTCACGACGATCATCATCGTGGTGGCGTCGTGGGAGTCGATTACCGAGCGGACCGCGCAGTACTTCGGCGCGTTCCTGATGCTGTCGGGCTTCATGCAGGGTGTCTTCACGGCGATGGACGGCATGCTGTTCTTCATCTCGTTCGAAGCGACGCTGATTCCGCTGTATCTGCTGATCGGCACGTGGGGGCATTCGAACCGCTCGTACGCCGCGGTGAAGTTCTTCTTCGTGTCGTTCCTCGGCTCGCTGATGATGCTGATGTCGATGCTCTACCTGTACAGCCAGACGCACAGCTTCGACCTCGCGCTGTGGCGTGAAACGCAACTCGGCACGGTGCCGCAGATGCTGATCTTCCTCGGCTTCCTCGCCGCCTTCGGTGTGAAGGTGCCGATGTGGCCGGTGCATACGTGGCTGCCCGACGTCCACCTTGACGGCCCGACCGGCGCCGCAGTGATGATCGGCATGCTGAAGCTGGGCGGCTATGGCTTGCTGCGTTTCGCGCTGCCGATCGCGCCGCAGGCGAGCCACTTCTTCGCGCCGATGATGATCACGCTGTCGCTGATCGCGGTGATCTACTCGAGCCTGCTGGCGCTCGTACAAACCGACATGCGCCGCCTGCTCGCCTATTCGACGATTGCGCACATGGGTCTCGTGACGCTCGGCCTGTTCGTGTTCAACCGCATCGGCCAGGCCGGCGCGATCGTGCAGATGCTGTCGTACGGCGTGGTGTCCGGCGCGATGCTGCTGTGCACAGGCATGCTCTACGACCGCACGAAGACCGCGTCGATCGCCGAGTACGGCGGCGTCGCCAACACCATGCCGCGCTTTGCCGCGTTCGTGATGCTGTTCTCGATGGCCAACATCGGTTTGCCGGGCACGTCGGGTTTCGTCGGCGAATTCATGGTGCTGATGGGCGCGATCCGCTTCAACTTCTGGATCGGTGCAATCGCCGCTTCGACGCTCGTGCTTAGCGCCGCCTACACGCTGTGGATGTACAAGCGCGTGATCTTCGGCGCGATCGCCAACGCGCGCGTCGCGAAACTGAAGGACCTCGGCAATCGCGAGTTCGTGCTGCTCGGCGCGATGGCCGTGCTGGTGCTGGCCATCGGCCTGTACCCGAAGCCGTTCACCGATGCGATCGATCCGTCGGTCGGCACGCTGCTCGCTCAGTCGGAGCGCTCGGCTCATCCCGCGGACGACGCCGCGCCTGACGGTGGCGAGCATCTCCAAGCCGCAGCCCCGGCGCCGGTTGCAACCGCGGTCCGCACGCCGGGCTGATGTCAAGAGGTGTGGTGCGGTTGCAGCATGCGCAATCGCGGATGCTGCTTCGCATATGCAGCTTCACGCCTCGCAGAAATCCCCGGTGCACCTCTCGCGCGGAGCGGCCATTCGGGCCGCACTACGTTTTCAGGGCCATTTGCAGGGGAGTTTTTGTGATGGGTCAACTTTTCAGTGCTTTGCAGTAGAGCATTGCAACCCCCGCTTGCACACAGGTGTGCGGCAACGTGTCGCACTGTGGTGCGACGCAATAGATCGTTGCGAAATCGAGGGTTTATCGCCGATCGACGCGCCCCTATTATGCGAGCGCTTATTAATGGAGAGCGGTCGAATGACGTTCGTTGAAGTCGTAAAAGAGAGGCAAACGATATGAAAGGAAAGACTCTACGAGGGTCGTTAAGTTTCCTTTCCGCCAGCCTCGTGTTGTTGCTCTCGGGTTGCAGCAACCTCGATATCCTGAATCCGAAGGGGAGTGTGGGACTGGCGGAACGTGATCTGATCGCGATGTCCACCTGGGCCATGCTTATTGTCGTCGTCCCGGTGATCTTCCTCACGCTGCTGTTCGCGTGGCGTTATCGCGCGTCGAATAGCAGCGCTGAATACCGTCCGAAGTGGGTTCACTCAACAGGTATCGAAATCGCCGTCTGGACGATTCCGACGCTGATCATTCTGTTCCTGGCCGTGTTGACGTGGAAGAGCACGCATGAGCTCGATCCGTACCGTCCGCTCGAGTCGCAGGTCAAGCCGATCAACGTCGAAGTCGTCGCGCTCGACTGGAAGTGGCTGTTCATTTATCCCGACCTCGGTATCGCGTCGGTGAACCAACTCGCGATCCCGGTCGGCACGCCGGTGAACTTCGTGATCACCTCCGATACGGTGATGAACTCGTTCTTCATCCCGCAGCTCGGTGGCCAGATCTACGCGATGGCAGGCATGCAAACGCGCCTGCATCTGATCGCGGACGAAGCCGGCGACTATGCCGGTACCGCGGCCAACTTCAGCGGCAAGGGCTTCTCGGACATGAAGTTCCGTACGCTCGCCAAGTCGCCGGAAGAGTTCAACGCATGGGTTGCGAAAGTGCGCGCGTCGTCGGATAACCTCAGCATGGACCGCTACCACACGGTATCGGCGCCGAGCGAGAAGGACCCGGTGCGCTACTTCTCGTCCGTCGATCCGAAGCTCTTTCACAACATCATTGCCCGATACAACAACGGTAACGTCATGGACAACATGAAGGACGCCAACTGCGGGCCGAAGGGATAAGCATGTTCGGAAAACTCTCACTAGACTCGATCCCGTACCACGAGCCGATCATCATGGTGACGGCGGCCGGGATTGCCATCGGCGGTGCGCTGGTTCTGGGTCTGATCACCTATTTTGGCAAGTGGCGCTACCTGTGGACCGAATGGCTCACGTCGGTCGACCACAAGAAGCTGGGCGTGATGTACATCGTGGTTGCGCTCATCATGCTGTTGCGCGGCTTCGCGGACGCGATCATGATGCGTACCCAGCTAGCGCTGTCGTATAACGCGCCAGGCTTCCTGCCGCCGCACCATTACGACCAGGTTTTTACCGCGCACGGCGTCATCATGATTTTCTTCGTGGCGATGGCCTTCATGGTCGGCCTGATGAACATCATCGTGCCGTTGCAGATCGGTGCCCGCGATGTCGCGTTCCCGTTCCTCAACTCGTTGAGCTTCTGGATGACTGCGATCAGCGTGATCCTGATCAACATCTCGCTGGTGATCGGTGAATTCGCGCAAACGGGCTGGCTGGCTTATCCTCCACTGTCCGAATTGCAGTTCAGTCCAGGTGTCGGGGTCGACTATTACCTGTGGAGTCTGCAGCTCTCCGGTATCGGCACCTTGCTGACGGGGGTGAACTTCTTCGTGACTATCGTGAAGATGCGCGCGCCGGGCATGACGTTCATGAAGATGCCGGTGTTCACGTGGACCGCGCTGTGCACGAACGTGCTGATCATGGCGGCGTTCCCGATCCTGACCGTCACGCTCGCGCTGCTCGGTCTGGACCGTTACCTCGGCATGCACTTCTTCACGAACGATGCCGGCGGCAACGCGATGATGTACCTGAACCTGATCTGGGCATGGGGTCACCCTGAGGTGTACATCCTGATCCTGCCGGCGTTCGGTATTTTCTCGGAAGTCGTGGCGACCTTCGCGAAGAAGCCGCTGTTCGGCTACAAGACGATGGTGTGGGCGACCTGCGCGATCATGGTGCTGTCGTTCCTCGTGTGGCTGCACCACTTCTTCACGATGGGCTCGGGCGCCGACGTCAACGCGTTCTTCGGTATCGCGACGATGGTCATTGCCATTCCGACCGGCGTGAAAGTGTTCAACTGGCTGTTCACGATCTACAAGGGCCGTCTGCAATTCACGACGCCGATTCTGTGGACCCTCGGCTTCATGGTCACCTTTACGATCGGCGGTATGACCGGCGTGATGATGGCGATTCCGGGCGCGGACTTCGTATTGCACAACAGCCTGTTCCTGATCGCTCACTTCCACAACGTGATTATCGGTGGCGTGCTGTTCGGCTACCTGGCCGGTTTCAACTACTGGTTCCCGAAGGCGTTCGGCTTCAAGCTGAATGAGGCGTGGGGCAAGGCATCGTTCTGGTTCTGGCAGATCGGTTTCTGGGTTGCGTTCACGCCGCTGTACGTGCTGGGCTTCATGGGCATGACGCGTCGTCTGAATCACTACGACAATCCGGATTGGCATCCGTGGCTGATGTTCGCGTGGGTCGGTGCGGTTCTGATCGCAATCGGTATCGCTTGCCAGGTGGTACAGCTGGTGGTCAGCCTGCGCGATCGCAACCTTCCGCAAAACCGCGACGTCACGGGCGATCCGTGGGACGCTCACACGCTGGAATGGGCAACGAGCTCGCCGCCGGCGTCGTACAACTTCGCGATCATTCCGGACGTGCGTGAGCTGGATGCATTCGCTGAAATGAAGTTGCGCAAGGATCAGCCCAAGCCGGTGTATCGCGACATTCACATGCCGTCGAACACGTCCGCGGGTCTGGTCGTGGCCGTGTTCTCGCTGGTGCTGGGTTTTGCCGCTGTGTGGCACATCTGGTGGCTTGCCATTGTCGGTCTGGTCGGCTCGATCGCTACTGTGATCGTCTACAGCTGGCAGAAGAACGAAGGCTTTTACATTCCGGCCGCCACGGTCGCGGCGATTGAAGAGAAACGCTCCGGTGCCGGTGCGCCGGTCGCGTTGGAGGTGGATTGATGTCAAACAACACGCTTACGGCTGACTCGCATCACCACGATGCGCATCACGCCGATCACCCGCCGTCGCATTCGGTATTTGGCTTCTGGCTGTACCTGATGACCGACTGCATCATCTTCGCGTCGCTGTTCGCAGTGTTCGCGGTGATGGGCCACCAGTTCGCCGGCGGCCCGACCGGTAAGGATCTGTTCGAGATTCCGGGCGTGGCGCTGGAAACGACGATGCTGCTGCTGAGCAGTATCACGTACGGTTTCGCGATGCTGGGCGCGCACAAGAACCGCAAGGGCGCATTGCTTTTCTGGCTCGGCGTGACGTTCCTGTTGGGCCTCGCGTTTCTCGTGCTGGAAATGCGCGAGTTCTCGCACCTGATCGCCGAAGGCGCGGGTCCGAGCCGCAGCGCGTTCCTGTCGTCGTTCTTCACGCTGGTCGGCACGCACGGTCTGCACGTCACGTTCGGCCTGATCTGGATGGTCGTGCTTGCCGTCCAGGTGCTGGGTCACCGCGACCTGACCGAACGCGACATGATCCGTCTGACGTGCCTGAGCCTTTTCTGGCACTTTCTGGACGTCGTGTGGATCGGCGTCTTCACCTTTGTCTATCTTGCGAGCGTGATCTAAATGGACCATAGCCATAACGCACACTCGGGTGGAAGCCACGGCAGCTTCGGCAGCTATATGACGGGCTTCGTGCTGTCCGTCATTCTGACTGTCGCGGCGTTCGGCCTCGTGATGACGGGGACGTTGACGGGCCAGAACGCGCTGTTCGCGATCGCGGCCCTCGCGCTCGTGCAGATCGTCGTGCACCTGGTGTTCTTCCTGCACATGAATACGTCGTCGGAGCAGCGCTGGAATGTGACGGCGTTTGCTTTTACTGCGTTGACCGCTGTCATTGTGATTGGCGGGACGTTGTGGGTCATGCATAACGTCAGCATGAACATGATGTCGCGGTAAGTTGTAGAACGCTTCGGCGTGAAGGAAAGCCCCGCAAGACGGAAGTCTTGCGGGGCTTTTTCGTTGGAAGCGAATTAGACAGCAGTACCTATTGCCGGATCGAAACGCAAACGTTAGCTGGAAATCGCTCGACCCGCTCGAGGAGCGGATCCTCGCGCTGGTCGCGCGCGCGAGTCAGGCGGATGTGATCGCGTCCCGGCGGCGCCGCATTGATGGTGGGCGACTGTCTTTCGCATGGGAGACGCGCGCAGCTAAAGAGATTCACGCTCGCATCGAGGCAAGCCGATCGGGGGCGGGCGGCAACGACAGTTCGGGCTCGGCTGCTAGCAGTGGAGTAAAGAGTAGGCAGGGAGGTCAGCATCGCGGCTACACTGACGCCAGGGAAATTTGGAACCGCGGGATGTTGGTACAAGGAGGAACTCCAATGACTGCTCTGCTTGACTGGTTCGCGGCGGCAAGGTGGCGCATGTCGCTGTCTCACTGCCTCGAGGGATTGCTGGTTCAGCTGCCGATCGGGCTTTTGTTCAACTTTCGAATTGGAGCGCTTGCCGTGATCGTCTGGTATTGGTCACGCAAGAAGCTCGAGTGTGAGCTCGAAACCCTGAATGTCGAAGAATCGCTTGATTTCGAGACACATGCGTATACCTGGTCGATCGGCTGGTTTCCATGGCACTGGGATGCGTACAAAGTATTGGACGTGGTCCTGCCGGCGTTGTCCGCGACGTTGATCGCAATGGCCATGCGCAATTACAGTGGGCTGCTATCGCTAGTTTAGTGAGGGTCCCTACTGCTGATGTCGACGAGGAGATTTGTGTCGAAAGAGGAATGCGTCTCGGTATCAGCTTGAGCGCCATATTGATGCCATATTGATTGTTGAACTCGTTACTTCTGTGGGCGTGACCGCATCGCGTTGCCGACACGAAGAAATCGTGATGCGCGAACAGGTAACCCATCGGTCTGCCGGTAAAAATCGAGGATTGAAATATTTTTCCATCGTCGCGGGTGAATCGGATCGCGCAAACGTTTGGGCCAAAAATATTGGGCATTACATCGACGATAATCTTTGCGGCTCTTCCAGATAATCAAATGATTTGCAATAGAAAAGGGTTGCGAATGAGTCTGCCCTCGAAGCTGGATCGTTGAGGTGTATGCGGTTTGACTAGTGGCGCGACGGTGGAAAAGCCCGTTCATCAAGGCAACAGCCGTGATTTGTGCTGTAACAGTTGGCAATTCGTATCTGTTGCAAACGCGCGATTTTTCGAAAGATTGTCAATTGTAATGGCAGGAAAGAATTCTCCTGTTGTATGATTGCGCCCGGCGCGCTACCAGCTTGCCATCTCGCCTCTTTCAGGGTGTCTGTTGGCCCGGCACAGCCGGGGTTGCGCTTCATTTTCGTTCCCATCTCAAGCCGAGACGACGAAGGAGCCGACGCTGCAAGCCTTTGCTTTACTGCTTCAAAACTTTTGATCAGCGAATCGATGTTAGCGGTAGCGTCAGGCGATCTGCTCTCGCATCTTTTTTCAATGTCAATCC
Organism: Paraburkholderia sp. RAU2J; assembly: GCF_003634845.1. NCBI lineage: Bacteria > Pseudomonadati > Pseudomonadota > Betaproteobacteria > Burkholderiales > Burkholderiaceae > Paraburkholderia > Paraburkholderia sp. RAU2J. The sequence continues at coordinate 1,652,996 of NZ_RBXG01000002.1, forward strand.
GCACGTTTATCCTCGGCGCGGCGGCCGCAAAAAACGGATATTTCATTTACAGATCATGCAAAAAGAACATCGCTTGAAATCGAGGGGCGAGTGAGCGCAAATGGGTCGCGTGTGGTCGTTGTCACTGGCGCCAGTGCAGGACTCGGTCGCGCGCTGGCCTTAAGGTATTGCGCGCCTGGTATCACGCTGGGCTTAATCGGAAGAAATGCCGAACGTCTCGAGGCCGTTGCTGACGAGTGTCGCGCGCGCGGCGCGGAAATCGTAATCGGCACCATGGATGTTCGTGATGCGGCTGCGCTCCAGGCGTGGATCTTCGAGTTCGACGCGCAACACCCGATCGATTTGCTGATCGCCAATGCCGGCGTCGCCAGCACGCTCCGCTCAACTGATGACTGGGAAGGCGCCGCTCGTACTGCCGAAGTCGTCGACACCAATCTCTACGGTACCTTGCACGCGGTGCTGCCTGCCATCGAGTGCATGCGCAAGCGGCAGCGCGGCCAGATTGCGATTGTCAGCTCGCTCGCCGGCTTGAGAGGGATGGCAATCTCTCCGGCCTATTGCGTGAGCAAGGCCGCGCTCGTCGCGTACTGTGATTCCGTGCGTCCCGTTCTCGCACGCAACCATATCGGCATTTCGGTCGTGATGCCCGGTTTCGTGCGAACTGCGATGAGCGACGTTTTTCCTGGCAACAAACCCTTCATGTGGAGCGCCGAAAAAGCCGCGTCGTATATCAAGACGCGCCTGAGCCGCCGCCGCGCGGAAATCGCTTTTCCCTTCAGTTTTACGTTCGGTCTCAAGTTGCTGCGCCTGTTGCCAGCGACCGTCGCCGACGCAATCCTTGGTCTCCTGTTTCAGATCCCTCGTCGGAATATGTGAAGTGTTGCCCGATTTCATAGTCGCGGCCGCGCTGGTCGCATGCTCCTTTGCCGTTGAAGCGATCGCTGTCACGCGATCGTCGCTTCGTCGACCGCCAGTTGCGCTGATGCTGCACCTGGCGGCGCTCGCTGTCGTGACGGCAGGTTGCTTCGCGTTGACGGGGCGGCCGTTGTTTTCGGCGGGCGTCGCGCAGGTGTTGATTGGCGTGCTCGCGGTCGTCGGTAACGCCAAGTACGCGTCACTGCGCGAACCGCTAGTCTTCAGCGACCTGAGCCTGTTCAGCCAGGTCTTCTCGCATCCTCGCCTGTATTTGCCGTTTCTCGGTGCCGGCAAGCTTGCCATCTTGCTTGTCGGCATCATGGCAGCGGTGGCGGCGTTCATTGCCGAAAAGCCCGCTGCACTAGGGCACAGAGCTGCCGCGACCGTCGTTATGTTGATTTGCCTGCCGATGTGCATCGCGCTTGCCCGTCGCTTGACGCTCACGCTGCAGCCCTATTCGGATCAGTGCCGATGCGGGTTTTTCGCCGCGTTCGCCGCCTATCTGATCAACGGGATGAGCAGTGCGCAACAGCGCGCCTTTACTCGCGCCACGGCTACCAGCCCGTTTTCGTTCGGTCGTCCGGATGTTCAGCCAGACGTCATCGTCGTTCAGAGCGAGTCGTATTTCGACGCGCGCCGGCTCGGCAAATACGTGTCTGGCGCGCCCTATGAGCATTTCGATTGCGCCAGACGCGAGTCGTTCGAGCAAGGCGAGTTGGCGGTGCCGGCCTGGGGCGCAAATACAATGCGCAGCGAATTCGCGATGCTCACCGGCTTGACGTCACCCGAGCTCGGTTACGCGCGCTTTTATCCGTATATGTTCGTGCGCCGGGCGTGCGCGTCACTGGCGGGCTATTTCAGCCGCGGCGGCTATCGCACGGTGGCCGTGCACCCGTACTACGCGAACTTCTTCGGCCGTCGCCGGGCATTCGCCCACATGCATTTCGACAGTTTTCTGGACATCGAGCATTTCGACGGTGCGTCTCGTGTGGGGCCATACGTCGGCGATCTTCCGGTCGCGGACAAGCTCATTGCGCTGCTGCAGGCCAGTGATGACAAACCCGTGTTTGCGTTTGCGATCACGATGGAGAATCACGGCCCTTTGCATCTGGAGACGGTCTCCCCAGGAGAAGCCGCATCGCGGCACACACTGGGAGACGACGTGCGCTGGCGCGATCTGACCGCCTACCTTCGGCATGTGGAGAACGCGGACGCGATGATCGGCAGGTTGACCGCTTATCTGCGCGAGCGCAAGCGGCCGACAGTCCTGTGTTTTTATGGTGATCACGTTCCTGCCATGTCTTCCGTATTCGATGCGCTCGAAACGGAACCGACTCGCAGTGACTACTTTATTTGGCGCAATTTCGGGAACGACCTCGGCACGCGTCGAGACGTCGGCGTCGAGACCCTAGGTTCCACGATACAGCGCGCGATGACGCACGCAGACCGTGTCGATACCGATTCGCGAAACAAGTTGCAGCAGATGCCGGCATGATGATGGAAAGAAAAATTGCGATTATTGGGATGGCATGTCGCTTTCCCGGCGGAGTAACTGGGCCCGAAGACTTCTGGCAACTGCTGTGCGATGAGCGCGACGCAGTGACCGCCGTGCCAGCCGATCGATTCGGCACGGGGTTCTACCAGCACCCGTCCAAAAAAGAGCCGGGCAAAAGCTACACGTTCTCGGCGGGCGTGCTTGATGACGTGGCTGGTTTCGATGCCGCGTTCTTCGGCGTTTCGCCGCGCGAGGCAACCCAGATGGACCCGCAGCAGCGCCTGCTGCTCGAACTCGCGTGGGAAGCGTTCGAGGACGCCGGCGTGCGTCCGGCCGAAATGCGTGGCCGCGACTGTGGCGTGTACGTCGGCGCCGCGAGTATGGACTACGGCAACCGCAGCATGGACGACCTGAACTGGATCGATCCGTACTCGGCCACGGGCAACACGCTCAGCATTGCCTCCAATCGCGTGTCCTATTTGTTCGATCTGCGCGGACCGAGCATGTCGGTGGACACCGCCTGCTCGTCGTCGATCGTCGCGCTGCATCAGGCCGTGCAGGCACTGCAGTCGGGCGAGACCGAAATGGCGCTCGCGGGCGGCGTCAATCTGCTGCTCCATCCGTTCGGCTTCGTGAGCTTTTCGAAGGCGTCAATGCTGTCGCCGCGCGGGCGCTGCCGCGCATTCGATGCGACCGGCGACGGCTATGTGCGCGCCGAGGGTGGTGCTTTCGTCCTGCTCAAGCCGCTCGAACGCGCGCTCGCCGACGGCGACACCATTCACGCTGTCATTGCGGGTTCGGGCGTGAACTCCAACGGTCACTCGCATGGCGGCATCAGTGTGCCGACGACGGCCATGCAGGCCGAACTGCTGCGATCGATCTACCGCCGCGCGGGCGTCGATCCACGTTCGCTTGCCTATCTGGAAGCCCACGGCACGGGTACCGCGGTCGGCGACCCGATTGAGGCGCGCGCGCTGATCGAAGCGGTCGCGGCCGGTCGCCCGGCCGACGATCCGCTGCTGATCGGCTCGGTCAAGACCAACCTCGGGCACCTCGAAACCGCCTCGGGGATGGCCGGCCTCTTCAAGGCGATCCTCTGCCTGAAGCACGGCGCGGTGCCGCGCTCGCTGCATTTCGAAACGCCCAATCCCGCGATCGATTTCGAAGGCGGCCGCCTGCGTGTCGTCGACCGCTTCACGCCGCTGTCGCGCCGCGATGGCGCGCCGCTGACGATCGGCGTCAATTCGTTCGGCTTCGGCGGCACCAATGCTCACGTCGTGCTCGCGGAGATGGCGCACGCAGCCGCGCCCGCGGTGCCTGTCGCGACCAGCGCGCCGGCCATGGACGAGGCACTGGCGCCGCTCGTACTCACCGCGCGTTCGCAGGCTGCGCTTGCCGCACTCGCGGCGCGCTACCACGCGCGCCTGCAGAATGGCGCCGATTGGAGCGCGCTCGCAGCTAGCGCCGCGCGGCGCCGCGAATGGTTCGATCAGCGCGTGGTCATTGCGCCGCCGGATCTGCAAGCGGGCTGCGCGGCACTGCAAATGCTCGCGGACTCGTCCGAACAGGTGCTGCCGGCTTACGTCGCACGCGGCCAGGCCGTGGCGACCGGCACCAAGGTGGCTTTTGTCTATGCTGGCAACGGCTGCCAGTGGGCCGGCATGGGCAAGCAACTCTACGCGGAAGACGCCGGGTTCCGCGCGGCGCTCGACGAAGTCGACGCGCTCTGGCGCGCCGACGGCAGCGAGTCGCTAGTCGACGTGCTGTGCGCTGGCGCGAGCGCCGAATGGCTTGCGGCGACGGAAAATGCGCAGCCGTTGTTGTTCGCGATCCAGGTCGGTATCACGCGCACACTCGAAGCGCGCGGCATCGAATTCGATGCCGCGGTCGGTCATAGCGTCGGTGAAATCGCGGCCGCGTGGGCATCGGGCGCGCTGACGGTGGCCGAAGCCGTGCGCGTGATCCGCATTCGCAGCAGCGCGCAGGGCCTGACGCGCGGTACCGGCAGGATGGCCGCCGTGGGCATTGGCGAAGCCGAGGCGCGGGACTTGATTGCACGCCTCGGTCTCGCGGCGTCGGTCGAACTGGCCGGCACCAACAGCCCCGAAGCCGTCACGCTCGCGGGCTCGCTCGCGGGGCTCGAAGCGATCGGCGCGGCGCTGGTCGCGAACGGCAGCTTCTTCCAGTTGCTCGACCTCGATTACGCGTTCCACAGCAGCCGCATGGACGCGATCGAGCCGGTGGTGCGCGCCGGGCTCGCCGATCTGGCGCCGCGCGAAGGCACGAAGCGCTACGTCTCGACCGTCACCGGCGACACGCTTTCCGGCACTGCGCTCGACGCAGGCTACTGGTGGCGCAACATCCGCGAGCCGGTGCGTTTTGGAGAAGCGCTCACGCGTCTTGCCGAGACGGGCGTGCGCATGTTCATTGAAATCGCGCCGCACTCGATTCTGCGCCATTACGTCAAGCAGACTCTCGCAAGTCTCAATCTCGCGGGCGCAGTCGTGCCCACGCTCAAGCGTCATCACGACAGTGCGCAGATGCTCGAGCATTCGGCGCTATCGGCGGTCGCGCACGGCGCGCGTGTCGATCTCGACCGCTTCGTGCCGGTGGCGTCGCAGGGCTTGCACGCGGCGCTGCCGACCTATCCGTGGCAGCGCGAACGCTACTGGCAGACGGCCACCGTCGAGGGCTACAACCTCGTGAATCGCCACGTCGATCATCCGCTGCTCGGCTACCGTCTGCACGAGCATGCGTTCGCGTGGGAAAACCAGCTCGATCCGCAACGCGTGCCGATGCTCGCCGATCACGTGGTCGATGGCGGCGTGGCGTTCCCGGGCGCGGGCTATGTGGAAATGGCGCTGGCCGCGGCGCGCGTGTTCTTCCGCACCCCTGACGTCGCGCTCGAGAACCTCGAGATCCGCATGCCGGTGGTGTTCCAGCCGCAGCACGCGAAGCTGTTCCGCTTCGTGATCGACGCGCGCACGGCGTCGTTTACGATCGAGACGCGAGAGCGCATGAGCGACGGGCCATGGAATCTCAATGTGACGGGGCGCCTGCTTGAAAGCGGCAATACGCTAGACGCGCAGAGCGCGGCCGACGAGTCGGTGCTGGCGCGCCTCGAAGCGCGCCCCGCGACGGCTGGCGATGCCCTCTACGCAAATACGACCGCGATCGGTTTGAGCTACGGTCCGGCATTCCGCTGGGTGAGCAACGTCCAGGTGCAAGGCGACGACGCGCTCGCCGATCTGGACGCGCCGCAAGCGCTTGGCGGCGCGTCGACACTGGACGGCTGGCTGTTGCATCCCGCGCTGATGGACAGTGGTTTTCATCCGCTCTTCGCCGTGCTCGGTCAGGCCGGTGTCGCGTCCGGCGACGCGCGCGCAGCCTTCGTGCCGGTCCAGATCGGCCGCGTCGACTATCTGCGCGGCGACTCGGTGCGCCGTGTGCTAGCACGCGTGCAGCGCCGCAGCCCGCATTCGATCGTCGCGTCGTTCGAATTCCTCGACGCCGACAATGCGATCGTCGCGCGTCTTTCCGCCTGCCGGTTCCGCCGTGTCGACCTGACGGGCCGACGCCATGCCGCTCCGGCGCGCTTTACCTACGCGCTCGAAGCGCGCCCGCTGCCCGAGTGCTTTACAGCCGCAGCGCTGCCCGCGCCGGCGGCGCTCGTCGAACGCGCGAACGCGCGTCTCGCTGCGTCCGAGGACAGCGCGCAACGGACGCGTCATTTGACCGAAACACTGCCGTTGCTGGACGTGCTCGCGGGCCTATACGCGCTGAACGCGCTCGATGCGATCGGCGCGTTCGCGCAGCCCACGCTGTCCGCGCTCACCGATGCGCCAATGCTCGCGCGGATGACGCAGATCGTCGTGGAAGACGGTTTCGCCCGTTTCGAGGGCGAGCGCCTGGTGCGTGACGACGCGGCGTGCGCGGCGATGCCCGCGCTCGACGCGCTGTGGCGCGACGTGCTGGCGAGTTCGCCGGCGCACGTCGCTGAACTCACGCTGCTTGCACACGTCGGGGCGGCGTTGCCGCGCCTGCTGCGCGACGGAGCATCCGATGCCGCTGCGCGGCCGCTGCTGTCGCCGACGGGGCGCAGTCTCGTCGAGCAGTTTTTCGACGCGTCGCCGACGTGGTCGCATGCCCGCGCGATGCTCGCTGCGTGCGCGAAGGAGGCGCTGGCAGCGTGGCCGCGCAACCGCCGCCTGCGCGTGCTGGAAATCGGCGCGACGAGTGGTGAAGTGCTGCAGCCGCTCGATCTCGGCATGCCGGCGTCGCAATGCGAGCATGTGCTCGCGGGCACGCACCAGCAGCTCGCCGCGCTCGACGCGGAAGCGCACGCCCTCGTGCAGACGCTGGTGCTCGGCGAAAACGAAGCGCTGTTCGCCCATTGCCGCGACGCCGCGCCGTTCGACGTGATCGTGGTCAATCGCATGCTCGGCGAACAGATCGATCCGCTTGCCACACTGCAAGCAATCGTCGAACGGCTCGCGCCGGCCGGCATGGTCGTACTCGCCGACTCGCACCGTAGCCGTTTCGCCGACATCGTGTTCGGCGCGGCGGGTCACGAGCTGTCCGCTGAGACTTACGGCGCGCTCGCGCCGGCCGCGTGGCAGTCGCTTTGCGAGCACGCTGGTCTGCAGAACGTCGTGCGTCACACGGAGCAGGGTCTCGATCTCGAGGGTGTGCCGACGCTGATGGTCGCGCGCAAGGCCGCCGCTGTGCGGCAGCCGCAACCCGGTTCGGCCGCGCAACAGCCCTGGCTGATCGTGCAGACCGGCAGCGACGCGCTCGGCTCCGCGCTCGCGCAAGAACTTGCGCGTCATGGCTGTCAGGTCGAAGCGACGAGCGTGCGCGAAGCGGTTGCAGGGTTCGAACGCAGCAACACGCAAGCGCAGATCGTGTTCGTCGCACCGCTCACGCAGCTCGACGACGCCAGCGGCGCCGACGTGATGCACGCGCAACACGGCGGCGCGCTCGCGCTCGCCACGCTCGCGCGCGAACTGGACGCAGCCGGTGTGGCAGCGCAGGTGCGCCTGTGCGTGGTCACACGTGGCGGCGCGCCGTTCGTGCAAGGCACGGCCGCCGCGGCGCAGCCGGAGCAGGCGAGCCTGTGGGGGCTCGGCCGCGTGATGGCAAATGAATATCCGTCGCTTGCGCTGCGCTTGATCGACGTGGCGAGCGCGGATAGCGAAGCCGTCTCGCAACTGGCGCACGCGCTTACGCACGACGACGGCGAGGAAGAGGTGCTGCTCACCGCGCAGGGTCGTTATGTGCCGCGCATGCTGCCGGCGCAAACGGCGGAACGGCTGACTTCCCGCGATCAAGCCAGCGCGCAACAAGTAGCCGACCCGGCGCCCGCCGTGTTGGCGTTCGACATGCCCGGCTCGCTGCGCAACCTCCAATGGTTCGCGTTGCCGGCGCGCGAATTGAATGCTGACGAAGTCGAGATCGCGCCGATGGCCACCGGTCTGAACTTCCGCGACGTCATGTACTCGATGGGCCTGCTCTCCGACGAGGCGGTCGAGACCGGCTTCGCGGGCGCGACGATCGGCATGGAACTGTCCGGCCGCATCGTGCGGGTCGGCGCGGGCGTCGAAGGCTGGGCGCCCGGCGACGCGGTGCTCGGCTTCGCGCCGGCTTCGTTCGCCACGCACGTGGTGACGCGGGCGAGCGCGATCGCGCGCAAGCCCGAAGCGATTTCCTTCGAAGCGGCAGCGACGATTCCCACCACGTTCTTCACCGCGTACTACGCGCTGTGTGAGCTCGCGCGGCTACGGCGTGGCGAGCGGGTGCTGATTCACGGCGGTGCGGGTGGTGTGGGCATCGCGGCGATCCAGATTGCCCGCCATCTCGGCGCGGAGGTGTTCGCCACCGCCGGTGCCGACGAGAAGCGCGAGTTCGTGCGCCTGCTCGGCGTCGATCGCGTATTCGACTCGCGCAGCCTCGCGTTCGCCGACGACGTGCGAGCCTGTACCAACGGCGAGGGCGTCGACATCGTGCTCAACTCGCTCGCGGGTGAGGCGATGGTGCGCGGCATCGATACGCTGCGTCCGTTCGGCCGCTTCCTCGAACTCGGTAAGCGCGACTTCTACGAGAACAGCCAGATCGGCCTGCGGCCGTTCCGCAACAACATCAGCTATTTCGGCATCGACGCCGACCAGTTGATGGGTGTGCTGCCCGAACTGACCACGCGCCTCTTCGAGGAAGTGATGGCGCTGTTCGTGAGCGGCGTGCTGCACCCGCTGCCGTATCGCGCGTTCCCGGCCGCGCGAGCGGAAGAGGCGTTCCGCTACATGCAGCAGGCGCGCCAGATCGGCAAGGTACTCGTCACCTATGCGTCGGGCACGCCCGCGCCCACGCGCGGCGTCGCGCAGCCCGCGCTGAGCCTCGATCCGCGGGCGGCGTATCTGATCGTCGGCGGCACGGGCGGTCTCGGTTACGCAAGCGCGCGCTGGATGATCGCGCGCGGCGCGCGGCATCTGACGCTCGCCAGCCGCGGCGGCGCGCTCGACGCCGCGAAGCAGCAGGAGCTCGAGCACTTGCAAGCCGCGCACGGCGTGAGCGTGAGTGTGGTGTCGTGCGACGTGACCGATCCGGCAGCGCTCGATCGTCTGGTCGACACCATCGAGGCACGCGGCACGCCGCTCAAAGGCGTGCTGCACTCGGCGATGCGCATCGACGACGGCCTGCTGCGCAACCTCGACGACGCGCGCATGCTCGCCGTGCTCGAACCGAAGGTTGCAGGCGCATGGAATCTGCACCGCGCGACGCGCCGCTGCGCGCTCGACTTCTTCGTGCTGTATTCGTCGGCCACGACCTGTCTCGGCAATCCGGGCCAGGGCGCGTACGTGGCGGCCAATAGCTTCCTCGAAGCGCTCGTCGCGCATCGGCGCGGGGCCGGGCTGCCTGCGACCTTCATGGCATGGGGGCCGATCGAGGACGTGGGCTTCCTTGCGCGCAACAGCGCGACGCGTGAAGCGTTGCAGGCGCGCATCGGCGGTGCTTCGATCACCTCCGACGAAGCGATGACGGCGCTCGAACGCGTGCTCGCGAGCCGTGCGGCCGGTGAGGCCGTGGTGCGTCTGGATTGGGCGGCGATCTCGCGGGGCATGCCTGCGGCGCAGGCGCGCCGCTACATGGCGCTGCAAGGTGGGGGCGCCACCGAAGCGACGAACGAAGACGGCGCCTTGCTCGAACAGTTGCGCGGGTTGCCCGAGACCGAAGCGGTCGCGCTGGTGGAAACCGCGTTGCGCGGCCACATCGCGCGCATCCTGCACATGTCGCCGGAGCGCGTCGCACTTGACTGCTCGGTGCTCGAGCTCGGCATGGATTCGCTGATGGGCATGGAACTCGGCATGGCGGTCGAGGAGTCGTTCGGCGTGAAGCTGTCGATCATGGCGATCGCCGAAGGCGCCACCGTGCATACGCTTGCCGTGCGGATCGTCGACATGCTCGATGAGAGCGCTGGCAACGGCGCTCAGGCTACCGCGAACGCTGCGAGCGACGAGGTCGCGGCCTTGGCTGCGCGCCATGCGCTCGGCGAAGACGAGGCGCGCGCGCTGCTCGAACGCAATCGCGGCAACGCCGCCCACACTCAAGATCAACAGGGAGACGAGTCATGTCAGTCGACGCCGGCGTTTGCGGAGTAAAGCTTCCCGCGGGCTGGCAGGCGAGCGAAGGCACGCTCGCGCGGCCGCTCGAACTGTCGGGGCATGGCCTGCATACCGGGCGGCGCGTGAACGTGCGCATTCTTCCGGCTGAGTCGGCGCGGGTTGCGGGCGAGCGGCATGGGATCGTGTTCCGGCGTTTGAAGGGCGGCCGCGAGCTTGGTACCGTCGCCGCGCATCCGTCGCGGCGACGGGGCCAGCCGCTGTGCACGATGCTGCGCGCGAGCGACGGGCTCGGCGTGCGCACGGTCGAGCATCTGCTTGCGTCGCTGCTTGCCTGCGAGATCGACCATGCGATCGTCGAGCTCGACGCCGAAGAGATACCGATTCTCGACGGCAGCGCGCAACCGTGGATCGACGCGATTCGCGCGTGCGGTCGCACCGCGATGCGGCAACCCAAGCTGTTTTTGCGCGTTCTGAAAAGTGTGGGCGTCGCCGACGGCGAAGGTGAGGCGCGCCGCGAGATGCGTGTCGAGCCTGCCGACCACTATGCGCTCAGCGTGCATAACAACGACCTCAAAGGTTTCGGCGACATGGAGTGGCACGGCGTGCTCACGCCGCGCGCTTTCGCCGACGAAATCGCGTCGTCGCGCTCGTATGGGCAGATCAAATGGGCGGTGCCCGCGATCGTGGTCGGTTATCTGCGCGGCTGGCCGATTCTGCGCGGCGCACGCCTGTCATGCACGGCGGCGATCGTGGGTAAGCGGGTGGTCGGCGGACTGCGTCAGCCTGACGAGTTCGTCCGGCATCGCGTGCTGGATCTGGTCGGCGATCTCGCGCTCGCGGGGGCGCCGTTGCTGGGCCACGTGAGCGCACGGCGGCCGACACATGAAATGAACTACCGGCTGCTCGCCGCGTTGCTGGGAACACCCGGCGCGTACGAGTGGGTCGAGGCGCACGCGTAAGCCGCGCCACACATATAGGCTCGATCGAATTACATGGGACTCGGAGAAACACTACGGCAGCAGTTGGCAGCGAAGGCGCTGAAGCGCCAGCTGGAGCGTGCTACGGATGCGATCGACGCGCCTGGCGTGCCCGATGCGCAGGCGGCACAGGCTGCGCAGACGCTTTCCGCACGCAGCCGCTTTGAAGCAATGCCGCAGTATCAGCAAGTCAAGCTGATGCGCGAAATGGGCGAGACGCTGCGAGTCGAGTCGCCGTTTTTTCGGGTACATGACGGTATTGCGGGCGCGACGACACAAATAGGCGGCCGCGAGTATGTGAACTTCGCGAACTACAGCTATCTCGGGTTCGCGGGCGATCCCGTTATCGCGTCGCGTGCGAAGGCCGCCATCGACCGGTATGGCACGTCGGCATCGGCGAGCCGCATCGTCGCGGGCGAACGACCCGTGCACCGCGAACTCGAACGCGCGCTTGCGGCGTTTTACGAAACCGACGATTGCGTCGCGTTCGTGAGCGGACATGCGACCAACGTGACCGTGATCGGTGCGCTGTTCGGGCCCGGCGATCTGATCGTTCACGACGCACTCGCGCACAACAGTATCGTGCAGGGCGCGCAACTGAGTGGTGCGAAGCGTCTGAGTTTTGCGCACAACGATTGGCAGGCGCTCGACGAACTGCTGACGCGGGTGCGTCGCGAGTATCGTCACGTGCTGATCGCGATCGAAGGGCTGTACAGCATGGACGGCGATTTCCCCGATCTCGAACGTTTTTGCGAGGTTAAGGAGCGGCACGGCGCGTTTTTGCTGGTCGATGAAGCGCATTCGCTCGGCGTGCTTGGCGCGACGGGGCGGGGTATTCGCGAGCAGTGCGGCGTGGCCCCGGATCGCGTCGATCTGTGGATGGGCACGATGAGCAAGACGCTGGCGGGATGTGGTGGTTTTATCGCGGGTTGTCAGCCGCTCGCCGACATGCTGCGTCATCTGGCGCCGGGGTTTTTATATAGCGTCGGGCTTGCGCCGGCTTTGGCGGAAGCGTCGCTTGCGGCGCTTGAAGCACTGATCGCGCAACCTGAGCGGGTTGCGCGGTTGCGAGAACGCGGGCACCAGTTTCTTGCCGAAGCGCGTGCGGCCGGACTCAATGTCGGCACGAGCGCGGGCTACGCGGTCGTGCCGGTGATTACCGGCAGCTCGTTGAAGGCCGCGCAGTGGGCAAACGCGTTGTTCGAGGAAGGCATTAACGTGCAGCCGATTTTTTATCCGGCAGTTGAGGAGAAAGCGGCGCGGTTACGGTTTTTTATCTGTTCGACGCATGAGGCGGAGCAGATTAGTCGGACGGTGGGGGCGGTGGCGCGGTTGGCGGGGCGATGACGTTGTGCGGATTGCTTCGCCGATGCCTGCTCAAGGATGCAACCCAACAGCGATGTAGATCATGGATTAGTTGGGCGTAAATGGACGAGGTTTGGCTCTTTGTTGTCAGTGTCGAGACAGTCGCCGACCAAGTGCGTTAGGGCAATCAAATCTGTTCCTGGTTTTCAGGAATTCCGTGCCGTTGTGTTGAACTGGGCGTGTTGCCGTGCAGCGTCTGTGTCCGCTTGGAAAATCGACGCAATTCAATTTTCAACAGATCGAGGAAAATGAGGTTTTACGCATTGAAATCCGGCTAGAATGCACGCGGTCCAAGCTGATTTTCATTGATGCAGTCGGCGGGGTTTGGAGACGAAAGCTACAAAGCGGGACATTGACGCTCGGTGGGGGCCGCGATGGAAAGTCGACCATAAGCATTAGCCTGGTTGGAGCAAAAGAAGTGAACGTATGCGGCGCGTCCAAAAAACGGGTGGCCGTTGCCAACCGCTTGAAATAAGTCCGGTGGAGGATTTCAATATCCATTCGACCTGTTTGCGGAATAGAAACAACAATTGCAGGAGCGTTCAGCGGACGTGCGAAGCACGACTGCTGAATTGTCGGGAGCAGCGTGGCTGTGGATTAATTCCATGATTTACCAACTACTCGGCAATACTCCGGAATGATTTTTATACGGCGCGCTCGACCGCGTGGCCTTGCGTAGCGCAAACCGCTGGCTGATTGCAGTCATGCGTTGTGTGTTTTGCGGCAAGTCCGACGGGAGGTCTGCGTCAGATCCAGAATTCACGGTTCATGAAGAAAAATCTTTTGGCACTTTGTCTTCCCGCTGTGCTAACGCTTTCGGGGTGTGGGACGTTTCCAGGGTGGCTGCCGACGTCGGGGCCGAGCCGCCAGCAAATTCAGGAGCAGAGTGACGCTGGCCGCGTTGAAGGCATCCAGATTGTCGACGTAAATGATTCAATCGCACGAAAGCTGGCCGCCGGAAAGCAGCTTGACCGCTTCTCCGACTCTTTCTCAAGCAAGACGGCCAATAATTACGTGATCGGGCCCGGCGACGTGATCGAAGTAACGATCTGGGAAGCCCCTCCTGCAATGTTGTTCGGATCGATGTCGCCAATCTCATTGCCGTCGATTGGTGCAGGCGCATCCAATAGTGTCACGCTGCCAGCGCAAATGGTGGCGTCGGACGGCACTATCGCCATTCCGTTCGCGGGCCGGGTGAACGTGGCCGGCCGTACCAGTGAACAGATAGAGTCCAGCATCGTCAGCCATCTAAAAGGCAAGGCGAATCAGCCGCAGGTGCTCGTCGGCGTGACCAAGAACAATGCATCGAACGTCACTATCGTTGGTGAAGTAAATACAAGCACGATGATGCCGATCACCCCGAAAGGTGAACGTCTGCTCGATGCGATTGCCTATGCGGGTGGTCTGAAACAGCCGGTTAGCCACATGGCAGTACAGCTTTCGCGTGGCGACACGACAGCGACGATGGCGCTCGACTCCGTGATTCGTGATCCGCAGCAGAATGTGATCCTCAAGCCGGGCGATGTGGTGACGGCGCTGTTCCAGCCGCACACGTTCTCGGTGCTCGGCGCGACGGGCAAGAATGACGAAATTCCGTTTGAGGCGCAGGGGATTTCTCTCGCGCAGGCGCTCGCTCGCTCGGGTGGTCTCAACGACAGTCGCGCAGATGCACGCGCTATCTTCGTATTCCGCTTCGAAGACGCAAAACTGGTGGATCAGACTGATGCTTCAGTCAAGGCGAGCAACGGCAAAGTGCCGGTCGTGTATGAGATCAACTTGCGCGATCCTGCGGCGTTTTTCGTCACGCAGAATTTCCCGATCCAGAATCATGACGTGGTGTATGTATCGAACTCGCCGGGGGCAGAATTCCGCAAGTTTCTGACGTATGTCGTGATGGTGGCCGATCCGACCGTGACGTTTACTCATGACCTTCAGTAACGGGCTATGACAGCAAAGATCCGCACTCCCGCTCAGATCATGCTATCGGTCTGGTGGGCAATTTTTCTGCGTGAGGCACTCGATCGGCTGTTCGAGGCGCGTGCCGCATGGCTGTGGCTGTTGATAGAGCCAATTATCTATATCTCTCTGCACGCATTTGGATTGGAAACTTTTCGAATTCACCAGGTCGGTGGAATCGCGATAAATATGTGGATCATTGCAGGGTTTATTGGATTCCTTCTCTGGCGCCGCACGTGGGTTCAGGTTCTGCATGGCATAGATAGTAACCGGGCTTTTTTCGCGTATCGGCAGGTCAAGCCGTTCGATGTGGCCGTTGTCAGGGCGCTGCTCGAACTTTTCCTGATGGTACCCATATCCATCGTGATCATTGCGATTGCCATGGGGACCGGGCATGCAATCACACCGGAGGCGTTGAACCCGGTTTGGCTGCCCGCAGATCCGCTGCTAATAATTGCGAGCCTTTTGGGTTTATGGTTATTCGGTTTGGGTTTTGGAATGATTACATCGGCCGCGATGAGATTCGTGCCCGAGCTGGATCATATTTTTAAGCTCATTTATCTGCCGCTTTACTATGTCTCGGGCGCCCTGCTGCCCATTTCGCTGTTCGTGCCCGAACCTTACCAGTACCTTTTTCTGGTCAATCCTGTCGTTCATGGTCTGGAGCTGATTCGAGAAGGATTTTTGCCGACTTACCACACGCTTGCAGGGGTGAGTCTTGGATTTCTCTACGCTTCGGCATTGGGGTCTATCCTGATAGGCCTCGCAATGTATAAGCGCTTTGCTACTAAGTTGGTGATGCGATGATACTGATCGAAGATGTCCGCAAGCGGTATATGACAGAGCATGGGGCCGGACGGTGGATCTTGCGGGGGATCACCATGAACATCCCAACCAGGCGCAGTGTCGCGCTAATAGGACCAAACGGTGCAGGCAAATCGACTTTGCTACGGATCATCGGTGGAATCGATTTTCCGACCAAAGGACGAGTTGAGCGTCGATGCCGCGTATCCTGGCCAATGGGCGGCGGTGGGTTAGAGGGAACATTGACAGGTCGGCAGAATGCAAAGTTTGTCTGTCGTGTGCACGGTCACCAGGATGAGCTTAAAGACCGACTCGCTTTCATCGAGGATTTCGCCGAATTAGGTGATTCCTTTGATGAGCCGGTTGAAACGTACTCTTCTGGGATGCGCTCGCGTCTCCAGTTTGCTCTGTCGCTGGCCTTCGATTTTGAGGTGTTCATCTCCGACGAAGTCACCGCTGCCGGCGATGCGAAATTTAGAAAGAAGGCTGCCGATGCTTTCAGAAGCATGGTGGATAAGGCGAGCGTAATCATGGTTTCCCATGACGAAAGTACGCTCCGGCAATTTTGTCAATCTGGCATCTTGATCAATGACGGACTCGCCTATTGGTTTGACGAACTCGGCGAAGCGTTGAAAGCATATAAAACGAAACTTTTTTTATGAACGATCTATTGGCGAGCAAGAATGGACGCGTGGCTACGCGATTAAGCGATGTCCTTGGCAAAGGAAAAAAGACGCTGCGTTCCATCAAAGTGTTCAAATTGCTGGTAAAGCTGGTGATTTTGTACGCGATCGTTTCGATTCCATATTGGGCGATAGTCGCATCCGACCGCTATGTTTCCGATTCAACGCTAATTTTGCAGAGGACTGACCAGATTGAGGGGCCGTCCGTTGCATTGCCAGTTGCTGTCGCGGGTGGTCCTAATAGTGCTGACCAGCTTTTGTTGCGTGAATATCTTCTGTCGGAAGATATGCTGAGAAGGTTGGATGAGGCTCTTGACCTTCGTTCGCATTACAGCGATCGGCAACGCGATTTTGTTTCACGAATGTGGTTTAAAAATGCGCCGATAGAGCTGTTCTATAAGTATTGGTTGTCTCGAGTAGACGTTCAATATGACGACTACAGCGGAGTTCTGCGCATTGAAGTGCAAGCTTATGATGCAAAGATGGCGCGTACCATCGTTGAGTTGATGGTTCAAGCTGGCGAAGCGCACATGAACACGATTGGGCATCAGTTGGCTCAATCGCGTGTCGACTTTCTTGCGAAGCAGGTGGCGTCGGCTCACAATCAACTGCTCGACGCATCTCAGGCAGTGATCGATTTTCAGAACCAGAAAGGACTATCGGCGCCGCAGGCCACCGTGGAGAGCATTAACACACTGATCGATAAGCTCGAAGAGCAGAAGTCGACCATTCAGACCCAGCTTGCTTCTTTGCCGGCGACTCTGAACGCCAACCAGCCGACAGTCGTGATGCTCAAGGCGAAAGTGAATGCTCTGACACAGCAAATTGCTCAAAAGCGTGCCGAATTGACTTCCCCGTCAAGGAATACTCTCAATTACACCGTTGAACAGTTCCAGCGCTTGCAGATGGAGGTCACTTTCGCGCAGGACTTGTACAAGACCGCTCTTTCTGCATTGGAGCAGGGGCGAATGGATGCCGCTCGTACGCTGAAGATGGTTTCAATATTGCAATCTCCGACTGAGCCGGGCTTTCCATTGCAGCCGGAGCGAATTTACAACATTTTCGTTACCTGGTTGATCGCGCTTGCATTGATTGGTGTGATCAAACTGATGGAAAGCATCATTCAGGATCACGTGGACTGAGAGCGCGTCGAAGAGTCTGCGCCAGATAGTTGACGACACCTTGAGCTGTGCAATGACAGCGCCGACTGCTGATTCTTATTTCGACAGGGCGGCTGTTAAACAGCCTCTATATATTCCGGGAAGTGCATGTTAAATACAATTTCGATAATTGGCCTTGGTTACATTGGACTACCTACTGCCACGCTATTTGCTTCCCGTAAGTTGCACGTGATTGGCGTAGATGTGTCGTCTCATGTAGTCGACACGATCAATAGCGGAAATATCCATATCGTTGAGCCGGAACTGGACATCCTTGTGCGGGCAGTGGTGGGTGCCGGCTATCTCAGGGCAACGACGAGTGTCGAGCCGGCCGACGCGTTCGTGATCGCAGTGCCTACTCCTTTGACAACGGAGCGCAAACCCGATTTGAGTTATATCGAATCGGCGGCAAAGTCGATTGCGACCGTGTTGAAAAAAGGGGATTTGGTCATTTTGGAATCGACGTCGTCGATTGGTACGACGGAGTCGTTGGCCCACCGAATGGCGGAAATACGTCCTGATCTCACGTTCCCACATCAAGCAGGTGAGGCATCCGACATTCGCGTCGCGCATTGTCCTGAACGGGTTTTGCCTGGGCACATCGTGCACGAGCTCGTCTCCAACGACCGTGTTATCGGTGGAATGACGCCTGCCTGCTCGGAAGCCGCGATTGCACTGTACAGCCTTGTCGTACAAGGTGACTGCATCGTGACCGACGTGCGGACAGCTGAAATGTGCAAACTGGCTGAGAACAGCTTCCGGGATGTCAACGTCGCTTTTGCGAACGAGCTTTCCATGATCTGTGATACCCAGGGGATCGATGTCTGGGAGCTTATTAAACTCGCGAACCGACACCCAAGAGTCAATATTCTACAACCAGGGTGCGGAGTGGGCGGCCACTGTATCGCGGTCGACCCCTGGTTTATCGTGGATAGTGCTCCGGATGACGCGAAGTTGATCCGTGCTGCTCGCACGGTTAATGATTCAAAGCCGGGCTGGGTCATTAGCAAGGTAGCGGACGCAATCACAAAACTTCTCAACGTGGGTCTTGGCATTGAAGACGTCCGCATCGCTTGTCTTGGCATTACTTATAAAGCAGATATTGACGATCTGCGAGAAAGTCCAGCGCTTGAGATTGCGCGGACGTTGGCAAGTTGTTACGAAGAAAAAGTTCTGATTGTCGAGCCGAATCTTGAGGTCCTCCCGCCTGCGCTGCAGGAGATTCGGGCGCCGTTGGTGAACCTCGACGAAGCGATCTCACGAGCGAACATCCTGGTTCTGCTGGTAGATCACGTTGAATTTAGGAACGTTAGGCCGGAGATCAATGGATCTCAGCTAATCGACACACGTGGTATCTGGAGCGCGAAAAAATGATGACTCGTCAGACGGATTCGGCTGCTCCCGAGTCGAGTATCCAAAGCCTTAAAAACGAAAACGAGTTGTTGCTGCATCAGCTTCATGAGGTGCAGGAGCAGTTGGAGATCTACTATCTGCGTAATCAGCGTCATGAAAAAGGCGTGATGCTCGATCCTGAAACGTCGCTTTCGATCGGCGGATTTGAGGACAATGGCGACCTGATTGGTGCGTTGAGCGAGACCAATCGCCTCATGACGTTGGTGAAAGTTCAACAGGAACTTCATCGGCTTGAAACACGGAACACGTTAAGTGCTCAGCTAGGTAGTCTTCTGATTGAAAGCGTTGACTCACCCAAAGCATTTGTAACGCTTCCTGTCCGACTAGGAAGAATATGGCGCATCCATAGCAAGCAGACGCCACCAAAATCATTAGGCGGGAAAGGATTTGTCGCGTTGACGAATGCATATCGGGCCGGCGGCTTCGACGCAGTCGACAAGCTGATGGACGAGAAGTCGATCCCTCCTGCAATGCGTGCCAATGGCTACACGGCCTTGGGCCGACACTTGCTGCACGTCGATTGCTTAAACTCGGCGGCAGCAGCGCGTCGTGCGTATACACTGGATCCGAAACCTTATCGGCTGAAGTGGCTGGCTTTCAGGCTACACGAAGCTGGCGAGGTTATCGAAGCGCAAGCTATGCTGGATCTCTTGCCCGCGGATATGCAATTCAGTGATTCTGAAGCGCGCCAGGCTACCCAGCTAAGATGCGAAGCAAGTCTTCGTCTTCAGGACGAGGCGAAGAAGCAAGTCGGAAGTTCTCCGCAACGCGTCGCGATTGGCGGACGAATTAAAAAGTTGGAAATCGCGCGCGACGAGCAGATGCGAATTGTCGCTGATATGCGCAAGGAGATTGATTTCCTGACGCGAACTAACTCAGCGTTAAACGCGGATAAGCTGATTCTACAAGGGCAGCATGATCAGGTTGTCGCGCATGTCAAGGAATGCAATCGGAAACTGGAGATTGAGAAACAGGCTGGCATCCTGCTTAAACGGGAGAATTCGGCGATAGTGCAGCGGTGCGATGCTGCCGCTGAGCTTGCCAATGTGCGTGGTCAGGAAATTGAATCGCTCAACCAAACGTGCGCATATTTCGAACGCGAGATGGCCGCGATCAGTGGGCGATATGAAGTGGCGGCTACTCATCTTGCTTCGTCCGAACGGGAAGTAGATGCGCTGAAGGGCGTTAATGCACGGCTTGAATATGAAACGTTGGCTGTCGCGGAGCAACGTGACAATGCCATGGGTCTGCTCGTCGCGCGTGATCAGCACATCGATGCCCTTAAACAAGTCAAAACGCTGTTTGAGCAGGAACGTCAGACTCTTGCGGCGGACTATGCGGAGATTGTCGAGCTAGCGGCCAGTCGTGCTCAGGAAGTCGAAAAGCTGAAGCAAACCAAAAGCCAACTTGAGCAGGAAAGGTCTTTACTAGCTCGCGAGAAGGATGAGGCGTCCAGGCGGTCAGTCGCTTTTCAAGAGCAAATTGAAGCGCTCAAACTTGCCAAGGCAGAACTGAGCCAGCAAAAGGCAAGTCTTGGCACGAGGCATGAGGAAGTCGCGAGGCTTGCTACTGATCGCGCGCGGGAGATCGAAGCGTTGACGCGGACCCAGAAGCAACTCGAACAAGAAAAGTCCGCAATAGCTCTAAAGGAGGGTGAGTCGTCAAGGCTTGTGATCGTTTATCGGGAGCAAGTTGAAGCACTCCAACTTGCCAAGGCAGAACTGAGCCAGCAAAAGGCAAGTCTTGGCACGAGGCATGAGGAAGTCGCGAGGCTTGCTACTGATCGCGCGCGGGAGATCGAAGCGTTGACGCGGACCCAGAAGCAACTCGAACAAGAAAAGTCCGCAATAGCTCTAAAGGAGGGTGAGTCGTCAAGGCTTGTGATCGTTTATCAGGAGCAAGTTGAAACGCTTACGACGCAGATCGAGGAAATCACTAGGCTCGCCGCAGATCGGGGTCGGGAAATTGAAATCATGAAACAGGCCAAAGCAAAGCTTGAACAGGAAAAGGCATTGCTTCAGGGGCGGCATGACGATACGGCGAAGCTGGCCGCAGATCACCTCAAGCAAATCAGCTCGCTGCAGCAACGACTTCAGAGCCAGCAGGTAAAGGATGTTGAAGTGTCGACCCGACAGCAACTCATGCATGAAGAGATGGCAAAGGCAGAAGCGCAGATAGACCTGATCAAGGAAATGTTCCTTGGAGAGTGGCGGGCATGACCGAGAAAGCGACTCCCACTTTCGATTCGACTCAGACCCCGACTCAACATGATGTTCTAAGTCTGACGGTGGTCGACGTCCACCGTCAGAAGGATGTCGTTGCATACGACGAGTATCTGATCGAGCGCGCGCGCACGCAATGGCAGTTTGGTGACTGGGAAGGTCTTTCCCAGCTTGATCGTAATAATTTACAAAATCATCCAGATCGCGCAACGTTGGCATTGCTAACTGCTGCCGCCCGATTTCAGACCGGGCGCCTTTCTCAGGGCAAACAATATGTCTCGTTAGCTCGAGAGTGGGGAGCTAGCAAGAAATTAATCTGTCAGATCCTCGCAGCCGGCGTACACAACAGTTTGGGACGTGTTGCAGCTATTGGGGGTAACTCCACTCGCGCAATTGGTCATTTCGAATCCGCCATTACGACAGGCATCCCGGAAGGCGATTCATTTCTGTTGACGAAGGCACGCGTCAGCCAGCAATACGACGACCTTGGTTTGCCGGCAGTCAGAATCGAGCGCTCTTTGAATTGTGGGTCGGCTTGTCCAGTATCGAATGATAGAGCGCGTGTTTTCAACGTCAATCGCTTGGCTCAGATCGAACTAGGCGATGCGTGGGCTAGCAACACAATTAACACTGTCATCTTTCGTCACCACGGCGTGCTTACCCATCACGGCAGGCAATTCACAGCTTTCTATGTGAATTCATGCACGCTGCGACTGGTACAGCGCGACCTTACGACGCAAAGCATAAAAACGTATGATATCGACGGCAAATACAATTTGTCAGATGCTCATAACACCATTAATCTCGGTGTTGATCGCGTCGGTCATCTTCACGTGTGCTACGACCATCACGCCACGCAACTACGCTATCGGCGCAGCATTCGACCATACGATGTTTCGGGCTGGACCGATGAATTGACTATGACGGGCAAAGCGGAAGACCGAGTGACATATCCGTCTTTCAACTGTCCTCATCATGGCTTTCCTCTCACACTGCTTTATCGTGACGGTGGCCATAACAGAGGAAATGCGCGTCTCAAGTTCTATGACGAGGCGCTGGAAAACTGGTCGGATCTTTCTCTTCCTGTGCTTAGTGGTAGCGAGTCGAAGCCGTGGACCAGCAATGCGTATTGGAATCATCCTGTTATTGGAAGCGATGGTAGTCTGCATCTGAGCTTTGTGTGGCGAACCCATACCTTGGGCGAGGAACAGAGGATCAACAATATCAATATTGGATACGCGTGCTCACCGGATGGCGGACTGAATTGGTTCACCTCGAAAGGACGGATGTACCAGTTGCCAATTACTCAGGTCAATGCAGAGACTGTTCACCCAGTTTCTCCTGGCAGTAACCTGATCAATCAAAGTAGTATGGCGCTGGATAGTCAAAACAATCCGCATATCGTCTTCTACGCTGACGATCCGGATGGTGTTCCCCAATATCAGCATTTACGATTCGATGGTCACCAATGGCATCACCAGATTATCTCGAGAAGGACTGCTCCATTTGTGTTGCAAGGGGCTGGAACTTTGCAAATTCCGATCAGCCGTCCCGAGATTGTGATCGACCGGCAGGACAACGCTTATGTTATTACGCGAGGGGATCACAGTGATGGGCGTATGGTTGCCACTTTGCTTGGGGCTCCTGACTACGAATGGTATCCCGACAATGTGCAGGTTTTATGGGACCAGGATATGGGCCTGGCCGAACCCGTAATCGACAGAGTGCGTTGGGATCAAGAGAACATATTGACGCTGCTGTTGCAGTATAACGAGCAGCCCGATCATGAAGGTCGACAGCAAACGCCGGATCGTCCAGTCATATTGGCCGACATCGAGTTTATTGTACTGTAATCCTTTGACTAAGTAATACAAGGTGCGTCAAGTGAATCCGTTGAAGAAGGCGAATAAGGAATTTATTGGGCTTGACTACGAGGCGGCTTATCAATCGTATCAAGCAGCGATAAAGGCCATGCCGGAACTCGCGCACATTATCAATTTCAACATTGAATTGATGCGCCGTCGCGGGTTCTCTCCCCAAACCGTTGTTACAAAAGCAGAGAAAGCTCAAACTTACGTCTCGCCCTCGGCGCAGCGAAAATTGCCGATTACCGTTCTGATTATTACGTGGGACGTGGGGCACAACTGCTTGGGACGGTCGTACATGCTCGCTGAGGTTGTCGAGCGAATCGCCCGACACTCGCTACTCGTGGGGTTTCAGTTCCCCAAATATGGAAGCAACGTTTGGGAACCGGTTCGGAAAGGCAGACTGCCGGTCATTTCTTTACCGGGCTCTAATCTGCCAGAATTTCATCAGAGTCTTGAGCGCATCTCAACGAGCATCAAGCCCGATATCGTCATTGCATGCAAGCCGCGGCTTCCGTCTATTGCATTGGGCATGATGATCAAGGAAAAATGGGGTTGTCCGCTCATTATTGATGTGGACGACCACGAACTTTCATTTTTCAAGAACCAGGGCGAATTGAGCGCTGATGATTTGCTGTCTTTGCCTGCTGCGGAGATAGGAAACGTCACCGAACCCTACGCGGAAATCTGGACCCGCTACACGCAAAGTCTTTGTAAGGCCGCGGACGAGATCCTTGTGTCGAATGTCGCTCTACAGCGGGTATTTGGCGGAACGATCGTTCCTCACGTCCGGGATGAGACCCGATTTGATCCCTCGCAATACAACAAGCTCGAGATCCGTAAGCGGCATGGGATACCCACTGATGCGAAGGTAGTGATGTTTTTTGGAACACCACGGGTCCACAAGGGAATCGACGTGCTTGCGAAAGCTTTGAGCAAAGTCGCCGATCCCCACTTCAGGCTCGTGCTGGTTGGTGACGCGACGGATAAGAGCGTATATGCGAAGCTTGATCAACTCGCAGAAGGGAGGATTATTTACCTGCCGAATCAGCCATTCAATGCTGTCCCGGAAATCCTTGCGATGGCTGATATCGTGTGCCTGCCACAGGACGAAGGCCATGCTATTTCGAAGTTCCAACTTCCCGCAAAAGCTATCGATGCGGTAGCGATGGGGATACCGCTATTGGTAAGCAAGACGCAGCCGTTGATGCAACTTGTAGACGATAGAGTCGCGGAGCTTGTTCGTCTGGAAGACATACCGACGGCGCTGGAACGCTTGGCAGGAAAAGCGGAAACGGTGCAGGCTTGGCAGGACGAAGTTCGCGAGAGATTTCTCAGGAGGTACAGCTATGCGGCCGCAGCTGACCAGCTACGACAACTCTTTCAACGAACGCTGTCGCGCGACAGAAGCGACAGTATGCCTTCGAAGAGCGGATTTGACCTGGTGATGCGCCACGCGGTAGGCAAACTTCCGGTGTTGGCGTTGGAACATCAGCGTTCGGGAGTCGACATTGTGTTGTTCTGGAAGCAGAACGATACCAATCTGTACGGTCGCCGGCACGATATGGTAATCAAGTATCTCGCGTCCCGACCAGACGTGCGTAAAGTTGTTATCTTCGATGCGCCAATATCGGAGTTTGATCTGATTCAGCGCCAACAATCTCGTAGCGAGGCCACTCAGCATCGTTGGATCTACGTAGGAACGTATGAAAAATTGCTTGGAAAATTCGACTCCCAGAAGCTTTCATTCAATGTTTTTGTCTACCCACCGGGGAAATTCAGGAGCATTGAGTCAGATACTTCGAAGCCCAAATTAGATGACGAATACTTTGCGTACGTCAGCGATGTATTGAAGCGCGAGAACGTGACTGTAGATAAGTCGATCTTCTGGATTTATCCGAGAAACTATTCTGCTCCCTCACTCATCAACCATTTCAATCCGAAGAAAGTCGTCGTTGACGTGGTGGATGACCATCGGGCATGGCCAGGCATTTCGGCTGCTGAGTATCAACGATTGACAGAAAATTATCGAGCAACCTTGGCAAAGGCCGACATGGCGTTTGTCAATTGTGAACCGATGATTGATGCGATGAAACCGTTCTTTCCCTCGATTCGTCTTGTACCGAACGGGTGCGATGCAGATCCGCCCAAGGTCGAGCCGAAGGATAACGAAGAGTTCGAGGCTTTCAAATTGTGGAAAGGGAAAACTATTGGTTTCGTCGGTAACCTTGAAAAGAAGATCGATATCGATCTTCTGGAAAAGATCGCGGTCCGCTTTCCTGACTTCCAACTGGTGCTCATTGGTTCAACGCATTCAAATCCGGACGTGCTGCGATTGAAAGGGTACTCGAATGTGCGCCTGCCGGGCGTCGTGCCGTATGAGGAAGTGGGTGCTTGGGTTTCCAGATTTGACGTAGGGATCATTCCCCACTTGAATCTGGAGATGACACAACATATGAACCCGCTGAAGTTGTACGTATATTTGTCGTGGAAAATACCAGTAATTTCCACCGAAATTTTCAACGTCGACCGAAATGCAACGTCAGTGCGTATTGCCGGCTCCCACGAAGAGTTTCTTTGCCATATTTCCGACGTTTTGGCAGAGGAAATAGGTGCAGACGAGGAGATGCTGCAGTTCGCGCTGCAAAATAGCTGGCATGTTCGATTCGAAAAGCATGTGAATGAATTGCTTGGTGTTTGTTGCTGAGTTTCCGCGTGGTGGCCCGTCCTAGGCTTTAAAGTAGATGAAATGGGAATCGAGTTATGAAGGCCGTTCCCAAAGAGCTCTTTGACCAGTGACCACTTTGTTTGATCGTCTTCGGAAAATTTTTTTGGACTATAATATGTTTGGTTCTCTTCGCATGATTTCGAAGACGCGGAATTTAAGATTTCTGCTGTACGCTATACTGATCGCGGGCGTTTCGTTTGCCAACGCAGCGGAATCGAAAGATTTGTTTCACAATCAGGCTGAGTGGACAAAGGGTTGTTTTGCAACAATGTCCACTCCTCCAAAAGAGACGATTCTTCCAGAACTATTTCCGGTAGTTATAGAAGGGACGCCTGGTCGAAATTTCGGATCTGAGCAGCTTTTTGCGCCAGTGGTGTCAATTGCTTATCCCATGGCGAATTTGGGATCCGCTTGTATGACGGGAGACCACACTGCCTGTCAGCAATTTTCTGATTGGCTTGAGAAGCTGGCAGACACTGATTCGCTACGTTTTGAGCGCGACAAACACAAGAAAAGTCAATCGTCTCTCGTCACTGGCGAGTTGTCGGGCAACAGCACACTAAGGCCCATTGCTCTCTATATGTCGATACTACGGCGGCATAATCTGATCACTCTAAAAGATCGTACGACCGTATTCGATTGGATGCGCCGTCGCGTAGGGGAGTACTCGCATATATCAGGCAAGGAGAGCGAATCCGAACTTGCCCAGAACTTGGTTCTCAATTCGGCAGTCACCCAATTGGCTGTCGGTATCGCAACTTCGGATCCATCGTTGACAACAGGAGTGGAAAAAGTTTACCGTGCCTATATTGATACAATGAGAGCAGATGGAAGTTTTCCAGCGGAATCTCAACGGGGACAGTCCGCATTGAAGTACGAGAACGATGCCATTGGTTTGCTTGTGCTTGCCGGGGAAGCTGCACTTTTGAATGGCACAGACCTTTACGCCTACAAAGGGCCCAATGGTGATATTCATAAAGCTATCCATTTCTGGCTTGATGCATTGCAAGACGAGAAATTGATTTCACCTTACGCGGCAGCGAACGTTGCTCCGACCGATCCTGCACAGCAGGGCGGTAAGCAAGCGCTTTATTTTCTGGGAATTCAGCGAGACATGATCCAAATGGGCTGGATTATCCCTTACGTCAAACGGTTTCCCGATAGCGATAATGTTGCAACAATCCGACGTTTGATCGACCATGGCAGGATTAGTGTCCGGGATAACTACGACAGTCTTTTGACCGTCTATCCAAGCTGTGTGTGGGGAGCCTTTCAAGGACAAAAGGCGTTGCATTCTTCGCATGATTGATTTTGCGGTCTGGTATCGCTCCGCGAAGAATCGATGATTTAACGAGTTTGGGAAGAGATCTGATGCGCTGTCAAATCAAAGGTATATACGAGATTGTCAGGGAAAAGGGGCTGGCTTATAAGATGGTCGCGCCTTCTGTCGAATATTGGCGACCTTCCGCGGTACGATTCACGAACATTGGGGAGTTCGAGTTCGACCGGTTGAACTATCTCGAGTCGCAGTATCAAAATCGGAAAATCTCGATTGATCCGAGCATTTGTGTAGATCTGTCGGACGTTATAGTTCTCATGGACGGAACCGTCATTGTGGATGGTTGCATCATTAAAGAGTCCGTTCCTGGGATGGTTGTGAAGCATCGACAGCATTACCGGCGCTTACGTCCTACCGACAATGACGAATGGGAAGTTGATACGGTAGGCGTCGTCAGGTCATCCGTCGACTTTGCGATTTGCACCACGCGCTATGGCATACAGTACTATGGGCATTGGCTAGCTGAAATTTTGCCTCGGATTTATGCCGCGAGGAGCGAGATTCCAGCGACGGCGAATATTCTGATGCCGGAAAGTTTTGCTACGCCGCATGGCGGTCGCCCGTCCGGTATGTGGACTGCAATTGAGCAATCGCTCGAACTTGCAGGAATAGCCTACGGCTCGGTGGTTTCCCTTCCTGATAGTGGTATTCGAATTCCCAGACTGCGTTACATAACGAAGATGGGAGCGACGGATGCTAAAGCACCAGCAATATTCGAATGTTTTCGGGAACTCTCGGGACGAGTTGGCGCGCGAGAGAGTAAACGGAGAATTTACGTGACGCGGCATGACGCGGCGGATCGTAGACTGCATAACGAGGCCGCAGTCATGGAATTGCTCGGCAAACATGGCTTCGAGTACATCCGTGTATCGGAGTATGACTTTGCTGGGCAGATCAAGCTATTTTCGTCCGCGACCGTGATAGCAGGCCCATTAGGGTCGGCGTTGACAAATATTGCATTCGCTCGAGCCGGTACCACGATTCTTCCGTTGATTCCTGCCCATTGGGATGACCTGTTTTTCTACGATCTCGCAGCTTTAGGGGGCATGTCATGGTATGAAGTCCGTGGGCCAGTGACTAGCAATACCCACAAGTTGTATCACCGAAACGATTTCGAGGTTGATTTGTCAACGCTCCGACGTGCGTTAATCGCGATTGAGGAGAATTCGGATCGCGGTACTCTAATTCGTGATTCAAGTCAATATCGACTGCCAGCGTGATGCAGTGTTTGTTTAGCGTTCGAGTGAAGGTGTCAGGTTTGCGCCAGATATATTCAGTTACAGTAGGCAGCCTGTGTACCAAACACATATTGAGCTTGCGACGGTTGAGGATCATTTCGTCTGGGAATGTGAATTCATGGCTGAAAGAAGCGAAACTTCTCGGGAGGGACGACCACTCGGAAGCGGGCATCAGTTTGATGCGAAAAAATGGTTCGAACCTTCTAATTGTTAGAGAGACTTTCGTATGAAAATCGCAATCGCCGGCACCGGCTACGTCGGCCTTTCTCTCGCTGTATTGCTCGCTCAGAATAACGAGGTCATCGCTCTGGACATCGTTCCTGAGAAAGTAGCGATGCTCAACCGCAAGGAATCGCCGATCGAAGACACCGAGATTGAGGAATTTCTCGCACACAAGTCGCTCAACTTCCGCGCCACGCTCGACAAGGTCGAAGCCTACGCGAACGCCGACTACGTGATCATCGCCACGCCGACCGACTACGATCCGGAAACGAACTACTTCAACACCCGGTCGATTGAAAGCGTCGTTCGCGAAGTAAAGGAGATCAATCCAAACGCGGTCATGGTCATCAAATCGACCATTCCGGTCGGCTACACCGAACGCACGGGCGAAACGCTGGGCACGCAAAACCTGATCTTCTCGCCGGAATTCCTGCGCGAAGGCAAGGCGCTGTACGATAATCTGCACCCGTCGCGGATCGTCGTCGGCGAGTGTTCGGAACGCGCGGAAGTCTTCGCCAATTTGTTGAAGCAGGGCGCGCTCAAGCAGGACATTCCGACACTCTTCACCGGCAGCACCGAGGCCGAGGCGATCAAGCTGTTCGCCAATACGTATCTCGCGATGCGCGTCGCGTATTTCAACGAACTCGACACCTACGCAGCGCAGCACGGCCTCGATACGAACCAGATCATTCAGGGTGTGAGTCTCGACCCGCGCATTGGCTCGCATTACAACAATCCGAGCTTCGGCTACGGTGGCTACTGTCTGCCGAAAGACACGAAGCAGCTCCTCGCGAATTACAGCGATGTGCCGCAAAATCTGATTCACGCTATTGTCGAATCGAATGGCACGCGCAAAGATTTCATCGCAGAGAGCGTGCTCAAGCGTAGCCCTAAGGTGGTTGGCATTTATCGGTTGGTGATGAAAGCAGGTTCCGACAATTTCCGCGCGTCGAGCATTCAGGGTGTGATGAAACGCATCAAGGCGAAGGGCGTGGAAGTGATCGTCTACGAACCGGCGATGCACGAATCGAGCTTCTTCAATTCGTCGGTGGTCAACGATCTGGCTGAATTCAAGCGTTCGGCCGACGTGATCGTCGCAAATCGCATGACGGCCGATCTGACAGACGTGGCGGACAAGGTATACACGCGCGATCTGTTCGGCGGCGACGCATGAACGATCCGCAACCGGCTCGCAACGACTCAATCGACTCGCAGCTTCCCCGCATTCTGTTCTTCAACGTGAATGGCTCAGGCATGGGCCATCTGAACCGTTGTCTTTCATATGCGCGGCGGTTGCGCGGCCGTGCTCGACCGGTGTTCTTTTCCCTGGCGTCGGCCATCGAGCTTATCGAAGAGATGGGATTCGAGGCAGATTACTTCGTTTCGCCATACTGGTCGTCGAGCTCCACGTTTGCGTGGAATAGCGAGCTGGCTGTACGTTTCGGCATGATGCTCGAACGCGTACGTCCCGACGTAATCGTCTTCGACGGCACCTGGCCATTTCAAGGGTTTCTGGCGACGTGCGAGACCTTCGGCTCGCCAGCACTGGTCTGGTCGAACCGTGGCTTGCTCAAGGAAGGCGGCAAGACGGTCTCCGTGGACGAGTCGCGTTTCGATCTCGTGATCCAGCCCGGGGAATTGGGCGCGCAAGAAAGCGAGACGCCGCTCGAAGGCGGCGGCACGCGTGCGCTCGTACCGCCCGTGTGCGTACTCGAAGACGATGAGTTGCTTGACCGCGCTACAGCGCGCGAGGCGTTGAATCTGCCACAAGACGGCCGCTTTGTCTTATTCGCGCTCGGGCCGGGCAATCTGAAGGACGTCGCAGGGATCGCGCACGGTCTGATTCGTGAGTTCGAGGCCGCGGGTTTCAACGTAGTCTGGGTGCGCGCGCCGATTTCCGTGCGCGACATCGAATTGCCGGCCGGCGTGATGCCACTGACGGTCTATCCGCTCGCGCGCTATTTGCGTGCGTTCGACGCCTTTGTCGGCGCAGCCGGTTACAACACCTGCTGCGAACTCGTGCAGGCGGGCGTGCCTGCTCTGCTCGTGCCTAATGCGCAACTCGCCGACGATCAGGTGCGTCGAGCGCACATGGTCGCCGACGTCATGCCGGCCGTCGTCTCGGCGTGCGAGACCGACGACGAACGCGAGACCGCGGTGAGCAAACTACTCGGCTCGCTGAACGCCACGCCCGCCGAACGCGCAGCGATTCCGATGAATGGCGCCGTGCTCGCCGCGGAAAAGATCCTCGCTTTGGCGGCAAGACGGGAGCGGACACAGTGAATGTGATTGCGGAAGCCAAAGCATTGCGGCGTGAGGTGAAGGCGCTCGCCACCAAACCCGAATGGGATTTGTTCGTTCGTTACGACCTGCTCGGGAAAAAGCCGCCGTCCTCATGGCAAGACCGAGTATGGCGGCGCATTCGCCACCTGTTGGCGTCGGCAAGTCTGATGTCGCCGCAAGTAACGCAGTATCCGTGGCTGCCGACCCTAAAGCACAGACCGGTTTCGGCCGATGTAAAGACAGTGATGATCTGGGCCCTCGGCGCCGATCGTCATCAGTTGCGCGCCGCGTGCAAAGGCTGGTCGAACAAGCTTCAAGGCGGCGATGATCTGGCACCGGTTCTGGTGACGGATATCGCTGATTTCGCCTTTTATTCCCGGCTGGGTTGGCTGGTGGAATATGTGCCGTCATTGAGCGGCGAGGGCCCATCGCTACAGCAGAGAAAGCAGGCGTATCTCGCGTGGCGCTACCGTGATGCGACCGTCTTGCCGTTGAGCGCTGGGTTAGCCAGCGACGCGCAATGGCGCGCATTGCTGAAATTGAGCTGAGAAAGATGCAAAAGAATCGCTATGCCATGTTGACGGTCGATACCGAAGCGCTGCCCAAACGCGCGCCGCACGATCACGTCAAGCGACTCATGTGGGGCGTACACGAGCGGGGAACCGCGGGAATTCGTGAGATGGCGGAGATCGGCGACGAGTTCGGCGCCAAGCACGTCTATTTCGTCGATCAATGCGGCGCGTGGTCGTATCTGGAAGAAACGCGCGAAGTCGTGCGCTGGCTCGATTCCGTGGGTCAGGACGTGCAACTGCACACGCACCCGGAATATTTGCCTGATTCATTCTGGGCCGAGCATGGACTCGCGCGCCGTCCGCAGTATATGAATCAATATACCGACGACGCCCGCGCCGAGTTCGTCATCAAACATTTCGGCAATCTCATTTCGGAGCAAACCGGCAAGCCGGTTCTCGCGCACCGGGCAGGTTCGTTCCGCTGGAATGCGGCCACGATACGCGCCCTCAAAGCCACGGGCGTGCGGGCGTCGTTCAACAATTCGATGTGCGCCGTCCACGCGAAACAGGCCATTTTTAGCGAGCCGACGAATCTGCCGTACGCGTGGTCGAACGGCGTGATCGAAGTCCCGATGACGGAAAAGAAGATCTTGCCGAAGGTGGGCAAGGACGAATGGTGGGCGCGCCTCACGTATCCGGAGTCGCCGTATTTTCACTTCCGTCCCTGGTGGGGCAAATTGCTGCTCGATGCATTCAGCGGGAGCCCGACGTTTTCCATTTTTCTGCTGCATTCGTGGTCGCTCCTGTACTGGGATGAAAAGGGCTACGCAACCTATCGCGACGATCAGCGTGTCGAGGGCTATCGCAAGCTCTTGCGTCGATTGACAAAAGACTACGATGTGATCACGACCGCCGAATTTCTCGATTTGCACGCGCGCGGCAAGATCAAGATGTCGGCAACCGTCGATCTCGCGCGCGCGGAACTCAAGCCGCAAGGGACCGTGCGGGTATGAGCAGCGCATTCGATTCTCTGCAAACGTTCGTTAGCGAACCATACTTGGGATTGAGCCGATGGCTAACGGTCCGCACGCTGAATCGCAGGGCGAAACGGCGTGCATCCGCGCGGTCATTCGACACTGATGGCGGGGGGCTTCTATATGTGGCCGCGAGCGCATTGCCATATCACACGAGCGGTTACACGACGCGCACGCACGAGGTCATTCGCGCAATGACGTCGGCGGGCGGGCGCGTGCATGCAATGACGCGGCCCGGCTATCCGTTCGATCGAATCGACCGCCTGCACGATGCCGTGAGCGGAGAGACCCAAGTTGCCGAAGTGCGGTATCTGCATTCCGCGGGACCCGCCAATAATCGTCCGGTGTTGCTGTATGCGATGCAGGCGGCGCGGGTGGTCGCGCAGCGGGCGAAGCAACATCGCGTGTCGGTCATTCACGCCGCTTCGAATCATGTGAACGCGTTACCCGCATTGCTGGCGGCGCGCCAATTGGGCATTCCGTTTCAGTATGAAATGCGCGGCCTGTGGGAACTCACGCGTATTTCGCGCACGCCGCACTACGAGGGACGCCAAGGCTTCAAGCAAGGCCTCGAACTCGAAGGCCTCGTCGCCCGCCACGCAGATCGCCTGTTCGTGATTTCAGAGCAGCTGGGTCGCTTCGCACACGCGCGCTGGGGCATCGATAAAGAACGCATGTTCCTGCTGCCCAACTGCGTCGAACCCGAGCGCTTCGTGTCGCTCGCGTCCCGTGAAATTGAGCATGACACGATCGGCTATGCGGGCTCGTTGATGGCCTATGAGGGACTCGACACGCTGATCGATGCCGTGGCGCAACTGCGAGCACGCGGCGTGAGGATTTCCGTGAGCCTCATCGGTGATGGTGAAGCGCGGCAGTCGCTCGAATCGCAGGTACAGCGGCTCGGCTTGTCGGAACAGATCCGCTTTCTGGGGCGCATGGCGCCGCAAAAGGCGCAGGAGACGTTGAGTCGCTGCGCACTGGTCTGTATTCCGCGCAAGCCGTTCAAGGTCTGCGAAATCGTGCCGCCGATCAAACTCGTCGAAGCGATGGCAATGGGCAAGCCGGTCATCGTACCGGACCTGCCGGTGTTTCGCGACGAAATGGGCGAGCGTCCCGCAGGCTGGTTTTTCAATGCCGGTGATGCGGCCGATCTTGCGCACGTGATTGAGACGGCAATGAGTGATCGCGCGGCACTTGCCGCGCTGGGCGAACGGGCCAAGGAATACGCGACCACGCAGCGATCGTGGCGCGACTTTGTCATCAAGGCACTACCGAAAAGTGCGGGGTAAGGGAAATGGTCGGCAGGGTTATTAGAAAACTGGGTTCAATCGTCTACGATTACCCAAAGGTCGCCGAGGATATCGAGCGAACGGGGCGCTTCGGCCGACTCAAAATCGCGCTGGTGACGGACTATTTCACCGCCGATTGTCTGTCCGCGGAATGCCGTGTTCGCGTCATGACGCCCGGCAATTACCGGGATGTGATCAGCCATTGGAAGCCGGATCTCGTGCTGGTCGAATCGGCTTTTCACGGCGTGGACGGCAGTTGGCGCTACGAACTGGCGAAACAGCCAAAGCTGCTGCGCCTGACTAAACCCAAGGCGATTTTCCGTCTGGTCGATTTCGCGAGGAAGGCAGGCGTTCCCACTGTGTTCTGGAACAAGGATGACGGTCCTTTTTTCGATGCGTTCATCGACGTAGCGAAGGCATTCGACTACGTCTTCACGACCGATGAAGAATGCCTCGAACGCTATCGCCAGCAGGTGCCTGCACACGTACCCGTGAATACGCTGATCATGCCGTTTCAACCGGCATTTCACAGTTTCACGGGCTTCAATTTCACGCGCAATGAAGTCTGTTTCACCGGCAGCTATTACCGGCGCATCCTGAACGAGCGGCGTCGCTTTCTTGACATGGTGTTCGAGCTCTGCGAGCACAACGAGATGCCGATCAACGTGTTCGACCGCAATCACGACCGGCTGTCTCGCCATTTCGAGTTTCGCTTTCCGAAGACGAGCCAGATGCGGTTGCACGGGAAAGTCGCGCATCACGAAACCGCCAATGTCTACAAATCGCACGCGGTATCGATCAACGTCAATTCGGTCACGAGTTCCGAAACAATGTTCTCGCGACGCCTGCTCGAAATTATCGCGTGTGGCGGGATCGCGGTAACGAACCCGAGTCGAGCCGTTGATCGTCATTTCCGCGATTTCTGCCACGTCGTGAACACCTACGAAGAGACACGCGAGCTGTTCGGGCGTTTGCGTCATGGTCCTTCGCAGGACGATCTCGATCGCGCCGAAGCCGGCGCGAAATACGTGCAGGAGCATCACACCTGGGCACATCGGTTAGAGGAAATCTGCGCCGTCGTGAAGCTGTGAGGAGCTGATCACAATGCTTGCGTTGCTTTCCTGGTTTTGCCAGGCGATTTTCCTCGTCGTAGTCGTATATTTTGCGCTTTATGTTTTGCTCGAGCTACGGGTCTTCCTGATTTCGCGGAAAGTCGAGCAGCGCAAATTGATGGAGCTTGCGCATTCGTCTTCCGGCGCACAGACCGATTCCTGGCCATCGGTGAGTGTGCTGCTGCCTATCTACAACGAATCGGAAGTCGTCGAACGGTTGATCGATGCTGTTTGCAATTTTTCTTATCCAGCGGGGCTGCTCGAAATTCTGGTGCTTGACGATTCGACTGACAGCACGACCGAACTTGCCCGGTTGCGTGCCGAACAACACAAGGCGCGGGGCGTCGACATTCGGCTGGTCAAGCGTAGCAATCGTAAAGGATACAAGGCGGGCAATCTGGTCAACGGCATTCAGCAGTCGGGCGGTGAATTTTTTGCGATCTTTGACGCCGACTTTGTGCCGCCGGCTGATTTTTTGCTTAAAACCATTCCTTGTTTCGAGGATCCGAAACTGGGTTTCCTGCAAACGGGTATCGGTTATGAGAATCGCGATGTGTCGTTTCTCACACGCTTTCAGGCGATGGAAATGGGCCATCAGCAATACGTCACGGTGGGTTTGAGTGAAGACGGCGATATGGCGTCGCTCAGCGGCAGTTCTTGCGTGTGGCGCAAGCAGTGCGTGGATGCGCTAGGAGGTTGGAACGCATCGACCGTGACCGAAGACGTTGATCTTGGCTACCGCGCACAGTTTGGCGAGTGGAAGTACGCTTATTTGCGCGATGTGGTGTCTATGTCGGTGTTACCCGAAACCGTGAGCTCGTACCGTATTCAGCGAGAGCGCTGGGGACGTGGATTGATCCACAGCGCCTTCAAGCACGTCAAGCAAATGCTCTCGCAGCGCATGCCGTTGATCAAACGGATGCATGCGATTTCCACGATGTTTTCGTCAGCGCTGCTTGCATCAATTTATGTCCTGATACTGCTAAGTCTGCCTCTTGCATATTTGATGCATTTCGACGGCGCAGGTATGCGTTGGGGCGCGCTGATCTTCTTTGGGCTGGTGGTGCTCTGGGGTCTGGAGAATGCATTCGGCGCGCGCAGGGGCGCCCGCTTGGAAGGCTCGTTCAATGTGCTAAAAAGCCTATGGGACACATACAGATACATTGCAATGTTTTTGCCGATGGCGTGGTACTACTTCGCTGGTGGCGTGCGTGCATCGTTTGGCGTCTACGGTGATTTTCACCGGACGCCAAAGGGCAAGGAAGGCTATCGCGCCAGCTCACCGCGTATCAATTCAGTGTTGCTGGCGGGCGAGATCTTTACGTTTCTCTATTCGACGACGGCGATTCTGGTTGCTCTTCAGCGCGGGAATTATATTTTGATTCCTCTGGACGTCACGGTCTGTGTCGGTTTCGGCATGGTGCTGTATTGGTCGTGGCAGGAAAAAAGTACGCATCGGCGTGGGTAGACAAGGAAATCCATGATGTCGTTTAGTATGGCTTCGATGAATATGGCGCCGGGCGTCACATGCGACCTAACGTATGGTCCGGCGCGCGCCGGCGACCCGGTCGCGCTACGCTTCCGCGCGGCGCGTATCGACGATGCCAACGCGTGCGCGCCGCTGATTTTCGCGTCGGGCGTACGCGAATTCGGCTTCTTTCTCGGCCAACCGGCAGAGGCATGCATCAGTTTTCTGGTATTTGCGTTCGCGTCGAAGTCCGGGCGCTTCTCGTATCGACGTCACCGCGTGGCGGTGAACGCGGATGACCGACCGGTGGCGGTGCTCGCGATGCATGACGGCCGCCACACGTGGTTCGACGATCCCCATGTCGCGCTGTTGTTGCTGCTGTTTTTCGGGGTGTTCCGGACGGTCCGCATGCTGTTGCGCGGCCTGGTGCTCGAAAGTGAATTGCCGGCGCCGGAGTCGGCGCAGACCTTGATTGCGCACTGCGCGACGCACGAGCGACTGCGCGGTACTGGCGTGTTCAGCGCGCTGTTCGCCGATGCGATTCGTGCGAGCGCAGCGACAAGGCAGCGCCAACCCACGGCGAGCGGTACGCGCGCAAAGCAGCAACTCGTGCTTGACGTACTGGTGAGCAATACCCGCGCATACGATCTATACCGGCGTCTCGGCTTCGTCGAGTTGCCGCGCCGCGCGGCGCTTTCGCCGCGTTTGCCGCGCGAACTCGAATCAGTGCGGATGGAGTGGGTCGGTACGCAGTGAGCAGTTTGTGCACCAGGTTTTCCCACACCAGGAAAAGGAGAACGCATGTCCCAGTCCCAACCGGTCGACTACACCAACGCGCCGCCTGAGGTGAAAGCCGTCTACGATGACATCAAGCAGACCCGCCAGGTCGACGATGTCAACAACTTCTGGAAGTACCTCGCTCAGCATCCGCCGACGCTCGCACGCACGTGGGACAGTCTGAAGGAAGTGATGGCGCCGGGCGCGCTCGATCCGCTCGTCAAGGAACTGCTGTATGTCGCGGTCAGTGTCACCAACAACTGCGGCTACT
The DNA here is from genome assembly GCF_003634845.1 of Paraburkholderia sp. RAU2J. Taxonomy (NCBI): domain Bacteria; kingdom Pseudomonadati; phylum Pseudomonadota; class Betaproteobacteria; order Burkholderiales; family Burkholderiaceae; genus Paraburkholderia; species Paraburkholderia sp. RAU2J. The sequence continues at coordinate 1,689,743 of NZ_RBXG01000002.1, forward strand.
GCGTCGCGAGTCACACGACGGCAGCGCGCCGCGCTGGCATGACCGACGAAATGTTCGGCGAGTTGCTCGCGATCGTCGGGATGGCTAACGAGACCAATCGGCTCGCGGTCGGCTATCGCGTCCCGATCGATCCGGCCTTCGAATAAGCGCGTGACACGCACGCTGAGGCCCGGTCACGCAAGACCGGGCCCCAGCGCTTCACACCGTTGCGCGCGCCGATGCGAAGCGCGGCATGCACCGCGGTACTTACAACCGCAGTCACAGCCCTGATCACAGCGGCACGACATGCACCGGTTGCGGATAGCAGCCCGGCGGACAAACCGGCTCGCGGCCATAGTGTAGTGGCGGCGAGCAGGGGTTCCAGTGCGGCGGGACATACACCCGCGGCGGTTCTGGGTGACACCAGTTCGGCTCTTCGCGTTTGAAGCAGGCATTGCCGCCGCGCACGGTTTGCGCGTCGGCGCGGTCGAGTTCGTCGCAGCGCGACAGGTCGCTAAAAATGAGGCTGGTCATGATGGATCTCCGGCAAGGGTGGAAGGGCAACGAGCACGTTTATGTGTCGCGCTCGTGCGTTCCAGTTGCACGCGCCATGCCATATACCGCGAAACCGCGTGCGATTGGGATCAAGCGGGAATTGACCGCATGACGGAACCCGCCAACTGACCGCCATCGACCAACTCGCTTGCCGCAGAGTGTCGTCGAACCGCCAACACCTGCCCCGGATCGGCAAACCACCCAATCGGCAACCCAGTCAATCAGCCGCGAACCCACTCCGTCAGCAACCCCGGCAACTCAGCCATATCCTTGAACACCTGCACCGCCCCCGCGCCATGCAATGCGGTCGCGCTGCTGTGCCCGAGGTGCGACGGGCAGTAACCGAACACGGTGGCGCCAGCCGCGACGCCCGCGGTCGCACCGGTGACCGTATCCTCGATCACCGCGCAACGCTTCGGATCGACCCCGAGGCCAGCGGCGGCAGCGAGATAAACATCGGGAAACGGCTTGCTGCGCGGCATTTCATGACCGCTGAAGATGCGACCTTCGAAACGATCGAGGATGCCGGCCTTCAAAAGCTGCAATTCGATCTTGACGCGGTCCGCGCCCGAAGCGACCGCAATGCGTCCGTTTAGCGTGCGATGCAACGCATGCACCGCGTCGGCGGCGCCGTCGATCGCCCGCAGTTCGCTGTCGAGCGCCGCGTTGCGCCGTGCGCGAAACTGCGTAAGCCATTCGTGGGTGATAGCAAAGCCAGTGCGTGCCTCGATCAGCGGCGCTTCGTCCTTGACCATCTTGCCGACGAAAATGCGCATCGTCTCTTCGACGCTCAATTGCCAACCCAGCTCGCCGAGCATGTCGGTGAGCACACGGTTGGTGATGGGTTCGGAGTCGACGAGCACGCCGTCGCAGTCGAAGAGTACCGCGTCGAAGGGGAAATCGGCCATCGGGCAGGATCGGAATAGAGTTTGCGGAACCGGCAAGAATACCTCACCGCCTCGCGCGCCGCAGCCCGAGGGCTATGCGATCACATCTCCTGCGCTGCGTAAGCGCTGCGTAAGCGCCGCGCGAAGGCGGGAGCGCCTTACTGCACAGAACCGGTGCGCTGCATTCCCGCCGAAAAATAAACGCGTGTGTTTGATACATAACGGTGGCCGAAGGGTTTTTGAGTTCAGATGGTGATAACCCGGGGCAGCCGATCGTCCCTGACCGGGATCACCCGGCCGCTTTTCGTTCGGCCCAACCTGACATAGGTGCACCATGAGCAATGACGGTCTTATGGTTTTTACTGGCAACGCGAATCCCGCGCTTGCGCAGGATGTCGTCAAACTCCTCGAAATCCCGCTCGGCAAGGCAATGGTCAGCCGCTTTTCCGACGGTGAAATTCAGGTCGAGATTCAGGAAAACGTACGCGGCAAGGACGTCTTCGTCCTTCAGTCCACCTGCCCGCCGACGAATGACAGCCTGATGGAGCTGATGATCATGGTCGACGCGCTCAAGCGCGCGTCCGCCGGCCGGATCACGGCAGCCATCCCGTACTTCGGCTATGCCCGCCAGGACCGCCGCCCACGTTCGGCGCGCGTGGCGATTTCGGCGAAGGTCGTGGCGAACATGCTGGAAATCGCCGGCGTTGAGCGGATCATCACGATGGATCTGCACGCCGACCAGATTCAGGGCTTCTTCGACATCCCCGTCGACAACATCTATGCAACCCCCATTTTGCTTGGCGACCTGCGCAGGCTGAGTCACGACGACCTGCTGATCGTGTCGCCCGACGTGGGGGGCGTGGTGCGTGCGCGCGCGCTCGCCAAGCAGATGAACACGGATCTCGCGATCATCGACAAGCGTCGCCCGAAGGCGAACGTCGCTGAAGTGATGAACATCATCGGGGAAGTCGAAAACCGTACCTGCGTCATCATGGACGATATGGTCGACACAGCCGGCACGCTTTGCAAGGCCGCCGAGACGTTGAAACGGTGCGGCGCGAAGCGGGTTTTTGCCTACGCGACTCATCCCGTCCTGTCGGGTGGCGCAGCCGGACGTATCGCGGCGTCGGAGCTGGACGAACTTGTCGTCACCGACACGATTCCGCTCTCGCCCGAATCGTTGGCCTGCAAGAAGATCCGCCCGCTCTCGAGCGCGAGCCTGCTCGCCGAGACCTTCTTGCGGATTCGGCGTGGCGACTCGGTGATGTCGCTATTTGCCGATAGTTATTCCCATTCCTGAACGGTCAAAAATGATAATCAAAAACTAACGGGGCGCTTTCGAGCTTGTTGAGAACGATACCGGTTCCGACATTCGCTCACCTCTGTGTGCAAACGAACATATGCCGGGCGCGTTATCGCGATACCGTGCTTCGCAGGCTTCGCGTCTTGCGACTGATTTGCGCGTCCGATTATATGAACCGTGGAGCCGCATCGTATGCATTGGTTACCGGAATCATCTGATTTTTCCGTTCAGCTTGGCTCCCTCAACGGCGCGCATTCACAAGAGACACGCTGGCATGACTTCGTGAGGCTGGCGAACAGTCGGCTCGATTTTGTTCAAACGAATCGTCTTGACCGCGCATGTCGGAAGGCGTTCCCGGAGCTTGCGCGGGAAGCCATTGGCGAGCCGGTCCGGCTGGCCGTGTTCAGCGGTTCGACCACCGATCATCTGGTGGCTGCTCTGCGAGTTGGATGCCTGCGCCGCGGCATGTGGTGCGAGGTCCATGCGGGCGACTACGGTCAATACATGCAGGAGCTCAACGAACCCGAGTCGGCGTTTCACGCGTTCGGTGCGAATGTGGTGCTGTTTTCGTTCGACGCACGCACGCTGCTCGGCCAACCCGACGCCGCGATGGACGCGGCCGCCGCCGACAGTCTGGTCGAGCATACGATCGACATGCTGCGCGGGCTTTGGCGGCGGGCGGCGCACTCGAGCGCCGTGCAGGTGATCCAGCAGGCTGTCCTGCCCATCGCGCTGCCCCTCATTGGCAACAACGAGCATCGGCTGCCGGGCTCGATGCGCGCGCTCATCGAGCGGGTCAACCAGCGCATGCGGGCCGCTGCGGACGAGGACGGAGTCGATATTCTCGCGCTCGATGCGCGAATTGCGGTTGATGGTCTTACTGCATGGCACGACCCGATGCTGTGGCATCGCGCGAAGCAGGAGATCTCGCCGGCCGCCGGGCCGTTCTATGGCGAACTCGTCGCACGGCTCGTCGCCGCGCGGCGCGGCCGTTCGTACAAATGCCTGGTACTCGACCTCGACAACACACTCTGGGGCGGCGTGATCGGCGATGACGGCCTCGCCGGCATAGTCATCGGCCAGGGCAGCGCGCTCGGCGAAGCGTACGCGTCGTTCCAGTGCTACGCGAAGGACCTGTCACGGCGCGGGATCATCCTGGCCGTCTGTTCGAAGAACGATGAAGCCAACGCGTGGGAACCGTTCGACCAGCACCCTGAGATGGTGTTGAATCGCTCCGACATCGCCTGTCTGGTCGCCAATTGGGAAGACAAGGCGTCAAACCTGCGCCGTATCGCGCAAGCGCTGAACATCGGCCTCGACGCGCTGGTGTTTGCGGACGACAACCCGTTCGAACGAAATATCGTGCGGCGTGAGTTGCCGATGGTTGCAGTGCCCGAACTGCCCGCCGACCCGGCGCTCTATGGCCGCTGTATCGCGGACGCCGGCTATTTCGAATCCATCGGGATCACCTCGGAGGACCGCGAGCGTACCGCGCAGTATCAGGGCAATCTGCAGCGCGAATCGTTGCGCTCCGCAGCGACCGATCTGGCGGGGTACTTGGCGTCGTTGGAGATGCGCCTCGAATGGCAGCCCTTCGATCTCGTCGGCCTGCAGCGCATCACCCAGCTGATCAACAAGACCAATCAATTCAACCTGACCACGCGACGCTACACCGACGCGGAAGTGACCGCCGCAATGCAGGAGAAAGGCATAGTGACCTTGCAGTTGCGACTGACCGATCGATACGGCGACAACGGCATCATCGGGATCGTCATCGCGCGGCCGCGCGAACCGGGCGGTGGTGAGTTGTTCATCGATACCTGGCTGATGAGTTGCAGGGTGCTGGGTCGACAGGTCGAGCAAGCGACGATGAATCTGCTGGTCGCGCGCGCGAGGGAAGTGGGCGCACGGACGCTGATCGGGGAATACCGGGCCACCGCGAAAAACGGCATGGTCCGGGAGCATTACCAGAAGCTCGGCTTCACGCGAATCGCCGAACACGACGACGAAAGGACGACGTGGCGATGCGTCACCACCGAATTCACGCCTTTCCAGACACACATCGAACCCATCAGGACCGGATCATGACGGACACTATTAGCACTGACGACATTCTCGGCAAAGTGACCGAGATCTTCCGCGAGATCTTCGACGACGACGATCTGGTCCTGACAATGGACAGTACCGCTGACGACATCGACAAATGGGATTCCCTGAATCACATCAGCATCATCATCGCTTGCGAAATGCGCTTCAAGGTCAAGTTTCAGACGGCTGAAATCGAGAGTCTGAAGGATGTCGGCGAGCTGGTCGATCTGATCCGCAGCAAGCAGTCGCAATAAACATTCGAATAACGACGCGCAAACTTCTGTGACCGGCCGACATGCTATTCAACTCGTATATCTTCCTGTTTGCGTTCCTGCCGATTAGCGTCGTCGGCTACTACGCGCTCGCTCGCGTCGCGGTTCGCGCGGCGGCGGCCTGGATCGCCGTCACGTCGATTGTTTTCTACGCGTGGTGGAACGTCAGTTTCGTGTTCCTGCTGCTCGCCTCGATCGCGTTCAACTTCAGCTGCGGGCTTGTGCTGCAACGGCTCGCGAACCGGCCGCGCATGCAGCTCGCGGCGCTGACGGGCGGCATCGCGGCAAACCTCGGGCTGCTGTTCTTCTACAAGTATCTGTTCCCGCTGCTGGACTGGCTGTCGGAAATCGGCATCGTGCCGCATCTGTCCACGACCAGTGTGATTCTCCCGCTTGGCATTTCGTTTTTCACATTTACGCAGATCGGCTATCTCGTCGATTGCAAGTCCGGCATTGCGAAAGGCAAGAACCTGCTTGAATACGTGATGTTCGTCACGTTCTTTCCGCATCTGATCGCCGGGCCGATCCTGCATCACCGCGAAATGATGCCGCAGTTCGAAAACCGCGAGACCTATCGCCTGAACCAGGAGAACCTCGCTGTTGGACTCAGCATCTTCACGATCGGTCTGGCGAAGAAGTTGATCATCGCAGACGGACTGTCGGAGACGGTCCAGTTCGCATTCGGCTTCCGCGACGCATTGCCGGCTGAAGCCGCCTGGTGCGGCGCGCTGGCCTATTCGATGCAGCTCTATTTCGACTTTTCGGGCTACTCGGACATGGCTGTCGGGCTTGCGCGCATGTTCGGAATCCGCTTCCCGGCTAATTTCAACTCGCCGTACAAGGCAACATGCATCATCGATTTCTGGCAGCGTTGGCACATGACGCTGACCCGTTACCTCAACCTGTACCTCTACAACCCGATCGCGCTTTGGGTCATGCGGCGCCGCGCGGCGCGCGGCGCGCTGGTCTCCCGCAAGGCGACGGCGACACCGGCCGGTTTTGCGACGATGGTCGCGCTGCCGCTCTTTTTCACGATGACCCTCGCCGGCATCTGGCATGGTGCGGGATTCCAGTTCCTTGTATTCGGGTTGCTGCATTCGGCCTACCTGACGATCAATCACGCATGGCGGATTTTTGGGCCCAAACAACCGGCTGAGCCGCAACCGTGGTTGCGCAGGGCAAGCGTCGTCGTGGCGCAGTGGCTCATTACCTATCTTGCCGTGCTGCTCGCGCAGATCATGTTCCGCGCGGCATCGGTGCACGATGCGATACACCTGATCACGGGCATGTTGGGACTGCAACATCCGACGGCCGCACCCACTTACGAACTCGAGTCACTGCTGGCCTTCAAAAACTGGGTGAAGATCGGGATCGCGTTCGCCATTGCGCTGCTGCTGCCCAACTCGAACGAGATCATGGCGCGCTATTCGCCCGTGCTTGACAAGGTCCGCACCAGCCTGCCTGCGGCGCTGCAGTGGCGGCCGAAAGCGGGATGGGGCGTCGCGATCGGCGTGCTTGCAGCGGCCGCGCTGCTGCATCTGTCCGGCGCAACCGAGTTCCTGTACTTCCAATTCTGACTGCAAGGGATCGTGAGCCGTGAAAACGTCGGAGTTTGGCAGTTTCTTCCGTGCAGTCGGGCTGGTGTTCGTGCTGCTCGTCGGCGCTTCCTGGGTGTGGGCCGCGCGAGGACCCATGTGGTTTCTCGACCCGGAATACCCGATGTGGGTGGCGAAGGACGAGATGATCAGCGAATGTCGCAAGGACGCGACCGTGATCATCGGCGACTCGCGTGCCGTCGCGGGCCTGATACCGGCGCGTCTCGACCCATCGACCATCAATCTCGCGCTCGGCGGCGCCACGCCCGTCGAGACCTACTATGTCGCGCAGCGCATACTGAAGTGCCCAAACCTGCCGCGCAAGGTCATCCTGTCGATCTCGCCGTATCACTTCGCCACGGCCGATTCGTACTGGACCCGTGCGGCGCTGTTCAGCTTCCTGAGCTTCAGTGAGATGGAGGAAGTCCGCAAGCTCTCGGAATCGCTTAATGACAGATCGCTGTACTCGGTCTCGCAGACGGGATCGATCGAGGACCGCCTGACCAACTTCCTGTATGCGTCGCATTTTCCGGCGTTCTATACGGGCAGCATGAAGGCGGGGATGGTCTACCAGCGCAAGCATACCAACGACGAATGGCTCGACGAGGTGAAGCGCCAGCGCGGCTATCACAGCTTCGGTACCGAGGACGGTTCGACCGAACTGAGCTTCGAAGTGACCGCAATGTCGGGCTTTCGCAGCAGACCCATCTTTGACGCCTACTTCGATCGCTTGCTGACACTGTTTGCGCAGAAAGGGATCGAGGTGAATTTCGTCCCGATGCCGATGAGTGATCTGAGCTACAAGGGACTGCCCGCAGGCTTCCGGAAAAACTACACCGCCTATATCGACAGCTTCAGGCAACGGCATCCGAATTTCCATGTGACGGGTGACCTGATTCCTGTGTTGCCATGGAAGTACTTTGGCGACCGCAACCACCTGAACCGGGCCGGCGCGGAAGTATGGACGGGCACGGTCGCGCGAACACTCGGCATCAACGCTCAGGTCGCGGTCCAGTAGTCCGTCCTGGGGCGCAATGTGCAGCGGCGCGCGCCGGTCGGCAGTGGCATTGCGGCTGTATGCGCGCTCGGCATGAGCGCGACGCCTGCCGGTTCTGTCGGAAAGCGCGCTGGGAAATTGCAGGACTTGGCACTTCGATGATCCAAAAATGGATGAGAGTGAGGTCTCCATGAATCAAACGGGTTCGTTGCGGCGAACAGTGTTGGCCACACTGTTCTTTATCGTCATCAGCACGGTCGTATTGAGCGTGCTTCAGTCGCGTCTCGGCTTTCAGAATACGTTGACCACGATGCGCCAGATGCTGGTCATCAGCGATGGCCACGATTGGTATGGCAAGGATTCCTGGCAATTCATGCTGAAAGCCTATTTGCAGGTTCATCAACATTCCGGCCAGGATCTTTACGATGCGGTGTTCTTTACGCAGCACGAAAAATTCCAGTATCCGCCGACGTCGCTGCTGTTCTTCGAGCTTTTTGACAAGCTGCATATACTCGACTATTGGCATCTCAACCTGTTCAACCACCTGATCGTCCTGCTCACCGCGCTGGGCATGGCTCGCCTGTCCGTCGTGATGGCGAGCGAACTCGGCCTCGAATCGATCACGACGGACGCTCGCTCTCGCCTTGCGTTGATGGCGCTCGGCTTCGTGTCCACGTGGTTCTTCTATCCGGTGATCTGGACACTGTATCTGGGTCAGATTCAGGCCTGGATAGCCTGCGCGACGGTCTTCGCGTGTATTGCCTATGCCAGCGGACAGCGTGGATGGGCTGGCGTGCTGATGGGCATTTGCGCATTGATCAAGCCGCAGTTCGGGCTGTTCCTCATCTGGGGACTGTTCCGGCGCGACATGCGTTTCGTAGCGGCATGGCTCGGCGTCGTCGTGCCAGCCACGCTGCTCGCGATCTCGATGTACGGCTTCGAGCAGTTCATCGGCTACCGGCACGCGCTTGCCTACATGGGCGCTCGAGGCGAAGCCTACTTCGGCAACACGTCGATCAACGGCGTCATGCATCGATTCTTTCAGAACGGCAATGACCAGGTGTTCTTCGAGAACCACTTCGCCGACTATCGACCAATCGTCCAGCAGGTAACGGTCGCCTCCGCACTGGTATTGATCGCAATCGGCCTGTGGTGGAGTTTCCGCACCAGGAAAGAACCCCCGCTGCCGTCGTTCCTGCTCGCCCAGCTGTGCTTCACGGCAGCGTCGCCGATCGTCTGGGTGCATCACTTCGGCGGACTTCTGCCGTTGTTCATGCTGACGTTCCTGACGCTGCTCCGAAACGCGGAAAAATATGGCGGCCAGGTGATATCGAAACCGTTGATCGTCCTTGCACTCGCGTACCTGATCGTCGCGAACGACAATCGCATCCTCAATCTCGCGCAAGGGCCCGTCAACCCGATCCAGATCTGCTTCCTTGTGGCCGCGGCCGTCGTCGCATGGCTGATGGTTCGCGAAACCACACGCACGGAGCCCGCAACCCACACCGAGCCGCGAACGCGAAACCGGCGCTGGTTTGGCATGTCACGCGGTTGAGCTGTGTGAGCGCTTGGCGTCACGCAGGGGATGGCCGGCGGCATCGCCGCGCCTGTTTGCGGGACGGCTGATCAAGGGATTGATGATTACGGGGAGTGCTAGCATGCCTGCATCGCGACGTTTCAGGATAGAAGACCAGAATTCTTTTGCCCTCCTGTCGGGCGACAGCAATCCCGTGCATGTAGATGCATTAAAAGCCCGGCGCTCGCAATTTGGTCGTCCCATTGTGCATGGCATGCATCTGTTGCTATGGGCGATCGAAGAAGGGTTGGCGAATACGCCAAAAACAGCGCTGGCCAAGGTGTCGTGTGTATTCCGCAACCCCGTCCGGGTCGATGAAGAAGTACTCTTCCGTTTGGTACAGGATCACGACCAGCATAAAAAAATTGTTCTTGAATGCAATGGCGCAGAATGCGCAACCGTTCATGTCGAGCTTTCTGCAGATGAGATGGACATTGCTTTCATAGACCGGTCACCCGGTGTGAAGGACTGTCATGAGCGAAGCGAATCTTCGCTAGACAATGCCCAGGGAAGCATTCCTCTTGAGTTGGACACGGCGGATGTGCGAGAGCGATTCCCTGTTCTTACGCAGAAAGTCCCCTTGGGACAGGTCGCCCTCATTCTTGCAACCACGCGTTTGATAGGAATGGAATGTCCCGGATTGCACTCAATTTACTCCGGGCTGTCTGTCAGTTTTTCGCCTTCGTCCAGCACTGCGGAGAACGGAGGAAGATTGGACTGGAAGGTTGTCAATTACGATGACCGCTTCCGCCGTTTGTCTGTCGATATCGTTGCGGATGGTGCAACGGGCGTCATTCAAGCGATGTTGCGTCCCGCGCCGCATAAGCAAAAAACTTGCGCGGAGCTAAAGGCGCTAATTCCAGACGCTGAAATGTTCGCTGGGCAGCGCGCGCTCGTCATAGGCGGATCGCGTGGACTCGGTGAATTGTGCGCGAAGATCCTGGCGGTGGGCGGAGCCGAGGTGCGTCTCACTTATCATCGCGGCAAGGACGATGCGCAAGCGGTCGTTGCCGATATCAACGACGGCGGAGGCAAGTCGGCCAGCCTCGCCTACGATATGTTCGATCCGCCAGAGGATCTTCAGAAGGGCCTTGGCGATGGATGGACGCCCACCCACGTCTACTATTTTGCAACTCCGCCGATTTTTGTTGCAGCCCGCGGTAAATTTTCCAGTGACTTGTTCGCGCGTTTTTCCCGGTACTACGTCGAAGGCTTTTATACGTGCTGGCAATCCATACGCCAGATCACGCCAGAGAAATTCACCATGTTTTATCCGTCTTCGGTCGCTGTCGAAACGGCATATCTGAATATGGGCGAATATGCTGCCGCCAAAGCAGCCGGGGAAAATCTCTGTAACTATCTTTGTGCGTGCGACAAAAAGCTGGCGATCAAAGTTGGACGTTTACCTCGTCTGCCATCTGATCAGACACTCAGCATTGTCGAAGTCAAAACACATGACCCGGTGGAAACCATCTTGGGTGTGCTGGGCGAATTCAGGAGCGAGCAGGCCGCATGACGCCACGCGGACGGCCTTGCTGAAAAGGCCGCGCGGAACGCCTGCGGCGTGACAAAGCGAATCGGCATGGCCGCCTTCAGTCGTGGCCCGGAAAGATTACGCATGCGCCATCGCGATCAGTCGCGTTGACACGGCTCGATCAGCACTGTCTTAGCGCGCCGGAACAGCCGCCCCCGCATCGGCCTCGGCCCGATGCGCCGCATGCACCGAGCGCGCGCCAACCCGGTGATACCGGCGCCCGTAGTAAATCAGCGCATCCCCCGCGACATGCGTACGCGCGTCCTTCACCGCGCAGAAGAACACCGTGTGCGTGCCGACCTCGGTTACCGATTCGATCTCGCAGTCCAATGATGCCAGCGCCCCATGCAGCACCGGGGCACCGGTGACGAGCCGTTCCCATTGCGCGGCGGCGAAGCGTTCCGCGATCGGCAGCGCACTGGTCGCGAAGTGCGCGGCGAGCGTTTGCTGTTCGGCGCTCAGCACGTTCACGCAGAGCTTGCCGTTGCTGCGGAAAGCCGCGTTGTTGCGGCTGCTGCGATTGATGCAGACGAGCAGGGTAGGCGGCTCGTCCGTCACGCCGCATACCGCCGACGCGGTGCAGCCGGCGAGCCCCGCGGCGCCATCGCTCGTGATGATGTTGACGGCCGTGCCGAGTCCGGCCATGGCGTCACGGAAGATGCTCCTGTCAAGCATGGGGACCTCTGCTGATGAATCGGCGTGTCATGAATGCGGCGGCACGCATGACACAAAGTGAACCGCGCCGTGGCGGCATCAGTTCGATACGTCGCCGGTAGCGGCCACGGCGCAGGCGGGTGAGCGAAACCGTGCCGCCGTATGAGTCGACGGCAGGCGCGCATGACCGAACAGCTTCTCGCGCAACGTGCCTTCGCGATACGCGCGCTTGTAGGCGCCGCGTTCCTGCAGGATCGGCACCACCAGGTCTATGAAATCCCCGAAGCATTCCGGCGCAACGGTGCGCGACAGATTGAAACCGTCCACGCCGGTTTCCTCTGTCCACGCGATCAGCTCGCTCGCGATCCGGTCGGCCGAACCGACGAGCGGCGTCTGCCGGCTGCCGAGCACCATCTGTTCGAGCAGCTTGCGTTTGGTCCATTGCGGCCCGGCGGCGCGCGTCATCGCTTCGACGTTCGACACGATCGCCTGGCTCTTGCCGGTGTCGATCGGCTCATCGAGGTCGTAGCGCGCGAAGTCGATACCGAGCGACGCCGCCGCATGCACGAGCGCCGCCTCCGAACTGACGTAACGCCGGTACTCCTCGTACTTCTCCAGCGCGTCGCGCTCGGTGCGGCCCGTGATGACGGTTTGTCCGAGCAGCACCTTGATATCGTCCGCCTCGCGGCCGCCGGCGACGGCATGCGCGCGAATGTCGTCGACGATCGCTTTCACCGCGGGCTTCGCCTGGCCGTTGACGAACACGCACTCCGCGTGCGCCGCCGCAAAGCGTTTGCCGCGCGCCGACGAGCCGGCCTGATAGAGCACCGGTGTGCGCTGCGGCGACGGCTCGCTCAGATGCATCGCATCGACGCGATACTGCTTGCCGTGGTGGTGGATCACGTGCACTTTCGCCGGGTCCGCATAGACGCCGCGCGCTTTGTCACGCAGCACCGCGCCGTCTTCCCAACTGCATTCCCACAGTTTGTAGACCAGCTCCATGTATTCGTCGGCGAGGTCGTAGCGGTCGTCGTGCGCCATTTGTCCGGCGAGCCCGATCGCGCGCGACGCACTGTCCAGATAACCGGTGACGATATTCCAGCCGACCCGGCCGCGCGTCAGATGATCGAGCGTCGACATGCGCCGCGCGAACAGATACGGTTGTTCGACCGACAGATTCGACGTGACGCCGAACGACAGATGATGCGTGACCGCGGCCATCGCGGGAATCAGCAGTGTCGGGTCGTTGACCGGCACCTGCACGGCGCCGCGAATCGCCGCTTGCGGATTGCCGCCGTAGACATCGTAGACGCCCGCGACGTCGGCGAAAAAGATGCCGTCGAACAGACCCGCTTCCAGCGTGCGGGCGTAGTCGGTCCAGTATTGAAGGTCGGTGTAGCGGCTGGACTGATCGCGCGGATGGGTCCACATGCCTTGCTGGATGTGACCGACGCAGTTCATGTCAAATGCGTTGAGAACGATTTCCTTCGGCATGATGTCTTCCGGCTGAGTTGGACGAATGCTTATGACGGACTTTCGAGTGGTGGTGCGTGGCGAACCAGCGGCGGGTGCCATGCTCGTGTGGCTAACGCGCTCGTGTTTAATATAGTGGACGAAAAAGCACTATGCAAGACATCGCTTTTGACTTTTAATGAGCGGCAGGACGCGCATGGCAGGCAGCCGCGCCTCGATATAATTTTGCGGTGCTCACTTCACCCACGACGATCCTTCCATGTCCGAATCCGCCTCCATCGATCTGACCCAAGCCATCTCCGCGCGCGTGAAGACCGAGCGCGAAGCGCGCAACTGGTCGCTGAGCGAGCTGGCGGAGCGCTCGGGCGTGTCGAAGGCGATGATCAGCAAGATCGAACGCGGCGAGGCGAGCCCGACCGCAACGGTGCTCGGGCGTTTGTCGGGCGCGTTCGGGCTGACCTTGTCGACCTTGCTCGCGCTCGCCGAACAGACCGGCGAGCGGCTCGTGCGTCATGCGGACCAGGCGCTTTGGCAGGACCCCGAAACGGGCTATACGCGGCGGCGGATTTCACCGCCTACGGGCGGCGTGCTGGAGCTGCTCGAGATCGAGTTGCCGGCGGGCGTGAGGGTGCCTTATCCGTCGGATGCGTTCGTGTTTCAGCATCAGCAGATCTGGGTCACGCAAGGGGTGTTGACGTTCCGCGAGGGCAGTCAGGCTTACCGGCTCGAAGCGGGGGATTGTCTGCAACTCGGCGCGCCGCTCGAGTGCGAGTTCTTCAATGCGGGCGACGAGGTGTGCCGCTATGTGGTCGGTCTCGTTCGACGCTAGGCTGGCATCGAGCCGACGCTAAGGATTCCATATACCAGGACAACGGGCAGCGCCCCATGTGCGGCGTTTGCGGCAGACGGCGCCGCCCGTCGTCATCCGGTCAGGCTCGGGGCGTTCAGCTCCCGCCACTGCCGCCGCTGCGCACGCCAAGCGTGATCCGGTTGGTCACCGAAGTCACGCCAGGAACACCCTTCGCCACATCTTCCGCCTGCTGGATCTGGGGGCCCTGGGGCACGGATCCTGTCAGGGTCACGGCGCCGCCGCGCGCCCGCACGAACACGTTCGAGACGTTGAAGCCCGGCGTTTTGGCCAGCGCGCGCCGGACGTCACGGCCCAGCTTGCGGTCCATCTGGCGAGTCGATTGGGTATTGGCGGCCGGGGGCGACGCAGTGGCGGCCGGCGGCGCGGCGTCGCTGGCCTGGGCATAGGCGCTGGACGCGGTTGCTACACACAATGCAATACCGAGCGCCTTCAAAAGATTGACTTTTTTCATGTTTTCTCCATCCTCGATAAGTTGATGTCGCTTCGTTGCATGCAAAAAACCGCGCGCTGGCGAGCCTCTCCTGACCCGCGGGGAGTACCTGTATTCTGGAATTGCCCTACCGCGCTCCCGGCGCGCTTAAACAATACTCCAGCCCACGTGCTCATGCTGGAAAAACTGGTGCCGGTGTCGCTTCGCGTGACACGGCCGTGGCCACGGACTTGACTCGTCAACAGTCCGCATTAAATGCGCTTCATATTTCAGACTATAATTTCGCAGCCCGGTCACCCTCGATCGGGGCTCACGGTGAGTCCTTCAGATACAGCCGTTTCGCGGGAGCGCGTTCCGTTTTGAGCAAAACCCAATACAGCCCAATCGATCATCCCATCGAGGCCCCGAGCGCCGACGATGCGGCGCAAAGCACGGCTTCAGCCGCGCGTGCGCCCGCGGTCCTCGCAAGCCGCACCGCGCACGAGGCGCATAAGGACGACCGGCACTTCGTCACGGCGCTCGCACGAGGGCTCGAAGTGCTGGCGTGTTTCCGCTCCGGCGACAAAGCGTTGAGCAACCAGGAACTGGCATTGCGTTGCCGATTGCCGAAGTCGACGGTATCGCGCCTCACTCATACGCTGACGCTGCTCGGCTATCTGATCCATCTGAAAGAGAGCGGCAAGTACCGGCTCGGCACGGCATCGCTCGCGCTCGGCAGTGCGATGCTGGCGCGCCTCGACGTGCGCAAGATCGCGCGGCCCGTGATGCAGGAGCTGGCCGACATCTCCGGCGCCACGGTGTCGCTCGGCACGCGCGACCGGCTCTCGATGATTTACGTGGAAAATTGCCGGGGCTCGGTGGCGCTCACACTGACGCTCGAAGTCGGCTCGCGCATTCCGGTCGCGACTTCGGCGATTGGGCGCGCGTGGCTCGCGGCGATTCCCGAGCACGATCGTCTCAGCTTCATGGAGCAGGTGCGCGAACTCGATCATGTCGCGTGGCCGAAGACGCGTCGCGGCATCGAGAAAGCGCTCGACGATTACCGCACGCTCGGTGTCACGACGTCGTTCGGCGACTGGCAGAAAGACGTGAACGGTATTGCGCGCGCGTTTCAGCCGGGCGGCGAATTGCCGATCATGGCGATCAACGTGGGCGGCCCGTCGTTCAAACTGTCGAAGGAATTTCTGCTGGAAGAAGTGCGGCCACGTCTGATCGATGTGGTCACGCAACTCGAAATCGCGCTGTCGCACTGAGCCGTAGCGTCTTTTCGGCCGGAACATTTCCGGCTAGAACCATTGCGGCGCCATGCCGAGCGTGGTGTCGTCGAGACTGCGCAGCGTCGCGAGCATCAACGCGACGCGCGGCAACTCCCAACGGAAGAACCACTGGCACGCGTGCAGTTTGCCGCGATAGAAGTCGGCGTCTGTCTCCGCTTCGCTGCGTGCACCGGCTAGCGCGGCGCTTGCCACGATCGCCTGCCTCAGCCACGTCCACGCAATCACGATATGGCCGAATGCTTCGAGAAAAGCGTTCGCGTTGGCGAGCGCGCGTTCGGTTTCTCGAGCGAGTGTAGGCAGCAGCGCTTCGACGGTCGCGTTCAGATCGCGCCATGCATCGCCGAGCGCGTTTGCGTGCGCATACAGGCGCTCGTGGGTGCGCGCTGCGTCGATCGTGCGCTGGATTTCATGGCCAAGCAGCGCGAGCGCCGCGCCTTGTTTCATCACGACTTTACGGCCCAGCAAGTCGATCGCCTGAATGCCGTGCGTGCCTTCGTGAATCATGTTCAGCCGGTTGTCGCGATAGAACTGTTCGACCGGGTACTCGCGCGTATAGCCGTAGCCGCCGTGAATCTGGATCGCGAGGCTGTTCGCTTCCAGACACCACTGCGACGGCCACGATTTCACCACCGGCGTCAGCAGGTCGAGCAGCAGGCCCGCTTCGGCGCGTGCGGCTTCGCTCTCGCCGGTGTGCTGTTCGTCGACGAGGCGCGCGGCGTACAGGCATAACGCGTATGCGCCTTCCACATAGGCCTTTTGTGCGAGCAGCATGCGGCGCACATCGGCATGTTCGATCAGCGGCAACTGCGGATCGAGCGGATTCTTGTTGTCGGGCCGGCGTCCTTGCGGCCGCTCGCGCGCGTAATCGAGCGAGGCCAGATAGCCGCGATAGCCGAGCATCACGGCGCCGAGACCCACGCCGATGCGTGCCTCGTTCATCATGTGGAACATGGTGGCGAGGCCGTGATGCGGTTCTCCCACCAACTCGCCGATACATTCGCCGTGTTCGCCGAACGACAGCATCGTCGAGGTCGTGCCGCGCCAACCCATCTTGTGAATCAGTCCCGCCAGGGCGACGTCGTTGCGCGCGCCGAGGCTGCCGTCGTCGTTGACGTGATACTTCGGCACCGTGAACAGCGAGATGCCTTTGACGCCCGGCGGCCCGCCCGGAATGCGCGCGAGCACGAGATGAACGATGTTCTCGCTCAATTCGTGATCGCCGGCCGAGATGAAAATTTTGTTGCCGCGAATCGAATAGGTGCCGTCTTCGTTCGGCGTCGCGGTGGTGGCGAGATCGGAAAGGCTGGAGCCCGCTTGCGGTTCGGTGAGCGCCATCGTGCCGAATGCGCGGCCTTCGAACAGCGCCTGCAGGTACTTGCGCTTTTGCGCTTCGCTGCCGAAGCGTTCGATCACGTTCGCATTCGCAGTGGTCAGCATCGCGTACGAGGATGTGGCGATGTTGGCGCTCTTGAAGAGCGACAGGCACGCCAAAGCAATCAGGGACGGCAACTGCATGCCGCCCCATTCGTAGTCTTTGCCCGCGGCGAGAAAACCGGTGGCGCGCAGCGCGTCGAGCGCGTCTTTTACTTCGCCGGGCAGCGTGACCCGTTGACCATCGAATTGCGGTTCATGCTCGTCGAGCAGGCGGTTGTGCGTCGCGAATTTTTCGACGGCCACGGCATGCGCGGTATCGAGCGCCGCGCGGAAGGTCTCGCGGCTGTGATCGGCATGGCGCGCGCGCCGCGTGAGCGTCTCGGCCTCGAGTACTTCGAATAGCTGGAATTCCAGATCACGCGTGTTGATGATCAACGCATCTTGCATGAAAGAAACCTCGTCCAAAGATAATCCGCTATGCAGAACAACGACGGGATGCACGCGAGAAGAGCGGCTTTGCGCATCTGCATAAGTCAATCGAAAGGCTCGATATGCGGGTAAGTCCTGATGATCCGCACAACAGCGATGCGTGTCAGTTTATAACGAAAGTGAATGAGCGTGCTTTTATTTACAGGCCGAATTTCGGCACGTATGATGGTCAGAAAATATGGAATCCAAACCTGCATAGCGGAACACATGGAGGAGCGAGACGATGGCTGTGAAGGAACTGTTTCAACTGGACGGCAAGGTTGCGTTGATCACCGGCGGCTCGCGCGGCCTCGGCCTGCAAATGGCCGAAGCGCTCGGCGAGATGGGGTGCCGCGTTGCGATCACCGCGCGCAAGGCCGATGAACTCGCCGAAGCGAAGACCCATCTGCACGGCTGCGGCATCGAGGTGCTGACCGTGGTGAACGATCTGCAACGCTTCGAGGGCATCCCCGGTCTCGTCGATGAAGTGCTCGGGTTGCATGGCCGCATCGACATTCTCGTGAACAACGCCGGCGCGACGTGGGGCGCACCCGCTGAAGACTATCCCGATGAAGCGTGGCACAAGGTGATGAACCTGAACGTCAACGCGCCGTTTTTCGTCGCGCGTGAAGTCGGCAAGCGCAGCATGATCCCGCGGCGCGCGGGCAAGATCATCAACATCGCGTCGGTGGCGGGACTCAAAGCTTCGCCGCCGGGCATGAATACGATTGCGTACAACACGTCGAAGGCCGCGGCGATCAATTTCACGCGCGCACTCGCCGCGGAATGGGGCAAGTACAACATCAACGTCAACGCTATCTGCCCGGGCTTTTTCCCGTCGAAGATGTCGGCGGGACTGCTCGACAAGCTCGAAAACACGATCGTGTCGCGCACGCCGTTGCAACGTCTCGGCGGCGGCGAGGACCTCAAGGGGCCGGTCGTGTTTCTCGCGAGCGAAGCGTCGCGGCATATCACCGGCCAGCACTTCGCGGTGGACGGCGGCTCGATCATCGTCTGAGTCATCGTCCGGGGACGGACACACCGTTTCGTTTCAGAACGCAGCGCGCTCGCCAGACCGTGCGAGCGCGCTGCGCGTACGTATAAAACCAGGAGACGCTGCATGGATTTTCAGCACTCGGACAAGGTCAAGAGTTTGCAGAAGCGCCTGAATGCTTTCATGGACGAGTACGTCTATCCGGCCGAAGCCGTTTTCGATGCGCAGGTGGATGCCGCGCGCGAATCCGGCAATCGCTGGCAACCGGCGCCGGTGATCGAGCAACTGAAAGAGAAGGCGAAGGCCGCCGGTTTGTGGAACCTGTTTCTGCCCGAGTCGAAATACGGCGCCGGGCTCACGAACCTCGAATACGCGCCGTTGTGCGAAATCATGGGGCGCTCGCACATCGGTGCCGAGCCGTTCAACTGTTCCGCGCCGGACACCGGCAACATGGAAACGCTGGTGCGTTACGCGAGCGTCGAGCAGCAACAGCAATGGCTGCTGCCGCTGCTCGACGGCACGATCCGCTCGGCATTCGCGATGACGGAGCCGGAGGTGGCGTCGTCGGATGCGACCAGCATCGAGGCGAGCATCGTGCGCGACGGCGATCACTACGTGATCAATGGCCGCAAATGGTGGACCTCGGGCGCAAACGATCCGCGCTGTCAGATCCTGATCTTCATGGGCAAGTCGAATCCCGATCATCCGAACCGGCATCAGCAGCAGTCGATGATCCTGGTGCCGATGGCCACACCCGGCGTCAAGGTGCTGCGTCACCTGCCGGTGTTCGGCTACGACGACGCGCCGCACGGTCACGCCGAAATCGCGTTCGAGAACGTGCGTGTACCCGCGAGCAACATGCTGCTCGGCGAAGGGCGCGGCTTCGAAATCGCGCAGGGCCGGCTCGGACCGGGGCGCATCCATCACTGCATGCGTCTGATCGGACGCGCCGAACGCGCGCTCGAAGCGATGTGCCGACGTTCGCTCGATCGCGTCGCGTTCGGCAAACCGATCGCGGAGCAGGGCGTGACGCGCGAACGGATCGCCAACGCGCGCATCATGATCGATCAGACGCGCTTTCTCGTGCTCAATGCCGCGCACAAGATGGACACGGTCGGCAACAAGGACGCGCGCCAGGAGATCGCGATGATCAAGGTGGCTGCACCGAATATGGCCTGCCAGGTGATCGACTGGGCGATGCAGGCGCACGGCGGCGGCGCGGTCGGCGATGACTTCGGCCTCGCGCGTGCCTATGCGAGTTCACGCACGCTGCGTTTTGCCGACGGCCCGGACGAGGTGCATCGCAATGCGATTGCCAAGATGGAGCTTGGGCGTTATCTCGCGGGTTGAAGACACGCATAAAGTCCGGCCGCGCCGTGCATCGCGACGCATTGGCCGGCTCACCAGCCGAAGCACGAGCGCAGCCGTACGCGCCGCGCGGCGAACACGAACGAAGCGCGCAGCAACAGTGAAGCGCACGCCGACAGTCAAGCAGGAGACGCCCATGAATGAACGCCATCACGCGCATTGGCCGCCGCAAGTGCCACTGCATCTGACGCTGCCCGAGACCAACATTTTCTACAACGCCGAGGTCTCGGCGGCGCGCTTTCCCGACAAGCCGTTTATTGTTTTTTACGACACGCCGGTGTCATTCGCCGAGTTCAAGGACGAGGCCGAGCGCATCGCGGGCTTCTTGCAGCACGAGTGCAACGTGAAAGCGGGCGACCGTGTGCTGCTCTACATGCAGAACAGCCCGCAATGGATCATCGCTTACTACGGCATTCTGCGGGCCAACGCGGTGGTCGTGCCGGTCAATCCGATGAACATGAGCGCCGAACTGGCGCACTACGTCGAGGACAGCGGCGCGGCCACGATCATCGCGCCGCAATGCCTGTTCGCGAACGTCGAGCCGTTGATCGGCAAGGGGCCGGGCCGGGGGCTCGAACACGTCATCGTCGCGACGTATAGCGATTATCTGAAGCGGCCATCGCCGATCGCCGTGCCCGAATTCGCCGCGGCGCCGCGCAAACACTTCAATGTCGACGGCGTGACTTCATGGCAAGCCGTTCTCGATCTCCACATCGCGCCAGGCCCGCTGACCACGGGCGCCGACGATCTGTGCGTGATGCCATACACGTCCGGCACGACAGGCAAGCCGAAGGGCTGCATGCACACGCATCGCAGCGTGATGAGCACGCTGCTCGGCGGCTGCGTGTGGTTCGCGGCGCCTGCCGACGGCGTTTATCTTTCGGTGCTGCCGTTCTTTCACGTGACCGGCATGCAGGGCGGCATGAACAGCGCGGTGTTTTCCGGCGCGACCATCGTCGTCCTGCCGCGCTGGGATCGCGACGCGGCCGCGCTATGCATGCAGAAATATCGCGTCACCGCGTGGCAGTCGATTTCGACAATGATGGTCGACTTTCTGTCGAACCCGAGGCTGGGCGAATACGATCTGTCGAGCCTGAGCGGCGCGCGCGGCGGCGGCGCGGCGATGCCGGACGCGATCGCGCGCAAGCTCAAGGCGCTCACCGGCCTCGATTACGTCGAAGGCTACGGTATGTCGGAGACGATTGCCGGCACGCACATCAATCCGCCGCATCGTCCGAAACCGCAGTGCCTGGGCATTCCCGTGTTCGACGTGGACTCGCGCGTGATCGACCCGGTCACGTTGCAGGAACTGCCGCAAGGGGAGACCGGCGAGATCGTCGTCAACGCGCCGCAGGTGATGCGTGGCTACTGGCGCAATCCGCAAGCGACCGCCGAGGCCTTCATCGAACTCGACGGCAAGCGCTTTCTGCGTACCGGCGACCTCGGGCATATCGACGAGGACGGCTACTTCTTCATGACCGACCGCCTCAAACGGATGATCAACGCATCCGGCTACAAGGTCTGGCCGGCCGAGGTCGAAGCGTTGATGTACCGGCATCCGGCAATTCACGAGGTGTGCGTGATCGGCGTCAAGGACGAGAAGCGCGGCGAGACCGTGAAGGCGCTGGTGGTGCCCGATGCGGCGCATGCAGGGAAGATTGCCGCGCAGGAGATCATCGACTGGGCGCGCGAGCAGATGGCGGCGTACAAGGCGCCGCGCATCGTCGAGTTCGTCACGTCGTTGCCGAAGTCGGGCAGCGGCAAGATTTTATGGCGCGTGTTGCAGGAAGAGGACGCCGCGCGTAACGCCACGTCGTGTGGCGGAAAGGCAGACAGCGGCGGCGGAGGCGCGGCGCGATGACATGGCTCGATACTTTGCAGGACGAACCGTTCGTGTGCATCACCGACATGTTGCGCCGCTTTGGTAGGGAGCGCGGCGAGCATCCGGCGTTGATCTGCGCAGACGAAGTGCTCAGCTACGCGGCGCTCGATGCGCGCGTCGACCGGTTTGCCGCCGCGTTGCAGCGCGACGGCATCGAGCCGCGCGATGCGATTGCGTTGTGCGGGGCCGCGTCGGTTGACTACGTGGTGGCGTTTCTCGGCGGCTTGCGCGCGGGGGCGGCGGTCGCGCCGCTCGCGCCGTCGTCGAGCGCGACGAGTCTCGTCGGCATGATCGGCAACTCGGGTGCGAGGCTGCTGTTCGTCGATGCAGAGGTCAAGCGTGCGCTCGAACTGGTCGCCGCACAAATCGGCGCTGAGGTTTGTCGACAGCTTGCCGCGCAGTGCGATCGGCAAGGTGCTCAAGCGTGAGTTGCGTGACCGGTTTTATCCTGCTGCGCGTTAGGGCAGGTGGCTGGGTGCAGGCGCCTTATTAACCAATATCAGCTGGCAATGGGATGACGCATGGACAATTTCGCAGACAAGGTCGCGGTGATCACCGGCGCGGGCTCCGGCTTCGGCCGTGAGTTCGCGAGGCTCGGCACGAAGCTCGGCATGCGGCTCGTGCTGGCCGACGTGCAACAGGACGCACTCGACGAAACTTTCGCCGAGGTGAGCGCGGCCGGCGCGCAGGCAATCGCGCGTCGCGTGGATGTGGCGAAGGGCGACGAGGTCGATGCGCTCGCGCGCGCCACGCTCGACGCGTTCGGCGGCGTGCATCTGGTGTTCAACAATGCGGGCGTGGGCGGCAGCGGGGGACTCGTGTGGGAGAACACCGAGCGCGACTGGCAATGGCTGCTCGGCGTCAATCTGTGGGGCGTGATTCACGGCGTGCGCGCGTTCACGCCACTGATGCTGGAGGCCGCGCAACGCGATGCCGGTTATCGCGGACACATCGTCAACACCGCGTCGATGGCGGGCCTGCTCAATCCGCCGATGATGGGGCCGTACAACGTGTCGAAACACGCAGTGGTTTCGCTGACGGAGTCGCTGTATCAGGATCTTTCGCTGGTCACGCGGCAGGTGGCGTGCTCGGTGCTGTGTCCGTACTTCGTACCGACGGGGATTGCGCACGCGCAGCGTAACCGGCCGGCGGAACTCGCCAACGATGCGCCGCCGACCTTGTCGCAACGCGTGTCGCGCGCGTTGAGCGAGAAGGCGGTGAGCTCGGGGAAGATCAGCGCTGAGCAAGTTGCTGCGCTGGTGTTCGATGCGATTCGTGAGGAGCGGTTTTATATCTATTCGCATCCGCATGCGCTGGGTGCGGTGAAGACGCGTGCGGAGGATATCGTGACGGCGCGCAATCCGACGGATCCGTTTGCCGAAAGGCCGCAGGTGCGGGAGCAGGTTGTGGAGGCGTTGAGGGGGTGAGGGGGCGTCGTTTTACGCTTCAAGGAACGCCCATACGACGAAGACTGGTTCTTGCGCCAGCAGATGAATCGGCGGGCGGTTTTCATGAGCGCTTCGTGAACGAAGGGCAACGACAAA
Source organism: Paraburkholderia sp. RAU2J (assembly GCF_003634845.1). Lineage (NCBI taxonomy): Bacteria > Pseudomonadati > Pseudomonadota > Betaproteobacteria > Burkholderiales > Burkholderiaceae > Paraburkholderia > Paraburkholderia sp. RAU2J. Next base: position 1,712,864 of record NZ_RBXG01000002.1, read on the forward strand.
GGGGCAGGAGATCGCCCCGTTTTGCCTCTCGTTCACTTGTGGTTGGACACTCTATCCGCAAGACAATCTTTCCAGGTTCAATACATGGCGGAGCCAGCTTGATCCGGGCGGCATGTTCCTGAACCACTTCCTGTCGCACCAGGGCCTGTTCTTCTGAGCGGTTACGTGCGAGCAGCGCCACCGCCATGGGATAGCGAACTCGATACAGCAGGGCATATCCACCAGCGCTCCTTTCTGCCACGCAATCCTTCCCGATTTCCACTTCGCCTGATTTTTTTCAGATATTTATTGTCTGACTAATGCATTTTTTTCTCGGATACTCGGCATTCCATCCCGCGCTCCCATGTGACTGACGCCCTGCCGTCAGGACACATCACCCATGATCAATAAACGAATCCATGCCGCATTCCTGGCCGCCGTGACAACGCTGCTCGCACTCATTACGCCACCATCTCAGGCGCAATACACCACCGACTGGCTCGCCAACACCGCCGGAACCCTTGCCGCCCACGTGGGCAACGCGGCTCGCTCGATGTGGGTCGCGCCCGAAGGCGTCATCTATACGGCATCGCTGTGGGACGAGAACGAAGGGGGCGTCGCGATCTACCAGAACGGCAAGACCATCGGTTCCATCGGAATCAACAGCGAGTTTCAGGGCGGTGCCATTACCGGCAATGCCACGTCGATCTTCACGCCCTTGCAGTTCGGCACCTCGGCCGGTACGGGCTCGATAGGACGATACAACCGCGTGACGGGCCAACGCGACCTCGTCATCTCCGTCAGCGTGTGGAACGCCGTTGCCCGCGGCGATGTGATCACCGGACTCGCGACCTCGGGCTCGCTCCTCTATGCGAGCGACATATTCAGCAATCGCGTCCGGGTCTTCACGACCGATGGCGTCTGGCAGCGGGACATCAGCGTGTCGAGTCCCGGCGCACTCGCCGTCGATGGCGGGGGCAATCTCTGGGTGGCCCGCAAGAGCGCGGGCACGGTGGTCGAATTCGGTCCGACCGGCAATGTGTTGAACACCATTCAGATGGGCACCGCCTCGCGGCCTTCCGCGCTCTATTTCGATGCATGGTCCGGGCAATTGATGGTCGGCGATGAAGGCCCCGACATGAACATCAAGCTGTACAACATCGCGGGTACGCCAACGCAGGTCGGCACGTTCGGCGTGCAGGGCGGTTACCTCGACACGACCACCGGCATCAAAGGCCAGGTCGGTGACAAGCGTTTCACGCGCGTCGTGGGCATCGGCAGGGACGCCGCCGGCAATCTGTACGTGCTCGACAATCCATGGGGCGGCGGCTGGGACCTGGGCCGCAACGGCGCCACCGACCTGCATGCCTACGACAGCGCGGGCAATGTGCAGTGGAAGCTTCAGTCTCTCAACTTCGAGGGAGTCGCCGCGCCGGACCCGCTCACCGACGGCGCCTACTTCTATGGCGGCAGCCACATCTACACCGGCACCGCGGGCGGCACCTTCGTCGCGAACACGATCGACCCGTTCACCTATCCGTCCGATCCGCGCCTCAACATGAACGACACCCAGCGCGACGAGCATTTCGGTCAGCTCGTCACGGTCGGCGGAAACCGGATTCTCGTGGCGTCAGGCCAGAACCCCGGCATCTTCTACTTCTTCCACTTCAACGCGGCGAACGGTTACATCGCCATACCGGACGCATCGATTCCGGGGCCCGCGTTCAATACGAATCTGCAGGTCACGGGCGGATTCTGCATCGACAGCCGGGGAGACGTCTGGGCGGGTCTGGACCGGACGAACCACATCTACCATTACCCGCTGACCGGCTTCGATGCCAATGGCAAGCCGAGCTGGGGGCCCGCCATCACGATCTCCACGCCGCGCAGCATCCTGCCGCTGACACGCATCATCTATCTGCCGGAAAGCGACACCATGATCCTTGCGCAGGGCATAGCGGGCAGCTGGGACTGGACGGCCATACAGACGAGAATCGAGGTGTATCACGGCTGGAGCGCGGGCAACACCACGAGGCCGGACCCGGTAATCAACATCCCGAGCGCCGCTCCCAAGTCGATGACGGCGGCCGGCAACTATCTCTTTCTCGGCTACGTGCACACCGTACCGAACATCGACGTTTTCAATCTCACGACGGGCAGCCTCGACACCACGCTGATCAACACGAGCCCGGGTACGGTGGATGTCGGTAACGACGTGGATTCGATGTACGGCCTCAGGGCGTACCTGAGATCGACCGGCGAATATGTGATCACGAAAGACAACTACAACGGCTCCAGCATCGTGGTTTATCGCTGGACGCCTTGATCGCGTCTTTCAGGTTTCGAACCGCAGCGTTTCGGGCTTCAGATACCGACAGGCGCCATATCACACACGGCGCCTGTCTCGCACATCAGCAGTAGAGCCTCACTTCGCCGCCGTCAGCGAACTCAACGCCGCCGACTTCAACTGCCCACCCTGAACCACCGCCGCCAGCGGATTACCGATCACGAATCCACCCTGAGCATCGACGCCGGTCACGCTCTGCGGATTGTTTTGCGGCGGCAGCGCCTTCACAGCCTTGTCGAACTGGTTGCGGATCGCGCTGGCGTCGCTGACGGTGCCGGCCATTTTCATCGCAAGCGCCGTCGCATAGACCGCCGTGTAGTTCAGCGACACTTCCTGGCTCGGGTCGCGGCCACCATGACTCTTGCGGAAGCGTTCGACAAAGGCCTTCGCGTTCGGCGTGTCCTCATTAGCGAGCGGCAGCACGCCGATCGAGCCGTTCAGCGGCGCATAGCCGCTCGTCACCTTGGCGACTTCGTCGAGCTTGGCCTGATCCATCACGATGAAGCCGCCCTTGAAGCCCAGTTCGCGTGCCTGCTGGGCGACGAGGCCGGTCGGCTCCGAGGGCCCGCCGATGAACAACACATCCGGTTTGGCCGCGAGCACGCGGCTCACGCCGCTATAGAAATCGGTCGAGCGGTTATAGGACATCGCGTTATCGGCCACGATCGTGCCGCCGGCCGCCTCCCACGCGGGCTTGAACGCGGCCACCCAGACCTTGCCGTAATCGGTATCGGTCGCGGCCAGCGCGGCCTTCTTGCCGTAGGTCGTCATTTCATACTTGATGAACGGATTCAGATACGACGTGAAGGCGGGTGGAATCCGTATGGTCAGTTTGTTGCCGCGTTCGCTGATCTGCGGAACGCTTGTGTAGGACAGCAACAGCAGCTTCTGCTGCTCGTTGCTGGTCTGCACCGCGAAGCCGCCGCCCGAATGCGGCACGAGCACCACCGCGGCCTGCTGTTCTTGCGCGAGACGCCGCGCGTTGATCGCGGTTTCGCTGGGGTTGTACTTGTCATCGAGCGCGACGACTTCGAATTTGATCTTCTTGCCGGCCACCTCGATGCCGGCCTGATTGACGTCGGCGGCGGCCATCTGCATGCCGTCGAGCACTTCCTGGCCGTACTTCGCCGCGCCTCCGCTCAGCGGCCCCGAGAAGCCGATGTGCACCACCTGCTGCGCCATCGCGGCGCCCGCGCTCATCAATGCGGTCGTGGCGACGGTCGCCATGACTGCGGCGCGGCCGCGCAAGCGTTTGATCGTCATACGTGTCTCCTTCAATGTTGGAATGCGTGGGCGCTGACCGCGCGCGGGCAATGCAACGAATGCATCACCCGCCGACGTACGCGCGGCGGATCGCTTCGTTATTCATCAGGCTCGCGTGATCGCCTTCGAGCACGATGCGCCCGTTCTCGATCACGTATGCACGGTGCGCGATCTTCAGCGCGGCGAATGCGTTCTGTTCGGCGAGCAGAACGGTCGTGCCCGCGCGGTTGATCTGCTGAATCACGTCGAATACCTGCTTGACTACCAGCGGCGCGAGACCGAGCGACGGTTCGTCGAGCAGCAACACCTTGGGCCGCGCCATCATCGCGCGGCCGATCGCGACCATCTGCTGCTGGCCGCCGGACAGCGAACCGGCCGCGTGGTCCTTGCGTTCGGCGAGCAGCGGAAAGAGCGTGAACACCTGGTCGAGATTGCGCTGATTGCCGGCCTTGTCGCCGCGATGCACGTACGCGCCGAGCGTGAGGTTCTTCAGCACCGACATGCCGGGAAACAGCTTGCGTCCCTCGGGACACTGAATCACGCCGCTGCGCACGATCTGCGCGGGCGTCATGCCGAGCAACTCGCGCGGGCCGAAGCGCAGGCTGCCGCTCGCCGCGCGGCGCAGGCCGCTCGTCGCGAGAAAAATCGAGCTTTTACCGGCGCCGTTGGCGCCGAGCAGCACGACCAGTTCGCCGTCGTCGGCGTGCAGGTTGATGCCGTCGAGCGCGCGAAAGCTGCCGTAGTCGAGCGACACGTGGTCAAACTTCAGCATGCTCGCTCCCCAGGTAAGCGTCGATCACGGCCGGGTTCGCGCGAATCTCGGCAGGCGTGCCTTCGGCGATTTTCCGGCCGTAGTTCAGCACCATGATGCGGTCCGCGAGCTTCATGACCATGTTCATCTTGTGTTCGACGAGGCACACCGTCACGCCGTGTTTCACGAGCTTGCGGATCAGATCGGCGAGGCCTTCGGTTTCTTCGGGATTCACGCCGCCGGCGGGCTCATCCAGCAGCATCAGGCTCGGCTCGGTGGCGAGCGCGAGCGCGACGGCCGCGCGTTTGCGTTCTTCCTGCGAAATGTCGCCGGCCATGCGCGCCGCGATCGCCGACAGGCCGACGAAGTCGAGCGCTTCACGCGCCTTGTCGCGGCACATGCGCTCCTCGTGGATCAGACGCCGCGAATGCGTGAGCACGTCCCACAGGCCCGAGCGCGTGCGCAGACGATGACCGACGATCAGGTTGTCGAGCACGCTCGCGCGGTCGAACAGCGCGGTAGACTGGAACGTACGCGCGACGCCGAGCCGCGCCATTCGGTCGGCGCCGAGCTTCGTCACGTCCTCGCCCTTGAAGCGGATGCGGCCCGAGGTCGGCAGATGCATGCCGCTGATCAGATTGAAGAAGGTGGTCTTGCCCGCGCCGTTCGGTCCGATGATCGCGTTGACCTTGCCGGCTTCGATGCGCGTGCTGACGTCGTCCACCGCGACGAGGCCGCCGAAGCGCTTCTTGAGCGATTCGATTTCAAGCATGACCGTCGCCTCCGGTGGGTTGGGGGCGATGCGCGGCCATCGCACCGGCTGGCGCGGGCAGTGGAGTGCGCCGGAGCTGCCTCGCATGAAACAGACCGACGATGCCGTTGGGCAAAAAGATCACCAGCAGAATCAGGATCGGCCCGAACACGACGAAGCGATACTCCTGCAGAAACTGCAGATACTGCGTGAGCCACGGAATGATCAGGGCGCCAAGCAGCGGACCCGCGAGCGTGCCGATACCGCCCACCAGCATGTACATGGTCATGTCGAACGTGTGCTCGACGCCCGCGAGGTCCGGGCCCAGAAAGCGCACGGCGCCCGCATACAGCCCGCCCGCGAGCCCCGCATACACGACCGACAGCACGAAGGCCAACACCTTGTTGCGCATCAGGTTGATGCCGAGCGATTGCGCGAGTCCATCGCTGTTGCGGATCGCCATGAAGGTGCGCCCGAGCAGCGAATCGACGATGCGATGCATCAGCCACACGCCGAGCACGAGGAACGCGAACACCAGGTAGTACAGCGCGCGAGGATTCTCGAACGACACGATGCCGAAACCCGCAGGCGCCGGAATACCGATGATGTCCGCCACGCCGTGCGTGAGACCATCCCACTTCTCGATCACGAGAAACATGATGTAGCCGACGCACAGCGTGAAGATCGAAAAGTAATGGCCGCGCAGGCGCAGCGACACGAGTCCGATCAGCGCGCCGAGCACCGCGACCACCACGCCGGCCGCGACGAACGCGAGCCAGAACGGCACCTGATGATCGACCGTGAGAATGCCGACCGTGTACGCACCCACCGCCATGAAGCTGCCGTGCGCGAGATTGAACTGGCCGGTGTAGCCGGTGATCAGATTCAGCCCGACGGTGGCCAGCGCGAAGACGTACGCGGTGGACATCACGGTGAGCATGTAGTCGTTGATGGCAGCGAAAGGGAACAGCAGCCCGAGCACGAACAGCAGCGTCCATCCCCGTTTGCCCTCGAATGGTTTCATGAGTGAGTTCATGACGCGCGCAGTTCCCTGGTGAAGAGCCCCTGAGGACGAACCGACAGGATCACCACCAGCAGCACGAACGCGATGATGTCCTTGGAGTCGGTCGAGATATAGAACGCGCCGAAGCTCTCCGCCATGCCGATGATGAGCCCGCCGACGATCGCGCCCGGCACGCTGCCCATGCCGCCGAGAATGATGATCACGAAGGCCTTCAGGATCACCAACTGGCCCATCGCCGGATAAACCAGGTTGATCGGCGCGTAGAGGGTGGCGGCCACCGCGGCGAGCAGGCCGGAGATGCCGAAGGTGAGCATGGTCACCTTGTTCGCGTCGATGCCCATCAGCGACGCGCCTTCGCGATCCTGCGCCATCGCGATGATGCTCGAGCCGATCACCGTGAATCTGAGGAACAGTTGCAGCAGCACCACCAGCGCGAACGCGGCGCCGATGATCAGAAGACGCTGTAACGGCGCGCTTACGCCGCCCAGTTCGACGATGCCCGCATAAGGCGTCGGCATGCGGTGAAAGTCGGCGCCCCAGATCGCTTGCGCGCCGGCTTCGAGAAAGAGGAGCAGGCCGATCGCGGCGATCATCGGATGCAGTTCGGAGGACTTGCGCAGCGGATGAAACACGAGGCGCTCGGCGAGAATCGCGAGCAGCGCGACCGCGAGGCCGGCGCCGAGCATCGCGAGCCAGTAGTTCAGGCCGAGCCGGTTCATCAGGTAGAACGACACGAATGCGCCGACCATGTAGAACGCGCCGTGCGCGAAGTTCGGCACCGCGAGAATGCCGTAGACCAGCGTGAGGCCGAGCGCGACGAGGCTGTAAATGCCGCCGAGCGTCAACCCGTTGAGGACCTGCTGCAAGAACATATCCACGCTTTGACACCCTCCAGCCAGGCGCATCGTGCGAGCATGGCCCTTGGCTTCAGGGAGTGCCGCGCGAGCCGCCATACTTGCGGACGGGACAACCGCCGCTGCTCGAACCAGACGACGCTTGCCAACGGTTGAAAAAACGCACCTCGATGACGCTGACTTCTGAACGCGATGGGTGGTGGTGCGAAAGGAATTTGGCACGAGCGTTCGCTTTGCGTCAATAGGGTTTTGCATTCGATCGTTCTGCATTGCAGATTTTTCAGGGAAGTCACTTAGGCGGCTTGCCTTTTTGGCGAAGAATCGATGCAACATGCACGAATGCTTGGGCGGCACGCTGTGGCTTCTATCTGGTATGGATCGAGGGTTCGTGAAAGGGGTGGCATGACACTCGGTGGTGAAGACAGGGAGGACCGCTTGACATTGATTTCTCCGCGCCACTATTCTGCAATGCAGACATGTCAGCCCTCCCCACGCCGCGCCTCTGTTCCCATGAAGGTCACTCATGAATCCAGCACTCGACATTCCCAGCGTTCGTCACCTGGTGTCGCCAGAAGAATGGCAAATCCGCGTCGATCTCGCGGCTGCGTATCGACTGGTCGCGCTGTTCGGTTGGGACGATCTGGTCTTTACGCATATTTCGGCGCGCGTGCCGGGGCACGAGCACGAGTTTCTGATCAACCCGTACGGCCTTTTTTTCGAGGAGATCACCGCGTCGAGCCTCGTCAAAGTGGACCACGAGGGGCGCCCGGTCATGCCGACGACCTTCGACGTGAATCCCGCCGGCTTCGTCATTCATAGCGCCGTGCACGAGGCGCGGCCCGACGTGAATTGCGTGCTGCACACGCATACCGCGTATGGAGTGGCCGTCGCGGCGCAGCAGGACGGTCTGCTGCCGCTGTCGCAGCAATCGGCATTCGTGCTGACGAACCTCGCGTATCACGACTACGAAGGCGTCGCGTTGCGGGATGCCGAAAAGGCGACGCTCGTCGCCGACCTCGGCAGCGCCAATTCCATGATGTTGCGCAATCATGGCTTGCTGACCTGCGGTCGTTCGGTTGCCGAAGCATTTCAGGCGATGTATCTGTTCGAAACGTCATGCCGGATTCAGATTCTCGCGCAGGCAGGCGGCAAGCTGATCGAGGTGCCGCAGTCGATCATCGCGACGATGGAGGAGCAGGCGCGCGAAGTGAGTAAAGGCAAGGGCGCGGATCTGGTGTGGCCTGGTTTGCTGCGTCGTCTGACGCGGCGCAATCCGGGCTTCGACCAGTAGCCACCGACGCGTAGGCGCGAGCGCGCGCACACATGACCGAAGCGCCGCTCACGCGGCGCATCGGTCAACGGCGGTCGGTCTCGAGCAGAGCGCCGCGCCCTTGTTAGAACGTGTGACGGATGCCGACATTCACACCGGCCGTCGTGCCCGTCGGCAGGTTCAGCGCGTTGTTGACCGACAGCCCGTTGTGCATGCCACCATGATTGGTCACGAAGCCGACCTGTCCATAGGTCATGGTCGCCTTCGACAGCGAATACGTCAGCCCCGTCGACGCCAGCACCGAGTTGTTCGACGATTCATTCGCGTCGCGCGTGACCCATACGCCCGCGTCGACATTCAACGCCGGCGTGATTCGATAGCTCGCGCCGCCTGAATAGACACGACTGTTGAACGAGCCCGCGACCTTGTACTGCACGTACGACGCTTTCACCGTCAGGTCGTTGAAGACGTAGCTCGCGCCGATCGCTCGGCCGTTGAATTCGACTACGCTCGGCACCGGGATCGACGCCGCGCTGCCGCCGGCATTGCCGCTGTAGAGCGCGGCATCGACGGTCAATGCACCCAGGTGATAGCGCAGGCTGGCCGAGTACTGGCGGCCGGCCTGGAAATCGCCGGCCGCGCCGCCGAGCGCCAGCATCGCGCTGGCTTGCAGACCAGCGATCTCCGGCGACGTGTACGAAATGCCGTTGGGGTTGAAGAGGCCGGTGACATAGACATTGTTCAGGTAGGTGACGAGACCGCTGCCGAAGTACGCCATATCGCGCGGATCGAAGTCGTACACCGCGAGGAAGAACGGCGAGAACTGCAAGCCGGCCTTGACCGTGCCGAAGCGGCTTTCCACGCCAACATAGGCGAGGCGGCCGAACAGGTTGCTGTTCGAATTGCTGAGTGCGCCGGTGGCGACGCTGATGCCGCTTTCCAGCTGAAAGATCGCCCGCATGCCGCCGCCGAGATCTTCGGCGCCGCGCATGCCGAAGCGTGATCCGGACAGGCCGCTGTCGGTGAACGAGTATTGATGGCCAGCGCTCTGGCCGGTTGCCGGGTCGAGCGTTTTGTTGGTGTAGAGGAGCGACGCGTCGACGATACCGTACAGCGTGACGCTGCTTTGCGCATACGCGCGATGGGGCAAGCCCACTGCGCACGCACTCATCAATCCGAGAATGACGCCAATCCGATTACGATGACTTGCCGGCATGCTACGTGTCTCCTTGTTTTTTAGAATCGACTGAACGGGCGAATGCGGCGGGTGCTGCACGGTTCTCGCGACCTTCGCGTTTCTTCGCAACCTGTCGGGCATGGCAATGTCGATGGACGACAACGCGCCTTCGCAATCTGATCAGGGATGCGAAATATTGGCCTGGCGGGTACGCGCCTGAGTTGGATGCGGCTCGCCTGCGGGTTGGCAGATTGCGGGTCGGGCCGACGCTATGGCGCATTCATCGATTGCGTGCCTGGTGACAGGATGCACGCGCAATTTCGCACGACCGTTCGTTCGATGTCAACGGGGGAAATCAGGAGTTAGTCTGCAATGCAGGCCAAAATAGGGAAAACACCTGGCGTGCGCTGTGAATCGTATTTTTTAGATAAGCGCTTGCAATGAAGGGCAAGAAGTCGAACCGCAAGTTTGGATCACGAGCCGTCTGCTATTTTTACAGTTCTGCATTGCAGAACTGGCGTAGGAAAGCATGCGAAGTTCATTGACCGAGGTTGGCCACTATCATTTCCTCTCCCATCTGACAACTGCGCACTGACGCTGCGACGCGACATTCGCCAGATGCAATTACGCCGTTTGCCTGTAAGCTTTAACAGGCGAGCCCATACCGAACGAAGATCGCGTGCGACTCGCCGTCGTGAACGAAAAATCGCAAACAGCCTTCAATGCTATTGCCAACTTTCCAGAGGGAATATCCGTTATGAAGAGCATTGCCATTAAACGAATCATGCTTGGCGTTTCGGTCATCGCCATGGTGGCAGGCGGCATTCCGCTCGCCTTGGCACAGAACACTGGCGACGCGTCGGTTGCGCCGGCCGATGCGGCCACGACGCCGGCAAAGCCGACCAAAGCCGAGCGCAAGGCGGCACGCAAGCAGGCCCGCGCGAAGAAGAACGCCGAGTTGAAGAAGCTCGAAGACGCAGGCTATCAGCCGGCCGCGAACGACCCGAACTATCCGGCCAAGTTGCAGCAGGCCGAGAAGAAGGCCGCAGGCGCAAGCCAGTAAGCGATCAGGCAGACGCCCGGCGCGACGCAGTCCGTTCAGCGCGCGCCGAGCGTCTCGACCAGCATGTCAACGAAGGCTTTCACCCGCGCCGTCATCTGCAACTGCTGCGGATACACCGCGTAGATATCGGCGCCCGGTGTGCGGTAGTCGGGCAGCACATGAACGAGCCGGCCATCGGCGAGATACTCCGCGATATCCCACTCCGCCCGCATCAGAATTCCCAGTCCGTCCAGTGCCCACTTCACCGCGATTTCGCCGTCGTTGGTGGTGAGATTGCCGCGCACACGCACCGTCTCCGTTCTCTCGCTCGCGCCGCGTCCCGCTCGTCAGACACCATAGGCCGTAGCCGTCGTCGCCCTGGCGAATGCCGATGCAGTTGTGCTGCGCCAGCTCCGCCGGACTGCGCGGTGCACGCCGCCCGGCAAGATAGGCCGGGCGTGGTTCAAAGCCGACCGATGACGGGATTCAAGGATTTCCGCTGCGCGCGCATCATCCTGTCCGGCACCGAAATCGCGCACATGATCCGCAAGGGACAGATGCGTGATGATGGCGTCGCCTCGACTACTGCCGAGCAATTCTATTCTCTCGCGATGTAAATAGTCCTCTTCATCGCAGGCGCTTGCTCATCCCATCTTCGCGCGAGCGTGGATAATTGGCACACTTCCGTACAAATGCGTTACGGTCCGCTGGTTGTTCCCGTTGCCTGTTCAAAGGCCGCAAGCAGCGCTTCTGCGCGTGCTGTTCAACTCAAATGGGGGGAGATATGGATTCCGGAAAGTACCGTGGTGTCAGCAGAACAAGCCAAATGTATTCCTGTTTCTGTAACAAGGCGCTCGCGCAGTATGCGAATCGCCGCATCGGCGCCGACCTCGCGCGACGAGGATTTCTGATCGGCATGGGAGCGACCATGCTGAGTGCCGTACTCCCGGAACTCGTGCGGGCGCAGGGCTCGAGTCCCGCCGCCGCTGCGCCGCAGCCCGTCACGTTTACAAATTTCCGACTGTTCGACGGCAAGTCTGCCGGCCTGCGCGATGGGATGCATCTCGTCGTCGAAGGAAGCCGCATCTCACAGATGGGGCAAGGCCAGCCACCCGCTGCGAGCACGAGCCGCACAATCGATTGCGGCGGCAAGGTGATCATGCCGGGGTTGATCGAGATGCATTGGCATGCCATGCTCGCCTCACTGCCGATCCAGACGATCATGCAGGCCGACCTGGGCCTGGTGTATCTGGCTGCGAGTGCGGAAGCCCAGCGTACGCTGCTGCGCGGCTTCACGACGATACGCGACGTGGGCGGGCCAGCATTCGCGCTGAAGCAGGCTATCGATGCGGGGATGATTCCTGGCCCACGCATTTATCCGTCCGGCGCGATGATCACGACGACAGGCGGTCACGGCGATTTTCGCCCGCTCACGGCCATCCCTCGTACTACGGGCGAAGTCAGTGAGCAGGAAAGGGCTGGCGCGAATGCGATCGCCGATTCGGCGGACGAGGTGCGGTTACGCGTGCGCGAGCAGTTCCTGCAGGGCGCAACGCAGATCAAGATCGTGGGAGCCGGAGGCGTATCCACGCCGCGCAGTCCACTCGACATGCTGACCTTCACCGAGCAGCAACTGCGAGCAGCCGTCGAAACAGCCGGCGACTGGGGGACCTATGTGGCCGTTCATGCGTACACGTCACAAGCCGTGAAACGAGCCGTGGCGGCAGGCGCGCAATGCATCGAACATGGCCATCTGATCGATGATCATACAGCCGAGATCATGGCGAAGAACGGGACATGGTTGAGTACGCAGCCATTCGTGAACGAGGACGACGTCGGGCCGCTAACGGGACCGATCCTCGACAAGTTCCGGGAAGTCATCGTGGGGACCGACAACATGTACAAGCTCGCACGCAAGCACGGACTCAAGGTGGCGTTCGGGACCGACCTGATCTTCTCACCGGCGGTAGCGGCACGCCAGGGTTTGATGATCGGCAATATGACGCGCTGGTACAACGGCTCCGAGATTTTGCGGATGGTGACGGGGCGAAACGGGGAGTTGCTTGCGCTCTCCGGCGAGCGCAACCCCTATCCCGCCAAACTGGGTGTGCTGCAGCCGGGTGCATGGGCCGATTTGCTGGTCGTCGACGGCAACCCGCTGGACAATGTGGCACTGCTCGCCGATCCCGACACGAACCTGAAACTGATCATGAAGGATGGGCGCATCTATAAGGATGCCATGCAGACCTAGCTGTTCAGCGTCATCTACGCGGACACTGGCCGTGCCTCGATTGCGCCTGAGAAGCTGATGCGGGCACTGCTGTTGCAGGTGTTCTCCTCGGTGCGCAGCGAGCGCATGCTGATGGAGCAGATGCGCTACAACCTGCTGTTCCGCTGGTTCGTCGGGCTGGCGATTGAGGACGCCGTGTGGGACCACTCGGTGTTCTCGAAGAACCGCGACCGGTTGCTGGAGCATGAAGTCGTGGAAGCGTTCTTCACCGAAGTCATGACCCTGGCGGACAAGCGGGGCTTGCTGTCCAGAGACCATTTCTCGGTGGACGGCACGCCGATCCAGGCGTGGGCCAGTCACAAGAGCTTCCGCCACAAGGACGGCCCGGACGATGGTCCGCCAGCCGGCGGTGGCCGCAACGCCGACACTGACTGGAAGGGCGAGCGACGTAGCAATGCCACGCACGAGTCGACTACTGATCCGGAGGCGCGATTGTTCAAGAAGAGCCACAAGAGCCCGGCGATCCTGTGCTACCACGGGCACATCCTGATGGAGAACCGCTCGGGGCTGGTGGTCGGCGCCGTGGTCAGTCACGCGGATGGTTTCGCCGAGCGGGCCAGCGCGTTGCAATTGCTCGATTGCGTACCAGGCGCTCATGCGAAGACAGTCGGCGCCGACAAGGCGTATGACACCCGCGACTTCGTGAACGATTGCCGCGCTCGCAACGTGACACCGCATGTCGCGCGCAACGATGAGCGTTTGGGCGGCAGCGCAATCGACGGTCGCACTTCGCGGCATGCGGGCTACCGGATCAGCCAGATCATCCGCAAACGGATCGAAGAGCATTTCGGCTGGGGCAAGACCATCGGACGGATTCGGCAGACGGTCTATCGCGGCATCAAGCGCGTCGACCAGCACTTCAAGCTGACGATGGTTGCGAGCAATCTGACCTGCATGGCACGAATACCAGGTGTGGTGCTGCGCGGCTTTCCGTCTGTGCGACCAGCAGAGAGAACAACTCGACAAGCTGGTTACGCTCGCGGCGTCCGTATGCCGGAGTCCCGCGATAACGAACGAAGAAAGGGCGCAGCAGCGGACGTTGCTGCAACTGCTGGTTGATACGGGCGAGGCGTATCAGCGGAGCAACGAGTGCGATAGTGAACTGTTCCAGATCATCGCGCTAGACGCCAAGGGCGTGGCGCACAGCCGCATCACGGCCCGTGACGCGGCTAACCTGCTGTCCGATGCTGTACGAAGCGCTTCAGATAGCGATGCGGCGGATAGCGCTGTCGGCGTCATGCCGCGCCGACCGACGCGCACGAAAGCAGGTTCGGAGTCCGTCACCGCGCCGCACTGACCACAGGCGACACCGGTCGCACTGCTGAAGAAGGCGCGATTTTCATCGTGCCTTTTTAGCTTTCCTCGTCAAATCCCCGCAACTTCCCCCCGCCAGTACCGGGCGTTTCCGGCCCGGTCCCTGTCCAGCCCTTCTTTTCCCCGCTCGCCCATTTCCCGTATCAGCTTTCCGGTGTTCCCGATAGCGCCGGATGTTCGCGCCGGCAGTTTCAGATCAGTCCTATGGCAGTGCAGCGGCTAACTCTCGTATCCTCGGACTAGCATCGATAACGGTACAGGCAGAACACCAAGAAAGAAATCGGCCCGACGTTCACGAATTTGCGCTCCGGGAATAGATCACTCCGGCCAGTTCATGCAGTCAGGCCCCCTTGGGCGAATGAATGACTTCTGCGATTATTCGATCCTGTGGCTTTCCGTGCGGAGCGGGTAAGTCATGCTGACGTGACAAAGTTGCCTTGATCTTGGCTTGAATGTTGAGAGCCCTTTCCAGAGTTATCGAAGAACCATGTGGGCATCAAATCTATATCGTGCGTTCTCAATCCTGCTAGTTGGTTCGCCGGTGGAAATTGGCAGCGGCTATCGTTGGAAAAGCGGTTTATTGAGATTAGTTATAGTTCTTTCAGCTTGCTTTCCGTATGTTAATGCGCTTTATGCCGGCGCGTACAAAGGGGATTTGCCGCCGCTTACCCCGCTTATCAGCGGCAATGGGCATATAGAATTTAGGCGAGAATACAAAAGACCTGATTACGCCGTATTTCTTGACGAAGATGGAAAGAGTTATGTTTTTCAGGATTACTCCTCCCTTCACGCTATCCGGGATTTTGTAACTGAGCATCCCGACCAACGCCTGCATGTCAAAGGGTTCATTCTGAAGAATGGCGAGGGGTTCTTCTGGCCGACTTCGATTTCGACCATCGACGGCCAGATCTTGCTCGCACCTGACGAATTATCAAGAGAACTGGAAAATCACAGAGACATTTGGGGTGGCCTGCTTGCTATTCAGCAAATTTCGTTGTTACCACTCTGGATTATCTCGTTTTTCAACGTAGTAAAAATCGCACGCAGGCTGAAAAAGGGAGAAATTCAATGACTAGCGCGGCAATTTCCACTGAAGTTCAGGACATAATTAAAAGAGAATAGTTTTGTGTCGGGAAGACAGCACTACGATCTTTTTGGCAAAGACGAAGGTCCGTCCATCTGAATTTTCTAAATTGCAGCCGATCGGAGGGATTTATGAGTTATCCGCAGGAAAAGACTATGCATTGGCTTCCCGCTTTCAAGATATTATTTCTCGGCAAGTCTAAATTTATTGGCAAATATCCGCGCTGGAAGGCGGCCATACTTCATAGCGCTTTGGCGGCCTCAATTGCATTTCCGTTAGTCCAGGGAAAACAGACTGCCATCTATTCGGGAGCGTTTCCGCCGGATGTACCGGTTATTCGCGCGACGGGAGCATTTTTGCAGGTGACGCACGGACAGGCCTCGTACATTGCCTTCGTGACTGACGATGGGCAAACCTACAACATGGAGCGGGGAACTACCGTTCACGGCCGAAAGGACATGCCCCAAGATGATCCGCCCACACATGTCTATGTCGAAGGCTTCCTGCGCGCGAACGGTCAGGGGTATTTCTGGCCAACATTGATACGAACTCCTGATGGGAAATTGCTGCTCACCCCAAAGAGGTCAATGGAAGAACTCGGATCGTCAATAAGAGCGATAAATGAAGTTTCGTTTATTTGGGTCGCCGTGATTGTCTTTTTATGGATTCTGTCGGTTTATTTCATGTCCGCAGTTAAACGCAACGTCTCATTAGGGGTATGAGCATGGCTGGAGCAATATCGGTTGCACAGGCAGTAGAGGATTTGTTTTTGCAAGCAGTCGGTACGTCCACAGGTACGACCGATGCATTCAATTCGATCAACGGAGCGGTGACTTCCTCAGGTACGTTAAGCGTTCTAAATGCAATTGCTGGTGCTTCTGGCTTAGCAGGAGTTGGGGCGAGCACAGTCCAGCTGCTGCAAAAATACGCCGACAGTTCGTCAGAGGCGTCTGCACTTGTCAAGGGAATCGGTGACACAGCTGGACTGCTTGGCCTCGCTGCAAGTATAGGCGTTGTTGCTGACCAAGCGAACAATCCCAACGCCCAGGTCCAAAACAACTCGCTACTCAGCATGATTGGCAGCGGGCTGGGCGTGGCGGCGGCAAAGACACCGGAAGGAGCGGCGATACTCGCGGCGGGGTTGGCGATAGCCGCCGCCGGCTTCCTCGTTACAGGGGTTGCGGTGCCCGACGCCAGCAAGTTTGCGAATACCATTGCGCCGCTTCAAGACCTCGTCAACACCTACTACAACAGCCTGTCACCGGCTCAGCAAAGCAGTTTCGCGAGCAGTTTTACGACCAACGTTCAAGCCGTGTTCAATGGCGGGATGATGGTGCCGCAGGTCAACGCCTCAGGGCAAATCACCGGCTATGGCATAGACATCCCGACTGCTGTCCTGGCGCAGAGCGATGGCAGCACGCTCTACACCTTTGCATCAGGTGTCACGTATCAGCAAGGCGCATTTGCGAAGGCCGGCCCGTTATTGGAAACCGCGAACTCAAGTGAGAACATTTGGACGATTCCCGAAGCGACTTCAGGCACGGCAACGCTGGGCCTTTTTGGCGACGGCAGCTACGGCTACCAGTCCACGGACCAGAACGGTAACCGCGTGGCGGAAGTCTACATCGCTGGGACAGGTGGAAGCTATTCCGTCACCGCAGGAAGTGCCTCGACGTTTGTCACCGACAGCGGCACGAACAATCAGGTAACGGCTCCCACTGGAAGTTTTGTTGACCTGGTGGGCAATGCCGACAGGGCAAACGTCTCGAATGCCACGGTTATTGCCGAAGCCAATACGGCGTCTGTCGTTAGCGGGAATTCGAATACGGTGACTGCATCGGGTGTCAACGTTGGCGTTACCCTGCTAGGCAACAACGACGTTGTGAACTCAGCCATTGCCAATGACGGATTCGCGGTGACTGGCACGAACCTGACGTTTCACGGCGTCGGTGATGGACTTTCGCTTTTCCAGAACTCGAGCGCCAACGTGTACGGGGATGGCAATTCGGTGGCCGCTGCCGCCGCAGGGGTTAACGCAACGCTCTACGGCAACAATGACAGGATCGATTCAACGTTCATCAATACCAGTTGGGCGCTGGTTGGCACGAACCTGACGTTTCACGGCATCGGTGATGGACTTTCGCTTTTCCAGAACTCGAGCGCCAACGTGTACGGGGATAGCAATGCGGTGGCCGCTGCCGCCGCAGGGGTTAACGCAACACTCTACGGCAACAATGACAGGATCGATTCAACGTTCATCAATACCAGTTGGGCGCTGGTTGGCACGAACCTGACGTTTCACGGCGTCGGTGATGGACTTTCGCTTTTCCAGAACTCGAGCGCCAACGTGTACGGGGATGGCAATTCGGTGGCCGCTGCCGCCGCAGGGGTTAACGCAACACTCTACGGCAACAATGACAGGATCGATTCAACGTTCACCAATACCAGTTGGGCGCTGGTTGGCACGAACCTGACGTTTCACGGCGTCGGTGATGGACTTTCGCTTTTCCAGAACTCAAGCGCCAACGTGTACGGGGATAACAATGCGGTGGCCGCTGCCGCCGCAGGGGTCACGGCGACGCTCTACGGCAACAACGACAGGATCGATTCAACGTTCACCAATACCAGTTGGGCGCTGGTTGGCACGAACCTGACGTTTCACGGCGTCGGTGATGGACTTTCGCTTTTCCAGAACTCAAGCGCCAACGTGTACGGGGATAACAATGCGGTGGCCGCTGCCGCCGCAGGGGTCACGGCGACGCTCTACGGCAACAACGACAACCTGACCTCCCAGTTTGCCAACAATGGCTTTGCGGTGGTTGGCACGGGCCTCACGTTTCACGGCGCGGGCGACGGCATCACGTTTTTTCAGAATTCAGGCGGTATCGTGTACGGCGATTCGAACTCGATAGCTGCCAGCACCAATTCCGCCGTTGCAATGAATGGCAACGGGAACAATATTACCGCAGGCTCGAATTCAGTCGTGGTCGACAACGGCGTGAACAATACGATTAATGCGACCAACAGTGTGATCGTGCTTGGGCCCGAGAATATCGGTCAGACCATCTACATCTACGGTAGCGGCAATTACATCGATGCGACTGCGCTAAAAAGCTCAAATCCTCTAGTTCAGGCGACTATCGTGGTGCGAGGTACAGGCGATACGATCTACGGGAATAACAATACGATCATTGATCTTACTGGCACCAGCGGCAATACTGTTAACGGAAGCAATGTCTCCGTAAAAACCAACAATCCAAACTATACGCGAGGATCAGGCTCTGCCCCTTCAGGCGCTTACGGGCCACTCAACCCGGCATCGCCCGCAGGTACGCAAATTAACTTTCCGGACTACAGCCTGAACGATGATTCGTCCTCGGGCAGCATTGGATTTCCTGGCGATTGGTCGGACCCGATACTCTCGATGCCTTGGTACGATACGCCAGATTCTTCGGGACCCTCCCTTGACGTCGATATCCTTTGTTACTCGGGCGACCCGATTGTCCTGAACCTGAACGGCGGAAAGGTCGAAACCACTGCGTTGAGCTCGTCACCGGCATCGTTCGACATGCGGAACAATGGCCAGAAGGTTCAAACTGGCTGGGGGACGGCCGGCGAAGGCTATCTGGTCTACGACCCGAACGATGCGGGCAACACAACCGTTGTGAATCAGGACAGTCAGCTCGTCGCCGGTTTTGACGCGCTTCAGGCTCTGGCACGGCAGGTTGACGGAACCGGTAATGGATCGCTCACAGCGAACGACGCATTGTGGAATTCGCTGAAGGTGTGGGTCGATACCACAGGCACCGGGCAATTCCAGAGCGGTGAGCTATATAGTCTGGATCAGCTCGGCATTACGTCGATCAATCTGAACGGCGAGCAGGTCAACCAGGACAACAACGGTAACCAGATCCTGGTTGACAGCACGTTCACCTGGGCGAACGGCAGTACGGGCGACATCGCAGGAGTGAACCTCATGTTCAACCCGAACGCTACGCAGGACGCCGCTGCACCTACCGCGAGCCTGTCGGACTTGCAGATCAGTAACCTGATCGCCGGTATGGCGTCGTACGGGGTGCAACCGGCTGCCAGTTCGACGCTGGTCGCTGCATCGCTGCAACCGCAGCAGGCCACGCTCGCGGCAAACCTTCACTAACGCCTGATTCGACACACCGCCTGCGTCCGCATCCACATTGGTTGCGGACGCTGCGCGGGCATGGATTCTCTTTTCTTTCGTGCTGCTCAGGCGACACGGCTGTAGCGCTTAAAAATATAACTTGCCTGTGAATGCCCCCGACCTCATTGAACCGTCTGCTTCGCCCTCCAGCAACGCGCCAGATAATGCCTATCTCGATGAATCGAAAACCGATCCAGCCCTCGCCTGCCTGATCGTCATCGCACGTTTTCACGGCATCGCTGCGGACATGGCCCAGTTGCGGCACGCTGCAGCGCGGGGCGACCTCAAATTCGATAGCGATGCGCTGGTACTCAGCGCCCGCGCAATTGGTCTGAAAGCGAGACAGGTTCCCCTGCGCGTCGAGCGACTTGATCGCACTGCGTTACCCGCGCTCGCATTCGACAGGAACGGCAGACACTTCATCATCGCGCGCTGCGACGGCAGGACCGCGTTCATTCTCGAAGCCGACGCCCCGGCACCGGTGGTAGTCCCGCTGGAGACGCTGGCAGCGCGCACAACTGGCAGCATGCTGCTGTTCACCTCGCGCGCGTCACTTGCCGGAGAACTCGCGAAGTTCGACTTCTCATGGTTCATTCCGGCTATCGTCAGGTATCGCCGGCTGCTGCTTGAAGTGCTGGCCGTCTCGTTCGTTCTGCAACTGTTTGGTCTCGTCTCGCCGCTGATGTTTCAGGTGGTGATGGACAAGGTGCTGGTCAACCGGACCTACAGCACGCTGAACGTCGTCTGTGTAGCGCTGCTGGTGAGTGCGGTATTCGAGGTTCTGCTAACCGGGCTGCGCAACTATGTGTTCGCGCACACGACGAACCGGATTGACGTCGAACTCGGCGCGCGTCTTTTCCGGCACCTCGTCACGCTGCCGCTCGCCTATTTCGGTGCAAGGCGAGTAGGAGATACGGTCGCGCGGGTTCGTGAGCTGGAAAACATCCGCAATTTCCTCACCGGTCAGGCGCTGACCGCGTTCATCGACCTGACGTTCTCGTTCATTTTTCTCGGCGTGATGTGCCTGTACAGCGTCTGGCTCACGCTGACTGTCGCGCTCTCGTTGCCGGTCTACGCCGCGATTTCGGCGGGCCTCATACCGGTACTGCGTATCCGGCTGAACGAGAAGTTCGCACGCGGGGCCGATAACCAGTCTTTCCTTGTCGAGGCCGCGTCAGGCATCGAAACGGTCAAGGCGATGGCGGTCGAGCCGCAGTTCATCAAACGCTGGGAGACCCAGCTTGCCGCCTATGTTGCCGCGGGCTTTCGCGTCAGTTCGCTTGGCAACCTCGGGCAGCAGGCCATCCAGCTTGTGGGCAAGTTCGTGACGCTGGCGACGCTGTTTTTTGGCGCGAAGCTGGTCATCGACGGCAAGCTCACGGTGGGTGAGTTGATCGCCTTCAACATGATGTCGCAACGCGTCAGTGAGCCAGTACTGCGGCTCGCGCAACTCTGGCAGGATTTCCAGCAGGTCGGCATTTCGATGAGCCGCCTGGGCGACATTCTGAACGCACGGACCGAACTGCCACAAAGTCGTCAGGCGCTGCCGTCACTCCAAGGCAACGTGAAATTCGAGAACATCCGATTCCGCTATCGTCCGGATGGCCCACCGGTTCTCGACGGCATTGACCTCAATATCCGGGCCGGTCAGGTGATCGGTATTGTGGGCCGCTCCGGGTCTGGCAAAAGCACACTGACGAAACTGGTGCAACGCCTCTACGTCCCCGAGCAGGGCACCGTACGTATCGATGGTATCGATCTGGCGCTTGCCGATCCCGCCTGGCTGCGCCGCCAGATCGGCGTGGTGCTTCAGGAGAACCTGCTGTTCAACCGCTCGATCCGCGACAACATTGCATTGACCGACCCAGGGGCGCCGCTAACATCAATCATCCACGCAGCACAGCTCGCGGGCGCGCACGACTTCATCTGCGAATTGCCGGAAGCCTACGACACGCTGGTCGGAGAACACGGCTCGAACCTGTCGGGCGGCCAGCGGCAGCGTCTCGCGATTGCGCGTGCGCTGCTCACCAATCCGCGCATCCTGGTGTTCGACGAAGCGACCAGCGCGCTCGATTTCGAAACCGAGCGCATCATCCAGAACAACATGAAGGCCATGTGCGCGGGGCGAACCGTGATCATCATTGCGCACAGGCTCACGGCCGTCCGTCATGCCGACCAGATTGTCTCGATGGACAGGGGCCGCATCGTTGAGCGGGGTAATCACGCCTCATTACTCCAGCATGGCGGTTACTACGCTCACCTGGTATCGCTGCAGGACGGTGGCGCATGAAATTCCTGCATTCCGTCCGCTTGCAGGCGTTGGGCGACCTGTTTGCCCGCTACGCCGCTGTCTTTCGCAGTGCATGGGACATCCGCCACCAGTTTGATTCGCCCGAGCGGGCGGCTCACGAACTTGCGTTCCTGCCGGCCCAGCTCGAACTGGTTGAGACACCCGTTCATCCCGCACCGCGCTGGACCATGCGCGTTATTGTTGCCCTGGCGGTGCTGATCCTGCTGATTGGCATTGTCGGCCGACTGGACATCGTGGTCACGGCGAAGGGCAAGTTTGTCCCGAACGAGCGTGTCAAAGTCATCCAGCCCGCTATGACAGGGGTGATCCGGGAAATTTGGGTTCGCGACGGTCAGCAGGTCAGAGCGGGCCAGTTGCTGGTGAAACTCGACACGGCCCAGGCGGCGGCTGACGCACACAAGGCGGTGTCGTCGAAGCTTGATGCCGAACTGGGTGTTGCGCGCGCAACAGCGCTCCTTGCCGCGCAACATGACCATCATTCACCGCTAGTCGCACGGGTCGAAGACGCACCGGATGACCGGATGCGCGAAGCACAGCGCTTTGCCGAAGCCGCGTTTCGCGAGTATCAGGACAGGCTAGATAGCGCACAGGCCGAGCTACTCAAGCAGGAAGCCGCGCTCGACTCCACCCGTCAGGAGGTCGCGAAGCTCCGGGCCACGGCGCCGCTCGCGCGCCAGCAGGCCAACTCCTACCGGTCGCTCGCGGGCGATAAATACGTTGCGCAGAGCGACTATCTCGACAAGGAGCAGACCGCACTCGGCCAGGAGCATGAACTGGCCGCTCAGCAGAGCCATGCCCGTGAGCTGGCTGCGGGCGTTGCGGAACAGCGCGCGGAGATTGAATCGATCACTTCCAAATTCAGGCGCGACCAGCTTGATGAGCTGGAGAAGGACACGCAGCAGGCGACCCAGAGCCGCGATGACGAGACCAAGGCACAAACGCGCCAGGCATTGCTGAGTCTCACCGCGCCGGTGGCCGGGACCGTCCAGCAACTGGCCACGCATACGCTCGGCGGTGTCGTGACCACGGCCCAGTCACTGATGGAGATCGTGCCGGACGACACTCTGGAAGTCGAGGCGCAACTGGAGAACAAGGATATCGGTTTCGTAGACGTCGGCCAGAAGGTGGCAGTCAAGGTCGAAGCTTTCCCGTACACCCGTTTTGGGTTTATCGGTGGCACGGTGATATCGGTGTCGAACGATGCGGTGCAGGACAAAAAGCTCGGCCTGACGTTTGCGGTCCGTATCCACCTGGCGACCAACAGGATTCGCGTGGAAAACAGGTGGATCACGCTGACCCCCGGCATGCAGGTGACGGCTGATATCAAGACCGGCAGGCGCAGCGTGGCGGGGTACTTTCTTGGCCCGCTGATGGAAAGCGCGCAGGAGAGCATGCGTGAGCGCTAGGCGGATGGTATTGATTGCCTGTGCGGCAGCGCTTTTCGCGTCGCCATCGGCGCGTGCCTTCGACGTACTCCGCACCGCCGGCGGAATTTCGGCGACCCCGGCGGGCGCTATCGTGCCCGACATTGCTGGATGTCAGTTTGGGCCACCTGCCAGGCCGCTGCTCCTGAGTGAAGCCGTCGAACGGGCGCTGTGTGGCAACCCGAAGACGCGCGCGGCATGGGCCGATGTCAAGGCTCAGGCGGCAGGCGTAGGTGTTGCCCGTGCGGCGTATCTGCCGACCATTACAGGCAATGGACAGTTCGTGCGCGATAACGCCGTGACCGAAGTCACGGGCCATCCCAACCTGAGTTCCGCGACGCTTGCAACGGTCCACGCGGAGAGCCTGTCGCTGAACTGGACGCTGTACGACTTCGGCGCACGCGGCGCAGCGCTCAGGAATGTGTCGGCGCTGCTGGCCGCCTCACAGTCCGCGCAGAATGCGACACTCCAGAGCCTGTTCGCGGCGGTGGCCAAAGACTATTACGCAGCGCAGGCCGCCGCGGGCGCGCTCGAGGTGGCGCTCGATGTCGAACATATGGCGGGCGACAGTGCGAAGGTTGCGTCGACGCGCGTTGACAAGGGGATTGCCCCAATCTCGGATGCATTGCAGGCGCAGACCGCATACACCCGGGCTGTACTGGACCGCGTCAAGGCACAGGGCACGTGGCAGACGGCGGTGGGGACTCTGGCATCAGCTCTGAACCTCTCGCCCGACCTTCCATTGGAACTTCCGGCAGTCACCGACGGTGTGCAGCCAGACGCCGCGTTTGCGCAATCGGTAGGTGAACTGATGGAGGACGCGAGGCGCACGCATCCCAGCGTGATGGCTGCGCAGGCCCAGGTGGATGCTGCGGCAGCGAAAGTAGACCAGACGCGTGCGGAAGGACTGCCGAGCCTTAGCCTGGTGTCGAAGTACAGCCGTAACAACCAGCCCGCGACGTTAGGACTGGGTATCCCGGAGTATCCGGCCACGGGCCGCGAATGGTATGTCGGCGTGCAGTTGACGATTCCGTTTTTCGAAGGCTTCAGCCGCACGTATCAGGTCCGCCAGACGCAGGCTCAGCTGGAGAAGCAGCAGGATGCTCTGGACGGCGTGCGCCAGCAGGTCGGGCTTGAAGTCTGGAACAGTTACCAGGCCGTTCAGACCTCAACCGACACGGCCAAGGAAAGTGCCGCTCTGCTGGATATCGCACAGCGATCGTTCGCCGCGGCCCAGCGGCGCTATCTGGCGGGCGTCGGAAATATTCTCGAACTGCTTAACGCGCAGATGGCGCTGGCGAACGCGCAGCAGCAGCGCGTGCAGGCGCTGGCCGACTGGCGCTCCGCGCGGCTGCGCCTTGCCGGCAGCCTCGGACGACTTGGGCCCGATGACATGCGTTGAACGACGCATGCAGGGGTTCAGTTGTTCGCGCAGCTTAACTGACTGACAGCCACCCAATTCATTACTTGCTCCAACTTGGAATTTGTGGCGGAACTACATTAAAGGAATGCAAAAGAGATGCTCTATCACCTGGATACATGCTCGATCTTTCACGGCATACTGGTAGTGGAAGGCTGGTCCGAATACGGCGCGCCACACGTGTTATGCAAGGACACCCGACTGGTCTCTACTGCGATGCCCGTCCCACGACCTGACGTAGTGGAAAAGTACGGCGAAGGGGCAGCGAAATGGGGATTCAAGGTCTGCACCGCCCTGCCGCCGTCCGTGCGGAGTCAGGACATAGCACTTCTGTTCGGCGGTACGGAAATTGTCCCGTCTCCGGGCGCGTCTTTGGTAGCGGAGGAAAACCACCGTTTCAATACGATGACGCAAACGCTGCTGAAGCAATCCAGGCCCGGCGATAGAGTGCTTGAAATCGGTTCGCGCGCACGCAGCGGGAACAGTCATCGCCATCTTGTTCACCCGGACGTTGACTATGTGGGGATTGATATCAGCACTGGGCCGGGCGTCGATGTTGTCGGCGACGCGCATCATCTTAGCCGACACGTAACGGGGCAGTTCGATACGATTTTCTCGATTTCGGTATTCGAGCACCTTCTGATGCCTTGGATGGTGGCGATCGAGATGAACAAAATGTTGAAGCTAGGCGGGATTGCCTATATCCAGTCGCATCCGTCATGGCCACTTCATTACGAACCATGGGATTTCTGGCGATTTTCCAAGGATGCGTGGGAAGGCCTGTTCAATGCTCACACCGGATTTGAGATGCTTGACAAAGGTCACACACTGCGGAGTTGGATTGTTCCTGAGTGCACCGCTTTACCGCATCTTGAACCGGGTCTCGATCGCGGGCGAACTTACCTTTGCAGCGCATGCCTGGTAAGGAAGATAGGTCCGGCCAAAGTTCAATGGAACGCAGAAGCTGGAGAGGTCTATAACCTGGCGTATAACCATCGGTAGTTGTACAGACCTGAACCGGAGCAGCGAGAGCGCCCGTTCACAATAAAGAAACGTGCGGGGTACGCCGATCTACAAACCTTCGGGCTTTCCGACTGCCCGGGTCACTTTGGGTTTCCAGTTGACCGCGCAGTTCTGACCGGCGGTCTATTCGTTGTTCCCCGGAAGGGTGGCATCTGACTCTCTCAGGGGTGCCGCCTTCCTTTAACGCCCGCCTCGCGCGGGCGTCTTTTCATGCCTTGCGCCGACCGCGTTCGCTTGCGGCCGGCAAATGGTCGACTAATCAGAGCCTGAAATCCGCTGCACGTCGCGCCACTTCGGACGGGGCGAAGTCGAACCGCTCGCGCAGGCTTTCAAGCGTTTCCCCGGTGAGGTCTTCGGAGATCAACGCTCTCACCGGTACGCGGCTGGGCTTTATGTCGTGGCGGCGAGTCTTGCGGTGTCCGCTGTGCTGACGCTGGCGATTGGGCGGCGGGGGTATCGGGCGGCCCATGCGTCGCAGTGATCTGACGAGAGCGCACGCGTTGCGCTCTACGCTTTGCGCTACCGTTGCGCGGCAACGATGCGGGCCGCGATCACGGTGAAAACCGGGCACAGCGCGACTGCCCGCTGCTGCACCTTCGACAATGCAATGCTGTCTCCGGCGATCGCCGTAAAGACGGCGCGTAGTGCGCAAGTCCTCGCGAGTTAGCGTTGCTGTGCATTCACGACTCAACGGAACACGGCGCCGGCAGCACCGAGGCCGGTCGCCGGATTAGCCGCATCGCATCGACCCACATGGGTGTGCGGCCGCATGCCCCTGCTGCGCTCGCGGCACCCACACATTTGCCTCCCCGCGCCATGCGTATCTGCTTTGACGCGACATCCCCGCCAAGCCCAGGCAACACCGGCCAAACCCTTACCCCATAAGCCTTGCGCGACCACGAGGCGGCCTGCGCCCCCCACCAGGTGTCGTATTTCCTCATGTGGTTGTCGCAAATAGTCGGCAACGCGCACTTTTTTCTGGCAACTATGTATGCACAGCGCGGACGGACGTCCGCGACGCAAGCAACTTCGTGCATGGGACGGGACTAGGCGCTAAAGCGCTAAGTCGACACAGGAGAGCGTTCAATGAATTCCCCGAAAGTCGTGGTCGAAGGGCTGTGCAAGGTGTTCGGCTCCAGCCCGAAAGAGGCGCTCGCCATGCTAGCGGCCGGCGCAACCAAAGAGGACGTCTTTGCGCGCACCGGTCAGATCGTCGGCGTCCACAACGTCTCGTTCGACGTGAAGGAAGGCGAGATCTTCGTGCTCATGGGCCTCTCCGGCTCCGGCAAGTCGACGCTGATCCGTCTGATCAATCGGCTGGTCGAACCGACGGCGGGCAAGGTGCTGATCGACGGCCGCGACGTGGCGAGCGTGCCGCGTTCGGAACTCATCGCGCTGCGCCGCAAGGACATGAGCATGGTGTTCCAGTCGTTCGCGCTCATGCCGCAGCGCACCGTGCTCTCCAACGCCGCGTTCGGGCTCGAAGTGGCGGGCGTCGGCCGCAAGGAACGCGAAACGCGCGCGATGACCGTGCTCGAGCAGGTCGGCCTCGCGCCGTTCGCGGAAAAGCTGCCGGCCCAACTCTCGGGCGGCATGCAGCAGCGCGTCGGACTCGCGCGGGCGCTCGCGGTCAACCCGTCGCTGATGATCATGGACGAAGCGTTTTCCGCGCTCGACCCGCTCAAGCGCAAGGAAATGCAGAACGTGCTGCTCGAACTGCAACGCGAGCAGCAGCGCACCATCCTGTTCGTGTCGCACGATCTGGAAGAGGCGATGCGCATCGGCACCCGCATCGCGATCATGGAAGGCGGCCGGGTCGTGCAGATCGGCACGCCGCAGGAAATCATCACGAATCCCGCCGACGACTACGTGCGCGCGTTCTTCGAGGGCATCGACACGAGCCGCTACCTGACCGCGGGCGATCTGATGCAGACCGACGCCGTGCCGCTCATGCAGCACTCGCCGCAGATCGATGCGTCGAGCGTCGCGGCCACGCTCAACGGCAGCGCCGACTACGCGTTCGTGCTCGACAGTGAACGCAAGATTCGCGGCTTCGTGTGCCGCGATGCGCTCGGCAGCGCGTCGCCGCTGCTCAACCAGATCGAATGCATCCGCCGCAGCACGCCGCTCGACGATGTAGTCGAACGCGTGGTGGCGAGCCGCGCGCCCCTGCCGGTCGTCGAAGCGGACGGCTCTTACTGTGGTTCGGTCAACAAGACGAACGTGTTGAACGTTCTCACGCGCCATCGAGGTTCCCATGTCTGAAATCATTCCGCTTGGCGCCTGGGTCGATCACGGCGTTCACTATCTGCTCGACCACGACGCGAAGACGTTCGACGCGATCGGCAAGGTCATCGAGAGTTTCGCTGCGCTCGTCGAACACGGCTTGCAGGCCGTGCCGATGTGGGCGCTGATGGCGATCTTCGTCGGCATTGGCCTGTGGCGGGTCGGCTGGCGTTTCGCGCTGTTCACGCTGCTCGCGATGCTGCTGATCTACAGCACCGGCTTCTGGGACCAGATGGTGATCACGCTCGGCCTCACGCTGTCGTCGACGGTGATCAGCCTGCTGCTCGGCATTCCGCTCGGCATCTGGATGGCGAAGAGCCGCACTGTCGAAATGATCGTGCGCCCCGTGCTCGACCTGATGCAGACCATGCCCGCGTTCGTCTACCTGATTCCGGCCGCCATGCTGTTCGGCCTCGGCCGCGTGCCGGGCATTCTGTCGACGGTGATCTTCGCGATGCCGCCCGCGGTGCGACTGACCTCGCTCGGCATCAAGCACGTGAACCGCGAGATCGTCGAAGCGGGCCAGGCGTTCGGCTGCACGCCGTGGCAACTGCTCTACAAGGTGCAGTTTCCGAATGCGCTGCCCTCGATCATGACGGGTGTGAACCAGACCATCATGATGGCTCTGTCGATGGTGATCATCGCGTCGATGGTCGGCGCGGGCGGTCTCGGCAACGACGTGCTGGCAAGCATTCAGCGGCTCGATATCGGACTCGGATTCGAAAGCGGCCTCTCGGTGGTGATGCTCGCGATCATTCTGGACCGCATCACGGAGAGCTTCGGCCGCGCGCCGGGCATGGCGCGCGCGCCGCTGCTGTCGGGCTTGCGCAGCGTGATGAAAGTGCGCCGCGCGCCGGCCGCGCAACACGGTTGAGCCGCCGATGAAGCGCGACGCGCTCACACCGGCCGAGCCCCAGGCGGATTCGCGGTTGGCGGGGCTCGCGCACGTCGGCTTTCTGACGCTGCCGAACTTTTCGATGATCGCCTTCACGAGCGCGGTCGAAGTGCTGCGCATGGCGAATTACGTGGGCCGCGCGCAGCATTACCGGTGGTCGGTCATCACGCCGGACGGCGAACCGGCGCGCGCCAGCAACGGCATCACGGTGAAGCCGACCACGACGCTCGCCGAAGCCGGCATGCCTGACGTGCTGTTCGTCTGTGCCGGCTGGCACGTGCGCGATTACGTCGACGAAACGGTGATCGCGTTGCTGCGCGAGGTGGCCACGCAAGGCATTCCGCTCGGCGGCATCTGCACGGGGCCCTACGCGCTGCTGGCCGCGGGCCTGCTCGACGGGTATCGCGCCACCGTGCATTGGGAGGACATGTCGCCGTTGCACAAGAGTTACCCGCACGTGCGCTTTGCCGACGAGCTGTTCGTGATCGACCGCGACCGGATGACCTGCACGGGCGGCACCGCGCCGCTCGATCTGATGCTCAAGCTGGTCGGCATGCGTCTGGGCCATGCGGTGGCGGCGCAGGTGTCCGAGCAGTTCATCGTCGAACGGATTCGCGGCTCGACCGACTATCAGCACATCCCCGTCGACGCGCGGGTCGGCTTCTCGCGCGCCGAGCTGGTCGAAGTGGTGCGGCTGATGGAGGCGAATATCGAGGAGCCGTTGTCGCTCGACGAACTCGCGCGCCTCGTGCGTCTGTCGCAACGCCATTTGCAGCGCATGTTCAAGATGTTTCTCAACGTCTCGCCGACGCATTACTACCTGACGCTGCGTCTGCGACGCGCGCGCGAGCTGCTGCGCAATACGGACGCGTCGATCGCGCGGGTCACGGCGGTGTGCGGCTTTCATTCGCCATGTCATTTCAGCAAGGCGTACCGCGCGCAATTCGGCCATGCGCCGAGTGTCGAGCGGCGGCTGTCGGCGTGAAAAAACTTCGATCCGGTGCAACCGGGTCGATCGACACAATCAGTTTGATCCACCATCCGAGGGAGAGGGAACGCCATGAAACGTCTGTGGGCCGCGTCGTTGTGCGCGCTGTCTGTATCGTCTGCCTTTGCCGCGGAACCCGCCACCTGCCGCAACGTCCGTTTCGCGGATGTCGGTTGGACCGATATCGCGGCGACCACCGGCCTCGCGTCGACAGTGCTCGAAGGACTCGGCTACAAGCCGAGCAAAACGATCGCGTCGGTGCCGATTACTTTCGCGGGCGTGAAGGGCAAACAGATCGACGTGTTTCTCGGCTACTGGTCGCCGACCATGGACCCGATGATCGAGCCGTTCAGAAAGGGCGGTCAGATCACCGTGCTGACCCCGCCGAACCTGACCGGCGCGAAGTACACGCTGGCGGTGCCCGATTACACGTATCAGGCGGGCATCAAGACGTTCGCCGACATCGCGAAGAATTACGACAAGCTCGACGGCAAGATCTATGGGATCGAGCCGGGCAACGACGGCAATGCGGAGATCCGGAAGATGATCGACAGCAACCAGTTCGGGCTCGGCAAGTTCAAACTGGTGGAGTCGAGCGAGGCGGGCATGCTGGTCGAGGTGAACCGCGCGATCCGCGACAGGAAGCCGATCGTGTTTCTCGGCTGGGAACCACATCCGATGAACGTGCAGATGAAGATCGATTATCTGTCCGGCGGCGACGCGGTGTTCGGCCCGAACTACGGCGAAGCGAAAGTGCTGACGGTCACGTCGAACGATTATTCGACGCGCTGTCCGAACGTCGCCAAACTGGTGTCGAACCTGCAGTTCACGACCGACATGGAGAACCACGTGATGCTGCCGATCATGAACAGGACCGATCCGAACAAGGCCGCGCGCGCGTGGCTGAAGGACAATCCGGGCGTGCTGGACAAGTGGCTGGCGGGTGTGAAGACGTTCGACGGCAAGGACGGGTTGCCCGCGGTGAAGGCTTATATAGCGGGGCAGTGAGCGCTTTTAGTGTTCGCATTGCCGCGGGCGGTGGCCCGTGGCAGCGGCACGCAGCACGTGACAGGGCGACGGCGAACGCCATGCCGTCCAACGCGAGTGAACCATACGCACCGAACGTGCAACCGTGCGTGCGCCCCGCCAACGCCCCGCATCAAATCGCCTGAGCCCGCCCCGGAAATGTTTCGTCGTAGCCGGAGCCGTCTTCAACTTGCGCCGCCGTGCCGCGTTGTTCACGGTACATGACCGGCGGCAAGCCGAACTGCTTGCGAAACTCTCGGCCCAGATGCGAAGCGTCCGAAAAGCCGCAACTCGACGCGATGTCGGCGACGGTCTTGTCCGAACTCGTCAGCAGCCACGCGGCGGTGCGCAAGCGCACCTGCTTCGCGTAGGCCTGCGGCGCCTTGCCGGTTTGCGCCTTGAAAAGCCGTTCGAGCTGGCGCGGCGACAGATCGAGCTTGCGCGCGAGTTCGTCGAGCGGCAGCGAACGGCCCACGTGCTGCTCCATCAGCAGGATCGCGCGCTTGACCTTCGGATGCGTGGCGGGCGCGAGCCCCGGCGGATGCGGCTGCGGCGCGTTGCCTTTCTGCAGGTCGTCGACCAGCAGGATGCGCAGCGCCTTTTGCACGGTGGCGGTTTCGAAGTGGCGTAGCAGGATTGCCGCGGCCACGTCGATCGACGCGCGTCCGCCCGAACACGTAATGCGTCGCCGGTCGATCACGAACAGCCGATCGGCGACCAGCGCTTCTTCATTCACCGACGGAAAACGCTCGATGAAATCCCAGTAGTGAAACCAGCTCACGCAGATGCGGTGGCCGTCGAGCACGCCCGCGCGCATCAGCGAGAACACGCCGGTGCACATGCCGACCAGCGTCGCGTCGGTGGCGGCGGCACGGCGAATGAACGCGAGCGTCGCGTCGCTCGCGGCCGGCCCCGAATGCAGCAGCCCGCCAACCACCACGACGTAATCGAACGGTTCGGCGTTGTCGAAGGTTTCCCACGGCGTGATCTGGATGCCGCAACTCGCGCGCACGGGAGCGAGGGTTTCCCCCAGCACGCTCCACGAACAGCGCACCGGTTTGCTGAAATCGCCTTCGTCCGCGGACAGCCGCAACAGGTCGACGAAACCCGAGAACGCGGTCAGCGTGAAGTTGGGCAACAGGATGATGCCGAAGCGGATGCGCTGCTTCGACGTGCCGTCGATCGAACGAGGGGGAAGCGGTTCAGCGGAATTCATGCATGCAGGCGGCAAGGGAAAGGGTGGAGTCAAGCATAGCACTGGGGATGGCGGGCGCTTTACCGGCCGGTTTCCCCGCATTTGACGAGGGACCGTCGGACGCTTTTCATAACCCTTCCGGCGGCGCATCCAGTGCAACGTCAGCATCGCCAGCCGCAACCTGGACGCCTGTCGAAAATGCGTCAGAAGTCATCGCAAATACGCCGCCGTGCTTGGCTGGCGGCCCGCTTGACGCCACTATCCCACTGTCATGCCGTTTTTATTCTATCGATTCAGGTTGCCTTGCGGTGCAATACGAACTACTCCACCGAGGCAGCGCATCGCCCGCAACGTAGAAGGCACGCCATGAACGTCAGCGTCTTCGATCTGTTCAAGATCGGCATTGGTCCTTCGAGCTCGCACACGGTCGGGCCGATGATCGCCGCATGCCGCTTCGCTTCGCATATCGAAGACGCGAACCTGCTCGGCTTCGTGCGCCGCGTGAGAGTCGAACTGTACGGTTCGCTCGGCGCGACCGGTAAAGGGCACGGCACGGATAAGGCCGCGCTGCTCGGGCTCGAAGGCAATCTGCCCGATCTGATCGACCCGGACCTGATCGAGCCGCGTCTGCAGGCGATCCGCGAGACGAAGCAATTGAGGCTGCTCGGCAAGCACCCGGTGGCCTTCGACGAGCGCGAGCACCTCGGCTTCTTTCGCAAACTGATGCCGGCCGTGCCCGGCACCTTGGGCGCACTGGGCTCCAGCATCGTGCATCCGAACGGCATGCGTTTTCAGGCATTCGACGAAAACGGCCAGTTGCTGGTGGAGAAAGAGTATTACTCGATCGGCGGCGGCTTCGTGGTCAATCGCGAAGGCGATCGCGTGAATGGCGTGCGCGCCGGCGCGGACGTGCCATATCCGTTTCGTACCGGCGACGACCTGATGCGCGTGTGCCGCGAGACCGGTTTGTCGATCGCCGAGCTGACGCTGCGCAACGAATGCGCGGCGCGCCCCGAGCACGAAGTGCGCGAGGGGCTGCTGACGATCTGGCGCACGATGGCCGCCTGCGTCGAACGCGGCTGCAAGGTGCGCGGCGAGTTGCCCGGTCCGATGCACGTGAAGCGCCGCGCGGCCGATCTGTGCGCGCAACTGCGGGCGCGCTCGGAGGAGTCGCTGCGCGATCCGCTCTCGATGCTCGACTGGGTCAACCTGTACGCGATGGCCGTCAACGAAGAGAACGCGGCCGGCGGGCGTGTCGTCACCGCACCGACCAACGGCGCGGCCGGCGTGCTTCCGGCGGTCCTGCATTACTACGTGAAATTCATGCATGCATCGAGCGACGCAGGCATCGTCGACTTCCTGCTGACCGCCGCGGCGATCGGCATCATCTATAAGGAAACCGCGTCGATCTCCGGCGCCGAAGTGGGCTGCCAGGGCGAAGTGGGCGTGGCCTGCTCGATGGCCGCCGCCGCGCTCGCCGCCGTGATGGGCGGCACGCCGACCCAGGTGGAGAACGCCGCCGAGATCGGCATGGAGCACAACCTCGGCATGACCTGCGATCCGGTCGGCGGCCTCGTGCAGATTCCGTGCATCGAGCGCAACGCGATGGGCGCGATCAAGGCGATCAACGCCGCGCGCATGGCGATGAAAGGCGATGGCCAGCACTACGTGTCGCTCGACAACGTGATCAAGACGATGCGCGAAACGGGCGCCGATATGAAGACGAAGTACAAGGAGACGTCGCGCGGCGGCTTGGCCGTGAACGTGATCGAGTGTTGAAGCTCGAGTGTTGAAGCTCGAGTGTTGAAGTTTCAGTGAAGCATGCCTACGCAACGCCAGGCAGCAGTTAAGACAGCATTGACAAGGACCCACGATGAGCCGCTATTCGATATTCAGCCTGTTGCGCAACGGGATGTCGTATCACGAGAACTGGGAGCGACAGTGGAAGAGCCCCGAGCCCAAGCGTGAATACGACGTCGTGATCGTCGGCGGCGGCGGGCATGGTCTCGCCACCGCGTATTACCTCGCGAAAGAACACGGCGTGCGCAATGTCGCCGTGCTGGAGAAAGGCTGGATCGGCGGCGGCAACACGGCGCGCAATACGACCATCGTGCGCTCGAACTACTTGTGGGACGAATCGGCCGCGCTGTACGAGAAAGCGATGAAGCTGTGGGAAGGGCTCTCGCAGGATCTCAACTACAACGTGATGTTCAGCCAGCGTGGCGTGATGAACCTCGCGCACACGCTGCAGGACGTGCGCGACACCGAGCGCCGCGTGAACGCGAACCGCCTGAACGGCGTGGACGCGGAATTCCTCACGCCTGCGCAGATCAAGGAAATCGAGCCGACCATCAATCTGAATAGCCGCTACCCGGTGCTCGGCGCATCGATACAGCGGCGCGGCGGCGTGGCCCGGCACGATGCGGTGGCCTGGGGCTTCGCACGCGGCGCGGACCAGGTGGGCGTCGACATCGTGCAGAACTGCCAGGTCACGGGCATTCGCCGCAACGGCAGCCAGGTGGTCGGCGTAGATACCACGAAGGGTTTCATCAAGGCGAAGAAGGTCGCCGTGGTCGCGGCGGGCAATACCTCGACGCTCGCCGACATGGCCGGCGTGCGCTTGCCGCTGGAGAGCCATCCGCTGCAGGCGCTCGTGTCCGAGCCGATCAAGCCGGTCGTCAATACGGTCGTGATGTCGAACGCGGTGCACGCGTACATCAGCCAGTCCGACAAGGGCGATCTGGTGATCGGCGCGGGCGTCGATCAGTACACGGGTTTCGGGCAGCGCGGCAGTTTCCAGATCATCGAAGGCACGCTCGAAGCGATCGTCGAAATGTTCCCGGTGTTCTCGCGCGTGCGCATGAATCGCCAGTGGGGCGGCATCGTGGATGTGTCGCCGGACGCGTGCCCGATCATCAGCAAGACCGACGTGAAGGGCCTTTACTTCAACTGCGGTTGGGGCACGGGCGGGTTCAAGGCGACGCCGGGTTCGGGCTGGGCTTATGCGCACACCATCGCAAAGGATGAGCCGCATCCGTTGAATGCGCCGTTTTCGCTGGAGCGGTTCTATACCGGTCATCTTATCGACGAGCACGGCGCGGCGGCCGTGGCTCACTAACTCACTAACGGAGCCCCACACATGTTGCTGATCGAATGCCCGTGGTGCGGTCCCCGCGCCGAAACCGAATTCTCTTGCGGCGGCGAAGCGGATATCGCCCGTCCGCTCGACACCGACACGCTCACCGACAAGGAATGGGGCGACTACCTGTTCATGCGCAAGAACCCGCGCGGCGTGCATCGCGAGCAATGGCTGCATACGCAGGGCTGCCGGCGCTGGTTCAAGGCGCAGCGCGACACGGTGAGCTACGAGATCCAGGGCTACGAGACGTTCGAGCGTCCGCTACTCGCCATGGATGGCAACGACGCCAAAGCACAAGAGGGCAAAGCATCATGAGCCAGAAAGACCGACTGCCCAGCGGCGGGCGCATCAACCGCGCGATTGCGCTCAGCTTCACGTTCAACGGCGTCAGATATCAGGGCTATCAGGGCGACACGCTGGCCTCCGCGCTGCTCGCGAACGGTGTGCACTTCGTCGCGCGTAGCTGGAAGTATCACCGGCCGCGCGGCATCGTGACCGCGGGTGTCGAGGAGCCGAACGCGGTCGTGCAACTCGAAACCGGCGCCTACACGGTGCCGAATGCGCGCGCGACCGAAGTGGAGCTGTATCAGGGACTCGTCGCCACCAGCGTGAACGCGAAGCCGAGCATCGAGAAAGACCGCATGGCGATCAACCAGAAGATCGCGCGCTTCATTCCGGCGGGCTTCTACTACAAGACCTTCATGTGGCCGCGCAAATTCTGGCCGAAATACGAAGAAGCGATCCGCGACGCGGCCGGTCTCGGCAAGGCGCCCGAGCAGACCGACGTGGATCGCTACGACAAGTGCTTTGCGCATTGCGACGTGCTGGTGGTCGGCGGCGGGCCGACCGGTCTCGCGGCGGCGCACGCGGCGGCATTGTCGGGCGCGCGCGTGACGCTGGTGGACGATCAGGCGGAACTCGGCGGCTCGCTGCTGTCGTGCCGCGCGGAGATCGACGGCAAGCCCGCGCTGCAATGGGTGCAAAAGGTCGAAGACGAACTGCGGCAAATGCCCGAGGTGAAGATCCTGTCCCGCAGCACCGCGTTCGGCTACCAGGACCATAACCTCGTGACGGTCACGCAGCGGCTGACCGAGCATCTGCCGGTATCGCAACGCAAGGGCACGCGCGAGCTGCTGTGGAAAATCCGCGCGAAACGCGTGATTCTCGCGACCGGCGCGCATGAACGGCCGATCGTGTTCGGCAACAACGATCTGCCCGGCGTGATGCTGGCGTCGGCGGTGTCGACCTATCTGCATCGCTATGCGGTGCTGCCGGGCCGCAACGCGGTGGTGTTTACCAACAACGACGACGGCTATCAATGCGCGCTCGACCTGAAGGCGGCCGGCGCGCAGGTGACGGTGATCGATCCGCGTGCAGGCGAATCGAAGGGGACGTTGCCAGCGCTGGGCCGCCGCCACGGCATCAAGGTGATGAACGGCGCGGTCGTCACGGCGGCGCACGGCAAGCTGCGCGTCGCGTCGGTCGACGTGGCGTCGTATTCGAACGGACAGGTCGGCGCGCAGCAGGGCGCATTGCCATGCGATCTGCTCGCGATGTCGGGCGGCTGGAGCCCGGTGCTGCACCTGTTCGCGCAGTCGGGCGGCAAGGCGCACTGGCATGACGACAAGGCCTGCTTCGTGCCCGGCAAGGCGATGCAGGCGGAGACGAGTGTTGGCGCGTGCGCGGGCGACTTCACGCTGGGGCAGGGCATCCGCTTTGCCGTCGATGCGGGCGTCGAGGCGGCGCGCGCCGCCGGTCACATCGTCGCGCGGCCGGCTCCGCTGCAGGTGGCCGAGCTGAGCGAGGCGAAGATCGCGCCGCTGTGGCTGGTCGGCGGCCGTGAGCTGGCGACGCGCGGGCCCAAACAGTTCGTCGACTTCCAGAACGACGTGTCCGCAGCGGATATTTTTCTCGCCGCGCGCGAAGGTTTCGAATCCGTCGAGCACGTGAAGCGCTACACCGCGATGGGGTTCGGCACCGACCAGGGCAAGCTCGGCAACATCAACGGCATGGCGATTCTCGCGCAGGCGCTCGGCAAGACGATTCCCGAGACCGGCACGACCACCTTCCGGCCCAACTACACGCCGGTCACCTTCGGCACCTTTGCGGGCCGCGAGCTGGGCGAGTTTCTCGATCCGGTGCGCAAGACGGCCGTACACGAATGGCACGTCGAAAACGGCGCGGCGTTCGAGGACGTCGGCAACTGGAAGCGGCCCTGGTACTACCCGAAGGCAGGCGAGGACATGCACGCGGCGGTCGCGCGCGAATCGCTCGCGGTGCGCACGAGCGTCGGCATACTCGACGCGTCGACACTCGGCAAGATCGACATTCAGGGCCCCGATGCCGCGAAGCTGCTGAACTGGGTCTATACGAATCCGTGGAGCAAACTGGAAGTCGGCAAGTGCCGCTACGGCCTGATGCTCGACGAAAACGGCATGATCTTCGACGACGGCGTGACCGTGCGTCTGGCCGACCAGCACTACATGATGACGACCACCACCGGCGGCGCGGCGCGCGTGCTCACGTGGCTCGAACGCTGGCTGCAAACGGAATGGCCAGACATGCGCGTACGGCTCGCCTCGGTCACGGATCACTGGGCCACGTTTGCCGTGGTCGGTCCGAACAGCCGCAAGGTCTTGCAAAAGGTCTGCCACGACATCGACTTCGCGAACGCGGCGTTTCCGTTCATGAGTTATCGCGAGGGCACGGTGGCCGGCGCGGCATCGCGCGTGATGCGCATCAGCTTCTCGGGCGAACTCGCGTATGAAGTGAACGTGCCGGCGAACGTCGGGCGCGCGGTATGGGAAGCATTGATGACCGCGGGCGCGGAATTCGACATCACGCCGTACGGCACCGAAACGATGCACGTGCTGCGCGCGGAGAAGGGCTACATCATCGTCGGCCAGGATACGGACGGCTCGATGACGCCATACGACCTCGGCATGGGCGGGCTCGTCGCGAAGTCGAAGGACTTTCTCGGCAAGCGTTCGCTGACGCGCTCGGACACCGCGAAGGCGGGGCGCAAGCAACTGGTCGGACTGCTGTCGGACGATCCGTCGTTCGTGATCCCGGAAGGCTCGCAGATCGTCGCCGGGCCGTTCCAGGGCGACACCGCGCCGATGCTCGGGCACGTCACGTCGAGCTATTACAGCCCGATCCTGAAGCGCTCGATCGCGATGGCGGTCGTGAAAGGCGGTCTCGAGAAGATCGGCGCAACGGTCACGATTCCGCTGTCGAGCGGCAAGCAGATCGCGGCCAGGGTCACCAGTTCGGTGTTCTACGACAGCGAAGGAGCACGTCAACATGTGGAATGAAACAGGCGGGATGGTATCGATCGTGGATCGCGCCGTGGGTGGACAAACGGGTGTATGGCAGGAGTCGCCGCTGGTGGGCGCGGGTGCGTTGCTGAAGAAGCATCAGGCCACGGCATCCGCCGCTTTCAGGTTGAGCGAGCGACCGTTTCTGGAACTTGTGAACGTGCGTGGCGACACGCGCGACGCGGCATTCCTGAATGCGGTGCAGAGCGTGATCGGTTGCAAGCCGCCCGAGAAGGCGAACACGGTCGCGCGCGGCAACGGCTACGACATGCTGTGGCTCGGCCCGGACGAGTGGCTCGTACGCTCGGCCGCCGTGCACGATGCCGTGCGCACCGCGCCGTTGCAGGCGAAACTCGGCGCCGCGTTGAGCGGTGTGTTCGCGTCGGCGGTGGATGTCGGCAGCGGTTATACGGTGCTCGAAATCAGCGGCGCGCGCGTGCGTGACGTGCTGGCGCGCGGCTGCCCGCTCGACCTGCATCCGAAACTGTTCGGCGACGGGCAATGCGCGCAGAGCCACTATTTCAAGGCATCGATGACATTGCTGCATACCGGCGCGGACAGGTTCGAGCTCGTCGTGCGCCGCAGCTTCGCCGACTACTTCGTCAAAATCATGCTCGACGCGGCCGAGCCGCTGATGGCGTAACGCGCGGCGAGCGGTGCGCGCACGCATCGCTCGCCGCGCATCCGGTCTCGTGCGACTCCCGCCCATGCCATGCCGTCGACGCGTCTAGCCACCGCGCGCCTCACCGAGCGCGCGTGCCATGAAGGCGACGCCGCTGCCGCGCTCGCGCTGCTCGATCAGAGCATCGTGCTGCGGCACCGGCGCATCGCGCTGATCCGTTATCTGCTCGCGCAACAACTCGGCGCGCCGCTGCAGACGCACCATCACGAATACGTCGAAAAAATCGCCGCACGCCTGAGTGCGGACACGCTCGCGCGCATCGCCGGCGCCGCCCGTGCGCGGTTGCGTTCCTAACGCTTTTGCGTCCTTCGCGCCCGCGTGCCGGGCGGCCAACGCGACGCCCCCGTTCCATTCCGATGACGCATTTCTTCTATGTGGACGATTTATGTCGACGTCTACTGAAAACGCTGCCCGGAACACTCACGCGGCTGCCGCCGCATCAACGAGGGGATGACATGTCTACCGCTTTTCAGCCACGCTCGAGCGCCGCTGCCCGGCTCGAACGACTGCCGTTCTCCGGCTATCACCGGACCATCTTCGTCATCATCGCGATTGCGTTTTTCTTTGATTCCGTCGACCTCGGCACCATGACGTTCGTGCTCGGCTCGATCAAAAGCGAGTTCCAGTTATCGACCGCGACCACGGGGCTCGTCGCCAGCGCGAGCTTCTTCGGCATGGTGATCGGCGCGGCGGTGGCGGGCCTGCTCGCCGATCGCTTCGGGCGCCGGCCGGTCTTTCAGTGGAGCATGGTCCTGTGGGGCCTCGCGTCGTATCTGTGTTCGACCGCGCAGAGCGTCGAGGCGCTGATCTTTTATCGCGTGCTGCTCGGCGTCGGCATGGGGATGGAGTTTCCGATCGCGCAGACCTTACTGTCGGAGTTCGTGCCGGCCGCCTCGCGCGGACGGTTGATCGCGCTGATGGACGGCTTCTGGCCGCTCGGCTTCATCGCCTCGGGCGTGGTGTCGTACTTCGTGCTGCCGGCCTTCGGCTGGCGCACCGAGTTCGCGCTGCTCGCGATTCCCGCGGTGTTCGTGCTGATCGTGCGGCGTGTGGTGCCGGAGTCGCCGCGCTGGCTCGAACATCGCGGACGCCATGCCGAAGCCGACCGGATTCTCGCCGACATCGAAGTGAAGGTGATGCGCGCGGAGGGTCTGAGCCAGTTGCGCGCACCGGCCGTGCTCGCGGAACCGGCCGCGGCGAAGGGCGGCGGTGCGTTCCGCGAGATCTGGAGCCTTGCCTACCGGCGCCGCACGATCATGGTGTGGACGCTGTGGTTCTTCGCGCTGCTCGGGTTTTACGGGCTGACGTCGTGGCTCGGTGCGCTGATGCAGCAGGCCGGTTTTGCGGTGACGAAGTCGGTGCTGTACACGGTGCTGATTTCGCTGGGCGGGATTCCGGGCTTCATTTGCGCGGCGTGGCTCGTCGAGCGCTGGGGCCGCAAGCCGACCTGTATCGCGTCGCTCGCCGGCAGCGCGGTGATGGCCTATGTCTACGGACAGACCGCGCTGCATGCGCAAACGCCGACGCTGCTGATTTGCGCCGGGCTCGCGATGCAGTTTTTCCTGTTCGCGATGTGGGCGGTGCTGTATACGTACACGCCCGAGCTCTACGGCACCGGCGCGCGTGCCACGGGCTCGGGATTCGCGTCCGCGATCGGCCGGGTAGGGTCGCTGATCGGGCCGTATGTGGTCGGCGTCGTGCTGCCGATGTTCGGCCAGGGCGGCGTGTTTTCGCTCGGCGCGATGTGCTTTGTGATCGCGGCCGCCGCGGTATGGATACTCGGGATCGAAACGCGCGGGCTGGCGCTGGAGACGCTCGTGTCGGAAGCGGTCGAAGCGGACCCGCATGGGGCGTTGAGTCCGGTGCGGGAGTGAGCGTCGGCGGGCGCCGGGCAGGGCATGCCCGGCGCCCGCGCTCGTCGCTCAGCGTGCCTTCAATGCCCGCTGCCCGCGAGCGCCGTCAGGATCTGATAAGCGGCGCTCACGCGTGCGTCGTTCGGGATGTTCCGGTTCGCGAGCATGACGATGCCCAGATGCTTTTCCGGAACGAACGCGACATACGCGCCGAAGCCGTTGGTTGAACCGGTCTTGTTGATCCATACATCCTGTCTCGGCGGCTGCGGTGGCCTGATTTCGGCGGCAGGCGTCGCATGCAGGACCATCTCCGATGAATTGCCTTCCTGCAAGGTTTTCAGCGCGACTGGATACGGATACTGCTCCCAGATCAGATCCTGCGTCAGCACGCCTGCTTTGAAGTAGCCCGTGTGCGTCGCCATGATCGCGCGCTGGAGCGTGCTGTCGAGCGGGATCAGATCCATGTTCGCCGCAACGAAGCGCAGCATGTCAGTCGCCGTCGACTTGATGCCATAGGCTTCGGAGGACAACACGCCGGGCGCCACGCGGATCGGCGCGTCCTGCTTCGTATAGCCTTGCGCGTAGTCCGGCATTTTCGCTTTCGGGACGTCGAAGTAGCTGCTCGTCATGCCGAGCGCGCGAAACACAGTGTGCTGGACCAGCGCGGTGAAATCCTGTCCCATGCTCTTCGCCGTGATCAGGCCGAGCGTGCCGATGCCGGGGTTGGCATACGTGCGCTGCGTGCCGGGCGCATAGGCGGGCCGCCATGCGGCGAAGTACTGCATCAGCTGGTCGTTGTCGTGGATGTCGTCGGGCACCTGCAACGGCAGCCCGCCAGGCGTGTGCGTGCCCAGGTTGAGCAGGCTCACGCTGCCGAACGGCGTGCCGCGCAGTGACGGCAGATACTTTTCCGTCGGGTCCGAC
Organism: Paraburkholderia sp. RAU2J; assembly: GCF_003634845.1. Classification (NCBI taxonomy): domain Bacteria; kingdom Pseudomonadati; phylum Pseudomonadota; class Betaproteobacteria; order Burkholderiales; family Burkholderiaceae; genus Paraburkholderia; species Paraburkholderia sp. RAU2J. The sequence goes on from NZ_RBXG01000002.1 coordinate 1,754,670, forward strand.
AAGGACAGCTTGCCGTTCAAGCCCGCATAAGACGCGAGCGTCGCCGTGAATGTCTTGCTGATGGAGCCGAGTTCGAACAAGGTATCGCGCGTGACCGGCTTGCCGGTTTGCGTCGACGCGACGCCGTAGTTGAGCACGTAGGGCTTGCCCTCGACGATCACGCCGACCGCCATCCCCGCAATGCGGTATTTCGACATGAGCGGTTGAATGGCCGCGTCGACGGTGGGCTTGATCCGCTCGAGCGGGGCATCGGCGGCGCGGCTCACGGATGGCACCGTGCTCAGCGCAAACACGGTGCTTGCGATAAGACTGATTGTTTTGGACTTCATTGGCAGCGTTTCCCTGGATGTCGGCCGGCAGGTTGGCCGAATCGCACTATCCGGCTTTTGCTGCGCGCTGACAATCGAGGATAAGTTGCGCGAGGGTAAAGAAAATCTTGTGGAGTGTGCCGCGCCGACTACCAGCGCAACAGCCGCGGGCCGAGCAGCGCACCGATCACCGTCGGCACGAGCATCCCCAGCAGATACCACGCGCCCCAGAACGGAATGCCCATCTCCGGGCAATGCAGGCAATAGGCGAGCGTCGCGGTCGAGCCCGCCAGCAAGCCGCCCGCGGCGCCCGTCAGCGCGAGCCGGGTCGGCGCCAGTCCTTTGAGCGCCCAGAACACGGCGATAAAGCCCGGCACCGACAGCATCGCGATATTGAACGGGCAGACGCGCCAGGTTTTTCCGAGCACGAGTGCGAGCCGGCCGTCGTCCGGTGCGCCCATCAAAACATACGCCCCGGCCAGCCACACCGCTGCGACCGGCGCGGCGATCACCCAGCCGCTGGCGCCGGTGCGCACGCCCGGCCGCGCGAGCCGTGTCGACATCCAGAGCGAACCGAGCATCAGACATAGCGGCAACGCGACCTTGGCCCAGAAGATCGGCGTGAGCGCGACTTCGGCGAGGTCGCGCCGGACGCCGAGCAACACCGCCATGATCAGCGTCGCACCGGCCGCGCCGCTCAGCACCGCGACGGCAAAGCGTTTCGTGAGCGCGTGACGGTCTATCGGCGCGACACCGGTCGCCAGCAGAGAAATGAATTGATCCGTTTTCATCGGCTTCCTCGAATCTTTGCGGCCAACGCCTTGAGTCCACGATGCACGCCGATCTTGACCGCGGACTCCGACAAGCCGGTCAACTGCGCGGTTTCGGTCACGGACAACCCTTCGAGCTTGACATGCATGATCGGCAGACGCTGACGATCGGGCAACTGTTCGAGCAGCTTGCCCACGTCGCGCCGGGCTTGCGCCGGTTCGAGATCGGGCGCGGCGAGCAATTCGAATGCATCGTCGAGCGGATCGTTGAGCGCGTCGTGGCGCGAGCGCGCCCGAAAGTAATCCGTCAGCTTGTAGCGCGCGATGGCGTGAATCCACGCGGTCAGCGGCTGCTCGTCGCGATACGTATGCCGTCCATTGTGAACCGCCAGCAATATTTCCTGCACCAGATCCTCGACATCGGCCGTGCTGTCGTGAAGGCGCCGCCGCAGGAAGCCACGCAGGTGCGCACCCAGTTCCGTCAGGAATTGCCGATAGCCAGCGGCGTCTCCGTCCAGGCCGCGCAGGAACAGGGCGCGCAGATGGGCCTCTTTTGCCTGCGCTGCGGTGATATCGTTAGTTCGATTCATCGGGGACGTCGGTTACAGGAAACAGGATTTTATTCCATCGCCTCGGGCGTTGGCGGCCAGGACTGCGTCGCATGCGTTCTTTTTGTCTGTTGAAGAGAAAAAACTTCGCGCGTGCTGTAACCGCGCCGGGACACGCAGCGAACTACCTCACAGATGCGGGATGACGACGCATCGGTAGTTGCCGCAAAGCAGTCTATTTGATACCCACGGGCCGGCCACAGGCTATAGCCATGAGCGACGGCGGCCCGACCAACAACACTCCAGGAGTTGCCATGAAACGCATTGCAATCGCAGCAGTCGCCGCAGCCTTGCTCGTCAGCGGTGGTTCGGTGTTCGCCCAGGCGAGCGGCGCCATGTCCAACGATTCGATGTCGAAAGACACGATGAGCAAGGACTCGATGGCCAAGGATTCGATGTCCAAAGACTCGATGATGAAGGACGGCAGCAAGATGAAACACGACGCGATGAAAAAAGACGACGCAATGAAAAAAGACGACGCAATGAAAAAAGACGACGCGATGAGCAAGTAAGGCGCACAGGTGCGTTCCCGGCATCTTGCGGCGAACGCACCTGAGCCTCGAGGCTTCACGGAGATTCGGAATGAAAGCTCTTCCCCAATCTGGTGCGTTGCTCGACGCGACACGCACCCTGCAACCCGCATGGGTACGCATCGCGCACTGGCTCAACGCGTTGGCCGTGGTGCTGATGATACTGTCGGGCTGGCGAATCTACGACGCCTCCCCGGTGTTCCGGGGTTTCACGATCCCGACCGGCCTCACGCTCGGCGGCTGGCTCGGCGGCGCGTTGCAATGGCACTTCGCGGCGATGTGGCTGCTGTTCTTCAACGCACTCTTTTATCTGGCGATGAACCTCGTCACGGGCCGCATCCGGTCGAAGTTTTTCCCGCTGTCGCCTCGCGCGGTCCTGCACGACCTGCGCGAAGCCTTGAAAGGCCAGCTGTCGCATGCGGACCCGAGCCGCTACAACGCAGTGCAGAAGTTCGCCTACCTGTTCGTGATGTTCGACATAGCCGTGCTGATCGTATCGGGGCTCGCGATCTGGAAGTCGGTGCAGTTTCCGGTACTGCGCGAACTGATGGGCGGATATGACAACGCGCGCGTGGTTCACTTCTGCGCGATGGCGCTGCTGGCCGGTTTCATCGTGATTCACCTGACGATGGTCGCGCTCGTGCCGCGCTCGTTGCTCACGATGATTCGTGGCCGCTAACCGAGGACTACTCCTGTGAAGCCATTCAAACCGTCGCGATCGGGCGTCGATCGCGAGTCGCTCAGCATCGACGTGCGGCGTGAGCTCGATATGCCGTCACGGCGCCTGTTCGGCAAACGCATCATCACACTGGGCGGGTTGGCGATGCTGACCGGATGCAGCCTGTCGGACGATAAATCGGTCGAAACGTTTCTATCGCGCGTGTCGGCAATGAACGACCGCGTGCAGGGCTGGCTATTCGACCCGAACCGTCTCGCTCCGACCTACACCGAAGCAGAGATCACACGTCCGTTCCCGTTCAATGCGTTCTATGGGATCGACGATGTGCCGCACGTAAATGGCGACGATTTCCGGCTGAAAGTAAGCGGCCTCGTGCAGGACAGGAAGGACTGGACGCTCGCCGACCTTGACGCATTGCCGAAGGCCGAACAGATCACGCGGCATATCTGCGTGGAAGGCTGGAGTGCGATCGGCCGATGGGGCGGCACGCCGTTCGCGGCGTTTCTCAAGCGTGTCGGTGCGGACACGTCGGCGAAATACGTTGGCTTCAAATGCGCTGACGACTACTACGAAAGCATCGATATGCCAACGGCGCTGCATCCGCAGACGCTGTTGACCTTTACCTTTGACGGTCAGCAATTGCCCGCCAAATACGGCTACCCGATGAAGCTCAGAATGCCGACCAAACTCGGCTATAAGAATCCCAAGCACATCATCGAGATTTTCGTGACCAACACGTTTCCGGGCGGCTACTGGGTCGATCAGGGCTATAACTGGTTTGGCGGATCGTGAGTCGCAGGCCGAACACCAGAGCCGGCTGAGGTGCGCATGCAGTGGGTGCGGAGTAATATCGCTACCAGGCTCAGATTCCCGCCCGAGCGCGATCGGGTGCCCGTGCGCACGTCGATCCATGAGCCGGAAGCGGGCTCGCCGGAACGCCTTGACGCCGCGCAGAGGAAACGCACGGCGGTGTCGGCATTGCCGAGGACATCGATCGTGTCAAGCGAATGGAAGCGCCGCCTGCGGTTGTTTATCCAGCGTTTCTGGCAGCCGACCAGCGCGTGCATGACCTGTATGCCCGGCAGCTGGAGCAATGTCATGAGCCTCGCCCACTGGACGATCGCATTGCAGACAGGTCTGCTGACCGGGCTGCTGGCGGTTTTGCTGACTTTCACGCCTGCGGCCCGATTCTATAAGCACCGATATAGCAATGCGCTGCTCGTCGGTTTGCTGACGGCGATAGGCGACGCTTATGGTCACAGGAGCCACTACCGCATCCCCTATGTGGAGCACATCGTGACCGGTGTGATCTCCGCTCTCCTCACGTTGGCCGCGTCATATATCTTCGAAGATCGGGCGCGACGCCTTCGCGCGGCGTGGGCTCGGGTTTTCGGGTAGCTAAACTGTGACGCGCTGAACGGGCGGTCAGGTCAGTCGTAACCGCGGTCCGGATCTTCAACCTTCGTGGAGTTGCTTTATATTTGCCGTCAAGCAAAACTGGCGACTCGCCCAATCGTACAGCGAATTCCAATGAGAGCAATGATCCTGGCGGTGCTTTTCGGCGTATCCACGACGCTTTCCCATGCGGCAGGATTTAAGTTCGTGCAAGTGCCGGCCGACGCTAACGGCCCCGCGTTGAAAGCGTTCGTATGGCCGCCATGAATACCATCTCGTCCCCGGCGCCGCTCATTTTGCCTTTCTCGCACCGTGTTCGGCAGTCTTGAGTAAGGACGCGCCCGAACTCTGTACCGATGAGAACGGATTCGACCGTGTGGCCTTCCACAAAGAGTTCGATGACAAGGCGCTTCAGTCTTTCAGATCGAACATGCACTGAGCGCGCTTTACATCTTTACAACGTCGTTCCACCGTTTGCTCTCACGCTTTCTCGAAGCCACGCCATTCGCGACGAAGTAAGGCGTATCGACACGTGCCAACGCGTCCCGCCCGCGAATCCGGTCGGCGATCTTCTCGGCCAGCATGATGGTCGGCGCGTTCAGATTGCCGGTCGTGATGCGCGGCATGATCGACGCATCGACGACCCGCAGCGCGTCGATGCCATGCACGCGGCCCTCGTTGTCGACCACCGCCATGTCGTCATAGCCCATCTTGCACGAGCACGACGGATGAAACGCCGTTTCCGCGCGCATCCGTACGAACTGATCGAGTTGCGCGTCGGTGCTCAGTTCGGCACCAGGATTCAGCTCGCGGCCACGATAACGATCGAGCGCCGGTTGACGCATGATTTCACGCGTGATGCGGATGCCGTCGCGGAATTCGCGCCAGTCGAGCGGATCGGCCATGTAGTTGAACAGGATGCTGGGGTGTGCATTTGGATCGCGCGAGGTGAGCTTCACGCGGCCCCGGCTCGGTGAACGCATCGAGCCGACGTGCGCCTGGAAGCCGTGCATCCTGATCGCATTCGAGCCGTTGTAGTTGATGGCGACCGGCAGGAAGTGATACTGAAGGTTCGGCCACGGATCATCGTCGCGCGTGCGGATGAAGCCGCCCGCTTCGAACTGATTGCTTGCGCCGATGCCCGTGCCGTTGATCATCCATTCGAGTCCGATAGCAGGCTGGTTCCACCACTGCAATGCGGGGTAGAGCGACACAGGCTCCTTACACTCGTATTGGATATACATCTCCAGATGGTCCTGAAGATTCTCGCCGACACCCGGCAGATCGTGCACGAGCGGCACGTCGAACTCGCGCAGCCAGGTCGAGCGGCCCACGCCGGAGCGCTGCAGCAGTTGCGGCGATCCGATTGCGCCACTGCACACGAGCACTTCGCGGCGCGCATGCACGTTCGCCGCTGTGCCATGACGCAGATACGCGACGCCGACCGCGCGCTTGCCCGAAAACAGCACGCGGTCGGTTACCGCATGCGTGACGATCGTCAGATTCGGCCGCGTTTTCGCGCGATCCAGATAGCCGCGCGCGGTGCTCGCGCGCCGGCCGTTGGCCGTGACCGTGCGATCCATCGGACCAAAGCCTTCCTGCCGAAAGCCGTTCAGATCGTCGGTGCGCGCAAAGCCCGCCTGCACACCGGCCTCGACCATCGCGGCGAAGAGCGGGTTGTTGCCCGGCTTGCTGATGCTTACGTGTACCGGCCCGTCGCCGCCGTGATACGCGTTCGCGCCGATGTCGCGGGTTTCGGCTTTGCGGAAATACGGCAGGCAATCCAGATAGGTCCAGGTCTCGAGACCAGGCCGCGCGGCCCAGCCGTCGTAATCGAGCGCATTGCCGCGGATGTAGCACATGCCGTTGATCAGCGACGAGCCGCCGAGCCCCTTGCCGCGTCCGCATTCCATGCGCCGGTTGTTCATGTGCGGTTCGGGGTCCGTCTCGTATGCCCAGTTATAGCGGCGTCCTTGCAGCGGATACGCGAGCGCGGCCGGCATCTGCGTGCGGAAATCGAAACGGTAGTCGGGGCCGCCTGCTTCGAGCAGCAGCACGGTCACGTCGGCGTCTTCGGTGAGGCGCGAGGCGAGGACGTTGCCCGCGGAACCCGCGCCGACGATGATGTAGTCGTATTCGTTCGAGGCCATCGCCGCCACTCCTTAGAACACCGGTTGATAGGGGCCGAGTTCGACTTGCACGGACTTGATGCGCGTGTAGTGTTCGAGCGTCGTGATGCCGTTTTCGCGACCGACACCCGATTGCTTGTAGCCGCCCACCGGCATTTCCGCGGGCGACTCGCCCCACGTGTTGATCCAGCAGATGCCGGCCTCCAGCCGATGAATCACGCGGTGCGCGCGAGAGAGATTCTCGGTGACGACGCCCGCGGCGAGGCCATAAGAGGTAAGGTTCGCGCGCGCGATCGCTTCGTCCTCGTCGTCGAACACGAGGATGCTCATCACCGGGCCGAAGATTTCTTCGCGCACGATGCGCATGTCGTCGTGGCAACCGGTGAAGACGGTCGGCGCGACATACTGGCCGCAGCCGAAATGATCTTCGGTCAGGCGCCGGCCGCCCGCCAGCAAGCGCGCGCCTTCCTGCACACCGCTATCGATATAGCCGAGCACCTTCTGCAATTGCGCGGCACTTGCGAGCGGGCCGAAGTTCGTATCCGCGTCAGTGGGCGCGCCCACGCGGATGCGTTCGACCCGCGCGAGCAGCAACGCTTCGAACCGGTCGAGCACGCTGCGTTGCACGAACACGCGCGTGCCGTTGGTGCAGACCTGGCCCGCGCTGAAGAAGTTGGCGCTCATCGCGATGTCGGCGGCGCGTTCGAGGTCGGCGTCGTCGAACACGAGGAGCGGCGACTTGCCACCGAGCTCCATCGTCACTTCTTTCAGCGACGACGACGCGGCGAGCGACATCACCTTTTTGCCCGTTTCGACGCCGCCGGTAAACGAAATCTTCTCGATGTGGGGATGGGCGGCGAGCATCGCACCGACCCGGCCATCGCCTTGGATGACGTTGAAGACGCCCGCCGGCACGCCAGCCTCGGTGTAGATCTCCGCGAGCTTCAATGCCGACAACGGCGTGATCTCGCTCGGCTTGAAGATCATCGCATTACCGGCCGCGAGCGCCGGTGCCGACTTCCAGCACGCGATCTGGATCGGGTAGTTCCATGCGCCGATGCCCGCGCACACACCGAGCGGCTCGCGGCGCGTGTAGACGAACGACGAGGGGCGCAGCGGAATCTGCTGGCCTTCGATCGCGGTGGCGAGTCCCGCGTAGTACTCGATCACGTCGGCGCCGGTGACGATATCGACCGCGCGCGTTTCGGCGATCGGCTTGCCGGTGTCGCGGGTTTCGAGCAACGCAAGTTCGTCGTTGCGCTCGCGCAGCAGGTCCACCGCGCGACGCAGAACGCGCGAGCGCTGCATCGCCGTGAGCGCGGCCCACTCGCGTTGCCCGGCTTGCGCCGTTAGCACTGCGCGCTCGATATCGGCCGCCGATGCCTGCTCAACGCTCGCGAGCGTCTCGCCGGTGGCGGGGTCGAGCGTGTCGAAGGTTTCTCCACTGGTTGAATCGACGTAAGCGCCGCCTATGTACAGACGTTGCGTTGCGAATACCGCCATCACGTGCTCCTTTCAGGAAATGCCGCTGGGCTGATTGCGCGCCGCCAGCATCAGGTCGATATAGTCGTTCGCGACGCGTAGCGCCGCCTTGGTGTCGAACGGTTCGCCCGACAGCGCGCCGCGCAGCCACAAGCCGTCGATCAGCGCCGCGAGGCCGCTCGCCGCACGGCGCGCCGCCGCGCGCGGCAGCGCCTTCGAAAAATCCGCGCACAGATTCGAGTTCAGGCGGCGCGTGTTCACGTATTGCAGCCGCCGCAGCTGCGGCTTGTGCATGCTCTCGGACCAGAACGCGAGCCACGTTTTCATGACCGGGCCGCTGGTTTGCGCGGCGTCGAAATTCGCGGCGACCACCGCGCGCAGTTTCGCGCGCGGGTCCGCCTTTGCCGCCCGCCGACGGCTCGCGGTGGCCTGCCACAAATCGCGCAGCACGTGACGCATGGTGGCTTCGAGCAGGCCGTCCTTGTCGCCGAAATAGTGGCTGACGATGCCCGTGGAAATGCTCGCGCGTTGTGCGACCGAGGCGAGCGTCGCGCCCGCGAGGCCGCTCTGGTCGATCGTGAGCAGGGTGGCGTCGATGAGCTGCGCGCGGCGGATTTCGCGCATTCCGAGTTTGGGCATGGTGCTGGAGGTGGGAGCGCACCCAGGTGCGAGCTGCCCGCATGGATTCGATGGCGCATGATAAGTTTATTTATATTGAACAGTCAATCAATAAAAACTGGCGTTCCCCCGCTTGTCGGTTCCAGCCAAACTCGTGTCGCGTGAGATACATGTGCTCGATGCCGGTGCACGCTACGCTCGTTGAACGGCGTGCCGCGCTGACAACCCGCACTCGGTCACGCCGCTCACAAGACATGGAGACGGACAATGAGCAGCAATCGCGGCGTCGTGTATCTCGGGCAGGGCAAGGTGGAAGTGCAGTCGATCGACTATCCGAAGATGGTCGATCCACGCGGGCGGTCGATCGGCCACGGCGTGATTCTGAAAGTGGTGAGCACGAATATTTGCGGCTCCGATCAGCACATGGTGCGGGGCCGCACGACCGCCGAAGTCGGCCTCGTGCTGGGCCACGAGATTACCGGCGAGGTGATCGAGGTAGGCCGCGACGTCGAAACGCTCAGGATCGGCGACCTCGTGTCCGTACCGTTCAACGTTGCATGCGGACGCTGCCCGACCTGCAAGGCGCAGCACACCGGCGTGTGCCTGAACGTGAACCCGTCGCGGGCGGGCGGCGCGTATGGTTACGTGGACATGGGCGGCTGGATCGGCGGCCAGGCCGAGTACGTGATGGTGCCGTACGCGGACTTCAATCTGCTGAAGTTTCCCGACCGCGCGCAGGCAATGTCGAAAATCCGCGACCTCACGTGTCTGTCCGACATTCTGCCGACCGGCTATCACGGCGCGGTGATGGCGGGCGTGAAGCCCGGCGCGACGGTGTATATCGCGGGCGCGGGGCCGGTGGGCATGGCCGCGGCGGCGTCGGCGAGATTGCTGGGCGCTGCCTGCACGATCGTCGCCGATATGAACGAGGCGCGTCTCGCGCATGCGCGCAAGATGGGCTTTCAGACCATCGATCTTTCGAAGGACGCGACGCTCGGCGAACAGATCGAGCAGATACTGGGCAAGCCCGAAGTGGATTGCGCGGTGGATTGCGTCGGCTTCGAGGCGCACGGCCACGGCAGCAGCGGCGCGCACGAGGAGGCGCCGGCCACGGTACTCAATTCGCTGATGGAAATCACGCGCGCGGCGGGCGCGATCGGCATTCCGGGCCTGTATGTGACCGACGACCCGGGTGCCGCCGATGCCGCCGCCCGCAAAGGCAGCCTGAGCATCCGTTTCGGGCTCGGCTGGGCCAAGTCGCATTCGTTCCACACCGGGCAAACGCCGGTGATGAAGTACAACCACAATCTGATGCAGGCGATCTTGTGGGACCGTTTGCCGATTGCGGATATCGTCAACGTGACGGTGGTGTCGCTCGACGACGCGCCCGATGGTTACCGGCAATTCGATGGCGGTGCGCCGAGGAAGTTCGTGATCGACCCGCATGGGTTGTTGAAGGCGGCTTGAGGGTACGCTCAAGCGTGCACTGAAGCACGATCACGACAAACGCGCTGAGCGGCTTCCCGTTCAGCGCGTTTGTTTTTGCGGTGATGAATGGCGCTGATGCAAAGTGAAGTCGATTATGCGTAGCGCCGCCCGATGCTTCAGGCGGCCATCACCGGCACCGCGGCCAGCGAAGGCGCCTGTTTGCGCCGCTCGCGCGTCGGCGCCGTGCCGAACGCATCGCGATAGCTCTTCGAGAAGTGGCAGGCAGACTGGAAGCCGCAAGCCATCGTGATATGCATGATCGACATGTCCGTTTGCAGCAGCAGCTCGCGCGCGCGCCGCAAACGCAGCGTCAGATAGTAATGGGTGGGCGTCATTCCGAGATGCTCGCGGAATAGCCGCTGCAATTGCCGTTGCGACATGCCCGCAAGACGCGCGAGTTCTTCGCGCGACAGCGGCTCTTCGATGTTGTTCTCCATCAGCGAGATCACTTCGAACAGCGACTTGTTGGCCGAGCCGAGCCGCGCGACCAGCGGCATCTTCTGTTGCGCGCTGGTGTCGCGCACATGTTCGACGATGAACTGCTCGGCGATCTGCGTGACGCGTGCGGTGCCCACACGCGGCGCGATCAGGTTCAGCATCATGTCGAGCGGCGCGACGCCGCCCGTGCAGGTGACGCGATCGCGATCGATGACGAATAGCTCTTTCAGAAAGCGCGTATCCGGAAACTCCTCCTTCAGTGCCGACATGTTCTCCCAATGAATCGCGCATGCATAACCGGCCAGCAAGCCGGCACGCGCGAGCGCATAAGTGCCGGTGCACAGGCTGCCGAGCACGCTGCCCATGCGCGCGAAGCGGCGCAAGGCGGACAGGTGAGCGGGCGTGGTGGCGCGCTGCACGTCGATGCCGCCGACCACGAACACGATATCCGGCTGGCCGACGCCTTCGACCGGCCCGGTGTCGATCGATAGACCGTTGCTCGCGATAACCGGCCCGCCTTCCGGGCTCACGATCGACCAGCGGTAAAGCGTCTGTCCCGTCAGGTAGTTCGCCATGCGCAGCACTTCGATCGCGTTGGTGAACGCGATCATGGTGAAGTTGGGAACCGGCATGAATGCGAAGTGCGACAACGACGCCGTGCGATCGGTGGACATGGGAGGAGTGAATCCTTCGAATCTATGTAATGTCGCGTCGCCGTGGGGGAGCGGCGGATCATGCAATTTTGAATACGAGTGCAACTACCGTGCCATCAGGCTAAACCCTTGGTTGGCATCAGGAAAGCTCGGATAGCTAAACAAATGGGCACTACAACGGCGCCGTCATCGACGCCGTTGCACTCGAACGGCGCACGGCGATCAACCGCAGTGCAGCAAAAGCCGCCCATTTCTTAAGCGCTTGCCGGGCGACGTTGCCGGGAAGTGACAGGCTTTTCGCGGCGCGCGCACGCCGACTTGTGGAAAAAGGACGCGCATGGCGGAAAAGGCAAAGAACGCGTCTGAATTCGTAAATTGGCGCGCTGGCCGAGCGTCAAGAATAGACGCAATGCAGACCGGTGGCGGCAATGCGCAAGCGCCGCTTCCGGCCCTCCGTCAACGACCCCACGGACCTTTCATGTCGAACCCGAATCCTTTTTTCGGAGACTCGCTGGCCACGCGCGATAAGGCGGTGCGCGGCGCCGTACTGAAAGAACTCGAGCGTCAGCAGTCGCAAGTCGAACTGATCGCGTCGGAAAACATCGTGTCGCGCGCGGTCCTCGAAGCGCAAGGCTCGGTGCTGACCAACAAGTATGCGGAAGGGTATCCGGGCAGGCGCTACTACGGCGGTTGCGAATACGCAGACGTGATCGAGACACTGGCGCTCGATCGCATCAAGCAGTTGTTCGACGCGAAGTATGCCAACGTGCAGCCGCATTCGGGCGCGCAGGCGAACGGCGCCGTGATGCTGGCGTTGACGAGGCCGGGCGACACGGTGCTCGGCATGTCGCTCGACGCGGGCGGCCATCTGACCCACGGCGCGAAGCCGGCACTCTCGGGCAAGTGGTTCAACGCGGTGCAATACGGCGTGAATCGCGACACGATGCTGATCGATTACGAGCAGATCGAGGAACTCGCGCAACAGCACAAGCCCACCTTGCTGATCGCCGGCTTTTCCGCTTATCCGCGTGCGCTGGATTTCGCGCGGCTGCGTGCGATTGCCGACGGCGCCGGCGCGAAGCTGATGGTCGATATGGCGCATATCGCCGGTGTGATCGCGGCGGGGCGTCACGCGAACCCGGTCGAACATGCGCATGTGGTCACCTCGACCACGCACAAGACCTTGCGCGGTCCGCGCGGCGGCTTTGTGCTGACGAATGACGAGGAGATCGCGAAGAAGATCAACTCGGCGGTGTTCCCCGGCTTGCAGGGCGGCCCGCTGATGCACGTGATCGCCGGCAAGGCGGTCGCGTTCGGCGAGGCGCTGGAGCCCGGCTTCAAGACCTACATCGACAACGTGCTCGCGAATGCGCAAGCGCTCGGCGACGTGCTGAAGGCGGGCGGCGTCGATCTGGTGACGGGCGGCACCGATAACCATCTGCTGCTGGTCGATCTGCGGCCCAGGGGTCTCAAGGGCAATCAGGTCGAACAGGCGCTGGAGCGCGCGGGCATCACCTGCAACAAGAACGGCATCCCGTTCGACACCGAGAAGCCGACGATCACGTCAGGCATTCGCCTCGGCACGCCGGCGGGTACCACACGCGGCTTCGGCGTGAGCGAGTTTCGCGACATCGGGCGGCTGATCGTCGACGTGCTCGATGCGCTGCGCGAGCATCCCGAAGGCGACGCCGCCACCGAACAACGCGTGCGCCGCGAGATTTTCGCGCTGTGCGAGCGCTTCCCCATTTACTGAGAACGCCTGGAGCAAACGATGAGTACTTTGCACGAGAACAGCATCATCATCGACGGTCTGAACATTTCGAAGTTCGAGCGCTCGGTGTTCGAGGACATGAGAAAAGGCGGCGTGACTGCGGTGAACTGCACGGTATCGGTCTGGGAGAGCTTCCAGAAGACCGTCGACAACATCGCCGAGATGAAGCAGCAGATTCGCGAGTACGGCGAGATTCTCACGCTCGTGCGCACCACGGACGACATCTTGCGCGCGAAGAAAGAAAACAAGACCGGCATCATCTTCGGCTTCCAGAACGCGCATGCGTTCGAGGACAACCTCGGCTATATCGAAGCGTTCAAGGATCTCGGCGTGAACGTGGTGCAGCTTTGCTACAACACACAGAACCTCGTGGGCACCGGTTGCTACGAGCGCGATGGCGGCCTGTCCGGTTACGGACGCGAAGTGATCCAGGAGATGAACCGCGTCGGCATCATGGTCGATCTCTCGCATGTGGGCGGCAAGACGTCGTCAGAAGCGATTGCCGCATCGAACCGCCCGGTATGTTATTCGCATTGCTGTCCATCGGGGCTCAAGGAGCATCCGCGCAACAAGAGCGACGAGCAGCTGAAAGAGATCGCCGATGCGGGCGGTTTCGTCGGCGTGACGATGTTCGCGCCGTTTCTCAAGCGCGGCCCGGATGCGACCGTCGACGACTATATCGAGGCGATCGACTACGTGGTGAATCTGATTGGCGAAGACCAGGTGGGCATCGGCACGGACTTCACGCAAGGCTATAGCACCGAGTTCTTCGACTGGATCACGCACGACAAGGGCCGTTATCGCCAGTTGACGAATTTCGGCAAGGTCGTGAATCCCGAAGGCATTCGCACGATCGGCGAATTTCCAAATCTGACCGCAGCGATGGAGCGCGCAGGGTGGAGCGAGACGCGCATCAAGAAGATCATGGGCGAAAACTGGGTGCGGGTGTTCGGCCAGGTCTGGAAGGTCTGAGCCGGTCTGCCAAGCCATCATCTACCTATAAGCGGAGCCCCCACATGCAACCCCAACTGCCTATCGACGTCGACGCGAACAGCGGCGTCTGGACCACCGACGCGCTGCCGATGCTCTACGTGCCGCGTCACTTCTTCACGAACAACCACACCGCCGTCGAGGAAGCGCTCGGCCTCGACACCTACGCGGAGATTCTCTACAAAGCGGGCTACAAGTCGGCCTATTTCTGGTGCGACAAGGAAGCCAAACAGCACGGCATCAGCGGCATGGCGGTATTCGAGCATTACCTGAAACGTCTGTCGCAGCGCGGCTGGGGCATCTTCACGATTACCGAGGCCGATCCGTCGAGCTCGCGTGCGCGCATCGAATTGCATCACTCGTCGTTCGTGCTTGCGCAGCCGGAGAAGGTCGGCAAGCTCTGCTACATGTTCGCCGGCTGGTTCGCAGGCGCGATGGACTGGGTCAACGACACCGCGCCCGATGCTGCGCGCAAGGGCCCGCCCTCGTATTCGAAAGAAGCGCGCTGCGCGGCGGAAGGGCACCCGCACTGCGTGTTCGAAGTGTCGCCGCTGAAGTCCTGAACGCAGCACACGGCAGTACACAGCAACAGCAGCACGGCAAAGCGCAACAAGCCTATCCATTCCGAGGTCGATCGCGATGCGTTACCCGAACCTTTTCAAGCCTCTCACGCTGAACAAGCTGACCTTGCGCAACCGCATCGTCAGCACCGCGCACGCGGAGGTCTATGCGGAACCGGGCGGCCTGCCCGGCGACCGTTATATCCGCTACTACGAAGAGAAGGCGAAGGGCGGCGTCGGGCTCGCCGTGTGCGGCGGGTCGAGCCCGGTGTCGATCGACAGCCCGCAAGGCTGGTGGAAGTCGGTGAATCTGTCGACCGACAGGATCATCGATCCGCTCGCACGGCTCGCCGAAGCGATGCACACGCACGGCGCGAAAATCATGATTCAGGCTACCCACATGGGACGCCGCTCGGCGTTTCACGGCGAGCACTGGCCGCATCTGATGTCGCCTTCGGGCGTGCGCGAGCCGGTGCATCGCGGCAACGCGAAGATCATCGAAGTGGAGGAGATTCGCCGCATCATCGACGATTTCGCGGCGGCCGCGAAACGCGTCAAGGATGCGGGCATGGACGGCGTCGAAATTTCGGCGGCGCACCAGCATCTGATCGATCAGTTCTGGAGCCCGCGCACCAATTTTCGCACCGACGAATGGGGCGGCTCGCTCGAAAACCGTCTGCGTTTCGGCACCGAGGTGCTGAAGGCGGTGCGTGCGGCGGTGGGCGCGGACTTCTGCGTCGGCCTGCGCATGTGCGGCGATGAGTTCCATGAAGACGGGCTCGATCACGAACAACTGAAGGAAATCGCTCAGGCGATGAGCGAAACCGGCCTGATCGATTACCTCGGCGTGATCGGCTCCGGCGCGGACACGCACAACACGCTCGCCAACTGCATGCCGCCGATGGCGCTGCCGCCCGAGCCGTTCGTGCATCTCGCGGCCGGCATCAAGTCGGTCGTGAAGGTGCCGGTGATGCACGCGCAGAGCATTCGCGACGCGGGCCAGGCCGAGCGGCTGCTGGCAAGCGGCATGGTCGATCTGGTCGGCATGACGCGCGCGCAGATCGCCGATCCGCATATGGTCATCAAGATTCGCGATGGCCGCGAGGACGAAATCAAGCAATGCGTCGGCGCGAACTATTGCATCGACCGCCAGTACAACGGCCTCGACGTGCTGTGCGTGCAGAACGCCGCAACCTCGCGTGAAGCGACCATGCCGCACGTGATCGCGAAGACGCGCGGCCCGAAGCGCAAGGTCGTCGTGGTCGGCGCGGGGCCGGCGGGACTCGAAGCGGCACGCGTCGCGAAGTCGCGCGGCCATGACGTGGTGCTGTTCGAGAAGAACGATTACGTGGGCGGCCAGATCATGCTGGCCGCGAAAGCGCCGCAGCGCGAGCAGATGGCGGGCATCGTGCGCTGGTTCGACATGGAGACGAAGCGCCTCGGCGTCGAGCGGCGTCTCGGTGTCGCGGCCGACGAGAAAACCATCATGGCCGAGAAGCCGGACATCGTCGTGCTCGCGACGGGTGGCTCGGCGTTCACGTCGCAAGTGGCGGCGTGGGGTGTCGACGAAGGCCTCGCGGTCAGTTCGTGGGACGTGCTCTCGGGGAAGGTGGAGCCGGGCAGGAACGTGCTCGTGTACGACGGCGTCAGCACGCATGCCGGGGCGGGCGTGGCCGATTTCATGTCGAGCCGTGGCTCGCACGTCGAGATCGTGACGCCGGACGTGAAGGTCGCCGACGATGTCGGCGGCACCACGTTCCCGATCTTCTACCGGCGTCTCTATGCCCAGGGCGTGATTCATACGCCGAACTACTGGCTCGACAAGGTCTACGAGGAGGACAGCAAGAAGATCGCCGTGATCCGCAACGAGTACACCGAGGAGCAGGAAGAGCGCGCGGTCGATCAGGTGGTGATCGAAAACGGCAGCACGCCGAATGACCGGCTTTACTGGGCGCTCAAGCCGGAGTCGGTGAACCGTGGGCAGGTCGACGTGCACAAGCTGTTCGCGTCCGAGCCGCAGCCATCGCTCAGCGAAGAACTTGGGCATGGCCGCTTCCTGCTGTTCCGTGTGGGCGACTGCATTTCGATGCACAACATTCACGGCGCGATTTACGACGCGCTGCGCCTTTGCAAGGATTTCTGACGATGAGCCCCGTGTTTGTCATCACCGTCCTGCTGTGGCTGTCGGTCGCGGGCCTCGCGTTTGCGCTCGCCAAACGCGCGGCGTACTGGCGCGAAGGCCGCGCGAGCGCAGCCGGCGCTTACGGCTGGTTCAATCTGCTGGCGATTCCCAAACGTTACTTCGTCGATCTGCATCATGTGGTGGCGCGCGATCCGTATATCGCGAGGACGCATGTGGCCACCGCGGGCGGAGCGATTGCCGCGATGGCGCTGGTATTCGTCAACTACGGTCTCGCGATCTACTCGCCGTGGCTCGACAAACTGATCTTCGTCGCCGCGCTCGTGATGCTGGTCGGCGCGGTATTCGTCTGGCGCCGCCGGCATGGCGCGAAGGCGGTGCCCGCGCGGCTCTCGCGCGGACCGTGGGATCAGCTGCCGCTGCTGCTCGGCTCGTTCGCGCTCGGGCTTGCACTCTTCATCGCGTTGCCGGCGGCGGCCATGTCCGGCGCGCTGGCGGTGCTCGTCGCGCTGCTGATCGCGGCGGGCGCCTTCACGATGACGTTCGGCGCGGCGCGCGGCGGCCCGATGAAGCATGCGCTTGCCGGTCTGCTGCACCTCGCGTTTCATCCGCGTCAGGAGCGCTTTGCCGAGCGCAATGACAACGACGTCGTGCCGCCCACTGCACTGAAAGTGCCGCTGCTCGATGCGAAGGAATACGGCGTGGGCAAGCCGGTCGAATTCCGCTGGAACCAGTTGCTCGGTTTCGACGCGTGCGTGCAATGCGGCAAGTGCGAGGCGGCGTGTCCCGCGTTCGCGGCGGGCCAGCCGCTCAATCCAAAGAAGCTGATTCAGGACTTGGTGACGGGCATGGTCGGCGGCACCGATGCCGACTACGCGGGCAGCCCGACGCCCGGCATCGCGATCGGCAAGCATGCCGGGGCGCCCACGAAGCCGTTGATTTCGAGCCTGATCGAAGCGGATACGCTGTGGTCCTGCACGACCTGCCGGGCCTGCGTGCAGGAGTGCCCGATGCTGATCGAGCACGTCGATGCGATCGTCGATATGCGGCGCAATCAGACGCTGGTGGAAGGCATGGTGCCGGGCAAGGGGCCGCTCACGCTCGCGAATCTGCGTGAGACCGGCAGCGCGAACGGCTACGACATCGGCGCGCGTTACGACTGGGCGGTCGATCTGCAGGTGCAGGTCGCGCAGCCGGGGCGGCGTGTGGATGTTCTGCTGATCGCCGGCGAAGGCGCGTTTGACATGCGCTATCAGCGCACGCTGCGTGCCCTGGTCAAGGTGCTGAACCGCGCGGGCATCGACTACGCGGTGCTGGGCGGCGTCGAAACCGATACCGGCGACACGGCCCGGCGTCTCGGCGACGAAGCGACGTTCCAGCAGCTCGCGCACAAGCTGATCGGCACGCTTGCGCAGTATTCGTTCGGCAGGATCGTCACCGCTGATCCGCACGTGCTGCATAGCTTGCGCAACGAATATCGCGCGCTGGGCGGCTTCTATGAAGTGCAGCACCACACCGCGCTGATCGACGAACTGGTTGCGAGCGGCAAGCTCTCGCTGCATGCGGTCGCCGCGTACGCGCAACGCAAGATCACCTATCACGACCCGTGCTATCTGGGCCGCTATAACGGTGAAACCGAAGCGCCGCGCCGGTTGTTGAAGAACATCGGCATCGAGGTCGTGGAGATGGAGCGTCACGGCATGCGCGGACGTTGCTGCGGCGGCGGCGGTGGCGCGCCGTTGACCGACATTCCGGGTAAGCGGCGTATTCCCGACATCCGCATCGACGACGCGCGTGCCACCGGCGCGGAGATTGTCGCGGTGGGCTGCCCGAATTGCACGGCGATGCTCGAAGGCGTGGTGGGGCCGCGTCCGGAAGTGCTGGACGTCGCCGAACTGGTTGCTGCGGCGCTGGAGTAATGCGATGAACACGCTCAAACGAATCGATCCGCGCCGCCCGTTCACGGTGACGGCGCAAGGACTCAAACGCATCACGCTCGGCGTAACCGGTGTGGCGGGCGTGACGGAATTCAACGTGCCTCTCGCGGCGCATGGCGAACAGCCGAAGCCGCGCCGCACCACGGCCGTGCCGCAACGCGTGCTGCTGGTGGCCGCGCACGCCGACCGTGGCGCGCTCGACGATCACGCGCGCCAGGCTTTGGCCGGCGCGGCATTGATCGCCGATGCGAGCACCGAAGTCGTGCTGCTCGTTTTCGGCGAATTCACGCAGGACGCCGCCGCGCTCGGCGCCGACAAACTGATCGTGTTACCGATGTTCGACCGCCGCACGTTCGCGCCGCTCGACGAATTGAATGCACTGGCCGCGTGCGTCGCGGCTTATGCACCGGTGCATATTTTCCTGCCCGACAACGCGACCGGCGACGGCGATCTCGGCCGTCGCTATGCGGCAGCCGCGAACGCGAGCGTCGCCACGCACGTCGTCGAGATCGATGCGGCGCACGTGGCCGCTTATATCCATGCGAATACGGCGCTTGCCGCACGCGCGTTGCCCGACGTCGTGCTCCTCGCGCCGAATGCGGTCGAGCCGAAGCTGCCATTCATCGGGGCGGGCGAGCGGATCGTGTGGCGTTTCGACAATGACACTGTGGCGTCGAAAGGTGTCGTGCGCGATCTCGGCGTCGAGGAAATCGACGCGGCGCAACTGGCGCTCGAAGAAGCGGATTTCATCGTGTCGGCGGGCAACGGCGTAAGCGACGTGCCCGCGTTCGAACGGCTGGCCGCCACGTTGGGCGCGGCGATCGGCGCAAGCCGCGTCGCCGTGGACGACGGCAAGTTCACCCGCGACAAGCAGATTGGCGCGACCGGCAAGACCGTCGAAGCGAGCGTCTATATCGCGTTCGGCATTTCCGGCGCCGTGCAGCACCTGCAGGGCATCAAGGATTGCCGGCACGTGATCGCCGTGAATCTCGACGCCAGCGCGCCGATCGCGAAGCGCGCGAATCTGACGGTGATCGCAGATGCGCGCGAAACCATCGCGGCGCTCAATGAAGCGGCGGCCGCGGCACGTAGCGCGCGGGACACGCGTGCCACCTTGCTCAATTCGACCGCTATCGCTGAAGGAGTGCTCGCATGAAGATCGCCGTGCTGGTTTCGGTGGGCCGCCATCCGGTCAGCGGCACCGCGCGCTATAGCCGCAACGACGCGGCCGCGCTGAACATCGCGCTATCGGTCGCCCAAGCGCACGACGCGACGCTCGACGTGCTGCATGCGGGCGATCCGTCCAGCCCTGCGTTGCGGGAGTATCTGGCGCTCGGCGCACGCTCGGTCGAGGTACTCGACACTGCCGCCGCGCCGGCGCAAGCGCAGGCGCGGGCAGACGAGGCGACGCTGCTCGCCGCGCGCCTGCAAGGCTACGACCTCGTGTTGACCGGCACGCGCGCGGAAGGCGCGTTCGATAGCGGCATGCTGCCGTATCGCGTTGCGCACGCATTGGGGATGCCGCTCGTCGGCGCCGCCGTCGACCTGGGCGTGCGCGACGCTTGCGCGCAAGTCAGGCAATTCATGCCGAAGGGTTTGCGCCGGCGCGTCGAGGTTCGACTGCCGGCGCTGATCGCGGTGCATCCGCTCGCCAGTGCCACGCCGACTTACGCGTATGCACGGTTGCGCGAAGGCTCGATCGAGCGGAGCGTGCCGCCAGCCGCAGCAGATGCGCATGCCGGTAATTCCGACGACCTCGCCTGGACCATCTGTTCCGCTACCAAACCGGTGCGCCTCGCCGCCGCCGAAAAGCGCTCGGGCCATGCCCGCATGCTCTCGGCGACGACGACCGAAAGCCGCGGCGGCAGCGTCGTAATTGAAGGGAGTTCCGTCGAAAAAGCACAAGTGATCCTCGCGTATTTGCGCGAGCATCAACTTGTGGATTACTGAATTCCGGTTCGGGCCAGCATGCGTCCAGGAGGGCCTGGCGCGGCGCCAGACGTGACATGCAACGGAGCACACAATGAAAGTTTCGGCAGACGTTCGCGCGATGATCGAACGCCGCAAGAGGAATTACACGCTGGAAGCGCCGTTCTATACGAGCGAAGCCATCTTCGCGCTCGACATGGACGCGATTTTCCGCCAGCACTGGATTCAGGTCGCGGTCGAACCCGACGTGCCGGAACCGGGCGACTACATCACCGTGGAGATCGGCCACGATTCGATTCTGATCGTGCGCGACGACGACATGCAGGTGCGTGCGTTTCACAACGTGTGCCGCCATCGCGGCGCGCGTCTGTGCAATCACGACAAAGGCTCGCTCGGCAATATCGTGTGTCCGTATCACAGCTGGACGTACAGCCTGAACGGCGAGCTGATGTTTGCCGAACACATGGGCGAGCAGTTCGACCGCTGCAAGCATAGCCTGAAGGCAGTGCACGTCGAGAATCTCGCGGGGCTGATCTTCGTTTGCCTCGCCGAGCAGCCGCCCGCCGATTTTGCCGTGATGCGCGCCGCGATGGAGCCGTATTTGCGGCCGCACGATCTGGCCGGCTGCAAGATCGCCGCGCAGATCGACATCGTCGAAGAGGGCAACTGGAAGCTCACGATGGAGAACAATCGCGAGTGCTATCACTGCGTCGCGAATCATCCGGAGCTGACGATTTCGCTGTACGAATACGGCTTCGGTTATCAGCGCACGCCGGCCAACGAAGAAGGCATGGCCGCTTTCGATGAAACCGTGGCACGCCGTACCGCGCAATGGGAGGCCATGCAGTTGCCGTCGGCGGAGATCGAGCGGCTGGCGGATCTGGTCACGGGTTTTCGCACGCAACGTTTGCCGCTCGATCGCGACGGCGAATCGCAAACGCTCGACGCAAAGATCGCATCGAAGAAGCTGCTTGGCGGTTTCGAGCAGGCCGATCTGGGCGGCCTGTCGTTCTGGACCCAGCCGAATTCGTGGCATCACTTCATGAGCGATCACATCGTCACTTTCTCGGTGATTCCGCTGTCGGCCGGCAAAACGCTGGTGCGCACCAAGTGGCTCGTACACAAGGACGCGCGCGAAGGCATCGACTACGACGCCGACAACCTGACCGCGGTCTGGCGTGCGACCAACGATCAGGACCGCGCGCTCGTCGAGTACTCGCAGCGCGGCGCAACCAGTAGCGCGTATGAACCGGGGCCGTATTCGCCGTTCACCGAGGGCCTCGTCGAGAAGTTCTGCGAGTGGTACATCGGCCGTCTCGCGGCTTATGGCGACGCCCCGCAAACCGATGACGCCGGTGCCGCCGCGCCGGCTTCGCACGGCGAAAAAGTCGTGTCCTTCATGCGCTGAGCGCGACACCGCAACCAGGAGCGGGAGAAAACCATGATGCGCGATCAGGCGACGTTTCAGCCCGGCACCGAGCCGCCCATTCCCCGCGCCGCGAGCCGGGTCACGCAGCCGCGCTTCTGGGAAGCACTGCCCGCGCGCTGGAATAGCGATGCCGACGATACGCTGGTGTGCTGCCAGGTGCGCGACGAAACGCACGATGTGAAGAGCTTTTTCTTCCGCGCGCCGTCCGAGCGGGCATTCGTGTTCGAGCCGGGGCAGTTCTTGACGCTGGAATTGGAGATCGACGGCGAAGCAGTCAATCGCTGCTATACGATCTCGTCGCCGCCGACGCGGCCGCATACGATTTCGATCACGGTCAAGCGGGTGCCGGGCGGCAAGGTGTCGAACTGGCTGCACGACAATCTGCACGCGGGCATGCAGGTTCGCGTGCTGGGGCCGTCCGGTGAGTTCACCTGCGCGCGCCATCCTGCGCGCAAGTTCCTGTTTCTGTCGGCAGGGTCGGGCATTACGCCGCTGATGTCGATGAGCCGCGCCCATCACGAGCTCGGCGAGGATAGCGACATCGTGTTCGTGCATAGCGCCCGCACGCCGGACGACATCATCTTCGCGCGCGAACTCGATCTGATCGCGTCGAATCAGGCGCATTTCCGCACCGCGTTCGTATGCGAGCGCGTCGGCGCGCGCACGAACTGGCCTGGTGTGACCGGCTTTCTGACGTTGCCGCTGCTCAAGCTGATTGCACCGGACTTTATGGAGCGCGAGGTTTTCACGTGCGGGCCCGCGCCGTATATGCAGGCGGTGCGCAAGCTGCTGGACGAGGGCGGTTTCGATCGCAGCCACTATCACGAGGAAAGTTTCTCGTTCGAAACGGTGGGCGAAGTCGCGGCGCAATTGACTACCGCGCATGTCGCGGATGCGTTGCAGCATGCAGGCGCGTCTGAAATGGCGGAGTCTTTTGTCGAGGCGCGTGCCGACGCTGCCGGCTTCGAGCCGGCCCCCGCGCCGGTCGAAACGCAAACGCGCTTCAAGGTGAGCTTTGCCAAAAGCCATCGTGAGATCGAATGCGGTAGTGGCCAGCATGTACTCGATGCGGCGAAGAAGGCGGGCGTGCGGCTGCCTGCGTCGTGCACGCAAGGCATATGTGGCACCTGCAAGGTCAAGCTCGTATCTGGTGAAGTTGCGATGAAACACGCCGGCGGGATTCGTCAGCGCGAAATCGATCAGGGCATGGTGCTGCTGTGCTGCAGCAAACCACTCACCGATCTCGTCGTCGATAAGTAAGACGAGAAACGCACGCGCAAACGCGCTCGAAGTCGCATGCGGACAACTGGATGTCGCAAAACAACGCTACCCGGCAATTCTGGCTGGCGATTCTAAATGCTCAATGGGTCGTATGACGGCAACTGGCAAACGGGAGAACGGCGATGAGACTGATCAGAAAGATATTCGTGGCGAGCGCATTGAGCGCGGCGCTGGCGGCCAGCAGCGTGAGCGTGTCGGCCGATACGAAGCCGACCATCAAGATCGGTTACGTGGAGGGCTGGGACGATAGCGTCGCGACCTCCAACGTGGCTGCACGCGTGATCGAAAAGCGCCTCGGCTATCAGGTGCAATTGGTGCCGGTCGCAGCCGGCGTGATGTGGCAGGGCGTGGCGCGCGGCGACCTGGACGCGACGCTGTCCGCATGGCTGCCGGTCACGCATGGTGCTTACTGGAACAACTTCAAGGAGAAGGTGGTCGACCTCGGGCCGAACTTCAACGACGCGAAGATCGGCCTGATCGTGCCGGACAACGCGGATGTGAAAACCGTCGGCGATCTCGAAGCGAAGAAGGCGGAGTTCGGTTCGCGCATCGTCGGCATCGACGCCGGTGCGGGCGTGATGCAGAAAACCAGCGAGGCGATCAAGGCCTATGGACTCGACTATCAGCTGATGCCGAGCTCGGGCAGCGCAATGACCGCGGAACTGGCGCGCTCGGAAGCGGCGAGCAAGCCGATCATCGTGACCGGCTGGAAGCCGCACTGGATGTTCGCGAAGTACAAGCTGAAATTCCTCGACGATCCGAAGAAGGTGTTCGGTGAAGCGGAGCACGTGGACAGCGTGGTGAATCCGGAACTCGAGAAAAAGGCGCCGACGGTCGTGGCATTCCTGAAGAAATTCCAATGGAAGCCGGGCGAGATCGACAGTGTGATGCTGGCGACGCAGAACGGCGAGAAGCCGACCGCCGCCGCCGATGCGTGGATCGGCGCACACGGCGATCGCGTGGATAGCTGGGTGAAGTGATTGAACCGGTGGGCCGTATGCAGGCATTGCCGCCTGGTTGAAGCGGCGATGCCGTCACGGATGTGATTCAAAAAAAACGCCGCTTTTCAGCGGCGTTTTCCGTTTACTTCTCCTTATTGCAACACCACCGTCCGATCGCCATTGATGAACACCCGCCGCTCGACAAACGCCTTGACGGCCCGGGCAAGCGTGATGCATTCGACGTCGCGTCCGGTGGCGAGCAGCCGCTCCGGGCTATACGAATGATCGACACGCTCAACCACCTGTTCGATGATCGGGCCTTCGTCGAGATCGTCGGTCACGAAGTGTGCCGTGGCGCCGATCAGTTTGACGCCGCGCGCGTGCGCCTGGTGATAAGGTTTCGCGCCTTTGAAGCCGGGCAGAAATGAATGATGGATGTTGATCGCGCGCGCGGCGAGCGCGCGGCTCGTTGCGCCGGACAAAATCTGCATGTAGCGCGCGAGAATCATCAACTCCGCGCCCGACGTCTCGAACAGGTCGAGCAGACGCGCTTCCTGCTGCGGTTTGGTATCGGCGGTGATGGGCAGGTGGTGAAACGGCAGACCATGCTGCTGCGCAAGCGGTTCGAGATCGCGGTGATTCGAGCCGATGCCGACGATGTCCATCTTCAACTCGCCCATGCGCCAGCGGAACAGCAGATCGGCGAGACAGTGTTCGAGCTTCGAGACCATGATCAACACCTTCGGCCGCGTGCCGACGTCGTGCATTGCCCATGTCATCCGAAAGCGCTCGGCGATCGGGGCGAACTCGCGTTCGAGCGCGGGGACGTGCAGCGCCTCATCGTGCGCGACGCCGTGAAAGACGCAGCGTACGAAGAAGCGTTCGCTGAGGTCGTCGTCGAATACGGTCAGTTCGTCGATATAACAGTGATGCCGGTCGAGAAAGCCGACGACGGCGGCGACCTGGCCCGCGGCGCTCGGACACGCTACGGTGAGAACCAGTTGAGCGGGACGGAAATCGGCGGACATGCGCTCTCCACTTGAACGATAGGGCGACGCCGCGGGGCGCGGCAGCCATCGTCGCAGTAGAGCAAACAGGCAGGGCTCGCGGATAGAAGCTAACCGCCGTCCCGCTGGAACGGGAACGTCAGGCTCATTGCGCGTCGAGTCCGCACTCGTCGAGCAGCCACCGGCGAAACGCGTTGACCGCCGGCGTCGCCGCGCGTTGCGTGACGAGCAGATAGCCACGTTCGGTCACGACCGGCGTGTCGAACAGTTCGACGAGCTGGCCGGTTGCGAGCAGTTCGTCGATGAGCGGTGCCCAGCCCAATGCGACGCCCTGGCCCATGATCGCCGCATGGGCCACCAGCGCGAAACTGTTGAACGTGATGCCGCGGTGCGCGGCAGGTGCGTCCAGGCCGTGTGCGGCGAACCAGTCGGCCCACGACAGCCAGCGTGCCGGCTGGGTCGCCTCCAGATGCAGCAGCGGCAGGCTCGGCAGGTCGGCTGGCGCGCGCAATGCCGGATGCGCGGCGCGAAAGGCCGGGCTGCACACCGGCGTGACGCGTTCGGCGAAGAGCTTGATCGCGCCTCGCGCGGTCCAGTCCGCGTGCTGATCGCCGAAGGCAATCGCGATGTCCGCCTGATCGTGCGAAGGATCGAACACATTCTGCGACGTGACGATCTTCACGTCGACGTCGGGCATTAGCGCCTTGAACTGCGAGAGACGCGGCATCAGCCAGTAGGTGGCGAAGCCGAAATCGGTCGACAGCGTGAGCGTTTGCGGCGTGCGCCGCGCACGGATGTCGGCGCTCGCACTGCGGATCGTGTCGAGTGCGCTGCGCACCGCTTCGAAGAGGCGCACGCCGTCTTCGGTGAGGGTAACGCCGCGATGGCCGCGCTCGAAGAGCGGCGCACCGAGCGCTTCTTCGAGTTGCACGACGCGCTGGCTGACTGCCGGCTGCGTCGAACCCAATTCGCGCGCGGCCGCACTGAAACTGGCCAGACGGGCGGCGGATTCGAACATGGTCAACGCCTGCATTGGCGGCAAGCGATCCTGCCTCGACATAAGCCCCCCTTATAGGCACATAACGATTTGCCGTCTTCACAGTGGCGAATTGACCGGCAATAGTGATGCTCGTGCTGAGCTCACCTGTTGGACTCCACGCCTGCATCAACCTTCTGCAATTCTATTCGAGGCGCGTCCCATGCTTGAAAGCGGAAAGAATATTCTGATTCTAATGGCCGACCAGATGACCCCGTTCGCGCTGGCCGCATACGGACATTCTCTGACGAAAACGCCCAATCTCGATCGTCTCGCGAAGCAGGGCGTCGTATTCGAATCGGCCTACTGCGCGAGTCCGCTGTGCGCGCCGTCGCGCTTTTCGTTTCTATCGGGCAAGCTGCCGTCCGCGATCGGTGCGTATGACAATGCCGCGGAGTTTCCGTCGCAAACGCTGACGTTCGCGCATTATCTGCGTGCCGAGGGCTATCGCACCGTGCTGTCCGGCAAGATGCATTTTTGCGGCGCGGACCAGTTGCACGGTTTCGAAGAACGGCTCACCACCGACATCTATCCCGCCGATTTCGGCTGGACGCCCAACTGGGACGACCGCGAGGCGCGCCCCACCTGGTATCACAACATGAGTTCGGTGATCGATGCTGGGCCCTGCGTGCGCACCAACCAGCTCGACTTCGACGACGAAGTCACCTTCACCACTCGCCAGAAGCTGTTCGACATCGCACGTGAACGTCACGCGGGGAAAGACACGCGGCCGTTCTGCATGGTGGCTTCGTTGACGCATCCGCACGATCCGTATGCGATTGCGCAAAAGTACTGGGACATGTATCGCGACGATGAGATCGACATGCCCATGCATCGCGATTCGCTCGACGAAGCCGACGCCCACTCCAAGCGCTTGCGCCACGTGTGCGAAACCGATCTCACGCCGCCCACCGAGCAGCAGATCCGCAATGCGCGCCGCGCATACTACGGCGCGATTGCCTACGTCGACGACCAGTTCGGGGCGATTCTCGACGCACTCGAACAGTCCGGGCTCGCGAAAGAGACCGTGATCGTCGTCACGTCCGACCATGGTGAGATGCTCGGCGAGCGCGGCCTCTGGTACAAGATGACGTTCTTCGAAGGCGGCTGCCGCGTGCCGCTAATCGTGCATGCGCCGCAGCAGTTCGACGCGCATCGCGTGCAGGCGTCGGTGTCGCACCTCGATCTGCTGCCGACGCTCGTCGAGTTGGCACGCGGCGAAGCACCGGCTGTGTGGCCCGATTCGCTCGACGGCCGCAGCCTCGTGCCGCATCTGCGCGGCACGCGCGGCGCTCACGACGAGGCAATCGGCGAGTATCTGGCGGAAGGCGCCATTGCACCGATCGTGATGGTGCGGCGCGGGCGCTTCAAGTTCATTCATACGCCCGCCGATCCGGATCAGATTTACGACGTGCAGGCCGACCCGCTGGAGCGAGAGAACCTCGCCCAGCGAAGCGAATGCGCGTCACTGGTTGCGGCGTTTCGCGAGGAAGTCGCCCGGCGCTGGGATCTCGCGGCGCTGCACGAGCGGGTGCTGCAAAGCCAGCGGCGGCGGCGCTTTCATTTCGCGGCGACCACGCAAGGCTCGGTCGCGTCATGGGACTGGCAGCCGCTCGTCGATGCGAGCCAGCGCTATATGCGCAATCACATCGATCTCGACACGCTCGAAGCGATGGCGCGCTTTCCCGCCGTTGCACGGTGAGGATCACTTCATTTTCTTTCGACAGGAAGCCAGCATGATGAAAAAGCGCTTAAAACAGGCGGTATTTGGTGCGGCGGCGCTGTGCGCGAGCGTTGGCTTCGCGGCGGCCGCAGAGCCTCAGTCGTGCACGCGGGTCAACATGGCAGGGCCCGGATGGAGCGACATCGACGCGACCAATGCGATGACGAGCGTGTTGCTGAAGGCGCTCGGCTACCAACAGAGCGTCGCGAATCTATCGGTGCCGATCACCTATCAGGGGCTGAAAAAAGGGCAGATCGACGTCTTCCTCGGCAACTGGATGCCGGCGCAGGCGCCGGTGGTCAAACCGTTCGAAGATGAAAAATCGATCGACATCGTGCATCCGAATCTTAGCGACGCGAAGTTCACGCTCGCCGTGCCCGATTACGTGGCCGCCGCCGGCGTCCATTCGTTCGCGGACCTGGCAAAGAATGCGGACAAATTCGACAGCAAGATTTATGGCATCGAGCCCGGGGCGCCCGCGAATCAGAACATCAAGAAGATGGTCAGCGACAAGGTATTCGGACTCGGCAACTGGCAACTCGTCGAATCGAGTGAGACAGGCATGCTCACGCAGGTTGAACGCGCGGTGCGCGACAGAAAGTGGATCGTGTTCCTCGCGTGGGAGCCGCACCTGATGAACACGAAGTTCAAGCTGAGCTATCTCGATGGCGGCGACAAGTACTTTGGACCGAACTACGGCGGCGCCACGGTCAATACGGTGACGCGCAGCGGCTACGCCGGTGAATGCCCGAATCTCGGCCGTCTGTTCAGACAGCTCACGTTCAATGTCGATCTGGAAAACGGCGTGATTACCGAAGTGCACGAGAAGAAGACCGGTGTCGACGCTGCCGCAACCGACGCGTTAAAGCGCCACCCCGAACTGTTGAAGTCATGGCTCGACGGTGTGCGCACGGTCAATGGCGCGAATGGATTGCAAGCGGTGCAAGCTGCGCTAGGCGTGAAATAGCGGCGATATTCGCGGCGCATCTTAAAGTCGCCGAGCGACAGATTCATGTCGCTTTCGCGCGAATCGTCATGAATCTGGACCCGTATTCTTGGTTCGTCCGATTTAACGTTCAAAGATAAAGCGTGTATTGCCGCGCGTGCCTCGATTGCGCGGGGCATGCGTCGTTGTATCCGGTGAAATATATAGACAAAGAGCGGGGAGAAGCATATGAAGAACAGAAATGCGTTGGGTCTGTCGGCCCTTGCCATGGTGGCCGGCGCCGCCTGCGCGCCAACTGTCGTGCACGCGCAAAGCAGCGTCACGCTGTATGGCATTCTGGACGCGGGCGTTACCTATGTGAGCAACGCGGGCGGCTCCCACCAGTTCAAATTCGACGACGGCATTTCATATGGCAACCGCATCGGCTTCAAGGGCGTTGAAGATCTCGGCGGCGGCTTGCAAGCGGTGTTCGTGCTCGAATCGGGTTTTCACCTCGGCAATGGTCAACTGGCGTTTGGCGGCGCTCAATTCGGACGGCAGGCGTATGTGGGGTTGAAGAACGGCTGGGGCACGCTGTCGCTCGGCAACCAGCTCGACATGACCGAGGAGTTCGTCTATCTGTACAACATCTCGGCGTGGGCGAGCGGCTATGCGATCCATCAGGGCGACTTCGACCGGATGAATGGCGACCGGCTGCCGAATTCGATCAAGTTTCTCTCGAATGATTTCTCCGGCTTGACGTTTGGCGGCATGTACTCGTTCGGCAATACCGCGGGCGATTTCCATGAGAAGAGCGCGTGGAGTGTCGGCGCGCACTATGAGCACAACGCGTTCAACATGGGCGCGGCCTATACGCAGTTGAACGACCCGTACGGCATCTATGCGTTCGATCCGTTCGCGATGCTCGGCGTGCATACCTTCCTCGGCCAGCCCACCGTCTCCGTCGATCCGGCGACCGGCGCGATAACGGACCTGTATAGCACGTCGTCGTTTCCGGTCGACCGGCAAGGGGCGTTTGCGATCGGCGCGGCCTACACGATCGGCAAGGTGATGCTCAGCGGCAATTTCACGTACACGACCATCAAGGGCTTCGGGCAGACCTCGCATATGCAGGTCTACGAAGGCGGCGCCGCGTACACGTTCACCCCCGCGCTATTGTTGTACGGTGGCTATCAGCACACGCGATTCGAAGGCAATCACTGGAATCAGGGCTCGCTCGGCCTGCATTACCTGCTGTCCAAACGCACCGACGTTTATCTGTCTGGCGATTATCTGCGTGCATCTGACGGCGTGAACGCGGTGATCGGCTATAGCTTCACGCCGTCGAGTTCGAGCACGCAGGCCGATGTGCGGATCGGCATGCGGCATTCGTTCTGATACTGCGTTACGCGGGATCAGCAAGCTGTCGCTTCAGCGTTTCAATCAATGCGCGCACTTTCGCCGGGGGATGGCTGGTGGGCGGGAACACGGCCTGGATATTCGCGGCATCGGTTGCCCAGTGCGGCAGCAGACGAATCAGCCGCCCCGTCTCGATGTCATTGCCGATCGAAAAATCCGTCAATAAACCGAAGCCGCCGCCCGCGAGTGTCGCTGCGCGGCACGCGTCGGCGGTGTTGACCAGAAACGCATTTTCGCATCGCACGCTGTCCGTTGTGCCGTCGTCGCGCCGCAACTCGAGCGCCAATGGGTGCGGCAACACCGTCAATGCGCAAAAGGGCAGCGCCGCCAGATCGGCCGGTGTTCGCGGTGTGCCCCAGGTGTCGATGAACGCCGGACTCGCGACAATCCATTTGACGAAACTGCCAAGCTTCACTGCCCGGTAATTCGAATCCGCGAGCCGGCCTAGGCGAATCGCGACGTCGATACCGTCGGCGATCAAATCCACGTATTGGTCGCTGCACAGCAATTCGACGTCGAGTTGCGGATGTTCGCGGCGTAGTTCGACCAGTGCGGGCGCTGCCATCAGTGCGCCGTAATCGATCGGCGAACTGACGCGTAACGTGCCGCGAACTGGCGCCGTCTCTCCGCTGACTGCGTTCAGCGCTTCTTCGGCCGCTCGCAGAATCTTCACGCTCGCTTCGTAGAACGCGCGGCCTGCTTCCGTGACGCCGAGCCGCCGCGTCGTGCGCACCAGCAGACTCGCGCCCACTTCCGCTTCGAGCCGCTGCATGTGCGTGCTGACCATCGTTTTGGCGAGTCCCAGGCGGGCGGCGGCAGCGGTCAGCGAACCGGCGTCGACGACCGCGACGAAGATCGCCAGACGATTCAGGTTCACGTCACGTACGTCGGCCATAGTCGATTGTCCATCTTCGATTGAATGTGTTTCCGGGATTATCAGGCTTCCGCGAGCTACCGCGCGCGCCTATGCTGGCTACTTACCTCATCGAACTCCGGAGTCTGACATGCCTGCTGCCAAACCTGCCCAACCTATCCGACTGTATACGACGCTGCTGTCCGGGCATGGGCATCGGGTGAAGCTGTTTCTGTCACTGCTCGATCTGCCGTTTGAAGTCGTCGAACTGAACATGAAGGCCGGCGATAACCGCAAGCCGGAATATCTGGCGCTGAACCCGTTCGGCCAGGTGCCGACGATTCAGGACGGCGAGCTCACGCTGTTCGATTCAAATGCGATTCTCGTCTATCTGGCCAAGCGTTACGGCGATGCGTCGTGGCTGCCGGACGATCCGCCCGGCGCCGCGGCCGTGCAACGCTGGCTCTCGCTTGCCGCCGGGCAGATTGCGTACGGACCTTGCGCCGCGCGACTCGTGACGGTATTCGGTGCGCCGAATGATCATCAGACCGCGAAGAACATCGCCGTCAAACTGTTCGACGTGATCGAACAGGAACTGGCCGATAAACCTTTCGCGGTGGGCAATCATGTGACGATCGCCGACATCGCCGCGCACACGTACATTGCCCACGCGCCGGAAGGCGGTGTGTCGCTGCAAGCGTATCCGAACATTCGTGCATGGCTGCGTCGCGTGGAGGCGTTGCCGCGTTTCATTGCGATGCCGGCGACGAAAGCGGGTCTGGTCGCCGCGTGACCTGTGCTTGACTGTTGGCTGGAGTCCGACCATGTCCACTTTTGTTCCACTGAATGGCTGGGGTGTCGACGCATCGCCGTTTCACGCGGGCGAGGTGGCCGCGCAGCAACGCGCCCGGGTGACTAGCCAGGCCGAATCGGCTGGACGTCGCGGGATTCGGCGCTATATCCCGGAGCAGCATCGACAATTTTTTGCGGAGCAGCCATTCATGGTGTTCGGCGGCGTCGATGCGAACGGTCAGCCGTGGGCGACGCTGCGGGCGGGCAAGCCGGGTTTCGTGTCGTCGCCGGATGCGAAGACGCTGCGCATCGACGCAGGCGTGCTGCCCGGCGATCCTCTCGCGGGGCACTGGCAGCCAGGCGTGATGATCGGAGGGCTCGGGTTGCAGCCGCAGACGCGGCGGCGTAACCGGGTCAACGGTGTGGTGAGGTCGGTGGAAGGCGAAACGCTGTTCGTCGAGGTGACGCAGAGCTTTGGCAATTGCGCGAAGTACATTCAGAGCAGAACGCCGACTTTTGTGGAACTGGGTGCGCCGTTGCCTTGCGAGCCGGAAGTCGCTGCACAACTCGGCGAAGCCGACCGTGCCTTGATCATGCGCGCCGATACGTTTTTCATCGCGAGCGCCAACCTCGAAGAAGGGGCGGGGCTCGCGCGTGGTGTCGACGTGTCGCATCGCGGCGGTGCGCCTGGCTTTGTTCGCGTCGACAACGCAACCACGCTGACTACCCCGGACTACAGCGGCAATCGCTTCTTCAACACGATCGGCAATCTGCTCCATGATCCGCGCGCGGGTTTGCTGTTCATCGACTTTGCGACGGGCGATCTGCTCTATCTCGCGGTGCGGGCGGAAGTGATCTGGGACGGTGCGGAACTGGCGGGCTTCGCAGGCGCGGAGCGGCTTGTCCGTTTTCATATCGACGCAGTACGTCGCAGCCGTGGTGCATTGCCGTTCCGGTGGTCGGAAGTTGAATTCGCTCCGCAGTTTGCAGCCGCTATCCGTCAGCGAGGCACGAGTACTTCCGCCTGGCAGAATCTGAAGGTTGTGGAAGTTATCGAAGAAACGCCGTCGATTCGCTCGTTTTACTTTGAATCAATTGACGGTGCGCCGTTGCCGCCGTTCAAGCCGGGACAATTTCTGCCGATTCGTGTGCCGGTGACGGGACCGAACGTACCGCTGGTGCGCACC
This sequence comes from Paraburkholderia sp. RAU2J, assembly GCF_003634845.1. Lineage (NCBI taxonomy): Bacteria > Pseudomonadati > Pseudomonadota > Betaproteobacteria > Burkholderiales > Burkholderiaceae > Paraburkholderia > Paraburkholderia sp. RAU2J. The sequence goes on from NZ_RBXG01000002.1 coordinate 1,787,688, forward strand.
TATACGCTTTCCGATTCGTATGACGCACGGCGTTATCGGATCAGCGTGAAACGCGAGGGGGTTGCATCGAGCTGGTTGCACGATCGCCTCGTCGTCGGTAGCCAGATCGAAGCGAAACGGCCCGGCGGCACGTTCGTCTACGATGAGGATAGTCAGCGGCCCGCCGTGCTCGTTTCCGCAGGCATCGGCATCACCCCGATGATGGCGATCCTGCATCACGTACTGCATTCGCCTGAGGGCGATAAGCCGCGCGCGAAACGGATGTTCTTTTTTCATGGCGCGCGTAGCGATGGCGAACGGCCATTCAGCGGTCATTTGCAAGATGTCGGGAAGCGTTATCCGGCAGTTTCAGTGCATCTGTTCGATAGTGCCGGAGATGGATCGACGCAGGGCGTGCCGGCCGGGCGTATGAGTATCGACACACTCAAGCGCGTACTTCCGTTCGATGACTATGATTTCTATCTGTGCGGGCCTGAGCAGTTCATGCGCGACATGTACGACGGCCTGCGCGGCCTCAATGTCGCAGATGAGCGGATCCGACTTGAGGCGTTTGGACCGGCGAGTATCAAGCGCGCGGTTATCGAACGCGAGATGCCGGCGGCAGCGTCAATCGCGCGCGGCGCCGGCGTGTTACCGGTGACTTTTGCGAAATCGGCGCGCACGATTCAATGGTCGCCGCGCGACGGCAGCTTGTTGGAATTCGCCGAGGCGCACGGTGTCGACGCGCCGTCGAATTGCAGGTCGGGTACGTGCGGGACGTGTTCGACGCGGTTGTTGTCAGGGCGGGTTCGGTATGAGGGAGAGGTCGTCGCGGATATCGAAGCTGGGCATGCGCTTGTTTGTGTGGGACGTCCTGCGGAAGGTGGTGCGGAGGCGGGCGTCGTGCTGGATTTGTGAGCGCCGGTTGATGCCGTTCTTCGAGATCGGGATACGAGCCCGATACGTTCAGAACCTGCCACGCGCACTACCAGTCGATCCGATGCTTCTCATCGGTCTCCTTGTGACGCCGATCATCGTCGGCATGCAGATACTGGCTGGTCGTGGTGAGTGACGCATGCCCCAGGTTGTCGCGCACCAGACGAAGGTCGACCTGCTGATCCACCATGTTCGATCCCGCGCTATGCCGCAGCCAGTGCGCTGAGGCCAGTTCGAGTTGATCGGCTTGCTGCGTGTACTCGTCGCCACGCGCACGGAGCGCCTGCGCCGCGCCACTGAAAGCCTGCTTGACGATGAGGTGCAAGGCGGCCCGTGTCAGCGGTTTGCGCGACTGCCCGATCGGCAGCACGAGCGGCGTGTCCTCGTGCGGTGAAGGCAACGGCGGCAATCCCTGTTGATGGCGATAGGCGGAGAGCTCCGCCATCATTTCCGCCGTGGCAGGCACCAGTCGCTCCTTGTCGCCTTTGCCCAGCACCTCGAGCCACCAGCGATCGACGCCATTCGCATCTCGACGGCAGAAAAAACTGCCCATCGTATTGGTGGCCACCTCGGTAATGCGCAAACCGCCCAGATAGAGCAGGGTGAAGAGCCAGCGCACGCGCACGGCATGCTCACGCTCGCGATCCGTCTCTTTCGGCATGGCCTGAATCCAGTTTTTGACTTCGAGCCATCGCTCCGGCGAAAGATAGCGGGTGACGCGCGGCTTCGCGCGGCGCGCGCGCTGACGGGAGAGCGACAGCGGGTTGCCGGCAAGATAGCCTGCCTGCACGAGCCACGCGAACATGACGTTGAGAATCACCAATGCCTGAGCGCAAAAGCAGCGATCTGCCGGCGAATGCGACCGATCACGCCACGCGCAGACTGGCCGTCTCCGATTGCCTGCGGGCAATAGCGTTCGACCGCCTCGCGCGAGTGCACGCCCGCGTACCACGCGCGCAGCGCAGACAGGAACGCGGAGTCGGGAAAAGTTGGGGAAGTCGGAAGATCAGGTATCCGAAAATTATAGACGGCAGGATGACAGCGTCGTGAAGGTTACGTGTTACGCGTTTCGCAAAAAGGTAGTTCCATCAGAAAAGGCATCCCTATCGATAATAGGGGCTAGCGATAGGGCTGCTTCTCGAAAGCATCGGGCCTTACGCCGATCAATGACAAAGATACAGCTTGCGCCAGACCAGAGGTCCGCCGGACATGCCGTGAACTTCAAAATTTGTCAAATTTCGGCCAGATTCAACGTCGAACCGTAAGAAATCCGCGCATGTTTACCACGCGGGTGTCTCTTTACAACGGCGGCCTCAAATCTGAAGTGCAACACCGTTCCGTATAAGGTGTTGCGATGCACGAAAGAACTCAGTACCAGCAACTTCAACCTGAAGAGCGCCTCATCATTGCAAGCCTGCATCTGCAGGGTTCGAGTATGCGGGCCATGGCCCGCATACTCGGGCGCTCGCCGGCCACCGTTAGCCGTGAACTGACGCGAAACAGCTCTCCCGCAGGCTACGCATCGGTGCCGGCTGAAGCGCTCAGCGCCTCACGCCGCACCGCGAGCCGCCGCCCCACAAAGCTTTGCCTGCAAAGCGTCTGCTGGCGTATCGTTCTCACCCTGCTGGAGTGGAAATGGTCACCCCAGCAGATATCGGGCACACTGAAGCGTATGTATCCGACTGACCCGACCCAGCAGGTTTCGCACGAAACCATCTACACGGCCATCTACGCCCAGCCGCGCGGCGAACTGCGCCGCCAGCTCATTGCCTGCCTGCGCCATGGCCACAGCACGCGCATACCGCGTACACGCGGCACAGACCGGCGCGGACAGATTCCCGACATGGTCAGTATTCATGTGCGGCCGCCCGAAATCGAGGACCGGCTGCTGCCCGGACACTGGGAAGGCGACTTCATCAAGGGCGCTGGCAACCAGTCCTCGGTAGGCGTTCTGGTTGAACGGACCAGCCGCCTGGTGCTGCTCGCAAAGATGGAAGACGCCACCGCAGCTTCGGCGCTGGCGGGCTTCTCCGCCAAACTCAATTCGATTGTCGCGCCACTGCGCCAGAGCTTCACCTACGACCAGGGCAAAGAAATGTCGCGCCATAAAGAGCTCTCTGCCGCAACCGGCGTGAACGTGTACTTTTGCGACCCGCACAGTCCCTGGCAACGCGGCACTTGCGAAAACACCAACGGGCTGCTGCGGCAGTATCTGCCCAAAGGCACAGACCTTTCGGTCTACAGTCAGGACGAACTCGACGCCATCGCCGACAGCCTGAATAGCCGGCCTCGTGCAACTCACAACTTCCATTCACCATTCGAGGTCTTCGCCGCGACCCTCGCATCAGCAAGTCAACCTCAACGCTCTAAACATTAATCCCGCTGTTGCGCTTCACCCTTGAAACCGCCAACCTATCTGATTGATAGGTGTATCTTGAAAATAAATTAAGGTGAAATAACGGGCCTTTGAAACCGATGAATCGGAGGAGAAACAATTATGGCTGTCGATATGCATACGCCGTGTAACGAAAAGATGTCGTTGTTTTCGATGAATGAGGCTGTCGCGCTCGACTACCGCCAGACGGATTACCCAACTAAAGTTCTTATTTCGCCGGGAGATACGCAGGGACTCGACGCAGATTCCACGCATTTCATCGTTGTGCAATCCGGTGAAGTGGATGTCTCACACGACGGAAGCGTCTATCGGCTACGGAGCGGGCAATTTGGTTGCTTTCCTGGCGCATTGTCGTTGAGAGGCAACGCCAAAGTCTTAGTTGCCACGAGCCTCGGTTACAAGGGCGTAACGCTGATAGGCGGACCGATCGAGGACGTTGGTCGACTGCGCTATATCGATGGCTGTACGAGTAGCTTACTGATTTCACCACCTACTCGCGGCGAACCTTGCCTGAATTTTCTGCATTTGCCACTTCAGACTTCGCAAACGTTGCACACCCATCCGACCATACGGGTCGGGCTGATTCTTTCCGGTGACGGTCATTGCGATACACATCAGGGACTGCTGGAGTTTCGCGCTGGCACGGCTTTCGTGATTCCGCCTGGCGTTGCGCATAGCTTTCAAAGTGGAGAAGAAAACATGCGTATTGTCATATACCACCCGGATTCAGACTCGGGTCCGACGCACACTGACCATACAATGCTCAACCGGACATTCGTCGATGGTAAGACAGCAAAAGCGATGGCCGATATTCATACCCGTATCGAGGCAAAGTAATGAGCACGAAAGTCTTTGAACGCGGTACATCGCAACGCCAAAAGTGGAGTACTACGCTCTATGAAAGCAACGCCCGATTTGTTGGTGATCTTGCCGCGCGGGCAGTTGAATTACTAGACCCTAGACCCGGTGAGCGTATCCTCGACATAGGCTGTGGCGATGGTTACCTGACTGAAAAGATTGCCGCGACGGGCGCTATGATGAGCGGTGTTGACTACAGCCCCGAGCTGGTAACAGCGGCGCAGGCGCGTGGTCTCGATGTTCGCGTTGGTAATGCGGAAGAACTCGATTATTTTCAAGAATTCGATGGCGCCTTCAGCAATGCGGCGATGCATTGGATGCGCCGCGCCGATGCTGTAGTGCGAGGCGTAGCAAGCGCTCTGAAGCCGGGCGGGCGATTTGTTGGTGAATTCGCCGGCGCGAGAAACGCGTATTACATCAGGCAGGCCGTTCATGAGGCACTGACGCGTCGCGGCTTCGACGCCAAAGAAATCGACCCATGGTATCTACCGGAGGCAGGCGAGTATCGGGAGGTTCTGGAAGGCGAGGGACTCATCGTCTCGCACATTGAGCTATTCGATCGGCCAGTAGTGATTGACTATCTGGTCAGTGACTGGATTAGAACATTCGGGAGTCCATACCTCACTGTATTAGACGAAAACGAATGCGAACCGCTACTCGCTGAGGTGACTCGACAGTTGGCACCGCGTCTGCTCGGCAAAGATGGGCGCTGGACAATCGATTACACGCGTCTGCGTTTTCGGGCAGAGAAACCTTGAGCCAATTCAGCCTCTTCGCATGCGATGGTGCTGAAGCGTGATAACCTCCTATAGCCGGTCTGGAATGGATAGCATGTTTGAAAGTGGCGTCAGAGAGTCAATGCGTGTGCTTCCACGGATCCTACAACCTGTCCTGACGTGGGTAACGGGTAAGCCGCTCGAGGTAAACGAGGCGCGTCTTATTCTTCCGAACGTTCTGGATGTTCTTATAACCTTTGCTTCTACGGTTGCTATTGTCTGTTTCCTTGTCTGGCTTGCCGGAAAGGAAACCATCGTCGCACTACCGCTTATTATCGTGTCATGGCTTGTTTTGGTTGGGCTTCTTAGAAAAATGCAGGTCACCCATCTGCATCACGCGATCCACAATCGACTCTTTGCAAGCCCGCGCCTTAACAAGCTATATGCATGCGTTTTACCATCATTAATATTCGTGCAAAATGGCGTCGAGTACCGCAAGGAACATCTCGAACATCACAACGCTGACATTTTTACGACAGAGCGTGATTCCGATGCCGCCTTTCTGGCGAAACTCGGGTTCATCCCCGGTCGCGAAAGAGGTGAACTATGGATGCACCTTTGGATGACGGTCGCGAGTCCGGTGTTCCACATTGTGTTTGCGCGTGCACGCCTGGAGTCGGTGTTTTTACGCAACAAGCCCGGTGAAACGCTTCTCGCGTCGTGTGTAGCGATCGGCCATATTGCATTTATCGTGATTGCAGGCTGGAAGGTCTACGTCATCGCTGTTTTTTTTCCAATGTTCGTTCTCTACCACATCAGTGCTCTGTTGCAGTTTCTCACTGAACACGCGTGGAATGTCGCCGGGGGAGCGGTGGACAACTGGAACGAGTACAGAAGCCGGTGCTGGGGGCGCTTTTGTGGCGAGCCATTCCCTTCCCGTCAAGGAAAAAGGGGTTCCGACAGCATCTTTACTCGTGTCTTTCGCGTGTGTCTATGGGCAACAAAAATGTTTGTCCTGCATCTCCCGGTTCGCGCGGCTTGCATGGTGGCAGATCTTCCCGCACACGACTGGCATCATCTGGCTCACATGGCGGGACAGAATTCACGTGACTGGACGCGTAGTCTGTATCTGCGACAGTTGGCGATAAGCGATGGGGACAAGCCAGGCTTCGCACAACGGGAACTTTGGGGCATTTACAGCATGATTGAACATCAGTTTGTGTGGCTGCAAAGCATTACATGTACTTACTCTGTCGCGAATGCGAACGAATGCGCGCACACAGAGGAATCGGTCCTTAGTTCAGGAGAGTAAAAATAAAGTACCTCAATAATTCCAGCAAGACGGTGCTTGTCGTCAACGCCGAGTTCTCAGTCACAACCATTCTCAACGCGGTTGCGCACACAGTGCTAGGCATGGTTACCACCAATGGCTTTTCGACATGGAACCCTTTGCCTTACCGAAGTCCAGGGTTTGGTGTAACCAGCAACATCAGCGAATACCCCGTGATCGTGCTCCGTTCGAAACGCTCAAGCCAACTGGAAAAGCTCGTGCAGCAACTTGCAGATGCGAGAATCGTGCATAACGTCTTTATCGACTCGATGCTTGGCGCAAGTGCAGCCGATCAGCAGGCGGCGACGTTCTCTGCTTCGCCGGGTGAGAACCGCATTGTGTGTGTCGGCCTGTTTGGTCAAGAAGATGCGATTCGGACGGCGATCAAGTCATTTTCGCTTTACAAGACGTCGGATGCACTTTCATATAACGGGCCTGAGACATCATGACCAGCAGGCGAGAAGTGATCCTTGGGCTAACGACGCCGGTAGGGATGGGCTACATTCCCACCGGTTTTGCATTTGGTGTGCTTGCCTGTCAGGCGGGGCTTTCACCGATGCTCGTGATAGCCATGAGTATATTCATCTTTGCCGGCGCACTGCAATTTGCCGCTGTTCCGTTGCTCACCTCGGCGAGCGACTTGGGCACGGTCGCATTGAGCACACTGCTGATCAACCTAAGACACATCCTCTATGCGGTTCCACTGCTTGACTACTTTCCCACGGCGCGCGTTTGCCGTGCCTACGTTGTAGCCGTGCTTACTGATGAGAATTATTCTGTCCTGACGACCATTCCGGAAGAGGCACGCCGTGATCTCGCGACCGCGGTAAGCTTGGTTAACCACAGCTATTGGGTCGGTGGCACGGTACTAGGAGTGTTGCTTGGCACGCATGTATCGCACTGGATACCCAACTTGGATTTTGCGTTACCGGCACTGTTTACGATTCTGGCGGTGGAGCAGTATATGGCCCGGCGTCGCTGGGTGCCGGCTGTCGTCGGCATCGGCGCTTACTTCGTCGCCAAGGTAATGCTGCCGAACTACGCCTTGATCGTCTCATTGGGGATTGCTTTAGCCATCCTGCTAACGCGATCGGTGGCACTTCCGTCGGCATTTGATGGAACGGTTGCGCGAGGGAGTGATGGAAACAATTGACAACTGGCTAGCCGTAGGGGTGATGAGTGCGCTGACAATCTTGCTGCGAGCGCTTCCCCTGTTGATGCATCGCTCCGTCCTTCGCAGTCCATGGATGACGACGCTTAATCTTGAACTTCCCATGTGCGTGATGGTTATTCTTGTCACACATTCCGTCGTCGCGGGTAGTTCTGCCGCGCCAATCGTTGACCAGGTCGTCGCGCTAGTCGCGGTCGCATTGAGCTACATCCGTTGGCGTAACGCGCTCGTCAGCGTAGGAATAGGACTAGGCCTGTTGGCTATCCTCACGCACTATGTCTATCTAGGATAGCTTCAGAATTGAGAATATAAAGCACAATAGTCACGGCGCACAATTAATAGAATCAGGATGTTACTGGAGGAGCCAGTCCAGACAGCTTAGCGCACGTGCACTACGCGGGCCGGATCTGCACATAGTGGCCATCGATTTCGCATTCAAATGAGTGGCTTAGGTAGAGATGTGGCGGATTTCTTGCGAATCCCGGCCAACCCTTAGAATGGCGGCCATGAGTTCCAGCGAACCGGTCACGAAATGGAACCAGTGCGGATATCCCCACTTCAGGTATTCCTCAAAGATGGATCGCGGGGCGACGATGTTGCTGAGCGATCCCACGACGAAAAAAACGGCAAGAACCCACGGTAATACTTGGCGCCAGGAAATCTTGGACATTCGTTCTTCCTTCTCTGAAGAGATGCTGCCAAGGAGCAGTGTGGCCGCCTGGTCGACGAGGCGGCCGATCTCCGCTGTTCATGCCGTTGTGGCATTGTGGGCCGCCGCAAAGACGTCGCGAGGGGACGTCGTGCCGGCGACGTGCTCCGTACCCGCGACGCCGAGGTCCATCCAGCCCGCGTTGACGGCATCGAACATCGCTTCTGCCGGTGCGGTCTGGCCCTGCGGAATGCCGAACTGTTCGAACGCTGCTGACCACTCGGCCCGCGGGATGGCAAAGGCCTTGACGTCGCGCTGCAAAACTTCGCCCAGCTGGGCCGCGACTTCATCCGCGCAGACCATCGAGCCAAGCTCCACGACGCGATGCCCGGACCACGCCGGCCCGGTCAGCAGCGTCGCCACCTCGGCGCCGATATCGTCGGTCGCGACCATGGTCGACTTCCGACTCGTCGGGTTGTAGTAGACGGGTAGCGTGCCGCCTTGGGCGACGTGCAGGCCGTAAAGGAAATTCTCGAAGAACCCGCCGGCGCGCACGAAAGCGACTGGCGACGCCAGGTGGCGCAGTCCTTGTTCCAGCAGCGACAGGGCGGTGATCATTCCCAGTTCGCTGGTTCTGTTCGCACCCATCGACGACAGCGCAACCACCCGCGGCGGCGCTGCCTTGGTCAGCGCCTCGACATAGCACGCGATGACGCCCTTGGCCCCCTTGAAATCCGGTGCGGGGGCCCAAACGGTCGGCAGCATGACGAACGCGCCGTCGACGCCGTCGAGTGCCCGCTCGATGGCGGCCGCATCGTTCCAGTCGCCATCGACCAGTTCGACACCGTGCTTCGCCCAACTTTCGGCCTTAGCTCGGTCGCGGACCAGCGCGCGGACCTGCTGGCCGTGGTCTAGCAGATGTCTCGCCGTTGCGCCGCCGACTTTTCCTGTGATTCCCATAACCAGAAACATGCATGCTCTCCTAGCGGTTGATGGTCTATGTCATAGACGAGGTCTAATATATAGACCTTGCGACTGCGCCGTAAGGAGGCAGTTATTTGTAACCAGGTAAGGTCAAGGGAACCCGTATGAGCCCCGCCGTAAGCGCGATCGAGCGTTTCAACCGATACCAGTCGGACGACGCCCAGTCAGCAGGATCCATGCACTGCCCGGTGCGCGACGTGCTCGACCGCATCGGGGACAAATGGAGCATTCTCATGATCATGACCCTCGCGACGCGGCCACAGCGCTTCAGCGAGCTTCACCGAGCTGTGCGCGACATCTCCAAGCGTATGCTCACCCAGACCCTGCGCGACTTGGAGCGCGACGGACTGATCACCCGGGATGTCTTTCCGACCAAGCCGCCGAGCGTTGAATATGGCCTTTCGCCGCTGGGCCAATCGTTGTTGGACCCGATGGCGGCCCTCATCGATTGGGCCGATCGTCGTTATTCCGACATCCATGCCGCGCGCGTGCGCTTTGACGGCGCAGCCGGCGATGTCTCGCGCTAGATGCTCAGCCCGATGTGAGGTGGTGGTGAAAGCCTGAAGCGGGCAGTCGTATGTACTGGCTTTGCCGATGGCGCGGAAGGACGTATCACGCGTTACGCGCTCGTCGCCTCCTCTGAAAGGGGACCAACGATTTTCGGCGCGACTGGCCGCCACGCGAATCAATCTGGATGGCAATCGTGAGCGTTTCAGCGCGGTCCTGGAGTAGGGGCGCGTGCATGCGGTTCAACCTGCATTCCAGGGCTTCATCTAAGACAATCGCGCGTTCCGTCAGGAAATCGTGCGTGTGTGCGGCAATCCGCAATTGGGCGAACTGATCGATAAGTACCAGTTGCCGGCCTTCATGATCCAATTGCGCCAGACCATTGGCGTCGAACAGATGATCGGCAATTCGCTCGCCGAACACGAGGATATCGCCGCCGCAATTCTGCCGGGCGATCCTGACGCCGCCTACGAGGTGATAAGACGGCACCTATGGCACTCGGCGGAGATGATTCTCAAGTTGCGGGCGATGACGGAACACCGCGTGCTTGCCGCAGGGTAATGCTCGCTCGCTAATGGCTAGTGAATGGCCGCGGCAAACCCGATCGACGAACCTGCGGATGACTCACCTGGCCGCCGTTGCTTCGCCGGCTAGAGTGACATGCGGCGGCACGAGAACGAGCGCGCAAAGCAGACTGCCGATGCTCATCAGCGCGATTACGCCGCCCATCGGCCACGGCGTGCCATCGGCGAGGAAGCCGACCAGCGCCGATCCGAGGATGCCGGTGCCGAACTGGCTCGCGCCGATGAGTGCCGACATCGCACCGGCGCGTGCGGGGAATCTAGCGAGCGCACCCGCAATCGCATTGGCGACGATGAAGCCCGCCGCCGAGACGAACAGGAAGAGGGGAATCACGAGGCCCAGCAGACCGCCCCAACCGGTCCGTGCACAGAGCGCCAGCAGCACGCCCGCAATCGCCGCGCCGAGCGTGCCGGCCCGCATCAGCCGGTCGCTGCCGAAACGCCGCACCACCCTCGCGTTGATCTGGTTCGTCAGCATAATGCCGACGATACCGACGGCGAACAGCAGACCATAGAACTGAGGCGAGACGTGGTAATAGGTGATGTACGCGAACGGCGTGCCGGCGATATACGCATACAGGCCGCCGTAGAAAAATCCACCCGTCCCCGCGTAGCCGAGTACCCGGCGATGCTTCAACAATGCACCGTAAGCGGCGAACGCTCGCCCGAGCCGTTCATGATTGCGCCGCGCCGCAGGCAGCGTTTCCGGCAGCGCGCGCAGCGCGGCGAGCGTCGCCAGTCCAATGCCCACCAGCGTCCAGAAAATCGCGCGCCATGACGCGATGTGCAGAATCAGGCCGCCCGCGCTCGGGCCCAGCAGCGGTGCGACCGCCATCACCGTCATTAGCGTCGACATCATCTGGGCCGCGCGGTGGCCGGTGTACAGATCGCGCACCATCGCGCGCGCCAGCACGACGCTCGCGCACGCACCCGCGGCTTGCACGACACGCCAGCCGATCAGCGTTGGCGCGCTGGTCGACAAGGCACAACCGGCCGAGCCAATGACGAAGAGGACGAGGCCGATGGCGACCGGCAGGCGGCGGCCGTAGCGGTCGCCAGTGGGTCCCCACAACAGTTGCCCGAGACTGAAGCCGATCAGATAGCCGGAGATGGTCAGCTCGAGCGCGCCGGCGTCCGCGTGCAGCGAAAGCGCCATCGCGGGGAGCGCGGGCAGGTACAGGTCCGTCGAGATCGACGCGAACGCCATCAGCAGGCTCAGGATCGCGAGAATGCGCAGACCGTGCTGGTCGGCGGCGTGACCCGAATCGGGAGACGTTCTCGACGACGCAGCGGATCGATTGTTCGACGACATGGCTCGAGATCCGGTTCGGCGTTTCTTTAGCGCCAATGACGCTCCTCCGCCGCCATGGTCTTGCGGCAGCGGCGGAGCAGGGGGGCGACGCGGAGAGCCTGCGCGTTTAGCGATCGACGCGCTGTTGCAGATGGGCCGGATAACGATCGCCGACGACCTTGATGTGCTTCAGTGCGGCTTCGATCGCGGACAGGTCGGCAGCCGACAATTCGAGCGCGGCCGCGCCGACGTTTTCTTCCAGCCGATGCAGCTTGGTCGTGCCGGGAATCGGCACGATCCACGGGTTCTGCGCGAGCAGCCAGGCGAGAGCGATCTGCGCGCGTGTGGCGTCCTTGTCAGCCGCGAGTCGGCCGAGCACGTCGACGAGGCTCGCATTGGCCTTGCGGTTCTCTTCGGAGAAGCGCGGCACGACGTTGCGGAAGTCCGTGGCGTCGAATGACGTGTGCGCATCGATCGCGCCGGTCAGGAAGCCCTTGCCGAGCGGGCTGAACGGAACGAAGCCGATGCCCAGTTCCTTCAACGTGGGCAGCACCGTTTCTTCCGGCTCGCGCCACCACAACGAATACTCGCTTTGCAGCGCAGCGACCGGTTGCACGGCGTGAGCGCGCCGGATCGATTGCGCGCCCGCTTCGGACATGCCGAAGTGCTTCACCTTGCCTTGCGCGATCAGATCCTTGACGGCGCCGGCGACGTCTTCGAGCGGCACGTTCGGATCGACGCGATGCTGATAGAACAGGTCGATCCGCTCGGTCTTCAGACGCTTCAGCGACGTTTCGGCAACGGCGCGAATGCGTTCGGGCCGGCTGTCGAGCGGCTTCTTCGAATCACCGTCCTGAAAGCCGAACTTGGTGGCAATGACGACCTGATCGCGAAACGGCGCGACGGCCTCGCCGACCAGTTCCTCGTTGGCGAACGGGCCATAGCATTCCGCCGTATCGAAGAACGTCACGCCTTGTTCGAAAGCCGACTGAATCAGTTTAATACCGGCGGATTTCTCGGTGGCCGGTCCATAGCCAAAGCTCAAACCCATGCAGCCCAGACCGAGCGCCGAGACTTCGAGACCACTGTTTCCCAATGTGCGCTTTTGCATATCCATTCTCCTTTCGACAGGTGACGAGCGGGGCGCACACCCATGGGCGCGCAGCTAAGCATCGCTCGATGATCAATAGGGTGCAGCTTAGGCTGTTGGTCCACATTCAACAATACGTCTAGAATTGCATGAGGTTATGAAGGAAATTCACTTATGCTGCGTGCCGGTCTGTCCGAACTCACTGCGTTCGTCGCGATTGCCCAACAGCGCAGCTTCAGCGCGGCGGCCCGCACTCTCGGCGTGTCGCCTTCGGCGCTCAGCCACGCCATGCGGGGTCTCGAAGCAAGACTCGACGTGCGCCTCTTTAACCGGACGACCCGCTCAGTCGCGTTGACCGAAGCCGGCGAGCAACTGCTGCGGCGCGTGGGGCCTGCCATTGCGGACCTCGAAGATGCGGTGAACGAAGTCGCCTCCGCACGTGACCGTCCGTCGGGCTCGATCCGCATCAGTGCGTCCGAGTCGGCCGCGAAGTCGATCGTGCGCCATGTACTACCGGGGTTTCTCGCGAAGTACCCGGACATTCACGTCGAATTCGTCGTGGACACGCGGCTCGTGGATATCGTGGCCGATGGTTTCGATGCCGGTATTCGCGTCGAGGAAGATGTGCCGCGCGACATGATCGCCGTGAGGTTCGGCCCCGAGATGCGATTTGCAGCGGTAGCGTCCCCCGAGTACTTTGCGCGTCACGAGGCGCCCAAGGCGCCGCACGACCTGGCGAAACACCGGTGCATCCGGTTCCGCTTCGAAAGCGGCACGCTCTATCGCTGGGACCTCGAACATCACGGCAAAGGCGCCAGTGTCGACGTGGACGGCCCCATGACACTGGGCAATATGAATGTGATGGTGGAGGCGGCGCTGGTCGGCATTGGCATTGCCTGGGTGCCCGATCATCTGGTCGCAGAACATCTCGCCGCGGGGCGGCTGGTTCGGGTGCTGGCCGAATGGAGTCCTTCGTTTCCGGGCTTGTGCCTTTATTACCCTGCCAATCGTCATCCTCCCACCGTGCTCAGACTGTTCGCGCAGGCAGTGAGGGATTGGGCCAACGCGTCTCACGAATAACGCGGTCGGGGTGTGGGGCGTTATTGCACGCGTGCGCACGGCGATTGATGAATCGCGTACACAAGGGCATGCAGGTGATCGGCCTTTTTCCGTCGGCGCGCCACCTTTAACATGAGTGATTCGCAAGCGAGCCACGGTCGATTCGGCTGTTCTGAACGGCACAGCAGCCGGCCGACGGAGAGCGGCGGGAGCAGGTGACTTGGCACTCAGTGTGATTCAACACGACAAGGTGACTGACCCATGACGCAGAACATCAAGGACAAGGTAGTTGTTATCACAGGCGCAAGCAGCGGACTGGGCGAAGCCACAGCACGCCTGCTCGCATCGCAGGGCGCGATTGTCGTGCTGGGCGCGCGGCGTGTCGACCGGATCAACGCGCTGGCCGAAGAGATCGTCGCCGACGGTGGCGCGGCACTGGCTGTCGCGACCGATGTCACGGACGCGGCACAGGTCAAATACCTGGTCGACAGGGCGGTGCAGACTTATGGCCGTGTCGACGTGATGCTCAATAACGCCGGTCTCATGCCGCATTCATTGCTCGAGCGCGGCAAGATCGAAGACTGGGACCGCATGATCGATGTCAACCTGAAGGGCGTGCTTTACGGCATCGCCGCGGCACTGCCGCATATGAAAGCGCCGAAGAGCGGCCACATTGTCAACGTGTCGTCGGTGGCGGGCCACAAGGTGCGTCCGGGCAGCGCGGTCTATGCAGCGACCAAGGCCGCTGTGCGCATGCTTTCCGAGGGACTGCGACAGGAAGTGAAGCCCTACAACATCCGCACCACCGTTGTCTCGCCGGGCGCGGTCGCCACGGAACTGCCCGGCAGCGTGACGGAACCCGACGTCGCGAAGGGCATTCGCGAGTTCTACGCGCAGTTCGCCATTCCTGCGCAATCGTTCGCGCGTGTCGTGGTGTTCGCCATGAGCCAGCCGGATGATGTCGATATGAATGAGATTCTGTTCAGGCCGACCAGTCAGGAAATGTGAGTAGCGCGGTGGTGTTTCTCGGTTGAAGGCTGCAATAAACGAGGGGATTGTGCCGTGCTTGCGGTTGCGTACCTTGTCGTGACCGGAATGCTGAGTTCTCCAGTTGGGTGCTATCTGGCTTTATAATTTGACATAAGATAAATTATCACCCAAAGACGTGTAGCGGCAATATGAGAATGTCGTGTTCTAGCAAGATACAAATGTCGTGTTTTACCGTGGCTGGCAAGCTGGCATTTTGCAGCGTGGTCGCAGGAGCCAGTCATGAGCCCAGCCGCACTGGTGACATTGAACATGCGCGAACTCGACCGTCTGAAGGTGATCCAGGCCGTGGTGGACATGGGGCTCAAGCCTGGGCGTGCCGCCGGGCGACTGGGTCTGACCGTGCGTCAGGTCGAGCGGCTGGTAACGCGATACCGGGAATCGGGCGCGGCGGGACTGGCTTCACGCAAGCGCAAGTCGCCCGGCAACCGGAAGCTCGATGAAGGACTGGCCGTGCGGGCCCTGACCACCATTCGCGAGCGCTACGCCGATTTCGGGCCGACGCTGGCGTGCGAGAAGCTGCGCGAATGTCATGGGCTGGTGCTGTCGAAGGAAACCGTGCGGCACCTGATGATGGACGCCGGCCTGTGGGTACCGCGCCGGCAGCGGCCACCGAAGATCTACCAGCCGCGTGCGCGGCGTGCCTGTCTGGGTGAGCTGGTGCAGATCGACGGCAGCGACCATCGCTGGTTCGAGGACCGGGCGCCGGCCTGCACGCTGCTGGTGTACGTCGATGACGCCACGAGCCGCCTGATGATGCTGCACTTTACGTCGACCGAATCGACCTTCAGCTACTTTGAGGCGACGCGCGCGTATCTTGAGCAGCATGGCAAGCCGGTGGCGTTCTACAGTGACAGGGCCAGCGTCTTTTACGTGAAGCGACGCTCGGAGACAGCGGGTAAAGGTGTTACACAGTTCGGCCGGGCGATGTACGAGCTGAACATCGACACGTTCTGCGCGAACTCAAGCCCCGCCAAGGGACGCGTCGAGCGCGCCCACCTGACGCTGCAGGACCGGCTCGTCAAGGAGCTCCGGCTGCGCGGCATCAGCACCATCGAGGCTGCCAACGCCTATGCGCCCGCCTTCATGGCAGCCTATAACGCGCGCTTTGCGAAGCCGCCACGCAGCGCTTTCGATGCGCATCGACCCGTGCGCGCTGACGAGGATCTCGACGCGGTCCTGACCTGGCGGGTTCTGCGCAAGGTCTCGGATTCACTGACGCTGCTGAACGACCGCGTGATCTGGCTGCTTGACGATACGCCGGCCAACCGCAGGCTGATTCACCGCTATATCGACGTGTGGGAGTATCCGGACGGACGCATCGAGATCCGTGCCGATGGTGTCGCCCTGCCCTGTGTCCAGTACGACAAGCTTGCCGAGATCGACCAGGGCGCGGTGGTCGAGCACAAGCGTCTTGGTCATGCGCTGCAGGTCGCTCAGGCGCTCCAGGCGCAGCGCGACAACCGCCGGATCTCCGGCTCACCGTCACGCACGAACCGCGGTGAACCCGTGCGTGCGAAGGCGCGGCTACCTGGCACGAAGAAGCAGCGCGAAGTGACGCTCGATGACTGGAATGCGGCAGTCATGGGGACACACCAGAACCCGGGAGGCTCGGTGCTAAAAACCCCTCCAGAGAGATATAAAAGGACCGCAAGACAACCCTAGCCCAACACCCAGAATCGACCTCAACCCCGACATCTGTATCTAGCTAAGACCCCGACATTTCAATCTGGCCTCGACAAAGCGTGTCGGAGCTTTTTAGAAATGTCCGGTTCTGGCTCATACGAAATGCCGGTTTCCTGCTCCGGGCTGTTTGCTGTGGCGCATGCTGCTGCATCACAGCCGGCCCGGAGCCAGACCATGAACGGACGTGGATTCATCACGATCAGCATGCACGAGCTCGAGCGCGTGAAGATCATCGAGGCGGTCGTCCAGCATCGCCTGACGATCGTACTGGCGGCTGAACGGCTGCAGCTATGCGAGCGTCAGGTCAGCCGGCTGGTGCGGCGCTACGAGTCCGCTGGACCGGCCGGGCTGAACCGGGACCCGCATCAAGTGGCATTGGACACCGGCATCCGGCCGATCCGGCCGTCTTCTGGAGTGCCAAGGCGTTTTGGTGGCCACCGGAGTGGATGGCTCGGCCCCGCGGCTTCGACATGCCTGATGCCATGCATTGGTTTCCCATCGTCTCCGGCGTGCAGGCGATGGGCGATCTGCTCAACCAACTCGGCGTGCCGCCGGTTTTCGGACACAACTACTCGTCGGAGTACATCAAGGGGTGGGCCAGCGTCATGCCTCCCGAGGGCTGGACGGACGCCGACACCACTCGACTGGCGCAGTTCATCGAAGACATCGCGGGCGACGAATCAGAGCCGTGACCGAGCTGCCTGCGCGCCTGCCACGGTGAGACGCGCCGACGAATTTACTTCGCTGTATCCGGCGTCAACGGCCCTCATGACCAAAGCCATTTGACACTCAAGGAAAGTCCGACATCCAATTCGGCAGAGCTCAGGAAGGCCATCAAAACGGCAGCGGGCGTGGTAATAACGGCGGCTTTGGCCGCTGGACATTCCGAAAACATTTGAGCTGAGCGAACGGATGAAAACCTCCGCGGAAGCGAGTGACTGTATCGCGGAAGAATTTCACGGCTCAAGTCGCGCCGAATATAGCGCCCACCGCGGATGCCACACCCATCGACAGCGCGCTCCAGAAGGTAACCCGTAATATGCCGGGACCCACCTTCGCTCCCCCGACGCGCGCGGCAAGTCCCCCAAGTATTCCGAGGGAAACCAGCGCCGTCACCGCGATGCTCACGGCCACCCCTTGCTGCGGGGCGAGCGCCGTGACGATGAGCGGCAAAGCGGCTCCCACCGAAAAACTGCTGGCCGAAGCCAGTGCGGCCTGCAATGGATTTGCCGCGGTCGTCTCCGAGATACCCAATTCGTCGCGGGCATGTGCGCCAAGTGCGTCATGAGCCATTAGAGCCTGCGCAACCTGTTTGGCAAGCGCCATGTCGAGACCACGTCGCACGTAAATCGCCGCCAACTCCCGATGCTCGCGCGCGTCATCCGCATCGAGCTCCGCTTGCTCTTCGGCGAGCGCCGCTGTTTCTGTATCCGCCTGCGACGAGACCGATACGTATTCGCCCGTCGCCATCGACATCGCGCCGGCTACCAATCCAGCCAGGCCCGTCAGCACCAGATGGCCGTGCTCGGCGTGCGCGGACGCGACGCCGATTATCAGACTTGCCGTCGAGATAATGCCGTCGTTTGCGCCAAGCACTGCGGCGCGCAGCCAGCCAATCGCCTTGATGCGATGTGGTTCTTTGTGAGCCTTGGGCATCGGCATACCTTAACGGTCTCGAACCTGATCGCGCCGCGGCCCTGTGTGGGGCAGCATCCGCTGCAGCACGTGGTCTTTCAGAAAAAAACGGTGGAACAACGCTGCGACGACATGCAGGCCAATCAATGCGAAGAGCACCCATGCGAGGATGCCGTGTACATCCCCCATCTCGTGACCGAAGGCCGAGCCCGGTTCGCTCAGTGCCGGATACGGCACGACGCCCAGCAAGCGGACCGTCCAGCCGCGCGAGGACGCGTTGATCCAGCCGAGCAGCGGCACCAGCACCAGGGCGACGTAGAGCAGAACATGCGTTATGCGGGAGACGACCCTGAGTAACGGCGGCAGCTCGTCCGGCGTGGGCCGATGCGTCAATCGCCAGATCACCCGGATTGCCATCACGGCGACGAGCGTCGCGCCCACGCCAAGATGCCAGGCGATCAGGTTAACGGGCTGCGTGTCTTTGTGGACATCCGGCATCGTCCAGCCGATCGCAAACTGCATAGCGACCAACAGGACGGTCAGCCAGTGCAGCGTGCGCGCGACTGCATCGTACGCCGGGCGCGTCATTGCGTAGGCCTTAGCCATTTCTCCTCCTCAAGTTGTCGGGAATTGATGGATTGACGAGGCGCACTGCCTGCGAATTGTGAACCGCTGGCCCGAAAAAAGCACTGCACAAATTTGACCCATGCTGTACGGAATCATTGGGTAACCGCGGCTCACAGGTGATCCGATCAGCTTGCACGACGACCACGGCCAAACTGTTGTTCGAGCGCCGGTCGATTCCACTAAACTTGTTGACGCCGGCCTCCTGCGCGTCAAGCCGGTGGGTTTGCACCCTGACTCTACGCCAGCCGTTCTACCGGAACGGAGGCAGGCCGGCTATATGATTAGCAAAGTCGAAAAAGGGAGCGTCAAGGCTATGCAGAATTTCCTCGTCGAAATCAATCCGGACGGATGGACCTTCCTCTGGAATGCGCTCGCCACTTTCTCGCTGGGCCTGTGCGCCGCCGCATCGATACTGATAATCGGATGGTGGGTGGCCCGCCGCGTTTCGCTGTCGCTGGCCCGGCTTCTTGCGCGTCAATCGCGCATGGACGCCACGCTGCGACCGATCCTCTGCGACATCTGCCTGTGGGGCATTCGTATCGTCGCGATCATCGGCGCGCTGTCACAATTGGGCATCCAGACGACCAGCATCATTGCAGTGCTCGGCGCCGCCGGCCTTGCGATCGGTCTCGCGCTGCAGGGAACAATGCAGAACATCGCGGCCGGCATCATGCTGCTGCTGTTAAGGCCGTTCAAGGTCGGCGACTTTATCGATGGCGGGGCCGGCAGTATCGCGGGTACGGTCGAGGCAGTCAGCCTGTTCACGACGCGTCTCACCAAACCCGATGGCATCTGCGAATATGTGCCGAACAGCCTGTTGTGGAGCAATTCCATCCGCAACTACAGCCGCAATCCGACGCGCCGGCTCGATCTCGAAGTGGAAATATCAATGCGCGACGATGTAGATCGTGCACTGCAGGCACTGCGCAGCCTTGCGGCAGCCGACCCACGTGCGCTCAGGGAGCCCGCGCCACAAGTGATGGTCAGCCGCTTCGACGACAGCACAGCGGTGCTGAATATCCGCGTCTGGTCGAACGTCGGCGCGTTCTGGGACATGCGCTGGGATCTAGCGCGCCAGGTGCGGCAAACACTGACTGACGCGCAATGTTCGTTGCCGTTGCGCACCCGCGAATTGCACATCGTGCAGAGCGCGACCCCTGTCGACGCACCTGCCGCCGGCCAGACAGGACCGTCCGCCGTTAGAAAGCCGGAGCAGGAAGTGTGACCGAAAAATGGTGAAGTATCTTGATTCCGCAGATTAGCTGACGTGTGGACCAAATTGTGCGTTGTGCGCTTACGGAGAACTGATCAGCACCATTCACCATTTATAAGCACTTGCCCATTTTGACAAGAGGGTTCGAAGGGACCTGTGCTGGTCCTGGAACGGCCCCGTCGAAAACCAGCCACGAGGTAACGCTTAAATTTTAAGGTAGTCTTCCGCCTATGTTTAAGCCTAGCTCCAATGTAGAACCCGTTGAGGTTTTGACCCAGCCGGAACAGCGCCGGCGCCGCACTGTCGAGGTGAAACTCGCGACAGTGGTGAGACCTTCGAGCCCGGAGCGAGCGTTTCCGGGATAGCCCGTCTCCATCAGGTGAATGCGAAGCGAGGTGATCACATCGGCGTCTTCGTCGTCGTGCCCCCACCCGCCCTCCACGCGGTCAATCACATAGAGGGTTACCGAGGTCTCTCTGGAAAGTAGCAACGGCCGCCAGATCGCGCCGACGATGGGCCGGTGCGGGCCAAATTCAGAAAGTAGACTTTCCTGAACCAAAGGCTTGCTTAACGCGGTGGCGAGAGACGTCTAAAACGTTTCCACAGCTTCTTCAATGGCTCATGATCGGCGGCAGCGCGGGAAGCGAGATAACCGCGCGCGAAAGCTGCGCCAGTGGCAGCGTCGGGCGACGTCCTCGCGATCGATGTGAGAAGCTGGTCGGCGACAACGACATCGTTGCGCCAGCCCAGATCATCCTGGAGTGCGGTCAACGCCTCGACATAATGCCTGACTGCGCGCCTCGCGCACAGCGACGCGAAGAACTCTGTGGCATAACGGACTTTCTTCGCTGCAATGCGGGCACGGTGGCGACGGTGATCGTCCAGATCGGCAAGCCGCTTGCCGCGTTGGATCAGTTTCCTGTGCCGGCGACGCAGGACATCCGCTGCAAACTGCACGGCGGGTGTCGCCATGACCTCGCGTTGTTTGTCGGACATCCCCTCTCGCCATCCCTTCCGATTCAACCAGATCGCGACCTGAAGTACGAGCCGCGTATAGCGAACCGACTCGACCGCGGCGGCCGCGCGCTGCCGGTTGCTCACAGCGATCTGCTCGCACGCCTGCTGGACAGGGATGATCTCGTCCGCGTTCCTGCCTGTCGCCGCCTGTTGGAGCGTCGATCCCGCGAGCACTTCCCAATCGCGTGCAGCACCGAGTTCCGATGCAATCCAGCGCAGCTCTTCGTCAAGACCGGGATAGGCGGGAATCACTTTCGCAAACAGATCGAGGGCCGAGCGCAGGCGACGAAGCCCCACGCGCATCTGATGTACACAGGACGGATCGTGGCCAGACACTACGCCACGTTCGTTCGCATGGATCTGATCCAGACAGTTGTGGGCGATACTGCAGAATGCATCCTCGAGCGAATCGCGCCTTCCCAGATGCACCGGCTGCGCCTTTATCGCGTCGCTATGGGCCGCTACGAGCAGTTCGTAGCCGAGATCGGCCTTGCTGAGATGGTCGATGCGCAGGGGCACGGTGTCGAGGAGTTCAAGCGCCAGGCCGTACAGGCTTTCTGCTTGCCCTTGTTTCAACTCCAACTCCACAGCCGCGATTCGAACCGAGCCCGAGTCCGCCTCGACGATCCCCTCGTCGAGCGCCACTTCGAGTTCGTCTCCAGACGGCAAACGCAGTGGAATAACGGATCGATTGATGCGCGTGACGAATACGGGCTTCAGGCGGGCGGCAGTCGATTCGTCACAAATCAATCTGCCGCAGTCGGTATCAGCGGGTATCTGATCTTGCAGCAGCTTCAGATCGGGCGTGTCGCTATCGACCGGCAGCTCGAATTCGTCCCTGTCGAACAGGCCCGCCCGTGCCGATCCTTCGAGCTTCAAGGTCTGGAGCCGCTCGTCGCCGATGCAACGCACGCGAAGGGAAGCCCGGCACCAGTGGAAAGCAAGTTCGGGGGTGTCGAAATACGTGCTTGTCAGCAATGTGGGAGCGCCTGCTGCGCCTTCCGCTTGCGCAAGCAGAGGTGCGTGACGCAACTTCTCAAGATCTTCGGCAGGAATTCGTAGCTTCAACTCTCGCTCCATACCGCCTCCCTTTTGCGTGCTGGACGCTCGGACTATGCCTGAAGCGCTGGAATGTGCGTGGGTTAGCCCTGGCATTCAGCGCCGCCAGATAGAGGAAGCAACGCCAGCGATTCCATGCTTACCGCCGCCGCCAGAAGGGGGTGGCGAACATCTCCCATTGGACCTGGATCGGCTCCATGTCCCGCCGGTTCGGGCGCCCTATTCTATGCTACGCCCAAATGCTCGATGATTCCGCATGTCGGCTGTGCGCGTGTGCCATTAACAAGCCGATGATGAAGAACCCGACGCGACCGCCGCATCGCGATTGACGCCATCATGCCGGCGGTCGCTTTACTGCTTGCCCGAAGCGAGCTGCTGGTTGCGCTCAGCGAGAAACTGGATCAGACCGTCAACGCTGCTTTCCCGGATCTTGTCGCTGAACTGCTGCCGATATGTCTGAATCAGCCAGACGCCGAGCACATTCAGGTCATACAGCCGCCATCCCTGCGGCGTGCTGTATAGCCGATAGTCGATCTCGGCTGGTTCGCCGTTCCTGATGGCAATCGTACGCACCACCACGTCCGTATCGGTCGGAGCGAAGTGTATCGGCGGGTAGTCGATCCGTTGGTCTGGACGGAGCTGACCGATAGCACCCGAATAGGTATGGATCAGGAGCATCTTGAACTGTTCGATCAGTTGTTGCTGCTGCGCGGGCGTAGCCGTGCGCCAATAACGGCCCATCGTCAACGACGTGGTGCGGCGAAAATCGGTGTACGGGATAATGTCCCGGTTGACGATATCCATGATGCGGGGAATATCGTCTGGCGCGATCGCTTGTGTGCGCACCTCGTCGAGTATCTGTTGTGTCGCGGTCCTGATCAGAAGCTGAGGCTCCGATTGGTCGACCTGCGCGTGCGCTGCACCGCCGAACGAGAACAACGCGGCGCAAAGAGTCGGTAGAAAAAGTGTCTTCATATGCAATATCCTGGCAGGATGCGTTGACTTGATGCCACGCAAGTATCCTCCATCACGCCTGAACGCGTCGTGCCGACGAGGGAGGCATTCACCTGCCGACACCCAGAAAAAAATGACTGCTTGGTGAAACGTTTCGCCGGCTCACTACGGCCAACGCCGAGGCTTTCTCGCATCCGCGGTGCAGCAGTCGACCGCGTCGGTGGCCCCTCTTCCACTTATCGCCCGGTTCCGCAAACAGCCGAAGCCGGGTATCACCGCACCGATTTTTTCAATTTCATTTGTTTGAATCGGGCGCTTCATCCCGCCAGGCAATGGGCGCCTGCGCGCCGTGACGTTACGCTGAGCCCGACCTTGGGCGCAGGTTTTCGGTCCTTGAATTCCCGCGCCTTCTGCCTGCCGATCGGCTCACTTCCCCGACCTGTCGCGATACGGCAAGCAGACGCGGCCGGCGACGCCGCGCACATCACTTACGCGACTGGATGGTCGCGAGGGCGAGACCCGCTCCTGCGAACGCGCATGCGGCGGACACCAGCGCGACAGCGCGCAGCGCGTCTGCGATCGCGTCGGCTTGCGCCAGCGCCACGGCCGTCTGGTGCATCGCCGGCTGCGCCCCGGCTTGCGTGTCCGGCTCGAGCAACTGCCCGGTCGGGCGTGCATCCTGAGGAACGTGCAGTTCGTCGAGCCGCGCCGACAGCGCCGCGTGGTGCGACCACACGAACACGATACCGAGAACCGCAACCGCCAGCAGACTCGCCACGCGTGCAACCGCATTGTTGATGCCGGAGGCGACGCCTGCACGGTCGGCCGGCACCGAGCCCAGCACCGTCGTCGTGAGCGGCGCAACGGTGATGGTCATGCCGAGGCCGAGTACGGCCAGCGCAGGGAGGAATTCGGCCCAATAGCTGCCGCGTACCAGCGGCAGCGCCAGCATCACGAACCCGATTCCGGCGACGGCCGGGCCGGCGCTCAACAGGACTCGCGAACCGAAGTGGCCCGTCAGGCCGCCGGTGAAGCGCGACAACAAGCCGATGATGACCGGCATCGGCAGCAGCGCCGCGCCCGCCTCGGTCGCGGTGTAGCCGTGTGCGCGGATCAGCGTGAACGGAAGGAAAAACAGTACGCCGCCCAGACCGAAGTAGAGCAGCAGCGTGACGAGGTTGGCGCCGGTGAAATCGCGTGAGCGGAACACGTCGAGCGGTACCATGGGATCGCGGCTGTTCGCTTCGACCATCACGAATGCGGCCAGCACCAGCACGCCAGCGCCGATCGTGCACAGTACCAGCGGATGCGCGAACCCGCGCGCCGACGCCTGGGTCAGGCCATAAGTGAGTGCGGCGAGCCCCGCTGCCGCGCTCAGCGCGCCGGGCCAGTCCAGCTGTTGAGGCGCATCGGGCTTGTGGCTGTTCGGCACCGACGCAATCGCGAGCGCGATCGTCACCGCTGCAAGCGGGACATTGAGAAAGAAGATCGCGCGCCACGACAACGCGTCGACGAGCAAGCCGCCCGCCACCGGACCCACCGCCGACGTGATCGCGCCGATGCCCGCCCACGTGCCGATTGCGCGTCCGCGCTCTTCTCCTTCGAAGACGGCGCCGATGATGGCGAGACTGCTGGGTACGAAGAGCGCAGCGCCGATGCCCTGCATCGCGCGCGCCGCGATCAGTGCGCCCGCGCTCGGCGCGAGCCCGCAAGCGGCCGACGCCAGCGTGAAGATCCCGATGCCCGCGATGAACACCGTGCGGCGGCCGAGCTTGTCGCCCATCGATCCGCCCACCAGCACGAGGGACCCGAGAAAGAGCAGGTAGGCGTTGACGATCCACTGCATCGCCCCGACGTTCGCGCGCAGCTCGCTCTGAATGGCGGGCAGCGCGACATTGACGACGGAGCCGTCGATAAACGCCATGCTCGATCCGAGGATAGTCGCAGTGAGCGCAAGACGCTTGCGCCGGCACGGGCGGTCGGCCGCGGTGGGCTGCGTGCGGATGATGAGCTCATCGCACGGGCTCGCTTGCGCAGCGACGATGTGCGCGGGCTTCTGGTCGCTATCGGGAACATCCGGGTTGGCCACGCTCACTCCCCTGCTGATCGGCGATGACTGGGTTTGCGCGCCAGTTCGATGAAGGCCTTGAGGTAGTCAATTTCCGAGTCCGTTTCGCGGGCACCGAGGAAGATCTGTTTGGCGATGCCCTTCTGCCCGAGACGTACCGGAACGACGTTCATCTTGCCGGCATACTCTTCCACCAGCCAGCGAGGCAGCGCCGAAACGCCCCTGCCGCTCGCCACCATCTGCAGCATGATATCGGTGGTCTCGATCACCTTGTGGCGCCGTGGCGTGACACCTGCCGGCATCAGAAACTGGTTATAGATGTCGAGTCTGTCGGTCTCTACCGGATAAGTGATCAACACCTCCCGGGTCAATTGCGCCGGCTTCACATAGTCGACGCTGGCGAGCGGATGCTCGCGGTTCACCACCAGGACCTGCTCATAGTCGAACACGGGTTCGAAGTGCAGACCCGGCTTATAGAGCGGATCTGGCGTGACGAGCAGATCGATCTCGTAGCCGAACAACGCGCCGATCCCGCCAAACTGGAACTTCTGTTTGACGTCGACGTCGACGTCCGGCCAGCGCGCGAGATACGGCGCAACCACCTTGAGCAACCACTGGTAACAGGGATGGCACTCCATACCGATGCGCAGCGCGCCGCGCTCACCTTGCGCGTACTGGCCAAGACGTTCTTCGGCCAGAGCCAGTTGCGGCAACACGCGATTCGCAACGGCCAGCAGGTATTGACCCGCCTGGGTCAATCGCAGGCTGCGCCCCTCGCGCAACCAGATATCGGTGCCGAGTTGCTGCTCCAGCTTTTTCATGGAGTGGCTGAGCGCGGATTGCGTCACGCACAGGATTTCCGCCGCGGCGGTAAGCGAGCCGTGACTGTCCACCGCCTGGACGATAGCCAGATGAATTCTCTCGATCATGAACAAAACTAATGATTCGTTGAATTAACACCATTTTACTTCATAGGACGCCTTTTATACGATTCACGCATCCCGCTTTACACATCCGCAACTGACCGAATCAAGGCGACACGATGGCAACGACACACAATCTGGGCTTCCCCCGTATCGGCGCGAAGCGCGAACTGAAGTTCGCGCTCGAGTCGTACTGGAAGGGCGCGTCTTCGCTCGACGAACTGAAGGCGCTCGGCGCCCAGTTGCGTCAGCGTCACTGGACGCATCAGGCGGACCTCGGTCTGGCAGCCGTCGGCGACTTCGCCTTCTACGACCACGTGCTCGACATGAGCTTCACCTTGGGCAACCTGCCGGAGCGCGTGCATGGCTTTCACGGCGATGCGCTCGACAATTACTTCCGCGTCGCGCGCGGCCGCTCGGCCAAGGACGTCGAAGATCACAGCGCATGCTGTGGCGGCGTCGCTGCAGGCGAGATGACCAAGTGGTTCGACACCAACTATCACTACATCGTCCCTGAGTTCAGCGCCAGCACCGAGTTCAAGCTCGATCCGTCGCGCCTGCTGGAACAACTGGCCGAGGCCAATGCACAAGGCGTCAAAGCCAAGCCGGTGATCGTCGGCCCGTTGACCTATCTGGCGCTTGGCAAGGCCAAGGACGACTCCGACAAGCTGGCTCTGCTGCCGCGCCTGCTGCCGGTCTATGCGGAACTGCTCGCCACGTTGGCGGCTCGGGGCGTCGAATGGGTTCAGATCGACGAGCCGATTCTGGTGACCGAGTTGTCGGCTGAATGGCAGCAGGCGTATGTGGCCGCCTACGAGGCGCTTGAGAACGGCAGGGTCAAGTTGTTGCTTGCCACCTACTTCGGCCAGTTGCTCGACAACCTGCCGCTCGCCTGCAAGCTGCCGGTGCAGGGGCTGCATCTTGATGCAGTCAATGCCCGCGCCGAAGTCAACGCAGTGATTGCGCAGTTGCCGCAGGATCGCGTGCTGTCGCTGGGCGTGATCAGCGGCCGCAATATCTGGATGACCGATCTGGCGAGCGTACTCGACTGGCTCGAACCCGTCGCGAAGAAGTTGGGCGATCGCCTCTGGATTGCACCGTCGTGCTCGTTGCTGCATGTACCAGTGGATCTGAACAGCGAACAGAAGCTGGATGCGGAAGTCCGCTCGTGGCTGGCCTTCGCTTTGCAGAAGCTCGATGAACTGAAGGTGCTCGCCGCCGCGCTGAACCACGGTCGCGATGCGGTGAAGGCAGAGTTGGCCGCCAACCGTGCCGCCATCGCCGCACGCCGCGCTTCGCCGCGCGTCAATAACCCGGCAGTCAAAGCCGCGCTGGCAAAGATCAATCCGGCACTCGGTCAACGCAAGAACGCTTACCCGGCGCGCGCTGACAGGCAGGCTGCCCTGCTGAACCTGCCGGCTTACCCGACCACGACGATCGGTTCGTTCCCGCAGACCGGCGAAATCCGCCATGCACGCAGCCAGTTCAAGGCCGGCGCACTGGACGCTGCCGGTTACAAGGCGGCCATGCAGGCCGAAATCGAACGCAGCGTGCGTGAGCAGGAAGCTCTGGGGCTCGACGTGCTGGTGCACGGCGAAGCCGAACGTAACGACATGGTCGAATACTTCGGCGAACAGCTCGACGGCTATGCGTTCAGCCAGTTCGGCTGGGTGCAGTCGTACGGCTCACGTTGCGTGAAGCCGCCTATCCTGTTCGGCGATATCAGCCGCCCGAAGGCGATGACGGTCGAATGGACCAAGTACGCGCAATCGCTTACGAACAAGCCGATGAAGGGCATGCTCACCGGTCCGGTCACGATTCTGAACTGGTCCTTCGTGCGCGACGACCAGCCGCGTTCGGTGTCGTGCTACCAGCTCGCGCTGGCGATCCGCGAAGAAGTGCTCGATCTCGAGAAGGCTGGCGTGCGTATCATCCAGATCGACGAGGCTGCATTGCGTGAAGGCCTGCCGCTGCGAAGATCGCAGTGGAAGGATTACCTCGACTGGGCCGTGGAATCCTTCCGTATCACCGCAAACGGTGTGGACGACGAGACGCAGATCCATACGCACATGTGCTACTCGGAGTTCAACGACATTATCGCGTCGATCGCCGACATGGACGCCGACGTGATCACGATCGAGACCTCGCGCTCAGACATGGAACTGCTGGACGCTTTCGACAACTTCAACTATCCGAACGAAATTGGTCCAGGCGTGTACGACATTCACTCGCCGAACATTCCGACGCAGGAGCACATCGTGCAACTGATGAAGAAGGCCGCCGAGCGGATTCCTGCACAGCGCCTGTGGGTCAATCCAGACTGTGGGCTAAAGACGCGTCAGTGGGAAGAAGTCATTCCAGCGCTGACCAACATGGTGGCGGCCGCTAAAACGCTGCGCGCTTTAGCCTAAGGCTCACGCATCGCCCGCTCTATGTGTGGTCACGCAGTGCGGCGAGGTCGACCCGAACCCGCCGCACGCAGATTCCTTTTTTAAGTCCCGGGTCGATTCCGGCCTCCTCGACAGTCCGATAGCGGTCGCCGCTGATAAACCGCTCGACGATCTGCCTTCGCAACGCGGCCAGCTTCTCCTTCGCGAGGCCTTTATCCATCACGAAGAAAACGTCCGCCTGGTTGAGTGCGTTGATCGCCCGCTTCAATTCCGATGATCAGGAGCTTTTCATCACGCGAACTCGCGGCTGGTTCGGCGACCGTCTGAGCCTTCGTGAGATCGATCTGGGTCCGCCATGTTTGGACTGTGGCGAGCTCGACCTTATGTCGGAGTCCTCGGGCAGCCTCACATGGCCGTGACTTCGTTCAGGCACTTGCCAATGTCCGGTCAATCCCAAGCGTACCGCAGTCCCACCCAGAAGCCGCGCGGTGCACCCAGACCAAGGAACTGCTCGTTGCTGATTCCGCCCGGATCGAAGGTATGGTTCGGCCCATTGAAGAAGTTCTGCCCGAGAATCGCGAAAGACGCATAGCGCTTGTTCAGCAGGTTCTGGATCGAACCGAACACCTGGAAACGCTTCGTCACGTTGAAGGTCGTGTCGAGATCGATCAGGAAGTAGCCGGCTACCGTGCCGTTCACATCCTGGTTGTTCTCGTCGCCGCGCGCGAAGATGTTGCTGCGGTAAGTCAGATTGGCGCCGATGTTCCAGCGCGCCATGGCGGCATAGTCGAGCCGGAGTTTGACCATGTTCTGTGGAATGCCGGGGATGCGGTCGCCGGAATGCACGGTGATGTTGCCGTCACCGTCGGCGCTCGAATTGCTGCCGCTGCTCTCGGTCCACGTCGAACGGTAGGTCGCGTTCACGTAGCTGTAGCTGGCGCTCACACCAAGCGGCCCCCACTTTGTACGTCCCGCTATTTCGAATCCCTGCCGGCGCGTCTTGCCCACGTTCTGGAAGTAGCCGAGTGTACTTGCTGCGCCCTCGCTGCTGATGAACTGGATGTCGTCATCCAGTGTCGTGCTGAACGCAGCGGCGCTCCACGACGAGTTGCTGCCGATACGGCCGCGCGCTCCGATCTCGAACGTCTTCGATATGACCGGCTTCAGCGACGGGTCGGCAATGAAGTCGTTTGGCAGCGAACACGGCGCGGCCGGGTCCGCGCAGGCAAGCTCGATCGATGTCGGCGTCCTCATGCCCTCGTTATAGGTGACGTACGCGGTGAAGTATGGAGTCGGGTTCCAGTTGATGCCGACCGCCGGGTTGAAGCGTGAGAACGTGTGCCGGCTGTCGAGCAGCGGCTGAATACCGCTTTCGTCCGCGATCGTCGCGCGGGCCCAGTTATAGCGTCCCGCCACGAGCATGGACCATTGGTCGTTGAACGAGAACGTATCGCTGAAATAGATACCGTAGTTTTCGTTGCGTGTCTTCGCGTCGGTCTGCTGCACGAACGGCCCGTCGCCGACGGTTGCGCGCGTGTCGGTGAAAAAAGCGTCCTGCGCCGACTGCGCGAAGTGCGTGTTAGAGAGATCCGCAGCAGCGCCGATGATGAACTCGTTCTTCTTGCCGAACAGTTTCTGCAGTAACGTCAGCTGCAAACTCGCGCCGTAACTATCGGTGACGATATCCGACTGCGCATTGGTAGCCGGCGGTTCGTCGGGATCATCGACGTCGAAATCGTCGTTGACGTTGCTGCTCGTATTGACGTTCCTGTAGTGCCGATAGTACGCGTTGCCGCTCAACTGGATGTCCGGCGTGAAATAGTGCGAGCCGTTGATGGTCACGTAGCCGAGCTGGTTTTCATTCGTGTCCGGAAACGTGTACGCCTGCGTCCAATTGTTTAGAAACGATCGCGGAATGGTCTGGCTGCCGTTCAACGTGTTGTCTGCGCCGCCAGCCGACACGGAGATCGTCGTTGACGAATCCATGTAGCGCAGCTTGCCGAACGCCTGGCGCAAACGGCTCGAGTTGTGGTCGGCCCAGCCGTCGTCATTGGTGGCGTTGGCGGTGAAGTAGTAGTCGAGATTGGTATTGCCGATGACGCCGCCCTGCTGGATCTGCGCAAGCTTGCGGCCCCACGAGCCGAGCTGGACTTCCGCTTCGCCGCCGGGGTTCGATTTGCCGTTCTTGGTCGTTACCGCCACTGCGCCACCGAGGGTATTCAGGCCGAAGGTCGGATTGGAGCCTGGAATCACCTGGATCGTGTCGATCGCCGCCTGCGGAATCAGGTCCCAGTTCACGACGTCGCCGAACGGCTCGTTGATCCGCACGCCGTCCAGAAAGACGGATAGCCCTTGTGGTGTGCCTAGTACTGGCGAAGCAGTAAAGCCCCGATAGTTGACATCGACTTGCCACGGGTTGCCCTGCGCCTCGTTGAGATCGAAGCTCTGCAGATTGTTCGCGAAGTAATCAACCAGCGTATGCGAATTCTGCGCGACGAGATCCCGTCCCCGAATCGTCTGCACGTTG
The DNA here is from genome assembly GCF_003634845.1 of Paraburkholderia sp. RAU2J. Taxonomy (NCBI): domain Bacteria; kingdom Pseudomonadati; phylum Pseudomonadota; class Betaproteobacteria; order Burkholderiales; family Burkholderiaceae; genus Paraburkholderia; species Paraburkholderia sp. RAU2J. The sequence goes on from NZ_RBXG01000002.1 coordinate 1,818,380, forward strand.
GCCGGCACGAGTTGCAGCGGCGTGCCGACGCCAACGAGCGGTGTCGTACCCACCACGACGATATCGGGAAGCTGGACTGCCTGCTGCGACGGCGGCCCGTTTTGCGTCGTTTGCTGCGACGGCTTTTCAGCGGTGCTTTCCGGCGAGCCCTCTGTTTGCGTGGCAGGAACAGATTCGGTTTGAGCCGATGCACCTGCCGCCAATGCCGCCAGCACGGCGGCCACGGAGAGTCGCAATGCGACCCGGGGTTTTAGCTCCTGCAGGCCCAACGGTTTGTATAGCTTGCTTGTCATCGTTGCCGTCTCCCGTCTGTCGTTGCTGGTTTTTATTGGCGAGTTGTCGCGCGGCGTGGAGCAGAAGGTTGCGACGGAAACTGATTGGGCGCGCTGGCGGCCACTCCATGGCTGAAAGCGTCGCACGAAAGCACTTGCGTGAGCGCGGGAAATACTCCCGAAACTTTCAGGAAGCCTTCCTGAACCTTTGGTGCGTACACCAGCGCATGATGCGATCGGTAGAACTGCTTCGATATCAGCCGGTGCAATCGCGCTGCAGTCAGGGACCTGTGAAATTGATTCGTCCAACCGTGCCACGGTCGTCCCAGGTTCGCCCCCCTTAGGCGTGGCGGGACGTCATGTGCATGGTGGCCCTGAGCATGGTCGCCGAGGTGCTGTGCTCAGCCTTTGGCGTCGGCGAGCACATGCATCGCTGGACATACACTGACGGGCACTTCCGAAGAGCGCGCAAGCCTCGTCTATCAGCAGATCCGCGGAATGATTCATCGGCTGCGCCCGATCGGTTTTGATGAGTTCGGCTTGCCAGGTGCACATGAACATTGCGAGCACGGATCGCGTGAGCGTTTGCCGAACGCGCCGTCACAGTCTCTGGACCGGCTGCTTGATACGGTCAGGCATTGTCCTGCCTCGTCACTCAACGCTTTTTAACCTGTTCGAACCATTGTTCGAGGCTGAGGTGGCCGATCCGAGCGTCGCCGAGCGGCACGAGCGACTGCTCCTCAACACGGCCACCGTAGTACCGCGCCTCGCGATCCGTCACCACCGGGCGCGCGTCGCCTATCGATTTCAGATAACGCGTGATGATCTCCGCGAAAGGCGCGCGGTCTGGGCCGGCGATGTCGACCGTGCCGTTCAGCGGCGCAGCAAGCGCGGTCTGCGTGAGGATCGCCGCGACATCGTCCGCGGCGATTGGCTGAAACAGGCCGTTGCCGATGCGCACCGTGCCGCCGTCCGTGTTGAAATCCGCGATATCGCCGATGAACTCCATGAACTGAGTCGCGCGCACGATCGTGTACGGCACGCCCGCCGCTTTAATGCCCTCTTCCTGCGCAACCTTGGCAACAAAATACGCGTTCTCCGGCGTGCGGTCGCAGCCGACGATTGATAGCGCGACGTGATGGCGCACCCCTGCTGCCACTTCGGCCTTGCCGAGGTTGCGCGCCGAGGTGCGGAAGAAGTCGAGCACCGCCTGCGGCTCCCATGACGGCGCGTTCGCCACATCTACGACGACGTCCGCGTCCATGAGCGCGCTGCTCAGGCCCTCGCCCGTTACAGCATTCACACCGGTACGCGGTGAAGCAGCGAGCGCCTCATGGCCCGCCGCGCCAAGTAGGGCGACCACACGCGAGCCGATCAGGCCGGAGCCACCGATAACGACGATCTTCATGGCAAATTCTCCAGATGAAAACAAATGAGCGCGCGGCGCGCCTGGCGGGGGCTACATCGCGTGAATCTGTTTGCCGCCGTCGCATCGCGTAAGGCTATTGTGGAAGAATCATGCTCTATCGAAAAGCAACAAGAATTCACGAACCAACTAGCTCAAATGGTTTCGCGCTCTCCTTGGTTCGCTAGATCGCCATGACCCCAGGATCGCGCTCGCCACAGGCATTTGCGTTTCGGTGATTGCGTAGCCGCGCTACGCGGCCTCGCCCTGCAACTGATCACGGGGCGTGGCGCGATGGAAAGCCGGACAGTACCTCCTCGTCCACGACGGGTTCAACCGATGCGCGGCGCGGCGGCACGCTTGTATCGCCGTCGCTGCCGGCATCGGGTGATGGGTTCGTCGCGTGCAACGTTTGCGGGACTCGCAGGGGAGGCAGAGCAGTGATAGAACCGGCACACTGGAGGTAGCATCATCATCTCAATCGTGCCGGCTTGGCCAAGCAGGCCGAAGTGATGCATTTTCTGGCGGGCTTCGGATCGTTCATGCCGGACGGCGATGACACGATCCACTTTGCCGGCGGCCGATACGTTGTTCCTCGAAGCGAATACCGAAGGACCGTGGCAGGTGAACGGAACAATGCGGAAAATCTACGTGATCTTCCAGCCGACGAAGCAACGAGTTCATGACGCTCGCGCGTGCCATCGGCAGCGTTCGCGCCATCCACTTGTCTCTTCCTGCAGGTAGCTCGCTATATGACGAAGCGGCTGATTTTTTGGTCCGCTACCGCCCCGCCATGGCTCACTGCAACGGTGCCCGCAAGCGGCGGTGACGCCACCGAGGTGCAGCGTGCCGACTGCCCTGCCCCGACGAGTTCCGGCGCATGACGTCCCATGGCCTTCCCTATCCCACTCGTCGATCGCCGCGCGCAGGAACCGATTGAAAGCCGAGGCGTGGCTCAATCGGTAGCGTACGTCACGCGCCAAATTAAAGCGGTGTGCGGCTCATCCTGACGGGGTTCAACGACAAGTCAACAGTTCGTCACACGTGAAGAAGATTTTGGAAGCGCGGAGGTACCGCTATAAGCATCGAATAGTTCCCCGGTGGAACGGAATCGGAGGTCACCACTTTATGCGTACGTCCGGCGAACATTTCCATGAAGTTGAAAATGCGGCGGACAAATGTGTTTCGTGACACAGTGCCGCTTTGATGCCAACAAAATTTGTATCCCAGATCTCTCAACATTGAAATCGATTCCGAATCACCTTCTTCGAAATCACTTTCATGCTGCTCCAATACGATCAGTGGCCAGTGCGTTGTTATAGTGCGTAAGCTGCCCCGCAGTACCTTGGGCTCGAAACCCTCGACATCCATTTTGATGAAGCAGAGCTTCTTGTCCTGGTAGTCGAGATTATCAAGCCTGTCGACCTGCACATCGATGCAATTCACGTTGGCATCGGCCTCGATCTGGTCCGTGACGATGACCGACTCGCCCATGTTATCGGGCACCTCTGACAACTTGAATGTTCCTTTCTCGTCCCCAAGACCAATGTTGAATGCTTCGATTTTCTTCCGGAAACTGACATTGAACTGGAGTAAATAAAAAGTCGAAGGGTCCGGCTCGAAGCAATGCACCTCATCGAATATTCTCGAGAAGTACAGACTATGATTTCCGATATTGGCACCGATGTCTAACCCGATGCCCGCGCGGAAAACGTCATGCAACGGTTCGAGGAAACTGAACAGAACGTCAAGTTCCTCCTGCTCGTAGACTCCGAAAACATGGATAAATCCGCCGATATGCTCATTCGCGAATACGGCCATCTTGTGGCCTCTTGCGCGCAGATGCTTCTCCGCGAGCCCATTAAGTCTATGAAACGATAACCGGTCGACTATGTAGCTCAACTTCCTGGTGCTAACACGCTTCGCCAAAATTCTTTTCGAAAAGATCGGCTGGCTAGAAGGCATGGTTTGGGAATCGATATCCATCTGTAGCTCCAGATAGAGATGCCAGGGCGTCCACGTTACCCTGCAAACTCTGCATGTCACACGCCTTCGCCTCGATATCCGCGCGTTGCGCCGACGGTACTCGGGCAAGCCTCGTCACACACCAATCGTAGTGGTTCATTTAGAAAAATGAATGTTAGGCGCCGGTTCGATGAACGAGGCATCTGCGGCGCAAAGTGGGGCGATACAGTCGCAAAACGTTGAATAACAGTCGATTCCGGCCAGCGCTTCTTGACTCGATACCCGTATCGCGACGGGACACGCCTCCTACTCTCGAGACAAGGCGAGGCGACCACTCAGCATCGGAAGCGTTGCCCCGCGAGCCTCGGTCTTACGTCATCCGATCAGAAGCGATAGCCCTCGACCGACAAAGATGCTCATCCGCGCGAAGTCAGTCGAAGGACGCAAGGAACGTGGTGCCGTATTCGCCTGCGATAGGCGCGGTGTTCGTGTGTCCCGCCGATGGTCCTACGCGAGCCGGGTCAATAAGGGTACGATCGAAGGGGCAGCCTGAACGCTTGACCCGCGGATGAACATCCGTGCCACGATGCCGGCCCGTGGCAACAGGCGCACCGGGAAAGCAGAGGAAATGTGTGACGCGCGTCGTTACGTAAGAACGCGGTTTTGGGGGCTTGGGGAACGTAGAGATGCGAACCTGACCTCTTCGCTGAGCGAAGAGCTCAGGTTCGTTTTGCAGCTGGTGCTAGCAGCATTGAAACGCCAATTGCCTTGCGTTTAATTGTCCGGGTGGGCGGACGCGAAAGCAGTGAACGCACTGTAAGGCTGGCTGATCGGCGAGCCGTTGTTCATGATGCCGTAGGTGTTGTCGCCACTGTCGAGCACGTAATACATCACCGACTGGATGTTATGCGATTTGCGCGCCGCATAGAACTCGCTGAGTTGCGACGTGATGTAGCTCGCGCGGGAGGTCTCGGTCTCCGAAGGACCCGTGTTCCATTCAGTGATCATGAACGGCACGCCATAGCGGGCCTTGCAATACGTTGGCAGGTCGAACGTCGGACCCTTACCGTCGCTACCAATGGCGAAGATGTCGCCGTAGGCCGCGTAGTTGTGCCACGTGGTAATGTCCCAGCGCAACGGCTGATGGCCGCTGGTGCCGTCGGGTTGCATCCCTTCCCACAGCGCGTCCGCCGCGCCAATGTCCGCCACGCAGAAGTTGATACCGCATTTGGCCGATGGCTGAACCGACTTGACGCCGTCCATCATGCCGCGCATCGCACCGCGCATGATCGGCCAGTTGGTGTTGTTGAAGTCCACGGCCAACGCACCTGCGTACGAGAAATCGATGACAGTGGCGTTCTGGCGCGTTAGTTCGTTGCCGCATTCGTACATCGTCACGCCATACGGCGCCAATGCTGCGGCAACCTTCTTCGCACCCGCCATGTTGTCTTGATAGGCTGCGACTTCGTTCGGGTAGAGCTGGCCGCTGGCATTTGTAACGCCCTGATTAATCAGAACGAGCAGCTTGAGGCCAGCACTCTGGAAAGCCTGCGCGATCTTGACCACAGCGTTGATCTGGTTCTGATCTCTCGTGCACCCCACGCGATACGACGTGCAGCCCATGCCCTTGAGGAGCGATACGAGCTGAGTTGGTGTGTAGGTGTAGTCATAGTGTCCGTTGACACCGTAGAACATGCCAGCAGCAGGCGCCGCTGCGATGCGCGGGTCGGATGCGGGCAGCCATTGGGCTGCCACGCTGCGCACGTCCACGTTCACATAGAACTGGCCGCCCGTGCCGCGAAGCCAGACTTTGCCGCCGTACCAGAGGACTAAGGACACGTTATACGTGTTGCCCACAGTCGCGCCGTTGCGGTAAACCACGCCATTCACGAGCGTCCAGACCGTGTTCAGCCTGTCGATAATGTAGGGCGAAGCGGGCAGCGTGGTACCTTCCGCCGATGTGCCTCCCATACGCGGGTCGAGGCATGCTATCCACCCCGAACCGTTCCACGAATAGAACTGGCCGCCGCTGCCCTTGCAATAAACGGTGGTGCCGTAATAAATGATGAGTGTTACGTTGGAGGTATTCCCGGCTTTCGCGCCGTTTCTGTATACCGCGCCACCCGATAGCGTCCAGACAGCGCCGGAGCTGTCGGTGATCGAGCTTGCCGAAGGGATGGTGGTACCGCTTGCGGAAGCGGCGGCATGTGCTTTGGCGTCGGCAACGGCCGATCCAGTGCTGTTGCCGCTATCGTCCCCGCCACCGCCGCCGCACGCGCTCAACAGGTAGCTTCCTCCGATAGCCGCAAGGCCGCTGATGAATTGACGTCGTTTTTTTAGCATGGCAAATAATTCCACTGTCGAGAAAATTCTCGATAAAGAAACCCCAAAAATCTATTTATGGCGCTTCGAGTAAGTAGATACGCGCGCCAATCCGGCCGCGGGCTAATTAGTAGTGCTGATAAACGAGCAATTATTTTTGCTTCGTCTACATACCGCAGTGCTGTAAATCACATGAAATAATCGTGTGGTAAAGCGAATTCTTTTTGACAGGCATACATCCCGGACTAATGGAGCACTCGTTTGTGCGCCATTATTTTGTTTATCACCCACAAAAAGAAGATGATCGGAGGACCGCTGAACTTCGCGCGTCGCAGGCACAGCAAACGTTTCACCGCATGCCCGAGCAACCCGTTTGATTCGGTAACTTCTGCAAGGATTCGTTGCTGCTGCTGTCTTCCAGCCCCACTCCGCATGCGCCAATAAGATGGCTTCCACCCAGAGGCCTTAGACGATCCATAGGTGGATGTCTTTTTTTCACCGAGAATAGTGCTGTCGAGAAATCCCACAATAAAAGCCCAAATGTCAGTTCTGTGGCGCTGTTAATAATTAAAGCCGCAGACGCGGGGACGAATCAACTAGGACTCCTCAGCAGCGTGTTTCGGCCCATCCCGCACGGCGTTGATACGTGCACTGCAAATCCAGCGTCATGCGACGCCAAGGTCTATGAATCTGCCCGGTCAGGCTTGCTACTCCATGAACCAAGCCATGTTTCAACGCCGCTTGCGGAGACCGCCGCAAACGTTTCACCGAAGAAACGTACGTCGAGACCGTGGGCAAAAAATTCGTGCTTCAGGCGCCAGCGGCGTAAATAATACCCATTTCACGCGGACACTTAAAGGAAATTTAGCTAATGTCAGACATAAAGCATGATCCTCCCCGCCATTTTTGCGAGTCGCGAACATCCTTGCTTTCTTCGGTTGATTAAGGGATTTCCCTGCTTAATTTGATGGGACTCGACCCTTTTATAATCATCTCGAGTAAGTTATCTGCGACGAGATGCGTAGGTCTTGTCGCGCACGAGGCGACAGCTATCGCCTGCCCCTTTCGGCCGAGAACTTCAGCACTTCGTCTTGAACGGCCTTTAGTTTATTTCGTTCGTCGATCACGCGAAATGCTCTTTTCGGGGGGGGCACCGTATCGATACCCGCGGAGACCATAACTTCTGCAATCTCGCGCGAGCCCGACCGTGCATTCAGCGAGCGGTTATTGCGCATCCGCCAAGCTTCATCGTGAATGCGTAAAGAGTTCGGAGTAGGCTGAGCCCCACATCATGGCGCATTGCGTGTTATGGGCTCAGCGCTATCTCATCGCTATACCCCTCGACGGAAACCGAGTTGTGTTAGGTGGGTACTGGTGACTGGCGCCTCGGGGGGGCTTTCTGGGGGGGCGAGTGCGTCAAGCAATTCGAAGCGGGCGCTTACGAAATGAGCACCATTGGCAAAGCCGGATCGGTTGATCTGAGCGGGATCTTGCGAACTCGCGATTCAACGCTTCTCTGTCGGAAGTCGACGTCGTGATCAATTGCGACATAGTTCAATACGCGACGAGGGACATTCCTCCTTTTTTAGAAAGTCGTTTTTCAAACGTAACGGTATGATGCACCTCCACGCCGGATGTGCCTTCACGTTGCGGCGATCACAGTCAAGACGCACAACATGATGATCAACAGGCTCCCCCGATTTTTGATTGCGAAGACGATCGGGTCGTCATTCATCTTTCCCCGGAACGCGATCATCCAGACGCGGCTGATCCAATACAGGAGCAGGCAAAATAGAACCCAAAGCCTGTGAGGATGACGATACAGCACGGTTACATCGCTCGAATTCATATAGAGCGCAAGCACGAGCACCGCAACGTAGCCCGCCGCCGTCCCGAACGAGCGCACGATGCTCATGTCGTCCGCCAGATAGCCTCGCCCTGCTGCCGATGTCTTGCCGTCTCGCTGGATCTTGTCCAGTTCCGTATAGCGCTTGACCATCGCCAGACTAAGGAAAATCATCAGGGAGAACATGATCAACCAGTCGGACAGCACAATATTGCCGGCCGCACCGCCCGCAACGATACGCGCCGTATAGAGCGCCGCGAGCACGAATACGTCGATCAACACTATCCGCTTCAGACGAAAGGAATAGGCGAGTGTTATCACCACGTAGCCCGTCAGCACGAGCTGGAACGCAGGCGTTAACATGATTGCAAGGCTGGCGGACGCAGAGAGCAGCACCAGCATCAATATAATGCCTGCTAGAAGAGGCAGCTTACCTGACGCAAACGGACGATCGCGCTTTCGGACATGCCGCCTGTCCGCATCGAGATCGAGCATATCGTTCAACAGGTATACCGACGACGCGCAAAAGCAGAACGAAAGGAATGCGATTCCCATGTCGACCAGAGTATCGACTTGAGTAAAACGATGGGAAGCAAGTAGTGGCAAAAAGATCAACAGATTCTTCACCCATTGATAAACCCGCATTTCCTTGAGCGCGAGCCGTATGAACGGGCGCGATTCTTCAAAGAAAACAGTCGTCTGATTCACCTTCCTCGCCGCCGCCTCAATGCTCTTGCTTCCGACGACAATCGCTTGTCGGGCCAGCGTCCACACGGGTATATCGGCGCGTGCATTGCCGCAGTAGTCGAAACCTTGTATGCCGAACGTGGCGGACAAGGTTTGCGCCTTGTGCGAGCCGGAAAGATTGCGCGACGCATCGCTCGCCATCACGCCTTTAAAAAAGCCGAAGTGCGAAGCGACCTGCTCGGCGTACCGGTGATCACCGGCGGTGCATAGATAGAGATCGCGGCCGTGAGACCGTTCCTGCCTTAGGAAATCAACCAGGCGCGCGTTGTATGGAAGCAATGACACATCGATCGCCACGCGAGCGGCGATCTCGGCCTTCAAGTGCCCCTTGCCGCGCAGTAGCCAAATTATGCAAAGGAAAACGTAGAGGGGATTCTGTTTGATCAATATAAGGAACGATTCGATCAAAACGTCGCTGTGCGTCAGTGTGCCGTCCAGATCGACGCAAAGGGGGACAGTTGCACCAGCCATCAGTAGCCTCGAGGAGTTGCCGACGTAACTTCACGCCATGCGCAGGCGCGCCCTCGGTCGCCAAGCTGCAAGCAGCCCTGACGCACGACCTCGAGGTCATGCGGTGCGACGCGTCATCTTCAACCTAGCACACGAATTCTTCACGGCGAAGTCCCTTGGGTGTTCAGTGGCGCAGGGAGCGGAGGTCGTGACCGATTTCGCCTAAAAAAATGCGCGTCAATGCTAACTAATGCCCGTACGATGCAGATCCGTTTCTCTGGAGACAGGATTTAGTCCTCTTGTGTATTCGCGTCCCGTCCGACACAAAAGCGCGCTACCATGGTTCCAGATTTTTTGACCGCAAACGGCACAATGTGTGGGAACAATTGTGCTCGACAGGGCCGCGTATTCGATATTGACTGGCCGCTTTCTGCTGCGGATTGCAGGCCCGGCTCAACCAATCCCGCTTGTGGCAGAGCGTGCGATTTCCCAATGATTCGCACGCTATGTTTTTCGGAAGTCTCCTCTGCCGCACGGCGTCAATATGAAAGTCTGCTGATTGTCCAGGGTTCTGGCTTCCAGAGCCGATCACAGAGCAGTAGAAGTGCGTCTTGCAGTAGCGGCCTCGAATCTGGGTGTCACTCATTGCACCGGAGGTCCACAGGACACTCTCAGTTGGCGAGAGTACGGCGTCCCCTTCAACAGCAAAAAGGCCATTCATGTTGACATCGATGAGAAATGCCTTTGAACGGATTCGTTGGACCCAATTTTCCGATCACGTCGTTGTATTCGTGTTTGCTTCGTCGCTTTATGCCGCAGTGCTGTACAACGCGGGCTTCCATACGCCATTCTTGCGGGCTCTGCTCGGGTTGGTCATTCTGCTGGCAATCGGGTTCTATGGATACCTATCCCGTGCCGAATGGCGCACGGCGATTCTGGCGATAGCGTTTGTAGCCGTCGTGTTAGTTTCCTATGGATTCCTGCGTGAGTTCAGTTACGATGGTTTGAATTACCATGGCGCTGTGGCCCTTGCGCTGGATCAACAAACCACCGGGGTAATCGGAGCGCACGAAATTAGCGGCATGTTCTGGGCGGAGCACTACCCGAAGGCGTTTGAATTCTTCGCATACACCGCCCACGTCCTGACTACACGCTTTAACAGCGGCAAGTCCTTCACCTTGTTGCTTAGCGTTCCCACATTGGTTTGCTTAGCGCAGGTATTCCGAAGCGCTGGACACTCGGGTAGAACCGCGCTCGCCGCGGCGGTCGTGTGCGTCTACAATCCGGTCGCGTTAGGGCAGATAACAACGCTATATGTCGATGCGGCGCATTATTACTGCTGGACCATCTTCTCAGTCAATCTTCTCTTCGCGGTCTGGAAAAGACCGTACTCCGCTGTCCAGTTAGGCGCGTCACTTGTACTTCTCATTGGTTCGAAGATGACTGGCCCAGTGTTCGCCGGCATTTCCATACTGGTGATTTTCGCTGCGGCGCTTGTCGCGCAAACCAGGCATGGTTTTCTGCGAAGTCATCGAAAGGTATTCGGGCAACTTGCAGTCTGGTCGGTCGTCGCTGTTCTGATCGTCGGCTACTCGCCTTACATGCAGAATGTTCTCGCCGGCAAGCACGTCTTCTATCCGATTCTTGGCAAGGAGAAGTTAGATATCTTGAGCCGTCAGGCGTCCCCGCATTTTCTAAGCATGAATCCGTTGCACAGACTCGTTCTGTCCTATTTCTCCCTGCCCAGTAACTGTACTTATTGCGCGGGAGCGGAGCCGACATTCGTACCGTCGAAGGAACATCTGCGCGCCGCGTTCGTCGCGCTCCATACGGCAGATACACGCTTCTCCGGATTTGGTCCGTTCTTTGGGGCGATGCTGGTACTTGGCGTGATCGCTATGTTCGGAAGAAAGAAGGACGCGAACATCGTGAAGATCTATTTGCTGACGACGCTGGTGATCGTTCTGCTGCATCCTCAATCCTGGTGGGCACGGTACGTTCCCATGCTTTACGCGGCTCCGCTTCTGGCTGCCGCTGGTTTCTCCAATAGCCGTCGGATCTTCTACGCAATAATCGCTCTAGGGCTGCTGAACTCTTTGCTGGCGGCGGCAAGTGTCGCAGGCTACATCATGTTGAAACAGGCTCACTATATAAACGCCGTGGCCTCGGTTCATGACATGTGCGAGCAACGCCCACTTACCTTGCCTCCTTCCATCATGAACTGGCAGTTCGATCTGCGAGACGACAATTTCCATATGACCAGGAACGGCGCGCCTCCAGAGGCTGAATGCGCCGTCAATTTTGACCAGTTGATGATAATGAAGAAATAGAAGTTTGCTAGGTCGCGGCGCACCGCACCCTCCGCGTCGTGCGCTTCGGTGAACATCAAGGACTCCCTCGATGAGGCCGGCGGCGGTCTATCAGCCTCGGGCGGGCCGTGCGTGTCCGGGCGAACTGGTACAGATCGACCGCGGCATGACGGTTGGTCTGACCTGCTCCGGACGCAAGATCCGAGGTTTGGCGCTGCCGCAGCAAAAATCCGTGAACACCTTCAAGCCACTCGCCCCACACCCCACCTCTTGTTATAATCCTTTCACCAAATCGAACAAAACATAACGCTCCTCACACCGCGCGACAGGATCACCATGCTGAAACCCGATCGTCTCCGCGCCCTCGCCGATGCGCTGGCCAGGCAAAACGTGATGCGCTTGCGCGATGCCGCGAGCCTGCTGGGCGTGTCGGAGATGACTGTCCGGCGCGACATCGCAGCGAGTCCGGAACAATTCACGTATCTCGGCGGGTATATCCTCAGCGCGACGGACGTACCGAACAACGCCGGCTATTCACTCGAAGAAGAGAAAGACCACTTCGCGCAGGCCAAAGCCGAAGCCTCCGCGATTGCGGCGGGACTCGTCGTCGATCATGAAACGATCTTTATCGATTGCGGCACCACACTGACCACGCTTGCCCGGCTGATTCCGCTCGAGCGTCATGTCACGGTGGTGTGCTATTCGTTGAACGTCGCGGAAATTTTGCGGCGCAAGCCCAACGTGCGAATGATCCTGCTGGGCGGCGTCTACGTGCCGTCGTCGGATTCGTTCGCGGGTGAAGAAAGTCTCGAGATGCTACGCCGCATGGGGATCAACAAGGCCTTCATTTCCGCGGGCGGTGTGGACACCGCGCGCGGCGTCACGTGCTGGAATTTTCATGAAGTCGCGCTCAAGCAGGCGGCCATGGCCAGCGCGGTGGAAAGTCATCTGGTAGTGGACCAGAGCAAGTTCGGCGTAGTCAAAGCCGTGCGCTTTTCGCAAGTCGACGACTTCGACTCCATCATCACCGAAAAAGGCCAGACGCTCCGCAAACGCAAATAAGCCCGCTTGCCGCGCGTTCCGGAGCACAATGGAGCGCAATGGAGGGCGATGACGTGCAAGGAAGCACGCCACGCGGTCACTCTGCGAACAGCAACTGCGTTCAACCCTTGCGTTGCAACGCGAAGAGCGTGCCCGCGATCAGAATGAAGGCGCCGATAATCACCTTCTGCCAGGTGCTCGGCACGCCGACCAGAATCAGCACGCTGTTGATCAGCGTGACGAGCACCACACCGAGCAACGTGCCCGCCACCGTCCCCGTCCCGCCCGTAATACGCGCTCCGCCGAGGATGACCGCGGCGATCACATCGAGCTCCGAGCCCACGAGGTCGAACGGATTCGCGAGCCGGTTGTTCGACACATGCAGAATGCCCGCGATGCCCGCGAGCATCCCCGTATAGCCGAACACGAACAGATGGATCGCGCGCAGGTTGTAGCCGAGCCGCTCGGCGATAGCCAGACTGCCGCCCATCGCATAGACGCCCCGCCCCATCATCGTCCGGTTCAGCAGCCACCATGTGACGACCGCGGCCGCCAGCAGCGCTAGCACCGACACGGGCAGCACCGCGCGCAAACCATCGCTCGTGTGATAGAAAAACAGCGGAATACGGCCGAAGCGATCCATGCTGTGCGGAATGTTCATGAAGAACGACGTGCCGATAAAGGTCAGCAGCAGCCCGCGAAACAGATACTGCGTGCCGATCGTGACGATCAGCGAAGGCGCCTTTAGCCGGTGCACCAGCAAGCCGTTGACGATGCCGAGCACCACGCCTCCCAACGCGCCGGCGATGAGGATCAGCGCAAACGGCGCGTCGGGCCACCACGCGAAGACTGCCTTGGTGATGCCGTACATCGTCAGCGCGGCAATCGCGGTGAACGAGACATCGATGCCGCCGGACGCGAGCACGACGAGCGTGCCGAGCGCGAACAGCGACATGGTGGTGGCCGAATGCAGCAGATCGAATAGCGTCGCGAACTGGAAAAAGCGCGGGTTGATCGCACCGACAATCAGGCACGTCACCGCGATCAACGCGACGGTAAACCATTCCGGATTGCGCGCGAGCTTCGCCCGCAAGCTGGGCGGCTTGACCTCGGGTGCGACTTCGACAATGATCGGCGTGGTCATGGTCTGCTTCATGCGCGAATCGATGCGCGAGTTCATGGGTAGGAACGTCCTTTATGCGGCTTCTGAAAGCAACGCGTGATACAGGTCGGCTTCGCTCAGCGTGTCGGCCTGATATTCGCTCGCCACGCGGCCCTTCTTCATCATCAGAATGCGATCGCAGTTCTGCAGCAGTTCAGGCAGGTCGTCGCTGATGAGGATGATGCCGATGCCGCGTTGCGAGAGGCGCTGCATGATGCGGTAAATGATGTCCTTCGACCCGACGTCGACGCCGACAGTCGGCCCATGCAGGATCAACACATGCGGATCGATCGCAAGCCAGCGGCCGATCAGCACGCGTTGCTGGTTGCCGCCCGAGAGCGACTGCACTGGCTTGTCGATATCGGGCGTCGCAATCTGGAGATCTTTCACCGTCTGTTGCGCGAGTGCTTGCGCGCGCGTGCGGTCGATCTGGCCGAAGCGGTCGCGCAAACTGGAGATCATCGCGGTGATGACGTTGTCGCGGATCGGCTTGTCGAGAAAGAGCCCCTCGTTCAGCCGGTCTTCCGGCACATAGCCGATGCGATGATTTTTCGCATCCGACGGTGTGCGCAAGCGGATGCTTTTCCCATCCAGCCTCACCTGCCCCGACTGCGCGGGCGCCACACCCGCGAGGGCGCGCGCGAGTTCGTTGCGCCCCGAATCGAGCAGACCGGTGACGCCGAGAATTTCGCCGCCGTGCAGCGCGAACGACACATCGCTGAACTGGCCGGCGCGCGTGTAACCCTGCACTTCGAGCACGACGTCCTGCCCAATCGCACCTTCACGATAGCGCTCGTTCGACAAATGGCGTCCCGTCATCAGTTCGCTGATCTGCGCTTTGGTGAATTGCGCAATGGGCCCTTGCGCCATTTTCTGGCCGTCGCGCAGCACGATCACTTCACCGCCGATCGCGTAACACTCGTCGAGCTTGTGGCTCACGAACAGCACGGTGACTCCCTGCGCGCGCAGATTGGCGAGGACGGCGATCAGGTTGTCGACTTCCTTTTGCGTGAGCGACGTGGTGGGCTCGTCCATGATGACGAACTTCGCCTCGCTGGCGATCGCGCGGGCGATCGCCACGAGTTGCCGCGTGGCGAGCGGCAGTTGCTCGATGAGCGTCGCCTGAAACCCGGCATCGCCGGGCAGGCCGACCGCTTCGAGCGCGCGCGCGGCCGTGCGCGCCAGCTCGCGCCGGTCGAACGTGCGGGCGAGCCGGCCCGCGTGCGTCGCCAGCTCCGCGGTGAGCGCGACGTTCTCCGCCACGTTCATATTGGGCAGCAGCGAGAGGTCCTGATAGACGGTCTCGATTCCCGCCGCGAGCGATTCGAGTGCGGAAAGACGCGCGTGGCGCACGCCTTCGATGATCAGTTCGCCTTCGTCAGGCGGTTGCGCGCCGGAAATGATCTTGATGAGGGTGCTTTTGCCGCAGCCGTTTTCGCCGAGAAGATGGTAAATCTGCCCGCGCTCGAACGACAGGCTCACCCCGCGCAACGCATGCACGCCGGTGAAGCGCTTATGCACGCCCACGACTTGCAGAAACGGCTGAGACGCGTGGGCTTGCGGCTGCGGTGACGATATGTCCTGGTTCATGATGGCGAGTGGTGAGTTAAGGCGTGTCCGGGTGGACACGCCTCGAAGGAAGTCCCCCGAGCGATCAGGGGACGCCGTGGCCGTGGCACATCAGAACGGATACTGCTTGTAATTCGACTTGTCGACGTTCACCCAGCCTTGCCCGCGCACGATGATGCCCTTGCCCGGCCCCTTTGCGACCGTCACCTTCGTGTAGCCTGGAATGCCGAGATCGGCGCCGTTCTCGACCGTTTTTCCGTCGATCAACATTTGCGCGACCTTGTTCATCGCAATGCCGGCGAGCTTCGGATCCCAGAACGCGATGCCGTCGACGGCGCCGCTTTCGAGGAATTTGCCCGCTTCCGTGGGCAGGCCCGTCCCGTATACGCAGATCTTGCCCTGCATGCCGGCTTCTTCGACCGCCCGGCCGATACCGATCACGTCGAGCGAGGACGAACCCTGGAAGCCCTTCAGGTCCGGATGCTTGCGCAGCACTTCCTTCGCGACTTCATAAGCGCGCTCGCCGTCGTTATTGGTTTCGAGTTTCGGTTCGACCAGGTTCATCTTCGGATACTTGGCCTTGGCGTTGCCGATGCCGCCATCGGCCCATTGGACCTGCGAGCGGCTGCCGAGCGAACCGACCAGCACGGCCCACTTGCCGTCGTCGTGCATGCACGACGCGAGCCGTTCGTTCAGGCCGGCGCCATAGGCGGTGTTGTCGAATGCCTCGATGTCGACCATAGTGTTCTTCGCGTTGTCCGCCTCGTGCGTCACCACCTTGATGCCGCGATCCATCGCTTTCTTCAGCGCGGGTTCGAGCGTCGGCGGGTCGTAGGGCACGACGGCGATCGCCGTGACCTTCTTGGCGATCAGGTCTTCGATGATCTTCAGCTGCTGCGCCGCATCCGCACGGCCGGGACCGGTCTGATAGGCGGTCACGCCGGGGTTGTCCTTCGCGAATTGCTTGACGCCGTCGTCCATCCGGTTGAACCAGTTGATGCCGGTCACCTTGACGACCGTGACGATCGTCTCGTTGGTGGCAGCCTGCGCCGCGGCGATCACGCCTACCGTCAGCGCGCCTGCCGCGAGCGCGGCGCCCAGTCGAGTCAATTTCATGCGATGTCTCCTTTATCGTTCGATGTCGCCCCACTCCACCGTCACGGACAATCAGGGCTCGTTGTCCGTCGCGTACTGAAACCTCGGTGATGCTGCGCGTCCGGATAGCGCACTAACGTTTCGGGGCAGCGCCCGAGCCGCCGCCGAAGCCGAAGATCGCCCGCACCCGCTCGCCACCCGCAAACGCGAGCGACAGCAACAACAGAAACCCCCACGCGCAATCGCCGAAAAACTGCGACACGCCCATCAGATTGAACAGGCTCGACAGAAACTGCAGCACCGTCGCGGCGAAAAACACGCAGATGATGCGGCCATGACCGCCCGCGGGATTCACGCCGCCCATCACTGCAATCAGGATCGCGATCAACAGATAGGAATTGCCGTAGTCCCATTTCGCGCTGGACGTATGCGTCACGCTGATCAACCCGGCCAGCGACGCGAGTACGCCGCACATCGTGTAAGTGATGATCAGCATCCGCGCGCGCGGAATGCCCGCATAGAACGCCGCTTTGGGATTCGTGCCCATCAGATAGAGACGCAGGCCGAACGGGCTGCGTTTGAGCAACCAGCCCAATACGATGAGCGCCGCGATGAAGATGCAGAAGGCGATCGGCACCTGAAACACGGTACCGTTGCCGATATTCGACAACGGATCGACATAGTCGACATGCACCGAGGCGCCGTTGCTGAGCACCACCGCAAAGCCCGTGAACAGCAACTGCGTGCCGAGTGTGCAGAGAATCGGCGTGAGCCGCAGCCACGCGATGACCACGCCGTTCAGCAGCCCGCCGAGCAGCCCCATCGTCACGACGATCACGCAGAACAGTGCCGTGTAGAGCGCGGGCGAGTCGTCGCCATTGAGAAAACGCGGCACGACCAGCGCGGCGACCATGCCTGAGAGGTTCGCGAGTCCGACGCCGGACAGGTCGATGCCGCCGTTGCCCGACACCATCGACAGCATGATGCCGAGTGCGAGCAGGCCGAGTTCGGGCAACTGGCCGCCCATCGACTGCAGGTTGTCGATATCGATGAATTGCCCGCGCGAGAGCCACGTCGCGACCAGCATGACGAGCACATTGACGATCAGCAGAAAATTCAACTGCCGGTCGCCGAACAGTTTTCCAGCGGTGAACAAGGACTTCATGGTGACGACGATCTCCTTGAATCTTCGCAAACGGTCAGGATGACTGGGACAGGTCCGCCGGCTGGTTCAATACGCGCTTGACTTCATCGAGCTTCGGCATGGAAGGCGCCGTGCCCGGACGCGTCACCGAGATGCCCGCAAGCGCGCAACCGAATCGCATTGCGGCGATCGCGTCGTCGCCGCGCGCGAGCGCCGCTGCGAAGCCGCCTGTGAAGCCGTCGCCGGCACCCGCGGTTTCCACCACGCGGCCACAGTGGTAGGCCGGCACGAGGACCGATCGAGTCGCCGAGTGCAGCAGCGCGCCGGCCTCGCCGAGCGTCACGATCGCCGCGCCGACACCTTTGGCGAGCAGCACGTCGGCGGCCCGGCGCGCGTCGTCGGCGTTCGCGATCGGCACGCCGGTGAGCGCGGTGGCTTCGGTTTCGTTCGGGGTAATGTAGTCGCACAGCGGGAAGATGTCGTCGTCGAGCGACATCGCGGGCGCCGGATTGAACACGGTGATCACGCCATGGCGGCGCGCCACTTCGAGCCCGCGGCGCGCGGCGGGGAGCGGCTGTTCGAGCTGCGTGACGAACACGCTCGCGGCGGCGATGTCCGCTTCGATCGCGTCGACATCGGCGGCATTCATGGTGCCGGCCGCGCCGGACGCGACGATGATCGCGTTCATGCCGGTGGTGTCGTCCACGAAAATATGCGCCGCGCCCGTGGACACGCCGTCGATCACCGAGGCGCGCGCCGTGATGCCTTCCCTCGCCCACGTCGCGCGCGCAATCTCACCGAACGCGTCGTTGCCGATGCGGGTGCAGAACACCACCTCGGCGCCCGCGCGCGCAGCCGCCACGGCCTGATTCGAGCCCTTGCCGCCCGGTCCCATCGCGAACGCCGTGCCCACGATCGTTTCGCCGATCACGGGCATGCGGGCGGCGCGAAACGTCAGGTCGGTGACGTAGATCCCGAGAATGACGACGCGTCCGTTCCTGCGCGAAGACGTGTTCATTCGTGTTCCTCCCGGGCGGCTTCGTTCAGGGAGGTTTCATTCGATGCCCGGCGTGCTCGTAGCACGTCGGCATTCAACTGCAGATCCAGATTCTTCAGCACGTTGTCTCCTCCATTTTCTGGTTGGCGTGCGTGTTGTTGATCCGTTCGGTACCGTTGCCCGTCAGTCTCCGTACGGTATCCAGATGTTCTTTACCTGCACGGCCTGACGCAGAAACGGCCGGCCTTCGCTTGCCCGGTCGAACCAGTCGAACTGGCGGCCGTGATCGACGAAGGTGCGCTTCAGATTGCCGACCGACTCGCGCTCGACCAGCGTCGAGTCCGCGGCCTCGCCGAAGCACCAGACGGCGTCGACATCGTCGTGTCTGGCAAGCGCGGGCAGCAGCGCCGCGCGTTCGCCCGTGACGATGTTCAGCACGCCAGCGGGCACATCCGACGTTTCGACGACCTGATAGAAATCAGTGACCGTCAGCGGACACGCCGTGCCCGGCAACACGACCACGCGATTGCCCATCGCCAGCGCGGGCGCCACCAGCGAAACGAAGCCAAGCAACGGCGCCTCGTCCGGACAGGCGATGCCGATCACGCCGAGCGGCTCGTGCATCGCCAGCGCGACGCCGCGCAGTGGCGGCGTATGCACGGCGCCGTCGAACTTGTCGGCCCACGCGGCGTAGCTGAACAAACGCGCGACGGATGCGTCCACTTCCGCCCGCGCCGCCGCTTCGGTCGCGCCATTGCGCACCACCAGTTGCCGCGCGAACTCATCGGCGCGAACGGCAAGGTTCTCGGCCAGATAGAAGAGCACCTGCGCGCGGTTATGCGTGCTCGCCAGCGACCACTTCTGTGCCGCGCGCGCCGCCTCGACCGCATTGCGAATGTCCTTGCGATTGCCCTCGCCCACTTCGCCCACCGGCGTGCCATCCGGTGCGCGAACCTGCAACGAGTAGCCGCTATCCGGGCGCACCTGCTTGCCGCCGATAAACAGCTTCGCAGTCCGGTCGATTGATGTGACGATCGATGCGACATCCGCCAACGGAGCGCGCATAACGGCACCAGCCGATTGCTCGCCGCGCCGCGCCGCCTGACGCTGCGCAAGATTGCGCCACGCACGCGGTTTCAGGTATTCGTATATGCCCTCGCGTCCGCCTTCGCGGCCGTAGCCCGATTCGCGATAGCCGCCGAAGCCGACCGCCGCGTCGAACAGGTTCGTCGCATTGACCCACACGACACCGCATGCAAGGCGCGGCGCGACGTCGAGCGCGCGGCCGATCGTTTCGCTCCAGACGCTTGCGGACAGTCCATAGCGCGAGTTGTTGGCGAGTGCAATGGCTTCGTCCGGCGTGCGAAAGCTCATCGTCACGAGCACCGGGCCGAAGATTTCTTCCTGCGCGAGGACGGAAGCCGGTGCGACACCGGTCACGAGCGTCGGTGGATAAAAGCAGCCGCCGGACGGCAGCGAGGTTTCCTGTGATTGCCACACCGCACAGCCTTCGCGCCGCCCGCTTTCCACGAGCGACCGGATACGCTCCAGTTGCACCGGATCGACGATCGCACCGATATCGATGCTCTTGTCGAGCGACGTGCCCACCCGCAGCGTCGCCATGCGGCGTTTCAGCTTTGCGATGAAGCGTGCTTCGATCCCCTCCTGCACGAGCAGCCGCGAGCCCGCGCAACAGACCTGCCCCTGGTTGAACCAGATCGCGTCGACCACGCCTTCGACCGCGCCGTCCAGGTCCGCGTCGTCGAACACGATGAAGGGCGATTTGCCGCCGAGTTCGAGCGTCAATGATTTGCCCGTGCCGGCCGTGGCCGCGCGGATCGAGCGCCCGACTTCCGTCGAACCGGTGAAAGCGATCTTGTCGACTTGCGGGTGCTCGACGAGCGCGGCACCGGTGCGGCCATCGCCCGTCACGACGTTGAGCACGCCCGCCGGCAAGCCGGCCCGATGCGCGAGTTCGGCGAACAGCAGCGCGGTCAGCGGCGTGTATTCGGCAGGCTTCAGGACGACGCAATTGCCGGTTGCGATCGCCGGTGCGATCTTCCACGCGAGCATCAGCAGCGGGAAATTCCACGGCACGATCTGGCCGACCACGCCGAGCGGCGCATAGTCGGCGAACTCGCTCTCCTGCAACTGCGCCCAACCCGCGTGATGCAGAAAGTGTCTTGCTACAAGAGGGATATCGATGTCGCGTGTTTCGCGGATCGGCTTGCCGTTATCGAGCGCTTCCAGCACCGCGAACAGCCGGCTGTGACGCTGAACCATGCGCGAGAGCGCGTACAGATGCCGTGCGCGTCCCGCGCCGCCCAGCGCGAGCCAGCCCGGCTGCGCGGCACGCGCGGCGGCCACCGCCGCGTCGATATCGGCCGCGTCGCCCTGGGCGATGTCCGCGAGCCGGTCGCCCGTCGCGGGCGCGTGCGAGACGAAGCGCTCCCCGGCGGCGGGCGCATGCCACGCGCCGCCGATGAAATGCCCGAAGCTCGCCTCATGCTGCGCGAGCCACGCGCGCGCGGCTTGATCGTCCTCGGGTGCGGGACCGTACTCCATCGATGAAAAATACTCGGCTACGCTCATGGGATCGGTCTTGGGTTCAGGCTACGGGATGACGGTTGAAAGCGGAGTAACGGCCGCTCACGTGATGTTCGAGCTGGCGTTCGATATCGGCCAGCAGGCTCGACGCGCCGATCCGGAACAGCTCCGGTTCGAGCCACGGACGGCCCAGTTCTTCTTTCATCAAAATCTGGTACGACAGCACGGACTTCGCGTTCGACACGCCGCCCGCCGGCTTGAAGCCGATCTGCACGCCGGTGCGCGCTTCATATTCGCGGATCATGCGCACCATCACGAGCGAGACGTCGAGCGTCGCGTTGACGCCTTCCTTGCCGGTCGAGGTCTTGATGAAATCGGCGCCGGCCATCATGCAGACCATCGATGCGCGGGCGACGTTGGACAGCGTGCGGATGTCGCCGGTGGCCAGAATCGTCTTCAGATGCGCCGGCCCGCAGGCCGCCCGGAAGTCGCGCACTTCGTCATACAGCGCCTGCCAGTTGCCGGTCAGCACATATTCGCGGGTCACGACGATGTCGATTTCCATTGCGCCGTCCGCCACCGACGCCTCGATCTCCTTGAGCTTCAGCGGGTGCGGAATCAGGCCCGCAGGAAAACCGGTCGATACCGCCGCGACCGGAATGCCGCTGCCCCGCAAGGCGTCGACCGCCGCCGCGACAAAGCGGTGATACACACAGACCGCACCCGTGGTGATGCCCTGCGGCGCGATGCCGAGCGCTTCGAGCAGATCGGCGCGCACCGGCTGGCGCGCTTTCGCGCACAGGCGGCGCACGCGGCCTTCGGTGTCGTCGCCGTTCAGCGTCGTCAGGTCGATGCAGGTGACGGCCTTCAACAGCCACGCGGCCTGCGCATCCTTCTTGACGGTGCGGCGCGTGGCCAGCGTGGCCGTGCGCCGTTCCACCGCGGACTGGTTGACGCGCAATCCGTCCAGCCATGACGCGTCGAACGGCGTGCCCGGATTGCGCACCGGATGGATGAGCGGCCCGCCGCGCAGCGCGACGACCGACGAAGACAACGAAGGAGCTTCAGGCATGGGACATCCGGAAATTTGGCGCAGCGCACAACAGCCGCCGACAATTTGTTCGCACTTATGCTACAACGATTGATAGAATCATAACAAGCATTGCGACGCAATCTTCACATAAGCAGACGCTTAAGGGCGTCAAAGCGCGATGAATGTGATTGACGCACCAAATTCATGATGCGAGGATCACAACATCGGCGGTGACCGGCGCGCTGCGCACAGAAAAAATTTCGTCGCATCGACGAAGGAGACAAGCCAGATGAATGAGCCGGATGCGGTTGCGGCCGCGCCATCTCGTCAGGTTCCATTGATCCGTGTTGCGGGCGTCACCAAGCGGTTTGGCGGCGTGCAGGCGCTGCGCGGCGTCGACCTCGAGGTACTGCCCGGCGAAGTTCACGCGCTGCTCGGCGAAAACGGCGCGGGCAAGTCCACGCTGATCAAGATCCTCAGCGGCGTTCATACCTACGACGACGGCGCCATCGAGATCGACGGCCAGAAAGTGGCGTTCGACTCGCCCGCGCAATCGCGTGCGGCGGGCGTCGCGGTGGTCTACCAGGATTTGAGCCTCGTCGAATCGCTGTCGGTCGGCGCCAATCTGATGCTGGGGCGCGAGCCCCGCACGCGTCTCGGTTTCGTGAAGAACCGCCAGCTGATGGCTACCGTTAGCGAATTTCTGCGCTCGCGTGGCATTCCGCTCGATCCGCGCACGCCGGTCGGCGCGTTGCCGTTCGCTTATCGGCAAATGACCGAGATCTGCAAAGCGTTGATGGGCGACGTGCGGGTGCTGATTCTCGACGAACCGACGTCGGCGCTGACGGGCGGCGAGGAACAGATCCTGTTCGACGCGATTCGCGCGGTCACGGATCGCGGCGTGGGCGTGATTTACGTGACGCATCGGCTGAACGAGGTGTTCCGGATTTCGCAGCGCGTCACCGTTTTCCGTGACGGCGCCAACGCCGGCGTGTTCCAGACCTCCGACACCGACATGAAGCAACTGGTCGCGGCGATCGTCGGTTCGGGCCATGCGGCTCTGCATGCCAGAGAGGAGACTGCCGTCGGCGTGACCGACGAGGTGCCGGTTGCCGCAACAACGCCAACCAGCGCCGCGCGAAGTGCGGATAGCGCACCCGTTTTGCGGCTCTCGCACGTGAGCAATGACCGGCTTCACGATGTTGACCTCGTGGTTCGCGGCGGCGAGGTTCACGGTCTCGCGGGCCTGATCGGCAGTGGCCGCAGTGAAATCCTGCAGACCATCTTCGGGATTCGCAAGATCGAAGTGGGCGCGATCGAAATCGACGGTCAACCCCGCTCGCGCAACACGCCCGCCGAAGCGATCCAACTCGGTATCGCGCTCGTCCCCGAGGATCGCCATCTCGAAGGACTCGTGCTCGACCATTCGATCGAGCGCAACCTCACCTTGCCGCGCCTGCCGCATTTTTCCCGCTGGGGATGGCTGCGCAGCCAGGCGGCCGTGCAACAGGCGAAGCGCTCCATGAAAGAGCTATCCGTCAAGGCGCCCGGCGCCTCGACCGCGGTCAAGTTCCTGTCCGGCGGCAACCAGCAGAAGGTGGTCTTCGCGAAGTGGAATCACCCGCGTCCCAAGCTGCTTCTGCTCGACGAGCCGACCGTCGGCGTCGATGTCGGCGCGCGCGAGGAAATCTACGGCGTGGTCCATGACGCCGCCCAGGCGGGCACCGGCGTGCTCGTCGTGTCCTCGGACCTTGACGAACTCCTGCGCCTGTGCGACCGCATTTCGATCGTCGCGGACGGTTGCATCGTCAAGACCGTCGAGCGTGCCGAACTCGCCAACGCCGAAGCGCTTCATCACCTGATTCAACTGTCCCGTTCTTCCATCGAGTCTCCCGAGGGGACGTCCGTCGGAGCGCACGCAACATGAACGATTCCGTCTCGCCGCTGACGGCCAAACGGCAGGCATCGCTAGCGCAGAGAAGCCGCGCGCGGCGCATTGCGCAACTGCTGCTGCAAGGCGACCGGCCTTACGCGCTCTATGGCGCGTTCGCGATCCTGCTGGTGGTCTTCAGTTTCGCCTCGCCGTGGTTTTTATCGATCGACAACTTCCTGAACATCGGCCGGCAGACCGCGCTCGTGTCGATCGTCGCGATCGGCATGACCTTCGTGATCATTGCGCGGCAGATCGATCTGTCGGTGGGATCGAGCCTCGCGTTATCGGGCATGTCCGCGGCACTCGCCATGACGTACGTCGGCGACAACTGGGTCATCGGCGCGATCGCGGGCATCGGCACCGGCGCGCTTGTCGGCGCGATCAACGGCGTGGTGACCACGCGGCTCACTATTCCGTCGTTTCTCGTGACGCTCGGCACCCTGAGCGCCGCGCGCGGACTGGCCCTGATGGTCACGACGACCAAGCCCGTCATCATCACCAACGACTCGTTCATCGCGATCTTCGGCGAAGGCGACATTGCGGGCGTGCCGGTGCCGATCATCTGGACCGCGCTGGCCGTGATCGCCGGCATCCTGCTGCTGCACTACAGCGTGTTCGGCCGGCAGATCTACGCGGCAGGCGGCAATCCGACCGCCGCGCTCTATTCCGGCATCAACACGCGGCGCGTGACCACCCTCGCCTTCATTCTCACCGGCGCGCTGGCCGGGCTCGCCGCGCTCGTGCTCTCCGCGCGCTCGCATGCGGCACGCCCCGACGTCGTGCAGGGACTCGAACTCGATGTGATCGCCTCCGTGACGCTCGGCGGCTGCAGCCTGTTTGGCGGGCGCGGCTTCGTGCTCGGCACGCTGCTCGGCAGCCTCATCATCGGCACGCTCAACAATGGGCTCGTGCTGCTCGGCGTCAGTTCGTCGCTGCAACTCGTGATCAAGGGGGTCATCATCGTCGCGGCGGTTGCGTTTACCCGGAAGTAATGCGGGACACGCCGAGCACGCGCGATATCACCTGCCCCCGGTTCTTGTGAATGGCTGGAGACGTAACACCGACAGGAAAAACCAACGGAGGAGAATCATGAAACATCGTCGTGGCTCGATAAATGTTCTAACCGGCGTTCTCGCGGCGGCTGCCGTCGTGGCGCTCGCTTCGCCGGGCGCCTGGGCGCAATGCGTGACCAGCCTGACCGCAGGGTCGATCGGCCCGAAGACGATCGTCGGGCAAGGACCGAACGGCGAAAAAGCGGCCTCGGTGGATGCCATCAAGCTGACCGACGCCGATATCGCGAAGATCAAGGCCGGCAAATTCAAGGTGGGCATTTCGATGCAGACCATGAACCTCGACTGGTCGCAATTGCAGGTGCAAGGCATCACCGATACGCTGAAGAAATACGGCGTGGATGTGATCGGCACGGCTTCAGCCGAGTACCAGGTCGACAAACAGATCGCCGATATCGAGAACACGATCCAGCGCCATCCGGACGGCATCATCTCTATTCCGGTCGACGGCACGGCGACGGCCGCCACGTACAAGAAAGTGTCCGCCGCCGGCATCAAGCTCGTGTTCATGGACAACGTGCCGACCGGCCTGAAGCATCCGGAGCAATACGCGTCGATGATTTCGGCGGACAGCGAAGGCAACGGCCAGATCGCCGCGAAGGTGCTCGCGTCGTGCGTGCCGCAGGGCGCGACGATCGGGCTCGTGAATTTCGGCGTCGATTACTTCAGCACGACGGAGCGCACGAAAGCCGTCAACGACTGGATCAAGAAGAATCGTCCGGACATCAAGATCAAACAGGTTGCCTTTACAGACCCGTCGAAAGTGGGGCAAATCGCGGGCGATTTTCTCACCGGCAATCCGGACGTGAAGGGGCTGTTCGCTGTCTGGGACCAACCGGCGCTCGACACGCTGACGTCGATGCGCGCACAAGGCGTGAATATTCCAATGACGACGGTCGATCTGGGTCTTCAGTCCGCGATCGAGATCGCCAAGGGCGGACCGCTCAAGGCGACCGGTTCGCAACGTCCGTATGATCAGGGCGTGGCCGAGGCCACGGCGATGATGAAGGCGCTCATCGGACAGACGCCGCCGGCGTGGATCGGTGTGCAGTCCCTGCCGGTGGTTCAGGCGAACGTGCTCGAGTCTTATAAGACCGTGTTCAAAAAAGATCCGCCGCCGCAGTTGGCCGATGCTTGCAAGAAGGCCAAACCGGCTTGTGGGTGAGGTTGGGATCGACCCGCTGCGATAGCTTGCGCGCGGCCAATGGGCTTGCAGTTGACCGGCGATCTTCTTCGCCCGCGCGCACTCCGCTTCGGTTGGCAAAAAGCCCCGCTCGTTCGCATCCACCCGGCGCGGGTGGATGCACAGCTTCGCGCCCATGCCGAACGATCGCGCGGCTAGCGCCTCAACTCCGCGACGATCTTCTCCGCCAGAAAATCACACGGCGGACGATTCGACGCCGTACTTCGCGCAAGCACCATCTCCAGCGCCGGAATCTCGGGCAATCCGTGCGTACGCCCGAGCCGCGCGAAGTGGGCCGGCACCGCGCATTGCGCGAGCGGCACGATGGCGAGCCCCGCTTCCGCCATCGACAGCAGTCCGAGCAGGCTCGGACTTTCGTACGACGTCCGGTACGGAATCTTCGCACGTTCGAGGCTGCGAATCGCGTTTTCCCGCGCGACGCTGCCAGGCAGGAACACGGCGATTGGCAACGGCCGCTCGCGCCATATTTCATCGGCGCCCGGCGCCGCGGCCCACTCCATGGGTTCGAGCCGGATGAACTCGCCCGACAGTCCTTTGACCCGCGTCGCGCACACGAGATCGACGGAACCGTCCTTCACCATGGGCGCGAGCGCCACACTCGGCAAACCCACCACCCGGATTTCCACCTTCGGGTAGGTCGCGGAAAACTTCTTGAGGATCGGCGGCAGCAGCGACGACGCGTAATCGTCCGGCACCCCGATGCTCACGCGGCCGGTCACGTCCGGCCGAACCACGGCAGCCCAGGCTTCGTCGCGTAACGCCAGCATGCGGCGCGCGTAGGTGAGCAGTACTTCGCCGTCCTGGGTCGGGCTCACGCTTCTCGGCTTGCGGACGAAGAGCGGTTTGCCCAGCGCGATTTCGAGCGTCTTGATCTGCATGCTGACCGCGGATTGCGAGCGATGCACGACCTCCGCCGCCCGGCTGATGTTGCCGGTATCGGCGACGGCGACAATCATGGTCAGAACGTCGAGATCGAGAGCCTTCATGTGCGCAAGCCACTATCAGAAAAATTGATGGATTCGATCAATATTACGCGATTTTCCAAGCCAAAGGAATCGGGCATAGTGCGGGCAAAGGAGCCAGTCAATGAACGCCCGTACCAACCTCGCAGTGCTTGCCGTACCGGAAATATCCTTTGCGACCATCGCATCGGGCATCTGCGTACCGTATGTCGAGTGTGGCGAGGGCGAACCGCTGCTGTTCGTGCACGGCTCGCTTTGCGACTATCGGTACTGGAGCGCGCAGACCGCTGCGCTGTCGCAGCACTTCCGCTGCATCTCGGTGAGTCTGAGCCACTACTGGCCGGCCAGCGAGGCTTGCATCCAGAGCGAGTTCGGCTGGCAGACGCATGTGGCCGAACTGGCCGAATTCATCGAGGCGATCGATCTCGGCCCCGTGCATCTCGTCGGCCATTCGCGCGGCGGCTGCGTCGCGTTCAATGTTGCGCGTGACTATCCGCGGCTCGTGAAGACGCTCACGCTCGCGGACCCGGGCGGTCCGCTGCACGTCGAAGGGATGACGCCGGCGGCCCTGCCCGCCTCCACCAACGTACTGCGTGCGCGTGTCGCCGAACTGATCGAGAGCCAGCAGATCGACGAGGGACTCGAGCTTTTCGTCGACTCGGTGAGCATGCCCGGCGCGTGGCGCAAGAGCCCGGCTGCATTCCGCGCGATGGCGATCGACAATGCGGACACGCTGCCCAAGCAACTGCGCGACCCTTTGCCCGCCTACTCCCACGAAACGGCACGCGATGTGAAGTGCCGGACCCTGCTCATCGATGGGCAAAAGAGTCCGCGCATGTTCCGCAACAATGTGGAAAAGCTCTCCACATGGATCGACTATGCCGAACGGCAGACCATCGAAGGCGCTTCGCACGGAATGAACGTGTCGAATGCGGGCGCTTTCAACCGGTTGTTGCATGCGTTCGTGAAGCACTGAAACCCGACGTCGGCATCGGCGATCAGACGCAAATCTGCCCCTTCCCCCGCAAGACAGAAACGATCTCGTCGATGCTCACGTTCTCAAGCAAACGGCGAGCGGCCGCTTTGCGCTCGACATGGCACGCATCCGTGCGGCGTTGCATGGCTGAAGCCTTCGCCGTGATATAGACGGCCATGCCATAACCGAAGCGCTCAATCAGCTGATAGTCGAAACAGTTTTTCATCACGCTCACTCACTTTCTCGGTGCACTGCGCCGTTGCCTTGGCTCTGATTGCCGTGGACACCGGCCCCCGCTCGACAAAAAAGGGGGTGGATAGCGGGTTTTCACGATTCGAGGGAGCGAACTGAGATTGGCGCACCCGCTTGCGGACGACGACCACCGGCGCGCGGCCCGTTCCGATCCATCGGAGCCGGGACAAACACCGACACAATATTGGGTAAGCTTGTCGTCGCTCCTATTACCGGGACTTCTCCGAGATGCCTTCTTCGATCCGCAATTCGCTCGTCTGGATATTCGACGCGTTTGAGCGCGATTCGACCTTCGTCCAGAAGCAGATGTTCGGCTGTGCTGCCGCTTATTTCGACGGCCTGCTGTGTCTGATCGCCGCCGACCGTCGCGAGCCCTGGAATGGCCTGCTGGTCTGCACATCGAAAGAGCGTCACGCCGCGCTCATCGCCGAGATGCCGGCTTTGCGGCCGCATCCCGTGCTTGGAAAATGGCTGTACATCTCGCAGAACGATCCGGCGTTTGAAATCGTCGTCGAACAGATGACGACCCTGGTGATGGCCCGCGACGAGCGTATCGGAGTCGAACCGAAGCCGCGCAAGCGTCGCGGCAAACTCGCGTTGCCGAAAACATGAATGATCGCGGCCGGCGCCCGTTCACGAGCCGGCTGTTTGGGCAATTCGCCATACCGGAAGCTCTCGCTCTCCCAAAGACCCTACTCATGCGCAACTGCGATTTCAGTGGATGGCGGTGGCGGGGGTATTGGCGCCAGTGCGGGCGGTCGCTGTGCCAGTGGCGCTATCGAACATCGGCCAGCGCGCCACACCGACGAAGCCGATATCTCCCGAACCTGACAACGGCATGGGCTCACGCAGCGAGTCGATCTCATTGAATGCATTGCCATGCATGAAAACATGCCGGACACGCTGAATCGCCCCAACGATCCGGGTCATTGGTCGCGCCGCCCGTCAGGCCGCATCGTCACGACAGTCACCTCGACAGGGCGCTTCAGGCTGACGAACTCAGACCAGCTGTACGGCCAACCTCGTTCCCCGAGATCAAGCAAAATTCAAACGTCTGCCTCCGTCACCCGCAACCTCTCCGCTCGCGGCCGCTCCACCACCGCACGCTCCGGCGAGCGCGCCGCCAGCGCCGACAAAATCCTCGCCGCCAGCTGCCGCAGTGCATCGCGCCCAATGCGCAGCCACGTCCAGACGACATCCGGCACGAACCGCCCCACCAGCAGCAACAACGCAAACAGCGCGGGAATCCAGCGCAAATCCACCGGCACCGGCTCGCGATGAGCGAGGCGCACGTCGAGCATCGCGTCGCCCAACGCATTCGTGGCCCAGAGCCGGCGATAACCGAGCCCGGTCTGCCCACCCACGAACGCGAGATACTGACCGCGCAACTCGGAAAGCTCCTCATGCGTCTCGATCCGCGGATCGGCCCCCGGCAAAGCGGGCACCTGTACCACGTCGTCGGCCTGCCAGTAACCGATGCGATTGCCGTCGATGTCGGTCCTCGGAATGGCCGCGGGCTGGTCGCCCCCCACGCCGATCAGCCACCCTTCGATCCGCGCGGGATTCAGATCCCGCATCAGCGCGCGCGATGCAGGCAAAGGCGGCGCCTCCTGCCCGTCGGTGATGAACACGACAGCCGCGCCACGACCGACCTCCTGCGCCACGCGCACCGCCGAATAAACCCCGCCCTCGGCGATACGGCTCCAGTTGGTCCAGCGCATGCGTCCATCGATACCGTCGAGCGACACCAGCAGTGCGTCGTAGTTGCCGCACACCTCGAGGGGCGCCAGCAACAGCAAGGTGCGCTGCCCGGTAAATGCGCTCCAGCCTACCTTCGAGCCGCACGGCAACCGCCCGAGCGCGTCGCGCATCGCGGCCTGCGCGAACTTGAGCCGGCTCACCGGCGCGCCGTTCAGCACGACGTCCTCGACGTCCATGCTTTGCGTGATATCGAACGTCACGATGTAGTCGAAGGTATTGCGCGGCAGCGTCACGTCCGGCATCACGACCGCCGCGATCAACGCGACGAGCGCGAACGGCGTCAACCAGTGACGCACCCTCGCGAAGCCGGGCTTGCGGGTCCCGGCGCTCACGGCAAGTCCTTGCTCTCAGGGTCGCGCACTTTCACGTTGTGCTGCTCTTTCACATCCGGCTCGTCGAGCGCGGTTGGCGTTTCAGGCGCGAGCCAAAGCGCGCGTTCGAGGTTATAGCGCGCGTCCCAATCGCCGGGTGACGCGCGCAGCAGCAGCCGGTAGCGCGCCTTGGCCTCGCCGACCATTGCGATCGACCTGATGCCGTTCGACGCGCCCTCGCCGCCTCCCTCGCGCAGATACATATTGCCGAGATCGAACAGCGCCGTGCGGCCGAGATCGTCGGGATGGTCGTGGATCAAACTTTCGTAGAGCCGCGCCGCCGTGTCGTAGGCGCCCGCTTTCGAGAGTGCCGTCGCGCGCGCCAGCAGAACCTGTGGCGCCTCTTCGTTCGGATGGGCCGGATGGGCCGAATGGGCCGCGCGGGTCTCACGCGCATCGCTGCTCGCGGCCGCAATGGCCTGATTCAGCTCGGTGGCGTGCTGAAGGCGTGTCCAGCTATACACGGCGAAACCGGCGCAGGCCAGCGCCACGGTCGCGAACACGGCGTGAATGAGCGTGCGCCTCATGCCCAGCTCCGTACCTGAAACAGACGCGTTGCCATCAGCATGGCCGCGCAGAACAGCGCGACCGCGAAGCAATACGGACTCCAGTCCTGGCGAGGCAAATGCTCGACAAACGACGTCAACGCATTCTGCTGCCGGTTGATTTCGGCGACGGCCGCCATCATCGCCTTCGCGTCGCCCGCCTGGAAAAGCCGGTAAGGCGTCGGAAGCGACAGAAAATAGCGATGCAATTCGGCTTCGGCCGACGCCTCGCCGGCGGGCAGCGTGGCGTTCAGATCAGGGCTATAGACGCCGCTGCGCAAGTAGATGAAGTACAGCGCGATCTGGTTGCGCAGCAGGCTCGCCTGAATGCGCCGCCGCACCGTTTCGTCGAGCCGCGCGCCGCCGTCGGAGACGAGTACGATCGCGCGGCGGCCCGACGACGGGCGGCCTTCGAACTGATCGAGCGCGGCCAGCATGCCACGGTCGAGTTGCGTGTCCGGCATGCCGCGTCCGATCGCCGTGGCGGCGATCGCATCGTCGATCGCGCGATGATTGTAAGTGAACGGCATCGCCAGCACGGGACTGGTGCCGAACATCATGAACGCGAGCCGGTCGTTGGGGCGCTGGCTCACGAAGCTCGTCAACGACGCGCGCGCCACTTTGTTTTTCGAGTCGCCGTGCGGCGACTCGACGCCGGGACTCGCCATCGGCTCGTCCATGCTGGCGCTGCGATCCATCAGGATCAGAATCTGCGCGCCGCTGCCCGTGCGCGGCACCTGCAGTTGCGAGCGCCCCGGCCCGGCGAGTCCGACGACAATCGCCGCGATCGCCAGCACGCCGCAGACGCGCGCGAGCCATCCCACCCAGCGTCCGACATGATCGGGCGGCAGCCACGCGACGCTGGAAAACGGCAGCGTATCGCTGCGCCGCGGCAGCACCGGCAGCACGGCGAGCGGCAGCAGGATCAGCATCCACGGAGCGGCGAAGTCGAGGGCCATGGTCATCGCCGGTGACGCCGTTCGGCCCGATACAGCGCACGGCACAACGTCTGCAACGGAAACTCGGCGGCGTCCGGAACGGGCTTGAAAAAGCGCTCGGCCGACACCTGATAGAAGTGTTCGAGTTGCGTGCGCAGCGGCTGCAAATACGGCGCACGTGCAAAGAGACCCGGCAACGAACCCGCATGCACGACCTGTCCCGCGGTTTCGTTCAGCGCCCGATGCAGGCAGAACCACGCGTCCTTCGACGCCGCGGCTTGCCCACCTTCGAGCCGCCGCATCTGCCGCCATGCGCGCGCAAAGGGCAAGCGGTCCGACTCGCGCCGGTTGCGCCAGGCCCACCATCCCGCCCACGCCAGCAACGTCGCGAGCAATAGACCCAAGGCCCACGCGATCTGGCGACGCAAGCCGGCGGTGGGCAGCAACGGTGCCCCGCGATCGGGGCGCAACGGCTGCAGGTCGCCGTCGGCGAAAACGGCCGGCGGCGTCAGCGGTGCGACGCTCGCCGGCCATTCGGCCACCTGCAGTTGCGCGCCGCTTGCCGAGCTCAGCGTCAACGCGGGCAATACGATTTTGGTGAGCGTTTGCGGCGCATTGACGACCTGATAACCGATCACCATCCAGCGGCGCCCGTCGGTATCGGTTTCGAACGACGCAGGCCTGCGTTCGAGCCAGACCCCGGTGCGACCAACCGACGGCGGCGTGACCGCGCCCACGTCACGGCCACCCGCTTGCAGAAGCACGCGTTGCGTGAGGACATCGCCGAGCACGTAGCCGAATGCGCGCGGCTGTTCGACTGTGGCGGGCACCGCCGTGGCGGCATTGCCAGTGGCCGCGTGCGTAGCGCTTATCAGCACGATCAGCACGATCAGCACGGCGAGCAGCATGTGAGCTGACCAGCCACCCCGCGCGATGTCGATCCGAATCCCGCCAGATCTCATACGGTCGCCTCGAGGAAATAGCGCGACATGGCTTCCGGATCGAACGCCCCTTCGAGATAGAACGGCCGCATGCCGCGCGAGCCGAACGTCGCGCCGAGTTCCGCGCGGCGACGCACGACGCCCTCGCGCCAGCGCTCGCGGATGCTGCCGCGCAGCCACACGCTGCGCTCCTCACCCGACTCGGCATCATTGACGGCCAGCAGCGGGCCGTTGCGCGGCGGCGAGATTTCCGCCTCGTCCCACACGACTATCGGCACCACGCACGCATGAACCAGCATGTCGAGCACGGCCGGCATCTGCGCGAGCGGCCAGTGGAAGTCGGACACGACGAACACCAGCGCCTGCCGCCCAGCAAGACGCGCCGCGCAGCGCCGCAGCCCGTCGATGCCGCCGCGCCCCGCTGGCTGGGTCGCGCATGTGCGCAGCATCGTCGCGAGCAGATTGCCGGTGCCCCGGCCGTAGCGTTCCGGCATGAAGAGATCGTCGCGTGCGCCGGCATCGAAGGCCAGCATGCCCAGCCGGTCGCCGACCCGGAACGCGCTATAACCCAGCGCCTCGACAAAGTCCGCGGCAACCTGCAACTTGGTTCGACGCGAGCCGAACTGCATGGACGCCGACACATCGACGATCACCACCACCGGCACCGCCACGCGCTGCAGATGAACCCGCACGAGCCATTCCGAGCGCGCCGCGCGCACACTCGCGCGCAAGTCCAGCCGGCGCGGATCGGGGTAGTCGAAGAGGCGCCCGTGCATCGCGAATTGCTGGCCGGAGCCGAAGCTCGAACCAGGATGCGAGCCCGGCCGCGCGCCGCCGGCGCGGGTCGGCAAACGGTAGTGGAATTCTGCTGTGCCGTTCATGGTTCGGGACGCATCAGGGCACGGCCACTTTGGCCATGATCTGCGCGATCAGCGCTTCGGCCAGCTCCTGGCGGCGCAGTTCGTAGATCGGCGTGAAGAAGACCCGATGACCGAGCGCCGGCATCAGCACCTCGTGGATATCCTCCGGAACCAGATGCGAGCGTCCCGCGAGCCACGCGACCACGCGGGCGGCGCGCAGCAGCGCGCTCATGCCGCGTGGACTCGCACCGGCGAGAATCAGCTGCTGCATGTCGACGCCGTCGAGCGTAATGCCGAAGCGCAGCGGCGTTTCCGTCGCCTGCCAGATGTCGAGCGCGTAGCGTTCGATCGTCGCGCTCGCCTGTACGCCTTGCTGGATCGCCGCACCGACGCTGTTCAACTGTTCCCAAGCGACGACGGCGGGCTTCAGCTGTGCGAGCAGCACGTCGACGTCATGGAACATGGTGTCGAACACGAGCGCGCGCCTGACGTCCGGCTCGGCTGGCGTGGGCATGTTCAGCTCGAACAGGAAGCGGTCGCGCGCGGCCGAGGCGAGCTCGAAGGTTTCCTCTTTTTCGACCTTGTTGCGATCGGCGAACACGGTCATATGCGGGAAGCGGTGTTCGCGGTCGAACGCCCAGACCGAACGCTCGGCCATCGCGCGCAGCAATAGCGACTGCACCTGCGGACGGGCGCGATTGATTTCGTTGAAGAAGAACGTGGTCAATTGCTCACCGTGACGCAGGAGCGGGCCGGGATCGATACGCGGCTTGCCGTCGGCGTCGACGTACGTGTGATAGACGAGGTCGCCCGGCATCAGATCGATGGTGCCTTCGACGCGCTCGAACTCGCCGCCGACCACCCGCGCAAACGCGCGCAACACCGTCGTCTTGCCGACGCCGACACCGCCTTCGAGCAGCACATGGCCCCGGGCGAACAGTGCGACGTTGAGGAGCCGCAGCGTTTGCTGCTGGCCGATGACAACCCTGGCGACTTCGCTTTCGATTTGCAGTGCGTGAAGACGCCAGTCCTGAAGCTGTTCGCCAGAACTCATCGATGCGATCTCCTCCGTATGCCCTGCTGATTATCGTGCGGCGGACGCTGTGTGCCGGACCGGCGAAACGCGCCTGTCTTTCGGGTTCTGTTCTATCCGTGCGCTCGTCGACGCCAGCTGCGTCTGCTTGCATCGGCATCCGTTCAAGCACGGTTTATGCCGGTTACGCTGAACCGCATGGAGCGCCGCATCGCAGCCGGATCGTTGTCATCCTGTCACGACATTCGGGTACACACTGTGCCATTGGCGCACCCCTGCAGCTGCGGATTCGCGTCAATGTCACGGTGCCGCGTGCGTGCCTGACGCATGCGCGGCGTCTGCCTCCACGAGTAATCCGACGAGTGCCGTCGCGCCGCGGCGCCATGAAAGATCCGTGTTGCCGCGAATGTCGACCGAGCGCTGGAACAGGGTCTTGCCGCTCGCGACGTCTTCCACGCGCAGGTTCAGATTGAGAATGAGGTTGCTGACTTTCTGGACCCAGCAGACTGCCGCCTGTTGAGCGCCCAACTCGCGCCCGACCTGGCGTGCGCAGTTGTCGCACGTGAACAGGTCCTGCTCCGCGCCGAGTTTCGCGATCAGCCCGGCCGCCCGGCTGTTGTCGGCGACTCGGTAGCGTTGGCTCGCGTCCAGTTGCGCGCGCACGGCATCGCTGATCATGCCGATGCGCGCCGCCTGGATGCGATTGGTCTCGGCGTCGTTGTAGGCGGCGTTGTCGTCGATCAGAACGCAGTTCATCACCGCAATCGAAACCGGCCCGGCCCACGCGGGCGCTACACCCCACCCGGATCCGGCGACGACGGCCACGATGACGCACGACACGCGCACACCACGCCCAAGCCACGCAAGCGACGAAAACCGCCGCCTCATTTGACAAGCCCCGCGCCGGCCACTGAGCCCGCCACGCCCACTAATTTTTCAAACGGCGCGTACTCGTGCTCCAGATGTGTCGCCGCATGATCGAGCAGAAACTGGCGGAACACCACGCTGGTCGGTGACAACTGCTTGGACCGAAGATGAACGATCTGCCAGGTGCGCTCGATCGGCGTGCCGTTCACGTCTAGCAATGCAATCTCGGCGGTACGCAGTTCCAGCAGCAGCGTATGCAGCGAGATCAGGCTCACGCCCATGCCCGCCATCACCGCCTGTTTGATGGTTTCGTTGCTGCCGAGCGTGACGATTTTCGCGGGTGTGAACAGATGCTGCCGGAACATCACTTCGGCGGCCATGCGCGTGCCCGAGCCGGGCTCGCGCAACAGGAACGTATCGCCGCGCAACTCCTGCAGATCGAAGCGGCGCGCACCGCACAACGGATGACTCAGCGGCGCGATCACCACTTGGGGATGGCTCGCGAGCGGCTCGGTCGTCGTATCGAGTTCGGGGGGCGGGCGTCCCATGATCGCGAGATCGATCGCGTTGTCCTGCAAGAGCCGCAGCAGCGCATCGCGATTGCCGACCGAAAAGTGCACGTCGACCTTCGGGTACAGATGCGAATAGAGCGCGAGCAGTTTCGGCGCGAAGTACGTCGCGGAACTGACGATCCCCACGTTGATCGAGCCGCTGTCGGCCTGCTTGAGCGAGGTCATCGCATCTTCGGCGTCCTTGATCTCGCCGAGAATGCGGCTCGCGTGGTGCGTCAGCATCTCGCCCGCTTCGGTCAGCGTGAGCTTGCGCGCGACGCGCTCGAACAGCCGCAGCCCGATCGCATCTTCGAGTTGATGAATCTGCATCGAGACGGCCGGCTGCGTCAGATGCAGTTCCTCGGCCGCGCGGGCAAAGCTCGTATAGCGGCTCGCCACGACGAAGATCTGCAACTGCCGCAGGGTCAATGAGCGGATGAAGTTCAGCTTGACCCGGTTCGTCGCGAAGCGCGCGGTCTGCATGTGAGCTAGCCGCTTTGCTGACCGAAGGCGTCGAGTGCGCGCGCGGAATAGACCAGCGCCGCGCCGGCGTTCAGCGCGATCGCCACCGACAGCGCCTGCGCCACCTCGTCCCGGCTCGCCCCCGCCTTCGCGGCGGCGGCGCTATGCAGCGCAATGCAGCCGTCGCAACGGGTGGTGACGGCGACCGCCAGCGCGATCAGCTCGCGCGTTTTCGCGTCCAGCGTGCCGGAGCGGGCAGCGGCGCCGTCGAGCGCCTGGAAGCCGGCGAGCGTGGCCGGCGCGGCAGCGCCGAGTTCGCCGATGGCCTGCTTCAGTGTCGGGGCGTAGTCGTCGGTGTCGATCAACATGCGTCAAGTCCTTGTGGAAGTTGAAGGGCGCGCCGCGGACGTAACATGGCACGGCCGCGCAAATGTGCGGCCCGCGGCTAGCCACGCCTGCAACCACGGGTAGCCGCGCTAACGGCCCGCCCTCGGCGCATTCGACGACTTCAGCGGCGCTTTGCCCGGTGTCGGCAACTTGTGCAGTACCGACTGGAAGCTCAGCGTCTCCGAATGCGCCGGATGCGCGAAGTCGTTGTTCGCGCCCGGCACATCAGTGCGAATCAGGACGACCTGGCCCGGCACGTCGTCGGCGAGCAGGAAGGTGTAGCGCTTGCCCGTGAGCTGAGCGAAACGTTCCGCGTTCGGGTCGTGCAGATACGGCTGCACGACGACGCGCCGGGCCCGCACGGACTTGCCGCCGGCGTCGGCCGTCACACTCTCGATTTGCGGTCCGGCCGCGAGCGCGAGGCGCAGGCGCTGCTGAAAATAACGCCGCTGCCCGCCGGTCAGACCCTGCATCTCCGTGATGTCACGCTCCAGAAAATAGATGATCACGGGGTTGCATTGCAGCCCGCCGTTTGGCAACGGCACGCTGCCGCTATGGTCCGACACCTCGGCGTCGCCTTTCGCGTTATCCGCGCTGAGCACCAGCACCTTGACCAGATCGGCGCTGCGCGACGGCTTTTCGGAGTCGACCATTGCGTAGTCGAGCTCGGTCTGCGCAGCGACGCCGTGCAGATGATCCGTCGTGAAGATCAGCTGTTCCGCCTGCGTGATGGCGCCGGTGCCCGGCGCGTCCGCCGCGTGCGCGGCGAGCGGCACGGCGCACATCGCCAACATCGTCATCCATGCCGCCGCCGCGCGAAGCAAAGCGCTTCGTGCAGCCATCATGGCGACGCGTCGCCGGGTTTGGCCGCCGGTACGTCGACCGGTTTGAGCAGCGGCACCTGGTAGCTGGTGAGGATGTTGTCGATCTTGTCGTGATTCGCGCCGATCCATTGATCCACCTTGTCTTTCCAGGCCTTCTCGCCGTAACGCACGCCCATCGAGATCGCATAGTCGAAACGGATGCCGGGCCCCGCGGGAAACGGCACGAGTCTGACCGTGTCGCCGGCGTGCTTCGCGAAGTAACCGGCGATCGGCCCCCACAAGAACACCACGTCGACGTTGCCCGCGCTCAGGTCGTGTTCGATCATCTGGCCGGGGTACTCCTGCGGATCGCCGCTTTGCACCCGGTACGAGACCGCCTGCTCGATCAGATTGTGGCTGAGCAGCCAGTCCACCGCCGGGGTCTGCGAGAAGATGCCGAAGCGCAGTTTGTGCAACTGTTCGGGCGGCAGCTTGAGCAGGTCGTCGGGCGTCTTGATGCTGGCGAATTCGGGACGATTAGGGAACACCATCGCGTAGGTCGAACGCAGATACGGCTGCGTCGTCGAGGTCATGTCGTAACCCTTCGGCACGCCGATGATCAGGTCGCATTTGAAGCGATCGCTGCCCTCCTCCTTCTCGCGCAACGTGTGGCGCACGAAGCCCATGCGCTGCGGGAAGTAGGTGTACTCGAGCTTGTAGCCGAAATCGCTCGCCATCTGGCTGGCGATGCGGTTCTCGTAGCCCTCGCCCTTACTGTTGGACAGCGGCATGTTGTTCGGGTCCGCGCACACTCTGAGGATGCCGTCCGCGCCGTCGTTGTTGGGTAGCGCGGGGCCGTCCGCCCTGACCGCCGCGCATGCGAGCGCCGCGCAGCAGAGCGCGGCCGCGCTGAGCGCGGCGTGCACGGACATGCTTCTTTTTTTATGACGCATCGTGAGCCTCCGAAAGAGTTGCGCCGGCCTCATTTAGCATCGATGGCTTGCAGATCGCCCGGCTTGATCTGGCCGTCGGAGCGCCCTTTCAGATAGGCATAGAGGTTTTCCCAGTTCTTCTGCATCATCTGGCTCGTGCTGAAATCGGGCATGCCCTTCTCCACCCGGCCGCCGAACACCGTGCGATGAAACTCGGTCTTGTCGAGCGTCTTGAACGCGTCGATCAGCGACGGCCCCACCATGCCTTGCTGCTGCGCGCCGTGGCAGCGTTCGCAAGCGAGCGCGCGCCATGTTTTCCACCCCTGCAGCGTATTACTGTCGACCTTGCTACCGTCGACCACCTTGTATGCGACCTGCGCAATCGAGGGGTTGTTCTGAGCGTACCCGACGGGTAGCAGGACAAGTGCCGCGGGCAGTGTCGCGAGCAACAAGATTGATCGGCCTTTCATGCACATGTCTCCTTCAGGATGAACGGCGCCCCCGATGCGTGCGGTCGACGCATCGGCGCAACGGGCGCGCGTGGGGTGATTCGTGTGCCGGGACGGACTGGGACGCCGGCCGGTGCGCCCTCCGTACAACGGACGCGCCGGCCATGCGTATCAATCCGCTCCGGTGGTTCAGCTCTTTTCGCTCGGGATCGCGAACACGAAGAGCGTGCCGCCTAGCGCGGTGTACTTCGCGAGTTCACGATAGCCGCCGACCGCGCCCAGACCTTCGGTCGACTTTTCCAGACCGGCCGCCATGCCGATGCCGGCCCAGCCGCCGATGCCCGAGTACACGCCGACGAACTGCTTGCCGCCGTACTCATAGGTAAAGACGTTGCCGATGATTCCCGACGGCGTCTTGAAGCGCCACAGTTCCTTGCCGTCCTTGATGCGCACTGCCTTCAGGTAGCCTTCGAGCGTGCCGTAGAAGGCCACGCCGCCGGCCGTGGCGAGCACGCCGGACCACACCGAGAACTTCTCCGGCTTCGAGTAGACGATCTTGCCCTTGCTCGCATCCCACGCGATGAAGTTGCCCATCGCGTTGTTCTCGTTCGGGCCGGGATACATCGACAGCGTGGCGCCGACATACGGCTGTCCCGACACGTAGTCGACATCGAACGGCTCGTAGTCCATGCAGACGTGGTTGGTCGGCACGAGGAACAGGTTCGTGTTCGGATCGAACGCGGCCGGTTGCTGGTCTTTCGAACCGAGCGCCGCCGGGCAGATGTTCTTCACGTTGTGATCCGAGCCTGCTGCCTGGGTCGAGTACGCCGCGTTACGGATCGGCAGACCGCTCTTCATGTCGACGCGATCGGCCCAGTTCACCGCCGGGTCGTACTTCTGCGCGACGAGCAACTGGCCGGTTTCACGATTGAGCGTGTAGCCGAAACCGTTGCGATCGAAGTGGACGATCGCCGGCACCTTCTTGCCGCCGATGTTCAGGTCGGACAGGATCATTTCGTTGACACCGTCATAATCCCATTCGTCGTGCGGCGTCATCTGATAGACCCAGCGGGCCATGCCGGTATTCAGGTCGCGCGCGAAGATCGACATCGACCATTTGTTGTCGCCCGGACGTTGCGTCGGGTTCCATGTGCCTGGATTGCCGGTGCCGTAGTAGATCAGGTTGAGTTTCGGGTCCCACGCATACCAGCCCCACGTGGTGCCGCCGCCCAGCTTCCACTGATCCCCCTTCCACGACTTGAGCGACGAATCCGCGCCGACCGGCACCATCTGGCCGTCGGTGTAGGTCATCGTCTTTTGCGGGTCGAGCAGCATTTCGTTGTCGGGGCCCGTGCTGTACGCCGTCCAGACCGGCTTGCCGGTCTTGATGTCATACGCGATGAGCCGACCGCGCACACCGAATTCACCGCCCGAAATGCCGGTCACCACCTTGTCGCCGAAAACGTGCGGCGCGTTGGTGTTGGTTTCACCCGCTTTCGGGTTGCCGTTCTGCGCGGTCCAGACCACATCGCCTGTCTTCGCGTTGAGCGCCACGAGTTTGGTGTCGGCCTGCTGCAGGAAGATCTTGCCGTCGCCGTAAGCGAGACCGCGGTTGACGGTATCGCAGCACATCACGGAGACGACCTGCTCGTCCTGCTTCGGTTGATACTGCCAGGCGAACGTCTGGTCCTTCAGATTGATCGCGATGACCTTGTTGGGAAACGGCGAGTGGATATACATCGTGTCGCCGATCACGAGCGGCGAGCCTTCATGGCCACGCAGCACGCCAGTCGACATGGTCCAGGCAACCTGCAGCTTGCCGACGTTGTTCTCGTTGATCTGTTTGAGCGGGCTGTAGCGGTGATTCGCATAATCGCCCGCCTGGGTTGCCCAGTTGGATGGATTCTTCATCAGGCCGTCGAGCTGCGGATCGGCCTGTGCGACGATAGAGCTAAAGGCTGCCGATGCGAGGATCGCGAGCCCAAGAACCGTGGTGCGTAAGTTCATGTCTCCTCCAGAATTGTCCTGCTGTTCAACTCACGAATGACCCACGCTACCTCGCACGCATCGTGCGCGCCTTCTCGAGTGCAGGTAACGATTTACGCGCTGTCCCGATTCGACGTCGGGCTTCGCGGCGCATTAACGGCTAACGCATATTCCATGCCGACCGTGGTGCCGATGAACAGCCCATGGCTCACATGGGGGTGGCGCGCGGCACGCGAGCCCGGCTGCGCGAGTCGCGCGTCGCGAGGCGGCCGTTGCGGGCTCATGACCAATGCCGCGCGATGCCACGCATGTGGCACGCGTGAACCGGTTGCGCCACGCGATGCGACACATTCTGTGTCACGCCGGTGATACGAAGCGTGTCCTTTGCGAGTCATGTACCCGTGCAAACTGGCCCGGCACTTGCAGCATTGCGTCATTCGGCGGGCGTTTCCCGCATCCGAG
Organism: Paraburkholderia sp. RAU2J; assembly: GCF_003634845.1. NCBI lineage: Bacteria > Pseudomonadati > Pseudomonadota > Betaproteobacteria > Burkholderiales > Burkholderiaceae > Paraburkholderia > Paraburkholderia sp. RAU2J. The sequence continues at coordinate 1,860,029 of NZ_RBXG01000002.1, forward strand.
GAGAACGGTCATGGCAAAGACAGAGCAGGTCTATTCCGACGAGGAGATCCAGCAACGCCTCGTCGGTCCGCTGCAGCACTGGTATCTCGAGGACGGCTGGCTGCGGCGCAAGTACCGGACCGAAGGCTGGAAAGGCACGCTGATGGTGGTCAATACGGTGGGCCATCTCGCGGAGGCCGCCTGGCATCATCCGGATCTGACGGTGTCCTACGCATTCGTGACGGTGAAGCTCAAGACGCACAGCGCGAAGGGCATCACGGACAAGGATTTCGCGCTCGCCACGAAAATGGAGTCGGTGATCCAGTGGCAACCCGGGCTCGAGGACGGACCGCTCGAAGGCACGCCGTCCGACGATCAGCGCTTTCGCTATATCAAGTACGACGCGGCGAAACCCGCACAAGGCGAGTAAGGGGTTTTCCCCTGCCGCCCATTCCCGCTGACCGGACGAGCGCATCGCGGCGATCGCCTCAGCGCGATGACGCCAGATGAAACACCGCGTGACACAGTGCACCTTCAGCGTCACACAGCGTCCACCAGTACGCGGGACAACCCGGCAGGCGACGCGTTTCGCCGCGCCCTGAAGCGGCTTTCAAGCGGCTTGATCGTCGCGTGAGACGGCTGCCTCCCGCGCCGGCAGCACGGCTGCGCGCCTGGTACGGCTTCTGCTTGAACTCGCCCGGCGCGCTGCCGCGATGTCCCGCGCCGCATTCACGCGGCGCCCTTCGGCCAGACCCTGTTCAGCGCACCCACAAGGATACTTGCGATGCCGCTTCAGTTTCGCCGCCTTCCGCCTCACACCGCCATCACCATCGATGCGCCCGCGCGCCTGCATCTGGGTTTTCTCGACCCGAACGCATCGCTCGGACGTGCGTTCGGCAGCCTCGGACTGATGATCGACGCGCGAGGCACACGGCTCGAAGCACGCCTTGCCGAACGCGAGCAGATCGACGGCGCGGTGACCGAAGCGGACCGCGAGCGCATCGCGCTTTGCCTCGCGCGCTTGCAGGCCGCCTATGGACCGGCGACGGTCGCGATCGACGTCACGCATGCGCCGCGTGCGCACACCGGGCTCGGCTCCGGCACGCAGCTCGCGCTGGCCGTCGGCACGGCGTTCGTGCGCCTGCTCGGCCATCCGGCAAGCACCGCCGAGATCGCCGCGTTGCTCGGGCGCGGCGCGCGCTCCGGCATCGGCATTCTCGGTTTCGATGCGGGTGGCTTGCTGCTCGACGGCGGACCGCCCGGCGATCTCCACCAGGGCGTGCCGCCGCTGCTCGCGCGCCAGCCGTTTCCGCACGAGTGGCGCGTGCTCCTCGTGAGCGACCACGCCCGTCAGGGTTTGCACGGGACGGAGGAACGCCGCGCCCTCGCCGCGCTCGCGCCGTTTCCGCAGGCGCTCGCCGCGCACCTGTGCCATCTGGTGCTGATGCGCATTCTGCCGGGCGCGGCCGAGCACGACTTCGTGCCGTTCGCCGAGGGCCTCACCGACATGCAGCAGACCATTGGCGAATACTTCGCCAGCGCGCAAGGCGGCGTGTTCGCGAGCCCCGATGTCGAGCGCGTGCTGCGCGCGGTCGCCGCCGAACGGACGGCGGGCATCGGCCAGACCTCGTGGGGTCCGACAGGCTTTGCGATTCTCCCGGGTGCGCTCGATGCCGACAGCGCGCTCGCCACCGCGCGCCAAGCGGCCCGCGCGATGCCGCATATCGAATGCATGGTGGTCGCCGGACGAGACAGCGGTGCGGCCATTCGCAGCACCGGCGCGCACGCGCAGCGGATCGACGCCGCATGACGCCCCTCGGGTCCTGCACCCATGGCGGGCGCCCGCCGGCGGCGGCGCACCATCGCCACCGCCGGCGCGCTGCCACGAGCCCCTCGCTTGCGCAGTCCACCCCCTTGCCACTGAAACCGGAACGAGCCTGCTGCCATGTCCGAAACGATTGAAAGGCCCTATATCCTGCACATGCTCACGGCCACGCCGCAGATGAGTCCGTTCGACGTCAACATGGCGGCCGACGCGGGCTACCAGGTCATCGTGCCGTACTGCAACGTCCTGCCGACCATGGTCGCGAACCTGACCCAGGATGCAATCTTTTCCCGTGGCCCGAAAGGCGTGTCGCGCACCGGCATCTTCATCGGCGGACGCGACGTGATGCAGGCCGCCGACATGCTCGACACCGCGCGCAAGGCGATGGTGCCGCCGTTCGAAGTTTCCGTGTTCGCCGATCCGAGCGGCTCGTACACGACGGCGGCCGCGGCCGTCGCCCTCGTCGAGCGGCATCTCGGCAAGCAGCACGGCATGGAGCTGGGCGGCAAGCGCATGCTGATTCTCGGCGGGACCGGCGCGGTCGGACGCGTCGCCGCGGCGATGGCCGCCTCGCGCGGCGCCGACGTGACGATCGCGAGCCACCACGATCGCGCCCGCGCGCTCGGCGTCTCGGCCGAAATCAACCAGCGCTTCGGCATCGTCACCAACGGCATCAGCGTCGCGACGCCGGACGAATTGCGCGGCGCGCTGGCCGACGCGGAGATCGTGCTCGCCACCGCCGTGGCGGGCGTCCAGGTAATCAGCAGCGACGACCTCGCGTTTGCCAAACGCCTGCTGATCGCCGCGGACGTCAACGCCGTGCCGCCGGAAGGCATTGCCGGCGTCAACGTGATGAACGACGGCAAGCCCATCGACGGCGTGGCCGACGCGGGCGCGGTCGGCATCGGCGCGCTGGCGATCGGCAACGTCAAGTATCAGGTCGAACATCGGCTCTTCATGCGCATGCGCACCGGCGGCAAGCCAGTCTATTTGGGCTTTCCGCAAGCATTCGACGAAGCCCGCGAGGTCGCGGCGGGCCTCGGTTGAGCCCGCCGTGACGACGCCACGTCAGCCGCTGGCACACGCGCCGTTCGTCGCGGTGGCGGGGCTGTCCGTGCGTCTGCTCGCCCAGTCCGCGGCGCTCGCGGGTCTGCGGGTCGCCGCGCTCGACATCTTCGGCGATCGTGATACGCGCGCGGCCGCCGAAGTGTGGTGCGATATCGGCGGCGGCGCGCTGACGATCGATCGCGAGCGGCTCACGCATGCGCTCGGGCGCGTCGCGCGTCTGCCGCGTTTTCTCGGCTGGATCGGCGGCAACGGACTGGAGCCGCTGATCGCGCAATTGTGCGATGCACCCGGCTTGCCCCGCTTCATCGGCAACACTGCCAAAGCGAGCGCCGCCGTGCGCGAGCCACGGCGTTTTTTCGCGCTGCTCGATGAGCTGCGTATTCCACATCCGGCTGTCTCGTTCGCGCGGCCCGCGACCGCCCAGCAGGGCTGGCTGTTCAAACGCGCCGACGGCTGCGGCGGGACGCACATCAAACCGGTGGCGGCGCTCGGCACGCAGAGCGTGCCCGCGCAAGGGTATTTCCAGCGTATCGGTCGCGGCCGGTCGCTGTCGGCGCTCTTTATCGGCGCGCAAGGCCGCGCGCAACTGATCGGTTTCGCGGAGCAGCTTACGTGCGCACTAGGCGAGCTGGCGTTCGTCCATGCGGGATCGATCGGTCCGATCGATGTGCCGCCGCAGGTCGCCGCGCGCATGCAGTCCGCGCTCGACGCACTCTGTGCGCGAACCGGCCTGATCGGCCTCAACAGTTGCGACTTCCTGCTCGATGGCAACGCCTTCGAGCTGCTTGAAATCAACGCGCGGCCCTCCTCCACGATGACGCTTTACGAAACCGCGTCGCCCGATGCGTGGCCGCATGGACTACTCCAATGCCATCTCGACGCGTGCCGTTTCGACCGGCTGCCGTCGAATGGCAGCGCAGCCCTGGCGCGCCAGCCGCGCTGGCGCACCGGCCAGCGCGTGCTGTTCGCGCCCGCGCCGTTCACCGTGTCAGCCGAATTCTCCGACGCCTGTCTGCGCGATCCTCAGTGCCGCGACGTGCCGATGCCCGGCACGCGCGTCGAAACCCGGCAGCCCGTCTGCACACTGCTCGTGCGCGCGGCATCGGTGGACGCGGTGCGGCGCGCGCTCGATGCGCAGCGCGCCCTCGTCCTGCAACGAATCGAAACCTGCGATGAGCCCGACCATGTCCGCCTCTCCTTCCTCGCCTGACACTTCCCGGCCAGCCGCCGCACCCAGCGTCAACGCGCTGAGCGAGCGCCTCGTCGCCCGGCTGATCGACGATGCCGCCCGCCTTGGCGTCGTAATCAGCCATACAGCAGGCGGCACCGTGATCGTGGACGCCGGGGTCGCCGCCCCCGGTAGCATCGACGCCGGCGTGCTGATCGCGCGCATTTGCATGGGCGGGCTCGGCCGCGTCGCGGTGCGCTCGAACTTCGACGTGGCGCCGCTCTGGCCAACGATGATCGAAACGCGCACGTCGTCACCGGTGCTGGCGTGCCTCGGCAGTCAGTACGCGGGATGGAGCCTCGCGGCCACCAAGGAGCAGACCGGCGGCAAGAAGTTCTTTTCACTCGGCTCCGGTCCCGCGCGCGCGCTGGCCGTCAAGGAGCCGCTGTTCGCCGAACTCGGCTATCGCGACCGCCATGAGCGCGGCGTGCTGGTACTCGAAGTCGATCGCATGCCGCCGCAGGTCATCATCGACAAGGTGCTGCATGATTGCGGCCTCGCGCCCGGGGGGCTCACGCTGATCGTCACGCCGACACACTCTGTCGCGGGAACGGTACAGGTGGTGGCGCGCGTGGTGGAAGTTGCGCTGCACAAGACGCACGTGCTCGGCGTGCCGCTCGATGAAGTCGTGGAAGGCGCGGGCTCGGCCCCGTTGCCGCCACCCGCGCCCGACGGCATCCAGGCGATGGGGCGCACCAACGACGCGATCCTCTACGGTGGCCGCGTCCATCTGACGGTCAGGCGAGATGACACCGCGCGGCGCCTCGCCGGGAGCTTGCCCGCCGCGAATTCGCGCGACTACGGACGGCCGTTCGCGGACATCTTCACGTCGTTCAACTTCGACTTCTACCAGATCGATCCGGCGCTGTTCGCCCCCGCCGAAGTGTGGGTGAGCAGCCTCGAAAGCGGCGCGACCTATCACGGCGGGCGGCTCGAAAGCGCGTTGCTGCAGGACCAATGGGGCGGCGAGCCCGTCGCGCCATGACGCTCACGCGAGCCGACGCCACGCCGGACACCGACCGCGACGCGAAGTCCGACGCAAAGCACGCGGGCGTGCGCATCGCGATCCTGACCGACGAAACCGGCTGGCACACCGGACGGCTGAAAAAAGCGTTCCGCGCGCGCGGCGCCGAAGCGCGCTGCGTCGACCTCGCGGATTGCCGCATCGACACCACGTGGCAACCTCACGGGCTGGTGGTGCCGGGCTTCGGTCATACGCTGCCGGATGCGGTCTTCGTGCGCGGCATCGCCGGCGGCACCTTCGAGCAGGTGACGCTGCGGCTCGGCATCCTGCACGCGCTGCGCGAATCGGGCGTGCCGGTCTACAACGATGCGCGCGCGATCGAGCGCAGCGTCGACAAATCGATGACCAGCTTCCTGCTGCACCGTGCCGGCGTGCCGACACCGGCGACGTGGGCGGTCGAATCCGTGGTGTTCGCGCAGCGCGTACTGATGCGCGAAGCGGCCGCCGGCCGCCAGGTCGTGCTCAAACCGTTGTTCGGCTCGCAGGGCCACGGCCTCAAACGGCTCGGCGCATGCCGTGGCGGGCTCGCGCCATTGCCGTCGCTGGGGCCTTACCGGCAGGTCGCTTATCTGCAGCGCTATGTCGCCGGCGGGCGGCCCGGGTTCGACTGGCGCGTGCTGGTGATCGGCGGGCGCGCGGTGGCGGCGATGCGGCGCGTCGGCGGCAAGGACTGGATACACAACTTCGCGCAAGGCGCGCTCTGCGAGCCGGCCGAACTCGATGCGCCGCTCGCGCAAACGGCCGTGCAGGCAGCCGCCGCGCTCGGCCTCGACTATGCCGGCGTGGATCTGATCCCCAATCCCGACGACGCCACGCGTCCGCTCGTGCTCGAAGTGAACGGCGTGGCCGCGTGGCGCGGCTTGCAGTCGGTCACGCCGCTCGACCTCGCGGCGGCGCTCGCCAATGATCTGCTCGAGCGCAAGCTCGCCGCGCAGCGGCGTTTGCTCACGCAGGCCGACGAGTCGACCGATACACCGGCCGTCGCCACGCTGCCCGCACGTCATGCCTGAGACCGGCGCACTCACACCGGACCAGGTTCGCGCGGCGTTCCTGCAAGCCTGCGCGCTCGACGTTGCCACGCCCAAACCCGGCAACGTCAGCATGCAAAGCCCCGGCCACGGCATGAGCGCCGCGCAGTTCCTCGCCAGCGCAAACGCCGCGGCGGACGCATTGCTCGCGCACGGCGCGCCCGTCGGCCGGCGCATTCTCGATGCAGTCACGCGCACGCGCGATGCGGTCGGCTGCAACACGAACCTCGGCATCGTGCTGCTCGTCGCACCGCTCGCGGCGGCGCTGGAAGACTGTGCGCAAGCACCGTCGGCGCACGCGTGGCGCGCGGCGACCTCGCGCACGTTGGCGGCGCTCGACGTCGACGATGCGCGCCTCGCCTACCGCGCGATCGCCCTTGCCAATCCAGGCGGCCTCGGCGACGCACCCGAGCAATCGGTCCATGCGCCGCCGACGGTCGGCCTGCTCGACGCGATGCGGCTCGCCAGCGACCGCGACAGCATCGCCCGTCAATACGCGAACGGCTGTCAGGACATCTTCGAAACGGGTCTCGCCGCGTATCGCGAGGCGCCGGCGGGCGCGCCCGAAGCGGCGATGCTCGGCGTGTTCCTCGCGTTTCTCGGCGGCTGGCCCGACTCACACATTGTGCGCAAGCACGGCATGGCGCTGGCGCAGAGTGTCACGCTTGCGGCACGCGCCCATCACGCGCGCTGGCGGCAAACGGCGCTTCACGCATCACGCGCGGACGCTGTCGCGCAGCTCGACGCATGGGATGCCGAGCTCAAGGCGCGCGCAATCAACCCCGGAACCAGTGCCGATCTCGCGGTCGCCACGCTGTTCGTCGCCGCTTGCCTCGAGAGTGGCTGACGAACGGGCATCACGCGACCCGGGCCGCGCACTGGCACGGAACATGTTAGTTAGTACCGCCGTGCATCAATACGCCGCCGTGCGATGCAGGAGCAGGACGATTGCAGGCGGCGGCCAATCAGCAGGTCCGTAACCACTCATCGGAGGAACAGAATGGCCAAGATCAACCGCGTCATGATCGGAGAGTCGCTAGTCGGCGACGGCAACGAGGTCGCGCACATCGACTTGCTGATCGGTCCGCGAGGTTCCGCTGCGGAAACCGCGTTCTGCCACGCGCTCACCAACAATAAGGATGGCTTCACATCGTTGCTCGCGGTCGTCGCCCCGAATCTGCTCACCAAGCCGAACACGATCCTCTTCAACAAGGTGACGATCAAAGGCGCGAAGCAGGCCGTGCAGATGTTCGGCCCTGCGCAGCACGCGGTTGCCCTCGCGGTCGCCGACAGTGTCGAAGACGGCACGATTCCGCAGGACGAGGCGGACGATCTGTTCCTGTGCGTCGGCGTGTTCATTCACTGGCAGGCGGACGACGACAAGAAGATCCAGGACTTCAACTATCAGGCGACGCGCGAGGCAATCAAACGCGCCGTCAACGGCGAACCGAACGCGGCGGAAGTCGTCGCGAAGAAAGGCACTGTCGCGCATCCGTTCGCACCGAACTGATCACGCGTGGCACGGGAGGAGACGCGGCGCTCGCAACGGGCCGCCTCCTCGCGCATCCCGTTGCACGGCTGAGCGCACCCAGGTTCGACAAGCAGGTTCAATGCTCCCGCAGAGGCATGACAATGACCATCAGATGTCGCGCGCTTTTCGCCTTCACCGGCCTCGCGCTGGCAGCACCGCTCAGCTGGGCGGAGGGCAATGCGCCAACCGGGCCCGCTCCGGCGGGCGGCTACAACTATCCGACTCAGGGCCGCGTGGAATACGTGCTGACCTGCATGGACGACAACGGCCACGATTTCGCGAACGTCTACAAATGCTCGTGCGTGATCGACAAGATGGCGGCCGCCCTTCCGTACGACGAATTCGTCGCCCAGTCGACCTTCTCGAAATACGCGACGCTCGGCGGTGAGGGCGGCTCGGAATTCCGCGTCGACCATGCGAAGTCGCAAACGAAGAAATTCCGCGCGTTGCAGACGACCGCGTATCAGGCGTGCGGGTTGGGATCGCAGAAGACGCCCACCGCCGCGAAGTAGTGACGCGATGCACCGCCAATGCGGTGCATGCATGCGGTGGATGGCGCCGCCGGTGCGGCGCCGCGTCACCTGCTCCGTTTCAGTTCGGCACCAGCCCTTCTCCTAGCGAGGCATAACTGACGATGCCGGCACCGGTCGCGGACAGTTCACCGCGTCGCCGTTCGATCTGCACACCCACCGCCGCCACGTCGTCGAATTTCGCCGGCTTCGCAAGCGACACCCGCACCCAGTGAGCGCCAAAATCCGCAATCAGTAATTGCGCGATATTTTCCGCGAGCGCTTCGAGCAAGCGGACCCGATGTGTTGCGAACAGATCGAGCAATGCACTGCGTACGGCCGCATAGTTGACCGTGTCCTCGATCCGGTCCGTCGTGCATGCGCGAATCGCCGGCACGCCGATCGCGAGGTTCATGCGCACCGGCTGCGGGACATGCTGCTCGGTGCTGTCGATACCGATGACCGTCTGGCCTACGAAGTTTTCGATGAAGACAATGTCCATACGCTCGGGCAACGCGGCGGTGGCGGAGATGCCGGGAAAAGCGGCAAGGCGAACGGTATCGATACGATCCATGGTGTACTCCGCCGCGACGCGGCTTCGGGTTAATACTGCATCAGGAACAGCGGCAACGGCGGCGGCACACTCTGTGCCGAAGCTGCCACAACGCCGTTGAATAGGCCTGTCAACAACGCAACGAATAGAGGAGAGCAAATATCGGGCACAGTCGGTGGTGTTAATGCGACTTCCTGTTGAACCAAACCGCCATCGGGCGTAGAGTTTTAAACAGCCGCCTGAGAGAGGCCGGTCGCGTAGGCGCATGCGAACGTAGAAATCGCGGCGTCAGGGGAATACAGGATGGATAAAGCGGCATTCGTGGCGTGCTCGATAGCAGGTCCGAAATGCCGCAACGGAGACAAACCCCATGTCGTTGCTCGCTGACAGCAATACGCACGTCCGAGAGGTGTTTAACGTCGTCAATCATCAGTTGACTACGCGCTCGACGAGTCAATCCGTCGCCCAATCGTGGGCGCGCTGCATCAACGAATTTCAGCTCGACCCCTCGCGTTTCATCACCCCGCCAGTCCTCACGCAGTACGAATTAAGCGCGCGCCGCGAAGCGCTCGGCGATCTGATCGCCTGCTCGAAACTCGAAATGACGACGCTCTATCAGCAACTGGCCGATCCCGAACTCGCGGTCGTGCTGGTCGATGCGGGCGGCGCGATCGTGCATCAGGTGTCGTCGGTGCCGTTTGCGGAGGCGGTCGCCGAAGACGGCTTCCGGGTCGGCGCCCTATGGAGCGAACGCGATGCGGGCACCAACGGCATGGGCACCTGCCTTGCCGAACGCGACTGCATCGCCGTGTGTCAGCACGAGCATTTTTATCCGCGCTATACCTCGCTCACCTGCTCCGCCGCGCCGATCTTCGACGACAGCGGCGAGATCGCGGGCGTACTCGACGTCACGAGCCGCTCGAAACTGCTGCAACAGCACTCGCTGGTGCTCGTCGGCATGTCGCGGCAGATGATCGAAAACCGTTTGCTGGACGCGCGTTACCGTCACGCGAACATGATTCACTTTCACAGCCGCCCCGAATTCGTCGGCACGCTGCACGGCGGCAAGCTCGCCGTCGGGGACGACAGTACGGTGCTCGCCGCGAATCGCAGCGCGCTGTTCCAGCTTGGCTTCCGCTCGCTCAGCGAACTGCGCGGGCGGCGTATCGAAGAAGCGTTCAACGCGTCGCTCGAAGACATGATCGCGCGCAGCATCCGCGGCTCGTTCCATCCGGTCACCGTGTATAGCGCGAACGCGACGAACCGCTTCTTTCTCGTTGCGCAGACCTCGCAGAACAATAGCGGGCGTGTCGCGCGCGTGCTCGGCAGCGCAGCGCCCGCCGCCGCTCGCAACAGTGCGCCCGCGAAGCGGCCGCCCGCGCCGAAGCTCGACGAGATCGCGCACCTGGAGTTCGGCGACCCGCGCATGGCATCGCAGATTCAACTGGCCGTGCGCGTGATCCAGCGCAAGATTCCGATCGTGCTCAGAGGCCAAACCGGCACCGGCAAGGAAGTGTTCGCGCAGGCGCTGCATAGCATCAGCCCGCATGCCGGCGGCCCGTTCGTGCCGGTCAACTGTGCGTCGTTGCCCGAGAACCTGATCGAGAGCGAACTGTTCGGCTATCGTGCCGGCGCGTTCACCGGCGCGCAGCGCGAAGGACGGCGCGGCAAGATCGTGCAGGCCAACGGCGGCACCCTCTTTCTCGACGAGATCGGCGACATGCCGCTCGTGTTGCAGGCTCGTCTGTTGCGCGTGATCGAGGAACACGAGGTCACGCCGCTCGGCGCCGAGACCACCGTCAAGGTCAATTTCCAGTTGATCAGCGCGAGTCACCGCAATCTGCTCGAACTCGTGCATAGCGGCCAATTCCGCGAGGATCTCTATTACCGGCTCAAGGGTGTCGAACTGAATCTGCCGCCGCTGCGCGAGCGGCTCGACAAGCTGCCGCTGATCCACCATCTGCTCGCGAACGAGACCGACGATCCGCCGGAACTGAGCCCAGAAGCCGAACACGCTCTGCTGAGTTACGCGTGGCCGGGCAACATCCGGCAACTGCGCCACGTGCTGCAAATGGCGATCGCACTGTCCGACGGCCAGCCGATCCGTTGCGAGGACCTGCCGCCCGAAATCACGCAGCGCGCGCCGGGCGGCGACATGCCGACGGCGCTCGGCCTCACCACCGCGGACATGGACGCGCATCTCACCGACGACGCGGACATCTCGGCGCTCAACGCGATCCAGTTGAACGAGCGCGAAACCGTGTTGTCATTGCTCGACGAGCACCGCTGGAACGTCAGCAATGTCGCGAAGGCGCTCGGCATCAGCCGCAACACGCTGTACCGGAAGATGCGCCGGCTGCACATCCGGCTGTCGCATGAAGGCTCGCCGTCCGACGGAATGCCGCTCGATCTCGACGCATGACCCCGACGCCCGCACGCAAGCTCGCCGACTTCAAGCCGGACGCGCGCTTCGCGTGGTGCGTGACCGGCTCCGGCCATCTGCTCGAAGAGTCCATCGCGCTCGCGCTGCAATTGCCGCGCGTGGACCTCTTCCTGTCCGCGGCGGCGGAGGAGGTGCTGCCGCTGTATGGTTGGCCGATCGACAAACTCCGCGAAAAATTCCGCGTGCTGCGCGACAACAGTGCGAGCGGCGTGCCGGTCGGGATGCTTTATCACGGCGTCTATCACACGGTCGTGATCGCGCCGGCCACCAGCAACACCGTCGCCAAATGCGCATACGGCATCTCGGACACGTTGCCAACCAACATGTACGCGCAGGCCGGCAAGCAATGTATCCCGGGCATCGTCTTTGCATGCGACACGGAGCCGACCGTGATCACGGCGAGCCCCGACGAATGGGTCGAACTGCGGCCGCGGACGATCGAACTCGACAACGTTGAGCGCCTGTCGCGCTTCGAATACACGACGCTCGCCCGCTCGCTCGACGAACTCAAAGCGGCGCTCGATCAACGCCTGTCGACCCTCGATCTTGCATGGACCACATCCTCTTCCTGACCGGCCGGCTTGCCGAACCCAGTCTGCTGCGCGTGCTCGACAGCATGGCGCCGACACCGTTCAGCTGGGAGGTCCGCGAACTCGGTCTGCAGGTCGCCGCGTTGATGACGGCCGACATGATCCAGCGCCGCGTGCCCGCCCCGCTCGCCGCGCAACGGATGATCGTGCCCGGGCGCTGCCGCGGCGATCTCGATGCGCTCGCCCTTCACTATGGCGTGCCGGTCGAACGCGGTCCCGAAGAGGTCAAGGATCTGCCGCAATTTTTCGGCCGCAAGGCCAAGCCCTTCGATCTGAGCCGTTACGAGACCGAGATTTTCGCGGAGATCGTCGATGCGCCGCGGCTGGACCTCGACGGCATCGCGCGCCGCGCGCGCGAGTATGCCGCTCAGGGCGCCGACGTGATCGACATCGGCTGTCTGCCTGAAACGCCGTTTCCCCATCTCGAAGACGCGGTCCGGCAGCTGAAGGCCGAAGGCTACCGCGTGAGCGTCGATTCGATGCGCACCGACGAACTGCTGCGCGGCGGCCGCGCGGGCGCCGACTACCTGATGAGCCTGACCCTGGACACGCTCTGGATTGCCGACGAAGTGCCGTCGACGCCAATCCTCGTCGCTCGTGAGCCGGGCGACCCGGCCTCGCTCGATGCCGCCATCGAACAACTGTCCGCACGCGGCCGCGCCTTCTACGCCGATCCGATCCTCGACCCGATTCCGTTCGGGCTTGCCGTGTCGGTCGCGCGCTACGTGCGCTTGCGCGAACGCTATCCGGACATCGCGATCATGATGGGCATCGGCAACGTGACGGAGTTGACCGAAGCCGACACGAGCGGCATCAACGCGGTGCTGCTCGGCATGGCCGCCGAGTTGCGGATCGGCGCGGTGCTCACTACGTCGGTCAGTCTGCATGCGCAGCGTGCGCTACGCGAAGCCGATGTCGCGCGCCGCGTGATGCATGCCGCGCGCGAGGCGCAAGTGCTGCCGAAAGGCATCAACAGCGATCTCGCGACCGTCCATGCGAAACGCCCGTTTCCCTATAGCGCCGACGAAATCGACGAATTGGCGCGTGGCGTGCGCGACCCGAATTTCCGCGTGCAGATCGGCGCCGACGGCATTCACGTCTACAACCGCGACGGCCATCTGCGCGCGGAAGACCCCTTCGCACTCTATCCGCAACTGAATCTCGACACCGACGGCGGCCACGCGTTCTATATGGGCGTGCAACTCGCGCGCGCGGAAATCGCGTGGCGGCTCGGCAAGCGTTTCGATCAGGACCAGCCGCTCGACTGGGGCTGCGCGGTCGATCGTCCCGACGAAGATCTGCTCGTCTGGCGCGCCCCCGGCGAGACGATGAAGAAAGGCTGACGTCCAGTCATCCCAGCGCGGCCACGCCCGCGCTTTGCGCCACCGTATCGAGTTCGTCGCGCAAGCGGCCGATTGCCTGCTTGCGATCGGGCGCGCCGAACACGGCCGAACCGGCCACGAACACATCGGCGCCGGCCGCGGCGGTTCGCGCGATGTTCGACACATTCACGCCGCCATCGACTTCGATCAGCAGTGGCCGGCCGGTACGCTGCATGGTCGTGCCGACACGCTCGCGCAACAGCCGAAGCTTGTCCAGCGTTTGCCCGATGAACGCCTGGCCGCCGAAGCCCGGATTGACCGACATCACGAGCACGACGTCGAGCATGTCCATCACGTGATCGAGCACGGCGAGCGGCGTGGACGGGTTCAGCGCGAGTCCGGCGCGCACACCGTGCGACTTGATCAGTTCGATGCTCCGATGCACATGCAGCGACGCCTCGGGATGAAAACTGATCGAATTCGCGCCCGCCTCGGCAAAGGCGGCGACGAGCGGATCGACCGGCATCGTCATCAGATGCACGTCGAACGGCATCGTCGTATATGGCCGGATCGCCGAGCACACCAGCGGCCCGACGGTCAGGTTCGGCGCGTAGTGGTTATCCATCACATCGAGATGAAGCCAGTCCGCGCCGGCTGCGCTCACGTCGCGAACCTCGTCCGCGAGACGGGCGAAGTCCGCCGACAGCAGCGACGGGGCAATCAGGAATTTACGCATCACGTTCTCCGGCCAATGGTTCAGTGATAGCGGCGCGCCATCGCGTCGAGCGGCAGCGGCTTGATCCGTGCCGCCTGGCCCGCGCAGCCAAACGCCTCGAAGCGCTCGGCGCAGAGTGCGCTCGCGGCCGCCGTCGCCGCCTTGAGCGCCGCGCGCGGATCGAACTCGGAGCGTGCGTTGGCGAGCGACTTGCGCATCGCGCCGCTCATCGCGAGCCGGATGTCGGTGTCGATGTTGACCTTGCGCACGCCATGCGCGATGCCGCGCCGGATTTCCTCGACCGGCACGCCATACGTCTGCGGAATTTCACCGCCGTATTCGCGGATCACCGCCAGCCATTCCTGCGGCACCGACGACGATCCATGCATCACGAGATGTGCGTTCGGAATCCGTTCGTGAATGTCGATGATCCGGTCGATCGCGAGAATGTCGCCGGTCGGCTCGCGGCTGAACTTGTAGGCGCCATGGGAGGTGCCGATCGCGATTGCGAGCGCATCGACGCCGGTCGCTTCGACGAAGCGCCATGCTTCCTCGGGGTCGGTGAGGAGATCGTCACGCGCGAGCTGGCCGCTGGCGCCGACGCCATCCTCCTCGCCCGCCGTGCCGGTTTCGAGCGAGCCGAGGCAACCCAGTTCGCCTTCGACCGAGACGCCCACCGCGTGCGCCGCTTCCACCACGCGGCGGCTTACCTCGACGTTGTAGTCGTAAGCGGCGGGCGTTTTCTGATCCGGCAGCAGCGAGCCGTCCATCATCACCGAGGTGAAGCCCGAGCGGATCGCCTGCTGGCAAACGGCGGGGCTCGCGCCGTGATCCTGATGCAGCACCAGCGGGATATCCGGGTGCGCCTCCAGCGCGGCGAGCACCAGATGGCGCAGATAGGGCTCGCCCGCATACTTGCGCGCGCCCGCCGAGGCCTGCAGGATCACCGGGCTGTTGGTGGCCTCGGCGGCTCGCATGATCGCGTGAATCTGCTCCATGTTGTTGACGTTGAACGCGGGCACGCCGTAGTCGTGTTCGGCCGCGTGATCCAGCAGCTGCCGCAGGGTGATGAAGGCCATGACTGACTCCTCGAGATGAAAATCGGTTCGGCTCAGTGCGCGCGTTGCGCGACGCGGCCCGCGGCGTCCACCACCGCCTGCATGCTCAGATTGAAATGTTTGAACAGCGCGGCGGCCGGGGCCGATTCACCGAACGAATCGATGCCTACGACGCCGCCGTCCAGCCCGACGTATTGCCGCCAGAACGCGCTGACGCCCGCCTCAATCGCGACGCGCGGCACGCCCGGCGGCAGCACCGCCTCGCGCCATGCGGGCGTTTGCCGGTCGAATGCTGTGGTGGACGGCATCGACACGACGCGCGCGGCGATGCCCGCGGCTGCGAGTGGCGCCACGGCATCGAGCGCGAGCGCGACTTCGGAGCCGGTTGCAATGAGCACGACGCGTGCGTGGGACGCAAGCACCGGGTCGTCCGGCCAGTCGCGCAGCACGTAAGCGCCCCGCGCGATGGCCGCGATCTGCTCGGCAGCGCGGGTGACGAACGGCAGGTTCTGCCGGCTCAGCAGCAGACAAGAAGGCCCGTCCCGTTCGACCGCGGCAACCCACGCCTGCGCGGTTTCGACCGTGTCGCACGGACGCCAGACGTCCAGGCCCGGAATCAGTCTGAGGCTCGCCGCATGTTCGACCGCCTGGTGCGTCGGGCCGTCCTCGCCAAGCCCGATCGAATCGTGCGTGAAGACAAAGATCGTGCGCGTTTTCATCAGCGCGGCCATACGCAGTGCATTGCGCGAATAGTCGGAGAACGTGAGGAACGTGCCGCCGAACGGCAGATGCCCGCGATGCAGCGCGATGCCGTTCATCACCGCGCTCATGCCGAATTCGCGCACGCCGTAGTGCAGATAGTTGCCGCCTTGCAGGCCGCCGTCGTCGGTGCAGACGTCGGTCGCGCCTTTCCAGTCGGTCAGGTTCGAGCCGGTCAGATCGGCCGAGCCGCCGAGCATTTCCGGCAAGCTGCGAGCGAGCACGGCGATCGCCTGTTGCGAGGCCTTGCGCGTCGCAATCGATTCGGCCGCGCAATCGGCGTCGCGCACCAGCGCGCGAACCGCGTCGGGCCAATGCGCGGGCAGCGCGCCCTGCATGCGCCGCTCGAACTCGGCCGCCTCGTGCGCATAGTGCTGGCGGTAAGCCTCGAAACGCGCGCGCCAGTCGGCTTCGGCGGCCTCACCACGCGCGCTCGCGTCCCAGCTTGCACGGACTTCGCCGGGCATCTCGAACGGCGCATGCGCCCAGCCGAGCGCCTGGCGGGTTCGCGCGACCTCGTCGGCGCCAAGCGGCGCGCCGTGCACGTCGTGCGTCCCGGCCTTCGACGGCGAGCCCTGGCCGATCACCGTCCTGCAGCAGATCAGCGTGGGGCGGTCCGCGGCGTGAGCGGATTGCAACGCGCGATCGACCGCGTCGACGTCGTGTCCGTCCACATCGCGCACCACGTGCCAGCCATAGGCGGCGAAGCGCGCCGGCGTATCGTCGGCGAACCATTGCTGCACATGACCGTCGATCGAGATGCCGTTGTCGTCGTAGAGCACGGTCAGCCTGTCGAGCTTCAACGTGCCTGCGAGCGACGCCGCTTCGTGCGAGATGCCTTCCATCAGGCAGCCGTCGCCGGCGAATACGTACGTGCGATGATCGACGATCCGATGTGCCGGCCGGTTGAATTCGCGCGCGAGCAGCGCCTCGGCCAGCGCCATGCCGACACCGTTCGCGAGCCCCTGGCCGAGCGGGCCGGTGGTCGTTTCGACACCCGGTGTGACGCCCACTTCGGGATGCCCCGGCGTTTTGCTATGCAACTGGCGAAAGCGCTTCAACTCGTCGATCGGCAGGTCGTAGCCGCTCAGATGCAAAAGGCCATACAGCAGCATCGAGCCGTGCCCGTTGGACAGCACGAAGCGGTCGCGGTCGGGCCACGCCGGATTGCGCGGATTGTGCTTCAGATGGCGGTCCCACAACGCAACCGCAATCTCGGCCATGCCGAGCGGCATGCCGGGATGCCCTGATCTGGCCGCCTCCACCGCATCGATCGCGAGCATGCGCAACGCGTCGGCCATCAAGCGGGTGGCGGGTACGACCACCGGGTCTGCGACAGCACTCATCGAATCTCTCCTTGCGAAATGAACACGCTCTGCGTCTGCCGGCACACGCCACGTATCAGGCACGCGCGCGCCGGTCGATCAGTTGCAGAATCATCGGCGTGAAGATCAGCTGCATGGCGAGCCCCATCTTGCCGCCCGGCACGACGATCACGTTCGGGCGCGACATGAACGAGTCGTGCAGCATCGTCAGCAGATACTGGAAGTCGATCCCCTTCGGCCGCGCGAAGCGGATCACCACGAAGCTCTCGTCCGGCTGCGGAATCTCGCGGGCGGTGAACGGATTCGAGGTGTCCACGGTCGGCACACGCTGAAAGTTGACATGGGTGCGCGAGAACTGCGGGCAGATGTAGTTCACGTAATCGGGCATGCGGCGCAGGATCGTGTCGACCACCGCTTCATGCGAGTAGCCGCGCATTGTCTGATCGCGGTGCAGCTTCTGGATCCATTCGAGGTTGATGATCGGCACCACGCCGATCAGCAGATCCGCATGCCGCGCAATGTCCACCTGGTCGGTCACGGCCGCGCCGTGCAGCCCTTCGTAGAACATCAGGTCGGTGCCGGGCGCGACATCCTCCCACGGCGTGAAGGTGCCGCCATCCTGTTTGTACAGCTGCGATTCGGCGGCGTCGTGTACGTAGTGGCGCAACTGGCCGGTGCCGCTTTCGCCGTAGCGCGTGAAAAGCGTCTCCAGCTCTTCGAGCAGATTCGCCTCCGGGCCAAAATGGCTGAAGTTCGGCGCGCCGTCGTGTTCATGCTCCTTCATCGCCGCGCGCATGCCGTTGCGGTCATAGCGATGGAACGCGTCGCCCTCGACGATCTGCGCGTTGATGTGCTCGCGTCTGAAGATATGGGTGAAGCTCTTCATGACGGTCGTGGTGCCGGCGCCGCTCGAACCGGTCACGGCGATGATCGGATGTTTGACTGACATAGGTTGTCTCCGGATGGCAATGTTCTGGCCGCCTTCGTGCCGGGCGGTGCGCGACCTGCTGTCGCTGCCTGCGGCGCGTCACGCGGTGAAATCCGGCAGAAACAGCGAGCGCGGGCTGAACAGCGGCGACGTGAACGGCTTGTCCTCGCCACGGTCGTATTCGCCGTGATAGCGCGCGATGCGTTCGACTTCGTTCTTCGAGCCGAGAATCACCGGCACGCGTGCGTGCAGCGCATGTGGACGGACGTCGAGAATGCGTTCGCGCCCGGTGATCGACAGGCCGCCCGCCTGCTCGACCAGAAAGCTCATCGGGTTCGCTTCGTAGAGCAGCCGCAGGCGCCCTTCCTTCGCCGGCGTTTTCGAATCGCGCGGATACATGAAGACGCCGCCGCGCATCAGGATGCGATGCACCTCCGCGACCATCGACGCGATCCAGCGCATGTTGAAGTCGCTCGCCCGGCAACCGCTGCGGCCGTCCTTGCACTCCTGCACATAGCGGCGTACGGGCGGTTCCCAGAAACGTTCGTTTGAGGCGTTGATCGCGAACTCGACGGTATCTTCAGGAATCCGGATGTTCGAATGCGTGAGCACGAAATTGCCGATGTCACGCTCGAGCGTGAAGCCATGCGTGCCGTTGCCGACCGACAGCACGAGCATCGTCGACGGCCCATACACCGCGTAGCCGGCCGCGACCTGCTCGCAGCCCGGGCGCAGGAAGGCGGCGTCGCCCACTGCGTTCCTGTCGCTGCCGTTCACGCGCAGCACCGAGAAAATCGAACCCACCACGCCGTTGATGTCGATATTCGACGAGCCGTCGAGCGGATCGAACGCAAGCAGATAATCGCCGCGCGGATAGTGCGGCGGAATCGCGTACACGTCCTCCATTTCCTCCGATACCATCGCCGCCAGCAGGCCGTCCCATTCGCATTGCTGCACGAAGATCTCGTTGGTCGCGACGTCGAGCTTCTTCTGCTCCTCGCCATGCGTGTTGACGGTCTGCGCGGATCCGTAGTGGCCGCCTAGCGAGCCTTTCGTGAGCATCGCCGAGATCGACTTGATCGCGGCGGCCACGTCGATCAGCAGCGCCGAGAGCCCGGCCGTCTCCACACCGTTCCCGGGCGACGGCTGCCGGTCGAGCGTGTCGATCAGGAACTTCGAGAGTGTCGTGCGTCCGTCCTGCATGGCGTTTCTCCTGGAGGGTGTCATGACTCAGCCTGACGGCGCCGTATGGGCGCGCGATGTCGGTAGGGACGGCAGCGGCTCGTCGAAGACGCGGCTCGCGCGCACGTCGGTTGCGTCGATCAGCGTGAGCGCGGCGGCGTCGATCGGCGCGCCGCCATCGAGCGCGCTCGCAAACAGCCGGTTGGCCTGGCGCAGCCGCGCGCGGTCGAGCGCATTGCGCACCGAACGGGCGTTGGCGAAATTCGGCTGACGGATGCGCCGCGCGAGATAGTCGGCGAACGCGTGCCGCGACGCGGCGTCGAAGCGGTAGTGCATGGTGCAGAGCATCCGCTCGGCGATATCGAGCAGTTCGGCTTCGGCGTAATCGGGAAACGTGATGTGATGGGCGATGCGTGAGCGGAAACCCGGATTGCTCTCGAAGAACACTTCCATGCGGGCAGCGTAGCCCGCCAGAATCACCACAAGATCGCCGCGCTGGTTCTCCATGGTTTGGAGCAGGATTTCGATCGCCTCCTGGCCATAGTCGCGCTCGTTTTCCGGGCGATACAGGTAATAAGCTTCGTCGATGAACAGCACGCCGCCCATCGCGCGCTTCAGTACATCACGCGTTTTCGGCGCGGTATGGCCAATGTACTGCCCGACCAGATCGTCGCGCGTGACGGAGACCAGATGATTGCGGCGAATGTAGCCGAGCCGGTGCAGCACCTCGGCCATGCGCAGCGCGACCGTCGTTTTGCCGGTGCCGGGATTGCCGGAGAAGCACATGTGCAGGGTCGGCGCCGCGCCCGCGAGGCCAAGCGAATCGCGCGCTCGCTCGACCAGCAGATGAGCGGCCACCTCGCGGATGCGGGTCTTTACCGGCGCGAGCCCGACCAGATCGCGATCGAGTTCGCCGAGCACGTCGCCGATGCCGGAGTCGCGATACAGCGCCGCGAGATCGACCTGCGGCGCCTCGTTGCGCAGGCGCGGCGCGTCGGCTTGCGGCGCGGCAGACCGCGTGTCCGGCGCATCGGCGCTTTGCGGCATTGATGACAGAATCGCGTCCGCTATGGCAGCGTCGTCTCTCATTGCTCCTCCTTGCGGCGATTCGTCTACGCTTCGTCGAAGATCGCTTCACGTTGCATGCCTCGCGTGCATTCAGCGCCCTGGCGCTGGCCCATAACGCTCGCCCGACGGCCGGTCACTCGCATAGCCCGCGAGACCGTAGCGCTGCACGCGCCCTTGCGCGTCCTGACGCGTGAGACGGAAGCCCGGCTCCTCGTCTGGCCGGTTGACGATGAACGACAGCCGCATCGTCTCGAAGCTGCGCACCGAATCGAACGCATTGACCTTGATGTAGTGCTGCGGCCGTGCCGCGCGGCAGGCCTTCACTTCCTGCAACACGCCGGCCGCGTCGTGCAGATCGAACATCGGCAAGCCCCACATTTCCCAATAGGTGTTGCGTGGATGCGGGTCGTCGGTGAATTCGACCGAACATGCCCAGCCCTGGCGCAGCGCGTAGTCGATCTGCAAGCCGATCTCTTCGTCGGTCAGCTCGGGCAAAAAAGAGAACGTTCCTTGTGTAATGCGCATGACGAACCTCGTTGATTGATGTCACGTTCGGATGAACGGCGCCAGCAGTCCCTCGCGCGGTGCGGTGGCACCGCCGTATGGAGCCGCGTGTGAATCGGCAACGGGCGCTGACCCGATGCCTCGCGTTGCCGACCTCGCTTACATCGCTTAGGCTGCCGTTGGTGTCGCGGCGAAATCCGGCGTATCGGTGGACGCGTAGTTGAAGGTCACATCTCGCCACGTGTCGAGCGCCTGTTTGAGCGGCGTGCACCAGCGAGCGGCGGCCTCGAGCACCTCCGGCCCCTCGTTGACAATGTCGCGGCCTTCGTTGCGCGCCTTGACCATCGCTTCGAGCGCGACGCGGTTCGCGACCGCGCCCGCCTGAATACCGCCCGGATGGCCGATCGTGCCGCCGCCGAACTGCAGGATCGCGTCGTCGCCGAACAGGTCGAGCAGTTGATGCATCTGCCCCGCGTGAATCCCGCCCGACGCCACCGGCATCACCTTGCGCAAGCCGGCCCACGGCTGATCGAAGAAAATCCCGCGCGACAGATCGACCGCGTTGCGCGCGTCGCGGCAGACGTTGTAGTAACCCTGCACCGACAACGGATCGCCTTCGAGCTTGCCGACCGCCGTGCCCGCGTGCGCATGATCGACGCCCGCCATGCGCAGCCACTTCGCGATCACGCGAAACGAAATGCCGTGATTGCGTTGCCGCGTGTACGTGCCATGTCCTGCGCGATGCAGATGCAGGATCATGTCGTTGCGGCGGGCCCAGCGCGACATCGACTGGATCGCGGTCCAGCCGATCACGAGGTCGATCATGACGATGCACGAGCCGAGCTCCTTCGCGAATTCGGCGCGCTCGTACATGTCCTCCATCGTGCCGGCCGTGACGTTCAGATAATGACCTTTGACTTCGCCGGTCTCCGCTTGCGCGCGGTTCACCGCGTCCATCGAAAACAGGAAGCGGTCGCGCCAATGCATGAAGGCCTGCGAGTTGATGTTCTCGTCGTCCTTGAGGAAATCGAGCCCGCCGCGCAAGCCTTCATAGACGACCCGCCCATAGTTCTTGCCCGAGAGACCCAGCTTCGGCTTGACCGTTGCGCCGAGCAGCGGCCGCCCATACTTGTCGAGCCGTTCGCGCTCGACGACGATGCCCGTCGGCGGTCCCTGGAAAGTCTTCAGATAAGCAACGGGTATGCGCATGTCTTCGAGACGCAGCGCCTTGAGCGGCTTGAAACCGAACACGTTGCCGATGATCGAGGCGGTCAGGTTCGCGACCGAGCCCTCTTCGAACAGATCGAGGTCGTAAGCGATATAGGCGAAGAACTGCGGCTCGTCGGCGCGCGAGGCCGGCACCGGCTCGACGCGATAGGCTTTGGCGCGATACATGTCGCACGCGGTCAGCCGGTCGGTCCACACGACCGTCCACGTCGCCGTCGACGATTCGCCGGCCACCGCGGCCGCCGCTTCCTCCGGGTCCACGCCGGGCTGCGGCGTGATGCGAAACAGCGCGATGACGTCGGTTTCCTTCGGCTCGTAGTCGGGTTGCCAGTAACCCATCTCGCGATATTTCATGACACCTGCTGCATACCGTTCGCGTGGATTGCGCGGATTGCGTTCGGGCTCGATCACCACCGGTTGACTGAAATCGTTCATGACGTGTCCTCGAATATGGCAAGCGCGTTGCCGGAAGAACGAAGCGCTTGAGTTGCACTGTAGGCACGGACGACGCCAAGGGGAATTCACGATTTTATTTGGCAGACTTAACCGATCCGTTATCGATTGCGTATTGCGAAGCGGATTGCCGGCAGCGTTCGTGGTTTCGGTGCAGAATGTGTTGGAGGCGATGCGAGGATCACGTGACAACGCAATAAGCGTCACCCGATTGCAATGGAACACTTTGCTTCGTTTTCGCCACACCGCGCGGCAGCCCTGCGGGGCAGGCTGTGTGGCCGTGGCGCCGGTGTAATTCGGCAGACGCTGTATTGCGGTCCCGACGCGCGCCGGCGCATCCCCTCGGCAGCACGCATAGGCATAAAGCTTGCGTAATGCCGGATGCCGCCGAAGTCCGCCACCAGGCCGGGCCGGGGGCGCAACGCTGTTTCAATCCATGGAGGAAGCACGTATGCAATGGACCACTCCGAGCTACACCGATGTGCGTCTCGGTTTTGAAATCGTGATGTATGTCGCTACGCGTTAAACCCGCAGAAGGGCCGCTTGCCGCGGCCCCTCTGTGGTCCGTTATTGTCGTTAGCTAACCGGCCGGCCTTTCGGCGCTGTCAGGACACGCGTTCTCACCCATGATCCACGAAACGATCGTCACCACGGCAGCGTGCGATGGCCGTCCTCACATCGCCCCGATGGGCGCGCGCTATGAGGGTGACCATGTCATCCTTTCCCCTTTTCGCCCGTCCACCACGCTCGACAATATCGTGGCGTCGCGGGCGGCGGTTCTGAATTTCACCACCGACGTGCGGGTCTTTGCAGGCTGCGTCACGCATTGCATGACCGACTGGCCCACGCTGGCCGCAAGCTGCGTCGCCAGTGTGCGGCTCGCCGAATCGCTTGCGCACGCCGAACTCGAACTCGACGAATTGCGCGACGATGCCGAACGCCCGGTGCTGCGCATGAAATGCGTGTACCGCGAAAATCACGCGCCTTTCACCGGCTTCAACCGCGCGCAATCGGCCGTGGTCGAAGGCGCCATTCTCGTGAGCCGGCTCTTCATGCTGCCGGCCGACAAGGTCGATCGCGAGATGGCCTACCTGCAGATCGCGATCGACAAAACCGCCGGCGACAACGAGCGCACGGCATGGGGCTGGCTCGTCGCCGCGGTCGCGCGGCATCGTGCAAGCCTCGAATCGTCCGGCGGCCACACCGCCACCGCTGCCGTTCACCACTAGTTTTTCCGGAGATGACCGATGACCGCATTGCTTGCGAGCGTCCGCTCGGATGACGAAGCATTCGACGCCGCTCGCGCCGGCGCCGAACTGATCGACCTGAAGGAGCCGAATGCGGGCGCGCTCGGCGGTCTCGCGATCGGTGAGATTACGAACATCGCCCGGCAACTGCGCGCGCGCTACCCGGTCAAGCCGATCAGCGCGACGATCGGCGACGTGCCCGCCGACGCGTTCGACGAGATCGCCTCGCGTGTGATCGAAGTCAGCGATGCGGGCGTCGACTATGTGAAGGTCGGCGTGGCGCGTGGACCGTCCGCGCGGCGCTGCATCGAGCAATTGGCGAATCTGCCGGCGGCGGTGGTGCCCGTGCTCCTTTGCGACGGCGGCGTGGCCGACGATCTCGTTACGCACACGGCCTCGCTCGGCTTTGTCGGCGTGATGTTCGATACCGCCGCCAAGGACGGCAGCACGCTGTTCGATCACGTAGATGTCGATACGCTCGCGCGCTGGCTGCGGCTCACGCGTGCGCGCGGCGGGATGGGCGGCATCGCCGGTGCGCTCGGGTGGGCACAACTGGCGCAGATCCGCGCGCTCGCGCCCGACGTGGCGGGCTTTCGCACCGCGTTATGCGCGGACGGGCGGCGCTCGCGGCTCGATCCGCAGCGCGTCGCGCAATGGGCCAGCGCCTTGCATCGGCCCGGCGAGTGGGGTGTAGGCGGCGGTGCATCGGCACAAGGCGATGCGAACGCGGCGCAGCTATAACGAACGCGTGGGGGACGTCGGTGAGCCTGGCGCTCCTGACGTTTTGTTCACCCTGCGAAGCATGGATGAAACGACAAGAACGGCCCATGGAATCAATCGAGCCGACAGAACGGGTAAGTCCATCCATCACGTGACCGGGCTGTTAAGCAGCCGGTCACGCATCAACGCCACGCTGTTCTTGTCGAACAGTTCGACCACATAGTTCGCATCCCTCACGTAGTCGACAAAACGGCGATCGACCACTCCCGCCGCGGCCAGCGTTTCGAGCGCGTCGTCGGCGGCGATCGGACAGGACTTCACCACGATCAGCCGCTCCGCGTTGAGCATCGTCGACAGCCAGGCCGCGAGGCTGTCCGAGGTCGTGTCCCAGTTGCTCATCGCATCGGGCGTGTCGCGCATCAGCGCGGTCGGCACCCACACCGCGACATGCCCGTCGCGCAATGTGCGGCGAATCTTGGCCTCGCTCGACGCCAGCACGAGTTCGGGGAACACGCCCTTCATCAGCAGCGCGTACTGGGTCATCGCGAGCAGCGACATGTTGTGCGCGGCGAGATCGTCGAAGCGCCACTCGTTCTGGTATTGCCGCACCCTGTCCGCGAAATCGCCGCCGCCCGGCACGATGACGACGCGCCCGCCCCCGATCTCGCATAGCTCGGCGAGCCAGTGGCGCAGCGTCGGCTCGTGACTGAGACTGCCTCCGATCTTGACCACCCACATGACTGTTGTCCTCGCTTCCGGTTGAGTGCCCGTCTGTTCCGTCATGCTGCCAACCGCGTTCATCGGAGCGCGTGGCTGCTTGCGCGCCTATCGTTGGACGGCGCTGCGCGCCGCCGTTTTCATCTCACGCCACGCGGCGCGCGCCTTGCTCACCGGTGTGGTGTTCGCCGAGCGCGAGCAGCGCGACCGCCACGCTCGGCGCGCAGGTCGCCGCCCACGGCGCGCAACTGTCCGGCACGCCCGCCAGCGTGCCGAAGTCGACATAGCCGCGCGCCTCCTCTCGCGCCAGCGCGGCGACAAGGAAGCGGCCGCAGCCCGCGCCCACCAGCGGCGCGGTGCTCAATCCGGGACGCGCCGCGGCCACCCGCGCGAGGTTCATGCCGATTTCGCGCAACTGCAGCGCGCGCCAGCGCTGCGCGAAGCGGCGCCACTCGATCGCATCGGCTTCATGCGCATCGCGCCCGATCATGCGGGCGAGCCGCGCACTGCTCGCGACCTGCGTCTTCGGTCCCTGGTCGGCGCTCGGATGCACGTCGTGCAGCGGGTTCAGCTCGCCGGTCAGCCGGTAGATGTCGGCGCTGGTCGCGAACCATTCGTTCATCACGTTGACCGTGACGCCGCGAAAGTCGATGCGATGCGCGATGCCGCACAACGGCGTGCGCACGACCCCTTGGTACACGAGTTCGCCGGTAGCGAGCCGGCCGGCGTCGGTCGCGGCGCGCGCGACGACGCGGCCGCCGACGATCGGAATGATGTCGGTGGTCGTGCTGCCGATATCGACGAGCACCGCGTTCGGCACACCGGCGGCGACCCAGCGCGCGGTCGCGAGCCAGTTTGCCGACGCGACGTGGCGCCAGTTGGCCGCGCAAGCGTCGGCGGCGAGCCAGCCGGCATCGCCGCCGTAAAACCTGAGCCGCGCGCCGAGCCGGTGAGCGAGCGTGGCGACGATCGCGCGCACGCCTTCGGCGCGGTCCGCGAACAGGTCGACCATCTCGCCGGTCATGGTCACCGCGTGCCGCGCATCGGCCTCTTGAGCCTGCGGCCAGCGCTCGAACACGAGCTCGACGGTGCGCTCCAGATGGTCGAGTCCCTGCCACAGCGGGCAGGCCCATTGCGCGACATCGAGCACGGCGCCGCTGCGATCGGCCATCGACACCTTCACATGCGCGCCGCCGACGTCCCAGCCGAACGCCGTGGCGTCCGGCCCCGCACCGGCGGGATGCGCGGCGCTCAAGGCTGCGCCCCGAGGGTCGGCCGCGACGGACCCGCGCACGTCGCGGCGCATCGCTCGATGTGCACCCCATGCGCCTCCAGCAATGCGCGCGCGAGCTTGCCGCCGCGTGTCGCCGCGAGCCCCGCATAAGCCACCGTGAGACGCGGATTCACCTCGATTACGACCGGTCCGCGCTGCGGATGCCACACCACGTCGATGCCGACGAAACCACGCAAGCCCGAGAGCGCCATCGCGACGCGCAGCGCGAGCGCGCTCAGCGTGCGGCCCTCGTCGCTGAACCGATCGAACTGATCGACCAGCACGCCGTCGAATTCGACGATCTGCGGTTGCCGGGAGGACCCGCCACCGGCGCTCAACCCGATCTGCTGCCGGTTGATGCTGACGACTTCGGCATGCCGCTCGCGGCAGATCAGCGACAAACTCAGCGGCTCGCCGTCGACCCATTCCTGCAGCACCGGATTGCGCGCCGCGGCCGCGCGCGCGTCGTACTCGGCGCAGGCATCGGCGAAGCGGTCGAAGACGAAGGTATCGAGGCCGCCCGCGCCGTCATCCGGTTTCACGACCCAACGGCCTTGCGCCTGTTCTCCCGCTTGCCCGGGTTCAAGCGCGCGCGTCGCGGCAATGCCGTGCGCGGCGAGACACGCCGCAGTCGCGCTCTTGCTCGACGCCACGCGGATCGCCTCCTTCGCACAGCCAAGCCAGCGGGCCGCGCCGACCGCATCGTAAAAGCGCAGCAGCAAGCCGTCGCATTCGGGCGCGATGATCCACGCGTAATCGTGTTCGCGCGCGGCACGCGCGACGAAGGCCGTCATCGATTCGCCGGGCGCGGCCATACAATGACGCTGCCCCGGCTCGGGCGTTTCGAAACGCGAGATCGCGAAGGTGACCTGCACGCCGTCGAGTTCGCGCAGATCGGCGACCAGTGCGTCGCGCATCACGCGTCCTTCGACGATCAGCGCGCTCAGGTCGGCGAGACTGCCTGCTCCGGCCAGTGCGGGATCGATGCCCCCGCCGGTGAGATACTCGTAGACAAAGATCTTGGTCAAAGGAAAGCGCCCCTATGCAGGTGATACCGGTTCTCGATCTGCTCGACGGCCATGTGGTGCGCGCCGTGCGCGGCGAGCGGACAGCTTATCGGCCCATCCAGTCCCGCCTCGCCGCCGCCAGCGAGCCGCTCCCCCTCGCCCGCGCGCTGCTCGCCGCGAGTGGCGCGCGCACGCTGTATATCGCCGATCTCGGCGCGATCCTGCAACAAGGCGCGCATGCCGCCGAGCTCGCCGCGTTGCGTGCCGCGCTACCCGGTATCGAGCTCTGGCTCGACGCGGGCTATGCGGACTATGCGTCGATGCGCACGCTGTTCGACCACATCGACGCCATCGGCCAACGCGCCGACGGTGCTGCTCACCGCCCACCGCTCGCGACTCTCGTGCCCGTGTTCGGCACGGAGACGCTGCGTGATATCCACGCACTGCCTACCGCGCAAGCCGCCGGCCTCGCGCCGATCCTCTCGCTCGATCATCGGGCGGGCCGCCTGCTCTCGGTCACGGCGCTCGACCCTTCATCGGCGTGGTGGCCGTCGCGTGTGATTGCGATGACACTCGATCAGGTCGGCAGTTACGCCGGCCCCGACCTCGACACCTTCGAACGCATCCGCGCCAGCGCCGCGTCGCACACCACGGTGATCGGCGCGGGCGGCATCCGCTATCGCGCCGATATCGACGCCGCGGCCGGCACCGGTGCAACGGCTTGGCTCGTCGCCTCCGCGTTGCACGACGGGCAGATCAACGCCGCGCAACTCGAATCGCTGTAGGCTTGGCATACAATTTCCATGCCACGCGGCGCGCGGGCTGTGCATGTAAACGAACGACAAGCTAATGGCAAGCCAGACGGGCTGCGCGTGACACTCTGCTCCAGCCGCGCACACAACCTGTACGGCGCAGACGCGCTGAACCATTTGATTGCATCGAGACCGGCTGTTGCTCAGATGTTGCCTGCCGATGCGCGCCGCTCGTCCGAATCCCGCTGTGCATAAAGCAGCTCGACCGTGCATGTCAGCCGCGATATGACCGCGCCGGCGCACCGTTGCATCGATCGGCATGGAGCTTGCTAAAAGTGCGCCATGCACCTTTCGCCCACCGATCCATCGACTTCCCGCACGAGCGCATCGGGCGCCGCCGGCGCACCGGCGATCACACGCGACTGGACCTGCCCGTTCTGCCCATTGCTCTGCGACGACCTCGTCGTCGGTTCGCACGATGACGGCACGCTCACGGTGCCGGACACCGAATGCCCGCGGCTGTCGCAGGCGCTCGCGCAGTTCGGTGCGGCGCACACGCAAGGCGGCGCGGTCGTCGACGGCAACGAGGCGGATCGCGATAGCGCATTGGCGCGTGCCGCGCAGATTCTGGCGGACGCGCGGCGTCCGCTATTCGGCGGACTCGCCACCGACGTCGCCGGGGCTCGTGCGCTCTACACACTCGCGGCCGGATGCGGCGCGATGCTCGACCATCTGCACGGCGACGCGCTGAGCGCCGCAACGCTCGCGTTGCAGGACCGTGGTTCGTTCTTCACGACGCTCTCGGAAGTGCGCTCGCGGGCCGACTTGCTGGTGTTCTTCGGATGTCAGCCATCGCGGCGTTATCCGCGGTTTTTCACGCGGACGCTGATAGGCATGGAGAACGAGCGTGAGCTGATCTTCGTCGGCAGCGCGGTGGACCCGGCGGCGGCCAGCCTCACTCATGCGCGCGCGCAAACGCTGCTGCCGCACGCCGATCCCTACGACACGCTCGCGCTGTGGTCCGCGCTTGCCGAGGGACGCGCCCCCGAGGCGCTGCACAACGACAGCACGAACGCCGACCCCGGCGCAGCGGCGACGCTCGCCGCACTGCAGGCGCGCATCGCCGCAGCGCGCTACACGGTGCTCATCTACGAGCCGGCCGCCTTGCCCGGCCCGCATGCGGCGCTGCTCATCGAAGCCCTGAATCGGATCGTCAAGGCGGCGAACCGCACGACGCGTGCGGCCTGCCTTGCGCTCGGCGGCGACGACGGCGCATTGACGGTCAACCAGACGGTGACGTGGCTCTCCGGCATGCCGCTGCGCACGCGCGTGTCGACGCCCGCGCGGCTCGCCGGCACCGCGCCGCTCGACCACGATCCGTACCGCTATCGCACCGCCCGGCTGCTCGCCGACGGCGAAGTGGATGCGCTGCTGTGGGTCGCGAGCTTCGCACCGCAGGCATGGCCGGCCTCGCTCGATCCTGCCATTGCGCTGATCGTGCTCGGTCATCCGGCGCTCGCAGCAGCAACGAAGGCGCGCGGCGCGAACACCGTGTTCATTCCGGTCGCGACGCCGGGCATCGACAGCACCGGTCATCTGTTTCGCGTCGACAGTTCGGTCGTGCTGCCGCTTACCGCCGCGCGTGGCGCCGCGCTGGACACTGTGGCGTCGCTTGCCGCTCAATTGACCGGGCAGTTGACGGCGTTGCGCACCACACGCCCCGATGCACAGCGCACCGCGCAGGAGCACCCATGACGCTGGTCCGACTGAAAGGCGGCACGATCTTCGACCCGGCCAATGGCGTGAACGGCGAGCGCCGCGACCTGACCTTGCGCGACGGACGCATTGTCGACGTACCGGCGAACACGCCGGCCGATCGTGAGTACGACGCCACCGGCATGATCGTGATGGCGGGCGGCATCGACCTGCATTCGCATATCGGCGGCGGCAAGACCAATCTGTCGCGACTACTGCTGCCGGAAGACCATCGCGCCGATCCGCTGCGCGACGCCGCCTACGAATCGGTGCAGGACGATGCGGGCCGCTATCTGCGTCTGCCGTCGTGCGGCGTCTGCACGCCTGGCACGCTCGCCACCGGCTACC
The DNA here is from genome assembly GCF_003634845.1 of Paraburkholderia sp. RAU2J. NCBI lineage: Bacteria > Pseudomonadati > Pseudomonadota > Betaproteobacteria > Burkholderiales > Burkholderiaceae > Paraburkholderia > Paraburkholderia sp. RAU2J. The sequence continues at coordinate 1,890,167 of NZ_RBXG01000002.1, forward strand.
GCTACGCCGAAATGGGCTACACGGCCGCGTTCGAACCAGCGATGATGCCGTCCAACGCGCGCCACACGCACCTCGAAATGGGCGACACGCCGATCATCGATCACGGCGCCTACGTGATGCTCGGCAACGACGAACTGTTCCTGCAGATGCTCGCGGCGCGCGACGACTTCGAGCGCCTGCGCGATTACGTCGGCTGGGCGATTCATGCGAGCAAGGCGCTCGGTGTGAAAGTGGTCAACCCGGGCGGTATCTCCGCGTTCAAGTTCAACCAGCGTTCGCTCGACGTCGACGAACCGCACGTGCATTACGGCATCACGCCGCGCGAGGTGCTGCACACGCTGTCGCGCGCGCTGACCGAATTGCGCGTGCCGCATCCGCTGCATGTGCATGCGAGCAATCTCGGCGTGCCCGGCAATCTCGATTCGACGATCGCGACCATGGACGCCGCCGATGGCCTGCCGATCCATCTGACGCACATCCAGTTTCACAGCTACGGTGTGGAAGGCCCGCAAAAGTTTTCGTCGGGCGCGCGGCAGATCGCCGATGCAGTGAACGCGCGGCCGAACGTATCGATCGACGTCGGCCAGATCATCTTTGGACAGACCGTCACGGCCTCGGGTGACACGATGATGCAGTTCCGCAACACACCGCTCGCGCGGCCGCACAAGTGGGTGGCCGGCGACATCGAATGCGATGCGGGCTGCGGCGTGGTGCCGTTCCGTTATCGTGAGCAAAGCTACGTGAACGCGTTGCAGTGGATCATCGGCCTCGAGATTTTCCTGCTGGTCGACGACCCGTGGCGCGTCGCGATGACCACCGATCATCCGAACGGCGGCCCGTTCACGAGTTATCCGCATCTGATTCGCTTGCTGATGGACAAGTCCTTTCGCGACGAGCAGCTTGCGAAGCTGCATCCCGACGCGCCGGTGGCGAGCGCATTGCCGGAGCTGAAGCGCGAGTTCTCGCTCTACGAAATCGCGATCATCACGCGCGCCGGTCCCGCGCGGCTGCTGGGTCTGCGCGACCGTGGCCATCTGGGTGCGGGCGCGGCGGCGGACATCGCCGTCTATCGCGACGAGCCGGACCGCGAGCGGATGTTCACGTCGCCCGCGTATGTGTTCAAGGACGGCGAGCTGGTCGCGCGCGACGGCACACTCGTCGCGACGCCGACCGGCGGCATCCATTTCGTCGCGCCGGAATTCGACCGCGGCATCGAGAAAAGACTGCGCGCCTATAGCGACGCGAACCTCGCGAGCAACTTCGCGCATGCGGCGATCAGCGATGACGAAGTCTGCCTCTGTTGCCGCGGCGGGCGTCTGTTGCCCGTCGACTGTCTGGCTAACTGATTGATCCACGCGAACTCATCAAGGCAATCCAAGCGCCCCCAATGAACGCCCCGGCCACCCTCGAGATCAACGGCACCGCGATCGACGCTACCTTCGCGGAGGCCTTTCCGATGAAGGCGACCCGGCTCATCATCACCGCGCATACGCCCGTCTGGGCGATGCACGCGGCGAACTCGCTGACGGGCTTCGCGACGTCGGTGATCGGCTGCGGCTGCGAGGCGGGCGTCGAGCGCGCGCTCTCGCCCGGCGAGACGCCGGACGGCCGGCCCGGCGTCGCGGTGCTGCTGTTCGCGGTGTCGTCGAAGGAACTGGCGAAGCAGATCGGGCGGCGCGTCGGACAATCCGTGCTCACCTGCCCCACGACCGCCGTGTTCGGCGGCATCGACCCGGCCGCGAGCCGCGCGCCGCTGTCGGATCGCGCGGCGCTCGGCAGCGGCCTGCGCTTTTTCGGCGACGGCTGGCAGATTTCGAAGATGATCGGCGACACCCGTTACTGGCGCGTGCCGGTGATGGACGGCGAGTTCGTCTGCGAGGATACGGCGGCGACCGTCAAGGCGGTCGGCGGCGGCAACCTGCTGTTTCTCGCCCGCGACACCGACGCGGCGCTCGCCGCCGCCGAAGCCGCCGTTGCGGCGATGCGCCGGCTGCCGAACGTGATCATGCCGTTTCCCGGCGGCATCGTGCGCTCGGGCTCGAAGGTCGGTTCGCGCTACCAAGGCGCGAGCGCCTCGACCAACGACGCGTTCTGTCCGAGCCTGATCGGCCTGTCGGCGCACAGCGAACTCAGCGCGGAGGTGGGCTGCGTGCTGGAGATCGTGATCGACGGCCTCACCGATGCCGATGTCGGCGCGGCGATGACGGCCGGCATCGCCGCGGCCTCGGAGCTGGGTCGGGCGCGCGGCGTGCTGCGCATTTCAGCAGGCAACTATGGCGGCAAGCTCGGGCCGTACCACTTCCATCTACATGCACTGGCGGCGGGTCTCGACGGAGGCCGCGCATGAGCACGACGACTTTGCGCCTGACGTGCGCACCCGGTTTTCGCGTCGACGCCGCCGAGCTGCGGCCCACGGCGCTGGCGGCGCTAAGCGTGGCCGACATCGAGCGCATCGTGCTGCCGTCCGGCAACGAGTGCTGCACGGTCGGCGACGTGTTCCAGGTGTCGCGCGATGAGACGGCCGACGGCACGGCCGCGTTGATCATCGAAGACGCCGCCCCGTGGCTCGACCGGCTCGGCGCGCAGATGGACGGCGGGCGCCTCGCCGTGCACGGTGCGGCCGGCGACTACAGCGGTTTCCGAATGACCGGCGGCGTGCTGGAGATCGACGGCGACGCCGGGCATTTCACCGGCTGCGAGATGCGTGGCGGCCGGTTGACGGTCAACGGCGACGCCGGCGATTTCATCGCCGGCGCGCTGCCGGGCGACATGGAAGGCATGAGCGGCGGCACGCTGACGATTCACGGCAACGCAGGCGCGCGCCTCGCCGACCGGATGCGCCGCGGCCTCGTGCTGGTCGGCGGCGACGCGGGCGAATTCGCGCTCTCGCGGCTGGTCGCAGGGACGGTGGGCGTGGCGGGCCGCCTGGGCCCGCATTATGCCTATGGGATGAGGCGCGGCACGCTGCTGCTCGCGCAGCGCCCCGCGCATCTGCCGGTGACATTCACCGGCGGCGGCTACGGTTTCGACGTATTCTGGTCATTGCTCGTGCGCAGTCTCGCCAACGAAATCGCGCCGTTTTCGCAGTGGCGCGCCGAGCGCCTGCCGGCTCGCTACACAGGTGACCTGGCGGTCGACGGCAGAGGGGAAATACTGATCGCCGGCTGACCGGCCAGGCCGCGCGAGCCCCGGTTGGACTGAAACGGTGTTGGCAAGAAACAGCCAGACAAAGATGGAGACAGGCATGAGGACAGCGCAATCGCCAGATGCGAAGCCAGCTTCCGGCATCGAGGCCGGCGCTCGCGGGCCGCGCTATGCGGGCGAGATGATCGCGCTGCATTGGCTGATCGCGCTCGGCATCCTCGGCCTGCTGGCAGTCGGCTTCTATATGGTCGGATTGCCGAAGGGTTTGCCGGTCAAAGCGACGTTGATCAACCTGCACAAGTCGCTCGGGCTGACTGTTTTCCTGCTGGTGCTTCTGCGCATCGTGGCGCTGGCGGCCTTCAACCGGCCGCCTCTGCCGCCGATGCGAGCGTGGCAACGCGCCGCCGCGCGCATTACGCAGGGTCTTTTATACGTCGGCATGATCGTGATGCCGCTGGCCGGCTATCTCGGCTCGTCGTTCAACCGTTTCGGGACGCGCTTCTGGGGCCTCCCGCTGCCGAAGTGGGGCTGGGAAGATCCGCATCTGCGTGAGCTTTTCTTCGGCATTCACAAAGTCACGGCCTATGTGCTGATCGCTTTGATCGTGCTGCACGTGGCGGGTGCGCTCAAGCATCAATGGATCGATCGCGACAACCTGCTCGCGAGGATGCTGCCATGACGATACGCCACAGGGAGCCCGCCGCGCGGCAAGCGTCGCCGCCGCTCGAAACCGGTACGCTGCGCACGCGCGACAGTCATCGCGTGTGGTTCGCGGTGGCCGGCGCGGCCGACGGCGTGCCGGTCGCGGTATTGCATGGCGGCCCCGGCAGCGGCAGTCAGCCGGGTTCCCTGCGGCTCTTCGATCTGAACCGTTTTCGCGTCGTGCTGATCGATCAGCGCGGCACCGGCGCATCGACGCCGCATGGCAGCGTGCGCCACAACCGCACCGATTATCTGATCGACGATCTCGAAGCGATCCGCGAGCGGCTCGGCTTCGAACGCTGGGGCGTGCTCGGTGGATCGTGGGGCGCGGCGCTCGCGCTCGCGTATGCCGGGCAGCGTCCGCGGTCGGTCACGGGCGTCGTGCTGCGCGGCCTCTTTCTCACTTCTGCACGCGAAGTTCGCGCGCTGTTCGTCACGTCCCGCCGACGCGCGCCGCGCGCGTGGTCCCGGTTGCGGGCGGCGGCCGGGTGCGAGCGGCCTGTGGATCTGGCGGCCCGCTGCGGGGCCGGCCTGCAATACGGTGCGAACGGAACGCGGCAACGCGCGCTCGCGCTCGCATGGCGCGGCTATGAAAACGAGGTGCTGGCGAGCGCCGCCACGCGCCGCGCAATGGAGCCTCGCACGCGGCACTCGCCACGGCTCGCCCGCAAGCTGATCGGCAAATACCGGATTCAGAGCCACTATCTCGCGCATCGCTGCTGGCTCGGCGAAACGCGCTTGCTGTCGCTCGCGCGGCACGCCGCGTCGGCCGGTGTGCCGCTCGCCGCCGTGCACGGCTCGCGCGACCCGGTCTGTCCGGCGACGAATCTGCGGCGCCTCGCGCGTGCAGTTCCCGCCGCGCAGGTCGAGTGCGTCGACGCGGGTCATCTGGCGAGCGATCCGGCGCTCCACGAACGCGTCGCGCAGACGCTCGCCGCGATGTTCATCCCAACTGTTCAGGAGGGGCGCAGCCTGCGCCACGTGGCATGAAAATCAAGGTGCTCGGCTCATCGGCGGGGGGCGGTTTTCCGCAGTGGAACTGCAACTGCCGCAATTGCGACGGCTTGCGCCGCGGCACGCTGAAGGCCACGCGCCGCACGCAGTCGTCGATTGCGGTGAGCGCGAACGGCGAGGACTGGCTGCTCGTCAATGCGTCGCCCGATCTGCTCGCGCAGATCGCCGCGCACCCCGAGCTTCAGCCCGCTCGCCGGGCGCGCGACAGCGGCATTGCCGCCGTGCTCGTGATCGACGCGCAGATCGACCATGTCACCGGCCTGCTGATGCTGCGCGAGCGCGACACGCCGCTGCCGCTCTACGCGACCGACGCCGTGTGGCAAGACCTGCGCTCCGGCTTTCCGGTCGCGCCGATCCTCTCGCACTATTGCGGCGTCGAGCATCGGCGCATTGCGCTCGACGGCGCGCCGCTCGCCGTCGACGCGTTGAAGGGCGTGCGCATCGACGCGCTGCCGCTGTCGAGCAAGGCGCCGCCCTACTCGCCGCATCGCGACGCGCCCGAACGGGGCGACAACATCGGGCTCATGCTGACCAATCTGGAATCGGGCAAGCGCGTGTTCTACGCACCGGGACTCGGCGCGATCGAAGACCACGTGCTCGCCGCGATGCGCGAGGCGGACCTGCTGCTGGTGGACGGCACGCTGTGGACGGGCGACGAAATGATCCGCCTCGGCCTGTCGAAGAAGACGGCCGCCGACATGGGGCATCTGCCGCAGACCGGCGCGGGCGGCATGATCGACACGCTGGATTCGCTCGAGGCAGCCCCCCTGGGCAATGGGCGCAAGGTCCGCAAGGTGCTCATCCATATCAACAATACCAACCCGATTCTGGTCGAAGACGGCCGCGAGCGGCGCGTGCTCGCCGAGCACGGCATCGAGGTCGCTTACGACGGCATGGCGTTCGAACTTTGAAGCATGAATGTATGAAGGAGCACTGACGAGGCGCGGCTGTAATCGATAAAAACACGGAGACGGTATGAACGCGAAAGATACTCATGAGACGCCGCCGATGCGCGACGCGAGTGCAAGTACGGGTACGCAGCGGATCTCGGGCGCCGACGCCCCCGCGTGGAGCCGCGAGGAATTCGAGGCGCAATTGCGCGCGAAAGGCACGGCGTATCACATTCACCACCCGTTCAACGTGAAGATGAATAGCGGCGGCTGCTCGCGCGAGCAGATTCGCGGCTGGGTCGCGAACCGCTTCTACTATCAGATCAACATTCCGCTGAAGGACGCGGCGGTGCTCTCGAACTGTCCGGATCGCGAGACGCGCCGCCGCTGGGTGTTGCGCATTCTCGACCACGACGGCTATGACGGCGCGGAGGGCGGCATCGAAACCTGGGCGCGTCTCGCGGATGCCGTGGGCCTGTCGCGTGACGAACTCTGGTCGCTCGAACACGTCACGCCCGGCGTGCGCTTCGCCGTCGACGCCTACGTGAATTTCGCGCGCCGTGCGCCGTGGCAGGAATCGGTCTGCTCGTCGCTCACGGAGATGTTCGCGCCGCAGGTTCATCGCGACCGGCTCGCGAGCTGGCCGGAACACTATCCGTGGATCGAGCCCGAGGGCCTCGCGTATTTCCGCTCGCGCATTTCGCTCGCGCAGCGCGACGTCGAACACGGGCTCGAAGTCACGCTCACGCATTTCACGCGGCGCGATCAGCAGGAACGGGCGCTCGAGATCCTGCAGTTCAAGCTCGACATTCTGTGGACCATGCTCGACTCGATCGAAAAGGCCTTCCCACAATGAACGCCATGAACGACCCCGCACGCGCCGGCGACGCTACCGAAGCCGCCCTTCCGCTGACGATCGCGAGGCCCTTCCGCCTGCAGTGGGAACCCGCGCAGAACGCGCACGTGCTGCTCTATCCCGAGGGCATGGTGAAGCTCAATCAAAGCGCCGGGGAAATCCTCAAGCGCTGCGACGGCACCCGGGACATGGCCGCGCTGATTGCCGAACTGGAGCGGGCGTTCAACACCACCGGGCTCGGCGCCGAGGTGCGGGCCTTCATTGCCGACGCGCATACGCGCGGCTGGCTGGAGTAGCGCGATGACCGATCTATCGCAACCGGTTGCTCAACCCGTCGTCGGCATACAGCCCGACGACCCCGACGCCGTGCCGCCGCCGCTCTGGCTGCTCGCGGAGCTGACCTATCGCTGCCCGCTGCACTGCGCGTTCTGCTACAACCCGCTCGACTATACGGACCACAGCCGCGAACTCAGCACCGCGCAATGGATCGACGTGCTGCGCGACGCGCGCGCGCTCGGCGCGGTGCAGCTCGGCTTTTCCGGCGGCGAGCCGCTGGTGCGCGACGACGTCGAAGTGCTGGTGGAGGAAGCGCACAGACTCGGCTTCTACACGAATCTGATCACCTCGGGTGTCGGCCTCACCGACAAACGGCTCGACGATCTGAAGGCGGCCGGGCTCGACCACATCCAGTTGTCGTTTCAGGATTCGACGCAACAGTTGAACGACTTCCTGAGCAGCACACGCACCTTCGATCTGAAGCAGCGCGTCGCCACGTCGATCAAACAGCATGGCTTTCCGATGGTGCTCAACTGCGTGCTGCATCGCTATAACCTGCCGCACGTCGACAAGATCATCGAGATGGCGCTGGCGATGGGCGCCGAATACCTGGAGCTCGCGAACACGCAGTACTACGGCTGGGCACACGCGAACGAGGCGCAGTTGATGCCGACGCGCGAGCAGCTCGACGAAGCGGAGGCGGTGGTCGCGCGCTATCGCCGCACGCATGGCGAGCGCTGCAAGATTTTCTTCGTCGTGCCCGACTACTTCGAGAACCGCCCCAAACGCTGCATGAACGGCTGGGGCGCGGTCTTTCTCGGCATCGCGCCGGACGGCGCGGCACTGCCCTGTCACGCAGCGCGCGGGCTGCCCGGCCTCGTGCTGCCGAACGTGAAAGAAACGCCGTTGCGTGAAATCTGGTACGAAAGCGATGCGTTCAACCGATTCCGCGGCTTGAAGTGGCTCAAGGAGCCGTGCCGCAGTTGCGAAGAAAAGGAACGCGACCTCGGTGGCTGCCGCTGCCAGGCCTATATGCTGACCGGCGACGCGGCCAACGCCGATCCCGTGTGCGACAAGTCGCCGTTTCACGAGACCGTGGTGAAGGTCGTGCAACGCGCGGCCTCGGCCTCGGCTTGCGCTTCTGCAGGAACGGCCGCGCCACGCGAGCAACCGATCCTGTTCCGTAACGATGCCAATTCGCGCAAGCTCGCGAGCGCCGCCCGCGAGCCCGACGTCAGCGGCGGCAGCGGCAGCGGAGCAAAACCATGACTGCGGGAACCATCTCCGTCCTGCTCGTCGACGACCATGCGGTCGTGCGCGAAGGCTACCGGCGTCTGCTCGAACTGAACTCCGACGTGCAGGTGTGCGGCGAGGCCGCCGACGCCGCCCAGGCTTACCAGCGCTTTTGCGCATTGGAGCCCGACGTGGTCGTGATGGACGTGTCGCTGCCCGGCGCGAGCGGCGTCGAGGCGATGCGGCGCATGCTCGCGCGTGAGCCGGATGCGCGCGTGCTGATCTTCAGCGTGCATGAAGAGTCGATCTTCGTGCGCCGCGCGCTCGATGCCGGCGCGCTCGGCTACGTGACGAAAGCCAGCGCGCCCGACGTGCTGGTGGAAGCGGTGCGCGCCATCGCGCGGCGCACGGGCTATCTGAGCCCGGATATCTCGCAGGCGCTCGCGATGCGCACCGCCTTCAGCGAAGGGCCGCCCGGGCGTCAGTTGTCGGCGCGCGAGTTCGAGGTGCTGCGTCTGCTCGTGCAGGGCTATACGCTGCCGAGCATCGCCGAGAAGCTGGGGTTGAGCCAGAAGACGGTGGCCAATCATCAATCCGTGATCCGGCAGAAGTTCGGCGCCGACAACGGCGTGCAGCTTGCGCAGATGGCGAGCCGGCTCGGACTTCAGTTCACGGGTTCGGCCAGCCCGGCATGAGTGGGCACGCGCGCGCAAAACAGAAAGCCGCCTTGCGGCTCGCTTGCCACGTGGAATTCGCCGCCGAGCGCTTCGACGCGCTCGCGCATGCCGATCAGCCCGAGGCCGGCGCGCGGCTTCGTGAGGTCCGTACCGGGGCCGTCGTCGGCCATGGTCACGACGATCTCGTCGGTCGGCGGGCCGGTCCCATCCGCGCTGTGCGTCTCTCGCGGCGCGCGCACCATGAACACCTCCACGCGTGAACCGCGCGCGAACTTCGACACGTTCGTCAGCCCCTCCTGCACGAGGCGGTAGAGCGTGATGGTCAACGCGTCGCTCAGGCCGCTGTAATCCCCTTCGACCGTCAGTGAAAACGAGGCATCGGGCAGCCGCTCGCGCCAGCCGTCGATGCAATGTTCGAGCGCACTCGGCAAGCCGAACTCGTCCAGACCGATGGGCCGCAGGCGGCGGATCATGTCGCCGATCTGCCGGTACACGTGGCTCGCACTCTGGATCAGACCGAGCGCGATGCGATGGATCTCCGGGTCGTGGGCGCGGGGGGATGCGGGGGATTGTGCGCGGGTTTGCCTGTTGTCCTGGCCGCTGGACAGATCGCGGATACGTGCGGCGTCGAGTGCGATCGCGTTCAGGTACTGGCCCAGTTCATCGTGCAGTTCGCGCGCCAGATGACGGCGCTCGAACTCCTGTGCCTGCAGCGCCTGACTGGCGAGCCGCCGGTTGTCGGCGAGCAGCCGTTCGGCCTGTTCTTCCAGCACGCGGCGGCGGTTCAGTTCGCGGCGCGCCTCTCGGTAGCGCCGCCACGCAAACCATGCAAGGCCGATGGAGAGGACGCACAACGTGGTCGGCAATTCGTCGAGCTGGAAGCGCTCCATGCCACGGGTGAAGCGGTAGGCCCGTTCGCTGAGGTCGAATTCGGCGGCTAAGATCCCGGCGAGCGCGGTCACGGCGAGCACGCATGCGAGATCGCGCCAGATTGTCGAGACTGGCGACGGGCTGCCGGCGGAGGATGAGTGGGTCGGTTCGCTTGACATGACGTCTGCATTCTACCCAGCGCGCTCGTGCGCAGCGGACTTTTGCGAGCCTTTTCGGCGCGTTTGCCTGACAGATCGGGAAAAGCTCCCGCGCAATTTGAAGGCCTCGTATGCGCGGCTTTCAACGCACGCCGACAGAAGCGCGAGCAGCGCGACGGGCGTACCGGCACCCGGTCAACGAGCAATTCGTCGGGGCGGGTGCGCCGCCGCGGGGTTCCCGGGTGGGCCTGCGCTATGCCTGGAAAAGGAGCGCGGCAATGACACCGCGCGCGAGCGGATCGCTCAGTGCGACTCGATCGAGCCGTCGCTATGCGGATAGGTGACGATGCCCCAGGCGAGCGGCAACTCGCCGATCTGCTTGATCGGCCGATAGCTCTTCGCATCGAGCACATAGACCGCATCGGAGCGTCCGCACGCGACCATCAGTTTCGAGCCGTCGGGCGTAAAGCTGAAGTGCCAGCAGCGCTGCCCGACCGGCACGTCGGCGACGTGTTCGTAAGTGTGGCCGTCGAAAACCTGCACCGCCTTGTCGCGCGAAGCAGCCACGAAAAGCCGCTGGCCGTCCGGGCCGAACGCCACGCCGTACGGTCCCAGTTTGGTGTCGACGGTCTTGAGCACTTCGAAACTGTGCGCGTCGATCACGACGAACTTGCTGAGCGACTCCAGCGTGACCACATAGTGCTCGCCGTCGGGCGACAGACGGATGCCGCGCGGGCGGCCGCCCGCCGCCAGCTTCACGGTCTTCACCGGCGCGCCCGTGCGCACGTGATAGACCGATACGGTGTCGTCGCCTTCATTGGTGACGAGCATCGTCTGGCCGTCGCGCGAGAATTCGATGCCTTCGGTTTCGTGACCGCTCGTCACCGAGCGGATCACGCGCCACGTTTTCATATCGACGATCGCAATTTCGGCGGGAAGCTTGTCGTCATCGTCGTCCGCGCCGGGCTTGCCGGCCTTGCCGGGCGGCGGGCCATCAGGTTTGGCCGCCGCCTGCGCCGGCGGCGGCCCGCCCGACTCGCCGGGCTCATACGTCACATAGACATAGCCGTTGTGGACCCGCACATACTCCGGATTCTTGCCGATCTTCACGCGCCTGACGACCTTGCCCGACGCCGTGTCGATCACCGACAGATCGCCGGTGTTCTTGTTGGCGACCATCAGACGCGAGCCGTCCGCGTTCAGGCTCAGGCCACGCGGCCCGTCCGCGCCCACCGGAATCGTTTTGGCCAGCGTCATCTGGTCGAGGTCGATCACGCCGACGCCGGCCTTCTCGCTCGTCACATAGGCAAGCGGCGCGGCTGCATGCGCGGCGCTCATGGCCAGCATGCACACGACGGCCAGCGCGACGCAACGGCGAGGTGTTCGGGTAAGAATCCGTGTCTCCAGCATTGTTGTGCTCCGTGTTGAGATCGCTGCGCCGCGAAAGCTCGCGTCATCCATTCAAAGTATCTCACCGGGCGATTGTTTGACAACGCGCATCGGACGGGAGAATTTCCCGAATTGACGCGCGGCGACGGGCGCCGGTTCTAAAACCCCAGGTGCGGGAGGACAATGAACGTGGAGGTGGCCTGCAGTTCGAGCCGTGCCGACGCGGACGAACACGCTGCGATTTGCGCGAACGAAGAAACCCCTGTCTGGCCGCGAGCGATGCTGCAAGTTGTCATGGCGAACCCTGCAAAACCCACGATCCCGGCGATGCGATTTCGTCGCGGGATGATCGTGCTGGGTGCGGTAATCGGCGCGCATGTGCTGTTGCTGTATCTCGCGGTGTCGACGCGCGACAGAATGGTCGAGCGGCCGATCGAACCGGTAACGATCACCGCCATGCTGTTGAGTCCACAGGCTGAGCCTGTGACGCCTGCCGCACCGGCTGCTGTTGAACCGCCGGCGACGCCGTCTCCCGCGCGCCCTGCCGTTCGTGCCAAACCCTCACCGCAGGTGCAGCCGCAAGCGCGATCGCGCGTCTCACACAGCGCAGCGGCAACGCCCGCACCTGTCGCGCCTCGTGCGCCGCTCGCGCCAACCGAAAACGCCGCGCCGTCCGCCACCGCCCAGCCGGCCCCCGCTGTGCCGACACCCTTACCCACGACAGCGCCCGCAAACGAGAGCGCGCCCGCCACCGCCCCCATACTCGCCGAGCCGGCCACGCCAAGAAACGTCGCGCATATCGACTGCGCAATCCCGAAGCCCGACTATCCTGACATTTCGATGCGGCGTGGCGAGAACGGCACCGCGATCGTGCGATTCGTCGTGGGGCTCTCCGGCCGTATCGAGACGACGCAGTTGCAAAGGAGCAGCGGCTATCCGCGGCTCGACGAGGCGGCACTCGCCGCCGTCCATGCGAGCGTCTGCCAGCCGTACAGAGAAAACGGCGCCGCGGTTCGCGCGGCGTACTCGCAATCGTTCGTCTTCGGACTGACCGAATGACCGGCTCACCGGCTCACTGATTGACTGCGCCACCCGATCACAGGACAAAGGAAAACAGCCATGCAACATTACGGACTCGCGAATGTCTGGCAAAGCGGCGATGTCGTCACACGCTCCATTCTGAGCGTGCTGGTGATCATGTCGGTGCTGTCGTGGACGGTGATCATCGTCAAGCTGTGGCAGGTGCTGCGGCTCAGGCGCGTGACCGGGCAGAACGACGCGCGGTTCTGGAACGCCGACCGCTTCGAGGACGGCTTGAGCACCCTCGGCCACCCCGGGCCGGCGTCGTCCGGGAATCCGATGCTGGCGCTCGCGCTCTCGGGCCACGAAGCGGCGACACACCATCGCCAGACGCAACAGCATCTGCAGGACCGTATCGACGTCTCCGACTGGATCACGCGGCGTCTGCAGGACACGATGGACGAGACGGTCGCGCGCTTGCAGAGCGGCCTTGCGGTCCTCGCGTCGATCGGCAGCACGGCGCCCTTCGTCGGGCTTTTCGGCACCGTGTGGGGCATCTATCACGCGCTGATCGTGATCGGCGAAACCGGCCAGACCTCGATCGAACACGTGGCGGGACCGGTCGGCGAATCGCTGATCATGACGGCGTTCGGGCTCTTCGTGGCAATCCCCGCCGTGCTCGGCTACAACGGCCTGAATCGCGCGAACCGCACCATCGTCGCACGCCTGAAACGTTTCGCGCACGGCCTGCACGCGTACTTCGTGACCGGCTCCCAATTGCGCTCGAGCGTCGGCGCGCAGATGCACGCGGTGCCGCGCGACAACAACCCGCCCCGGGACGGAGACTTCAGATGGCAATGAACCCCTTCTCCGACGATGACGATCAAGGCCTCATGAACGAGATCAACATGACGCCGCTGGTGGACGTCATGCTGGTCCTGCTGATCATTTTTCTCGTCACCATTCCGGCGATGCAGCATGCGGTGAGGATCGATCTGCCTCACGCAAGCAGCCAGCCCGAAGTGGTCAAAGCCACGCACATCGACGTCGCGGTGGATGCGGACGGCGCGATCTTGTGGGACGGCCATGCCGTCACCGAAGACGGCTTGCGCGCGCGGATCGCCGAGGCCGCTCACGCGACGCCGCAACCGGAACTGCATTTGCGCGCCGACCGCAAGGTGCCCTATGAACGGGTCGCCGATGTGATGTCGGCCGTTCAGGCGGGCGGTTTGACGAAGATGGGCTTCGTCACCACGCCCAAGCCGAAGCCTTAGCGCGGCGCCTCAGGTACGCGCCGCCGCGTCGACACCAAAGCGTCGCTTATCTAACGCGAAAGAATCTCTGAATTTGAATCGGCCCGGGGCTCCGCTATCGTGATGCGTGTCTGAACGGCAACCACCATGACGAGGACCGGATGATGCAAGCCCTTATTTTCGACGTCGACGGCACGCTCGCCGACACCGAGACCGCTCATCTGCAGGCCTTCAATGCGGCTTTTGCGGAGGCCGGGCTCGACTGGTTCTGGGACGAGCCGCTCTACACGCGCCTTCTCAAGGTGGCGGGCGGCAAAGAACGGCTGCTGCATTACTGGCGCACGCTCGAACGCGAGGAAGCGGATGGCGCGAAAGCGTGGGAGACCGTCGAGGCGCTCCACGCGCTCAAGACCCGCCGTTACACCGGGCGCATACGCGGCGGCCTGCCGCTGCGCCCCGGCATTGCGCGTCTGATGGACGAGGCGCAGGCGCACGGCATCCGACTCGCCATCGCGACGACCACCACGCCCGCGAATCTCGACGCCCTGTTGCAGGTCCACTTCGGCGCGGCCTGGCGCACGCGCTTCGCGGCGATCGGCGACGCCGACACCACGCACGCGAAGAAGCCCGCGCCCGACGTCTATCATCACGTGCTCGAACAACTCGATCTGCCCGCGACCGCGTGTCTCGCCTTCGAGGACTCCGGCAACGGTCTGCTCGCGGCCCGCGCGGCGGGTATTCCAACCATCGTCACACCGACCGGCTACACGGCGCAGGACAGCTTCGATGGCGCGCTGGCCGTTCTGCCGCACCTCGGTGATCCGCAGATGCCGCTCGTTCAGCCTATGCCTGGCGAACCGCATCGCTGGGTTGACCTGGCGACGCTACGGCGCTGGCATCGGAGTACGCTACCGCACGCCGGACCGGCTTGGTGCGCGGCGCCGGGCGCGCGCGCATTTGCGGCGAGTTCGCCATGACACAGGCCTCGTGCCCGGCCGTGCTGATCGATCTGGACGGCACGATGGTCGACACCGCGCCGGACATTGCCGCCGCCGTTGGCCGCATGCTGGATGACCTCGGCGCAGCGCCGTTGCCGTTGGACACGGTGACCGGATTCATCGGCAATGGTGTGGCGAACCTCGTACGGCGTTCGCTGGAAGCGGCGGGCATGAGCGAGCGGTGCGACATCGAAGGGGCGCAGCGGGTATTCGAACGGCACTATGCCGATACGAACGGACAGTTCGGCCGGGTCTTTCCCGGCGTCGCGGCGGGCCTGCGCGCATTGCGCGAAAGCGGCTATCGCTGCGCCTGCGTGACCAACAAGCCACAGTCACTGGCGGCAGCGCTGCTGACGCGCACCGGCCTCGCCCGGTATCTGGATGTACTGATCGCGGGCGACACGCTGGCGACCATGAAGCCTTCGCCGCAGCCTTACTGGCACGCCTGCCGGCTGCTCGACAGCGAGCCGGCACATTGCGTCGTAGTCGGTGATTCGCCGGTCGATGTCGCTGCGGCACGCGCGGCCGCTTTGCCTGTGTTCATCGTCAGCTATGGCTACGCGGGCGAGAGCGGTGCGCATGCATTGCGCTGCGACGCATTGATCGATTCGTTCGAAGCACTGCCGGCGATGCTCGCGCAGAGGTGGCTTCTGGCCGATTCGGAGTAACAGGCAGGCATCTGCCGACTCTGCGCACTGCCAGGCGTGCGAACGTGTTCGCGACTAGCCGGCGGACAGCACGCCACTCGCTCTCGCCGACTTCGTCTGCACCGCGATATCCTTCGCCGTCATGCCGCGATTGTCCTTCAGCGCTGGGTTCGCGCCGCGCGCGAGCAGCAATTGAACGGTCTCCGCGCGATCGTATCCCGCGGCCCACATCAGCGCCGTGAGATCGTTCTTGTAGAGGCGATTCACGTCGACCCCGGCATCGAGCAAGCGGCTCACCACTTTCGTTTGTCCCTGCCCGGCCGCGTACTCCATCGCGGTCTTGCCGACGCGATCCGTCGTGAACATGTCCGCGCCATGCGCGAGCAGCAGCGCGACGATTTCATCGAAACCGCCATAGGCCGCGGCCATCAACGGCGTGACGCCGGGCGCGCTCGCGTGCCCGACGTTCGCGCCGTGCTCGATCAGCGTGCGCGCCATGGCCGTATCGCCTTGCTTGCAAGCGGTGATCAACGCCGTATCGCCGATGCGGTTCATCGCATCCACGGCGGCGCCGCGCTGAAGCGCCGCGAGAAGCGCCTGCTGGTCGTCGTCCTTGGCGGCGGCGAGCAGTTGCCGGTTGGTTTCGCCATCGCCTTGCGCTCTCGCGGGCAGGCACGCGCCGAACGCGGCGGCAAGCAGCATCGCGGTCGCGATGAAGCGGGTGAGCGTCTTTTTCATGGTGTCGGTTTCGTGCTATTGGAGATTGTTCACATACGCGGCCAGATTGCGGATGTCCTCGTCGCTCAGATTGCGCGACACGCTGGCCATGTTGCCCGCATCGTTGGTCCGCGTGTGCGAGCGGAAATCGTGCAATTGCTTGACGATGTATGGATACAGCTGACCGGACACGCGCGGAATCTCGTTCTGTCCGCCAAAGCCGCCGAGATGACACATCGTGCACAACACTTCCGCGCACTTCTTGCGGCCCGCTTCGACGCTGGCGCTATCCGATTTGAACGGCACGGGCACGAGCTTTTGCGCGGCGAAGTAGTCGGCGAGGTCCTGCATATCCTCGCGCGACAGATTGGCCGCCATCGGCGACATGCGCGGGTCGCTGCGCCGCCCTTCCTTGAAGTCCCGCAGTTGCAGATAGATATAGCGCGCGGTTTGTCCGGCGAGAATCGGATAGTCCGGCGTGGTCGAGTTGCCCATCGGTCCATGACAGGCCACGCACACCTGCGCTTTCGCCTTGCCCGCTTCGGCATCGGCGCGTGCGTTCAGCGGCAGCCATGCGGCGGCGAACCAGCCGCATAGCAATGCCGGCCACGCACGGCGTGTCGCATGGGACCTTGAACGCAGCATCGGCCCCGTCATGGCAGCGCGAAGACAAGCACGGTGTTGCCGCGCTTGAAATCGATCTGCGTATTGCCGCCCGCCGCGACCGCGACGTACTGCTTGCCATGCACCGTGTACGACACGGCGGGTGCATTGACGCCGGCGCCGCACTGGAACTCCCAGAGCTTCTTGCCCGTGGCGGAGTCGAACGCGCGGAACAGCCCGTTGCCTTCGCCGTTGAAGACGAGGCCGCCCGCCGTCGCGAGCACCCCGCCGATCAGCGGCTGTTCGGTCTTGTAGTCCCACGCGACCTTGCCCGTGTCGACGTTCACCGCGGACAGCTTGCCCCATTGCTGCTCGTTCGCAATCACCTTGAACGCGCCGCCGAGCCACAGCTTGCTGCCGCCCGGATAAGCCGCCTCCTCGACCTGATACGTCATGGGCTGATGCAGATTGGCCGCATAGACGAGCCGCGTTTTCGGATCGAAGGCCATCGGCGACCACTCGACCCCGCCGTTCGCACCCGGCAGCATGCGCGCGCCGGCTGCCGTGGGCAGCGTCCACATGTTTTCTTGCGGGATCATCGCTTGCGAATAGCGGATCAGACGTCCGGTGGCGCGGTCGTGAACGTACACGTGGCCGGTCTTGCCGGCATGCACGACGCCCGGAATCATTTTGCCGTCGTTGTCGCGCACGTCGATCAGCATCGGTGGGCTGACCGCGTCGAGGTCCCACACGTCGTGCGGCACGTACTGGTAGTGCCATTTGTATTTGCCGGTGTCGAGATCGATCGCGACGAGCGAGTCGGTATAGAGGTTGTCGCCCGGCCTGATCGCGCCATACAGGTCCGGCGACGGATTGCCCACGACGAAGAACACTGTTTTCGTTTGCCGGTCGATGGCGGGCGTCATCCACACGCCGCCGCCGAGCGTCTTGTAGAAGTCGCCGCCCTTCGCGGCGAGCTGCTGCTTCTCCGCGGCGATGTCGCGCTTCTCGTCGCGGCCGGTCGCGTCCTTGGTGGCCCACACGCCTTCCTGGCCGGTTTCCGGAATCGTGTAGAAGGTCCACAGCAACTGGCCGGAATTCGCATCGAACGCCTTGACGAAGCCGCGAATGCCGTACTCGCCGCCGTTCGTGCCGATCAGCACCTTGCCGTCGACGACCGCGGGCGCCATTGTTTCCGAGTAGCCCTGATCGGGATCGGCGATGTCGGTTTGCCACAGCACCTTGCCGGTCTTCGCGTCGAGCGCGACGAGTTTCGCGTCGAGCGTGCCCATGAAAAGGCGGTCGCCCGAGATCGCCACGCCGCGATTGTTAGGCCCGCAGCAAAACGTCGTCACCGGCCCCATCTTGTGCTTGTAATGCCAGAACTCCTTGCCCGTCGCCGCATCGACCGCGTACACGTGATTGAACGACGTGGTGATGAACATCACGCCATTCGAGACGATCGGCGCCGTTTCCATCGACTCGTTGACGGCGGTCTGGAAGATGAACGCGGGTCTGAGCTTCGCTACGTTGGTCCGATTGATTTGCGCGCCCTGGTAGTAACGCGTCTGCGCGTAGGAACCGTTCGAATGGAGCCAGTCGGCCGTCGCCGTGGCCGCGCGGTCGAGCTGTTCCTGGCTGACGGGCTGAAGCGTCGAGGGCACCGGCGCGCCGGTGGTGGTCGACGTGTTCTGGACTTCGTCGGCGGCGTGAGCGGCAGGCAAGCCGAGTGCGATGGCGAGCAGGGGCAGGCCGACGACACCCCGGGTGAGTGTGAATGGCATGAGCGTCTCCTTGGATTGTTATCGTTCGAGCTTCTCGACGACGGAGTGCGGCATTCATCCACAGGCGGACAGCGTGGAAAAGCAGGATGGCGCAGCCCTCTCAAACAACAAAAGCGTACGATTTTGAACCGTTGATTGCTTTGTGCGGACGGGTCGGCTGCGCAGAGGGAAAACGAGGCGAAGTGCTCGTCCCCTAAAAGGCCGGCTCGCTTAAGGGTAGGCTATGCGCTTCGGTTTTTCTAGAACGTCGATGCGTTTTTATCAGGTGCCGCTCGATACGTATGATCATTTTGTCGGGCAGCGGGTTTGCCGCTTAAGGTCGCAAAACGCCTGCGTTGGCGTCGATGGCGCTCGAAGGACCGAGCGCAGCATTCGACGCACCGATATGTCGGCGCTTCGCCCGCATCACATCCCCGATACAGCGGTAAACTGACAGTCTGCCTGTCAGGGAGAGCGCCATGAAACTCGTCGACTGGAACATTCAGTGGGGTCTCGGCGTGGACGGCCGTGTCGACCTTGGCCGGATCGTGCGGGAAGCGCGCGCGTTGTGCGACTTCGATGTCCTGTGCTTGCAGGAAGTCACGCGCGGATTCAATGATGAGCCGCAGGCCGGCGGATTGAAGGGCCATCCATCGCCCGATCAATTCGCCGAGCTGGCGACATTGCTGCCCGAGATGACGGTGATCGACGCGATCGGCTCCGATCTGCCATCGCTGCGCGATGGCCGGGCGCCTCGTCGGCAGTTCGGCAACGCCATTGCGACCCGCCTGCCGGTGCGTCAAGTGCTTCGGCATTCGCTGCCATGGCCCGCCGATCCCGCCAAACCGTCGATGTTGCGCATCGCGCTCGAAGCGGTGCTCGACACCGATGTTGGCCCGCTACGCGTCATCAGCACGCACCTGGAGTTCTATTCGGACAAGCAGCGGCTCGCGCAAGTCGCAAGACTGCGTGAGTTGCATCGCGAAGCATGCGATCACGCGCGTCATCCCGCGAAAGCGGAAAAGCCGGACAGCCCGTTCGCCGACACCGCTCGCCCGATGAGCGCCATTCTGTGCGGCGACTTCAACAGCGCGTTCGAAGAAGCGGCGTATTGCCGGATGCTCGAACCGGTCGCCGATGCGCCCGCCTTTGCCGACGCCTGGTCCTGCGCGCATCCAGGCGAGCCGCGCGCCGCGACGGTCGGCCTGTACGATCACGAGCAATGGCCCGATGGACCCTTCGCGTGCGATTTCATTTTTGTCACGGACGACCTCGCGCCGCGAGTCAAGGCGTGCGACGTGAATCAGCACAGCCGCGCGTCGGATCATCAACCGATGTGGCTGACGTTGCGCTGAGACGAAGCGGCGTTCAGCACGTGGATTGCAGCGAACACGCAACGGCGCATCAGCCGATGCCGGCATTCGTCAACGCGATCGCCCCCACCACAATCAGGCTCGACGCCCATATCGCATCCAGATTGAACCAGCTGCGCGACACGAACTTCAGCCCCAGATAGCGATAGACGAGCCAGGCCAGCAGCCCGCCCGCCGCGAGCATCGCCGCACCGTGCACGGCGGAGACCCACAGCGCCATGCGAAGGCTGTCGCCGATCAATGCCTGGGCGGCCCGGTGCGCGTGATCCATGCCGTAAGAGCGGCACAGTCCGAGATAGATCGGCACGAGCATCAACCCTGCGCCGTGCGCAATCGCAATCGCGAACGACCAGAGCGCGAGCCTCGACGGCGGAATCCGCGCGAGCATGCGCGGGTGGCAGCGGCGGATCAGAAGACAGGCGCCGAAGGCGATCACGAGCACGCTCGCGCCGACCTGTATCGCGCGCTGCCATTCGAGCAGCACCGCCAGCATCGCGAACGGCAGCATCACCACGAACATCGCGAGCACGTGCCCGGCGGCGAGATAGAACAGCGCGGCAAACAGCGCCCGCGCGCGCCGCTGGATCAGTCCGTTCGACACGGCGAGCGGCCAGCCCATCGCCGGGTTGAGCCCGTGATAGAGACCGCTCGCAAGGATGGCTAACCAAAGGCCGAGACGCGGCCAACCTTCCGCGGTCAAAGGCCCACCGACGGGTAACAGAACGAATCGGTCGAGCAGTCTCCCCCTTCGAGCCGGATCTGGTGAGCCCGATAGCCATCGGGAAAGCTCACCCAGAAATCCTCGGCCAGCGCGAGGCCGCCGCCCGGTTGCGCCCGCGCCATCACCTGCGCCGCGGGCACGCCGGCCGGGTAGAACTGGTCGTCCCAGGTCGAATAGAGCGAGTTGGTCCAGTACACCCGCTTGCCGTCGCGGCTGATCTCGACCATCTGCGGGCCGCCGGCGAATGCTTCTCCGTTCGGATGCGGCGCGCGCCGCACGATCCCGCCGATCTGCACCGTGCCCGCCAGTTTCGGCTTGCGCGGCTCCGTCACGTCGTATTGACGCATCTCGCCGGTGCCCCAGCAGGCGACGTAGAGGAATTTATCGTCGAGCGAGAGATCGATGTCCGTGACGAGTGGCGGCACCGCACCGAAACCCTGCAACAACGGCGGCAACTGTTCGGCGGTCGCCGGTTCGGGCGGGATGGTCGCCGTCTTCTCGATGTGGAACTGTCCGTCCTCGCGCCACCAGGTCCAGATCGACCCTTCGAGGTTCGTCGTGTCCACCACCACGCCGATGAACCCGTACTCGCGGCTCGGATCGTGCGCGGGCCGCACTTCGAGCGCCATCTGGTGATTCGCGCCGAGGTCGATGGTCTGCACGTTGCGTCTTGCCCGCAGATCCCAGAAGTGGACGCGATGTCCATACCTGTTGGCCAGCAGGTCCTCGGGCACGATGCCGTTCTCGAACTGCGGCGGCAATGCCCACTCGCTCGACACCATGTAATCGCGCGGCAGGTTCCACCAGAAATCGTAGTGCTTCTCCTGCATGCCGCGGTCGATCTCCCAGCGGCCGAGCACGTCGAAGGTCTCGCAGTCCATGATGAAAATACCGGGCGGGCCATCGGTGCCGTCCTGGCCGCCGCCGCCGAGCGTACTGATGTAAATGCCTTCGGGCCCGCAGTGAACCGTATGCGGACGCGAATAGCCGGTCTTGCGGAAGATCTCCTCGGGTTCGATGATCTTGTGAATGCTCGCCTGAGTCGGATCGGGTTGGGTGTCGACAATATAGATGCGCGACGAACGCATGCCTGGAATGATCAGGTAGCGCCGTTCGAGGAACGCGTGGCCGGTCAGCGGCGACAGCGCCGATGAGCACGCGTTCCAGCCGAAATGATGGAACTCGTCGCCCTTGTTCGGCATTGTCACCGTGTGAACGACCTTGCTATAGGTCGGCGAGCCGGGTTTCACGTCGATTACGGCGAGCGCATCGGGCTGCGAAAAATCAGGGCTGAGCAGCAGCGTGTACGCGTATTGTTCCGGCGGCGCATCCATCGCGAGTTTCGGCGATGCGTGGAACGTGGCATCTGGGCGCATACCCATGGCGCGGGTCTCCTGTTGTCTGGTTCCGGTCGCAAGCGTGCGGATATTGATCGATCTGTAAGTCGCCGCTCGGCTGCTTGCGAACGGTGCGGGTCGGCGAAATGCGCGGTTAGACGGCGCGCATCACGGACCGTGCTCAGCGGACGGGCGTCACGATCTTCCGGTGGCCGCGGGTATCGAAAATGGTCGACGCGACATCTGCGGCGGTGGAGTCGTCGCGCCCATAGCGGCGCTCAGTCTAAATTTGTAGTTCACGGCCGCGGCGAGATCAACTGAAAGTTTCGTAACGTTCGGCGCGGCTGGCCGGCGTATCTGAACTGGCATGCAGACGCGCGCCACGAGTCACGACTACGGCCTTGCGCACCGCCTCACGAAGTGCCCGAGGCATCCTCCAATACGGCCGTGACGCGCGGTCATAGGCGATTTTTGGGATGCCGACGTGCCGTGACCGGGCACTGACGGGCGCGTTGGCCACTACCCAGAATCAAGCGTTGGCGCGGATGCCGACCGACAGCGAAAAACCGCCAACCGACCTGCGTCGGTCATGTTTAATATGCTTCATAAATTGTGTTCGCTGGCGCATATAGCGAAAGCTTGCTGACGCATAACTTCGCTTTGATCTCACCTCAGACATAGCGAGATCCTGTTCATATTGATTCGGTGTCAGACGCGCGAGGTCATATCATGGCGAGGCGTATTCGAATCGACAAAAGCGTCGCTTTAAAGTCTTTTCATGGTGTGTTTCCCATGGAAACGATCGCCGAGATCAACGAGGTCATCGATCGTTCGTTCGACAACGTACCGCTGCGTTCGCGCACGGGTCCCGTCGCGGCGGAACTGATACGTCGCGGCGACGTATTCCGGGAACCCTAGCAGACCATCTGCGCGAACGCGCCAACCTCGATGTGCAGAAAGGTCAACGCCGCACACGGCTGATCCACTATTACGATCCGGGCCACTCGCTGGGTCTGAGCGAGCTGCTGCGTCGTGGGCGCACACGCACACGCTGACGGCTATCTGTCAGGTGACACGCAGACTTGAGCGGGCACCGTCGTCATGGATCGACGATGATTCAATTGATAGATGGCGCTTAGCCGGATCGCACGCAAAACGCGAAGGGCTCGCTGGTCAGTTCGGCCCGGACCGCTCCCGGTCCAACTCTTCCAACTCGTCCAATCGAATGGCTTTATCCCGAACCTTCGCGCGATCGGCTCGAGCGGATATTGTCCGCGACAAGCCGGGTCCAAAAAACCTCACGTTTTGATCTGATTCGGAATACACTGAATTCAGGATTTCCTCTCTCCTCCCCCGCCAGTCTTTGCTGACAGATGCTTTTGTCGTGCTCCGCGAGCCGGGACAAGCCGTGTCGGTTCGTGCCCAAACACCATTGAACGGGACGACTCATCATGGCTGATACGAGTTACATGGCACGGAAATCCGTCGCCGATATCGTGAATAGCGCCGAAGCGCACGGCAGCCACTCATTATCGAAAACGCTCGGCGCGGCCAGCATCACCGCAATGGGCATCGGCGCGATTATCGGCGCCGGCATCTTCGTGTTGACCGGCACGGCCGCGGCGCAATTCGCGGGCCCCAGCATCACGCTGTCGTTCGTGCTCGGCGGCATTGCGTGCGCGTTCGTCGGCCTGTGCTATTCGGAACTGGCGGCGATGCTGCCGGTATGCGGCAGCAGTTATACGTACACCTACGCGACGCTCGGCGAAATCTTCGCGTGGATCATCGGCTGGGATCTGATCCTCGAATACGCGATGGGCGCGGCGACCGTCGCGGTCGGCTGGTCGGGCTACATCGTGAGCCTGCTGCATAACGTAGGCATCCATATCCCACCCACGCTGGCCGCCGCGCCGGGCACCGTGATCAAGCTCGCCGACGGCACCACGGCGACCGGCGTCGTCAATCTGCCGGCCATCGTGATCATCGCGATTCTCACGACCATGCTGGTGCTCGGCACGAAAGAATCGGCGCGGCTGAACAACATCATGGTGGCGGTCAAGCTCGTCGTGGTGGTCGCCTTCATCGCGATCGGCGTGTTTTTCATCAAACCGGAGAACTGGCATCCGTTCATCCCGGCGAACACCGGCGAGTTCGGCCACTTCGGAATGAGCGGGATTCTGCGCGGCTCGGCGGTGGTGTTCTTCGCCTTCATCGGTTTCGATGCGGTGTCCACTGCCGCGCAGGAAGCGAAGAAGCCACAGCGGGATATGCCGATCGGCATTCTCGGCTCGCTGATCGTCTGCACGGTGCTTTACATCCTGGTCGCGGGCGTGCTCACCGGGCTCGTGCCTTACGCGGATCTGAACGTCCCCGATCCGATCGCCAAGGGCGTCGACGCGATCGGTCTGAACTGGTTCTCGATCCTGATCAAGATCGGCGCATTGACAGGGCTCACCACCGTGATCCTCGTGCTGCTGTACGGGCAGAGCCGTATTTTCTTCACGATGTCGCAGGACGGTTTGCTGCCACCGCTGTTCGCGCGGGTGCATCCGCGTCTGCAGACGCCGCATTTGAGCCAGATCCTGATCGGCACGATCGTCGCGATCGTGGCGGCGCTCACGCCGATCGGCGTGCTCGGGGAGATGGTCAGCATAGGCACGCTGTTCGCATTCGTCCTCGTGTGCGGTGCGGTCATGTATCTGCGCCGCAGCGATTCCAACGCGTTGCGGCCGTTCCGGGTACCGGGCGTGCCGGTCGTGCCGGTGCTGGGCATCCTGTTCTGCCTATTGCTGATGGTCGGGTTGCCGCTCGTGACATGGGGGCGGCTCGTCGTGTGGCTGGTGGTCGGCATGGCGATCTATCTCACGTACGGCCGGAATCATTCGAAGCTGCGCTTTCCGGAGCGTCATTGAGCGGCGGAGTCTGAAGACCCGCTCCTCATCCGCACACGCGACGGGCGGCTTGCTGCCGCGCGTTGCAATGCGTGCGCGGCGCGCGTGACTGCCGGTCTGAGAGCGTTTTACCACCTCGCGTCAAACGTCGGCCGCCCAAGCCGGCCGACGGCCTCCTCTCGACGATCTTCGCCGCGGGGTGTTCCGCGCTGGTCGCGTTTGCGATGGCGTTTCTGCTCGCCCTCTGACGGCTGTCGAAGCGCGCGTGGATCAGCAGGCTGGCCGGCGCGTACATCGAGTTTTTCCGCGCGATTCCGTTGCTGCTGCTGATCCTCTTCATGGTGATTGAACTGCCCTCGCTCGGCTTCGACTGGCCGGCGCTCGGCTTGCTCGTGTTCGCGATGGCGCTGCACCACTCGGCGCTGACGGCCGAAGTCGTGCGCGCGGGTATCCTGTCGCTGCCGCGCGGACAGCGTGAAGCCGCGCTCGCGCTCGGCATGCGGCCATCGCAGGCGGCAAACGGGCCGCCGACCAGGACCCGACGTTCCGCCGCATCTTCTACACTGAAATCTTTCCGGATCTGAAGTGTCAGGGCAAGATGCTGATCGTGATCTCGCACGACGACCGCTACTTCAGCGCGGCCGAGCGCTACATCCGGCTCGAAGACGGTCGTATCGTCGAAGAAGTCCGGCCGCTGCGCGTGCCGCGCGGCGCGGCGGTTGCCGCCAGTACCTCGTAAGGCGGCGCGCCCGTTCCTGGTCTGCGTCACGTCCTTCACCGTCTGCAGCCTGCTCGTGGATTGCCTATGCCTTTGAACGTTTTTCTGCGCCGCCGGGTCCCTCTGCTTGCCACGCTGCCCTTGCTCGCATGGGGACTGCAAAGCTGCGCCGTGCCGAACGCCGACCTCGACGCGCACACGGGACCGTATCGGGTCGAAATCCGTCGCACCGGGCTGGGCATTCCGCATGTGAAAGCCGCAGACTGGGGCAGCCTGGGCTATGGCTACGGCTACGTGCAGGCGCAGGACAACCTGTGCACGATGGCCGACGCCTTCGTCACCTATCGCGGCGAACGCTCGCGCTACTTCGGCGCGAGCGCGCACCCCACTGCCGAAGCAACCTTCGGCCAGCCCGACAATCTCGACGCCGATTTCTTCTTCCGTTTCATCGCCGACGATGCCGCCGTGGCGCGCTATCGACAAAGTCAGACCGCCGACATGCATGCGCTGATCGACGGCTTCGTGGCGGGCTACAACCGCTATGTCGGCGAGCTTGCGCGAGGCGGGTCGCCCGGCGCGCATGCGGCTTGCCGTGCGGCGCCGTGGGGGGGCGAGATCAGCAGCGCGGATATTTACCGGCGTCTTTACGCGGCGAATCTGGCGGGCAGCGCGGCACGCTTTGCCGGCGCGATCGCAACGGCAAAGCCGCCGGTTGCGGACGTCGCACAACCGGCCGCTTCGCGTGAGCAGCAGCCGGAAGACGTGAGCACAACGGACCAAACCGGACTTGCCGCCACCGCACCGCTCGCCCACCTCGGCGGCCATTCTGGAATCGGCAGCAACGCACTGGCATTCGGCGCGGACGCGACGCATAACGGCAGCGCGCTGCTGCTCGGCAATCCGCATTGGTTCTGGAGCGGCCCGGACCGCTTCTACCAGGCGCAACTGACGATCCCCGGCAAGCTCAACGTGAGCGGCGTGTCCTTTCTCGGCGTGCCGCTGATCGTGATCGGCTTCAACGAAAACGTCGCGTGGACGCATACGGTCTCCACCGCGAAGCGCTTTGGTCTTTTCAAGCTGACGCTCGTGCCGGGCTCGCCGACGCGCTACGTGGTCGACGGCAGGAGCGAAGCGATGACGCCGACGCAAGTGAAGGTGGACGTGCGCGCGGACGACGGTTCGATCCATAGCGTGTCGCGCACGCTGTATCGCTCGCGTTTCGGCCCGCTCGTCAATCTCGGCGCGATGTCGCCCGCGCTCGCGTGGAATCGGCAGCAGGCTTTCGCGCTGCGTGACATCAACGCCGACAACTTCCGCGTGTTCGAAAACTTCCTCGAATGGAACCAGGCGAGTTCGCTCGACGATTTCATCCAAATCCAGAAGAAGAACGCGGCGATGCCATGGGTGAATACGCTGGCGATCGGCCGGGGCGATCCGCGCGTGTGGTACGCGGATATCGGCGCGGTGCCGGACGTGCCTGATGAACTCGCGCAGCGTTGCACGCCGCCGGTCGGCCGCGCACTCGCGCAGTCGATGCCGGGCGTGCCGTTCCTCGACGGTTCGCGCAGCGATTGCGACTGGCGCAATCAGGCCGGCTCGGTGCAGCCGCACGCACTGCCGGTCGCGCAGATGCCGAGCCTCTTGCGGCGCGATTACGTCGGCAATTTCAATGGCAGCTACTGGCTCAGCAATCCGGCCGAGCCGTTGAGCGGCTACGCGCAGATCATCGGCGCGACGCATACGCCGCAAACGCTGCGCACGCGCCTCGGTCACAGCATCGCGACGCAGCTGCAAAGCGACCCGGCGGGCGTGTCCGCCGATGCGCTCGGCCGCGCCGCGCTCGACAGCCGCTCGATGTCGGCGCTGCTGTTCAGGCAGCCGGTGCTCGATCGCTTGTGTGGCGGCGCAACGGCCGGTGCGAATGACGCCGCGAATGATGCCGATAAGAACGACGACCTCCGTCAAGCCTGCAAAGTACTCGCCACCTGGGACGACACCGCTAGTGCCAATGCCGTCGGCGCGACGCTGTGGGACGAACTGTGGCGTCGACTGAGGACGATCCCGCCGCCGCAGTTGTACGCGGTGCAGTTCGATCCCGCACAACCGCTGACGACACCCGCGGGCATCGCCGCGGACCCGGCGAAACTCGCCGCCGCGCTGCACGACGCCATCGCCGCCTTGCGTCACGCCGGCATCGCGCTCGATGCGCCGCGCAGCGCCGCGCTCTACGTGCAGCGCAATGGCGAACGCATCCCGCTGTTCGGCGGCTGCGACGCGGGCGGCTACTTCACGGCCGCGTGCGCGGCCCATCCATTCGATACGCGCGGCTATTCGATGGACGTCAACCCGAACGGCGACACCTACCTGCAGCTCGTTTCGTTCGACGGCGATCAGGTGCTTGCGCGGACCTTGCTCGCGTCGTCCGAATCCGGCGACCCAGCCTCGCCCCACTACGCCGATGCGACGCGCGACTATGCCGCGCGGCGCTGGCTGAGCATTCCGTTCTCCGAAGCGTCGATCGCGCGCGATCCCGCGTTGCGCGTGCACACCTTGAGTTCGTCGGATGCGCAAGCGCGCTAACCGCTTCAGGCGTTCGGCTGGCCGAAGAACCGGCGCGGCGGTAATCGCCTGAAAGGCAGAGCGGCGGATTCGCAATGACCATTCTTCGTGATATCCGCGCGTGATCAACGCACCGCCGCTCATTCATGCTCGACCGGCGGCTCCGGCTTTATACCCGGCTTTTCATTCATACCGGTTGCGTGCCGTTCAAATCGCCATTGCGATATGCCAGGTTGAAAACATAATCGACGATTCGCCCATTCTTTCCGGCCACGCCCCTCATGCGGTTTATCCGTATTAGACTTTGTGCGCCCGCCGCCGGCATCGCGTCGCTTTCAATTGCGTTAGCGCGGTTATTTGACAAGCAGATCAAACCTTGTAATATCGACGGAAGGTTTTGCCGTGGGCATCAAAAAGTATCAAGCTCGTTGTCCGCATGAAAGCGCATTGCTGAAACACCGGATCAAAATGCTGGCCTTCAGTGAGAATACGCATGAAACACCTCTCTTCGATTACAACGTGGGTTCAGGCAACTTGCAATTGGACGCAAGCGTGTAATACGCCGGCTGCAACGGCCGCTCGGAAGCCATAAATAACCACTGCCATCACACTGCAAGACCGTCAGACTGCAAGCGATTCAAAGCGAAAAAGAGTGCCTTCACCGAGGAGTTTCTCTTGCCCTGCTCCGCGTCCAGCTTATGTAGTCGTGCCGTATTCGTTGTAGTTACCGGTTTGCCGTTCGTGCTCGCCGCCTGCGGCGACAGGCAGGGTGCGCCCGCCGCGGCCATGCCGCCGGTGCCCGTGGTGGTCGAAACGGTGGCCGCGTCGAACGTGCCGGATGTCGTCGAATTGCCTGGCCGGATCGAGGCGGTCCGCACCGCGGAGATCCGCGCGCGGGTCGACGGCATCGTCGAGCGCACGCTTTATCAGGAAGGCACGGACCTGAAGGCCAACGCGCCGCTCTTCCAGATCGACGACCGAGACTACCGCGCACAGTTGCAGCAGGCGCAGGCTGCATTGATGCGCGCGAGCGCCGTGTATAAAAACGCGGCTTCGGTGGTCGATCGCTTCAGGCCGCTGCTCGAGCGGCACGCGGTCAGCGCCCAGGAAAACGACGCCGCAGTCGCGACGATGCAGCAGGCCCAGGCCAGCGTCGCCGATGCGCAGGCCGCCGTGACGCTCGCCAATCTGCGGCTCGAACGCTCTGTGGTCCGCACGCCGATCGCCGGACGCGTGGGCCGCGCGCAAGTCACCGAAGGCGCGCTCGTCAGCGCCGGCGCGGCCACGCTGATGGCGCAGGTCAATCAGCTCTCGCCGATCAACGCGGTGTTCACGCAATCGAACACGGCGATACTCGACGTCGAGCAACAGATCCAGTCGGGCACGCGCAAGGCGATCGATATGAAACACGTCGAGGTCGAACTGCTGCTCGCCAACGGCCAGGTCTACGACGAGCGCGGCTTCATCGACTTCGCCGATCTGGTCGTCGATCCGTCGACCGGCACGCAAACGGTGCGCGCCCAGTTCGCCAATCCGTCGCGCACGCTGTTGCCCGGGCAGTTCGTGCGCGGGCGCATCATCACGGCGGGCAACCGGCAAGGCATCCGGATTCCCGAACGCGCGGTGCAACTGGACAACGGCATCGCCAGCGTCGCGCTCGTCGCGGACGACGGCACCGTGGTTCACCGCAACATCGATCTCGGCGAGCAAGGCAAAGGACGCTGGACCGTGCGCGACGGGTTGAAGCCCGGCGAGCGCGTGATAGTCGACGGATGGCAGAAGGTCCAGCCCGGCCAGCGGGTCGATGCGCGGCCTGCCCCCGCAGCGGCAACAGCGGCGCCGACACCGGCTTCGGCCACGCGCTGACGGGAGCCCGATGAATCGTTTCTTCGTTTCCCGCCCGGTCTTCGCCTGGGTCATCGCACTGTTCACGGTGCTGTTCGGCACGTTGGCCGTCGCGCTTCTGCCGGTCGAACAATATCCGGACGTCGCGCCGCCCTCGCTCAGCATCTCGGCGATCTTCAGCGGCGCCGACGCGCGCACGCTCGAGCGCACCGTGACCTCGATCATCGAAGACGAGATGAACGGCATCGAGAATTTTCTCTACATGTCATCGGTCAGCCGCTCCAACGGCACCGCGCAAATCACCGTGGTGCTCAAGCCGGGCACCAATCTCGACATCGCGCGCACTCAGGTGCAGGACCGCCTGAGCCGGGTCGAGCCGCGCCTGCCGCTGGAAGTGCGGCAACGCGGCATCAGCGTGACCAAGGCGTCGTCGGGCTTTCTGATGCTGCTCGCGCTGCAGAACGCCGACGGCTCCACCAACGCGACGGCGATGGGCAACTTCGCGTCCAACAACATCGTCAACGAGTTGCGCCGGATCGACGGGGTCGGCGACGTGCAGCTGTTCGGCTCGTCGTACGCGATGCGCATCTGGCTCGACCCGACCCGGCTGGCGGGCTTCGGTTTGTCGGCGAGCGAGGTGTTGCAGGCCGTGCAGGAGCAGAACAGCCAGACGGCAGGCGGCGGACTCGGCGACCAGCCCAACGCGGGCGGCTCGGAATTCACCGCGCAGATCGTCACGCAAAGCCGTTTTTCGACGCCTGAGCAGTTCCGCGAAATCATTGTGCGCGCCAATCCGGACGGCTCGACCGTGCGTCTCGGCGACGTCGCGCGCGTCGAACTCGGCAACGACAGCTACGGCAACCGGTTGAGCGTCAACGGCAAGGAGTCGGCCGGCATCGCGATCCAGCTCGCGAGCGGCGCCAACGCGCTCGCGGTCGCCAATCACGTGCGCCAGCGCATGGCCGAATTGCAGCCGACGTTCCCGCGCGGCGTGACGTGGGCGGTGCCGTTCGATACGACGCCGTTCATCACGACGTCGGTGCACGGCGTGATACGCACGATGATCGAGGCGCTGCTGCTCGTCACCGTCGTGGTCTTCCTGTTCCTGCAGGACTGGCGCGCCACGCTCATTCCGACGCTGGTCGTGCCGGTCGCGCTGATCGGCACCTGTGCGGGGCTGTATCTGTTCGGGCTGTCGATCAACATTCTGTCGCTGTTCGGGATGGTGGTGGCGATCGGTATCCTCAACGACGACGCGATCGTGGTCGTCGAAAACGTCGCGCGCATCATGCGCGAAGAAGGGCTCAGCGCGCCGCGCGCCACCGTCAAGGCGGTCGGGCAGATTTCCGGCGCGGTGATCGCGAGTACGCTGGTGCTGGTCGCGGTGTTCATTCCGATGGCGTTCTTCCCCGGCTCGACCGGCGGCATCTACCGGCAGTTCTCGGTGACGCTCGCGGTGTCGATCATCCTCTCGACCCTGCTCGCGCTCACGCTCGGCGCGGCGTTGTGTGCCGCGTTGCTACGCAACGAAACCTATAGCGGGGCCGCGCCGACAAGCGCGGCCGGCAAACTGTTGCAGCGGGTGTTCGACGGCTTCAACCGCGGGCTCGGCGCGGGCACCGACCGTTATATTCGCGGCGTCGATGCGATGCTGCGCTCGCCGCTGCGCTGGCTGCTGCTGTTCGTGATGGCCTGCGTGATGACCGCCTGGCTTTTCATGCGGCTGCCGGGCGGCTTTCTGCCGACCGAGGACCAGGGGCATCTGTTCATCACCTACACCGGCGCGCCGGGCTCCACCGAGCAGCGCACCCAGCAGGCGATCAACCAGGTCGAAGCGTTTTTGCGGCAACAGCCGCAGGTGCGCAACGTGGCGTCGGTCACCGGCTTCAGCTTCTTCGGCCAGGGACAATCGGCGGCGCTCTCCTTCGTCGATCTGAAGCCGTGGGACGAGCGGCCAGGCGAGGCGAACTCCGCGAGCGCGCTGGTGCGCCGCGCCAACGGCGCGTTCCGGCAAATTCCCGAAGCGATGATTTTCGCGCTCGATCCGCCCGCCATCCCCTCGCTCGGCAACGCGACCGGCTTCACGATGAAGATCCAGGACCGCAGCGGCGTCGGCGGCGATGCGTTGCAACAGGCCGCGCGGCGCATCATGATCGAGGCGGCGCAAAGCCCGATTCTCGCGGGCGTACGCTCCGAGGGCATGCCCGAGGCGCCGCAGCTGTACGTCGAGATCGACCGCGTCAAGGCGCGCGCGCTGGGCCTGCAGATCGGCCAGGTGAATCAGGCGCTGGCGCTGTCGTTCGGCTCGAACTACGTGAACGACTTCGTGTTCGAGGGCAATGTGCTGCGGGTCTTTCTGCAAGCGGATGCCGAGCATCGGATGAGAGCGGAAGACGTGAGCGCGCTGCGTTTGCGCAACAACCGCAACGAGATGGTGCCGTTCTCGGCGTTCAGCCGCGTGCGCTGGATTTCCGGCCCGCAGCAGCTCGAACGCTATAACGGCTTTCCGTCGGCCACCGTGTCGGGCCAGGCGGCAGCGGGCCGCTCGAGCGGCGCGGCGCTCACTGAAATGGAACGCATCGCTTCGCATGTGCTGACCGGCAACCTCACGTACGAATGGACCGGCACCGCGTTCGAGGAGAAACAGGCCGGCGGCCAGATTGGCCTGCTGCTCGGCCTGTCGCTGGTGGTCGTGTTCCTGCTGCTCGCCGCGCTGTACGAAAGCTGGGCGATTCCGGCCTCGGTGCTGCTGATCATTCCGTTCGGCGTGATCGGCGCGGTGGTGCTGACGATGCTGCGCGGCCTCTCGGCGGACGTCTACTTCAACATCGGGCTCGTGACCATCATCGGGCTCGCGGCGAAGAACGCGATCCTGATCGTCGAGTTCGCAATCAAGGAGGAATCCGAAGGAAAAAACGCGATTGCCGCCGCGAAGAACGGCGCGCAGCAGCGTCTGCGCCCGATCCTGATGACCAGCGTCACTTTCGTGCTCGGCATGATGCCGCTCGTGCTCGCGACCGGCGCGGGCGCCGCGAGCCGGCGCGCGGTCGGCACCGGCGTGATGGGCAGCATGTTGACGGCGACGCTGTTCGGCATCTTCTTCACGCCGCTGTTCTATGTGGCCGCGCGTCGCTGGCTGAGCCGCAAGAAACGCAAGGTCGATCTCGACGACGATGACCTGTCCGCGCCCGCCTCCAACGGCGGCGAACCGGCGGGAGGCAAGCAAGATGCGTAAGCGCCTGCTCATCCCATTGCTGCCGCTCGTCTGCTCGCTGGCCGCGTGCAATTTCGCGCCAACTTATCGCCAGCCCGAACTGCCGATTGCGGAGCGCTTCGACACTTCGGCAACGCCCCATGCCGAAGGCACCCACCTCGCAACCGAGGTCGACTGGGAAACGTTTTTCGCCGATCCGCACCTGAAACTGCTGATCGCCGCGGCGCTGCAACGCAACCGCGATCTGGCGGCGTCGGTCGCGCGCATCGAACAGGCACGCGCGTTCTATCGCATCCAGAACGCGCAGCGCTTCCCGCAAGTCAACGTGAACGCGGGCGCGACGCGTACCAAAACGCCGCTCAGTTCAATCGAACCGGAACTCCCCGACAACAACACGTCGATCCAGTTCAACCAGTACAACGTGCAGGCGGCGGTGACGTCGTTCGAACTCGACTTCTGGGGCCGTGTGCGCAATCTCAGCGACGCCGCGCGCCTGCGCTATCTCGCAACCGTCGAAGCTCAGCGCGCGTTCCGTTTGTCATTGATCGGCAATGTCGCGGCGAACTACTACGCGATCCGCTCGGGCGAGGAAGGCATCGAGCTTGCCGAACGGACATTGGCTAGCCGCCGCTATGCGCTGGAAGTCGCGAAGCTGCGGCTGGATGCCGGCGTCACGTCGATGGTCGACTACGAGCAGGCCGCGATTCTCGTCACGCAGGCTCAGACCCAGTTGGCGGAATTGCAAAGGACCACCGCGCAGCAGCGCAATCAACTGGAAGTGGTGATCGGCGGACCGCTGCAGGACACGCTACCCCCGGCGGCGCCGATCGCCGACGCGAAACAGTTCGGCGCGCTGGACCCTGGTCTGCCGTCCGAGTTGCTCGTCAATCGGCCCGACATCGTGCAGGCCGAACAGCAGCTTCGCGCAGCCGACGCGGACATCGGCGCGGCGCGCGCGGACTTCTTCCCGCGCATCGCACTGACGGGAAGTTTCGGTTATGTGTCGGCGGAATTGAGCGACCTCTTCGTGCCGGGAAAACAGGCGTGGTCGGTGGGCGCGCTGGTCGCGATGCCGATCTTCGATGCCGGCCAGCGTCAGGCGCAACTCGCGCAGACGCGCGCACGACGCGACGAACTGGTTGCCGATTATCAGCGCACCGTGCAGACGGCTTTTCGTGAGGTATCCGATGCATTGGTCGGACGGCAACGCTATAAGGAGCAGATTACCGCGCAGGAACAGGCGGTCGAAGCGCAGCGGCAACTCGCCGAAACGGCCGAGCTTCGCTATGAGAATGGGATCTCGATCTATCTCGAGGCGGTGGATGCGCGGCGCAATCTTTTTTCTGCCGAGCAGCAGCTGATTCAGCTTCGCGCCACCGCGTTGCAGAACGGCGTGTCGCTTTACGTCGCGCTGGGCGGCGGTCCCGACGCGCCGCCAATGCAACACGTGCAAGCGGTCGGGAACAACCAGCCCAACTGAGGCACTGGCGCAACTTGCTGCGCGCAGTGCCGTTTTCGTCGACGTGTGGTTCGTCGACGTGTGGTTCCTCGATGTAACGCCGGCGGGTTAGCCGAGGTTCACGGTCACCGACGCTTCTTCACCATCGCGCACCACCGTCAGCGAAACGCTGTCGTCGGCCTGCGCGATCATCTGCTTGAGTTGCTGGACGCCGCGAATCAGCTTGCCATCCACCGCGACGATGATGTCGCCGGCCTGAATGCCCGCAGCGGCGGCCGGACCACCGGCCTGTTGCACGAGCACGCCGCCGGGCAGCGAGGCTTCCTGCTGCTCGTCCGCAGTAAGCGGGCGAACCGCCACACCGAGACGCGGCCGGGACTGCTCCGGCTGCGGCTGTTGTTGCGGTTGCCGCGCACGCGGCGACTCGGATGCAACTTGCGACGACTGCGCGCCGACCGTCACCGACAGCTTGCGCTCGGCGCCATTACGCCAGACGCTGAGCGTCGCCGTGCTGCCCGGCGTCAGTTGCGAGACCTGGCCCACCAGTTCGCGCGTGCCCTCGATGCGCGTGCCGTTCACGCTGACGATCACATCGCCCTGGCGCAAACCAGCCGCTTGAGCCGGGCCGCTCGGATCGACCGAGCCGACCAGCGCGCCATGCGTCGAGGCCAGACCCAGCGACTTCGCCTGCTCCGCGCTGACCGGCTGCACACCCACGCCGATGCGGCCGCGGCTCACATGGCCGGTGCTGATGAGCTGGTCTTTCACGTGCATCGCCGCGTCGATCGGAATCGCGAACGACAGGCCCTGGAAGCCACCCGTGCGCGAATAGATCATCGAGTTGATGCCGATCACTTCACCGTTCAGATTGAACAGCGGACCACCCGAGTTGCCCGGATTGACCGGGACGTCGGTCTGAATGAAAGGGATCGGGCTGTCGTCGGAGAACTGGCGCGCTTTCGCGCTGATGATGCCGGAGGTCACCGTGCTGTCGAAGCCATAGGGCGAACCGATCGCCACTACCCATTCGCCGACCTTGCTGTTGGCCGGATCGCCGATCTTCACGGTCGGCAGGTTCGATGCGTCGATCTTCAGGACGGCGACGTCGGACGTCTTGTCCGTACCCACCACGCGAGCGCGGAATTCGCGGCCGTCGGTCAGCTTCACGGTGACCTTTTCGGCACCTTCGACCACGTGATTGTTCGTCAGAACGTAACCGTCCTGGCTGATGATGAAACCCGACCCGAGGGCTTCCCCACCATGCCCGCCTTCACCGTCTTCATCACCGGTAGCGGCCTGCTTGGCGCCGATATGCACGACCGCCGGGCCGTAGCGCGAAACGATGCCGGAGAAGTCCGGCGCCGACGAACGCGTGCCGGTGATGCCTGCCGAAGCGCCCGCGGCGGAGACTTCGCCGTGCGCATTGCTGACGGATGCGTCTGCTTCGCGGTGGCTGATCGCATAGGTACCGGCGATCGCAAGCACAACGCATGCGGCAGCGCTGCCGCGCCAATATTTCCTGGTGGTCATAGTCTGAAAGTGTGCGGTGGGTTACGTGGAGGTGGCGTACTGTAGGGACCTCCTCTTAAAGGAGGCTTAAAGATGGTGAGCGATCACGAGACACGTGCACGCCTTGGCTCGCGGCCACACACAGGCGCGCATGGGCATTCGTCGATCTGTTCGCGCGCGTCGCCGGACGCGTTTGCGGCCTGACACCCGGTCCGCCTGGAAGCACCCGCCGCGTCTTCCGTCTCGGCGCCGGTAAGTGATTTCCCCAGGATTGACCCCGGCTAATGCCCTTCCGATAATAGCCATATCGTGGACTATATGTCCACAATGCGGACATTTCAAAAAGGATTCTCATGCCCGAGGCTAACCACTCCCCGATGACGCCGTACCAGTTGCCTTTCCCCAAGGAAGCGCAGCAGGAGATCGTCGTTCCCTTCGCGATTCCGACCGATGAGCGCGTCTGGGTCCCGCAGGCCGAAAACGTGTCGTTCCGCCCGTTGTGCCTGAACGCGTCGCAGGGCTACTGGATGAACCTGTTGCGGGTTCGCAAGTCGGGCGTACTGAGCCGCCATCGTCATCCGCAAAGCGTGCACGGCATGGTGCTCAAGGGCCGCTGGCGCTATCTGGAACACGACTGGGAAGCCACCGAAGGCAGCTACGTCTACGAGCCGCCCGGCGAAACGCATACGCTCTACGTGCCCGACGACGTCGAGGAAATGATCACGTACTTCCAGGTCAACGGGGTGATGTTCTACTGCGACCCGTACGGCAACTACACCGGCTACGAGGACGTGTTCACCAAGATCGACATGTGCCGCAAGCACTACACGGCCGTGGGCCTCGGTGAAGACTACGTGGACCAGTTCATCCGATGAGCGCGCCCGTCAGCCTCGCCCACTACGATTTCTCCGGGCGTGTCGCGGTCGTGACGGGCGCCGCCAGCGGCATCGGCCGCGCGATCTGCGAGGCATTCGCGCGCAATGGCGCATCGGCGGTCAACTGGGACCGTGTGCCGGGTGAGGAGGACACGTCTCGCGCGCCGCGCCACTTCCAGGCGGACATCACGCGCCCGGCGTCGATCGAGGCCGCGCTCGCGGCAACGCTCGACGCATACGGCCGCATCGACTATCTGGTGAACAACGCGGGTTTCGCAGGACCCACGCTGCCGCTCGACGAATACGATCCACTCGAATGGCAGCGCGTAATCGACGTGAACCTGCTCGGCACATATCACGTAAGCCGCTTCGTCGTGCCGGTGATGCGCCGCGCGAACGCCGGGCGCATCGTCAATGTCGCGTCGCTGGCGGGTAAGGAAGGCACGCCGAACGCGTCCGCGTACAGCGCGGCGAAAGCCGGCGTGATCGCGATGACGAAGTCGCTCGGCAAGGAGCTCGCGCAAACCGGCATCCTCGTGAACGGCATCGCGCCCGCCGCGGTGGAAACCAGGCTGCTCGCGCAGATGTCGCCGGCCCACGTGCAGACGATGATCGACAAGAGTCCGCTGCGACGGCTCGGCACCACGGATGAAGTCGCGCAGCTCGCATTGTGGCTTTGTTCGGATTCCTGCTCGTTCAGCACCGGCGCGATTTTCGATCTGTCCGGCGGACGGGCGACTTATTGAGTCTTCGTTGCAGATCGTGTTTTAACCGTTGCATCCGTACTATTCCAAACATCCGCAAGGCCTCTTGTGCAGGAGACAAACATGCTTCAGAAGTCACAGCGTCTGAAACGTATTCAAGTGGTCGCGATCGCCTTTCTGACGGTTGCGGGCATCATCAATTACCTCGATCGCAGCACGCTGTCGATCGCGAATCACCTGGTGAGCGAGGAACTTCATCTGTCCGCTTCGCAGATGGGGCTGCTGCTATCGGCGTTCTCGCTGTCCTATGCGTTTGCGCAATTGCCGGTGGGCGCGTTGCTCGACCGTTTCGGCTCGCGCGTGATGCTCGGGCTCGGCATGCTGGTGTGGTCGATCGCGCAGGTGATGGGCGGCTTCATCCAGTCGCTCAATCATTTTCTGTTCGCGCGGGTCGTGCTCGGCGTGGCCGAGGCGCCGCTGTTCCCGGCGGGCGCGAAGGTCGTCAACGAATGGTTCGCGGTGCGCGAGCGCGGCCGGCCGACCGGCATGTTCATCTCGTCGTCGACCATCGCGCCGATGATCGCCCCGCCGCTGCTCACGGTGCTGATGCTTTCGTTCGGATGGCGAACCATGTTCATCATCATGGGCGTGCTCGGCATTCTGGTGGCGCTGGGCTGGTACATGTTCTATCGCAACCGCGATGAACTCGTGCTCACCGAAGCCGAAACGGCGCACCTCGAAGAAGGCTCGCTGAACACCGAAGGTCCGAAAGGCCTGAGCTGGTCCGAATGGGGTGCGCTCTTCAAGCTGCGCAACACGTGGGGGATGATTTTCGGCTTCATGGGCGTGATCTACATGGTCTGGCTGTACCTCACGTGGCTGCCCGGCTATCTGGAGAAAGAGCGCCACCTGAGCATCGCGCATACCGGCTGGCTGGTGTCGATTCCGTACATCTTCGGCACCATCGGCATGCTGAGCAGCGGCGTGATCGCCGACTACCTGCTCAAACGCGGCATGGCGCCGATCCGCAGCCGCAAGTGGCCGCTGTGCATCGGCCTGATCGGCGCGGCGGCATTCACGGTGCCTGCCGCGTACACGCCGAGCACCACGCTCGCGATCGTCTACGTGTCGTGTGCGATGTTCTTCGTGAATATGTCGAGCGGCACCGCGTGGGCGCTCGTCAGCGTCGCGGCGCCGCGCCACCTGGTGGCATCGCTCGGCAGCATGCAGAACTTCGGCGGTTACCTGGGCGGCTCGTTCGCGCCGGTGATCACGGGCATCGTCGTCGATCAGACGCATTCGTTCGTCAACGCGCTGCTGATCAGCGCGGGGGTCGCGTTCGCCGCCGCCTTCGTCTACCTGTTCGTCGTGAAGGAAGTGGCGCCCGCACCGCTGCCGAACGCCGTCAAAACACAACCCACCTGAGCACTCGTTGCCGACTCACATGACATTCCAGAACAATCTGCTTGAAGGCAAGGTCGCACTCGTCACGGGTGGCCTCTCCGGAATCGGCGCGGCCATTGCGAACGGGCTCGCGAAGCTCGGCGCGCAAACGGTCGCGGCCGGTTTGCCGCTGCCCGAAGGCGCGCCGGATACCCTCGATCGCGAAATCCGGCGCGTCACGCTCGACGTGCGTTCGAGCGACGACGTCGCCGCCGCGTTGCAGGCGTTCGAGCGGCTCGACATCGTGGTCAATTGCGCGGGCGTGATCAGCCGCATCGAGGAACACCGCATCGAGGTGTTCGAACGGGTGATGGACATCAATCTGAACGGCACGATGCGCGTGTGCTCGGCCGCGCGTGAATTGCTGAAGGCGTCGTCGGGCTGCATCGTGAATACGGCGTCGATGCTGAGTTTCTTCGGCGGCGGCCTGGTGCCGGCCTATAGCGCGAGCAAAGGCGCGGTCGCGCAACTGACCAAGTCGCTCGCACTCGCCTATGCAGTCGACGGCATTCGCGTCAACGCGATCGCGCCGGGCTGGATCGCCACGCCGCTGACCCAGGCGTTACAGGACGACGACGGCCGCTCGCAGGCCATTCTGGATCGCACGCCGATGCGCCGCTGGGGCACACCGGATGAAGTCGCGCAGGTCGCGGCGTTTCTGTGCACGCCGGCCGCGTCATTCATGACGGGTGCGATCGTGCCGGTCGACGGCGGCTATCTGGTCGCGTGACGAACCGGCTTGGTGTCGATGGCATTCTGCCCGGGAAACAAGGGCATAATTACTCCACTGTGTCCGACCGTAGCCTGATGTCCACCTCCGATTCCAAGCCTTCCTCCCACGCCGGCCAGCCCGGCGAAAGCGCTGTCACCGGCACGGCCAGTGCCGCCGATGCGAAGACCGTTGCCGGCGCCGCCGCGTTCTCGAAGTTCATTGCCGTGCTGCAACTGGTCGCCGATGCGCAGACGCCGCCCAACGTCGCCAAGTTGAGCGCGGCGAGCGGCTATCCGCGCCCTACTGTCCACCGTATCGTGGCCGCGTTGCAGGCCGAAGGGTTGATTGTCGGCGCGGGGAGCGGCACCACGTTCGGTCTTGGGCCACGCCTCGTCAATCTGGCGAGCCGTAGCTGGGAGCGCTCGGACTTGCGCCTCGCGGCGGTCGATGCGCTGATGGAACTGCGCAATCTCACGTCGGAAACGATCCATCTCGCCGTGCCGAGTCAGGGCGAGATGGTGTACATCGAGAAACTGGAAAGTCCGCATGCGGTGCGCATGGCGTCGCGCATCGGCACGCGGGTATCGCTTACGTCGAGCTCGGTGGGTAAGGCCTATCTCGCGACGCTCGGCGTGGCCGAACGCGAAGCGTTGCTGAAAGACGCGCCGCTGCGCCGCTTCACCGAGCACACGCTCACTACGCTCGACGAAGTCCGTAGGGAGCTGATCGCCACGCAGCAACGCGGCTACGCCGAGGACCGCGAAGAGAATGAAATCGCGATCTCCTGCTACGGCGCGGCGATTCGCGGCGCTGACGGCCGCGCACTCGGGTGTGTGAGCATCAGCATGCCGACCTTCCGGCTCGAGCGCGACGCGCAAACGCGCTATATCGAGCCATTGCTGGCGGCTTGCCGGACTATCGCGGCGCGTCTCGGGCCGGCTTCGGAGCGCTGAACGGCTGGGCTCGAAGCGGGTCGGCGCACGCGCGCACGGTGCGCTGTTTGTCAATCTCCAGGGCGGCTCGCGTCGCATCGCACGGGTCGGCCGAAGGGGCAGCAGAAGCAGCACTCGAGGTCCGCCACGCATGACTGTTCACGGACCAAAGCGGGCGCGGAATCTGCTACTCGATTAACCCGTCGATCGCTTGCCCGATGTGCCACCCAACGGCCCACTGCCGAGGCGACGCGATTTCAACGAAGAATCGGGGCATCCGGTCGCGCTTTTCATGAGCATCAAGAGAAGCAACCGGGGGCCATCCGTCGAATCGAACGAGGAGAACCACGATGACCCTGCTCATTTACCTGGCCGGCTGGATCATTCTGATTGCAGGCGTGTCATGGGGACTAATTACGCTGCACGTCGCTCAACACACAGTCGAAATCGTGGCGGTCATCCTGCTGGGCGTGGCGGTGATTACCGGCGCCACGCGGGCACGCAGCCGCGACAAGACCTAGCAATGCACGCCCGTCCGAGCCTGACACCCTTCGGACGGGCGCACGGCACATTGCCCGCCCGCCTCTGCGGCCACTGTTGCCACCGCCGCCAGCAATCAACCTGCGGCTGCCCGCAACGACCTGCCCCCCCGCCGGGGACAGCAATCGCCGCGCAAAGCCGTCCCCATCAGGATCCAACCTTCGCGAGCGACCCCGCCAAATTCGGCCCCCTGGCTACCCACTCAGCGTTTTCGTCGCCCATTTCTCCATGCTATGATGCGAATAATTCTCGTTCATTAAGATGCTGGATCGGTCGATCCAGTGTCCACAGCGGGCCATGGCGGCAAACAATCCGACGCTGCACCGGCAGATGCAGACGCTCTACAGCGATCATCACGGCTGGCTTCACGCGTGGCTGCGCAAGAAGCTCGGCTGCGCGCATCGCGCCGCCGACCTCGCGCACGACACGTTTATGCGCCTGCTCGCCCGCGACGAGCCGCTGCGCCTCGACGAACCGCGCGCGTTCCTGACGACGGTCGCGCAACGCGTGATGGCTAATCACTGGCGCCGCGAGCAGATCGAACGCGCGTACCTCGACGCGCTCGCGCTCGTGCCCGAGGCATTCGCACCGTCGCCCGAAGAGCGTGCGCTGCTGCTCGAAGCGCTGGCCGAGATCGACAGTCTGCTGGACAGTCTGCCGGTCGCCGTCAAACGCGCCTTCCTGCTGGCCCAGCTCGACGGCCTGACCCACGCCGAAATCGCCGCGCAACTGAAGATCTCGATTGCCACGGTGAAACGTCATCTGGTGCGCGCCGCGGCGCAGTGCTTCTTCGCGTTGAGCCCCGCGTAACGGATGCCCGATTGAACGCACATACGAGACCCGATGTGCCGCGGCATGTCGCGATGCGCGCGGTCGAATGGTGGATGGAACTGCAATCCGGCAAGGACACGCACGCGCAGCAATTTGCGCTGGCTCGCTGGCGTGCCGAGCATCCGGATCACGAGCTCGCATGGCGGCACATCTGCAACGTCAGCGGCCGCTTGCGGAGTCTCGCCGACGCAGCCGGCGAGACAGGCGGCGCAGCTGCCGCACGCGCCGCGCTGACCCGCACCGGTTCGGCCCGGCGGCGCGCCAGCGTCAAAGTACTGGCGACGCTGCTATTCGCCGGTGGTGCGAGCTGGATGGCCAGCGAACATCTGCCGTGGCGCGCATGGAATGCCGACGTGCGCACCGCGCTCGGCGAGCGCCGCAGCCTCGCCCTCGCTGACGGCACGCGCGTCATGCTGAACACCGATAGCGCGATCGATGTCCGCTTGGACGACACCGAGCGGCGCGTACGCCTGATCGAAGGAGAAATCATGGTCGCGACCGCGCATCGCGATGGCGAACGACGGCCCTTCATCGTGGAAACCGCACAAGGCGGCCTGCAGCCGCTGGGTACGCGCTTCGCGGTCAGACAGCAAAGCGGGTTATGCCGCCTCGACGTATTCGAGGGCGCCGTGCGGATCAGTCCGCGCGACGCGCCGCACCTTGCACCGGTCGTGCGCGCCGGGCAGCGCGCCCGCTTCACGCGCGACGCCGTCAGCGCGATGGAATCCATCAGCGAGAACGAGGCCGCATGGACAGACGGTCTGATCGTGGCCGGCGGCATGCGGCTCGGCGATTTCATCGACGAACTCGGGCGCTATCGCGCCGGGCACCTGAGCTGCGATCCGGCGGTGGCCGGTTTGCGTCTGTCGGGCACCTACCCGCTCGCGAATACCGACCGCGTGCTCGATACCGTGACCCGCATCCTGCCGGTCGAGGTCGTGTTCATCACCCGTTACTGGGCCACCGTGCGCGCGACGCATTCGTAAGGGCGTCCCGCGAGCGACCGTCGCAGGGCTCGCCGACATATTTTCCTGCCAATTGTGTTTCCTGCCGGTCGTGAGCTGTTTTCGAATCTCGCGTGACAAGGGAGATGAGAGCAACACATCGTCTATCTTCCTGCGAGCCTTGAACATGGGACAGTATCGAAAGACCGGCGTCGGCCGTGGCGCGTTGCGCGCACGGCCGGCGGCGCACTTCGCGCGGCATATCGCAACGGCCGCGCTGATCTCGGCGGGGCTGCCGTCCAACGCGGCGCTCGCCGCCGAAGCGCCGACGCGCAAGCGCTACGACATTCCGGCCGGCCCGCTCGAGGGCGCGCTCAATCGCTTCGGCCGCGAAGCCGGGCTGCTGCTGTCGTTTCCGGCTGAGCTGGCAGCCGGTCGCAACAGCGAAGGCCTGCACGGCGAGTACGGCGTGCAACAGGCGATCGACCACCTTCTGCATGGCACCGGGCTCGCCGCGCGTCAGCAGTCGAACGGCAGCTACACGCTCATCGAGCAGGAACGGCCTATCGCGGACGGCGCGAGCGGCACCATCTTGCCCACCGTCGCCGTGACGTCGCGGCTCGTGAAAGCCGGCAGCTATCGCCCGCCCGCCGAAGCGGGCGTGACCCGCTCCGACACGCCGCTACTCGACATCGCACAAGCCGTCGCCGTGGTGCCGTCACAGGTGCTGCGCGACCAGCGTCCGCGAAATCTGGACGACGCGCTCGCGAACGTGAGCGGCATCGTGCAGGGCAATACGCTCGCCGGCACGCAGGACACGCTGCTCAAGCGCGGCTTCGGCGGCAATCGCGACGGCTCGATCATGCACAACGGCATGCCGCTCGTGCAGGGGCGCGGCCTGAACGCGGCCGCCGATAGCGTCGAAGTGCTCAAGGGCCCGACATCGCTGCTGTACGGGATCATGGACCCCGGCGGCGTCGTCAACGTGGTGAGCAAGCAGCCGTTGCTCACGCCTTATCACGCGATTTCCGTGCTCGGCTCGACATACGGGCACGGCCGTAACGGCGCGCAGACGACGCTCGATACGACCGGGCCCATCGGCGACTCGGGCCTCGCGTACCGGCTCGTCGTCGATCAAACCAATGAACAGTACTGGCGCAATTTCGGCGAGCATCGCGAGACGC
This sequence comes from Paraburkholderia sp. RAU2J, assembly GCF_003634845.1. NCBI lineage: Bacteria > Pseudomonadati > Pseudomonadota > Betaproteobacteria > Burkholderiales > Burkholderiaceae > Paraburkholderia > Paraburkholderia sp. RAU2J. Next base: position 1,934,168 of record NZ_RBXG01000002.1, read on the forward strand.
TCGTCGCGCCGTCGCTCGCGTGGTATGGACGCGATACGCAAGTGGTGCTCTCGTACGAATACCGGAACTTTCTCTATCCGTTCGACCGTGGTACCGCGCTCGACCCGAAAACCAACGAGCCACTCGCGATTCCGAGCCGCCGGCGTCTCGACGAGCCATTCAACGAGATGGACGGCGAATCGCACCTCGCGCAAATCAGCGTCGATCATCAGATCAACGCCGACTGGAAGGCGCATGCCGGCTACAGCTACAACCGCGAAACCTACGACGCGAACCAGTTGCGCGTGCAGGGCATCAACAGCACCACAGGCGCCGTGTCGCGCAGCAACGACGCGACCCACGGCGCGCTGGGCACGGATAGCTACGCGATCGCCTATGTGGACGGCCATTTCAACGTCGCCGGATTGCGCAACGATCTGCAGATGGGCGTCGACGCCGAGTACCGCCGCATTTATCGCCGCGACCTGCTGCGCCAGGCGACGAAATATCCGTTCAACTATTTCGCTCCGGTCTACGGCCTGGAGAGTCCGTCCACCACGGTCTCCGCGAGCGACAGCGATCAGACCGACACGCTGCACGAGCGCTCGCTGTTCTTCCAGGACAGTCTGCATCTGACCGACAAGTGGATACTGATCGGCGGCGCACGTTTTCTGAGCTACAACCAGGTCGCGGGCAAGGGCCGGCCGTTCGTCGCCAACACCAACATCAACGGCACGAAATGGCTGCCGCGTGCGGGCGTGGTCTACAAATGGACCGACACGGTGTCGTTGTACGGCAGCTACACGCAGTCGCTGAAGCCGACCTCGACGATCGCACCGCTCTCGAGCGGCGTGGTGATCGATTCGTCGGTGCAGCCCGAGCAGGCCACCTCATGGGAGCTCGGCGCAAAAATGGCGTTGCCCGCCGGGCTGACCGGCACGCTCGCGCTCTTTAACATCGACAAGAAAAACGTGCTGGTGCAGCAGTACAACGATGCGACCAAACAGACCGACTGGCGCACCGCCGGCAAGGCGCGCTCGCGCGGCGTCGAACTCGACGTCGCCGGTCAGATCGGCGAGCACTGGAGCGTGATCGCGAGTTACGCCTATCTCGATGCGAAGACCACCGAAGACCCGCTCTACGCCGGCAACCGCTTGTGGAACGCGCCGCAGAACACGGCGTCGTTCGCGGCGGTGTACGACTTCGGCGCGGTCCTCGGCGGCGACCAGTTGCGCGTGGGCGCCGGCGCGCATTACGTCGGCGCGCGGCCGGGCGATTCGGCGAATAGCTTCACGCTGCCGTCCTACACGGTCGCCGATGCGTTCGCCACCTACGACACGAAAATCGGCAACCGTCATCTGTCTTTCCAGCTCAACGTGAAGAACCTGTTCAACAGGACGTATTACCCGTCGAGCGTGAACAAGTACTTCGTGTCGATTGGCGACGCGCGCCAGGTGTCGCTGCTCTCGACACTCGAGTTTTGAACCGCACAGTCGTGGCACGCGCCACGGTTCGCACGATCCAACTGAACGAGAACTGAACGAGACTGGAAGGTCCATGAACATTCGCAAGCAGCGCACTGACCCCGCCCTCGCGCCGAGTGGGAAGCGCAGAACTTTTCTCGCTGCGGCAGCGAGCCTCGGCGCAGGGTTGGCGTTTGGCGCGCCCGCAGCCTACGCGATATCGAACGCCGCCGGCACGGGCAGGAAGGTGGTGATGGTCGTGCAGGCAAGCGGGCAAACCGGCGAGAAAGAAAACGGCCCGGGCCAGAGCGCCGATCAGAAGATCGCCGCGCACCTCATCGCGCGCGGCTACAGCGTACGCATGCTCGACCAGGCACAGCCGCCCGAAGCGGCGAGCGACGCCGATCTGGTGCTGATCTCGTCGACAGTGTCGTCGAAACAGATGGCGGGCGGCTGGCGCTATCTGGCGAAGCCGCTGCTGACATGGGAAAACGATCTGCTCGACGACTTCGCGATGACCGGCAAACGCCACGACGTCGACTTCGGCGAAGCGGAGAAAGAGCGCTACCTGTGGCTCGTCAACGCGCCGCACCCAATGGCCGCCGGTTTGCCGGCGGGCGTGACGAACGTCTACGCGAGGCAGGCCGCGATGAGTTGGGGCAAGCCCGGCCTTGGCGCGACGATCATCGCGACGCTGTACGGTCAACCGGAGAAAGCGGCGATCTTCGCGTACGAGAAAGGCGCGACCATGGACTATGAATCGCTGGCACCCGCGCGACGCGTGATGTTCTTTCTGAACAACGACACATTCGGCAATCTGTCGGCGGCAGGCGCGAGCCTGTTCGATGCGGCGGTGGATTGGGCCGCCGCGCCCGCCAGCAATCCGGCCTGAAGCCTTTCTCAATTCGACGCCGTGCGCGATTGCGTGGCAGGTGCGCCCGCCGTGCTTATCGCGCCGGCGATTCACGTCCATTTCCAGATCGCCCGCGTTGATCAGCTCGCGCCGGCGGGCGGCTTCGGCCGCCCGCAGCGTTGCGCGTCGCGCCGCTGCACTGCCTTGAGCAGCCCGCACAGGTTCGGCCTGTTCGCCCGATTGGGCCTCCATACGGCAAGCCTCGTCAGCCTCGTCCACTTCCTGCGAAGCCCGAGGCTGCTGGTGGACCCGCGTGCCGAACGCACGGGTAAGGCCGATCAAGACTGATTTTCCGCCAGCTCAGCCGTAGGCATTGCCGCCGCATCCGAAACTGTTATTCTTCCCTCTCTCCCGACCGTCAACCGGTCGCCTGGCGCCACGGCGCGGCACTCCCCCAGCGGCGCTCACACGCCCGACCTCACAGAGACAGGAATTTGCATGTTCGGTTTTCTGCGCGGCTATTTTTCCAACGACCTGGCCATCGACCTCGGCACGTCGAACACGCTGATCTACATGCGTGGCAAAGGCATCGTGCTCGACGAACCCTCGGTGGTCTCGATTCGCCAGGAAGGCGGCCCGAATGGCAAGAAGATCATTCTGGCCGTCGGCAAGGAAGCGAAACAGATGCTCGGCAAGGTGCCGGGCAACATCGAGGCGATCCGCCCGATGAAAGACGGCGTGATCGCCGACTTCAACATCACCCAGCAGATGATCAAGCGCTTCATCCAGATGGCGCACGAATCGCGGATGTTCGCGCCGTCGCCACGCATCATCATCTGCGTGCCGTGCGGTTCGACCCAGGTCGAGCGGCGCGCGATCAAGGAAGCCGCCCATAGCGCAGGCGCGTCGCAGGTCTATCTGATCGAGGAACCGATGGCCGCGGCAACCGGCGCGGGCCTGCCGGTCTCGGACGCGACCGGCTCGATGGTGGTCGACATCGGCGGCGGCACGACCGAAGTAGGCGTGATCTCGCTCGGCGGCATCGTGTACAAGGGCTCGGTGCGCGTGGGCGGCGACAAGTTCGACGACGCGATCGTCAATTACATCCGCCGCAACTACGGCATGCTGATCGGCGAACAGACGGCCGAAGCGATCAAGAAGGAAATCGGCTCCGCGTTTCCCGGCTCCGAAGTCAAGGAGATGGAAGTCAAGGGCCGCAATATGTCCGAAGGGATACCACGCAGTTTCACCGTGTCCAGCAACGAAATTCTCGAAGCGCTGACTGATCCGCTGAACCAGATCGTGTCGGCCGTCAAGATCGCCCTGGAACAGACGCCGCCCGAACTCGGCGCCGATATCGCCGAGCGCGGCATCATGCTGGCGGGCGGCGGTGCGCTGCTGCGCGACCTCGACCGCCTGTTGGCGGAAGAAACGGGGCTGCCGGTGTTCGTCGCCGAAGCGCCGTTGACGTGCGTGGTACGCGGCTCGGGCATGGCGCTCGAACGGATCGAGAAGTTCGGCGGCTTCTTCTCTTATGAATGAGCGCGTGCGGCGGCAAGGAATGCCGCCGCGTGTTTGATGGCGAGCTGATCACGCGCTACCTGTCCGCGCGGCCTCATGCATATTGCGGCGTCGCACTGATTATTTTCGGCGCCGCGCGCGAACTTATACTTCCGACTCCGGCGCGCTCATGCGCAACTCATCCCCGTAGCGGAGCAAGAATGCACGACTCTCGACTCGCCTGTGCCATCGACGGCATGGTCACCAGCCCTCATGCGTCGGCGAGCGAGGCCGGCCGCGACGTATTGCGTGCCGGCGGCAACGCGATCGAAGCGGCCATCGCGATCGGCGCGGCGCTGTGCGTGACGTATCCGCATTTCACCGGACTCGGCGGCGACGCCTTCTGGGTGATCGGCGACCGCACAGGGACATTGCGCACGCTCTCGGGCATCGGCCAGGCGGCGGCTGAACTGCCCGCGTTCGATGCCGCGATTCCCGTACGCGGCGCGGCGTCCGCGCTCACGACTGCCGCCACCGTCGATACCTGGCATCAGGCATACGCGATTAGTCAAAGCATATGGGGCGGCACGCAGTCGTGGGCGTCGCTGTTCGAGCGTGCGCTCGACTATGCGAGCAACGGTTTTTCGGTCACGCCGTCCCAACATTTCTGGCAAAGCCTGCGCGCCGGCGAACTGAGCGCATTACCCGGCTTCGCGGCGGCCTTCGCGCCGCACGGCAGGATTCCCGCGATCGACGAGCGCTTCGCGCAACCGGCGTTGGCAAAAAGCATCGAACGGATTGCCCGTTTCGGCGCGCGCGAGTTTTATGAAGGCGAGCTGGCCGAGCGGATCGCACGCGGTTTGCAGCAGGCCGGCTCGCCGCTCACCGCGAGCGATCTCGCCAGAACCCGCGCGCGCGACGAAGCGCCGTTGCGGGTCGCGTATCGCGGCGGCGAACTGGTGAGTCTGCGTCCGCCCACGCAAGGGGTGACGACGCTGCAGATCATGGGTACGCTGGATCGCTTCGACGTCGCCTCGATTCGCGAAGGCAGCGCCGATTACTACCACCTGCTGGTGGAAGCGGTGAAATGCGCGTTCGTCGATCGCGACCGTTTCGTTTCGGATCCCGAGTTCAACGACGTGCCGCTCGGGCAGATGCTCTCGCGCGCGACACTCGACGGGCATGCCGCTTCGATCGACTTGCAGCAGGCACGCGCGTGGCCGCACGTGTTCCGCCCCGGCGACACGGTGTTCATCGGCGCGACGGATCGCGAGGGCCGCAGTGTCAGCGTGCTGCAAACGGTCTACTTCGATTGGGGCAGCGGCGTGGTCGCGGGCGACACCGGCATTCTGTGGCACAACCGCGGCGCGTCGTTCAGCACGCACCCCGCGCATCACAACGTCGTGCAGCCGGGCAAGCGCCCCTTTCATACGCTAAACCCCGGCATGTATCTGAAAGACGGCCGCCCGCAGTTGCTGTTCGGCACGCAAGGCGCCGACGGTCAGCCGCAAACGCTCGCCGCGATTCTCACGCGGCTGATCGACTACGGGATGGACCCGCTCACCGCCCTCGCCCGCCCGCGCTTTCTGCTCGGCAAGACGTTCTCCGACACGCGCGATGCGCTGAAGCTCGAAGAGGACGCGGGTGCCGACGTGTTCGCGGCGCTGGCTGCGCGCGGCCACGAGGTCAGCACGATCGCGGCGCAGAGTCCGCTCGCGGGTCACCCGGGCGTGATTCGCATCGATGCCGACGGCACGGTTTCAGGCGCGCACGATCCGCGCAGCGACGGGCGCGCGCTGGGCGTGTGATCGGGGTGGTGCTGGAGCCGCGCGATCGAACGGCTAAACGCCGTCACCCGAGCGTAAACCGGTCACGTGTCGTCACATAGTCGCTCGCACCGAATCGGCCCACCGGAAAGTAGTGCTGCAAGCGCACGCGCCACGTCTCGATGTCGATCAATTCGTCGCGCGCATGCAGCCGATGCACGCGGCCGATAAAAATCTGCCGGCTGTTCGTCTCCAGCGTCTCCCAGATCGTGCATTCGAACGCGACCGGCGCTTCCGCGATGCGCGGCGGCGCGACGTGCGAGCTCGGCACCGCTGTCAAGCCGACCTCGGCGAGTTCGCTCACATGAGGCGGCAATCTTTCGCCGCAGCGATGCATTTTTTCGGCGATAGCCTCGTCGGCGAGATGCACGACGAATTCGCCGGTCCGAACGATATTGACCGCCGTGTCCTTGAGCGTGCCGTCCGACCCGCGGTTCACGCTGATCATGACGATAGGCGGCTCTTCGCCGAGCATGTTGAACATCGAAAACGGCGCGGCGTTGATCGTGCCGTCGGGCCCGAGCGTCGTGACGAGCGCGATCGGACGCGGCACGATCAGGCTCGCCATCAGCTTGTAGCGCTGGTATTCGGTGATCGCCGCGAAATCAATTTCCATGTCGGTCCGCCTGGTTCGTGGTCGCTTGTCCAATGATGCCGAGTAATTGGCCGAGACTCTTCTCGCCACGCATCCGCGAGGTTTCAATGCGCTCTTCGAGATCGCGCAGATGCGCTTCCATATGCGCGATCGCGCCTGCCGCGTCGCGCGCCTCGATGCAGTCGACGATGGCCGCATGCTCGGCATGCTCGCACGGCGCATGCCCCGGCGGTTCGTACACACCGACAATCAGCGAACAACGCGACACCAGTTCCTTCAGATAGTTTTGCAGGATCGAGTTGCCCGCCAGCGCGGCGATGCGCATATGAAAGCCGCTCGCGAGCGTCGCCCACGACGGCTGGTCGAAGCGATGCATCGCGTCGTGCTCGCTCGCGAGTTGCTGGCGCAGCGCCTTGATATCCCGCGCGCTCGCGCGCTGCACGGCAAGCTCGACGAGCATCCGTTCGACCGAGCGCCGCGCTTCGAAGATCTCGCGGGTTTCCTCGGGCGTCGGCTCGGCGATCACTGCGCCCTTGTTCGGCCGCAATACGACGATGCCGTCATAAGCGAGTTTTTCCAGCACGCGACGCACGACCGCGCGGCCCACGCCGAACAGCTGGCACAGCTCGGGTTCGGGCAGCTTCGTACCGGGCGTCAAACGATAATTGAGCACGCCATCGAAAATCGACTGGTAGATGCGCGCATCGATGTCGGCCTCCTCGCCACAAGCCTTTTTCGCGCTGGCCGCGCCGTCTCGCGCGCTCATACCGTAGCCGGGCGCACGATGCCGTCCCGCTCCAGATCGTCCATATGATTCGCGATCGCGCCCGGTGTGGTGATCCATACGTCGCCTCGCGCGCGCGCCGCGGCGATATGTTCGAGCGCGCGGCGCAGATGCCGCAACCTGTACGGCTGCCCGACCAGATAGGGATGCAGCGCCATGCCCATCACCAGGGCCTGCGGTTGCGAACCGCGATTGGCCTGATCGAGCATCTCGTCGAACTGGTCGACGATCATGTCGGCGAACGCGCGGCCGTCCATGTGCCGCCCCACCATCATCGGCAGATCATTGAGTTCCTGCGGATACGGAATCGACCAGAGCGGCGCGGCGCGCGTGGCCATGCGCACGGGGCGGTCGTCGTGACACCAGTTCAGCGTGTAGCGATAACCCGTCTCGGCCAGCAGATCGGGCGTCAGATGCGATTCCGAAATCCACGGCGACAGCCAGCCTTGCGGCGGTGTACCGGACTCTTCAGCGATCCGTTCGCGGCAATGCAGAAGCAGGTCGCGCTCACCGATTTCGTCGAGGTCACTCTGCCGGTGCGCATTCGTGTGGCCATGGCCAATCAGTTCATCGCCACGCGCGACGCAAGCCGCGATCAGTTCCGGACAGTGATCGTAGAGCGCGGTGTTGATCAGCGTGCCGGCGGGCAACGCGAGTTGATCGAACAGTTCGATGCAGCGCCACGCCCCGACGCGATTGCCGTACTCGCGCCAGCTATGGTTCAGCACGTCCGGCTGCGGTGAAAGCGGCCCGAGCGCCGCACCGAGTCCTTCACCGAACGCAAAGTGCTCGATGTTGAAGCCGAGATAGACCGCGAGTCCCGCTCCGCCTGGCCAGCGGAACGCGTCGCTATCCGTGATCGGCCTGTATGCAAAACGTCCGTGCGTGGCGAGCGATTGACGCGCGCGGTTCTCTATTGCGGGCGTGTGCCGTGTGTCGTTCATGAGAAGAAACCGTGGATGACGAAAAACGCCGCGTCACGTCATGGATGAACCGGATTGGCCGGTTCACGCCCCGAGACGGACCGCTGACGCACCGTGATCGCGCAAATCCATCCTGCTGATCGCTAACGATCGTCGCTGCGGATCGGTTGCAATATGTGCGCCAACTCGTAGACGTTAGGCCCAACGGTACGCCGGCATTGCGCGAGCGCCGTGATGCGATGGATGGCACATGTCTTGCATTTGCATCGCCTCGCATAGGTGGCGTAGCTGATTTGGCGCGTGCCCCACTGTTCGCCGTTCACGAGGACACTTCCTTCATGATTCAGCCTGCTTCAACGGTGCTCGACACTCAAGCCGCCGATATCGAACTGGTCCACGTCTCGAAGCAATACGGCGATTCGCTGGCCGTCGACGCGATCGACCTGCGCATTGCCGGTGGTCAATACTGCTGCCTGCTCGGACCATCGGGCTGCGGCAAGACCTCCACCTTGCGCATGATCGCCGGTCATGAATCCGTCACCGAAGGTGACATTCTGATCGCGGGCCGTAACGTCACGCGCGCCGAACCCGCCGCGCGCGGCACCGCGATGGTGTTTCAGAACTATGCGCTATTCCCGCACCTGAGCGCACTCGACAACGTCGCGTTCAGCCTGAAGATGCGCGGCGTCGCGAAGGACATACGGCGCAAGCGCGCCGCCGAACTGCTCGAACTCGTCGCCATGTCCGCGTATGCCGCGCGCAAGCCGGCACAACTCTCCGGCGGCCAGCAGCAACGCGTCGCGCTCGCGCGCGCCTTGCTGAATCAGCCGGGCTGCCTGCTGCTCGACGAACCGCTCTCCGCGCTCGACCCGTTCCTGCGCGTGCAGATGCGCGCCGAACTCAAGCGCTGGCAAAAAGAACTCGGCATCACCTTCGTCCACGTCACGCACTCGCAGGAAGAAGCGATGGCGCTCGCCGATCTCGTCGTGGTGATGAGTCACGGCCGTATCGAACAGAGCGGCACGCCGCATGAAGTCTTCAACCGGCCACGTACCGAGTTCGTCGCGCGCTTTCTCGGCGGTCATAACGTCTTCAACACGAACGGCCGCTCGTTTACCGTGCGCGCCGATCATCTGCGCGTGGTGCCGCATGGCGTCACGCCCGTGCACAACGCGGGCGGCGAGAGCGGCCTGCCCCGTATCGGCGGCGTGCCCTGCAAGGTCCGTGAAGCCGAGTATCAGGGCACGCATTTGCGCATGACGCTCGATCCGCTCGACGGCTCGCCCGAACTGATCTCGCTCGTGAGCGACGGCGATTACGACGCGACGCGGCTCGGCCCCGAGGCGCGCGTGGTGGTCTGGTGGAACGAGCAGGACGCGCATCCGCTCGCGGCCTGAGCGTTTGAACGCGGCCAGCGCGGCGCCGTGAACAAAACATCGAATGAGCGTCAATCGAACGTCAACTGAGGAGAAAGCAATGAACGAAACGAACGGGAGTCCGGCAGCGGCAGCAGTGGATGCAACGGATGTCAAGGAAAAAGGCCTGTCGCGCCGCACGTTCATCAAGGGTGCGGTGGCGGCGGCCGGCATTGCCGGTTTTCCGTATGTGCATGCGCAGGAAAAGATCACGTTGCGCTACCTCGGCACGGCGGTCAATCAGAGCGCCGACATCGCGAAGAAATTCAAGGAAGACACCGGCATCGAGATTCAATACGTGCCGGTGACCACCGACGACGTCGCCAAGCGCATCATCACGCAGCCCAACTCGTTCGATATCGTCGACACCGAATATTTCGCGCTGAAGAAACTGATTCCGGCCGGCACGCTCGCGGGCATGGACGCCAAACGCATCAAGCTCGCCGACAAGATCACGCCGGTGCTCACGCGCGGCGAAGTCAACGGCAAAAAGATCGGCGACCAGGGCACCGCGCCGAAAAAGGTGATGTTCCTCACGGGCCCGCGCTCGACCCAGTTCTCGGCGACGCCGACCGAATGGATGACGCTGATTCCCACCACCTACAACGCGGACACGCTCGGCATTCGTCCCGATCTGATCAAGCGGCCGGTGGACAGCTGGGCCGAACTGCTCAATCCGCAATTCAAGGGCAAGGCCGCGCTGCTGAACATTCCCGCGATCGGCATCATGGATTCGGCGATGGCGATCGAGGCGATGGGCCACGTGAAGTACGGCGACAAAGGCAACATGACGAAGGCCGAGATCGACCAGACCATCAAGATCCTGATCGAGGCCAAGCATGCCGGCCAGTTCCGCGCGTTCTGGAAGGACTTCAACGAGAGCGTGAATTTGATGGCGTCGGGCGAAGTCGTGATCCAGTCGATGTGGTCGCCCGCAGTGACGAAGGTGCGCACGATGGGCATCCCGTGCAAGTTCCAGCCGCTCAAGGAAGGCTATCGTTCGTGGGCCTCGGGCTTCGGCTTTCCGCGCTCGCTGCAAGGCAAGAAGCTCGACGCCGCCTATGAGTTCGTCAACTGGTTCCAGGACGGCTGGGCCGGCGCCTACCTGATGCGCCAGGGCTATTACCCCGGCGTGATCGAAACCGCGAAGACGCACATGCAGCCGTACGAATGGGACTACTGGATCGAGGGCAAGCCCGCCGCGCAGGACATCAAGGCGCCGGACGGCCAGTTGCTCGAAAAGGCCGGCGCGGTGCGCGACGGCGGCTCTTACACGCAGCGCATGAGCGCGATTGCGTGCTGGAACGCGGTGATGGACGAGAACATCTACATGGTGCAGAAGTGGAACGAGTTCATCGCAGCGTGATCGAGCGTCACGCCGTGCGTTGTGTTTGCCGGTGCATGACGCGCCGGCAAACACATCGGCAAACACGGCGCCGGTTCGCCGCGTAGAGATTTCCCCGCGCGAGGCACTACAGCCGCGCACGTCAATCGATAGACACATCCGCCCATGGCAACGATCGACCTTCCCTCGCTCACGCAGGACGCGCCCGTCAAACATCGCCGCGCACCGGCGTGGTTGCAGGCGACGCCGCTGTCGCTGACGTTCCTGCTATTTTTCATCGTGCCGCTGGTGATCACGCTGATCGTCAGCTTCTGGGACTTCAACGAATACCAGATCATTCCGGCGTTCACGCTGAAGAACTACGCGGCGATTTTCGACGGCTGTTCGTCGATGACCGACGTCTGCGTGACCTTCAAGACCTACTGGTCGACGCTCAAGTTCTGCGCGATCGTGTGGGCCGTGACCTTGCTGCTGGGGTTTTCGATCGCGTACTTTCTCGCGTTCCATGTCCGCACGACGAGCATGCAGACGGTACTGTTCCTCGTCTGCACGATTCCGTTCTGGACTTCCAACGTGATCCGGATGATTTCGTGGATGCCGCTGCTCGGCCGCAACGGCCTCGTGAATCAGGCGCTGCTCGGCGCGCATCTGATCGATCAGCCGCTCGAATGGCTGCTGTATTCGAACTTTTCGGTGGTGCTCGCGTTCGTGCATCTGTACACGTTCTTCATGATCGTGCCGATCTTCAACGCGATGATGCGTATCGACCGGTCGCTGCTCGAAGCCGCGCGCGATGCCGGCGCGAGCGGCTGGCAGGTGGTGCGCGACGTGGTCCTGCCGTTGTCCAAGACCGGCATCGTGATCGGCTCGATCTTCGTGATCACGATCGTGATGGGCGACTTCCTGACCGTCGGCGTGATGGGCGGGCAGCAGATCGCGTCGGTCGGCAAGATCATTCAGGTGCAGACCGGCTACCTGCAATTTCCCGCCGCGGCGGCCAACGCGATCATTCTGCTCGCCGTCGTGCTGATGATCGTGTGGGGTTTGACGCGCGTCGTCGATATTCGCAAGGAGCTGTGAAAATGCAGACCATTCGCGTCAGACATCGTGAACGCCGTCCGGCCAGTTTCTACTGGCTTGCGCTGCTGTTCGGCCTGTTCGTGCTGTTCCTGTACGGACCGGTGATCACGATTTTCATTCTGTCATTCCAGGGCCCCGAGGGCGGCCTGACGTTCCCGATGCGTGGTGTTTCGCTGCACTGGTTCGCGGTGCTGCGCAACGGCGTCGCCGATATCGACATCTGGGCCGCATTCGGCCGGTCCGTGCGACTCGCTTTGGTGGTCACGGTGCTGACGGTGGTGTTCTCGGTGGCCGCGGGCCTCGCGTTCCGTCGAAAATTTCGCGGCGATACGGCGGTGTTCTATGTATCGGTGGCAAGTCTGATCATGCCGTCGATCATCGTGTCGCTCGGTATCGGCCTGACGTTCCGGCTGCTGGATAACGGCGTGAAGTACCTCGCGTCGGCATGGGGCTATCAGTCGTTTGCCGATGGCTATACGACCTCGATGGGCCTCTTCACGTCCGCGCTCGGCGCGCATCTGACGTGGACGCTGCCGTTCGGCTTGCTCGTGATGTTCGCGGTGTTCAACCGCTTCAATCCGGCTTACGAGGAAGCGTCGCGCGATCTGGGCGCGACACCGTGGCAGAGCTTCCGGCATGTCGTGCTGCCGATCATCGGGCCTTCGGTGGTCGGCGTGGCGATGTTCGGCTTCACGCTGTCATGGGACGAGATCGCCCGCACCTCGCAGGCAATCGGCGACCAGAACACGCTGCCGCTCGAACTGCAGGGGCTCACGACGTCGGTGACGACGCCGGTCATCTACGCGCTCGGCACGATGACGACCGTGTTGTCGTTCACGGTGATGGGCACCTGTCTGCTTGCGGTGAAGCTGCTGGCACGCCGGCGTACGGTGGCGGCGCTCAAATAAGCAGCGCGGCCGTGCATGCGAGATCGCTTTGCGGAAGAAGTAGTGCCGCGCGTGCGGCGCCTCACTCGCTGAACGGCTGACCTGCCGCTACGGTTACGCGCGATGTCCGGCTTGATGCTTCGATGTGGCACAGTATCGTCTGGCGCACGCGTAGTGCTTGCGCAGCCGAACCGCCCCGACAAGCACCATGACGACACTGCCCGCCTACGAGCCCCCGGTCGACGAAAACCAGCTTCTGCTGAAATGGATTCGCCGCGCGCGCGAATCCCAGATGAGCCACTACGACATGGCCGATCTGCTATCGGCGCGCGACCGCCAGGTCGGCTGGCTGGTGACAGCCCTGACCGCGTTCGTGGGGACCGCCGTGTTCGCGTCGTTCACGCTGACGGCGGTGTCGATTGAACAGCGGCTCTTCGTTGGGCTCGTGAGCGTCGCGGCCGCCGTCTCCGCCGCGTTGAAACTGTTCCTGCGTTACGCGGAGCGCGCGGAGAAACACCGCGCGGCCGGCGCGCGCTATGGCGCCGTGCGTCGCAGGCTCGAAGCCGTATTCGCCGGCGACGCCGACGCCCGCGACGGCCACTACCTCACCGCGATTCGCGACGAGCTCGACCGGCTTGCCCAGGATTCGCCGAACGTGCCGCCGCGCATCTTTTATCGCACGCAACGCATGCTGTCGACAAACACCCAGCGCAGCCGTGATGCGTGAGCCATCGGTCTTCAGCCATCGCCACTGCGGCGCCTGCATGCCGTACTGACGATCGCTTGCGTCGAACGGCCTACTGCGCGATGGTGGTTTTCCAGAAAGACCACCACGCGGCCACGCTCCAATACTCGCTCAAAGATCGTCGACGCCGATCCCCAACTCCGCCGCCATCCGGCGCACAACTGACTGAAGCCGCCCCACTTCATCGGCGAGGCGCTTCTGCTCGGCCTTGATCGCTTCGAACGCGGACAACGGCACCGTGTCGTCCTCGCCGCCCGGTTGCGCGATCTCGCTTGCGCTCACCTCGCCGCACAGCAGATGCATCCAGCGATGCTCGCGCTCTCCCGGCGTGCGGGCCAGCTTCACGACGCGCGGCGGCTCGTTGCCGGCCAGCTCATCGAGAAACGCCTCGACCGACGAGATGTCGGCAAAGCCATGGAAACGCGCGCTGTTCAGGCGCAATTCGGCTGCCGTCTGCGGGCCGCGCAGCAGCAAGGTGGTCAGCAAGGCCGCCGACTGGCTCGGCAAACCGAGCACGCGATTCATGTTGTGCTCGAAGCGCGGCACGCGGCTGCTGCTGCCTTCCATCACGAGGCTCAAGCGTTTCAGGCCATCGACGGCGGTCAGCACCTCGGCCTCGGTCGCGTTCATCACCGGCGCGCGGCCGGTTTTCTGGTTGCAGCCCAGCGTCAGCGCGTTCAGCGAAAGCGGATAACTGTCCGGCACAGTGTGCTGCTTTTCGACGAGCACGCCGAGCACGCGCCCCTCGAGCAGCGTCAGTTCACGAATCGGGGGGCGGGAGGAAGCGTCGGGAGTGGTGTTCATAGATGATGTTGCGGCATGAGTCGCCGGGTCTCGTGGATGATGCGCGTTACCGTTGCGTAGCGAGGCGGCGCGTTCTGGTTGGTGGCCACTATGATAAACGCCCACGATCGCGAAGGCGCACCAATCTCCGTGATGACGGATGCGCCGCCCGGCGCCGCCCGCGAGCCATTTTGACACGATGCCGAATCAGCGTCACCGCGCGGAGGTGCGCAAGCTGCTGGTCCATCCCGCGTTTCGCCGCCGGGGCATCGCACGGGCGTTGATGACGGAGCTGGAGCGCCATGCGCGGCACTTGCGGCGTAGCCTGCTGACGCTGGACACCCGCACCGGCGACCATGCCGAACCGCTCTATGCCACGCTTGGCTATCAAACCGCCGGCGTGATTCCAGGCTATGCCCAAGCCCCGCACGACGAAGGGCGGCTCGACACCACCACCGTCATGTACAAGGCGCTGTGAATGCGTGCGTGCCGCTTGCGGCAGGCATCGCCATCAGGCCGTCTTCGAATATTTGAAGGTGCCCTGCGCGCTCGCGATCAGCAGCTTGCCGTCTACCCACGCTTCGCCGCGCGAAAAGAAAATCGAGCGGCCCTGGCGTTCCAGAAAGCCCTTCGCCGTCACCGATTCGCCGAGTCCCTTGTCGAGATAGTTGGTGGTCAGCGACAACGTGAATGCATGCCGAGCCGGTTGTCCCGCCGGCGCATGCAGACCCGCATAGCCCGCCGCCGCATCGAGCAGCGTGGCGATCGCGCCGCCTTGCAGCACGCCCTGACGATTGAGCTTGCTCGCGTCGATCGCCATGACCAGCTCCGCGTAACCGTCGCGCCATTGCGTCAGTCGCACGCCGAGCGATTCGAGAAACGGGTTGTCGATGGGAAAGTCGGACATGGTCGAAGCCTTTGCTGTTCAGGGTGAGGAAGGTGCGGCGGGCGCGCCGGTGATGAGCCGTCAGCATTCAAAGGAGCGGGGTCGGGTCCGGCGCGGCCGTAAGCATTGCCGCCCCGCCTGCAAGATTCCACGCATCTGCTAGTGTTGTTCAATTGCCGTTCATTCCGTGGAGGACCCATGTCATCCGCTCGCGCCGCGAAACGCAAGCTACCTGACGCAGGCTGGGAGACGGGCGAAGGATCCGGCGCCGACGCCCGCCTGAGCGATGCGCAAATCGCCGTGGAAGCAACCCGGCGCCTGGCCTGGGACTCGGCCGTCCCTGAACATAGCGTCAAGGTGAAAGTCTCACGTGGCCGCATCACGCTGCACGGCGAGCTGCAACTGCAGCAAAAAACCGCCGCGCTGGAAGACGTGGCGCGCCTGTTCGGCGTGACAGGCGTGTTGGATCATACCGTCGTCAAAGCGAAATAAAGCGGACTAAACGGCAATGGCCTCAGCCGCGAGCCGATGCCCGAGCGCCGCCGGCTGCGCATGATGCTGTTGCGCCAGCGCCTGCGAGAGCTTGCGCAACGCATCGGTTTGCGACTCCAGCACGTGCTCCTGCTGCACCAGCACGCCGCCGTCGGGCGATCCGATCCGCAAGCTGCCGTCGCTGCGGCCGATCCCTTCGGCGCTGCCCTCCAGCGGCAGGGATTCATCGTCGTCCGCGTGTGCGAACAGCCCGAACTTCAGCGACGACGAGCCGCTGTTGAGCACCAGAATCGTTTGCTCCGCCGCAGCGTCCTCGGTGTGCATCGTCGCCCTCGCTCAGCTCTTCCAGGTCCAGTTGCGGATCTCTTCCTTGTCGATACCCTCGGCATGCGCATACGCGAGATGCTCGATGACCTGCCCGCGCAGCCATTCCTTTGCATGATCGCCGACGCCGCGCAAGGCCGGCACGCGATCGATCACGTCGATCGCGAGCGAGAAGCGATCGACCTGGTTGACGATCGCCAGTTCGAGCGGCGTGTTGATGTTGCCTTTCTCGTGATAGCCGTGCACATGCAGATTCTCGTGATTCGCGCGGTTATAGGTGAGCTTGTGCACGAGCGACGCATACGAATGGAAGTTGAAGATCACCGGCTTGCTGGTGGTGAACAACGAATCGAAATCACGGTCGGACAGTCCGTGGGGATGCGCACGCTCGGGCATCAAGCGGAACAGATCGACCACGTTGACGAAGCGGATCTTCAGCGCGGCGAAGCGCTCCTTCAGAATCTGCACGGCGGCGAGCGCTTCCATCGTCGCGATGTCGCCCGCGCAGGCGATCACCACGTCCGGCTCGACACCCTGATCGGTCGACGCCCAGTCCCAGATGCCGATGCCCTTCGTGCAATGCGTGACGGCCGCGTCCATGTCGAGATACTGCAGATGCGGCTGCTTGTCGGACACGATCACGTTGACGTAATCGCGCGAGCGCAGGCAATGATCGGCCACGCTCAACAGGCAGTTGCCATCCGGCGGCAGATAGATGCGCACCACGTCCGGG
Source organism: Paraburkholderia sp. RAU2J (assembly GCF_003634845.1). Lineage (NCBI taxonomy): Bacteria > Pseudomonadati > Pseudomonadota > Betaproteobacteria > Burkholderiales > Burkholderiaceae > Paraburkholderia > Paraburkholderia sp. RAU2J. Next base: position 1,950,781 of record NZ_RBXG01000002.1, read on the forward strand.
CTTTTATTGGTAACGACATCGAGAAAGCCTGGGTCCTGATGCGTGAAGCCGTTGTGATCCTGACGCCAGACGAGCGACGTGATCAGCAGGTTAATCGACGGCACCGGCTGGCGCCAGCCCAGCTCGCGCTTGGCTTTCTCCAGCCACTTCGCGTGCTGGTTGAACATCGAGTCGATCACGTGGACGAACGCCTCGTAGGTCGCGAACAGGCCGTGCCGGCCGGTCAGCACGTAGCCTTCGAACCAGCCTTCGAGCGTGTGTTCGCTGAGCATTTCCATCACGCGGCCGTCGGGTGACAGCTCGCCGCCGTCCGCGTCACCGGGTTCGGTGTCGGCAAGCCAGGTTTTCGGCGACGCCTCATAGACCGCGTTGAGCTTGTTGCTCGCGGTTTCGTCGGGACCGAACAGGCGGAAGTTCGTCATGTTCTTGCGCATCACGTCGCACAGAAACTTGCCCAGCACGCCAGTCGGCGACGTGTACGAAGCGGCCGGCTTTTTCACCGTTACGGCGTAGTCGCGAAACGGCGGCATGTCGAGCGCCTTGCACAGCAAGCCGCCGTTCGCATGCGGATTCGCGCTGATGCGGCGTGCGCCCTCGGGCGCGAGTTCGCGCAGTTCGTCGACCAGACGGCCGCCCGCGTCGAACAGCGACTCGGGCCCATAGCTGCGCAGCCAGCCCTCGACCAGTTTCAGACTCTTGCCATTGGTGACCGGATCGAGCACCGGCACCTGATGCGCGCGCCACGAGCCTTCCACCTTGTGACCGTCGACTTCCTTCGGGCCGGTCCAGCCTTTCGGCGAGCGCAGCACGATCATCGGCCAGCGCGGCCGCGTCACGTCGCGATTCGCGCGCGCATGCTGCTGGATCGCGCGAATTTCGCCGATGCACTGTTCGAGCGTGGCAGCCATCTGCTGATGCATCACGTTGGGATCGTCGCCTTCGACGAAATACGGCTTGTGCCCGTAGCCGATCAGCAGCGCTTCGAGTTCCTCGCGGGGAATCCGCGCGAGGATGGTCGGATTGGCGATCTTGTAGCCGTTCAGATGCAGCACCGGCAGCACCGCGCCGTCGCGGATCGGGTTGAGGAATTTGTTCGAATGCCATGAGGTGGCGAGCGGCCCAGTTTCCGCCTCGCCGTCGCCGATCATCACGGTGACGATCAGCTCGGGGTTGTCGAACGCGGCGCCGTAGCCATGCGACAGGCTGTAGCCGAGTTCGCCGCCTTCGTGAATCGAGCCCGGCGTCTCCGGCGTGCAATGCGAACCGATGCCGCCGGGAAACGAGAACTGCCGGAAGAAGCGCCGCATGCCGGCCTCGTCTTCGCTGCGGTCCGGATAGATTTCCGAGTAGTGGCCTTCGAGGTAACAGTGCGCAAGACTCGCCGGCGCGCCATGTCCGGGGCCGGACAGATAGATCACGTCCAGATCGAGCTTGCGGATCAGCCGGTTCAGATGCACGAGCACGAAGCTCTGGCCCGGGTCCGAGCCCCAGTGGCCGAGCAGCCGGTTCTTGATGTGTTCGGGTTTCAGCGGTTCGCGCAGCAGTGGATTGTCGCGCAGATAGATCATGCCCACCGACAGATAATTGCACGCGCGCCAATAGCGATCCATCTTGCGCAGCGTGTCGGGGTCCAGCGTTTGGGACGGAGCGGGATGCGAGCTTGCTTCAACCATGGCGTCACTCCTTGAAAAGGACTGTCAGGCAGGTTAGCGGGTGCTGCAGTGGGTGCTCGTGATGAGGCGTCGTTATGCCGATGGCGTCGATGGCGTCGATGGCGTCGATGCCGTCGATGCCGTCGGAAAGGCCCGTGAAAGCGACGGCGAGGCCGCTGCATCATGCGCGGCGCAAGTGGCGTGGGCCGCTCTGCGCAACTGCATCAGGCGGAATTCACGGCTCTTTCCCGAGTGTCGCCCGCGCTCGTCACGCGAGTGTGACAGACGGCGCGCGCCATGGTTCGACGTTTTCGCGCAATGCGCCGCAAGCGCCGGTGGAGAGATGCGCGAACGCCGTGTTGCGCTAGACTCCGAACACGTCCCGATCGAACCCGGCGAGCTGACTGAACTGGCGCGTTCGTTCGACACCACCCGAACCGAATGCGCAGCGGCGGCAAGCGTCTTGCACGTCCCGCCGCCCTCATCTTTGACGAATACGACCGCCATGTCCAAACGCAGCCCCGCCAAAGTGCTCGTGACCCTTGTCCTGTCGATCGTGTTGCTGAGCGCGGGACTGGCTGTCCTGATCGGCCTGTTCGGCGTCCTGGTCAAGCTGTTCGGCGCCGGCTAGCGCACCGCCGGGCGGGCATCCGCGGGACAAAATGTGTATCCTGATGCTGTCCTGGCGCCGCCGCGGCGCCCTCATCGACAGCAAGGAGATTTCATTGACGGACCCCGCCAATACCGCCCCGCCGTCCCGGGCGCAGATCGATCCCGACCTGCTCGCACTTGCCCAGCAGGTCTTCGACCTCGCGCGGCGCGGTGATGCATCGATGCTCGCCGCAGTGCTCGAAAAAGGCGTGCCGCCCAATCTGCGTAACGACAAGGGCGACAGTCTCGTGATGCTCGCGAGCTACCACGGTCACGTGGATGCGGTGCGCGTGCTGCTCGAACGCGGCGCCGATCCGAATCTGCGCAACGATAACGGCCAAACGCCGATCGCGGGTGCCGCGTTCAAGGGCTTCGACAAGGTGATCGAGACGTTGCTCGCGCACGGCGCGGACGTCGAGGGCGCGTCGCCGGACGGCCGCACCGCGTTGATGGTGGCCACGATGTTCAATCGCACCGCGATCGTGGACTTGCTGATTGCGCACGGCGCGAACCCGAATGCTCACGATGCGAACGGGGTGACGGCCAGCGACGCAGCCGCGCGCATGGGAGCCGGCGATGCGCAGGCGCGCTTGAAGGCGTTGGGCGCCTGACGCGCTGCGTTCTGCGCGTCTGCGCGTCTGCGTGTCGGTTTGCCTCTCGGTCTGCGTGCGCGCCGCCCGCAGGTTCCTGTATCTGCTGGCGGGGCTCGCGCTCCGCCCAACCGCCTACCCCTGCGCGCCCATCAACGCATCGACGTCGAAATCGGCCAGCTCACCAATCCGCTCGATGCTCACATCGGCGGGCGGATTGCTTGCAATCTCCTTCGGATCGAAAGCATAGTGCCCCTGGCGTGGAAAGACCGTTGTCAGCGTTCCGCCCCAGGCCTTCTTCATGGCCGTGAGAATCCGCAGCTTGTCGTCGACCATCACGTAGTGGCGCGCCGGGTAGCATTCCATCACCTGATCGAGCATCAACTCCTTGTGGATGTATATGAGCACGCGTCCCTCGACTTCGTCCCACAAGCCCGAACGCGCAATCTTGCGCGGCTGGAACACGACGTCGCCGTCGGAGAGAATCACCGTGGGCCCGCGCGTGCCCAGATGCCGTAGCGCATCCAGCGCGCCCGGATACAGCCGGTTCGCAAACGGATACTCGATCAGGAAAGACGCCATCAACAGCAGTCGCGTGTCGCGCGAATGCTCCAGCCGGTAACGCTGCAGCGCGCCCAGGTAATCGGCATAGCCCAGCTCCGCGCGCAGGTCCTCGAAGATCTCCCAGTAGCGCGTGCTGTTCTCCGCGCCGAACTCCCGGGTCATGTGCGCGCGCAAATCCGCCAACACGTGATCGTTGTCGAGCAGGGTGTTGTCGCAGTCGAACAGAAACACGACGTCGTGCGGCGTGGAGGGAGTGGCTGGCATCGCGGGGTCCTTGGCTGAAAGTGGGAGCGCTTCGGTAAGGATTGCAGTGAGCTCTTCGGTGGGCGGCCCGTTCAGCCCTTTGGCGCACTGCCCGGCTCCGCCGTTTTTTCGACGTGGCCGCCGAAATCGTGCCGCATCGCCGATAGCACGCGGTTCGCGAAGTCCGCTTCGCCGCGCGAACTGAAGCGCGCGAACAACGCCGCGCTGAGCACCGGCGTGGGCACGCCTTCGTCGATCGCAGCCGCCACCGTCCAGCGGCCCTCACCCGAATCGGAGACGCGGCCGGTGTAGTTCTGCAGATCGGCGTCGCCGACGAGCGATCCCGCGATCAGGTCGAGCAGCCACGAGCCGATCACGCTGCCGCGCCGCCAGACTTCGGTGACCTCGGCGAGATTCAGATCATATTGGTACAGCTCGGGACGGCGCAGCGGCGAGGTTTCCGCGTCGGCTTCGCGCGCGTGCTTGCCGGCGTCGGCGTGGCGCAGAATGTTCAGGCCTTCCGCATAGGCGGCCATGATTCCGTATTCGATGCCGTTGTGGACCATCTTCACGAAGTGCCCCGCGCCTTGCGGTCCGCAATGCAGGAAGCCCTGGTCGGCAGTGCTCCCGCTCGTCGCGGTGCGGCCCGGGGTGGGCGGCGCCGCGGCGGCGCCCGGCGCGAGCGTCGCGAAAATCGGTTCGAGCCGCTTCACGACCTCAGGCTCGCCGCCGATCATCAGGCAGTAGCCACGCTCGCGGCCCGCGACGCCGCCGCTCGTCCCGACGTCCACATAGTGAAGCTGGCGTGCGCCGAGTTCGTTGGCGCGGCGGATGTCGTCGTGATAGTAGGAGTTGCCGCCGTCGATCACGACGTCGCCGGGTTCCAGCAAGGGCACGAGTTTTTCGAGCGTGGCGTCGACCACGGCGGCCGGCACCATCAGCCACACGGCGCGCGGCTTCTCGAGTTGCGCGACGAGGTCCTGCAGCGACGCCGCGCCCGCCACGCCTTCCTGCTTCAGCCGGTCCACCGCCGCGGACTGCACGTCGTAGGCGATGCATTGCTGACCGCCTTTGGTCAGGCGTCGCACCATGTCGGCGCCCATGCGCCCTAATCCAATCATGCCTAGCTGCATATCTCGCTCCGGAAGGTGGCTCGTTGCACTGCCCGATGTCGGTTCGGCGTGTTGCGGCGATGCGGTTGTTGCGCCGGGTGTTATGCCGGTGGCGGCTCTGGTTGTTGCTTCGTCGTTGCCGGGTTGTTGCCTGGTTGTTGCCTGGTTGTTGACTCGGTGATGAACTCAACGGCGAACTCAGTCGCGAATTCAGCGGTGAAGCAGGCGGCATAGTATGGCCCGCGCAAACCACTTTAGTCGCGTCGATGCAAGAATGCAGGACACACCGTAGCCGTCTGGTTCATTCCGGCACGCGCAGCGCGCATCGCCGCGCGCGTCAAAAGACGATACGCCTCTTTGCAGAGACATGGCGTGACGTAAAGTTCCTGGCGTGTGTGTTATGCACGTATATATGCCTGGCGGTGCCTGGCGGCCACATATGCGGCTGCCGATGTGCCGCATCGCGCTCGCGTGCTTCACCTCACTCGCCACGCGCCGTCACCCGTTGACGCCGCTTCGCCTGCAGCTTGGCATACTGCTCGCGCGCGAAGCGCTTCAGCGCACGCCACATCAACGGATACCGATACCCGGGCACCGCGAACAGCACCAAGGCGCACAGCGCCAGCAAGCCACAAAACAGAAACGTGCCGCGATAGCTGAACGCCTGCACCAGCAGGCCCGACAACACGCCCGACAGAATCGAGCCGACCCGCGCCGCGTTGAAGAACAGCGCGGTGGCGCGCCCGGGCGAGTGCGGCATCAGATCCTGCACATAGGTCATGCCGAGACACGACGTCACGGCGACGACGAACGCATTGAGCATCTGCATCGGGATCAGCACGTTGACGCTGCCCGCCAGCGACATCCCGACGAAATACACCGCGTGCACCGCCGCGCACGCGGCGAGCCAGTTCGGCTTGTGCAGCGCCGACGACTTCGCGCCGAGCGCAAGCATCATCGGAATTTCCATCAGCGCGCCGAGGCCGAGCATCACCGATACGTCCAGATGCGAGCCGTTCAGGCCATGCACGATGTAGAGCGGCAGCACGATCATCGTCGCGTTCGCGGCGAGGCCGAGCAGCGTGAGCGCGGCCACCGCGCGGCCGATGTCGTTGGCCGATGCGACGCCGGGCAGGTCTTCGTGCGCGTCTTCGCCCGGCGCGGTCAGCGGCGGCACCGTGATCGACGCCGACGGCTCGGACGCGGTGTCCTCCACCGTGTGGTCGCCCAGATGACCTTGCGGCTCGCGCATCCGCCAGACGATGAACGCGCAGGTCGCGAAGCTCGCCGCCGCGAACAGAAAGAGTCCATAAAAGCTGGTGGCCGCGAGCACCAATGCGCCCACCGATGGCCCGAACACCCACGCCGCCGACAGGATGGTCCGCAACGTCGCGCTCGCGAACACGCGCTCGCCGGAGTCCGGCACCGGCAGCGCCGCGCGGCTGAACGCGAACACCATCGAGATGGCCGAGCCGCCCGCGCCGATGAAGACGATGCCGACCAGCAGCAGCAGCCGGTAATCGCGCACCACGCACAGGCACAGATAGCCGAGCGCGGCGGCCACCAGCGCCGCCAGCAGCAAAGGCCGATGCTGTCCGCTCTTATCGGTCCAACGGCCGGCGAGCGTGCTGGCGAGCACCCCGCTCGCGGCGATCAGCGTCATGAAGACGCCGAGCCTGAACGGCGTCATGCCGGCGCGCTCGACGCCGAACAGCGATAGATACGGAGCGGTGAACGACATCGCCACACCGAGCATGAGGGTGGCGGCGGCCAGCGGCTTGAAGCCAGGGATACGCAGCAGGTCGAAAAAACGCGAAGTTTTCAACACGAGGGCGGTGGGTCAGATGGAGCGAGCCGGGTCGGCGCAACGTGCGCCGTAAGTTCGGGGCCGGAACGACCGGGGCATTATCGACCTAGCTCGCGGGCGCGTAAACCCGCAGCGCGCCGTCCCACATGCATGTTGCACCGCGTCGTTAGAACGATGGCGGCGCGTTGACGACCAACTGAGTGCACGCTCGCCGCTACTTGCCGTCGGTTGCGCGCATTTGCTGCGCTTGCGCCTTGTAGTCGTAGGTCGGATAAAACTCGGTGCGATAGCCGCCCCACGCGGTCGACTCGATCGCACGGTTGACTTCGCGCAGCCGGCTCGCGGGCACGCGCAGCGTGACCACCTGGCCGATGCCCATCATTACGTACCACGACACGACTTCGATGCCCGGCGGCGGAAAGGTCTTGAAGAAGCCTTGCGCGCGGAGCTGGTCGTTGATCTTCGGCAGCGGTTTGGATTCGTCGTGGCGCAGGAAGATGGTGAGCAGAAAGGTATCGTCGGCAGCGGATGTCGACGGTGCGGCCGAGGGGCCTGGAGCGCCCGCTATGGCGGGTGTGCCGGATGCGCCGGCCGCAGGCGCGGCGGCGGACTGCGCGCCGCACGCCAACGGCGTGGCGGCGAGCGACACCGCCAGCGCCACGCACAGCGCGCCCCGGCGAAACCTCCTGACGCTTCCCATCGATCTGCTTACGGCGGTTGAAAATGCAACGTGCATGAAAAACCTCCCTGAGGTAATCCGATGAAATCCTTTCGGCGACTCGCTGCGCATCGCGAAGTCATCGCGCCTTCGCCGCCTCATAGCACGACGTAGCCGCGCTTTTCAAGCGTCCAGCGATGCCACCGATTCCCATAAGCGCCACAGGCGACGCCGAACAGAATCGACAGCAGGAGTCCGACCAGGTCAGCCGTTTCGCCCCATAAGCCCATGCCGAACAGGATCAGACTGACGCCCAGCATGACAAAGGCGGCAAACCACATCTTCTTCGATAACGCCCAGATGAAACCCAGCAGACACGCGCCCCAACTGAAGCCGGTCGCGACCGCGACGGTGTCGTCCGTGGCCGGATGTTGCAGATAGATCCTTGCTCCCATTTCCCTTCCCAAACGCGATGACGCGCCGCCTCGTGACGGCGCAGGAAAGATGTTTAACACGTCAACGCGCCACATATGTGAATTCGCGTGCAAACCGCGCGATCGGCCTGGCCGTTGCGGCTCCTGCGCGGCAAGCCGGCCTCGCTGACGATCCCAGGCATTGCTGCTACTCTTGGCGAATCCCCGCGCAAGGACCGCCGCACCGGTCAACGTCCCTGCACTGAACAGCATTGGAGCACGCATGGCAACCCAGACAGCCTATTCATCCAAAGCGCCTTCGCGCGCCGAACTCGACGCGCTGCCGGGCGTCACCGTCGTCGAATTCGGCACCGACTGGTGCGGTTACTGCCAGGGCGCACAGCCATCGATCGTCAAGGCGCTGGCGCCGCATGCCGGCCTCCGTCATTTGAAGATCGAAGATGGTCCCGGACGGCCCCTCGGCCGCTCGTTCAAGGTCAAGCTGTGGCCGACGCTGGTGGTCATGCGTGACGGCGCCGAAGTCGCGCGCGTGGTTCGGCCAACCGGCGCTGCGCAAATCGAGGAGGTATTGACGTCGATTTGAAGCTGCGGGCAGCGTGTGACTGGCGGTCGAGTTTGAGTTCGCGCCCGCTTGTCTGATTCACGTATCTTCAGATTCACGCGCCCGTCACTGCACCGAAGCCGGAGCGCCTCAAGCGCTTCGCACCGCCACACGAACCACCTCGCTCACCCATCATGCGACAAGCGATCCATCATCTGAGCATCAAGGCCCGCACGCGCGGCCTCACCGAGTTCACCGACGAAGCGCGCCGCTTTGTCTCCGGCACAGGCATCCACACCGGGCTGCTGACGCTGTTTTGCCGCCATACGTCAGCGTCGCTGCTGATTCAGGAAAACGCCGACCCTTCGGTGCAGCGCGATCTGGAGCGCTACTTCGCGAGCCTCGCGCCCGAGGACGCCGAGCGTTACGAACACGACGCCGAAGGCCTCGACGACATGCCGGCCCATCTGCGCACGGCGCTTACCCAGGTGCAACTGTCGGTGCCGGTCGAGCACGGACGCATGGTGCTCGGCACATGGCAAGGGCTGTATCTGTTCGAACATCGCCGGCAGACGCAGCATCGTGATGTCGTGCTGCATCTGCTGGGTGAGTGAACCCGCATGAATCGCAGGCCGAAGCGATCGAATCACAATCGCCGGCAATTAGCGGCAATAGCGAGTTGCCGCGTGAAAGCCGGACCTCCCTGCTTCTAGATTGGCGCCCCACCGAACGCCTGCCGCTGCGTCAGCGACACGAACGCCTGCGCGTCCCGCGCCGCCTGCACCACCGCCGCCATCCCGAAGAACTCATGCGTCGCGCCGCGATAGTTGCGGTACTCGACCGCCACGCCCGCGCTGTGCAGTTTCTGCGCGAGCTTCTCGCCATCGGAGCGCAGCGGATCGATGCCCGCGGTCACGATCGCCGTCGGCGGCAGGCCCGACAGATCGGTGCTGACCACATCGATCAGCGGACTCGTCAGATCGCTCTCGCTGTTGATCACGTTACGCACGAACCACAGCATCATCGGCTTGTTCAGCGGCCTTGCGTTGCGATTCTCCTCGTAGGAGATCGATACGATGTTGTTGCTCGCCACCGGATAGATCAGCGCCTGATGAAGCGGCATGCGTGTGCCCGTTTCGCGCGCGCGGATCGACACGTTGATCGCCAGATTGCCGCCCGCGCTCTCGCCCATGACCGCGATCCTGTCCGGCTCGCCGCCGAGACTCGCCGCATTGCCGACCAGCCAGCGCCACGCGGCGAACGCATCGTCGTGCGCGGCCGGCAAGCGGTGCTCGGGCGCCTGACGATAATGCGCGGACACGACGATGGCCTTGCTTTGCGCGGCCATCGCGCGCGGCGTGGCATCGTAGGTATCGAGATCGGCGATCACCCAGCCGCCGCCGTGAAAATAGAGGATCAGCGGAAACGGTCCCGCGCCTTGCGGCGTGTACACGCGCGCCGGATTCGTGCCGACCGCGCCGGGAATCTCGATGTCCGTCGTGCGCACTGCTTCCAGTTCCAGCGACGGCCTCGCGCTATACGCGGGATCGGTCATCAGTTTGCGCACGGCGTCGGCGGGCGTGGGCTGCTGCCTTGCTTCCTCGACCGAACATTCTTCGATCGGCTTCGGTTTGAGGCTCTTGAGCGCGTCGAGCACGGCTTTCATGTCGGGATCGGCGTGACCCGTGGGGTCCAGCCCGACCATACCTTTGATGGTGTCACCGAGTGTCATGGACAAGCTCCTGATGGATAGAACGCACGATCCCATCGGAGGCTTTGAAGGTTGCGCTCGACGCCGTGCATGTGAGCGATTTCAGCAAGCGCTATACCCGTCGAAACATGCCGCAGCGGCGCGGCAACGAGGGTCCGTCAGACCCGGCACCATGCAAACAACCAGCAAAGGCGAAGAGCGCCTCGCACCACGAGCAACGATCAGCCGCAACCGGCCACCGCACCGCCCCTCAGGTAGGCGTCTTCGCCGCGCTGCCGGTTTTACTGCCCCTTCGTGTCGCTGCTGGCATCCGCGCCCGGCATGTTGGTCGAGTCGGTCGCCGGCTTGGTCGTCTTCGAATGCTTCATCTGATGCTTCTTCGAATGCGTGGTGGTGCCGGGCGTCTGCATGTCGCCACCTTCGCGCGTGCTGCCGGCCGTGGTGCCGCCGCTCGGATCGTTGCCCGCCGGGCCGCCACCGCCACCGCCACCGCCACCACCAGCGCCACCTCCTGCCTGGGCCATCGCGAGAGAGGAAGCGGCGAGCATCGTCGAAACGAGTAGTGCGTGTCTGATCTTCATGACTGTTCTCCTGTCCGAAAAGTGAGTGGGCCGCGCCGGTTGCGCCAACCGGATCCGCGGGCCTCGATTTCTTTTCAGCAAGGGCTATGCCGCAAGTCATGAGTCGTTTCGAACATGCCGCGCGCGGCGCGGCGCGCGAGTCCTTACGGTTCGCAAGCCACCAGCGCGTGCAGTTCGTCGATGTTGAACGGCTTCGCCAGAATCGCTACGCCGAGGCGTCGCGCGCGTTCGAGTTCGTCGGCGTAGCCGGTCATCAGCGCGATCCTCTGCGACGGCCACGCGCTGCGGACTTTTTCCGCGAGATCGATGCCGTTCAGTTTGCCGGGCATCTGGATATCGGACAGCACGAGTTCGAAACGCGCGCCGCCGTTCAACACATCGAGCGCCTGATCGGCGGTCGGCTCGTGGCGCACTTCGCAACCGAAGGTCTCCAGCACCGCCGTCACGCCGGCTGCCACGTCCTCGTTGTCTTCCACCAGCAACACGACGCCGGACGGTGTCTGCGCCGGCTGCTGCAGCAGCTCGTCCGCCGTCGCCTTGCGCTCGCGATAACGCGGCAGATAAAGCCGCACCGTGGTGCCGCTGCCCGGCACGCTGTCGATCTTCGCAGTGCCGCCCGCCTGTTCGCACATCGACAGCACCTGCGCGAGACCGAGCCCGGTGCCCGAGCCGCGCAGCTTGGTAGTGAAAAGCGGCTCGAACGCGCGGCGCACGACGGCTTCGGGCATGCCCTCGCCGTCGTCGGAACAGGCGATCACCACGTATTCGCCATCGGGCAGCAAGGTATCGCTGCCGACCAGCCGGTTGTTCTGGCAGCGAATCACGAAGCGGCCGCCGTGTGGCATCGCATCGCGCGCGTTGACGGCCAGGTTCATGATCGCGAATTCGAGGTCGGTCGGATCGGCCAGCACCGGCCACACGTTGTCGACCATGTTCAACGCGAGCTCGACGGTGTCGCCGAGCGCCGCGTCGATCAGCGGCGCAGCGGTAGGCAGCCAGCGTGCGAGGTCGATCGCCTCCTGTTTGAGCGGCTGCTTGCGCGCGACGCTCATCAGGCGCCGCGTCAGCGCTTCGGCGGTGGCGGTGGCGCGCTCCACCGCGAGCACTTCCTTTTCGAGGTTGTTGTAGTGCTTGAGCCGCGCGAGCTCCGTGTTCGCGGAGACCACCATCAGCAGGTTGTTGAAGTCGTGCGCGACGTTGGCGACCAGATTGCCGAGCGCGCCCATGCGTTGCAGTTGACGGCTCGACGCCTCCACGGACAGGCGCATTGCCACTTCGCCTTGCCAGCGTTCCCACGCGCGCCGCTCGCCGGCGAGTTGCCGCAGCGAATAGAACACCAGCAGCCAGATCGCGAAGCAAGGCACAGCCGTGAGCGCCGCGATCAGCACGAAATGCCGGCGCCATGCGCTCGCGATCGACGAGGTCGCATACGCGCTCACCACATAGAGCGGATAGTCGCCGACGCGGCGAAACGCAAGCAGCCGCTCGACGCCATCCACGGTCGAATGCAAACGGACGTGTCCGAACAGCTGCTTGTCGCGCAGCGCCGCGCTGAACGCACTGCGCGAGGTCGGGTTCGCGCCCGCCGGCCACGGCGGATAGCGCACCAGCAGACTGCCGTCCTGGCGATACAGAGCCAGCACGAGCGACGGATCGCCCTCAGTCAGTTCGCGGTAGAAGCGCGAAAAGTACTCGTTACGCAGCGCCACCGACACCGCGCCGATGAACTGCCCGTCCGCGCCCGAGCGGCCGATCATCGTGGTGAACACGTTAGTCTTCGACACCGGCCCGAACATCGGCAGCGAGAAATACGGCTGCGGGCGCATCGCTTTCGCGGTCATGAAATCTTCGCGCTGACTGATCGACATGGCCGGCGCGGGATACGCGAGGCTCGACACCAGCAGGTCGCCCCGCGCGCCGAGCACATAGATCGACGACACCTGCGGAAAGTCGCCGCCGACTTCGCGCAGGCGTTCGTGCAATTCGGCTTCGCGCGCGCGGATCTGCGCGTCGTCCGCGCTGCCGAGCAATTCGACGATGCGCGCAGCCATTTGCCGATTCAGGTCCATCACCTTGACGGCCTGCTCTTCGGTCACGCGCGCGAGCCGGTCGATCATATTGTTCGAATCGGCAATGCGGCGCTGGTAGTCGAAGTAGCCGTAACCCGCGAGGCAGGCCAGCGGAAACACAATCGACACGGCCAGCACGATCAGTAGCATGCGCCGCGTCGCCGCGAAATTGCGTGATGGCATCGGGAAATCGACTGCAACACGTTCCACACGCTGCACGGCACGATCTCCATGAAATTGAAAACAGTCCAAAAGCATAATGACCATGCGCGTCGTACAGGCGTTTTTTCACGCGATCGGCCGCGCAGGTGATCGAGCGCTATGTCCCTTTGTCTGGAATTTACCGCACTTCCGTGCTTCTTCCAAAGCGTGTTGATGGCGCGGCGGGCGTCACTGAGTGAGCGTCGCAGCGGGCACGTGGATTGCTGAACCCCCTGCATCCCACGCATTCGAGGGGATTTCGCAGCGCGGCGCGGCAGGCACTCGCCCGGCTTCGCCTCGCATGCAGACACTCGATGCCCAGCACGTGGGGCCCAACCTGTTCCGGGAGAGACCCGACCATGTCCACGACTGCCCGCCACGTCGCCCAGTTATCGCAACTGCGCGCGGATCGAGCCGAGCGCGTCGAGGTGGATGGCGAGGCCATCCTGCTGGTGCGCGACGGCGACACGGTACACGCGTACGCAGCCGACTGCCCGCACGCGGGCGGTCCGCTCGAACAAGGCGCGCTTTGCAACGGGCGGATCATCTGTCCGTGGCACAAGGCGAGCTTCGATGCCGCCACCGGCAACTTGCTCGAACCGCCCGCGCTCGTCGCGCTCGATCGCTATCCGGTCGCGGTGAGCGGCGACGACGTGATGGTCACGCCGCACAAACTCTCGCAACCGGTACGGCGCGCCGCCGCGCGCGAGCCGCACTACGCAGTAATCGGCGCGGGGGCGGCGGGTGCCGCGGCCTGCGCTGCATTGCGCGAACGCGGCTTCGACGGCCGCATCACGCTGATCGGCGACGAGCCGCATGCGCCGTACGATCGCACCGTGCTGAGCAAGTTCGTACCGTCGTCCGAAATGGCGCCCGCCGATGTGCCGCCGCTTCTCGCACCCGACTGGCTGGAGCAGCACGGCATCGAACGGATCGTCGCGAGGGTTGCGCGCCTCGATGTACCGGCGCGCACGATCCATTTCGAAACCGGCGGATCGCTTACCTACGACACCGCATTGCTCGCCACCGGCAGCGTGCCGAAGCTCCCCGCGATTCCCGGTTGCGAATTGGGCGGCGTGCACGTGCTGCGCAATCTCGACGACGCTGCCGCATTGATCGACGCGCTCGGCGACGACGCGCAACAGCCCCAGGTGGCGATCCTCGGCAGCAGCTTCATCGGCCTCGAAACGGCGTCCGCGTTGCGCAAGCGCGGCACGCGGGTAACCGTGATTTCGCCCGACAAGGTGCCGTTCGCGAAACAGTTCGGCGAGCGCGCAGGCGCGATGTTCCGCACGTTGCACGAAGACAATGGCGTGGTGTTTCATCTCGACGCGAAGGTCGCGTCGCTCGAAGGTGAGGAAGGCAACGTGCATCAGGTGATGCTCGAAGGCGGCGAGCACGTCGCCGCCGACGTGGTGCTGCTGGGCACGGGCGTCGCACCGGCCACCGGCTTTGTCGAGGGCTTGCCGTTGCAAAAGGATGGCGGTGTGATCGTCAATGCGGGCATGCAGGCCGCGCCGGGTCTCTATGCGGCAGGCGATATCGCGGTCTTTTCGTTGCACGAGAATCAGGAGCCGTTGCGTGTCGAACACTGGCGCGTCGCGCAGCAGCACGCGCGGATCGCTGCCGGGAACATGTGCGGCGCGCGCAACGGCTATGCCGGCGTGCCGTATTTCTGGACCTATCACTACGGCAAGCGCTTCGACTATCTTGGCCATGCCAACGAGTGGGACGAGATCGTCGTCGATGGCGAAATGGAGCGTCAGCAATTCGTCGCGTTGTATCTGAAAGACGGCAAGGTGGCCGCCGTGCTCGCTTGCGAACGCGAAGCGCTCACCGCGCGTTTGATCGACGCGATGGGGCGGGAATTGTCGCGTGAAGCCGCGCTTGCGATGATCGCGGCGGAGCATGCGTCGCGCGTCGATGACCGCGATGCCGCGCCACTTCCGGCATTGGATTGATTACCTGAAGGAGAAGCCGTTATGACAGCACATAAGGAAAAGCACCCGCACGCCGACAAGAGCGAAAAGCAGATCGACACAGAGGTCGAGGACAGCTTTCCGGCCAGCGATCCGCCGTCCACCGGCGGCACCACCAAAATCGTTCCTGACAAGGAGGCGGCTGCCAAGGACAAATCGTCGGCAGACAAACCAGCTCGCCGTTGAGACGGTGCGCGTCGGTCTCGACGTAGCGCATCGTCACTGCCCGCCGCCTTCTGTCGGCGGGCATTTTCTTGCGTTTATGCATTTGCGGTTTGGCTTCTTCCGGTCCATGCCGGGCGCGGCGGGCGCAACAGGCCGTCAACCATCGGCCATCACCACCTCCTCTTCCACCACCTTCGCCGCATCGATCCGCCGGCAAGCCGCCAGCACTTCCTGCAACGATGTCGCATAACACGCCGCGCCTATCGCGCTCTGCAGATCGGCGCTCCACTTCTCCGTGTCCTCCGCCGGCCACAAACCGACCACGATCGACACCTTCGGCATGCGCGCGCGAATGCGCCTCACCATATAGCGCAAATGCGAAGGAATGCCATCGATCTGCAAATAGAAAATGCAGACGATCCCCACATCGTCCGCGTCGAGCGTTTCGATCGACGCACGCGATGCGGCCTCGTGCGGCAGCGAACGTGCTGCAAACCCATGCTTGCCCAGCAACTGCAACAGGATCGTCGTCGCCAGCGAATCGAGCGGCCCGCGTCCGGGAATGCACAAGACGCGGCTATTGACGGCGTGACGTGCCGCAGGAGGCTCGTTCGCCGCGCTGCTGTCCGGCGACGTTCGCGCCGTCCCGACAGGGGCAAGCGTGCGCTGCGTTTCAAGCTTCGGCTGCGCCTCCATATCCGAGGGCGCCATCGGTCCCACCGCGCTCCAGTTTTCCTCCACCGCGAGCGGCACCGGCTCGCGGTCTTCGTAGCCGTCCAGACCATCGACCAGATCGTTGATCGTCGCTTCGATCCGCGCCAGTTGCGGCGCGGTCACGCTGCCGCGCATCACGTCGTTCGCCGCGAGCTGCAGGCCCTTGATCGCCACGTCGTCGTAATACGACGACAATGAGCAATCGCGCAGCAACGTCTCGGCTTGCTCGACCGCTTCGTCCGGATCGCCGGCCAGCGCCCGCTGGTAGAAGTTTTCGATGGGCGTCAGCGCCGGCTGGTCGCCGAGCAATACGTCGAGAAACTCCAGACGCCGCACATGCCGGCCGAGCACGAGCAGACACAAGGTGAGCGGCGTCGAGAGAATCAGCCCTATCGGCCCCCAGATCCAGCTCCAGAAAATCGCGGCCACCACGACCGAGAACGGCGACAGCCCCGTGCTGCGTCCGTAGAGCAGCGGCTCGACCACCTGCCCCACCAGTAACTCCACCGTGACGAACAACGCCAGCGACCAGATCGCCATCGCCCAGCCGGGACTCACGGCGGCGGCGAGCGCGGTCGCGAGCGTAGCCGAAATCCAGATGCCGACATACGGCACGAGCCGCAACAACGCGGCGAGAATGCCCCACAGGATCGGACTCGGCACGCCGATCAGAAACAGCCCGCTGCCGATCACCACGCCCACGCCCGCGTTCAGCCCGAGTTGCGACACGAAGTACCGGCTCAAACGCCGCGCGGCCTCGTCCATTACCGTGGTCGTGCGGTGCAGGTCGCGCGAGCCGAACAGACGAATCGCGCGGTCGCGCAGGTCGTCGCGTTGCAGCAGGATCACCACCATCACGACGAAAACGATGAACGCGGTTTCGAGCGGACTGATGGCCGGCGACAGCACGCGCCGCGCGAGTTCGAATGGGGTGGGTACTGGCTCGCGGACTTCGACGGGCACGGCAGCCGGTGCATGAGCGCCGGAGGCGGCCGCCGCGCCGCGCGGCGCAGCGGGCTGCGGCGGTTCGGCGGTCGCGCGTTGCAAAGCCTGACCGGCCGCGCCGGCGATGCGGTCCAGCTTGCCGATCGTTACGCTGTGCACCGTTTCCATCTTGCGTTCGATGGTGGCCTGATAGCGCGGCATGCCGGCGGCGAGATCGGTCAATTGCGTGGCGATCACGGCGGCAAGCATCGCGATGACCGACACCGACATGACGACGGCCGCAAACACGGACGCGACATGGCCGAGCTTTAGCCGGGCCAGCGAATCGACCAGCGGCGCGACGAGAAAGCTGAGCAGAATCGCGAGTGTGATTGGAATCAGCACGGCGCTCGCGAAATACAGGCACGCGACCACGGTGACGCCGACACCGAGCGCGACCAGTCCGTCGATGCCGAATGCGGCGGGCGGCGCCTGTATGCGCGTGGCGGGTCTCGTGCCGCGCGGGTCGGGTAAGTCCTTCATGTGGCGGATCTGTCCGGTTGCGGGGATATTCGATAAGCTCAGGAGTCCGGCGCACGCCGATGGCTTCGCGGCATGCAGGGCGCGGGAGCATCGGCATGACGATTGACTACTGGACTTCGGCGCTTCGTCGGCTGCTTCAATGCCGGCGGTTTCGTGTTTCATGACTCGCGCGCAATGCCCGGAGCGAGCACGTAGTTCCGTTACCGCTTACCTCCCCACGTCCAGTTTTACGCGCCGCATTGTCCCGCTCGTCACATGCCTAGCGTGCGGGGTCTTCGCCAATGGGCCCGCTTTCGATCGGCGGCGCTTCCTTCTCTATCTCGGCGCGTGCCTGCTCCCAATACTCGTCAGGCGTGCCCTTGGGGTCCGTAGCCTGTTGCCACAGATAGTAGGCACGCGTGCGAATCTGTTCCTCTTGAGCGGTTGTTTCGTGTTCCATTTGATCACCCTTGGTTAGACCTCGCGAAGACCGACATCGGCTGTGCCGCGCGCTCATCGCCGTGGCAATTTCGCGCGCAGCCATCAGCGATCGAGCAAGCCCTGTACCTGGCTATACCTGACTATTGCGGCAGCGCGCGCTCGATGCCGGCGCTTCGTCAAAAGTCATCAGGAACTGACGGGCGATTCGCCTTCGTCGGACGTCAGTTGCTCTTCAAGCCGGTCGAACACGCGCTGCGTCGCGCGGCTCGGCGCTTCGAGTGCGAACAGCAGGAGCGAGCGCCCTGTCACCTGGTACGCGTCACCCGCGCTGAACTGCGGCAACTCGGCGCGCACCGGCATGTTGGTGTCGAGCAGACAGGTCCAGGTCGCGCCCTCGGGCACCTCGGGGAGCGTGAAATTGACCACGTCGTGATGCGCGTTCAGCATCAGCAACAGGGTCGCGTCGGAGGCGAGGCGGCGAATGCCGCTCGCCTGCGCCCGTCCGTCGATCACGAGGCCGAAGCAGCGCATCGACGGATCGTCCCATTGTTCGGGCGAAATATCCGTGCCGTCGGGCGAGAGCCAGCGTGCGTCCGTTACGTCCAACGCTTCGTTGTATTCGCCGATCAGAAAGCGCCCGCGCCGCAACACCGGCAGACGGTGACGCAACGTGGTGAGGTTTCTGACGAACTCGGTGAGTGCGCGGCCGTCGTCGTCGATTGCTTCCCAGTCGACCCAGCTGATTTCGTTGTCCTGGCAATACGCATTGTTGTTGCCCCGCTGCGTGCGGCCGAATTCGTCGCCCGCGAGCAGCATCGGCGTGCCTTGCGAGAGCAGCAGCGTGGCTAGCAGATTGCGTTTCTGCCGCTCGCGTTGCTGGCGAATCTCGGGGTCGTCGGTCGGCCCTTCCACGCCCATGTTCCAGGACTTGTTGTCGGAGTGGCCGTCGTTGTTGTCCTCGCCGTTGGCTTCGTTGTGCTTGTCGTTGTATGAGACGAGATCGTTCAGCGTGAAACCGTCGTGCGCGGTGATGAAGTTCACGCTCGCCCATGGACGCCGCCCGCGATGATTAAACTTGTCGCCCGACGCAGTCAGGCGCGTGGCCAGATCGGCGACCTTGCCTTCGTCGCCTTTCCAGTATTCGCGCACGGTGTCGCGAAAGCGGTCGTTCCATTCGGCCCAGCCGGGCGGAAAACCGCCCACCTGGTAGCCGCCAGGGCCGCAATCCCATGGCTCGGCAATCAGCCGCACGCTGGAGAGCACGGGGTCCTGCCGGCAACTGTCGAGAAAGCCGCCGCCTTCGTCGAAGCCGTGCGTTTCGCGGCCCAGAATCGTCGCGAGGTCGAAACGGAAACCGTCGACCTTCATTTCCGTGACCCAGTAGCGCAGGCTGTCGGTCACCATTTGCAGCACGCGGGGATGCGACAGGTTCAGCGTGTTGCCCGTACCCGTGTCGTTGATGTAGTAGCGCGGCTCGTCAGGCATCAGCCGATAGTACGAGGCATTGTCGATGCCCTTGAACGAAATCGTCGGACCACGTTCGTTGCCTTCGGCGGTGTGGTTGTACACGACGTCGAGAATGACTTCCAGATCCGCCTGATGAAAGCGGTCCACCATCTCCTTGAACTCGGCTACCGAGTCGGTCGAGGACGCGAAAAAGCGCGGATCGGCGGCGAAGAAGCCGATCGTGTTGTAGCCCCAGTAGTTGGTGAGGCCTTTGTCGAGCAGATAGCTGTCGTTGACGAAAGTCTGGATCGGCATCAATTCGACCGACGTCACGCCGAGGTTGCGGATGTAGTCGAGCACGACCTGCTGCCCAAGTCCCGCGAAAGTGCCGCGCAGATTCTCGGGCACCTCCGGATGACGTTTCGTCAACCCGCGTACATGGGCTTCATAAAAAATCACCCGCTCCCACGGCAACGCGTTGCGTTCGGGATGGGTCCACGAAAAATTGGCATCGACGACCTTGCACTTTGGCACGAAGGGCGCGCTGTCGCGTTCATCGAACGACAGATCGCCCTCTTCCGAGTCGAGCGTATAGCCGAATATTTCAGGCGCCCATTTGAGTTCGCCGATGTGCGCTTTCGCATACGGGTCCAGCAGCAGCTTGTTCGGATTGAAACGATGACCGTTTTCCGGCTCGTACGGACCATGCACGCGGTAACCGTAGATCGCGCCCGGTTTGAGATTCGGCACGAACACGTGCCAGACCTCGTCGGTGTATTCCGGCAGTTCGATGCGTTCTATTTCGTTCTCGCCGGTTTCATCGAACAGACACAATTCGACCCGCGTGGCGTGCGCCGAGAACAGCGCGAAATTGACGCCGCTTCCGTTCCATGTCGCGCCAAGCGGAAAAGGCGTGCCTTCCGAAATGCGCGTTGAGTAGCTGGCCTGGGTAGACATAGGGGTTCCTGTGGAAGCAAGGGCGCTTGCGCGCATCTTCTAGTGTAGGCAGTGGATGGGACATGCTGGACGTTCGCTTGAGCGGCGCCCGGTCCCGACCTGTCCGTTTCTGCCGACGAACAATCGGCCCGCTGAATTAGCAAAATCCGGACCTGAGGTGATCAACGCGCAGCCTTGGGCGGTGCGGCGGCATGATCGTCAAGCGCGCGGCACAACTCTTGCAGCCTGCAAGCTGAAACTTGACCGGGACTCGTGCGCTGACCCATGGACTCGCAACGGCCACGCGCCACCGTGTCAGACACAACAGGGAGAACATCATGCGCAACTTAACCATCCAACCCTTCGTCGCAACCGCCCTGCTTCTTGCCGCGCTGACGTCAAACGGCAACGCGTATGCACAAGGCGCCCCTCAGGCAATCACGGAGAAACGCACGGACGTGGTCCAGCTCGCGAGCGGTTATCGTGCGTCGAAACTCAGCGGCGCCGACGTGTACAACAGGAACAAGGACACCATCGGCACACTGGACGATCTGATCGTCTCGCCGGGTGGCGATCGCGGCACGTATGCGATTCTGTCCGTGGGTGGTTTTCTCGGCATGGGCAAGCACTTGGTCGCGGTGCCGTTCAATGATCTGAAAATCGAAAACCGCCGCATCGTCTTACCGGATGCGACCAAAAAGTCGCTCGCTGCGCTGCCGGAGTTCAAGTACGCGCCGGAGTAAGCGAGCTTTATTGCATGGCCGGGAAAGCTTCGGGTTTTCGCGCAGAAACGCTTGATGTTGACTCACGGTCCCGCTATATCCAACGGTGACCATCGCGAGGTTGTGCAGACAAGCAGGAAATGGCGTGAAGAAGGCGCTTTCCGGATCGGAAGTTGCAGGCGGGAATTGAAAAATAGCGGGCACGTATGCCCATTTTGTTAGCTTCGCGCATATCAGGCGATGCGTTGAAGAGGCGAGGTACACTGCATTAAGTACTTGTGCAACTGCCCGGTAAGCGTTACGGCGGTCCGGCAACATGCAACGCGGCCGCCGATTCGAGCACGCGCAACAGGCGCTCGGGCGTCAACGGCTTGGCGCAATGCGCATCGAAACCGGCGGCTCTGGCTCGCGCACGGTCGTCCCGCGAGGCGAAAGCCGTACAGGCGACCAGCAGCATATGCGAAGTCGCCGCATGAGCCCTCAAACGGCGCGCCAATTCGAGCCCGTCCAGTCCCGGCATCTTGATGTCCAGCACCACGGCGAACGGTTGCCACTCGCAGGCCATCTCGCACACAGCAAACGGATCGTCGAGCGCACGGCATTCGAATCCGTCGGCGGTGAGCAGCATCTGCAATGCATCAGCCGCTTCGCGATAGTCGTCCACCACCAGCACACGACGATGCGACGCCATTGCATACTGAATAGTCCGCCACACTACGACATCGTCGTTTTCGTCCATTCTGTCGTCGACCTTCAACCTGTTCTCCTTGGCTTTTCGTGTGCCACCGATGAGCACGTCGGAACGCCGGTGCAAGATCCGCTCCCACGGCACGAATAAAACGCATCGCTTGTCACGCGAGAGCCACGATCGATGCCGCGCTGTCGTCAAAGCGCCGTTGCAGACGGCTTGGCGCTTGTCATCGCTCATGATGCCTGGCAGCGCTTGACAATTCGATCAGGCCCATCCGACGCGAGCACACGTACATCTCACGTGCGCGCCGTCGATGCAGCGCACTTCTCTCGTGCATGCCGCCCATGGCGCGTGCATCGCACGACACTTCTTCTGCCGTTTGATTTTTTCGGCTGAATCGACGCTGCTGCCTCTACGAAAAATCGCTGTGTGCTTGTAGCTCACAGCGCCAGCGTCGGCATACACACAGAATAAGCGAGGAAGCGCGCCGAAAAAGCGGCAGCGTTTTAGGGGTTTGCGCTCAGCGGGTTATCCCGCACGATCGTCGATGAAGCCTTTGAGCATGCTCAACGTATCGGCATCGTCGATCTGTTTATCGGTACGACAGCGCAGCATGCGTGGAAAACGCACCGCCACGCCGGACTTGTGGCGCGAACTTGCCTGAATCCCTTCAAAGCCGATTTCGAACACGAGCGTAGGCGTCACGCTACGCACCGGGCCAAACTTTTCGATGGTGGTCTTACGGACAATGGCATCGACCTCGCGCATCTCTTCGTCGGTGAGACCCGAGTAAGCCTTGGCGAATGGCACGAGAGTGCGCACGCCATTCGCTTCGTCCCACACCGCGAACGTGAAGTCGGTGTAAAGACTTGCACGGCGGCCGTGACCGCGTTGCGCATAAACCAGCACCGCATCGACCGCATAAGGATCGACTTTCCATTTCCACCATGTGCCCGATGCCTTGGTGCGGCCCACGCCGTACATCGATTCGCGCTCCTTCACCATCAACCCTTCAACGCCGCGTGCGCGGCTTTCTTCACGCAACGCCGCGAGCGTCTGCCAGTCCGGCGCGCTGACGAGCGGCGACACCCTCAACAGATCGCGCGCGAGCGTGCCGTCGACGGTAGCGGCCAATGCATCGAGTCGCGCACGCCGCTCCGCGAGCGGGGTCATGCGCAAGTCCTCGCCTTGCGCTTCGAGCAGATCGTAAGCGAGCAACGTGGCGGGCGAATCCGCGAGTACTTTCTTCGTCAGCGTTTTACGGGCGATGCGCGGTTGCAGACGCGCGAACGGCAATGGCGCGATGGCGCCCGGCTCCCACGCGAGAATTTCGCCGTCGATCACATAACCGTCCGGCAATGCTTCTCCCAATGCCGCTACTTCGGGAAAGCGATCGGTGATCAGATCCTCGCCGCGCGACCATAACCAGACATGCCCACCGCGTTTGACGAGTTGCGCGCGAATGCCGTCCCATTTCCATTCGATCAACCACTGCGACGGATCGCCGAGCGTCGCCGGATCGGCCTGCAACGGATGTGCGAGAAAGAACGGATACGGCAAGCCGAGATCGCTGTCACGCTGCGCGGGTGCATGCTCGCCGGGTTGCGCGTCGTGCTGATCGCCACTGCCGGCTTCCGGCGCGATGAGTCGCAGATAACGCGCCGCGTCCGGCTTCTGCTGCGAATCGGTCCAGCCGACCATGCGTTGCGCGATCCGTTTGTGATCGACGCCCGCCACTTCCGCGAGCGCCCTGACCACCAGTTGCCGCGCGACGCCGACCCGGAATCCGCCGCCGATCAGTTTGGTCAGCAGAAAGCGGCCGCCCCAGTCGAGTTCGTCCCAATAGCTGACCAAGCGCGTGCGCAACTCTTCCGGCGCGACGCCCCGCAAGGTCAGCACGCGCTGCTCGATCCATTGCGTGAGGCCCAACTCCGACGTGCGTTGCGCGGGCGGCAGGATGTGCGCGATGGTCTCCGCCAGGTCGCCCACCGCGTGATACGACTCCTCGAACAACCATGGCGGCAAGCCGGCGCGCTCGCGGGCAATCTCGCTCAGAAGGCGCGTCGGTACCGACTGACGCGGCTTGCCGCCGGCGAGGAAATACGACGCCCACGCGGCGTCTTCCGGGTCGGCCACGGCGAAGTAGCTGGTCAGCGCTTCGAGCTTGTCATGCGTGGACGTGGTGGCATCGAGCGCGGTGTAGAGGGCGGCGAAGCGTTTCATGGGCTGCTCGCCGCAGCGGTTTCGTCGGCGCCCGCGGCATCGGCTTCGACACTGTCGTCGCCGTATTGCGTGTCGAACGCGCCCGCTTCGAGGCCCTCCTCGCGCAACCATCGCACCATCGGCTCGACCGAACCATGGGTGACGATCACGCGTGGCGCGCCGGTCGCTTGAATCGCGGTTTGCAGGCTCGGCCAGTCCGCATGATCCGACAGCACAAAACCGCGATCGACACCGCGTCTGCGCCGAGCGCCGCGCAAGCGCATCCAGCCTGAGGCAAACGCGTCGCTGTAGTCGCCGAAGCGTTTGAGCCACGCGCTGCCTTGCGCGGAAGGCGGCGCGACGATCAACGCCTGCCTGAACACCGCCTTGTCTTTGGCGGGGATCTCGGCGACGAGGCCGACCGGCGGCAAGCGCACACCGGCCGCGCGATACGCGCGATTGAGCGGCTCCACCGCGCCGTGGCAGAAGAGCGGCCCGATTGCCGCATCGACGCTCGCCAGCACGCGCTGCGCCTTGCCGAACGAATAGCAGAACAATACCGACGCGCGTCCTTCGGACGCATTGTGACGCCACCATGAATCGACGCCGTCAAACACGGTTTGCGGCGCGTCCCATCGATAGATCGGCAAGCCGAAGGTCGATTCGGTGATAAAGGTATCGCAACGCACGGGCTCGAACGCATCGCAGGTCGGATCGGCATCGAGCTTGTAATCGCCCGATGCGACCCACACGCGCCCGGCGTGTTCGATCCGCACTTGCGACGAGCCCAGCACATGCCCGGCCGGGTGCAACGACACGCGCGCGCCGCCGATAACCAGCGCCTCGCCATACGCGAGCGTCTGCAGCGAGATGCCGGGCAAGCGCGACAGCAGCACGTTCGCCCCCGCCTGCGAGGCGAGGTAATGCCGATGCCCGAAATGCGCGTGATCGGAATGCGCATGCGTGATCACCGCCCGCTCAACCGGCCGCCACGGGTCGATATAAAAATCGCCGGCCTCGCAATAGAGCCCTTCCGGCCGCGCCACGACGAGGTCCGTTTTGTTCAACCCGATGTTCGATTGATATTCCGGCAGGTTCATCGAGCAGTTCCTGAAGTGCGGCGAGTGCGGGCCGGTCTCTTGCTGATATAAAGAGCAATGAGCGCCATCGTGCGCGTCGACTCGCGTCGGCTCACGTTGGCTCACGTTGGCCCGAACTCGAAGCAAACTGCATTCCTGGCACGCGCCCGACGCGCGCATGGTTTGCGCTGCGTGCCCGCTTACGGTATATAACGCAAGCAGGCGCGTCGATACTGGCTGCCAGCCGGCAGAGCCCGACTCGTACCGCGAGGCCCCATGCGCATCATTCTCGACCCGCACGCGCTGTATATCGCGAAACATCCCGGCCGCTTCATCCTGCAAACGCTCAAGGCATTCCGGGCGAACCAGGGTTTGCTGCTTGCGGGCGCGGTCGCGTATTACGCCTTGCTGTCGATCGTACCGCTGCTGATCCTGATCGTCATCGCGCTCTCACGGGTGGTGCCGCAACACCTGCTGCTGGCGTCGCTCGCCCACCTGCTGCGATGGCTGGTGCCAGGGCAGTCGAATGCGCTGGTGCAGGAGCTGGCCAATTTTCTCGACCATCGCGCGGTGATCGGCTGGGTGCTGTTGCTGACCATGATCTTCTTCAGCTCGCTGGCCTTCACCGTCCTCGAAAATGCGATGTCGCTGATCTTCGTTCACCGCGTCGTGGTCCGGCGCAGGCACTTTCTGATCTCGGCGCTACTGCCGTACTGCTACATCCTGTTTCTCGGCATCGGGCTGCTGATTGTTACATTCGTGTCGAGTGCGCTGGAGTCGCTCGGCGCCGAGGGCATCGAATTGTTGGGCCTGCATGTCTCGTTGCAAGGACCATCGCGGGTGGCGCTGTATCTGCTCGGACTCGCCGGCGAGATTTTCGTGCTGACGTCGATCTATCTGGTCATGCCAGTCGGGCGGCCTTCGGTCAAACACGCGCTGCTAGGCGGCGTGGTCGCCGCCCTGTTGTGGGAAATTACGCGGCACGTGCTGGTCTGGTACTTCGCGACACTGTCTCAGGTCAGTGTGGTATACGGGTCGCTGACCATGGCGATCGTACTGCTGCTCAGCCTCGAATGGCTGGCTACACTTCTGTTGTTCGGCGCTCAGGTGATTTCGCAATACGAACGATTCGGTCGCGAACCGCTCGAGGCGCAGCCGCCGACAATCAAAACCGGTTGAGTCCGCGCCCGCCAAGCCGGAGCACCGCGTGCAGGGCGACGCGAAGTGCATCCGCGACGCCTTTCACACTGGGTCTGACGGCGAGACTGCGGTAACATCCGTGGATGTGGGCCCGGCGCCATCGCGGGCTCCTTCGCCGCGTCATTCCCCGCAGACCTCAGGACTCGATAATGAGCATCATCCAGCGCAACAACGTACATATTTCGGGTCACGGCAAACGGATCATTGTGCTCGCGCACGGCTTCGGCTGCGACCAGACCATGTGGCGATACTTCGTGCCGTCGTTTCATGACGACTACCGGACCGTGCTGTTCGACCACGTCGGCAGCGGCTCGTCCGACCTGGCCGCTTACAACGTCGACAAATACGACTCGCTCGATGGCTACGCCGACGACCTGATCGAGATCATCCGCGAAGTGGCCGACGAGCCGGTCGTATTCGTCGGCCATTCGGTGAGCGCCATGATCGGCCTCGTCGCCAGTCTCAAGGCGCCGCAACTCTTCGCCGCTCACGTGATGGTCGGACCGTCGCCCTGCTATGTGAACGACGGCGACTACATCGGCGGCTTCACGCGCGACGATATCGACGACCTGCTGCACACCCTGGAGAGCAACTACCTCGGCTGGTCGAGCACGATGGCGCCGGCCATCATGGGCACGCCGGAGCAACCGGAGCTCGGCATCGAACTGACCAACAGTTTCTGCCGCACGGACCCGGAAATCGCGCAGCAATTCGCACGCGTCACGTTTCTGTCCGATCACCGCGCGCTGCTCGCGCGCAGCACCGCGCCCACGCTGATCCTGCAATGCAGCGACGACATCATCGCGCCGCAGGCGGTCGGCGAATACATGCACCGGGTGATGCCGCGCAGCACGCTGCATGTGATCGAGAACGTCGGCCACTGTCCGCATCTCAGTTCGCCCGGCGCCAGTTCGGCGGCCATGAGCGCCTTTCTCGAGCCGCTGAGCCTGTAACACGATGCCCAGCACGGACCACCTGCAGCTGTCAGCCGACACGCTCTACGAGCACGCCGCGTGCGGCCTGCTCGTGACCGACGCCAACGGCCGTATACAACGCGTCAACGCGACCTTCTGCGGCTGGCTCGGCTATAGCGCGACGGAACTCGCGGGTGTGAAGCACATTCAGGATCTCCTCAGCGCGGGCGGCAAGGTGTTCTATCAGACCCATTGGGCGCCGCTGCTGCATATGCAGGGCTCGGTGGCCGAAGTCAAGCTGAGCATGATCCACCGCGACGGCCAGACGGTGCCGATGCTGCTCAACGCGGTGAGCCGCCGTCATGGCGAGACGAGCTACTTCGAAGTGGCGGTGCTGATCGTCGCGGATCGTCATAAGTACGAACAGGAACTGCTGCTCGCGCGGCGCAATGCCGAGGCGTCGGTGGCCGCGCATCAACTGGCGCAGAAAGCCCTGCAGGAAAGCCGCGACGTGCTCAGTCTCGCGATGCGCGGCGCGCGCATGGGTGCGTGGTCGCACGAGCCGAAGTCGGGCAAATTCTGGTGGAGCCGCGAACTGGAAGCGCTCGCCGGTTACGCCGAAGGCCGTTTCGCGAACATGGCCGGCGGCTTTTTCGAACTGATCCATCCGGGCGACCTGGCCGGACTCAACGAAGCCGTCGATCGTGCGGTGGCGAGCGCGGACGACTACGTCGCCGAATTCCGCTTCATGCACGCGAGCGGCGACTGGTGCTGGATGGAAGGCCGCGGGCGCGCCACCTACGACCGCAACGGCGAACCGCTGACGATCTACGGGCTCGGCCTCGACATCACCGAGCGCAAGGAAGCGCAAACCGTGCTGCTGCGCCAGGCCGCGATCTTCGAGCATCTGAGCGACGCGATCGTCATCACCGATCTGCGCGGCAATATCACCGACTTCAACGTCGGCGGCGAGCGCATGCTCGGTTATCGCACGCGCGAGATTCTCGGCAAGCCCATCGCCATCTTCCATCCGCCGGAAGACGCGCTGCGCATCCGCCGCGAAGCGCTCGCCGCACTCTCCGCCGACGGTACGTGGCGCGGCGAACTCACCTTCGTGCGGCGCGACGGCACGCGCGGCGTGTGCGACACCGTCGTCAAGCCGCTCGCGAATGCGCGCGGCGACATCTACGGCGCGGTCTGCGTGAGCCGTGACATCACCGAGCGCCGGCGCGCCGAGCGGCAACTACAGCGGCTCAATCTCGAACTCTCGAAGGCCGACCGGCGCAAGGACGAATTCCTCGCCACGCTCGCGCACGAACTGCGCAACCCGCTCGCGCCCATGCGCAACGTGCTCGAAATTCTGCGCCTGAAGGAATTCGCCGATCCGCAATTGAGCTGGTCGCGCGACGTGTTCGACCGGCAATTGCAGCACATGACGCATCTGGTCGACGATCTGCTGGAAGTGTCGCGCATCACGCAAGGCAAGCTCGAACTGCGCAAGCAGCGGCTCGAACTCTCGCGCGCGATGCAGTCCGCGATGGAAGCGGCGCGCCCCACCGTGCACGCGTTGTCGCACCACTTGAGCGTGACACTGCCGCGCGAGCCGCTCTATCTCGATGCCGACCCCACCCGTCTATCGCAAATGATCCTGAACCTGCTGAACAACGCGGCCAAATACACGCCGGCCGGCGGCGACATCTCGCTCGCGGCCGAGCGCGAAGGCAATGAAGCCGTGATCGTCGTGCGCGATTCCGGCATCGGCATTCCGCGCGAACACCTGAACAGCGTGTTCGAAATGTTCTCGCAACTGGCGCCCGCGCTGGATCGTTCGCAAGGCGGTCTCGGCATCGGCCTCGCGCTGGTGCGCGGACTCGCGGAATTGCATGGCGGCAGCGTCGCGGCATTCAGCGCCGGGCCGGGCACGGGCAGCGAGTTCATGATCCGGCTGCCGCTATCGACAGCCGCGGCGGCGCCCGCCGACAACCCCGCGCCCGAAACCACGCACGCGGCCGGCATGCGTGTCGTCATCGTCGACGACAACGCCGATGCCGCCGACAGCCTCGCGATGGTGCTCGAACTCGAAGGCCACGAAGTGCGCACCGCGGGCGACGGTATCGCCGGTCTGGCGTTGATCGCCGGATTCGCGCCGCACGCGGTGATTCTCGATATCGGATTGCCGCTCCTGAACGGTTATGAAGTGGCGCGGCGCGTGCGGCACGATCACCACGAGGCCGGCATTCTGCTGATTGCCGTCACCGGTTGGGGGCAGCAGCAAGACAAGCAGACTGCCATCAACGCCGGCTTCGATCATCACTTCACGAAGCCGGTCGATCCGCGCGAATTGCAGCGCGTGTTGAGCCGGCAGCAGGTTTGAGGCGGCAGGTGTCTGCGGACATGACTGCTAAAATGGCGCGCTCATTGCCCGCCGTCACGTCATGCTCAACGACATCGCCGCAGTTTTTCGATCACCCGCCGCCACGCGGCTGTCCGCACCATTAGCCTCGCTGCGAACCGGCACCCTCGCCCATGCTTGACGAAGCCCGGATCACACGCAAGCTGGCCGCTCGCGGCATCACGCCTGACGCTCGCCAGCGCGACGCGATTGCGGCACTCGTCTCATTAGCCGGCACTCAGCGAGCACGGCAAGCGAAGGCCGGCAGTGCATCCGCATCACAAGGCGTCTATTGCTACGGACTGCCCGGACGCGGCAAGAGTCTCGTCGTCGATACGGCATTCGAGTTGGCGAAGTGCCGCAAGCGGCGACTGCATTTCCACGAATTTTTGCGTGAGATGAACCGGCGGCTCGTCAGCGAGCCGCGCGGCGAAGACCGCCTCGGCTCGGTATCGCGGCAATGGCTCGACGGCGTCGAGTTGCTGTGTTTCGACGAATTCCACGTGCACGATATCGCCGACGCGTTCCTGATGGGCCGCTTTCTTGATACCGCGATCGCCCAGGGCACACGCATCGTGCTCACGTCGAACTACGCGCCCCATGCTTTGCTGCCCGACCCCGAGTTTCACGAGCGTTTCCTGCCGACCATCGCACAGATCGAACGCTGCTTCACGGTGATTCATTTCGACGGCGCGCTCGATTACCGCTTCGGTGGAGAAGAGGCCGAGGTGCCGCGTTTTTTCGCGCCGCTCGACACGACGAGCCAGCACGCGCTGCGGCGCATTTTCACGCACCACGAAGGCAATCCAACTGTCGAGCCGGTCACGCTGAGCGCAGCGGGCCGGCCGCTCGCGGCACGCGCGGCGGGCGCGGCGCTGCTGTGGGCGGACTTCGACGCGCTGTGCGTGGCGAGCCGCTCGCACCTCGACTATCTGGACCTCGCCGAGCAGTGGCGCGGCCTGATTCTGGACAATCTGCACACCTCGCGGCTCACGCAAGCGCATACGCTGCAGCGGCTCGTCTGGCTGATCGATATCTTCTACGACCGCAAACGCGCGCTGTTCATCGCGTCCGATCAGCCGCTCGCGGCGGCGCTCAGCGGACTCGAAGGCGCGCATGATCTGTCGCGCACGCTGAGCCGGCTTGCGGAAATGCAGTCGCGCGCGTATCACAGCACGCTTGAAGGCGGCGGTCACGCCGCGACGAACGACGCGATCGGGTCTTGATGCGATGACGCGAAAGCCGGCCGATTCGCGCCTGATACACCAGTTGCGCTCTCACATCCCGCTTCACCGCGCGCGCCATTGTCCGGAATTCCGCGTAATAGACCGGCGTGATCAACGGCCCTGACGGCTTCAACTGAAGATCGCGCGGGGGCGCTCGGAACCGGACAAGCTAGCAAATATTCAACGTGTGCTCAATCGTCGACTGCCGCGGATATGCGGCGTGCTTATTCGTAAGCGTTGCGCACCGCTCTTTTCTTTGAATCCGCGCGCCCTATGTTCGGCATCGGAAGTGGTGTCCTTGGCGGGCACGACGATGTATCCGAAGAGCATTCGTGCAAATCTTGCACACCAGCGGCAACTCCTGCGCGGCGCCTCATGCGCCGTATGCGAGCGCAAGCCGCCTGTTCATCGGCTGGACCGGAAAGACGGCGCCGCGCGCCGCTGACGCGGGAATGCGATCTGCTACCGCCGTTGCGGGTCCATTCTTCAGCGGATTGCCGTCCGCCTTTCTCGTCGCCATGATCAGATCAGCTTCCGTCGCCGTTGCGCTGTGCGCCGCGTGCCTCACTTCCGCGTGCGTGCACATCGGACCCTCCCGCCTCAAGGCCGACCAGGTCGACTACGCGCGCGCGCTCGGCGATGCGAAGAAACGCACGATACTTGCGGCCGTGATCGGCCTGCGTTACGGCGACGCGCCGGCCTTTCTGACCGTCAGCAACATCATTGCCGCCTATACGTTCGACACCACCGGCGGCGCCACCGCCAACGCCGGTTCCGGCAGCATGCCGAACTATGCGCTTGCGACCGGCAGCGTCTCCTATTCGAACCACCCGACCTTCACCTTCACGCCGACCACCGGCGAAGCGTTCGCCTCCGCGTACATCCGGCCGCTCGCGCCGGCGCTGGTACTGCCGCTTGCCGAAGGCGGCATTCCGATCGATCTGCTGTTGCGCATCACCGCCCAGTCGGTGGGCGGACTGCAGAACGGCAATGCGCTCGGCGGCGAGAACAGTGCAGGCGCGCCGGGCTTCTTCGAATTGCTGCAGGCCCTGCGGCGTTTGCAACTGGCGGGCGAACTGAACGTCGAGTCACGTCAGGCGGAAGGCAAGGACGGCAAGAGCGGCCCGATGGGCGTGTTCCTCGTGATGGGCGCGACCACCAGCGGCGAGTCGTCGCAAACCGCCGCGGACGTGGCGCGCGTGCGCAAGCTGCTGCGCCTGTCGTCGAATACGCGCACCTATCAGATCGTCTACGGGCCGTCCTCGACCTCGCAAAAGGGCGACCGCATTCCGATGGTGACGCGCTCGGTGCTCGGCATCCTGACCGATCTCGGCGCGCAGGTGCAGGTGCCGCTCGAGCGCATCAGCGACGGCTCGACCAAGCCGACCGTCGGGCTGATCGGCGGCGAGACCCGGCCGACGATCATCATCCACTCCGGCAAGAACGCGCCCGACAATGCGTATGTGACGATCGCCTATGGCTCGTCGATGTATTGGGTCGAGCGTAACGACTTCGACTCGAAATATGCGTTCACGGTCGTGCAGAATCTGATGGCGCTCGCGGAAGCCGAGACGAGCAGTAAAGCGCCGGTGGTGACGATTCCGGCGAATTGACGGGGTGTCGAATGGGTAGCGGATCGTGGACCTGAGCGCGCGATAGGGAAAGTGCGGCCGCAGGCGGCTGCAACATAAAGAACCGGCGGTTGGTTAGTACACCGCCGGTTCTTCTCCCCACTCATCCCGCTTCAAACACCCGCTCGCACGTTACGCCGAACCCAGCTTCGACTGGACCCGCGCAATCTGCTGCTTCGCCGCCTCGTACACCTTCTCCGGCGTGAAGCCGAATTTCTTCTTCAGGTCGGCAAGCGGCGCGGAGGCCCCGAACGTATGCATCACCACTTGCGCGCCGAGCCTGCCGACATAGCGATCCCAGCCGAGCGTGGCCGCCTGTTCGACGGCCACCCGGGCGTCCACGTCGGCGGGCAGCACCGACTCCTGATACGCCTCGTCCTGACGTTCGAACACATCCCACGACGGCATCGACACCACGCGCGCCGCGATACCTTCGCCTTTGAGCTTCTCGTACGCGTCGACGCACAGCGACAGTTCGCTGCCCGTCGCTATCAGGATCACCTGCGGCTTCTGCCCGGCGGGCGCATCGGCGAGCACGTAGGCGCCCTTGCGCACGCCGCTTGCGGCGGCATAGCGGCTGCGGTCGAGCGTCGGCAACGGCTGACGCGACACGACGATGCACGCGGGCCGCTTCGGGTCGGACAGCGCCACGCGCCATGCTTCGGCGACTTCGTTCGCATCGCCCGGACGCAACACGGTCAGCCCCGGCACGCCGCGCAGCGATGCCAGTTGTTCGATCGGCTGATGCGTCGGACCGTCTTCGCCGACGCCGATGGAATCATGCGTGAACACGTAAATGGCCGGCACTTCCATGATCGCTGAGAGCCGGATCGGCGGCTTCATGTAGTCGCTGAAAATCAGAAAGGTCGAGCCGTATGGCCGCAGGTTCGACAACGCGAGCCCGTTCACCACCGCGCCCATCCCATGTTCGCGAATGCCGAAATGCAGATTGCGGCCGCCGTAGTTATCGGCTTCGAAACTGCCCGCGCCTTCGAATTTCAGATTGGTTTTGGTGGACGGCGAGAGATCCGCCGCGCCGCCGATCATCCACGGAACGCGCGCGGCGATCGCGTTGAGCACCTTGCCCGACGATTCGCGTGAGGCGACACCCTTCGGGTCCGCGTCGAAAGCCGGGATGTCGCTGTCCCAACCCGCCGGCAATTCATGTGCTTGCATCTGCGCGAATTCGCGCGCGAGGTCCGGATACTTTTTCCTGTACGCGTCGTACTTCGCCTGCCATTCGGCACGCGCCGCCTTGCCGCGCGCACCGATGCCCGCGGCGAAACGTTCATGCACGCCGTCGGGCACGTAGAAGAATTTGTCCTCGGGCCAGCCGTAGGCTTTCTTCGCGAGCGCGACTTCCTCGACGCCGAGCGCCTCGCCGTGCGCCGCCGAAGTGTCCTGCTTGTGCGGCGCGCCCCAGCCGATGATGCTGTGGACCACGATCAGCGTGGGCCTGTCGGTGATGCTCTTCGCTTCGACGAAGGCCGCTTCGAGCGCGGCGGCGTCGTTCGCGTCGTCCACATGCAGCGTGTGCCAGTTGTAGCCGCGAAAGCGGCTTTCCACGTCGTCGCTATACGCGAGGTCGGTGTGACCTTCGATCGTCACGCGGTTGCTGTCGTAAATCCAGATCAGGTTCGACAGTTTCAGATGACCGGCCAGCGACGCCGCTTCATGCGAGATGCCTTCCATCATGTCGCCATCGCCGCACAGCGCATAGACACGGTAGTCGAATAGCGGCGCATCCGGCTGGTTGAAGTGGCTCTCGTGCCAGCGCGCGGCCATCGCCATGCCGACGCTGTTGCCGAGCCCTTGGCCGAGCGGACCGGTAGTGGTTTCGACGCCGGTCGTCATCCGGAACTCGGGATGGCCCGGCGTCCTGCTGTCGATCTGGCGGAAATGCTCGATGTCGTCGAGCGAAACGGCGGGCGCGCCGCTC
Organism: Paraburkholderia sp. RAU2J; assembly: GCF_003634845.1. Lineage (NCBI taxonomy): Bacteria > Pseudomonadati > Pseudomonadota > Betaproteobacteria > Burkholderiales > Burkholderiaceae > Paraburkholderia > Paraburkholderia sp. RAU2J. The sequence goes on from NZ_RBXG01000002.1 coordinate 1,984,718, forward strand.
GGCTTGCCGTCGTGGTCCACGGCCTTGACGCTCGCCAGATGCAGCAGCGAATACAGCAGCATCGACGCATGTCCGACCGACAGCACGAAGCGGTCACGATTCGGCCACAGCGGCTCATCCGGGTCGTAGCGCAAATGGTTCTGCCACAGATGATAGGCAACGGGGGCCAGTGCCATCGGCGTGCCGGGATGCCCGGAATTGGCCTTCTGCACAGCGTCCATCGACAGCGTGCGGATCGTGTTGATGCACAGCTGATCGAGGGCGGGATCGTTTTGCATGGAACACTCCTTGTTCGGCGGTTAGGAAAAAGGCCGCGACGCACTGACCGAGCGTGCCGGCGAACCGTGGGGATGGAACAGGATGACGCATGAGGAACCGCAGCGAGGCCTACCGATGATGCACCGATGTGCGCAACTCTGCACGGGGCTTTACATGCGGGATCGAGTATGCGGTTGCGCGGGAGGCGGCGGATCTTTCAGAGGGCTTGCGAGGGCGGCTCGCTTATCGCGCGTGTTGTCGACGGCATGCGCGCTTTGCCTCACGGCGCAGGCGCAGGCGCAGCAAAACGCGTACAAAGCGCCACGCGCGCAGCCCTTCGCATCGGCATCGACCCTCAAGCCGCATGCAGCCAGTGTTCGACTAGCGGTCCCTGCTTGCCGTCGATCGGATCAAGCGGCGGGAACGGCAATGCTTCCATCGTCCGGCGTTCTTCCGGCGACAGCGCTTCGCGACGAATGTCCCATTGCTGCCCGTCCGGATACCCGGCCACCACCTGAAAATGCCGCTCGAACGATTGCAGACAATGGCCGGTGCCAGCCGGCAGCAATAGCGCATCGCCCGCCGATATCGTCACCACCCTGCCGCCCGGCCCGCCGACGATCACCTGAGCGGATCCACCGCATACGCCAAGGACTTCATGCGCGGTCGCGTGGAAATGGTGGTAATCGAAAATACCGTCGCGCCACTGCGGCGGCCAGTCGTTACGCTCGAACAGCATTTCGAACGCATCGGCCAGATTGCCGCCGTCCGGCGCCAATGCGCGGCGGTAAATTACGACCGGCAGCTTGCGGTTGTTCGGCACCCAATCGTGCGGCTCGAGCATGAACACTTCGTACCGGGTCTGAGCCTTATCGAATCCGTGTTTCGAATCATTGAACATGTTGGCTCCTTTGTTTGATGAGACTTGCGGCGCCGATGGTTCTCGTCGTGGACGTGGTGGAACCTCGCGCGTGGGTTGTGCATGCCTCGCGGCCCGCGCCAGCGCCAGTCCGTCCTGAAGTGATGCTTGCAGCACAAAGCGCGCCTGCCCGGCGCGAGCGGCTGCGCGCGGACTTTCATGCATTGGCACGCGAGCGCAGCGCGCGTGCTTTCCCACACCACGCTGCGGCTTCGCTCAGTGCCCGTCGCGCATCGCGTGCGGTGTCGCTGGATATATCGCTTGCGACGAAGCGGTGTGCCGTCAGTGAGCGCTCAACCGCCGCCGATCCCTTGCAGCACCTTGCCCGTCCCACCGCAAACGACGCAGCGGCTGCCTTCCACTTTGCCCGTGCCGTGACACGCGGCGCAAAGATCTTCGCCGACTCCCGGCGCGTCGGGGGGCCCTTCGTCGCCGGGGTTGGTTGCTTCGTTATCTGCTTGCATACAGTTCTCCTCGTTTCGGTTTTGCACATTGACTGCGGTGCATGAACGCGAGCGACGCGCGCGCCGCGTCAGCTTTTACGCTGCGATTCGCGGCCGCCACCACCCGGGGGCTCGGCATGCGCCCCCGTGCCGAGCGGCACTTCGGCCGTTTGCGCCGGCCGTTCGCTCGAACGTGGAGGATTGGTTTGCTCGTCCACGCCGGTTTGCTCAACCGGCTCGATACCGAGCGGACTTGGCTCGACGTAGTGCGTGCCGCTCGGCGTGTTGCGCGCCTTCGTTTCCGGCGACACAGTCGATGCATCGCGGCTTTCGGCGGGTTTGGTGTCCGGCATGGCGCTCTCCTTGATTGGGGCATAAGTTTGATGCAGCAACATCCGGTCCCTCTGTGCGGCGCACGCATCGAGCGCGCAAGGCAGGCGCCGGCCGCGCGGGCGCCGCCCGTTGGGCACAGCCGTTGCGGCGCCAAGGCTGCAGGTCTGAGCCCGCTTTTTGTAAAAAGGAGAACGTCATGACAATCACGACAATTCGTGTGTCCGATACGGAAGTGCAGGTGGAACGCACGCGATACACCTTTGCGCAAAAGAGCGACGCGGACGCGTTCCAGCGCTGCCTCGTCGATACGTCGATCGATAGTTGCTATCGCTCGCACCCGCCGTTGTCGGCACAACCCACGTTACCCGACGAGCCTCCGGACGATCCGGGACGTGGCAGCACGATTTCGCCGTCACTCGGCGGCATGCCTTGAGGCGCGGGCTGTAGCGGGATGCACTGAACCGGTCAGCCGTGACGAGGTCTGCGCTTTCCCTGCCGGCGGCGCCAACAGGCCATCTGCGATCAATCCGCCCTCACTTTTCCGGCGCCGCGCGATCAGCCGCCACAATCTCGCGCCCATAGTCGATCGCGGCCCGCCGCGCCTCGTCGGCGGTCGCGTAGGGCCCAATTTGCGGGGCACCGTCGAATGGAAACAGAAGTTTTCTGTCCGCTTTTCTGACTACCTTCAGTCCACCTACGTAACGGCCGTCGCCTGTTCCGTGATAGCTCGCAAAAATCTCGAAGTCATCGTCAGCGACGTCGGCCTTGTGTCGCGCCATGGGTGTCCTCGTTCCTGCACGTTCCGTGCGCCAGATGGGTCGTGTGCAATGCGCCCTCGGTGTAAAGAGCGGCGCGTGTGCCGGAGTCGAGCAATAGCCGTTCCACGAGACGCGAGCCCGCGCCTGGCATGGAGTCCACAGAGGAGGCATGAGGATTGCGCGCGTCAGCGGTAGGTCATTGGCATGGAGAACAACGCGATGAATTTATCGAGCACCCGGATTCGGATCTGTGACGCCCGTGACGCCCGTGACGTGCACGGCGTGCGTGGGCTGCGCTTGCATACGCCGATGCCGCCCGAGATCGAGCCCGACGCACCGCCCCCGCCGGCCACCGATCCCGATCCGGAGCCCGACGACCCGGCGAGCGATCCGTCTCACGAACCTGAAGGCGATCCGCCGGTGAAGCCGCCGCCGGTGCGCTCTGCCGGTCGAGGGTTCAGTGAAACTCGCAGGCGCGCATCGCACCGCCATGCGAGTTGACGATGTGATGCCGATAGGCTGGAGTTCGATGTAGGGGACAGCGTGTCGAAAACGGTGGTTCGCGATGTCGAGGAACCGCCGCGGATGGCCGCTGACAGCCGCACGCTTAGGCGCGCATTCACCTTTTACAACCGCGCGCCTCGTGGTCCTCTTGTGCCATGCCGCCCGCTTCACCCGCATCGCCGCCCAACCGGCGGCGATGCGCCGAGAACGCGCCGTTGACCCGCATCAGAACTGATGCAGCATCCCGACATAAGCGCCGGTTTGCGACTCCCCGACGAGCGGATTCGTGTTGCTGGTCGAATCGCGCGGCGCGGCTTCGAGCGAGAAGTTCGAATTGCTGCCGTTGCGCACATAGCCGACCGTGCCGTACAGGAAGGTCCGCTTCGACAGGTTGTAGGTAGTGCCGAGCACATACATCATCGCGTGCCCGGACGGATCGTGCGCGACGTCGCCTGCGCCATCGCCGACCTTGATGTAGTAGCCACCCGCCGTCACCGCCCAGCGCGATTGCGCGTTGTAGGTAGCGCCAAGCCAGTAGTGATCCGCGGTGTCGGCGACGCCAGCCGGCGAGTCCGGCGCCGAGTAATGCGTATAGGCGGCCTGAATCTTCATCGCATCGAAATGCACGTTCGCGCCGACAAAATATTCACGCGACGCCTGGAATATGTTGCTGAAGTGGCCGTTGCTGTCGCGCAGTTCGTCGTAGATGCCGCGCACGTCGAAGAGCGGCGAGTGGTAGGTCAGCATGATGCCGTTCGAGCGGCCGAATTCGCCCGGCGCGCCGCTGTTGAACGCACCCGCCTGATTGCCGAGCGAATATTGCCCCTGCACATCGAAGCCCCAGAACACCGGGCTTTTATATTCGATGTTGTTGTTGGTCTGCTGCCAGTTGCGTCCGCGCACGAGCGAGGCCGACGAAAACGCCTGCTGCACGAACGGATCGAATTCCCACACGCCGTCACTGTCGATGAACAGATTGCGCCCGGCCTGCAGCGTGCCCCACTGCCCGCTCTTCAAGCCGACGAACGCGCGCCGCGACCACAACCGCCCGCCACTGGTCGTGCCGTCCATCACCTGCAAACCGGTTTCGAGGTTGAAGATCGCATTGAGCCCGCCGCCAAGATCTTCGTTGCCTTTGAGGCCCAGCATACTGGTGCCCCAGTTGCCGCCCTCCGCGCGCCAGCGGCTTGCACTGCCGCCCGCGCCGTCGTTGATGTGATTCAGGTATTCGACGCCGCCGTCGAGGCGGCCATATAACGACACGCTGGTTTGGCCATATGCCAGCGGGCTGACCAGCGCCAGAGCGCTCACTAATTGGGTGCAGAGTCTCATTGTTTTGCCGTGGTTTTGTCTGTCGCGATAGGGGCTAAAGCGGTGGCAAAGCGGACTACGGATGAATCAAAACTACCTAGGTGCGGGACGCATCTTTCTGCGTGAACCGCGAACGGGACTGCCTGAAGCATCGTCATCATTTCGCTGCGCGCGCATAACCGTTCCAGTGTCTCCGTCTGCCCGGTCAGCCGCTGCATGCCGCGGATTCACGCGCAGCCGCACCTGCAATGTTGTCAAACTACACACGCCACGCGTCGGAACTATAGGGGGATACGCGCCGGGCAGCCTATCCGTTTAACGCAATAAATAGTTGCGAGCCGCGCAAGCTCGACATGCACACCCGAAAAAACATTGCGCGCCGTTCACGATATTCACAGGAGATCGAAAGCCGCCCAAGATAAGATAGTCGGTCATTCGGTTTGAGCCAAATCGAAATGCAATTCCGTTTATCGACCATTCCTCTATGCCATGGACGACGCGCCCGAGCTGACCGGATACGACAATGAGGACGAACACCTTGGCCTCTATCAACGCGCCACGGAAACCGGCGTGGAATGGTGGCGCGTCAGCGTGGCCGACCGGCCCGAAACCTATCGACTCGAACATGGTTCCGACGATGCCCGCGGCGCGGGCACGGTGGATATCGATCTGGTGGTCGACGCGGAGAATCTGCGCGCGAAGTTAAAGAAATGGCGTCGTGAAGGCTTCGCGATCGACGCTGACGATACCGCGAACGATTGCGCTGCGAATGCGCGCATCGCCTTCATGCCGGAGTTGCAGCGGGTCGCGGCGCTGATGTCGGCGGCGAAGCAAAGGCCGCGCGAAGGCACGGGCGAGACCGTGCGTATTGTCGAGGTCGAAGTGCCGTGCGGCGTCGGCGGTGCGCTGGTGCCGCCGGTCAATCCCGCGTATCTGTTCGCGGCGCGCTTTAACGACATCGTCGAAGACATCGCCGAGAATCGCCGCGTGATGCTGATCGGCCACACCGGCGCGGGCAAAACCAGCCTGATCGAACAGGTCGCGGCACGCTCGCACCACGGCGTGCTGCGCTCGAACATGAACGGGCAGACCACGGTCGGCGATTTCGTCGGCTTCTGGACCGTCAAGGGCGGCGAGACCTTGTGGGTCGACGGCGTGCTGCCCACGGCGATGCGCGAAGGCCTGTGGCTGATCGTCGACGAAATCGATTTTGCCGAGCCGTCGATTCTCGCCGCCCTCACCGCCGTGCTCGAACCGCACGGCCGCCTCGTGCTGAAGGAGAAAGGCAACGAGATCGTCGCGCCGCATCCGTCGTTCCGGCTCTTCGCGACGGCGAACGCAGTGGGCGCGATGAGTCAGTTCCGTCATCTGTATCAGGGCGCGAATCTGATGAACGAGGCGTTTCTCGATCGCTGGCGTGTGTACCTGCTCGACTATCTGACGCCCGCCGAAGAAGCCGACGTGCTGATGCGAACGCTAGCGCCGAATATGACGCGCGCACTCGCCACGACGCTCGCCGCGATCGCCGCGGACTGCCGCGCGGCGTTCGCCCGCGAGGACCTGTCGAGCGCGTTCTCGACGCGCCGCCTGCTCGACTGGGCCGAGCTGATGCTGCGCACCGGCGACCCCGAACGCGCCGCCGCGCCGGCCATCTACGCGAAGGTGAGCCCGGAAGACGCCGCGCTGATTCGCGGTATCGTTCGCCATCGCATCGCACCGGACGGCTGAGCGGGAGCGCACACGTGAACGCGAGAACGCGCCGGCCAGGCGCTGCACGCGACACGCGCGGCTTCGCGTTCGAATCGACGCTTGGCAAGGTGGCGCGCGTGCTCACCGGGCAATATGGGGTGACGGTCGTGTTCAGCCCCGATGGGCCGCGCGTCGAACCCGGCCGCATTGTGATTCCAGACTATGAGCTGAGCGGCGGCGTCGAACGCGACGTGCTGATCGGCTATCTGGATCTGCTGGTGGCGCGCGCGAAGCATGCGTCGCTCGCGCAGCTCGACGCATTGCCCGCGGGCGTCGTATCGAATCTCGCCCAGGTGATCGAAGACCGTCGCGTGTGCGGCCAACTGCTCGACGAATATCCGGGCGCGCACTGGTTCATCGGCAAACTGCGCGCGCATGCCGCCGAGCGGGTCGCGCAACGCTGGCCGAAACTACATTGGCGCGAGCGGCTCGTGTGGCTGATCGAGCGCGCGCTGTGGGACGAGCCGCCGAGCCGCGCTGAAGCGAGCCATTCGCTGCTGGCCGCGCTGCATGCCGCGCAGGATCTGCTGCGGGAGGCGCGCGCGAGCGGCTCGACCGCGCGGAGCATTGCGACGGCGCAAGCTTTGGTGGCACGCGTGCGGGCCTTGTCGGCGGGCGACGTGAACAGCATGATGTTCACCGCCGATCCGGTCGAGGACATCGAGACGGAAACGTCCGAGGCCGCGTCCTCGTCCTTCGACCACGACACCGCCCTGCCCGATCACGACAACAAGGCCGCGCCACCCGCCGAGCAGAGCGGCGGCGCGCAGGCCGACCACGCGCCCGGCATGGGGCACTCGCTCGCCGACGCGCAACAGCCGTCCAGCGACGCCGACGGCGCAGCGGGCACGGCGGCCGCGCACGCCTCGCCGGCCACGCTGTCGATCCCGCTCGCCACCGAATTCGACGTGATCACCGACCTCACGGGCCAGGGCAACAGCGCCGCGTGGCGCGCGCTGCGCGCGCAAGCCCGCGCGGACACCGCGCCGCTGAAGGAGAAGCTCGAACGCGCGCTGAGCGCCGACGAACGCATCCGCTGGCGCCGCGAGCAGGAGCGCGGCGAAATCGACCGCACCGCGCTGGCCAGACTCGCGACCTCGCCCGGCTACCGCACGCCGTTTCGCACGCAGCGCGCAGCTAAAGGGCGCGACGTCGCGGTGACGCTGCTAATCGACCGCAGCGGTTCGATGGCCGGGCGCAAGATCGAACTCGCGCGCCTGTGCGCGAGCGCGCTGTGCGACGCACTCACGCAATTGTCGTTCGATTGCGAAGTGCTCGGCTATTGTTCGCTCGAATCCGCGCCGATGCGCGAGCTCTACGAACGCCAGCTTGCCGCCGGCGCGGATCTGCGGCGCTATAACCGCTTCGTCGAGCGACTCGATCTGAAGGTGTACAAACGTTTTGGTGCGACGGATCTGAGCGGTATCACCGCGATCGACTGCGGTCACGAGAACCCCGACGGCGAAGCGCTCGCGTGGGCCGCCACGCGGCTCGCCGATCATCCGGCCGCGCGGCGCATTCTGATGGTGTTTTCCGACGGCTATCCCTCGACCGGCGACGGCGACCCGCAGCTGTTGCGCCGCGATCTGCGCGAACGCGTGGCGGCGATCGGCAAGCGCGGCATCGAACTGGTAGGCGTCGGCGTGCTGACCGACGCGGTCGAGGACCTCTATCCGCGCAACGTGGTGGTGAGCCGTCTCGCCGAACTGCCGTCGATCGTGTTCTCGGTGCTGAGCTCGATGCTGCTGACGCGCTGAGCCGCGCGCCTTCACCGCCGCCTCAGAACGCGTTCAACGGAATCTTCAGATAGCGCACGCCGTTGTCTTCCGGCTCCGGCAACGCGCCCGCGCGAATGTTGATCTGGATCGCCGGCAGGATCAGCGTCGGCATGCCGAGCGTGCGATCGCGCGCGGTGCGCATCGCGACGAATTCGGCCGCGCTCACCGCGTCGTTCAGATGGATGTTGTCGCGGCGTTGCTCGGCCACGGTGGTCTGCCAGCGCGGCTCGCGCGACGGCGGCGGGTAATCGTGGCACATGCACAGGCGCGTGTCCGGCGGCAACGTCAGCAGCTTGCGCACGGACTCATATAGCGTATGCGCATCGCCCCCCGGAAAATCACAGCGCGCCGAGCCGAGGTCCGGCATGAACAGCGTATCGCCGACGAACACCGCATCGCCGATCCGGTACGCCATGTCAGCGGGCGTATGGCCCGGCACATGCAGCGCTTCGCCGCTCAATTCGCCGATGCTGAAGCGCTCGCCGGCGCAGAACAGATGATCGAACTGACGGCCATCGGTCGGCAGATCGTCGCCGAGATTGAAGATGCCCCTGAACACGCCCTGCACGATGCGAATGCTCGCGCCGATCGCAATCCGGCCGCCCAGCGTCTCCTTCAGATAAGGGGCCGCCGAGAGGTGATCGGCATGCGCATGCGTTTCCAGCAGCCACACCACGCGCAAGCCATGCTCCCGCACGAACGCAACGACGCGCTCGGCACCAGCCGTCGATGTGCGGCCGGACTTCGGGTCATAGTCGAGCACCGGATCGATCACCGCGCAGGCCGAGCCGTCGCCCGCGTGGACCACGTACGTGAAGGTGCCGGTGGTGACATCGTAGAACGCTTCTATTTGAGGTGTCATGGTCGTCTCCAGGTCGGTCCACGCAATCCTGCATCAGAGATAGCGACGCTGCGAGGCGATACAACACACGCGCTCCTCGTTGCAGACCATCGGCGCCTTCACGCACCGCTGTTCGTAGGTTGTGAACGCCCTCCCCGCTACGCCGCTCAGGCCAGTTGCGGCTTGAACGGATAGTGCTCGATCTCGCCGCCGCGTGCGACCACCGCCGTGCTCTCGGGAATCTCCTGCCACCAGCCGGGCAAGTCCGCGAGCGGCTCCGACAACACCAGAAACGCATCCTCGCCGGCCGCCTTGATGCGCGGATCGTCGGGATACAGCTCCAGCAGGTGACGAAACGACGTGCTGTGAAATAGCGAACGCGATTGCCCTTCGCTCGAATAGCGCACGGCGACGATCTGTTCGCCATCGGTCGCGCACACGGTCATGTTCAGCGGCTCGTCGACGCCGTGCTTGCGGCCGGTCGCCTCGACGAACGCGACCATCCGTTCGAGCGCGGTGACGGGCGCCAACTCCAGGCCGAAGCTCAGCGCGAGAAAGAACATCACTTCGGAATCGGTCGATCCCTCGATGGACGGGAACAGGTCCGCGTCGATCGCGACCATCAGATCGCGGCGCACCGCCGGATAGTTGCGCACCAGGCCGTTGTGCGCGAACAGCCAGCGGCCATGACGGAACGGATGACAGTTGGTTTCCTGCGACGGCGTATCGGTCGCGGCGCGAATGTGGGCGACGAACATCGGCGCTCGAATCGCCCGGGCGGCTTCGCGCAGATTTCGGTCGCTCCACGCGGGCTGGATGCAGCGGTAGCGAAACGGGATGTCGGTCGGATGCCCGTACCAGCCGATTCCGAAGCCGTCGCCATTGGTGGTGGTGTGACCGAGCCGGGAATGCAGGCTCTGGTCGATGAGCGAATGCTTGGCGTTGAACAGCACCGTTTCGAGTTGAAGCGGAAGGCCGGTATAAGCGAGCCAGCGACACATGAATGCTCTCCTTTGTCGACCAGAGTTAGCGCTTTAGCGCTTACTCTGGTCCCATGCAAGATACTTGCGGTCGACCCGAGTTAGCGCTTTAGCGCTTACTCGGGTCCCATGCAAGACATTGCGGTCGACCAGATCAGAATTGGCCCTTTAGCGCTTGCCCTGGTCCCATGCAAGACACTTGCTCCCAGCGACAACCAACCTCCCCGGCACCACCTCACCCGCCCCACACTATTTGCCCACCGGCTGCATGGTCGCAATCGGAATCAGGAATTCGGAAAATCCAGTCAGCATAATCTGCACGCCGATGCACAGCAGCAAAAACGAAGATACACGCATCGCGACCTTGGTTCCTTCGACGCCGAGATACTTCGCAAAAATCACCGCACGGCTGTAGATCAGATAGACAGTAGCGGCCACCGCGAACGAGATCACCACCGACGCGATGCTAGACACCACGAACTCCGACAGCTTGTGCGTACGGTTCGCGGTCAGCGCGACCGCAGTGGCAATCGAGCCCGGCCCGGTGGTCAGCGGAATGGTGAGCGGGAAGAATGCCTTCGACATTGCGTTGTCCGCATCGACGCGCTTGACGGCCGTCGGCTCGGCCGGCTGCGTGTCCGGTGCATTGAGCATCTGCCAGCCGCCGACCGCCACGGCGAGTCCGCCGCCGATACGCAACGCCTCCATCGAGATGCCGAAGAAATGCAGGATCGGCGTGCCGATGAAGAACGCCACCAGCAGCACGCACACCACGTTGATGGCAATTTTCCGCGCGAGCGCGGTGCGCTCCTCGGTGGTCAGCGCCGCGGTCCGGTCGAGGAACACGAAAGCAATGCCGATCGGATTGATGATGCTAATGAGCCCGGTAAAGCCAAACAGAATGTCCGAGATCAGACTGGCGACCATATGCGACCCGTGTCGGGCGGCAGCCCCCGGTGGCTGGACGTCCTGCCCGCGCACCCGGAACGCCGCGTCATGTTGATGAAGCCGGAGCGTCGTGCGCTACCCGGACCATGCTCGCCCTGCGTGGCGAGAATCATATCGCGGCGCGTCAGCCCAGGCCGCAAAAAGCCTCACAACACGAGGTATCGCGTGGCGTGCCGCCGTCCGCGCAGCGCCTTGCAGCGCAACAAGCACCGGCCGAAAGATGTACCCGCAACTTTCAGAAAGCCTACACTTTTTTGACCACCTTTACGTAACCAAAGTATCCGGCATACAGTCCTCAGCGAAGCCGCACTTTCAACGAGACGTACTTAACCGGTTCGAGGAGTTGCCCCCATGTTGCTTCGTGTACTCGCCGCGTTGCCGTTCATCGGCATTCTGCTCGGCGTCCCGTTGGTGAATCGCGTCGAGCCGCTGGTGCTCGGCATGCCGTTCGTGCTCGCCTGGATCGTCATGTGGGTGGTGCTGAGTTCGATCCTGATGGCGGTCGTCTACCGTCTGGACCCGGCCAACCGCAACTTCGTGGCCGATGCCGAGGAGGCCGGCTCATGAGCGCACTCGTCATCATCGCGGCCGTCACGCTGTTCGCCCTCTATCTCGGCGTGCGCGCGCGGCGCGGCCACGACATGAACCTCGAACAGTGGAGCGTGGGCGGGCGCAGCTTCGGCACCGCCTTCGTGTTCCTGCTGATGGCGGGCGAGATCTACACGACCTTCACCTTCCTCGGCGGCAGCGGCTTCGCGTACGGCAAGGGCGCGCCGGTCTACTACATTCTTGCGTACGGCACGCTCGCGTACATCCTCTCGTACTGGATGCTGCCGCCGATCTGGCGTTACGCGAAGAAGCACCGCCTCGTGTCGCAACCGCATTTTTTCTCGCGCAAATACGAGAGCCCCGCGCTCGGCACGCTGGTCGCGCTAGTCGGCGTGGCCGCGCTGATTCCATACCTCGTGCTGCAACTGAAGGGGCTCGGCATCATCGTCGCGACGGCCTCGTATGGCGCGATTTCGTCGACGGCGGCCGTGTGGATCGGCGCCGCCGTCGTGACCGCCTACGTGATCGTCTCGGGCGTGCGCGGCTCCGCATGGAACTCGGTGGTGAAGGATCTGCTGATCCTCGCGATCGTGCTGTTCCTCGGCATCTACCTGCCGCTGCACTACTACGGCGGCCTGGGCGACATGTTCCGCGCGATCGACGCCGCCCGCCCCGGCTTCCTCGCCTTCCCGGCGCGCGGCTCGAGCGTGACGTGGTTCCAGTCGACCGTGCTGCTGACCGCGCTCGGCTTCTTCATGTGGCCGCACACGTTCGGCTCCATCTTCACCGCGAAGGACGAACGCATCTTCCGCCGCAACGCGATGGTGCTGCCGCTGTATCAGCTGATCCTGCTGTTCGTGTTCTTCGTCGGCTTCGCGGCGACACTGCGGGTGCCGGGCCTCAAGGGCGGCGACATCGACCTGTCGCTGTTCCGCCTGTCCTTGCAGACCTTCGACCCGTGGTTCGTCGGCGTGATCGGCGCGGCCGGCATTCTGACCGCACTCGTACCGGGCTCGATGATCCTCACTTCGGCATCGACGCTGCTCGCCAACGACGTGTATCGCGGCATGGTGAACCGCAACGCATCGGACGCCTCGGTCGCCACGCTCGCGCGCTTCCTGGTGCCGGTTGTGGCGCTGGTCGCGGTCGGCTTCACGCTGAACGGCGGCGAGACCATCGTCGCGTTGCTGCTGATGGGCTATAGCTTCGTGACCCAGCTTTTCCCCGCGGTGATCTGCAGCCTGTTCCCGCATAACCGCGCGACGAGGCAGGGCGCGTTCTGCGGGATCGTGGCCGGCGTCACGGTGGTCACGCTGACAACCACGCTGCACTGGAGCGTCGGCCAGTTGATGCCGTTCCTGCCCGACGCGTTGAAGGACGTCAACATCGGCTTGCTCGCGCTGGCGGTGAACGTGGTCGTGTTCGTGGTGGTGAGCGCGGTGACGCAGCCGAGGCCGGTCGAACAGACGCGCGCATCGGTGCACTGAGCACGTACCGGCTTCGTTCAGTCCGAGTGCATGAAGGGGTTGCCCGCGTGAGCGGCGACCCCTTCGCTGTTTTATGTCCAGCATCCCGCGCGCAAACGGCGCGCCGTGCGCCAAGGTCAAATCTACATATGAATGAAAAAAACGCCTGCGTGCAACACGCGCGCCGGCTGCCACTCGCGCCTTTGCCCAGTCTCCGCGCACTGCAACACAAACCCGCGCCAACACGCTTCGAAAAACGTTGAACGACAGGCACACCCCTTGCTGATGCTTCGCGCTTGCGAACCGCCTCGCACTGTGCAAGTGCGATAGCGTCCGCGCCTCAGTTCGACCGCGCGCTGACGATCACCAGTCCCCGCGACAGGCCGCTTACCTGGTCGACCGCCAGCGCGCCCGCGTACAGTTGCGCGACCGGCACCCACACGGCCGGGTACTTGTACCGCGCAACGTCGAGCAGCAGCGCGCTATCGCTCGCGGCGTCGTAGGCGGCGAGCGGCGACCAGTGCCCGCCGCCCTTCTCGCCGATCTCCACGCGCCGGAAGTTCAGCAACGCAAAGCGATCCTGACGAACCGTGGTGTCACGAATGCGCTCGCGGAACTGATCGAGCGTCATGTCGCTCGCGCGCCATGTCGTCACGTCGAGCGGGAACGTGCGTAGCACCGCGCTGAGTTGATCGAGCGTCATGCCCTCTTTCGATACCCGCGCGGGGTCGGCCACTTGCGGGTCGATGCCGCGAAAGAAATCCTGCTGCGAGAAAAACGGGAAGTCCGGATACAGGCTCGACTCGGGACGACGAACGCCCAACGCGTTGAGCACCATGACCGAGGCCGCGACCGAACACCAGCTTTCGCTACGCTGCGTCTCGAAGTACTGCGAGAGCGGCCAGTACGACTGGCTGTATGGCGTGGACATCAGGCGCTTCTGGCCCGCGGTCAGCGTCAACGGGATCAGGTTGGGCGGGACGGGCAACGGGCCGTCGGCGGAATGTGCCGCTTGTGGCGCTTGTGGCGCTTGTGGCGCCGTGGCTTGCGCGGCACTTTGGCCTGAGACCTGCGCGGCGCTTCGCGTCTGGGCGAGGCCGTGGTTCGCGTCCGGCGACCACGGCGCGCAGGCCGCCAACGCCGCCGTCGCGACAGTGACGAGCCCCACGGCCCGGCTTATGCGCCCGACGGCGCGCATCGACGAATATCTGGACATTGCCCCTTCCGCTGCGGATGAATCGGAATAACGAAGCCCGCCAGAGCATCTCGTGCCGTCTCGGCGGGCTACATTTTTTAACACGAAACAAAGCGCCGCGTACGTTCGCCTTGCTGGCGGATTGGATATACTCGTCGCCCTCGCGATGCCCGGAACGCGGGTCGAGGTCATCGCCTATGCACAACCTCGACCACGCTGCGACCGCTCAAGTCCGCCGCAACTCGCGCTTTCTATCACGCTTTGATATAACGATCCGATGGCCGTTCATGCATGACCATCGACATCGATCCACCGGAGGGAAGATCTGAACATGGCAATCCAGTCACCGTGCGTCGACATTTGCAGAATCGACGGCAATTCGGGGTTCTGCGTCGGCTGCCTGCGTACCCGCGCGGAAATCCGCGAATGGAAAGGCATGCCCGATGAGCGGCGTCAGGAAGTGCTCGACGAACTGGCGCAACGCGCAGTGAAGCTGCCCTCCGAGGCAACGCTCACCACGGCGCCGCGAAGCTCATGAAACCAACTCACGAGACAGCCGCCCGTCCCGCCGGCGCAACGAATGCGTAGCCATTCTTGCCGCTGCGCTTGACCTGATACATCGCGTCATCGGCGGAGGCGACGAGGCGGCGATAGTCATCCACCGGTTCCGGAAAGCTCGCGATGCCGATGCTCGCGCGCACCACCCCAATGCCGCTCTGCTCATCGGTGCGCACCACGCACGCGATCAGCCGCCGCGCGATCTCGGCGAGTTCCGCGTCGCTCGCGAACGTGCGCACCAGGACCGCGAATTCGTCGCCCCCGATCCGCGCAACCAGATCGGTCTTGCGCACCGATTCGCGAAAGCGCATCGACACCGCGATCAGGAATTCATCGCCCGCGCGATGCCCGAGCGAATCGTTGACCTGCTTGAACCCGTCCAGATCGATGTACAGCACCGCAAGCCGGTGAGCCGTAGACGTCGCGCGCGCCCGGGCCGCGGCTTGCTCCAGCTCGGCCAGCAGCTTGCGCCGGTTCGGCAGGCCGGTCATCGAATCATGCAGCGACGCATGCTCGAACTCGTGCGACTGACCCGCCAACTGGCGATTGCGTCGGGCGTACATGCCCACCGCCGTGATCAGCATGCAGAACAGCAGCGCCGCCAGCGCGATCAACGTGCGCGCGACGTGAGTGATCCGCACGCGCACGTCGGCGCTATCGGCGTCGCGTTGCTCGCGCCAATACGTCGACACGTTGCGCAGTAACGCGTCGGTGTCGTCGAGGCTGGCTGCCGGGCTCAGCGTGGCGGGCGGAATGTGTGGCGCCGTTGACGGACTCGCGTTGACCAGCGCCGCGAGCGACGTGAGGCGCTGCGCGAGTTCGGCGCGCTCGCGCCCATAGTTCTGCGCGTCGGCGGGACTGTCGCCCGGCGCCCGCTGCCACATGCCGAGCTGATCGCGCGCGCTTTGCGCATGGGCAGCCGCATCGAGCACGAGGGCGGCGTACTCCTGTTTCAGCTGATCGGAAAAGACCGTCCTGATCTGCATCGCCAGATACAGCAGGCCGATGAGCAGACACAGCAGCGACGCCACGGCGACCGTCGCGGGACCTGGTCTGAAGCGCATCGCCGGGACACCTTCGCGATCCGCGCGCCAACTTCCGAGCGGCTCAGGGACGCGAGTAAAGGTCTTGCTGCTGGCGTCCGGCGTCATGTTGCCGGTAGTCCACGCGTCGAAAGAACTGCCCCATTCGCGCGAACAGGCTGTCCTTGTGTTTCGCGTTGGGCGCTGAAGCGCGGTGCTCGGCTTGCGCGGTCCGCGCCTGCTTGCCTGAGCGTGCCGCCGCGGACTGTTGCACGGCGGGATCGGCTGACTTGTTTATGCGGCGGATCGGACGGGGTGACGGTGACGGTGACGTGCGCGGGGTGGCGTCGGCGAGAACGACGGTTCGGGGACCAGCCTCGGCCGCAGCCGGCGCGACCTGTCCCGACCAGACCGCCTGCTGGCTGCCCTGCTCGCCGTCCGATACCGGCGATGCCCGACTCCTTGAAGGCTCGCTCGCGATCGTCTCGCTGCCGGACGGCGTCCTTGTTGCCGGTGCATTCGAGGTGGGCGCCGTCGTTGCCAGCGCAGGCGCCGCGGACCCGATAGCTTCGGTCGTGGCCGGCGCCGTCATTATGGTGTGCGTCGCAGCAGCGCCCGGCGCAGCCGCCGACACTGCCGGCTCCATCAACGCGACGGGTTTCATCGGACCGCTCACCGCCGCTCCCAACGCCACGGCCGACGACGAGACCTGCATCCCAAGCGCCTGCCGCGCGCTCGCGATGGCCTCGGCATAGGCCTGCTGATCGTGATTGAACCAGACGCTGTAAGCGACGGTGGCCAGCACGCCGAACGCCAATGCGCCCGCAGCCGCGATGCAGAGCGCGAAACGGCCGAAGCCGGGCGGCGGGGCGCTCGTCCGGTGCGCGCCGCGAATGTCGAAGCGGCGATCCTGGCCCTCCGCTTCGGATTGAGGAAAGTCGGAATCGTTAGCCATCGCAATTGCTCCGGAGTACGTGCTACTTCTGGCTCGCAAGCCATCATCAGACTTCGATCACACGACGTCGCAAGGTCGATGCAAGAAGAGAATGTACGCCGCTCCTCGCCCGTCGACAACACGCCGCCGCTTTAAGCGCCGCTGCGCCAAGCCGTGCTCACAGCGTTGAAGCAGGTAAAAGATACAAGAGCGCATGGCCCGGGCGCCCCTCCCACGATCCCGGGCTGCCGTGTGCGCGGGCGTTCGCGCAAACGTCTGTCGAGGGTCTGCAACGTAGCCAGCTTTCGTGGCCTCTGTCACGCAACAACCACGCCCATCAGACCATCGCAGTGCGCCGCGCGAGCGCCGTTTGAAACGCGCTGGACGCCACGTCTCGCCTTGCGTACCTGCTACTGTTCTGATTCCCGACATAGTGCGGGGGCGGTGATAAGGTCACGTCCACCTGTTACCGCATCGGGCTTAACGTCATCGGGCCACCAACAACATGTCCAACGTCTACACCCACAAGCCGCTCACGCCGTTTCGCCGCGCATTCGCACGCTTCTCTTTGTCCGAAACGGCGAAATACACGAAGCTGACGCTGGGCCTCTGGATCGGCTTCTTCATCCCTTCCCTGCTCGGTTATCCCGACGCCGCCGTCTCGCTCGCCGGTTCGGCCATGCTGACGCTGGCGCTGGGAAGCTCGATTTCGGCGGCCAGAAGCTATTTCTACAAGCGGGTGCTTTCCAACGTCGTCGCCATGCCGCTGGGCACCTTGCTGATCTGGCTGACCGCACCCCACCTCTGGCTAGGCGCGTTACTGCTGCCGGTGCTGATCTTCGGCATCGTCGGACTCAGGCCGTCGCTGTTCCAGATGACCAGCGTCACAGTGCCGATGACGCTCGTGCTCTACACCGGCGAGCATCTTCCGCTGCTCGAGCAGCGTCTGATCGGCGTGGTGCTGGGCATGCTGCTCGGCTTTATCCTCCAGCAGGTGGCCTTTCCGCCCGATCACGGCTACTGGGCCAACACGCTCGTGAACGACGGCAACGCGCAATCCACCGACACTTTTGCGCAACTGGCCGCGGGCAAGCTGGACCGCGCACAGATCAAACCCGCGACCGCCAGACTGCGCGCGCTGAGCACCAACCTCAAACAGGCGCACCAGCTGTTGAAAACGGATATCGAGCAGGCATGGGTCTCGCCGCATCTGAAGCGCAATCGGGCCCGGCTGCCGCTGTTCGCGTGTTATCAGGAAGTCTTCGATTCGCTCGTCAACTTTCTGGAGACCATGAATACGTTCCACGATCAGTTCGCCGCACTCGATGCGTCGTGGCGCGAAGCTTTCCTCCAACGCCTCGGCAAGCTGGTCGCGGCGCACCGGCAACTGGCCGAAGCGGCCGACCTGCGCGAGGAACGGCCGCCGCTGTCGATGCCGCCGCTGCACATGGAAGAACTGCGGCATCTGATCGAAGACCTGCCCGGTTCCACCGTCTTCACGAGCGTGTATCTCGGCCATCTGAGCGGCTACGGCATTCTGCTTTGCCGTCTCAGCGAGCTGCATACCGCCTGAACACCCGCCCCTCGCTCGCTGCGGTCACTGCACGGTGATCGTCTCTTTCATGTTCGGATGGATACCGCAAAACACGTGGTAGACGCCGGGTTTGTCGAACTTGAACTGATACGAGTCGTTCTGATCGAGTGCCGCGGAACGGAACATGCCGGCATCGTTGACGACCGTGTGCGGCTCGCCATCCAGGTTCTTCCAGGTCACGGTCGAGCCGGCCTTGACCGTGAGCGTCATCGGCGAAAACATGAAGTTCTTGATGACTACCGTGCCGGGCGTTTCGGCGTGCGCTGCATAAAACCCCGCCGACGCCACGATCAATGCGGCGCTGCCGAACAGAATCGAAAGCGCGCGGCCTGGCCGATTAGTTTGCATGACTGATCTCCTGAGTGAATCCCGTACGTGAGAAGAATTGAGCTTTAAACCAGCGTCACATCGGCCAGCGTCGCCTTCAGCGGATGTTGCGCGATGCTGATGCTGGTGACGCCGAGCATTCTGGGAAGCTGATCGCTGGCCACTTTCAGCGGCCCAGGGCCCTCGCCGTTGCCGGCGCTCGGCTGCGGATAGGCCGTGGAACGCGCGGTGTGGAAGGTGATGTTGCCTTCCACCTTCGATACGATCTGATGAATGTGCCCGTTGAGCACCGTCACCGAGCCGAAGCGCTTCAGATAGCTCATCGCCGCGCCGGCGTCGCCGGTGCCCCAGCCCCACGGCTCGTAGATGGTCCACATCGGCATGTGCGCGAACACGACGATCGGCGTGCTCGACGAGCGTCCTTTGAGATCGTTTTCGAGCCAGGCGAGCTGCTCGTCGCCGAGACCGCCAAGGCCGTTCGGCTTGAAGTGCATCACGTTGACGAGGCCGACGAAATGCACGCCCTGGTGGTCGAAGCTGTAATAGCCCCGGTTGTCCGACGCCTGGCCGAATCGCCTGAAGTATTCGGTGCCGGGGCCGTCGGTCACGTCGTGCTCGCCGGGTACGGTGTGAAGTTCGGTGATGCTCAGGCCCGACATCAGCTGCGCTGCGAGATCGAACTCCGACGCCTTCGACAGATGCGTGATGTCGCCGGTATGGATGGTCAGAGCGGGCTTGAGCGGCATCGCATTGACGAACTCGATGGTCTGCTTCAGCGTGCCCGCCACGTCCGGATTGGCTTCCTTGTTGAAGCCGATATGCGTGTCGCTGATCTGCAGAAAGAGCGGCGTGCCCATTGCGGCGGCCGGGGTCTTGCCGTCAGCGGCGAGCGCCAGCTCCACCGGCATGAGCACGCCGCCCGCCAGCATGAACACGGTGCCGAGGCCGCCGAACGCAAGACATTTCAGCGCGCCGCGACGCGCCGGATCGATTGGATGATGTGACGACATGGGTGACCTCACGATAAGGATTCGCAGGCGCGCCGCGCAATCGCGCGGCGCGCCTTTTGCGACTCGGTTCATGAGGCATGACTGGTGTTGCGCCGGATTTATTCCTGGGTCGTGCAGCCGCCCTCGAAAAAAAACGGCCCGCATCGCATGATCCTGCGATGCGGGCCGCCTGACTGCCATCCACTACGTCACTGCGCCTGCTGCTTCTGCTTGAGCTTGCCCTGATAACGGATCGCCGGACGCAGCGATTGCGTCGTCGGCACGGTGCTCAACAACTGCCGCGCGAGCGGCGTGAGCGCCGGACTTAGCGAGCCGATGCTGGTTTGCCGCGACGGGTCAGCCAGCCCGTTGGTCACCAGCAGCTTCGCTTCGAGTTGCAGACTGGCCAGCAGCACCGGATCCTGCAGCGCGCTCCCCTGCGCGAGCAACTGGCTCCACGCGTTGTTGCTGTAGTTGGTCACGTAGTAGTCGAGCCCGCTCGGATCGGCAAGCACCGCGGAACAGCCGTTCAGACGGACCTGGGTCTGCATGTCCTTCATCGCGATCGTCTTGCGTGAGCTCAGCCCGTCGCCGTACGCGAGCGTCAACGGAATCGTCCACTGCGTGCCCGGATACGCGTTCTGATTCGGGAACGGCGACTGTTTCAGCGTGACCACGGTCTGGTTCGTCGTCAGGTCGCACTGCGTGTCGAGCGAGATCAGCGGCACACCGGTTTGCCGCACGAAGCTGTCGCCGATCGCCACCATCGGCTCGCCGCTCGCTTTCGCCAGTTCGTCCCACAGGCGCCTGGGCGTGACGTTGCCGAGCGAGTAATCGGCCAGATACGACTGCAAGCCTTTGCGCATCGTTTCCTCGCCGAGATAGTTCTCGATCATCTTCAGCACGTGGCCACCCTTGTCGTACGTGAAGGCGCTTGCGCTCAGCACGAAGTCGTTCGACGCCCAGCCGTTGAAGTTCGGCTGCACCGGGAACGCCGTCGACTTCAGATCGGCGTTGATCACCGCGTACTTGTTCTTCACGTCGTCGACCCAGCTGAAGCGGTCCGGAAAGAAGCGCACCCTGGTCTTGTTCTCGAAGAACGTCGCGAACGATTCGTTGAGCCACACGTCGTCCCACCAGTCGAGCGTGACCAGATCGCCGAACCACTGGTGCGCAGCTTCGTGCGTGAGCACGGTCACGCCGTAGTCGGACATCGTGGTGCCCGGCGCCGGCAGGATGTCGTCGGCGAATTCGAGAATCGCCCCCCAGTTTTCCATGCCGCCGAAGTTCAGGTCCTTCTGCTCCTTGAACGCGTCGTTGGCGGCGATCGTGTCGAACTTGGTGAGCGGCAGCGCGATGCCGGTGTAGCGATAGTAGTAGTCGAGTGCCTGCTTGGTCTGCTGCATCGCGGGCTTGGCCCAGTCGCGCATGCCGGGCGGCGTGAAGATGCGCAGATGCAGGCCTTTGCCGTCGGGCAGCGGGCTCGTGAAATCGTCTTCGAGAATGTCGAACTGGCCGCCGCCGAAAAAGAGCAGATACGACGGCATCGGCGGCGTCTTTTCGAACGACACCAGCTTGTAGCCGCTATCCACGTTCACCGCCGGTTTCTCGGCCGCGTTCGATACGACCTTCCAGTTCTGCGGAACTTCCGCGCTCACCTCGTAGGTGGGACGGAAAGCCGGTTCGTCCCAGCCTGGGAACCATTGACGGCCGAGGTTCGATTCGCCTTGCGTGAGAATCGCGCCGCTCGTGGTGCCGTCCGTCGACTTCAGATCGACGCGGAACACGCCTTCGGCCGCGGAGCATCCCGGATAGTGATCGTCGCCGCAGCTGCCGCCGGTCTTTGCGACCGGGTCGTCATAGGTCTTGAAGTTGATGATGCCGCTCCACTCCATGTGCAGCGAGTAGTTGCCCGCGGCGATCTGGCCGCTCACTGGACGCAGTTGATAGAAATCGCCGTCGTCCTGCGGCGTGGCGATCAACTGGATGTTGCCTGGCTGAAGTGTGATCGTGCCGTTGGTGAACTTGATGCGATGCCCGGCGATCGTGATGGCGTTGACCGCCTTCAGCACCTTGATCTGCACGTCCGCGCGGCCGTCGAACGAAGACAGCGCCGGGTTCGGCCGGAACCAGAGCTTGTAGTTGACCGGTGTGACCGTGTCGGGCAATTCGACTGGCGGCACGGTCTTGTCGATCGATGTATTCGCGACGGGCGGTGCGGCCGGCGGCGCGAGCGCGGGTTCGGAAGCGGCTGTCGGCGTCTGCGCGGACTTACTCGACAAGGCGGACGAGCCGTCACCGCCGCCGCAGCCCGCCAGAACCACGATTCCGGCTAGCGTCAGGCACTGTATCTGCAATCGGAAATTTATACGCATTTTAATCCTCGACGGACAATATCGGCTTAAAGAAAGTGCGTTGAGTGCTTCTGCTGCGTTTCTCTGTTTTTTCAGCGAAAAAGGTCTCCCGCACTAGCACCGGATTGCTAGCGAGAATGAATAAGCGTGTTGAAGCCTCAGCACTTGTCGCTGATTTTTTAATTACACGCCGTTTTTATTACAATGCTTTCAAATTGAATGTCTGAATCGTCTGGCAGGACATCCATGTGACGCCTGGCCGACCGACAAAACGACACCACACCTGCGTCTTCAGGCCGGTGAGCACATGGAGGTCGGTTTGGACGACAGTGCGTAGCCTAGTTTGGCAAACGTTCCCGTGTCAACTTCCTTTCACAATCTTTCCGGTGGACGTGCTTTGTGTATGCACTTCGAATGGAAGAGGTAATCGACGGAGTTCAATGCTTCCGGAAACGCGATTTAGAGATTTACTACGGGAAATTTTATTTTTCTTTACCACGCGATTGTGCTAAGGCGCGGCGCCATTGCCAATAGGCATTCGAATGGATTTAATTTTAACTAGCTATTGAGTTCACGGCCGGATCAGGCGAAAGCGGCTCACTAGCCGTTCACCGCCGCGACAATCCGTGCGCGCATCGCCTTGTCGGGCAACGGCCCCGAACCGGCCCGCACATTGTCCGCCATGTATTGCGGACGGCCGGTGCCCGGAATGACCACCGTCACCGCCGGATGCGCGAGCACGAACTTCAGGAGAATCTGCGCCCAGCTCGTGCAGCCGATTTCCGCCGCCCATGCGGGCAACGGCGTTTTGGCGACGCGCGCGAGCAAGCCGCCACCGCCGAACGGCTGATTGATCACCACGCCGATGCCTTGCTCCGCCGCGAGCGGCAGGATGCGCTCTTCGGCGGTGCTGTCGTCGGCCGCGTAGTTGATCTGCACGAAGTCGGGCTTTTCGCTGCGCATCACGGACGCGACCTCTCCGAATGCGCTCGACGTGTAGTGCGTGATGCCGATATAGCGAATCCGGCCGCGCGCTTTCCAGTCACGCAGCGTCGCGAGTTGGGTGCGCCAGTCGAGCAGGTTGTGAACCTGCATCAGATCGATGCGTGGCTGCTGAAACCGGCGCAGCGATTCTTCCATCTGCGCGATGCCTGCGTCGCGCCCTTCGGTCCAGACTTTGGTCGCGACGAAGGCTTTGCCGTGCGCGCCGAGTTGGGTGAGCAGCGCGCCGGCGACGACTTCCGACGAGCCGTACATCGGCGACGAGTCGATGACCGAACCGCCTGCTTCGAACAGGATGCGCAGCACGTCGGCGAGTCGTGCGCGCGCGGCGGGGTCGTCGCCGACATCGAAGGTGCGCCAGGTGCCGCAGCCCACCACCGGCAGACGTTCGCCCGAAGCGGGAATCACGCGTTGCGTCATGCGCGGCAGCGGCGTGGCGGGCTCGGATTGGGCTTGGGGTTGAGTTTGCAATTGCGCTGAGGCCAGTGGTGGCAGCGAAAGCGAAACCGGCAAGCCGATTGCAGCACCGCTCGCCGCGCGCAGAAACCTGCGCCTGTCGATGCGACGTCCATCGTTTTTCGACGAAAGTGCCATGACGTACCCTCGATCCGCAATCAGACACGTGAGCTCGTACGATACGGCAATTCGGCGAGATGTGTTCGGGTTCGGGAGCCGCGCTCGAACCGGGCCCTGCGGCTTGCGCACTGTGCGCTGTGGAAGACCCCTCCTTTTGCAACGCGTCAGCCCCAGCCGCTACCGGATGAAATGCACACCGCAGATCGGCATGCCGGCTAGTCGCGTGGGCCACGACGGCGCTTGACCGGCCGCCGCGAACCGATCCGTCGCCATTGCAGACCCAGCGGCGGCGCCGATTGCGACGACCACGATCGCCGTCCGGCGCACTCGTGCGCCGCGGCCGTCGAGCGTGCGCGAAACGCTTCGCCAGCCGGTCAGCAAAGTCATCGTCAGTGCGAGGATCGCGCAGCACATGATCCAGCGTTCACGCTTGTGTCGCAGCGTGCGCAGGCCGCGCGGGAAACGGATTGCGCCATGCGTCGAATGCGTTCAACTGATCGTGCCAGCGCTGCACCTCCGGGAATTCGTCCACTGGCATCGCGGCGCTTTTCGCGTACGGCAGCGTCACCGCAACGGAGAAATCCGCGATCGACAGGTCGTTTCCGAGCAGCCACTTGCGTCCCTTGAGATGCTGATCGAGCACGCTCGCGTGCTGCCGAAAAAATCCCTGCGCTTGCGCGACGTTCGACGGCTCGGGCTCGCCGAGCCCGAGCCACGGCTTGACCAGATGCTCGAAATAAAGCGAGCCTCCCTGCCGGTAGAGATGCTGGCTGTTCCAGCTCAGCCAGCGCACCACGTCGGTCTGCTGCTGCGCGCTGCGTGGCCAGAGTCCCGATTCCGCACGCTGCGCGAGATGGCAGATGATCGCGTCGGCTTCCCAGAGTTTTTTCTCGCCGTCGACGAGGCTCGGCACCTTGCCGTTCGGGTTGATCGCGAGATAGTCAGGACGCGTTTGCTCGCCCTTTCGCAGATCGACGAACACATAGTCGATTGGTATCCCTAAGTATCTGGCAACCGCGCATGCCTTGCGGGGCGCGAGCGTTTCAGCATAGTAGAGCTTCATGTTCTACCTCGGTATGCACTCATATCATGGGGTGACCGACATGGCGCACCTGAAGTGCGCCCGTTCACGCGGTGGTCCGCGCGAGGGTCGGTTCAACTAGTTTTTGTCGCTCTGCTCAATGCGGAACAACGTAGCAAGTGCCTTACGCATGCGCTTCGATTCGCGGCTACGCGCCTCGAACGAGTAGTCCGAATCCAGCGGCAGATGGGGTGACGCAAAGAGATCGCTGATCTTTTGGAGCAGGGCAAAAATAAAGCTCATGGTGACTCCCGGTTGGTTGCCGCATTTGCCATCGTTTTCCCAAAGCACTACGGGCCGAAACCTTCAAAAAAAAACGCGCCGGCTAAAGGTCAGACTCCGCTGCATTCAATTTGCAAACGAAATGCTTCGCATAACGGCACGCTCGCGGGTGCCTGTCCAAAACAAATGCCATAGTGCGGGTTTGGCAAGCAGTACATTTAATCGCTATCGACTGCGCTTTCCAGTTCGGCGATGAGACTGTCCAGCTTCTCGAACGCACCGCTCCAGCCGGCCTGATGACCATCGCGCGCGGCTTCGTCGAAGAATTGCGCGTGCGTGAAGGTCATTTCGGTGCCTGCGTCAATCGGCCGAAACTGGATCGTCACGAGAGAGCGCCGCTCGGGCAGCGTGACCCACTGCCACGTGAAGACGAGCTTGCGATCCACTTCCACCTGCTGGTATTCGCCGCGGCAATCGTGCGTCTCGCCATCCAGCGTCTGAAACACCACGCGAAAGCGGCCGCCTACGCGCGGATCGGCTTCGGCGCTCAGCACCGGCCCGGCGTCGGGTCCCCACCAGCGCGCCATCAACTCGGGGCGCGTCCATGCCGCGTAGACCTTCGCCGGGGGCGCCTTCAGGCGCCGCACGATCGTCAGGCTCGGCTTCTCTTCCATCATTGCTCTTCCCCTTCGACAAAATCGGCGAGCCGGTCGAGACTCGCGGACCAGAAACGTTCATAGCGCCGCAGCCAGGCCATCACCTCTTCCATCGGCGCGGCGACGAGTTCGACCGACACGGTTCGGCCGCTCTTCGTGCGAGCGATCAGACCCGCGTCGCTGAGCACGTCGAGATGCTTCATGACCGCCGGCAGCTTGAGCGGCAGCGGACGCGCGATTTCCGTCACTGAGAGGCCGGGCTCACGCTCCAGACGCGCGAGGATGGCCCGCCGCGTGGGGTCCACGAGGGCGGAAAAAGTACGATCGAGTTGACTGACTGGAGACTTCGCCATATGGTGAACTATAAGCGATGGACGCACAGCGTCAAGTTTTTTTTGCGCGGGCGATCGTGAACAGCCACGCAATCTCAACGGCGTGACGCGGCAGTTCATCCGCGAAGGGGGCGGCACTGGCTAACCTGTGTCCTTGTACGCCGCTGGCGATCGCGTCATTCACATTGCGCACGAGTAAGCCTGCGAACCGAACATTCGAACTACAGGCGGATTCCGATAAACCGATGCGATCGGTCAACAACCGGCTACTCACGCAAGTCGCGCAGCTCGCGCCAACGCCTCGCCAACGCCATTCAAAAAATCCCTTCGAACCGCGGAATAAAGCCGCGACCCGATGCGTTCAATAGGCGCAATGACCGTCGGTCATCAGGGAGGTGCAGCCATGAAGTCCGTGCTTAAGGTATTGAGCGCCGTCGTGGGCGGCGCAGCGTTGACGAGCCTTGTCGCGTGCGGAGGGAGTTCCGATTCGCTCAGCACGCAGTCGTTTGTTTCGACCATGCTGGTGTCCGATGGCTCGGTCGCGGCAGCGCACACGGACTCAAACCTGAAAAACGCGTGGGGCGTCGCGTTCAACCCGAAGGGCTTCGTCTGGGTGGCCGACAACGCTACCTCGCTGGCGACCTTGTATGACGGCAACGGCACGCCGCAATCGCTTGTCGTCAGTATTCCGAATGGAACCGCCGGACCTGCCAGTCCGACTGGCATCGTGTTCAACGGCACCAGCGATTTCAGCGTCACACAAGGCGGCAAAACCGGCGTCGGCGCATTCATCTTCGCAGGTGAAGGCGGCACGATCGCTGCGTGGGCGCCCGCGGTCGCGCCCACCGTCGCATTCGTCATGTTCGACGGCGGCAGTGCCGGCGCGGTCTACAAGGGACTCGCACTGGCGAACAACGGCGGCGCCAACTTCCTCTATGCGACCGACTTTCATAACAACAGAATCGACGTGTTCGACCGCGGCTTCGCGAAGGTGGCGATGCCGGGCAAGTTTCAGGACTCGACGCTGCCCGCCGGCTTCGCGCCGTTCGGCATTCAGGCGATCGGCACAAAGCTCTTCGTGACTTACGCGAAACAGGATGCGGCCGCCCACGACAACGTCGACGGCGCCGGCCTCGGTTTCGTCGATGTCTTCGATACGGCGGGCAATCTGATGCAGCGCTTCGCGTCGGCGGGCCCGCTGAATGCGCCGTGGGGCGTGACGCAAGCGCCGGCCAATTTCGGCCGCTTCAGCGGTGACGTGCTGATCGGCAACTTCGGCGACGGCACGATCAACGCATTCGATCCCGCGAGCGGCGAGCCGCACGGCCCGATCAATCTGCCAAACGGCTCGGCGTTCTCACAAAGCGGCTTATGGGGTATCGCGTTCGGCAATGGGCTCGACAATCAGCCGGTCAACACACTGTTTTTCGCCGCCGGGCCGAATGACGAAACAAACGGAGTCTACGGACGCATCGACGTGAAAATGTGAAGCATGGCGCGCGTTTACCTTCCAGGCGGACAGCGAGGGGTTTCGACGTTCAACGTCCTGACGATCCGCTTCATCACGCGCTTCATCACGCGCCGCAGCCCGCCGCGCAGACGCGCGACGCACAGGCGGCGCCAGAAACGGTTCGGTGAAAAAAGTCACCGAAGCGGGCCTCTTTTCGAGCAACGCGCCGTTGCATCATGCTGACGTGGTTGAAGATCTTGTCGATCGAATTGATAAGGGTGACTTGATAACCTGCTTACCGGCATGTACCTCGGTACAACGCAAAGCGCCCGCCCATCTGATCCTGCCTGCCAAGACGACGGCGCGCGCTGCGGAGTTCGTCTCGAAGTAGTCCAGCGTGGCGCGTTCCGCGTCGCATGCTTATGCGGACGCGCGCGGGGTGCTGGCGAGCGTGCTGCCGCGCTTCCATGCTTGGGTTATGCGGGGCTGACAAAGCAGGCGGCGTACTTGCGCCTCCCGCCTCGCTAGCCTTTCTTCTCCCGCAACGGCCTGAAAAACTGCCTGATCTCGGTCGCAAGCAAACCGGGCTTTTCCATCGCCGCGAAATGCCCGCCGCTCGGCATGTCGGTCCATTGCGTCACATCGAAGGTTCTTTCTAGCCAGCTGCGCGGCGGATGGCTCAGTTCCTTCGGAAAATGCGCGTAGCCGACCGGGGGCACGACCCGCTGCCCGTCGATGAAACGCATCGGCTGCAAGCGGTTCTCCCAATACATCTGCATCGACGACCCGATGCTCTGCGTGAGCCAGTAGAGCGAGATGTTGGTGAGCAGTTCGTCTTTCGAGAACACCCGCTCGACATCGCCGTCGCAATCGCTCCACGCGCGAAACTTTTCGCCGATCCATGCGGCAAGCCCCACCGGCGAATCGTTGAGCGAGGCGGCCGCGGTCTGCGGTTTGGTGCTATGCATATGCGCATAACCGCCTTCGAGCGCGGCCCATTCGGCTTTATCGCGCAGGAATTTTTCCTCGTCGGGCGTGAGCGGCTGCCGGGCCGCGCCGATCGCGGGCTCATACGAACCGGGCAGGAAGTTCAGATGGATGCCGTCGACGGCTTGCGGATGCCGTGCGGCGAGCGCGATCGACACGCCCGCGCCGAGGTCGCCACCCTGAGCACCGAAGCGTTCGTAGCCGAGACCGCGCATCAGCGACACCCACAGGTCCGCGACCTGAAACGCCGACGTGCCCGGCTGCGCGGGCGCGGGCGAAAACGCAAAGCCTGGCAGGGACGGCACGACGACATCGAACGCGTCGGCGGGATCGGCGCCGAACGCGGCCGGGTCGCAGAGCTGGTCGAGCAACGTGTGAAACTCGAAGAACGAACCGGGCCAGCCATGCGTGATCACCAGCGGATAAGGCGAGAGCCCCTCGCCACGCCGATGAACGAAGTGCACGCTCTGGCCGCCGATGTCGGTCATGAACTGCGCCTGCCGGTTCAACTTGCGTTCGGCCTCGCGCCAGTCGAAATGTTCGGCCCAATACGTCGCCAGTTCACGCAACCACGCGGGGTCGGCGCCTTGCTGCCATGCAGGCGACGGCGTGCCCGGCGCCCAGCGCGTGGCGCGAATGCGCTCGCGCAGATCGTCGATGTCACGATCGGGAATGGCGATCTCAAACGGTTCTATCTGCATGTCTGTACATCCGGCACGAGGTGATGGGTGACGCGCGCGGCCAGCTCGATCACGCGCCGACGAAGTCCGTTTGTGGCCGGTCGGGGTGGGAGTCAGGGTCCGGGCGGCGCACGAAGCAGTCTGCATGGTACGCGCCCGGCAACAAAATCAGAAGACGCAAGAAAGAAGTGAGAAAAGCCCGTCAGTGACGGTAATGCCGTTCAGTTAAGCGACTGAACGGCATTTTATTTTTGGTGTAGGAAGTGGTTGTAAACGTTGCGCTGAGCTGTTAACTTGTCGGCGCGATGCTTGCCAACCACCTCACATACGTGATCGAAGCACAGGAGCCGGCCGATCTGCGACGGTTGGCCGAGCATCTGCCCTACGAGTGGATCAAACGTGCGGTCGAGGCAACCGGCACGGCGAGCATCCGGCGCCGTCGCCTGCCGGCTGAACAGGTGGTGTGGTTAGTAATCGCGCTGGCGATGTACCGGCACTGGTCGATCAGCGAAGTACTCGACAGTCTCGATCTGGCTTTGCCCAACGAGGCCGCGCCGTTTGTCAGCAAGAGCGCAGTGGCGCAGGCGCGCCAGCGCGTGGGCGAGGCGCCGATGGCCTGGCTGTTCGAGCAGACAGCGCGGGCGTGGACGACTCAGGACGCGGCTCATCATGCGTTCAAGGGATTAAGTCTTTGGGCGATGGATGGCACCACGCTGCGCGTACCCGACAGTCCGGCAAACCGTGAACACTTTGGCGCGCAAGGTTATGCCAGTGGCAAGGTGGCCAGTTATCCGCAGGTGCGCGCCGTGACGCTCACGGCGATTCCAACGCATCTGGTGGCCGATATCAATTTCGGTCGCTACGACACCAACGAAATGGTGTACGCCAAAAGCCTGCTGCCGCAGATCCCGCAAGACTCGCTGACGGTGTTCGACAAGGGCTTTCTGGCCGCAGAAATCCTGTGTGGTCTGACGATGAACGCGCCCAATCGTCACTTCCTGATTCCGGCCAAAGCAAATACCTGCTGGGAAGTGATCTCCGGTACCGCTGACGATGCGACGGTGCGCATGCGCGTCTCGCCGCAGGCGCGCAAAAAGTGTCCGGCTTTGCCCGAATACTGGAATGCGCGGGCGATCCGAACCATCGACGCGCGTGGACGCGAACGCGTGCTGTTGACTTCGCTCGGGGATCGCCGACGCTTCAAACCTGCCGATATCGTTGCCTGCTACGAGCGTCGCTGGCAGATCGAAACCAGCTACGGGGAGCTCAAGCAATCGATGCTGGGTTCGGAGTTGACCCTGCGCAGCCGCACCGTCGAAGGGGGGTATCAGGAGATATGGGGGGCGTTGATCGCCTACAACCTGATTCGCCGTGAGATCGCCAGCGCCGCATGGGAGGCGAAACTCGCACCGACCGACATCAGCTTCGTGCGCGCCCTCCATACGATCCAGCACGAACTCATGTGGGCCGCCCTCACGCCGGCCTATGCAAAGTTGCCCGCATGCCTTCGGCGCCTGCGCGAACGGCTCAAGTCTCTTCCGAATGAAAAACGACCCGGGCGCGCATGCGACCGGGTCGTCAAATCCCGCCCTTCACGTTACTCCGTCCGGTATCTTAGAAAAGACCTTAACTGAACGGCATTACGTCAGTGACGGGCTTTTTCGCAGCGTGACGCTAAAGCGTCCGCTTAGAAGCGATGACGGATACCCACCGTGCCGACCACCTGCGTATCGGTCGACGATGCGCTCACGCCGACGATATCGGCCGTGACGCCCGAGTTGCCCGTGCTGCCGACATGCTGATAAGCCGCCTCAGCATAGACGTCGGTACGCTTGGACAGCGCGTAGTCGGTCTGCAACGTGAGCTGGTTGTACTTCGGGCTCGCCCCGTTCAGACGCGCGTCGGTGAACGTGTACGCGCCCGAGACCGTCCACGCCGGCGTCAATGCGTAACGGCCGTTCAGTTCGTAGTTCGTGAAACGCGCGCTGCCGCCATTGAGCGTCAGACCGCTCGTCGTGCCCGATGCCGACGTGCCGATCGCGCTCGCGTCGCTCAGTTGCGTCTGCGTGAACATGAGGCCGACATTCGCCGCGCCGAACGCGTAGTTGACACCCGCGCCATAGGTACGCTGACGCGCCGCCGTGAAGGTGGAGTCGCCCGCGGCCACCGCGCCGCTCGAATTGGTGGTCGAGCCCGCGCCGTTCAGTTGCAGATAACCGACCGCCGCTTTCAGGCCGCCGAACGTGTATGACGCGCCGACGCTGTAAGCGCGGCTGTCGGCAAAGCTGCCCGCCGCGTTCGAAAAGCCGTACAGCGCGCCGAGCTTGAAGCCGCCGTAATTGACGCTCTGGTACTTGACCGAGTTGTTGATACGTACCGAGTTGTTCAGGTTGTCGTTGTCGTACGGATGCGAGGCGAGCGTGCCGCCGTACTGCGTGCCGTTCAGCGCGAGCGGGCCGAGATAATCGACCACGCTGTCGTACTGACGGCCGAGCGTCACCGCGCCATACTGATCGCTCGACAGACCGACGAACGACTGGCGGCCGAACAGTCGGCTGTTCTGGCCCATCTTGCCGGTCGACAGGTTGAAGCCGCTTTCAAGCACGAAGATCGCCTTCAGGCCGTTGCCCAGATCTTCCGAACCGCGCAGGCCCCAGCGATTACCGTTGAGCAGGCCGCTCGCCTGCTGGAAGTTCTTGCTGCCGCCGGAGTTGTTCGTGTAGGTAAGACCCGTGTCGATCAGGCCATACAACGTGACGGAGCTTTGCGCGTGAGCGGCGCCCGCAGCGCTGACGAGCGCGAGCGAGAGGCTCGACAGTACGAATTTTTTCATTGATTTCTCTCCAGATTCGAATGGCGGATGCCATCGAGCGGCGGAGAATAGCCGACAAATTGAAAAACTATTTTTCAGTTGATCACGGCGTTGTGTTTTTACGACTTCGACGTTTTTTTGCTTTCCGTTTATTTCACCGACCAGGACAAGCATTTTTGGACAGAGCAGGAATTAAAAACAGCTGCGCCGCCCTTCACCGCTTGCAAAAAACATCTGATTTTATTGGTTTTTCACGGGTTCTGGCGCGGCACATAACTATCCACCCTGCTGCCTGACACAGCGCCCGCGCAACTACTTTTCATTCCATTTAGTTTCGATCGGAACCAATAGTAATGAAATGTCAGCTCATCGAGCATTTCCACCATTATTGCCTGAACAGCAAATAGTCTTTGCTCATTTTAAAACCCGACGATAAACCTTTGCATAGCCGCTCGATATCCGCAACGAATGCGCGCCGCGTCGCCGCTCGCGACACGCGAGCCCCGATAGTCCGATAATGAGTCTTCCGTTTCCTTATCCACCAAGAGGAGTTTGCTGCGATGTCCACCTACGAATCCAAAGTGCCGCGAGTGCTTTTGACGAACGACGACGGTATCGACGCGCCCGGCCTCGCCGTGCTCGAAGCCGTTGCCGCCGAACTCGCGCACGAAGTCTGGGTGGTCGCGCCCGAACACGATCAGAGCGGCACCTCGCATTCGATCAGCCTGCATTCGCCGCTGCGCGTGAGCCGTCAGGGCGAGCGGCGTTTCGGCGTGACGGGCACGCCTGGCGACTGCGTCGTGATGGGCGTGCGCCATCTGATGCGCGACGCGCCGCCCACGCTGGTTCTTTCCGGCATCAATCGCGGCGGCAACCTCGGCGTCGAGACGATGTTCTCGGGCACCGTCGGGGCGGCGATGACCGGCCTGCTGCTCGGGCTGCCGTCGTTCGCGCTGAGCCAGACCTTCAGCAATCGCGACAAGGTGCGCTGGGATACCGCACGCGCGCTCGCCCCCGGGGTGATCCGTCAGTTGCTCGCGATCGAGCATGCCGCGCCGACCTGCCTGAACATCAATTTCCCCGATGTCGACGCGGCCGCCGCTGGTCCGCTCACGCCAACGAAGCAAGGCGTCGGCCTCGTCGAGGATATCGACGTGCTACCGCAAGTCGACCCTCGCGGCATGGCTTATCACTGGTTACGTTTTCAACGCGGCACGCGTGCGAACGATCTCGATAGCGAAACCGCCGTGGTCGCCTCGGGGCGCGTGTCGGTCACCCCGCTCGCGTTCGATCGCACCGACGAGCCGACCTTCGCGCGGCTGGCCGAG
Source organism: Paraburkholderia sp. RAU2J (assembly GCF_003634845.1). Lineage (NCBI taxonomy): Bacteria > Pseudomonadati > Pseudomonadota > Betaproteobacteria > Burkholderiales > Burkholderiaceae > Paraburkholderia > Paraburkholderia sp. RAU2J. The sequence continues at coordinate 2,017,654 of NZ_RBXG01000002.1, forward strand.
TCACTGCGCTGAGCGTCGCCGGTCCGGAGCGTGCGATCGTGTCTGGCCGGCGTGTGCCTCGACGCACAGTGGCGAAGCGATGCAGACATCGCGATGCGAAACGCTGCACCGCGCAGCGCCCGCATTCACGGACGCGGCGCACCCGTCAGATTCGGCGCGCCGCTCGGGCCGGCGGGGTCGGGATTGCCGAACGCGGGAAGGCTGCCGTCCTCCCGTGCGTGAACGATCTCCGCGCGTACCTGCGCGCGCGATTTCGGTCCGCCGTCCAGCTTCGGTAATACGCCGCCTGACGGCATGGTCTGAACCAGCGGTGGCGACACCAGGGCTTGCGCGACCGGTTCGGTCTGCGGTGCCGACAGCGCGGGTTGCACATCAAGCTGCGGCTGTTGCAACGGCGCCTCTGCAAGCGGCGCGATGGGCACAATGGGTGCATCGTGCGTCGCGGGCGCGTTCTCCACCGCTTTCATCGTACGCGGCACATCGGCCGACTCACTTGCATGAGGCAGCGCGCTCGCCGCCGACACGCTCCCACTCCGTGCGCTATAACCGCCAGGAACCGCCGTCACGGTTTCGGCCGCACGCGGGTTCTTCGTATAGCTCGGCACATGATTCGAATGCGCGCGCGTGGCAATGCGGCTATCGCGCGAGTGAGCGCTTTTCACCTGCGAAGAGGCCGGCGTTCGCCCCGCTTTCTCCACCGCTCGCGCAGCCTTCTCTGCTTGCGATACCGCAAGCGCACGCCGCTCCTGATCCGCCTGCGCCCGCTTCTTCACCTCGAGCACCGGGCCGTCATCCTGGCGCGTCGCACGTATCGCATCCGGTTGCGCGCGTGCGGCGGCGACATCGTCGCGCAGCAGACTTCTGCGCGCCGCGTGCAAACGATCCGTTGCGCTTGCGGCCGAATCGCTGCGAGATTTGACGGCGCCGTACGTGACCGCTCCACTTGTGACGTCGCCGCGCGCGGAATGCGCCAGCTCGTCACGACTTGCGAGGTCGAGTTCATCCGCCGGCGACCCGTCGTCTTCAGACTCCGACACGTACAACAAAGCGCCGATCGCAAGGACGCCCATGACGATGCCCGTGAACACCACCTTTCCAGGTTCGCTGTACACAACGTATCCCCTTCCAATAATGGACATGGCGCCGTGCGTGCCCTATGACGGCGCGCGCAACGCGCCCGGATTGATCAGAGGGTCAGCGACGATCGATACGATGGATGCCGCCGTCACGGCCGCAACTTCCGACCGATCAATCCACGTACGAAAGCGCACGCGCACTGGATGCATCCAATTTTCTGTTTATGTTTGGCGGATGTCGAATCGGCGGATCAGGCAGGCCGTATGGCGGGAAGAGCCAGTTCTGTTAAGACGATTGAATGGGTGGACTCCGAACCAAACGCCAGCCATTTTCGGCCGCAAAAAGAGCAGAACCGCGCACGCCTACACCAGCGGCCCCTCTTCCGGTTTCCGGCGCATGGCGACCGCAATCGAACTGCCGACGATCAGCGCGATGCCAAGCAGCGACATCGCGCCGATCGTCTCGCCCCACGCGAGGTAGCCAAATAGCGCGGCCCACACGATGCTCGTGTAGTTGTACGGCGCGAGCGCGCCGGCGTCGGCCTGACGGAACGCCATCGTCATCAGCAACTGGCCGGCGGTGGCGAACGCGCCGAGCAACGCCATCACCGCGAGCGCGTTGAACGACGGCGTGCGCCACGCAAAAAACAGCGACGCGCCCATGACGAGCGTGCCGACCACGGTGAAGTACAGCACGGTGGTGGCCGAATCGTCGGTGGCGCGAATGCGCTTGATCTGGATGATCGACAGCGCGCCGAACAACGCGCTCGCGATCAGCAGAACGGGACCGAGCCAGCTCGAATGCGCACCGTCCGGGCGCACCACGAACAGCACGCCGATAAAACCGATTGCGGCCGCAAGCGCATCGCGCGGCTTGAGCGCTTCCTTCAACAGCAGGGGCGCGAGCACGATGACCAGCAAGGTCTCCGAATACACGATCGCCACCGCTTCGCTGAGCGGCATGTACGGCAGGCCCGCGAAAAACAGGCCCGATGCGCCGAGCAAGGTCAGCGAGCGGAGGGTTTGCCCGCGCACATCCATATGCTTCAGGCGTGCGGCGAGCGGCTTGCCGCGCAGGCACACCGCCACCGCCGGAAACAGGCCGAATAGCATGCGGAAGAACGTCACCTCGTTGGCCGGATAGGCGAGCGCCACCGATTTGGCCAGCGCATCGACGACCGCAAAGCAGAACATCGAGACGAGGATCAGCGCCACGCTGCGCAGGGGCACGGCGCTCGGGCGAATGGCGACGGAAGGCAGCATAGGTTGTCCTGAGGGCGAGCGAAGCAGTGCATCGCCGGATCGCGCGAACACTACATCGCATTGTTCGCGCGAGCGGCTGGAAAACGGATTATGCCTGCCGCCTTGTGACCGATCGACAGCGGCAGCCGCGGTTAATCCATTGCGCATGATCTGCCGCCCGTCCCCCTCGCGCGTATCCCGGTGGCGTTCATTCGACAATTGCGGGTATGTACTGATACAGCCCGGCCAAACTAATAATATTATTCATATCTATTTCCGCATCGATGCGTCCGGTGCCACCATCCACGGCCGCATGCAGATTTAATAATAATTATGACCATCAATTAAGCGGGGACATCAGGAGATAAAGGTGCGCAATTACTTTGTGCTGGCGACGCTCGCCATGCTGGGCGCTTGCGGCGGTAATGACGGGTCGCCGAATGTGTCCGCGTCGGCGGACAAGCAGGTCAACGCAGTCGATTCATCGGCTTCGGCGGCAGCCGCGGCCTCCGCCGCGGCGCAGGCCGACGCGGCCAACGTCCAGAGCGAATTCAAGGCCGCGAAGAGCGTGCCGCTCGGCATGAAAACGACGACACCGCCGCTCGTGATCGCCGATCCCACCCTCGACCTGCCGCCCTACACCCCGCCGGCACCGCCCACGCCGGTCTCCACGACCACGCTCTCGTTCGGCGACTTCACGAACTACCTCGCGCCCGGCTCGACCGAAGGCTGGCGCCCCGGCACGAGCAACGCGAGCATCACGATTCCCGCGCCGGCCACCAACGGCACCGGCGCCGGCGACAAGACCGTCGCGCTCGCCAGCACCTATGCCACCGCGTCGTACGAAGCGGACGTGACGGTCAGCGCGCCGGTCGGCAGCGGCGCCGCGAACGCCGGCTTCATCGTGCGCACGACCAACCCGACGGCCGGCGGCCCCGACAGCCTGACCGGCTATTTCATCGGCCTCGATACGGGCACGCACTCGGTCGTCGTAGGACGCCAGAACAACAACTGGACGAACTTCATCTCGTACCCGGTGAGTACGGTCGTCGGCGGCAGCACGCACCATCTGAAGGTGACGACGAGCGGCACGGCAATCACCGTCGACCTCGACAAGCAGCGCGTGATCAGCGTCAACGACGCCACCAATGCCCTGCCCGCGGTGTTCAGGTCGGGCAGCTTCGGGCTGCGGCGTTTCGGCGTCGGCGCGACGTTCAGCAACATCACGATCCACACGTATCCGAGCGTGACTTCGCCGAGCTTCGATTTTTCGAAGGTGGTCGGCGCGGTCTACACGCCGTCGAACGCGGTCAACGCGATCGACTTCTGGGAGAACTACGACCCCGAGATCGTCAACCGCGAGCTGACGTACGCGCAGACCTACGGCATGAACACGATCGCCGTGTACCTGCACTACCTCGTGTGGGCCAACGATCGCGTGGCATTCCTGAGCAAGTTCGAAAACCTGCTGAAGATTGCCGCGCGCCACGGCATCAAGGTCTCGCCGATCTTCTACGACGATTGCTGGAACGCGACGCCGCAGTACGGTCCGCAGGCGGCGCCGGTCTGGGGCGTGCATAACAGCCGGTGGGTGCAGTCGCCGGGCACGCCGGTCGAACAGGCGTATTTCCAGCCGAGCGCGTCCAACTCCGCCGTCACGTACAAGCAGAGCCTCGCGAGCTACATCACCGACTTCGTGGCGCCGCACCGCAACGACCCGCGCATCATCTTCTGGGAGCCGATGAACGAGCCAGGCTGCAGCGGCAACGGCTCGCTGCAGAACACGCGCGCGGTCATGATGAACGACGCGCGCATCGCGATCCTGAATGCGGGCGCGACGCAGCCGATCAATTCGCCACAAGTGCAGGAGGATGCAGGCACGTACTTCTCGGACTTTTACGCATTCCACCCGTACGGCAATCCGTATGGCGCACCGGCGAACGGCAGCAATGTCAGCGCGCTGAACTCGGAGACGCTGCAACGCGGCTTCACGGGCACCGCGGGTCAAACCATGCCGGGCATCGTCGCCAACTACGGCGGGACGACCGGCTTCATCGTGTGGGAGCTGATGATCGGCCGCACGAACACGCGCTTCCATTGGGGCGAAGTGCCGGGCGCACCCGCCTCGGTCGAGCCGGCGACGCCGTTCCAGGGGACGATCTATCCGGACGGCCATCCGTGGCAAACGTCGGAGACCCAGGCGTTGACGGGCGGCTTCAACGTCAAGCTGCCGGTGCTGCAGGTCGGCTACTACAACGATCCGACCTTCGCGAGCGCGCCGGTGAAGACGTCGATTACGCCGATGATCGATTTCGATCTGAACACCGAGCGCGGCACCGATTCGCCTGACGCCTCGGCGGGCGTCAACGCGACCGGCTACGGCGTGCGGTGGACCGGCGCGATCCAGGCAGCGAAGGAAGGCACCTACACGTTCTCGATCGACAGCGACAACGTGGCGCGTCTGTGGATCAATGGCGTGAAGGTGATCGACAAGAAGAGCGCGTCGCAATCGACCGTCAGCGGCAAGGCCCGGCTTGCGGCCAAGCAGCGCGCGTCGATCAAGGTCGAGTATGTGCACGGCACGGGGCCGGCCAGCATGCATCTGCGCTGGTCGAATCCGGCGGCGGATAATCCGGGCGCGCTTCGCATCGTGCCGTCCGATTCGCTCGTGACGTCGAATTGATGGAGGGTAAAGGCACGTGACCGGTGGTCTTTCGGGACTGTCGGTTGTGGCGCGCGGCGCATCGGGTTCGATGCGCCGCGTTTTCGTTGGTGGGTGAGTTTTGTCTGCTGCGTCGGGCGTGGGCGCCTGAGAGCGCGGATCTGTCGTTCTCCGAAGAAGAGCGCCCTGCTTGTCGACCTACGAAACGACGACCGTAAACTCGATCCCCGATTCGAAGTCCAGCGTCGTGGTTGCAAAGCGCGGATTGCCGTCGAGGTACTGCTTGTATGGACGAACGGCGTCTTCGGCGGTGTACATGTTGTCGGCGAGAATAATCGTTCCCGGACGTAGCAGGCGCTCGGTCTGCCTGAACAGATCCAGATACGTATCGGCCCAGACGTCGATGAACACCATGTCGAACGTGCCGTGCAGTTCGGAAACGGTCTGGAAGACATCGCCCTCCCGAAGATCGACGTATGCCGCCACACCCGCCGTTCGAACATGAGCCCGAAGCTGGGCGCACTTCGCAGGATCGAGTTCGGTCGCCACAACCACGCCGCCGCCGAGTATACGAAGCGCTTCGGCGAGATACAGCGTGGATACACCGCAGGAGCTGCCGAGTTCGAGAATTCGAGCCGGCTTGTGCGCGAGCGCCATGTTGCGTAAAAATCGCCCCGTTTCCGCGGACACCGCCAGCGACAGCGCCGTGTCTTGCGAAGATTCGAAATCTTCGCTGGAGAGCCCGAGCGTTTCGAGGAATCGTCCACGCAGACGAGGGGCGAGCGTGTCGTATTCCTCCGCGAGCGTCAGAAACTCTTCACTCGATCCACGGAACCGCGCGCGGGCGCGGGCCATCACTTCAGTCTGACTCTGTTCGTGAAGCCGATGCAAAAGCGTGGTGGCCGTAGATGTCATACGTTCTCCCGGATCAGCCGGTTTTTTATCCGGCTTGTTTGCATAGGTTCAATCTTCCGCGCGTCGTGCGGGAGGCACCGGACGCGCCGACCGCGAGCACCATGCCGACTGGAATCGTTCCCGCTCTTCCGGCGTCATGGCGTCCCATTTACGCCAATGCCGGCGCTCGCGCCAGCCACTGCGTCCGCGGAATCCGCCGAACAGGATGCGGCTCAAAACCAGCAAGCCAAGGGCATGCGCGAAATCGATCGTACGGGCGCCCATGAACAGCGCCGGAACGACCCAGTTCCATAGCATCATGACGGCCCATCCGAGCACACCTATACCGATCACCACGAGCAGCGCCTTGCCTGCCCATCTGATTCGAAAGTTCATCCGTCCACTCCTCTAAATATCCAGTTCGTCATAAATGGCTTGAAGCCTGGCGCGCAGATGCAAGACTGCGTAGCGTTTGCGCGCCAGCAGCGTATTGAGCGTCACGCCGCTTTCCGTCGCCATGTCTTTGAAAGACAGCCCTTCCAGTTCGTGCGCGATAAACACTTCGCGTTGCTCCGGCGGCAACTCATCGAGCGCCTCCTGCAATGCGTCGAGCAATACGGCGCGTGCGTAGAGGGCTTCGGGACCCGCATCGTGCGCCGGCAGGGAAAGGTCGAGGCGGTACTCACCGTCGGCGTCGTCCTCCTCGAAGAGATCCGCCAGCGGCTCTTCCTTCTTCTTGCGAAAACGGTCGATGATGCGATTGCGCGCGGCACGGAAAAGCCACGCGCTCGCCTGTTCGATCGGCGCGGGAAGCCGGCACGCCCGCACGAATTCCTGGAAAACATCCTGCAGGATGTCCTCGGCATCGTTCGGGTCGCGTATGCGGCGCCGGATGAAATTGACGAGCCTCGCGCGCTCACGCACCACGGTCGCGGTGATGTCGCTGTCTCGTTCGGTCATCGTGTCCGAGGTGGGTGGCGGTTCCATGCGTCTGAAGACGTTTGAGGGAGGCGCATATTGTGGCGGGTTTGAAATATTTTTTCTTTGGCCGTGGACGGCTGCATACCTGACGATGCTGGCGTCGCGCAGATACAGCGCGCTCTTCTGGATCGCGAAGACGCGCCGCGCTGCGTTCGCGTCAATGCGGTCAGCCCCGGCCCGATCGACATGCCTTTCGCGAGCAATCCTGGGCTGCCCGAAAAGCAACTGCGCCAGTCCGGTGAAGCCCTTGCCGCCACGGTGCCGTTCAAGCGGATCGGGAACGTGGCTAAAACCGCCCTTTTCCTCGCCGCCGACGACGCGTGGTATGCGACGGGCGCTGGAGTGGTGGTCGACGCGACGGCGGCCGGTCGCAAATCTGGCGGCGCGAGGAAGCGGACGGCCGGCGGGTGCTTCGCTGCCGTCATCGCGTGGAAGACAAGGCCACGACAATTGAAAGCCATCCTCGCTGGGGTTGTTGCGATACCTGCGGAAACAGGGCTTTAATGCAGTCTGCAGTGGTCCGCCGAAATTGAAGGCCGCGCGGAGCCGGCGGCGGGCTGCCCCCATCCGCCCTCGCGCAGGTTCCTCGGTGGAGGCAAACCAATAAAGCGGCGCGCGGTCCTCGATTTTTTCGAGGCCGCCTGTCCGTCGGCATGCCGCCCGCGCGTCATTGTGATGGCGGCTCGATGTCATTCACCCGCCTCAACCCATGACGGAGGCTCATATGCAATACCTGCTGATGATTTATTCCCAAGAAAACGGCTGGAACCAGATGACCGACAGCGAGCGGCAGCAAGGCGTCGCCGCGTATCAGGCGTACACCGAATCGTTGAAAAACGCGGGGGTTCTGCTGGGCGCCAACCGGCTGCAGAACACGAACGCGGCGACCACGGTGCGGCTCGTCGACGGCAAGCCGCAGGTACTCGACGGACCGTATTCCGATTCGAAGGAGCAACTCGCCGGCTACTACCTCATCGACGTGCCGAACCTGGACGCGGCGATCGCGTGGGCGTCGCGTTGTCCCGGCGCGGCGCACGGCCTCATGGAAGTGCGCCCGGTGTGGACTGCCCCGTACGACGCGCCGTCCGCATGAGTTCGTCCGGCTGCGGCCCTGACGCCGACGGCGCCGCGCGTTCGATTGCCGAGGCGGTCGCGCGGCGCAGCTACGGCAAGCTCGTCGCGCTGCTGGCGATGCGCACGCGCGACGTTGCGGCAGCCGAGGACGCACTCGCCGACGCGTTTGCAGCCGCGCTCGCCGACTGGCCGGCGCGAGGCTGCCCTGCGAATCCCGAAGCATGGCTGATGACGGTCGCGCGCCGGCGGGCGATCGACGGCGCGCGCCATCGCCGCGTCGGCGACGACGTGGTCAATCAGCTCACGATCCTCGCTGACGAGGTCGACGAGCGTGAAGCGGGCGCGTTGCCCGACCGGCGGCTGGCGTTGCTGTTCGCGTGCACGCACCCTGCGCTCGAGGCCGCGATTCGCACGCCGCTGATGCTGCAGGTGGTGCTCGGGCTCGAAGCGAAGACGATTGCCTCCGCGTTCCTGATGTCGCCCGCCGCGATGAGCAAGCGCCTCGTGCGGGCGAAGAACAAGATCCGCGAAGCCGGCATTCCGTTCAGCGTTCCCGGGCGCGAGGAGTTGCCCGGCCGGCTGGCTGCGGTGCTGGAAGCGGCCTATGCCGTGTATGCGGAGGGGTGGACCGACCCGGCCGGCTGCGATAGCGGGCGGCGCGATCTCACCGGCGAGGCGCTGTTTCTTGCTCACCTGCTCGTCGAACTGTTGCCCGGGGAGCCGGAGACGCTGGGTCTGCTAGCGCTGATGCTGTATGCGCAGGCGCGTTGCGGCGCGCGACGCGATGCGGTGGGTGACTACGTGCCGCTGTCCGCTCAGGATCCGGCGAAATGGAACGCGCCCATGCTCGAGGCTGCCGACAGACTGCTGCGGCGCGCGAACACGTTCAACGCAATCGGACGCTTTCAGCTGGAGGCCGCGCTGCAGTCGGCGCACGTGCACCGCTGCCAGACGCATTGTGCGAACTGGGACGAGGTCGTGCAGCTCTACGATGCGCTGCTCGCGATTGCCGCGTCGCCGGTGGTCGCGGTGAACCGCGCGCTCGCTCTGGCGGAACGGGACGGCCCGCAGGCGGCGCTCGACGCGCTCGGGCCGTATGCGGACGATCCTCGGCTGGCCGACTACCAGCCGTACTGGGCCGCGCGCGCCGATCTGCTCGGACGGGCCGGCGCGACGGCCGAAGCGCTCGGCGCATACGAGCTGGCGATCGGACTCGAACGCGATCCGGCCGTGCGCCGGTTCCTGCAACGCAAGCGCGTCGAGCTGTCATCAGTGAGCAGTTAGACGGCGCGTTGCGTTCGCCACGCCCGGTTGCGACTCAGGGTGCGGTGAGTCAGCACGTGCGGCTGCTCGAAGAGTGGCTCGGCGCAGCATTATTCGAACGGCACAACCGGCGCGTGTTGCTGACGCCGGCGGCAAAGGCCTACCTTGCGGAGGTCGGCCCTCTGTTCGAGCGACTCTCGCAAGCCACCGCCCGATATGGTTTCCCGGAACCCGTCTCGCGGACGCTGTCCGTCAACGCGCCCGCGACATTCACGTTGCGCTGGCTGGTACCGAGACTGGCTCAATTCCGCGCGGAGCATCCCGATGTAGATGTCAAGGTCGAGACGTCGAACGAACCGGTGGAGAGTGTGGAGCAGGCCTTTGACGTCATCATCCGGGGCGGCCCGGACACGTTCTATGGCTACTCGATGCGGCCTTTCCTTTCCGAGGAAAGGCTGCCGGTCTGTAGCCCGGCGCTCCTGCTGCGATTACCGCTGCGAACGCCGGACGATATGCGGGAGCATACGTTTTTGCATACGTCGAGTCTGCCGCGACTCTGGCCAGACTGGCTGACGCGGGCCGGAATCCCTGCCCTGAAGCCGGCTGCGACGCTGACCTTCGACCACTTCTATTTGACTTTGCAGGCCGCCATCGACGGAATAGGGATCGCAATGGGACCGACTGCGCTCGTAGCCGACGATCTCGCGGCTGGCCGGCTCGTCGCTCCGTTCGATGGCCCCCGTCTGCCGTCGCGGAGCTATTGCACTTACGTTCCGGACGGGAAGTCAGACGATGAACTGGTCGTGCTGTTCCGCTCGTGGCTCGAGCGTGCGGGGATGGGTTCGCTAACGGAGACGGCGACTTAGGTGCGAGTTTGTTGCGCGTATCTATGATCGTTCTTCGTGACTCAAGTCGGACGGTCGCCGACACGGCAAGCAGGTGTGCATGCGGTCCAACCTGGCGAGCCCATGTGAGGCCTGCCAAAAGTCCGTTGGCCCACTCACACCTCCTCCGGCGCACAATGCACGGCGAATTTCACGAGCTTTGCCGCCCCGAAAGTGTTGCTTATCGCGACATCGGCGGCATCGCGTCCGCGGGCCATCAATACGCGCCCAGCGCGCGGCACGTTGTTGCGCGGATCGAATGTTTGCCAGCAGCCGCCGACATAGGCTTCGAACCAGGCCGCGAAGTCCATGGCACTGTGGGGCGGAGGCACGCCGATGTCACTAATGTATCCCGTGCAGTAACGGGCAGGAATGTTCATGGCTCGGCACAATGCAACTGCCAGATGAGCGAAATCGCGGCACACGCCCTGTCGCTCGTGGTAGACCTGCCACGCTGTTTTGGTTGGCCGGGCAAACTCGTAGCCGAACACAATGTGGCGATGAACGAAGTCACAGATCGCTTGCACCCGATCGCGCCCGGGCAGCGATTGCCCGAAAAGCTGCCACGCAACGTCGGACAACAGATCGGTCTCGCAGTAGCGGCTGCCGAGTAGAAACACCATGCATTCGTTGGGCAATTCCTCGACTGGATGCTGGTGACCGTCAGGCTCCCGTTCTTCGGGTTGGCCGGAAATTTCGAGCAACGCGCTCGTCGACATTTCGATTCGACCCGGTGGGGCGACGAGGCGGCTGCACAGATTACCGAAACCATCCCGATACTGCAGGATGGTTACTGCCGGATCGACGACAAGCAGATCCGGCTGCAACACATCTTGCGCCCGTGAGAAGTGCGTATTGAGCATCAGCATCATCGGGGTGTACTGCTCGCACTCGTAAATCAGTTCATAACCAACACGCAGTTTCATTGCGGCAGCCTTCCCTATAAAAATTCAACAGCGGTCCTCGGTGACGCTCACTTCAACATCCATACCGAGAAACGAGTTTTGCGCGCCTGTCCAGGGTCCCCACAGCGGCAAGGCCTGATGCTGGTCCCACGCGACGGCTACCCGGACCAAGTGCCGGTTCCCGATGATGCTGTTAGTCGGATCGAAATCCACCCAGCCGCCCCCGGTAGAAAGATCTGCAACCATGCCTGTGCGGCGCCGCCTCCCTGAGTGGTGTCGTGATCCGGGACAAAGATGTAGCCGGTGACGAAGCGTACGGCAAAGCCAGCAGAGTGGGCCGCATCGATCATCAGTACGGCGAAATCGTGGCAGTTGCCGCTACGGCCTGCCGGACAGTAGACGCCTTTCCCTGTGCGCAGGACATACAGAAATCCGTCTTTGATCTCGGTCGTCATGGCGCGCAAATAGATCATGCAGCCAATATAGACGGGTCGGTGTGGGCGTCATGCACAATTGTGATGTCACGAGGCGCATGTCATGGCTGGAGCGCGGCCCAAACATCGCTCGATGCTCGCCAAAACTCACTGGCTCCGAATAGCGATAGATGCTCTTATGGTGAACAGTGAGGCCTCGCGGCCCACTCATGTCGTTTCACCTGATCAAAGGGTCACTGGTGGTGCCGAAGACCGCTGTGACAGGGCAATCAGGCCTTCGCTTCAGAAAGGAACTGCACAGCGTTTCAACCGAACGTTTCGGCCCGGGTGTGCGATTTGGCAGATATCGTGCCCCAGCATACACCGGCGAAAAAAAACCTTAAACGTCCTTATTTTCCGTTTTCTTATCAACCATTGCGGGTCTCGCGGATACGCGTCGTCACATGCCGCTGAATGCCTCACGATACATGACCGCCTTCCGTGCACCGTGTCGATGCGATGAACTGCGAAACACATGAAAGCGTACTTCGCGATTGGGCTTGCATCGCTGTGGCAAAGAGCGCATTGTCATAGGGTTCGATGTGCGCGATCGTTCAATCCGCAGCGCCGACCGTAAGCTGGCAAGCATTCGTTCACACCGCTCATCAAGAGGCCGGTCACAAGACCCCGTCGTCGCAGTCGCACAGCGGTCTGAAACACCTATTGGAACTACCATGCAAAACCGAACCAAAGCCTATTCGTCGTCGCCAGCGAGGCAAAGCGACTTCATCGCGACTCAGAAGGAGCGCGCCGCCGCACTGGCGAAAGCGGAAAGCGAGCGCGCCCAGAAGCGGTGCGAAAACGACGCTCGCATCGACGTCAACGCGAGCAAGTGGCGATATACCCGCATCGGTGAATAGCGTGGAAAGACGGCGTAATGCTTAACTTTCCTAATCCCAGTCGAGTCTATGACGCTTCCAGACACGGTGTGTGCTTCTGGGGCTACGACAATTCCCGCGAGGTTGCCTTCCTGGTCGACGACAAAATGCTCAAGAAGCTTAATCCAGACATACTTGAGGATGAGCTCGCGTTGCTGGCCGCGTTCGACCGCAACCGCATCCAGATTCTGGAATTCGCCAGAAACCTCTACAACGGCGGCACGCAGAGCAGGTACACGATCTCGTGAATCCTGGCGGCTAACGGCCGATTGGATCTGCCAGTGTCCGCCCTTTACCATCTGCCATCAGTGCTCCACGACAACCACGTGCGCCTGAACCTTCCCTTCAACCGGCCCCGTGCCGAATCGCTCGGCGATCGCCGTCGCGCACGCTGACATCGCCTCCTTCACACCGCCGCCAAAACGGGCCTCACTCTCATTGCGCAGGGGCGTTCCCTAACAGTAGGCGACGGCCGGCTCGCGAGCCGATGCCGCGCGGCTGCGCGCCGCGATCGTCTCGAAGCGCGGCGCCGCACCAAAGCCCGCCTCCGCGAGATCGCATGAATCACTTGCCTGTCGACATAGCCATGCGGCGTGCGCGCCATGAAACGTGGCGGGTTCGTTGGGAAGAGACCCGCGAGCGCCGTCGTGACGGTATCGGCAAATTCGTTTTCCTCGATGCGATCCCAGACGTTGAACAGCAGCACGCCACCGCGCCGAAGTACGCGCCGAGCTTCGAAAACGCTCGCGCATTGTCCGCGAAGAACATGACACCGAACTGACAAGCGACGATGTCGAAACGCGCGTCTTCGAAAGTAGGCGGGTCGCGTCCGCCTGTTGCCACGCCACCGGCCTCCGGGTGCCGATCGTTGCGGCACGATCGAGCATGGGCTGCCTCGTTCAGGCGTGCCACTGCCCGCGCGAGCGACCGGTGCCGGTAAGCCGTTCGGCGAGGCAGCCTCAAAATACTGTATAAAAACACAGTATAATGAAATGCCCTGACCGTTCCGCGCCGCCAACCTCGCCATGGTGTCCCAGCCAAGCCTGTTCGCCCCAGAGCCCGTGTCCGTTCTCCACGACCGGGAGGGCGGCATCCGCTACCTGCCCGAGGCAGTGCCGGCCGCCATCGCGCAGCGTTGGTTCGACGAGGCGCGTCAGAACATCGGCTGGATCAGCCAGCAACGCATGATGTACGAGCGCGAAGTCGCCGTACCGCGTCTGCTTGCCACGTTTTCGCGCGAATCCGCCGACCTGCCCGCGCCGTTAGCCGAGGCATTCGAGGCCGTGCGCGCACTCGTCGGCGCGCCGTTCAATCGGGTCGGCCTCAATCTGTATCGCGACGGCAGCGACAGCGTCGCGCTCCACAGCGACAAGACCGATCGGCTAGTGCCTGCGCAGCCGATCGCGATCATCTCGCTCGGCGCGAGCCGCCGCATGTCGATCCGTCCGAAGGTGGGCGCAGGCCGGGTGCTCCATGTCGAACTGGAAGCGGGCAGTTGCCTCGTCATGAGCTATGCGGCGCAGTTCACGCATGAGCACGGCATTCCCAAGCGGCTGGGCGAGAGCGAGCCACGCATCAGCCTGGCGTTCCAGTGCTTCGTCGATTGAAGGGGACTTCAGGCGTGCCTCGCAGCAGGGATGAATTCCCGCGACGCTAGCGGCCGCTAAGAGGTTTTCGATGCCACCTCATCGCCGGATGTGTCTGCACCCGCGGCTCCGACTCAGCATCGGAACCTCACACGCCATCCACGCCTCAGCCCGCGTAAATTTCCGGATTGTCGACAAGCGGCAGGAATTCCCCAGTGCGCCCATCGAGCGCGAGCATTACGCCGGTTTCGATCTGGAAAATCCAGCCATGCAATTGCAAGGTCTTATTGGCGAGTCCGACGGCCACAGAAGGATGCGTGCGGATATTGCCAAGCTGCGCGATCACGTTGTCCTTGACCAGCGCATCGAGACGTTCGGCGTCCGAAGCATAGGTGCGTGAGGCATTGACCGCCTTGGCCGCATCCGCGTGACGCAGCCAGCCTGCCACCGCCGGCAGATGATCGAGATTCATGCAGGTCGAGATCGCCGTCATTGCGCCGCAGTTGGAGTGGCCGCATATCACGATATCGCGCACGCCCAGCACCGCTACCGCGTACTCGACGGTGGCCGACACCCCGCCCGGTTCCGGACCATAGGACGGCACGATGTTGCCGGCGTTTCGAATCACGAACAGCGCGCCTGGCTCGACCTGTGTAAGCAACTCGGGAACCACGCGGCTGTCCGAGCAGGTCACGAAAAGCGTGCTCGGACTTTGCGCCGCCGACAAACGCTTGAACAACGCGATCTGCTGCGGAAAGACGTCGCGTTGAAAGCGGATGAACCCTTTGATGATTTCCTGCACGATGTTCTCCAGACAATCGGGGACTACGTTCGCCATGCATGTGCGGGCGAGCCGCGGCATGCGTGCTATCGATTGGCGTGACTATACCGTAGCCGCGCGCGGCGGGCTGCGCCCAGCCGACATGAATGCCTGCGGCGGATATCCGAGGTGAAGAACAGAAAAAGAATCCCGAACTGGCGCGCCTTCATGATGAATCCTGCGCGCCGTTCGCGGCACTTGAAAAAAAACCCCGGCTGTTTCCAGCCGGGGCCAACTCTCTCGCTCGCACACCGGAAGTCGTGCGTGCATGACTACTGTACCTGCGTCGACGAAGCGGATATAGACGTTGCGCTGGAAGGGTCCGTTGCACCACGGCGCGAAGCCGGACACGTTGCGCCGGTCGCCGAAGCGCTGCATGGCGCAGCGCATTGAATCAACGGCTATACATCGCGTTCCAGTCAGCCGCCGACACCGCCGGCCGGCCGCTTTGCGACGAACCGGCGACGCTGCCGCCGTAGGCGCTCGCGCTGCTGTTTTGCGCGGCAATGCGCGCTTGCGCCGCTTGCACCGCCTCGGGGTAATGGGTCTGATCGCCGTCGCCGACGTGGTAGCCCGCCTGTTCGAGCTGAACGAGTTCTGCGCGTACCTGTTCGCGCGTGATGCGGGTATTCGATTGCGCAAACACCGTGGCCGATGCGGCGATGGAAGCGACGACGACAACAGCGTTGATCAAGGACTTCATGATAAAAACAAGCTCCAGTAATTGATGGTCGGCGGTGCTGCGAATGACCTATTGCGCGACCGCTGGACTCAATATAGGCGCCGCGTCTTCATAGAATAATGGCCACGTGTCGAAGGGATTGTTCTTGGATCTGGAGAAGTCGCCGATGGGTTCGCCGTTCGAAGGCTGCCGCGACGGCCGTAGAGATGCGCGCCCGCAGCGCATACGAGGTTGCAGGCTCACCAGATAGAAAAGCCCGGCGCGCAAGGCGCCGGGCTCTCACTATCCGGCCTGCCGCGACGGCTTACGGAAACCGCCACGGCCTCATCGAAACCTAATTAAAATCGCCGGTCTCGAGTTCAACCGAGCGACCACCGTTCTTTTCGAGGACCCGCCGCGTAGCATTTTCAATCCGCGCACGGTTCGCCTCGAAGGTGCCCACCAGATCGTGGGCCGACGGGCCCAGGTTGCCGAAATGGTCGTTCAGCGCATCCAGCGACACGCTGCACCAGACGTCCGTCCCGTCCACATTGGCCTCGAAGGCGACGCGTGCCGCCGCCACCACTTCGCGGCGTCCGGTGAATTCGATCCTCATAATGATCCTCCATGTGTCGACAGTGAACTTCGAACGCGCAAACCCTGTGCCACGCTGCGAGCGCGCATTCTCCGCGAGGTGCATACTCCACATCGGCCGCCACGTGCGGCCGCGCTGATGCGTCGCGGCAAGCCCCCCTGCAAAGCCGTCAGACGCGCCCAACACCCCGATACTAACGCCTCCATGTCCCGCAGCCCTCAATCGTCGCGTGCTTTAGTCATTGCCGCCGTCATGGCTTCCATGGCGATGGTCGCCATCGAAGCCACCATCGTCTCCACCGCGATGCCCCAGATCGTCACGCAACTCGGCGACCTGCATCTGTACAGTTGGGTCTTCTCGTCGTTCCTGCTTACGCAAACGGCGATGACCGTGGTGTTCGGCAAACTCGCCGACCTGTACGGACGCAAACCGGTGATGCTCGTGGGCATCGCGATCTTCCTGCTCGGCTCGGTGCTCGCCGGCTTCGCGTGGTCGATGCCGGCCATGATCGTGTTCCGCCTGATACAAGGCGTCGGCGCGGGCGCGATCCAGCCGGTCACGCTGACCATCGTCGCCGATCTCTATCCGGCGCGCGAACGCGGCAAGGTGCAAGGCTATCTCGCCAGCGTATGGGCGGTGTCGGCGGTGGTCGGGCCGATGGTCGGCGGCTTCATCATTCACAACCTGTCGTGGGCGTGGATCTTCTGGATGAACGTACCGATCGGCCTCGCATCGGCTGCGGGTTTCATCGCGTTCCTGCGCGAATCGGAGCGGCACGCGCGCCCGTCGATCGACTTTGGCGGCGCGGCATTGTTCATGGCGGCGATCGCCGCGTTGATGATGGCGCTGACTTATGCGGGCGACGACGCGCTCGCCATGGCATCGCTCGCAGGCGGTGCCTTCCTGCTGTGCGTGCTGTTCTTCGTGCTGCAGGAGCGGCGCGCCGCCGAGCCGATGATCTCGTTCGCGCTCTGGAGCCGCCGGCCGATTGCCGCGTGCAACGGCTCGACCCTGTTGTCGGGCATGATCCTGATGGGCGCGACCACCTTCCTGCCGATGTACGTGCAGGGCGTGCTGCATCGCTCGCCGGTGGTCGCCGGTCTCGCGCTCACGATGATGATGGTCGGCTGGCCCACCGGCGCGACGCTCGCGGCGAAGTCGTTCCACCGCCTCGGCTTGCGCCGCATCCTGATCGGCGGCAGCGCGTTCGTGCCGCTCGGCGCTGCGCTGCTGTTGTTCCTGTCGCCTGGCGGCTCGCCGTTGATCGCCGCGTTCGGCTCGCTGATCATGGGCTTCGGCATGGGCACGTCGAGCGTCAGTTCGCTGGTGCTGATCCAGGAAATCGTCAAGACGGATGAACGCGGCAGCGCGACCGCGTCGAATATTTTTTCGCGCAATCTCGGCAGCACGCTCGGCGCGACGCTGTTCGGCGCGGTGCTCAACTTCGGGCTCAGTCATTCGCAGGGCATGGCGGTGGTCACGTCGGACCAGTTGAAAGCGCTGCTGCAGAATCAGGTAGCGAGCCTCGGTGATAGCGACATGATCCGTCTGGTGTTGCATCAGTCGCTGCATCTGACGTTCGTTTCGATCTTCGTGATCGCGCTCTTCGTGGTGGCGTTGCTCGCGTTCGTGCCGGCGATTCACATCGGCTCGGAAAAGAAGATGCCGGTCGAGGTGTTGTCGCCGCTCGAGGATTGACGAGTTGGTGAAAGTGATGCAACCCATCCACGGATGGGCTTGCACACGCCGCTGTTCAACCGCCCTTCGCGTACAGCGTCGAGTCCGCGAAACCTTCGGCGGCGAGCACCTCGCCGACCAGAATCAGCGCGGTCCGCTCGATCGCGCTCGATTGCACGTTGCTCACGATGTCGTCGAGCGTGCCGGTGAGTTTTTCCTCATCCGGCCAGCTCGCGCGATAGATGACCGCGACCGGACACGCGCCGCCGTAATGCGGCCGCAATTCATCGACGATGCGCGCGAGATGCCGCACACCGAGATGAATCGCCATCGTCGCGCGGTGCCGGGCGAGGTCGGCGAGTTGCTCGCCTTCGGGCATCGTCGTTTTGCTCGCGTAGCGCGTGAGGATCAGCGTCTGCGACACATCGGGCAGCGTAAGTTCGCAACCGAGCGCTGCCGCGCATGCGGCCGTCGCGGTCACGCCTGGCACGATCTCGTATGGAATGCGCAACTCGCGCAAGCGGCGAATCTGTTCGCCGATCGCGCCGTACAGCGACGGATCGCCCGAGTGCACGCGCGCCACGTCGTGCCCTTTGTCGTGCGCGGCCTGCAGCAACGCGACGATCCGATCGAGGTCGAGCTCGGCCGTATTGACGACCTGCTCCGCGCTGTGCCCTTCGAGCACCGCGGCCGGCACCAGCGAACCCGCGTACAGGATCACCGGACAACTGCGCACGAGACGCTGCCCTTTTACCGTGATCAGTTCCGGGTCGCCAGGACCGGCGCCGATAAAAAACACCGTCATTCAAGACTCCAGAGATTCAATTACCCGTCGTGCCGGGGGCGTGCTGTTCGGCCCGCAGCTCCACCTGATGAGCGCGTAACGCATCCAGCAAACCGGCGATGCTGTCGAATTCCCGATCGACCCCCGGCAAGGCCGGACGACGCAGCATGATGACCGGCAAGCCGCGTTCACGCGCCACCTGCAGCTTCGCTTCGGTCGCGTTGCCGCCGCTGTTCTTGCTCACCACCACGTCGAACGCTTGCAGTGCGAAGAGCGCGCGCTCTCCGTCGAGTGTGAACGGCCCGCGCGCCGCGAGGATGCGCGAGCGTGCGGTGTCCGGCTGCGCATCGAGACAGCGCACCGTCCAGAACTGCCGCGGCGGAATCTCGTCGAGATGTGCGAGCGGCTCGCGGCCTAGCGTGAAGAGCGGCCGCCTGAACGGCGCGAGCGCGCCGATCAGTTCGTTCCAGTCGTCGACCATGCGCCAGTCGTCGCCGGCTTGGCTGCGCCAGCCCGGACGACGCAGCGCCCAGCATGGCACGCGTGCCGCGCGGCACGCGTCGACCGCGTTCGCACTGATGCGCGCGGCGTACGGATGCGTCGCGTCGATCACGAGGCCGATCCCTTCGTTTGCGATGTAACGTGCGAGGCCCTCGCTGCCGCCGAAGCCGCCGACGCGCAGCGTGCACGACAGATCGTCCGGCACCTTGCCGAGACCCGCGAGACTGTACACGTGCGCGGTGCCGAGTTGGCGCGCGATCTTCAACGCGTCGCCGGTGCCGCCGAGCAACAGGAGCCGCATCATCGCGCCGCTCCAATCACATTGCCCTGACGGTCGATCGCGAACATCTCGACATTCACCTGCGGCGGCACGATCGCGCGCGCCACTGCCAACGCATGCCCGCAGACGATATCGGCAAGCGGCACCTGCTGCGCGTGTGCGAGCGCCACCGCCTGCTGACTCGTGTTGGCCGCGCGAATCGCCGCCTGCAGTGCGGCATCGGCGCCCTGCTCCGCGGCCCATGTCGCGAGCCGTTCGAGATCGATGCTCGAATGGCGGCTATGCAAGTCGAGATGGCCCGCGGCCAGCTTGCTGAGTTTGCCGAAGCCGCCGCACACGCTGAGCCGGTCGACGGGCGCGCGTTTCATATGCTTGAGCACCGCGCCGACGAAGTCGCCCATCTCGATCAGCGCGATATCCGGCAGAGCATAACGCGCGCGCATCGCGTCTTCGCTCGCGTTGCCCGTGCAGGCGGCCAGATGCGTGTAGCCGTTCGCGCGCGCAACGTCGATGCCCTGATGGATCGACGCGATATACGCGGAGCACGAGAACGGCCGCACGATGCCGGTAGTGCCGAGAATCGACAGGCCGCCGAGTATGCCCAAGCGCGGGTTCATCGTTTTCAGCGCGAGCTCCTCGCCGGCTTCGACGCCGATCGTCACTTCGAAGCCGCCGCCATACGCGTGCTCCGCAGCGAGGTCGGTCAGATGCTCGGCCATCATTTTGCGCGGCACAGGATTGATCGCGGGCTCGCCGACCGGCAGCGTGAGGCCTGCGCGCGTCACCGTGCCGACGCCCGGTCCGGCGCGAAAAATGACGCCCGGCTCGGGGATGAGGCGCACGCGAGCGAACACGAGCGCGCCGTGGGTCACGTCGGGGTCGTCGCCGGCATCCTTGATGGTGCCGGCCTCAGCACCGTCGGCGAGCAGGCGGCAGAACACGAGCGGCATCGGCACATGCTGGCCTTTCGGCAACACGATCTCCGCGACCTCGCTGACCACGCCCGCGAGCAGCAGACGCGCCGCCGCGAGCGACGTCGCCGTGGCGCAACTGCCGGTCGTGTAGCCGCTACGCAGCGGCGCGACGTGTTCGGGAGATTCTTCGCGCATTACGGTTGGTGGGGTGAAGCGGAGTGATGGGCGGCGGTGCTGTTCGTGCTGTTCGTGCTGTTCGTGCTGTTCGTGCTGTTCGTGCTGTTCGTGCTGTTCGTGCTGTTCGTGCTGTTCGTGCTGTTCGTGCTGTCTTCGACCTTCGCATCCTTCATTGCAATTTCACCGCTGCCACTCTCCGTTGCCCGCAGGCCGTTTGCCTCGCCATTGCCGCAAGCCGCCTTGGTCACTTCGAGCAACGTGATCGGCAACGTCTGCCGCCACGTATCGAAGCCGCCGAGCGGTTGCGCGTCCGCGAGCGCGATACGCGTGAGCGTGCCGCCAAACCGCTCGCGCCACCCAACCAGCGCCGCCTCGCCCTGCAACGTGACGGCATTGGCCACCAGTCGTCCACCGTCACGCAATCGGGCCCAACACGCGTCCAGCACACCGGGCACCGTCACCCCACCGCCGATGAACACCGCATCCGGCACCGGCAACCCATCCAGCGCAGCAGGCGCGCGGCCCGCGACGAGTTGCAGCCCAGGCACGCCCAGCGCATCGCGATTGTGTTCGATGAAGCGCTGCCGCTCCGCATGCGCTTCGATCGCGATCGCGCGGCAAGCGGGATGCGCGCGCATCCATTCGATACCGATCGAGCCGCTGCCCGCGCCCACGTCCCACAGCAATTCGCCGGGCGTCGGCGCGAGGCGCGCGAGCGTGATCGCGCGCACGTCGCGCTTGGTCAACTGACCGTCGTGACGGAATGCGTCGTCGGGCAAGCCGCAGGTCAGCGGCAGACGCGGCGCGCCTGCCGTCGCCCGGCATTCGAGCGCGATCAGATTCAGCGCGGCGACCTCGCCCGCGCTCCACTGATCCGCGCGACCGTCGATGCGGCGCTCGCGTTCGCCGCCAAGATGTTCGAGCACGCTCATGCGCGTCGCGCCGAAGCCGCGTGCGTTCAGCACACCGGCAAGCGCCGCGGGCGTGCGCCCGTCCGCGCTCAGCACGAACACGCGCGCGCCGTCGTGCAGATACGCGTTCAGCGCCGCCAACGGACGGCCCACCAGCGACACCGTCGCGACGTCCTGCAACGGCCAGCCGAGCCGCGCAGCCGCCAGCGACAACGACGACGGCGCAGGCAGCACGCGCAATTGCTCCGCGGGCAACTGCCGCGCCAGCATCGCGCCGACGCCGAACAGCATTGGATCGCCGCTCGCCAGCACGCACACGGCACCGTCGCGTTCGGCGAGCAGCGGGGCGAGATCGAACGGACGCGGCCACGCGGCGCGGCGCGCGGCGAGGCGCGCGGGCAGCATCGCCAGATGACGCTCGCCGCCGTACACCACCGACGCCGTCAGCAACGCACGCCGCGCGGGCCGTCCCAAACCGGCGAAGCCGTCATCGCCAATGCCCACCACGGTCAGCCACGCCGGCATGCCACCATCCTCATTCTGAGTCTTCAATCAATGCGCCGCGCCACGCCGGTCAAAGCGTCCAGCCTCGTTGCGCGGTTCGAAAAAAGGCATAATACAGCCGCCGGTGCCCTTCCGGGCCGAAGAGGGAACACAGTGCCACTGTGGCTGCCCCCGCAACTGTATGCAGCGAGTCCGCCTGCGCTACGCGCCACTGGTTTGACCGGGAAGGCTGCGGTGGACGATGACCTGCCAGCCAGGAGACCTGCCGGCGAGACTGTTCGTGCCAGCCAACATCGGGCGGGGTGTACCGATGCCGCAGCAATCCGCCTCGCGGCTTGCTCGGGCCGTCGCGCGACGCTAAACCGGTGTCCGTCTTGACTCAAGCTTCGCCCTCCACTGCTTTGCCCCACGCGGCTTCGACACCGCGCCCCTCGGCGTGTCCGGGGCTGCTGCGCATCGTTGCCGCGCGTGATGGTGGCATCTGCCGGATCAAGCTGCCAGGTGGCGAGTTGAGCGCGGACGAGGCGCGAGTGATCGCCGATGCGAGCACGCGGCACGCGGCCGGCGTGATCGAGCTGACCAATCGGGCGAACCTGCAGGTGCGTGGCGTGCGCACGGGGCATGAAGCCGCGTTGATCGCGGCGCTGGTCGAGGCCGGGCTTGGGCCGATGACGAAGCCTCGGGCAGGCGCGAACGCAGCCAACGCTGTGGACGCAGCCGAGATTTCGAACACCGCTACGGCGAGTGTCGCCGACATATCAGATGCACCGAACGCCACCGACGCTTTGAATGCCGTGGCCGTGAGCGCCGCGGACGACGTGCGCAACGTGATGATCAGCCCCGCAGCGGGACGCGATCCGTTCGCGTTGATCGACACCGCCCCGCTATGCGCGGAATTGCTCACGCTGCTACAAAGCGAGACGCGCTTTACGGCGCTGTCGCCGAAATTCGCGCTGCTGCTGGATGGCGGCGAACGTCTGGCGAGGGTCGATCATCCACACGATGTGTGGCTCGCGGCGACTTCGAGCCGTGACGGTGTGCGGTTCGTGTTCGGGTTGGCGGGGTGTCCTTGTGTCGAGGTGGAGGAGAACGCAAACGCGGTTACGGACGACGATGCTGGTGCTGGTGCTGATGTTGGCGTAAAAGCGAACGCGGCTACGAACGTGCGAACCACCGCGGCTGCGGCTGTTGTCGTTGCTGCCCATGCACTTTCGGCTACGCTGACCGGCAGCACGGTCATGCGGAATTCACGCACCCGCTCCACGCACACCCACGACCACCGCCCCTTAGCCACCGTCCTCCCCTCACAAGTCCCCGCGCTCGTGCGCGCGCTGCTGCACACGTTCCTCGACCTCGCACCAGCCGACGCCCTCCGCATGCGCGACCTGCTCGCCACGCATTCCGCCGACGCGCTGTTGCAGCACGCCCAACGCTACGTCGACTTCCCGCTGTCACGCGACGCCCTGCTCACCGAATGGCGCCGCAGTACCACAGCCGATGCCGCGCTACGTCTCGGCGCGCACGCTCAACGCGAGGCCGGCATGTGGCACGTGGGCGGCCAGCCGCCGCTCGGCCGCCTCGACGCCGCCGCGCTGCACGGCCTCGCCGCGCTCGCGCAACGCCACGGCAACGGCACGCTGCACGCCACACCCTGGCAAAGCGTGCTGCTGCCCGACATCCCGACGCACGCACTGCCCGCCGCGCTGGCCGAACTGAGCGCCCTCGGGCTCGCCTGCGATCCCGCACAACCCATCACGCGTTTGATCGCGTGCGCCGGTTCGAGCGGTTGCGCAAAGAGCCTCGCCGACACCAAAGCCGACGCGCTGCGCCTCGCCGCCCGCCTGCCCGCCAATGTCGACGTGCACCTGAGCGGCTGCATGCGCTCGTGCGCCGCCGCGCATTGCGCGCCGTACACGCTGCTGGCCGCCGCGCCCGGCCTCTATGACCTTTATCGACGCAACGGCGGCGCCGGCTTCGGCCACTGCGTCGCGCACCAACTAACGATCGCACAGGCCGCCGACCTGCTCGCCCACCTGTCCCGGAGTGACACAGATGCTTGATTACATTCGCGACGGTCAGGAGATCTATCGCCAATCTTTCGCGACGATCCGCGCGGAAGCCGACCTGTCGCGCATCCCCGCTGACCTCGAAAAACTCGCGGTGCGCGTGATCCACGCGTGCGGGATGGTCGACGTGATCGACGCGCTGCAGTTTTCCGCGCACGCAGGTGCGGCAGGCCGCACGGCGCTCGCGCAAGGCGCGCCGATTCTGTGCGATGCCGGCATGGTCGCGCAGGGCATCACACGCGCGCGGCTGCCCGCGAACAACGACGTGATCTGCACGCTCACGCATCCGGACGTGCCGGCGCTCGCGCGCGAAATCGGCAATACGCGCTCGGCCGCCGCGCTCGAATTGTGGCGTCCGCAACTCGCCGGCAGTGTCGTCGTGATCGGCAATGCGCCGACCGCGCTGTTCCATCTGCTCGACATGCTCGATGCCGGCGCACCGAAACCCGCGTTGATTCTCGGTTTTCCGGTGGGCTTCGTCGGGGCGGCCGAATCGAAAGCGATGCTCGCCGCGGACAGCCGCGGCGTGCCTTACGTGGTGGTGCACGGCCGGCGCGGCGGCAGCGCGATGGCCGCCGCCGCCGTCAACGCACTGGCCACGGAGGTCGAATAAATGAGCGTGCAAGGACGACTGCTCGGACTCGGCGTCGGCCCCGGCGACCCCGAACTCATCACACTGAAGGCGCTGCGTCTGCTGAAGGCGGCGCCGGTGGTCGCGTACTTCGTCGCGAAGGGCAAGAAAGGCAACGCGTTCGGCATCATCGAGGCGCATTTGCATGAGGCTCAGGCGCATCTGCCGCTCGTCTATCCGGTCACGACCGAAGCGCTCGAACCGCCGCTCTCGTACGAGGCGATCATCGCCGACTTCTACGACACCGCCGCCGAGATCGTCGCCGGCCATCTCGATGCGGGCCGCGACGTCGCCGTGATCTGCGAAGGCGATCCGTTCTTCTACGGCTCGTACATGTATCTGCACGACCGGCTCGCGGCGCGCTACGAGAGCGAAGTGGTGCCCGGCGTGTGCTCGATGCTCGGCGGCGCTGCGGTGCTCGGCGCGCCGCTCGTGTATCGCAATCAGAGTTTGTCGGTGCTGTCGGGCGTGCTGCCCGAGGACGAGTTACGCCGCCGTCTCGCCGATGCCGACGCCGCCGTCGTGATGAAGCTCGGCCGCAATTTCGACAAGGTGCGGCGCGTGCTCGGCGAACTCGGCCTCGCACAGCGCGCCCTGTACGTCGAACGCGCGACGATGGGCAATCAACGCATCGTGCCGCTCGCCGAAGTGGACCCGATGGCGTCACCGTATTTTTCGCTGCTCGTCGTGCCGGGGAAAAAATGGCAAGGATGAGCGCGCCCGCGATCGTGATTCTCGGCGCGGGGGCGTTGGACACCGCGCGAAGGATTCAGGCGTTGTATGCCGAGGGTGCGGCTGCTGTGGATCGTGCCGCTGGCGCAGGCTGCCAGGTGCACGGCTTGCACGCACGCGTCGAAGCCGACGTGTCCTACACCGAACTCGGCGCGCATCTGCGTGAACTGTATGCGCGCGGCACGCCGATCGTCGCGTTGTGCGCGGCCGGCATCGTGATTCGTTGCGTTGCGCCGCTGCTGTCGAACAAGGGCGTCGAGCCACCCGTGCTGGCCGTCGCCGAGGACGGCAGCGCGGTCGTGCCATTGCTCGGCGGGTTGACGGGCGCCAACGTGATGGCCCGCGAGATCGCCGCCGTTTTGGCGGTGCCGCCCGCGATCACGACGAGCGGCGAGTTGCGCTTCGGCACCTGCGTACTCAATCCGCCCGACGGCTACATGCTGGCCGATATCGGGCAAGGCAAGCGTTTCGTATCGGATCTGCTGGCGGGCGAAAGCACGCGCATCGAAGGCGATGCGCCTTGGCTCGATGATGCGCATTTGCCGCGTTCCGCTTCGGCGCGGCTCGCGATTCGCGTGACGCCGCACGCGTGGGATGGGCGTGAGGACGAGTTGGTGATTCATCCGCGTTGCGTGGTCGCGGCGGTGAGGGGTGCGGGTGCGGGTGCGGGTGCGGGTGCGGGTGCGGGTGCGCAGATCGTCGCATGCGTGCGCGAGGCACTGGGTGCCCACGGTCTCGCTCCGCTGTCGCTCGCGGCGCTGCTCGCCTCATCCGACGACATGACGGACCCGGCGCTTGCCGAAGCCGCCGCAAGTTTCAACGTGCCGTTGCGCTTCGCGCAAACCGGTCCCGACGGTGACAAGTCGCCTGCCGGCCTGTTACATGCCGCACTGCGCATCCCCTGCGAAACGCTGCACAACGACACCTCCGCAGGCGTTGCCCTGGCATTGGCGCCGCTCGCCATCGACCCCGGCACGATTGGCCGCGCGCGCGGCCGTCTGACGGTGATCGGCCTCGGCCCGGGCCGTGCCGACCTGATGGTGCCCGCCGCCCGCACGGCGCTAGACGAAGCCACCGATATTCTGGGCTACGACACCTACGTGAAAATGGCCGGCCCGTTGCGCGCCAATCAACGTGTTCACGGCACCGATAATCGCGAGGAAATGCAACGCGCGCGGCACGCTTTCGAACTGGCGGGCGCGGGAGGGTCGGTGGTGATGGTGTCGTCGGGGGACCCTGGCGTGTTCGCGATGGCGGCCGCGGTGCTCGAGGCACTCGACGCATCGCAAGACGCGGCATGGGCTGCGGTCGAACTGACGATCGTGCCGGGCGTGTCGGCGGCGCTCGCGACCGCCGCGCAAGCGGGAGCGCCGCTCGGTCACGACTTCTGCATGCTGTCGCTGTCCGATAACCTGAAGCCGTGGACGATCATCGAAAAACGTCTGCGGCACGCGGCCGAAGCCGATCTGGTGATGGCGTTCTATAACCCGGTTTCGCGCGCACGTCCGTGGCAACTGGACAAAGCGCTGGACATCGTGCGGGAATATCGCGCGGCCACGACTCAGGTGGTGCTGGGGCGCGACATCGGCCGGTCTGGCGGCACGCTGCGCACGCTCACGCTGGGTGAGCTGAAATCGTCCGATGTGGATAGGCGGACGATGGTGATCGTGGGGTCGTCGATGACGCGCAGATTTGGGCGTGGTAGCGGCGGTGCTGAGTGGGTGTATACGCCGCGGTGGTATGAGTGAGATGTGATGACTGAAAGCTGCTTCAACTTGCAGATCCACCAGAAGCCATCTGGAATCTCCTATATAGTCGGCGGCGTGCGTCATCTTAAGCAATCCTCCACCCTCCCGCGGCTCATACCAGTACGGACTTCCTTCATGGAATTTCCGGACCATTGAGTCTCGTGAATGGAATTTCCAAAAAAAGGCCGCCGGAGCGGAGATAACGTTGTGCGCGAGCCGGCGATCCTGTTTGACTTGCGTTAGCCACTCCCGTCTCGCAGCACCTCTTATCCCCCCACCCTCAAATCCCCAATCGCCCTCTGCCTCACCCCCAGGTCGTCCCACAACTCCGGGTGACACGTGAACACCAGAATCTGATGGCGCGTCGCCGCATCGATCAACGCGCGCTTGATCGCATCACGCCGCGCCGCATCGGTATGCACGGCGGCGTCATCGAGCATCAGCAACGTCGGCCGCCCCGACGCCTTCAGCAGGTCCGCATAAGCGAGCCGCGTCAGGATGCCGAGCTGTTCACGCGTACCGAAACTCAACGCGTCGAGCGTATCCGCGCGGCCATGACGATCCAGCGTCGCGGGACTCAGATCGTCGCCGAGCGCAATCGTCGACTGCGGGAAAATCCGCTTCAGATACTGCCCTAGCCGCTCGGTCAGCGGCGCGCGCAGTTGCGCTACCGCCTCGTCGCGTTCGTCGACCAGCACTTCGTCGAGCAGGCTCAACGCGCTCGCCCGCAAGCCGAGTTCGTCCTTGCGGCGGGTCGCCTGCTCGACCCGCGCGTCGAGCGCCGCGAGACGTTCGCCAAGCCCTGACGCGCCGACCGTCTCCAGTTGGCTGCGCAGGTGCGCGATGCGCACCTGCCGCTCATGCTGCTCGCTGCGCGCGAGTTCCGCCGACGCGCGATAACGCTTTGCCTCCGCCGCCGGATCGTCGAGACGCGCCGCTTCCAGTTCGCGCTCGCGCCCCTCGCGCTGCTTTCTCAACGCGTCTACCTGCACGCGCTGTTCGACGATTTTCGTCTGCCACTGCGCGCGGTTGCGACGGTAGGCTTCGTCGTTCAATTGCGCTTCCTTGCGTTGCAACTGCGCGGCGAGCGAGTCGGCGGTCGCCATGCCGCTCGACCTTTTCTCGGCGGCCTGGGTTAGCACTTTTCTCGCGGCCTCCAACGCGTCGCGCGCGATATCCGCGTTGCGGCGCGCTTCGTCGAGCGGGGGCGCCGCGGACACATCGGGCAAGCCCGCGAGCCGTTCGTTCGATGCCTGCAAACGCGCCGACGCTGACGCCAACGCCGCACGCAACGCATCGATGCCCTGCGGCGCATGCACGTCGAGAATCTTTGCCTGGCTCTTCTGCTGCGCGACCAGCGTCTTCCACTTTTCGTAGCGGGCTTCGGCCTCACCGAGCGATGCGACGCCCAGCGCCTGCAACAACTGCGCATGCTGCGCTTCGAGCGACGCGAGTTCGGCCAGTTGCGCGGACAGATCGGACACGCCCGGAATCACGCGCAATTCGCCGAGTTCGCCGAGGCCGATCCGCTTCTCGTCGTCGACGCGCAGCACGCCCTCGCCCGCGATCTGCTCGCCATCGACCGTCAGCACGCCGCTCAACCGATACTCGATGCGCGTCATCGCCGCCTCGGTGCGCGCGCGCAACAAGGTCAGCTCGCCATCGAGCGCGGCGAGGCGCTTGCGTGTCGTCTCGTCGATTTCGATCGCGGCCGCGTCGCGCGCGGCGTCGAGCACCGCGTCGTTCGCCTTGCCCGCGGCGGCGATCGCCGCTTCGAGCCGCTCGCTCTCGGCACGATAGAGGCCGATCTGGCTACGCAAATCGGCGGCCGTCACCGCCGCGTTCGCCAGTTCGAGCGCACGGCTTGCGTCGGCAAAGGCCTGCTCGAACTGCGCGACGCTGCTCGATGCTTGCGCATGCTCGGTCTGCGCCGCCGACACATTGGCCCGCGCCGCATCGAGTTGCTGGCGCTCACGGGCGACGGCCGCTTCCAGTTCGGCCGCGCTCTGCTCCTGTTGCAGCGACAGCGCGAGTTCCGCCTCGCTCACCTGCAACGACTGCGCGAGCCCCTGCAGACTGCGTTCGAGTTCCGCCGCGGCATCGGCGCGCTGCTGCGCGAGCACGGCCTTCTGTTCGTGGAGTTCCCAGGGACGCTTGCGCTGCGTATCGTCGAAGGCCTCCTGCTGCGAGGCGAGCCGCGCGATGTTTTCATCGAACTGCTGGCGCTGCTGCTCGAGTTCGTCGCGCTCGGCAATCAACGCGGCCAGCGTCGTTTCGGCTTCGGCGAGCGGCCCAGTCGATCTCTGTGTGCGCGCCGTCAGCAGTTGCCGCAACTCGCGCTGCACGGCGGCGATCAGCGCGTCCTCGCCGGCCGATTCGCTGCCGCCCGACAATTGCGAGAGCGCATCACGCAGATACTGCGCCGCGTGCCCCGTCGAGTCGCGCACCTCGTGCGTGCCGCCTTGCTGCACCCACAAAAGCCCCGGCACGCCCGCGTTCTCGGCCTTCAGCGGCCCGCGTGCGGCGCGCGAAAAACCGAGCAGGGCCGCGAGCTTGTCCTCGGCTTCATCTTCGCCGAAGACAGTCTGGCCGATTCGCAACTCGCAGCGCTGCCGTGTGACGAACTGCTTCGACAACCTGCATTGAACGCCGTCCAGCTCGAAGCTCACCTCGACCGACGGCTGCCCGCTCGCCTTGCCCCAAGGCAGCAGATCCTTCAGATGCGAGGCCTTGTAGCGTTCGAGAAACACGGCGCGCACCGCTTCGGCGACGGTGCTCTTGCCCGCCTCGTTCGGCCCGGTGAACAGATTGAGCCCGGGCTGCAGATCGTCGATGACGAGCCGTTCGCTGAACTGTTTGAACTCCTGAATCGCAATGCTTTGCAACTTCATGCGGACCTCGCTTCGCGCGGCAATTCACGTTGAAAACGCGCCAGAAGCAAGAGCGCCTCGGCCGCGCGCCTGACCTCCTGCGGGTCGGCTTGCGGGTCTTCCTGCAAGCCGCGCAGCCGCGCCACCACTTTCGCGAGGTAGCCGCTTTGCGCGCCGAGTTCGGCGAGGTCGTCGGCGGTGGGCAGCACCTGCAGGCCGCTCAGATCGACGCGCAGCGCCCGCACGCGCGCGCGGGTTTCCTCGACCGCGACGTGCAGCGCTTCGGCATCGGCCAACGCGGCCGTGCCGCTCGCGCTCACACGCAGCACGTCGCGATGGCTCAGTGCCGCGAGCCGCGCCTTGAGCGCGTCCACATCGGTCGGCACCGAGATCGTTTCATCCCAGCGATGCCATTGATATTGACCGACCCGCACCGCTTCGACCTGCGGCAACGCGCCCGGCTCACCGAGCGTGACGTCGAGCATGAAACCCGGATCGTTCGCGCGGAAGCGGTCCTGCTCGTGCGTGCCGGCATACCACGTGCGTTCGTCGACACGCAGGTGGCCGTGCCAATCGCCCAGCGCAAGATAGTCGAGCCGCGCGCTGAGCGCACGCGTGGGCGCGATCGGATTCGACGAGTCGATGCCTTCCTGCAGAATTCCGCTGACGCTGCCGTGCGCGAGACCGATGCGGTGATAGCCCGGCGGCGTTTCAGCGCTATCGAAGAAGCCGGTCGTGTCGTCGTAGGTGATGCGTTGCGTGAGCGGCGCGCACAGCAGCGCCATGCGGCACGCGTCGAGCAGCACGACGCCGGGTTCGAGCGCGACCCGCACGTTCGGGCCGATGCAGTTCAGCCGCTGCGCGCGCGTCCACACGCTTTCGACCAGCGCGGCGTCGTGATTGCCCGGCAACATGATCCACGGCCCGGAGAACGCCTGCAACGCGGCGAACAAACGGCGGATCACCGTGTCGGAGACGGTTTGCAGATCAAACACGTCGCCCGCGACCAGCACGGCGTCGACCTTGCGCGCAGCCGCTTCGTCGGCGATGCGGCGCACGGTGTCGAAGCGCGCCTGCGCGAGATGCGCCGCCTCGTCCGGCTCGAACTGGCCGAATTGCGTGCCTATCTGCCAGTCCGCTGTGTGCAGAAACCTGATCACTGCGCCTCCAATGTGTTCATTGCGCTCATTACCATGGTGTTGCGGTTCATTGCCACTGCGCGCGCGAGGCGCGGCTTCGCAGTCTAACCGTAGATGTTACCGCGCGGGCGCGCTAAAGCGAGCCTCATCTATCTGCACGGCGCGCCGCCCGGTCAGCGGCGCTACACTCGCGGTTGCTGATCGCGCGCCCAAAGCGCCGTAAGCGCACCGCATCGTTTCAATCGAACCGAACCCATCGCCCGCCCCCGATGAACAAGACCGTCGAACTGAAGAAGGCCAAGCGCACGCCCTTGCTATTGCTGCTCGCGGCCGCCTGCGTTTTCGTGATCACCGCGTTCATGCCGCGCGGCCTCTGGGTCGATGGCATCAAGGCGGTCGCCGAGGCCGCGATGGTCGGCGCGCTCGCCGACTGGTTCGCGGTGGCCGCGCTGTTTCGCCGGGTGCCGATCCCGCTCGTTTCGGCGCACACCGCGATCATTCCGAAGAACAAGCACAAGATCGCCGACAACCTCGCCGTCTTCGTGCAGGACAAGTTCCTCGACGTGCCGTCGCTGGTCGGTCTGATCCAGAAGCACGACCCGGCGCGCAGCATCACCGGCTGGCTGAGCGAGCCGGCCAATACCGCGCGTCTGGGCGACTACGTCGTGAGGCTGACGAGCGGCATTCTCGAACTGACCGACGACGTGCGCGTCCAGGTCTTCATCAAGGACGCGCTGCGCGACGTGCTCGCGAAAGTGGACCTGTCGCAATCGCTCGGCGCCATTCTCGACACGCTCACGCGTGACGGCCGTCATCAGGAGTTGCTCGACGCGGGCATCCATCAGGTGGTAACGCTGCTGCGCGAACCGCCCGCGCGCGAGTTCATCGCCGAGCGCATCGTCGAGTGGGTGAAGGGCGAGTATCCGAAGATGGAGAAGATCCTGCCGTCCGCCTGGCTCGGCGAGAAAGGCGCCGACGCGATCGCCAACGCGGTGAACCGCGTGCTCGAACAGATCAGCGAAAACCCCACACATCAGCTGCGCAACAAGTTCGACGAGGCCGCGCAGAAGCTGATCGTCAAACTCAAGAGCGACCCGGCGTTCCTGCAACAGGGCGAGGAGCTCAAACGCTATCTGGTGGAAGGCGACGCGTTCAGCAACTATGTAAAGGACATGTGGGGCGAATTGCGCGCGTGGCTCAAGCGTGATCTGCAGAGCGCCGACTCCGCGTTGCATGCGCGCGTCGCCGCCATGGGTCAATGGGTGGGCCGCGAGCTCGCGAACGATCCGGCGCTGCGTCAATCGCTAAACGATCACCTCGAAGAAGCGGCGCGCAGCATGGCGCCGGACTTCGCCCGATTCCTCACACGTCATATCAGCGACACCGTCAAGAACTGGGACTCGCGCGAGATGTCGCGGCAGATCGAGCTGAACATCGGCAAGGACCTGCAGTACATCCGCATCAACGGGACGATCGTCGGCGGCTTCATCGGCCTGCTGCTCTATGCGAGTTCGCAACTGTTCGAGTTGCTGCGGTTGCACATCGGCTAGAGAATCGGGTCGCGGGCCGCCAAAACGCCTACAATTCGGGCATGTGTCTTGCTGAAGCGCTGTGCGCCGTCGACGCAATCCCACGTCATCCAACACGATGGGCGTCATCTCGCGGCCTGCAAAAAAGACAGCGCTTCTCACCGGGAAAGTCTGTTCATGAAAATATCGTTACCGCCGCCTGCGCGGCCGAACCGCGTCTACCCGCCGGGCACGCCGACTCTGCATGGTCTCGCCTCGGTGATTACCGGTGTCGTGGTGGTGTGCGCGTTGTACTTCGGCCGCGCGGTGCTGATCCCGATTACGCTCTCGGTGCTGCTGAGTTTCCTGCTCGCCCCGCTCGTCCAGACGCTGCGGCGGTTGCATATGGGGCAACTGCCGTCGATCTTCATCGCCGTGCTGTTCGCGCTCGCTTCGCTGCTCGCGATCGGCGCGCTGATCGGCGCGCAACTGGTGCAGCTGGCCGGCGACCTGCCGCAGTATCAGGAGGCGATCGAGCAGAAGATCGAAACCGTGCAGCAAAAGACCATCGGCCGCGCGGACTCGCTGATGAGCCGCGCCGCCGCGACGCTGCAGCGGGTTGCGCCGTCCAAGCCGAACCCGCCGCGCCCGACCGGCCGCGCCGCGCGCAACGCGCCCGCCGTGCCGCAACCGGTCGAGGTGCACGAGCCATCACCCACGCCGATGCAACTGGCGCAGCGCGCGCTGTCGCCGGCCATCGCGCCGATCGAGACCACCTTCATCGTGCTGGTGGTGACCATCTTCATTCTTCTGCAGCGCGAGGATTTGCGCGACCGTTTGATCAGCCTGTTCGGCTCGCGCGATCTGCACCGCACCACCACCGCGATCAACGACGCGGCCGTGCGGCTGAGCCGCTATTTCGTCGCGCAACTGGGTGTGAATCTCAGCGCGGGCGGCGTCATCGCGATCGGGCTCGCGATCATCGGCGTGCCGGGCGCACTGCTGTTCGGCGTGATCGCGGCGTTGCTGCGCTTCGTGCCGTACATCGGGATCTGGATCGCCGCGATCCTTGCGGTGTTCCTCGCCGCCGCGATCCAGCCGCAATGGACCATGGCGGTCTATACGCTGATCCTCTTCATCGTCGTCGACGTGGTGGCCGGGCAGATCGCCGAGCCGCTGCTGTACGGTCATCGCTCGGGTCTGTCGCCGCTCGCGGTGGTGGTCGCGGCGATCTTCTGGAGCTGGCTGTGGGGACCGGTCGGCCTCGTGCTCTCGACGCCGCTCACGTTGTGTGTCGTCACGCTCGGACGCTACGCCGACCGGCTGAACTTCCTGACCGTGCTGCTCGGCGATCAGCCCGCGCTGACACCCGCGCAGACTTTCTATCAGCGCTTGCTCGCGGACGATCCGCATGAGGCCATCGTGCAGGCGGAGCGCCTGCTGCGCGAGATGTCGCTGATCGACTACTACGACAAGGTCGCGCTCGAGGGCCTCAAGCTCGCGCGCAACGATGCGATGCGCGGCGTGCTGATGCCGGAGCAGTTGCAGCGGGTCAACGAGGCGCTGGTCGATATCGTCGAGAACCTCGAAATCGCGGACGGCCTGCCAGACCGTCTGTCGCGCGCCGAAGCGGCCGACAGCGCCAGCGCGTTGCTCGCGTCGGCGTCGGCGGATCTTTCGGAGCGCCACGACAGCCACGTGTCGACTCGCCAGCGGGAGACGCAGGAGATCGACAGAACGTCCGTGCTGTGCGTGCCCGGACGCGGCGCGTTCGACGAAGTGACGACCGCGATCGCCGTGCAATTGCTCGGCCGCCACGGCTTCGCCCCGATGATGGCGACGCACTCAGGCTACCGCAGCGCACGCGCCGACGAACCGAGCTTCAAGGACGCGCCGATCATTTGCATCGTCTCGCTCGACGCGCCCGAGTCACCGCCGTACTTGCGCAATATGTTGCGGCGCACGCGCGAATGGCGGCCGCGGGCGACGCTGGTGCTGGGCGTCGGCGGCCTGCCGGAGGGCGGCACGGAGCTCGGTGCGACCGGCGCGTCGCACACGTCGCCGACCTTCCGCGCGATGATCGAGGAATGCCAGGCCGCGTTGAGCACGCAGCATATGCGTCAGCCGGCGCATGTGGCGCGGGCGGAGTGAGGGGCGAGACATACCACGGCGGGTGAAGCAGGTGCGTGAGCACGTGAGGCAATGAATGAATGAAGCCGTGGGGCGCGTGAGCGCCTCGCGGCTTGTTTTGTTGCGCCGCTTTTTGCGGCGCGGCCGAGGTCGTCAGCCCGCACGGGTTGTACCCAAAATGAGGACAGCCTCACGCGCGCCCTCCTGCATACTTCCGTATCGATTCGCACCGCCTTTGCAGAGCCAACCAGCCGCGGCGGGCAATCTGCCGGCATTGAAGCCCCAGCAGCCAGCTTGCATGGGACCCGAGCAAGGAGACACGCATGACCCGCCCTTTCGCCCCCTATCCGTTCTCGCCTCGCCACTACCCAGGCGAAGTGCCTGCGCTCGTCGACGGACGCGACCCTGCAACGAAAGCCGTGGCCATCGTCGGTGGTGGCCCGGTCGGCATGACGCTGGCGCTGGCTCTCGCGCGACAGGGCGTACGCTCGGTGCTGATCGAAGCCGACGACAGCGTGTGCACCGGCAGCCGGGCGATCTGCATTTCGCGACGCAGCCTGGAGATCTTCAAGCGCCTCGGCGTCGTCGAGGGTTTCCTGCAAAAAGGCTTGCCGTGGACCGGCGGCCGCAGCTTCTACCGCGACACCGAAGTATTCCGCTTCACGATGCACCAGGACGACGAGCAGTCCCTGCCGCCGATGATCAACATCGCGCAATATCAAATCGAGCAATTGCTGCTCGACGAGATTGAACGGCACGCCGATCTGATCGAGGTTCGCTGGCAAACCCGCGTGACGGCTATCGAACAGTTGCCGGACGGGGGCGCCCTGCTCACGCTGCGCACCGGCCAGACCGGCGACACCGGCGACACCGGCACGGCCTGGCAAATGCGCGCGGACTGGGTCGCCGCCTGCGACGGCGGGCGCAGCACGATTCGCGAGGCGCTCGGCTTGAAGCTCACCGGCACCACGTATGAAGGCCGCTACGTCATCGTCGATATCGAACTCGACAGCGCTCGCGCCACCGAGCGTCTCGCTTATTTCGACCCGCCGTCCAATCCGGGATCGACGGTGCTGGTCCACAAGCAGCCGGACAACGTCTGGCGCATCGACTATCAACTGCGCGACGACGAAGACCCCGACGCCGCCGTGCAGCCCGAGAACGTGATGCCGCGCGTGCAGAGTGTGCTCGACGCGATGGGGGAAACGGGCGCGTGGTCGCCGATCTGGATCACCGTGTACAAGGCTAACGCACTGACGCTCGAACGCTATCGGCACGGCTCGGTGCTATTCGCGGGCGACGCCGCGCATCTCGTGCCGATCTTCGGCGTGCGTGGCGCCAATTCCGGCATCGACGACGCCGATAATCTGGGCTGGAAACTCGGCTGCGTGGTGAACGGTATGGCGGCGCCGGATCTGCTCGACAGCTATAGCGATGAACGCGTATTCGCCGCGCGCGAGAATCTCAGCTATGGGATGAAGAGCACCGAATTCATGGCGCCGCCGTCGTTCGCATTCGATCTGATGCGTACTGCCGTGCTTGGTCTCGCGGATCAGCACGCGGCCGTGCGGCCCTTGATCAATCCACGGCAGACGCACGCGATTGCGTATCTGCGCTCACCGCTTAATGACGCCGCAGGCAACGCCGCGTCCGACTCGTTCAGCCGTGGTCCTGCACCCGGTACGGTGTTACCCGAATGCCGCTTGCTCAAGCGCACCGGCGACGGCGCAAGCGTGGCGATCCATCTGACCGATCTGCTCGAACCCGGCTTCACCGCGTTGCGCTTTGGCCCGGACCCGGCGCAAGACGACGCGTGGCAGCAGTTGCAACGCACGCTCGCTGAACGGCGTATCCCGTTCGGGACGATCACGCTGGACAGGAGCGACGCGCCGTGTTCAGCCGAGCCGTGCGCGATCGATCCAACCGGCCATCTGCACGACATGCTCGACGCGCGGCCCGGCACCGTCTATCTGATCCGCCCCGACGGCCACGTGCTGGCGCGCTGGCGCGACGGCAGCGCGGCTGACACGCAGCGCGCGCTGGGCGCGGTGTTGACGATCTAACGAAGCAGGAACGACATCATCATGACCGATAGCGATCTCGACCTCGTCTACACGACGCTCTGCAAAACCCTCGCGGCCGAAGGCGAAGCGCAGACGCCGCTTTATCTGGCGCGGCTCGTGCTGCTGTGCATGACCGAACTCGACGACCCGCGGCGCGCGCTGTCGCTGATCGAAGCGGCGCGCCTGCCGGTCTCTTCTACGGTCGCCGCATAACGCGCGGCAAGACGCAAAAAAGCCGCCGTGCGCCAGACGCACGGCGGCCTGATTTTCAAGCGCGCCGCGTCACTTCCGCGGATACAGACCCAACGTGCTCGCATGCAGGCGCGCGAGACCGAGCAGTGCATCCGTGTAGGGCGTCGGCACCTCCGTCAGTTGCCCCAGTTCGCGCACGGCCCCCACCAGCGCGTCGAGTTCGACCGCCTTCCCCGCTTGCACGTCCTGCAACATCGACGTTTTCATCGCGCCCAGCTTCAGCGTGACTTCGTGGCGGTCCGCTGGCGCCTGATCGATCGGAATACCAAACCGCGCGCCGATCTCCTTCGCCTCCAGCATGATGCTCGTCACGAAACCGCGCACCAGTTCGTCACTGAGAATCCGGTCGGTCGTCGCGCCGGTGATCGCGCTGACCGGATTCATCGTCATGTTGCCCCACAGCTTGTACCAGACGTCGCGCTGAATCTGCGCCGACATCGACGCGTTGAAGCCCGTCGCGACCAGCGTTTCGGTCAGCGCCGCGACGCGCTCGCTCGCCTCGCCACTCGCCTCGCCGACGATCAAGCCATTACCCTGGTGATGCCGGATCAAGCCCGGCGCTTCGACGAGGCAGCTCGCATGCACCACGCAACCCACGGTCTGCGCGGTCGGAATCGCGGCGGCGATCGCGCCGTCCGGATCGATCGACTCGAGCCGCCGACCGGCGAAGTCGCCGCCGAGGCCTGCGCAGAACCACCACGGCACGCCGTTCATCGCCGTCAGCACGATCGTTTGCGGGCCCAGCAGCGGCGCGATCTGCGCGGCGACCGACGCCATCGCCGGTCCTTTCACGGCGACCACGACGAGATCCTGTGCGCCGAGGTCGGCCGGCGTGTCGCTCGCGGTGACCTTCACCGTATGCGTGACGCCCGCTTCCATCAGACGCAAGCCTTGTTCGCGCAACGCAGCGAGCGTCGCGCCTCGCGCCACCACGCCGACGTCGTGGCCGGCCTGCGCGAGCTTGACGCCCATCCATCCGCCGATCGCGCCTGCGCCGTAGATAACAACTTTCATCGCTTCGATTCCTGATTTAGTCGTGCATGAGTTCGTGGACCGGTCCCGCATCAATCCTTGTAGCTCGCGTCGATGCGATCCACCCGCCGCACCAGCGCGTCGAACACATCCTGCCCCGCGCCGTGCTTCGGATCGAACTGCAACGCATCGCGCGAGCAGCGGATTGCCACCGCTTCCGGCACCGGCCGCGCGCGGCCCATCGCAAACGTCGCCATCTGGATTTCGCACGCGCGATTGAGCGTCCACAGAACCGCGAAAGTTTGCGGCAAGGCGTGGCCCCACGCAAGCAGGCCGTGATTGCGCAGGATCACCGCCTGTTTGTCGCCGATATGTTCGATGAGGCGCGGACCTTCTTCGGCGTGCACCGTGATGCCTTCGAAGTCGTGATACGCGACGCGCTCATGCAACTGCGCGCTGTAGAAGTTGGTTTGCTGCAGGCCATCTTCCAGACATGCCACCGCGACGCCCGCCGTGGTGTGCGTGTGCATCACGCAGTGCGCACCGGGTAAGCCCTGGTGAATCGCCGCATGCACGACGAACCCGGCCGGGTTCACCGGATACGGCGAGCGGTCGAGCACGCGCCCCTGCGCATCTATCTTCACGAGATTGCTGGCCGTCACTTCGCCGTAGTGCAGCCCGAACGGATTGATCAGGAACTGCCGCTCGCCGCCGCTCACGCTCTCGGGCACACGCAGCGTGATGTGGTTGTAGATCATCTCGGTCCAGCCGAGCATGTCGAAGATCCGGTAGCACGCGGCGAGTTGCACGCGCGCGTGCCACTCGTCCGGATGCATGACAGGGGTCTTCGACGGACTGGCCGACTGCTGTTCAACGGTCGTCATCAGGGTCTCCATGGTTGTCGTTCTGCCGGTGCGTGCAGTCACACCGTGATGCAATTGCCGTGATGCCGTCGCCGTTATGCGCCCGCCACCACCGCCGCGATCGACGACGCCACATAACCGGCGTTGCGTTCATTCAGGCCCGCCACGCACATGCGTCCCGAGCGCAGCACATAGACCGCGAATTCGCCGCGCAGACGTTCGACCTGGCTTTCGCTCAAACCCGTATAGGTGAACATGCCGCGCTGCGCGACGTAACGCGCGCGCATCACGTCATCGACACGGCCCGCGAGTCCCGCGTGGATCGTGCCGCGCATCGCGAGAATCCGCTCCCGCATGGTGGCGAGTTCGGCTTCCCACGACGCGCGCAACGACGCATCGGCGAGCACATTGGCCACCACACGCGCGCCGTGCGTGGGCGGATTGCTGTAGTTCGCGCGCACCGCCGACATCAGTTGGCCGAGCACGCGCGTCGCCTCGTCCGCGCTTTGGCACACCACGCTCAACGCGCCGCAGCGCTCGCCATACAGCGAGAAGTTCTTCGAGAACGAATTCGCGGCGATCAACGGCACACCCGCGTCGGCCAGCAAACGCACGCACGCGGCGTCTTCTTCGAGACCCGCGCCGAAACCCTGGTAGGCCATGTCGACGAACGCGATCAGCTTGCGGCGCTGCAATACCGGCACCAGTTCGGCCCATTGCGCAGGGTTCAGATCGACGCCGGTCGGATTGTGGCAGCACGCATGCAGCAGCACGACGCTGCGCTCGGGCAGGCGCCCAAGCGTGTCGATCATGTCGGCGAAACGCAAGCCGCCCGTTTGCTCGTCGTAGTACGGATAGGTGTTGACGGTCAGCCCCGCGCCCTCGAACACCACGCGATGGTTTTCCCAGCTGGGGTCGCTGATCCAGATCTGCGAGGCGGGGAAATAGCGCCTCAGAAAATCGGCGCCGACCTTCAGTGCACCCGACCCGCCGATGGTCTGCAACGTCGCGATCCGGCCCGCCGCGCGCGCCTCGCTCCGGGCGCCGAACACCAGCGCCTGCGCCGCCTCGCGATACTGCGGCAGGCCCGCCATCGGCAGATAGGAGCGCGGCCCGATCGAGTCGAGCAGCGCGGTTTCGGCGCGGCGCACGGCGTCCATCACCGGCAGCTTGCCGGCGTCGTCGAAATAGATGCCGATGCTCAGGTTGACCTTGTTGGGGCGGGGGTCCAGTTGAAAATCTTCGTTCAGGCTGAGAATCGGGTCGCCTGGGTAGGGCGGAATGTGGTCGAACATGGCAAGTCCTTGAATGCGGCCTCGAATGGCGCTTCGAATGCGCTTCGAATGCTCTTCGAATGGCCTCGATGTGGCCTGATCCGATACGGATGATGCGCCGCGTGGCGCACGACAGGGTCAAACGGAAGTCTAAGCGGCTTTCGGTTCGTGCGTCGATCCGGCAAGTGTCGGTCACGAGGCCGCTACGCACAATCAATCGATTTTTCACGATTCGTAAGTTTTTCTTTAGAATCGCCAGATGCCACTCACACGCGTCACTCTCCGGCAATTCGAAGCGTTTCTCGCCATCGTCGATCTGCATAGCATCGGCGCGGCGGCGGAACGGCTCGGGCTCACGTCGTCCGCCGTCAGCCAGTTGCTCGCGGAACTCGAAACGGAACTCGGCTTCCGGCTGTTCGACCGGACCACGCGGCGCGTCAATCTGTCGAGCGCGGGGCAGGATTTTCTGTCGTCGGCCGAATCGGTGCTGCGCCACGTGCGCGCGGCCGCGCAATCTGCCGACGACATCCGCAACCGCGCCGCCGGCATCGTCAGAGTGGGCGCGCCGCTGGTGCTCGCGGCCACCGCGTTGCCCGCGGCCATCGCCGACTATGCGCACGACAAGCCGAAGGTGGTCGTGCGGATTTGCGACACCGTGGTCGAGCAACTGGTGGAGCGCGTCGAGAGCGGCGACGTGGACCTCGCCATCGGCCCGGACCGGCAAAGCGGCACGCGCGTGCGCTGCGAGCCCGCGTTCGCGAGCCCGTGGGTGATGTGGTGCGCGCCGAGCCATCCACTGAGCTCGCGGCGCCGCGTGCAGTGGCAGCATCTGCGCGACGTGCCGATCGTCGCCACTGGCCGCGACCACGAGCGCGCCGTCGGGCAGATGCTCGCCAACCTGCCGGTCGAAGCCCGCATCATTCCGGTGGACGTGGTGGACAACGTCACCACCGCGTTCGGCCTCGCGTCGCAAGGGCTCGCCGTCACGCTCGCGCCGGCCTACGTCGCGCCGCTCGCGCGCACGTTCGGGCTGGTGATGAAGCGCATCGTCGATCCGGAAACGATTCGCGAGGTTTGCGTGTACCGTTCGACGGAACGCGCGCTGTCACCGCCCGCCGACGGTTTCGCGGACTTCCTCATGTCCTGGCTGAAACGCTGGGACCGCGAAACTCAGGCCGATGCGCGTGCAAAGCGCGCAGCGCGCTGAGCATGGCCGGGGCTGTGATCTCGTCGACATGCGCCGACGCAGGACGAACCGAGGGCGGCTCAGGCCCGTTCCGGCTGCATGCACAACGCGAACAACTGCCGCTGGCTGGAGATACCGAGCCGTGCATAAGCGCGCTTCTGATACGTGACGACGCTCGCGGGCTTCACGCCCATCCGCGCCGCGATTTCCACGGCGCTCGCGCCTTCGAGCGTGCCGCGCAGCACGTCGAGTTCGCGCGGGGTGAGTTGCGGACATGCGCGCCGAACGCGCGCCAGCATCGCGGCAGCCGGGCCTTGCTGATGCTGCCCGTTAAGCGCGTAATGGCTTTTCGCCGCATGGGCGAACAGATGCGCGACGCTCTCGACGTACTCCAGCTCGCCCGCCGCAAAACTGCCGTACGCGCTGTCGCGATACAGATTGATCGACAGCCAGACGCTGTCCACCGGCCGCATCAGCAACGACAGGCGGTCGGACACGTTGGGCTGCGCATAGCAGGCCGCGCGGTAGGCTTCGTTTTCGATCTCTTCGCTGCGCTGCTGATGCAGCACCAGCGCGTCGCGAGCCTGCGCACGCGGCGCGCGGCCGATAATCGCGCGATTGCCGTCGAGCGCGTAGAAATGCGTCGCGTAGCGGTCGGCCACGTCGCGCAGAAAGCGGCCGCCGCGATGATCCGCGGCCGACACGGTGCGCGGACGCGCGTCGAATTCGTA
The DNA here is from genome assembly GCF_003634845.1 of Paraburkholderia sp. RAU2J. Lineage (NCBI taxonomy): Bacteria > Pseudomonadati > Pseudomonadota > Betaproteobacteria > Burkholderiales > Burkholderiaceae > Paraburkholderia > Paraburkholderia sp. RAU2J. The sequence continues at coordinate 2,059,561 of NZ_RBXG01000002.1, forward strand.
TGCAAAGATGGTGCACTGCGAAACCGGTAGCGCATCGCCCACGGTTTTCAGCATGCTCGCGGCGAGCGCATCCGCGTCGGGCTGCGAGATCGACATGACTAGCTCGGTCGCGCGCGCGGTGCTGATCTGTCCGCTTCGGTGAGGTGGAGCGATGCGCCAGGAACGCATGATGGGATTCGGGTCGCGCTGCGTGGAGTCGGGTCCGGCAAGCGTAGCAGAGCGGGACCGGGAGCCGGCCGTTCGCGCGGCACGGCGATTCACGCGCCGCAGCGCGCCTTTATTTGCGCGTGAACGAGCCGCGCTGCAAGGTCACCATCCTCGGCAATTCGATCGTGAACAGGGTCCCGGTCGCTTCGTTCGAATCGACACTGACGTTGCCGCCATGCATCCGCGCGATCTCCTGCACGATATGCAGCCCGAGCCCCAGGCCTTCGCGCGAACGCCCGCTGCCGTTCGACCCAAACGCCTTGAACAGATGCGGAAACACCTCGGCCGGAATCGTGCCGCGATTGGAGACCTTCAGACGTACCGACTCGACCGCGTCGCCGTCCACCTCGACGCCGATGTCGCCATCCGGCGCGCCGTGATGCAGCGCGTTGCTGACCAGATTCGACACGGCTTGCCAGACCAGGTCCGTATCCCACGCGCCGGCCGTGTTGCCACGGCTTTCGAACACGATCCGCTTGCCGCTCTTTTGCGAGGCGAATTCATCGATCACCGAGCGGCACAGCGTCGCCAGTTCGATCGAGCGCGGCTGCAACGGCAGACGGCCACCCTGCAGTCGCGCGAGGTTGAGCAGCTGATCGACCATGCGCGCCATGCGCAGCGAGCTGTTTTTCACACGAGCCGCCACCGTGACCGACTGTTCGTCGGCCGCCGTGCGCATCAGGTATTCCGCCGACGCCAGCACCGCGCCGAGCGGCGTGCGCAAATCGTGGCTCAGCACCGCCATCAGCATTTCGTTGGCTTCCAGCATCTGCCGCGTGGTGACGAGTTGTGCGGCAAGCTGGCGCTTCTGCTGTTCGAGCTGAACGAACACGTCGACCTTCGATTGCAGAATGCGCGGATCGAATGGCTTGTACAGGAAGTCGACCGCGCCGGCTTCGTAGCCGCGAAACGTGCGCGAGGCGTCCTGTGCGGTCGCCGTCAGGAAGATGATCGGCACGTGCGACGTGCGCGGGCTGCCACGCATCAGCGCGGCGAGTTCGAAGCCGTTCATGCCGGGCATGTTGACGTCGAGAATGGCGAGCGCGACCTCGTGCTTGAGCAGCAGGTCGAGCGCCGCGGTTCCCGAATCGGCCACCAGCACGGCAATGTCCGGCCGCGCGAGCAACGCTTCGAGCGCGGTAATGTTGTGGACGATGTCGTCGACGATCAGGATGTTCACAGGTGAGTTCGTCATGGCATCGAATCAGAGAGAGGCCGGCAATGCGGCAAGCCGCCGGGCCATAGTTGCAGGATTGTAGATAGAGTCGGCGGCGCCGCGTTCGATCGCGGCGCGCGGCATTTCGGGCGAGACGGCGGTGTCGGGCGCCTGCACCCAGGCAGTGCCGCCCTGCGCACGCACCTGCGCGAGTCCTTGCGCGCCGTCATCGTTGGCGCCGGAGAGCAGGATCGCCAGCAAACGCTCGCCATACACCGTGGCCGCCGACTCGAACAGCACGTCGATCGACGGGCGCGAAAAGCGCACGGCGGCATCGGTCGACAAGGCAACGGTGCGGTCCACTTCCACCAGCATGTGATAACCCGGCGGCGCGACATGCACGCGCCCCGGCATGATCCGCTCGCCCGCATCGGGTTCCAGCACCGGCAATGCGCAGCGATGCGCAAACGCGTGCACCAGATAGCTCGGCGAACCGGGTGGCAAATGCGTGACGATCATCACGGCCGGCGCAAAGCCCGCAGGCAGTGCGCCGAGCAGGATGTTCAGCACTTCGATGCCGCCCGCCGAGCCGCCGATCACGACGAGATCGTAGCCGCGCGCGGTGGCGGCATCGGCTTGGGAATCGACGGCCGGCTTGACAGTTGAGCGTGGCATGATGAGCGTGCTAGCGCTTCTGATAAATGCGTTCGCCGGGACGGAATTCGTCGAACGCTTCGTAATGACTGGAAAAACGCAGGCTTTCCTTGCTGCCCAGACCGAGGAACCCGCGCCGCACCAGCGCGTTTTCGAACAGACCCAGTGCGCGATCCTGCAGGCCGCGGTCGAAATAGATCAGCACGTTGCGGCACGAGACCAGGTGCGCTTCGAGAAAGACCTCGTCGGTGGACAGGCTGTGGTCGGCGAACACCACGCGCTCCTTGAGCGAACCGGCGAAGCGCGCGCCGTTGTACGCAGCATGATAGTAGTCCGACAGCGAACGCTTGCCGCCCGCTGCCAGGTAGTTCTGCGTGAAGCCCTGAATCCGGTCGAGCGCGTAGATGCCGGACTCGGCGCGCGCGAGCGCATCCGGGTTGATGTCGGTCGCGTAGAACAGCGTGCGCTCGGTCAGGCCTTCCTCGTCGAACAGGATTTTCAGCGACCAGAGTTCCTCGCCCGTGCTGCAACCCGCCACCCACACCTTGATCGACGGATACGTGCGCAGCCGCGGGAGCACGTGCTCGCGCAGCGCGAGAAAATAGGCAGGATCGCGAAACATGTCGCTGACCTGCACCGTCAGATACTGGAACAGCCGCGAGAATTCGTCGCCGTCACGCATGATGCGGTCCTGCAACTGCGAGAGCGTCCTCAGGCCGAACTCTTCCAGCGCCTGCGACAGACGGCGCCGCAGCGACGAGATCGCATAGTGCCGGAAGTCATGCTGGTACTTCAGATAAATCGCCTCCAGCAGCAGCTTCAACTCGATGTCGAAGTCGCTCATGCGGTGCGGCGTGTCGAATTCCGCCTGGCTGTTTATCGTGATCCTGCTGTCCACTGGTTCTCCTTCACTACCGTTGCCGCAACCAGACGCGGCATAGCGCGACCAGCTTGTCGACGTCGATCGGCTTGGACACGTAGTCGTCGGCGCCGGCTTCGAGGCAGCGCGTGCGGTCGTTGGCCATCGCCTTTGCGGTCAGCGCGATGATCGGCAGATGCGCGAAACGCGGATTGCGGCGAATCTCGCCCATCGCGGTCAAACCATCCATCTCGGGCATCATGACATCCATCAGGATCAGATGCACTTCGGAACCGTTTTCAAGCGCGTCGAGCGCTTCGCGTCCGTTGCGCGCGATCTGCAGCTTCGCGCCGAGCGGCTCCAGCACGTGCGACAGCGCGAAGATATTGCGCACGTCGTCTTCGGCCAGCAGGATCGTGCGGCCTTCGAACGCGTTATCGCGCTGACGCACCGTACGCAGCATGCGCTGCTGCTCGGGTGCGAGCGAGGACTCCACGCTGTGCAGGAACAGCGTGACTTCATCGAGCAAACGTTCGGGCGACTTCGCACCCTTGATGATGATCGACTTCGAATAGCGGCGCAGACGGTGCTCTTCGTCGTCGGACAGCATGCGGCCCGTGTAGACGATGACCGGCAGCGCCGCATGCGCGGTGTTCGCGGCGAGCCGTTCGAGCAGGTCGTAGCCGGTGCCGTCGGGCAGCGCAAGGTCGGTCACGACGCAATCGAACGTGAACTTCGCCAGATAGTCGAGCGCCTCCGCGAGCGTCGCAACCGCGACGATTTCGGTGTTCTCGCTTTGCAGCAGTGCGCGGATGCTCTCGCGCATCGGCGCGTCGTCTTCGATCACCAACACGCGTTTGAGGCGCTGCTGCAAACGCGCTTCGAGACGGCGGATCGCGGCTTCCATCGTGGTGCGCGCGGTCGGCTTGAGCGTATAGCCGATCGCGCCGAGGTGCAGCGCCTTGTCGGCATGGTCGGTGGCCGAGACGATGTGAATCGGAATATGGCGCGTGAGCGGATCGTTCTTGAGCCACTCCAGCACGGTCAGCCCGGAACGATCCGGCAGGCCGACGTCGAGCAGCACCGCCGCCGGGAGCATGTCGCGCACCACCGTGAGACCGCTGGCCGCGTCACTTGCGTGGACGAAATCGAAGTCGAGTTCATGCGTGAGATCGCGCAGGATTTCGGCGAACGCGAGATCGTCCTCGACGCCGACGATCAGACGGCCGGGGCGCGTGCGATTGTCGCGATCGTCGGCGATCGAGCCGCCGGCGGCCTGCGGCGGGTTGCCTGCGAGCGGGCCGTTGGCCGGCGAGATCACCGCGGTTTGAACGCTGCTCGATGGCGTGCGAACGAGTAGCGGCTCCGCTGCGGTGGCTGCCGTGGCTGCCGTGGTTGCCGTGGCTGTGGTGCTTACCGGTTCGGCCGGACGTGTGGATGCATGTCCATGCGTCTGAGCCGAAGCGAGCGCCGCTGTCCCGTGGCTTTCCGCCAACGCCGCCTGCGCATCGAGCGGCAGCCACAGCGTAAACACACTGCCCTTGCCCGCTTCGCTCGCGACGGTGATCCGGCCACCGAGCAACTGCGCAAACTCGCGCGAGATCGACAGGCCCAGGCCGCTGCCACCGTATTGACGGCTGGTCGATCCGTCGGCCTGCTGGAACGCTTCGAAGATCATCTCGAGCTTGTCTCCCGCAATGCCGATGCCGGAATCGCGCACGTCGATGCGCAACTGATCGCCTTCGGCCGGCGCCACCGACAGCGCCACCTCGCCGCGCTCGGTGAACTTCACCGCGTTCGACAGCAGGTTACGCAGAATCTGCGTGACGCGCTGGCCGTCGGTTATGAACGTGTCTGGCGTGCCCGGCAAGCGGTCGAACACGAGATGCAGATGCTTCGCGCCGGCCAGCGGCTTGAACATCTCTTCGAGCGCCTGCAGCGTCGCGTCGATCGAGACCGTTTCGAGTTCGACCGTCACCTGACCCGCTTCGACCTTGGACAGATCGAGGATGTCATTGATCAGCACCAGCAGATCACTGTTGGACGCATGAATCGTCTCTGCGTAACGCACCTGCTCCTCGGTCAGATTGCCGGTGCGGTTCTGCTGCAGCAGCTTGGCGAGGATCAGCGAACTGTTTAGCGGCGTGCGCAGTTCGTGCGACATGTTGGCGAGAAACTCGGACTTGTAGCGGCTCGACTGTTCGAGGCGCTCCGCATTGGCCGCGAGATCGTCCTGCGCGCGCAGCAGGTCCGATTTCTGCCGCTCCAGACGCTGCGCATATTCCTCGAGCTGCACATTGGTCTGCTCGAGTTCGGCCTGCTGCGCTTCGAGGCGTGTTTGCGATTCCATCAACGCGCGGCCGCGCTCTTCGAGTCCTTCGTTGGAGACGCGCAGTTCTTCCTGCTGCACCTGCAACTCTTCGTTCAACTGCTGCGTTTCGACGAGCGCATCCTGCAGCCGCTCGCGATACAACGCGGCTTCGACGAAGTCGCCGATGCTGTTGCCGACCAGGTCCATGAAGGTCTCGTCGCGCGAGGTCAGTTCGCGGATGAAGCCCAGTTCGATGACGCCGTTGACCTGGCCGTCGTTGACGACCGGCATGATCAGCAGGTTCTTCGGCGCGCTCTTGCCGGTGGCGGACATCACCTGCACATAATTCGCAGGCACGTCGCGCAGAATGAGCGTGCGGCGCGCGAGCGACGCCTGCCCGACCAGCGTTTCGCCTTCCTCGAAATGACGCGCGGCGCCCTGCTCGCTTTCGCGGCTGAAGCCGTACGCGGCGATGCGGCGCAGCGTGCCGTGCTGTTTGTCGCGCACGTAGAGCGCACCGACGACGGCGTCCAGATACTGTGCGAGGAAGTCGAGCACCGCGCGACCCACCAGCGGCGGGCTCGCCTGGCCGACCACTTTTTCCGCCAGTAGACGCTGTCCGGAGCGCAGCCACACCTGTTCCTGCAACGCTTCGGTTTGCTCGGCCTGCTGACGCAACGCGCCGTCGTAAGTGGCGGACAGGCCCATCAGTTCGCGTCGGCCCATCCAGGCGAGCAGCGCGCTCACGCTCAGACTGAACAGAAGGAACACGCTCACCAGTGTGGTCGTGACGCGGCGCGTCGCGTCGGCGCGCTCCTGGCGCAGACGCAATTCGACATCGAGAAAATCGCTGAATTCACGGCGCGTTTCGTCGAACTCGATCTTGCCGCGCCCGCTCGCCACAGCGGCTTCATAATCCTGATTGCGCCGGCGCGCATCGATCATCTCTTCGGCGAAGCGCGCCCAGCGCTGCTGGATCGCCTGGATCTGCTTGAGTCTTTCGACTTGCGCAGGATTGTCGGCCACCCTTTCCTGCAGCGCTTCGACCTGCGTCTTGAACTTGGGACCGCCGGTTTCGTAGGGCGAGAGAAAGCTCTCGTCGCCCGTGATCAGGAAGCCGCGCATCGACGATTCGCGATCGACCGCGAGGCGCAACATGTCGTTGGCCTGGCCGATCACACGCTCGGAGTGCTCGACCCAGTTCATCGTCGAGACCAGATAGGCGATCAGCCCGGCGAAGACCGCCATCGTGACGAGGCCGACACCCAAAGGCAGTGCGATATTGCGGCGGATGATGCTACGAAAACGGTTCTGGTCGACGGCCTGCGATGCGGTCATTTTTTCTGTCTTCGGCATAACGAATCGACGTGATCCGGAATATTTTTCGGGTTTTTCGCGCAGTGATTTGGTCGCGCTACAACGGCCGTCATCATACAGGATGACGGCTGTTTTTGAGATGCTCATAGTCTCGCTCAGGCCTGCTGGACGGGGCTCTGACGACGAACGCAACTTTGCGTGACGCACGCGGGTCCATCGTGCGATGGATGCCGTTTCATCCCGACCGTTCAAGGCCTGCCACTCTTCCATTCATTCGCCGATGCCCTCTTCCCCCCTCGTTCTTCCCCTCGCTGCGCTGCGTTGCGCTCTCGCCGCGTCGCTCGTGTGGCATGCGTCGCTCGCCGCGTCGGCTCCAACCCCGACTTCCGCAGAAGCGGCACCCGTGAGCGTGGCCACGGTCGCCGTGCATGTCGAGCCGCCTACCCAGGCGTCGCCAGTGGTTCCTGTGCCGCCCTCCGAGCAGTACGCCGCGTTGTATCGCGACGTGCAACTCGCGCATCTCTTTCCCGACAGCAAGACTTTCGCGGACATGGTGCCGCTCGTGGCGCCCGCGCAGATCGCCGCCGCTTACGACACCGCGAGGCAGCAGCCCAACTTCAGTCTCGCCGATTTCGTGAAGCGCAACTTCACGCTGCCTTCCCGCACCGCGAAGGTGTACGTCTCCGATCCGAATCAGGATGTGGTCGGCCATATCGATACGCTGTGGAACGTGCTGCGCCGCGAACCCGATGCGACCGCGAGTCCGTGGTCGTCGCTGCTGCCGCTGCCGCATGCGTACATCGTGCCGGGCGACCGCTTCGACGAGATCTATTACTGGGACTCGTACTTCATCATGCTCGGCCTCGAACAGAGCGGCCAGCATGAACTGGTTGTCGACGAACTGAAGAACTTCGCGACCCTGATCGACCGGTATGGGCATATCCCGAACGGTAACCGCACGTATTACCTGAGCCGCTCGCAACCGCCGTTCTTCGCGCAGATGGTGCGGCTCGTCGCGGACAAGGACGGCGACGGCGTCTATGCGCAATACCTGCCCGAGTTGCAGCGTGAATACGCGTACTGGATGAATGGCAGCGACGGCCTGCCCGCGGGTCAGGCTAACCGGCACGTGGTGCGGCTGGTGGATGGCACGCTGCTCAACCGCTATTGGGACGAACGCGCGGCGCCGCGCGACGAATCGTATCGTGAAGACGTGCTTAGCGCGCAGCAGACGCCGCAGCGCGACTCTGCGCAGTTGTGGCGCAATCTGCGCGCGGGCGGCGAAACAGGCTGGGATTTCAGCTCGCGCTGGTTCGCCGACGGCAAAACGCTCGCCACGGTGGACGTGACGTCGCTCGTGCCGGTCGATCTGAACTGTCTGCTGGTCGATCTGGAGCGCACGCTCGCGAAGGCATACCGACTGCGCGGCGACATCACGCATGCGGAAAATATGGAGCGGCGCGCCGCGACACGCGCCGACACGATTCGCCGCGTGTTGTGGGACCCGCAGTTGCAGGCCTTCGGCGATTACGACTTCGAGCATCGCACGCTGACGCACAGGCTCACCGCCGCGACGGTGTATCCGTTGTATACGGGCGTAGCCAGCCGCCAGCAGGCGAAGACCGTCGCCGCGACCGTGCGGCGCGAACTGCTGCGGCCGGGCGGCCTCGCGACCACCGAGGTGAACAGCGGCCAGCAATGGGACGCGCCCAACGGCTGGGCGCCACTGCAGTATCTGGCGGTAATCGGCTTGCGGCGCTATAGCGAACCGGCGCTCGCGCAGGCCATCGCGACGCGCTGGATCAGAACCAACGTTGCGTATTACCAGCACACCGGCAAGCTCGTCGAGAAATACGATGTCGATGCGGCCACGCCGGGCGTCGCCGCGGGTGGTGGCGAATATCCGCTGCAGGATGGTTTCGGCTGGACCAACGGTGTGTTGCGCGCGTTGCTCGTGCTGTATCCGCAGACCGTTCAGGCCTCCCGCCCGAGCGATATTCCGGAAGGACCGGCGGGTGTGTCCGCGGCGGCCGCCTCCGCTGCGACGGCGCCGAAGAATACGCATCGGTTGCATGGCACGCGGGCGAACCCGTAGACTTCGCGCCGCTGTCCCGGCACTGCACTCGCTGCACGCGCGTTACTGCACGCGCAAAAAAACTGGCCGGTGTTCGCCGGCCAGTTCTGCTGATACCTCGATGAGCAGCCCGCTCACGCGGGCCTCGGATGATCGCTCGCCGCACCGCCTAGGCAGGCACGGTCTCCGCCTGCGCCGCACGCGACCACACGCGATGCTGTTCGGCCGCCTTGATGAAAGCCTTCAGCACGTCGGCGAGCTGCTTGTCCTCGCCGGTCACGACGCCGTCCGCGTGGTCCGGCAAATGCGCCGCGGCCAGCACCTCACGCCCCGCGCCGAGCGCCGCGATCGCCTTCAGGTGTTTGAACGCTTCGAGTACGAAATGCCGCGCGTCACCCGATTGCGCCAGCGCCTTCGCGCCCGCGTCGCCACCCACGACGATCACCGCATCGAACATGATCGACGGCAAACCGGCAATCGTCGCGTCTGGCGCGAGACCGTCGATCGCGGCCAGCGTCGGCGCGATCAACATCGGCGCCGCCCCCTCGCCCTGCAGCGCCTGCTGAAGCTTCCCGATCGCGCCGCCATCGGAACCCGGCGCGGCCAGCAACGCGATCTTGCGCGTCTTGATGCCGGGCTTCACGCGATTGAGCAGACTCAGCGCCGGCGACTCCTTAGGACCGGAAAGCTTCGCCGTGCCCTTCTTCGGCGCGGGCAGACCCAGACCTTCGGCGACGCTCGCCGCCAGTCCAGCATCGAAGTTGGCGAGAATCTCGTTGACCACGCGCGCGCGAATCTCCGGCTTCGTCACCTTGCCAAGTTCGAACTGATACGCGGCGGCGATGTGGTCTTTCTCGGGCTGAGACATGCTGTTGTAAAACAGCGCGGCCTGCGAGAAATGATCGGCGAACGACTCGCTGCGCACGCGGATCTTGGTGCCTTCCACGCGCTCCTGATAGCTTTCGAAGCCGCCGTCCGACGGTGCCGGGTCGGTTTCCTTCGGCCAGCCGCCGCTCACCGAGTTCGGCTCGTACGAAGCCTGTCCCACGTGGATCGCCTGGCGGTGCATCGCATCGCGCTGGTTGTTGTTGAACGGGCACACCGGCCGGTTGATCGGAATCTCGTGAAAGTTCGGGCCGCCGAGGCGGCTGATCTGCGTATCCGTGTACGAGAACAGACGGCCTTGCAGCAGCGGATCGTTGGAGAAATCGATACCCGGCACGACGTGGCCCGGATGGAACGCGACCTGTTCGGTCTCGGCGAAGAAGTTGTCGGGATTGCGATTGAGCGTCAGCTTGCCGACGATCTTCACCGGCACCAGTTCTTCCGGAATCAGCTTGGTCGGATCGAGCAGATCGAAGTCGAACTTGTGCTCGTCCTCTTCCTCGATGATCTGCACGCCAAGCTCGAACTCGGGGAAGTCGCCCCGTTCGATCGCCTCCCACAAATCACGCCGATGAAAATCCGGGTCTTTGCCCGCGAGTTTCTGCGCCTCGTCCCAGAGCAGCGAGTACGAGCCCAGCACCGGGCGCCAGTGGAATTTGACGAAGCGGCCCTTGCCTTGCGCGTTGACGAAGCGGAACGTGTGGATGCCGAAGCCCTCCATCGTGCGCAGGCTGCGCGGGATCGCACGATCCGACATGGTCCACAGCACCATGTGCGCGGACTCGGGCACGAGCGACACGAAGTCCCAGAAGGTATCGTGCGCGGAACCGCCAGTCGGCATCTCGTTCGGTGCTTCCGGTTTCACCGCGTGCACGAAGTCCGGAAACTTGATCGCATCCTGGATGAAGAACACCGGCATGTTGTTGCCGACCAGATCGTAGTTACCTTCCTGCGTGTAGAACTTCACCGCGAAGCCGCGCACGTCTCGCACGGTGTCGGCCGAGCCGCGCGGGCCCTGCACCGTCGAAAAACGCACATAGACCGGCGTTTGCACGGACGGGTCCTGAAGGAACGCGGCCTTGGTGTACTCGCTCAGCGACTCGTACACCTGAAATACACCGTGCGCGGCCGAGCCGCGCGCATGCACGATGCGCTCGGGAATGCGTTCGTGGTCGAAGTGCGTGATCTTCTCACGCATGATGAAGTCTTCGAGCAGCGAGGGGCCGCGCGGGCCGGCTCGCAGCGTGTTCTGATTATCGGAGATCTTGACGCCCTGATTGGTTCGCAGGGCCTGGCCATCTGGACTCACTCGAAACTGTTCGAGGTCTTTCGATTTTGGATCGTTCGCCTGTGCGCTTGCCGCCGCTGGCGTCCGGGTGCTCGTTTTACCTGCCATGGGGAGGGGCTCCTTGTATTCGGGCGCGCCGGTGGAAGGCCGGTCTCACGCGCAAAACAAGGAAGCAGCAATCGATGTACCCACAAGCGCCGGCACGCTTTCGCGGCGAGGGAAAGAACCGGGGGACGGCGAATCCACGCCGCCGCCCCTTCCTGCGAATGTCGAAACGTTTCGTCAGAAGCGGTAGTTGATCGAAATGTCGGCCACGCCATTGGCCCTGCTGCGCGTGATCGGGCTGTTGCCGGCGCTGCCGACCAGTTGCTGGAATGCGCCGTCGGCCGTCGCGAACCAGTGCTTGTTGAACAGCCACACCGCGCTCACACCGAATCCCACCGACTTGACCCCCGCGCTCGCGTGGTACTGCGAAAACTGCGAGTTGGCCGCCTGCTGCTGGTTGACCCCGAACCAGCTGTTCATGTACGTGGAGTCCGCGAACGACACGTTCGGACCGGCGAACCAGAAGAACGTCTTCGAACTGCCCGGCATCGGCATATAGGCGCCCAGGTCGCCGATCCAGCCATTCGAGCCGCCGAAGTAACGCCGGATGTCCGCGCGCAACACCAGCGGGAAGTCCTTCGACACCACGTATTCGCCCGCCAGTTTGAGGCCGGGCGCGAAGTTGATGTTGCCGAGTCCGTTCAGCTCCTGGGGATCGTCGCGCTCGCGACGCCCGAGGTCGTAGACGGCGGCCAGGCTCACGCGCCAGTTCTCGCCCTGCGCGACGTTGACCCCGAACCCTTCACCGCTCGACAGGAAGAACAGGTCCTTGTAGCGCACGTCGATGCTCGGTCCGGCCACGACGTGATAACGGGCCGAGCCCTCGAAGCGCGGCTGGAACGACGTCGCCAGACCGACACGCACCTGCCAGTCGGGAATGTTCGGCTGGTACATCTTCTGCAATGGAATGCCGGCCGAGTATTGCCACTCGCCCAGCGGTGAGGGCGTCTGCGCCGACGCCGAGCCCGGCAGGAAGGCAACGCCGCCAAGTGTCACGGCGACCACAGACGTTGCCGCGATGCTTATGTGTTTATTGCGAAGCTCGTCGCTCCGCTTTCTACGGCTGTTCAACACCAGAAGCCTCCGATCTCGCGTATAGCGAAGGGGTTATGTTCTCGCCCGAGGTCCGCAACGGCTAAAAAACCGGGCGACTGCCGCGCAGTTACTTTACGGCATGTAATTTTTTCAGAGATCGACACACACTACCGGCCAGGCTTCACTGCCCCTGCGGCCAAAAGGCCGGCCACGCGGGCTGTGTATGAACCGGTTCATGAGAAAGATATGCCGACCGACGCAGACGTGCAAAATATGCGCCACATCGGTAGGGAGCGGGCTCGATTCGGCTGAAAGCCGGGTCGGCGGTGAGGTGGGCGGCCGCCCCAACGGAAAACGTTCCCGCAGCGGCCGCCGCCTCGGTTGAAAGCCGGAGGCGTGGACGCAACGGCTCGCGTCACAGCGGAAAGCGCGTCGTCGAGAGGATTTCCTTGAGCACCATGAAAGAGCGGATTTGCCTCACGCCCGGCAGATAAAGCAATTGCTCCGCGTGCAGGCGATTGAAGCTGTCGCTGTCGCGCGTGCGGACCGTCATGAAATAGTCGAACTCGCCGGTTACGACGTGGCACTCCATGCAGCCGGGCACCTTCTGCGCGGCTTTCTCGAACTCGGCAAACGACTCCGGCGTGGAACGGTCCAGCACCACGCCGATGATCACCAGCATCCCCGCACCGGCGGCCTTCGGGTCGATCAACGCGACCACTCCGCGAATCAGCCCCGACTCCTTCAGCCGTTCGACGCGCCGCAAGCAGGCCGGCGCACTCAGCTTGACCTTCGCGGCCAGCGCGACGTTGGAAATGGATGCGTCGGTCTGCAACTGCCGCAGGATCGCCCGATCGATCCGGTCGAGCGCCTGAAGCGGGTCGGTGTTCACGGCGGAGGCAGGGGCCGGCTTCTTTGTCGTGCGAATTTTTGTTGCGCTCATGGTTTTCAGGACGAATTTTTATTAATCAGTTTCTGGCTCGACATTTTCAAAAGTATGTCGAAGTGAATTTTTTCGCAAGCTCATTTCATCCGCTTTTCCCTACCATTGATTCAACGCGACGGCTTACCGATCGCGTCGACAACCCAATGACCACGGAGCTGCCATGAACCTGCAACGATTCCCCCGCTACCCGCTCACCTTTGGACCGACGCCGATCCAGCCGCTCAAGCGCCTGAGCGAACACCTCGGCGGCAAGGTGCATCTGTATGCGAAGCGCGAGGACTGCAACAGTGGATTCGCGTTCGGCGGCAACAAGACGCGCAAGCTCGAGTACCTGATTCCCGAAGCGCTGGCGCAAGGTTGCGACACGCTGGTGTCGATCGGCGGGATCCAGTCGAACCAGACCCGCCAGGTGGCCGCGGTCGCCGCGCATCTGGGCATGAAGTGCGTACTCGTGCAGGAGAACTGGGTCAACTACTCGGATGCTGTCTATGACCGCGTCGGCAACATCCAGATGTCGCGCATTCTGGGCGCCGACGTCCGACTGGTGAGCGACGGCTTCGACATCGGCTTTCGCAAAAGCTGGGAGGACGCGCTGGAAAGCGTACGCGCCGCCGGCGGGAAGCCGTATGCGATTCCGGCCGGCTGCTCCGATCATCCGCTGGGCGGCCTCGGGTTCGTCGGCTTCGCGGAAGAAGTGCGGCAGCAGGAAGCCGAACTGGGCTTCAGGTTCGACTACATCGTCGTGTGCTCGGTGACGGGCAGCACGCAGGCCGGCATGGTGGTGGGTTTTGCCGCCGACGGGCGCGCCGAGCGCGTGATCGGCATCGATGCGTCGGCGAAACCCGCTCAGACCCGCGAACAGATCATGCGGATCGCGAAACAGACAGCGGAACAGGTCGACCTCGGCCGGGACATCATCGCGAAAGACGTGGTGCTCGACGAGCGCTTCGGCGGTCCGGAGTACGGACTGCCGAACGAAGGCACGCTGGAGGCGATTCGCTTGTGCGCACGGCTCGAAGGCGTGCTGACCGACCCGGTGTATGAGGGCAAGTCGATGCACGGCATGATCGACATGGTGCGCAATGGAGAATTTCCGGAAGGCTCGCGCGTGTTGTACGCGCATTTGGGCGGTGTGCCTGCGTTGAATGGGTACAGCTTTATTTTCCGCAATGGGTGAGCGAGTTGGAGCGCGGGGCGGTAGGCGGTCCCGCCCACCGTCTCGGTGCACACGGGGGCACGCAAGCCCTCGCCCCGTCACGCCGCCAGCGTCTTCTGCAAATGCTTGCGCAGGAAGTCCACAAAAGCCCGAATCGTGACTGAGCTTTGCCGATGTTGCGGATACACCGCATACACGCTGGTCGCGCCAGGCAGAAACGCCTCGAGGACCGGCACAAGCTGACCGCTCCTGAGCGCATCGGCGACGATAAAATCAGGAAGCCGAACGATCCCCAGACCGGCCACGGCCGCGTCGCGAATCAGATCGCCATTGTTGGCCCGCAATGGGCCACGCACTTCGACGCCCTTCACCACGCCGTCGACTACGAAGTCCCAGCTAACCACGCCGCCATGACCGTATAACAGGCATGAATGACGTTGCAGATCGGCCGGCACGGCGGGCGCGCCGCGCCGGCGCACGTACCCCGGACTGCAACACGCGACCAGCCTGACGTCGACGAGCTTTTGCGCGACCAGCGTGGAATCGGCCAGCGTGCCAATGCGGATCGCCATGTCGAAGCCCTCGCCCACCACGTCGACGGTGCGGTCGCTCAGTTCCATGTCGAAGCGCACCTCGCCGTGCTCGCGCAGGAACATCGCCACCAGCGGCGACAGATGCACCATGCCGAACGACATCGGCGCGCTGACGCGCAGCAGCCCGCGCGGCCCGGCGCGGCGCAGCGACATTGCCTGCTCGGCGTCTTCAACCTCGCCGAGGATGCGTCTCGCGCGCTCGTAAAACTCCTGACCTAGTTCGGTCACGGCCAGCTTGCGCGTATTGCGGATCAGCAAGGGCACGCCGAGCGCCTCTTCCAGCGCCATTACCCGGCGGCTCACGAACTGCTTCGACAGCGACAGCCGGCGGGCAGCGGCGGTGAAGTTACGCGCGTCGACCGTGGCGACGAAGATCCGCATGTCGTCGAGTTGCATTCTATCGTCCACTCCATGGTGACAGTGTTTCTGATTCTGCGTCGATTATAACCATCTGGATTGACCTACACTCTCATTCATGGATCGCGGACAAATAACTGGTCCGGATCGCACAACCCAAAGGAGAAAAAAATGCTCGACATCAGACAAGCCAATCAACGTGGCCGTGCTGAACATGGCTGGCTCAGCTCGCGTCATACGTTTTCCTTTGCGCACTATCACGACCCGAAGCAGAACGGCTTCTCCGACCTGCTCGTGATCAACGATGACCGCGTCGCCCCGGCGCAAGGTTTCGGCAAGCATCCGCACCGCGACATGGAGATCTTTTCGTACGTGCTGGAAGGAGCACTCGAGCATAAGGACACGATGGGCACCGGCTCGGTGATCGTCCCTGGCGACGTCCAGTTGATGAGCGCGGGAACCGGCGTGGCGCACAGCGAATACAACCATTCGAAGAGCGAGCCGGTGCACTTCCTGCAGATCTGGATCGCCCCCGCCGAAAAGGGCACGACGCCGCGTTATCAGCAACGGCATTTCAGTGCGGACGAAAAGCGCGGCGTGTTGCGCCTCGTGATGTCGCCCGACGGCACCGATGGTTCGCTGGCGCTGCAGCAGGATGCGCGGGTGTACGCCGGACTGTTCGACGGCGCGGAAACGGCGCGGCTCGAACTGGCCAGCGATCGTTATGCGTACATTCACGTGGCGCGCGGCGGTGTCACGGTGAACGGAGTCGAACTCGGCGAAGGCGATGGCGCGCGAGTGCGCGGCGAAGAAGCGCTGACCTTCGCGCAAGGTCATGACGCGGAAGTGCTGGTGTTCGATCTGCGTAACATTGAAACCTCGGCGTTGTGGGCCTGAAGCATCGGCTGCTTCGCCGTTTAAACGTGGTTCGCCGCACGCGACAGGCGGCGAACCATACCGCTCTACCCTACCGGAAAAATCATGCGCTATACCCTTTTTGAAAACCAGAAAGACGCGATCATTCTCGTCGCCCGCATCGTGTTGATGGTGCTGTTCGTGATGTTCGGCTGGTCGAAGCTCACGGGCTTCTCCGGCACCGTCGCCTATATGACGTCGAGCGGCGCGCCCGTGCCCGAGTTGTCCGCGATCATCGCGGTGATAATGGAGCTTGGCGTTGGCATCGCCCTGCTAGTCGGATTTTTCACGCGGCCGCTCGCTCTGCTGCTCGCGGTTTATACCCTGGGCACCGCGATCATCGGCCACCACTACTGGAACATGACCGGCGCGGTGCAGTACGACAACATGATCCACTTCTATAAGAACATCAGCATCATCGGCGGGCTGCTTTTATTGTGCGTGACCGGCGCCGGCAAGTATTCGGTCGACCGGCGATAGCAACGCGACACCTTCCTGTACGCCACAAAAAAAGCCGCCCGACGAAACGTCGGGCGGCTTTTCTTTGCAACTCTTTCGAAGCAAGCTGCGTGTTCGCGCGAGCCACGCCGCTTGCACAAACAAAACGGCGGCCCGCAGGCCGCCGCTCACTACTCACACTGACTGCATCAAACCGCTGCTTCGGCTTCCGCCTCGCTGACCGCTTCGACTTCTTCGCTGTTGCGGATCAGGTGATCGAATGCGGACAGCGATGCCTTCGCGCCCTCGCCTACCGCGATCACGATCTGCTTGAACGGCACCGTGGTCACGTCGCCCGCGGCGAACACGCCCGGCACCGACGTCGCACCGCGTGCATCGACAACAATCTCGCCGTGCTTCGACAACTCGACCGTGCCCTTGAGCCACTCTGTGTTCGGCACGAGGCCGATCTGCACGAACACGCCTTCCAGTTCGACCGTCTTCACTTCGCCCGATTTCAGGTCCTTGTAGACGAGACCGTTGACCTTCTTGCCGTCGCCGGTGATTTCGGTCGTCTGTGCCTGCGTGACGACGGTCACGTTGGCGAGGCTGCGCAGCTTGCGTTGCAGCACTTCATCGGCACGCAGCGTCGCGCCGAATTCGAACAGCGTCACTTCGCGCACGATGCCCGCGAGGTCGATTGCCGCTTCGACGCCCGAATTGCCGCCGCCGATCACCGCAACGCGCTTGCCCTTGAACAGCGGGCCATCGCAGTGCGGGCAGTACGCCACGCCGTGATTGCGATACTCGCGCTCGCCCGGCACGTTGATTTCGCGCCAGCGCGCACCGGTCGCCAGAATGATGGTCCTGGCCTTCAGCACCGCGCCATTGGCCAGACGCACTTCGTTGATGCGTCCCGGAATCAGCGCTTCGGCGCGCTGCACGTCCATGATGTCCACTTCATACGCTTTCACGTGCTGTTCGAGCGCCATCGCGAACTTCGGTCCTTCGGTTTCCGTCACCGAGACGAAGTTTTCGATCGCGAGCGTGTCGAGCACCTGGCCGCCGAAGCGCTCCGCCACGACACCCGTCGCAATGCCCTTGCGCGCCGAGTAAATCGCCGCCGCCGCGCCCGCCGGGCCGCCGCCGACGATCAGCGTGTCGAACACCGGCTTCTTTTCCAGTTCCTTCGCGGCGCGGGCGCCGGCGTTGGTGTCGAGCTTCGCGAGGATTTCCTTCACGCCGCTACGGCCCTGGCCGAACACTTCACCGTTCATGAACATCGTCGGTACCGCCATGATCTGGCGCGCTTCGACTTCGTTCTGGAACAACGCGCCGTCGATCGCCACGTGGCGAATGCGCGGGTTGATCAGCGCCATCACGTTCAGCGCCTGGACGACTTCCGGGCAGTTCTGGCATGACAGCGAGAAATACGTTTCGAATTGATAGTCGCCGTCGAGGTTGCGGATCTGTTCGATCACCGCGTCGTCGAGTTTGACGGGATGGCCGCCGACCTGCAGCAGTGCAAGGACGAGCGACGTGAATTCATGCCCCATCGGAATACCGGCGAAACGGATACCCGTTTCCTTGCCCGGTTCGCCGATCGAAAACGACGGCTTGCGTTCGCTGTCGCCGCGGCGCTCGACCACGCTCACGCGCTCCGACAACGTCGCGATATCGTTCAGCAATGCCAGCAGCTCTTGCGATTTTGCGCTGTCGTCCAGAGAGGCGACGATCTCGATAGGCCTGCTAACCTTTTCGAGGTACGTTTTCAACTGAGTCTTGAGATTGGCATCAAGCATGGCGATTCGATTCCGTGACGAGGGGTGTTGGTGTCCCGGCGCCGCACGCCGTCCGGATAGGACCGGTGCGGACCGGGGACGCGCGAGCCGCTTTATGAAACGGCCCGCACGGTACTGCTGAACTGCTGCCTGGGCGCCGCGAGGCGCCGACTGCGAAAGTCTCGCGACCTGCTTAGATCTTGCCGATCAGGTCGAGCGACGGGGTCAGCGTGTCTGCGCCCGGCGTCCACTTGGCGGGGCAAACTTCACCCGGGTGAGCCGCGATGTATTGCGCAGCCTGCACCTTGCGCAGCAGTTCGCCTGCGTCACGGCCGATACCGTTGTCGTGGATTTCGCACAGCTTGATCTCGCCTTCCGGGTTGACCACGAACGTACCACGCAGTGCCAGACCTTCTTCTTCGATCAGCACGTCGAAGTTGCGCGAGATAGCCAGGGTCGGGTCAGCGAGCATCGGGTACTTGATCTTCTGGATCGTGTCCGACGTGTCGTGCCATGCCTTGTGCGTGAAGTGCGTATCGGTCGACACGCTGTAGATTTCGACGCCGAGCTTCTGGAATTCGGCGTAGCGATCGGCCAGGTCACCCAGTTCGGTCGGGCAAACAAACGTGAAGTCGGCCGGATAGAAAACGAAAACCGACCACTTGCCCTTCAGGCTTTCTTCAGTGACGGTCTTGAAATCGCCATTGTGATAAGCCTGAGCCTTGAACGGTTTGACTTGACTGTTGATGATCGGCATTTGCTGAGTCCTCTTTCTGGGTGGTTGGAAAGTGGAGTCAGTATGTCAGACGACGCTTAATAGGTAAAGCGGATTGTTTTAATGATGTTGATAGTCTGTCGCTATTTATTTTTCTACCACCGACTATCGGGCTAATTTTTCAGTAGTCGCCAGAGGGTAGTGCGGCCGATTCCGAGCGCCCGGCTTGCCGCGGCGCGATTGCCGCCGGACCGTTCGAGGGCGTTCAAAGCGTCCTCGCGAGTGGGCGTGACGCGGGGCGAATGGTTTCCGACAGTGACATTGGGCGCAGCCAGAGGCGCATCGACCGTCGGCACCTGCTTCATCCTACCAAACTCGGGGAACACCGCCTGCCAATCCTGCGACGCGCCCGCGCTTGCATCGCCGGAATAGATTGCCGCACGCGCCAGCAGGTTCTCCAGCTCCCGCACATTGCCCGGCCATGCGTAGTGCTCGAAAAGCGGGGCGAGAAACGCCAGCACCCGCTCCTGCGCCGCCTCCGGCAAACCATACTGGAGCGCGCTGCGCCTCAACAAGTGCCGCGCCAGTGGCGCGATGTCGGCGCGCCGTTCGCGCAGCGGCGGCAATTCTATCTGAAGCAGGTTCAGCCGAAAATACAAATCCGCCCGAAACAGGCCCTGCTCGACCAACGCGTGCAGGTCACGGTGGGTCGCGGCAATGACCCGCACGTCTACCGGCGTGGCGCGGCCTGAGCCGAGCTTCATCACCTCGCGCTCCTGCAGCACGCGCAGCAGCCTGCTCTGCAGCGCGGCCGGCATTTCGCCGATCTCGTCGAGGAAAATCGTGCCGGTATGGGCGATTTCGAACAGCCCCGGCTTGCCGCCGCGGCGCGCGCCGGTGAACGCGCCCTCTTCGTGGCCGAACAGTTCGCTCTCTATCAGCCCTTCGGGCAGCGCTGCGCAATTGAACGCGACGAACGGATTGCCGCGCCGCCGGCTGGCATTGTGGATACCCTGGGCGACCAGTTCCTTGCCGGTGCCGCTTGCGCCGGTGAGCAGTACAGTCGCGTCGTGCGCCGCGCCGGCGCGGGCGAGCCGGCGCACCCGCTCGAGCGCCGGCGAGCCGCCGATCAGATCGTCCAGCTGATGCCGCGCGACCAGATGGCTCGGCCGCTGGCTGGTGCGCAGCGATCGATCGATCCGCTGTGCGACCAGCGCGTCCTGCACCGTCACCACGGAGCCGGAGCGCACGCCGTGCTCGACGATCGGCACACAGTTGACGATCAGCGCGCGGCCGCCGATCTGCTCGATACGTTCTTCGATCGGCCGGTCGTGTGCGAGCGTTTCGCGCAGCAGCGGCCCGACGGCGCGGGCTATCTGCGCGGGAAGGTCGTGGACATGGGCGCCGGGAAGGATGTCTTCGCCGCGGAGGCCTCTTGCGCTAGTCGGGGCGCCTCCCCGCGAAACTTGCTTCAAGGCGTCCCCCAAGGAGACGTCCTTCGTCGCACCAAGGCCGAGCAATTCGAGCATCGCCGGGTTGACGGCTTCGAGCTGGCCCGCTTCGTCGAAGGCGGCCACGCCGTCGCGCAGATGCGCGACGATCGTGTTCAGCCGCACGCGCTTCGACTCCTTCTGACGGCTCACGCGAGCCAGCTCGACGGAGCGCTCGAACGCCTCTTCGACCGCGCCGAGCGAGTACAGGAAAACGCTCTCCATCCCGGCCCGCTGCGCCAGATCGCAAGCCATGCCGGGGCCGATGATCACGCTGCAACCTTCAGCGGCGAGCGTGTCGACGGCGAACCGCACTTCATCGACCGAGCGGTACGCTCGCTGTTTCAGGCCGACGTTCAGCCATGGGCTCAGGTCGGCGAGTTCGTGCGAGATCGTTTCATGCAGCACGAGCCCGATCCGCGCGCCAGGCCACGTGGCGGCGGCGCGGGTGATCGCGCTGAGCACGTCGAAACCGTTCACCTTGACCATCACGACCGGCACGCTCAGGTGTTCGCGCAGATACGCGCCGTTCGATCCGGCGGCCAGCACGACGTCGACCGAGCCGGCTTCCACGTACGCCTGCAACGCGGTGACCGCCTCGCCGTAGCCTTCACGAACCGGGAAGAATCGCGCGCGTTCGACGTAGCGCGGCACGACTGCCTCGCAAAGCGACTGCAGCCGGCTGATACTGACGAGTGCGACGCCCGGGCGGGCGGGATTGGCATTCACGAGGGATGAGGTGAAAGTGGACACGGCGGCGCTCCTGCTCGGCATTGGAATACTGGCCTCATGAAACGTTCCATGAAACGTTTCAGGAAACCGCCACCGTATTCTGCCACGAACAACCGAAACCACCGCCCCGTCCAACTCATTGATTACTCAGGACAACCCGTACGCCACCGCCCATGGCACGCTTCCTGCAAAATAGCGCCGACATCCATCCCACCACCGCATTGCTCCCGGAGACACTCACATGACCACTTCCGCCACCCGCCGCGCCGCCTTCCGCGCCAAAGTCAACCAGCGTCAGGGCCTGCTCGTGCCCGGCGCCTTCAACGCGATGAGCGCCCGCGTGATCGAGGACGCCGGCTTCGAAGCGCTCTACATCACAGGCGCGGGCGTCACCAATATGTCGCTCGGGCTGCCCGATCTGGGCTTCATCGGCCTTGCCGAAGTCGCCGAACACACGGCGCGGATCCGCGACGCGGTCGCGCTGCCGCTGATCGTCGACGCTGACACGGGCTTCGGCAACGCGCTGAACGTACGCCAGACCGTGCGCGTGCTGGAGCGCAGCGGCGCCGACGTGATCCAGTTCGAAGACCAGGTGATGCCAAAGAAATGCGGCCACTTTTCGGGCAAGGAAGTGGTCGCGACGAGCGAGATGGTCGGCAAGATCCGCGCGGCCGTCGATGCTCGCGAAGACGGCAATCTGCAGATCATGGCGCGCACCGACTCGGCGGCGGTCCATGGCATCGAGGATGCGATCGAGCGCGGCCATCGCTTCATCGAAGCCGGCGCCGACATCCTCTTTATCGAAGCGACCGAATCGCTCGCCGACATCGAACGTCTGCCGGGGCTGTTCGACAAGCCACAACTGATCAACATCGTGATCGGCGGCAAGACGCCGGTGCAATCGCGCGAGGCGCTCGCGACACTCGGCTATGGCATCGTGCTGTATGCGAACGCGGCGCTGCAGGGGGCGGTGCTCGGCATGCAGCGCGCGCTCGGCAGCCTGAAGAGCAACGGCCGTCTCGACGAGGACGCGACGCTCGTCGCGCCGTTCGGCGAGCGCCAGCGGCTCGTCAACAAGCCGCTGTACGACAAGCTCGATCGCGAGTACGCCGCGAAAGGCTGAACGGCGAGCGCCCGGGCGCCGCGCCGGCGGCAGCGCCCAGCGCCGCTCTGATTGGCAGACTGGTGGCGCCCGCGCCGGTCTTGCGTGACACCGGCGCATGCGCCCAACGCCCGCTGATCGGCAGACCGGCAGACCGCAACACCACGCGCCGCACGCGCCGGCCGCTGCGCTCCGCAACGGTATGGCGCCATTTATTGCGTTAGGATTCAGGGCTGGCGACGCGCGCGCGATCCATCATGGCTTCACACGCGCGCCGCCGACCCTCGCTATCCGGCCGCTCGTCCGCCTCTTGCAGACGGCCGGCCCCCGACGCCCGGACATCCGCCGCCGTCGGAAACACGCAATCGAAAGGTAGTCGCAACAACCATGAAGGCCATACCCTCGCGCGCCATGCGCCAGCCCGCCCGCGGCATCGACGCCCGCCCACGCCTTGCCGCGAGGGCCGCGCAATGAGCGGCGCCAGCACTCGCAATGCGCACGTCGGCTGGCTGCCGTACCTCGTCGCGGCCACCTTCTTCATGGAGTATCTCGACACCACGGTGATCGCCACCGCGCTGCCGCAGATGGCGCACTCGTTCGGCGTCGGTCCGAACAGCCTCAGTCTCGGCATGACGGCGTACATGCTCGCGCTGGCGATCTTCATCCCGGCGAGCGGCTGGGTCGCCGATCGCTGCGGCGCGCGCACGGTGTTCTTCAGCGCGATCGCCGTGTTCACGGGGGCCTCGGTGTTGTGCGGGCTGTCGCAGAACGTCGTCGAGTTCACCGCGGCGCGCGTGTTGCAAGGCATGGGCGGCGCGATGATGGTGCCGGTGGGCCGCCTCATCGTGGTCCGCAGCACCGAGAAGAGCCGCATGATGCAGGCCATCTCCACCATCACGTGGCCGGCGATCGCCGCGCCGGTGGTCGGGCCGCCGGTGGGCGGCTTCATCACGACCTACGCGTCGTGGCGCTGGATCTTCCTGCTGAATGTGCCGTTCGGTCTGGCGGCGATGGCCATCGCGCTCGCGCTGGTGCCCAACCTGCGCGGCGCCGAACGCAAACCGCTCGACGTGGTCGGCCTGCTGCTGAGCGGCCTCACGCTGACGGCGGTTCTGTACGGCGCGGAGCTGGCGAGCCAGCCCGGCACCAATCCGTGGCTCGCCGGGGCGGTGGTGCTCGGCGGCTTGCTGATGGGCGTGGTCGCGTTCCAGCATGCGAAGCGCCACCCCTACCCGCTGATCGACGTATCGACGCTGAAAATCCCGACCTTCTCCGTGACGGTGGTGACGGGCTCGTTCACGCGCATCGGCATCGGCGCGGTGCCGTATTTGATGCCGCTGCTGTTCCAGGTGGGCTTCGGCTTGTCCGCGTTCAGATCCGGGCTTCTGCTGCTCGCGAGCGCGCTCGGCAACCTCGGCATGAAGGCGCTCACCACGCGGATCTTGCGGCGTTACGGTTTCCGCATGGTGTCGATCATCGACGTCACCGTGGCCGGCGTGTTCATCATCGCGTGCGGACTGTTGACGCCGGACGTGCCGCTCGCGCTGGTGCTGTTCGTCGTGTTCGTGTACGGCGTCGCGCGCTCGATGCAATTCTCGACGCTCGCCACACTGGCCTACGCCGACGTCGCGCAGCCGCAGATGAGCGCGGCGAGCACGCTATGGAGCGCGGCGGCGCAGATGACGATTGGTCTGGGCATCGCGTTCGGCGCGGTCTCGCTGCGGGTGGCGGCGCACTTGAGCGGCGAGACGAGCGGCCACGTCTTCACGCTCGACGACTTCCGTCTCGCGTTTCTGTTTGCGGGTGTGCTGACGCTGGTGTCCGTGCCCGGTTATATGGGTTTGGCACGCAACGCCGGGCAGAGCATCGGCGGCGGCTCGCGCGGCAGCGAGGGGCCGGCGAAAGGCTGACGGCTTGGCTAATGGCGGGTTCGGGCCACTTTGTTTGACCTCTCGCGCAATCCCACAAGGAGACATGCGGTGCAAGCAGACGAACTGACGATATCCAGCAACAAGGCCGAGCTCGACATCGAAATGGTCTATGCGTTCCTCTCGCAGGAAACAGCGTGGGCCCAGGGGATGCCGCGCGAGACGTTCAAGCGGGCCGTCGCGGGCTCGCTATGTTTCGGCGGCTATATCGACGGCAAGCAGGTCGCGTTCGCGCGCCTGATCACCGACGAAGCGACGTTCGCGTACCTGTGTGATGTGTTCGTCTTGCCCGCGTATCGCGGTAACGGCTATGCGTCCGCGTTGATGGCACACGTGTTCGCGAGTCCGTCGCTGAAGGGTCTGCGAAGAATCGTGCTGGTGACGTCCGACGCGCATCATGTCTACGAGCCCCACGGCTTCACGCCACTGGCGAATCCGGAGCGCTATATGGAGTTGCATCACCCGGATGTCTACAAGACGAGCGCTTGAGACAAGCCGAGCGGGTCTGTAGACGGCTTGAGCGGGCGCAGGCAAGCACGCCTCGCCGCCCCATCGCATTGCCGATGCGCAACGCAACGCCATCACACGCTCGCCTCGCCTCGCGTATTCATCCCGGGATTACGCACACTGTCATGTGCGTGCCACGCCCGACGGTTACTTTGCTGCGACGAACAGAAACCGTCACAGCCCATGCACCCCATCGAGCGCAACAGCCACGATCGCGATTCCATCCTGAACGGCGGTCGCCTTGTTTAAGGCCGCCTCCGCGAGCGCGCTGCTCAATGCGTTCCTCTCGACGATGCAGATCACCCTCGGCATCACCGCGCATTCGGACGGTCTCTTCGCCGACGGCATCCACACACTGAGTGACCTTGCCGCCGACGCCGTCGTGCTGCTGGTGCTGTATCTCAGCGCGAAACACCTCGGCGCCCGGGCGCGCCACGCAGGTCACGCACACGCTCACAACGCCGACAGCAACACCGAGCAGGCGCTGGCCTCCCTTTTCATCGCCGTCATCCTGATCTTCACCGCGGCGCAAATGCTCTGGGACAGCGTCGCGCAGACCTCGACACTGAGCGGCAACGATGCAATGAATGTCGGCGCGCTCGCCGTCAGCGGCTTCGTGATGGTCGCCAAGGAAACGCTGTTCCGCTACCTGCGCGCGCAAAGCCGGCGCACCGGCTCGGCGCTTCTGCAGGCGAGCGCATGGCATGCTCGCGTCGACGCGGTGTCGGCGCTCGTCGCGACGCTGGGTCTAGCAGGCAGCCTGGCCGGTCTGCCGATGCTGGATCACATCGCCGGCGCGGTGATCGGCCTGATGATCCTGCGCATGGGCTACGCATCCGGCCGCGACGCGTTCAGGCAACTGTTCGCCGGCTCGAGCGGCAATGCGCCCGCCCGTCAGGCGGCCGACTGAATCGATCGACCGAATTGGCCTGCTGATGCGGCGTCAGCAGTAAGCCCGCTCGCGCATCCATTTCGTCATGATCCATTTGTCGCCATCGAGCACTGGCGCGCCGGCGTGCAGCGTCAGCGGATCGAGTTGCCGCTGGGCGTTCATATAGCGGAAATACACCGCACCACCTTGCCTTGCCGCGACCGCCAGGCCCGCTTCGGGAAACGTCGTCTCGCCGCCGTCCGGGACGTCATTCAGATAGACCACCAGCGTCGCCACGCGTTGGCCGCCCTGTGCGGTATGCACCGCGCTGCCCGCGTGATCGGGCGGGAAGTAGTCGAAATGTGCGCGGTATTCGCCGGTCGTGCCGTAGTGCAGGATCTGCAGACCCTCGCCGTTTTCGACCGGCCAGTTCATCAGGCTCGCGATGCGCCGGTCGAGCTTTTCGATGAACGGATCTTCGGCCCGCTGATACCAGATGCCTTCGCTGGTGCGGTTGCGAATCACGTCTTCCTTGCCGGTGTCGGGATTGACCGTGGTGGAGCGCTTCAGCCGATGACGCGAGCGCTCGATCATCTCGCCGCACTCATCGGGCGAGAGTACGTCGGCGAACACGATCACCTGCGGCCGTTCACAGCGCATCAGCACGCGAACGTCGCGATCGTACGCGCGGATCACATTGCCGCGCGCGACCGGCGACGCGTCGTACAGGTACGTGTGCGGTTCGGTTTTGGCGAGCGGGGCCTCGGTTGCGGCTGCGGATAGGGAGACGGAAGTGAAATCCGTCTGCTTCCGCCCGAACGCGTGATGCACGGCGACGTGCGCCGCTTCGCTGGCGAACCCGGCCTGCACCATCGCGTCGATCATCGCATCCGGAGCGCAACCGCGCGCCACATTGCTGCTCAGCCACTCTTCCCATGCGGCATCCACTACTGGCATAGCATTCCCTCTCACTGTTCTTCGGCCTGACGAAATACGGACTCAACCGGCCAAATCATAGCAAGGGTGCCGTGCGGCGCATTGCACCCGAGCGGGCTTCAGGAGCGGCTATGGTGGTTCCGATAGGCGGTGAGGCCACGGCGCGCTTGTGCCCTGAGCATGCGCCGCACGAGCGGCGACCAGCCGAGCAGCGTGCCCCGCACGCCCATTGCCTGACGCATCCATAGCCACAGATCGAAACTGTCGCGGTGTTCGGTGATGAGCCCGTCGCGGAACACGAAGCGCGCGTCGATCCGGTTGACCACCGGGCGGCCCGTCTGAGTGAACAGATAGCCGGCCTCCCAATGCGCGCCGCCTTTATGATCGTCCGCCTCGATGCTGCCGAACGTCAGCGAGAATTCCTGCGCGCCCACCACCAACATGCGCCACATGTCGCGGACTTCGTCGCCATACAGCTCGCCGAAGGCGGGATCGCTGAAGACGACGTCATCGGCATAGCAGGCGATCATCGTTTCGGCGTCGCGTCGCTGAAACGCGGTGTAGAAACGTTCGATCAGTTCGGTGTTCGGATGGCTCATTGTTTTACGTGTCGTGCGTTCGAAAAAGCGCCCGCGAGGATGCCTCGGCGAGCGTGCCGCACACGATAGCGGAAAACAGCGCGAATGGGGCGACGGTATTTCCCTAGCCGTTCGACGCCACTTCGCTGGCCGCACCGTTTGCGCCCGCTCGCCAGCAGCCAGACGCCCGTGGCGACCGCCGCGGCAAGCAGACCCGCCACGCACAGCGCGGCCGCGAAACCGTCGGCGAAGCTCGCGTGCGCGGCTGAAATCAGCGCGGCCCGCAGGCTGGGCGGCAGATCCGCGGTGGCCTGTGCGGTGTCGCCGGCCAGCACACGCGACATGAAAGCCGCGTGCGTGCGCGCCGCAAGCACCGCGCCGAGCACGCCGACCGAGGCGACAATCGCCGTAAAACGCGTGGTCGTGCTGATGCCCGACGCCATGCCGGTGCGCTCCTGCGGCACGCACGCCATGATGGCCTTCTGCGTGTCGCCGTTCAGCATGCCGGCGCCGAGCCCTGTGACGATCATCCCTAGCGCGACCCATGCATAACGTTCGCTGCTCGCCACCGATGCCGTCAGCAGGTTGCCGAGCGCGATCGGCAGCAAGCCCGCCGAGGGCGGCGCCGATGTACGGCCCTACCGCCATCGCCAGCGTCACAAAATAATTGACGTTATTGGCAAGACGGAAAAATATGAGGCAGCTCGAACTCCGTCATATTCACGCCTTCGTCTGTGTCGCGAGGCAGCTCCACTTCTCACGCGCCGTCGACCAACACGGCATCGCCGCGCCGACGCTCACCAAGTTGATTCAGGATGCCGAACGGTTGCTCGACGTGCGGCTCTTTCATCGCACGACGCGTTCGGTGGCGTTGAGCGCGGCGAGAGGACGTCGCGCTCAACTCGGCAACCCGCCACCGTCGGCGTTTTGCCTGCGGCACGGCTGAGCGCGAGGCTCGCTGAGCCAGGGATCGCGAGGGCCACGGGGACCCCGTTCAGGAACGGATCAGCCGCGTCAGCTCGGCGATCTGCTTCGCGCAACTTCGTTGCGCCTCTTCTTCGACGTCGCGATACAGGCGAATGATGGTTTCGCCAACCGGAGTGAGCGTGCAGCCGCCGCCGCTTTGACCGCCCTGCTCCGAATGCGTGGCCGGCGACTTGAGCGACCGGTTCAATTCGTCGATCAGCAGCCAGGCGCGCCGGTACGACATGTCGAGGCTGCGCGCCGCCGCCGAGATCGAACCGTACTCGCGCACCGCTTCGAGCAGAGCGACTTTGCCCGGCCCGAGCGCGACGGCATCCGCACTGCGAATGCGCATCCGGAAGCGCACTTCGGGGCGCGGCTTCGCGGATTTCTGCGCGGATTTCTTCGTCGCCGCGGGTTTGGTTTTTGCGGTGTCAGCCATGCGCGAAAGCATACACGAACCGCTTCGCGCTGCCACCCTGGCCGAACGGCCTTCAACGTTGTGGCGGGAAGCAATATCCGTAGTCTTCGCAGCCGGGGCAACCGGGCGCGGGGCCGGGCAGCAAGCCCAACGAAAGCGCGCGCTGTGCGGCGAGGAATTTTTTCCAGCGCAGGTTGGCGACATTCAGCGTGACGAGCGTGGGGAAATAGCGCGTCAGCATCCACGTGACTTCGGTGCGTCCGGCGAGGCCGAGGTCGCGCCACAGGTGGTCGGGGCGCAAGCATGCGTGGGCGATGATCGTGGCGAGGCAGTGCGCATCGTCGGCGTGGACGGTGAGGCTTGCGAGGGCGAGCAGGAGTGCGTGGAGCGAGTGGACGAAGGAGATGTGCTCGTCGGTGTTGGCATTCATGCCGACGTTGCGCGGCAATGCCACTTCGGCCGCATGCGTGAAATGCCGCGCCAACAGCGCATGCCACTCGCGCGGCCGCAGCCCGAGCAATGCGAGTTCGTCATGCGCGTCGCGCGCGGCGATCAGCTTGGCGAAAAGCCGCGTGTCGGCACTGGCCGCATTCGTCGTTGCATGCAGCCATTGATTCATGCACGCGGCGACTTGCGGGTCGAGCGGCAACGACAGCGGTTCGACGTCGCACGCGCCAACTCCGGCAGCCGATACGGCAGGAGCAGCGCGTGCAAGCGGATCGTCAGACATGGCGGCAGAGCGATGATGAAGAGCCCACCATGTTACGCCAGCCTTCCGAACCCACGCATCAGTGCCAATATCAGTCGTCGACGGTGCGCTCGTGCTGAGCGGACGGTTTCAGCGTCCGCAGTCGCACAGCCTCGAAGCGCTTCGGCGTTACGACAGCGTGACGGCCACGCCTTTCGATCTGCGTTGCTATACGACGAACCGCTTCGACCTGGCGGCCTGTTCATTCGCTATGTCCGTGTGTATATTACGCTGCGATGGCGGCAGCGTTGTGCATCAACGCGTCAATACGCGGTAAACCGCCGCGCATATCGGCCGTTTCGCCGCCGTCGGCGTGACGCTTGGCGTTCGTGGCAAACGACGGCGCACGGTCCGCTAAACCGGCCATGTCACCGCACAACGCGAGGCAACGCAAAGCAACGTAATGGCGTCGTAATGTGACGCTCTCAAATAACGCATCGGGGTTATCGCATGATTCGCAAGCTGCTCGCTTCTCTCGTGGTCGTCACCGGCATCATGACGGCCGCGCCCACCTTCGCGCAGGACTCGGGCAACAACACGGTCAACGTCCTGTACGCCGGTTCGCTCGTCAATCTGATGGAGCGCAGCATCGGCCCCGCATTCGAGAAAGCCACCGGCCAGCAGTTCCGCGGCTACGCGGCGGGTTCCAACAAGATCGCCAACGAAATCAAGGGCAAGCTGCGGCGTGGCGACGTGTTCATCAGCGCGAGCCCGAAGGTGAACAGCAGCCTGATGGGCGACGCGAACGGCGATCACGTCACGTGGTATGTGAATTTCGCCGAGTCGCCGTTGATGATCGGTTATAACCCGCAGAGCAAATTCGCGTCGCAGTTCAGAAGCAAGCGCTGGGACCAGGTGCTGCAGCAGCCGGGTATTCGCATCGGCCGCACCGATCCGAAGCTCGATCCGAAAGGCGCATTCAGCGTCGAAATGATGACGAAAGCGGCCGAGCTCTACCATCAGCCGGACCTGGTTGAGAAGACGCTCGGCACGCCGGAAAATCCCGCGCAGGTGCTGCCCGAGGAAACGCTGGTGGGCCGCCTGCAATCAGGCCAGCTCGATGCAGGCTTTTTCTATTCGACCGAGACGTCCGACCTGAAGATTCCGGCGATCCACCCGGCACCTGAATTGCAGGCCAAGGCCAGCTATACCCTGACGATCCTCAACGACGCGCCGAACCGCCCCGGCGCGGTCAGCTTCGTCGACTTCCTGCTGAGCGAGCAAGGCCGCGCCCTGCTCAAGCAGCATGGCGTGGACGTTGTCAAACCCGTCGTGAGCGGCAGCGTGCAGTCGATACCGCCTTCGGTGCAAGCGGTCATCGACGCCGCCACGCACTGACGCGGTGAAGCGCGCCGCTGCACGACCGCTGCTGTGGCTGGCGGCACTGTTGGCTGTCTATCTGTGTGCTCCGTTCGTCGCGAGCGTGCCGCAACTCGGCGCCGCGGATTGGGCGAACGTCGACTGGCGCGCGACGTGGTCGGCGGTCGGCGTATCGACGGCGAGCGCCACGGTGGCCTCGTTCGTGATCCTGTTGGGCGGCGTGCCGCTCGGCTATTTCCTCGCGCGGTCGAATACGCGCAAGATGGCGCTGCTCGGCTTCGTCGTGCAGTTGCCGCTGGCGCTGCCGCCGCTTACGAGCGGCGTGCTGCTGCTGTTTCTGCTTGGGCCGTATAGCGGAATCGGCCGCCTCACCGGCGGCGGCCTGACGGATTCGTTCGCCGGCATCGTGCTGGCGGAAATCTTCGTGGCCGCGCCGTTTCTGATCATCGCCGCGAAGTCCGCGTTCGCCGCGGTCGATCCGGTGCTCGACGACGTCGCCGCCACGCTCGGCCATCATGCCAGCAGCCGCTTTTTCCGCGTGATGCTGCCGGTGGCGTGGCCGGCAATTCGCGCAGGACTCGCGCTCGCCTGGCTGCGTGCATTCGGCGAATTCGGCGCGACCGTGATGGTCGCCTATCACCCGTATTCGTTGCCGGTCTACACGTACGTGGTATTCGGCGGCCAGGGGCTGCCGGCAATGATGCCATTGCTGCTGCCGACGCTCGCGATCGCGATACTCTGCGCCGCGCTGTCCATCTACAGTCTTCGGCAAAAACCCGCGCCCGACCAGACCGAAAACGGCGACGACACGCTCGAACCCGGCACAGATCTCACCGCGAGCCGCGGCGACGCCGACAATCGCCGCCTCACGTTCCATCTGCAACGTCAGTTGGGCGCCTTCGATCTCGACATCGCGTGGACGCCGGCTACCCGGCGTCTGGCGATTATCGGGCCGTCGGGTTCGGGCAAATCGCTAGCGCTGCGTCTGATCGCGGGGCTCGAATCGAACGCGTCGAGCACGGTACGGCTCGGCGCGACCGAGTTGCACACGCTGCCGCCCGAGCGCCGCCAGATCGGCTACATGCCGCAGGACTACGGCCTGTTTCCGCACATGAGCGTGGTGCGCCAGCTCAGCTTTCCCGTCGATGCCGACGCCGCCAGCGCACGTTACTGGCTCGATCATCTGGGCCTCGCGCCGCTGGTTGGACGGTTGCCGCATCAGCTGTCGTTCGGTCAGCGGCAACGGGTGGCGCTCGCGCGCGCGCTCACGCGACATAGCGAGCTGCTGCTGTTCGACGAGCCGTTCGCCGCGCTGGACACGCCGCGGCGGCGCCGCTTGCAGCAATCGCTGCGGGCATTGCAGCGCGAGATCGCCGCGGTGACGATCATCGTCACGCACGATCCGGATGAAGCCGCGCTGCTCGCCGACGAGGTGCTGGTGGTCGAACAGGGGCGCGTGCTGCAGGCGGGCGCGATCGCCGACGTGTTCGAGCGGCCCGCTTCGATGCGGGTGGCCGCCCTGCTCGGCTTGCATAACGTCGGCGGAGGTTCGATGAGCGCGGCGGGTCAGGTGCAGATCGCTCCGGGCTTGATGGTGACGACGGCTAACCGTGTATCCCTTCCCGCCGCGGGCCAACGCGTCATGTGGCGCGTGTCGTCGCATGCGTTGACCGTGACGCCACAAGGCGCGCACGCGGGGGTCGTCGAGTCGGTCGAACTGCGGCGCGGCGAGCGCTATGTTCGCGTGAATATCGCCGGAGTGCGCTTCGACCTTGCCAGCGAAGACGCCGGTTTGCGCGAGGGTGCGCCGTGCCGGCTCGACATCCGCGCGGCGGGCGTGAACATCTGGGCCGCGGCGTGCGGCGCACGTCAGGCTTCGTCCGCGTGAGCCCGGTTCCTGATTTCGGCGAGCGACGCATCGACCAGTAGCTTGCCGGACTCGAATACCGTCACGAGTGCTTCGTCCCACTCGCCCGCGACGGTGTGTTCATCCCACGTGACGGGCAGCGTGACGGTCCGGTACTCACCGGTGCGGCGATGCTTCAGCAACGTCAGACGCCCTTTCATCGAACGCTTCGCGGCATCCGTGACGGGGTCTTTGCGCACGTCGTGCCACTCGTCGCCAAGGCGGATCGCGGAACACTTCATCGCGAAGCGCTGCGTGTCGCGGTTGATCTGCTGCAACAGCGCGCCGCCCATGCCGAATACGATGTTATCGGCCGCGAAGCCGGCCTCGTCCATCGCGGCGAGGATCGTCGCGATGGAATCGGGGTTCACGCCATCGCCCTGAATCACGCGCACGTTGTTGAGCACGCGCCGGCCCTTGCCATTCACCACCGAGCCGAACGATGCGTCGAGCGCGCGCAGCGTCTGCAATACGATCGTGCGCGGATCGCCG
Source organism: Paraburkholderia sp. RAU2J (assembly GCF_003634845.1). Lineage (NCBI taxonomy): Bacteria > Pseudomonadati > Pseudomonadota > Betaproteobacteria > Burkholderiales > Burkholderiaceae > Paraburkholderia > Paraburkholderia sp. RAU2J. Next base: position 2,092,347 of record NZ_RBXG01000002.1, read on the forward strand.
GAGTCGGGCCGGATCACGAGAGTGGCGCCTGAATCGAGCACGGCCTGTTTCAACTGAGTGCCCCATACGTCGAGCGCGGCAAACAGATCGTAGGAATCGGACACCACCGAGACGATCGCGCCCGGCTTGCCGAAGCGCGCGATCATGTTGCGGAACGCGTCGGTCTCGCGCTCGCGGCCCCATGACGTGATGGTGCTGTGTTCGGCGGCCGGCACGGAAAACGCCGCCATCGTTTCGTTGTAGTAGTGGTTCGCCGCCGCCACGCCGAACACCGTGTCCGAACCCATGAAACTGACCAGATGCGCGGCGCCGCCGATCGCCGCCGACTCCGCGCTCGACACCCCGCGCGCGCCGAAATCGTGCAGCTTGAACGGCAATTGCGCGAGATCGTCGCTGCTTTTTTGCAGGTAGGCGCGGATCGTTTTTCGCAGATGCCAGCTTTGCGTCGCCACCGTGATCGGATACCACACGCGCAACAGCATCGTTTCCAGATACGAAGCGAGCCAGAACACCTGCGGGTCGTCGCATTCGACCGTCACCAGCACGTTGTGCGTCGGCACCACCGAGCCCTCCGGCACCGCGCGAATCCGCACCGGCAGATAGCCGCCGCACTGCTCGACCACGTAGCGCCAACCCGCTTCGTTGAACGGCTCGCCATGCGTACCGAAAAACGCTTTGGCCTGCTCGATCATGGCCGGCCTGACCGGCCGGCACAGGTATTCCTTCAGCAGCATTTGCAGACCGAAGAACAGCGTGCGCTCATAGCGCCCGCCACGCGACTCGATGTACGAGAACATCGCCGACGCCTGGGGCGGATATTGCAGATAGTGCGAGGCCTTGTACGAATCCGTGTTGAGAATCGGATTGGACAGGATCGACGCGATGTCGCCAGCGCTCACGTGAGTTCCCCAGGGTAATCGAACGGATGCGGTTCTTTTACCATACACCGTCAAAATAGCCGTGCAACGTGCCGCTCAACGGACCGGTTCAAAGCCCCGGCTTCAGTTGCGGCGGCAGATTCGGCCACGTGGCTAGCAGCCGCCCGATCATGCTCTTCCGGCGTTCGGCGATGACCGGCAACAGCATGTTGGCGAGCAGGCCGATGCCGTGGGCGAGCGCGCTGTCGCGCGCCAGCGTGACGAGCGGCACGCCGCGGCACAGCGCCTCGTTGACGTGGCGGTCGTCGCGCGGAAGCTGATGCGCGACTTTCGCGCCGAGGGTCTTTTCGAGCGTCGGCAGATTGATCTGCGCGTTCTTGTCGTATTGATTGACCACCACTCGCACCTTTGCGGCCGGATAACCAAGTTCCCGGAAGATGTCGAGCATGCGGCGCCCGCCGTGCAGGTACAGCGGCGTCTGCCGCACCACCATGCAGATCGCGTCGCTATGATCGAGCGCATGGATCGTCAACGGGTTCAGGCTCTGGCCGATGTCGATCAGCACGTCATCGTAGCGCTCGCGCACCAGCGCGAGAATCCGCTGCAGTTGCGCGGGCCGCAACTCGGCGGCCTTGAGCGGGTCGCCCGCGCCGGCCAGCACGTCGAGGTTCGCATGCACGCGCATCACGCACGAGTCGAACAGCGCGGCGTCGAGGTGATCGATCTGCGAACATAGATCGGCGAGCGTGGTCGGCGGGGGCCTGTCGGCCATCAGCAGGCTCGCATCGGCGAATTGCTGGCTGAGGTCGATCAGCAGCACGCGCCGCTCGCGCTGCGCGGCGAGCGAACAGGCGAGATTGACCGCGATCAGCGTCGTGCCGCTGCCGCCCTTGCTCGATGCCAGCGACACCACGCGGCCCGCGCGCCGCCCGGCCGCGGTTTTCCTCGCGTCGATCTGGGTGAGCGCGGCGGCGATCGCGGGCGGATTGAGCGGCCATGACAGCACGTGCTGCACGCCGACGCGCATCGCCGCGCCGAGCAATGCAGTGGCCGGCGAGCGCACCACCAGCATGCAATCGAGCATCGGCCAGCAGGCGAGCGCCTCCTCGATACCGTCCATTTCACGCGCGTTCAGATTGGCGTCGTCGACGATCAGCAGATCGGCATTGCGGATCAGGCGCGCGTGCGCGCGCAGTTGCCGGGCCGAGCCGTAGGCCGTGCGCAACCGGTAACGCACGCCGCTTCCCTCGAGCCGCGCGACGATCTGCTGCGCGTGGTCGATGCTGGCGGCAATCAGGAAGATGTCGATCATGTCAGGTCTCCATCGGTCTGAGGCCGCCGGTTGGGGAGGCCACGCCGACCTCCCCGTCGGCGTGCGGACTCATTCGCCGTTATTCGTTGTTGTGCTTTGTTATGCGTCGTTATTCGTCGAACTCCGTTGGCCGGATCTGCGCGTCACGCTCGTGATCGGCATGCCGCTCGGGCGACACCGGCATTTCATAGAGCGCGTCGCGCAACGCGTCGCGCCGGATCTCGGCCTGGGCCTTGCGCCTGAGCGCCTCGGCAACCACCAGCGTCATGACATCGACCGGTGCCTCGGCGAACAGCGCGCGCCGTCGCGCCGCGACACCCCGGCGATAGGAAAGCCCGGTTGCGCCCGCGCTGGGCAAAGGGTCCGTCCGCACGACAGCGTCCGGCTCGCGAATCAGTTTTTTCATAACAGCCCCCGAAAGATGAGCCTCTTTGCCCACGTTTTTTGTCCAGATGTCCGTGTCCGTGCGACAGCACGGACACGGCACCCAGTCCACCTCGTAACATGTCTCTCTCTGGAGACTGTGGCCTCTCCCCGCTTCTTCGCACCGGCTGGTCCTGCCCGGCGCTACCCCTGCCCTTGTTCGGTGGTGCGTCACTCGCCAAACTGGGCGAATGCGGCACTCGTCGTTATTGACATCCCACTTCAGGTCGATCGCTAAAAGGGACCTACCTGATCGCGAGTCAATTTCACGTCATCCGGTACGGAATGCCGATAATCCGTGTATCGGTCATTCAGCCGTTTTTTTGATCGACGCCCGTTCCGTTGGCCCCGCCGCCACCTCACAAACCCGGCTTCCCCGGCCGTGCTTGTGAAATCCGTGTTGCCGCCGGCTTTTTTCCAATCTCAGCTTTCCCCGTGCTGTGGACCGGGTCGGCAACGCATTCAGATTTATCGTGCAGTGCTTATTGCAATGGCCATGCCATGCGGACCGGAAGCCTTATGCCGCCGTGAATCATGCGGCGTGGCAGCCGTGTCCGGAATCGTCCGTGCCGGAAGTTGATTCGTTCTTGACACGCCCATGCGCCAAGGTGCGCCGCGCCGCGGAGAAACCCGGCGCTCGCCGGCGACCCGCCAATCCCGCGCGGGCCATGACGGGCCATGGTTTGCGCAACGCGCCCAGTTAGCGATGCTGACCGTCCGAAGCATCACGTCACGCTGGCACGGGCCTGCCCGATATGTAGCAGGCATGAGACGAACCAAATTGCCAACATGCCATTCGCATCGCGATTTAGCGCGGCGCGATTGCATGGTTATGTGGGAAGCCTCTCATAACCCGGCTTGACCGGTTTTTTTTAATCGTCCTCAGCGCGCCAATTGCACAAAAATCATTTCTTAATCCCGATTTGTTTGTATGGCGCTATCAGGCGCTTTCGCTTATCTTTAAGCCACGCGCCAATTAGAGCGCCGTTTTCAGGTCATCGAGGCAAGAAACGGTTTTGTGATTCGGGGATGAAGGCGTGCGGCGGTTTCAGCAATGAACGCTTACGCTATTGGTCCACCATGCAGCATTTCGCGGTTTATGCCGCCCGCTCCATGCCCCATCATTGCAACCGCCGTATGCGTCGTCGCCGGACTGCTGCAGCCGGTCCTGAACGTTGAACACAAACCAGCCCGATCCGCGCGAGCGGACCGGGCTGGTTCAGTTGACTGAAGGCCGGCGCCGCCCACCGGCGTTTCCAATGTGTCGAACAGCAGTCCTGAGAGCGGCATCGAACCCGGGGGTAACATGACTACGACTTGCACGCCCGTCGACGCGGAACGCACCGTTCTGTACGTGTCGAACTCGCCCGATCAGAAGCTCGTCGATTTTCTGGCCACGTCTGGCTGGCAAGCCGTGCACGCCAAAAGCACGGCCATCGCCGAACGCATGATCGAGCGCGGCAATATCAAGGTCGGCCTCGTGCAACTGCCCGACGAGTGCACGTCGCAGCATCTGTCAGCGCTCGCGTCGTGCATGCGGCGCGTCGAGACCAACTGGGTCGCGCAGATCGTCCCCGGCCAGGCGGAAGACGAACTGGTCAGCCGCTTCATCCTCGATTACTGCTTCGACTTCGTCACGCGGCCGTGGCTGAACGACCGGCTCGTGTTCGCGCTCGGCCATGCGCACGGGCTGTCGAGCCTGCGTCACGCGCCCGACGCGCCGGAGCCTTCGCTCGGGCGGCACGGCATGGTCGGACAATGCGAGCCCATGCAGCAGCTTTATCGACGCATCGACAAATGCGGCGTGACCGACGCGCCGGTGTTCGTCGCCGGCGAATCGGGCACCGGCAAGGAATTGACCGCTCGTGCGATTCACGAGCGCTCGCCGCGCGCCGGCCGCGCGTTCGTCGCAATCAATTGCGCCGCGATTGCGCCGAGCCTGCTGCAAGCCGAACTGTTCGGCCACGAGCGCGGCGCGTTCACCGGCGCGCTGCAACGCAAGATCGGCCGGATCGAAAGCGCGCACGAGGGCACGCTTTTTCTCGACGAAATCGGCGACATGCCGCACGAATGCCAGGCAGTCCTGCTGCGCTTTCTGCAGGAAGGCACGATCGAGCGGCTCGGCGGCAATGGGTCAATCAAGGTCGACGCGCGGGTCATTTCGGCGACCCACGTCGATCTGGACAAGGCGGTCGAAGACGGGCGCTTCCGCTCCGACCTGTATCACCGGCTGTGCGTGCTGCGCCTCGTCGAGCCGCCATTGCGCGAGCGCGGCGGCGACATCAAGCTGCTCGCCAACTACGCGCTCAGCATGTACCGGCAGGACGGCGCGCGCAAACTGCGCGGGCTGTCGAGCGACGCGATCGTCGCGATGTCGAACTATCCGTGGCCGGGCAATGTGCGCGAGCTGATCAACTGCGTGCGGCGCGCGGTGGTGATGAGCGAGGGCCGCTTCATCACCGCGAGCGACCTCGGTCTGCCGGAAGCGGACAACGGCCCGGCGGTGACGCTTGCGGAAATCCGCAGCAAGGCCGAAAAGGACGCGGTCGAGCACGCGCTGCAGCGGCATGGCTACAAGCTGTCCGAAGCGGCGGCCGAGCTAGGCATTTCGCGCGCGACACTGTACCGGCTGATGCATGCGAACCGGTTGCATCAGGAACCCGCCGCGGCCCGGGCGTCGAACGCGACAGGCGGCCCGGACGCCGACGACGAGGCGCAGCGGCAAACGTCCTCGGTGGCTTGAGCCAGGGCGTTCGCGGCGCTGGACCTTTGCGCTCGACACTTCATCCGGCCGTGAAACATCGCGGGCCGGCGCCCGTCATACTGATCTCCATGCGGTTTCGTCCGGCCGCACACCACCCGGAGCTTCACTATGGCGATCACCTGCTTCATCCGCTATCAGATCGACCCTTTCCAGCGCGCCGCTTTCGACGAATACGCCCGCAACTGGGGGCGTATTATTCCGCGCTGCGGCGGTCATCTGACTGGCTACTTTCTGCCGCACGAAGGCACCAACGACATCGCGTGGGGTCTCGTCACGTTCGACAGCCTCGCGGCCTACGAAACCTATCGCGCGCGACTGCGCAGCGACGCCGAAGCGCTCGAGAACTTCCGCTTCGCGCAGACGAGGCGCTTCATTCTGCGTGAGGAGCGTAGTTTCACCGAAGTGGTCGACGGGACGTTCGGCATCGCGCCGGTTTGAGCGAGCAGCGCCGTGTAATTACGATGACACGGCTGCCTCGGGTTCAGGCACTAGCTCGCCAATCGGTGCTTGCCGCCGCGTGGGTCCCATTTGCCCCATCTGCCCCGCCTCCCCCTCGCCGCACACGCGGAAACCCCCGCCACATCGCGACGCAAGCCCCCTCTGAAGACACCGGACCGACCAGCGGGCAAGCTTCGTGCTACGCGTATTCGCCGGGCCTCGGCCGGGCCGTTCGCCCCTGTCCGCCTGGCATGGACGTCGTCATCGGCTATCGTTACGCCTGGCATGCGGCTCACGCAGGGCGCGCGTTGCGTCCCCGGCCCAGCCGACAGCCTTCACCCAACGACGATTCACCTGCGGAACTTGTACGCCCCGACCAGTGTCGGTTCATGGTCACGCCGCCGAACCATCCCGTGTTTCGGCACAATGTCCGCCCCCGGTATCCCGCCTTACACCCTATGCGCAAACTATTTCACGTCTGGCTTCTGCTTTTCTTCGTCATCGGCGCGGCGCCGACCGTTGCCGCCGCCGCGCCAGCCGCACCCGCGACGCCGGTCTCCGGCAGCGCGAGCCTGACGCCCCAGCAGGCACGCGACGCCCTCGCCGTGCTCAACGACCCGAAACGCCGCGCGCAAGTCGCCGATACGCTGCAAGCGATCGCCGCCGCCGGCGCGCTGAGCGCACCGCCCGTGGCCGCCTCCGCGGCGGCTGCCGCGTCGGCCCCCGCAGCGGCCAGCGGTCCCGCCGCGCTTGTGCCCGACGCGTTCAAATCCAACGGACTCGCGTCGCAAATGGCCCGTCAGGGCGCCCATTGGGCGATGCACCTCGGCAAGTCCCTGCGCGGCTCGCTCGCCGCGCTGCTCGACGTCACGTCGGTACGCGCGTGGTGGAACTGGCAGTTGACGAGCCCGCATGCGCGCGCCTTGCTGATCAACGTCCTGTGGACGCTGCTGGCCGCGCTGGTGCCCGCACTTGTGGTCGAATGGCTCGCGCGGCGTTTGCTGCGCCGCGCGTACCTGGCCATCGCCGCGCGTCGCGAACGCAACGATCAGGACGAATTCAACGGCGACGACGCACAAGCCACACAAGCCACGACGCCCGCCGACACCGCGCCGCATGCAGCACAAACGCCCGGTGCCGCGCCGACCCTGCCATTGCCGCTGCCCACGGGACCGGTGCCGCCGGTGCTCGAAGCCGAAGTGCAAGCGGTCAGTACTGCTGCGGTGGCCGATCCGGCTTCCGCCGAAGACCGCGTCATCGAAGCCCAGGGCAAGCGCAAAGCCACTCACCACTGGACGCTGCTGCAGCGTCTGCCACGCGCGCTGTTGATCACCGCGCTGCGCCTGCTGCCGCTCGCGGTGTTCGTCGGCGCGGCGAGCGCGCTGATCTCGGTGTTCACCACCAATGGCACCCCGCAGGACCGCGCGCTCGATTCGCTGATCGACATCTACGTGCTGTGCCGCGTAATCGTGATCATCGGCGACTTCTTTCTGCAACCCACCGCGCCGCGACTGCGTCTGCTGCGCATGGGCGACGCCTGGGCCGTCTTCGTGCAACGCTGGATCGTGCGGATTGTCGGCGTGGTTGGCGCGGGCGTCGCCCTCGCCGAGGTCGCGCAGTCGCTCGGCCTGAACGACGCCGCGCATCTCGCGCTGTTGAAAGTGGTGGCGCTCGCCGGCCACGTGATGATCTCGATCCTGATCCTGCAATGCGCAAGACCGGTCGGCGATCTGATCCGCCAGCGCTTCGCGAAGCACGACTCGCTGGAAATGTTCACCAACGCGCTCGCGGACGCCTGGGCGTGGTTCACGGCCGCCATCGTGATGGCGCTGTGGTTCGTGTGGGCGTTCGACGTGCAGAACGGCTATCACGCGCTGCTTCACGTCGGCGGCTGGACCGTGGCGATTCTGGTCGGCGCGCGGCTCGCGTCGATCGTGATCTTCGGGGCGCTGGCACGGCTCTTCCAGGCGCAGGACGAGTCAGAGAAATCGCTCGTGCACCAGCATGCTTACCGCTATTACCCGCTGCTGCGGCGGGTAATCGGCTGGGTCATCGGCGTCGTCACCGCGCTGGGGCTGTTGCAGGCGTGGGGCGCCGACGTCGTCGACCTGTTCAGCGCCGGCACGATCGGCCATCGGTTCGCGTCGGCGCTCGCCACCATCGGCGTGGCCGCGATCATTGCACTGATCGTGTGGGAAATCGTCAACGTCTCGGTCGAACGGCGGCTGGACCGCTGGACCACCAGCGGCGACCTCGTGCGCGCCGCGCGCTTGCGCACGCTGCTGCCGATGCTGCGCAGCGCGCTGTTCTGCGTGATCGCGCTGGTGGTGGTGCTGACCGGCCTGAGCGAACTCGGCGTGAACATCGGGCCGCTGCTCGCGGGCGCGAGCATCTTCGGCGTCGCGCTCGGCTTCGGTTCGCAAAAGCTGGTGCAGGATTTCATCACCGGCATTTTCCTGTTGATGGAAAACGCGATGCAGGTCGGCGACTGGGTCACGCTCGCGGGGGTGTCCGGCACGGTCGAATATCTGTCGATCCGCACCGTGCGGCTGCGCGGCAGCGACGGATCGCTGTTCACCGTGCCGTTCAGTTCGGTCTCGACGGTGAACAACACGAATCGAGGGCTCGGCAATGCGGCGGTGCGCGTGAACATCGTGTTCGGCCAGGACGTCGATCTGGCGATCAACACGCTCAAGGAAATCGGCGCAGCGCTGCGCGAGGACGAGAAATTCCAGGCCGGTATCCTGTCGGACTTCGCGTTCTGGGGCGTCGATGCGGTGGACGGTTCCGCGGTCACGCTGGCCGGTCAGATGCAGTGCCGCGACACCGCGCGCTGGGGGGTGCAGCGCGAATTCAACCGGCGCATCGTCGACCGTTTCCGCGAGCTTGGCATCGAGATCGCGAATCCGCAGCGCAATCTGCTGACGTGGGATGCCGGGAGCGTGGTGGCCAAAGTTGAAGGGGGTGGGTCGTCCGGGCCGGCGTTGAGGGATGCGCCAGTTGACGATGCTGCGTCGAGCGCGGCGAGCCGACAAGGCGATGCGCCGGTCGAAGACCAGATTCCCGTCGATCCGAAGCCGGCAGGTGGTCCGGGAACGCCCGGCAATCCGGGGACGCCGTCACCGCATGCATGATGCGGCGCGTGCGAACGGCGCCTGGTGTTTGGGCTAACGCGGGTTCGCCCCGGCGCCAGGCCGCCGTGATGTGTCGTGCGCGGCCCGCTGCGCGACGCCAACCAGCCACGCGGCTCACACAACACCGCGAGCCGTGACGCCCGATCGCCCCTACTGTACTTGCCACCAACGCGGCAACAGGCGGCGCACTTCGGGCCGCCGATACCGGTCATCGATCAGGTGCACCACGCCCTGGTCCTGTTCCGTGCGGATCACGCGACCGGCCGCCTGCACCACCTTGCGCAAGCCCGGATACAGATACATGTAGTCGTAGCCGTTGCCGAACCTCGCGTCCATGGTGCGGCGCATCTGCTCGTTGACCTCGTTCATCTGCGGCAAGCCGAGCGTCGCGATGAATGCGCCGATCAACTGCTGACCGGTCAGATCGACGCCTTCTGAAAACGCCCCGCCGAGCACCGCGAAACCCACCCCCTGATTCATGGTGCGAAAGCGCGCGAGAAACGCGTCGCGGGCGGCTTCGTCCATGCCCGGTTCCTGCGCCCAGACCGGCAAGGCCGGATGCCGTTCGCGCATCAATTCGACCACCCGCTGCAGGTACTCGAAACTGCTCAGGAAGCCCAGGTAATTGCCCGGCTGCGCCGCATACTGCCGCGCGATCAGATCGACGATTGGCACGAGCGAGCGCTCGCGGTCGCGCCAGCGCGTCGACACATTACCCGCCACATGCACCTGCAATTGCTCCGCGCGAAACGGCCCTTCGACGTCGAGCCATTGCGTCTGCTGCGGCAATCCCAGCGTGTCGCGATAGAAATGCTGCGGGTTGAGCGTGCCGGAGAACATCACGGTCGTGCGCGCGGCCGCGTAGCGCGGCGCGAGAAACGGCGCGGGAATCACGTTGCGCACGCAGAGCGTGGCGCCGGTTTTGTCGCGCGGGGCGTAACGGTCCGTGCTGAGCGTGACGTCGAAAATCGAGTGCTCGCCGAATTGCTCGGCCAGCGCGACGAAATGCATCGCATCGAAGAAAAAACGCAGCGCGGTGTCGTCGATTGAAAGCGGCGCTTCGGCGAGCTGATCCGTGACCGCGCCGATCAGATTCTGCGCGGCCGACAGCAGTTTGCCCGGAACCCCGGCATAGACCTGATACGTGCCGGTCTGCGCCCGCTTGACGGCGTTCCACTCGCGCTGCAAGCGTTCGAGCGGCTTGCGCAAGCTGGCCGGCGCGGTCTTGCGCGCGATCCGGAACGCCGCCTGGTCGAGCGATGCCGTGTACATGCGCCGCGCGCGGTCGAGCAGATTGTGCGCCTCGTCCACCAGCACGCCGACGCGCCACTGATTGATCTGCGTGAGCGCATACAGCATCGCATTGCTGTCGTAGTAGTAGTTGTAATCGCCGACCACGACGTCGGCCCAGCGCGCCAGTTCCTGCGCCAGATAGTACGGGCAAACCTCGTGCGCGAGCGCGGCTGCGCGCACCGCCGCGCGGTCGAGGCGCGGGCCTGCGAGTGCCGGGTCGAGTGCGGTGTTGAGTGCGGGGTTGAGTGCGGCATCGCGGGCCGCGTCGAGCCGGTCGTAGAAGCCGCGCGCGAGCGGACACGATTCGCCATTGCACGCTTTGTCGGGATGCTCGCAGGCTTTGTCGCGCGCGACCAGTTCGAGCGTTCTCAACGGCAATCGCGCACCGGGCGACGCGGCGCTCTGCTGCAACGTGTCGATTGCATCGAGCGCGAGCGCACGGCCCGGCGTCTTCGCGGTCAGAAAGAAAACGCGATCGATCTGCTCCGAGGCACACGCCTTGAGCAACGGGAAAATCGTCGCCAGCGTCTTGCCGATGCCGGTAGGCGCCTGCGCCATCAAGGGCTTGCCGTCTCGCGCCGCGCGATATACCGACACCGCCAGCTCGCGCTGCCCGCTGCGAAACTGCCCATGAGGAAACTGCAAGGCGCCGAGCGCGGCGTTGCGTGCCGCGCGATGCGCCTCTTCCTGCACGGCCCAATCGAGAAAACACTCGCACTGCTCGACGAAGAAAATTTCCAGCTCGCGCGCCGTATGCGTTTGCGTCAGCAGCGTCTCCTTCTGACTGCCGATGTCGAAGTAGACCAGCGCGACCGCCAACTCGGCCAGCCCGCGTGCACGGCACAGCAGATGACCGTACACAAGCGCCTGCGCCCAATGCAGGGTGCGGTGATTGGCGGGCATCCGCTCCAGATCGCCGCGATGCGTCTTCACCTCCTCGAGACGATTCGCCGCCGGATCGTAACCGTCGGCGCGGCCGCGCACGGTGAGACTGCGATGCGTACCGGTCAGCGTGATCTCGGTTTCGTAGCCGCTTGCGCGCCGCCCTGCCACCGTCGCGTGACCGGCCATGCCTTCCAGCGACGTGGGCGCAGGTGTGAAGCGCAGATCCAGATCGCCGCGCCGCGCGGTGAATTCGCACATTGCGCGCACAGCCACTACGTAGCTCATGTAGCGGCTCCGTTGTCGAACTTCGCGACGGCCTCAGACGCGGCTGCGCTCTGCGTCAGCGCATCATCATGCCAATCCTCGGCCCAACGCACATCGAGCACGCGCACTGGCATGCCGTGCAGCGTGCAATACGCGAGCCAGCGAATCTGGTTGTCCTGCAAGCGATCGCCGGGCCCTTTCACCTCGATCAGTTCATAGCGGCGCTCGGCTGGCCAGAAGCGGATCAAGTCCGGCAGGCCCGAACGGTTGCCGCGAATATCGCGCAGCAGGCGCTCGAACCACAACTTCAGATGCGCGGCGGGCAGACAGTCTAGCGCGAGCGCGACAAGCTCCTGCGACAGCAGCCCCCAGAACACGAACGGCGACTGCAGCCCCGCCTTGCTGTGCAGATGCCGCAGAATCGTCTCGCGATAGGCATCGCTATCGAGTTGCGCGAGGCACGCGGCAAACTGGTCCGCGCGGCGCGCATGGAAATCCGGCGCATACAGATCGGCCGGGCCGCGCTGGAACGGATGAAAAAACGCGCCGGGCAGCGCCGCGAACACTGGCTCCCAGCACAGCAAACCGAATAGCGAATTGATCAGTGCGTTCTCGACATAGTGCACCGGCGCGGTATCGCACGTCAGATGATCGCGCGCGACGTATTCGACTGCTTGCGGCGTCTCGGGCTTCGGCAACACCAGCGTCCTGCGCTCGATCGGGCGCGCTGCCGGCGTGCGCAGCGCCGGCTCGCCACGCTTGCGCCGCAAACGCGGCAACATGCGCGCGATGCGCTGCGCCTCCTCTTCGCTTTCAGGCGCGGCCGCGGCATGCGAGGCCAACGCGAACGCTTCGTCGAAACGCTCGCTGCGTTCGAGCACGCGCATACGCCGATGACGCGCGCCAGGCCACGCGCAACGCTCATACACCGCAAGCGCCGCGGTCCAGTTCTGTCGCCGTTCGCACTCGTAGCCGATACGGAACAGCAATTTCGAACGACGCATGTCGAGCCACGGGTTTCCCGTTTCGATCGAGACGACCGTAGCAACGAGTTCGTCGATCGCGCTCGCGCCATCGACAATGGGTAGCCACTCCAGCGCTTCACGGCATGCATGCAGCGCCAGATAAACATCGACGTCGGCGCGTTGCCGGAATGCGCGCGATGAGGGGGCGAACGCCACCTTTTCGTACTGGAACACGCCGAGATCGGCCAGCACGAACTCCGACCAGTCCTGCTGCAAATTGCCGAAGAACATCAGACGCAGCCGCTCGCAGAGCGGCGCAATCGCGACGTGAAAAACGTGGTCCGTGGCGCCGCTGTGCCACGCGGCAAGCGGGCGACGTGCGGGATTTTCCGCGTCGCCGCCGGTTTCATGAAACGGCCGCAGCGTGTCCAGCAGATCCGATTTGCGCAAGCTCTTCGCGCCGGGAATCAGGGCGATGGCTTCGGCGAATATCTCCAGCAACTGAGGGCGCGTGCTGAGCGCGAACAGATCGTCGAGTGAAAGCTGCGGCTCGGTGTCGACCCAGCCGAGCGCCGCCATCGGCGCGACCGCCTGCAACGGGCAGCCAATCTCGTCATACGCCAGACGGCTCGCGCGAAACAGCGCGCCTTTGCGCATCAGCATACGCACCAGCAGCGCGCGCGACGCTTGCGGCAAACCGGCGAAAGCGTCGAGGAACGCGAGTTCGTGCGCGTCCATCAGATCGTCGTAACGCGTGGCGAGCCACGCCAGCGCGCGCTCGAAGTTCAGCAGGTAGTAAGGGACGTCAGAGCGGAGTTCTGATCGAGCATCGGTTGCCACGGCTTTTTGCATAACCTGTATGTTTATACAGTGATGATAGCAAAGTCCGTGGCGGGTTCCGCGTGTCGGCGTGACTGATCAATGAAACACGCACGCCGCCCCGCCTGGGCTGCACGCCCCTTGGCCAACGAGTATTCGACGCAGCCGATTCGATTGCGTCGAGTGAATCATCGCGTCATGGCGCGATCCACACCACCGTCAGCGAGCGCACGCCCTGCGCGCCGCGAATCAGTACCCCTTCGATGTCGGCCGTCGCCGACGGTCCCGTGACGAGTGCCGCATAACGCGCGGCACGGAAGTCGTCGCGCCGGTAGACGTCCTGCAGACCGTCGATCAATTGCGCCGGATCGAGCAGCACGACCAGATGCTGGACGATATAGCCCAGCGCGTTGACGACATACTCGCGTTCGCTGAACCACACGGAGCCGGTTTCGGCGACCCCGAAACGTGCCCGCACCACACCGACGTCGATGTCCTGCAATGAAGCGGGCTCCGTGTCCGCCGTGAGCACGCGCGTCCCCGGCACTTCGGGCGTTGCCGATGCAATCGACGCCTCGGCGCCGAAGCGCTCGCGAATCAGCATGCTCACGTCGCTGGCAGCTGCCGCGTCGACACAGGTGCCGCCCATCATCTGCAACGCCGCCGTAAAACGCGCGCGCAGATCGCCGCCCGCCGCGTCGAACAGCGGCACGTCGGGACGAGGCCGCGCCGCTGGTTGCGCCTGCCGCACCTTCGCCAGAAAAGCCTCACGGGTTGCCATCGCCGCCTCCACGATTCTTTTTGTACCAGGCATGGAAGGTCAGCTTCGGCGCCTCCGGCAACTCACGCTGCTTGCCCCAGATATTGAGCGGGTTGTACAGCATGAAATTCGGCAGATGCCGCAATGCGCCGCCCATCGACGACACCGTCGCGCGATACAGAGTCGGACTCGCGAGCAGACGCCCTGCCATCTTCAATACTTCCTGCTTCACGAACGGCACTTCATGACGCTCGGCGATCACCGTGCGCCATTTGTAAATCTGCTCGTGAATGTTGATCTTCACGGGACACACGTTCGTGCAACTGCCGTTGAGCGTCGACGCGAACGGCAGTGCGCTGTAGCGCTTCAGATCGAACGTCGGATTGATGATCGCGCCGATCGGCCCGGAGTAAGTGCCACCATACGACAGCCCGCCACTGCGCCGATATACCGGACAGGTGTTCATGCACGCGCCGCAGCGGATGCATTTGAGCGAGTACCAGAAGTCCTCCATCGCGAGGCGCTCCGAGCGGCCGTGATCGACGAGGATGTAGTGCATCTCGGTACCCGGTCGCGGTGCACGGAAATGCGACGTGTATTGCGTGATCGGCGAACCGAGCGCACTGCGCGACAGCATGCGCACGAACACGCCGAGGTCCGACACCCTGGGAATGATCTTCTCGATACCGATCGACGCGATGTGCAGCGGCGGGACATTCGCCGACAGATCCGCATTGCCTTCGTTAGTACACACGACGACCGTGCCTGTCTCCGCCACCGCGAAATTGCAGCCGGTCATGCCGGCGGTTTTCTCGCGCACGAAGTAAGGGCGCGTATTCATCCGCTGGCTTTCCGCGAGGTAGTGAATGTCGCTGTTCTGCGGATCGGTGCCGATGGTACGGCCGAACAGTTCGGCGACGTCGGCGCGCAGTTTATGAACCGCGGGCACCACCATATGACTCGGGTCCTGATGATCGAGCTGCTGGATGCGTTCGCCGAGATCCGTCTCCATCACCGTGATGCCGCGCGGTTCGAGATACTCGCGCATCTTGCATTCGTCGGTGAGCATCGACTTGCTTTTGACGAGCGTGGTCATGCCGCGCTCCGACATGATCTTGTGCACCAGCGCGTTGTGCTCTTCGGCAGTGGCGGCCCAATGCACCACCACGCCATTGGCCTCGGCCGCCGCCGCAAACTGTTCGAGATAGTCGGACAGATGCGACAACGTGTGTTCCTTGATGCCCGAGGCCAGTTCGCGCAACGTCTCCCATTCGGCGATGCCGTGCGCCTGCGCGTCGCGCTTCTCACGTAAATCCCACAGACGCTTGTCATGAAACGCGACGTGCTCGGTCTTCTTGATGAAGGCACCTGCCGCTTTCGCGTGATCGATCCTGCTCATGCGCGTGCTCCATTAAGAACCTGCGCGATATGGATAAAGCGCGCATCGGCTTTCATGCGTTCCGCGCAGCCTTGCTGGTGCATCAGACATGACATGTCGCCGGACACGATGTATTCGGCGCCCGCCTGCAGATGATCGCGCACCTTGTCCTGCCCCATGCGCACCGACACCGGTTCCTCGGTAACGGAGAACGTGCCGCCGAACCCGCAACATTCGTCGGGCCTTGCCGGCTTGACGAACTCGATGCCCTTCACGCGTTCGAGCAACGCGCGCGGCTTTGAAAACGGCGCGGCCGCGATTTCCGACACCGACGCTTCCTTGAGATGGCGCAGCGCGCTGCAACTGTTGTGTAAGCCGACGCGATGCGGAAACTCGGCCCACGGAAATTCACGCGCGCCGACCACGTCATGCAGAAACTCCACCAGTTCATAGGCATTCGCGCGGACCTTCTTCACGTCGCCGGTCTGCTCGATCGCGCTCAGATGCTCGCGCACATGATGAATGCAGCTCGCCGACGGCCCGACGATGTAGTCGTAGCCCGCGAAGTTGCGCGCGAACACACGCTCGGCGCCGGCTGCCTCGGCGTGCGCGCCACTGTTGGCCATCGGCTGGCCGCAGCAGGTTTGCTCCTGCGGATAGTCGACCTCGATGCCGAAGCGTTCGAGCAGTTCGAGCGTGGCGATCCCCACTTCGGGATAGAACGCGTCGATGAAGCACGGGACAAACAGGGCGACTTTCATAAGCTCTTTGGAATGACGAAGCGACGGCGGGGACTCGCCTACTCTACTGCGAAATCGGGCTGGGAAGCCATGGCGGCCCGGTCTGCGTCCGGTGGAGCGGTAGTAGGGTGATTTGTAAGACTGGTCATGTTGGTCTGACCAAGAATATAAGGAAGACGCCGAAGGGTGTCAATCGGGGGAAAGCGGGGAACAGGACCGGGAAAAGCGCGAGTGAGCTGACTGCGCGTGCCGCGCGCTCACTGAATCAGGCACTCACGAGATCGCGCTGGCCGGAGGTTTCGCCGCATCGTCCTTATACATCTCGCGCACGTATGTGAGGTGACGTTCGGCCGCCTTGCGCGCCTTCTGCGCGTCGCGCGCCATCACGGCGTCGTAGATAGCCTGATGCTGGTTCATCAACTGCTTTTCCATCGCGTCATCGTAGTCGATCAACCGATGATACTGGCGCATCCCCTCACGAATCAGCGTATGGATGCCGTGCATCACGTGCGCGAGCGCGACGTTGTGCGTGGAGTCGGCAATCGCGAGGTGAAACGCAGCGTCCAGTTCAGCGAGATTCACGCGATCTCCTGACAAGGAGCCCGCTTTCAATGCGTCGAACGCTGCGCTGATCTTCTTGAGGTCCGCGGCGGTGGCGCGTTGCGCGGCATACACCGTCGAAATCGATTCGAGTCCCTGGCGCAACTCGAGAATATCGGCACTGGTGCGCGGATTTTGCAGCAACAGCTCGGCGAGCGGCCTGGAGATGATCGGCGCGGTCACGTCGACCACGGTAAAACCGCCGCGCCCCGAGGTTTCGATATACCCGTCCGCTTCGAGCCGAATCAGCGCTTCCCGCAGCGAAGGGCGCGACACGCCGAGCTGCGTTGCCAGATCACGCTCGGCCGGCAGCCGGTCGCCCGGCATCAAGGTGCCCTCGGAGATCAGTTGCTTGATCTGGTCGGACACCACGTCGGAGAGTCGTTTGCGCGTGAAAGACTGGATCGGGAGGAATGGCATGGGCAGCGATGAAGGAAGCCGGTTCGAAAGACAGCCTGGCAGGCGGCAGACCCACAACGTTCTACACACAACGTCGAACCGCCGCCTCGCTGTGCGTGAATTATACCGTTCAACGGTTTGCGCCGAATGTGCGTGGCGAGGACGCCGCGCAGCACATGTTGCGACCTCAACGCACTCTCACCGCGCCCGCAACCCGTCCACGAACGCGGCGATCCGCTCGCACGCATCGATCAGCCGCGCTTCATCCACCACGAAACCGAGGCGCACGAACCCGTTCGCGGTCTCGCCGAAAGCGCTCGCGTCGAGCACCGACACGCCCTTCGCGCGAAACAGCTGCCAGGTGAAATCCACCGTGTCGAGCCCCGTGCCGCTGACGTCGACCATCATGAACATGCCCGCCTCGGGCAACAGGCAGCGCAAGCCCGGCACGCGATGTAGCCGCTCGAATACGACGTTGCGGCGGCGCCGGTAGATTTCGCGCATTTCGGCGACGATTGCCGCCTTGTTCTGCACGGCCGTCAACGCAGCCTGCTGGATGAAGCCTGGCAGACCGTAGAGCATCGCCAGCGCGAGGCGCCCCATATGCTCGATCAGCTCCGTGGGCCCGACCGCCCAGCCGACGCGCCAACCCGCCATCGCATGCGACTTCGACAGACTGCCGAGCGTCACCGTGCGCTCCGCCATGCCGGGCAGCGACACGATGCTCACGTGTTCGCGCTCGAATGTGAGCTCCGCATAGACCTCGTCGGACAACACCCACAAATCGTGCTGACAGGCGAGCCGCGCAATGCGTTCGAGATCGGCACGCGGCATCACCACGCCAGTCGGATTGCATGGCGTGGCGAAGAAAATCGCCTTGGTGCGCGGCGTGAGCGCCGCTTCGAGCGCATCGCAGTCGACGTGAAACGCCCGCGCCGGATCGACCGGCACCGGCACGAGCGTGGCGCCCGCCGCACGCACGCAAGCCTCGTAGGTGAGATACATCGGCTCGGGGACGATCACTTCGTCGCCCGCTTCGAGCAGGCACAACGACACGGCAAACACACCGTTTTGCGCGCCCGCGGTCAGGATCACGTTGGCGGCGCCCGCGGCGCTTCCGGTCGTGCGCGCATGTTCGACGGCAATCGCCTCGCGCAGCGGCTCGCGGCCCGACACCGCGCTGTAGTGCGTATCGCCGCCGCGCAATGCGTCGATCGCGCGCTCGACGATCGGCGCGGGTGTCGCGAAGTCCGGGTCGCCCACGCTCAGCACGATGACGTCTTCGCCCGCGGCGGCGGCCAGTTGCGCGACACGATGGATTTCCCAGGCCGACGTGCGTCTGCCTTGCAGGCGCCCGACCAGATTCGAGTACTTCATTGCGCTCACCCGTTTCGATTCGACCCGCCAATGTAATGGCGCGCGCACGAAACGTCCAGATACGAAAAGGGCCACGCGCGCGGACAGCCTCGCGTGGCCCTCGTGCGCAGCCCTTTTCGACAGAAGCGGCGCGCTTAACGCTTAAATCTGGCGGCGCAATTCCGCCGGCGGCACCTTCATCAGATGCCGGTACTTCGCGACGGTGCGCCGCGCCACGAGCACACCCTGATCCGCGAGCATCTTCGCGAGCGTCACGTCGGAGAGCGGATCACGCGTGTTTTCGGCGGCGATCATTTCCTTGAGCAGCGCGCGCACCGCCGCGGCCGAACACGTGCCGCCGCTTTCAGTGCCAAGCTCGCGCGGGAAGAAGTGTTTGAACTCGAAGATGCCGCGCGGCGTCGCCATATATTTGTTGCCGGTCGCGCGCGAAATCGTCGATTCATGCAGGCCGAGTTCTTCGGCCACATCGCGCAGCACCATCGGCTTCAGTGCGATTTCGCCGTACTGGAAGAACGCCTTCTGATGCGCGACGATGCACTCGGCGACGCGTTGAATCGTGTCGAAGCGTTGTTGCGCGTTGCGGATCAGCCAGCGCGCTTCCTGCAACTGCTGGGCGAGCGGCGAACGGCTCGCGCCGGCCGACTGTGCGAACAGCTCCGCGTACATGCGATGAATCCGCGCGCGCGGCTGCACCGCCGGATTGATCGACACCGTCCACTTGTTGCGCACCTGACGCACGATCACGTCCGGCACGACGTAGTTGTCTTCCGTGCGGCCGTAGCAATTGCCCGGCTTCGGATCGAGCTTGCGCACGAGCGCGCAGGCAACGCGCAATTCCTCGGCGCTGCAGCCGATCTGCTTTTGCAATTCCGCCTGCTCGCGGCGCGCGAGACGTTCCAGATGATGTTCGACGATCTGCTGAGCGACGTCGCGCCCCGGCGTATCGGCGGGCAATGCATGCACCTGCAGCGACAAGCATTCCGACAACGACCGCGCACCGAGCCCCGGACGATCGAGCGACTGCACGAGGCGCAACGCCACCAGCAGTTCTTCTTCGGTCAGTTCCGGTTCGAGATCGACACTATCCGCGAGATCGCAGAGTTCCTGGCGCAGATAGCCGTCATCGTCGAGTGCCTCGATGATGAAGCGGGCCACCGCGCGGTCGCGATCGTCGAGACGGTAAAGGCGCAGCGAGTCGTGCAACTGCTCGCGCAAAGTCGGTTGCGAACGAGCCCATTCGGCGGGATCGCTGCTGTCGGAGTCGCCGTTCTGGCGCGCCGAACTGCGGGTGCTGTAGTCGCCCGAAAAGTCGCCGGGCATGTCGTCCTGGCCCGCGCTTTCCAGCGTGTCGTTGCCGGCGGTTTCCGACTGCAGCGCCTCGGGCTCCGCGGCGGCGACCGTGTCCGTCGCGGCCGGGGCGCCGGGTTCCTCGCCCGTCGATGCGGTTGCGAGTGCGACATCCTCCGTTTCCGACGAGTCATATTCGAGAAAGGGATTGGTGTCGAGCGCGGTGCGCAACTCCTGTTGAAACTCCAGAGACGACAACTGCAACAGACGCACCGATTGCTGCAGACGCGGCGTGAGTGCGAGAGACTGCCTTGTGCGTAGTTCAATTGAAGGCATTGTAGTGAGATCCCGTAATTGAGCTGGAAAATGACTGTCGCCTCAACAGAGCAACTGTCGTACCAGGTCGCCCAACACCCTGTTTCTTATACGCTTTGCTTTTTCAGGCCCGCCAATTGCGCACTCGTCGCGCACCCTTTTTACAAATACCCGGCAAATTCCGGTTCCCCTCCTGTGGCCCCGCCGAAGCACGGACTACGCCTGTCATCTTCCCTATTCATCAGCCTAAATGCATGTGCGGCAACGGCTTTCCCGCTCGGGAGCCGTGTGCATCGCGCCCCGGGCACACCACTTGCGAATCAGCCTCTGTGGACGGACGTTGGCTCTTTGCATGCAAGCACGCTCTCGCAACGCATGCATGGACCTTCGCCCGGTGTCGATAACGGGCCCTGACGGAACCGTAGCGGCAACGACCCCACGCGAGTCATCGGCGGTTCCGGCCGCGATCGACCGCAGGCAACAAGACCGCAATTTTCATCAACACCCGAAGGAGAAACCATGAAGACGATCCAGTTTCTGAAGACCGCCGGCAGCATCGCTTGTGTTGCATTCGCCCTGAACGCTACCGCGCAAACTCCCGCGTCGGCACCGGCTGCCGCGTCCGAATCCATGGGCCAGCACATCGACGATACGGCCATCACCACCAAGGCCAAGGCTGATCTGCTGGCCGCGAAAAACGTCAAGTCGACCCATATCCATGTGAAGACCCGCAAAGGCGTGGTGTCGCTGACGGGTTCGGTGCCTTCGGCCGAGGACAAGGCCGCCGCCGAAGAAGTCGTGCAAGCCGTGAAGGGCGTGTCGAGCGTGAAGAACCACCTGAAGGTCGCTGCCGAATAAGATCGGTCGCGAGGCGAGGAGCATGCCGGTTGCGGCCGGCATCTGCTTGCAGGACTTCAGCACGCAGCATGAAAAAAGCCGTCCGCGATTCAGATCGCAGACGGCTTAATTATTGGCCGGCTCCGTTTGCCCTCGTTCGCCAGTTTTTTTGCACTCTTACCTCAGGCACAGGAACAGTGACCGGCGCCCTCGCAGGCGCCGGCCAACTACTGGCTTTTAACGACGGGCCGCATATTGATCGCGCAAATCGCGCACCCGATCATGGTTCTGCAACACGCCTTGGTACTGTCGTTCGACGATCGCACGCACGTCCACCGGCAAATCCTTTTCGAGCGCGTCGTGATAACGCTTCTTCGCAACGTCCTCGCCCTTTTCGCACTCGGCCAGGATTTCGTAATCGCTGCGATGAGTGACTGCCGATTTGACATCGACCCAGCCGCGATGCAGCGCACCGCTCATGCTGCCCCCCGTCTCGGGCTTGCCGCCCAGGCTTTGCACCGCGTCCTGCAACTCGCGCGCGCCGCGCGCGCAGTCGTCGGCACGCGCCAGGAACATCGTCTTCAGTTGCGCGTCGTGCGCATCCTCGGCCGCCTTGCGAAAGCCCTTCTCGCCATCCTTCGACGTTTCGACCAGATCGTTCAGCACGGAAACAACGTTCGTAGCCATTCAATACCTCCGGGTTTCGTTAAACGCAGAATCCGCTGCCGGCCTTCCATGTGGCGCTCGTGCGATGCATCGATCACACGCGGCGACACAGAAGCCCTCAGGCAACGGCGTTCATCCATCTGCTCGCATTCGCCGTGCCCGGCCCTCCATTCACGCGACGCATGGCGCGATGCACGATCACACGTCGCCAAACTTTGCCAGCCACGCGTAAATGTTGCGCGGCACACTGCCCTCTCGCGAGCGCGAAAGTCCCATACGACAGGGCTTTGCTCGATGGCATGACGGTTGCTTCTTCAGGACTCCCCCTGCGTCGCGCAATGCACGTTGACGCCGGGCAAGACTTGCCAAAGGCATTGAAAACAATGGGCAGGCAATAACGACAGGGAGTATCACCATGAAGAAGATCAGAAGCGCGCGATTTTTCGCGGCCGTCGCGATCGTCTCGTCGGCCACCGTCTTGCAGATTCGTGAAGGCCTGCACGCGCACGCAACGTCGCCAACGAATGCGCAGGCGACGCTGTCCTTATGCGGAGCAACGCGTGATGGGCTCATGCCCGCACGCTGTGAATCGACGCGTGGGGAGCGCAAGCTGGAACGCGACATTCAACCGCAACACGATGCGCAGCGGCAACTCTGGGTTTGACGGCAACTGGCTTTAAAAGCTTCGCCCCGGCCACCTCTCATCGCACAAACCGTACGGCTGAATTCCCGAGGTCTCCACCAAAGCGGAATGGCCCGGCAAATGCCGGGCCATTCCGCCTCTATGCTTCACCGCGTCACAAACTACGTGGCGAATTCACCGAACTCACGCATGCTTCTCGCTGTATTCGTTCAGCGGCTCCGGCGTCTTCAACGGATCGAAGTCAGCCCAGCGCCCTTGCTGCCAGCGCCCGCTCGCGCGCTCGATCGCCACGCCTCCCGCTTCACGCAACACCCGCGCGGCGTCGAGCTGATTGTCCGGCGACACGTGGACGGCGACCAGCACGCCTGAGTCGCGCGCCTCTTCATGAAATGCCAGATGATGGCCCGATTTGCCGGTCTCGCGCGTGCGCGCCATCGCGCCGGCCAGCGATCCGACATACGCACCGACGCCGGCCGCGATCAGCGACACGATGAGCGGTGCGGAGAACGCCGCAAAAATCGCCACGCCCACCACCGCCCCGAGCACCGCGCCGATCGTGACACCCATACCCGCGCCTTTGGGTGCGCCTTTCGCACCGGGATCGGTGCCGGTGTCGCCGCCAATCGGATAGCGGGCATGCTGGCCGCGCGGATTGACGAAAAACAGGGTGACGTCTTCTTCGACGAAACCTGCGTTGAAAAGCTTCTGCGCCGCGTTTTCAGCGGTGGGAAAAGTCGTAAAACGCGCTGCGACGATGAGTGACATGAGGCCTCCTTGCATCGTTGAAATGGCGTTCGCGGCCTATGCCGGCACTACGCCGTGGCGCCGCGATCGGGTTCCATGCCTTCGACTCTGAACAGTCCGCTATGCAACACTACGCCTTCACCGTGGTTCTGGTCGAGCGCTTCCGCGCAGACCGAACGGATGCGATGAAGACCTTTGTCGAATGCTGTCATCAAGGTGGCTTCCAACGCGGAATCGGCGCCGAAATGATCTTCCAGTGCTTCGGCGGTGATCGCGCATACCACCGGCTCGCCGTCCACCTGCGCCATGAAGCGCACTGTCAGATTTGCGCCGTCGAAAACCGGTTTGTCGTCCGGAAAAATGATCTGCATAAGGGAGTCCTCATAGGCCGGTCGCGGCAGGATCGCATTCATGACTGACCCTTCATTTCGCCGGCGAGTTGCTGCGCCATCGCGAGGTGATGTTTGATGATCGGCAACGCCTTCGCGGCGGCGGCTTTCAACTGCGCATCGGTGCCACTCTGGCTTTGCCGTTCGAACAGATCGACAGCCCGCTGATGCGCTTCCACACCGATCTGCTCGACGTAGGCCTGATCGAACGCCTTGCCCTTGAGCGACTGCAGTTTGCCGACCAGCGCGGAATCCGCGGACGGCGGCGTGTTGAAGCCCTTCTTCGACACCAGTGCGGCCATGCTGTGCGAGAGCTTCGTATGGTCGGCAATCATCTGCTGCGCAAACTTGCGCACATGCGGATCGTTCGAGTTCTTCAACGCGATCTTGCTTGCGGCAATTTCGGTGGCGTCGGCTGTCGAGGCGTCCTGCACGAACTGTGTGTCCGCCGGCGACAGCTTCGTGCCGCCGACGGGCGCCTCGCTCGCCGGCGCGTCGCTAGCCTGGGCGTGAAGCGCGCCGATGGACGCCACGTTCAACCCCAGCGCGACGGTCATCACTTGTACGGAATACCGGAATTTCATGCATTTTCTCCCTGTGCGCCGAGACATCGGAGCGCGTTGGATCGATGAGGTGTTCGCGTTGCGCGTCCATTCTTTCACGCTTCGCTTCACTCCCACTTTAGGCACCTTTGCGCTTGGAGAGTTGCGCGATCAGCGTCCGGTTGAACGCGGGAAGGTCGTCGGGTTTGCGGCTGGAAATCAGATTGCCGTCCTCGACCACTTCCTGGTCAACCCATGTACCGCCTGCATTGCGGATGTCGTCCTGCAAGCTCGGCCAGCTGGTCACCGTGCGTCCTTTGATGATCCCCGCCGACACCGGCAGCCACGTGCCATGACAAATCACCGCGATGGGCCTTCCGGCGTCGTCGGTCGCTTTGACGAATGCCTGTGCCTGAGGCAGCAGACGGATCGCATCGCCGTTCACCACGCCGCCGGGTAGCACCACCGCGTCGTAGTCGTCGGCGCGCGCCTGATCGAAAGTCGTATCGACCTCGACTGCGTCGCCCTTGTCAACGTGCTTGAAACCCTGAATCTTGCCGGGTTTCACCGAGATGACATGCACCGTTGCGCCCGCTTGCGCGAGCGCGCGTTTCGGCTCGGCCAGTTCCGCCTGTTCGAAGCCGTCCACTGCGAGTACTGCCACCTTGCAACCATTCAGCGTGCTAGCCATGCGTGTTCTCCTTCGTTCGAATGCCGAGCGAGGCGCGTCGTACGACGTGGTCCTGGCACTCGCTATTTCTGTTTCGTTAATTCATCAGCAAAAGCCGTGCCCATGCGTGGGGGCCGGACGGACCACCGCGCAAACGCTCGCCGCTCGCCCGCTGGAAACGCGTCACGGCCCATTGGGATCTTCGTCGAGACCGTCGTCGTCCACGTCTAACGGATCGATAATGCGATCGGGTTCGATGTCGCTATCCGCGTTTAGCGTCGAATCGCCATCGGCTGCGGCGCGCTCGCCAGTGCCGGCGCGATCCGTGTCGCTGCCGAGTTCGGCGTCGCCCGTTTCGAGCGCGTGATTGTCGAGTTCCGAGTCGACGTCGAATACATGACGCTTCGCACCGGCGACATCGCTGCCGCTATCGGACGAATCGCTCGGACCGAGCGCTCCGGTCGTGCCCGAGGTTTCCTTCACCACATGTTGCGGCTCTTCATCAGGGTTCAGCGTGCTGCTCATGGCGCTCTCCTTGGTCAGATTCGTCACGAGGATCATTCCGCAAGGACCGTTCCGCGGGCCCTTCGCGCAGCGCACAACAACGAATATCGGCTCTGTCGTGGGCATCGCCTTTGCTTGTGGCAGACCATCGGCGCCCCGCGCGCCCTCGCTTGAAACTTCTACCTGCAACGATGGCCACTCCAAACAATCCAGTCGCACGCCGTCCAGAAGCGATAAAACCCGCGCAGGGGAGCGCGAAGCCGCCCGCAACCGCGAGCATGCCGCCGGGGCTGCGCTATGCCGACGACGCCAAACCCGGCTACACGCGCAAGCGCGAGAAAGACGGCTTCGTCTACTTCGATGCAAACGGCAAGCGCATCGACGACGAAGACGACATCAAGCGCATCAACGCCCTGGCCATCCCGCCTGCCTATGAAGACGTGTGGATCTGCCCCGATCCGCGCGGCCACATTCAGGCGACCGGACGCGACGCGCGCGGCCGCAAGCAGTACCGCTATCACCCGCGCTGGCGCGAAACGCGCGACGCCGACAAGTACGAGCGGATGGCGGAGTTCGGCCGGGCGCTGCCGAAGATTCGCGCGCGCGTCGCACGCGATCTCAAACTGCCGGGCATGCCGCGCGATAAAGTCATCGCGGCGGTCGTGCAGCTGCTCGATACGACGTTGATCCGCATCGGCAGCGTCGAATACGCGCGCGATAATCGGTCGTACGGATTGACGACGCTGCGCAAGAAGCACGTGAAGATCGAAGCCGGTCAGTTGCGGTTCAAATTTCGTGGCAAGAGCGGCATCGAACACGACGTGACGGTCGACAACCCGCGCGTCAAGCGCATCGTCCGGCGCTGCGCCGAACTGCCCGGCCACGACCTGTTCCAGTATCTCGACGAGGACGGCACGCGCCGCACCGTCGGCTCGGTGGACATCAACGACTATCTGCGCCGCGCGAGCGATGCGGACTTCACCGCGAAGGACTATCGGACGTGGGCTGGCAGCGTCTATGCGCTCGCCACGTTGCGGCGGCTGATCTGCGGTAGCGCGGCAGAAGCGCGCCATCATCTCGTCGCGACGGTCAAGGAGGTGGCGGTGTTGCTTCGCAACACGCCGGCCGTGTGCCGGCGTTGCTACATTCATCCGAGCGTCATCAGCGCGTTCGAGGCGGATGAATTGCAGAGCCTGCCGCCCGGACGCTCGCGGCCCGGATTGAGAGTAGACGAAGCGGCGTTCGCGGCGTTGCTCGCTCAGGCCGAGAAACGTGCGGGCAGGCTGGCGCGTCAGGCTGGAGCGAACGGCCGCAAGCTGCGTGGATCGGCGGTGGCCGACAGCATCGATGGCTCGCTCACGAGTTTGTTGAAAAAGTCGCGCGTGGTGCGCAAGGAAGCGGCTGAGAAGGTGAAGGTGAAGTCCGGGGCACACCCCGCGCGTCGGACTGCGAGCATGCAGCCTGCGGACGATGCGCGCGAAGCGAAGCGGGCGGCTCGCTGAGGATCGTGCGTTTTGATGCGCCACCGTCGAAAGACAGGAACAAGGAAGGCGCGAACTTGCAGCCGCCCAACACATTCCTGCTTTTCTCTGCCGGTCTATCCACCGTCGAAATTATTTCAACCGCGCGCGCAACCTTTACGTGCGGGCTGCACGCGCCCGTTTCGATCTTGCGCGAATCGAAGGAACGCGCGTTGCTCATCCTCAATGCATCCACCATTAGAGGAGTCACATCATGCAAGACCAATCCCAAACCCAGGGCGCCGGCATCGTCGGCAAGGGCCGCTCAACCGCAGAAGGCCCCGGCCCGGACGTGATGGCAGCGGCCACGCTCGACGGCAACAAGGTGATCAGCAGCGATGGCGAGGATATCGGCAAGATCAAGGACATCATGCTCGACGTCGGCTCGGGGCGCGTCGCTTATGCGGTGCTGTCGAGCGGCGGCTTCCTCGGCATCGGCGACAAACTGCTGGCCATTCCATGGCGGGCATTGACGCTCGACACCGACCAGAAGTGCTTCGTGCTGAGCATGACCGCCGAAGGCGTGCGAAACGCCCCGGGCTTCGACAAGGATCACTGGCCGTCGATGGCGGATCAGACCTGGGCCACGTCCGTGCATCAGTACTACGGCAGCGAGCCGTACTGGAGCCGCGATCGTTACGAGCTTCGCGACGATCTTGGCGCCGGCGAGATTCCTCCGGCTTCGTCGGACGCGCCGGAAGCCGGCGGCCTGAAGCTGTAAGCGCGGGCTCGTGCGGCGCGCGTGCAATCGGGTGCCATGCGCCCGGCGTTGCACGCGCCCGCCTCGTCTCACGGCGCCGGCATGCCGCGAGCATGGCTGCCGGCGCGATTCACTGCATACGCTGCGGATCGGGCGAAGACGCGCACGCGTACGACGCCGCGATCCAGGTACTCAAACCGTCCCCACAGAGGCAAAGCTCATGGCCGCCCGCAAAGCCACCAGTAAAACGAAACGCCCGGTCACGCGCGGCAGGTCGGGACGCCCGCCCCGTCAGCGGCATGCCCAGGCGCATGCCGCGCATCGCGCGAAGGCTGCGAAGTCAGGCGCACACAACTCGCGCAAGTGGTCTCATCATGTGATGGAGACCAGCGACGCGATGGATATCGAACACGACATTTTCAAAAGCGGCAGCGCCGAGTCGATCGCGCAGTCGCTCAAGCGTTCGTCGACGCACAGCCGGCGGCGCAAGGGCACGCCATATCAATCGGCGATGTCGATGCTCAACTTCTACATCAATCGCGCCGGCAAGAATCTCCCAAAAACACGCCGCGCGACGTTGCAGCAGGCCAAGCGCAAACTGCGCGAAGCGTTCGGCCGCGCGCCTTGACATAGCGCATCCGCACGCACGCCTCTTTTCAACCGGCCGGCAGCCTGCCTCCGACATCGCGCGGAACACGCCTGCCGGCGCACACGGAAGCTCATGCGCGAAACTTCGTGGTTTCTCATCGTCGGCGCCGTGCTCGTGTTCATGGGCCTGGCGGCAACGACCCTGCGGCGCCTGCCGGTCAGCGCCGCGATGTTCTACCTGGCGATCGGCTACGTGCTCGGGCTGCCCGGCATCGCGCTATTGCGCCTCGATATGGCCGCCGACGCGCATCTGCTGCGCACCATCACCGAAGTCGCGCTGCTGGTCTCGCTGTTCGCGATCGGCTTGCGTCTGCGCCTCGGCGTACTGGAAAGGCTGTGGACCGTGCCGCTGCGCCTCGGCTTCCTTGCGATGCTGGCGACCATTCCCCTGCTCACGCTGTTCGGCGTGTACGTTCTGCATCTCGACTGGGGCCCCGCGCTGCTGCTCGCGTCGATTCTCGCGCCCACCGATCCGGTGCTCGCGCACGACGTGCAGGTCCACAATCCCGGCGATCATGACCTGCTGCGCTTTGCGCTGTCCGGCGAAGGCGGTCTGAACGACGGCATCGCGCTGCCCTTCGCGATGCTCGGCCTCGCGCTCTGCGCGGCGCCCGCCGGTCAGGGCGCCGAGCTGCTGAACCTGAAGCTCGCGGCCGGCATGGTGTGGGGCGTGGCGGGAGCGATCGCGATCGGCGGCGCACTCGGCTGGGCGACCACGCACGCGGTGGCCTGGCTGCGCACACGTCATGCACAGGCGCTCGGTCTCGAAGGCTTTTTCGCGCTCGGTCTGATCGAGCTGTCGTTCGGCGCCGCGCAACTCGCGCACACCTATGGCTTTCTCGCGGTATTCGCCGCGGGCGTCGCGATGCGCCGCGTCGAACATCGCGCGAGCGGTGGTCAGTCGCCGCGTCAAAGGCTCGGCACGGTCGATGCCGAAGACGTCGACGCGACCGCGGCCAATCCGAGCAAAGCGCACGCATATATTACGGAGTCGGTGCTCGGCTTCACGATCGAACTCGAAAGCATCGCCGAGGTGGCCGTGATGGCGATGGTCGGCAACGTGCTCGCAACTCTGCACCCAGCGCTGTTCACCTGGCAGACGGCCGCGTTGTGCGTCGCGCTGTTCGTGATCGTGCGGCCGGTGTCGGTGGAGCTGTCCTTGCTCGGCTCGAGCGCGACGCCCGCGCAGCGGCGTCTGATGAGCTGGTTCGGCATACGCGGCATCGGTTCGTTCTACTACCTTGCGTTCGCGCTCGAACACGGCTCGGCCGACGACGTCATGCCGCTGATGCCGCTCACGCTCGCGGTGATCACGGCGTCGGTGGTGATCCACGGCGTGTCGGCGACGCCGTTGATGAACTGGTATCGCCGGTTGCGCAGCAGCGAGAAGTGATCATGGAAGCGATGGGTTTGATGGCGCGGCGCGATCCGCTCGCCGTGGAACTGGAGTCGCTAGAATACGGGACCTTCATGCCACGGCGAGACGCTCCCCTTCGATGACTCCACCCGACGACTCACGACGCACCGCACGGGCAAGCGCGGCCAACTCGCTGTTCGCTTTCCTCAAGACGCTGCCGCTCGGCGACCGGCTGATCGAAGGCGGCTTCATGGCCGTGCAGGCTGTCGCGGGCGCAAGCCTCGCGTTCGGGATTGGCCGCGCGCTGCATACCGAACAGGCGTTCTGGGCCGCGATTACCGCAATCGCGGTGAGCCAGCATAGTTATATCGACACCCGCAAGCTGTCGCGCGATCAATTTATCGGCGCGATGGTCGGCGGCATCTGCGGTCTCTCCGGCGCATTGCTCGGGCAGGGACACTTCGCCGCCTATGCAGCCACGGTGGCGGCGGCGATCGTGATCTGCTGGATCGTGAATGTAGGCAGCGCGGCGCGGCTGGGCGGCATCACCGCGACCATCATGCTGCTGGTGCCGGGCATGGGGTCCGCGTGGGACACCGCGTTGCTGCGGCTCGGCGAAGTGACGATCGGCACGATCTGCGCCCTGCTGGTCGCCTGGCTGATGGCCCGCATCGAGCAGCGCTGGCTCGGCAATCCCGACGCGCCGCGCTAGCCTTCCTGCCGGTCGCCCTGCGGCTCGCGCGGCTGACGCCGGTAACGGCCCGGCGTCACGCCGACACTCTGCGCAAACGCCTTGCCGAACGCGGCCTCGGACTGATAGCCGACCGCTTCGCCGATCTCCGCCGCGCTGCGTTGGGTGCGCCGCAGCAAATTGCACGCGATGGTCATGCGAATCTGCGTGAGGAAGTCCATCACGGTCACGCCCGCGCGGTCGTTGAAGCGGCGCGCGAAGGTGGCGCGGGACATCGCCGCGAGCTCGCCGAGTTCGGCGATCGTCCATGCCCGTTCGGGCGCGCTCAACATGCCCTGTACCGATGCCCCGAGGCGCGCGTCGCCAAGCAGCGCCAGCACGCCGGCGTTGGCCGCGTTGCGCTCGCCATACACGCGCAGCGCCATCGCGAACAGCGCCTGGCTCAGGGCAGTCACGATCGCGAGCGCGCCCGGCTGACGACGCGACGCTTCATCGCGCATCACGCCGATCACGGCCTGCAATGCACCAAGGGTCGGCGCGCCGCCTAGCGACACATGAAACGGGTCGGGCAGCGCGTTCAGCAGCAACGCGGATGAACCGGGCGCATAGACGAAGCGGCCGCAGAGCAGATCGACGCCGGGGGTTTCGATGGATTGGTCCGCGCTGGTTCGGCGACCCTGGCGGCTGGCGTCGGGTTCGCTGACGGGGGGCTTGTTGCCATCGCGCGTGCGCCGGTTTTTATCGGGCTCGCTGCTGTTTTCGCTATCGCCCGCAGTGCCGCGGCCGTCGTTACGGCGCAAAGGCAACATGCCGTCGTGACCCATCGTCAGCGGCGCGCCGCCGTCCGAGCGCTGCACATCGCGCACGCGATGCGCGGCCCCGCGCGGGAACAGCATGAAATCGCCGGCCTGCAATGGCACTTGCGCGCCCTCGGCGGTCTCGATCAGGCATGCGCCGCCAAGCACCAGATGAAACGGCGCGATGCCCGCTTCCATCGGAGCATGATCGACGTCGAACGCGCCCGAGAGCAGGCAGCGCAGATCGAGGCTGGCTTGCGGCCTCGCAAGGTCGATCAGTCGGCTGAGCGTGTCCATGAGACGTGCGCGCTAAAAGTTGAGCCCGACGAGTATTCAGGATATCGCGGCGCAGCGCAATACTGTGTCCCACGACGCCGGCGCCCGCCGACGCGCAGCACACAAAGGAGCACTGCCATGTTGAACTGGATCGATTACCGCAAAGCACTGTTCGGCCGCATCGGCGAGATTGCGAAACTGTCGCCGGATACCGTGAGAGCGTATCAGACGATGTCGAGCGCCGGTCAGAAAGCCGACCTGCTCGGCGCCAAAACGCGCGAGCTGATTTCGCTCGCGGTGGCGGTCAGCCTGCGTTGTGACGGTTGTATTACCGTGCACACGGCTGAAGCGTTGAAGCACGGTGCGACCCGCGAGGAAATCGCCGAAGCGCTCGGCGTGGCGGTCGCGATGAACGCGGGCGCGACGATGGTGTATTCGGCTCGGACGATGGACGCCGTGGCTGCATACACGGCTGACGCGAATAAGGGAAATGACGCGGCGGGTTGATGAGCGGCGGTACGTGTCGCGAGCCGCGCCGCGCTGGCCGCAGAGTGTTGCGGTCAGCGCGGCGCGCGTCGCGTCGTGTCGTGTCGTGTCGAGGCAGGCTATGCTCGCGTGACGTCAGGCGGCGCACGGCGCGACAACAGATTCGGCCGCGCGCCTTGACACTGGCGCTGCAATCACCCCGCCTGCCGCGTCTGCGCCAATTGCGTACGACGCCCTTCCCCCTGACGCGCCAGCATCCACCCCGGATACTCCGCGGGCAGCACGCTGACCTGATCGAGCTTCGCCAGTTCTTCTGCGCTGAGCGTCACCTTCGTGGCCGCGATGTTGTCATCGAGTTGCTCGACCCGCTTCGCGCCGACGATCACCGAACTCACCACGCGCTGGTGCAGCAGCCACGCGAGCGCGATCTGCGCCACCGACACCTGCTTCGCCGTCGCGATCTCGCGCATCGCGTCGATACAGTCATACGCCCGCTCGCGATTGACCGGCGGAAAATCGAAACTCGTGCGCCGGCTGCCCGCCTCGCCCTGCTGCTCGCGTCCATATTTGCCGCTCAGCAGTCCGCCCGCGAGCGGACTCCATACCATCAGCCCAAGGCCCTCGCTCTGGAGCATCGGCACGAGTTCGCGTTCGAGATCCCGGCCCGCGAGCGTGTAATACGCCTGCAGCGTTTCGAAGCGGGCGAGCCCGAAGCGCTCCGCGATGCCGAGCGCTTTCACGATCTGCCACGCGGCCCAGTTCGACACGCCCACATAACGCACGTGACCGTGCTGCACCAGCGTATCGAGCGCGCGCACGGTCTCTTCGATCGGCGTGGCCGGGTCGAAGCCGTGGATCTGATACAGATCCACGTGATCGAGTTGCAACCGCTTCAAGCTCGCCTTCACGCCGTCGATGATGTGGTAACGCGATGCGCCCCGTGCGTTCGGAAACTCGCCGGTCGGGCCGAAGACTTTGGTCGCCACCACGACCTTGTCGCGCGGCACCTTGAGGTTCTTCAACGCCTGGCCCGTGATCTGTTCGGACAGGCCGTCCGCGTAGACGTCGGCCGTGTCGATGAAATTGATGCCCGCGTCGAGCGCCCGGCCGACCAGCCGTTCCGCGTCGCCTTGCTGCAGATCGCCGATCTGTTTCCAGATGCCGTCGCCGCCGCCGAAGGTCATCGTGCCCAGACACAGTTCTGAAACAAACACACCGGTACGGCCTAGCTGGTTGTATCGCATCATCGAAACTCCATCTTTGTGTTCGTGAAGGGGAGGCGTAGAGAGTACTGCAATTGCCGCGATCGAGCAGAGCGCGCGGCGGACGTTTATGGGCCACACGCAGGCCTCTTTTTTCAAACGGCTTACGATTCGCACGGGGTGATGGAGAAGTAGTCTCATGAGCTTCAGGCATCGATGATGCGTTAAACATGACGCGCCTGAGCCCCCGCTCGATTCGTGCCTTGCAACCGGTCCAAACGGCAAACACGCGACAACCGCGCAGCAGAATTTGCCGGCACATACGCTTGCTGACTCCGGCCCGGCTATCGGCACCCATTCCCCGGCAAAGCCCGTCAAAACCTGCGAGACTGACTACTGCGCTTCGCAACCGGTCGCCGTTTTCGACGCCCTCTGGATATGGCACGCCACGCCCCCATCTACGCAAGCATGACTTCGGCCACGACTTCCGCCGCGCTGGACGCGGCTTCCGGTTCCACGGCGGTGCATTGCGCCGCGGATCAGGCTTCGCCTCCCTTGACGCACCGCGCGCTGGACGACTTCCACCCGGCAGTCGCCGCATGGTTCCTCAGGACCTTTCCCGCCCCGACCGACGCGCAAGCCGCCGCATGGCCGCAGATTCGCCGGGGCCGCTCGACGCTCGTGGCCGCGCCGACCGGCTCGGGCAAAACGCTCACCGCATTCCTCTCCGCACTCGACGATCTGGTCCAGCAAGGCCTCGCCAACGGCGGCGCATTGCCCGATGAAACGCTGGTGGTCTACGTATCGCCGCTGAAGGCGCTCTCCAACGACATCCGCCTGAACCTGCAACTGCCACTGCAAGGCATCGCCGCCGAACTCGACGCGCGCGGGCTGCCGCCCCTCGATATCCGCACAGCCGTGCGTACCGGCGACACCACGCAGCAGGAACGCAACGCGCTGAAAAAACGCGCGCCGCATATTCTCGTGACCACGCCGGAATCGCTGTACGTGCTGCTCGGTTCGGACTCGGGCCGGCGCATGCTCGCGACGGTGCGCACGGTGATCGTCGACGAGATCCATGCACTCGCCGGCAGCAAGCGCGGCAGCCACCTCGCGCTCAGCCTTGAACGCCTGGACGCGCTGTGTCAGCGGAGTTTGCCTCGCATCGGCCTCTCGGCGACGCAAAAGCCGGTGAGCGCGGTCGCGCGTTTTCTCGTGGGCGGCGCGAGTATCGATAGCGGCATCCCCGCCGATTGCGCGATCGTCGACGTGGGCCACGTTCGCGCGCGCGATCTCGCGCTCGACATTCCACCGGTACCGCTCGAAGCGGTAATGCCTAACGAAGTGTGGGAACGCGTCTACGACCGCCTCGCCGAACTCGTCGCGATGCACCGAACCACGCTGGTATTCGTCAACACGCGGCGCATGGCCGAGCGCGTTGCGCGTCATCTGACCGAGCGGCTCGGCAAGGAAATGGTCGCCGCGCATCACGGCAGCCTCGCGAAGGAACATCGCTTCGACGCCGAGCAGCGCCTGAAACGCGGTGAGCTGCGCGTGCTGATCGCCACCGCTTCGCTGGAACTCGGCATCGATATCGGCGACGTCGATCTCGTCTGCCAGATGGGTTCGCCACGCGCGATCGCGCCGTTCCTGCAACGCGTCGGACGCTCGGGGCATCACGTGGGCGGCATGCCCAAAGGGCGGCTCTTTCCCACCTCGCGCGACGATCTGATCGAATGCGCGGCGCTGCTCGACTGCGTGCGGCGCGGCGAACTCGACGCGCTGCGCATTCCGCGCGCGCCGCTCGATGTGCTCGCGCAACAGATCGTCGCCGAAGTGTCGAGCGCCGAGTGGAGCGAGGACGCGTTGTTCGCGATGCTGCGGCGCGCGGCGCCGTACGCAGACCTCGAACGTGACCGGTACGACGCGGTGCTGCGCATGCTCGCCGAGGGCTACACGAGCCGCAATGGTCCGCGCGGCGCCTACGTGCATCGCGACGTGGTGAGCGGCACGCTGCGCGGCCGGCGCGGCGGCAAGCTGGTCGCGGTCACGTCGGGCGGCACGATTCCCGAGAACGCCGACTACGCGGTGGTGCTCGAACCACAGGCGATCAACATCGGCACTGTCAACGAGGATTTCGCGGTCGAGAGTCTCGCGGGCGACGTGTTCCAGCTTGGCAATGCGTCGTACCGGATTCTGCGCATCGAGAGCGGGCGCGTGCGGGTCGAGGACGCGCACGGACAGCCGCCGAATATTCCGTTCTGGCTCGGCGAGGCGCCGGGGCGCAGCGATGAGCTGTCGTTCGCGGTGGCGCGCTTGCGCGCGGAGATCGGGCGTCGGCTCGAGGGGGAGGATGTTGACGCGGCGGCAAGGGCAAAAGTGCGCGCGGCGCAAGCGAGCACAGGCGCGGCGACGCGAGCAAAAGCCAAAGCGAAAAGCACAGCCGAAGCACGTGCACAAGCCAACGCAGAAGCAGCCCCCGGGCCCAGCACCCTAACCGGGCGCGCGACGACAACCTCGCCTACACGCCTCGCCCCGCAAAACCCAGCGCCGACCGCCGAGTCCATCTCCGCCCGCATCGACCACGCCGTCGACTGGCTAATCGACACGCTGGATCTCGACGAACCCGCCGCGCGCCAGATCGTCGACTACCTCGCGCGGGCCCGCGCGGCGCTCGGTGTGCTGCCCACGCAGAATACGCTGGTGATGGAACGCTTCTTCGACGAATCCGGCGGCACGCAGCTCGTCATCCACGCGCCCTTCGGCAGCCGCGTGAACCGCGCGTGGGGGCTCGCGTTGCGCAAGCGCTTCTGCCGCACCTTCAACTTCGAACTGCAAGCGGCCGCCACCGAGGATGCGATCGTGCTGTCATTGACTGGCAGCCACTCGTTCGTACTCGACGACGTCTGGCGCTACCTGCATTCGAACAGCGCCGAGCATCTGCTGATTCAGGCACTGCTCGACGCGCCGCTGTTCGGTGTCCGCTGGCGCTGGAACGCGACGACCGCGCTCGGCCTGCCGCGCTATACCGGCGGGCGCAAAACCGCGCCGCAACTGCAGCGCATGCGCAGCGAAGACCTGCTTGCGAGCGTGTTTCCCGAGCAGGCCGCGTGTCTGGAGAACGTGGTCGGCGAACGTGAGCTGCCGCGTCATCCGTTAGTCGAGCAGACCGTCGACGACTGTTTGCACGACGCGATGGACAGCGAACGCTGGCTCGCGCTGCTGCGCCGGATCGAACAGGGCGAGGTGCGGCTGGTCGCGCGCGATCTGCCCGCGCCCTCGCCGCTTGCCGCCGAAATCCTCAACGCGAAGCCCTATGCCTACCTCGACGACGCGCCGATCGAGGAACGTCGCACCCAAGCCGTGCTGAATCGCCGCTGGACCGACCCGGCCGGCACGGACGATCTCGGCGCGCTCGACGCCGACGCGATCGACAGCGTGCGCGACGAAGCGTGGCCGCAGGCGCGCAACGTCGACGAGATGCACGAAGCGCTGACGGGTCTCTCCTGCATCACCGACGCCGAGGCGCACGCCCACGACGGCTGGCCGGCATGGCTCGCATCGCTGGCCGAGTCCGGCCGCGCCACCCGCCTGCAGATCGCCGACGATGCCGCCGTGTGGCTGCCCGCCGAGCGCCTCACCGCTTTTCAGGCGCTCTACTCCGACCTGCCGCGCACGCGCTATACGCCGCAACTCACCGCGCCCAAAGGCTACACGGACAGTTGGAGTGCCGACGACGCGCTGCTCGACGTATTGCGCGCGCGCCTGACCGGCTTCGGCCCGCTGCCGGTCAGCGCGATTGCACGGCCGCTGAGCTTGCCGGCGGCGACGGTCGAACAGGCCTTGACGCGTCTCGAGGCGCAAGGCTATCTGATGCGCGGCCGCTTCACGCCGCAGACCGCCGAGGAAGAATGGTGCGAGCGCCACCTGCTCGCGCGGATTCATCGCTACACGGTGAAACGCCTGCGCCGCGAGATCGAGCCGGTGGAACGGCACGACTTCATGCGTTTTCTGTTCGAGTGGCAGCATTTGACGCCGGACACGCGCAGCGAAGGCCGCGACGCGCTGGCCGGCGTGCTCGACCAGCTCGAAGGCTTCCAGGCCGCGGCGGGTGCATGGGAGGAAGACATCCTGCCCGCACGCGTGAGAGCCTACGCGAATACTTCGCTCGACGAACTATGCCGCGCCGGCAAGATCGTCTGGACCCGGCTCACCGACCGTGCGCGCGGCGCGGCCGGCCC
The DNA here is from genome assembly GCF_003634845.1 of Paraburkholderia sp. RAU2J. Classification (NCBI taxonomy): domain Bacteria; kingdom Pseudomonadati; phylum Pseudomonadota; class Betaproteobacteria; order Burkholderiales; family Burkholderiaceae; genus Paraburkholderia; species Paraburkholderia sp. RAU2J. Next base: position 2,129,291 of record NZ_RBXG01000002.1, read on the forward strand.
GATCCGCAGCACGCCGATCGTGCTGCTGCCGCGCGCCCACGTGCGCACATGGAGCGCGTTGCTCGATCCGGCAAGGCAAGTGGAGCTATCCGCGCTCGCACAGAGTGTCTACGACACGCTCTCGCAGCATGGCGCCATGTTCTTCGACGAGTTGCTCGCCGACGTCCGCGTGCTGCGGATGGAACTGGAAAACGCGCTCGGCGAGCTGGTCGCCGCCGGCCTCGCGAACTCCGACAGCTTTGCGGGGCTGCGCGCCCTCCTCAAGCCGATCGCCAAACGCAATGCGTTTTCCGGCAACCGGCGCGCGCGCGCCAGCGCGCTGATCGGCGGGATGGACGACGCGGGGCGCTGGGCGCTCGTGAGCCGCCGCCCGCTTGCCACGGACACGGAGGCGCCCGGCCGCCGCCGGTTGCCACCCGAGGTGCTGGAACACGTCGCGATGACCTTGCTGCGCCGCTATGGCGTGGTGTTCTGGCGCCTGCTCGAACGCGAGGCCGAATGGCTGCCGCCGTGGCGCGATCTGCTGCGCGTGTTTCAACGGCTCGAAGCGCGCGGCGTGATTCGCGGCGGGCGCTTCGTCAATGGTCTCGCCGGCGAGCAGTTTGCCTTGCCCGAAGCGATTCCCGTGCTGCGCGAAGTTCGACGCCATGCGAACGACGGTGCTTTTGTGTGCGTCGCCGGCACCGATCCGTTGAATCTCGCGGGAACCCTGCTCACCGGCGAGCGCGTGCCCGCGGTGGCGGGCAATCGGCTGTTGTACCGCGACGGCGTGGTAGTGGCCACCCTGGTTGCCGGGAAATTCTGGTTTGACGCCTCGCTGGAAGCGCATCCCGCAGGCCGGGAGCAGGCCCGCGGACTGCTCACGCGCCGGTTCTAGCAGGCTCGAACGGGCGTGACTGCGGGCGGGTGCGTGTAGCGGTCGTCGTTCAACACGAATATCTCCACCACCGCCCGCCATGACGCCAAAGCAATCCTAAAGCTCTCGACCACCCGACCGTTAATGTTTATAAGCCCGAATTCCGCCGCTTCGCTACAATGTGGCCAGTCTTCAGCACGTTAAAGACTGTCTGCCGCCTCGCGCCTTGACGGGGACCACCGGCAGACATCGCCCGGGGATCTCATGAACGACGACCAACACGACCAGGTGCTTTATGCCCAGTTCGGCACGAGCAGCCCTTGCTGGCGTCTGTCGGCCGACAGCAACGCACTCGAACTCACGCCCGTCAACGGCGATGCGCCTGCGAACGTCGCCATTCCACTGAATCCTCAACAGGCGTCGCAAATCCGCTGCCTCACCGGCGCGACCTCGCACATCGTCGTCGACGTGCGCATGTTCGGCGAACCGTTGCGTCTGCATCTCGTCGGCAAGAAACTCAGCAGCAACACGTGGGCCGGCACCGCCTCGGCCTACGACGACACCGAATCCGTCGCCCGCGACCTGGTTCACGGCCTCTCGTTCGCCGAAAAGGTGGTTTCCGAAGTCAATTCGGTCGTGGTCATCGTCGACCGGCATGGCCGGATACAGCGCTTTAACCGCCTCGCCGAAGAGCTTACCGGGGTCAAGGAAGAGAACATCATCGGCCGTAACGTGTGGGCGCTGTTCATGTCGTCCGAAGACGGCGTGGCGTCCAGTCAGAACATCGCGGGCTTTTTCAATCGCGGCGTGTCGTATGAAGTCGAGCGGCGCATTAAAACGGTGCATGGCGAACGGCTGTTTCTGTTCCGCAATAAATTCGTCCAGAGCGGCAGCGGCGTCGAAGAACAGTTCCTGATCTGCTCGGGCACGGATATCACCGAGCAACGGCTCGCGCAGGACCGGCTCACCGAACTCGCCAATACCGACTCGCTCACCGGGCTCGCCAATCGCAACGCAATCCAGGACAAGATCCGCGCGGCCATCGAAGAAGCCGGCCCGAACGAAGCGGTCGGCGTGCTGTTCCTCGACCTCGACAACTTCAAGAAGGTCAACGATCACTACGGCCATGTGTTCGGCGACCGCCTGATCACCGATGTATCGGCGGCCATCAGCACCTGCCTGAACGAAGGCGACGCGCTCGCGCGCCTGGGCGGCGACGAATTCATCGTGCTCGCCGCCAAAGGCACCGCGCACGGGCTCGAAGCCACCGCGCAACGCATTCTCGAACGCATGCGCACGCCCTTCGCGGTCGGGCTCGTCGAGGTATACACCGGCTGCTCGATCGGCATCGCGCGCTATCCGGAACACGGCGACAGTCTCGAGTCGCTGATCCGTTCGGCCGACACCGCGATGTACGTCGCCAAGGACGAAGGCAAGCGCACCCATCGCGTGTTCTCGGCGGACATGAACCGCCGGGTCGCCGAGTACATGTGGCTCGACACCAACCTGCGGCGTGGACTCGACGAAGGCCAGCTGACGCTGCATTACCAGCCCAAGCTGTCGCTCGCCACCGGCACCGTGCAGGGCGCCGAGGCACTGGTGCGCTGGAATTCGCCGGAGCGCGGGCAGATCATGCCGGCCGAATTCATCCGTTATGCTGAAGAGTCCGGGTTGATCGGCGTGCTGGGCCGCTGGGTCATGGAAACTGCCGCGAAACAGGCCGCCCGCTGGAAAGCGGCTGGCTACAACCTGCGCATCGCGATCAACGTGTCGGCGCGGCAACTGGTCGACACGGCCGTGGTGCGGCATTTCACCGAGGCGTTGCAGCATGCGAACCTCGACCCCTGCCTGATCGACCTCGAACTTACCGAGAGCTGCCTGATCGAGGACGAGGCGGCCGCGATCGATCTGATCAAGCAGTTCCGCCAGCTCGGCGCGCAGGTGCATCTGGACGACTTCGGCACCGGCTATTCGTCGTTGTCGCAACTGGGCCGCATTCCGCTCGACGTCATCAAGCTCGACCGCAGCTTCGTGCGCTCGATCAACGCCGACACCAAAGCGCAGGCGCTGGTGCGCTCGATGGTGGCGGTCGCGCAGGAGCTGGACTTCAAGGTGGTCGCCGAAGGCATCGAGACCGAATCGGAAGAAATGTTCATGAAGGGGCTGGGCGTCGATTACGTCCAGGGTTTCCTGTATGGGCAGGCCATGCCCGCCGCCGAATTCGAGCGCTGGTTGCAGGACAGGCAGAAGCTCAGACTGATCGCCTGAGCTTCCGCGTCGGCTCAGGCGAAATTGGCCGCGCTCGGCGCCGCCTGATGGAGATTCGATGTACGGCGGTTCTGCAGCATCACCAGCCGCTCCATGAAGGCGAGATCCTTCTCGTCGATCGTGAAGGCGGCGTCGACCCAATCCTCGGTAATTTCCATCAGCTCGGCACGCGAAAGTTGCAGCACGCGCTGACGCGCCCGCAGCATCGCGCGGATGCCGTTCATCTTCGGCTTCAAGGTGTCGATGAAGGTGCGCGTGGCCAGATAGGCTTCGCCCGGCTCGAATAAATGGTCGACGAGACCCTTGCCGAAGTGCCATTCCGCCGTATGCGATTCGCCGACGCCGATCAGTTCCTCGGCGAGACGCATGCCTGCCTTGCGCGCGACCAGCGAATAACCGCCCATGCCCGGAAACAGATTGAACGCGATCTCCGGAAAGCCCATGCGCGCGTCTTTCTGCGCGAGCAGGAAATGATGCGCGAGCGCGGCCTCGAAGCCCCCGCCGAGCGCCGTGCCCTCCACCATCGCAATCGAAATCGCCCCGGTATCGAAACCTCTCGCCGCCGCGTGCACGCAATCGACGCAGGAGCGCGCATAGGCCATCAGCGCCTGGCGCTTGCCGGCGCGGATTGTGCTGGCGAAGAAGTCGAGATCGCCGCCGACGTTGTACATGGTCGGAATCAACGAACCGGTGACCCAGAAATCGATCGGCAAACCGGAGTCCCGCGCCGCCTGCGCGAGCCCCAGAATATCGTGCACCAGATCGAGATTGAAACAGGGTCGGGGTTGTGCGCGCAGCATCATCCACATGACGTTGCGGCCTTCTTCGTAGTAAGCGGAGATTTGCGAAAGATTGCCCGCTTCGAGGAACGGACGGCAGGCGTGGTGGTTATGCAGATTCATTTTGATCGGTCCTTTAAGGTTAAACACTGGCATTGCAATGCGAGCCTAAAACAGACCGGAATCGGATGGGAGCGGGGTAACGAACAGATGAACGCAAACCGGCTTGGACGCCGCGCCGGCAGGCACTCGACGACGGGGAGAGCGAGGTTGTGGAATACATACAGGCGCAAACGCTTGCGCACCGCAAATGGGCAAACAATGCGCGAAGATCCGCGCACTGGGCCAGTTAATTAGCGAGCGAACAAATCGGCATTTTTTGCTGAATCGAGCCCAATAAAAAGAAATGCCGGCCGATTTGAAAATGTATTCGAAATAGAATTCTGCAATGTTTGCTTTTTATTATTCTTGCATATCGGCTTTTATAGCCAATATGCATATTCAAACCTGAATTGCAGATATCGACGCCCAGTGCAAAAGAGCCATTGCCCGCCCTATGCGGACGATGCCGGGTCGGCACATGCCGCTTCCCCTTTACCGCAAGTACGCAGACCACCGCCGCGTCTCGTCTTCGCTCATACCGACCGCCAGCGCCGCCTCATGAATCTGCGTCCACGTAGCGGGGTCGACGGGGATGCCTTCGGCTTCGCGTTGTGCGCGTGTCACGCGCTCGGGCTCACCCGGTTCGTAGATACGATCGGTGCCCGCCGCGAGCGGCGAGGCCTTCACCCACTCGATGAACGCATCGGCTTCGGCTTGCGCGTCGGGGGCGTCGAAGGCAGCGGGATCGATGATCACCGACAGCATGCAGTTGATGATCGCGTTGGTCGTGCCAAGCGTCTGCGTGTGCGTCGTGAAGCCGCCTGACAGCGCGCCGCCGAAAATCTCGCACATCGCCGCGAGCCCAAAGCCCTTGTGACCGCCGAACGGCGTCAGCGAACCGAACGGTTCTTCGTGCATGACCTTCGGTTCGAGCGTGGGAAACCCTGCGTAATCGATCAACGCGCCGGGCGGCACGTGCTTGCCCTGGTTGTACGCGACGCGCGTCTTGCCGTAGGCCACCGTGCTCGTCGCGAAGTCGAGCACGAGCGGCGGCTTGCCGGGCCGAGGATAAGCCGCGCAGAACGGATTCGTGCCGATGCGCCGGTCCGCGCCGCCGAACGGTGCGACGAGCGGATCGCCCGCGACGTTGACGAAGTGGAACGACACGAGTCCCGCGCGCGCGCACTGTTCGGCCCAATGACCGATGCGGCCGATGTGATGCGCGCCGCGCAAGCCGACCGCGCAGATACCGAGACGCCTGGCGCGCTCGATGCCTCGCTCCATCGCTTCGAACGCGACGACCTGGCCGAAGCCCTTGCCCCCTTCGACGGTCAGCACCGCGCCCGCATCCTTCACCACTTCGGCATGCAGGTTCAGTTGCAGTTGCGCGTCGGCGAGCGACGCGACATAGCGCGGAATCATGCCGACGCCATGCGAGTCGTGTCCGGTCAGATTCGCCGCCACCAGATGATCCGCGACGAGCGCCGCTTCGCGCGGCGTGCTGCCCGCCTGCACCCAGATCGCGGTTACATAGGCATGCAGTTGATCGGCCGGAATCCGGAGGGTGGCGGGACGGGCAGTCTGGTTATCGGTCATTCAACGAGTCGGTTCAGGAAAATCACAAGCGCTGGGGTGCCGCTCGCTCTCTTTCGACGAGCGGAGCAAGCGGCCGGACTGAGCAGCGCGACCGCGCTCAGGACGCAGCGGCAATCACTTCCGCCACCGCGGCCGTGAGTTTCTTGCCGTACGGCACGTGCAGGAACTCGTTCGGGCCGTGCGCGTTCGACTTCGGCCCAAGCACGCCGCACACCATGAACTGCGACTTGGGGAAACCCGCCTTCAGCACGTTCATCAGCGGGATGGTGCCGCCCTGCCCCATGTACGCGACGTCCGCGCCGTAGTGGCGGCGCGATGCGTCGTTGAGCGCCGTGGCGAGCCACGGCGCGAGGTCCGGCGCGTTCCAGCCGCTCGCCGCGCCGGCGTCGGGCTTGAACGTCACTTTCGCGTTGTACGGCGGGTCGAGTTCGAGCAGCGCCTTCAATTCGGCGACGGCCTTTTCCGCTTCGATCAGCGGCGGCAGACGCAGCGACAGTTTGAACGCAGTGCGCGGACGCAGCACATTGCCCGCGTCGGCGAGCGCGGGCAAGCCGGCCGCGCCCGTCACCGACAGCGAAGGACACCACGTCGAATTGAGCAAGGCCTCTTGCGGATCGGTGGTGGTGGGCAGCACCTGGCGGCCGTCCTGGCCGCACGCCCATGGCAGTTTCTTCCAGACGTCGTCGCCGAGAATCTGCGCGGTGGCTTCCGCTTCACGCAGACGGTCCGCGGGGATCGGGCTATGGAAACCCTTCGGCAGCAGCGTGCCATTGGCGGCATCTTCGAGCCGGTCGAACAGTTGCCGCATGATGCGAAAGCTCGACGGCGCGATGCCGCCGTAACCGCCCGAGTGAATGCCTTCGTCGAGCACCTGCACTTCGAGGTCGCCGGCAACGAGGCCTCGCAGCGACGTGGTGAGCCAGAGTTGATCGTAGTTGCCCGCGCCCGAGTCCAGACACACGACGAGACCGACCTTGCCGAGCCGCTCACGCAGCGCGTCGACGTACGGCAGCAGATCGTAGCTGCCCGATTCCTCGCAGGTTTCGATCAGACCGACGCAACGCGGACGCTCGATGCCTTGCGCGTCGAGGGCGGCGAGCGCCGTGATGCTTGCGTAGATCGCGTAGCCGTCGTCGGCACCGCCGCGGCCGTAGAGCTTGCCGTTCTCGAGCTTCGGCGTCCAGGGGCCGAGGTCGTTGCGCCAGCCATCGAACTCGGGCTGCTTGTCGAGGTGGCCGTACAGCACGATGGTTTCTTCGCTGCCCGAGCGGGTCGCGGCGGATTCGAAGAAGATCACCGGCGTGCGGCCGGGCAAGCGGATCACCTCGAACTTCAGACCGCGCACCGGTTGCTGCTCGGCCCATTGCGCGGCGTCGGTGATCACGCGCTCCAGATAACCGTGTTCGGCCCAATCAGGATCGAAGGCCGGGCTCTTGGCCGGCACCGCGATGTAGTCCGTCAACGCGGGGACGATCTCGTCGTTCCACTTGCGGTCTACGAATTCGCGCAGCGTGTCGGGATTGATGCGTTGAGCCTGCTGGGTCGTATCGTCGGAGATCATGATGGCGGTCCTGGCGGTTCCGTTCAGTCGAAACGATCATGATAATCCCGATGCACGACCGGCTGAACCCCTTGGCGACCTCACGGCGTCCCGCGCAGCACTTGCCGAATGACCTCGCTGCGCAAACGAAACATTCGCGCGACAATCGTTGCATGCATCGCGCATCGGAGTTGCTCATGGCTGGCAACGTGCTCGTCCAGATCATCGCCGCGGTGTTCGCGCTGGCGTTGTATTTTCTGCCGGCGGTTCTCGCGGACCGGCGCAAGCGTCATGACGCCCTGACGCTGGCGCTATTCAACGCCTGTCTCGGCTGGACCGTGCTGGGCTGGGTGCTTGCGCTTTACTGGTCGTTGCAGCCGAACCCGGCGAAAAACCTCGCGGGCGAAGTGATGCAGACGCGCAAAATCACGCGGATGCGAGCGTTCTCGTCAGCGCTGATGCTGCGCGTGCACAAGCGCGCCTCGGTGCGAGACGATGCAAAGAAGTGATTCTTTGGACGTGCCCAGCCTGCCAGAGTGAATAGCCGCCTGCGGCCGGATGACGGCCGCCGCCTGCTTCATTCAGTTGGATTCAAGCCGCGCGGCCAATCTGTTGCCAGCGCACGGAGCCGGCCGGAATCGAGCGAGGTTCGGCACGGACGTTCGCGGGCGCGAACATCTCACGACGCAGTTCGCCGTATTCGTCGAACCACTCGCAGATGAGCCAGTCGCCGGGATTCAGCGCGACCGGACCCGAATAGGTCACGGTCATGCGTGGACCCCCGTCCTTCAACGTCACGACGTCGCCAACGCTGAAACTCGCGGTGGGCGGTGTCTGGAGTGCGTCAATGGTAGCGGTTAGCATTTTGTTTCCCCTACGGAGCGGATGAGCGTGATTAAGTCATTGCGCCGGGATTCTCGACATTAGACCTACTGAGGGAAGTCTCTAAAGAGCGCCAAGATTAACAATCGAAATTAACTGCGGCAAGTTTTTTTTAGAAATACCGTTTTCAGCATCCCTGGAATGTCCTTGCCATCCTGACCTGCACGATTTGAAACCAGGAAAATCCCTGAACATCGCCGTAACCCCCGACCCATACGGCAGTGCACCATGGCACCATTTACTGCGGGCGAAACCGGACGGAGTAGAAAATGCCTGATGCATTCTTCATACATGAACCGCCGCAGAACGTCGCACCGGTTTTAACTAAATAAAAGTTACCTGTGAACAGGAAACTCACCGGTAAATAGCGAGCCTTCTACTTATGTTTTTGTTTAAACGTGCATAATAATGCCGGCAAATCACCCGCTGAAAACGATTACCGGCAGCGGATTTTCAAACCGGTTGCACCGAACGGCGCAGCGCCAGTTGCTGATGGCGCACCAAAAGCACGCTCAAACCGATGCAGACAAACATCAGCAGCGCGTTGATCGCGAGGCTGATCTGAAACCCGTGGGCGTACGCCGCGGGCGCCGCGCGGCCGCCGACCGCGCCGAAGAACGCGCCGCTGATGGCCGCCGTGCCGAACGCCGAACCGATCTGCAGCGTCGACGACACCACGCCTGAGGCCAGCCCCGCCTTCTCCGGCACGACTTCGAGCAGGACGATGCGCATGATCGACGGCAACAGCAACCCGTGACCGACGCCGGCGCACACCAGCCCGCAGTAGAACAGCAGATCCGGCGTGGCCGATTGAGTGGCCGACCAGCCGGTGACCGTGAAGCCGATCGTCATCATCGAAAAACCGAGCGTCAGCACATGGCCGCCGATGCGCTTGACCACGGCCGGCGACGTCAGCGGCCCGACGACGAAGCCGAGTGCGAACGGCATGATCGCCATGCCGGAGGCGAGCGGCGTCCAGTGCAAACCCGTCTGCAGGAAAATGCCGTAGGTGAGGAAGAACGCGCTATTGCAGTAAAACAGGAACGCGAGCACCAGACCCAGCGCGAACGCCGGATTGCGGAACAGTTGCAGATCCACCAGCGGATGGCCGCCGCCGCGCTCCACGCGGCGCTCGGTCGCCACGAACAGCGCGAACGCGGGGACCGCGAGCGCGAACATCGCGAACGTCCACGCGGGCCAACCGGCTTCGCGGCCATGGGTCATCGGGTAGATGACCAGCAGCAGCACCGCGGACAACAGCGCGACACCTTTCACGTCGATGCCGGTGCGCGTGGCCGGCTGATTCTCCGGCACGAACTTCCACGTGCCGAGAAACGCCGCGATGCCGATCGGAATATTGATCAGGAAGATGATGCGCCAGTCGAGCCCGAACGGGTGATACGTGATCAGCGCCCCACCGCCCAGTTGCCCGACGATCGACGACAGCCCGAATACGAAGCCATACAGACTCATCACCTTGGTCTGCTGATGCAGCGGCACGACCGCGCGGATGGTCGCAAGCACTTGCGGCGCCATGACCGCTGCCGCGATGCCCTGCACGATCCGCGCGATCACCAGCATATGGCCGCTGGTCGCAAAGCCGCACAGTGCCGAAGCGACCACGAATGCCGCCATGCCCGTCATGAACATGCGGCGGCGCCCGTACAGATCGCCGAGGCGGCCGCCGGTGATCAGCAGCACCGCGTACGCGGAGGCGTAGGCGGACACTACCAGCTGCAATTGCGCGTCGCTGGCGTTCAGGCCTGTGTGAATCGACGGCAGCGCGAGGTTGACAATGAAATAGTCGAGTGGCGCAAGGAAAGCGCCGACGAACAGCACGGCCAGCGCGAGGCCCTGGCGCTCGAAGCGCGGCGCGGCCTTTTCCGCGGCCGACGCCGGCGCCGATACCGATGCAGCGGGCGCCGCCGCCGACGTCGCGATCCCGGCCGCCACCGCGCCGGGGCACGTCACGACGCCCGCACCGCCGCTCGCGCATCCGGCGAGTGCCGCCGGAGCGGACTTGATCGCATCTCTATTCATGACTGATCGTTCAAAAATTAAGCAAAAATTTAGACGAGCGCGCGCATCGCGACGTCCACTATTCCAATGAGCGCATCTTCCTTGTGCGCGACTCGCCCTAACACGCGCAGACCTTGCATCACGCAAAGCAGAAAATCGCCGACGGCTTTTTCATCGAGCGTCGAATTGAATGCGCCGCTCGCCTGGCCGCGAATCACGGACGCCGCCAGTAGCGTCGCCATGCGGCGCTGGATCGCCGCGACGCGGGTGCGCAGTTGCTCGTCGCCCGGCTGCATTTCCAGGGTGGTGTTGGTGATGAAGCAGCTGCGCTCGCCCGTCAGCGCGCACGCGACCCGCGCGTAGTGCAGCAACGCGTTGCGCAGCGCCTCTGCCGCCGGCACCGGCGCGTTCAGCCGCTCGGCAAGCCGTGCGACCGACCCTTCCGCGTAGTGATCCAGCGCGGCGAGCATGATGCCGTGCTTGTCGCCGAACACGCCGTACAGACTGCCGCGCAACAGGCCCGTGGCTTTACAGAGGTCGTCGATCGACGTCGCGTGGTAGCCGTGGTTCCAGAATACCTGGCTCGCGCTCTTCAGCACGGTGTCCGTGTCGAACTCGCGCGGCCGGCCGCGCGCACACACGTCACCGCCTTTTTTTGCGGATTGCTTGAGATGGCCCGATTGCTTCATGGGCTCGATATTATGACTAACTGTTCAACAATTCAAGGCCGGGTTTTCGTAAGAAACAGCAAGCGGCTGTTGCTGCGCAATAGACCCAGAAAAATGAGTAATAGACTCGGAAACGCCGTTGGATGGCCGTGTAATAGATCTTGAAAAATGAAAGCTGTTTTTAATGTTTCAGATCTCAGCCGCTTTCGCGTAGGGCCGACCATGGAAATTCACCATTGCAATAATTCCAGAAATCTTTGGCCCTCCCACAAGCCGCGACCGAGGCTCGATCAGCGCCGCCTTCTTTGCTCCGCAATTTCCTCGCTACTGTCGCACATCACAACTAACTCGCGATGCACCAGCGTGTGCGGACGGCAACAACTCTACGTTAGATGAAACGCAGTGATATCGCCATCACACTTTGCACACGTTAGGTCTTGGAATCGGGGCGCCTCTTGTCCCATCACATTCGATCGTCGCGTATCCAAACACCATGACGAAAACACACACTCGAGGCCGCAAGCAGCTCCAACTTCGATCTCCGGAATCGAACAATCAAAATGGGTGCGTGCCAATGCACAAGAGACCTTGCAAGCGTGAGGCTTTAAACTTTCATGGCGTTGAAAACATTCGGACTCTTTGCCGCCTTCAGCGCGTAGAGCGCGGCACGGAGCGTACTCACTACGACCGGCGGCCTGCTCGCGTGTGCCTGTAGCGTGGGCGGCTAGGGGGCAAATCCCGCCGTTGAACTGGCAAACCGATTGACTCGATATCGGCCATTGCGGACCGTGGCCGACACAGGAATGTGCGCCCGTTCCATGTCGCGTTGCCGACATTCGGGGGTGCGTGTCGGCGAATGTCGGCTTTCGTTACGGCCGAATGAGTCTTCTCGACCCTGAACCGACGTTCGACATGGCGAGCCATCTACGGCTCTTCCCGAGGCAGAGCAGACGTTCACGCTGTACGAGTCAAGCACGCTGGCCAAGGCTGCTATTTGCGTTGTCGCTCGTCAGGAGCGGCTGGATGACCTGACGATCATCCAGCGCCAATGCATCAGAATGTGGAACTGCCGAAGGTACTACAACGCGCTCAATAAAAACAAACCAAACCTCTACGACTGACGTCGGCCGCCTGATCGCCACCCTCGAGGCTTGCCTCGCGGAGCTCGCCTGATCGTCCGTGCTGCGCTACCGATCGAGATTCGATAGCATCGCCGGCAGGTAGCGCGCACCCGCCGTCTTGTGCTGCGAGAGGAAAGCGCGAATGCTTTCCAGATCGGCTGCCGTGAGCGTCACTGAAGCCGCCCCCAGGTTTTCCTCGAGGTATTTGCGCCGCTTGGTGCCCGGGATCGGCACCAGATCGTTGCCTTGATGAAGCAGCCATGCGAGGGCAATCTGGCCCGGCGTCACGGATTTGTCCTTCGCCAGCGCCTTGACGAAGTCGGCGAGCTTGATGTTCGCGTCGAAATTGCTGCCCTGAATGCGCGGATCGTTGGCAGCACGCCAGTCATCGGCGGGCAACTCTTCCGCCCGCTTCGCCGTGCCGGTCAGAAACCCGCGGCCAAGCGGACTATATGGCACAAAACCAATGCCGAGTTCACGAAGCGCCGGCAAGACCTTGTCTTCGACACCGCGCTCGAACAGCGAATATTCACTCTGCAGGGCGGAAACCGGTTGCACCGCGTGCGCACGCCGGATGGTATCGACGCTCGCTTCGGACAAGCCAAAAAAGCGCACCTTGCCGGCCGCGATCGCATCCTTCACCGTGCCCGCAACATCTTCGATCGGCACATCGGGATCTACCCGATGCTGATACAGTAAATCGATGTGATCAGTCTGCAAGCGCTTTAGCGAAGCATCAATCACTCCCTTGATGTGCTCGGGGCGGCTATTGAGGCCGCGAACACCATTTTCAAAGGCAAAACCGAACTTGGTCGCGATCGTGACCTCGTGCCGGCGCCCCTTCAACGCACGGCCGAGCAGTTCTTCGTTGGTGAACGGGCCATAGATTTCCGCAGTATCGAGAAACGTGCAACCCAGTTCGATCGCCCGATGGATCGTTGCGACCGATTCCTCGTCGTCCGGCGTGCCGTATGCAAAGGACATGCCCATGCAGCCCAGCGCGATCTCCGACACCGCAAGTCCTTCACGTCCAAGCTTCCGAGTCTTAAGCATGCTGCTCCTCCATCGAAAAGTGCTCCGTTTATGATGGCATATGCAGGAAGGGGGTGTTAGTCAGATCCTCTTGATTCATTGCCTGATTGTTCCGGACAGGCGCGCAATGAGAGTCCTAACTTCTTCTCGACCAAGACAGACCTTAAACCCAGCCGGTGTTTGGCCTACCGACTCCGGCAGCGCACTCAAGCCGTGTGTTAACCGCGCGCGATTACATGCCGGCGTGCCTGCCTTGATCTCGGAGTAATCGCTGCCCGTCCATCCAGCCGTTTCGGCGTAAGCAGGCATCGTACTCAGCACGCTTTTCATTCCGGCCCGTGCATCAGAGGAATTCCTATAATGTCAGCCTTTGCTTTGGGCTGGAGCTTACTCCCAGTCCGACTAGCCACTCATTGATAGTGGCGCCGATGACCTCAGGATGATCCTCCTGCAAGTAGTGAATTCCAGCGCCAAGCTTAACTACTCTGCAGTTCTTAAGTTTATTCGAAAAACTCTCGGCGACGGTCGGCGAGACCAGAGCGCCTGGATTTGCAGTGAAAAGCAGCTTCGGATAAGACGACTGTGCTAGAGCACGATGTGCGTTCTCCAAGGTTAAGTGCACATCCGCCGGTTCTCCGGCGATCGGCAGTTCATTCGGGAAACGCCAAGTTGGTCGACGCGACTCGGGAGTTGGAAATGGTGCTCTGTAAACCGACATTTCCTCATCCGTCAGTTTTCGTACGGTTGCAGCGGGAAGAACCTCCTCTACGAATGCATTTCCTTCAAGAATCATCTTTTCACCAACGTGAGGTGTCCTGAACTTCTGAAAGGTTTCGCGTGCATTCGCGTGAAAATCCTCCCAGGTAGGCATTGGCCAGGTGAACTCCATAAAAGCAAGCCCACGGATAAACTCCGGCCGTCGGGCAGCCAGGTGAAATGCCAGTGCGGTTCCCCAGTCCTGCGCTATAACAAATGTTGACGAAATTCCAGCGTTATCGAGGAACGCATCCAGGTATCGAACATGATCCGCAAACCGATACGCAATGTCCGGTTTTCCCGATTGACCAAACCCGATGAGATCCGGCGCGATGCAGTGCGCCACGGGTGAGACCAAGGGAATGATGTTCCGCCATGTGTACGACGACGTTGGGTTTCCGTGCAGAAAAAGCGCGACCGGTGCTTCGGGATTTCCCGCTTCCCGATAGGCCATGGTGGAACCCAGCACATTCACTCGCGGCAATACAACGTCAGAAAGGACGGTCATTTCTGCTCCTTGAATATGGTTTGGAAAACGATGTTCTTGAAGCGATCGAGGGCGGCAGGGCCGCGTTCCACCTTCATGCGAAGAATTGCGCCTTCCCAGGAAGCCAGGAGAAATTCGGCAAGATCCGCCGGATCGAACGTTGAATCGATTTCACCGGCGGCTTGAGCCTCGGCGATGCACGAGGCAAATGGAGCGCGCCATTCTTGGAATATCGCCTCGAGCCTTTCGCGCAAGAGCTCGCTTTGAGAGGCGGTCTCAAGACTGAAATCGCCGATCAGGCAACCGCGATTCCATTTGTCGTCTGCCAGTACGCGGCTGACGATGTCCAGATACCGCTTCAGTCGCTGCCGGGGAGTAAGTGACTTGTCGTTCAAAGCCTCTTTGACTAACCCCTTGGTGTGAGCAAAATAGCGGTCCAGCACTTCCTCCGCAAAAGCCTCCTTGGAGCGGAAGTGATTGGTGAAAGACCCGTGCGGAGCACCTGCCGCTGCGCAGATATCGCGCACACTCGCCCCCTCGTATCCCGACCGAAGCATCACCTGGAGGCCGGCAGCGAGAATGTCTTCACGAAATGATGGTTTGCTCATTATAGGAATACAGTCGTACGTATTTGCGTACAATACAGTCGTGCGCATTCATGTGTCAAGCTCTAATTCAAGCCCGGTTCACGACAAACATTCTGTTATGCGAAGTAATCCTTCTCCTTGCCCGGTCTCTACCGCCAGCCTGCGCGGTCACTTACCATGACCAGACGCAAGCTGGCAGTAGAGACCGCTGCGTAAAGGACAGTACCGACGCTCATCACGCAAACCTTGTTGCAGCCTGGCATGTCAATGTCATTCAGGTCAGGGTATCTGTTGACCGGTCAGTGCCGGGTCGACCTTCTATCCGTGCCGACCTGACAGGCCGGTCACCTTATGCCGCATGCGCGAAGCGCTGGAGCTACCCTGTTACCGACGCACCCCATCTAGGGAAACGGCCACCCGCAGTGGGTAGCCCGAGCGTGTTTCGGGCGCGTTGACCTTTACATCCTGTTGCTGCATCCGATGTCATTCAATCATTCATGCCCTCACGGTGTTGACGTCGCGCGGCTTGAGTGTCGCGCCGACGGGGATCTCGCCGTACTCGATATAACGCCACAGGGCGATCGCCAGACGGCGTGCGAGCGCGACGATACCAATGCGCCGCATCCGCTTGCCGGTACCGGCAAAGCGCTCGTTGAACCAGTGCCTGAGCTGGCTGCCGGGCTGCAGGCGCAGCCAGCTCCAGGCGAGCTCGACCATCATCAGGCGCATCCATTTGCGTGCTCCTTCGGAGAAAACGAGTCTGCAAGTCCCGTTTTACTCCAGTCGGGCTTCCTCTCGCTGCCCTCCCACATAGCATCTAGTGGCTAATCATCCATGGTCGTCCTGCCGGTCGTTTGAGTCCGTCCGAAGCCGATCCCGCGAGCTTCGCGCTACCACCCGAGCAGCAACTGCATCCCGCCCGATGACGCAACGGCGCCCCGTCACCGGACTGGCGCGGCGCTTGCGCCGCTCGCTCGTTCGTTGCGTACGCGGAGCGCCGTGTGTGCGCCATCAAGGCTAGCGACGGCGCGCTGATCACCCGGCCACTCTCCCCTCCGCACTCGGGACAGCGGCAAGGCTTTTCGCGGTCCGCCATGCGCCGCATCACGGAAAAGGGACCGCAACTCACGCATTCGAAGTCGTAGATCGGCATGACAAGCTCTCCTGGTAGCGTTGGCTCAGACGTTCGCCAGATCCGGCGAGCATGGCAAATCCACACCGCCCTTGATGTGCTGGATGGGCCCATCGGCATTTGGGCGAATGTCGAAGTCGAAAATCTGTGTCGGCAGCCACAAGGTCGCGCACGCATTGGGAATATCGACCACGCCGCTGATATGCCCTTGCACCGGCGCACAACCGAGCAACGAATACGCCTGCGCGCCCGAATAGCCGAACTTCTTCAGATACTCGATCGCATTCAGGCACGCTTGCCGATACGCGACCGTCACGTCGAGATAATGTTGAGCGCCCTGCTCGTCGACCGAAATGCCTTCGAAAATGAGGTAGTCGTTGTAATTCGGCGTGATAGGACTCGGCTGGAATACCGGATTGCGAATTCCGTATTTCGCCATGCCACCCTTGATCAGATTCACGCGCATGTGTACCCAGCCCGCCATCTCGATCGCGCCGCAAAACGTGATCTCGCCGTCGCCCTGGCTGAAGTGCAGATCGCCGACGGAAAGTCCCGCGCCATCCACGTAGACGGGGAAGAACACCTTCGAGCCGCGCGACAGATCCTTGATGTCGCAATTACCGCCGTGCTCGCGCGGCGGCACGGTGCGCGCCCCTTGCGCCGCCGCCTTGTCACGCGCGTCGCCGGTGAGTTGCCCCATATGCGCGGTCGCTGCGAACGGCGGATTCGCCAGTGGCGGCACGCGCTCCGGCGCGGTCGCGATCAGTCCGGTTTCGCGTGCATTCCACGTTTCCAGCAGTTTCGGATCAGGCAGGCATCCGATCAGGCCGGGGTGAATCAGACCCGCGAAGTTCACGCCTGGAATGTGGCGCGAGTTCGTATAGACGCCGTGAAAATCCCAGATCGACTTCTGCGCATTGGGGAATTGGTCGGTGAGAAAGCCGCCGCCATTGGACTTCGAGAAAAAGCCGTTGAAGCCCCATTGGCTCTCGGACTTCGCACCGATGTCGAGCAGGTCCACCACCAGCAGGTCGCCGGGTTCCGCGCCATGCACGCCGACCGGGCCGGACAGAAAATGGACGATCGACAGATCGATATCGCGCACGTCGTCGGCGCTGTCGTCGTTCTTGATGAAGCCGCCGGTCCAGTCGTAGGTTTCGAGAACGAAGTCGTCGCCAGGCTTGACCCAGCAAGCCATCGGAATATCCGGGTGCCAGCGGTTGTGCACCTGCGTGTTTTCGTAGGCCGACTGGTCCAGATCTACCTTGATGAGAGTTTCGGGCATTGCGTTCGCTCCTTGGTTCGAGGTTCAGTAAATGCGGTGCGCCGCACTCATACCGAGAGGTATTCGCGAATGCGGTCGGTGTCGCCTGCATCGCGGGTGCTTTGATGTACGAAGCGGCCGCCTTCGATCACGAAGAGCCGGTCGGCGACGTCGAGCGCGAAGCTCAACACCTGCTCGGACACCACGATGGCGATGTTGTGGCTTCTGCGAATCTGGTTGAGCGCCTTCGCGATGTCCTTGATGACGGACGGCTGAATGCCTTCGGTGGGCTCGTCGAGCAGCAACACCTTCGGGTCGGTCGCGAGCGCGCGCGCAATCGCGAGCTGCTGTTGCTGGCCGCCCGAGAGGTTGCCGCCCTTGCGCCGTCGCATGTCGAACAGCACGGGAAAGAGCGCATAGAGGTCGTCGGGTACGAGCGGGCTGCGC
Source organism: Paraburkholderia sp. RAU2J (assembly GCF_003634845.1). Taxonomy (NCBI): domain Bacteria; kingdom Pseudomonadati; phylum Pseudomonadota; class Betaproteobacteria; order Burkholderiales; family Burkholderiaceae; genus Paraburkholderia; species Paraburkholderia sp. RAU2J. The sequence continues at coordinate 2,146,827 of NZ_RBXG01000002.1, forward strand.
GCGTTTTCGAGGCCCGTCTGGATGTTCTCCTCGACGCTCAGCGACGCGAAGATCTGCCGGCCTTGCGGCACGTAGCCGATGCCTTTCGCTACGCGCCGGTAGCTTTCGTCTTTGGACACGTCGGCGCCGCCCACCCGCACGGTGCCGCGATTGGCGGGCAGCATGCCGATGAGCGCCTTGAAAAGCGTCGTCTTGCCCATGCCATTGCGGCCCATCACCGCGACGCTTTCGCCGCTCGCCACGGAAAAGCCGATGCCGTGTAGCACTTCGCTCTGGCCGTAGCTGACCACGAGATCGTCGACTTCCAGCATGATGTGTTCTCCGTGTAGATTCAGTGGCCGAGATAGACGTCGATCACGCGAGGATCGGATTGCACCTGCGCCATCGGCCCTTCCGCGAGGATCTTGCCTTGATGCATGACCGTGACCTTGTGCGCGATCCGCTCGACGAAGGCCATGTCGTGCTCGATCACGATCATCGAGCGATTGCGGCAAATGCGATCGAGCAGTTCCGCGGTGACTTCGCGTTCGCGCGCGCTCATGCCTGCAATCGGCTCATCCAGCATCAGGAGCTCGGGGTCCTGCATCAACAACATGCCGATTTCCAGCCACTGCTTCTGGCCGTGCGACAGCAGCCCGGCTTCGAGATCGAGCGAAGCGGCAAGACCGATCTCATCGGCTACCGCACGCACCCGGTCGGCCACTTCGGCATCCTCCCGATAGGCGAGCGCGCCGAACACGCTGCGTCCGCGCGGAAACGACACTTCGAGGTTTTGCGCGACGCTCAGGTTTTCGTAGATCGACGGCGTCTGAAACTTGCGGCCGATGCCTTTGCGCACGCGCCGGTACTCGGCGATATTCGTGATTTCCTCGTTGCGGAACTTGATGCTGCCGGCGGTTTCCCTGGTCTTGCCGCAAATCAGATCGAGCAGCGTCGTCTTGCCCGCACCGTTCGGGCCGATCACGACGCGCAATTCGCCACGCTCGAGATAGAGGTTCAACGAATCGATCGCCTTGAAACCGTCGAACGACACGCTCAGATCTTCGATCGCAAGCAGAAAGTCAGTGTTGCTCATGCGTCATCCCTCCTTGTTCGCTGCGCCGAGCCACCGCCGGATACGCGGCCGGGCATGCTCTTCGTAGAGGCCCGCGAGCCCATTTGGAAACGCCATCACCACGCCGATGAACATCGCCGCCATCAGATAGAGCCAGAGATTAGGCAGGCTCTCCGAGAACCAGCTTTTGCCGAGGTTGACGAGAATCGCGCCATACACCGCGCCCACCAGCGACATGCGCCCGCCGACTGCGGCATAGATCACCATCTCGATCGACGGTACGATGCCGACGAACGACGGTGACATGAAACCCACCTGCAACGTGAACATCGCGCCACCGACAGCCGCGAGCAGCGCCGCGAGGCAGAACGCGAACACCTTGAACATCGCGACGTCGTAACCGGAGAAGCGCACACGGTCCTCCTTGTCGCGCATCGCGAGCAACAGCGTGCCGAGCTTGCTGCGCTGGACCCAGCGACAGGCCAGCAGCGCGCCGATCAGCAGCACTGCATTGACGAAGTAAAGAACCAGCTTCGCGTGGTCGGTGCGGATGTCCCAGCCGAGCAGCGTGCGCAGATCGGTGATCCCGTTCACGCCACCCGTATAACCTTGCTGGCCGATGATCAGCACCGAAAGAATCAATGCGACCGCCTGCGTGATGATCGCGAAGTACACGCCCCCCACCCGCCGCTTGAACATCGCATAACCGACGACGAACGCGAGAGCTGTAGGCACGACCAGCACGGCGAGGATCGAGAACGGTAGAGAATGAAACGGTCTCCACCACGTAGGCAGCGCGGTGAGCTGATTCCAGTCCATGAAATCGGGAATGCCGGGCGTGGTCTGCGTGTGGGTGGCGGCCGGGTCGGACGCCTCAAGCTTGAGGAACATCGCCATCGCGTAACCGCCGAGGCCGAAGAACACGCCTTGTCCGAGGCTGAGCACGCCGCCGTAGCCCCACGCGATCACGAGGCCCATCGCCACGAAAGCGTAGGTGAGGTACTTGCCCATCAGGTTCAGGCGAAACGTATCCAGCACCAGCGGAAACACGACGACGATCAGCACCGCGAGTATCGCGATGCCCACGTAACCCGACGCGTCGAGCCGCATCGCGAGCGCGCGCCAGCCTCCCGGCGCGCCGGGACCGGATCGCGGGGAAATGTTCCCCGCTACGGATTGGATGGGTTCCATGTCCATCTCCATACGAATTAATCAGTGAATGAGCCGTGCACGGCGCCCCGCGCTCACACGCGCCGCACCTTCGACGCGAAGAGTCCCTGCGGACGCAGCATCAGGATCACGACGACCGTCAGCAGCGTAAGAACGCGTGCAATTGAACCCGATAGGAAAAACTCGCTGATCGACTGCATCTGCGCGATGCCGAACGCCGAGGCCACTGTGCCGAGCAGGCTCGCCGCGCCGCCAAAGGTGACGACAAGAAACGAATCGACGATATAGAGAGAACCGCTGGTGGGTCCGGTCGAGCCAATCGCTGTGAACGCCGCGCCCGCCACCCCCGCAATACCGCAGCCGATCGCGAAGGTCATCCGGTCAGTGCGCCGCGTGTTGATGCCGGCAGCGTTGGCCATGGGCCGGTTGGCAACCGTGGCACGCACGCGCAGGCCCCAGCGCGAGCGGTAGAGCGCGAGCAGTAACCCGCCCGTCATGACCAGCGCGAGTCCCATCACGAACATGCCGCTGACTGGAATATCCAGGCCCGGCGCTGGCTCCCACGAGCCCATCAGCCAGTCGGGCAGCGCAGGACTCACTTCCTGCGGCCCGAACGTCGAGCGGAACACCTGCTGCATGCCGAGGCTCAGACCCCAGGTAGCGAGCAGCGTGTCGAGCGGACGGCGGTATAGATGGCGGATCAATGCCCATTCGGCGAGCCAGCCCGCCGCGAACGCAAGGCCGAACGCCGCGATGATCGCGAAGAAGAAGTACACCGGCGTGAACGCATGCCAGACGTTCTGCGAGAACCACGAAAACATGTAGACGGTATAAGCGCCGATCGTCATGAACTCACCGTGCGCCATGTTGATCGCGCCCATCTGGCCGAAGATCACGGCGAGCCCAAGCCCCATCAGGAGCAGAACGCTGAACAGGCTCAGACCGGCGAAGCCCTGCATCAGCGTGATGTTGAAAATGTCGGTAGCGGACATCGAGCGCTCCTCGCGCGGCGGCATGTTACGTCGCCGCGCAGCTGCGGTTGACGAATTACATGTAGCCCTTCGGGAACGGATTCGGCTGGATCGGCTGGTCGGACTGCGCGACGACCTTGAATTGGCCGTCTGCCTGGCCCTGCCCGATCAGCGAGCGGCTCCACAGGTGGTGATTCGCATCGACCTTCGCATAGCCCTGCGGCGCATTGGCCACGTCGATGCCCGCCGACGACGCCACCACCTTGTTCACGTCGAAGCTGCCCGCTCGCTCGCAGGCGGCCTTCCAGATCCATGGGCCGAGATACGCGGCCTGGGTCACGTCGCCGATCACGGACTTCTGGCCGTAGCGCGCCTTGAACGCAGCGACGAACTTCTTGTTGTTCTCGTTATCGAGTGACTCGAAGTATTTCATCGACGAATAGAAGCCCGCGAAGTTGTCGCCGCCGATGCCGAGCACTTCGTCCTCGGTTACCGACAGCGTCAGCAGGAACTGCTTCTGCGGAGTGATACCGGCCGCCTTGAGTTGCTTGTAGAACGCGACGTTCGAGCCGCCCACCACGCTCGCGAAAATGCAGTCCGGCCGGGCGAGCTTGATCTTGTTCATCAGCGACGCAAACTCGGTCGTGCCGAGCGGGTAATACTCCTCGCCGACGACCTTCGCGTGCAGATGCTGCTCGATATGACGACGCGCGATCTTGTTCGACGTACGCGGCCAGATATAGTCGGAACCGATCAGGAAAAACGTCTTGGCCTTCTTCGTGTTCGAAGCCCAGTCGAGCGCCCAGAGAATCTGCTGGGTCGCTTCCTGGCCCGTGTAGAACACGTTCTTCGATTGTTCGAGGCCTTCGTAGAAGGTCGGGTAATAGAGCAGCCCGTTGTCTTTCTCGAACACCGGCAGCACTGCCTTGCGCGAGGCAGAGGTCCAGCAGCCGAACACGGCCGCGACGTGGTCGTTCTCGAGCAGCTTCTTCGACTTCTCCGCGAAAGTCGGCCAGTCGGAGGCGCCGTCTTCCTGAATGATCTGGATCTTGCGCCCGAGCACGCCGCCCATTGCGTTGATCTGCTCGATCGCAAGGCGTTCGGCCTGGATCGAACCGGTTTCGGAGATCGCCATCGTGCCGGTCGCCGAATGCAACTGGCCGACTGTCACCGTGGTATCTGTCACCGCCAGTCCGGTGGTGTTCACCTTCGCGGTGGGCGGCGTTTGCGCAAATGAAGTACGCGGCAGCCCCAGCGCCATCAACGGCGCAGCGGCGAGGCCGCCGATCAGTTTCCGGCGCAACGGCGACGGCGTGCGGGCATCATCATCGATTCGATCGTCTGCGGACATCACATTCTCCTTATCGGTCGCCCTGCGCTTCTTGCGAGAGCTGGTTCGAGGTTGGACGCAATGTAGAAAGCCAAATTGGCAACCGGAATACGTCGATTGACGTATTCCCCGCAGTCGTACTGGAATGTAATTTGCATCAGACATCGATCCGATCGTTTCCGCACCAATCCAGATCATCCCCATGCCCCAGAGTCACCCGTCAGTGGGCACGCCCAGTACCCAACGCATCGTCAAGGTGCGGCGCGACTACAATGCATGGGTCGGAGACGAAACGCTCGAGGATTACGCGTTGCGCTTCACGCCGCGTTCGTTTCGACGCTGGTCGGAACTGCGCGTCGCCAACACGGCAATCGGCGCCGTGTCTTTTTTGGTGCTCGAAGCAATCGGCGGCAGCCTCGTCGTCAACTATGGCTTTACGAACGCGGTCTGGGCGATTGCGGTCGTATCGGTGCTCATCTGGCTGACCAGTCTGCCGATCAGCTATTACGCCGCGCGCCATGGCGTCGACATGGATCTGCTTACGCGCGGCGCGGGCTTCGGCTATATTGGCTCGACGCTCACCTCACTGCTCTATGCCATCTTCACGTTTATTTTCTTCGCGCTCGAAGCGGCCATCATGTCGCTCGCGTTGCAACTCTACTTTCATATCTCGCTGGCGATCGCCTATGTGCTGAGTTCGCTCATCGTGATTCCGATCGTGATGTTCGGCATCACGCTGATCAATCGGCTGCAAAGCTGGACTCAGCCGCTGTGGCTGATACTGTTCGCGCTGCCCTATGCGGCTGTGCTGTGGCACCATCCGGGCCTGGTGCACGAGTGGACGACCTTTGCCGGCTTCGCTCCGCAAGGCCGCGCGTTCAGCGTGATAGCGTTCGGGCAGGCCTCGACCATGGTGTTTGCATTGATCGTGCAGGTCGGCGAGCAGGTGGATTACTTGCGCTTCCTGCCGCCGCTGACTGCGAAGAACCACGCGCGCTGGTGGCTCGCGCTGCTGTCGGCGGGACCAGGCTGGATCGTGCCCGGCGCGCTCAAGATGCTCGGGGGCGCATTCCTCGCCTTCGTCGCGATCCAGTACGAAGTCAGTCCGGCGGAGGCCACGCAGCCCACCCAAATGTACCTCGTCGCCTATCACCTACTGCTCGATCCGTTTGGGCTCGCGAGCTGGGCGCTGCCCGCGATGACGCTGTTCGTGATCGTTTCGCAATTGAAGATCAACGTGACGAATGCGTACGCGGGCTCGCTCGCGTGGTCGAATTTTTTTGCGCGTCTGACGCACAGCCATCCGGGGCGGGTGGTGTGGCTCGTGTTCAATGTGATGATCGCACTGCTGCTCGTGGAAATGGGGGTATTCGAGGCGATCGCCAAGGTGCTGTCGCTCTACGCAAACATCGCGATCGCGTGGATCGGCGCACTGTTCGCCGATCTCGTCATCAACAAGCCGCTTGGGCTTAGCCCGCGTCATATCGAATTCAAACGCGCGCATCTGTACGACGTGAATCCCGTCGGCGTAGGCGCGATGCTGATCGCCGCCGCAGCAGCGATGCTCGCGCAGAGCGGCATGTTCGGCTTGCTGGCACAAGCCATGTCGTCGTTCATCGCGTTCGGCGTGGCGGTCGCCTGTGCGCCCGTGCTCGCGATCGTCACGCGCGGACGTTACTACATCGCGCGCGCCGCGCAGCCCACGGGCGACGCCACTTCGCTTCGCTGCGCGATCTGTGAGAACACCTTCGAACCCGAAGACACGGCCTTCTGCCCCGCCTACGGCGGCACGATCTGCTCGCTGTGCTGTTCGCTCGACTCGCGCTGCCACGATCGCTGCAAGCCGCATGCGCGCTTCGCCTCGCAAGCCGATCGCGCTCTCCATCGCGTGTTTCCGCGCGTGCGGCTCGGCCCGGCTGCGCTGCGGCTCATGCACTATGCAAGCCTCGTGTGCGCAATGTTCGCGGTGCTCGCGAGCGTGCTCTATCTGATCTGGTCACAGAGCGTGACCTCGCTCGCCGCCGACGGATCGTCGATCGACAGCGCGATTGGGCACAGCTTTCTGAAGATCTTCTTCTCGCTTTCGCTCGTCGGTTGCATAGCGGCGTGGTGGTTCGTGCTGGAGCGCGAAAGCCGTCGCGTCACGCAGGAAGAATCGCAACGGCAAAACGAATTGCTGATGCAGGAAATCGACGCTCACCAGAAAACAGACGCCGCGCTTAAACGCGCGACGGCTGCCGCCGAATCGGCGAATCAGGCGAAAAGCCGCTACGTGTCCGGTTTGAGCCACGAGTTGCGCACACCGCTGAACAGCATTCTCGGCTACGCACAGTTGCTTTTGCAGGCGAAAGAGGAGTTTTCGCCGACGCGCTACAGCGCCGTGCGAACGATTCAGCGCAGCGGCGAACATCTGCTTGCGCTCGTCGATGGGCTGCTCGACGTCGCGCGTATCGAGGCGGGCAAGCTGGAACTGAACATCGCACGCGTGTCACTGGCGGATTTCGTCGCGCACGTCACCTCAATGCTGCGCCCGCAGGCGCTCGAGAAAGCGCTCGCTTTCGACGTGCAGACCGTAGGCCGCCTGCCCGCCACCGTGCGTACCGACCAGAAATGCATGGGTCAGATTCTGACCAATCTGATCGGCAACGCGATTCGCTTCACGTCCACGGGTACTGTGACGCTGCGCGTGAGCCACGTGCTCGACACGTTGAAGTTCGAAGTAGTCGACACCGGCCCCGGAATTCCTCCGGCCGAGATGGAGCGCCTGTTCCTGCCGTTCGAGCGAGGCGAAGCGGCGCATGCGCACGATCATGGCGCGGGACTGGGACTCACGATCTGCCGGCTTCTCACACAGGCGCTCGGTGGCAGTCTCGAAGTGGACAGCGAGGTCGGGCGCGGCACTCGCTTCATCGTGCGACTGTTCGCGCCAGCAGTGAACGGCGCAGCCGACGCGCGCACTGAACTCGCGGCGATCCGCGGCTATACCGGGCCGAAGCGCGCAATTCTCGTCGTCGACGATCTGGCGGATCAGCGCGGCATCGTCGGGCAACTGCTGACGCCGCTCGGCTTCGACGTCGCCGAGGCGGAGAGCGGCCCCGACGCGTTGCGCTGGCTGGCGACGCACAGCGTCGACGCTGTCATCATGGACATCTCAATGCCGCTGATGGACGGTTACGAGGCCAGCCGGCTGATCCGCGAAAACCAGTTGTCGAACGCCCCGATCGTGCTGCTTTCGGCTAACGCATTTGCCGATGATCGGGAGCGCGCGAGCGCGACCGGATGCGCCGGATATCTCGTGAAGCCGCTCCAGATCAACCTGTTGCTCGACAAGCTCGCGCAGTTACTCGTCCTCGACTGGATCGCATCCGAGCCGTCCACGTCCGCGCACACCGCGCCGCTCGTCACGCGCGCTTCACTGGATGTCGCGTGGCCGAAAGCGGTGCTCGAACGCCTGCGCGCACACCTCGAAGTCGGCTACCTGCAAGGCGTGGTCGAACAACTCGACTCCGCTCGCGCGGCATGGCCCGCGCTTCAGGAGCAGATCGACCGGTTGCGCGTTCTGGCGGAACGCTTTCAGCTAAGGGAGCTTGAGCATGAACTCGACCGACTGTCCCGCGCCGCGGACGTTTGACGCGCGCGCGGTGAACTCCACCGATGCGTCGCCCGAGTGGCTGCGCGACCGCCCCGTCGTGTTGATTGTCGACGACACGCCGGACAACCTCGCATTTCTCTCCGATACGCTTCAGGCACATGGTTACGCGGTGCTGGTCGCGCTCTCGGGCGAAGATGCGCTCAAGCGCCTCGCACGCGTGACGCCCGACGTCGTGTTGCTCGACGCGCTGATGCCTGGCATGGATGGCTTCGAGACCTGCAGCTGCCTGAAGCAGGACGTTCGCCACGAACATCTGCCCGTGATCTTCATGACTGCATTGACGGAAAGCGAGCATGTGGTGCGCGCATTTCGCGTCGGCGGCATCGACTATGTGACGAAACCCGTGCGGCCCGAGGAGGTTTGTGCGCGCATTGGCGCCCACGTGCAGCGCTCGCGCGCGCAACTCTATGCGCACGCTGCACTGTCGCTCGATGCGCGTGCGGCGCTGATCGTCAATGCCGATGGCGCGATCCGCTGGCAGAGTCCGCAAGCGGCACGGCAAATTTCTGCCTACCGGGCCAGCCACGCCGACGACCTCGTGCAAGCGGTTGCGCACCCCATGTTGCCGCCGCTGTTACGCGACTGGTTTGCGGACTGGCTCGGGCGCGGGAGTCCGACCGGCGCCGTCCTCGAATTCACCGCAGGACACGTGCGGCGTTCTGCGAGCGCAACCTCCGCTCCCGATCCTGGAGAGTGGATCCTCATCCTCAAGGAGACCGATGACACTGTGCACAGCAGCGCACTCGCGGCGCGCTTCAATTTGACGGCGCGTGAGGCCGAAGTGCTGCTCTGGGTCTCTCGCGGCAAGACGAATCGCGATATCGGCGACATTCTCGGCATGGCGCCGCGCACGGTGAACAAGCACCTCGAGCATCTGTTCCGTAAGCTGCACGTCGAGACGCGCGCGGCTGGCGCTGCGCTTGCGATCAAGGCGCTGGACAGGGCCTGAAAAAAGCTGAACGGTCGCGGAAGCTATGACGGAAACTACCCTGCCTTGTTGTTTTACCCGAGCAGCGTGATGCATGACGCAAAAATGCGTATTTCAGACCTGGCTGCACAGCGATTTCGCGGCAGCTGGACGGCATATCACGCGAAGCTGGACAGTAGCCGCATGAGATAGCGACGCGGGTCAACCGTAGCACTCTCGACGCTTTGTCGGGAGCCACATAGGATACCCAAATTGCCCACGCGTAAAATTCGTGAAGTACTGCGCCTGCGTTTCGAAAGGGGCTTTAACCATCGGGAGATCGCCGCGCCGTCGGCGAGTGACTGTGTCGCGGAAAAAATGTCACGGCTCAAGTCGCGCCGAATATAGCACCGACCGCGGATGCCATACCCATCGACAGCGCGCTCCAGAAGGTAACCCGCAATACGCCAGGACCCACTTTCGCTCCCCCGACGCGCGCGGCGAGTCCACCAAGTATCGCCAGTGAAGCCAGCGCCGTCACCGCGATACTCACGGCCACGCCTTGCTGCGGGGCGAGCGCCGTGACGATGAGCGGCAAAGCGGCTCCCACCGAAAAACTGCTGGCCGACGCCAGTGCGGCCTGCAATGGATTTGCCGCGGTCGTTTCCGAGATACCCAATTCGTCGCGGGCATGTGCGCCGAGTGCGTCGTGAGCCATTAGAGCCTGCGCAACCTGTTTGGCAAGCGCCATGTCGAGACCACGTCGCACGTAAATCGCCGCCAACTCCCGATGCTCGCGCGCGTCATCCGCATCGAGCTCCGCTTGCTCTTCGGCGAGCGCCGCTGTTTCTGTGTCCGCCTGCGACGAGACCGATACGTATTCGCCCGTCGCCATCGACATCGCGCCGGCTACCAATCCCGCGAGGCCGGTCAGCACCAGATGGCGGTGCTCGGCGTGCGCGGACGCGACGCCGATTATCAAACTTGCCGTCGAAACGATGCCGTCGTTTGCGCCAAGCACCGCAGCGCGGAGCCAGCCAATCGCCTTGATGCGATGCGGTTCTTTGTGAGCCTTGGGCATCGGCAGACCTTAGCGGTCTCGAACCTGATCGCGCGGTGGCCCTGCGTGGGGCAGCATCCGCTGCAGCACGTGGTCTTTCAGAACAAAGTGGTGAAACAACGCTGCGACGACATGCAGGCCAATCAATGCGAAGAGCACCCATGCGAGGATGCCGTGTACGTCCCCCATCTCGTGACCGAAAGCCGAGCCCGGTTCGCTCAGTGCCGGATACGGCACGACGCCCAGCAAGCGGACCGTCCAGCCGCGCGAGGACGCGTTGATCCAGCCGAGCAGCGGGACGAGCACCAGGGCGACGTAGAGCAGAACATGCGTTATGCGCGAGACGACGCTGAGTGGCAGCGGCAGCTCGTCCGGCGTGGGCCAATGCGTCAATCGCCAGAACACCCGAAGTACCATCACGGCGACGAGCGTCGCGCCCACGCCAAGATGCCAGGCGATGAGATTAACGGGCTGCGTGTCCTTGTGGACATCCGGCATCGTCCAGCCGATCGCAAACTGCATAGCGACCAACAGGACGGTCAGCCAGTGCAGCGTGCGCGCGACTGCATCGTATGCCGGGCGCGTCATTGCGTAGGCCTTAGCCATTCCTGCTCCTCACGTTGTCGGGAATTGATGGATTGATGAGGCGCACTGCCTGCGAATTTAGCCCGAAAAAAGTACCGCAAAAATCCGATCGATGCTAGCGACCTTACCTTAAGGAAACCTGACGCTCGGCAGGAACGATCCGGATGCTCGACTTCGCTGCTGTTTGCGCATGGTCGCCAACGTAGCGTTTGCGAAACCGGGAGCCGGGAGGCTGAGGTTTTGCGCTCGCATCACGGAGGCGTTTGCGTTCTGTGATGTGCCTGCGCAACTTTTCCAAGCTTTTTTTAGCACCACGCCGAATTTACCCAAGGACAGGCCTCGCAACCGGTTGTAGGTCGCTGCTTCGCAGATCGCAGCAGCATCCGCCGCGTCGTTCTTGCCGCGCTTGCTGGACATGCTACAAGGCGCCACACGGTTGGGCTCCATGAGTTTGGCCGTATGGCCCTGCTGCTGGAACACGCGAGCCCAATGATGTGCGCCGGAGCACGTTTCCATGTCGATGAGGCGCGCCGGCAACTGCGCGATCAATGTCACCAGTTGATCGCGCGCCACGCGGTTTGATCAGCATTGCTTTGCCGTGGAATCGGCATTCATTTTGCCGCGGAATTCCAGTTCTTTTTTCCGTGGAATCTCTGTTTACTTTCGCGTGCAATCTTCAGTTATTCGTTCCGCGAGTTCTATACCCCCCCACCCAACTGCATCCCCAAGCCAAGCCGAGCCTATCGAGGCGGCGCGGCCCTGCCGGTCACATTTGGCGCGCGTGGGTCGGGGTTCATATACAGGCTCGTGCCGTTTGCCCGCATGTTGTTAAGCGCCGGCCCCGAGCCGATGCCTCTTGTGGTGGCAAGCGAGGTTCCCGCGCCCGGAATTGGGCTGGGGCCGGCCCCGGTGCCCAGACTCGTTCCCGGAGCGGCGCCCGCACCGCTCATGCTGCCCCCGGTGTCGCCTGGCTGCTGAGCGTAGGCAACGCCCGCCGAACCGAGCATCAGCGCCGCCACGAGCGCCAACATCGACACCCCAATACTGCCGGATACGGTCTTCATAGTCCACTCCATCACATTGTTGAATTACCGAGCGTGAGCCCGCGCAGCGAAGCGCTCAAGACGCATGACGTTGTGCGCGCTGCTTTGTTAAATCGAATTGCTTACCCCTGGTACATTGACGCTGACCCGCGTCAACCGGCCGGCTGATGCGCCGCTTGCGCGGGCGCTACACCGGCTGAGGTTTGCGGGGCGCTGGGGGAGAGGTGCGCTGCAGCGGGGACACAGTCCGCGCGATACTCGGCTTGCAACTTCTGTTGCGCCTGTTCCAGATCGTCAGGGTAGGTGTTGGCGTCGTCGGGTTTGTAACCGGCCGCTTCCAGCTCGTTCAACTCCCCCATCAATTGCTGGTGTGTCACTTCGCCTTTCAACTGTGCGAATGGGTAGTCGTCGCATTGCTGTTGTGTCAGTCCCGGCGAGGCCATCGCCGACGCGCTGCCGATCAGAAGAAGGGCGGTGGCAAAGGTTTTCGTTGTAAGCCTCATTTTCATTCCATCCACGAGAAGGTTCGAGTCGTCCCGCGAACAATGTAGCGGGATGGCATTAGCCTAGCCGAGGCGACCTACCAGAACGGCGTCGGGAAAATGAAACTGCTTTTAACCGTGCCCGCTTTTCACGGCGTGTTGCAATGGATTTGCGGTCAACCTTGGTTGATGCCTATTCCTGGCAAGCGAACCGAACGCTTTGGCCCATGCCATCTAAGGCTGTTCCAAAAGTACCCCGAAACGTTTTCTCAGCCGTTCATCCCGGAACTCGTTGGCTTTAATTGCCCGCTCGATCCAGGCACGATCGTTCGTCTGTCCGATAGCGTCACCCGTTCACCTATTCTTGATCGGAGGCTGTCCCAAGGTCAGCGGTAACGTCTGCAGCCCGATTTCAGCGCACGGCCGCCGCGCGGAATCAGCGGCGCCCATGGCTACAGGAAGAAGCGCCCCCAGGCACGCAGAAGCCAGTCAACCGACCGCCTCCCGCTCGACAACACTGCGTGTCGCGCGCCGATCAGCGTGCCAATGCGACAGACGGTCAAACCACAGGTGCACGACCGGCGTCGTGAACAAAGTCAGCATTTGCGAAACAATCAGTCCGCCGACAATCGCTATGCCGAGCGGCACGCGCAATTCGGCGCCCGCGCCATGTCCGAGCGCAAGCGGCAGCGCGCCGAACAGCGCGGCGAGCGTCGTCATCATGATCGGGCGGAAGCGCAGCACACAGGCCTGCCGGATCGCATCGCGCGGCGACAAACCTTGCTCGCGCTCGGCCACCAACGCGAAGTCGATCATCATGATCGCGTTCTTCTTGACGATGCCAATCAGCAAGATGATGCCGATCATTCCCATGATCGACAGATCCTGACCACACAGCATCAACGCAAGCAAAGCGCCCACGCCCGCCGAGGGCAGCGTCGAAATGATGGTGAGCGGGTGAATCGCGCTTTCGTACAGGATGCCGAGAATCAGATACACCACCACAAGCGCCGCGGCGATCAGATACGGCTCACTCGCGAGCGACGCCTGGAACGCCTGCGCAGTGCCCTGAAACGAGCCCGTCAAACTATCTGGCTTGCCCGCCGCGACTTCGGCCTGGCGAATCGCCGCCACCGCGTTGCCAAGCGACTGACCCGCCGCCAGATTGAACGAGATCGTCACGGCCGGGAACAAGCCCTGGTGATTCACCGAGATCGGCGACACGTTGTTTTCGATCCTGGCAAGCGTATCGAGCGGCACGAGTTCGTTCGTGAGCGGCGAGCGCACGTAGAGATGCGCTAGTGCATCCGTCGTCAATTGAAAGCGCGGATCGACTTCTTCGACGACGTGGTACTGATTCAACTGCGTGAACAGCGTCGCAATCTGCCGCTGGCCGAATGCGTCGTAAAGCGTGTCGTCGATGGCTTGCGCCGTGATGCCGAAACGCGAAGCGGTGCTGCGATCGATCACGAGTGTTGCGCTGGTAGCGGCGGCCTGCTGGTCGGACGTGACGTCGGCCAGTTGCGGCAGCTTCGACAGGCGATCGGTCAGTACGCCCGCCCAGTGATCCAACTCGTTGATGTCAGGATCCTGCAACGTGTACTGATACTGCGCGGCGCTGATACGGCCACCCACCTGAATATCCTGCCGGACCTGCATCGACAACGAGATGCCCATGACCTTCGCCAACTGCGGCTTTAAACGATTGAGCACCTGCACAGCACTGTCCTTGCGCTGAGCGAACGGTTTCAGGTTGATCATGACGCGCCCCTGGCTCACGGTCGGGTTAGCACCCATCCAGTAGTAAACGTTGTCGACGGCGGGGTCGGCCTCGATGATATGGCCCACCTGCTGCATCTTCTGCGACATCGAGCGGGGCGAAATGTCCGGCGCGGCTTGGGCAACGCCCATGATCAGACCGGAGTCCTCCTGCGGGAAAAATCCCTTGGGGATCGCGACGAACAACGCGCCGGTCGCGAGGATCGTCGCCACCGTGACAGCCAGCATCAGCTTCTGGCGGTCCAGCACCCAATCGAGGCCCTGCTCGTAGCGCCGCTCTACTGCGCTAAACACGGCCTCAAGCCAGGCTTCGAGCCTGCGCATCCGGCCGCCGCCACCCGGCTCGGGCAAACGGATCAGCCAGCCACAAAGCATCGGCGTAACGGTCAGCGATACCAGCGCCGACATCACTATCGCGGCGCTCACCGTCATTGCGAATTCGCGGAACAGCCGCCCGACGATGCCGCCCATCAACAGGATCGGGATGAACACGGCGATCAGCGAGATGGTCATCGAAATGATCGTGAAGCGCACTTCCATTGCGCCAAGCAAGGCGGCCTTCATTCTCGGCACGCCGTCTTCGATATGCCGCATGACGTTTTCGATCACGACGATCGCATCGTCCACCACGAAGCCTACCGCGATGGTCAAGCCCATCAGCGATAGATTGTCGAGGCTATAGCCGAGCAGATACATGACGCCGAACGTGGCGACCAGCGACAGCGGAATCGTCAGGCTCGGAATTACCGTCGCCCAGAGGTTGCGCAGAAACGAGAAGATGACCATCACGACAAGTGCGATCGTCAGCATCAGCGTGAACTGCACGTCGTGCACCGACGCATTGATGGTTTGCGTGCGATCGCCCACCACATGCAGATGCGCGGCCGCGGGCAGCATCGCTTCGAGCGCGGGCAGCTTCGCCTTGATGTTGGCGATCGTCTGCACGACGTTATAGCCGGGCTGCTTGTGAACATCGAGGATGATCGCGCGTTCGTGCTGAAGCCATGCGGCCTGCTGGTTGTCCTCGGCGGCGTTCAGCACGGTGCCGAGATCGGACACGCGAATCGGCGCGCCGTTCTTGTACGCGACCACCAGATCGCGATACTGCGAGGCGGTCGTGATCTGGTCGGTCGCGTTGAAGATCACCGAGCGATCCGGGCCGTTCAGGCTGCCCTTCGGTGCATTGACCGTCTGCACGCCGACGATCGAGCGCACATCTTCCAGCGTCAGGCCGCGCGCGGTGAGCTTGTCGGGGTCGAGCTGAATACGCACGGCGGGCCGCTGCTGGCCGTGGAAATCAACGAGACCGACGCCGGGCATCTGCGAGATCTGTTGCGCGAGATAGTCTTCGGCGTAGCTGTCGAGCTGCGTGAGCGTCAGCGAGGGCGACGTCAGCGCCAGTGACAGCAACGTGAAGTCGGCCGGGTTGACCTTCTGATAGGTCGGCGGGTTCGGCAGGTTCTTCGGCAACGTGCCGCCGGCTGCATTGATCGCTGTCTGCACATCCTGCGCCGCGCCATCGATGTCGCGCGAGAGATCGAATTGCACGGCAATGC
This sequence comes from Paraburkholderia sp. RAU2J, assembly GCF_003634845.1. NCBI lineage: Bacteria > Pseudomonadati > Pseudomonadota > Betaproteobacteria > Burkholderiales > Burkholderiaceae > Paraburkholderia > Paraburkholderia sp. RAU2J. The sequence continues at coordinate 2,162,416 of NZ_RBXG01000002.1, forward strand.
TGGTGTTGCCAAGCGAGCTCGACGACGTCATCTGCGTCACGCCCGCAATCAGCGAAAGTTGCCGCTCCAGTGGCGTCGCCACCGAAGTCGCCATGGTTTCCGCGCTCGCGCCGGGCAATTTCGCAACGATCTGGATGGTCGGAAAATCGACCTGCGGCAGCGGCGCGACCGGCAGCAGAAAATACGCCACCGCGCCGACCAGCAGCACTGCGATCGCCAGAAAACTGGTCGCGATGCGCCGCTTGATGAACAATTCCATGAGGCTCATGACGGATTGTCCTCATTAGTCTGGCTGCCTGCCAGATTCGCGTTGGGCGGCGCTTCGGCACTGGCGGGAACCGTGGTCGCCGTCACATGCACGCCCGGGTTCAAGCGGCTTTGGCCATCGAACACGACGAGATCCGCGGGCGCGATGCCGCTGCGTATCTCCGTCATGCCATCGACGGTGACCCCGCTTTGCACCGGGCGCATCTGCGCCGTGCCGTTCGCGGCGATCACATAGAGCTGCGTGCCGTTCTGCGAGTTCACCACCGCGCGGCTCGGCACCGCGAGCCGCTGCGTATCGGTGCGCACCAGCACGCGCGCATTCACCAGCTCGCCGGGCCACAGCTTGCGGTCCTGGTTGGTGAACGAAGCCTTGAGCCTGATCTGGCCGGTCGTAGGATCGACCGTGCTGTCAATGAACACCAGCGTGCCGTCGGCGAGCGGCGTGCTGCCGGAACGCGTGGTCACGTTCACCGCCAGCGGCGCTTTCGCCTGATTCGCGAGCAGTTCGGGCAGCACGTCCTGCGGCACGGAGAACAGCACGGTGATCGGCTCCATCTGCGTGACGGTGACGATGCCGGTGGTGTCGGCCGGATGGACGATCGCGCCGATATCGGCCTCGCGCGCGCCGACGCGTCCGGTGAACGGCGCGCTCAACGTGGTGAAGCTCAATTGCAGCCGGTCGCTTTGCACCAGCGCGGCGTCCGCAGCGACGGTCGCGGAGAGCGCTTCGACTTGCGCCTTCGCGGTGTCCACCGCCTGAGTCGTCGCCGCGCCGATGCCGACCAGCTTCGAGTAGCGCGCGAGATCGAGGCGCGCGTTATTGAGCGATGCCTGGTCTTTGCGCTGCGCCGCTTCCGCCTGATGCAACTGGGCGGTGAGCGGTCCCTGATCGAGTTGTGCGAGCAACTGGCCGGCTTTCACGTCCTGTCCTTCGGTGAATGCGACGCGCTGCAATTGCCCGTCGACACGTACTTTGACGTCCACGGTATTGAGCGCGAGCACCGTGCCCACCGCGGCGACGCGAATCGGAAAGTCGCGGCTCACGGGATGGCCGGCGTTGACCGGCACGGCGGTCGCCGCCTTGACCGCCGGGTGCCGCGGCCAGAACCACACCGCCAACATCGCGACAAGGACGGCGAACGCCAGGATGAGCGGCGCGCGGCCGCGTCCGCAGGGCGCCTCGTGGTTCGGAAGGTCTGCAGATTTCATGAGCGGGATGACGTAGAGGTGGAGGCGGTGCTGCTATCACTATCGTCGGTCACGCCGAAGCCGCCGCCGAACGCGCGAAACAGGCTCACGGACGCTTGCAGGCGCGCGAGCCGCGCCTGCACCAGCGTGTCTTCGGACTGATACAGCGTGCGTTGCGCGTCGAGCACGGTCAGAAAGTCGACGGTGCCGAGCTTGTACTGGGTTTGCGCGAGCGCGGCGGCTTTGCGGGCGGCGTCGGCAGCGTCCTGGTCAGCGGCTTCCGCGAGCTGCTGCTGTTGCGCCGCCGTGAGCGAGTCCTCCACGTCCTGCAGCGCGGTTATGACGGCTTGCCGGTAATCCGCGACGCCCTTCGCTTCGGCCGCCTGGCTCGCGTGCAACTGGCCACGCAACGCGCCGCCGTCGAAGATTGGCGCCGCCAGCGAGGTGGCGAGACTGGCGAACGGGCTCGACAGGAAATGCGACAGCGACTTGCTGCTCAGCCCGCCGTCCGCGGTCAGTACGAGGTTTGGCAGAAAGGCCGCGCGCGCCGCGCCGACGCTCTGATTCGCCGACTGCAACTGCGCTTCCTTCGAACGGATGTCGGGGCGCGTTTCCAGCAGGCTCGCGGGCAGATTCGGGCGCGGCCGGGGAATCGGGATGTCGGCAAGCGTGGCGTCGCTGACGGTGAAGTGTTCAGGCGCGGTGCCCGCCAGCACCGCAAGCGCATGGATGTTGGTATCGAGCTGCTGTTGCAGCGCCGGCACGGCCGCCTGGAAGGTGGCGAGCGCGTTGCGCTGCTGCTGCACCTGCAATTCGGTCGCGACGCCCGCCTGCTGTTGCGCGAGCAGCAGTTGCAGAATGCGCGCGGCATCGTCGGAAATGGAACGCGCAATCGCGAGCCGGCGGCGCAGACTCTGCACCTGAAAATAGGTGTCGGTGACCGATGCGGTCAGCGTCAGCGCCACCGTATCGCGATCGAACCCGGAGGCGCGCGCGAGCAGGTCGGCGGCGCTGGCGTTGGCGGCGTTGAAGCCCCAGAAGTCCACCTCGTAACTGGCTTCGGCGAACAGGCTCTGGGTCTTCGTGGTCGAACCACGTCCCTGATGGCTGCGATAGAAGGTGGCGCCGAGCGATAGCGACGGATACTGCGGCGCACCGGCTCTCTCGGCGTTGCCGCGCGCCTGTTCGACGCTCGCAATCGCGGACGCCAGCGTGAAGTTGTTGCGCAGGCTGCGATCGACCAGCGCGTCGAGCGCGGGATCGTGATACTCGCGCCACCAGCCGCTTCTGACGGGCACGGTAGCGGCGAGCGACCCACCGGCCGCCCCATCGAACGATTGCGCCAGCGGCGCGCCCGGCCGTTGATAGGCAGGCACAAGCGAACACCCGGCCAGCAACGCGAGGCCGAGCGCACATAAGGCGGCGCGCAGACACCATACGCGCGCAGGTGGACTGACGGCGCGCGAAAGCGGCTCCCAACGGGACAGTCCTGACATTGGAGAACGCTCCGGCAACTAGAAGTGTCGCCAGATTAGCCAGCGGGTCCTGTCGGCGCTTTCGCCCATTAATTAAAAAAATTTAATGCGGCGCAACATGCCGCGTCGGCGCGCCTGAGCCGGGGCTTACAAGGCTTTCTGCGTGTCAGGGCGCCGGGTTCAACACGTATCCCGCGCCGACCACCGTATGAATCAGCGCCCGCGGGAAGTCGCGGTCCACCTTCGCCCGCAGACGATGCATGTGCATATCGATGATGTTGCCGCGCGGCTCGAAATCGTAATTCCACGCGGCCTCGAGCAGCATGCTGCGCGTCACGACCTGCCCCTCGCGGCGCACCAAACATTCGAGCAAAAGGAATTCGCGGTGCTGCAGGCGCAGATCACGACCGCCGCGGTTTGCGGTCCGCGCCCGCGTGTCGAGTACCAGATCCGCGCATTCGAGCCGCTCGCTCATCCTGCTGCGATCGGCGCGCCGCGCGAGCGCCTCGATTCTGGCCAGCGCTTCGACGAACGCATACGGCTTCACGAGATAGTCGTCGCAACCTGCGCGAATCGCCTCCACGCGTTCGTTCAGGCCGCCGACCGCCGACAGCATCAGCACCGGCGTCGTGTCCCCGCCGGCGCGCAACTGCTGGACGAGAGCCAGGCCGTCGAGCGCCGGCAAGCGCCGATCAGTCACAATCACGTCGTAGATGCCCTCACGCGCATAGGCGAGCCCGGTCGCGCCGTCGGCCACCGAGTCGACAATCAGACCGCTCTCGCTCAGGCCACGCGCCAGGAACTGGCTGGCGCGCATATCGTCTTCGATCAGCAGGATTCGCATGCGCTGGGGCTTACGTTAAGGGGCTTACATTAAAATGGCTTACATCAAAATTTTTTCATGTTGGCGCGAAACGCCTGCACGGCTTCACACGGCATACTACCCACGTCGTAGGTACGAGCCTAGTGTAAATCGGCCGGCCAGCGCAGGTTCGACGCTCGCGCATTTCTGGAAAAAGGCATGTTGAACGTATTGGTCGTCGAGGACGACGAGCAGACTCTCGCAGAGATCGTTGAAGCGCTCACCGATCACGGCTGCAAGGTCGAAACCGCGAGCACCGGCCGCGACGGTTTGATGTTCGCGGTCGCCAACAGTTATGACGCTATCGTGCTCGATCGCATGTTGCCGGGCGGCCTCGAAGGGCTCGGCATGCTGTCGGCGTTGCGCAGCGCCGGCGTGCCCACGCCGGTGCTGATCCTGAGCGCGCTGTCCGCGGTCGACGAACGTGTGCGCGGTTTGCGCGCCGGCGGCGACGACTATCTGACCAAGCCGTTCGAGTTCATCGAACTGACCGCGCGGCTCGATGCGTTGATGCGCCGTCGGGAGGCGGCGCCCGCTGTGCAGGAGTACCAGGTCGGCCCGTTGCGTCTGGACCCGCTCAAACGCGAAGTGACCTGCGCCGGCCGCCCGGTACTGCTGCTGCCGCGCGAGTACCGGCTGCTCGAATATCTGATGCAGCACCAGGGCCAGGTAGTGAGCCGCACCATGCTGTTCGAAGCGGTATGGGACTACCGGCTCGACGAGCGGACCAACGTGATCGACGTGCACATCAGCCGTCTCAGGAAGAAGCTCGACCCGGACGGCACGGCTCCGATGATCGATACCGTGCGCGGTTCCGGGTACATGCTACATGCGCCTGACTGAACTGCACCGCACCACCGGCTTTCGCCTCGCCACGCTGTTTCTGGTGCTGTTCGGCGTGATCGCGCTGCTGCTGTTCGGTTACCTGTACCGCGAGATCACCGGCTTCGAACAGGAACGCATCGACGACTGGCTGCTTCGCGAGCACGCAGAGTTGAAACGCGAAGCGCCGGATGAACTGGTCGCGCGGTTCGAACATCAGAACCAGTTCGATCCGCGCCGCCAGCGCCCGTTCGGCCTGTTCGAAGCCAGCGGCAAACACCTTGCCGGCGGCTATGCGGGCGATCTGCCGGCCATCCCCGTCTTTGGCAAGCCGTTTTCGATGCCACTCGCAAATCTGCCGGGCCACCCGCCTGGCCGATGCATCGCCGCGCACGCGCCCGATAACCGCATCGCTTTACAATGCCAGAACACCCTCGAACTCGACCACTTCGACGACGAACTGCTGCATGCGCTGCTCTCCACTGCGATGATCACGCTCGTTATCGGCCTGATCGGGGCGACCCTGATTGGCGTTTCGGCGATGCGGCGGCTCGATGCGGTGACCGCGTCGATCGAGGAAATCGTCGCTGGCAATCTCAGCAGGCGTTTGCCGGTGCATGCGAAACGCGACGACATAGACCGGCTGGTGGTCGTCGTGAACGGCATGCTCGACGAAATCGAACGCCTGATGAACGAGGTCAAAGGCGTGTGCGATGCGATTGCGCACGATCTGCGCACGCCGCTCACGCGGGTGCTCGGCGGACTCGAACGTGCGCAACGGCGCGCCAGAACCGAGGCGGAGTATCGCGCGGCCATTGATGAAACCATCGTGGAAACCAGCGGCTTGCTACGTACTTTCAACGCCCTGCTGCGCATTTCGGAAATCGAAAGCGGCGTGCGCCGCGCCGGCTTCACCAGCGTCGATCTGGCCGCGGTGGCCGACGACGTGTTCGAATTCTACGAGCCGACCGCCGAAGACAAGCAGATTGGCTTCCGACTGCAGCGCACGGTGTCCGGGCCGCTGGAAATCCGGGGCGATCCGAACCTGCTATTCGAGGCGCTGGCGAATCTGGTGGAGAATGCCGTCAAGTTCGCACCGCATGGCGGAGCCGTGCACATGACGCTGTGGCACGACGGACGAGGGGCCGGCGTGACCGTACGCGACAATGGACCAGGCATCGCACCGACCGAGCGCGATGCCGTCCTACGCCGCTTCTATCGCGGCGAAGCGAGCCGTCGTACGCCCGGCAGCGGCCTGGGGCTCAGCCTTGTCGCCGCCGTGGCCGGCATGCACGGCATGACGCTGGAGTTCCACGACGCGGACGTCGGTTGCGAGATCAGTCTGTTCAAACCCGCGCAAAGTCAACTGGCAGATAGCCGATGATCGATCGGTAACCGCCTCCGCTGATCAGAACGACGGGAATCTGCGAGTCGATCGCCATCACTTTTTCGAGCAGCTGCAAGCCGTCGATACCCGGCATCCTCACGTCCGATACGATCACGAGCGGCACGCCGGGCGCGCCTTCGGCAAGCGCGTCCGCCGCAGCGGCATACGCGGATACGCGCAACCCCGCGAGCGCAACGGCCTGCTGCACACCGAAGCGCACGTTCTCAGCGTCCTCGACGACGAGAACCCGAATTTCACCTCCCATCGACTACTCCCTTCGCTGACGCAAAGTCAATGTTGAATCGCGCGCCGCCTTCGTCGCGGTTGGTTGCGGATATCTTCGCGCCGAAAGCTTCGACAATGCGCGAGGTGATCGCAAGACCGAGCCCCTGGCCATGGCCTCGCGGTTTCGTCGTGATGAACGGATCGAACAGGTGGTGGAGTACCTCGTGCGCGATGCCGGTGCCGCTGTCGGCGATCGAGAAAAGCACGCGGCCGTTCGCTTCGGAGTCGACTGCCTCCAGCGTAATGGTCCGATTCTCTTCGTTGCGAACGGCATCGAGCGCATTGCCGAGCAGGTTGACGATGACCTGCTGCAACTGACTCGCCTCTGCGCATACGAACGTGCCGGGCGGAATCTTCATGTCGAGCTGCACGGCTCGTTGCGGATCCGCGCGTCGTAAATGAACCGCGCGTGTGCCACGGCTTCGTTGAGCGACACCGCAACTCGCTCGACAACCGGCTTGCGCGTGCAGCAGAGCCGCAACCGCCCATACCCACAGCGGTATACCTCTTTTTCTCACTTGTTGTTCAAGCTCGTGAATACCCAATACCCGACGATGCCGCGCGCGGCACCGGATCGCGACGCATCATCATCCACCATGCGCAAGCACGACCAACGTCAGCGTGGGTATTGTCAACTTGTTGAAGGGCGCGCAGGCGAAATCACTTCACATAAGGACCACTAAGTTATGCGGCAATGCGATCCAGCATCGGATTGCCCGTTACGGTTTCCCACGCCTTGAACGCATGCTTGCGGGCCTGCCGTTTCTGTTGCGCGTTCGCGCTGTAGCGGCAGTGCATGAACAGGTTGCTTACCTGAGCATGGACCGACGTGAATCGTTGTAGATGGCGCGCCGACTTGAAGCGGCGCATCACCTTCTCGCGCACGCGTGTGGGCTGGTGGGAATTCTCCGCCCGGTTGTTCAGTCCTTTGTGTTGCCGATGCTCGACGTTCAGGCCCAGTTCGTTGTTCGCCGCCGCGTAGCTGCGCAGCTTGTCCGTGACGATCACGCGTGGGCAGCCGTGGCGCCTGAGCAGCTTGCGCATCAGCCGTTTGGCCGCCGCCTTGTCGCGGCGGCTCTGCACCAGCACATCGAGCACTGCGCCGTGCTGATCGACAGCCCGCCACAGCCAATGCTTCCTGCCGTGGATCGTCACGACCACCTCATCCAGGTGCCACTTGTCGCCGCGACCCGGGGCTGTCGAACGGATACGCTTCGCGACCGCCAGACCGAACTTCGTCGCCCAGCACCGCACCGTTTCGTACGTAAGCTCGATTCCCCGTGCCGCCAGCATCTCCTCAACCATGCGCAGGCTGAGCGGGAACCGGTAGTACAGCCACACCGCGTACCTGATGATGTCCGGCGGAAATCGATAGCCCTTGAACGAAATCGGCGCCTCGGCCGACAGCAAAACGGAAACGGAAGCTTTCTTCATGCCCCATTATATTCGTCGACCCCGGCGCCACCTTGACAATACCCCGGCGCCTGCTGGAGACGCACAAACTGGGCGAACAGTTATTCGCCGAGGTCGGCCGGATGCTGCAGGCCAGCGGCCTGAAGCTCAAGAGCGGCACTATTGTGGACGCCACGATCATCGGCGCGCCGAGTTCGACAAAGAATGAACAGAAGGCGCGCGACCCCGAGATGCACCAGACCCGCAAGGGCAAGCAATGGTACTTCGGTGCAAAGCTGCACATCGGTGTGGACAGCCAGAGCGGCCTGGCGCACAGCGCAGTGCTCACGCCGGCCAATGTGCACGACAAGCATCCACTACCGCGATTGCTGCACGGCCAGGAGCGGCGCGTCTACGGCGACAGCGCCTATGCGAGCCAGAAGGAACTGATCCACAACAAGGCGCCCAGGGCGCGCGACTTTACCAATCAGCGCACGCGCCGTGCGGGGGGCGAAGTCGACGAGGTGCAGCGCGGCAAGAATCGCAACAAGTCGAAGATTCGCGCCCGGGTGGAGCATGTCTTCGCCGTCGTGAAGCGACTGTGGGGATTTACCAAGGTGCGCTATCGCGGGCTGGCAAAGAACGCCAACCGGGCGTTCGTCGCACTCGCGCTGGCGAACGTCTACCTGTCGCGCAGGAAACTGATGGCACCGGTACGCCCATAGTGGGCGAAAGGCGGGCAAAGTGCCCGCCCAACAAGCCCGCGAGGGCCGAAAAGCAACGGCTTAAGCCCGGTCTCATAACCTGGCGAAGTTCAAATCGCTGACACGTCGCCGATTTAATGGCTTGTTCAACTTAGCCTTAAGCGCTTTCGCCTGCGCGCCCTTCAACAAGTCGACAATACTACGAAGAGTGCGACTACCCCCATAAGGATTCCCTTACCGGAAATTCAGCACGGATCCCGCTTATTTTCTTCATCTCCTGACAGCAACACGAAAACTGGTCGCATACGATGAATGCACGTCGTTCGTCCTTTATCTGAGCGTTGCCATGGTTCCCCATCTGTCTGAGAGAGAAAATTCGATCGAGCATATCAACGCAACGTGCTTACACCTCTTCAATTTGTGGTGCAAAACGAGAAGCGTCGTGCCGCTGACGTGTACGTTTCTTCGGTGAAACGTTTGCGGCGGTCTCCGCAAGCGGCGTTGAAACATGGCTTGGTTCATGGAGTAGCAAGCCTGACCGGGCAGATTCATAGACCTTGGCGTCGCATGATGCTGGATTTGCAGTGCACGTATCAACGCCGTGCAGGATGGGCCGAAACACGCTGCTGAGGAGTCCTAGTCGATTCGTCCCCGCGTCTGCGGCTTTAATTATTAACAGCGCCATAGAACTGACATTTGGGCTTTTATTGTGGGATTTCTCGACAGCACTATTCTCGGTGAAAAAAAGACATCCACCTGTGGATCGTCTAAGGCCTCTGGGTGGAAGCCATCTTATTGGCGGATGCGGAGTGGGGCTGGAAGACAGCAGCAGCAACGAATCCTTGCAGAAGTTACCGAATCAAACGGGTTGCTCGGGCATGCGGTGAAACGTTTACTGTGCCTGCGACGCGCGAAGTTCAGCGGTCCTCCGATCATCTTCTTTTTGTGGGTGATAAACAAAATAATGGCGCACAAACGAGTGCTCCATTAGTCCGGGGATGTATGCCTGTCAAAAAGAATTTGCTTTACCACACGATTATTTCATGTGATTTACAGCACTGCGGTATGTAGACGAAGCAAAAATAATTGCTCGTTTATCAGCACTACTAATTAGCCCGCGGCCGGATTGGCGCGCGTATCTACTTACTCGAAGCGCCATAAATAGATTTTTGGGGTTTCTTTATCGAGAATTTTCTCGACAGTGGAATTATTTGCCATGCTAAAAAAACGACGTCAATTCATCAGCGGCCTTGCGGCTATTGGAGGAAGCTACCTGTTGAGCGCGTGCGGCGGCGGTGGCGGGGACGATAGCGGCAACAGCACTGGATCGGCCGTTGCCGACGCCAAAGCACATGCCGCCGCTTCCGCAAGCGGTACCACCATCCCTTCGGCAAGCTCGATCACCGACAGCGCCGGCGCTGTCTGGACGCTATCGGGTGGCGCGGTATACAGAAACGGCGCGAAAGCCGGGAATACCTCCAACGTAACACTCATCATTTATTACGGCACCACCGTTTATTGCAAGGGCAGCGGCGGCCAGTTCTATTCGTGGAACGGTTCGGGGTGGATAGCGTGCCTCGACCCGCGTATGGGAGGCACATCGGCGGAAGGTACCACGCTGCCCGCTTCGCCCTACATTATCGACAGGCTGAACACGGTCTGGACGCTCGTGAATGGCGTGGTTTACCGCAACGGCGCGACTGTGGGCAACACGTATAACGTGTCCTTAGTCCTCTGGTACGGCGGCAAAGTCTGGCTTCGCGGCACGGGCGGCCAGTTCTATGTGAACGTGGACGTGCGCAGCGTGGCAGCGCAATGGCTGCCCGCATCCGACCCGCGCATCGCAGCGGCGCCTGCTGCTGGCATGTTCTACGGTGTCAACGGACACTATGATTACACCTACACACCAACTCAGCTCGTATCGCTCCTCAAGGGCATGGGCTGCACGTCGTATCGCGTGGGGTGCACGAGAGATCAGAATCAGATCAACGCTGTGGTCAAGATCGCGCAGGCTTTCCAGAGTGCTGGCCTCAAGCTGCTCGTTCTGATTAATCAGGGCGTTACAAATGCCAGCGGCCAGCTCTACCCGAACGAAGTCGCAGCCTATCAAGACAACATGGCGGGTGCGAAGAAGATTGCCGCAGCATTGGCGCCGTATGGCGTGACGATGTACGAATGCGGCAACGAACTAACGCGCCAGAACGCCACTGTCATCGATTTCTCGTACGCAGGTGCGTTGGCCGTGGACTTCAACAACACCAACTGGCCGATCATGCGCGGTGCGATGCGCGGCATGATGGACGGCGTCAAGTCGGTTCAGCCATCGGCCAAATGCGGTATCAATTTCTGCGTGGCGGACATTGGGGCGGCGGACGCGCTGTGGGAAGGCATGCAACCCGACGGCACCAGCGGCCATCAGCCGTTGCGCTGGGACATTACCACGTGGCACAACTACGCCGCCTACGGCGACATCTTCGCCATTGGTAGCGACGGTAAGGGTCCGACGTTCGACCTGCCAACGTATTGCAAGGCCCGCTATGGCGTGCCGTTCATGATCACTGAATGGAACACGGGTCCTTCGGAGACCGAGACCTCCCGCGCGAGCTACATCACGTCGCAACTGAGCGAGTTCTATGCGGCGCGCAAATCGCATAACATCCAGTCGGTGATGTATTACGTGCTCGACAGTGGCGACAACACCTACGGCATCGTGAACAACGGCTCGCCAATCAGCCAGCCTTACAGTGCGTTCACTGCTTTCGCGTCCGCCCACCCGGACAATTGAACGCAAGGCAATTGGCGCTTCAATGCTGCTAGCAGGGGTCCACTCGTTTTCATGGCTTTGTCAACTTGCCGGTAGCGAGACGAAATGGTGGCAGAGGTCATCATTGCTCAGCAAGCATTCGACGGATTCTGGGTGAGGTCGATGAATTCGTGCCACGCAGCGAATCGGGCCGCGAGGTGTTTGCGATAGAGCGAAGCACGCAGCAGATGCCGCTTGAGCGCGAAATGCTGCCGTATCGGACCGAAAGACGAGAGGAATGCCTGCGTGCGCTTGCAGTCGCGAAATCCCCGCATGCGACGCTCGCGTTCGCGGGTAGGTTGGTGGGTGTTCTCCACTCGATTGTTCACGCGCGCCGCGGCTTTAACGAACACGTGTTTGACGTTCGTCAATTCGGGAATGTCGGTCTTTGCGGCCGGGTAGCTGCGCAACTGGTCGGTCACGATCTTGCGCGGCACAGGGCATGAGCGAAGTATGCGGTTGAAGAAACGTTTGGCTGCAGCCTTGTCACGCCGCTTCTGCAACAGGATCTCGAGTTCGGCACCATGCTCATCGACGGCCCGCCACAGCAGGTATGGCTCACCGCGCAGCGTCACGAACATCTCATCGAGATGCCAGGTGCTGCCCGGTTTGCGGCGCGCAACCTTGACGCGATGCGCGAAGCCCACGCCGAACTTGTCGCACCATCGGCGGATCGTCTCGTAGCTCACCACCACGCCGCGTTCGAACAGCAATTCCTCGATATCGCGCAGGCTCAGTTGGAAGCGGAAATACCAACGCACCGCGCAGCTGATGACTGCGGCGGGAAAGCGGTGACCGTGATAGAGCAAGTTCGTCTTTTTCATCGCGACATCTTACGCGACCGCCACGGTAACGTGACAACGCCCTTGATCGCACTGCCGCATAAATTATGACCCTTATGTTAAGCGCTTTCGCCTGCGCGCCCTTCAACAAGTCGACAATACTACGAAGAGTGCGACTACCCCCATAAGGATTCCCTTACCGGAAATTCAGCACGGCTCCCGCTTATTTTCTTCATCTCCTGACAGCAACACGAAAACTGGTCGCATACGATGAATGCACGTCGTTCGTCCTTTATCTGAGCGTTGCCATGGTTCCCCATCTGTCTGAGAGAGAAAATTCGATCGAGCATATCAACGCAATGTGCTTACACCTCTTCAATTTGTGGTGCAAAACGAGAAGCGTCGTGCCGCTGACGTATCTATTAAGAGCTTGGCCGCTGATGAACAGCGATCCCGAGACTCTCGGGCGTCTTGGAACCGCACTACGCGACCTCAGACGGCAACATGTGCACAATTCCAACGATGCCTCGTTTCAGGAAGTCTGCGAGCTATCGGATTGTGTCGAGGAACTGCTTGCTCCGTCGTCCCCGTCAACGTGGGTGATGAGCGGCTGGTAGCGCGAGCGGAGATACCCGGGCCCGCGCAATGCAATGGGTATGTGGAGGACAGCGTGCATTTCAACGAAATCAGTGACGAAGAGTGGCTGCTGATCGCGCCCGTCCTGGCGGACACCCCCATTCCTCAACGGCAGCGTGGCCGGCCGCGCGCGCAGGTTCGCGTCGTGGCCAATGCCGTGCTGTGGGTACTGACGACCGGCGAATCCTGGTCTATGCTCCCGAACCACTATCCGTCGGCGCCGACGTGCCGGCACCGCTTCGAGACGTGGCGTTCCAGCGGCGCCCTTGCGGAGATGTGCCGGCTTCTTTCGAACACCGGACGCAACTTTCGTTGTGGCCCGCAACTGTTGCTGGAACACCGCCATGTCCCCTCGCGCACCAGTGACCGTCAGACTCGGTCTGAAGATTTACGCCAGGTGATCTGGAGAGACCAGGCATCCTGGCAGACACCGCGTGACGCATGGCAGTCCAGGAAAATCGCGCTGCAACCCCGAAATTCTGCGCATGCCATACCTGAGTGCGTCGAATTCCGCACCCGGGTGACACCCCATCAAATTCATCGGACTGCCTCGCCGTTGATGGGCCTCGCGTCGAAAGGCCAAACCGGATCCGACCCGCACGGCTATGTCATCTACGTTGCCGCCGATCGGCTGGCAAACGCCCAGTTCCGCGGATGGGCCGAGATCGTACGGGACGAACGGCGAGTCGCCCGTTCGGGGCTAATCGGTCCGAGCTTCCAACGCTGCGAGACAGCACAGCAATATGCGCTCGAATGGGCGCGGCGATGGATTGATGAGGAAAGCGGTGAAAACAGCGACGACGCCGACGAAGTGAAAAGCGGCGTCCGGTAACAAAAAGTCCGGTCCGGGTGACCAACTCGTCGACGGTGCGTTACACATTCAATTGTGGCTCTCATGAAACTTCAAATCTTACGTAATCATTCAACCTATTTAGTACTACCAATTTTTGCTGCCTGCGGCGGCGGAAGTGATGCAGCGAGTGTTGCCAACGCTGCCTCCGACCCGGTGGCGGTGGTCAATGTCGCCATGAACCCGGCGTCGGTCAGTGGCGCCGCGATTCCGCCTTCCGCCTCGCTCAACGATTCATCGGGTGCAGTCTGGTCGGTGAAGAAGGGCGTGGTCTATCGGGCGGGCCAGACAGTTGGGTCGACGGCAAACGTCAAGCTGCTGCTCTGGTATGCCGGAAAAATGTATGCGCAAAACACCGGCAACAACTGGTGGGTCTGGCAGAACAACAATTGGGTGCAGTCTGCCGATCCGCGCCCCGCTGCCAGCACGGCTGCGATCCCGTTCTTCGGCATCAATGAGCATTACAACTACGGCGGCATCTACACGTCGATCCCGCTCGCGACTCAAGCTGCAACACTGTCCGACCTGGGTCTGACGGCGAACCGGCAGGACATTCACAGCTACGATCAGATTGATGCCGTGGCCAATACAGTCATTCCAGGCATGGGCTCGAAGATCACGATCATGCCGATGATCGATGCCTATCCATGGGATGATCCGTCGCTCAACGGCAAGACGCCGACAGAGGCGAGCGCTTACGCATATGCCTACTCGATGGCGGCTTATGCTGCGACCAAGCTCAAAGGCGTACCGGTGGTGGAATTCGGCAACGAGTACGACAACGATGGCGATACACCGGTGGCCAATGACGGCGCCAATGTCTCCGACTACGACAACAACACGTGGCCAATCTGGCGCGGCGCGCTGCGTGGCTCGTACGACGGCTGGCGTTCGGTTGACACTGCAGGCTCGACAAAAATTATCGCCACCGCGTCTGTGGGCTTCCTCCATCTGGGCTGGTACAAAGGCATGCTGACCGGCGTCCAGCCGGACGGCACGACCGGACACCCGGTGGTGAAGACCGACATCATTCAGTTGCATTGGTACTCTGACGGTGGTGATCCTGAGAACACGTGGGGCGTGACGGGCACGAACTACAACGTTCTGAAGTCCTTGCACGATGCATACAATCTCCCGATCATGTTCACGGAGATCGGCGTCAACACCGACTTCACTACCGCTCAGGCGCAGACGTACATCAACAAGACGATCCCTGAACTCGTCGCGGCAAAAGCCACGTACAACGTGATCGGCTTTAACTGGTACGAACTGTACGATGATCCGACCGGCGATTACGGCATTCTGACCAGCAACGCTTCGCAGAAGCCGATTTACGCCACGATCAAACAGGCGGTCGCAGCGTCGCAATAAGTACGTCCAGGAGCCGGTTTTGGATCGGGGATGCCGGCCGGCTCCGATGACAGTCCAGTGCGTTTTAATTTGGACGTTTCGCGTAACTGGACTTATTCCGTAGCAGCGCGTAAGACGAGTACACGTTCGTCCCCTGGCTGGATAAGCACTGTATCGCCGGACTTTTGACCTTAGCTTGGTCGCATCTGTATGCAGTGAGGTCACGATGAGCAGGAACGCAAGAGATCTGATCCAGCTGCGTCGAGACGATCCGATGTCGGCGGTAGCGACCAGCGTCTTCTACGCGGTACATAAGAAGAACGCTGACCAAATCGTTCGACCGCCTATCGTCTGGCCGACCAGCCGAAGGGCGCCACAGCCCCGTTGAACGTGGATGCCACAGGAGATTGCCATGTTTATCTATTCGATCCGTTATCGCGATGTCTGCGGCCGGTGGTCGGTTGCCTTCGCACAGGCCGCTTCACAGTCCGACGCTGAAGCGATTGCAACCTGCCGTTATGGCGCGTTCCATTCCGTCAGCCCTGCCCGATTGGTTCCTTGAACAACGTAGCCTGGCTTGCTATGATTCCCGCGCTGGCCACATAGCGGCCTGCCTTGCGGCAGGACGCCCGTCGCAAACACCGTGTGCGCGAAGGACCCTGTAGCAAGCGATATTCCAGCGATGAGGGCTTTGTCAACTTGCCGGTAGCGAGACGAAATGGTGGCAGAGGTCATCATTGCTCAGCAAGCATTCGACGGATTCTGGGTGAGGTCGGTGAATTCGTGCCACGCAGCGAATCGAGCCGCGAGGTGTTTGCGATAGAGCGAAGCACGCAGCAGATGCCGCTTGAGCGCGAAATGCTGCCGTATCGGACCGAGACACGAGAGGAATGCCTGCGTGCGTTTGCAGTCGCGAAATCCCCGCATGCGACGCTCGCGTTCGCGGGTAGGTTGGTGGCTGTTCTCCACTCGATTGTTCACGCGCGCCGCGGCTTTAACGAACACGTGTTTGACGTTCGCCAATTCGGGAATGTCGGTCTTTGCGGCCGGGTAGCTGCGCAACTGGTCGGTCACGATCTTGCGCGGCACAGGGCATGAGCGAAGTATGCGGTTGAAGAAACGTTTGGCTGCAGCCTTGTCACGCCGCTTCTGCAACAGGATCTCGAGTTCGGCACCATGCTCATCGACGGCCCGCCACAGCAGGTATGGCTCACCGCGCAGCGTCACGAACATCTCATCGAGATGCCAGGTGCTGCCCGGTTTGCGGCGCGCAACCTTGACGCGATGCGCGAAGCCCACGCCGAACTTGTCGCACCATCGGCGGATCGTCTCGTAGCTCACCACCACGCCGCGTTCGAACAGCAATTCCTCGATATCGCGCAGGCTCAGTTGGAAGCGGAAATACCAACGCACCGCGCAACTGATGACTGCGGCGGGAAAGCGGTGACCGTGATAGAGCGAGTTCGTCTTTTTCATCGCGACATCTTACGCGACCGCCACGGTAACGTGACAACGCCGCTTGTACGTCTGTAGCCGCAATCGCTAACCAAAAAACCCTCTGCCAGATGCCCTCCCGCGCATAGGCGAGACCGGTCGCGCCGTCGGCCACCGAGTCAACAATCAGACCGCTCTCGCTCAGGCCACGCGCCAGGAACTGGCTGGCGCGCATATCGTCTTCGATCAGCAGGATTCGCATGCGCTGGGGGCTTACATTGAGGGGCTTACATAACAATTTTTTCACGTTGACGCGAAACGCCTGTAAAGCTTCGCACGGCATACTACGGACATCGTGGGATGAGCGTAGTGTAAAACGGCCGGCTAGCGCACGTTCGACGCTCTCCTATTTTTGGGCTTCTCTTGTCAAATAGCCGTCAGACAAGAAAACTTTTTTTGAATAACGGAACGCAAATCGTGAATAAATACGTCGTTTGTTTTGCAATCGCCCTGTCAACGATGTCCACCGCATACGCGCAGGGAACCGTCCTTAAAGGAATGGACTTCGGTCCATTAGCCAAACTGGCCGGAACCTGGAGAACCGTTGCTGCCGGCGGCGTCGATGTGGCGCCCGGTCAAGTGGGTTCCAAAGTAGGCACAGGCAATCCCGCAGTGGAACCCTATTACGAACAGTTGACCTTTGAACCCGCAGCGGATGCAACGAATGCCAGCGATCAATACCTGGTGGCAATGGCTTACACGCTGCAGGTGTTCCGAAAAAGGGACAACAAACAGTTCCATGACCAACGCGGCTATCTGATTTACGACAAGAAGAACCAGACTGTCTATGACTCATTTTGTATTCCCCGGGCGGTCTGCGTTGTGGCGGAAGGAAAAGCCGGCGATAAGATGACTCTAACGTCAAAATCTCACGGGGTAGCTGAATCTCAGTACATGCTGAAGAACGACGCGACAAGTGTTTTCTCGATCACGTTCGACATGACGGGAGATACATTGAAATACGCGCAAAAAACGCAATTACATGTGTACGGCAAGTCGTTCGCCCATGTTGACTCTAGCACCCTCAGCAAGGCAAGCTAGTTCATCTCGCAAGTCCGCGTCTCGCCGCGACGCTGCCCAGGCAACGCGCGGTGAGCGATTGCACTGACAACTGCATAAAAATAACTTCATGTTCCGGCAGCCGAGTTTTTACGCTGTACGGGTTACATTGGCTCGTCCGCAAACTTTCTTCAACTCACGAAGAATGGTGACCGGGCGCAGGCACGAAACGGCGACGGGTCGGAAGCTTCTTTCCGGATCTGCCGACTCTCAACATCGCAGACATCCAATCGCCCGCCCCCCCCGGCTATTGATCAATTGCGTCAGTCTGATCCGGTCACCGTCCAGCAGTAAGCTCGGCACCCCGAAACACCGTCGACATAGCCGGACGAAGGCTCTCGGCTGCTGTCAACTAACGACAGGCCGTTTCAACCGTGTTCTCAGCTCCAGCGCGGCTCGACGACTGCGCACCGGAGTCACACTGCGGCGCATCCACATCATGAAAAACATCAGATTAACCTATCTGCTTTTGCTGACAGGGCTGGCCCTGCTCTGGCTAATTGCTGAAACTTCATTGCCCGGGTCGCATGGATTCCGCGCCTTGCAACTGTCAATGATCAACTTGACCGGCATTCTCGCGATCGGCTGCATGAGCTCGGGCATCGTTATAGCAGTCCGGCCGACCAGCATGGAGCGCTTTCTCGGCGGGCTGGACAAGATGTACCGACTGCACAAATGGCTCGGTATCAGCGCACTGGTGCTTTCCACACTTCACTGGCTGTGTGCAAAGTCTCCAAGCTGGCTAATCGGCCTGGGGTGGATGCAAAGGCCGTTGCGCGAGCGCAGCTTGTCACCATCGGTCGCGCCGTCAGCCTTTGTCCAGATTCTAGACGCGCAGCATGGGCTCGCCAAAGGGATTGGCGAATGGACATTCTATGCAACGGTTGCAATCATCGTCGTTGCATTGCTGAAAGCCTTTCCCTACCGACATTTCTTCAAGACACATCGGCTGCTGGCAGTTGCGTACCCGCTATTGGCGTTCCATGCGGTGGTACTCATGAAGCACGGCTACTGGACCACAGCGATTGGACCAGTCATAACACTGCTGATTTTTCTGGCCATGATGGCCACGTCCGTCTCGCTGCTGCGCCGTATCGGACGAACGCGACAAGCAGCCGGGCATATCGAGGACCTTGTGCATTACCGGGAGATGCGGGTACTCAGCATCGTCATCAAACTCAAGGACCGCTGGTTGGGTCATGCCGCCGGACAATTTGCCTTCGTCACGTTCGACGCGCACGAGGGTGCGCATCCGTTCACAATCTCCTCGGCCTGGCACGACGACGGCAAAGTGCGCTTTCATATCAAGCGCATTGGCGATTACACCATGCAATTGCCGGCCGTTCTGAAGACTGGCGACCGCGTCAGCGTTGAAGGGCCCTATGGCCGCTTCGACTTTCGCAGCGACAAACCAAGACAGATCTGGATCGCCGGCGGAATTGGGATAACCCCATTTCTCGCGCGAATGCAAGCGCGAGAGCGTCATTCCGATAAACGCGCAGTGGACCTGTTCTATAGCACTAACGCAATGGACGACGAGTTTGTCCGCGAGGTGAGTCAACTGGCAATGGCCGCCAACGTGCGCCTTCACGTGCTGATTAGCGGCAAGGACGACCGCCTGACCGGGCAGCGCGTCTGTGAGATCGTGCCCGACTGGATGTCCTCCGATGTCTGGTTCTGCGGGCCAGCGAGTTTTGGCCAGAACTTGCGGCACGGTCTGGTTGCACGTGGATTAGCGCACGAAGACTTCCATCAGGAGCTATTCGACATGCGCTGATTCGGATTGGCGGTCGGAAGGATAAGCGCCCGTGCTGACTAAGGTCGCGGAACAGACCGAGATTCGCGTGCTGAAGACGGATTCACAGACGCCGGCTTATGCCGACATAAAGCCAAGGTACCGAAGAATGCGCATGCCGCAGCAAAGCTCAACCACCAGGCAGGTGTCGCATTGTCGTGCGTTGCGTGGATCAATGCTGTGGAGATTGCCGGCGTGAAGCCGCCGAATAGCGCAGTCGCAGCACTATAAGCAAGCGAAAACCCCGCAACGCGCACCTCCGGTGGCATCACTTCCTCAAGGGACACGACCATTGCACCGTTGTACATACTGTAGAGGAACGAAAGCCAAAGCAGCACTGCTAGCATTCTGCCGAATGTCGGCGCGTCGGCCAGAAACGAAAGTGCGGGGTACGCGGTGGCGAGCGCAAGCACAGTTGTCGACAGCAGCAGCGGTCGGCGCCCTACCCGGTCCGACAAGGCACCGCTAATCGGCAGCCAGATAAAGTTCGACAGGCCGACATAGACGGTCACGAGCAGGCTGTCCGCCGTGCCCAAGCGCAAGGCAGTCCTGCCGAATGTCGGTGCATAGACAGTAATGAGGTAGAAGCTGGTGGTGGTCATGGCTACCTGCATGGCTCCAGCTACCACGACCTTCCAGTTGGCGGCCAAGGTGCGGATCACATCGTGCATCGCTGGTCGAGTCTCGCGCCTCTTGAATTCCTCTGTTTCCTCGAGCTTGTATCGGAGCATGAACACGAACGGCACAACCAGGCAACCGACGAAGAATGGGATACGCCATCCCCATGCTGCGACTGCCGCCGCATCCATCAGTCGGTTTAGGGCAAACCCGAGACTCGCTGCAACAACGATCGACAATTGCTGGCTGGCTGACTGCCAACTGGTATAGAAACCTTTCTTTCCTGGCGACGCCAATTCCGCAAGATAAACAGAAACCCCGCCGAGCTCGGCGCCCGCCGCAAAGCCTTGGAGCAAGCGGCCAATCAGCACGAGAGCCGGTGCCAGGAGCCCGATTGTCGAGTACCGAGGCACGAACGTTATCAGTACGGTACCGCTGGCCATGAGGCCAAGCGTCATGATAAGGCCCTTGCGCCGACCGACGTCGTCGATGTAGGCGCCGAGAAATACCGCGCCAAGCGGGCGCATCAGAAACCCGGCACCGAATACCGCAAAGGTGGAGATTAACGAAGCAAACTCGCTATGCAGAGGAAAGAAGGCGGCGGCGATCTGCGTAGCGTAAAAGCCGAAGAGAAAAAAATCGAACTGCTCAAGAAAATTACCGGCTGTCACGCGAAAGATGGCGATAATCGGCGACTGTCGGCGGTGGGAGTCAGTTGAGCTGGACTGCATGGATTGTCTCCAAGGAATTACGATCTCCCGTTTTGTTGGCGTTTTGCAGGTGTTGGCTATCGTCGTTTGGGCACGACCAAAGACGTAGTGAATAGGCGCGAATGCGATATCACGACGTTCATACTGATTTGCCGGGCAAGCCGGATAGCCGACCGCTTGGGTACTAAACGTGTAAACAGGCTGCTGACCAGCGTAGTCTGCTGCCGGTATCGGCTTGCTACCCAAACGATGAAGATTAGTTAATCTCTTTGCACGTCGAAGCTGCCGTGGCCGTGCGTCGGTGATCGGGTACAGCGCTCAACTTCGCAAAAAGCACTCGCTTTTAGAGCAGCGCCTTGCGTCGCCAGCAATGGTGGCCGGCATAGCAGTTGAACAGTGCAACCAGCGGCAGCATTGAAGATCTCGATGGACATCGATCGGAGTTCAGGCGAGACCGCAATGCGCGGCGGGCGCAAGTTGCGCTTGCAGCGCCGCAAATTCATGTTGCTCGAATGCCTCGCCCGCAATGCCGGGCAAGTCGTCACGCGCAGTATGTCGCTCGATGCATCATGGACATACGATTTCGATCCCCGCGCGAACCTGGTCGAGACGCCTGTCAATCGTCTACTGAAGAAGGTCGATAAAGGCTTTGCGGTGGCACTGATCCATGCCGTTGTCAGCGCCGGCTACATGCTGAAATACGGGCATGTCGAGCCGCCGGCTTGAGCCGACGCCACCATTAAAATTTTTTAATGTGCGGGCGAAAGCCCTGAAATGCGACCAGGACTAAGCTGCAACATGCCTCTTCCACGCGGGAATTCTTAGGATAGTCTCGTGTTTAAAGAAATGTTCATCGAAGCATCGCGCTCTTTCAGACAGCCGGGGTTTTCCGCGCGCAATAATGGGCGAGTACAACCTATCCTGGGAGCACGCAATGCCGCAA
Source organism: Paraburkholderia sp. RAU2J (assembly GCF_003634845.1). Taxonomy (NCBI): domain Bacteria; kingdom Pseudomonadati; phylum Pseudomonadota; class Betaproteobacteria; order Burkholderiales; family Burkholderiaceae; genus Paraburkholderia; species Paraburkholderia sp. RAU2J. Next base: position 2,183,838 of record NZ_RBXG01000002.1, read on the forward strand.
GCTATGAGTCTCGAAGTCGTCAACGAACACGGAAAACCCGCGATACGCATGGGTATTGAAAATGCAGCGGTGCTTCTAGACGCAGAAGACATCGATGGAGTGATTCACCGTCTGAGCTACCTGCGTGCGGGAATGCGCCCCGATATTCCCCTGCAACCGTCCCCACAGCAGCAGTTTGTACTGGAAATGGACCCATGCTGGCATACCGAAAAGCACCCGCTGTATGACGGCGCGGTACTGCTCCTTCGGCATAGCGGGTTGGGATGGACCGGGTTCGCATTACCGACGCACAGCCTCGCACAACTGCGCGAAGCGATAACCGAGCATCTGGTGGCCCTCGACCAGGAGCACTGCATGCCGAATTAGCGCATCTCGCGCTGCTCCGTTGGACGCGAACCGAGGAAAAACGATGTCAAAAGTGTTGACCATAGAAGATGACGAGATGACGGCGCGCGAAATCGTGCGAGAGCTAAATGATCGTGGCTTCACCGTCGATTGGGTTGCGGACGGCCGCGAGGGAATGGCGCGCGCGTTCAGCGATGAGTACGACGTCATCACCCTCGACCGCATGCTACCCGGCGCCGACGGATTGACGATACTCAAGACAATGCGCGGCATCGGCATTCAGACGCCTGTGCTCATGCTGAGCGCGCTGGGCGACGTCGACGAACGCATTCGCGGCTTGCGCGCCGGCGGCGACGACTATCTCACGAAACCCTTCGATGCCGACGAGATGGCAGCACGCATAGAAGTGCTGCTACGCCGCAGGCAAGTGCAACCGGCACAATCCGAGACAACCTTGCGAGTCGGTCCCCTCGAACTCGATCTGGTCGCACGCACGGTTACACGCGACGACAAAGAGATCGTGCTGCTCCCCACCGAATATCGTGTACTCCAATACATGATGCGCCATGCGGGTCAGACAATCACCCGCACGATGCTGTTCGAAGCAGTATGGGGCTATCACTTCGACCCGGGCACTAATCTGATCGATGTTCATATGGGCCGTCTGCGCAAGAAAATCGATCCGCCTGGCGTGCAACCATTGATCCAGACCGTACGCGGTTCGGGATATTTACTTGGCTAGCGGCATCTTGAGCGACCAGGCATTCCCCTCGCAGCCGGTGCTGGGCGGCCGCTGGCATTCAACAACCTTGCGCATTGTGACGGTCTACGCGGCGATCTTCTCTGTCTCTGTCATGCTGCTGTTAGTGCTGGTGGAACGTTCGGTCACGTTCGTCATGGACCGCGAAACCGATGCAGTCCTCCACTGGCAATTGATCTATTTCGATACCACGCCCGTCGACAGTCTCGCCGACGCCGTTCGTCAGCGTTCCGAACACGAGCGCATGCACCCCAACTTTTACGGCCTGTTTGCTTCCGACGGACGGCATCTGGCTGGCGATATACTCGTGCGCCCGCCTGGTGTCCCCGTTAATCGCGTGGGTATGACGCTCGGAGGCAAACTCGTACTCGGAGGCAACGAAGCGGCCCCTATGGTTCGCGTCATGGCCGCCCAGCGTGCGAACGGTGACACGCTGGTGATCGCGAGAGATCTTACCCATGTCTTGCGCATACGGCAAACCATGATCATTGCGCTGATTGGCGGTGGTCTTTTTTGTCTCAGCGCGGGCGTCATTGCCGGACTAGCACTGAGCGTCAGACAGGTTCGGCGCCTGAAAGCGATCCGCCGCGTGACCCAACGTATTGCGCAACGCGGCGATCTCGGACAACGTCTGCCGACTGGGGGACGCGATGAAATCGATATGCTTGCTCAACTGGTCAACCACATGCTCGCCGAAGTCGAAAGGCTGATGAACGAGGTGAAAGGAACCTGCGACGGAATCGCTCACGATCTCAGAACGCCTCTTAGCCATATACGCACGTCGCTGGTGCACATTGACGAGCGAATAGCCGGACTACCAGACGCCGAGCTGAACAAGCTAGTCAATGACGCACGGCGCGACACGGATGCGCTGCTGGAGCGCTTCCGTGCGATGCTGCGTATCTCCGAAATCGGAAGCTTGCAACGCCGCGGCGGTTTCGAGGAAATGCAACTGGCCTCGCTTTTGACGGAAGTCGGCGAACTCTTTGAACCGCTGGCCGAGAGCCGGTCGATCGGCGTCGTCACACACATTGCGAACGTCGGAACGACGCATGCGGACCGCGCGTTGATTTTTGAAGCTCTCAGTAATCTGCTTGACAACGCGATCAAGTTCACGCCGGATGGGGGCACCGTCAGGCTCGAACTCATTCGGACGTCGCGTGGCCCGCAGATCGATGTCATCGACAGTGGTCCTGGCATTCCGGCGGATGAACGCAACGCGGTCCTGCAGCGCTTTTATCGCAGCGACCGGACGCGACATCTGCCGGGTTCCGGTCTCGGGCTGAGCATCGTCTCGGCAGTCGTGAACGTGCATGACTACAGCATGCGCATCAGCGATGCGAACCCGGGCACGCGCGTGACGATTCAGTGCTGGACCAAAACATTGACATGACCGATTTTCTCAATCAACCCCTCGCACTCGACAGTTCATGCGTGTCCTACTAGTTACCGGTACACAACCGGAAGCCGCCTGGCTTCACAAAGCCCTGATCGAGAGCGCGCACAGCCTCGAGCAGGTCGATGATTTGAAGGATGCGATCTTCCTGGCTGGGCAAGAGCTCTTTGACGCAGTGATTGTCATGTCGACAGACGTCCCGCCGTATGCCAGCCTGCTAGCTGCCCTACCCAAACTCGCGAGCGAAAGCCGCGGTGCACCGATTATCGTGACGCTCGGTGCGGCTCACGCAAAGGAAAGGACGCAGGTACTGCGAGCCGGTGCTGACGCCTGCTTCTGCCACCCGCTGTCTTTCATTGAATTGCATGAACGCATGCATGCATTGCGGCGCGTTAGCCCTGATGCGGTCCAACGGGAGGGACAGGTGCCCGTTTGTCCCACATTCGATACCGCCACGCGGGAGTTGGTGCTGGGGGGACAGCGGCTCTATCTAACGCGCCGCGAATCCATGCTGCTCGAATGCCTGCTGCGCCAGCCGAATCTGCCTGTGTCACGATCCGATCTGATCCGCTATGCGTGGCCTGATCACGATGACGTTGCTGCTTCGAGCGTCAATCTTGTGATATCGCGTCTGCGTCGCAAGCTCGCGCCGCATTATCCGGATTTACACATCGATACGTTAAAACGCTACGGCTATCAGCTCACGCTGACGAATGGTTGACGAAAGTTGCCGGTCGATCCGACACATAGTGGCTTTCCCGCTTCTTTCCCGCTTCTTTCCCGCTTCTTTCCCGCTTCGCATGCCGCTGACTGTACGCTTCCCGACCAAGGGAAGCGCACTCCCTATGATCCGCCAAAGTAGACGTTGCAATAGCTTGGTGGACCGACACATTGGTCGGCGGCCTTCGTTGCGTCCGCCGCGCAGCCGGACAGGAGACCGCTAGCAACGGTCGCCAAAATCAAGGCCATGCGAAATTTCGAGGATCGGCTTCGGTTCATCTCGGCTCCAGATTACAAGCGTTTGTAGGGCACGAATCTCAGCCAACGACGTCATCGTGCCGCCGTTGGCCAGGCGCTTTGCTACGTTACGGGTGCGCATAGATCGTCGAGTTCAGGTAAGCAAGTTGCCCATCCTGTTCGGCGTGCACTAGTTCCTGGTAGACCTGAGCGCGGGTCTTCGGCGCCTCCGCTTGACCATATGGCGGCACCCACTGGCCACTGGCCGCGCCCGCCGATGTGGCATTTGACGCGACCTGAGCCGCCTGACTGCTCATCTGCGTGCTACCCGCGGAACCGGCCGGAGCCGACTGCGCAAAGGCCGTTGCGGCCGACAGTGTTCCAGCGAGAACGATCGCCAATGTGATCCGTTTCATTTTCTCATCCTCAACATTTAGGTTAATTAGCCGGTCGCTGAGCGTTATGCCTCGCGAGAACCGGTTGAGGATCAGCATAACCAGCCACCTTTATCGGATAACTAGCTGAACGGTGAAAATTAGTTTATCGAAGACATAGTGTGCGATGACGAATCGCTGAACCCGTGCGGATCGGAACATTAAAGGAATTTCATTTAATCGATCGCTTTTTATCATCCGCAGCCAATCGTGTCCGAATACATTCCCGCCAGTCGGTCGCATCGAGGCGCGCACTCGCGCCCGAAAGCGCGGCAGACCTATCTCTCCCTAGGAAAATCACATGAATAAAGCATTGGCAACAGGCTGCGCGGCGCTAGCGGCGGCTTTCGCGACAGCCGCGCACGCTCAGAGCAATGTCACTCTCTACGGCACGCTCGACACGGCTATCAACTATGTTAGTAACCAGAAGACAGCCAACGGTCAGGGACATAACAACTGGATGATGGCGAGCGGCAATCTCAACGGTGACCGCTGGGGGCTGCGTGGCACCGAAGACCTGGGCGGCGGCTTGCACACGGTGTTCGATGTGGAGAACGGATTCAACATTACCAACGGCAAACTGGCTAATGGCGGAGACGTCTTCGGGCGGCAGGCGTGGGTGGGATTGTCGAGCAACACGTGGGGCACGGTGACCATGGGGCGCCAATACGACTTCCTCGTCGACTTTGTCGCGCCCTTGTCGGCAACCGGCTCCGGCTTCGGCGGAAATCTCGCGGATCACCCATTCGATAACGACAACCTGGCTAACGACTTCCGCATGAACAATGCGGTCAAGTACCGCAGCCCGGATTACCACGGTTTCAAATTCGGCTGGGCTTATGCATTCAGCAATGCGGCTGGCGGCTTCAGCAACAATAACGCGTTCAGCGCCGGAGCCGCATGGTCGCGCGGGCCGGTTGACCTGGCAGTCGGATATTTTCAGGGTAATCATCCAGGCGGCGTCGACGCGCCCACCAACACAGGTGGTGCGATCAGCAGCAGTGACGGCGACGCGATGCTGACGGGCGCGCGTCAACGCATCCTCGGCGCAGCGGGCCGTTACGCATTCGGGGCCGCCACCGTCGGCCTGGTAGTCACGCGCACGATCATGGACGACCCAGCTCAAGTCGCGCAAGGCGGTGCGTACGTCGCTCTCAAGGGGGACCTCTTGACGTTCACCAACTACGAACTGAACGCGCGATATGCGCTTACGCCCGCCCTGAGCCTCGGCGGCTCTTATACCTTCACCGATGGGCATTTCAGCAGCGCGAGCGGCGTCGCATCGCCCAAATGGAATCAGGTGATGCTGCAAGCCGACTATGCGCTGTCGCACCGTACAGACGTCTATCTTGAAGGGGTCTATCAGCATGTGTCCGGCGCCAGCGGCATACCGGCGCTCGGCAACGCTTCGATCTTCACGCTGGCACCGTCAGCAGGCAATCAGCAGACCGTGGTCGCAATGGGTTTGCGCCACCGCTTCTAGACGTCTGTCTTTAACTCGCGTTGTGCATGACGAGCAGGACGCCTCGCCGCGAATCGCTGCGAGGCATCCTGTTCTGCGAAACGTGACTATTACTTCGTCGTTGTGGACGTAGGCATATCGGCGGGTTCGTTGGCCCATCCACCGCCTAACGCGTCTATCAGTGCAGCGGAGGCGATCAACTCGCGAGTTTGCAAATCCAGCACCAAGGTTTGCGTTTCGAGTTCTATTGCCTGCGCAGTGACGACATCCAGATAACTGACGACGCCATCGCGGTAACGCGACATCGACAACTCGAGCGTACGCTGCGCAGCCGAAAGCGCCCCTTCTTCTTTCGCGGACTCGTTGCCCAGGTAATGCAACTGCGAAAGCTGATCTTCGACCTGCTGTACTGCCAGTAGCACCGTCGCCTTGTACTTTTCGCCATTTTCCGCGAGCTTTGCCTGCGCCTGCCGCGTGACGGCCGCTCGCCGGCCGCCGTCGAACAGGGTCATCAGCAGGCTCGGACCGATCGACCACATCTCGTTAGGCGCTGCCAGCCACGGGGATAAAGTTGTGCTTTGATAACCGCCGTCAAGACCTAACGACACATCCGGGAAAAAAGCTGCTTTGGCGACGCCGATCTGCGCGTTCGCCTGGGCGACGTGGCGCTCGGCAGCCGCAATATCGGGCCGACGTTGCAGCAGCGCGAGAGGCACTCCAGCTGGGATCGACGGCAAATACGTCGGGGCGACGGCGGGCGCTAGAGAGAATTTTGAAGCCGCTTCACCCGCAATAGTCGCGATCGCATGCTCGTACAAGGCCCTTCGTGCCGACACATCTTCAACTGACGCCCTTGCCGATTCAAGTTGGGTTTGAGCACGAGACACATCGAGATCGGATGCGATACCCCCACCGTGCCGGCTTTCAGTCAACTGCAATGCATGCTCATAGGTGCGAACGGTATCCGCCAGCAATTCCTGCTGTCGATCGAGACCACGCAGATGGAAATACGCCTCAGCAAGCTTTGCCTGCAAACTCAATTGCAATGACTCGATGTCGTACTGGCTCGCCTGCTCCGCCGCCTTGCCCGCGGCAACCTCATTGCGCACCTTTCCCCACAGATCGAGGTCATAGTTCAGGCCGACATCGACAGTCGCCGAATTGTAGAGCGCTGGTTGATTAGCGCCCCTCAATGGCCGGTCGTCGGACTGACGCGAGCGTGAGAACTGCGAATAAGCGCCGATGGTGGGAAAGAGGCCAGCGCGAGCCTGGTCCAGATACGCTTGCGCCTGGTCATGCCTGGCAATTGCCGCGGCCAGGTCGGGGTTAGCGCCGGCCACCTTGCTTTCCAGTTCATCGAGGACAGGATCGCGGTACACAGTCCACCACTCACCGCGCGGCATATGGTCGGCAGGCTCGGCGAGTTGCCATCCGCCGGCCTCCTTGAACGCGCTCGGCATGGCCGACGGCGGTACCTGATACGGCGGCGCGAACGAACACCCGCTCACGAGCGCTGCGGCAATCAGAACCGTGCATACGCGACGCCTAACCATGACTGCGCTCCGCTTCATTGTGCTGTGTCAGCGCGGTCGTCGCGGATGTCGAAGCAAGTCGCACTGGATCGCCGTTTGCCAACGAATCAGGCGGGTTGTCGATCACCCGGTCGGTGGCAGTTAAACCCGATGCAATCACAATCTTGGTACCCAGATCGGTCGCGACGCTCACCCGCTTCAGCATTGCGTGATTGCCCGGACCGACCACCGCCACTTGCAAACCGCTTTCCCGGAACATCAGCGCGCTAGCAGGAATTGTCATCGCATGGTTGTCCGTGGGCAGTTCAAAATGAACTTCGGTGTATTCGCCCGGGATCAGCACGCCGCTGGAATTATCGACTGCCAATTGCACCAGCAGCGTCCCCGAAGAAGGTGTGATGGAGTCGTCCGTGTCGACAAGCTTTGCGGAGAACTGCATACCAGGGCGTTCCGGCACGGTCAGACTCGCGACCAGTCCGGGCCGGATTACGGCGGCTTCGTTCTGCGGCACGCTGACGTACAAGCGCAGTTGCCGTGCGTCGGAAACGGTGAACAACTCCGGTCCGTTGCCGCCGCCCGCGCTGATCAACGCGCCGACATCGGTCTTTCGCGCAGTCACGATCCCATCGAAAGGTGCGGTGATCCGTTTGAACGATTCAAGGGCCTCCAACCGCGCAACGTTCGCCTGGTTCGCAGCCACCATCGCCTGCTTTGCCGCAAGGTCGCTGGTCTTTTCGTCTGCTTCCTGCTGCGATACGGAGTCCTGCTGCAGCATCTCGGTCCACCGGCGCGCCGTGGATGCCGCGAGCGTTTCGTTCGCCTGTGAGGTGCGCAGATCGGCACGTGCCTGAGCGAGTTGCTGATCGAGATCGGGTGTATCGATTTCGCCCAACAACTGCCCGGCCTTCACGTGCGCACCAATGTCTGCATACCACGCATGCAGATAACCGGACACGCGCGCATAGATCGGTGCCTTCACATAGGCCGACAATTGGCCTGGTAAGACCAGCACCTGCGCAGAACTATCATGCAACGGCGGGTTGGCGACGACCGTTGGAATCGCCTGCGCGGCCGACCATTTGGCCATCTGCTCCTTTGCATGGACGCGCGTTGCGATGCCGGTCGCTGCAACCGCTGCGGCAGCCAGCAGAGCGACAACTCCTGCGAGTTTGAGAGGCCGCAGCCGCCGCGGCGCTGCTATGTCGATGTCAGTTGACATGGATGACTCCAGGTTCGGAAGGTGAATGATCGTGTGAGTCGTGTTCTCCCGGTCCAGCGTCAGGTGGGGCGGCATCGCGCCGATGCACGAGACTGAAGACGACCGGAACGAACAGCAAGGTGGCGCAGGTCGCGCAGATCAGGCCGCCGATAACGGCTCGTCCGAGCGGCGCGTTCTGCTCACCACCGTCGCCGAGACCCAGCGCCATCGGAGCCATGCCGATGATCATCGAGAGTGCCGTCATTAACACAGGACGAAACCGCGAGAAGCCCGCTTCGAAGGCCGCCCGCAGGGCGTCGTGAGTCACCGCGAGCCGTTCGCGTGCAAAGCTGACGACCAGCACGCTATTTGCAGTTGCCACACCCATGCAAAGAATCGCGCCAGTGAGCGCCGGCACCGACAGCGGCGTGTGCGTCGCAAACAGCATCCACACGATGCCAGCCAGCGCCGCAGGCAACGCTGAGATGATCACAAATGCGTCGCCCCACGAATGGAAGTTGACGACGATCAGCAGATAGATGAGCACGATGGCCCCGACGAGGCCGAGTAACAGCCCGGTAAATGCGCTATTCATGGTCTGCACCTGACCGCGCAGTGTGACCGTCGAGCCTTTGGGCACATCTTTCGCTGTGGCACGCACGATGCCGTCGATGTCGCTCGCGACCGCACCCAGATCGCGACCCTGCGGAGTGGCGTAAATATCAAACAGCGGCTCGATGTTGTAGTGCGATACCACCGCGCCGCCGACGCCGCGCGCGATACTCGCGACACCGCCGAGCAATTGCGAGCGGCCACTTGCGTCTGTTACCGGGAGATTATCGAGATTGGACAGCGATGCCATCCAGTATTCGGGGGTTTGCGCGACGATCGGGTATGAAACTCCGTTCGTTGGATTGAGCCAGTACGTGGGCGCTACCTGGCTCGTACCTGCGAGTGTTGCAACGACGGAGTCCGTCACATCCTCCTCGCTAATGCCCAGTTGTCCCGCGTGAGAGCGGTTCACCGTGATGGTGAACTGCGGATAAGTGACCGCCTGCTGGATACGGCTATCGGCAATACCGGAGACCATCCGCACCCGTCGCAACAGTTCGTTCGCGTACCGATGATTCCCGGCCTGGTCCGGCCCGGCGACTTGCAGATCGATCGGTGCCGGTGCGCCGAAATTCAGGATCTGGCTAACGATGTCCGCCGGTAAGAAAGAGAAAGTCGTACCCGGAAATAGGTGCGGCAGCACTTCGCGCAGCTTTGTCACATATTGAGCTGTTGGCGCGTGATTCTCGCCTAGCGAGATCATGATGTCGCCGTCCTGCGAACCGATGGTGCCGCTGTTGTTGTATGTCAGGTTGATACCGCTGACTGGCAGGCCAATATTGTCCACCACGCTGCCGAGTTGACCCGGCGGAATAACCTGGCGAATGGTGTTTTCAACGTGATCGAAAATACTTGCCGTATTTTCGATGCGTGTCCCAACCGGCGCGCGCACATGCAAGGAGATCTCGCCCGCGTCGATGTCGGGAAAGAAGTTCCGTCCGAGCCACGGTGAAAGCAGGAAGGACACGCATACGACGGCCAGTACGCCGACCACAAAGCGCTTCCGGTGCGTCAGCGCAAGGCCGAGAAGCACGCGGTAAACATTTCGCACGCGCACAAAGCATTGCTCGAAGCCGCGCTGGAAACGTACAAACGCATTGCGCGACGTTGGACTTGTCGACATGCTGCCGTGAGATTCGACTATCGCCGCGAGTTCGCCGCTTGCATGCCCGCCCGACGCATGAGGCGCGAGGAGGTACTGCGCCATCATCGGCACAAACGTGCGCGACAGAATGAACGAAGCGATCATCGCAAACATCACGGCTTCCGCCATCGGCACGAAAAGGAACCGCGCAATGCCGTCGAGCAACAGCATCGGAACGAACACGATGCAGATGCACAGCAATGAAACCAGAGCTGGCGTGACGATCTGCTGCGCGCCGTCCATGATCGCCCGCTGCACGTCTTTCCCCTGTTCCAGGTGCCAGTTGATGTTCTCAATGGTGACCGTCGCGTCGTCGACAAGTATTCCTACTGCCAGCGCGAGCCCGCCTAGCGTCATCACGTTCAGCGTCTCGCCCATCGCGGAAAGCGCCGCCACTGCCGCAAGCAAGGCTAGCGGAATCGACGCCGCGATGATAAGCGTCGAGCGCCAACTGCCGAGGAAGAGCAGGATCATGGCGGACGTGAGGGCCGCTGCGATGACGCCTTCACGCACCACGCCGCTCACGGCACCCTTGACGAACTTTGACTGGTCGCCCATCGTGATCAGCTTCAATTGCGGGGGAAGCGAAGCTTCGACGAGCGGCAGTTTCGCCTTGACGCCAGAAATGATGTCGAGTGTCGAAGCGGACCCGTTCTTCAGGATACTCATTAGCACCGCGCGGCGGCCGTCCACCCGGACAATATTGGTTTGCGGCGGATATCCGTCCCGTACATGCGCGACATCGCGAATGTAGATTGTCGCGTCGCCGTCCACTTTCACAGGCAGCGCATTCAACTCGTCGAGGTCTACTGGACTATTATTCAGCTTGACGTTGTACTGGAATGCGCCAACCTTCTGCGTGCCGGCAGGAATGATCTGGTTCTGCCGGGCAAGCGCCGCGGCGACGTCTTCTGCCGACAGCTTTCTCGCCTGCAACGCTTTGGGATCGAGGTCAATTTGCACCTCTCGCGTCTTTCCGCCGTATGGCGTCGGAATAGCGACGCCCGGCACACTCAGCAATTGCGGGCGAATCGCGTTTGTCGCATAGTCAGCCAGTTGCTGCTCGTCAAGTGTGTCGCTTGTCAACGCCAACTGCAATACGGGAACAGTCGATGCGTTGTAGTTGAGGATCTGCGGCGGAGTCGTACCCGGCGGCATCTGTTTGAGCACGGTCTGCGAGATCGATGTGACCTGCGCCGTCGCGGTCCGGATGTCGACCGTTGGCTGGAAAAATATCTTGACGATGCCGTATCCCGTGAACGACTGGGATTCAATATGCGCGACATCGTTAACTGTCGTGCCGAGCGTGCGTTCGTAATAGGTAACGATTCTGCCCGCCATGTCGTCAGGCTGAAGTCCCGTATAGCTCCATACGACGCTAATCACCGGAATGCGTATGTCGGGAAAAATGTCCGTCGGTGTGCGCAATGCCGATAAAGGGCCCAAAAGTAGAATGAGCATCGCAAGCACGATGAACGTATAGGGCCGCGTCAACGCCAGCCTGACCAGTTTCAACATCGGAACAGCTCCATTCAGGAAAGCGCAAAGTCATCGCGCGCAGGCATCGGTATGCGCTTGATGCATGGCACGCATGTTTATGAGGGGATTCTGAACGTAGGGCGCTAACAGGGTTCTACCTCGAACATTAAGGAACTTTTAGTTAGCGAGTCTCCTATGGACGAGAGCTCAAGGCGGCACCGTAGAGGTCGGGGACGCTTGTACGCGTTGCTGCCCGCGGCGGGCCTTTGCGACTTCCTCTCTCGGTAACCGCTCCACGTACAGCGCATCAGCCTGGTGGCATGTCGAACGGCAGACAGGCGGCGTTTGAAGCGTGATGCGGCTCAGCGATCACCTGAATTGCCGTGAAGAACTAGACACCTCTCACGCAGCCCGGCTGGACGTGCAGTTGTCAGGTGCAGTGCGGAGCTTGCCGCAAAGCCTCACTGAAAGACGGTGGCTTGACGTTCAAGCGACCGCCTTAAGCGATGACGCACGATCCATTGCGCGGTAGTGGTCCACCGCAAAGTCTACGAAGCTTCGCACCCTCCTCGACAACAGGCCCGGCGACGAATACAACGCGCAAAGATTTCGCGCGCCGCTGCCGACACTGAACTGTTCGAATAGCTCGACAAGCGCGCCGCGTTGCAATTCCGATTCAACGATCGAGCGAGGTAACAAAGCGATTCCCAAGTGGTGCATGCATGCGGACTTCAGCATTGCATAGCTGGACGACGCAATCCCGGCGGATGCGGTGACGCGAGAAAGCCGGTTACGATCCGCGAACTCCCAGCAGCGAGCGCCGCTTCCTGACCGGTACAGCAGCGTGTGTCTCGTCAGATCCGCGGGGGCAACTGGCGTGGCGTGCCTGGACAGGTACTGAGGCGATGCGACGACAATCTGCGGGATACGCAGAAGCGGCCGGCAAACGAGCGCTGAGCTGAATAGCCCGGGATCGTCTGAGAAGCAGACGTCGAAGCCACCTTCGACCATGTCGATATGGACATCGAAAGTCGTTACCTCGAAAGACACGCCAGGATGCAACTCGCGGTAGGCGGCAACGAGGCGTACGAGTCCGCCGTCAGCGAAGGTTGCCACGCTTGCAACCCGCAGCGCCCCGCGCAACTCCCGGGTCGACTGTACGAGGGACGTTTCCATTTCGTCCAACTGCTCGATAATCGCGCGACAGCCCTCGAGATAATCGCGACCTGCCTCGGTTAGCGACAGCGTGCGCGTAGTCCGGTTGATCAAACGTGTATGCAGATGAGCTTCCAGCAAGCCAATGCTGCGCGTGACCGATGCCGCTGACACGCCAAGCTGCCTGGCCGCCAGATTGAAGCTGCCGAGGCCGACTACACGGGTGAAGACGCGCATCGCCTGAAGCTGATTCATGATGCAATGTCCATGGTTGAGGATGCGTGCATCATTGCTCGCTTTCCCTAAAGTGCCCGCTCCACGTTGATGAAGCCTTTTTTAGTTTTGCTTCGCGCCGACACCAACGCTAAAAAAAGTAAGTCAAGCGAAGGGGTACCCAAATACAACGGCTTGCGCCACCGCAACACGTCTTTCTGTCGGCATTTTCCACGCCGAGAACGACTCACACGCTTCGTTTAACTTTCCTGAATGCTCGATTTCATTTTGTTGTGAACGGTAGCAATTCTCGCTGCCTAGACTTGCATCGCCTTTCGAGCCGAGCGACCGAAATTGCGTAGGTAGTCTCGAGATCGATCGTCTGCGGCTCCTGGCAACATTATGCGGACAATCCTTAAATAGCGAGTCAAAATGAAAAAGACGAACTTGACGTGGGCAGCTTTCGCCTCCTTGACGCTGGTCGCCGGCGTTGCGCATGCACAATCGAACGTGACACTCTATGGGCTTCTTGATGAGGGCCTCAACTTCACAAGCAACGCAAACGGACACGGCACGTATCAAATGAAAAGCGGTGACACGTACGGGAGCCGTTGGGGCTTGCGAGGCGATGAAGATCTCGGTGGCGGTCTGAAGGCGATATTCAAGCTGGAAAGCGGCTTCGATACAAACAGTGGACAGGCAGGCCAAGGCGGGCGTCTGTTCGGCCGTCAGGCGTACGTAGGATTGTCGTCCGATCAGTACGGGACCGTCACGTTCGGCCGTCAGTACGATACGAGCGTCGACGATCTTGGCTTCGGCGGCCTTACCGCGGCCGGAAATTATGCTGGCGATGTGAACTCGCACCCGTTCGACAACGACAACGCAGACTGGGATTTCCGCGTGAACAACGTTGTCAAGTATGTGAGCCCGACATACCGTGGCCTGACTGGCGAAGCGATGTACGGTTTTAGCAACCAGGCGGGCGGGTTCGCGAACAATCGCACCTGGGGCGCGACGTTGAACTACCAGAACGGTGGTTTGACGATGGCAGCGTCCTATCTCAAGCTCGACAACCCTGGCGCGAACTCAAGCGGCTCGGTTGCCACCGACGTACTGTTCGCCGGTTCGTCGCAGCAGGATATCGGCGTGGCCGCGTCTTACCGCTTTGCCCATTCGCTGGCCGGGCTAGCCTATTCGCATGTCGACGTGTATGACCCGACTTTTAACGCGTATTTCGCGTCACAGAGTGGACCCTCGGGCGGCACATGGAATTCGTGGAAATTCGACAATTTCGAAGCAAATGAGCAGTACTTCTTCCGACCGGACCTGTGGCTCGGTGCAGCTTACACGTTTACGGTCGCCCATCTTCACTCGACGAGCGGTTCCTTTACTCCCAAATGGCACCAGGTCGGTCTCACGCTTGACTACGATCTGAGCAAGAGCACGTCAGTCTATGTGCAAGGCGCCTACCAACACGTCGTCAGCGCGCACACCGGCACTGACTTTGACTTCGCTCAAATCCCCGCCGCGGCCGGCATGTCTAGCAGCGAGAACCAGATGGTCTATCGCGTCGCTATGATCCATCGCTTCTGACGTGGCGAGCTATCGCACGCACTACGAACGATGACGTTTGAGCCCAGCGCTCCGCAGAGTGCTGGGCGAGATCGCGTTCAGTGATTCCCAGCCGCGAAATGGGCATTAGCCGCCTTGTGGTGGCCGCAAACGACGCGGCGGTGCGGCGGGTATCGCGCCAATGCTGACCTAACCACGAGCGAGCCCATGAAGCTGCATCACGGCATGCCGCGCTTTCGAACATGCCGACTCGCCAGCCCGGGCCAAGTTGACGCGCCTCATGCGGCGAATGAACAGCGGTCCGCCTAGCTCCCCTGCAACTCGACCGGCACTTCGGCATCAAGGGGCATCGACGCCCTGATGAGAGGCGGAGCGAGTCACAAATCAATCTATAGACTTTTCGCGCTGTCGCCGCCCGTAACCTCGATTTCGGAGCCGGTGACCATCGCGGCGGCATCCGAGGCAAGATATACCGCCGCAGGCGAGATGTCTTCCGGTTGTACCCACCCGACTCCAAGCGGCATCGTCGCCGCGCGGCGGTCCCACGCCTCCTGCGGCGTCAGGAAACCGTTCGGTTTGTGGTAGCCGGTCTCACCGACGCTTTCGGTCAGTCGCTTTTCGTACAGCGTCAAAGCGGTGGCGACGAGCCCCGGTACCACGGCGTTGACTGTAATGTTGTAGCGACCGAGTTCGAGGGCCGCCGACTTCATCAGCCCAAAGATGCCCCACTTGGACGCCGCATAACTTGCTGCGTCTTTCGTACCGTGCCGTCCCTGCATCGAAGAAACGACGATGATGCGGCCATAGTTGCGCTTGACCATCATGGGTGCGAACGCTCGGATAGTATTCGCGGTCCCGTTCAGGTTATTGTCGATGACGTCCGTCCACTCGGTGTCCTGGAGGTCCAGAAGTGACTTCCAGTACTGAATGGCGGCGTTGGCTACCACGATATCGATCTTTCCGTAATGCTGTTCGATGCGATTAGCAGCGGCGCGCAGCGCGCCCAGGTCGCGGACGTCCGCGCGAATACCTTCGGCGCGGCGCCCGTACGCCTGGATCATGCTGACTGTCTCAGCAAGCTCTTGCGGCGTGGCCGGTGCTGCATCGGAGGCGGTACTGACCGGTCCCGAGATGTCGAGCGCAATGACGTCCGCTCCATTTGCCGCGAACTCGACCGCAATGGCGCGACCGATTCCGCGGGCCGCCCCGGTGACGACCGCAACGCGTCCCTGCAACCTGGAATCTCGGCCAGCGATGATCGGCCCGGCCGTCTTATCCGCCGGCGGCACCGGCACGGGCAGCCCGTCCATCGTCGGTGCGCCGCTGGGCGACTTCTGAGCTTGCGCGACGCCCGACAGCAACATACCGGCTGCGGCCACGCCGCCGCCAACAATCAACTTTCGTCGCGAGCGATCTGGATCATCGTGGTCGCTGTCAGATTTTCTTTCTTTCGCTATCAATTCAATGCTCCTTTCGGATAGGGTTCGGTCAGCGCATCGCCTATGACGGCACGTGACAGAAGGTCATGCCGTGGGCGACGAGGCTGCGATGTGCAGACCCTGAAATCGGAATTTTTAGAGGCCGGGCGTAGCGCGAATCAAATTCGGAAGACTAAATCTCGCGATCCTGACTCAGAAAGCAACTCGCCAGGCAGCTGGCGCGGGCGTGGCCCAAGCCGACAGGTCAGGAGCTTGGCGGGGCGTCCTGGTTCCCCTTCGCGGACGCCTGCATTGCCGGGGCGCAATCGGCAACGAACTTTGCATGCAGGCGCTCCTCCGCCCGCGTGAGTTGGTTCGGATACTGCGGATCATTTCTGGCCGGTTGGTATCCAACCGATTCGAGCTCCGACAATTCCCGCATGATGTCGGCATGTGTTATCCCCGCTTTGGCAGCTACAAAGGGATACGAGTGACATTCCTCTGCCGAGAATTTTTCCGCGGCGCTCGCGGATACGCTAATCATCATCAAGGCGATGATTGAGGTTAGTTTGAATCGGCTGTTCATATCGAGCTCCAGGCTATCGCGACTTTGAGAAATCACAAACCGCCGTCGTCATCGACTATGCGAGCCCGATGCCCGACGACACGAATGCTTGCCATCACAATATCTGGTCGCTCAGCGCGCTTACACATCCCGAACGTGAAGTTTAGTTAATCAAAACTGGCTGCGATCCAGGGGTGTTACCCGGCTCCTCTGACTGAGGCAAAAAACCGCGGGAAGCGCCGGCTGTCAAAGCACGGTGCGTTGCGTACCACACCCCGTGGGGAGACAGCATTTAACCTGGAAATAGCCGTGCTCGCGCGGTTCAGAAGTCTAGGTAAGGTCATCCAGTGCGGCGGAAACTGTGTCTGCCCTGCGACCGTGCAGTCGCGTCAAATGAGAAATGTAATGCCGCCGCGGGCACTGTCAGATTGGTGAGAAGGCGCCGGTAGAATGGAAACAGAATCGCTTTATCGCGGCCACCGCTTCCTGCCGTCATCATCAGTTGTGTGGTTCGCTGGTACTACCGGTTAAGCCTGCGCTTGCGCGACATACAGGAGTCGATGCTAAGCGGGATGTCGTGGTCACCTACGAAACGATCCGATGCTGGTGCGAACGGAAAGAACGGCCCCGATAACGGTGATATGCGGGCGGTAGAGCCTCGCTCACATCCCCGATGTCCCGGCCGGTTGCACGATTGAGCTCCCGCGAGCCCATGGCTAGTGGCGCTTTTGGTTCGTTGAGGTAACGGGTAACTAAAGGTGTCAGCGCGATTTGCGCAGCGCCCCTTCGACGAACGCATTCGTGTAGGTCTCACTGACCTTCACCGACTCATATGCGGGATTGATATCGCCGATATCCTCGGTATGAGCCCGCGCACCGCCAACAAACACCTGGAACACGTCTTCGAAAAGATGGGCGTGGAGACTCGTACCACGGCTGCGCGCATGGCGTTGAATCTGGTGACACCGCAGACCACGTAGTAAAGGTAAATCGTCGGCTGAAGGGCTCTGGCTACACGGCGTCTTACCGCGCGGTGCGCGAAATGACGACTGAGGGATTGCAGCCTCGCGGACGGCCGTCCGCAGAGCGATCAAGCGAAGGAGCAAGTCAGGGCGGAATCACCCTGCCGCGTCAGGTGCTGCGTCAGCGGCCTGACGACAGAATGTCGTTCGCGTTGATAAGCGCGGAAGCGATGTCCTCTACCGTCATCCGCTTGGCCATCGCCTGCTCGCGCATGATGCGATACGCCTCGGCCTTGTTGACGCCGCGCTGGCGGCAGAGTATCTCCTGTGCTTCCGCCACTTTGCGCGCGCTACCGAGTTTTTCTTCGAGACGCATGATGCGCTTGCGCAGTTTCCTGCGCTCCTGCCCGAGCTCGCGTGCAAGGACGAGCGCACTGAGGAGACCGAACGACCGGATGGGCGACGTAACGACGGCTTTTGCGTCGATGTGCAGCATCGCCTCGATGAGCGTCGGGTTCTCATAGTTGAGAACCGCAATCGACGGTGGTGCGTCGTCGTCCGCGCACCAATCGTCAAGGAGGTCCAGGATGTCCGGAAACAGGGCGAAGAAAACGACGTCGGTGCCTGCCGGTGCAGACGGCAGCGGCGGCCAAAACGCCTGCACGTGGCAGCCGATGCGCTGCAGCTGCTGGGTAAGCTGCGCACCGTCGCGGTCGTGCGGATGAAACACGCACACGCGCAATGACCGCAAATCCATTAGCAAGTGAGAGATGGGCAGGGCCGGCGCCGGCACGCCTCGGCCGGCTTCCTCTTCGTCGTTCATTCACTGCTCCAGCTCATCGTTGAACCATCCAGTCGCCGAGTGTATGCGCGACGAGATACGGGTCCGGCCGTACAGGGGCGACGGCTTGCCACACAACGTCGAATTGTCCCTCCCGGTTGACCCGGCCGATACGCGGATTGAGATGCGTGTGGTGAGTCGACGGATCGATCCTGACGCGTCCCTGCGGCGCGTCCAATTCGCAGCGCAGCAATTCCGGCATGAGCGTTTCAAGGTCGTGCGAGCCGGCCGCGAGCATGGCTTGCGCAAAGAGATGAACTTGAAAGTACGCCGCTTCCCAGCTCGCGTTAGGAATCGTTTCGCGGCCGAACATCCGGTCGAATTTCTCCAGACAGGCAAGATTGCCCGGAGAGTCGATCGAGCGAAAGTAAGGCGCCGCAGTAAAGTGACCTTCGGCGATGTCCGCGCCCATTTGGGCGACTTCAACTTCTGAGGTCGTCAGGCTCGCGATCGGCATCGACGCCGGATCGAGGCCGGCTCGTGCATAGGCGCTATAAAAGTGCCGCGTTGCGTCGCCGACCACCGTGGAGAAAATGAAATCGGGCCGGGCCGCGCGAATGTCTTCGACGATTGCGGCGAAGTCGTCCTCCGTGGCACCAAGGCGGACGTACCGTTCGCCCAACTTCACGCCACCCCGGTACTGCGAGACGAGGTCGGACATGATGCGGTTCGACTCGTAGGGATAGATGTAATTCGATCCGACGAGATAGACACGCGCACCAAAGTTGGACGTCATGAAATCGGCCAACTGCACACTGTTCTGATTGGGCGCTGCACCGGTATAGATGACGTTATCGGAGAACTCGAAGCCTTCGTAGAGCGTGGCGTAGAAAAGCAGCCGATTGCAGCGCTCCACAATCGGCAATACGGCCTTTCGCGCGCTCGACATATAGCAACCGAAAATGACCTGAACATCTTCTGCCAGAATGAGCCGTTCCGCAAACATGCGATATTTCGCGGGATCGGAGGCGGGGTCATGATGAATCGGCACGAGTTCGCGCCCTCCGATGCCCCCAGCCTCATTGATCTCGCGTATTGCGAAAAGCGTTCCGTAAAGCTGCGACGACTCGATCGCCGACATCATACCCGTCTCGGAAAACAGAACGCCTACTTTGATCGTTTCGGTATTTGCCACGTTTTTACGCGCCTGTAATTGCCTAGTTCGCCTGATCCAGAATAACCGGGCGCCGTGCGACCCGATACGTCATTGTCTCCGACCAAAAAAAGCCGGCATATGTTCGGCAATGGCCGCTCACCTCAAGCTTGCAAGTACCTTGCTGACCTGCTGGGCGAGGTTCCCTGCGCCATTCAGTACGAGGTAATGGCCGGGACCGAAGATGGTCCGGACATACCGGTGCCCATCGCGATCGAATGCGAAGCAAAACGGCAAGATCCCGCGCGATGATAGAGCCGATACCGCGTGGCGGGCGTCTTCGATCAGATGCATGGAGTCGTGGACATCCACGTCCGACGGCTCGCCGTCAGTGACGAGCACCAATAGCTTCGCCTCGCTTTGCTCTTCATCGAACTGCGCTGCCGCATGTCGCAAAGCCGCGCCCATGCGTGTCGACAATGCGCCTTTCTGTGCTAGCAGCCGCTCTCGCTGCGCTTTGCCAAACGGTTCGTCGAAATCCTTGACACGCGTGTATCGGACATCGTGACGCCCGTTTGACGAAAATCCGTGCAGCGCGACGCGTGTGGCCGTCGGCTCCAGCGCGGACGCGATCGTCGCAGCGGCCTCTTTTTCGATATCGAGCACGGTCTGTTGTGTTACGCCGATCCTGTCGTTTGTCGACGTGGACAAATCGAGCAGAAACAGTACCGACATGCTTGGCGGCGTGCGCCGCTTCTGTTCGAAGATTCTTCCATCGCCGGCCACACCCATGCGTCGGGCGATGCCATCATCGATGACCGCGTCGAGATCGAGCTCAGCACCTTCGGATCGGCGGCGAAGACGCCTCGGCGGTCGCTGCCACCCAGATGGCAACGCTTGCCGGACGGCGAGTAGTCCAGCGTTGACACGCTCGCTCCCACTCAGAGGTTCCGCGGCCGGCGCACGGTCGTAGACGCACGTCCAATCGGGTAAAAGGAGCCCTACTCGTGAGTGCCACTCGGGATACCTATAAGCACGCCACGCTTCTGTCTCGATGGGCGGATGGTCGAGTAGGCGCATGCTGTCCACCGCGTTCGGCCGCGCCGTCGTCTGGTCGGTCGCATCGGGCGCCCATTCCATTCGTGCATGCACCGCTTCGGACTCGGTCGTCCACAAATAAGTATTGTCGTCGCGGTACCGCGGCTCAGCGCGGTACGACGATACATCGAACCTCACGCGCATCTGCGCAAGGTCAACGGCCAGTATGTCGGCAACTTCGTGACAGGCGGCGATATCTTCGTGATGCGCGGCAATTGCGTCGAAAAGTCTCCGGCCTTTACAGACCCATTCGTTCGGATCCTCGTAGCTGACATCATGCAACGCGCGCGCCAGGCGAGCCGCCAGTGACGCGAAGGTCAACATACCGCGTTCGCCCGATGCCGTATGAAACGCACCCCACAAGCTGTGCAGGCCCGGGTAATCACGCATCAACAAGCGTTCGACACGAGCATCCTCGATCAAGGACGCCACCGCAATCCTTAGCGCGCCCCGCTTGCCGATCGGCGAAGCGGGACGCGAATACCTCAAATGCGCCAGCGCATGCGCCACCGAAGCTTGATATAGGCGCGCCGCGCCAGAGCGGTCGCTGCCTTCATCGATGGCTGGCGCAAGACGTATCACGCCACCTTCGCCGATCGACGTTCGTAATGCGCCGCTGCCGAGTTCGTCGAGCCGGTCGGCCTGCACACAGACGCGTGTCGGCGCACGTTCTTTTCGCGCCTCCATTGCGTCGACATCCCACTGCCCGAATCCGGCCGCATAGCATTCAAGCATCCGCGTCGCTGCGGTGAACGATGCATCGACGACACCTTGCATCGCCGACCCGCTTTCGTTGCCCAGACGTTCCGCGGGCATCGGCATCAAGCTCCGAATTGCGCGCGGACAAAGCCGTCGAGCGCGGTCTGCACTTCGTCGTCATCGCTGAGCGGGCGCGTCATAGCGAGCGCACAGGCTGCATGAGCGTCGATTCCGCCTCGAATCAGGCCGCATGCGTGCACGAGCATGCGCGTCGATATGCCCTCAGCCAGGCCTCGACCGCGAAGCTTGCGCGATTGAGTTGCAATACGCACGAGTTTAATCGCGATGTCGCGATCGACTTCGCCCTCGTGAGCGACCACATCGGTCTCGGCCGCCTCATCAGGGTACTGGAACTCGATCGCGCCGAAGCGTTGCCGCGTCGAAGCCTTGAGATCCTTGCCGAACGACTGATATCCGGGGTTGTATGACACGACTAACTGAAAGTCGGGATGCGCGTGAATCAATTCGCCACGCTTGTCGAGCGGCAGGACGCGGCGATCATCCGCCAGTGGATGAATGACAACCAGCGTATCGGGACGCGCCTCGACGACTTCATCGAGGTAGCAGATCGCACCATAACGGACCGCCGTGGTTAGCGGTCCGTCATGCCATTCAGTGCTATCGCCGCGCAGCAGAAAGCGACCGGTGAGATCGGAAGCGGTCGTATCTTCGTTACATGCCACCGTAATGAGCGGCCTGTTCAGGCTTGCCGCCATGTGCTCGACGAAGCGCGTTTTGCCGCATCCGGTCGGGCCTTTCAGGATTATCGGCATTCTCCGCGCGTGTGCCGCGGCGAATAGTTCGATCTCTTGTCCAATTGGCCGGTAATAACGCTCCGTCGCCAATCTGTAGTGCGCGAGGATATCCTTCATTGGCATCGTTCCTTGTCAATCGGTGCGCCGGTTTCCCGGCGCCAGGCGTGTTAGCGGTGTTGCGGATCGGCGTGCGGAATGCCTTCGATCGGACACTCCGGGGTCCCGGGCATGGAGCGCGTGATTGCTTCGACCTCGCGGCGCGTGCCTTCCGGGTCATTGATCCACTTGGTGTAGAACTCGTAAGGACATGCCGCTACACCGTGGACGTCCTCGCCCGAATTGATCTTTCCGGTATAGCCGCGATGCACCAGCTTGTAGAGATGGTTTTGCGACTGCATGTTCTTGCGTGCGTCGCGCAACAGGCTGACAGACAGTTCGCCGTACTGGATACCCATTTCTTCCGTTCCGCACTCGCCAAGCGTGCGACCGTCGAAACCGACGATCGCCGAATGGCCGAAGTACGAATAGACACCATCAAAACCGGTGGCGTTCGCCACTGCGACGTAGACATTGTTCATCCACGCCATCGTCTTTGCGGCCATCACCTGCTGCTCTTTCGCCGGATACATATAACCCTGGCAGCGCACGACCAGTTCTGCGCCACGCATCGCGCAGTCACGCCAGATTTCCGGGTAGTTGCCGTCGTCGCAAATGATGAGGCTGATCTTCATCCCCTTCGGTCCTTCCGATACATACGTGCGGTCGCCGGGATACCAGCCTTCGATCGGTGTCCAGGGCATGATCTTCCGATACTTCTGGACGATCTCGCCATGGTTATTAATGAGCAGAAGCGTGTTATACGGTGCCTTGCGTGGATGTTCTTCGTGCTGCTCTCCGGTCAGCGAGAACACACCCCACACATTGGCTTTCCGGCACGCCGCGCTGAAAATCTCGGTCTCGGCACCGGGTACGGTGGCGGCCGTTTCATACATTTCCTTCGGGTCGTACATGATCCCGTGCGTCGAATACTCGGGGAAGATGACGAGATCCATGCCGGGCAGACCCTGCTTCATGCCGACCACCATGTCGGCGATTTTGCGCGCGTTCTCGAGTACCTCAGCCTTCGAATGAAGGCGCGGCATTTTGTAGTTGACGACAGCTACACCAACGCAGTCGTTGCTGCTCGAAATATCACCATGACGCATTGCTTTCTCTCCGGGTTGAGTCGGGAAACAAAAAAAAAGCCCGAGCAGACTCATCAGTCTGTTCGGGCTCTATTGCCTTTTCGCTCTTGCCGACAATGTTGGCGACAAGGAGATACATTCATTGCGCTTAAGCGTACGAAACAAGCGAACGCTTGTCAAGGAATCAGAATTCGTCTCTCGCCTTCGCTGCAACGTGACGGTTGCGAAGCGCGATACAGGATACTCGTTGAATGAAACGTGATGAAATGGCAAATGACTTGACAGCCCTTTTTCGTTGCTAGATCCTTCGAACCAGCAATACATCCTTTCGTCAACAGCGACGAATGCAAGAGGCAACAGAGCCCACCACGCAGCCTGCAAAGGCGCCTGGTGGGCTTTTTTTTGGTCACGGCTCAGGCTCGCGCGACGGCGGCTTGGCCCCATTGGGAACTACGTCATGTCATCTCCACAATCAGTAGGCATCGGCAGAGAAACGGCGCTTGACCACGTGCTCGGCGAAGAATACGAGCACGCTCCCGTCCCCAAAACAGCGCGGCGCAGTGTTACCTCGGTTGCAACCGTGTGGGTCAGTTTTCCGATGATCATCACGAGTGCGATGACTGGCTCGATTCTGGTCGCGGGAATGGGTTTCGGGCGTGCGCTGAGCGCGATGATCACGGGCAACCTCTTGATGTTCGCTTATGTTGGCTTGCTTGGCGGTCTGGGAGCGAAGCACGGATTCAACTTCGCGCTGTTGGCAAGCCAGGTCTTCGGGCGCAAGGGCTATGCATTGGCTTCGGGCTTGCTTTCCAGCCTGCTGCTGGGCTGGTACGCGGTACAGACCGGTATTACGGGTAATCTTATTCACTCATCGTCTGGCGCGAACTATCTCGCCATGACGTTTATCGCGGGCTTGCTCTATCTTGCGGTCACCTTCGTAGGCATCCGCGGGCTTCACTGGCTCGGCATGGTTTCGGTGCCGCTCTTTCTAGTGCTCGGGACCTGGGTGGCAATCGATGCGGCCCGACATGCGGGATGGCATGCCGTGTCTGCTTATACCGGCACCCACCCGGCATCGTCGATGGCATTCGGCGTTGGATTGACAATCGTGATCAGTCTCTTCGTCGATGCCGGCACAGTCTCGTCCGACTTCAATCGCTGGGCAAAGAATGGTCGCGATTCATGGATCGCGACGTTCACGGCCTTTCCGTTCGCGAACTGCTACGCGATGCTGATGGGCGGCATCATGACGGCTGCCATCGCGTTGCCGGATCCCCAACCGTTCGCGATGGACAACATGTTTGGATACATGCTGAATCAGCATCACACGTGGCTGAGCGCGGTTGCAGTCGTTTTCCTCTTTTGCAGCCTCGGCTCCGTTTGCGCTCACTGTCTTTATAACTCCGCCGTCGGCTGGTCGAGGATCGTCGGCATCAAGATGCGCACGGCCGCAGTCGTCCTGGCCGCAATCGGCATTGCCGTGGCCACAACCAACGTCTGGGCGCTGTTCATTCCCTGGCTCTCTTTGCTGGGCATCATCGTCCCGCCGATCGGGGCAATCGTGATCGTCGACCTGTATTTGGCCCGCCCCGGCGCCGGCATTGACCGTGAGTGGCGCGCTCAAGCGTTCGCGGCGTGGGCGATAGGATCGGTGGCAGCGTACGCGGTCGAAAAACAGATTCCCGAATTCTCGACAGCCGTATCGGCATTCGTAGTGAGCGCAATCGTCTACGGCTTGATCGCGCAGGTTACGAAGAAAGCGGGCATGGCTGCCGATCGCGCTTGACGATTATCGGCGCGAGAAGGCCTGAGCGGACGCTTGGCCGCGCCCATCTCGATGTATCTTTCATAAGGAATGTATCAACATGTCGGACTACGAGACCTATTCTCTCGGCGATATCGAGCTCCAATGCGGGTTACGTGTCCCCGACGCCAAACTGGCCTATAAGACGTATGGGACGCTCAACGCGGCGAAAGACAATGTGATTATCTACCCCACGTGGTATTCGGGGCAGCATTACGAGAACGAATGGCTGATTGGCGAGGATAAGGGGCTTGATCCGCGCAAGTACTTCATCATCGTGCCTAACATGTTCTGCAACGGACTTTCATCGTCCCCGAGCAATACCCCTGCTCCGTACAGTAAGGCGCGCTTCCCGAATGTGACCGCGTATGACAACGTGCGCATGCAATGGCGGCTGGTCACGGAACTGTTCGGCATCGAGAAGATCGCGCTCGTCACGGGCTGGTCGATGGGTGCGTTGCAAACGTTCCATTGGGGGGCGATGTATCCGGACATGGTCGAGCGAATCCTGCCGTTCCAGGGATCGTCGAAATGCTCAAGGCACAATTTTGTATTCCTGGAAGGCGTCAAGGCCGCGCTCACCGCCGACGCCGCATTTCTTGACGGTTGGTACGAAACGCAGCCCGAAAAAGGTCTGCGCGCGGCGGCACGAGTTTATGCGGGATGGGGATTGTCGCAAGCGTTTTATCGCGAGAAGCTCGATCTCGAGAAGCTCGGCTATTCCTCCCTGGAAGACTTTCTCGTCGGTTTTTGGGAGGGTTGGCTGCTGTCGAAGGACGCAAACAATCTGCTCGGCATGCTGTGGACGTGGCAAAACGGCGATATCAGTAATAACGAACTTTACCAAGGCGACCTCGTCATGG
This sequence comes from Paraburkholderia sp. RAU2J, assembly GCF_003634845.1. Classification (NCBI taxonomy): domain Bacteria; kingdom Pseudomonadati; phylum Pseudomonadota; class Betaproteobacteria; order Burkholderiales; family Burkholderiaceae; genus Paraburkholderia; species Paraburkholderia sp. RAU2J. Next base: position 2,209,439 of record NZ_RBXG01000002.1, read on the forward strand.
CGCTCTCGTCGATTCGCGCAAAGGCAATCGTCATGCCTTGCAAGACCGATCTTTACTTCCCGCCAGAAGACAGCGAATTTGAGGTCAAGCATATGCCACATGCAAAGCTGGTTGTGGTCGATTCGATCTGGGGGCACTTCGCGGGCGGCCCGGGCACCAGCCCCGTCGATATCGAGGTGCTCCACAACGCACTGCGTGAGCTGCTCGCAAGCTAAAGCCTGACACCGGGAAAGCGCCGCGCCACCGATAGACCGGTGGTGCGGCGAATGATCGAAAAATCGTGAGATTTAAGTCAATGCCGGCCCCGCTTACACCGTCTTCCTTATTGATCAAAACGTAATTGCGCTAGTCATGTCCATCAAAATCAAACATTTGGCGGCGACCGCCGTTGCGGGCGCACTCGTATCCGTCGCTCATGCCCAAAGCAGCGTGACGCTGTACGGTACGCTGGACGAAAGCGTCCAGTTCACCAACAGCGAAAAGACCGCAGGCGGTAAAGCCGGCCCCGCATGGGCGCTGGCGAATTCCGCAAACAACACCACGGTCTGGGGCATCAAAGGCAGCGAGGATCTTGGCGGCGGCACGCGCGCCATCTTCGATCTCGAAGGTCAATTCGGCATCAATAACGGCGCTAGTTCCATCAGCGGCTACACGTTCTCACGACAGTCATGGGTTGGCCTCAAGGATGACCGCTGGGGTACATTGACTCTCGGCAAGCAGTACGCGTCCGTCACCGATTATCTATGCCCTGTCTCGGCCTACTGCACGTTTGGTGGAAACACATCGGCACACGTGTACGACAACGATACGGTGGGCGGCAGCTACACGGTCAGCAACGCCGTGAAATATGAAAGTCCGTTGATTGGCGGTTGGCATTTCGGCGGCATGTATGCCTTTTCCAACGCGGCTGGCCAGTTTCAGAACAACCGTCTCGTGAGCGCCGGCACTGGCTATGACCACGGTCCGGTCCAAGTAGCAGCGGCTTATATGAGCGCAATCAATCCGGCGAGCGCGAACGCCGCCGGTGCGGTGAATTCGAACATGGGGTACGCCATCGCCGCGAGCGATCAGACCGTGCTGGGCGCGGGTGCCCGTTTCGACATCGGCGGCGGGACGGCCGGTTTGTTGTATACACATTCCACGTACCTCTCGCTCGCGAGCGGGAACTTGCTCGGTGTGAGCGCCGGAGAAGACCTCCGCTTCGATAACTACAGCGCTTACGGACATTACCCGCTCACGCACGTGCTGAGCCTTGGCGCCGGCTACACTTTGACGACTGAGCACCTTTCCGGTGCTACGAGCGCAACGTTGCACAATCAGCAGGTCACGATGGAGGTCGATTACGACCTGAGCAGGAGGACGCTGCTGTACACCGAGGCAGCCTATCAACACGTCTCCGGAGGCAACGGCCTCAGCCTTTCCTACGCCGAAATAGCGGACACCGGCATTCCTTCGGGTACTAACAGCCAGACGCAGGTCAGTGTGGGTGTGCGCCATAGCTTCTGAGCTTCCAGGCAGACCGGCGTGCATCCGTGTGGCCGCGCCGATGTCGCCATCCTCGGCCCTGCGTGCGCCAGATACGCAACAGGGGTTTTGTCGACTTGCAGCAGGGTGTTGAGTGAAAACGCTGAACATAGGGAATACTAACGTCATGCAATCGTCCTTGTGCGACGTCAAAATCGCACAATTCGTTGTTCACCGTCGACATCTGACGACAGGAACCGTGCATTCTGTCGCTGGTAGTTTATCGGTGCATGTGTAGCTGGCAACGGCTCAATGTGAAGCCAACGAGACGATTCTGTTGCATTTGGCGGTCCGCTATGCCGGGCGGAACGGCACGAACGACTGAAGCTTGACCTGGCGAAGATTCCGAATCTTCTAGATAGTCCGAGCGTTTCTAGAAACCATCCACGCAGTCGAGGTGCAAGCGTGTCATAGTCCTCCGCGAGAGTCAGAGACTCCTCGCTCGATCCATGAAACTGCGCCTGTGCGCGGGCTATCAATTCTGTCTGGCTTTGTTCGTGAACCGCCGCAGAAGAACTGTGCTTGACGACGCCATGTGCGCTCCTTGACGAGATCGGTAATGCTGACGGCGGCGCTGTCAACTTCGCGGTGGTGAGCCGGCGCAGTGCCAAAGAGGTAGATTGCTCAGAAAGCGGTCGACGGATTTTGGCTGCCGGAAAGCGGTGCCCGTGATAGAGGGATTTCGATTTCATCATCGGGCCATCTTACGCGAGCACCTCGGCAACGTGACAGGCCGTGGTCGCGGATCCTATACGCCCCGCAGTGGCGTTCCGACGTCCCCCGACTCAGTCGGGCACGCCCGTCCGATGAGCGGCCAAAGGTATTTCTTGCGGCGATGCCCACAATCCACATGAAAAGAATCCGGTAAGCACTGTTTGCATCACCTTGTCACTCATCAAATGCGGATCGCCCATTCTAAATAACTGCACACCATCGCACAGGCTCATCAAGCCAAGCGCGAGGGCGTCGGTCTGGCGCCCGATCGGGCCGCCATCGCACTCCGAAATCCTACGGATGTACGCGCTAATCTGTTCGAGCTTTTCTTGCCGGAAGGCATTGATGCGCTGCTGAAAGCCGGTGTCTCGGAACGCCAGTACTTTGGCCTCGACCCAAAGCGGAAAGCAATCGTTCTCAAGAAAAGAACTGCTGTAGTGGGCGACGGCGCGCTCCTTCATTTCCTCGGGCGTGCCACGCTCGTTCGTGAGCCGCTCAAGATTCGCTAGCGCCCTATCGCCATCGCGGCGCAGTATCTCGATCAGCAGTTCCAGTTTGCCGCCGAAATTTGAATAGAACGCGCCGCGCGTATAGCCAGCCGCTTTAGCGATTTCCTCCACGCTTGTTGCGGCCAGTCCCTTTTCAATGAAGATCCTCCGCGCAGCCTCGAACAGGAACTCTCGAGTCTGTTCTCTGCGCTGTGAGTGTGTCAAGCGTTCGCGCTTCATGGCATAGCGTACCGATCAGGCGTCATCTGCGTTGCCGTCAATCGGCGCGGGTGTCAGAGGACGGGTTTCAAAATGATTCGGTCAATGCCGAATATCTGCCCCACAGTCCGGTCTAAGTGACATTGGACTCAGAGTGATCGCTACGCGAAGTAGCACCTATGTTCCCAGTTCGTGGAATTGAGCGGCGGCGTGCGAGATTCGAGCGCGACAGCCCTAGGACTTCACAGACCGGCTTCATCGGTCGCCTCCCCCCCGGCAGCAATGGTGGGCGCGCAATTTTTTGCCCGACCATACTCCACTGCTTCGCGAAGGATTTCCACTTCCATTGTCTTTTTGCCCAGCAGTCGCTGCAGTTCACGAATCTGCTTCATGGCTTTGGCGAAGTCCGATGCCGACACCGCATGCTCACCTGCACTCACTGCGTACAGGCTGTCGTCCCGATAGCGCTTGCGCCACGCGAACACCTGGTTCGCATTCACCTGATGACGACGGGCTACGCCAGAAACGGTGGCTCCAGGTTCGAAGGTTTCACGCACAATGGCCAGTTTCTCTTCAACCGAGCGGCGTCGGCGCCGCTCCGGCTGGGTCAGAACCTCAACGGGTTCCATCTTGTTAGTTGTAGGCTTAAACATAGGCGGAAGACCACCTCATAGTAGTAGTGTTACCCCAGTGTCCGGTTTTCGTGGGGGCCGGCCCAAGCATAGCGAAGACTAACGCAGCTTAGCGGAAAGGGGACGCACCACCGAACACAGGTCAGGGACACCTCCAGCGGACAGTGCAACCGTTTGAGCAAATGAGTCACAGCCGGATCCAGTGTCTTCATTCATTTTCCAAGCGTTCGTTTTAAGCGATCCAGCGTAGCAGGACGCCCTATTGCGACGAGACCTGTTTTTGGTAGTCTTTGACGTGCGCATGTGTTTCTATACCCATAAGTACAGCAACTGATATAGTAGACTGCAAAGTACATAAATTGCAAAGAGGAAATATTACGTGCATAAATGTTCGTCCGAGAGCCGCATCGGTCGGCCGAAAGATGCCGCCAAGCACACGTCGATTGTGGAAGCAGCAACCAGGCTGTTCGCCAGCCAGCGCTACGACACCGTGACCATGGAGGCCGTCGCCGCGGAGGCGGGGGTGTCAAAGATGACGGTCTATAACCATTTCTCCGACAAGGAAGCGTTATTCGAGGCAGTCGTGGGTGACGTTTCGGACCGGATGCTCCGGGGACTGCCGCCCGCGGGTTCCGAAAATTTACCTTTACGGGAACGGCTGTCTGCAATCGGCGCCGCATTCCTGACGATCATCGTCAATGTCCACGTTGCTGGCATGGCGCACACGCTGCCGACCGTGTTGCGCGACGACCTGCCGCTAAGGACACGCTTTTACGATGCAGGACCGGGGCGCACCCGGACGGTACTGGCGGGCATCATCAGCGAGGCTGCGGCACGCAACGAACTGATCGTCGACTCGCCGGAACTCGCGGCCCAGGACCTGCTGAGCCTGTGGGCAGGTGATCTGCAAATGCGCATCGCATTCGGAGTTGTGAAGCCGGCAACCGATAGGGAAATCAGGAAGCGGACACGCCGCGGCACGGACGTATTTTTACGAGCTTTTGGGAAACCGGGAAAGCGCGAGCCGTCATGATGGCTCGCTCGACAGGTCCATGGCGCACGCGCTCGGCGGCGGATACCTCGCAGGCTCATTGATTGTGGACATCGGTCGTCCATTCGCAGGGCCGGCGTACTTCGTTCAACCAGGAACCGTTATGTCTCGCCCAATCCGTACTGTCATTGGCGGCGGTGGAATCGCCGGGATCCTGCTCGCGACAAGGCGGGCAGCCATTTACGCGCATTCGGACAAAGCGCGTGACCCAGATGGACAGCAGCCAAACCCATATCTGGAAACCGGTGCTCCACACGACCGCGGTAGGCATTGTGATGTGTCGCAGCAGCAGCTCGGATATCTCGTTCACGCGAGCGCACACCAGTTTGCATGGCAGCCAGACCGCACTTGTAGACTGGATCGTGCCTGCAAAGAAGTGCTGCCCGACGAGGTCAGAACGCCCGGGGGCGAACCCATGCTCGAAGCCAGGACGGTCACCTTCGACGTGCTGTTGCTGTCGGCGAGCAGTCAGGTCAACGATTCCGGCGTTTCCGGCGTCGGGCAACACTACCACTTCACCGGCAGCCGGAAACAGGCCGAAGCTTTCAACGTCGTCTTGCGCGACCGGATCCTTCGCGCCGTCGCGAAGGATGAACGACTACGGGCCGCGATTGTCGGGGAGGCGCCACCGGCGTCGAGCTCTCCCCTGAGTTAAGCCGCGTACTTGAGATTGCCGAGGGCTACGGTGGCCCTACCTTGCGCAGCCGACTGAGCTTGACGCTCCTTGAAAGCGGACCCCGCGTCCTTGCGTACAGTCCAAAATCAGACTGAGCTGACGACGCTTCCAGCTATGCGTTGCTCCTGATATCTGCGACGGGCAGCGGCGCTACTAACCTGAACGCCACGTTGGCAAGGATGACACGACGATGGAAAACAACGACGACCGCCGGCTCCAACGTGCAGGATGTGACGAGATCAGGGCGATTCAAGCGAGCGTCATCGCCATTCGCAAGGCGCGCGGAGTACTCAACCCATCCGACTGCGAATTGGGCACGGACGAGTTTGAGTGGGTGGTAAACGACTATCTGGAGGAACTGGAGCGAGCCATGCTCGCGTCGGGATGGTACGGCCCCCCCGGCGGAGATCGTCGGTCCGGTCAGCAGTGAACTGAATGACGAGCCGGTTAGGAGCGGCCACGGTCAGGGTGTGTCGATGAAAAAATGGCCAAGGGGCGCTGGCGATTGCGTTCGTGTAGCCGAGGTTGATCGCAGCAGTCTTCAGCGCGGCGCGATCGGCGATAACTTCGGTTTTGGCCTCTTCGAGCGAGACAATGACGTCGTCGTAAAGCTGCGGCTCACGCCTTGGATCTTCGACAAATCCGCGTAACGCGTCGCCTTGGTTTAAGCGGCGTTGGCGGTCGCGCCGGCTTTGGCCAGGTGCCGACCGCCTGGTCGTAAGTGGCCTGGTAGCTGGATGCATCGATCTAATACAGCACGGCGCCGGCCGCGACCTGCCCCGCCCTCGGTCAAAAGCCGCTTTCTGACGATGCGTTCGGCCTGCGGCCTCGCCTCGGCGACACGGATCGCCGGCAGCCGGCCAGACAGTTCGGTACTCGAAACGATCGCGTGCGGCTTGATGGTCTCGACATCGACGTCGGGCGTAGTTTGCGGCGGAGAGTGAGGCGCGTTGTCGCCGCAAGCTGATAGCATGAGCGTGGCGGCGGCAAAGGCCACCGGATGACGGTCGGCCTGACCTTGTCGTCCATATCACAGCGCTCGTGCTCGAAAACCGCGAGCGCGCACAGATCGACACCGGGCATGTGCAGCGCCCGCTGCTGATCGCGGTCGAGGCTTTGCGGATCACGACGACGCTCTGCGTGCCGTTCGTCGATGCGAGCGATGCGATTGCGCTTGGCTCCCCGGCGCCGTGCCAGCACACGTCAGGTCCGCTCGAAAACGCGTGGCGTGTGAAGCTGCCGCCGGACAGCCAGGTGTCGCGGACCCGACAGCGACGACGTGTGGGTGCGCTATGCGGGCAGTCCGGGGGCTCGCTCAAACTCGAGCACTGCTGCTGCGCGCTCGCCGTTTTCTGGGCACGTCGGCCACGATACTCGTGTTCGCCGTGGTGCTCTCGCTGATTGGCGGCGTGGTACTTGCAGCGGCCATCGCATCAGTTGGCGATTTGGGCCCGCGACTTTCGTCTCGGACCGCTCGCCGGTCGTGCCGGCGAGCGGTCGGCGCGAAGTGAAAAGACTCGTCGACGATTTCAACGAAATGGTGGATGAAGTCGTGCAGGCCGAATAGGAGCGCGCGAGAGCGCCGACAATTCGCGCGTACGAGCGTCGACACGCATTGCCGCTGCCATCACGGCGAGAGTCTCGACGACGAGGCGCTGTTGCGTCTCGATCTCAGGGCGGGCGACAGCTTCGGTTTGCCGGTACGTGGACTTCGACCGAATCCCGACGAATCAGACCCAGAACGCGCTCACGGCGGCGAACCGCCGGTTCAGATCTCGACGTAGGGACACAACGGGCACTAAACGCTGACGGTTCGCGATGACAGGGGCGCACGGCGGCGCTTTTCACGCGGACAATGCGGCAGATGGCGCCCGCGTGGTGTCCATGACTTTTCCCGCCTGATTTCCGGTGTGTTCCGGGGCTGATGCGCTTTGCGCAAAAGGGCGGTGAGTCATTAGGCGCCCTTTGGGTAAGACTCCGCGCAAACCGGCTCGGTCTATAAGAACCTTTAACAAGCGACGCGTGTCGCCGTCCGCCCGACGTAAATCGTTAATGTGGTGGATCGCAAAGCTCTGCTCTGCCTTGTCACATTTAACAACCTGACCATTGGAGATTGAAGCTGTGGCCTCGTGCACGACCAGCAGTTGCCTACCCTGACGTGCGTGACTGGTAACGGTCGGGTTCGAAGCTCGGGGGACAACCTACCCGCCTACGCACGCTGTGGGCATCAGGCAGAGGTACAGGTGTCGCTTTCCGACAGGCCTCGAACAATCACAGTCTGCGGGGTTGCCAACGTAATGGCCGCTGCACGGCAAGGGCACGTTGCGTAAGGGGTGTGATGGCTCAGGCCTGTGGCGTGCAGCCACGCTGTCGCGACTGCTCCCAGCCTCGCGCATCCTCCGCGATGCGGCCGGCCAGGCTCGCAATGGCGAGTTGCTGCGCGCGCACCAGGTCCGCGTAACCACCCGGCGCCGCTTCCTGCAGCTGCGTATGGCAGGTCAGGCGGACACCGTGGGGGTCTTGCGCGAAAACGAGGCTCCAGTCAGCCTCGAGCTGCACTGCGTGCCCCGGCCAGGCGTCGAGGCGCCGGATCTGCAGCCTGATGCCCAGCACCGACTGATTGACCGGCCGGGTGAGACCGGCCACGTCCTGGGTGCCCAGGCGGCGCACCAGCTGGGTGGACAGCGCGGCGCGCAGTTGATCGCCCAGCGGCGCGACCCAGCGCTCGTTGTCGAGCACGGCAACGCCGCTGTCGCCCTGCCGTATGACCATCGCCTGCTGGTCGAGCTCGGCGGGAACGCCCACTGGCAGCACGTCGATCGCGAACGGCGCGGGGGGCTGGGCCGAAGCGGGCGGTGCTGCCGGGGATACCAGCGTGTAGTAGTGCACCGGCGCGGACGCGCAGGCGCTCAGCGCCAGCGCGACGGTGAGCGTGACTGCGCGCAGGCTGGCGTGGGCTGAAAAACTCATTGTTTGGACTCCTGTGAAACAGAAGGGCTGGCCGCGGTTACCGGGGCCACGGCTGACTGATCCGCTGTGCGGCCGCGCAGCAGCGCTTCCGGATGGCGGCCGAGCAGATCAGTGAGCGTGCGCAGCGAGCGGGCAGTGCGCTGCACTTCCTGCAGCGTCTGGCCCAGGTTTTCCTGGAGCGGCCCGTCTTCGGCCAGCATGCCCTGCGCGGCGCCGAAGGTCTGGCGAGCCTGCTGCAGGGTTTGCGTGGTCGCCGGCAGCACCTGGCCGTTGATCTGCTTCAGGGTGCTGTCCAGGTCCGCGAGCCCCGTGTCGAGATGGCGTGCGATCGAGTCGAGCGGCATCTTGTCAATCTTGCCGACGATGCTCGCCACCTGCTCCTGCAACTGGTCGAAGCCGCCGCTTGCGGTCGGCAGCGTAAGCGGTCGCGCATCGGCGTCGTATGAGACCTTCGGGGCGTTCGGTACGAAGTCGAGCGAAATATAGAGCTGTCCGGTCAGCAGATTGCCGGAGCGCGCCTGTCCGCGCAGACCGTGCGCGACCATGGTGGACACGAATTGCGCGACCTTTTCGATATCGCCATCTATTTTGGGCAGCTTGTCGAGCACCGGTCCGAGCCGCTGCGGATAGACCTCGATGCCGACGATCATGGGAAAACGCTGCGTGGCCGGGTCGTAGTCGAGTTTCATGGATACCACGCGCCCGAAGTTGATCCCCGAAAACACCACGGGAGCACCCATAGACAGGCCGCGCAGCGACTGTGCGAAGCGCAGCTCGATGTACTGGGCCGGACCGTCTGGCGGCGCCATCGCCGTCTCTTCATCTTTCGCCAGATTGAACTGGCCGCCGGCTGGGCCGGCGGTCGTGCTACCGACGGGCGCGGCGAACGCAATTCCGCCGCCAACGATCGCGGCCACAGATTGCGTCTTGAGCTTGAAACCGTCAGCACCCAGCGAGAGGTCGACCCCGCTCGCATTCCAGAAGCGCGTATCTGCCGTGACAAACCGGTCATACGGAGCGTCGACGAAGATCTGTACGCTGACGCCGTGACCATCGGCGTCGAGCCGATACGACGCGACGCGGCCGACCTGAATGCGCCGGTAGTAAACGGGCGAGCCGATGTCGAGCGAACCGAGGTCGTCCGCATGAATCGTGAAGCTCGTTCCCGGCGTCCCACTGATGACGGCGGGAGGCGTCTCCAGCCCCGTGAACGCTGTGCGCGCGGCCTCCGAAGTGCCGGTGTCCACGCCGATATAGGCGCCGGACAGCAGTGTGTCCATACCCGAGACACCGCTCATGCCCAAACGAGGCCGGACGACCCAGAAGCGGCTGTCCGCGCGCGCCAGGCTCCGCGCGCTTCTGGCAAGCGAAACAGAGGCGACCACGTGCGAGCCATCGTCGCTGAGCGCGACCGCCGATACGGTTCCGACCGTCACGTCCTTGTATTTGACCGTGGTCTTGCCCGCCTCCAGCCCAGCCGCGGTCCTGAACAAGATGGTGATTTCCGGGCCAGCCGAGAGCCAGGCGTGGATCACCATCGACACTCCGATCAGCGCGGCGATGAGTGGAACAAGCCAGACGAGGGATAGCCGCCATCGGCTACGGGTGACGACAGGATCTTGCGGTTCGGCTAGCGGTTCGTTTGATAGGGGATTCATGTTTCCTCAGCGTCCCATATGAGTCGGGGGTCGAAATTGATGGCGCAGAGCATGGTGAGGATCACCGCGAGGCCGAAGAAAAGAATGCCGATGCGCGGCTCGCTGTCGGACAGTGCATGGAAGCGGACCAGCGCGCAGACAAACGCCACGACCATCACATCGAGCATCGACCAGTAGCCGACTACCTCGACGAGCCGATAAAGGCGGGCACGCTCGTGCATCGCCCAGCGACTGCGCCGCTGGGTCGTCGCGAGCAGCAGGCCCAGAACCAGGAACTTGGTGCACGGCACCACCACGCTCGCGATGAAGATGACGAACGCAATGCCCCAGGAGCCTGCTTTCCAGAACTCAACGATGCCGTGCAGGATCGTGCTGTCGCTGCCGCGTCCAAGAAGGCTCGCGTGCATCACCGGGAGCACGTTGGCCGGGATATAGCAGATCACCGCAGCGATCAGAAACGCCCACGCGCGTGCGATGCTGTCCGGGCGCCGCCGATGCAGGGCTCGTCTGCAGCGCGGGCACGGGGCGTCGTCGCTCAGGCGCGGCATATGTGCGCAAACCAGTCCGCATCCATGGCAGGCAACCAGGCCGAGTTGTCCCGCGCGGGGAGATGGCTTCACGCCGCCTTCTGCCGGGCCGCCCCCGAGAGAGGCAGCCGACCCGTGGGAGGGCTGGGACCGAATGTGATCGTTTGGGCCGTCGTTCATGCTGTCTCCGCGTCGGTCCATTCCCACAGCAGGTGGACATCGCGACTGGCGATCATTGGGATCAGCACCATCAGCGTTGCCGTGGCCCAGATGCCGGGGCCGGCTGCCACCTGCACGAAACTGGACAGCTTGATGACGGCTACGAGCATGCCAAGTACGCCGACCTCGACGATGCTCCACGGGCGCAGCAGCGCAAGCAGCCTCATGCTCCAGGCGAAACCCGGCGCCCGGCGTGCGGCGCGGGCAAATGCCAGTACCCAGCCGAGCAGCGCGATCTGGAGAAGCGGTACCACGACAATCATCATCGCAGTGGCGAGCGCAATCGGTGCAACGGCGCCGTGCGCCAGCGCTGCCGCGGACTGCCAGAGCGTCGTCTCGCTGTGCAGGCCCTGCAGGGAGATCCGGATCACCGGGCAGACGTTGGCGATCACGAAGACGATGGCTGCGGCGACGGTTAGCGCGAGCCACCGATCGATATCGAGCTGGCTTGCGCGATAGAGGACGGCCGAACATTGCGCGCAGCGCGCCACCTCGCGCGTGGCCAGCGCGCGGCGGTGGTACACGCCGTCACAATGCTCGCAGACGACGAGAGTAGGGAAGGTTTGCATGAGCATCTCGCTATCAGGACGGCCTGCCGTTGCCGCCGGCCACCGTTTGCTGCTGTTGCGCGTGGCCCAGCTGAGCCGCGCGCGCGTCGAAGTACGACGTCACATAGTCGATGAACGCCCGGACCTTCGCCGTCATCAGGCTCCGGTCCCGATAGGCGAGCCTGAGTTCGGCGTCCCCGCTCATGAGCTCGAAGTCGGGCAGCAGTTGTATCAGCCGGCCATCGTCCAGCTCCTTGCCGACCATCGTCAGCGGCAACACGCCGAGACCAGCACCGCTCATCACCAGTTCCTTGTTCAACGCGGCGTTGTTGGTCGACACGTCGTGTTCCAGTGACACGGCAATCTCTTCCGAACCGCGCCGGAACCGCAGTTGTGGTTCGCTGATCGAGGCGAGGATTGTCACGAAGCGGAATGCGGCGAGATCGTTGGGCCGTTGCGGTAGCTTGCGCCCCTGCAGATAGCCGGGGGCGCCCACCACGGCGAGGGGGATGCGGCACAACGCACGGGTGATCGTGAGCTCGCTCGTCAGCATGAACGGCAGCACGATGCCGAGATCGAAGGCTTCCTTGATCAGATCGACTGGCCGTTCCGCCAGCGTCAACTCGAGCTGCACGGCTGGATACCGGACACGGAACCCGGCGATCAGCGGTGGCAGTTCTATCAGCGCCGCGGTGGTGTGGGCGACGAGCCGCAGTACCCCCGCAGGCTCCCGTGCGCGCTCCCCGGCGCCGGCCTCGAGCACGTCCAGTTCAGCAACCACGCGCGAGCAGCCGGCGTAGAACTCCTCCCCGGCTTCAGTGAGTGCGAGGTGTCGGGTCGTGCGCTGAAGAAGACGCACGCCAAGCCTGGCTTCGAGCTCCGTTATCGCGCGCGAGACGACGGTCTTTGAGATACCCAACGCATGCGCGGCGTGCGTGAAGCTCTGCATTTCGACGACGGTACAAAAGGTTCGCAGCGTTTCGAGGTGGTCCATAACGAATGTCTGATCAGGTCCGGCTGATACGTCGGCGATCGACCGGAAAGGTCGATTTTTTTGGAATGGGGCCGAAGTGACCCATTTTCCCGCCGAGTCGCGGGCTTTTTCGCCCCCAGGCGCCCCGTGGGCGCGCAGCAGGCGCATCTTCCCCGCTTACGTCAGCATCGCTCGCCTCGCCAGACAAAGATTGGTCAACCCGATCAAGGTGAACACCTGGGCCGCGTTCTTCGCCAAGCCCTTGTGCCGCACCTTGGTGTAGCCGGATTGCCGCTTGATCACACGAAACAGGTGCTTCCGGTTGAACCGCCTGTTCGCCTCAGTCAGCTTGTGCTGCGCGCTCGACTTCAGTGCCACGCCCCACAACACGCCCGCTTGGCGTGCCGCGCTCTTGATCAGCAATTTCATAAGGGCTCGCAATCCAAAGTAAGTCACGTTCGTGCAGATAACTGGCGCTTTGCTCTGAACAGCCGTGATTTTTCGATAGCTTCCAAGATCGGGCGTGGCGCATCGGACGCAAAAACGGAGACCGTTATTGCACGGGGCTCTCCGGAAGACGACCGCCAGATTTCTCACGATAAGGACCAATACCCCTTCTTGCGCCATAAACGAAGGTACTAACGGCGGGCCCCTGCTCACGACAAAAACGTCGAACACCAAATCCGCTGCGTGCGTCCATGCCCCGGCCATCTCGCGCCAGAATGCCTCGCCCTGCGCGGGCGACGTCGCGCCCGTCGGTACAACGGCCCCTCCCATGGCGTCTTCCATTGCATGGCTCCTTCGTTACGATGGCGCCTTCGCACCGCGCTTACCTGCGCTCAAGACGGGACGCGCTAACGGGTATCGCCCTGCGCGGCATGAGCGAGAAATAAACCCTTGTGTTGGTGGACGGTGAGCGCTCCGCGCCGGATGCCTTCGCATCGGGCGGTAGGCATCTCATAAGCGGCCGCTTCACCGCCGAGGTAGAGCAGAGGCTAAACCATCTCCGCCGTCTGCGCCCTTGACTCGGTCGTCTCCTGCGTATGTCGAGCAGCGAACGTGAGATAAACCGCTGGCAACACGAACAGCGTAAACAACGTACCTATCGCCAACCCGCTGCCGATCACCAGCCCCATGTTGAAACGCGACGCCGCACCCGCACCTGAGGACAGGATCAATGGCACGACGCCGAGCACCATCGCCGCGGTAGTCATCAGGATCGGCCGCAAGCGGATCCCCGCCGCATGGACGATGGCTTCGAGTTTCGACATGCCCTCGTGCTGCGCCGCATTCGCGACTTCCACAATCAGAATGCCGTGCTTGCTGATCAGCCCCATCAGTGTCACCAGCCCGACCTCCGTGTAGATATTCAGCGACGCCCCTCCCAGCCCAAGGCTGATGAACACGAGCGCACCCGCTACCGACATCGGGATCGAAACAAGGATCACCAACGGGTCGCGGAAGCTCTCGAACAACGCCGCGAGACTCAGGTAGATGATGATCAGCGCCAGAACAAAGGTGCCCACAAAGCCGCTCGATTCCTGCACGAGTTGACGCAAAGGGCCGGAATAGTCGATCGACACGTCCGCCGGCAGCGTACGCGCCGCAAGCGCCTGCAGCGACCTGAGCGCGGCGTCCTGCGATACGCCGAGCGCGGGCACGCCGGAGATCGTCGCTGAGTTCACCTGCTGGAAATGATTGATGGTTTCAGGCACGGTTTCGGTCCGCACATGGCTGATCGCCGATAACGGCACGGGCACGTTATTCACAGTCGCGATCTGGTAATTCATGACCTGGTCGAGCGTCAGGCGCGAGCGCTGCTGCACTTGGGCAATGACCTGGTACGAGCGCGAATCGAGACTGAAGTAATTCGTATAACCGCCCCCCAACAGACCGCCCAGCGCAGTGCCGACCTGCTGCATCGTCAAGCCGAGTTGTGAGGCCTTGTCGCGGTCGATATCGAATACTTTCTGCGGCTGATCGACCTTGAGGTCGCTATCGATAAATAGGAACATCCCACTGGCGGCTGCGTCCGAGAGGAATTTCTGAGCCTCTACATTCAGCCTATCCAGCGGCTGCGTCGACTTGAGCACGAACTGGATCGGCAAGCCTTGCGAACCGGGCAGCGGAGGGGGCTGAAACACGGCGATCTTCTGACCTGCTACCTTGTTGAACTGGTTCTGCAGATCGCGCTGGATATCCGTCGCAGTCCGATGACGCTGATCCCACGGCTTGAACGTCACACCGGCAATCGACTGCGACGGGCTCTCGACCTGGAACGTCTGCGCGGCCTCGGGAACCTTGGCCATGATGTCGGCGACCTGACGGCCGAACGCCTCCTTTTGCTGCAGCGTCGCGTCCGGCGCGGAAGTTGGCTGCAGAATGACGACCCCTTGATCCTCTTGCGGTGCGAGTTCGCTGTCGGCACTTGTGTAGAGGAAATAGATGCTGGCAATTACCAGCCCGGCAAACAATAGGATCACCGGGACGGTCCGCAAACTGTTGCGCAGCAGCCGTTCATAGCCACGCCGCAGTGAACCGAAAACATGATCGATCGTGTCGACAATGCGCGTGACAAAACGGCCGCCCTGATCGTGCGGCTTCAAGAACTGGCTGCACATCATAGGCGACAGCGTCAGCGAGATAACCGCGGACATGGTCACCGCGCCAACCAGCGTGAACGCGAACTCGGTGAATAATGCGCCGGTCAGTCCACCCTGAAAACCGATCGGCACGTAGACGGCGATCAGGACAATGGTCATCGCGATGATAGGGCTGGCGAGCTCGCGCGCGGCCTTGATCGCGGCATCGCGTGGCCGCATGCCCTCTTCGAGATGACGGCTCACGCTCTCGACCACAATGATCGCGTCATCGACCACCAGCCCGATCGCCAGTACTAGCGCGAGCAAGGTCAGCAGGTTGATCGAGAACCCTAGCGCGAGCATCACGCCGAAAGTGCCCACCAGTGACAACGGAATCGCGATGACCGGAATCAGCACGGAGCGCGGCGCGCCGAGGAAGGCAAACACCACCAGCGTGACGATCACCACCGTCTCGATCAACGAGTTCTTGACCTCATGAATCGAACTGTCAACGAATACCGTGGAGTCGTAGATGACCGAGCCGTGCAACCCCGCCGGCAGTGCCTTCTGAATGTCGGGCAACACAGCCTTCACGCCCTTGATCACATCGAGCAGGCTCGCCCCCGGCACCGTCTGGATCCCCACGTACACGCCCTTCTGGCCGTTATACGACACGCCGGATTCATAGTCTTCCGAGCCGAGCGTGACGTTCGCCACATCCTTCAGCCTGATGATGCCGCCATTGACCTGCTTGATCACGAGATCGCGGAACTGCTGCGCCGAATGCAGATCCGTCGATGCGGTGAGGTTGAACTGCACCATCTGCCCTTTGGTGGTTCCCAGTCCTGCGATCACATTGTTCGAGGAAAGCGCGTTGGTGACATCGGTCGCGGTAAGGCCGTACTCCGCGAGCTTCTGCGGATCGAGCCACGCGCGCAGCGCAAAATACTGCGGTCCGAGCAGTTCGGCCGTCTGCACGCCTTGCACTGCCTGCAGACGCGGCTGCACGTTGCGCACGAGGTAGTCGGTGATCTGGTTGGGCGTGAGTTCATCGCTCGAAAAGCCGATAATCAACGCGTCCAGCGACTGTCCGATCGCGACCGTGATGGCCGGCTGCTGCACGCCGCTCGGCAACTGGTTGAGCACCGAGTTGATCTTGGCGTTGATCTCGGTGACCGCTTTGTCAGGGTCGAAGTTGAGCACGAGGTTCGCGGTGATCGTGCTGGTGCCGGCGATGCTCTTCGACGACAGGTAATCGATCCCGTTCGCCTGCGCGATGACGTTTTCCAGCGGCGTGGTGACAAAACCCTCCACGGTCTGCGGATCGGCACCGTAGTACGTCGTGGTCACGGTCACCACGGCGTTTTCGGTTTTCGGGTACTCGAGAACGGACAGCGAGGTGAACGCCTTGTAGCCGAGCACAAGGATCATCAGGCTGACCACGCACGCGAGTACAGGCCGGCGGATAAAGATGTCGGTAAATTTCATGAGCCGTCCTGTTCAGTGATCTTGCGGGACGGGCGCGGCGTCGTTGGGCAGCTTCACGCTGTTATCGATCTGGACCAATGCGTCGTTGTGCAGCTTGAGTTGCCCCGCCGTCACAACCACGTCGCCGGCCTTCAGTCCCTTCAGGATGCTGATCTGATCGCCGCGCGTCCCGCCAGTCGTCACGAACTGCTGGCGGACACTTGGCTGCGGCCTGCCCTGCGCGTCCTTGCCCTCGTGGACCACGTAGACGAGGCTGCCATATGGGTTGTACGTCACCGCCGTCTGCGGAATCGTCACGAGCGATTGCTCCGCGCCGCTCGCCACGCTGGCGGTGGCGAACATGCCGGGCAGCAGGGCACCGTCGGGGTTCGCAAACGACGCGCGTATCTGCAGCATGCGGCTCGAGGTGTCGACCTTCGAATTCATCGACGTCACCGTGCCGGTGAACGTCTTGCCGGGATACGCATCAACGCTCACCGATACGGTCTGTCCCACGCTGATCTGCCCACGCACCTGCTGTGGCAGATAGAAGTCGAGCAACATCGGGTCGAGTGCCTGTAACGTGACAACCGTCGTGCCGGCAGCGAGGTATTGACCCACATCGACCTGACGCACGCCCAGACGTCCCGAAAACGGCGCGCGGACGACCTTCTCGTTCATCAGCGCCTGTTGCGCCGCGACCTGCGCGCGCGCCGACTTCAGGTTGCTGACGTCTGTATCCACGGTCGACTGCGCCACGCCCTGCGCCGCAAGTTGCTGCAGGTCGCGCTTGTGTGTGATCTCGTACAGATCGGCAGTGGCCTGCAACTGCGCGAGCTTGGCGGGATCGTCGTTCGGACGCAGGCGGAGCAGCACGGTCCCTTGCTTGACGTCGCGGCCGGACTCGAAGTCGATTTCATCGACCACGCCGCTTGTTTCCAGCGAAAGGTCCGCACCCGTCGACGCCCGCAGCGATCCGACGGCCGTGAGCGTCGGCTGCCACGGCTGCAAGACAGCGGATGTGGTCGACACGGTCGCCTGTTGCGACTGGATGCCGGTCGTGACCTGCTTCAGGATGTGCCCCTTGAACAGGTGGAAACCAATCAGCGCGGCGGCAAGCAGTCCCACCGCCAGAAGCATCAGAAACAGGCGAAGCACCGTTCTAGGCGGCCGCTGCCGTTCAGGCGGGGTATTGGCGGTATCCGCAAGCGAGGTAACAGTGGTCATGATTTAAAATGCTCCGCAACATTGCGCAACTTTGGGATCGACATCGCTTCGATGCCACCAGCCACCGCCCAGCGCCTGGAAGAGCGCGACGGTATCGGTGTAGCGAGTGGCTTGAGAGGAAATCAGGTTGAGGCGCGCGCTCTGATCGGATTGCTCGGCGCTCAGCACATTGAGGTAAGTCCCGCCGCCCGCGCGGTATTGCGCCTGAGCGACCCTGAGGCTCGCAGCAGCCGTTTTCTGCGTCTCGAGGTTCGCAGCAAGCGTTTCGGCGTCCCGATGAATGGCGACGAGCGCATTGGCCACGTCCTGAAACGCCGAGTTGACCGTGCTGCTGTACTGGGCGGCGGCGACATCGACCGCAGCATCGGCGGCGCGCTTCTCAGCTTTGAGTGTGCCGCCCTCGAAGACCGGCTGGGTGAGGCTAGCCGCGAGGCTCCACACAATGCCTGCGGGATTGAAAAGGTTTGAGTAGTGGCTGCCCTCGCGTCCATAACTGCCGGTCAGCGAAATCTGCGGCAACATGTTTGCCACCGCGATGCCGACGTTCGCCGTCGCCGAATGCAGCAAGGCGCCATACGCCTGGATGTCGGGTCGCTGCGCAACCAGACTCGATGGCAGCGACACCGGCAGTTCCTCCGGCAGCACGAGGCTGGCGAGATCCAGCGTAGACCCGGTGTAGTCGGTCGGCAGGCCGCCCAGGTACACCGCCAATTGATTGCGCTGCTGCTCGAGCTGCTTCTGCAAACCGGGCAGCGTGGCGATCTGCGCATCCAGCAGCGACTGCTGCTGCAGCACGTCCACCTGGCTTACGCCGCCGGCGTCGAAGCGGCGGCGCGTAACGTCGAGCGCGGCAGTATACGCGCGGATGATCTCGTGTGTCGTATCAATCTGCGCCTGCAACGAAGCCTCGTTGATGGCCGCATTGACGACGTTCGCGATCAGCGTCAGTTCGGTCGCCTCCAGTTCGTAGCGCTCATACTCGGCTTGGGCGTTCAGTTGTTCGACTTGCCGGCGAATGCCGCCGAATGCATCGAGCGTGTACGACACGCTGAGCGATCCGCTTATGAGGCTGTATGTCTGCGGCACCGGGCTCACCAGCATGGTGCGCTCGCGTTCGGCCGATGTGCTCGCGCTGATCTGCGGGAAAAAACTGCCCTGCTCCGCACGCGTGTTCTCGCGTGCCTCGCGCAACGTCGCCTGAGCGGCAGCAAGCGTGGGATTGGCCTTGAGCGCGCGCTCGACCAGCGCGTTGATCTGCGACGAATGGAACAGCGCCCACCAGTCACCCTGAATGTCGCGCCCCTCGACGAGGGTTTGCGCGGCGCCCGCGGTCGTGTCCGCGGAAAGCGTGCGCGCGGGAACTGGCTTCTCCGTAAACCTCGACACATTGGGCGCTGGCGGCGCTGCGTAATTCGGTCCGACCGTGCAACCCGCGAGCATAGTCTCGAATGCCAGAAGTGCGGCCAATGACAGAGACGCAAGCGGAGCGGCTCGCCCCTGTGCTGTCGATGGGCGGCAGTTGTACTTCGGATGAATGTTTTTGCTAGCCTTTGGCGTGCGCATCTGTTTCTATACCCACAAGTACAGTAAGCCACATAGTAGACTGCAAAGTACATAAATTGCAAAGAGGAAATATTACGTGCATAAATGTTCGTCCGAGAGCCGCATCGGTCGGCCGAAAGATGCCGCCAAGCACACCTCCATTGTGGAAGCAGCAACCAGGCTGTTCGTCGGCCAGCGCTATGACACCGTGACCATGGAGGCCGTCGCTGCAGAGGCGGGAGTGTCAAAGATGACGGTCTATAACCATTTCTCGGACAAGGAAGCGTTATTCGAAGCGGTCGTGCGTGATGTGTCGGACCGGATGCTCCGGGGACTGCCGCCGGCGGCTGCCGAAAATTTACCCTTACGGGAACGGCTGTCTACAATCGGCGCAGCATTCCTGAAGATCATCGTCAATGTCCACGTTGCTGGCGTGGCGCACGCGCTGCCGACCGTGTTGCATGACGACCTGCTGTTAAGGACACGCTTTTACGATGCAGGACCGGGGCGCACCCGGACGGTACTGGCCGGCATCATCAGCGAGGCTGCGGCGCGCGACGAACTCATCGTCGACTCGCCGGAGCTGGCCGCCCAAGATCTGATGAGCCTGGGCAGGGGATCTGCAGGCGCGCATCGTCTTCGGAGTTGTGAAGCCGGCAACCGATAGGGAAATCATCGTGGCTTGCCGGATGGTCAGCGCGGCAACGATCTACCACGTGTTGCCAGTCGATATCCGCGCAAAAGACCCACAGTGTGCCCACATTCTGTTTGCATGAGGCACTGAGCGGCCCACAACCGGTCACTCGGCAAAGCGGCGAGAATTGGCGACAATTTTCGTTCGATGTATCCTTGAGGATCGATGTTCTGACACTCTTGGCCAACGACCCGATAACAAAGCCCGATGCAATCACATCTCAGAATCGCCAGGCCTGTCAGTGACCTTTCGCGGGCAGAAAGCATGTATTGCGCCGCGCTCAGCCTGGTTGTGCTGGCAAAATTTCAAGACCATCAGGGGTTCGATGGGGTGATGCTCGGACGTTCCGGCATGGACTATCACTTCGAGTTCACACAGTGCCGCGAACATCCGGTAGCGCCAACACCGACACGTGAGGATTTGCTGGTGTTTTACGCCCCGGATCGAGTTGAGTGGCGGTCGACTTGCGATCGCCTCGCCGAGAGCGGATTTGTTTGCGTGACGTCGCTCAACCCTTATTGGGATGTGTCAGGTAGAACATTTGAGGATCACGACGGCTATCGAATCGTTTTGCAAAATTCGGCATGGTCCTCATGATGCATGCGTAATGCAATTGGACGCCAGCTCGATCGCTTTGCAGCAAGTCGCCCGGTTGCGTAAAAGGCAGGTACCACCACAAAGAGCCACCGGTACAAAAGTCAACATCGCCATGCGCCGTTTACAAGCCGGCGCAGCAACGTTATCTCCGTGCGGCTCGAGATGTGGATAAAGATCAGCCCTTAAACGCCTTCACCACGTTCACCCAATAACAGGCCCCAATCGCCAGAGCTTCGTCGTTAAAGTCGTAATGCGGGTTATGCAGCGGCGCGCTCGGCTTTGCGCCGTCGACACCCATCCAGATATACGCGCCCGGCTTCACGCGTGCCATGAACGCGAAGTCCTCGGACGCCATCGACGGCTTGCACCCTAGCGTCACCGCATCGGCCCCCACCGTTGCGCGCGCTGCCGCGAGCGCGATGCCGGTCGCGTGTGCCGCGTTGATCGTCGCCGGATAGCCGTCGTAGTACTCGAAGCTCGCCTTCGCGCCGTGCGCGCGGGCGGTCGTCGTACTGATCTCGCCGAGCAGCACGCGGATGCGCGCCTGCATCTCATTCGAGAAACAGCGCACCGTGCCGCGTATCACCGCCTGGTCCGGCAGCACGTTCCACGCCTCGCCGCCGTGAATCTGTGTGACGCTGACGACCGCCGCTTCCTTCGGCGATAAGCGTCGGCTAACGATCGTCTGCAACGCGACCACGATGTGGCTTGCACACACCAGCGTGTCAATCCCTTCCTCCGGCATTGCCGCGTGCGAGCCTTTGCCGTCGACGCGGATCTCGAACGTGTCGAACGATGCCATCATCGCGCCATCGTTGATCGCGAACTGACCAAGCGGCAACCCCGGCCAATTGTGCAGGCCGAACACCGCGTCGCACGGGAAGCGCTCGAACAGGCCGTCCTCGATCATCGCGCGGCCGCCACCGGCGACTTCCTCGGCCGGCTGGAAAATCAGGTTCAAAGTGCCGCACCAGCCGTCGTCGCGGGCGAGCAGCGCCGCCGCACCGAGCAACATCGCCGTATGGCCGTCGTGCCCGCATGCGTGCATCTTGCCCGGGTTGCGCGAGCAGTGCTCGAACTGATTGAACTCACCCATCGGCAGCGCGTCCATATCCGCGCGCAGGCCGAGCGCAGGCCCGTTGCCGCGTCGCAGCGTGCCGACCACGCCGGTCTTGCCAAGCCCCCGGTGGACCTGGTAGCCCAGATCGAGCAGTACCGACGCCACGAGTTCCGAGGTCGACACTTCCTCGAAAGCGGTCTCGGGGCGTTCGTGCAGTTGGCGGCGCCACGACGTCATCTTGGCGATCAGTTCGGCATCGATCATTTTTGTCTCACTGGCAAGTCAACGGCTTTTGACCCCGCGCATGTTGATGTCTCCGGGCAGAACGAGGTCGGCGCGAGAAACACCGACTCCTGATGCACCAGGAAAGGCAGGATACGCGGCGTGAAGGCCTGCCACTGCGGATCCGCGGCCAACCTCTCGCGTTGCGCGGCGCGGTGCGCGTAATCGTCGTAAGCCCAGCAGAACACGACGGAGTTCAGCGTGCCCGAATCCTTGGTCCAGCAGCCCTGCAGCTGCGCATACTGGGTGATGATGCCGAACCCTTCGCGCTCGTAGATCGCCAGGAACTCGCCAACTTTGCCCGCCGTGATCTGGTAGGTACGCATTTCGACCAACATGATTTATCCTCGAACGAAAGTGGGCGGCGCGGCCGCAGCCGGCGCCAACCGGTGCGGAACCCGTGCTGTCACGGATGGCGCCGCTATGCCGCACTCAGAAGCTGTGGCGGATGCCGATGCGCACCGCGACCTGGTTCGCGGTCGTCGAAGGCGTCAGGTAAGTGAGATCCGCGACTGCCGCATGGCCGGTCGAATCGACTCCACTCGCGCGTTGCCACGCGACCACCAGATACGTGAACGTGCGCTTCGAGAACTGATACTGGGCACCCGCCGCAAGCTGGTTGTAGTGGGCGTGCGGCGCCGACGTGTAGTCGTACGTAAGGCCCGTCATGACCGCCGGCGTGAAGTAATGCGCAACGAACGCCTCGTACGATGCGAGCGTCGCTGAACCACTGAACGTGGTGCTGGCGGTTGCGACCGCATCATTGAACGCAGTGTTCGTGTAGGTCGCGCCCAAGGTCGTGGTGCCGAGCGTGTAGTTCGCGGCCGCGCCCAACGTGCGCATCGAATGCGCGGTCGCATAGCCGCTGTAGATCGGGTTCGTGACCGGGTTCGTGAACGGACCGCCGGGCGTCGCCGCGGCCCCGCCGTCGAAGCGCGCGACCGCCGGGTTGTTCACCTGCAGAAACGCAGCGGCAACCTTCAGCGGCCCGCTCGCATAGCTCGCGCCGAAACCGTACTGTTGCGATGTGCCCACCGCGCCCGGCACGCCGCCGAAGCTGTACAGCGCACCGGCCGACAGACCGCGGTAGACCGGACTCACGTACTTGATCGCATTGCTGACCGGATACGAGCCCCAGATCCCATCGACATCGCCCGCGTGCGACGTGAGGGAGCCGCCGAACAGTTGCGCGGAGCTGAGTCCCTGCAGGTTGGTTACCATGAAATCGTACTGGCGGCCGAGCGTCAGCGTACCGTAGTTGTCGCTCGACAGGCCCATGTACGACTGACGGCCGAACAGGCGGCCGTTGTACCCGAGCTTGCCACTGTTCATGTCGAACCCGCTCTCGAGACGGAACACGGCCTTCAGCCCGCCCCCCAGCTCTTCGTTGCCGAGGAAGCCGAATTTGCTGCCGCCGAGCCCACCGCTGAACGTTTGGTAAGCCGCGTGGCCCGCCTGGTTGCTGGTGTACGTAATGCTGTTGTCCGCGACGCCATACAGGGTGACACTGCTTTGTGCGAAGGCGGCATCCGAGACGGCCGCCAAAGCAACAAGGACTACTAATTTCCTATTCATCAATGCCCTCTTCAAAAAGTAAATGGAGCCCACCAAACGGATCAACGACTGCGAAACCCGGGACTAAATCCACGATGAGACTTATACTGCCGGCCCCAGCTAGATCGAATGCCCGACCAGAAAACCGATCAAGAGACCCGCGAAACCGGCTGCTGTAGCGACCAACCACGGCGACCAGCCTAGCCCGATGGGTGGCACTGGGCTGGGCGCCCGCTCGCGCGTGGAGGGGGCGGCTGGCGCGGCGCCGGGAACGACTTCGTCCGCCACCGGCGCTTGCTCCACCGCCGGTGCAACGCTATGTTCGATATGCGCGCTGAAGGCTCCGAAGAACGACTCGAGGTTCTTCGCCGCAGCCGACTGGATCAGCCGGGAGCCCACGCTCATCAGCTTGCCGCCAATCTCGACGTCGGCCTCGTAGCTGAGCAGCGTCGTGTCGCCCAGGCCTTCGAGTGTCACCCGCGCGGTCAGCTTCGCGAAACCCGCGGGACCCGCATTGCCCTGGCCGATGATCGTGTATGCACGCGGTGGTTCGAGATCGGCGAGTTCAACCTCGCCGCGAAACGTCGCCGCAGCGGGGCCGACACGAACTTGCACCGTCGCTTCGAAATGACACTCGTCGCGCATCACGAGCGCCTTGCAGCCCGGCAGCGTCGCCTTCAGCACCTCCGGGTCGTTCAGCGCAGCCCACACCGCTTCCGGGGATGCGGGCAGCGAGCAACTGTCAGCAAACTTCATTGCGCGCCCTCCTCGTCATAGATTTTGAAGAGCGCCTGGGTGCCCGAGCTCGCGTGGCCGGCGTCGGCGAGTTGTCCATACAGACGGCGCGCGAGTTCAAGAGCCGGCAACGCGCGGCCCATGTCGCGCGCTTCCTCCGATGCGATGCGCATGTCCTTGATGAAATGCTCGACGAAGAAGCCCGGCGCGAAGTCACCGCGCACGATGCGTGGCCCGAGGTTGTTCAGCAGGAATCCGCCCGCCGCACCGCCGCCGATCGCGCTGAGAACCGTATGTGGATCGAGGCCAGCGCTCTGCGCATACGCAAGCCCTTCGCAAACGCCGAGCATGGTCGACGCAATCACGATCTGGTTGCACAGCTTCGCGTGCTGGCCGGCGCCCGGGCCACCCTGCATCACGATATTCGCGCCAAGGCAGCGCAGCATCGGCTCGACGCGCGCGAGCACCGGCGCGTGGCCACCGATCATGATCGACAGCCGTCCCTCGCGAGCGCCGACGTCACCGCCGGACACCGGCGCATCGAGCATGTCGATGCCGCGCGCAGTCGCGTGGCCGGCCATCTCGCGCGCGAGCGCGGGGCTCGACGTGGTCATGTCGATCAGCACCGCGCCGGGCCGTGCATGCGCGATCAGCCCGGCCTCGCCAAGGTACAGCGCGCGCACGTCGGCCGGCATTCCGACGATCGTCACAACGATCTCGGCAGCGGCGGCGAGCGAGGCCGGCGTGTCGTGCCAGTGCGCGCCTACCGCCAGCAATGGCTCCGCTTTCGCGCGCGAGCGGTTATACACATGCAGTGGATAGCCGGCTGCGGCGAGCCGGGCGGCCATCGCGCCGCCCATAATGCCAAGGCCGATGAAGCCCACCGCGGGTTGGGTTGAAACCTGATTCATGTCAGTTCGTCCAGTCAAAGCGATTCGCGCAACAGGTCGCGTACGAACATTGGCGTCAGCGGATGCCGTTCGACGACCACACCGAACGGCGCGAGCGCGTCATTCAGCGCATTCGTAACCGCGCCGAGCGCGCCCATCACGCCGCCCTCGGCCATGCCCTTGATACCTGCCGCAGTCGAGCGGCTTGGCGTATGCATCGGGATGATCTCGATCTCAGGCAGTTCGGTTGCCGTCGCGATCAGGTACTCGGCAAGCGAGCCGGTGGTGTTCTGACCGGTCTCGTCGTAGATCACCTCCTCAAACAACGCGCCCGA
Source organism: Paraburkholderia sp. RAU2J (assembly GCF_003634845.1). Lineage (NCBI taxonomy): Bacteria > Pseudomonadati > Pseudomonadota > Betaproteobacteria > Burkholderiales > Burkholderiaceae > Paraburkholderia > Paraburkholderia sp. RAU2J. The sequence goes on from NZ_RBXG01000002.1 coordinate 2,234,603, forward strand.
AAGGCCCATCGCAATCGCGCCGTGCTGCTGGCCCTCGACGACTGTCGGGTTCAGCAATGTTCCGCAATCCTCGGCGATCACATAGCGCGCGATGTGCAGCGCGCCAGTCGCCACGTCAAGCTCGACTTCGCACGCGTGCGCGGAATTGGAGTACGTCATGGCCGGCGGGTCGTAGGTCAGATGAAACTCGAGGCCAGGCGAGAGTCCCGGCGGCAGCGACGTCGGGTCCATGTACGCCTGCCGCGCAATGTCAGTCAGCGTGAGCGCGGTGCCGTGCCAGGCATCGCCTTCGCGTTGCTCGATGCGGCCATCGGCGAGGCGCAGCGCCGCGGCGGGCACGTCAAGTCGCGTGCTGGCGATGGCGAGCACCTTGCGCCGGGCGTCCTGCGCGCACAGAAACAGCGCGCCTCCGCCGGCAGTGCCGCTACGCGCGCCGCGGCTGCCCATCCCGTATGGCGCGATGTCGGTATGACCCATGTGGATGCGGACTTTCGACGGCTCGACGCCGAGCCCTTCGGCGACCGCATTTGCCATCGCGCTCTCGTAGCCCTGGCCGCTCGGTCCAAGTCCGACTGACGCGTTAACGATGCCGCTCGGCTCAATCCGTATCCAGCTCGCCTCGTGACCCGAACCGGGAATTCCGGCAGCCTTGTAGAAGCGCGAGCCGTAGGTGGTCGGCTCGACGACGTTGCACAGCCCAAGGCCGAGATAGCGCCCGCGTGCGCGCGCGTCGCGCTGGCGCGTGCGAAACCCGGCGTAGTCGACCGCCCGCAGGACCGCCTCGAAGGTTTCCGTTGGCGTGATATCGGCAAGCGTTTCGCCGGTCGGCGTCCGGTACGGCAGTTCCTGCGGAGCAATCAGATTGCGGCGGCGGACCTCGACCGGATCGAGTTCGAGTTCGCGCGCGATCGCGTCGATCGTGCCTTCCATCACCCAGCTCGTGATCGACATCGGCGCGCGCATCGGCGCGTTGCCGCATTTGTGGCTGAGCACGATCTTCACGTCGAACGCGTAGTGGTCGAGCCGGTACGGCCCGCTCAGGATCATTGCGACGACGCGCGCCAGGTAGTTCGCCGGAAAGAAGCAGTACGCGCCGAAGTCCTCGCGCATCTCGAGCGTGAGCGAAAGCAGTGTGCCGTGCTGATCTACTGCCGCGCGCGTGCGGCAGAAATCCTCGCGCGAATTCCCGGCGGCCGTCAGGTTTTCGAGCCGGTCCTCGCGCCAGCGCACCGGTCGTCCGAGGTGGCGCGCAAGCGCCGCGACCGTCAGCTCCTCGCGATACAGTGCAATCTTCTGACCGAACGAGCCGCCAACGTCCTGAGAGATCACCGTGACCTGCGACTCGTCGAGCGCCAGACGCGCCGCGAGTTGCGTGCGCAGTGGATGTGGTACCTGCGTGCCGATATGGAAAGTCAGATGCTTGCGGCCCAGATCCCACACCGCCGCGCAGCCGCGCGTCTCGATCGGCACATGGGTCTGTCGTTGCTGGCCGAAGCTCGCTTCGACGATGCGATAGGCGGTGGCCTCAACCCCGGCGGGATCGCCGTGCGTGAACGTCTGGTGCGAGACCAGGTTGCCGGGCACCATCGGATCGATCTGCACCGCGTCGGCCTCAAGCGCCTGCCACATGTCGGTCACGGCGGCCAGCGCGTCGAACTCTACCAGCACCTGTTCGGCCGCATCCTCGGCGATGTAGCGGTCCGCCGCGACGACACACGCGACCGGATCGCCCTGGAATCGGACGATCTCGACTGGCATCGTCTCGATCTCGACCGGCAGCAGTCCTTCGATCGGGGGCGCGACGCGCAGCGGCCGGGTCCACTGCGCAAGATCGCGGCCGGTCACGACCGTGACGACGCCGGGCATCGCGAGCGCCGCGCTCGCGTCGATCGACACAATGCGCGCGTGCGCATGGGGCGAGCGCACGAAACAGACATGCAGCGCGCCCGGAATCTCGATGTCGTCGAGATAGCGCCCGTGGCCAGTCAGCAGCCGGTAGTCCTCGGTGCGAGGCACCGGCCGGTTCAAGTAGCGAAAGTCCGCCTCAGACATCGACGGCCTCCGCGCGCAGGCGTTCGGCCGCCAGCATGACCGCGCGCACGATGTTCTGGTAGCCGGTGCAGCGGCACAGATTGCCGGAGAGCACGTCGCGCACCTGCGCTTCAGTAGGCTTCGCGTTCTCGCGCAAATACGCCTCGAACGTCATCACGATGCCCGGCGTGCAGAAGCCGCATTGCAGCCCGTGGCATTCGTGCAGTGCCTGCTGCAGCACTGATAACTGCCCGCCAGCCGCAATCGATTCGATCGTCGTAATGGGCACGTCGTCGACCTGCACCGCATAGGTCAGGCACGCGCGCACGGGCCGCCCGTCGACATGCACGGTGCATGCTCCGCACACGCCGTGTTCGCAACCGACATGCGTGCCGGTCAGCCGGCAGTCTTCGCGCAGCACGTCCGACAGAAGTTTGCGAGGCTCGCAGCGCACGTCGTACAACGCACCGTTGACCTGGAGATGAATCGCCGTCTTTTCCATAAATCGTTCAGATGTCCTGCAAGGTGTACCTGCTGGCGCGCGCGAGTGCGCGCGCGCTCAGCGCATGGACCAGCTCGCGCCGATACGCAGCGCTGATCCCCGGTTGGTCGTGTGGATCGATCGCCGCGGCCACGCGTTCGGCAACGAACGCAATCGTCGCGTCGTCGGCAGTTGCGCCGATGAAGTTCGCCGCGACGTCATCGAGCGACACCGGCACGTCGCCAACGCCGCCCACGCCGATCCGCAAATGCGTGAAGCGTCCCGCATCGACGATGGCGCTAACCGCGCATGCGGCAATCGCAAAGTCCCCGTGGCGACGGCTGAAAATCTCGAAGCCGTGGCCCTCGTCGGGCCGCGCGCACGGAAAGCGCACGGCGGTGACGATCTCGTCCGCTTCGAGCGCGGTCGTCATCGCCGCAAGCAGGAAATCCGCGGCCGCGATTTCCCGCGTCCTGCCCGGGCCGGCCACCTCGATGCGCGCGTCGAGCGTGCGCACGATCAGCGGCAGCTGTGCGGCCGGGTCCGCGTTCGCGAGGCTGCCGCCGAGCGTGCCACGTTGACGGATTGCGTAGTGCCCGACCGTTGCGGCCGCCAGCGCGAGCAGCGGGCATGTGTCGCGTACAAGCGGGCTGGTCGCGAGCTCGTGGTGGCGCGTGAGCGCGCCGATCCTGAGGGTGCTGCCGGTGCGCTCGATGCCGGCAAGCTGCGGCAGCGCATTGAGGTCGACCAGATGCGCGGGCTGCGCGAAGCGCATGTTCATCATCGGCCCGAGCGACTGGCCGCCGGCGATCACCTTCGCGTCGAAACCGTGCTCGGCGAGCAGCGCGAGCGCATCGTCGAGCGAGTGGGGCCGGTGGTATGAAAAAACGGATGGTTTCATGGCATCACACCGCGAGATTGGTGCCGCTTGCCTGATCGAACAGATGCAGCCGACGCCGGCTAACGGAGATCGACACGCGCTCGCCGACCGCGAACGAGCGTTCCTTGCCTACGCGGAAGAACATCTGATGATCGTCGCTGCACAGGCCGATGAACTGATCGGAACCGACCGGTAGCAGCGACGTGATCTCGCCGGTGATCCGACAGTCCCCGTCGTGCGCGTGCTCGTCGATATCCTCCGCGCGAATGCCGAGCGTGATCTCCTGGCCGGCGCGTGCGGCGAGTCGCCGGCGCGTGGCTTCGTCAAGTGCGAGCGACAGACCGCCGCGCCGAAAGCACAGCCCTGCGCCCGCGTCTTCGAGGACACCGTCGAGGAAATTGATTGGCGGGCTGCCGAGGAAGTTGGCAACGAACCTGTTCGCCGGCCGTTCGTAGATGTCATCCGGTGTGCCGATCTGCTGCACAACGCCCTGGCACATCACGACGATCCGGTCGGCAAGCGTCAGCGCCTCGGCCTGGTCGTGTGTCACGTAGACGAAGGTGGTCTGCATCGACTGATGCAGCGCCTTGATGCTGGCGCGCATCGACACGCGCAGCGCCGCGTCGAGATTGGAGAGCGGTTCGTCCATCAGGAACACCGACGGCTGGCGCACCATCGCGCGGCCCAGCGCGATGCGCTGACGCTGCCCGCCGGACAACTGGCCGGGCCGCCGCTCGAGCAGGTGCTCGATCTCGAGCGAACGGGCCGCTGCCCGTACCCGCGAGTCGATCTCGTGCTGCGGATACTTGCGCATGCGCAGCCCGAACGCGATGTTCTCATAGACGTTCTTGTGGGGATAAAGCGCATAGCTCTGGAACACCATCGCGACATCGCGCTTGTGGGCAGGCATGTCGTTCACCTCGGTGTCGTCAAAACGCAGGCTGCCTTCGGTAACCTCTTCGAGGCCGGCGATCATGTTGAGCGTCGTCGACTTGCCGCAGCCGGACGGCCCGAGCAGCACCAGGAACTCCTTGTCCCGGATTCGCAGGTTCAGGTTGTGCAGCGCTACATGCCCGTTGGCATAGCGTTTCGCGACTTGTTGAAACTCGATTTGGGCCATGTTTCGATCCCCTTATCCCTTGACCGCGCCGGCGGTCAGGCCGGAGACGATGTAGCGCTCGAACACCACGGCGATGATGACGGGCGGAACGATCGCGACGACGCCGGCCGCGTTGATGAACGAAAAGCTGGTGGTGAAATCCGACGTGAACGACGCGACGATGATCGGCACCGTCTGCGACGCGGCGGTTTGCGTGAACATGAGTGCGAAAAGGAACTCGTTCCAGCTCGTCAGGAAGGTGAACAGGATCACCGCGACGAGCGACGGCAACGCGAGCGGCAAAAACACCTTGATAAGCGCCTGGATCCGCGAGCAGCCGTCGACCCGCGCGGCCTTGTCGAGCTCGTCGGGTAGCCCCTCGAAATAGCTGAGCAGCATGAACACGCTGAACGGAACCGTCAGTGCGAGATAGGTAATGATCAGCGCGCCGACGTTGTCGAGCAGCCCGAGCTTGCGCACGAACAGGAAGAACGGCACGATCAATGCGATGTCGGGAATGACTCGTGTGGCAAGCATGAAGTACACCGACAGGTCGCGCCCGACGTAGCGGATTTTTGCCATCGCGTAGGCGGCCGGCACGCTGACCACGAGATTTAGCACGACCACCGCGCACGCGACGACAAGGCTGTTGCGCAGCGCCGGCAGCAGATACTGTGCGCTCGACGGCACGAAAGACGCATCGGCCGGCAGCGTGCCGGTTCCGGCCTGGACGATCGCGCGGAAGCTCGCGAGCGTCGCCGGGTGCGGAATCCAGTGCGGCGGAATCGAGGTGATGTCGGCCTCGCGCTGCAGCGAAGATGACACGAGCCATGCGACCGGCGCAAGCACGTAGACCAGCATCAGCGCCGCGGCGGCGAACAGTGCGATGCGTTTGGCAAACGGAGCGGATGACATGCCTAGAGCCTCCTGCCGAGCAGACGGATGATCGTGTAGGACATCGCAAACGTGGCGAGCGCTAGCACGTAGGCGACCGCCGCGCCGCTGCCGAACGACAGCTTGCGGAACGTTTCGACGTAGATGTGCCACGACAGCACGTGGGATGCGTCGGCCGGACCGCCTTCGGTCAGGATGAAGAACAGGTCGAAGTGACGGACCGCCGTCATCGCCTCGTAGATCATCACGAGCATGAAACCTGGCCGCATCGAGGGCAGCGTCACATGCAAGAAGCGGCGCAGCGCTGTCGCGCCGTCAACACGGGCGGCCGCGTAGAGGTCCGGCGAAACCGATTTGAGCGTGACGAGCAGCAGGATCGTCGCGAGCGGCACTTCCTTCCAGACGAACGCGTTGGCGATCAGCAGCAATGTCTTGTGCGTGTCGCCGAGCCAGACCATGTAATGGCCGATCACGCCGAGCTGCAACAGCAGGCCGTTCAGCGCGCCGTAGCCGGAGTCGTAGATCCACTTCCACATCAGGCCGTCGACAACGTACGGAATCGCCCACGGAATCAGCAGCGCGGCCGAGAGGATGCGGCGGCCGCGGAACTCCCGGTTGAGCAGCAGCGCGAAAAGCGTGGCGATCACCATGATCGCGAGCACTGACACCACCGTGAACCACACCGTACGCCCGACCGCGGCCCAGAAGTCCGGGTCGCGGAAAATCGCGATGTAGTTGCCGAGTCCGACGAAAGGCGCGTCCATGCGCGTCAGGTGGATGTCGAACAGGCTCGTCCACAGCGAATACAGCACCGGGAACACGGCGACCGCGAGCAGTACCACGAACATCGGCAGCAGCAGCAGCATCGCGCTGCGCTGGTCGGCCGCCGACACGGGGTGCCGCGCGAGCCAGCGTCGGGTTGGAGCAGGTGCACTCATCGCAACCTCAGGCCTGTTTGCTGAGTTCGGTCCATTTGCTGGCCGATTTCTTCAACGCCTCGGCGGCGCTCGACTGGCCGAGGATCGCGGCCTGCCACGCGCTGCTGTTGACTTCGTCCCACTCGCCGAACCAGCGCGTAATCACGTCCTTCTTGCGCGCGAGGTCCTGCTGTTTCTGGAACATCGCGAAGTCGCCGTACTTCTCATATGCGGCGCGCACCTGCGGATCGCTGAACAGCGGCTTCACGCCGAACGCGGTGCCTGTGTCGAGGAACATCGCCTTCTGGAACGCGTACTGACCGTCGAACTTCCCGCCGAACGCTTCGATCAGGCGTACCGCGTTCGCCGCGCGCGCGTGGTTTGCGCCGGCGGCCGCGCTCATCGCGTGCATGCGCATCCAGGCCACTGTTGCGTGCGAACCGTTCGGACCGGCAGGCATCAGCGCCTGCCTGATGTTTCCGGCGACGTGCGACTGGCGTGGATCGTTCAGCGCCTGGATCCGGTAGCGCGGCAGCAGCGCGAACGCGTGGTTGCCGGAGGCGACGGCCTTGAAGCCGTTCAGCTCGCCGAGTTCAACGCAGGCCGGCGACAGGATGTGGTGTTTGTTGACCGCGTCGACGATCCATTGCAACGAGCTGATCGCGCCGTGCTTCGGATCGTCCATCATGACGCGGCCGCTGTCGTCGACGAAGCGCCCGCCGTGCGAAAACACCAGCGACGACATGAACTCGATCAGCCAGCTCTCGCGCGCCATCGACAGCATCAGCGGGTAGTTCGACAGGCCGGCCTTCTTGATCTTCAGCGACTGGTCGACGAGTTCATCCCAACTTGCGGGCGGCGCGGAGATGCCGGCTTTCGCCAGCATGCTCGCGTCATAGAGGAACGCCATGTAGTCGGTGTAATAGGTCATCCCGTACTGATGACCCTTGTACCGCGTCGACTGCGTGCAGAAGTCCTGCACGTCGCTGTTGTACTTCAGCAGTTGCGGATATGCGTCTATTGGCGCGAGCCAGCCTGCGTCGGCCCACTCAGGCAGCCAGCCGTCGGAGACCCACAGCGCATCGACCGGCGCCTGACCGACGAACTTGGTGATCATCGCCTCGCGATACTGCGCGAACGGCAGGTTGTTGTAGTTGACCGCAAGCCCGGTTTCCTTCTCAAACGCCGCAACTTCGCGCTTGACCGTATCGACTCCCGCCGACCAGGTGTACAGATTAACGACGTCCGCGGCGCGTGCGCGCGGTAGTCCGCCGAGCATGCCGGCCGCAGCCAGCCCCGCGCCCGCGGAGATCTGCAGAAAACGACGACGACCACTGCCGAACTTCATCACTTCGCTCATGATTCGCTCCCGGCCGCCGCTGCGGCACCCCTTCTGGTGATGGTCAAATTTCCCTGACCGCTTCGGAGCGAACAATATTCACGTCAAAATAAATCGTCAATTGAAGACATAAATTCTTCCGCATCATCTGACACGACTGAGAATTCGACAAGTCAATTCAATTTATTGTTAATTTTCAAATGCTTATGTCATCGCCTAGCCGGGGACTCTTCCATCATTCTGATGCTCCATACGACGTCATCCGACGACAAAAAGGGGCTGAGTCTGGCACTTCGGGCATCATGGCCGGTCTCGCTGCCGGCGCGCGACGGAAGATTTCGCGTTGCGATATCAGGTGGAGTGAGCGGGCGGCGTTGCAGCGACTGCAGCGCGGCCCGGGTGTCAGGATCAGCGGGAGGAGCGACGTCGGCGCAGCACGGCGCGCGGTCTGGAGGTTGTGCGTCGCGCCGCTTTGATGGCGTGCGGCGGGTGCGTCAGGCGGCCTGCAGCGCTGGCAGCAGCGCTGGAACGCTGGCAAGAAACGCCCGCACGTTCATCGCGATCACGTGTTCGGCTGGTGTCGTATTGTCGTTTGCATAGACGCGGCGGCGGATTGCCAGGTGCGACACCGCGCCGTGCAGCATCCAGCCGATCTCGGTCCGTTCGTCGATGTTCGTTGGCACGCCGCGTCCCGCGTCATGCGCGGCCTCGGTGACAACGATCTCCAGCGCGTGCGTGACCACCGCGTTGGTGTAGGTCGGCGCCATACGCAGCCCCGCCAACGACGAGTAAAGGAACAGTCGCAGCCAGCGGCGCGTCAGCAGCGACTCGTAGTATTCGCGGTAGAACGTGACGAGGCGCATCTCCAGCGGCACGCTGCGATCCTTCAACTGGACGAACCACATCGCTTTGAACAGGCCGGCGACTTCGCGGTTGTAAACCTCTTCGATCAGCGCGGCTTTGCTCGGGAACAGACTGTAGAGCAGCCGCTGCGAGACCCCGCAGGCGTGCGCGATCGCGCGCGTCTGGGCGTTCAGGCCGTGCTCTGAAAAATATTCGGCCGCTTTCGCGAGCACCTGTGCCTGCCGCGCCGCGCGGGGCAGCCGTTGTGGCGCCTTCCTGGATGGCCGTTTTGCTGGAGGCCGCGCAGGGGCGGCCTGGTTTGACATTGTCTGGCTCTCCTCAGTCTTTATCCCCGGTTTCGCACGATATCCGGTTGTCGATTTCATGAATGTTCCATGTTCTGCTCGCGCACACTTCCACGGGCGCAAATCGTCGCACGACGACTAGTGTTTTGCAACGGTTTAGCGCAGCGCCGCCTGGTTTTGACGCGCATCGCGTTTCCGCGCCCGTGGCGATTCGCGCGCGGCGGTGGCCGGCGTGCCGGCATGTCGCCTTCAATTATCACTGAGTCGGCCCGAAGCTTCGTTCGCGTTGCAATTTGGCTTGCGAAGGATCGGTTTTCAGGTTAATTGAGCACGTACAGCGGCGCTAGAGGGGATCCCGGCGGCACGTAAAAAAGCCGGCAGTGGGGCTTGGCCCGCTCACCGGCTTCGTCACGCGCCGCCTGCCAAAAGCGGGCAGAACGGGCGGGAAAAACTCAGGTTTCAAGCTTCGCGTCCATGGTGATCGTCGCGTTCAACACCTTGGACACCGGACAACCCGCCTTCGCGTCCGCGGTCGCCTTGTCGAACGCGGCCTTGTCGCCACCGGGGATCTTCACCGCCACGTCGAGATGCACCGCGGTGATCGTAAAGCCGCCGCCGTCCTTGTCGAGCGTGACAGTCGCCGTGGTGCCGATGCGTTCCGGTGTGATGCCAGCCTTGCCCAGTTCCGCCGACAACGCCATCGAGAAACAACCCGCATGCGCAGCCGCGATCAGCTCTTCCGGATTCGTGCCGATGCCGTCCGCGAAGCGCGTCGAAAACGAGTACTGAGTCTCCTTGAGGACGCCGCTGTCGGTGGAAATCGAGCCTTTGCCGTCTTGCAGGCCGCCTTGCCAGACTGCCGATGCCTTGCGCTTCATTGCTCTCTCCTGTTGGGTGCCCTGCTGCGCGCGCGTGCCGACCGAAGATGTTGCCCGCCGCTACGGTCTCGCCCGGATGTTTCGCGGCTCAGGCATCGGTCGTCTCCTGGGAGACTTCCTTCGGACGTGTCGCGCGACGCTGCAGGCGCGGGCGTGGACCGAACTTCATCATAGGCGCTTACGTGTGCCGGCGTCGTGACGATCCAGCGGTCGGGCCCATGGCGGCTATTTTCGAAATTACATCAAAAACAGTAACAATCTTTCATCGCAACGGCGCTTTTTTGCAGACCTTGCAGGAAATAGACTTGTTTCAACGGATCGGTACTGGTGATTCAAACCTGATCCCTCAACAATCGAATACCTTGGAGGTCATCATGAAATCGCTTCTTTCCGCAGTGGTCATTGCATCCGCTCTCATCGTCCCGGCTGTTTCGTTCGCCCAGCAGGCCAACGGTCCGGTTACGCGCGCTCAGGTGCGCAGCGAACTCGTCGCCGCGCAAAAAGCGGGCCTTCTGCATCAGAACGACACCGAATATCCGAAGACGGTGCCGCAAGCAGCAACGCTTGCCTCGACGCAAGGTTCGAAGGACATCGGCGGTGTGAGCGGCGGTTCGTCGGCGGCCGGCGCGCCGGCTTCGGTGCAGCAACGTTTGTTTTCGACGTATCGCGGGCAGTAAGGCGTAGGGCCGCGCGGTCGGCGGCATCACGCAGTGGCGCGGCAGGTGAGGTTGTGGCAGGTGAGGTTGTAGTGGTAGACGGAGAAACGCCCCGGTTTGCGAAGTTCGCAGCCGGGGCGTTTCGTATTATGTGCTGCGCGGCGTGCTGCGCCCAACCGCCTCCTACTCGGCGAACGGCAAACTCTCCTGCCCTAGCGCTCGCATGCCGAACACGTTCAGCGTCATCGCCACCAGCGCGTAGTAGCCGAGCAGGCCCACCAGGTTGATCACCACCTGGTGCCCAAATCTGTCGACCGCCTTCGCATAGGTCGCATCCGACACGCGCTTCGTGTCGTACAGCTCGCTCGCGAAGTCGTGAATCAGCGCGTCGTCGGCGTCAGCGAAATCCGGGCGGCGTCCTTGACGGATCGCTTCGGCGTCCGCTTCGCCCACGCCCGCTTCGAGCGCGATCGGATAGTGGATATACCACTCGGCCTGCGCCTGCCAACGCGCGGCGGTCACCAGAATTGCCAGCTCCGACAGACGCAACGGCAAGCCGGTCCGGTAGCGGCAGAACGCGCCGAGGCGCTGCGCCTGCTGCGCGAGTTCCGGGCTATGGATCCAGCCGAGAAACGGCCCGTTCAGATTGCCGCGCGGGCCGGACAGAATGTCGTCCAGCACGCTCTTCTGTTCGGGCGTGGCGGTGGACAGGTCGAAGTGAGGCAAACGTTCGGTCATTATCGTTCTCGCGGGTGGCGGTGTAGTCAAAGGGCTCAGACGGTGGACAATGCACCGTCGATCGCGTCGGTCAGCCGGCTGACGATCTCGTCGATCTCGCGCTCGGTGCAGATGAACGGCGGCGCCAACAGCACATGATCGCCGATCTTGCCGTCGACGGTGCCGCCCATCGGATACACCATCAAGCCACGCGCGAACGCTTCACGCCGGATCGCCGCATGCAGTTTCAGCCCGGCGTCGAACGGCGCTTTGCTCGCGCGGTCCCTGACCAGTTCGACGCCGACGAAGAGCCCTCGCCCGCGTACGTCGCCGATATGCGCATGCTGCGCGTAGTGCTCGCGCAGCCGGCCGCGCAACTGCTCGCCGCGCGCCTGCACGTTGGGCAGCAGCCTGTCTTCGGCAATCACGCGCTGCACTTCGAGCGCCGCCGCGCACGCAATGGCGTGGCCGATATACGTGTGACCATGCTGAAAGAAGCCCGAGCCCCCGACGATCGTCTGATAGATCCGCTCGCTCACGAGCGTCGCGCCGATCGGCTGATAGCCCGCGCCGAGCCCCTTCGCGATGGTCAGCAGATCCGGCGCGACACCGTCCTCTTCGCACGCGTACAGAACGCCGGTGCGACCCATGCCCGACATGATCTCGTCGAGAATCAACAGGACCCCGTAACGATCGCACACCGCGCGAATCTTGCGGAAGTACTCACGCACCGGCGGCACCGCGCCGGCCGTCGCGCCCACCACCGTTTCCGCGACGAACGCCGCCACCGTATCGGCGCCGAGTTCGAGAATCTTCTGCTCGAGTTCATCGGCGAGCCGTTGGGCAAAGGCCTCTTCGGTTTCGCCGGCGCGCTGCTCGCGGTACGCGTAACACGGACTCACGTGATGCGCTTCGATCAGGATCGGCAGAAAGGGCTCGCGGCGCCATGCATTGCCGCCGATCGCGAGCGCCCCCAACGTATTGCCGTGATAGCTCTGGCGACGCGCGATGAAATGGCGGCGCTGCGTTTCGCCCTTCTCGACGAAATACTGGCGCGCCAGTTTCAGCGCCGCCTCGATCGCCTCCGACCCGCCCGACACGAAGTACACGTGTTCGAGCCCGGCCGGTGCGCGCGCCACCAGATAGTCGGCAAGCTCCTCGGCGGGCTCGGTGGTGAAGAACGACGTGTGTGCGTACGGCAGCTGTTGTGACTGGCGTTTGATCGCGTCGATCACCCGCTGATTGCTGTGGCCGAGACATGACACGGCCGCGCCGCCCGACGCGTCGATATAACGCTTGCCGGTCGAGTCGACGATTTCGATGCCGTCGCCCGCGACAGCGACCGGCAGAGATTGCTTCGGTGAACGATGAAAGACGGTTGACATAATTTTCAGTTCCTCGTGATTGCGCGAGCGATGAAGGTGTCGAGTGCGCAGTGTCCCTGCCGATAGACTTTCATCGACACACCGGCGTCACCGATTTCGAAGAGCGCGGTGGCAAGCGTGTTTTCGTCGTCGGGATCGAGCGGGTCGTCGCGATAGATCGGCAAGCCCGATGGCGCGCGATCGTGCAGTACGTCGAGCAACGCAGCGGGTTGCACTGGCGTGACGAGCGTCGGCAGCAAGCATCAACACGCAATTGCCTGTTACGCGATGATTCCGTGACGATTTGCGCTTCGGCTTCGCAGCCCGGATGAATCATGTGATTTGCGTGGTCGGCAAGTCCGGACACGCTTCGTACGGAGCAACGCCGCGCACTGGCTTCGGCGCTGAAGAGCCGCGCGTCGCCCGCACAACCGAGCGTGTGATGAAAACCGCTCGCCGCCGGCACGGTGCGCAGCAGGTGCAACGCTTCGTCGAGCGAGCCGGCGTCGCGCACGACTCGGGCGAGGATCATCCGGGGCACGCCGGCAGCGGGCTCGCGAATGCGCAGATTATTGATTGCCTGCGCGATACCGGCGCGGCTCGCGGCGAAGGTGTGTCCCGGCAGCGACCCCGGGTAACAGAAGCTCACCAAGCCGGGCTTGCCGACAGGTCGAACCTCGACCAGTGCACAGCACTCGCGCAGAAACGGGGCGCCATCTTCGTTATGTGCGATGAAGCGCTGGTCGCCCGCTACAGCCGCCAGCGTGGTGCAACCATCCGGCGCGTAATGGATCAGTTCGCCGCGGCAGTTCCAGAGAAACACGTCTTCGGCGGGCCAACCCAGCGCGGCCGCCATGCCGTCGAGTTCGGCCAGCAACGCGGGATAGTGCGAGCGGGCCGCATCACGCGGCGTCTGCACGAACGGCTCGCCGCGCCAGCGCCGGACCGCGTGCCACGCACGGCTCTGCGCCATGTACTCGGCGAACACCGGCCTCGCGATTTCACCCAACCGGTAGCCGATGTCATACGGCCCCCCGCTCACCTGAAAAAGACCCACCCCCTGTCTCGACGCCACGGCTCGCACTCATTCAACAATCGGTACGCATTTATACTTCTAAACAACATATGTTGTCAACCAGCGCGATACTGGTTCAGATGAAGCGATCTTGCGCCGCGCAAAGACCGGGTTCGCTTCAAACGGAAACGCTCAAGGCACGTATGCACCCTTCGCGTGCAGGGACTGCTCGGCGATCGCAAGCTGTTCGACGGCGCCCGCGCCTTCGAGCGCGAGCAGGTGCGCGACCAGCGATTCCGTCAGCGCGGTAGCCGCCACCAGCGACGGAAAGAACGACGGGCTCTCGTGCGAAAAGATCAGCGCCTTGTCGGCGTTCAGCGCGATCGGCGAAACGGCGCTGTCGGTGATCGCAATCAGCTTGCTGCCTTTTTCCAGTGCGGCCTCGGCCACGCGCGCCGCTTCGACCGAATACGGCGCGAAACTGATGACGATGGTCGCACTGTCGCGCTCGACCGTGCGCAGTTGCATTTCGAGCGTGCCGCCCTCGCCGCTGAGCAGCGACACCGATGACCGGAACAACCGGTAGCCGTACACGAGGCCGAACGCCACCGCGTAACAGGAGCGAAAGCCCGCCACGTGCACATGCGGCGCGCGCCGCAACAACCGCGCGGCTTCGACGATCACGCGGCCGTTATGCGCGGCGGTGACATCGAGATTGTGCTGTTGCGCGATCAGCAGATCGTTCGCCAGCGCATCTTTCGATTTGACCAGCGAACGCGCGCGGCTCGTGAGCGGCTCGGGCCGCGTGCGCACGCGCGCGACGAACAGACTACGCAATTCGTTCCAACCGGGGAAACCGAGTTGCTGCGACAGGCGCACGAGTGAAGCCGGTTGCACCTGGGCGCGCTCGGCCACTTTGCGCATCGACGAGACCGCGACTTCGTCGGGATGATCGAGCAGAAAACCTGCTCCCATCTGGAACTGTGGACTCAGTTCGGAGAAGCGCGCCCGGATCAGGGCTGCGAGCTGGTCGAAACTGTCTGGCATGCGTTGATCGGGCGAGCCGCCGGTAGGGATGACAACAAATGTTACCACTGGGGACGGGGATTCAACGGGGCTGTCTGCGGGGCAGTTGAATACAAGAGAGTTGTATCTGCGTCAAATCTGTCCGTTGCAAAATCAAAGACTTAAGGGATAACAACAGAAGAGTCAGGAAAAGTGTGTGCGCGACTTGGCCTGCCCGATGCACCGAACGCAATCGCGGACGAAGATGTCGCTGCGTGACGGAATCATCTTTCGCTCGCAGGAACGGCCACGCCCATCATTTTCATCACAGCAAGCGACGACATCGCTGCGCGGCAGACGGTGTTGACCGCAGGCGCAAGCGCCCACTTCCCAAAGTCCTATGACGGGGATGCGCTGGTCAGAGCCGTGCAGGGTGCGCAGGGCGGGACAACGCACCGGAGCGGGTCGCCCGAGGCGCCCACCGGGCAATGAGAAAGGCGGCGCCGCTGAACCAAGTGCGTGCTGTCGAAGGGCAGGTCAACGGCTGCACCACGCATGCTTCCCCGCTGAATGGAAAACAGGTTGCAAGACAAGTCGCAGCCCAGCGGCGTCCAGGAAACAACGCCAAAAACTTCATACCAGCAAGACCGAGTCTGCGGAGCGCTCAGGTGACCGTAACGAGATATTGCACGTTCACTCTTCGAACATCCGTCCCGGAACGTCCGGATGCGCTCCGTCGAGCAGACCATGAATCGCTTTTGTCAGACGGCCTGTGGGGGCGGCCTTTAGTTACAGTACGTCCCATAGCGGCTCCTCCGGTTTCAGGCGGTAGCGCCGCCGACAGCATGACCACTGGAATGTTGGGTGGGGCGGTATCGCCCTTTAGCCGTCGACATAATTCGTCAGACCGGGGCTCTCGATGGCAGCTGGCGAGCGCCGCCTGTCCATCCCCGGCCGTGAGCACAAGGTTGTCCCTCCTGCTCCGTCAACGCGATTCACCCCTCGTAGAGGTCGCGGCACGGCCCGTCATATCGAACGTCGAGCGACGACCCGTCCTTGAAAACGAGTCGCTTCACGACTCCGGCATCCTGGACTCTCTGAACGGCGTCGCGCTCCACGAAGACGCCAGGCCGTTCGTCGGGTAGAACCAGCTGCATCAACGGTCCGTATATTTGCATGGCGTTGAAAAAGCTGGGTTCCGCAGAGGGCTCCGTCACCCCCAGCCAGTAAACCAGGGCTGCGCCAGGATTTCGGGCGTCGCGTGCGAGAAAGCGCAACGTCTTACGGGTACCTTGGTAGGACGAGGGTTCGATAGGCGGCACGTCGTGCATGCGGGTCTCCAGCTGGTCTGTCCGTACGTTTTGCGAAATGGGCCGCATAACGTCCCATTCATCGCGACGAGGCGAGCGTCGGGCGTGTTACAGCGGCTTGATGTTGGCAGCCTGCTTGCCCTTCGGCCCCTGCTTCACTTCGAAGCTGACCTTCTGATTCTCTTGCAGTGTTTTGAAGCCACTGCCCTGAACCTCAGAGAAGTGAGCGAAAAGGTCTTCTCCGCCGTCGTCCGGCGTGATAAAGCCGAAGCCCTTGGCGTCGTTAAACCACTTTACTGTTCCGGTTGCCATATTCATTCCACAAAAGTTTAATGTCGCATTTTCGTTTGCTGTATTTCACAGCGCGGCGAATCAGGAGGAAGAGTCTTATCACGGTGACACTGTCTTCGCGAGTCACATCGGTCGTCCATGTGCGCGACCGGCCCAGTATTACGCCATCAGTGTGGGCGCCGCGAAGCCGCTTGCATCTCGTCGGCACCTTGGCGAAAACGCAGGCCGGGACTTCTAGCGGCCTGCGCGGACCCCGCGTCCAAAGAGGCCTCAACTCATGTGAAGCCCACCGTTGAGCGAAAAATCAGCACCGGTCGCAAAGCCGGATTCATTGCCGGCAAGCCACGCAACAATTGACGCAATTTCCGACGCCTCCCCAAGACGGCGCACCGGAATGCCCTGAATGATTGCGTCCAGTACTTCAGGACGCACGGCACGAACCATATCCGTGCCGATGTATCCGGGCGAAACCGTATTCACCGTGATGCCCTTCGTCGCTACCTCCTGCGCAAGCGACATCGTAAAGCCGTGAATGCCCGCCTTCGCAGTCGCATAGTTGGTCTGGCCAAACTGCCCTTTCTGCCCGTTCACCGACGAGATGTTGATGATTCGCCCCCACTCCCTGCTCACCATCCCCTCGATGACCTGCTTGGTCACATTGAAGAGGCTGGTCAGGTTCGTATCAATGACCTCGTTCCAGTTCTCCATCGACATCTTGCGAAACGTGCCATCCCGCGTGATGCCGGCGTTATTCACCAGCACATCAATCTCTCCGACGTCCTTCTTCACCCTGGCAAACGCGGCCTCCGTAGACTCCCAGTCACCGACATTCCCTTCGGATGCGGTGAACGAAAAGCCAAGCGCCTCCTGCTCCTTCAACCATCTTTCCCGCCGGGGAGAGTTGGGTCCGCAACCGGCGACGACCGTGAATCCGTCCTTGAACAACCGCTGACAGATTTCTGTACCAATTCCACCCATGCCGCCGGTGACATAAGCGATTCGCTTTGACATGTTCTTCCCTCGGTTGTTGCGGTTAAGAATTGAAACTTGTAGTTCGCCTGCAGGTATGCAGCTCACGCTGCTTGGCGCGCGTTGGCCGCCCGTAAGGCCGTACCTTTCAGCTTCCGGGCGACAGGTTTGCGAGCAGACACAGGTACTGGCGGCGCGCTGGGTACCTCCTCTGGCAAACGGCCGCGCTCAATAAAGTGCTGCAGCACCTTGCCCGCCAGCGGCTTCCCGCGCTGCTCCAGTCTTCTGAGAAGGGCGTGCGCAAATGCCTTCAGGTCATCGCGTCCGTGCGAGGCCTCGAACTCCAGAATGGTTTCCGAGACCGCAGCGAGCATGCTTTCCTCGTACAGCGTGCTCGCGATATGCGAGGCGCCTCGCGACAACTCCATCTCGTACTGATTGAGACGCGGTGCCTGGGCGAACGCCGCATCTTGTTTAACTGCCTTCACATCGATTCCCTCCGGGTTTGCGGAAGAGACGCCTGCTGTGCCGCATCCGAGATGCGTACAACTGGATCATTGCGAGTGCAACGCCGACCGAGTTGCGAACTTCAGAACGTATGGGAATCCACGGAACACAAACTCCCCTGTCCCGCGTTTCCCGCGAACCGCGAATCAGACGACCGGAGGCTGCCCCGTGCAAAGCCAGTGAACATCGAGATGGAGGATGGCGGCGAGGCGCGTACAAGCGTTCAGCGACGGCACGGTGATTCCGCGTCGCCAATATTGCACGTCATATTCGCTCACACCCAGCCACTTCGCTGCGCGTGCCGAACTGATGCCGGCGCGTGTCAATGCCCTGTTAAGGCGTGCGGCCAAGGCGCGCGTCAGGCGGTCATTGCCGACACTGCGCTCGAGATGACCGATACTTTGAGTATGTCGATTCATTTGTCTAACTTCTCTCAGATTATATTTTTGCAATTCAACACCGGTTATTTCGGTGCCGGCCGAATCTACGTATTTGTCATGACGGCCTCATGACGCCATGTTGCCTTTTCGACGGTACGCCGGATGCCACTGTGGTTGGCGTTGTAGTTGCGAGTACAACTATTCCTTCGCGTGTGCAGTGGCGCCAACCAATAAGTAAAATGTTCACGTTTGCCGTTGCACACATACGACCAAAAGGCCGTCCGAACCATCCGGACGAGCACAACCCTGGCTTGCGTTTAGCTCGGCCTTGGGGTGAGCGCATCTGACAGCCAAGCAATGCCTAGGCGGCTAGGAGAGCGCTCGCATCACCACAGCTTTGCGCATCTTCAATCACTTGCAAAAGTGCCTCGAGGGAAAACGGCTTCTGCAGACAGACATCGAAAAGCCGCGTGAGTCCGTCGTCCTCACTGTCTCCAGTCATGGAGACAGTGAAGGGCCGGTCAGCGAAAGGCCTATTGGCAATCGACAGTGCGACAGCGCTTCCCTTAATTCCGGGCAGGTTCTCGTCAAGCAGGACCAGTTCGAAAGCGCGGCAGCACAGCAGCGAGAGCGCGCTTTCTCCGTCTTCCACCACGGTGGCGCGGTGACCGTAGCAGTCAAGCAGGAAAGCCAGACTGTCCGCGACCACCTCATTATCTTCGACGACCAGCACGTCCATTCAATGTCTCCTTAAATGCCAAAACTTCGGGTTAACATTGATTCGTATTATTATTATATTATCCTAATTGTTTTGGATGGCCTACGTATGTTAAATGGTTAAGCCCAACTGCACTAGGTGTTTAGTTTAAAAATAGCAGCACGAACGTCCGTGAGTTTGACCGCGGCCGGCCCAAAATATTATGTATGTACGGTGACGCACGTCCGTAACCAGCACTATTTAGCCGCCTGGTCAAACTGATAACACGCCTTTCACGTCATGGAAACTTCACGCGACGAACCGTCTGTTTCCGCTGACAACCGCTGTGTTTCGGATTTCCTCGTACCGGCGGGCAGTGGAATGCGAGCTCGCCGTCGCCGCCTACGCCAAGCTCGACGCTGTACCGGCGCGTGCCCCGTACGTTCGCGCGAAGGACACCATCGCGCTCTTCGAGGCGCGAGACGGCGCCCTGTGGAAATACGCCTTGCCGCGCGCAAACGTTTTCGTGTCCGCGAGCGACTGGATTTCGGCGAGGCTAATGATGTCGTGAAGCGGTGATTGGCTGGACATGGCGTGCGTTTGAGATATGCGGGGAGGATGCACGAGCCAATCGGCTGTGGCACGAATCCGCAAAACCAACGGCCACCCAAGGGCGCCCGTCGCATGCGAAATTCCCTGACTCTGCACGAGGAATTCCGATTCCGGGAGGGACAAGGCGCGTCCATTGGGACTACGTCCTTCCTTGAGCGATACGACAGATACAGGCAGTCGAGGACTACCTCCACCACGGTTTGTCAGCGCCCTAAGCGTAACGCTCCCGCAGAGCAGCGGCGCGCACAATCCGGACCCTGTCGACGTTGACGAACGCAGCGGAATCACCGGCGACGTGGAGTCAGGTCAAGCGAACCATTCATCTACCCTCACGCCGTCGCCACCACTTAAGCGTCGGACTTCCACGGCCATGAGGGGTAGAGTCGCCCGCTGCTTTCAACGCTATCCCGTTGGTTCTCGGCTTGTCCGCCATTGCGCTCGACATCGCCAGCGCTCGGAGTCTCGTCCGCCTGCAAGCTCTGGGAACTGCCATCGGTCGAATCAGCGCACACGTCCTCGCCAACTTTCACCGACGGCAGGCCCACACCGAACCAACGAACGTCGCTACGCAACGCAGCGACGTACGCACGCCATCCGTTTGCGTTGCCGGCAAACAGGCTCCGTCGAACAGTGGAAGCAAGACGCCTGCGATTCAGTTCAGGCTCAAGCAGTTCCCGTGGCCATGCGAAGAAGGCGTCTGACACTCGCTGAACAAACTGCTCCGCTGTCATCCGCGGCGAAACCTGCTCCAGGAGCGGGAAGCCTCCAAGCGGGTCGTGCGCTGCGGCGAGTTCGCGTACGGTCTTGTGGCCGTCACCGCATTTCAGGAGACGGTTCGCGACCTCCAGTACGTCTCCAAGGTGAAGCAACAAGGCACGGCGCTCGAATGCATCATTCATCTGCTCATTTCTCTCTATGTGAGTCGAAGCACAATTCTAGCTCGCCGGTCGCGCAGCGCCGTGAGAGGAACGACGTTCGCGTTGCCTCAAGCGGCAAAGATTCAGACTTCTCCGCGGACCTGCCTGACAAAGCGTCCATCCTGTCGATTTATCAGCAACCCGGAACTGCCGATGCATGGCGAGGCGACAGGAGTCGCCCTGAGGCAACGCGGGCGCGCGGATTTCGATGGTCAGGGTACGAGCCGGACTGTGCCGTCGGTCTCGTCCAGCTCCTGGCAATTCTTGGAGGGCCACTCACCTCGAAATATCCGGTTTCAGAAATCACAAAATCCCTGGTCAACATTGCGGGCGTCTGCGGCGTTAAGGATATGAACGGTGAGAAACCGTCCCGTTACCTGAACGGAAAACTTGCTGGAGCGGAACATGAAAAACACGAACGGGCAGTCCCTGCGTTGTCAGGTCGAAAAGTGGCTCGCACCGTCTCACGCGATGCACGTTCATGTAACCAGATTCGGTCGCACCGCCGGGAATGGGAGACGCTACGTGTGCGTCGAAACGTCGTCACCAGCCGGAGCGCGCTCGTTGTTTTTCTTCAGGCACGATGACGGCAGGTGGAGCGTGTTCCCGCCCACTGTCAACTGGCGGAAGTCAACTGCAGAGCACCTTCTCGTGCAGGTGGCCGCCACCACCTTTTGGTGACGGTCACGAGTTCGCCGCGCTCAATCGCGATGCTTGGGATTCAATCTGGTTTCGGGCCGGTGCACGGCTATTGAGCCGCGTTTTTTTCGCAGGATGGGCGAAGTCCACGAACACGTGGGGCGCCACCGCACGCGCGTCGGTCGTCTCGGCACAAATCGAGCAAGTGTGAGCTATGCAGATGAAGACCGCCCGAGCGACGGGAACTAGCCGAACTGTGCAGATTTCTGGGTACTCGTCCAACAGCACCGCCTCGCATCCGGGTCTTCGTTTTCGCGCCCATCGTGTGCGTTCTCGCTGCAACATCCCTGACCTTTTCCGGGACCGCATATGAAAGTTGACGACCACGATGGGAGGCATCAGACCCGACCCGTGCGAGCAGGCGCTTTGCTTTATTGCCCCCCATACTCCGCGTTGATGCGGTCGAGTTCGCCCGATTTGCGTGCTTGCAGAAGCTCCTGCTTGACCTGGGCTCGGGTCTTTCCCATTGGAGCGCCAGCGTCACTCCTCGTGGCGGACACACCACCCACGGAGTCTGTCGAAGACACGGTGGGATTTGTGGGCTGCGTTGCAGGCGCCATATCTTGCGCCTGGACATATCCGAATGCGAGAACCGCGGCTATAGCTGCCGCTACTTTGGGCGTTTTCATATCTAAGTACTCCACAAAGTTTGATTGGTTTGGCTTCTTGAACCGGCCAACAGAGCCGCTATTTCAAATACGGCCACCCGCGACTATCGCGTCACGGGGAAAGCTGTCGAATGATAAGCCGCGGCGTGACACTCCCCGGCTGCGCTCTGACTCAATTGCCAAAAAACGTCGCATTGAGGCCTCGGCTGACCCGCTCACCGCTTAAACGAGACTCGAGCAACAACGACTCGTGGCCCAAACAAGGTGGTCATCCAAATTTCCGCATGCGGGTCAAGCTGGCATCGGCAACCTCAGGCGTGTTAGCTGCCTTCATAGATATCGCAGGACAGGCCCACCGTGCACGGCGCACCGCTTCTGGCTTTGCCGCTGCCGCTGCTTCCGCCGGGCTGGGGTCCGTATCCCAGGTCAGGGGTGTGGTCCATAGTCGTAGCTGGCTGAGCAGTTGTCATCGGCTGCTGGGCAGACGATGGGTCAGTCGTGCCCGACGGTTGCATTTGCTGCGAGTGGGCGGCGCCGGTCGCAGCGAACAGGGATATCGCACTGACTACAGCTAAAAGTTGCGCTTTCATCTCGTCACCTCTTTTTCGTCAACGGGTTGCGAATAACACGACCCCGGAATAACAAGGGGATTGACATCCCCACGAGCGCGCGATGGTTGCATTAAGCCTTTTCGCTTTTTTCTGACTCTTGCTTTCGCTTCACCCAAATGCCATACAGCGTCGTCTCCGACGCCGTTTAGCCGAGCAAATGCGAAGTTGGCTTGTTGCACCGTTTGTGCCCAAAGCCGGACTTATTCGATGACTACCTGGGGGAATGACGCGAGGCTGGTACCGGGCGGGGCAGAAGGATGCGCAATAAGTGCGCTGGCGAAAGGACGTTGTAACGTCAATTGACCAATAAGACCCTTGCTGCGTTTATGTTATAGAACGCTAAGGTCGTGATTGACAGCGGAATCGACAATCGGCAAATCAGGGCCGACCGTCGCGCCTGGTCGCTCGCACTGCCCCCGGACACAGCGCCACACCTGTCGACTCATTCGAGTACGTGGCCTAGTACAGGACATCGGCTACCGGGAAGCCTGCGTACTCCAGGCCCAGGGCGTCCGCGTCACCGGCTGGGTACGTAACCGCATGGACGGTTCACCACGGGTACCGCAGACGGCTGCAAATCTGCCGGCCAAGCTTGCGCTGTGACAGGACTCCTTACCTCTCGTGGACATTCCGGCATGGATGCCGCCCGATACCAGCATGGATGCCGACGATGCCATTCACCCTGTCGAATGACTCTTCCAACCTAAAATTGCCAGCGGTCAAAGAATATAACTGCAGTTCGCTAAAGATGTCTTTTTACTTCTTCATCTCTTTGAATACTTCTTTGAGACATCAAGCCATCAAATGGACGGGACTCTTCTTAGTGGAAAGGGACGGCACTCTCGCAGAGTGCCGCGCGGCTCACGAGGGCGCTAGACTCCCCCCACAGAGTCCAAATCTACCCCGACTTCGGGCACGACAAAAAAAGGAGTTTGTTCAAGTTCACCATTTTGCCAAGGAAGCGTGGTTCAGTCCTAAAAGACGGCACGCGTGCAGCGCGCCGCTCTCATCAAGTCGTAACCGTGGCAGTCATCCTCACAGATTGTTCTAGATAATCCTGTGCTCATCAACGAGGAATGCAGTGATTTCCGAGAGAAAAGTCTTCGCATGAGCCATAGTTTTGAGCCCGGCCTCCGAACCGAACGCCGCCTGCAGCGAATTAGTGCTCTCGAATCAGAACTCGACGATACCGGCGATCGGCAGTTCTTCGTAGCTGCACCGGTGTCCCTTTCGCAATTCAAGCCCTACCACCGCGTTCTGCGCGATACCTTATGACGCCCGGCATCGTCCAGACCCAGTCTGCATGTACTCTCCATTCGGAAAGAAAATCACTTTCCGACATTTCCGGAACACGCCGAATCACCGACATTCTCTTCATCATCCTGCTGCGGACAGCATCGTCCGGCACCTCCAACACGGTCGTCTGCTCCACCGTTACCTTCACGTTCATCGTCAGCATCGCAGCGCCTAGACCTGGCAGGTCGAATTACGGCCATGGGCGGAGAAGTTCTAGCAGCGCCAATGCCAGGACCTGGGCCATATCCTACAAGTCATCCTTGTCGTACGCGCCGCCCTGTTTTCAGGAGAGCATCGATGACCACCCATTGACATCAACGAAGCCGTCGCAGCCCTTCCCGCTTTGATTGCAGCGCAACGGGTGCGGAGAGTTTCACGAGGCCGCCATTTTGCGTGATGGCCGCCCTGTCGCCCGACTGGCGCCAATCGAGACGCAGCGTAATGGCATTGCGCGGGGCATGTTCGAGGTGGGAGATGGCACGCCGTCCGAGGATGCCGACGTAAACCCCAATTTGATATCAATTGGCGCTCTAACCGGCGATATTGCTGGTGCGCCGCACCACACAGTTGCTTGCGCTCACCCGTCAGTCTGGATTGTTCCCTCAATAGACAGGCAGTACCTTTACGAGGAACATGAAAGCCCGCGCTCCAACGCGCCAAGGTGCCGAATGAGTGGAGGCAAACATGGGACAAGTCGACTTCAGCGCATTTGAGCACGAAGGTTGGGAGCGGGTCGCGCAGGCCTATGACGAGTATTTCGGTGATTTGACTGCTCAGTCGAACCACGCGATGCTCGAGGCGCTCGGCATTCAGCGAGGTTCGCGTTTTCTGGATGTAGCATCCGGCCCAGGCTACCTTGCTGCTGCAGCCAAGCTTCGCGGCGCCGATGTCGCTGGCGTGGATTTCTCCGTCGCGATGGTCGAAAAGGCGAGGCGCGTTTTTCCGGGGCTTGAGTTTCGCATCGGCGACGCGGAGGATTTGCCCTTCCTCGATGAAAGCTTCAACGCAGTGGGCATCAGTTTCGGCATGCTACATTTTCCGCGCCCCGAGCGCGCACTCGCGGAGGCGTTTCGTGTGCTGCAACCCGGCGGCAGAATCGCCTTTACGGTCTGGGCAACACCGGACAAGGCGGTCGGCTTCGCGATGGTGCTAAAGGCAATCGAGCAGCACGGGACAACCGATGTGCCCGTGCCGCCAGGACCACCCTTCTTTCGGCTCAGCGATTTGGACGAATCGAAGCGCATATTGCTTGATGCGGGGTTCGTTCAACCGCATATGCGAGAGGTGGACCTGACCCTTGTGCTTCGTTTGCCGGATACACCGTTTCACGCACTCATGCGCGGTGGCGTTCGAGTTGCCGCGATGCTAAACGCCCAGACGGCGGCCGCGCTGGCGTCAATTGAACAGACAGTCGCGCACGACGCAGAGGCGTATCGGAACGATGCCGGGGAACTGCGGATTCCCATGACCTGCGTCCTGGCTTCCGCGCTCAAGGCCTAGGGCCAGCCGGTCTATACAAGCGGGTCGGCACTTCCGTGCCTAGAGTTTGCCAGCCCTGATGCTTGAATGTCCTGCATAGAGGCGCGATGACTCGCGCGACCATGAGTGATTCAGGGCGTTGAAGAGTTGCGTCAATGCTGGCCGGCGTTCAGCAACATCCAAATCTGCCGTGTCGACGGCCCGGCGAGGATGCGTGCAAATACCGCGCGACACCGAACGCAGGCGTAGTGCTCTTCTGTTCGCACATCATTCATCGCGCTGATGCCATTAAGCGCGAGGTTTTCGGGCGAAGGTTCAGTTGCCGTCTTCCCGTAGAGGTCAGCGCACTTGGCGCGGGGTTGAATCCGAAGGTCCATTCGTCAGTTGTCGGCAATTTCGAGCGACATGCGGCCAATCAGTTTCGTGGAAAGCATAGGTTTCAAAGCGAGGAATATCTGCTACGCGGCGTCGCAAGGCAGACCATTTGAGGTAAGCGCACAATTAGTGCACGCGCCATCAAGAACCTAACAAGGAATCCACGCCGGTCGCGGTTAGTTCTCAAATGGGTTGCCTGCGTCTTTCACTTCGGTATTGAGGTTGTATTCCGCACGCACGGCCTTGAGCACGCCCTCGATGTCGCGCTCGAAGCCGAGCGCGTTGCCGAAATGTGTCATGTGCCAGTTGCAGCCTGTCCTGTCAGGCTCTTGCAACTGCGGCCGCGGCACACGAATCTTCACGCCATCCTCGACGATTTCCTGCAGTCGATGGATTCGCCGGTTGACCTCCTGCTGAAGCTGCGAGGCATTGAGCGTCTTGCGTATCATCCAGGTCTCCTCCCGGTTGCTCAAGCCAGTCTAGCGCAAGTGAGGCGTTCCGCAACCTGGCGCTGAAATGCAAAGCGTCTGAAAAAGAGCAGGCGCCTTGGGTCGTCGGGAGGCGTCAGCAAGTCAGTAGCGACAATCATGACACCGTTGCCGCCAATGCCACGACCACCGATGTTCGCCCGGCCCATCGCTATGCCGCCAACCTGTGCTCGTAATGCGGACGTTCCCTGTCATCAGGTATCGCCTCATTGCCTTCAGGTTTGAACTGAGCAATGAGGGTGTCTACGTGCGCCATGGGCCCAAATTCTCACGACACTTGCTGGCCGAGAAGCCGGGATAGAGCGACGGTTGCACGCTTAAGCAACTCTGCGAACTGCTCGACCCGCTGCTCGGTGACCCGGACGCTCGGACCAAAGATGCATAGCGAGCCTGCAACTTGATTGGCCCCGTTGAAGAATGGTGCCGCCACGGCGACGGCGCCATCAATCAATTCGTGGTGACTCGTACCGTATCCTTTTAAGCGGATTTGTTCGATGTCATGAATCAACGCCGACACATCCTGTGCCGGGTCGACGAGATAACGCGTTAATTCGTCTGGTGTGAGTCGCATTTGCGAAAGAATGGTGCGGCCGCTGGCGCCGCGCACCAGCTTTTCGCGGTATCCGACACCGCGTCGAAAACTGAGCGGCTGATGACTTTCCAGTTCCGCCACGCAAAGTCGATACGTATCGTCTGGAACAAACAGCGCCACGGTCTCGGATGTCGCTTCCCAGAGGTTGCGCAGCACCGGCTGCGCCAGCTCGGCAATTCTGTGTTCACTCAGCCAGACGTGGGCTAACTGAGCCACCGAGCTTCCCAGGTGGAAGCGCTGCGGTTCGCCCGACGATGCGAGAAACCCGGCCTGCTCCAATGTGTTTAGCAGCCGATACAACGTCGGCCGGCTGAGGTCCACTCGCCCAAGCAACTCAGCGACGCTTAGAGATTCATCTCCCGGTCTGAACGCCAACAGTATGTCCAAAGCTCGCTCAACCGCACGAACGCTCTCGTGCGTCTTTTTTTCTTCCATGTTCCGCTGTCCCCTTGGGCAATGCCGTCTGCGCCATTGTAGAGAAACTACCTAGCCGCTGATGCTTGACTTCAAATTTCGTGTCCGTAGAATGAGAACACAATCTCATCAGACGGACAACGTCACATACGAATTGGAGTTTGAGCATGGACAGGAACATGTCGGAAACGCTCGTGCGCACCGGCCCGGGCACCGCGATGGGCAATCTGATGCGGCGTTACTGGGTGCCGATTCTGCTCGCGAGCGAAATTGCCGAGCCGGACTGCCCGCCGGTACGCGTGCAAATCCTCGGCGAAAAGTTGCTGGCATTCCGGGATTCAGATGGCAACGCCGCGCTGATTGACGAGTTCTGCTCGCATCGCGGTGTGTCGCTCTATTTCGGGCGGAACGAGGAAAACGGCATCCGCTGCTCGTACCACGGTCTCAAATTCGACCGAAACGGGAACTGCGTCGAGGTGCCGTCCGCGCCACAGGCGTGTAAGCACATGAGCATCACTGCGTACCCGTGTATCGAGCGCGCCGGCATTGTCTGGGCTTACATGGGCCCCAAAGACAAGCAACCGGCACCGCCGGACCTCGAGTGGTGCAACTTGCCGCCGGATCACGTGTTCGTATCAAAGCGTCTGCAAGAGTCCAACTACCTGCAGGCGATGGAAGGCGGCATCGATACGAGCCACGTCTCATATGTGCACCGCTATGAGGTCGACGAAGACCCGATGCACCAAGGCACCAAAGCGCTCGAATACATCAAGGCTGACGGCAATGTCATCTTCGAAATTGAGAAGCAGCCGTTCGGGCTCACGCTCTTCGGACGTCGCAATGGCGAGCCGGATTCCTATTACTGGCGAATCACGCAGTACCTGTTCCCGTGGTACACGCTCATTCCGCCGTTTGGAGACCACTCGCTGGCAGGCCACGTCTGGGTGCCGATTGATGACCATACCTGCTGGGCGTGGAGTATCAACTTCCGTCCCGACCGTCCGCTGTCCGGGGAAGAGATGAACGACCTGAATGCAGGCAAGGGCATTCACTGCGAATACGAGCCGGGCACGTTCCGTCCGAAGGCGAACAAGGACAATGACTACCTGATTGACCGCCAGGCTCAAAAAGACAAGCGCGCTTATTCAGGCGTCTTCGGCTTCGCGATGCAGGACGCGTCGCTGCAGGAAAGCATGGGTTCCATTCAGGACCACAGCAAAGAGAAGCTGCTGCCGACGGACCGAGCCATCGTAATGGCTCGACGCATGCTCTATGAGGCAGCGACTGCTTTGCAGCTTGACACTGACCCGCCCGCAATCGATGCAGACCAGCAGCGCGTGCGCGCGGCCGGCGCCTTGCTCCCGCGTGACCAGAAACCGCAAGAGTGGGCTGTCATCCATCTCTCGGATGGCAAGGGCCAGCCGATTTACTCCATCTGAGCGCACTCGACGCTCACCATTCTTCTCTGCATAAGGAGGCCGGCACCACGCCGGCGTGAGATGCAAGCTTCAAGACTAAGAGACAAAGTCGCGCTGATTACCGGCGGCGGAGGCGGCATTGGGGCCGCAACCGCACGCGTGTTTTGCGACGAAGGTGCGGCAGTCATCCTCGTCGATGCAAATTCACAAGCCCTCGCGAACGTCGCCGACGACCTGCTCAGCCGGGACCCCGCTGCGAAGGTTCAAACGTATGTAGCCGACGTTGCCAATGCCGACCAGGCGGCGGCGGCAGTCGAGCTTGCAGTACGTGCGTTTGGGCAGCTTCACGTTCTCGTCAACAATGCCGCAATGCGCAACTACAGCGCACTCGCCGACGCGACGCCGGAGGAGTGGCAAAGCATGGTGTCGGTGAACCTCGTGGGCACCTCCAACTACTGCAAAGCGGCGTTGCCGTTATTGCGCAAGGCGGAATCGGCGAGCATCGTCAACGTATCGTCCTGTTACGCGGTCACCGGCCGCAAGGGCATGGGCCTCTACGACGCGACTAAAGCCGGCATGCTTGCCATGACCCGCACGCTTGCCTTCGAGGAGGCGGCGCACGGTGTGCGCGCCAATGCGATATGCCCAGGCTCGACGTTGACTGATTTTCACGTCAACCGCGCGCAGGCGGCTGGAAAGAGCGTAGAGGCGCTCAAGACACAAAGGCAGGACACGTCGTTGATAGGACGATGGGCGTCTCCCGAGGAGGTGGCTTGGCCGATTCTATGGCTTGCAAGCGACGAGGCATCGTTTATCACCGGCACAACGCTGATGGTCGACGGCGGCCTGTCGATTATGTGACGGTGGTGGCCATGAACGATTCCACAATGACCGTGCGGGTTGCGCGGCGCAATATGGAGGCTGACGGCATCGTCAGTTTCGAACTCGCCGGCTTGGACGGTCGTGATTTGCCGGCGTTCGATGCTGGTTCACACATCGATGTTCACTTGCCAACGGGGCATGTGCGACAGTATTCGATTTGCAGCGCGCCGCACGAGCGGGCACGCTATCAGATTGCCGTGTTACGGGAAGCGCAATCGCGCGGTGGTTCGGCCGGTATGCACGACGCCGTCAAAGAAGGAGATGAACTGCGGGTCAGCATGCCTCGCAATCATTTCTCTCTCGCGTCCGGTCCTGCGAAGCACCTGTTGCTGGCCGGAGGCATCGGACTGACTCCGCTGCTGTGCATGGCACAACACCTTGACCGTGCCGGCGAAGAATTCCAGCTGCACTACTGTGTACGCTCGCGTTCGCGTGCGGCCTTCCTCGAGCGACTTGCGGACGCGTCCTGGGCTGGGCGCGTCCAGTATCACTTCGACGACGAGGATGAGCAACAACGCCTTCGTCTTGATGCGCTGCTACAGGAGGCAAGCCCGGATACGCATCTCTATGTCTGCGGCCCGCAAGGCTTCATGAATGCGGTGCTTGATGCGGCGCGAGCGAACGGCTGGTCAGAGAGTCGACTGCATTACGAGTTCTTCTCGGCACCCGCCGTTGATACCTCGTCCGATGGCGCCTTTGAAGTATGCCTCGCGCGCACCGGCAAGACAGTAACCGTCCCCGCAGACCGCACGGTGACGCAAACGCTCGCGGACGCTGGAGTCGAAGTGCCCGTTTCGTGCGAGCAGGGCATTTGCGGAACCTGCCTCACCCGCGTGCTCGACGGCGAGCCGGAACATCGCGACCTGTTTCTATCTCCGGAAGAGCAGTCGCGTAACGACCAGTTTCTGCCGTGCTGCTCGCGCTCGAAGTCCAGGAGACTTGTGCTGGACCTGTAACGCCGCAATCCCGCACTACACGCCCGGCGCACACTGAATGCCGGATGTCAAAACGGAAGAAGAATAAGGGCGGCGTACGCACGTCCTGCATGGAGGAGTCATGGAAAAAAACCTGACGTCACCGAGTGACGCATCGGGCGCGGACTGGGCCGCGTCAAGCTCCGGTGAAACGGAGGCGAGCCCCTACCGCTGGGTTGCTCTGTTCATCGTATGGGCAGCATTTCTTCTCAGCTACGTCGACCGCGTCGCATGGAGCACGGTCGCCGCACCGGTCGGCGCCTCGCTTGGTATCAAGGTGTCGCTACTGGGTGCCTTTGTCACGGCGTTCTACGCGGGATACGTTGTTGCGAACATCATCGGAGGCATGCTGACCGACTTTCTCGGCGGTAGGGCCATGATGACGCTCGCCTTGCTTCCGCTAGGTGTCTTCACGTTCCTCTTTGGTGAGACGACCTCGTTGACAATGGGTATCGTGATTCAACTGGCGATGGGTTTCGCCGCCGGGGCTGACTATTCAGCCGGAATGAAGGTGATTCCTGCGTGGTTCACGCGAGATCGCGGTCGTGCGATGGGGATTTACACCACGGCGACATCGCTCGCGGTGGTGCTCGCCAATGCAATCGTGCCGACGATTTCTGCGCAGTTCGGCTGGTCCAGCGCGTTTCGCATGCTCGGGGTCGCCACCTTCGCCTGGGGCATCGTCTCGCTTCTGTTTCTCAAGAATCGCCCGGGTGGCGAACGGGCTCCGGCTCGCAACAGTGCGAAAGAGATGCTCGGCCTCTTGCGCAATCGCAATCTGATATTTCTTTCCATCGCAGGTTGCGGCGGTCTCTGGGCGACTGTTGGCTTCGGCGCATGGGGAAATGCGCTGATGACGCGCCAATACGGCCTCTCTCCTGTCGTGGCTGGGTCGATTATCGCGTCCTTCGGCATCGGAGCGGTCATCGCGAAACCCACGCTTGGGTGGATTTCCGACCTGCCGGGAATCTCGCGTCGGCTCATGTCCATTCTAATTCTCGTCGCGTTTGCCATGGCTCTGGTGGTGTTCGGCATTTGCTCGACGGTCATCCAGTTTTATATCGTCGCACCGGTCTTGGGCGCATTCGCATATGGCTACCTACCGGTTCTGATGGCACAGGTGAGCGATGCATCCGGAAAACGTCTGGCGGGAGCAAGCGCTGGTTGGACGAACGCCATCTGGCAAATGGGTAGTGCTGTGTCCCCTCTAGCGGTCGGACACGTCTATGGCGGGACACATTCCATCGTGCTTGCCGCTCTTACGCTCGCCATCGGACCGGTCATCGGACTTGTAGCGATGTTGTTCGTGAGCAAACGCATCGCTCAGGTTTAATTCGCCTCGCAAGGCCGGATGCAAGTCGAAGAACCGACCGTGGTCGCTATGACACTAAATTAGTACAACTACCAACATAAGGTAAGGAGACAGGCTTGAAATCGAATCACACTACCCGACTGGTGAGGACTTTGTTCGCCGCTACGTTGTGCTCGTCGGCAACTATTGCAGCTCACGCTCAGTCCTCGGTGACACTCTATGGCATTCTTGACTCCGGCATCGAGTATGTCACGCATGCAGCCAAGCAAGGCTCGGGTACCCTGTTTCGCGTGAACACCGGGAATCGCATCAATTCGCGTTGGGGTTTCACGGGCAAGGAAGACCTGGGAGGAGGTCTGCGCTCGATATTCACGCTTGAATCGGGCTTCGCGACAAACAACGGCACCTTACAGCAAGGTGGACGGCTGTTTGGCCGCCAGGCGTTCGTCGGTCTGGAGAGCGACAGGTTCGGTGCGGTGATGGCCGGCCGGCAGATGACGCCGATGTATCGCTTTTTCCTGGCGTTGGACCCTCTCAACTACTCCAGCTATGGCTTGTCCGCCCAAGATGCGCAGTTTGTTGGACGGGCCGATAACGCACTCGAGTATCTAGGACACACCGGTCCGTTCGAGTTGAACGCGCTCTACAGTTTCGGCTACGATTCGACGATTGCGAATGGTGGCCAGGTGCCGGGAGAATTCCGCGTTGGTAAACAATTTGATATTGGCGGCCGGTATCGCCAGGGTCCATTTAACCTGACTTTGGTTTATGAGCAACGGCAAGGTACGAGCGTTGCTTCGTCTGGCGACAGCGAGCGGCGCTATCTCGCAGGCGGTTCGTGGGCCATCGGCAATGCGACCCTGTACGCTGGCTACGAGCTCCTTCTGAACGATATCGCCGCTACAGTCGCGGCGTCACCGCCGCAGACCATGGCATTCGGAGGCATTCGCTACAAGATAACGCCAGCGTTTCAGGTTTCGGCGGCTTCGTACTATCACGCGTTTCGGAAGGTTTCGGCGCATGCCATAAGCTCAGGCGTCAACGCAGACTACCTGTTATCCAAGCGCACCACGCTGTACACTGATGTCACGTTCGTCATCAACAGCGCGAAGTCTGCCTTGAGTGCGACAGGGTCGACAACCCCAGTCGCGACCGGCGCCAACCAACTCGCGGTGGTGGTCGGCATCGTGCATGCGTTCTGACTCGTAAGAGTCAACAGGGTTCACGCGTTGTGCAGGAATTGCCTGCATTGCCGCCGTGCGTCCGCGTCTCGGGATAGGCACAACGCTGTGAATGGGTCCGGTGGAAGCAATCGCTTGCAGCAACGCATCGCACAGACGGCGTTCGACGACGAATCGGTCAGCATCAACTATTGGGCGGTATTGTCGGTTTTGCTGGGCTCATTTCTGGGCAAACTCGACTCGTCGATAGCTAACGTCGCGCTTCCAACTATCGCGCATGACATGTCGCGGACGGCGGCGCAAGCTATCTGGGTTGTGACCTCGTATCAGTTAGCTATTTCGGTTTCCCTACTCCCGCTTACAGCGGTGGGAGAGATGTTCGGGTTCAGGCGAACATTCGTGTGTGGAGTTGTTGTGTTCACAGCGTCATCGCTAGGATGCGCGGTTGCCCCTTCACTAGCCCTTCCAATCGCGGCACGGGCGCTTCAAGGGGGCGGTGCTGCGGCCATGTCAACGGTTGTTCCAGCGCTACTGAGGCAGGTCTATCTGTTCATATGTCGCGCAGACGCTCGCATATCTTATCTCGGGCTGCCTTTTCTGCTCCAGCATCAGCTTGCGCGTACGGCGACCCAGACAGGTCTTGTGTCTCCGTGGCCCTTCGTCACCGTATTTATCGCGCCGCTTGCCGGCCGACTTTCGGATAGGTAGTCGCGCGAGCCAGGTCGAAGATGGAGGCCCATGTGGCCAATTCGATTGCGCCGCTCAATGAGTTGCCACTTGAATGGTTGAGCAACCCGGTCTTTCTGCAGAAACAGGAACTGAAGCGCCTTATCGCTGGGCAGCTACGACGCCCAATGCCGTCGCCCTTCAACCCAATGAATCGAACCATGGCGCAACTGCGGTCGACCTATGGCACTGAAAACAGTGTTATTGGGGAAACTTTGGCTGATTGCGAATGAGCGAGCATCGCGTCCAGCAACTGGTCATATGTGAGCGACGCGTCTGAGAGGCCCAGTTCCGCGGGGGGTGTACCCTTCTCGCGAATGGCTTCGCGGACCGTCAATCCGGCCGAAGAAATCGTGTTCTTGAGCTGTTCGCGGGTCGGAGGATGTTCGAGATACTCGATTACTTCAGGCTCGATGCCCGCGTTGCGAATCATCGCGAGCGTATTGCGTGACGTACCGCACGCGGGGTTGTGATAGATAGTGACGCTCATCTTGTGTTTCCCCGGTTTGCACGTGCTTCATACCAATGCTGCGACCGGTTGACTACACCGACGACCAGCAGCATCACGGGCACTTCAATGAGCACGCCAACGACCGTCGCGAGCGCAGCACCGGACTGGAAACCGAACAGGCTGATTGCGGTCGCGACAGCCAGCTCGAAAAAGTTGCTCGCGCCAATCAGACTAGATGGGCCAGCCACACAGTGAGCGACCCCGAGCCGGCGGTTCAGGACGTATGCCAAGCCGGAGTTCAAGAACACCTGGATGAGGATGGGCACCGCCAGCATGGCGATAATCAGCGGCTCTTTGACGATGGCCTGCCCCTGAAAAGCGAAGAGCAAAACCAGGGTGCCAAGCAATGCGCAGATTGAATACGGACCGAGCGCCGATACGACCCGCTGAAAATGAGCCTTGCCTCGGGCAAGCAATACTCGACGCATCAGTTGCGCGATGACGACCGGAATGATGATGTACAGTCCGACGGACGTAATCAGCGTGTCCCAAGGCACGGTGATAGCGGACAAACCTAGCAAGAGCGCAACGATGGGCGCAAACGCGACAATCATAATGGCGTCGTTGAGCGCGACCTGAGACAGCGTGAAGTATGGGTCGCCTTTGCAAAGCTGCGACCAGACGAAAACCATTGCGGTGCACGGCGCGGCTGCGAGCAGAATCAGCCCTGCAACATAGCTGTCCAGTTGTGATGCCGGCAGATATGGGACGAATACGTGCCGTACGAATATCCAGCCCAGCAGCGCCATCGAAAACGGCTTCACCAGCCAGTTTACAAACAATGTCACTCCTATGCCGCGCCAGTGTCCTTTCACCTGCGCCATCGCTCCGAAGTCAATCTTGACCAGCATCGGGATAATCATCACCCAGATGAGCACCCCCACCGGGATGTTGACGTGCGCCACTTCCATACGACCGATGGATTCGAACACGGACGGTGACCACTGGCCGAGCAATACGCCGCCGACGATACACAGCGCTACCCACACGGTAAGGTAGCGTTCAAAGAAGCCGATGGCTGCAATGCGGCCGGCCGGCGTTACGTTTTCAGCGCTGCTCACTTGCTGCCTCTGCGGGCCTGTTGCCAATCGCGCGCAACTCGTTCTGGATGGCATTGCGGTCGAGAACGTGTAGAGGCAGGTTCACAAACTGACCTACGCGGTTCAGGATTTGGCGGAACACCTTGTCGAATACCTTGCGTTTCTCTTCATCGTTACCCTCGAAAGCGGCTGGGTCCTCGAATCCCCAATGCGCGGTCATCGGCGTGCCCGGCCATATCGGGCAGACCTCGCCCGCAGCCTGGTCGCAGACGGTGATGACGAAGTCCATGTGTGGTGCGCTCGGAAGGGAAAACTCATCCCAGCTTTTGCTAC
Organism: Paraburkholderia sp. RAU2J; assembly: GCF_003634845.1. Classification (NCBI taxonomy): domain Bacteria; kingdom Pseudomonadati; phylum Pseudomonadota; class Betaproteobacteria; order Burkholderiales; family Burkholderiaceae; genus Paraburkholderia; species Paraburkholderia sp. RAU2J. The sequence goes on from NZ_RBXG01000002.1 coordinate 2,269,649, forward strand.
GCACACTTGTCGTGTCGTAACCGATAGATTCACAGCGTTCGATAGCAAAAGAATGAACCTTTCCGGCGGGGTGGCTGCCTGCGCTGTAGGCAGCAAATCGTCCCTTACCGAGCACGTTGAACAACGCTTCGGCCATGATGCTGCGTGCGCTGTTGCCTGTGCACAGGATAAGAACGTTGTATTGGCGGTCGCTCACGTGCGGCTCCGGAAAGCAATGGTTGAGGGCGCTGGAGCGCAACAGGCGGCCGATGCTGCGGGTTCGGGGTCATGCCGCGATTGACCATACATGGGTGCAGTCTCCAGCGTCCGGAACGTCTCCCAGGCGACGCCTTGCGGGTCGATAGTCCAGGACTTGTCCGACTTTGCGTAGCAGCACGTCGTGGCCGTCTGGTCCAGCGTCGGCAATTCCGCGTTTGCAAAACGGCTGCGCATTTCCGCGAGTTCTTCGTCCGTCTCGACCTGAATGCCGAGGTGGTCGACACCCGGCTTCGCGCCTCGTTGCGAGATGGCGAAGTTGACCTTCGGGTCGGTCAGCTCCCATTTGCAGTAGTCGGCTTTCAAGACAGTTGGCTCAATCCCACCAAACATCGCGGTATAAAACCGCGCGCTGTCCGCGAGGTTTTCAACGGCGACGTGGATGTGCATGCGCTTCATGATTTGTCTCCACAACATTGCGGCGATGCCGGCAGCGAGCAGCCGGCTCCGGCACAGCAGTTCTCCGTCAGGAAGCCTATGAGGCCGTTCATGGCATCGAAGTTGGCCGAGTAAAAGATGAAGCGGCCGTCCTGGCGGGCTTTCACCAGTTCCGCGTGCGCCAGGTCCTTCAAATGGAACGACAAGCTGGACGGCGACAGCCCGATCTGCTGAGCAATCTCACCGGCCGGTATGCCTTCTGGGCCAGCAACGACGAGTGAACGGAAAATCGCGAGCCGCGATTCATGAGCAAGCGCGCTCAGGGCGCGGACAACGAGATTTGAGTCCATGTGAGACATCATATCCGCATCAATTCAATATTTCAAGTACTCTTGAATTGATGTAATCGAAGGCCTCTCGGTCATCTCTCCGTCATATCAGAGAGGCGACCTGCACGCGCGCGGCTGATGTGGTCCGGACGCAGGTAACATGATGCTCAATTCGCCCTGCAGACGGCCGTTACCGGAATTGATGAGCGCAATGCAAAACAATTCAGCGAGCACCGTGACTCGGAAGTCCCCAGACCTCACCGGCCATTCGTCGGCGTGGACACTGTTTCTTGTTTTCCTTCGACTCGGACTAACCTCCTTCGGCGGCCCCGCTGCCCATCTTGGGTATTTTCGCGATGAGTTCGTGAAGAGGCGCCAGTGGATAGATGAGCACACGTACAGCGATATCGTCGCGCTGTGCCAGTTTTTGCCAGGCCCCGGAAGTAGCCAGGTCGGCATTGCAATCGGGCGCCTTCGCGGCGGCGTTGCCGGCGCACTTGCAGCATGGCTAGGCTTCACTCTTCCATCTGCAATCATGCTTGTCGCCTTTGGATATGGATTCGCTTATCTCGCTGATGCGGTTTCATCGCGATTGCTGCATGGGTTGAAGCTGGCCGCGCTGGCTGTCGTCGCTCAAGCGGTCTGGTCAATGGGGCGGTCGCTTTGCCCAGACAGGGGGCGAGCCACACTCGCAGCCATGTCGGCGATATCGGTTGTCGCCTTGGGTGCAACTTCCGGGCAAATCGTCGCGATTGTTCTCGCCGCCATCTGCGGCGCATGCTTGCTGAAAACGCCCACCGATGTCCCTGAATCACTCTCAGGAATGCCCGGCACACGGACCGAGGCTGTCGTCTGTCTGGTCGCGTTCGTGGGTCTCTTGTTCGGACTTCCGCTGGCGGCGAAGCTCGCTCACGCACATTGGCTTGACCTCTTCGCAAGCTTTTACCGAGTCGGCTCACTCGTTTTCGGTGGTGGCCACGTAGTCCTGCCATTGCTTCAGGCTGTGGTAGTGCCAACTGGATGGGTGTCTGCTAACGAGTTTCTCGCGGGGTATGGCGCGGCTCAGGCGATACCCGGCCCATTGTTCACATTCGCCGCTTTCCTGGGCGCGGTTAGCAAAGGCAGTCCCAACGGCGCGGCGGGCGCGGTGCTGGTGACAGTGGCAATCTTCCTGCCATCCTTCCTGCTGGTAGGAGCGGCGTTACCGATGTGGGGAAAGCTGAGGTCGTTTGACAGAATGCGCAAAGCGATGGCAGGCATTAACGCGGCGGTGGTAGGCATCCTGCTCGCTGCGTTATACGACCCTGTTTGGACCAATGCCGTTCACAATGCCACCGACTTTTGCCTCGCGCTGTCGGCTCTGCTATTGCTAACTTGGTGGCGCTGTCCATCCTGGGCGGTTGTAATGCTTACGGCGGTCGCGACTCTGCTCTTCGGCTGAGACGCGTTGACGGCGTCGACTGTCGGTGGCAGCGCGGGACGGGTGGGCTTTCCTTCGTGCCCGTTCTGCCGGCAATGAAAAAGGACGCAGGAATGCCGTTGGGTCTCGTAAGCAGGTCCGGCGCGATTAGCCAGGTGTGCGGGCCGCCATCGTACCTTTGTCGAGCCCGTGGCGACCGCGACGCGCTCGACGCTTCGAGGGTGGCTTAAACGGAAACTCAAAAGGCGTTCAACCCAACTGGCGTTGTCGGCACCGCTAATGGTCGTCGATATCAAGCTGGAGCTTCGCCTGGCGCCGATTCCTGTCATTGATGACCTGATTTCTTCTGTGGTCGGCCATCGTTTTCCATCCGCGAATCTCGTCGAGTGTGCGCAAACATCCAACGCAGAATCCGGATTTTCCGTCAATTCGACACAGGTCGATACACGGTGAGTTGACTACCATTGCTTAAGCCGTCGCGCGGGTAGGATTCACCTCGACTGTCACATGCGACAACCCTTTGAAGCGCTTGAGCGCCGCATGATAGAAGCCTGGGTTGCGCTGCGATTCGCTGGTCGCAACCGATACAACAGCACTCATGTGACCCGGACCCACGCGCCACACGTGAAGGTCGAGCACCTTGTCACCATTGTCCTCAATTACGTGACGCACGTTGTCAGCCATCTTCCGGTCAGGGTTCATGTCGAGCAGAATTCCCCCTGTGTCGCGCATCAGACCGTAGGACCAGTTCGCAATCACCAGTGCGCCGATGACACCCGCAAGCGGGTCCATCCACAGCCAGCCAAACGCGCGCGCCAGCACGAGGCCAATGATGGCCAGCACGGAGACTGCCGCGTCTGCCATCACGTGAATGTAGGCAGACCGGATGTTGTGGTCACGGACGGCGGCTTCGTGAACATCGTCATGGTCGCGCTTGTGCTCTTCGAATTCGACTTCATGCTCGCCATCAGGCAGCCGGACGATAGCCTTGAACGCGTGCGGTTCGGGGATGTCTTCTTTCGACTCCAGGTAGCCACCCCGGTCAGCAAGCGCGAAAGGCTGGCATGTACCATCGGGCCGTATTGTCGTCACAGAGAAAGCGGCCGCGTCGAGCTTCGAATTCGAAGTTTCAGGCATGATACGGAACACTGGAGGCACGCCATCTTCAAAGATGGACAAAACGAAAACACCTGATGGCGCGAATACGCGTTGAGCCTCGTCTTCGTGCGCATGCTCATCGTGGCCATGACCATGGCTATGTCCGTGATGGCCACCGCTTAGCAACCAGACACTGACGATGTTGACGAGTAGCCCGACCACCGCGATTGGAATCGCTTCGCCGAAGTGAACGGGCACAGGCACGAGGAACCGCGAGACGGCTTCGTAGCCGATCAGCAGGGCAATCATCGCCAGCACGATGGCGCTGGTGAACCCTGCCAGGTCGCCGAGCTTGCCGGTACCGAAAACAAACCGCGGATCAGTCGCGTGCTTGCGAGCGTAGGTGTACGCCAGCGCCGCAATCAGCATCGCGCCCGCGTGCGTCGACATATGCAGGCCGTCGGCGACAAGCGCCAGCGACCCGAACATGCTACCGCCACCGATTTCAATGAGCATCATCGCGCTGCACAGCGCAATCACGGCCCACGTCTTACGCGCGTTGCTTTCGTGAGCTGCGCCCAGGAAGATGTGGTCGTGTCCCGCCCCGAAAGCGGTGTTTTCAAATGCGCTCATCCCTGTCTCTACTTGAAGTAGCTGTGGACCACTTCGATTAACTGCTCCGTTGCACTCCCGTCGTGCCCGTCGCCAGCTTCTTCTGCGTCGACCAGATGGGTGCGGATGTGGTCCTCGAGCACCACTGCCAGCAGACCGTTCATCGCGCCCCTGCAGCTCGTGATTTGCTGAAGGACGTCGTTGCATCCGCGCTCTTCCTCAAGCGCTCGCTCGATGGCCTCGACCTGTCCTTTGATACGACGGACTCTGTTCAGAAGCTTCTGTTTTTCGCGAACAGTGTGACTCATGATTGGCCTCCATATACCGTGGGGGAGTATATGTCAGAAACGAATCCCATATAGGGTAGAGGGGTATAGTTAGGCAGGTGTGACAATCGGGGGGTTACGGCGGCAAGGTTTGACCTATGATTTGTGAGAACAAACATGCGTCGGGCGACGCTACTCGCGACTTCATACTTGAGAGTCGGCGTGCAAAAACCGAACCCAGACCACAACACCCCGCTCGCTTCCTTGCGAGTGGTGGCCGCTCAATACGACGACATCCACGAGCGAGCGATGTTCGGATGCCCGGGTTTTTTTGCAGGTACGACGATGGCCGCCTGTGTATGCGGCGATTTGATAGTACTCAAGCTGCCTGTAGACCGCGTCACCGCGCTACTGCAGACGCCTGGTTGTTCTTACTTCAAGCCATACGACCGGACACCGATGCGTCAATGGCTGGCATTTGGCGCAGGCAGCCCTGCATTTGATGCACTCGCGGACCTGTTTAACGAGGCTGTATCATTCGCGCGGACGCCATCTCTTAACAAGCAACGGCACGTCAAGGCACCAACGAAAAGATAGTTCCGCACATTGTTCGTCGGGTCAATTCATGAGGTCACACTGCATTTCCGTTCGCACCGTTGCATCCCCCTTGTTGCCACAGAACTTGTTAGCAAGGGTGTGGATATCCAGTAGCAGTTGCTTCCATCGCGACCATGGCGTTGCGGCTCGCGTGGTCGGCCTGCGGGCGGCCGTCCACATGAGTCCATGGCAAATGGACCTTTAGCGGGTAAGCGTCACGACGAGGTATGTGATGTACAGCAACGCGTACAACAGTAGCGCCCATATCGGCAGACGGCCAGTTCATGTGAATCCACGCAGCAGCAGCGCGCGTGATGACGACGCCCGTAGCACCTCGATACGTGGCTCCCACTGCGTTAGCGTGATGTCGATGACCGGTACCGGCGTGCCGTGAAAGACCAATACGCCCGTGATGTTGCCGAACGCCAGCGTGCCCCGCGCTCGCAGCCAATAATATGGCGAAAAATGGCGCTAAATTATGACCTGTTTAGTGCCGCCATGGAAAACATCCACAGCCTGCTGTCCGTCAGCATTTCGGAATTCAGGCAAAACCCTGGACAGGTGGTTGAAGAGGTAAAGGCCGGCCTGTGGCCGTGCTCAATTACAACAAGCCGGCCTTCTATACGGTTTCTCCGGAGCTCATGGCCCAGATGGCCGAGCTGTACGACGAGCGCCAGCTGGCAACGCTTGTCCAGTGCCGCCTCAAAACGGTGAGCCACGCGGTGAAGGTCAGCGTCGACGACCTGTAATGGCGCACGAGCTGCCGTTCGTGCCGAGGCACTGAAGGACTGGGCGGACCTCGACGGCTCGGTCAAGGCGCTTCGAGAATGCGCTGAAGAAACGCTTGCTGACGCCGAGATTACCGACGGGGAGCATCGGCCACCACTCGTCGATTGCTGGTAAAAGGGTACGCGTCGGGCGAACCGTCGCACGATGCCCAGGAGGAGACAAGTCCGGTCGAAACGTCGGTCACGCCCGCGCCGCCCGTTGAGGGGGATGTGAGTAACGAGAAAAGAGGTTCGCCTTGGCCCGAGTCGAGCTCTACGTCCTGACGCATGCGATCCGTGGCGTCTGTTTCGAACTCAAGACGCCCGAGCGCCCAAACTCTCGTGGTCACCTCCATTCCACCCGCTCTTGAAGCCGGCACGCGTTTCGCATGTCGGGGCGCCTCCCCTGTCAGGACGCGCCCGAACCTTAAAGCGTGAAAGGAAACTCGGTAAGCCCGACCAAGGATGTCGTGCCCCCTTCGCGATGCGGCACCCAGCGCTTTTGCGTTCCTGGCCGCGCACCATCAGTCCGCTTTTAGCTCCCTCCGAAAAAAACGTTGCATTGCGGGTCTATCCTGCACGGTCTGGCATGTTTTACGCCGCTTTGTACCCTCGTGTCGGGCATGCCGCCATATGCCTCCATCCCCGCACTGGGGTCGGAAGCTTGAGTCGCGGCGGTTTCCTGTGGGGCGCCTTGAGTGGCTTGGGGCGCGCCTTGCGAATGCGCAAACCCGGCCATGACAAACAACCCGACAGCTGAAGCGACCATCAGTGGTGATTTCACGTTGGCTCCTTAATCTACGTTGAGTTTTCGATTGATTCGATTCGTTATTCGCGTGCTCCGAATTTGAAATCCACACAGGATTTAGGGACGTGCGAAGCCCGCTTCGGGTCTGCGGGCTAAAATCGCCCGAGGCCACATTTCCAGGTAGTTGGGAAGATACGGAGCGCAGTGCGCCCGGCCGAGGACGGGAGGCGCAAGTTGGCGTGCGCATTGGCAATGTCAATGGATCTTGTGGACCCTTCGACACGTAATAATCGCCCTGCAAATACGGTTATAGAGCGTGGATTGACGGACCGTTAGGGAATTTTTGAGCCAAGCTTCTCCGCGAAACTGGGAAGCAGCTTTTTTGCGACGATTTTAGCCAGACGATGATCCGTTAGGGAGCGGCCCTGCGGCTCCGACTGCTCTCCGTTCGGAGAACATCTCCCAAAAGCCCGGTGTTTGCGGGCGCACGGCGAGCGCTCTCGCGTCTTTACCAGAGGTTCGCGCTTGCAGTCATCGGGCCGTCAGGCAGATGACGCAAACGGCCGCGCGCGCCACCTCCGTCTTCTTTGGCGCGCTCATCCAAATCCCGAATATCGGGCCGACGTTCCTTCGGTCAACGCTCGCCGTTCGACTATGTAGTGGCTACATCACAAGAGCGGATGTCCTCGAGACGGCGCGGCAGCACCTTGATTCAGCTAACCTTGAAGACGTGCAGGCCGCCATTCTTGAGCGCAACGGGCAAGTCAGTCTGATTCGCAAGACCGAGCCGGAGCATCGCCAATGAAGGGGCACCACTTTAACGGAGGGGCACCACTGGACGCAGCTATCCCGCTGGACGGTTACGTAGCTGCATTCGAACACGCATCCAGTCGCGCAGCACGGCTGCGGTACCAGAGCGGCATTTCCCGGGCAGCGCGTTCTTCAGGTATTTCCGCGAAAAGCCCACGGGAGATAATGAGCAGGCATGCGACTACAGCCTGGCCACTTCATTGAGAGGCGAAGCTGCGCCAACACTTTGCAAGGACAACACGCGTGGAAACTCACGACCAGGATGGGATGCTTGAAACTCGGCTGGTGCAGGTGCGTGGCCAGGTACAGGGCATCGGCTATCGGGAAGCCTGCGTACGCCAGGCCCAGTGCGTTGGCGTCACCGGCTGGGTACGCAACCGGATGGACGGCTCGGTGGAGGTGATGCTGCAGGGTTCGCCGGAGCAACTCGCCAACATGTGCGCCTGGCTAAGCGAAGGCATGTCCGCAGCACTCGTCGACGAGCTTGAGGTGGCGGAGCTGCAGCCGCCATTTGCCCGCTTTGACCACTTTGAGCGATTGCCCACGCTGTAGAGGCGAGCAAACCGCTACAACGGAAAAGGAGGCGTTACCCAGCTGCAAGCCTGTCGGGCAGCGCCATCCTTGATGTCAACGGGATGGACCTCGGTACCTTTCAGCTGCGGGGTCACCGCGCGCTTCGAAATATATACAACCAGGCGGTAGCGATATGCCAAACATCGAGGCCTGCCGCTGGCCCAACGGCCCCCCAAAATTCAACCCGTCCGCGCCGCCCCCCGACAATGACTTCGCTGGCGCCCCTTCCAGATAAGCCTCGACCCTCCGGTCGATGTCCCGCGGCCCGTCCGTGTGGAGACGGGCCGCGCGCCAGCACGCGAATGCCGCTGCGCTGCACAGGAGTTTCCCAGCGCGCTCGGGTTTTTCAAGGCGGTCAACATAGCGTCTGCAGAATGGGCGGACGCTGACGAACAGTACTTCCGCGGCCTGTTAATTCGCCTTCCGAATGCCAATAAGCGAAACGCTTCTTGAAATCCTGTTCTAAAGCTCGTCGCCAATTTTAGTAACCGAGCCCTTCGATCTTTATGGCCGCCGCAGCGCAGCGACAACCCATCCTTCGAACCCGTGCCTTGAGGATTAGGTTCGGGTCATCTTGAAAGCAAGGGACGCACGTCTGCGGCCGACCGTTCAGGAACACCGCTTGCGCGCCCTGGAGTACCTTTTTCGAAGGAGGTGAATCATGGGCTCAATCAATCCGCAAGGTGACACACAGCGCGGAGCCGACATTGTCGGCAGTGGTATAGGCGAGGGTCCGGGGCCGGACATCATGGCCGCAGCAACACTCGATGGGAACAAGGTCATATCCTCTGACGGTGAACACGTTGGAAAAATTTCAGACATCATGCTTGACGTCCGAAACGGACGCATCGCCTACGCAGTACTTTCAGAGGGTGGTTTCCTCGGAATGGGTTCCAACCTGCATGCCATCCCGTGGAGTGCATTGACTCTCGACACAGACGAGAAGTGCTTCGTCGTCGACATTACGGCACAGCGCCTCAAGGATGAGCCGGGTTTCGACAAGGACCACTGGCCGACGATGGCAGATGCGAAGTGGGGTGAGTCGACGTATAGCTACTACAACCGGCAGCCGTACTGGGCAGCGACCCATGAAGTGGTGGAAAGCGACCCTGCCGTCAGGCCGAGCGAGCACTGAAAACACAACCAGTAAGCCGCGCCAGGCGGACAGCTAGCCTGTCACACCGTACGCCACCGCGACCGACTGCGGTGGCGTAGACGCGTGGCTCCAGCGACCACGCGCGCGAATAGGTTCGTGCACTCGGCCATCTTGCCCACTACTCCGGATGGAAATCGCAGATTGCGCTCATGGTGCTGCCCATAGAGTCGACTCTCCCGGTAACCGTAGATAGTCCTCGATGAGCCGCAGCAAGTCTGTCTCGTCCGGACGGGTATCTGTTCTGTCGCAGACAATATTGGTTTCGACGGTTCTGCGCGAACAAAACTGCCCCCAGAAAGTCGACCGCCGCGCTCGACTCCTTACGCGATAAGGGATCACGGGTCGGTTTTGTCCGGCATGATTTGGATTGACTTTATGATTTGCGCTTTTACCCAACCCACAGGCACCTTGCAACAACCCCATCCAGACAAAGCCTTGAGAATCCGTCGATCAGCGACGTCCGGTTCATGCAGAGTATGTTTCTAGTCAGGAGCAGCGTTGGTTCGAATTTGACGGATCGGCGGACGTGGAAAGCGTTCATTGCCAGCCAGATCAAGCTGATGGATCTGGCGCCGCAGCCGATTCAACTGAGCCTGGGCGGCCACACGCTGCGCCTCGAGCTGCGCAATCTCCCGGCGCGCCTGCTGTTGCCGTTGGGCAACCAGCTGTGCCTGGGCGGCATGGCTCTCCAGATCTATACGTAGCCGTTCAGACTGGGTCTGCGCCTGTTCAATCAGACGGATCAATTGGTCGTTTTGTGCTTCGAGGAGCGTTCGGCGCATATCCTCCTCAGACAGATGCGTGGCTTGCTGCGTGAAGTGGCGAAACGCGGTCTCTGCGCTTTCCAGCTCGCCCATCGTCAGGACACGCCACAACGCGCCGTCCTGATGGAGTGTCGCGTAATACACCAGATCAGCCCGATGTAAAAGCAGGCTTGCTGCATAGCTGAAACTCCGAAATACACGACACACTGTAAGCGCACCGGTGGCCTCCAGATGTTCGACCTCGGCGAGGGTGACCTTGCGGATATCCTGTCCGCCGGATCGCGACGGCGGTAGAGTAGCTGAGCACAGCGGATTCACAGAGTGAGGCGCGCCCACCGCCAGACGCTCACCATCCTGCCCGACCGGATCGGAGCCAGTGGCGTTCGCAACAAACGGAGCGCGCAGGTCAAAATGTTTTTTCAAGAGAGTCTTGCAGATTCGGTTGTATGCAACGCGGTCGGGGTGCATAGCGGTACTGTAGAACAGACCGCCCGACTCAACTGTCAGCAATTGTGACTCAGCATGTGTCCCGGTGTTCACGCATTGGCCAGACGCGCTGCCGTTCCTCGTTTCAGTCTCGCGGTTCGGTGCCGTTTTTTCGGTTCGCGCTGCCCGGCCCTCGACGGGTCATGCATAGTTCACAAGAGCGATGATTAACCCGCATCGATAAGTCCAGCGCCCTCGACTTGACAAAGCTGTCACGCGTGCGACCGCCCGCGAAATCGCTGCTCGACAGATCGCGGAATGTTCGCCGTCGACTTATGGACGTGCCTCACGTGATGGCAAGCGGTCCGCGTGTCTTGCCGCAGGTCGTGATGCAAGACAGCACTGACCGGAACCACGTCCAGTCACCGCGGCCCGCCATCCAGACGGCTTTATCGAACGATGGGTTGCGCGACGTATTCAAGCGAACAACTCGCCGTATGAAGTGCAGGCGACGTTCACTCCGTATGGCCGCTGGGAATAGAGGAAATGCCGCTTTTCTCACCGACACGTTGGTCTGGGCGCCAGCATGACTCCGATGTGTTCGTCCGAACCCAACATCTCACCCTCCCTCCTTGCGTTCGATGCAGGCAGCGGCGGCGCAAAGCCCCGCCTTACGGGCAGTTCGCGCCAATTGCCCCGGTCGGCATGGACGTTGCATTGAGCAATGCATTCGAGGAGACAGTCATGACATGCCGCTTTTCCGACGCAGCCGCAACGAAGTCGGTTGGAACCAATGCAATCATTGCCGCTGCCGCTGTTGCTCTCGTGGCTATATGCCTGACCGGTATCGCGGCATTTGCCGGGCTACTGCCGGACTCAGACACGGTGGCCATAGCAATGACCGCAACACCGATCGTCGACATGCAGGTCGACGTTCGGCGAAACGATGCGGCTCCGCGCCTTGAGCCGCAGCTAGAAGATGGGAATCCTGGCGCGTCAACAGACTAGTTGGGTCAAGCCGTCGAAAGCGAATAGCCCAACTTTCTCCGAATAATCGAAACTCGCACGTCCGCTATACCGGGGCATGGCGAGCCATTACTGGCGCGTCAACTGCTCCAGCGTCTCCAGATCCGTTTTCATGCCGGACGTCTGCCGTATCCGCGCAAGGATCTCACGCTTAAGCGCGATGAACTCCGGCGACAGCTTCATCTCCGGATCGCGCCTCGCGGAAAACGGCACGTTGTAGATCGAATCGATACGTCCGGGCCGCGGCGCCATCAGCACCACCCGGTGCCCGAGATAGATCGCTTCCTCGACGTCGTGTGTAACGAACACGAGCGTCGTTTTCTCGAGCGCATGAACATGCAGGATCAGGTCGTGCATGACTTCACGCGTCTGCGCGTCGAGCGCGCCGAACGGCTCGTCCATCAGCAGGATCGATGGCTTGCCCATCAGCGCGCGTGCAATCGCGACGCGTTGCTGCATGCCGCCCGACAACTGGTTCGGATAGGCCTCGGCGACGTGCGCCAAGCCCATCGAGTGCAGCAGCGCATCGGCGCGTCCACTCGCCGTTTCCACCTCCGCCTGCGTCCGGTTGCGCCCGTTGACCTTCAGCAGGCGCGAAAAGCGGATGTTCTGCCTGACCGTCAGCCATGCGTAAAGACTGTAGTTCTGAAAGACCATCGCGCGATCGACCCCCGGCCCTTCGATCTCGCGATCGTCGACGCGTATCGAGCCGCTGTCGATCGTTTCCAGCCCGCCCACAATGCGCAACAGTGTCGACTTACCGCAACCCGACGCGCCGACCAGCGTGACGAACTCGTTTTCGCGGACCGTCAGGTCAATATCGGCGAGCGCCCGCACCTGGTTCGTACCGCGCCCGAACTGCTTGCACAGCCCTTCGACGACGATCTTTTTCATGGGGGATTTCATCGTTTGGCCATCCATTTGCTGAACAGCAGGCGGTGTGAAAGCCGAAACGCCTGGTCGATCACGAGACCGATCAGCCCGATCAGCAGAATGCCCGCGAAGATCTTGTCGGTCTGCAGATAGCGCTGGGCCTTGAGGATGGAATACCCGAGCCCCGTGTTCGCGGCCACCAGTTCGGCGACAACCAGATACGTCCATGCCCAGCCCATCGTGATACGCAGCGTATCGAGCACCGCCGGCTTCGCCGACGGGAAGATCACGAGCCGCACCAGTTCCTCGCGTGAAGCGCCCATCGTCTGCGCGGCCTCGACCTGCGCAAGCGGCACGAACCGCACGTTCTCCGCGATCATCAACACCATCTGAAAGAACGTGCCGATGAAGATGATCGCGATTTTCGAGCCTTCGTCGATGCCGACCCACAACATCACGAGCGGAATGAACGCGACTGCGGGCATATAGCGGATGAAGTCGGTCAGCGGTTCGAGCAGCGCCTGCATCGGCTTGAACGTGCCGATCAGCAGGCCGAGCGGCACCGCGACGAGCGCCGAAAGCGCCCATCCGGCGCAGACGCGATACATGCTGATGCCGATGTCGGTCAGCAGGCCGTCGTCGGTCCACCAGATCGACAGCCGATGGACGACATCGAGCGGCCCCGGCATGAACACCTTCGCGACCAGCCCGGCCGACGCCAGCGCCCACCACGAGAGTAACGGCACCAGCAGGCCCGCGAGCGCGAACATCAGATAAGCGGAGCGGCTGATCTCGCCGCGCACAGCCCATAACGAAGGTGGCCTGCGCTTCTGCGGCCTCTCTGCCGCCGGCATTTTCCGGTTCAGCACGTGTTCGGTGGTGGACATCGTAGCTCCTGTCTGGCCGTGTTGAGTAGTGCGTGATGCGTCAGGTCGGATCGGCGCCCTGCCCGGGCGCGGCCTGAAACCGATCGAGGGCCGCGCTGACGGCGTCGGCGAATGCAGGCTGACCTTCGCGCCAGGGCAACGTCGAAAGTTCGATCGTCCAGCGCGCGCCGTCATTGCCGCGTACGCGCCCCAGCGAGATTTCAAAATCGAGCAAAGCCCGTACATCGTCGATATCGAGCGCCGGGTCGCGGACGACTTCGGCGAGGCGCTTGCCCCGGTATGACGCCAGCACGGCCTGCGCTCGCGGCGAACGGCTGCGCGCGAACATGAAAAAATCGCCGCATCGCGCGATGAATACCGACGGCGCATCGTCGCCCGCCGCGCCATCCAGATCGTCGGCCAGCAAACCCGCCGCATGCGCGGCTTCGCGCGACAGCCGCACCGCCCACGTCAACCCAAGCGAAGCCGGATCGCGCTCCCAGCGTTCGTGATACACGGCTTCGATGCCGTCTTCGAGCACGACATGCGGCGTCTCGAAGCGCATGGTCCCCAGATCGCGCGCGTTGCTCGGCGGGCTGAAGTCGATCTGCCGATGCCACGTGCAGCGGTCGAGCCGGCCGTCGGCGGGATCGACCACGACGGCGGCCTCGTCAACCGTCGTCGCGCCCGCGAAGCCCATTTGCGCGGCCAGCTCGATCAATTGCTCACGCGTTAGCGCCGCAAGCGCCGATGCTGCGCCGAACGTACCGCGTGCGGCGGGCACCCGGATATCGATGTGCAAACGCTCGGTCTGCATCCAGAACACACGTGTTTCGCGATCGATCCGTCCGTCTCCCGTCGTCAGCAGCGTGCGGCGCCATAGTCCGCGATAGGTTTCCGGCACGGGCGGCGTGGTAGCGGGCTGATCGTCATACGGCAGCGAAGTCATGCGTGCCATGCGGTTCCTCTGCTCAGCGTTCGCCAGAACGCAATGTCGTGGTTCGGCCAGATGGCGGCATCCGTTTCGCGTGCGAGCGCCTTGAGCTTGCGGATGCTGGCGAGCGCCATGTCTTCACGGTCATTCCAGCACAGCCCGGGCGCAATCTCGTCGTCGATGTTTTCGGTGAGGTCGGCGGCATCGCCCGCGAGCACGATGGGCTTGCCCTGCGGGAGTTCGATCCACAACGACATATGTCCTGCCGTGTGTCCCGGCGTGTTGATCGCACGCACACCAGGCGCGAGCTCGTACTCGTCCCGTTGCACCCGCCAGCGATAGTCGCCCGCGAAGTCGTCCTGGAAGTAGCCGAGGTCCGCCTGCGCGCGCGCCGCTTCGAGTTCATCCGCGTGCACGTGAATGTCCGAGCCGCACACGTCGCACAGGCCCCCCGCGTGATCGAAGTGCAGATGGCCGATCATGACGACGTCGACATCCGAAGGCAGCAGGCCGAGCCGCGCCAGATGGCCCGGAATGCGCTGCTCGTCGGTCATCTGCGGCACGGGCAGCGGCCTTGCCCGTTGCGTGTAGTAACGCTCGCGCAACGCGGGCTCCGCGATCTTGCGATAGTCGCAGCCGACGTCGTACAGGATGCGCCCCTGCCGTGTCTCGATCAGATAGGCGAGGATCGGTGCGTCGATCTCGGTGCCTGCGCCGCGATTGCGCGTCGATACCGATTTGTCGTACCGGTGCATCGCGGTGAGCAAGGGCCACACTCTCAAAACTTGCGTCATTTGCCTGTGTCTCCGTTGACGATATGCGTTCGATGCTACGCGTCGTTGAATTCGGCCTTCAGGGCGGCCGCGATTCGGCTCGACACTTCGTCGGCGAGCCACGCGCCCTTCTCCGCGCTCGCCCCCCGTGCCGACGACAATACACCCGAGAGCGGAACCCATGACGTGCGCGTCGGATAGCTGTCGTAATCGGGAAAATCCGCCGGCGCTTCGTCGGGTATGTCGTCGAGCGAGACCAGGTCCGCGTGATAGTGCAGCATCATCGACGTCTCCATGACGGCCGCGTGTTCGAGCGCATAGCCTGGAAAGCCATCGGGGAATACCTTCGCCAGCGTGGGCCCGGTGCAGAAGTCCCAGTACTCGAGGCGGACCACCCGCAGCGCCGGTGTGCGCGTCCCGTTGAGCGACAGATC
Organism: Paraburkholderia sp. RAU2J; assembly: GCF_003634845.1. NCBI lineage: Bacteria > Pseudomonadati > Pseudomonadota > Betaproteobacteria > Burkholderiales > Burkholderiaceae > Paraburkholderia > Paraburkholderia sp. RAU2J. The sequence goes on from NZ_RBXG01000002.1 coordinate 2,284,754, forward strand.
GCGCATCGCGAGTTCGATCCCTTCGGTGAGAAACCACTGATTCTCATAGTGGCCGTCGATCAGCGCGAGCCGGCGCACGCCGTGGCGCGCGAATTCGCGCACGACGTCGCGCGTCATCTGGGACAGGTTGTTGCCATCCACGCTCGTCGTGCCGCAAAAATGCTGGCCGCCGCCGCACTTCGGCTGCGACTTGTAGCCGTAGTTGAAAGCCGGTGCGACGATGCCGCCGAGCTGGCGCGCCACGTCGGTCGCAACCGCCGTCGACAGCAGCGCATCGGTGCCGAGCGGCAAATGCGGACCATGCTGTTCGAGCGCGCCGCACGGCAACAACACGACCGCCTGGTCGTTCAGCACGCGGTTGCGATAGTTCACCCAGCTCAAGCGCTGCATCAGGACTTCATTCATCGATGACTTCTCCGGAATCTGTCGGCCACGGGCGCGCGTTTTCTCAGGCGAATCGCGCGAGGCGGCCAGGTGAGTTCAGCCCATCCACGCTCCGCCATTCGGACTGATCGTCTGTCCGTGGTAGAACGATGCATGGTCGGAAGCAAGGAACACGATCGTGGCGGCGATTTCGTTGGGCGAGCCGACGCGGCCCGCCGGAATCGCCGCCTCGAGCGCCAGCGCTTCGGCGCTCATGTGGTCCGCGGACAGCATCGCGGTCGCCACGGGGCCGGGCGCGACCGCATTGATGCGCACGGTCGGCGCAAACTCGCGCGCGAGCGAACGTGTCAGTGCGATGACGCCGGCCTTCGCCGCGCAGTAAGGTGCAAAGTGCGCGCGGCCAAGCATGCCGAGTTCGGAAGCGATATTGACGATCACGCCTTGCCGCGCATGCAGCATAGACGGCAGCACGGCACGGCAACCGATGAACACGCCCGTCAGATCGATATCGACCACGCGACGCCAGTCGGCCTCCGAGGTCTCGAGAAACGGCTTGTCGAGCAGCACGCCCGCGTTGTTCACGAGCACGTCGATGCGGCGCCAGCGTTCGCCGAGTTCCGCCACCGCCGCCTGAAACGCCGCGCTGTCCGTCACGTCGAAGTCGTACGCTTGCGCGATGCCGCCCGCCGCTTCGATATCGCGGCACACCTCGCTCGCCGCTTCATGCTGATTGAAGTGTCCCACCGCGACCCGCGCACCGGCCGAAGCCAGCATGCGAGCCGTCGCGCGTCCAATGCCCGTGGCCGCGCCGGTGACGAGAGCAACCTTGCCATCGAGAGCAATCTGCATATCGGTGCACCTATACCGCGGTTAGAAACGACACGCCGACCGCGCCATAGAAGTCGTCGGCCTGCTTCTTCGCGATGTCCATCACGCCGTAGTCGCTCGCGAGAATCCGTTTGACACGATGCCGATGAAAGCTCGTCAGAAGGCGCGCCATCGGAATGACCTGGCTGTCGTCGTCGCCGTAAAGCCTGGCATGCGCGGCGGGCAGCCGGTACCACGGCTCGACCGGCCGGTCGTGATGGGCGTTGTGATACGAGAAATTGAGCAGCAGCAGGTTGAGCGCGGGATAGCGGACCGAGACGAGGTTCGAATACGTGTTGCGTTGCTCGTACGCATGGTCCCTGATCTTGTCGGCGGGGATCGCGCCACCCTCCTCCAGCACGGCGAACGCGTCATAGGTGTGCTGATAGGCATCGGCAAAGCGCAACACGATCAGGCAGACGAGCCATGCCACCAGATACAGCGCGGCCGCCTGCAATGAGAGCCACGCCAGCCACGCGAACAGCGCAGCCCGTACGACCAGCACCGTCGCCACGCGCCGGCGCTGCGAGCGTTTGCCCGCGCGCATGAATGGCATCGCGATCACATAGCCATGCATGATCAGCTCGACCGCCGGAAAATACGCCCATTCGAGCGCCAGCACGACTCTGCGCACCCATTGCGGCAAGCCCAGCAGGAACGCTTTCGCGTCGAACGTCAGCACGTCCGCGCGATCGACATGGTGCCGCATGTGCTTGCGTCTGAGATCCGCGAACGACGCATAGCAACTGCCGTTGATCCACGCGAGCGCCGCGCCGAGCCGTGCATTCGCTTCGGCGGTGCGAAACACCGCGCCGTGCGCGGCGTCATGCAGCAGATAGGCGCTGACGATCATCGCGTGCGCGAGCACCAGCGTACCTGGCACGGTGAGCCATGGTTTCGCCGTCAGCAGCATCGCCATGCCTAACGCGAAGCCGCCGAACGAATAGGCGATCGCCAGCGTGTTCGGGACCGCGCCGTCGCGGTATCGATAGAAGCTGCGCATGGCGGTCACTTCACGAGTTGATTGACGAATTGCGCGTCGATCGTCGTTTCGATCGCCGGTGGCGCGCTGATCTGCCCTTTCTTTTGCAGCAGACCGCCGATCACCGCGCCGCTCGTGAAGTACGAACGCGTCGTCGGTCCCTTGACGAAGCTCTGCGGCATTTCCTTCGTCGGAATGTTGTACACGCCATCGAGCTGGCTTTTCACTTCGTCCGCCGATATGCCGAGCGCCTTGCCGATGATCCTGTTCGCCTCGTCCGGATGACTCTTCATATAGGCCATGCCGTCCGCGTAAGCCTGAAGAATGCCTTTCACCTCGGCCGGATGGGCGTCGATATACGGCTGCTCGAACACCAGCACATCGGCGATCAGACCGGGCGCATTGCGCGACGAATACACCACATGGAACTTGCTCTTGTCCGCCGACAGAATCTGCGAAACGTTAGGCTCGTACGTGACGCCGACCGGCAGACTGCCCGACACCATGGCGCCGGGAATCGCCTCCGGCGTCATGTTGACGGCCGTGATGTCCTTGTCGCTCAAGCCATTGGTTTGCAATGCGTAGGCCAGCAGGAAGTCGGACGGCGAAAGCGGATTGAACGCAATCTTCTTGCCCTTGAAGTCGGCGACTTTCCTGACATCGGACGTCGCCACGATTGCATCGCCGCCGTTGGAGAAGTCGATCGGCATGACGACCTTCTGCTTCATCCCCTTCGCGTCGGAGCCGATCACCTGGTCATAGGTCAGCATCGCGCCGTCGACCGAATGGCTCGCTAGCGCAGCGGGCAGCAGGCCGGGGTCGTTGAAGAACTGGAGTTTGAGCGACAGCCCGTACTTCTTGTAGAGATCGAGGGCTTCCGCGACATAGAACGGACCATAGCCGATCCAGACGACGGTGCCGATCTTCAGGGGCTGGGCAGCCTGTGCGGCGGGAGTGGAGAACGACAGGCAAGCAAGCATGCTTGCAGCGAGCGACAACGTGCGCAACGTCTTCATCGACAAGAACGGCATACGGAAGGCTCCTGAACTGAGGGAAGAAAATGTACGGGAGAGCGCTTCATGCGCATCTCCCGGGCTTTTATCCCTCCGTGGAGCCCCGAACGTAACCGGAGCCGGAATGCTCTCGGACCAGACATCCGCATCACACCGCGGACCGGAACCCTAGCTTTCCTATCAGTTGCTGAGCTTCACGCTCATCCCGTGACGCAGCGTTCTAAGCACAAAGCCTGCCAACCATGCACTTTCTTTCGCAGCTTCATGCACGACGGCGCTTTGCGCAAAGTTAACAGCGATGGCGCGTTCGGCGTCGCGACGTATGATCGGGCACGTCTGCCCAGACGCAGTGCAGCAGCAACCGTTTTAGGGCGTGTCATCATCGCCATCGCTTGCCGTCGCCTCGGGCAATCGCAACGGCACGACGGTCCGTTCATTGTTGGCCTCGACGAGACGGATCATCTGCAACATGAAAACGTCACGCTCGGCGGGCGATAGATGTTCGATGGTTCGATCGTGCGCGCGCTGCACCGCAGGCGCCATTTTCGCCACCAGCCGCCGGCCTTGTGCGGACAGCCTGACGAGCCGCAGGCGCTTGTCGTGCGCGGCCTGCTTGCGATTGACGAGACCGCGGGCATGCAGTCGCGGGATGACTTCGGCGACGCTGGAGCGTTCAAGGCCGATCTCGACGGCGAGCGTGTTCTGGTCGATCTCGCCGAGTGTTTCGAGCGTAGTCAGCAGGCTGTATTGCACGGGCGTGATATTGAACTCGCTCGTCTCTTCCGCGAATAGCGAGCCATGAATCTGATGCAGGCGCCGGATCAGAAAACCGGGGCGCTCGAACAAAGGCGATCTCGCCTGCAAGCGTTCGAGTTCGGCGCGGATCGGTTGGAGGTCCGTTTCCGGCGGGGTCAAGGTCGACATGGGCTGCCTTCGAGAGAGCGGGAAAAGACGGGCTGATATGGGATGAATGGCTGAATTCTATGCGATCCGTCGGGCTTGCGGAAATTGCGTGGCATACCTTGCAATTCACCACCGCGAAGCATTGGGCCAGCTTTCGGTGCAGCATCGACCCGAACTCGTCATGTTGGTGCGGCGCTGACGGCGGAAATCCGTGGTACGGCACGCATCTATTTTATAAAGGCATTGCAAGTACTTGATACGAAGGCGTTTATCAGACTTTTGAAGTAACGCCTTCAAACCGGCACACTATTTGCGGTACACCACGCATCTCGTCCCCGGAACTGCACAGGAACATGTCCCAGCTTCTTCTCAAAGGCGGCCGCGTGATCGATCCGGCTGCCGGCCTCGACGCCACGCTCGACATTCTCGTGGAAGGCAAATCGATCGCCGCGATCGGCCCCGCGCTTTCCGCCATGGCGCCGACGGCCCAGGTGGTCGATTGCCGTGACATGCTGGTGCTGCCCGGCCTCATCGACACGCACGGCCACGTCTATCAGTACGTGACGGGCCGCTTTGGCCTGAACGCGGATCAGTGCGGCGTGCGCTCCGGCGTGACGACCATCGTCGACCAGGGCGGTGCAAGCTGCATCACGATTCCGGGTTTTCGCCATTTCGTCGCCGAGCCCGCGGCAACCCGCGTGTTCGCCTATATTTCGGCCTACCTCGTGGGCGGCCTCGAAGGCCATTACTACCCCGACCTCTATCGCCCAGACTGCCTCGATGCCGCGGCGACGGTGAAGTCCGCGCTCGCCAATGCGGATCTCGTCAAGGGCGTGAAGGCGCACGCGGAGATCGGCGGCTTTGCTCGCTGGGGGCTCGATGTCATGAAGATAGCGTCGAAGATCGGACGCGATGCGAGCCTGCCCGTCTATATCCACTTCGGGCAACTATGGCCGAAGCCCGAAAGCGGCGGGCGGGCCGTGAATCCGGATTCGATCTTCAATCAGGTGGTCGACACGCTGAAGCCGGGCGACATCCTCGCCCATCCGTTCAGCCGGCACCCCGGCGGCTTTGTCGAAGAAAACGGCAACCTGCATCCGCTCGTGCACGAAGCGGTCGCGCGTGGGCTGAAGATCGATGTCGGCCATGGCTCGCACTTCAGCTTCAAGACGGCGCGCGTGGTGCTCGACAGTGGCGTGATACCCGATACGCTCGGCGCGGACATGCACGGCTACAACACTCATGTGCCCTCGCCTGCGGGCACGCCTGACAGTCATCCGGACGAAGAGCATTCGTTTCTCGGCCGCACGCAGTTCAGCCTCGTCAGCGCCATGACGAGCATGCTGGCGCTCGGCCTGCCGCTCCATCATGTCGTGGCGATGGCCACCAGCAACGCCGCGAAGATGATCGGCATGGAAGGCGCACTCGGCACGTTGAAGGCGGGCGGTGTCGCCGACATCACCGTGCTGGACGACAAGCGCGGCCGCTGGGTGCTCGAAGACAACGAAGGCACTCAGGTCGTCACCGAGCGCATGCTCGCACCGCGCTTCTGTCTGCGCGACGGCGTGCGCTACGACGCCGACGCGCCGCAACTGCCGCTGGCGCGCGCCGCCTGACGCGCCCTTCACAGGAGACACGATGAAACCTGCAGCCACCATAAAGTCGCCGCAGCGGCCGCAAGGCATCGGCGCGTCGCTGCCGCGCAAGGAGGACGACCGCTTCATGCACGGACGCGGCGAATATGTCGGCAACATCCGGATGGTCGGCATGGTCGATGTCGCGTTCGTGCGCAGTCCGATCGCGCACGGCCATATCGTTGGAATCGAGAAGCCCGCTGGTCTGGAGAAGTTCGTCTACACGCTCGCCGATCTGGACGGCGTGAAGCCGATCGTCGCGAATTCGGGGCTGCCGGGCTTCAAGCCGTCCGAACAGCCCGTGCTGGCGCGCGCCAAGGTGCGCCAGGTCGGTGAGACGATCGCCATGTGCGTGGCCGCGAGCCGCGCTGCCGCTGAAGATATCGCCGCGCAGGTATTCGTCGATTTCGAAGAATTGCCGGCCGTCGTCGATATGCTCGATGCGCGCCGCGACGGTTCGGCGCTCGTTCACGAAGAATGGGGCGACAACGTCTTTCTCGAAACCTTTGTCGACGCGAAGCCGGATGTCGATCTCGACGCGATCCGCCGCGACGCGCCGATCAAGGTGCAGCGCAAGCTGCGCACCGCACGCCAGAGCATGGCGCCGATGGAAGGCCGCGGCGTGGTCGCGCATTGGGACCGGCGTCTGTCGCAACTGATCGTTCACACCTCGGCACAGATGCCGCACATCACGCGCACGGGCCTCGCGCACTGTCTCGGTCTCGATGAAGGCCAAGTGCGCGTGATCGCGCCGGACGTCGGCGGCGGCTTCGGCTACAAGGGCATCTTGCTGCCCGAGGAAGTGTGCTGCGGCTGGCTCGCGATGCATCTGGACAAACCTGTGCGCTGGATCGAGGACCGCCGCGAACAACTGACCGCCAACGCGAACTGCCGCGAACACGACTACGACATTACAGCCTATGCCGCCCGCGACGGACGCCTGCTCGCGGTCGATTGCGAAGCCAGCGTCGATTCGGGCGCGTACTCGTCGTATCCGTTCTCGGCTTGCCTCGAAGCGGCCCAGGTCGGCAGCATTCTGCCCGGCCCGTACAAGATGGACCGCTACCGCTGCAGGACCTGGTCGGTGGCGACGAACAAGCCGCCGATCCTGCCCTATCGGGGCGTCGCGCGCACGGGCGTGTGCTACGCGATCGAAACGATCATGGACGCGATCGCCGTCGAAGCCGGCATGGAGCCGTACGAGGTGCGCCTGCGCAACCTCGTCGAGCCGCACGAGATGCCCTACGACAACATCACGAACAAGCACTTCGATAGCGGCGACTATCCGCAAGCCGTGCGGCGCGCGATTGCCGCGATCGATCTGCCCGCGGTCCGCGCGCGTCAGCAGCGTGGCGAGCCGGATGGCCGCCGGCTCGGCTTCGGCATGGCGGTATTCTGCGAGCAGGGCGCGCACGGCACGTCGGTGTACCACGGCTGGGGCATTCCGATGGTGCCGGGCTACGAGCCGGCCGTGATCCGCCTCACGCCCGACGGCATTCTCGAAGTGCGCGCGGGCGTGCATTCGCATGGCCAGGGCATGGAGACGACGCTCGCGCAGATCGCGCACGAAGTGCTCGGCATCGATACGGAGCGCGTGCGCATCGTGCTCGGCGACACCGGCGTCACGCCCTACTCGACGGGCACATGGGGCTCACGCTCGATCGTGATGGCGGGTGGCGCATTGGGCCAGGCCGCGAAGGAACTCAAACAGCGCCTGCTGAAAATCGGCGCGTGGCTGCTGAAGGAGCCGCTCGAAGCCGTGCGTTGGGAAAACGGCGCGGTGTGCGGTGCCGGCACGTGCCGCACGATCGCGGAGATCGCGCGCACCTGGTATCTCGCCCCGCAACTGCTGCCGCCCGACGTCGATCCGCGCGGCCTCGAAGTGTCGACGTCGTATCAGGCGAAGCGCGACACGGGCACGTTCAGTTACGCATGCCACGCGGTCGTCGTCGCGGTCGATATGCAACTCGGCAAGACCGACATTCTCGATTACGTGATCGTCGAAGACGGCGGCGTGCTGATCAATCCGATGGTCGTCGACGGACAGGTGTACGGCGGGGCCGCGCAGGGCATCGGCACGGCGCTCTATGAAGCGATGCCGTACAGCGAAGACGGTCAGCCGCTCGCCTCGACGCTCGCTGACTATCTGTTGCCGGGCGCGTCCGAAGTGCCCGCGATCCGCATCGAACATATGGAAACGCCCGCGCCGTACACCGAATTCGGTCAGAAAGGCATCGGCGAAAGCGGCGCGATCGGCTCGCCCGCTGCGATTGCGAATGCCGTCAACGATGCGCTGCGCCCGCTCGGCGTGCAGGTCAATCAGCTGCCGATCGCGCCGCGCGTGATCGTCGACGCGTTGCGAGCGGCGAACCAGGTCCGCGCGACGAAGGAAATGCCCGCATGAAAGCCGCCATTTACGACTACGCGAAACCCGCGACGTGCGACAGCGCGGTCGCAATCGTCAGTCCGACCGACGGCATGGCCAAGTTCGTCGCCGGCGGCCAGTCGCTAGGTCCGATGATGAACCTGCGCCTCGCGCAGCCCGACATGCTGGTCGACCTGCGCGGCATTGCCGCGTTGCGCGAATGCCGGATCGAAGGCGGCACGACCTTCTTCGGTGCCTGCATCACGCACGCGGAGATCGAGGACCGCAAATGGGACGACGGCACGCAGGGATTGATGCCCTACGTGGCGCGCGGCATCGCGTATCGCGCCGTGCGCAATCGCGGCACGCTCGGCGGCAGTCTCGCCCATGCGGACCCCGCTGCCGACTGGATCAACACGATGGTCGCGCTCGACGCCGAGCTGCTCATCGCGGGCTCTCGCGGGTCGCGCTCGCTCGCGGCCGGCGACTGGATGAGCGGCGCGTTCACCACCGCACTCGAGCCCGACGAGATTCTGACCGGCGTGCGCGTGCGGCGTCTGTCATCGGCGGCACGCTGGGCGTACTACAAGTTCAACCGCAAGCCCGGCGAGTTCGCGCAGGCCATTGCGATCGTCCTCGACGATGCGCCGGCGGGCATCTGCCGCGCGGTGATCGGTGCTGTCGAAGGCCCGCCGTATCTGATCGCGAACGCGCGCCCGTTGCTCGATAGCGCGGACGCCGCTTTGCTCGATCCGCATCTCGAGGCAGCCGGCCTCGAAGCGGGAAGCTACGAATACCAGGTGCATCGCGTGGCGCTCGAACGCGCGATCGCGATGGTCCGCGACAACAGGAAGCAGACATGACCGATCCCGTCACTTGCGTCACCCAGCGCATCGCACTGCGGGTCAATCGCGAAGACGTGTCGGCGGCCGTGGAGCCGCGCACGAGCCTCGCCGATTTTCTGCGCGAGCAGCAGATGCTGTGCGGCACCAACATCGGCTGCGAACAGGGCGTGTGCGGAGCCTGCACGCTGCTGGTCGACGGCATGCCGACGCGCTCGTGCATTACGTCGGCGGTGTCGTGCGCGGGCGCGGAGGTCCAGAGCATCGAAGGCTTCGACGACGACGCCGTGATGGACGCGCTGCGCGCCGCCTTCACGGCCGAACACGCGCTGCAATGCGGCTACTGCACGCCGGGCATGCTGATGAGCGCACGCGACATCGTCACGCGCCTGCCCGACGCCAACGACGAACGCGTGCGGCTCGAACTGTCGGGCAATCTATGCCGCTGCACGGGCTACGTCGGCATCGTGCGCGCGATCCGCCGCGTGCTGGAGGCGCGCCGCGCGAGCCAGACCGCGCCGCTCGCTGCGTCTGCTGTCGTCTGATTCCGATTCCAGGCGTCGAACCAACGGACATCTCATGGAAATAGAGCAGAGCTTTACCGTGCCGTACCCGCGTGACGTGGTGTGGGCTTCCTTTCACGACACAGCCGGCATCGTCGCGTGTCTGCCGGGCGCGTCGCTGAGCGCGCCGCCGGATGAAGGACGGCTGAAACTCGCGATGACCGTGAAGCTCGGGCCGATCGTCGCGAGTTTTGCCGGCGACGGCGAGATGAAACTCGACGATGCCGCCCGGCGCGGCAGTGTCACCGGCAGCGGAGTGGATCGCAAAAGCGCGTCGTGGGTGAAGGGCGAAGCCGCGTTTTCGCTCGACGACTCGACGCCTGGCCAAACTCGCGTCGATGTCAAAGTGGACTATTCGATTGCCGGCAGCCTCGCGCAGTTCTCGCGCGGCGGGATCGTCAAGGAACTCGCGACACGGATGACCGAAGCGTTTGCCGCGAATTTGAAGAAGCGGCTGGATGAATCGGTTGCGCAGGCGGCACTCGTCGAGCGGGATGCGCAAACGGCCACGGCCGTTATGGCGGACGCAGAACCTCTGGCGACGAGGATCGCCGGGTCTGTGGATACGCCGCTCGATAACGCCGCCATTGAGCCGCCAATCCGGCCCGCCGATCAGCTCGTGAATCAGCTCGTGAATCAGCCCGTCAATCAGCCCGTCAATCAGCCCGTCAATCAGCCCGTCAATCAGCCCGTCAATCAGCTCGTGAATCAGCCCGTGAATCAGCCCGTCAATCAGCCCACCGATGCGCCCGCGCCGCCGACCACCCCCGACGCAGCGCCGCTTCATCGTGCGAACCCGCCTGCCGCCGCACCGCTGAATCTCGGCAACATGTTCTGGAAGATCCTGTGGTCGCGTCTATGCGGCGTGTTCGGCTTCGGGGCACGCCGATGACCTCTCCGGCCAACGATGCCGCCCTGCAACGCCTGTATGCCGTCCGCCCGCAATGGCGCGCCGTTCGCCGCGCACGCGACGCCGTCGGCTTGCCCGATTTCACATTGCTGCACGCAGGGCCGCCCTACGCGGACCCCTGCAAGCCGCCTGCGCCGGTGTTGTCCTCGGCGGTGCTGTGCTGCCTGTACGAAGGCTGGGCGACGAGCGAGCAGGACGCCGAGCGGCTGATTGCCAGCGGCCGCGTGAGCCTTGTTCCGGCGCAATCGTATGGCGTGGTGACGCCGCTTGCCGCCGTGATTTCCGGCAGCACGGCGCTGGTCGAAGTTGCCGATCGGACTGGCGCTGCATGGTCGCTACTGGGCAGCGGCGCGGGGCCGCAACTGCGCTTCGGTTCACGCGACCCCGCCATTCTCGAACGCATGACATGGCGCGACACGGTGCTCGCGCCAGTGCTCAGCAACGCGCTGTCGGGCGAGCACGTCGACCTGATCGCCCTCGCCCGTCACGGCCTCGACAACGGCGACGATCTGCATGCCCGCACCACGGCCGCGAGCGCGGCGCTTTACGCGTTACTTTCGCCCCGGCTCACGGATGCATCGGTCCATGCGATGCTCCAGCAGACGCCGCTGTTCTTTCTCACGCTCTGGATGGCGGCCTGTTGCCTGATGACGTCGGCGGCCGCGCAGGGTGCGGAGCCTGCATCGACGCTAGTCGTCGCGCTCGCGGGTAATGGCGTCGATGTCGGCATCCGGCTGGCGGGTCGCCCATCGCACTGGACCACCGCACGCGCGGCCGCGCCGCAAGGACCGCGCATGAATCCCGCACTCGACGTAGCTGCCGCGCCGCTGACCGGCGATAGCGGCGTGATCGACGCCGCCGGCTTCGGCGCGCAGGCGCTCGGGCACGCGCCCGAACCGGCGGCCGCATTCGCGCCGTGGCTTTCCGCAGGGTGGCAGCCCGAGCAGGCCCAGTTGTACGCGGGGACACACCCAGCCTTTGCCGATCTACACGCCGGTCTCGATGCCGCACGCGTGATCCGGCACGGCGTCGCACCGCTCGCGGCAATCGCGATGGTCGGTGCGGACGGCCGCGCGGGACTGCTCGGCCGGGGGCTCTTCGCCGCGCACGTCGGCCTGTTTGCCGCGGCGCTCCAAGACCTCAAGGACGCATGACGCGCGCGAATCGCTCGCAGCGGAATTGAACGGGCGCGTTCGTCGCGCTGCCTTTTTCAATCGCACCGAACGACGACGCGCGCGGTTCACGCGGCGATATCAACATGGCAAGCACTATGAGAAACAGCGACGTTACGCGTCTTCGTTGCTCTTTTTCGCGCCACCTCCGACGGGTGTTCTGCTGCGGTCGTTATTCGTTTCGACGAGCAAGGCCAGATACGCCATGAAGCGCTTGCGATCGTCCGGTGCGAGCGCGGCAAGCGTTCGCTCATGCGCGCGCGCGACGCCTTCTTCGAGACGCCCTAGCAGCGCCCGCCCGACATCGGTGAGTTCCGCCACCTTCTTGCGCTTATCGGTCTTCGATACGCGGCGTTGAATGAAGCGCCGCTCGACCAGCCTTCCGATCACATCGGCCGTATTCGCACGATCGAGCCCGACCGCACGCGACAGTGCGATCTGCTCGGACGGCCCCATCTGTTCGAGCGCTGTGAGAATGCTGTACTGCACGGGCGTGATGCCCTCCGGCGCACACTCTTCGACGAACAGTGCAACGTGAATCTGATGCAGCCGGCGGATCAGAAAGCCGGGGCGCGCGTCCAGCGCGGTATGACGCCAGTCCTTGAGCGTGTCGTCGCTCCCGGGCTCCTTGGCAGGTTTTACTTTTTTCGGGCTCACGGCCATGAAGTGCTCTTGTCGGTTGCTGGGGTTGGCGTGCGGAAGATCAGGCGCGCCACACCGTTACTTCGATCGGCGTAGGCCTGAAGCCCGAGGCAGGATTGTTCTGCTGCGGACAGTTCGACAGCATCGCGATCACCGGCATCTCCGCGCGCAGCACCACGAAATCCCCCGCTTTCGACGAACCCGGCGCGATTTCGACTTCGCCTTGCTCGCCGACCGTCACGCGCATGAAGAAGTTGATGTTCGAGACGATCTCGGACGGACCGAGCGACCATTTCGCCAGCTCGTGCACGAAGTTATGGCGGCAGCTGAGCGTGTTGTGCACGCCATAGCGCAGCAGATCCATCTCGTGGCTGCAGCAGCCTGCCAGGGTGTCGTGAAATCCGCAGGTGTCTTCGAGCACCGAGAACATTTTCCGCGCCCGATCGGACCAGATCGTCGAGCCCTTGCTCACATACAACGAGCGGTTGAGCTTCACCGTGTTCGGCACGTTCAGCCGGTCAAGCGGCATCTCGCCGCCATAGCAAAGGAAATCGACTGCCTGCTGACCTTCCAGATCGACGATACGCAACTGGTCACCGGTTTCGAGCCTTTTCGACCAGCGGCCACCCGGCTCGATGACTTCGCGTGAAGCCGGTTCCCGCGTGGCGAGTTCGTTGTGCTGTTCCATGGCGTCAAGCCTCCTTGTTTGGGCGCGCAGATCCGACATTTTCCACAATTCGTCAGCACACATCGTATCAGCAAAATAAACGCTTGCCGCGTTATCTGGCGGTCCACATCCGGTCCGTCATCGCTGCGCGACATGCCCTTGCTCGTACAGCGCGTGACGCGGTCCAAAAAAGTGCATCGATGGTGCTTTGCATGGGCTTTTGGTCTTGGTTTGGTGCGCTCGTGGCCCGCTGCCGGCGCATCTCGTCGAGCACGGAACCGCCGGTGCCCGAGTCAACGGGCATCCCCCAGACTGGCATGCAATTTGCAATTAAGACGCAAACTTGTAAGTGTGCATACGAATTTCGCTTCGCACATGAACGAGGCGGCCGTCCGGCCAAGAAAGCGCACTCTCCGCGCGACAACCGCGTCACACCAGCTAAAAGAGGGGTACTCAATGTCGTCTCTCATCATCCAGCGCGCCGAAGCGGGCGCCACCCGCCGTTCCGGCCTCCGCCGTCTCGCGCAGAACTCGTTGCGCACGCTGTTCGCGATCGCCGCGTTTGCAGGTGCCGCGCACGTCGCGAATGCGGCAAGCGCGGATGAAATCAAGTCGCGTGGCTATATCTCGGTGGCGACGGAAGACGATTTCAAGCCGTTCGAATTCGTGGACAACGGCACGCCCACCGGCTACGACAACGAAATGCTCGCGCTCGTGAAAAAGAAGCTGCCCGTGCAGATTCGCCAGCAGATCATGCCGTGGTCGGGCATCCTGCCCGGCGTGACAACCGGCAAATACGACATGGCGGTGACTGCGGTGCTCGTCACGCCGGAACGCAAAGGCACGTTCGACTTCACCGCGCCGCTCGCGGAATCGACAACCTTCTATGCGGTCAAGAAAGGCTCGCCGATCAAATCGGCTGACGATCTGGTCGGCAAGATCATCGGCGTGCAGACCGGCAGCGCGATGCTGGCCGACGTGAAGGCATTCGACGAACAGCTGAAAAAGACCCATGGCGGCAAGGGCCTCAAGCAGATCGTCGAGTATCAGTCGTACCCGGAGATCTATCAGGATCTGGCGCTGGGCCGGCTCGACGTCGCGGCAAATACGCAGATCAACCTGAATTCGCTGATCAGGACGCGCCCCGATACATTCGTGATCGGCGAGAAGATCGGCAGCCCGGTGTATATCGCATGGGCAGTCAAGAAGGGTGACACGGCCGCGCTGCAAATGGTGAACGCCGTCCTGCTCGATCTGCGCAAGAGCGGCGAGATGTATCAGATGCAGAAGAAGTGGTTTGGCGCGAGCTTCGAATCGATGCCGCAATCCATTAACTGATCCCGCAGCCGAGCCCGCCTGATGACCGCTTACGACTACTGGAGCATTACACAGGGTGCGCTGGCGACCATATCGCTATCGCTCATCAGCATCGTACTCGGCGTGCCGCTCGGGCTCGGGCTCGCACTGATCCGCTGGGCGAAAGTGCCGGTGCTCGAGCGCATCGTGTATTCGTACGTGAGCATCGTGCGTTCGTGCCCGACCGTCACGCTGACCTTGCTGGTGTTCTTCGCGCTGCCGCAACTCGGACTCTCGCTCGATCCGGTTCCCGCTGCGATCGCCGCGTTGACCATCAGCACGTCGGCGTTCAACTGCGAGATCTGGCGCAGTGCGTTTGTCGAGTTTCCGCGCGACCAGTATGATGCGGCGCTGTCATTCGCGATGCCCCGCTTCACGCGCATCCGGCGCATCGTCTTGCCCCAGGTCTATCGCGCGAGCCTGCCGGGACTCGTCAACGAAATGACGCTGCAGATCAAGTCGACGCCCGCCGTCGCGGTGATCGGCATTGTCGAGATCACACGCGCCGCGCTGCGGGTCGGCTCGAATACCTATGAGCCGCTGCCTCCCTTCATTTTCGCGCTCGTGCTGTACGGCCTGATCGTGTTCGCGCTGATCCGGTTGAAACGCATGGTCGAGAAACGTCTTCGCACCGGAGGCCTCGCTTGAGCGCCGACTTTCTGATCATCTGGCAGCAGCGCGACGCCGTACTCGCGGGGCTGCTCAACACGGTGATCCTGCTCGCCGTCTCGGGCGTCGCGTCGCTCGTGCTCGGCGCGCTGCTCATGCCGATGCCGATGTCGCAGAACAAGGCAGTGAGCCGTGTGGCCGCCGTCTATGTCGACGCGATGCGCTGCGCGCCGTTCCTGCTGTTCGTCTACCTGATCTACTTTGGTCTGCCGACGCTCGGCATCCGCATGTCGAACTGGTCCGCGGGCGCTCTCGCGCTGATTCTCTATAACGCGGCCTACATGGGCGAGCTGTTGCGCGGCGCATGGGTCGAACTGCCCGCGTCGCTGATCGAATCCGGCAAAGCGTTCGGCTTTCGCGGCTTCACCCTCCTGCGGCGCATCATCCTGCCGCCCGTCATGCTGCGCGCGACGCCGCTCGTGGGCAACCAGCTGATCCAGATCGTCAAGGACAGCGCGTTCCTGACGGTCATCGCGGTCGGTGAACTGACGCATGAAATGACGGGCATCCAGGCCACCTACTTCATTCCGTTCGCGGCCTTCGTCGCGGCGGTTCTCCTTTACTGGTGCATCTGCCTCGCGATCGAAGCAGGCACCGGCATGCTGAACAAATTCGCCGAGGAGCGTCGAGCGTGACTCCTGCCATGCCTTTAACCCTGCCGGAAACCGGGCCGGCCGATGCCGTGACTCCGCGCGCCAACGTGCTGAATCTCGTCGGCATCTCGAAGTCGTTCGGCGACAATCAGGTGCTGCGCGATGTGTCGCTGAAGGTCGCCCAAGGCGAGACGGTCTGTCTGCTTGGCCCGTCCGGCTGCGGCAAGTCGACCTTGCTACGCTGCATCAACTGGCTCGAAGTGCCCGACGCGGGCAGCGTGCATGTGTCAGGTCAGCGCATGGGCGTGCGCGACAACACGCGTATCCGCATGAGCGACGCCGACCTCGCGAAAATACGCGCGAAGATCGGCATGGTCTTTCAGCATTTCGCACTATGGCCGCATCTGAGCGTGATCGACAATGTGATGGAGGCGCCGCTGCACGTGCTCAAACGCGATCGCGCGACGGTGCGGGCGGAAGCGATCGAACTGCTCGATCGCGTGGGCCTCGCCGACAAGCATGACCAGTTTCCGTCGCGCCTGTCGGGCGGCCAGAAGCAACGCGTCGGCATTGCACGCGCGCTCGCCATGAAACCCGATGTGCTGCTATTCGACGAGCCAACCAGCGCGCTCGATCCGATGCTGGTCGGCGAAGTGCTCAGCGTGATGCGCTCGCTGGCGAACGAAGGCGCGACGATGGTGATCGTCACGCACGAAATGGAGTTCGCGCGCCAGGTCGCAGATCGCATCGTGTTCATGGATGGCGGGCAGGTTGTCGAAACCGCGCCGCCGCAGAAGTTTTTCGGCAGCCCGGAGTCGCTGCGCGCACGGCAGTTTCTTGCCCGCTTTCATGGCCATGGCGGCGCCGCCATCCCGGCTAGCTAGGTAGTCGATAAACGGCCTCAGTACTCCGAAGAACACACAGCGGACGATCACGCGCCCGCCGTGTCCTGGCCGCTCACTGCGGTTCGTACCACGAGTAGGTGGCGAGCGTGCTAACCGGCGTGCCAATCTGCAAAGTGATGTCGCGCAGCGAGGTCAACTCGATGTTGCGCAGATCGCCCATGTAGCGCCGCGAGTCGCCATTGTCGTTGATGTAGGCGACGACGTTCCCAGTCACACCGGCCACGTTCGTGCTGCTAAGCGGTTGGCCCCAGATATCGAAGAACTGGCCTAGCGTGAAGGTCTTGAAAGTCGGCGTTTCAATATGGATGATGCCGGTCTGGTCGTGGGTGTGTATTTCATAGTTGCACTGGGGCAGAATGCCGACGAGGGCGGGCAGCGCGAGCCACTGGCCGTCCTTGAAAATAGCGAGGTGTGCATGGACGTGATACAACTCGCTCATATTGGGCGCGCAGATCAGACCGTCCACGTTCGAACCCTTGCCCCCGGTCGCGGTGTTACCGGACGGCCAGAAGTTGTTCCCCACCACACCGAGGTA
Organism: Paraburkholderia sp. RAU2J; assembly: GCF_003634845.1. Classification (NCBI taxonomy): domain Bacteria; kingdom Pseudomonadati; phylum Pseudomonadota; class Betaproteobacteria; order Burkholderiales; family Burkholderiaceae; genus Paraburkholderia; species Paraburkholderia sp. RAU2J. The sequence goes on from NZ_RBXG01000002.1 coordinate 2,301,756, forward strand.
CACGAGCGTGATCGGGTTTGGATCGAATGGCGGCGGATCGGTCCATGCGTACGTCGGGATCTGGGTCAAAGGCGTGCCAATTTCAATCGTCACCTCGCCATGCGCGGGCAGCACGAGGCTCGCAGGATCGCCTGTGTACTGCGTGAGCGCGCCGCCATCGTTCACGTAGATGGTGATGGGCGAGCCGCTCACGCCGGCGACGCTGGATGCGTCGATCGTTTGCCCCCAGATCGAGAAAAACTGCCCCAAGGTGTATGACACGTGGGTGGTCGCGTCCATGTGGATTTTGCCGCTTGAATCCACCGTGTGCAGCGGATACGCACAGCCAGTCTGGGCTGCCATGGTCGGCTCGACCATGCCGACATTAGCCGGCAGCGCAAGCAGGCGCCCGTTCTGATAGATGGACAGATGCGCATAAGTGTAGGCGCTGCTGCGCACGGTGCAGTTGAGGCTGCCCACCGCTTGGCCCCGTCCGCCTGATGACGTGGAGCCCGTGGGCCAGAAGGCGTCGCCGAGCGTCGTGCCGTCGATCACCGGTGTCGCGGCGGCCAGCGTCGGCGTCGTCGCGCTGGGGGTCGATGCACCTGACGCCGGGGTGGCTGCTGCCGGAGTGCTGGCGGAAGCCGGCGCACTGGCAGCGCCTGGAGAACTGGCGGCGGCCGGCGCACTGGCGGCGCCGCCCGCACTGCTTGAGACACCCGTCGAGCCCTCTCCCCCTCCGCCTCCGCCGCAACCGGTCATTGCCAGGAAGACGCTAATCGCGAGCAATCGTGAACTCGATCCTGTCAACATGTCGTACTCCGCCCTGGTCGTTACAAGAGGAATTGGGTACAGCAGATCACTTCAGGAGCAAGCGTCTCGCTAGAACGTATCGATTGACCGAGACTGCGCGCAGTCGCGAGTCCCGCGAGTGCACGAAGCGTGCAAATAGCCCGGACCCGGATGCCAGTACATGATTAAGACATGACTTCACATTACTTAAAATTACGTGTTTCATGCCGACTGAGCGTAACAGATGTCATCAAAAAGCGAACCAAATGAACCACAGCGTTTTGCGCCTTTTCGTGTCGTATTTGTGCGAGTCGACGCGCATCCGCGGGGGTGAGGAAATCTGAACATGGCCGGCGGACAGACGCTCGTCGGGCGCCTGGCGGCATTGGATGAGAAGGCGCGCTTCCGCCGTCATCCGGTCGCGGAAGCGCCCTTTCGTGTGGAGGACTATCTATCTGGCCACCCTCATCATGCAGGAAGCATCGAGGATGGTCCGAGGTGGCATTGCGTTGGTCAAAGTGAGCGACGGGAAAGTGACCCACCCTTTCACGACATCCTTCTGCAATGCCCGACCGGTATATCGGCGATGAGGCAGGCAGTCGCGCTGCCGGCTAAAGCAACGCCACCACCCTTACGTCGCCCTGCTCGGCCGACGCCACCACCTTCTCGCCGATGCGGCGGAACGTGATCGACACCGACGAATCGCCGACGCGCAGATCGCCGATTTCAAGCCAGTCGATGCCTTCGGGCAACATCGGCTGCTCGATCACCACTTCGCGCCGCTCGGCGTCGATCGCGATGCCCAGACAGGCTTCGAGCATCATGAACGGCGAACCTGCCGCCCACGCCTGCGGCAGACACGCAACCGGGTACGCGGTGGGCGGCTCGCCGCGCCGCCGTGGAAAACCGCAGAACAGCTCGGGCAGACGCATGTCGAAATTGACCGCCGCCTGGAACAGCGCCTGCAACAGGCGCACGGCCGCCGCCTTGCCGCCGTAATGCGACAGGCCGCGCGCGCACAACGCGTTGTCGTGCGGCCAGACCGAGCCATTGTGATAAGCCATCGGGTTGAAGCGCGCCTGGCTCGCGGCCAGCGTGCGCACGCCCCAGCCGGTGTGGAACAGCGTGGAGTCGAGGGCGCGCACCACCGCTTCGCCGCGCTCGCGCGTCGGCAGCCCGAAGGCCAGCAGGTGGCCCGCATTCGACGCCATCACGCGGCACAGTTCGCCATGGCCGTCGAGCGCGATACCGTAGAAACCGGACTCTTCCATCCAGTACTTTTCTTCGACACATTGACGGATTTTCTTCGCGCGCTCGCTGTATTGCGCAGCCGGTTCGCGCAGGCCGCGCAGTTTTGCGAAGCGCGCCATCGTGTCGAACGCGGCGCTCGCATACGCCTGCACTTCGACGAGCGCGATCGGCCCGTCGGGAAAGCGGCCGTCGGCATGGAACACCGAGTCATGACTGTCTTTCCAGCCCTGGTTCGCCAGCCCGCCGTCCGACTCACGCTGATAGTCGAGCAGGCCGTAGCGGTTCTTGTCGCACACGCCCGCGACCCATTGCGCGGCACGTTCGAGCGCCGGCCACAATTCGTCGATCAGCGCGAGGTCGCCGGTGCGCGCCGCATAGGCGCCGGCCAGCACGATGAACAGCGGCGTGGTGTCGACGCCGCCGTAGTACAGCGCGAATGGCACCTCGCCGGCGGCGGCCATTTCGCCCTTGCGCATCTCGTGCATGATCTTGCCGGGCGCGGCGTCGCGAAACGGCGAATTCTCGCGCGCCTGATGCTCGGCAAGAAAGCGCAGCACGCCCGCGGCCAGTTGCGGTTGCAGCCACAGGGTCTGCAACGACGTGATGACAGCGTCGCGGCCGAACGGCGTCGAGAACCACGGGATGCCCGCATAGGGATACGGGCCGGTTGCGAGATCGGTGGTTAGCAGGCCGAGGTCGGCGAACGAGCGGTCGATCCATGCATTGAAAAGCGGATTGCTCGAGCGCACGCGCGCGGTCGTGCGGCGGCGTTCGCGCATCACGAGGTGGGCATCGACCAATGCGGCGCGCACCGCCGCGCGGCCAACGCGCGGACGCTCCGCATCAATTTGCGACAGATGGCTTTCGCTCAGCGCATGCACGGGTTGCGAGACGTCGGCGCCCGCCTTGTCCGACTGTGCGACGACCTGCACCGCGACCGACAGATAAATCGACACGCACGCTTGCGCTGGCAGTTTGACGGTGTAGTCGGCGCGGTCGTCGAACAGATTGTCCGGCTCCGGCGCGAACGCGATCTGCACATTACGCGCGACGTCGTCGAGACCGATATAGCCGAGCAGCACTTGACGATTCTCCACGCGCGCCGATTCGATACGGCCTTGCTTGTCGCGCTTCAGGCCGCGCACTTCGAACATGTCGCGAAAGTCGCTCGCGAACGAAATGGACAGCGGCACCACGGCGTCGCGCGTGCCGTAGTTGGTGAGTTCGATGGCTTCGTTGAGCACGGTGCCCGACAGCACGCGCACGCGCTCGACGTGGATCACGCCTTCGGGCGTGCTGTCGCCGCCGAGCGGCGGCAACGGACGATTGGTCAGATGCGCGGTGAACGAGGTGTTGTCGCTGCTGACGCTGCCCGACAGCAGCGACGGCGCACGGCCGCCAAATGTCAGGCGCAGTTGCGAAAGAACGCGGGTGTCGTTGACGAACAGTCCGTCGTCGTGGCCCGTAATATCGCCGAGCGGGTCGTTGACGATGAAGGTGTCGCCCGACTTCAGCACGTGCTGGGTGGCACTCGCGACATTGAGGTTTTCCGTCGGGATGAATACGCCGTCCGGCTCGGGCTCGCGGTGATCGACGCCGCCCGAGAGGGACACACCACCGAGGGTTTCTGGCTGCTGCATCAGGGTCACTCCTATGGGTTCACTTCTGCTTTCAGTTTCACATTCGGTCGCCGCTTCGTGCCGGCCGGTCGATTCCGATTGTAGAGGGTCTGTCCGCGTCAGACGAACTTATCACAGGGGAGTTTCGGTTTTTTTGCGAGGTTTGTTGCCTGATTTTCCGTGGCACAGGACGTGCAGAGGGTTTGGCTATGACGCGACGCGAGCGGGGCCGGTCTTTTTTCGCGGGGAGGATGCCGCCAGCATGTGCCTTCAATCAGGACTTCAGCGCAAAAAAGGCCGTCGCGCAGTCATCGGACTGCCGACGGCCTCGACACATCAACGCTGCGTCACCGGTTTGGCTTCGCGCTGCGTCTCACCCACGAACAACTGACGCGGGCGGCCGATCTTCTGCTCAGGATCGGCAATCATTTCGTTCCACTGCGCAATCCAGCCGACCGTGCGCGCCATCGCGAAGATGCACGTGAACATCGCGGTCGGAATGCCCAGTGCGCGTTGCACGATGCCCGAGTAGAAGTCGACGTTCGGGTACAGCTTGCGCGACACGAAGTAATCGTCTTCGAGCGCGATCTTTTCCAGCGCCATGGCGAGCTTGAACAGCGGGTCGTCGTGCAGGCCCAGCTCTTCCAGCACCTCGTGGCAGGTTTCGCGCATCAGCTTCGCGCGCGGATCGTAGTTCTTGTAGACGCGGTGACCGAAGCCCATCAGCTTCACGCCCGAGTTCTTGTCCTTCACCTTCGCGATGAATTCGGGGATGTTGTCGACCGAGCCGATTTCTTCCAGCATGTTCAGCGCGGCTTCGTTCGCGCCGCCGTGCGCCGGGCCCCACAGACACGCGATGCCCGCCGCGATACACGCGAACGGATTCGCACCCGAGGAACCGGCCAGACGCACGGTCGAGGTCGATGCGTTCTGTTCGTGGTCCGCGTGCAGGATCAGGATGCGGTCGAGCGCGCGCACCAGCACGTCGTTGACCTCATACTCTTCCGCCGGATTGGCGAACATCATGCGCATGAAGTTCGCGCTGTAGGACAGGTCGTTCTTCGGATAAACGAATGGTTGACCCACGGTGTACTTGTACGCCATCGCGACGAGCGTCGGCAGCTTTGCGATCATGCGGATCGCGGAGACCTCGCGGTGTTGCGCGTTATTGATGTCGAGCGAGTCGTGATAGAACGCCGACAATGCGCCGACTGCGGCGACCAGAATCGCCATCGGGTGCGCGTCGCGACGGAAACCGCGGAAGAAGAAGTGCATCTGCTCATGCACCATCGTGTGCTTCGTGACGGTGTTCACGAACTCTTCTTTCTGCTGCGCGTTCGGCAGTTCGCCCTTGAGCAGCAGATAACAGGTTTCGAGAAAGTCGGCGTTTTGCGCGAGATTGTCGATCGGGTAGCCGCGGTACAGCAACTCGCCCTTGTCGCCGTCGATATACGTGATTTCGGAATTGCATGCCGCCGTGGACATGAAGCCCGGGTCGTACGTGAACTTGCCGGTCTGGCCATACAGCTTGCGAATGTCGATCACGTCCGGCCCGAGTGAGCCTTGATAGATCGGCAGTTCAATCGTCTGGTCGCTGTCGGAAAAGCTCAGCGTTGCGTGTGTCTTCGAGTTCATCTACACGTTCCTTATACTTTCACATCGCACACGTGCCGGCATGCCCGACCTTCGTTTCTTCCGGACGCGTTGGCATGCTCAGGCTCCGCCTCGCATTCTACGGGCCAGGGGGTCGTCGATTGCGACGATTGACGGCAACAATCCATCTCGGCTCACGCAACATTCGTTGCCGGTGAAGCCCATGTGAGGCGCACGTGAACCACGCGAATACACCGCGTGAAAGATTCTCCACGCGCTGCACGACGCTGCCAGCCAAATGAAAGTTAGCGCGCTTGCCGCAACAATGTTTTGCTCCAGGCGGACTGCGCAGGGGGCAGCGCATCTGCGATACTGGATCCGTGTTTTGCTTCCCCTGCTAACACATCGCTGTCTTTGGCCCGCCACATCACGGCGGGCTTTTTTAATCAGCCAGAAGAACAGGAAGGACCCGATGAACGCCTCTCTCGAAACGCTATTTCCGGATCATGTTCACACGGAAGAGAACAGCGTCACCGCGCTGAATCATCAGGACATCGTCGTTGCGTTATCGGCGGCGCTGAAGGCGCAGGACGTGGCAGTGCTGCACATGCTTTATCCGCGTACCGACGCGCGCACGCATCGCAGTCTCGATGCGCTCGTGAATGTATTGCACGGCCACGGCCTGCATGAAGTGGCGGACCTGATCGCTGAGGAAGCGCACTATCTGCTGTTCAAAGACCCTGTGAAAGCGTGGAAAGCCTTCCACGAAATTCGCAACGATTCGCTCGCGATCGGCGTGCATCTGTATTACCACGGCCTCGTCGGCGAAGCGGCGGAACGCGCGCTCGATAAAGACGCGCATCGCAAGGTTTGAGCATGATCGTCTGATTGGAAAGTCGGGCCGGGCTGCCGCGCGTGAAGCACCGCAAGCAGCCCGGCACGGTGGCGATATGGCCGCACTACGCGCCCATATCGCTCACTCCACGCCCATCGCGCGAATGAACTCGTCGACGTAGCGATTGAACGCGCCGGGATGCGCGAGGTTCATCCCATGCGACGCGCCACGCACCGTCTCGCGGCGCGCATCGGGCAGCCACGATTGCAACGCGGCGGCGGTACGCCGGAACATGTCGGGACTCTTCTCGCCGTCGATCAGCAACACCGGGCAGCGCACTTCGGCCGCATCTTCGGGCACGTAGGCCGGCAAGGGATCCTGGAATTGCCGCGCGAGCGTGTGCGCGTTATCGGTGGCCATCCTGCGAAAGCCGGGCGTGCTCATCGCCCAGAAGCCGGGCCGGCTCACCGAGTCGACGAACAGCTGCAAGCCCGCTTCCACTTCCCCGGCTTCGATCAGTTGCGCCGCTTTCGCACGCAGCGCGTTGACGGTCTCCGGCAAACGCGCAGGCGGACGCCCGGCGATCTGCAGCGGACCGCCCGGATCGGCGAGCGTCAACGTGCGTACGCGTTCGGGATGACGCCGTGCGCAATGAAACGCCACACAGCCGCCGCGCGAATGCCCCACCACGTGCGCCGGTCCCGCACCGAAACGGTCGATGAATTCGGCGACTTCGTCGGCATGCCTGCTCCAGCTGAACGGCAGACCGGGCTCGGTATCGGTGATCGGCCAGTAATGCGTGAGACTCACCGCGACACAGCGATACTGCTTCGAAAGACCGGCGAGTTGCGGTTGCCAGTAGCGGTAATCGCACAGCGAGCCATGCACGAACAGCAGCAGTTCGCCCTCGCCCGCTTCCACGTAGGGCATGCGCAGACCGCTTTGCAGTTCGATGAAAGATGGCGAAGACGACGAAGCGGAAACAGATTGATTCACGGATGGTTCACAGACAGCGCGGCAGCACGCCAATTCAGCGGCGCCGGCGAGAAATGGAATGGGGAATATGCCCCAACACCCCTGAAATTGGGACGCGGACGCGTATTGTCACATAGCTGCCCGCAGCATGCGGTCGCTCGTTCGCGATGCGGCGTTGGCCCGCCGGATAAGCAGGACTCGTACGCCCGAACCGTCAGCGTGGGCGCGTTAAAACACCCCTCGCCTTTTCCCGCGACCCACCCTCATTCGTACCCGGCTTCGTCGAGCAAACCGGACGCGGCAGCCGCACCAGCCCCTCGCACCGCGCAGGTCAGCGGTTCATCGGCCACCCGCACTTCGAGCCCGAGTTCACGGGTCAGGCGGCGCCCGAGGTTGCCGAGCAGCGCGCCGCCGCCGGTCAGCACGATGCCGTGGTGCGCGATGTCCGTCACCAGTTCGGCGGGCGCGCTTTCGAGCCCGCGCTTGACCGCACCGATCACCTGACGCAACGGCCCTTCGATCGCCTCGGCAATATCGTGATTGCTCAACTGCACCGTGCGCGGCAAGCCGTCGTCGACGCTGCGGCCGGTCGCGTTCATCTGCTCGAACGGCACGTCACGCACCGCCGAACCGATGTTCTTCTTCACGTGCTCGGCGGTTTGCTCGCCAAGCAGCACGCCGTACAGATTGCGCACATAGCTCACGATCGCCGCGTCGAAGTTGTCGCCGCCCACGCGCACCGAGCCGCTATACGCGGTGCCGCCGAGCGCGATCACGCCCACTTCGGTGGTGCCGCCGCCGATATCGACCACCATCGATCCGGTCGCGTCCCCCACCGGCATGCCCGCGCCGAGCGCCGACGCCAGCGATTCGCCAATCAGGCTGACCTTCCAGGCGCCGGCCGCAACCGCCGCTTCCTTGATCGCGCGCCGCTCGACCTGGGTGGCGCCCGCCGGCACGCACAGCGTGAACGCGGCGCGGCGGCTGAACAGCGGCCGTGGTCGCGCCATGTCGACGAACTGGCGAATCATGTGCTCGGCGGCGGAGAAATTGGCGATCACGCCGTGGCGCATCGGCCGCACCGTTTCGAGATTGCGCGGCGTGCGGCCCAGCAACTGGCGGGCTTCCGCGCCCACCGCGGCGACGCGCTTGGGTCCGGCCGCAGGCTCTTTCTGGAAACACACGACGGACGGCTGGTTCAGCACGATGCCGCCGTCGTCGGTATAGATAAGGGTGTTGGCCGTGCCGAGGTCCACCGTCACGGAAGGGCGGAACAGTCGCTCGAAGAGCGGGTAATGCGGCGTCGGTCTGGCCATAAGAAGGCTCTGATAAGTCGTTGTCTACCCATGCTGGGCAGTTTGAAAAGGCGCCCCCGGTCCCCCGAGCCGCTCGGCACGCCCGTCGGGCATTGGGCGATCCGCGCGGCGGGGGTGATTTTCAAGCTAATGACCGTTTAACGGCAAGCAGATCAATATCTTTAGAGCCACTTTTCAATCAGGGCCGTGTCAACCGCGCGACAGTGCCCCCAATGAGCGCTCCAGCGCCTCGCGGCCGAGCGCGACGCCGTCGGCGTCGATCGTGTGGCCGATGCCGGGCAGCACGTACGCGTCAACGGTGTAGCCGGCGTTGCTGAATGCGTCGGCGGCGTATTCCAGTTCGCGCACCGGGATCACTTCGTCGTCCTCGCCGTGGATCAGCGTGAGCGGCGTGCCGTTGTTCGCGACGATGGCCGACGCAAGCCGCCCCGAATAGGCGACGACGCCGGCTGCGCCTTCGGCGCTCGCCGCCACGTGATGCAGCGCCATGATCGAACCTTGCGAAAAGCCAACGAGCGCAAGGCGGCCGAAAGCCACCTGCCAGTGTGCGAGTTCTGCTTCGAGCACGCCGCGCAGCGCCGGATAGGCGGCGCTCACGCGCGCCTCCCGATTTGCTTCGTTGACGTCGCGCAGGCTGAACCATTGACGGCCGCCGAAGCCGCCGTCGAACGCGTCGGTGCCGTCGAGCGAGGTGAACGCGACGTCCGGCAGCGTCTCGCTCCAGATGTCCGCGAGAGGCACCAGATCGCGCGCATTGCTGCCGACGCCGTGCATCAGCACGACAAGGCCTTTGGCAGGCGTGCTCAGCGGCGCGCGCCGCCACCCGTGTTCGAATTGTTCCCAGGCCATATGCGTTTCCTTTTCTGTCGGTCGATTCGTGGTTCGTGTGCGGTGCGCGCACGCGCGGCGAGCGCCTGCCCGACGCATGCGTTGCCGGCTTTATACGCCGGAACGGCCTGCGTTGACCACGACGATGTCACGCAGGCCATCGGCAGCCCCAACCGCGAGCATACGCTGAGCACCTTGTCCGCGCCGCCCGGCGCGCATCCGCGACGACGTCAAAATCCGAATACAGGTATGCTTTTGCGATCATTCGACGGACCCGCCGACGGGCGTCTCCCGCTCGCGGTGAACAGCCCATCCGTCCACACCGTCCGCAGCACCCCGTTCCGGAGAGCCCATTGAGCCAGCCCACCGCCGCGCCCGCTTCCGCGCCGCCTGCCCCGCCACCGCCGCTCGAAGGCGGCAAACTGGTTCTCGCCACTGTCGCCGTCGCGCTCGCGACGTTCATGAACGTGCTCGACACGTCGATCGCGAACGTCGCGATTCCGACCATTTCGGGCAACCTCGGCGTCTCGGTCGATGAAGGCACGTGGGTCATCACCGTGTTCGCCGCGGCCAATGCGGTGTCGATTCCGCTGACCGGCTGGCTCACGCAGCGCATCGGTCAGGTGAAGCTGTTCGTCGGCGCGATCCTGATGTTCGTGCTGGCCTCGTGGCTGTGCGGCATCGCGCCGACGCTGCCGATCCTGCTGCTCGCGCGGGTCTTCCAGGGCGCGGTGGCGGGCCCGCTGATTCCGCTGTCGCAGGCGATTCTGCTCGGCTCGTATCCGAAGGAGAAATCCTCGACTGCGCTCGCGCTGTGGGCAATGACCGCGACCGTCGGCCCGATTGCGGGCCCCGCGCTCGGCGGCTGGATCACGGATAGTTACAGCTGGTCGTGGATCTTCTACATCAACATTCCGGTCGGCCTGTTCGCGGCGGGCGTCACGTGGATGATCTATCGCACCCGCGAGTCGCCGACCCGCAAGCCGCCGATCGACGTGGTCGGGCTCGGCCTGCTGATCACGTGGGTCGCGTCGCTGCAGATCATGCTCGACAAGGGCAAGGACCTCGACTGGTTCTCGTCGCCGGTGATCGTGATTCTCGGCATCACCGCGCTGATCAGCTTCGCGTTCTTCCTCGTGTGGGAGCTGACCGAAGAGAATCCGATCGTCGATTTACGGCTTTTCCAGCAGCGCAACTTCCTCGGCGGCACGATTGCGATTTCGGTCGCGTACGGCGTGTTCTTCGGCAACCTCGTGCTGCTGCCGCAATGGATGCAGGAGTATCTGAACTACCGCTCCGTGGATGCCGGTCTCGTGACCGCGCCGCTCGGCATCTTCGCGGTGATACTCGCGCCGGTGATGGGCCGCGTGCTGCCGCGCTCGGACGCGCGAGTGATCTCGACGCTGGCGTTCGTCGGCTTTGCGATCGTGTTCTACATGCGCTCGAAGTACGTGATCGAAATCGACACCTGGCATCTGGTGCTGCCCACACTGCTGCAAGGCATTCCGATGGCGCTATTCTTCGTGCCGCTGACCTCGATCATTCTGTCCGGCCAGCCGCCGAGCAAGATTCCGGCAGCCGCGGGCCTGTCGAATTTCGCGCGGGTGTTTTGCGGCGCGGTGGGCACGTCGATCGCGGGTTCGGCGTGGAATAACCGCACCGTGCTCCATCATGCGCGGCTCACCGAACAGGCCAGCATCGACAACCCCGCGTTCAACCAGCAGATCGACACGACCCAGTCGCTGCTGCAGCTGGACACGCAATCGGCGCACGCGCTATTCGATTTCACCGTGAACACGCAGGCCGCGATGATGGGCCTGAACGACATTTTCTTCGTGTCGGCGATCATCTTCATTCTGATCATTCCATTGATCTGGATTACGCGGCCGGCCAAGGGCGGCGGCGGTCCGGGCGCGGCGGGCGCGCATTGAGCGAGTTGATGGGCTGTTGCATTCCGTGCGCGCGGGCGCGAGGGTCCGCTTTCTCCACGCCTCTCGCGTACGGTGACGCAGCCGGCGCTCGCGTCGCGCCGGTAGCGCGTCAGCGGAAATAGCGCGCGGGTGTGTCGCCGAACGCCTCGCGGAACACCGCGATAAACGACGACACGTCGTTGTAGCCCACGTCGAGCGCCACCTGCGTGACGCTCGCGCCGCCGCCCAGATGTTCGAGCGCGACCAGCAGGCGCAATTGCTGGCGCCATTGACCGAAAGTGTGCCCGGTTTCCTTGACGAACAGACGCGCCGCCGTGCGCGCCGTGACACCAGCGGCCGCCGCGAGCTCTTCGAGCACCGCGGGTTGCGCCGGGTCGGCGCTGAGCGCAGTGGCAATCCGCTCGATGCGCGGGTCGCCCGGCCAGTTCAGGCCCAGCGGCGCGGTGGGCAAGCCCGGCAGGCGATCGAGCAGCACCTGCATGAGACGGCTGGCGGGTGCGTCGAACGGTTGGTCGCGCGGCAGACCGGCTGCGGCGCTCAGCAATGCCTGCACGAGCGCGTCCGGCACGAGCGCGCCGCTTTGCACGGGCAAGGGCGCCGCGTCCGGGGTGGCATAGAGCGAATAGAGTTGCACGGGACGCGTCGCGTGCAGGCAGTGCAGCACGTTCGGCACGATCCAGACCGCGTGCCCGGGCGGCACGACCCAGCGGCCAGCCTCGGTACGCACGGTCAGCACGCCGTCGCTTACGTGAATCAGCCGTGCGTGACGATAGGCTCGCCACGGCTCGTCAAGCGTGTCATGGCGTTCGCCGACCACGAAGACCGTCTGGTCGACGCCGTTCGGATCGAAGGCTTCCATCTGGGGGTCCGGGTTGCCGCGTTGCTTCCACGAAGGCAGCAAGATTAGCACGGCTCGCGCGGAGGACTTTTGTGGGGACGTGAGAAGGGAAGCACGGCTGCGACGGTCCACGCTCGGCGGGCGGTCGAACCTGCAGGAGAGGTGACCGCCCCGCCGGTTATCCCGCTCGTCCCGCCAGCTCCGCCAACACCCGCTGAAAAGCCGTCGTGCCGATCACCCGCTCGTTCGCCCCGTCCTCGAAGTCGATCCAGCCCGAGTTGAAGCCGTCGATCATTTCGATACGTGGCGCGGGCCACGCCGTGCCCTGCGCCTGGAATCGCGCGTCCCACTCGTCGCGCGGCACCGCCCGCGCCTCGACCCGGCGCCCCAGCACGCCGCCGAGCAGTGCGGCAATCTCATGCTGCGTATAACGCTGCGGACCTTCGATCTCGATCACGCGCCGCCCTTGCCACGACTGCGCGAGCGTGTCCGCGATCACACGGCCGATATCCGCCGTGGCAACCATCGGATATGCACGGTCGAGCGGTTGCAGAAAGCTCGGCATCACCCCGGTTTCGCGAGCCGGCCCAATATCCCACAGCGAGTTCTCCATGAACCACGCGGGCCGCATGAACGCGATCGGAATCGGCAGATCGGCCAGCGCCCGTTCGAGAATGTGCACCTGCGTGATGAGCCCGAGGCCGGACTCGCACTGCCCGCCGACCGACGATAGCGCCGCCACCCGCTCGGGCTTCGCCTTCGTCAACGCCTCCTTCAACACCGCGGCCGCCGCGTACGCATTCGGATAGCCCGGCTGCGGCGCGAAGTTCGGCGCGATCATCACGAAGACGCCCACCGCGCCCCGAAACGCGGCAGTGAGCGCATCGGCGTCTTCGAACGACGCGATGGCGACCTCGGCACCCCGCTGCGTCCACTGCGCCGCCTTGCTCTCGTCGCGCAACACCGCGCGCACCGCATGTCCCGCATCCAGCAGCGCGCGCGCCGCCGCGCCGCCCACCTGTCCTGTCACACCGGTAATTGCAAACATGATCTTCGCTCCTCAGATGACGGCGAATGCCGCTTTGGAACGCATTCTCGATGTTTCTGGGATATTTCTCGATAGCATGTATGTCATTTGTTTAATGACTTTGTGGCATTGTGATACCGTTTTTGCCGATGAAGTGATCGAGCTCGCGAAGTAGTTCAACAAGCCTCCGACACCGATTCTCACTGACGAGTACACAGTGCAGGGCCGATGATCGGTTCGAACCGCTGCCGTCACTTGAGCCAGTGTCGCTGCGTGCTGCTCAGTGTCTTGTGTTTGCCACGATTAGAAAGCTGTACTGACGATGCTTCGGCGTCGACGCCACGCAAGCCGAGATCGACCAGCGAGGAGTTCGGTTGCGACGTCCCGGGCAGATCGTGCAGTTGAATGGCGTTCTGTCGAGTGGCTCCGCCGGCGTGCGGTCGTCGTAGGAGTTGCGCGCAAACGTCCATGCACCGACGACCAGTCCTTATTGCCCGTGCATGCGCGACCTACCGTGACGCTGGCCGGTTGGCGCCGATCAATCATCGAGTGCGGACGACTATGAAAGAAATCAGGGCCCGTTTATTAGTGACCACTACTAACCCCAGATTCTTTGCAGATCAATATTCTTTCCGGGAGTTTAGCAATTTCCGTACCGCCACCCAGACGCAGCCTTACGAGTTTGTAAGGCGCGATTATTTCAGCCGCGCTTACCGCGCTAATCTCCCCCGCTTAACGGCAGAAATTACCGACAACGATTTGACGGGTATCAGGGGAAACCCGAGAAAAAACACGCTCTAAATGTTTAGATGAATCAGGATATCCACTTAGATCTGGCACCTATATCGCGTCGCCTAGGGAAATGGGGCAAATACGAAGTGGCGCCGGTAAATCGGAGTGAATATTCGAAAAATACCCTCTCTGTAGGCCCTCCCCGTCGGGCACGCGGAGTATATCTGCATTTCCCACCACTCTTAAATCTGCGGACGTCTTAAAGGGCCAAATAACTCGACACATTAGTATTAATAATATAAAAGTATAGTCAACCGATTTATTATCCGGCGTTACATATTGTTACGACGGAATACTCGTTCAAAACGTTTCAGCCGCGTAACATCGCGGCTTCATTGCCTGGGCAGGGAGCGAACGTTCTAAACAAGGCAGGACGTGCGTAATTTAGTTGTCTCTCTTATACCGGGGCGCGTAGGTCGTTACGCCTACCTTTCATCGGTGTTCAGTCGCTGTCAGTTCCCTCCAAGGGACTTAGGACGAGCGCTTGCTTGGTTCAGGACTTTCAAAAAAACTCACTCGTAGTTCAAATGAAATTTCAAACCTTACGTAATTGTTCACTCTACTTAGCACTCCCAATTATTGCGGCGTGTGGTGGTGGAGGTGATGACAAAAGCGACGCAGCAGCCGTCGCCGCCAACGCTGTCGATCCGGTGGCTGTAGTCGATGTCGCGAGGCATCCGCCGTCGGTAAGCGGCACCGCAATTCCACCCGCCACCTCGCTCAACGATTCATCGGGTGCAGTCTGGTCGGTGAAGAAGGGCGTGGTCTATCGGGCGGGCCAGACAGTTGGGTCGACGGCAAACGTCAAGCTGCTGCTCTGGTATGCCGGCAAAATGTATGCGCAAAACACCGGCAACAACTGGTGGGTCTGGCAGAACAACAATTGGGTGGTGTCTGCCGATCCGCGTCCTGCTGCCAGCGCTCCCGCTACCGCGGCAGCGATCCCGTTCTTCGGCATCAATGAGCATTACAACTACGGCGGCATCTACACGTCGATCCCGCTCGCGACTCAAGCGGCAACACTGTCCGACCTGGGTTTGACGGCGAACCGGCAGGACATTCACAGCTACGATCAGATTGATGCCGTGGCCAATACAGTCATTCCAGGCATGGGCTCGAAGATCACGATCATGCCGATGATCGATGCCTATCCATGGGATGATCCGTCGCTCAACGGCAAGACGCCGACAGAGGCGAGCGCTTACGCATATGCCTACTCGATGGCGGCTTATGCTGCGACCAAGCTCAAAGGCGTACCGGTGGTGGAATTCGGCAACGAGTACGACAACGATGGCGATACACCGGTGGCCAATGACGGCGCCAATGTCTCCGACTACGACAACAACACGTGGCCAATCTGGCGCGGCGCGCTGCGTGGCTCGTACGACGGCTGGCGTTCGGTTGACACTGCAGGCTCGACAAAAATTATCGCCACCGCGTCTGTGGGCTTCCTCCATCTGGGCTGGTACAAAGGCATGCTGACCGGCGTCCAGCCGGACGGCACGACCGGACACCCGGTGGTGAAGACCGACATCATTCAGTTGCATTGGTACTCTGACGGTGGTGATCCTGAGAACACGTGGGGCGTGACGGGCACGAACTACAACGTTCTGAAGTCCTTGCACGATGCATACAATCTCCCGATCATGTTCACGGAGATCGGCGTCAACACCGACTTCACCACCGCACAAGCACAGGAGTACATCGCCAAGACGATTCCTGAACTCGTCGCGGCCAAAGCCACGTACAACGTGATCGGTTTCAACTGGTACGAACTGTACGATGACCCGACCGGCGATTACGGCATTCTGACGAGCAGCGCCGGGCAGAAGCCGATTTATGCGGCCATCAAACAGGCCGTCGCAGCGGCGGCCAAGTAGGCAGGGCCATGGTCCGGTTGTGCGCGGGCGGCGCAACCGGATTGAATGATAGGGGGTAAGCCGTTCGCAGGGCTCCGTCGAAATAGGATGTTCTAGTGAGGCACGCGTGCTTGAACGGCTACATTGTCCGCTGGAAATGAACCTGACCTGAGTGCGCTAGTACGTCGCCTATCCACTTGGCTTGCGTCATCTCGATGAATGGAATGTACGCGTCCCGCCCGTGAGCGTGAGAACAAAGGAAGTTGGATCCTCACGGGCCAACGCCATCAATGTGCCGACGTGGAAAACATGAGTCCTCCGAAACAACCGGAGTACTCGTGAACCGGCAGATCAGACGGGCGCAGTCTTTTAGTACCCGTTAGGCCGGCGCGTTCCTGCGACCAACCGGTCCGCCTCGTCGGTGACAGTCACGACTCTGTTATTCGAATGCAGGTCAATTCCGCTATATTTCATTACACCCTCCCTCCGGTTAAAGCTGTTGGCAAACTCACCTTAAGTCCGACGCTTCCATCATCGCAGTCTATCTGGCTGCAACAAGCCGGATAGAGAGCGTCGGTGGCATACGGCGGTGCCCGCGCTCTGTGGCGCAGTCGCGCTGCTTCTTGCAGTCGCTTGGTCGCACAACACGACGCTGGCGATGATCGCGCTATCGCTTGCCACAACGGGCATTCTCACTACGCTCCCGCTCTTCTGGTGTTTCCCGACCGCGATCCTCGCGGGTGCCGGAGCTGCCGCAGGTATTGCCCTTGTGAATGCGATGGGGAATGTGGCCGGCTTCGTCGGGCCTTACGCAGTAGGATGGTTGCGCGAACTCACGGGAACGGCTACCGCAAGCATGGCAATGCTGGCAGGTTTCATTTTCCTTGGCGGGTGCCTGGCGCTCTGCTTTCCGCGTGAATTGGTCAATCGGTAAAGTTGCAGGCGCACGGGACGAATCACTCGTGCCGGTGTTGCTGGCGCGTCCCGATGGCTCGAATGAGACGTCTCCACTGGTCGGCGGCTGTAGCGGTGCGCGCGGACGCGATGCAATTGCCTCATCTGAGAACGGACGAGTGCTGGCAAAAAGCCGCGATACGAGAGCAAGTTCGCACTTTGCGATCACCACAAGCTTCGTCTATTGGCAGCTTGCGTCGCCGCAGGCCGCACTGAAGGCCAATCACCCTAAAAATTGTGCATCGCACAACGTAAATTGGCGTTGCTGCAGACTTTGTTGTCTCTGAACGGCCCTTTTCCGCTTCCCGCAGACTTTGTTGTCCGCCCATAACGGGTCGCAAAAAAATTTGACAGACCATCTTAAGATATATATCTTAAGACACATCTTAAGACATTCACGGGAGTGCCCCGAATGCGAGATCAACCTCGCTTTTCCCATCCGCGCAGCGCGGATGACGGTTTCTGCGCAACCCCCGACCGTACAACGTTCCATAAACTCTGGCATGCGTTCGTCCGCGATCAGGCGCAGCGCGGCGAGCGCGGCGGCGCTGAGTTCGAACGCCGTCACGGCGGACGTGGCGACTGGCATGCATCGCACGGCAATGCACATGGCCACGGCGAGCGCCACGAGTTCTCCAGCGACGAATCTGGCCGGCGCGGTGAACGCGGTGAACGTCGCCCACGCGGTGAACGCGAGTTTCACGGCCACGCCGCTGGTCACCACAGCCGCCGCGAACTCCACGCCGATGCACGCGAGCACGGCCCGCACGGCCGCCACCGCTTCTCGCCGCAAGCGCTGCTGTGGCACGCAATCGGCCGTCATCAGGACCCGCGCGGCGGTGGTCGTGGCGGGCGCTTCGGCGGCGGCCCGGGCGGCTTCGGCGGCGACGGCGAAGGTTTTCCGCGCGGCCGCAAGTTCAGTTCGGACGACCTGCAACTGCTGCTGTTGTCGATGATCGACGCCCAGCCGAGTCACGGCTACGAACTGATCAAGGCGCTCGAAATGCGCTCGAACGGCTTCTACAGTCCGAGCCCCGGCATGGTCTATCCGGCGCTCACGTATCTGGAAGAACTCGGCTACGTCACCGTGCAACTCGAAGGCAACCGCAAGCGCTACGAACTGGCAGACATGGGCCGTGACTATCTGGCCGCCAATCGCGAGCGCGTCGAATTGATGCTGGCGAAGCTGACTCACATCGCCCGCAAGATGGATTCGGTGCGCCGCGCCTTTGCCGGCGAAGAACCCGCCGACATCAGCGAAGGCGGCTGGCTGCCCGAGCTGAACGAAGCGCGCCGCACGCTGAAGCATGCCCTGCTGCGCCGAGACAACGCGCCGGCCGACGAGCAGCGCCGTATCGCCGCGATCCTGATGCGTGCGGCAAGAGAAATCGAAGGCGCCGATAGCGAAAGCAGCGGCGGCAAACCCGCCGCCTGAGATCACGCGGTCTGCTGCCTGCGTGTCCGCACGCCAGCAGCACCGCTGCGCGGCCGCCCCGCGCGATTCAAACCCAACAGGAGCATCACCCTCATGCTGAGCAATGACAATCGACCCGACCTGGCCGTGCATCGTGTGCGCCATCCGCTGAAATTCCGTCTGCTGCAGGTCAAGCAGGTGCGCGCGCTGACCCCGCACCTGATTCGCGTGACCTTCACGGGCGACGATCTGCGCGACTTCGTCTCCGCTTCGTTCGACGACCACATCAAGGTGTTTTTCCCCGAGCCCGGCTCGGACAAACCGACGCTGCCAGAAGCCGGTCCCGACGGTCCAGTGTTTCCGGCAGGCCAGCGTCCGACGGCGCGCGATTTCACGCCGCGCCGTTTCGATCGCGAAGCGCGTGAGCTCGATATCGAATTCGCGATGCACGAGGCCGGCCCCGCCGCGAACTGGGCGGCGCAGGCCAAAGTCGGCCAGCACCTCGGCATCGGCGGCCCACGCGGCTCGCTCGTGATTCCTATCGCGTTCGACTGGCATCTGCTGGTCGGCGACGATACCGCGCTGCCCGCCATTGCCCGCCGCCTCGAAGAACTGCCGCCCGGCACGCGCGCCGCCGCGGTGATCGAAGTGGCCGATCCGTCGGCGCAAATCGAGTTCACGACACAAGCCGAGCTGCATCTGGTCTGGTGTCATCGCAGTGAAGCGCGTGAACACGGCGCGGCGCTGTTGCAGGCGGTCCGCGAGATCTATCTGCCGGAAGACGGCGAAGGCTACGTGTGGGCCGCCGGCGAAGCCGCGACAATGCGTGCGGTGCGCCAGCATCTGTGCGCGGAACGCGGCGTCGACAAGTCGCGCATTCGCGCGGCCAGTTACTGGAAACAGGGCGCGCAAGCGGTTCACGAATCGCTCGACGATTGAACGTGCGCGCTCACCGGACAGCGCGTTTCGCGCTGGCATCGGCGAGCGCGATGAGCAGGCGGTGTAGGCTCGCGCAGACGCCGCGCGTCGAACAACAACAATAAGGAATCGACCGATGTACTCAATCAGTACCCGGCATGAGCGCCGTCTGCTATGGCTGCTCGCGCTGACGCAGTTCACCATGAGGTTTTCTGCTGGTCAGAGGGTGTCGACTTAGGCTACAAAGGCCCTCTGGACATGGGTCCCACGGCGCGTTGGGGAGGGTTGACCCCCTTGCGAGATCTACGACTTTCCGATGGTCGTTCACTTACATTTCTCACTGGAGGTCAGCCGCGATAACGCCAGTTATCGCGGGCAACCTGCCACGCCCTGGCCGACCCCGAGGTCGCGACACGCGGCCGGCCCCGCCCCGGCGCGGCGCCCCACCCTGCCCGGCAGCGGCGCTGCCGGCCAGGTCGGTGGCGCGGGTTTTCCCACTCCGGGCGTGCACAAGATTGAACTAGGGTTCGTACCTAACCCGTCTCCTCCATGTCTTCCCATGGATTCCGGCCCGCCGCGCGCGGGCCTCTGGGTCGGACTCATCTGGCGGCTGTCGCCCCCACCACCGCCGGTCGCGGCGCGAGAGGTTAAACGCCCGGTCTCAGGGTCCCGCAGTCGCAAGGTAGCGCCGCTCAGTGACAAAAATTCGGCCATAGCCGACGTGCGAGCGGGCTCGGTTCTACGTCAGCTATGGGCGGCGGATTGCTGCCAGTGGCGGCGTCGAGCAGTCGGATGGCAGCTTCCTCGATCGGTGCCCTCACGCCTCGCCCCCATTCAGCATCTGTTTTATCTATCGTATCGGTCGTCTCGGTCGTTTCAGATAGCGAGTTGGCTTATCGCGACACAGCCGCCAGGTTAACTACCCTGATAGATATCGCACGACAGGCCCGCCACGCACGGTTGACCGTCTCGGGTTTTGCCGTAACCATTTCGTCCGCCCGATTGGGCTCCATAGTCCCACGGACTGCCGCCGTCCATCGGCATCGCCCGCTGCGATGAATTTAGTGGTTGCTGACTGGACGACTGGCTAGCGACGTCTGACGGTTGCATTTCCTGAGAGTCGGCAGCGCCGGCCGCGGTGAGCAGGAATAGCATGATGGTTACAGCCAAGGGTTGCACTTTCATTTCTTCACCTTTTCGTCATCAACGGGTTGCGTCAGCGACGCCGAACTTGCGCCCGCGGAAAGAATTTCCACAAGTGCGCGGCGAGACGTCGTTTTAAGTGAGCGGTCCCGCGAAGGCTTAATTGACGCGAAGAAGAGTTGGCCTTGGCCCGCACCAACGTTGACGTCCTGCCAGTTGCAACTGGCGCGGCGATTTCGCACTCAAGCTTCGCGACCGCCCAAATGCTCGTTATGACGCCCCCTCCGCTTGCTCCTGAAGCCGTCGCGCCTCTTGCGTGTCGAGGTGCCGCCTCTCTCAGGAGACACCACCTGAAAGAGTGACAGCGAACGCGGTAAGCCGGACCAAGGATTTCGTCCCCTTCGCGATACGGGCATCGGGTACTTTCCAGTCATGGCTCGCGCGCCGTCAGTTCTTTGTTAGCTCCCTCCGAAAAAAACGTTGCATTGTGGATCCATCCGGCACGGTCTGGCATGTTTTTCACCGCCTTGTACCCGTGTGTCGGGCGTACCGCCGTATGCTTCCGTCCCCGCACTCGGGTCAGAGGGTTGTGTTACGGCGTTTTCTTGCGGGGCGGGTTGAGAGGCTTGCGGTGTGCCTTGCGAATGCGCAACACCGGCCATGACAAACAGCACGACAGCGGATGCGACTATCAGTGGTGATTTCATGTTGGTTCCTTTATCTACGTTGAGTTTTCCATTCATGCGATTCGTTATTCTGGTGCCCCGAGCTCGAAATCCACGCGCATCGAGCGTGTCGCGCACGAGCCGCAATACAGGTGGCGATCGATTGATAAGGTTTCCTGAGAGGGCTCGTTTGGAGTTAAAGCGATCAGCCTGTTCACTTCATGTCGACCTACAGCAGTCTTTCGCAAGAGCCAAGGCCGGTGCAGCTCATCACGATGACCAAGCGCTCCGGGTACACTCGACGAATGCCCCCTCAGCGTTGCTGTCCTATTCATTCTTGGTCAGACGCAACGCCGTCGCAACGCACATGCGTAGGCGACGGACCCGCAACGCCGACGAAAGATGTATGCACGCCCGTTAGCCGATCCCAGTGACGTATCAGCAGGTCGCCTTCAATGATGGCGGAGCGCCTTGCTGAACCTTCCGGTGCAGCCAAGAACACATCCCATTTGTTGATACATTTGTGGCTGATGGTAGAAATGGCGACCTGTTATTCTGTTCATATGGGTTTTCGCACGAAGGCGTTGCGCACCGATGACCACCAGCGCCGCTTTCACCGGCATGTGCCGTCGTACCGCTTAGCCACGTTCGGTGGGGACCTGTCTAACCCGCGGTGCGCCGATAGAGCCTCTCGACGTCGCGCGCTCTCCGCGTACGGCGCTTTCCTGATCAAGCGGCCTTATGAGATTCTCAGGCTTCCTGGTACGCAAGTTTGGCTCGGCGGCTGTAGAGCACGCGTTCCGTAGGGACTATGCGCGTCGCTACGCGAGCCAACGCAGGCTGGCCGGCGCCAGCCTCATACTGATATGGACTGCGGTTGCTATCCGTGATTGGTTGCTGCTGAACACGCTTGATCCCAGCATCCTCTTCCACATTGGCTATGTGCGACTTGCTGGTGCCGTGGGTATGGCCCTGCCGGTCTGGTGGATGTGGGGAGCACGCGCCTTTGACGAACGCTGGGCCGTCAGATTACTTTGCATAGTGACGCTAAGCTGCTGGTTCGCCCTATTGGGGTTGGTCAACGTTTACCCACCACTCCGGGTCGGACAGGAGATTTTTCCCGGCTTTTTTGTTGTCCTTTTCCTGATATTCACGTTATTCCGACTTCGTACCATCACGGCAGCATGGTTAGTCGGACTATGCGTTGCAACCTACAATCTTATAGAACTGCTCCAATACATCTGGGGTATCCCCACACCGTGGTCTCACTGGTTTACCACCGGGGCTATGGTGTTCCTGATGTATTTCGTTGGTATTGGCGTCTGCATTCAGTTTGAACTCGCTGCCCGGCGCGAATTTGTGTTCCGGCGGACGTTGCGCGCAGCCAAGACACGCGTTGAAGCCGCGTCCCGCGTAGTCAAGCAACAAAATGAACGCATGAGAGAAGTCGTCAGAGAAAAGGAGCGGTTCTTTTCATCGGCCTACCACGACATCCAGCAGCCTCTCGCCGCGATCAACCTATTTATCCGTAGCGCGCGGATAAAACTCGAAGATCGACACGCCGCAAGCCATGATCTCGACGTTATCGAGGAAACGGCACGCGACATCCTCGACATGTTCAAGGATATTCAGGACTATAGCGAACTGGGTTCATACGTTCCGCACCTGGCGCCAGTCGATACGCGGACCGTGCTTATGGAGGTCTTCGAGCAATACCTCGAGCCGGCGAGATCGCGGGGCATCGAGTTGAGACTCACCCTGCGCCGGCGCTCCCCGCCGCCTATTGAAAGTGACCACGCTTTGTTCAAACGGGCACTGTCCAATTTCATATCGAATGCGATCAAATACACCTCCGTGGGGGGCGTCGTTGTCGGCTGGGTGGAGATCGGGGAACGGCTTCGCATAGACGTGTGGGACACAGGCGTCGGCATCTCGCCCGCGCATCGGGACGCGATATTCGCCGAGTACTATCAGATTGACAATCCTGGCCGCGATCGGTCGAAAGGCCTCGGACTTGGGTTGTCTATCGTCAATCGGATAGTCGGGATTCTGCCGAAGCACAGCATGCGTTTCTGGTCGGTCAAAGGGCGCGGATCACGTTTTTCCCTGTACGCCCCGATATCGCAATCAGCACCCGTCATTGAGACTAAAGATCAAGCGAACGCCGCATGCACGTCCATCCTTAACGGCAGATACATCCTGCTTTGCGACGACGAACCGACCGTTCTCGAGGGCCTGCGCCGGCTGTTCCTCAGTGCTGGCGCACTGGTGGATTCTGCCGGGTCAATGAAGGGATTCGAAGCGATTCTCGCCGACGATGGCCGCGCACCCGACATCATCGTCACCGATATCCGGCTACGGGACGGGCCGAACGGCATCAAGGTCGCTGAACGGATCAGGCAGCATTTCGCCTGGGCAGGCGTGCTTCCCGTCGCATTCATCACTGGCGAACTGGTGTCTCCGCACGCACTTCGCGATTTCGCCGAACCGTTCGTGCTGTTGCGGAAGTCTTCCGCGCCGGAAAGCACGCTCGCTGAAATCAGTCGGTTCGTCGCTGCCCAACGGCCGACAGGCTTCGGTCACGTGCGGGATCCGTGACGGGGGACCTGTCTAACCCGTGGTGCGCCGATAAAGCCTCTCTATGTCGCGCACTATCCGCCCACGGTGGCTTTCCGGATTCAGGCAGGCTATGAGATCGTCAGGCTTCGTAGTACGCAAGTTCAGGTCGGCGGCGATGGAGCGTGCGTTCCGTATGGACTATGCGCGTCGCTACGCGAGCCAACGCAGGCTGGCTGGCGCCAGCCTCATACTGATATGGATCGCGTTTGTTTGGCGTGATTGGTGGCTGCTGAACGCGCTTGATCCCAGCATTCTGCTCCACGTTGGCTATGTGCGACTCGCAGGTGCGCTGGGTATGGCCCTGCCGTTATGGTTGATGTGGGGACCACACGCCTTTGACGAGCGCCGGTCCGTCAGATTACTTTGCGTAGTGATACTGAGTTGTTGGTTTTCCCAATTGGCGTTGATGAACGTTTATCCGGCGAGATGGGTCTTCGAGGAAACTTTCCCCGAATATTTTCTTATCACTTTCCTGATATTCACATCGTTCCGACTCCGCGCAATCACGGCAGCATGGTTGGTCGGCCTATGCGTTGTAACCTTCCGTCTCGCTATTTACCTCTGGCTACGGAGTACTGTTTCCACGCCAAGGCTTCACTGGGTTTCCTGGGTTTCCCGTGGGAATACGGTGTCTCTCATGTATCTTGCCGGCATTGTCGTCTGCATTCAGTTTGAACTCGCTGCCCGGCGCGAATTTGTGTTCCGGCGGACGTTGCGCGCAGCCAAGGCACGAGTCGACGCCGCTTCCCGGGTGATCAAGCAACAAAATGAACGCATGAGAGAAGTCGTCAGAGAAAAGGAGCGGTTCTTTTCATCGGCCTACCATGACATCCAGCAGCCTCTCGCCGCGATCAACCTATTTATTCGCAGCGCACGGATAAAACTCGAAAGTGAACACGCCGCAAGCCATGATCTCGACGTTATCGAGGAAACGGCACGTGACCTCCTCGACATGTTCAAGGATATTCAGGACTATAGCGAACTGGGTTCATACGTTTCGCACCTGGCGCCAGTCGATACGCGGACCGTGCTTATGGAGGTCTTCGAGCAATACCTCGAGCCGGCGAGATTGCGGGGCATCGAGTTGAGACTCACCCTGCGCCGGCGCTCCCCGCCGCCTATTGAAAGTGACCACGCTTTGTTCAAACGGGCACTGTCCAATTTCATATCGAATGCGATCAAATACACCTCCGTGGGGGGCATCGTTGTCGGCTGGGTGGAGATCGGGGAACGGCTTCGCATAGACGTGTGGGACACAGGCGTCGGCATCTCGCCCGCGCATCGGGACGCGATATTCGCCGAGTACTATCAGATTGACAATCCTGGCCGCGATCGGTCGAAAGGCCTCGGACTTGGGTTGTCTATCGTCAATCGGATAGTCGGGATTCTGCCGAAGCACAGCATGCGTTTCTGGTCGGTCAAAGGGCGCGGATCACGTTTTTCCCTGTACGCCCCGATATCGCAATCAGCACCCGTCATTGAGACTAAAGATCAAGCGAACGCCGCATGCACGTCCATCCTTAACGGCAGATACATCCTGCTTTGCGACGACGAACCGACCGTTCTCGAGGGCCTGCGCCGGCTGTTCCTCAGTGCTGGCGCACTGGTGGATTCTGCCGGGTCAATGAAGGGATTCGAAGCGATTCTCGCCGACGATGGCCGCGCACCCGACATCATCGTCACCGATATCCGGCTACGGGACGGGCCGAACGGCATCAAGGTCGCTGAACGGATCAGGCAGCATTTCGCCTGGGCAGGCGTGCTTCCCGTCGCATTCATCACTGGCGAACTGGTGTCTCCGCACGCACTTCGCGATTTCGCCGAGCCGTTCGTGCTGTTGCGGAAGTCTTCCGCGCCGGAAAGCACGCTCGCTGAAATCAGTCGGTTCGTCGCTGCCCAACGGCCGACAGGCTTCGATCATGTGCGGGATCCGTGACTGGCGGGACGCCGAGTTTGATCCCTTTATCCGCCAGCATGACGATGAGTTCAGTACGGCGCCGCAAATTGAAATGCGCGAGCAAATGACTGACGTATTTTCGTACCGTGATGTCTTCGAGCCCCATTCTCAGCGCAATCGCCTTGGACGGAAGCCCGCGCACCAGCCACGCCAACGTTTCGAACTCTCTCGGAGTGAGTCCCAGCTCGGATGCGCTGCTCATTTCCGGATTACCGCTCGGCTGTGCGTTCCCAGGCCCACTTACCGGAGCCTCGTCCGTGCCCATGTCACGCCTGAGCCTCGCGATGCTGGCAGCGGGCAGGAACACGCCCCGGCAAGCACTGCGCTTATCGCTGCATGAAGTGCTTCAGGAGGTGACAACTTGGGGACGTATCCCATGGCGCGAAGTTCGATGCACCGACCGATGGTTTCCACGCTTTCATCGGCCGATATCACGATCACCGGTAACGAAGGGCGCGACTCCTTCAGTTTGGCAAGCGCGCCGCAACCGTGGCCATCGGGAAAATCGAGATCGAGAAATACGATGTGCAGGAACTCGCCAAGCGCATGCTTCACGCCTTGAGACAACGTACTCGCGTGCAGCAACTCGATGTTCGGGAAGAACTCTCTCAGCAGGAGTGCCAATCCGGCTCTGAACAGATCGTGATCATCGACGATCAGTACGCGCATCTCATCGTCTCCCTGTACCGCTTTCGAGGCGAGCTGCAATTACACAGCTCATGCTCTACGTCCGTAGCAGTCGTCCGCTGTGTTCAACACGAATAGTACACGCAGGTCCCCTATGCCACCGACGGTGGCGGCTCAGCCATGTGCCGTTGCCTCGAAGTGACGGGTTCCGCCCGGCACTCGACACCCACCGCCTGACCCGATGGGCGAACGGCAGGAGGACCCCGTCACCTGACCGACATGCTATTCGCACAATTCGGCCAATGCCGACGTTAGACAGGACTGGGCTGGGCTGGACGTCAGCAGTGGGACGGATTGCCGACGGTCGCGGCATCGAGCGGCCCGGCGGCAGCTTCCTGCATCAGCGAACTCACACTCCCGTTAAGACACTATGACTTTCCGTGAGGTAGAGGCTGGCCCGCCGTGAGGAATCAAACGCGGGTTAGCATCGCTGCCAGAGCCGCACGGTGTGGACGGTGCCACACCCGGCGATTTCCCGCACGGGAGGCCAGCATGGAACACGATAGCACGCTGTACGTAGGACTCGACGTTCACAAGGATTCGATCACTGTCGCCTATGCGTTCGGCACCGGCGAGGTCGAACTGCCCGGCAAGACCGGTACGACGAAGACGGATATCGATCGCCTGTGCAAGCGTCTTCAATCGAAAGCGCGACACGTACGCGTTGTTTACGAGGCAGGACCATGTGGCTACGGCCTTTACCGGCAACTGGTCCAGAAGGGATTCGACTGCATGGTGTGCGCGCCGTCATTGATTCCCAGAAAGCCCGGCGAGCGCGTCAAGACGGATCGGCGCGATGCGGTCAAGCTTGTGCGGTCCCTACGGGCCGGTGACCTGTCAGCTGTGTACGTGCCGACCGTCGAGGACGAGGCATTTCGCGACCTCGCCCGCGCATGGATGACGGCCAAAGACGATTTGAGACAGGCGCGGCAGCGGCTCAAGTCGTTCCTGCTCGCGCACGATGTACGCTATGCCGGTCATGCCGACTGGGGACCAGCTCACCGACGCTGGGTGAGCCAGTATGCGTTCGGTAGCGAATGGCAACAATTCGCGTTCGAGGAACTTCGGCGTACGATCGAAGATCGGCTCGCGCAATGCCAGCGTGTTGAAGCCGCCTTGCGTGAGGCAGTGACAAACTGGCGGTTCTATCCGACCGTTCTGGGTCTGCAGGCCATGCGCGGTGTGCAGTTCACCACGGCCGTTGGAATGCTTGCCGAACTCGGCGATCTGTCACGCTTTGAGCATCCGCGTCAATTGATGGCATGGCTCGGCGTCGTCCCGTCAGAACACTCATCGGGTGACAAGCGACGGCAGGGAAGCATCACCAAGACCGGCAATAGCTACGCCAGAAAGTTGCTCGTGGAGGCGGCCTGGAGCTATCGGCATCCGGCACGTGTAAGCGCCGACATTCAGTGTCGGCATGAAGGCATTCCCAAGGCCATCATCGATCGCGCCTGGGACGCGCAGGTTCGACTATGTCGCCGATACCGGAGGCTGGCCGCGCGTGGCAAGAATGCCAATACGACGGTCGTGGCCGTCGCCCGTGAACTGTCAGGTTTCATCTGGGACATCGGGCGCTTGGCGATGTCGCTCGCGTTACCTTATCGCACAGAGGCAACCTGATTACGAAGCACCACGTCGCTCACCCCATAGATCCACGAGTTTCCTGAAGGCGGCGTAGCCCGGCTACTCGAGTAACCCGCGGCACAACCCCGCAACGGATATCACCCGACTTGCGGCTTAAGAATGCGGCAGGCTCATGAGACGGTCCATGTAATGCGGTAACCAACCCGCGGATATCAGGATGATCCACCGTCGAGATTTACTGCTACGCCGCCCTCAGGGAATTCATTTGCGCATGAGAAGACTGCAAACCACACATTCCGATTGACACGGAAAGTCATATCAGGGAATTCATTTGCGCATGAGAAGACTGCAAACCACACATTCCGATTGACACGGAAAGTCATATCAGGGTTATTGGACGCCTGCCCTCATTCACATGGCTGTGAGTGTGCTGCGGCGCGTGTGGGCAGGCGCCCAATGAGCCTCGAGGGAGGAAACCGCGGAGTGGTCCGATGCGGCTGGAATCCTGACATCAATCGACGGGAGTGATTCGTCATGATGAGGCAACTGGGCAGCGGACATCCGAACGTTCAAGCAACGGTGTGAGTGAACGACGCTTCCTGGCCGCGTGCTGCCCGAGGCATCTTGGCCGATAGTGCCCGCTGAGATGCGGCACCACAAAGCCGCCGCTGGCTTGGGCGAATTCTGCCAGGCCGAGCGCCATGCGCAACTTGTCGATCTCCTTTGAAGCGCCTTGTCGCCGACAACCTCGGGCTAACCACCCGCAGCCAGAGTTCGTCACGGATGCCCGTGCATCCTCCCGGGTTCGATACGAACGGTCTCCCCTCCGCGGCTCGTTTCGTCTGTCTCCGGATCGGCCGTCCATCGCGGGCGGAGATCCAATTATGGGCTCGCGCATCTTTGCTCTCGGGGGCGCCCACCATCGGAACGCGTCACTGACATCGGAATCTAACGCACTGCGTTAGTGTCGAGGTTTCGTCAGACGCTGTCCGCACCTACCGCTTCAACCAGTGGCATTGCAGGGTCTGCCGGCCGCGACGCCACACGTCGCACCGCTCACGGGCGCGAGAGGCTCGACAGGAGATGGACAACCAACTTGAAAACGAGGCGATGACATGAAATACGATGGCGGTGCGGTGAAGAAGCTCGATCTCGGGGATGAAAAGGACGCGGCGAAGGATCGCTGGGCCGAGGGGCTCGCCTCGACGACACGGTTTTCAAGCCGAAAACGGCTGCGGCGGGACATCTCGTTGCCGCTGTGGTTTGCCGTATGGATGGTCGCGGCCCTCTCTCACGTGGCATCTGCCCATGCGACCCCGGCCAGCGGATTCACTGGCACGACTCTGGCCAAAGGGACTTTCGCCGAATTTCAAGTCATGAACCGTCTCACACAGAACCAGCTTCAGCAGTTTGCTCCTGGATTCCCTGGAGATACTTGGTCCTCGTTCGAAAAGACCGAGGGGCCGTCAGACTTGTACATACAGACCAACATTTGGGCGCCGGGTGGAACCACTGGCTGGCATAGGCACCCCGGGCACAGCCTGATAGTCATCACGTCGGGACAGTTAACCGAGTACCACGCCAACTGTACGCCGCAAGTGTACGGACCGGGTACAGCAAATGGTACGACGTTGGTCGACACCGGCAATGACGAACACCTCATTCGGAACGAAGGTTCCGTTGCGGCGACAGGTTTCGCGGTCCAGATTGTCGCCAAAGGTGCACAGCGGCGGATTGACGAACCGGCACCGAAGACCTGCTCGTCGATCTTCTGAATAGGATGCGTCGTGAGGGCGTTGTCACATTACCGATCACCCGTCGAATCATAGGCAGGTAAGTCAATCACTCAGAAGACTGCGGACGGATTCTGGGCAGGTTGGGTGAATTTGGGCCATGCGACCAACCGCGCGGCGAGCTGCTTGCGATAAAGCGAAGCGCGCAGCAAATGACGCTTGAGCGCAAAGTGTTGCCGGATTGGCCCGAAGCACGAGAGGAAGACCTGCGTGCGTTCGGGTAGCCGGAACCCTCTCATGCGTCGTTCGCGTTCACGCGTCGGCTGATGGCTGTTCTCTGCACGGTTGTTGACGCGGGCAGCCGCCTTGACGAACCCATGCTTTCACGCCAGGCGGCAAAGACACGATTCACTTCACCGGCGGCGATGCGTTGTTCTTCGAAGCGAACACCTAAGGGCTGTGGCAGATGCATGAAACGATGCGGAAAGTCTACGTGATTATTTAGGTTTCCAAACAATCGCATCTTTGTTTTACGGCGCTTCTCTTGTGTCGAGAAGACGAGCTGCTTCACGCCGGGTCTCTTCCGCCTCGCGCGGTCGCCGGGTCTGGCTGAAAAGCGCACTGAGGTTGCCGAGAGTCCGTGCTTCATCCCGACGGTAGGTCACGGGGTCATCTCGCGACAGAGTCCGGTAAAGGTCCAGCGCACTCCGGTAGGCGTCTTCCGCCTTGCGCGGACGCCCGCTATGAGTGAACAGGACACCTAGATTGTTCAGCATCCGCGCTTCGTCTGGCTTGTAGACAGCGGGAGTGTCCGGCACAAGCGAACGATAGATTTGCAAGGCTTCCTGATAAGCCTGCTGAGCCTCCTTCGGCCGTTGCGTGGCACGATAAAGCGCGCCGAGATTACTGAGCGTGCGCGCCACGTCGGGCAGATAGAGTGCTGGACTCTTGCGGGCAAGCTGCTGCCGGATCGCGAGCGCTTCCTTATAGGCATGCTCTGCCTCGTGGAGTCGCTGTGTGGAACTATAGAGGTTCCCGAGGTTGTTGATCGTACGCGCAAGCGCCGGTCGATAGGCCGCGGGGTTGCCGCGCGCGAGAGCCCGCTGGATCTCCAGTGCCTCGCGATACGCCTGTTCCGCGTCGCTCGGGCGTTGTGTAGCGTCGTACAGGATGCCGAGGTCGTTAAGCATCGTCGCGATTTCAGGCTGGTAGGTCGCGGGGTCGCGATAGGCCAATGCACGATCGATGTTCAGCGCTTCGCGATATGCCTGCGCTGCCTCCGTCAGGCGCTGTGTATCGCGATACAGGACACCGAGGTTGTCGAAGGTTTCTGCCACCGCAGAGCCGTAGGCCTGCGGGTTCTGCTGCGCGAGTAGCCAATAGATCTCCAGCGCCCGCAGGTAGGCTGCCTCCGCTTCCCTTGGCCGTTGCAGCCCAACGTAGACGTTACCAAGCTTCTCGAGCATGCGCGCAATGTGGGGTTGGTAGGCTGCGGGCTTCTCCTGTGCAAGCGCCTGATAGCGCGACAGCAGCGCGCGATAAATCGGTTCCGCACGTTCAAACTCGCGTTGCTCAGCCAACGTGTCCGAAAACGCAGTCGCAGTGTCGGTGTCTTCCGGTTGCAACGAGTAGGCCCTTTCCAGGTACGGCACTGCGTTGCCCGGCGTGAAGCGCAGCAACTCGATTTCGCCAGCCTCATAACTACGGGCCGCGAGCACCTGCGCGGTTCCCTGTTTTTCTCCAAGCAGCTTCGTTAGTCGATGCGATGCACCGTCCAGATCGAAGCGCTCGAGCGCTTCATCTATTTGCAGTTCAAGAGGATCGGAACTCCGTGCGATCGACGATCTGCGTAGCAGATCGTCGTAACGCACGCCCCATTGCCGGGCTTCGGCCACGGGGTCCGCGTCGGGCCGCGCGCTGATTTGCCCGGCAAGGCGTCCAATAAGCGGTCCGATGTTGGCGAACGCGGTATCGGTGCCGTGCTCAATGCGGCCCGAACGCACCTGTACGGCAGCCAGTATCACGTTGGCGGCTCTCGCGAGCGAGACGATCTGGAGATCGGAGAGTCTGGCGCCCTTCACCGAACGGTTCAATTCGGTAACCATGCGGTTGAGGGCCCGGACGGGGACTCCACAATTGGCCTGTACTTTGAGGCCGTCTTTGACATCGACCTCGGAGAACGCCGGAGAACACGAACCCGCCGCATTCGCCCCCAGAGATCCTCCGAACAACACGGCCATCGTCACGGCCGACAGAAACTTGCACGCACTCATGTCCCGTCACGCTCGCCGCTAGCCGCTAGCCGGCCTGCCCGGCTAGAGAGCAGACGTTTTCCAGCAGAAAAAGTACCCGACGCGGACCGGCGGCCGGATCAGGCCCGCACGTGGATGCGATTGACGACGCCGTCGATCGCATCCAGACACCAGGCGTCCTGTTCCGCCAGCCGTCTTTCGGCTTCGGTCGCCACCCACCCTGCCAGTGTGATCCGGTGATTTTCCACATTGATCGTGATCTGTTCGGCGCGCACACGCCGATCGGCTTCGAGCACCAGGTGCAAAGCATCGGAAATCTCATCGTCGCCGTCCGCTTCGGCGGGCACCAGTTCCAGCAGGTTCACCACATCGCGGCACCCGCCGACCCACCAGGCAGTCACGCTCGCGAAACGCCTGTGAGACAGGCTGGTCACTTGCCCGGTCAAGGTCACCACGCCATCGTCGACCGTCACCTCGACGACGCCGCTGCCGTCGTTGCCCGCCGGGTCCATCGTGCCGCGCAGTACTTCAAGCTGACCCTTGACGCGCGCGCAGATCACGCAGTGGCGGAACTCAACCGCCTGCGCAAGCCGTTCGCAGATACGCGTGCGCAACTCGCCGTCACCGACCGCCGGATCGGCGGTGACACGCAGCTGATCCACCACACGTGTCCCCTCGCTGTGCATCTGGCTCAAGCGAAGAAGGCGTTTCTTGGATGGGATATCCGGCACCTCGCCTGTCACGGTCAAGGCGTCGCCGTCAAAACTCATATGAATGGCATGATTGTGGAGCTTCAGGTGTGATTCCCGCTCGAAGGCTGCCATCACCTGCTTAAAGACCGCATCGCTGCGTTGCATGATCTGCCTCGCGCAAAGGTTGAGCGACGCAGTGCCTTTTATGCCGCACTGCGCAAGCCTTACCGCATCAGGCGGGCGCCAGTCAGGAAGATGGCATACCCTGCATGCGACGGGCGAAGCGTGCCCGCTCGGCCCGGTCCATCAGATCGAGGAATTGATCCGTACCCATGTGGATCAACTCTTCATGATCGCCGGCCTCGAAATAGACGTCCGGCTGGCGGGTGAGGCTCTCGTCAAGATAGGTTTGCATGCCATAGGCCGTACAGACCGGCGGCAGCGCGCCTACGTTGCAGTCCTTGAACAGTTCCCGCAAATCGACCTCTTTGGCCAGCCAAAGTTGACGTCCGGTCTGTGCCCAAAGCGACGACAGCCGCACTGCGTAGGTGGATGGCAGCACCGCCGCCACATAGCCGTGCTCGTCTTCAAGAAGCACGGTTTTGGCGAGGCGATCGCCGGGAATATGGGCTGCTGCCGCGGTTTCGACGCTGGAATGGCTGAGCGGATGACGCACAACTTCGTACTGGGTGCCCTTGCTGCGCAGGCAGTCCTGGAGAGTGGCAGACATCGACATGACGCACCTCCTCTGGAAGGAAACGAGAAATTGTTACGCAGAACTCTTTAAGGATAGATCGCTTTCGCTAATGTGTGAAAAACCTGCAGCCGGCAGTGCGGCGACTGCGCAGGTGTGGCGGCGTGCAACGGCTATTGGGGCAATCAGGACGACTACTGTGTATGGCATGCCAGTGGTTCCCGTCGCAGTAAGGTAAGCGGGTCAAGCAAAGGCGATATGCGAAGGATCGCTTATGAAACCAACGAGTAAAATTGCTGGGCGGCAGACAACGAAGTTTTTGCCGAACATTTCACCTGTCCTTTCTTAATCATGTGCATCAATTCGATACCACTCAGAATGACGCGCGCGCAGGGTTCGTCAGATCAAGTACTTGAATAACATCGTGGAGCGGGACCATTGGGCCATCAAACGCCGAACCCGACCGATGCTCGGATTTAAGGATTTCAACTGTCGCGCTCGAAAACAAACCGTTCAATTCAAACGGGGGTTCTCTCTTGCGATTCAATCTACAGCTTCGATGCGTACCGGCATCGCGCTCATTACCGGCATGGCGTTGATCGGATCAAGGCCAACTGTTGTGCTGAGCAACTGGTTTGGATTGGCGCCGGCGTACTCTTCGGGCTCCTCGTCGGGCATCGGTCCCCAACCGTGCGAAATGGACACGACGCCTCGGCGCAGTGCCGGGTCCGCTTTGACGATAGCTCGAATGCGGCCGTGCGGCGAAACAATGGCCACGCACTGGCCTTCGGTCAGTCCTTGAGCAGCCAGGTCATCGGGATGCACAAAGGCCGGATTGAACGGCATGCGTCGGCGTACCGCGGGCAGGTGGTGGTACATGGTGTTCTGCACGTCGCGCACGCGCCGCACGGCCAGGCGATGCGTGAACCCCGGCGGCGCCCCCGCTTCGTTCAGTACACCGGCCAGTTCGCGCTCGACGTCGTCCGGCATCACGTCGAAGCGCGCGGTATTCGCTGGCTCGCCGGGCTGCACGATCATCGGTTCGACCTCGTAGATTTTACCTTGTGGGTTCAGCTTCAGTTCGTCAAATGAGATCGAGCCGTGGCGAACCAGGATCGCAAGCAGCTCGTCGGTGGTCGGAGCTGCGCGCATATCGAGGGGAACGTCGTCGAATATGATGGTCTTGCCCAGGCGCCGCGCCAGATCCCAGAACACGAACCAGTCGTCCACGACTTCGGATCCCTCCGGCGGCGTCGCCACGGCGCCCGAGTATTGTGCGTAAGGCTGGAACATGATGTAGGACTCGTAGTCGCGCGAATGCAGGTCGGCGCGCTCGAACATCAGCTTCGGTGGAATCACATAGTGCGCGAGCCGCGCAGTGTTAGTCATGAATGGCTCGATGCATACCAGCAGTTGCAGTTGGCGCAGCGCATCGGCGATGCGGCGCTGGTCGGGCACGGCATCGACTGGATTGCCGCCGTCGACCAACAGCGCGCGGATCTGGCCGGCGCCAGGCGTAGTGATTTCCTGGGCCAGCGTGCCGCTCATCTTCTGGCCGAACAGCATGCCATAGCCGCCGACACGGCTCTTCCAGCCGGATTCCCAAGAACGGCGTGGCGGAATCACTTCGGCGCGGCGCTGGTAGCGTGGGGCGACCACGCCGGGATTCGGTACAGGGTCGCCGGGGCGAGCAAAGCGGCCACACACGACGTTGAGGCATTCGACCAGATGTTCGGCCAGATTGGAGTGCGGCGCCATGTTGGGCCCGGTTCCCGACGCGGCCGAGCCACGCTTGCGGCGCAGGCCGCCGGCCTCCCGGACGGGTTCCGCGAAGGCCGCAGCGGCGGCTTCGAGCGCTTCGACGCTTACGCCGGCGCGCTCGGCGACGTATTCGGGCGTGAACGGCTCGACCGCGCGCGCCAGTCGTCGCAGGTCCTTGACGTAGCGCGCACAGAATTCATCATCGTGCCAGCCGCGACACAGGATGATGCGCAGCAGGCCAGCCAGGACGGTCGGGTCCTCGCCCGGCAGCACCTGCAGGAAGACATCGGCATGGCGGGCGGTCTCTGTCTCTCGTGGATCAATCACCACCAGCTTCAGGCCGCGCTCCTTCGCTTCGTGGAGCTGCTTGACCGGATTCTGCAATGCGAAATTGAACGTGGATAGCGATACCAGCGGATTGGTGCCGACGAACAATAGCGCGTCGGCGCTTGCGTACGGATCTTTGCCGGCAGCCCAGCCGCCCAGTCGCTCAAATGCCACCCATTTGGCCGACTGGT
Source organism: Paraburkholderia sp. RAU2J (assembly GCF_003634845.1). NCBI lineage: Bacteria > Pseudomonadati > Pseudomonadota > Betaproteobacteria > Burkholderiales > Burkholderiaceae > Paraburkholderia > Paraburkholderia sp. RAU2J. The sequence goes on from NZ_RBXG01000002.1 coordinate 2,336,985, forward strand.
CGATGGTCATAGTAGAGAAAAACGAATTCGAACCCAGCGCCGCGAGGAAGGCGGGCAACATATGATTGGCGGCGAGGTTAGAGTAGTTCATGGTGCCGCGAAAGGCTGCGACCGCATCGGCGCCGTGGCGCTCGATCAGTGCCTCGAGTTGCGCCGCGATCTCGGCCAGCATCACGTCAAGCGGCATCGGCACGAAACTTCCATCGCGCTGCCGTTTCAGCGGATGCAAGAGCCGCTCCGCGCTGTTATGCGCCTCATGCAGATACGCGCCCTTGATGCAGGCGTAGCCGCGCGTGAGCGGATTGTCGCGGTCGCCGCGCGCAGCAACGACGCGTCCGGCGTCGTCCAGGGTCAAGCGTAATGAACAGTTGCCGGCGCAGATGCGGCAGGCGGTGACGGCTTCGCGTGGCACGGCGAGTTCCTCCTGTAGTGCGGCCCCAAACCTCGTACCCACGCACAACTTTCGGCGTAAAGGTTAAAGCCGAGCCGGATACCTGCGAGATGACAGAGCACCCACATATGACTAGCGTTAGATCGCCGCCGGACTGCGGCCGCCCATTCGCCATAATAAACGACGTTCATATTTTAGCAAATAGCCCGACGACCTGTTGCGAGCACCGCTGCCCGCAAGTCCGGCACGCTGCGCCCCGGCCGGGACATCGGGCCTCGCGACGGCCCGTCGCACGAGAAGCACGTCCTCACGAAGATGGGAACCTGTCGATAAAGGGCGAGCGGCGCGTCATGGCCGAACCCAGTCCCACAGGTCACCTTTGTGATGGGCAGAACGGCGCCTATCGCGACGGACCGCCCTCGACCCACTTCCGACGTCAGGTCGACATTGTGCCAATGGCCGTTTCCACGTGGACAAGGGGCGGTCAAACACTTTGTTCGGCCATCGGCGGTCGGTACGTTCTACTCCTGTAGACTGCCGCAATGAACCAGGAAATCGATTACCTCAATCCCAGCCTTCCTTCTGGCCTTCGGCGCGTATCAATGCCCGTGGTCGATGCGACCCCAACAACGCTTGATGGATTCGGCAGGCTTGTAGCAGACCCGAGCGAGTGTTCGATCGAGATTGTGCAGTGGCCGGCAGTGGGTGCAAGGCCCGTTGACCCTGGAACCGGTGATGAGGCAGGCACCACCGAAGGCACGTTTGTGAGCGAATGGCGTGGGGACATTTTGTACGGTCGAAACGATGCTGTGGGCGGCAACTACATCCTTGCGTACGCAGTGGAGCCTGAAGCAGCCCGTGACGACAACACCAATGTACCGGAGCGCATGTTGCTTTGGCACGCGAACTACCACCCAGACGGTGGACAACTGTTCTTTCCTCTCGACCATCGCCCGTTCTACGTTCCCTTGGCGCTGCCCGGGGACGACATAGCGCCAGAGAACTTCGTGTGCTTTCGCTTTGATGGACAGCAGGGCCTCTACATCCATCCAAACATCTGGCATGAAGGTGTGTTCACTCTCGAAGGAACCCAGCGGTTCTTTGACAAGCAGGGCGCCGTCCACGCGCGCGTCTCTGTCGACTTTGCCCGCGAGTTTGGTTGTCTTCTCGAGGCACCGATTGCCCGCGATGCCCAACCTCTTCGAGGCGGCGGCCTACATCGGTAGCGCGAAGGGAACACCCGCTCCCGACCCGTTGGAGTCATTCGAACACGAATCGAGGCCGTCCCCTTCCAGGCTTGTATCGGCCAGCCGCAGGTGGTCGGTCAATAACGCGGCACCGTTCCGCTGCTCGTTGCTAATAATACATTCAAGCAACCCGGCAAGACCGCCAAATGGCTTTCAAAAATTCTGGCGTGGGCACCGACGCTTACCGCTACTGCCGATGGTCAATACATGCCCGCGTTTAAAGCTCATAACAATCGCAAGGGGCTGCAAGCGCGGTCATTCAATCTCAACCTCCGCCTCGCATTCGACGAGCATCAGAGGGCGCACCATGCCGACCGGCGAGCGAGCATGCATCCCAATGTCTGAACCGAACAGTGCAAGGATAAGATCCGGGAAGCCATTCGCAATACGAGGCGTCTGGTCGAAACCGGGTCTACGTCCAGGCCGCCGTCAACCCCTCGGGACTGCGCGGCGGCCTCTCACCAACCGTCAATCGGTGCTCGTACCATCAAACTCGACGATTTCAACCCAGTTCGCCCCCTTACCCACCGGATACTGTCCAATCGCGCTCAGCGCACCGGACTTCCGGTCAATACGATAAGCGCTTAGATTCGCCGACAACTGACCGACCGCCAGCAGGTACGCGCCAGACGGATCGATATTGAACCCACGTGGCTGCTTTTCAGTCTGGTACGTGCCGATACGCGTCAGCTTGCCCGAGCGCATGCTGACCTTATACGCGGCGAGCGTGCTGGATGTGCGCTCCGACGCATACAGAAAACGCCCGTCGGGAGTCAGGTGGAGATCGGCTCCCCACGGTTTGTCACCCGAGAAATCAGGCGGCAGGATGGAGATCGTCTGAATCGGCTTGACCGTGTCGCGCGTGCTATCGAAGGAGAGCACATGCAGTTTGCCGTCAAGCTCATCGATCAGATACGCGAACCGATGATCGGGCGAAAAGATGAAGTGGCGCGGTCCCGATTTCGGTGGCAACGAATACGCGGGCGCGGCGTCCTCAGTCAACTGGCCGTTCGACGCGTCGAACTTGAGACGCAGCCAGGCATCCGAGCCGAGCACCGACGCGAACACGTAGCGATTGTCAGGCGCGTTGCGAATCGCGTGAGCCATCGGGCCCGTCTTGATGATCTGCTGCACTTCACCGACCACCCCATCCGCACCGATCCGGTTCACCGCCAGAAGGTTGCCGCCGTATGACGCGGAAAACAGGTAGCGGCCGTTCGCATCCGTCGAGACATACGCCATGCTTTCCGCGAGCGGCGCTCTGCCGAGTTCGATCAGCCGGCCATCGAGCGGATTAACCGCAAAACTCACCACGCGATACGGCTGCGAGCGCAGCCCGGCATAAAGCCGGAGATGGTCGGGCGAAAACGCCATCGGCATCACCGTTGCGCCGACCGTCACGGTCTCCACGGCCGCGAGCGAGCCATTCGACTTGTCGAGACTGAAAACAGAAATATCCTTGCTATCGGCATTCGATACGTATGCGTACGTTGCGGCCTGCGAGGCGCTGGACACCACAGCGGCCAACCCGATTGCCGCTACGCCGAGAACACCTTTAACGTTCATGCTCACACTCCGGATAGAAATGGTTGAAATCGCCAAACGCTGGCCGGCGCCCACCATCGGACGACGAGCAACGATGCGGTTTTACTTGAGAAACGGTTGCTTGACCGGCGACGGGCGTTGATCGTTCGCGCCGTCTGTCAAGCGGCAAGACGAAACGCCGAGACAGCATCCGTCAGCAACTGCGCCTGCTGCTCAAGAGCGCTCGCGGCGGCGGCCGCCTCCTCGACGAGCGCCGCATTCTGTTGGGTCACCTGGTCCATTTGCGTGACCGCCTGGCCAACCTGTTCGATGCCAGAGCTCTGTTCGATCGTCGCCGCCTTGATCTCATTCATGATGGTGGCCACGCTGCGTACGGCGCCGACAATTTCCTTCATCGACTGCCCCGCCTGCGCGACCAGGTTATTCCCGTTCGCCACGTCCTCGACCGAGGCGCCGATCAAGGCCTTGATTTCACGGGCAGCGTCCGCGCTGCGTAGCGCGAGACTGCGAACCTCGCTTGCGACCACGGCGAAACCGCGTCCCTGCTCGCCCGCCCGTGCCGATTCAACCGCTGCATTCAATGCGAGGATATTGGTCTGAAACGCAATACTGTCGATCATCCCGGTAATCTCGGCGATCCTGCGCGAGCTTTCGCTGATTGCATTCATCGTCTGGATGGCGCGCTCGACGACTTCGCCGCCGCCCTGCGCGACATCCGCCGCGCTCGAAGCCTGTCTGCTTGCCTGCTGCGCATTGTCCGCGTTCTGTTTGACGGTCGACGTCAGCTGTTCCATGCTCGCGGCGGTTTGTTCCAGCGCCGCAGACTGCTGCTCGGTGCGGCTCGACAGATCGAGGTTGCCCGCCGCGATCTCCCCCGCGCCACCGTAAATCGCCTCGCAACTGTTGCGCACGTTCGCCACGGTCTGCGATAAACCGCGCTGCATCCGCTGCATCGCTGCGAAAAGCTGACCGATCTCGTTACCGCTCGCTTCGGGGATGAGCGCCGTCAGATCGTTCGCCGCGATCTGATCGAGCAGGTCAGCGGCCTCCTTCAGCGGCGTCGTCACGATACGCCGCAGCGCGAAATGGGTGGCGACGATCAGCGCAAGCGCGCCGGCCCCCCCGATAACGACCAGACTGACGACCCATTGATATTCGCGCTCGGCCTGCGCAATGGCATCGTTCGACAGCGTGTTCGCCAAGCTCTGGAATTTCTCGACGTTCACCGAATACGCTGCGCCGGCCGCCGTAATGTCGCGATCGTTGATCGCGACATAGGCGTTCGTATCACCGGCACGCACGGCATCGACGGCTTTCTCCAGGATCGCCGCGAGATTGGTCGACGATTCCACCAGCTGTCGTTTCAACCCGTCATCCTGACCACTAAAAGAGGCCGCACCACGAAACGACTGCGTTTCCGTGGCCGCCCGGTCCAGCGTCGTCCCGGCGCTTTTCAACGCCGAGTCTCGTGTCGCCTCGTCGTTGCGTTCCTTCAAGGCCGAATAGGCACGCGTCAGCGCGGCTCGGGTGCGTGTGGAATCCTTGTATCCGTCGTTGACAAGGATTTCCTGCGTCGCAATCTGATGAATGCGAGCAAGATTGGCATTCGCACGACTGAGCGTGGTGACGCCGAGCACCCCGCCGACCAAAATCATCGTGGCAAAGATCAGGAAGATAGCAAGGAGGCTTTTTCGAACCGATACGTGTCGCATGCCGCTTTAGTCCACCGTTGTACGATGACTTGTTTACGGCAGATCGATCGATCTCTTTAAACAAATAGACGTTTCGACGGGCATGCCCGTATTTGGCCGGGGGCGCGGGCGGTCGTCCGCTGGCGCTGATCGTCACTGAGGGGCTGGTTGTACGATAACTCGTGCGCTGTAGAGTGGATTGAGCAATTGCGGGCAAAGGCCGTCACTGCAGGCAGGCTGGTCATTTCTCCGCGCTCGAACCGCAAGACAAAGCGCCGCTAGAGGTTCTTTTTCGGCCGTTCATCGCGGTATGGCGGATGTCCCTTCCTGGCCGCTTATTGCCTTACGCTACCGCGTCACGTCGGTCCGTTGGAGCCCTGCAGTTGCCCGTGCCGACCTGGATCGTGTCTTCACGCCGAGTCGACGCGATCGCACTCGGCGTCGCTCTGTCCCGTATGCGCAACCTGCTCGCCAAACTGCAGGGCGGCAAGCTGGGCATAGAGCGGCGAACTCAAAAGCAAGTCGGCGTGACGGCCCTGCGCGACGATGCGGCCTTGCTCCAGCACGACGATGCGGTCCGCTTGCTGTACCGTCGCGAGGCGGTGCGCGATGACCAGCGTGGTGCGGTTCTGCGCGGCATTGTCCAGCGCCTTTTGTACGAGGCGTTCGCTCGCAGCGTCGAGCGCGCTGGTGGCCTCGTCCAGCAGCAGGATGGGTGGATTCTTCATGATCGCGCGGGCGATCGCAATGCGTTGGCGCTGTCCGCCAGACAGCCGTACTCCGCGCTCGCCTAGAAACGTGTCGTAGCCTTGCGGCAGTTCTTCGATAAAGCCGGCCGCAGCGGCCATTTCGGCGGCCCGCTGCACTTGCGGGAGTGTGGCGTCGGGCGCGCCGTAGCGGATGTTGTCGAGCACGCTGCCCGAAAAGATCACCGATTCCTGCAGCACCACCCCGATTCCCTTGCGCAACTCGACGAGCGGCACCTGCCGCGTCGGGACGCCGTTGATCAGAATGCTGCCGGCCTGTGGGTCGTAAAAGCGCAGCAGCAGTTGGAACAGCGTGGTTTTGCCGGCACCGGACGGTCCAACCAGCGCGACATGTTCGCCCGCGCGGACGTCGAGCGAGAGCCCGGCGAGTGCAGCGATACCGGGGCGGGACGGATACGAAAAGCTAACATTGTCGAAGCGGATGCCGTCCCCGCGCGCCGGCAGCGTGACCGTGGCCTCGGCCTGCACCACCGGCGAGCGTGCCGCCAGCAGTTGCAACAACCGTTCGGTGGCGCCGGCGGCCCGCTGCAGATCGCCCCACACTTCAGCGACTGCGCCCACCGCACCGGCGGTGAACACCGCATAGAGGATGAACTGGGACAACTGGCCAGCCGTCATCCGCCCGGCCAGCACATCCTGCGCCCCGAGCCAGAGGACGAACACGATGGCGGCGAACACCAGGACGATAACCACGGCGGTCAACCAGGCGCGCGCCCGAATGCGCGTGAGCGCGGTCTCAAAGGCCACCTCCACCGCGCCGGCAAACCGCCGCGCCTCAAAGGGCTCCTGCGCATACGACTGGACGGTCGGCATGGCATTGAGGACCTCGCCCGCCAGCGCGCTCGCGTTCGCTACCTTGTCCTGGCTGGCGCGCGAGAGGCGCCGCACGCGCCGACCGAAGATAACGATGGGAGCGACCACCACCACCAGCGTGGCGATGATGTAGCCTGACAGCACAGGGCTGGTCACTGCCAGCATCGCCACGCCACCGGTAAGCAGGAAGAAGTTGCGTAACCCCAGCGACAGGCTGCTGCCCACCACCGTCTGAATCAAGGTGGTGTCGGTGGTGAGCCGCGACAGCACCTCTCCGGTCTGCGTGGTTTCGAAGAACTGCGGGCTCATCTCCAGCACGTGGTCGTAGACCGCACTTCGCAAATCAGCCGTGACCCGCTCGCCCAGCCACGACACGAGGTAGAAGCGCAGTGCCGTGGCGCCGGCCAGTACCAGCGAAACGGCGAATAACGCAAGGAAATAGCGATCAATGTGCGCACGGTCACCCGCGGCGAAGCCGCGGTCAATCAGGTATTTGAACGCCACCGGCAACGCCAGGGTGGCGCCCGCCGACGTCACCAGCGCCAGGAACGCGAGCGCCCAGCGCCCGGCATACGGGCGCATGAAGGGAAACAGGGCAAACAGGGGGCCGATTGAAGGCGGGACAGCGTCTGGCATGAGGATTCCCGAGCGGGTAGAAGTTCATCTCGATTGTGCCAGTCCTACAGATTCGAAGGCAGCGGTCGCGTGCTTGCCGCGACCGCCCGTATGTATCAAGATCAAATCGATCTTCTCAGGAATGAGCTATTCCCATGACAGACAAACCCGATCCGGACGAACTGAAAGGACCCGGTGGCTTGACGTTGCGCCAGATCCACCAACAGGTCCAGAAGAGCGTCGAGCGCGACCGCGAAGAGCAGGCAAAGCGCAATACTACCGCTGCGCAACAGAGCCGATGGCAACGCTGGGTACGCTACGTGTGGGGCCGCAGCGGCCGTCGCTAACGATGGCTCGATACGCAATGCGCCGGTCGCGGTTGCCGAGTCGGGAGCAAACATGCATCGCCGAGCCCGGCCAGCCATAGCGTGTCTGCGAACGGCAGGACGCGACCCAGGTCGTGTAAAAACGCGACGCGGGCGCTGTGACGATTTCACGCGGTCAACTACAGCCATCGACGGCCTAAAGGGGCCGTCTTACGCTGCCATCGACTTTTAGACGTGGGCGAGTTGTGCGTGGCTCGTGCCTCACGGTTCCGCTAAACGGATTTCTGCCCCTGTTCGTGGATTTGCCGCAGCGTCATGCCACCAGGGGCCCTTCAGTTTGTCTGGATCGGAATCGGGATCGCGATCGGAATCCTCTGTCATGGAGTTGCCTGGAGACGGTAACGGTCGCTGAGGCGTCACTTGCTGCCGACAACCGCTGCGCCGGACCGGTAGCGCAGCAAGTGATCCGTACCAGACTCGGACAGCCAGACTTCTCCCGGCCGGCCCATCATCTGGCGTACGTTCGCGTGTGGGCGCGGCAGCGCAAACATCTCGAATCGTTCCGTTCGTGGGTCGAAGCGCACTAGCGCGTTAGCGCTCCATTCGCTGAGCCAGACGATGTCTTTGTCGTCGACGAATATCGCATACACATGCGGATCGGAGCCCGGCAGTTTCCATTCGCGCCACCGATGCGCCGCCGGGTCGAACACTCCCACCTTCCCTGCGTTCCACTCGCTGATCCAGACGCGTCCTTTTGAATCGGACCATACCCGGCGCGCTCCCTGTTGCGCTGTTGGCGGCTCGATGACTTGCGCCGCGCCGCTCTCCGGATCGATGCGGCCGAGGTAGCTGCCAGCTAGTGAAGCGAAGTACAAGCTGCCGTCAGGGGTGACACAGATTCCATAGGCACCCGGCCCGCGCGGCGCATTGAACACGCGCATGCTGCCGCTTCCCGGGTCAAGCTCACCATAGATTCCGCCTTGTCCGGTAAACCACAGGTGCCCGCGTTTGTCGAAAACGGCCGTGTTCAGGTTGGCGTTCTGTCGGTCTTTGGGCAACGGGAAGCGCGCGACAGCGAGTGTCTTCGAATCGACGCGTACGATCGCGTTCAGCCCGCCATCGGTAATCCATGCTGCTCCATCCGGACCGACGATCACGCCGTGCGGCGCCGATCCGTTGCCGAGCGGGACCCGCTCCGTCTTGCCGCTGCGCGGGTCCAGCCTTCCGACTGCGCCTTGCGCCTGCGCGGTGTACCAGACGGCGCCGCCAGGCGCTGGCGCGACATCGTGCGGTGCGCTGCCGGAGGGAATGGCAAACGAGTCGAACGAAGTGGACTGAGCCTGTACTGAACCTATTGCTAACATCGCGCCAACAAGAACCGAAGCAAAATTTCGGAAGAACCGGGACTCGCAGATTTCCTTCCCCGTCGCCGAAGCCGCTGCATTTGCGATGTGAATCACGTCCGCCTCCGTAACCAGAATTGGCTTGCACACTGGTGCCACCTTATTGTGGCACTAACCGGAAGAATTCTCGGGTTGGGCGCAGACAAGGCGTGTGGCAGGCATTTGGCTGCGATTACCAGGTGGCTGGGTGGCCGCAATGACGCAACACGAATACTGTTCTAATTCGTGCGAGCCAAGGCCCGGCTACGCGCGCGGTGTCCGTCCTATGGAGGCGAATACGTGAATTCGGCGATCCAGCGTCATTCGCCCCTCTCGTTGGACGGACGTTCAGACATCGGCTCCGCATTGCAACCGGGCCCCGGCCTTTGGACACGGACTCCGCTATTGTCTATCGCGATCTGCTGTCCACAGTTCGTGTCACAAACCAACTGAGAAATCACGGTCGCGTCCTTGAGCAGTTTGACTGGGATTTCGTAGGTGCAGCATAGTCCTGCCACACAACGGAAGTGGCACAAAAGGTCCCACGGGAAGGCACAAAACGCTGAGATATCGGCGTGCATCCGCGACGCCAACTGCCCTATTCTTCAGATGCTGCGACTCACGCGTTTCCGGTCGGCTCTGCCGGTCGTCGGCAGCCATTCCGCGTCCCACGCGGAAAGGGGGGTGTATGTCACGTCCAAACCCATCTCGGCCCGCGCGGGGCGCACTGCGTCGTCGGCAGTTAACCGGACGCATGTGGCTCGCCATCGGCAGTTCGCTTATCGGGCTGTCCTTTGCACATGCGACGCTCGCGGCGGGCGTCCTTCCAAAAGGCGGCACATACGTGGCCGGCACGGGCGCGATAGCAAGCCAGGGCAACGGCCTCGTGATCACACAACCGGGTTCGACGCGCGGGGTGATCGACTGGAACAGCTTTTCGATCGGCAAAACCAACAGCGTTACATTCGACAACGGCTCCGGCGCGACGCTGAACCGGGTGACGGGTGGTTCGCCCTCTGCCATCCTCGGCAGGCTCAGTGCGACGGGCAGCCTCTATGTGATCAATCCGCAGGGAGTCGTGGTCGCGCCATCGGGCGTGATTACCACCGGCGGACGTTTCGTCGCGTCGACGCTGGACATCTGCAAGGACGCGTTCGTGCAGGGCAGCGGCTCGCTCACGCTGTCGGGCAACTCGAACGCAGCCGTGATCAATCTCGGCAAGATCAGTTCGGGCGGCGGCGATGTGTTCCTGATTGCGCGACACGACGTCATCAACGCCGGCACCGTCGCAGCGCCCGACGGCACGGCCGAACTGGCCGTGGGCGAGCAGGTGCTGCTGCAGGACTCGGCCGGCAGCAGGCAGGTGTTCGTACAGGCAGGCAGTCAGGGCACGGTCGTCAACAAGGGGCGGATAACCGCCGCGCAGATCAGTCTGCAGGCCGCCGACGGCAACGTGTATGCGCTCGCGGGCGGCGGCACGCGCATCCGCGCGACGGGCACGGCCAGCCGCGGCGGCCATGTGTGGCTGGTCGCCGACAGCGGCCGTGTCGAGCAGTTCGGCAAGATCACCGCAAGCAACGCGGACGGCAGCGGCGGAACCGTCGATACGCAAGCGGCACAACTGGTCTTCGGCAGGCACGCAGCGGTTCACGCGGGGAAATGGAATCTGTCGACGCCCGACTTCACGATCGACGACTCGGCTGCGCATACATTGCAGCGCAGCCTGAACGCGGACACCTCGGTGGACGTCGAGACGACGGGCGCCAACGGCGCGACGGGCGACCTGGGCGTCGCGTCGAGCCTGCGCTGGCACGGTCCCGCTTCGCTCACGCTTGCCGCATACCGCGATGTCTCCGTCGCGAACGGCACGACGATCGCGAACAGCGGTGCGGGCAATCTGACCTTGCGTGCCGACGCCTCCGGAATCGACAACAGCGGCAGTGTCGTCAACGGCGGCACGGTCGACTGGTCGAAGAGCACGGGCATCGTCAGCGCGCTCTACGATATGAACGGCAGTTTCAGCCCCGGCACGCTCGTCAGCAATGCGACCTGGCAAGCGCCGCTCTACAGCGGACTCGTCACGCAGATAACCGGCTATCAACTCGTCAATTCGGTCACGGACCTTCAGAACATCGGAAACAATCTTGCCGGCAATTACGCGCTAGGCAAAGACCTCGACGCTGGCAATTCCGCGTTCCAGACGCTTGGTTTCGCTGCCGGCACGTCGTTCACGGGGCAGTTCGACGGTAGGTGGCATACGATCTCCAACCTCTCGCCGAGCTTCGATGCGGTGTTTGGCGATATCGGTCCAAGCGGCGTCGTGCGCGACGTGAACGTCAACGCGAACGTCGGCCAAGTGTATTTTTACTTTGTTAACGGGACCGCGATACTCGCCGTTCAGAATCACGGCGTCATTGCCAACGTGTTTACGTCTGGGGTCATTGCCTCATGGAACCTTGGCAACGAGTACGCCGGGCTTGTCGCCACCAACTTCGGGTTAATCGCGCGATCGGGCAGCAGCGCTACCGTCACGGCGGATGGTAATGTCGGTGGGCTGGTTATCGGTAACGAAGGTACGATCACCGAGTCATACGCCACTGGCCCAGTCTCGGGACTTAGCTCGCACGGTCCAGCGGGAGGACTAGTCGGGGGGTTCAGCGGCGGAACGGTCACACAGTCCTTCGCGTCGGGCCCCGTGACGGCGGCGGTATCGCTTGAGGTCGGCGGTATCTGCGCCAGAGGCTGCGGTGGTCTTGGGAACGACGTTTACTGGGACGTCCAGACGACGGGCCAACCGTCGAGCGGCGGCAATCTGCCGGCGTCGAACGGGCTCACTACCGCCCAGATGAGCGACCCGAAAAGTTTTGCTGGGTGGGACTTCGGTCCTAACGGCGTGTGGGTGATGCTACCCGGTGCGACCCATCCCGTTCTCGCCTGGCAAGTCGCCCCGCACTGAACCATGGTCTCCGAGCCGACGCTGTTATAGGCGTCTACCGCGTTGCGCGGCGCGCCGGCGTCGTTTCTGCAAGATCCGCCTTGCCGCGGTACCCGACACTGATCAATTGCGACGACCGATGTACTCCGGAAACCGCCGTTCGGTGGGTGAATGCGCGAACGGCCGAGCCGGGTCGATCTGGTGCGTTCGCCGTCGGCCGCGTTCAGCCATTTTCAGACGTTCGTCGACGCCGTTGCGCGGACATTCGAACGTCGGGTTCTGGCCGAAAGTGCCCTTCTTTGAACGATGTCGTCAGGCGGGTCGTCGGCCAAATCTGCGACTCGCGAGCTGCACGCGGCTATCGTGACCGACCGCCCGCTTCCGGGAGGCACCCGCCGGTGCCGCGCCAGTGCTTGACCCTACCTGATCGGGATGGAAAGACCCTTAAACGCGGGTCGGGGCGATCGCGGTACGCGGCCGCAGCGTCGCCATGATGAGGTACACGCCGCCGCCGATCACTACGCCGAAGAACCAGCCATATGTATTCCACCAGGCCGGCAGCAGGTCGGTGAAGTTAGGCAGGAAGGTCGAAAACACGCTGCCGACCGCCGCCGCGGCCAGCGCGTTGACGTTCCAGCCGCCTTCGTAGCGATACTCGCCGTGCTCCTGGTAGAGCGCCGCGACGTTGATGTTGCCCTTGGCCACCAGATAGTAGTCCACCAGGATGATCCCCAGCAGCGGGCCCATCGTGGCGCCGATGGCATTGACGAAGTGCGCGGCGTTGCCTTCCCACGGCGCAAACGGGTAGAGCGCGAGCGCGATGGCTGCAGCGATGAAACCGCCCTTCTTGAAGCTGATCTGCCTGGGGAACGTGTTGGAGATGTCGAACGCCGCCGAGACGAAATTGGCCACCACGTTGATGCCTAGCGTGGCGACTGCGAAGGTCACCGCCGCGATGAGCGCCAGTATCCAGCTGTCAAACTTGGCTGAGATCTGCTCGGGATGCAGCAGCACTTCGCCGTACACCCTGAAGGCGGCGATGGTGGTGACGCCAGCGACCAGCGAGAACGCAATCAGGTTGACCGGCAGGCCCCACAGATTTCCTTTCTTGACTGCGTCGCGGTTTTTCGCATAGCGCGAGAAGTCGCAAAAGTTCAGGTACAGCGCCGCGAAGTAGGTGATCCAGGTCGCGCCTACGGCCATCAGCGCCCAGAATGAGCCGGGCTCGCCGCTGACGCCGGCGTCTTTGGTCTTCTCGAGCAGCGCGTCCATCGGAATGCCATGCTCGAACGAGAAGCCGCCGGCCTTGACGCACAGGCCGATCGCCAGGATCAGCATCGCGATCCACACCGCCGGACCGGCCAGGTCTTGAAATTTGCGCACCGTTTCCATGCCCTTCTGGATGATGAGCAACTGCAGCGCCCAGACGATGAAGTAGCAGATCACTTCCAGCCCCGAGTGGCCGAGGAAGTGCGTGCCCTTGTGGAACTCCATCAGGCTGGTGCTGCGGATCAACAGCGCGACTATCGCGCTCGAAGCCGCTGCCGTCTGCGCGCCGTACCAGAAGCAGGCCACCACGGCGCGCACCAGCGCCGCGAGGTTGGCGCCCCACACGCCGAAAGAGGCGCGCGCCAGCACCGGGTATGGCACGCCAGTCTTTTCGCCGGCGTAGCCGATCAGATTCATCAGTGCGAAGATCACGAGTGAGCCGAGCCCGATCGCCAGCACGAAGTTGGTAAAGCTGCCGCACAGCAGGAACAGGCTGGCGGCGAGGTAGTAGCCCCAAAGGCTGTGCACGTCCGAGGTCCAGACGTTGAAAATGCTAAAGGCACCCCAGTTGCGCACCCTGGCGGGTGCGAGATCTTCGTTGTAGAGGCCGGGGGAAGGGTTGCGGATTTCCATTTGTCATCTCCTTCGAGTTCGTGGAACTGAGGAAACACCGCAAGACGACCTTGGGCGGCGATGCCCCCGCGTCTGAACAAGCTCGTATGCAAGAACTGTATGTACTTTGCGGCACAGCTCTGAATGGGTTAACCCTAATTGAGCTGCATGCCGGCGCAAGCCAACCGTCCGGTCCCGAACTGTTTCAACCGTTCGAGACTACCGTGACCGGGGCTCGTTTCTCGATACCTGGCATACACTCGTTCGGCAATTGCTCACGATTCGTCGCGCGCCTCCTGGTGAGCCGCCTCCCTGACTGTCGGCCACACCCGCTCCTCGAATTGATCAGACGGAACCGGCTCGGAATACAAGAAGCCTTGCGCAAAGTCACAACCCACGGCGGCGAGAAAATCACGTTGATCCGCCGTCTCGACCCCCTCGGCGATAACCTGCAATCCCAACTTGTGCGCCAGCATGACCATTGCTTCGCAGAGCGCCTGATTGCCGCCGTCGAAGCCGAGGTTCTGTACGAATGAACGGTCGATCTTGAGATAATCGATGTCGAAGCGCTTCAGATAGGCTAAGGACGAGTAACCGGTCCCAAAGTCGTCGATCGAAATCCCGATTCCTGCCTCGCGGAAACTCAGCAACTTCCCGTTCAATTCGGCGTCCAGTAACAGCCCTTCGGTTATTTCAATTGCCACGCTCTGTCTAGGCATGCCTTGCCGAATGAGGTACTCCGACCATTGGATACACACCAGATTGTCCTGGCGAATCTGCACCGGCGAAATGTTGACGCTGATCTGAAACGATGGATGGAATCGTCGGCGCCATTGATGCGCCTGTCGCACGGCCTGTTTGAACACCCAATCGCCGATAGGAACGATGAGCCCCGTCTCTTCGGCCAATGCGATGAAATCCAATGGACTGATCGTGCCGCGTTCAGGGTGCAGCCAGCGAATTAGCGCTTCAGCTTTGTAAATTTCGCCAGTCGCCAGATTGACGATAGGCTGGTAATAAACACGGAACTGTTCGGCTTGCAGGGCGGTACGTAGATCGCTGGTGAGACGCCGGCGCTTTTCTGCCGCCACTTGCAACTCGGGCGTAAAGTAGTTGAAACGGTTGCGCCCCGCGGCTTTGGCCGCGTACATGGCCTGGTCGGCATTCTTGAAGAGAACATCCAGTTCTGTCCCGTCGCCAGGGTAAAGCGTGACACCAACACTCGCAGAAATAAAAGCGTCGTCCGGACCAAGCTGGAAGGGTTCGGCCAGCGTGGCGATGATCGTCTTCGCGATCTGTTCGATGCGGCCGGTGTCGTCCAACTCGGGCAGAATCACCGTGAACTCGTCACCGCCAAGTCGAGCGACCGTGTCGAATTCACGCACACACGAGGTAATGCGCCTCGCGGCCTCGATCAGCAGGATGTCGCCCATATCGTGTCCGAGCGAGTCGTTGACCTCCTTGAAGCGATCGAGATCGATCAGCATCAAGGCCATCGGCCGCCCAGAGCGATGCGCAACACCGGCTTCGTGCTCCAGACGGGCATGGAACATCTGGCGGTTCGGCAGGTGGGTCAGCGCATCGTAGTTGGCCTGTTTCCATATGGTGGCCTCGAATGCCATCCGGTCGGACAAATCGCGACCGACCGCCAGCACGGAATTCACCTGACCCGACGCGTCGATCTCTGGAGTGAGCCGAATATGGCTGCACTGTTCCTGTCCGTCCTTGCTGAGCCATCTAAGTTCGAAGTGGCGGCTTTTCCCGGTTGTAATGGTTTCGCTTATCTTTTTCTCATACGCGAACGCGTTAGCGCCGCCGGGAATCTCCGAGGGCCGTTTGCCGAGCGAGTCGCGAAGGCTGCGGCCCGCCGAGACGCAGAAAGCCGGATTGGCGTAGGTGCGGCGCAGCTCCCGGTCGTAGCGTGTGATCGTGTCAGGTGAATTCTCGATCAACGTGCGCGACTCCTGCTCTTTGGCGACGAGCTCCGCCGTTCGCTCGATGACCGTCTGCTCCAGCGAAGCGTTGATCTCGTTGATCTTCTGGATCTTCTGCCCGATCGCCGCACTCATTCGTTCGAACCTGTGCGCCAATCTGCCCAATTCATCCTTTACGCCAATCTCACTGCTCGGCTCCACCGACGCTGCCACCTCTGCGCCTGCATCGCTACCAGCGTCATCCATCCTTTGCACCAGATCTTTGAGCGGTGCGGAGATGCTGTGGGAAATGAAGTTGGCGAGGAAGATCGAAAGCAGAAACCCCGAAATGCCCACCAGTATGATCTGGTTGCGTACGGACTGTGCCTCCGCCGTCAGGTTCTTCTCCGGGATCGTACTGACC
Source organism: Paraburkholderia sp. RAU2J (assembly GCF_003634845.1). Classification (NCBI taxonomy): domain Bacteria; kingdom Pseudomonadati; phylum Pseudomonadota; class Betaproteobacteria; order Burkholderiales; family Burkholderiaceae; genus Paraburkholderia; species Paraburkholderia sp. RAU2J. The sequence goes on from NZ_RBXG01000002.1 coordinate 2,352,915, forward strand.
ACATACCATTTCGTGCCGGCAATACCTGTGTATGCAGCGAGATATCGGCCGCCATGCTTGCCATGGAAGTCGACGAAGCCATTTGCCTCGCCGCGTGGATTGGCGTTGGTGATTCTTTCGAGCAGACCCGCTTCAGCCTTTCCGTCGGTGTTCATTGAAGAGCCGTCGGCACCAACGATCAGCTTGTCGCTGCTGGCGTCAAGTACATAGATCTGCGTTCCACTGCCCACGGCGACGTCATTGAAAATCGCTGAGAAGTACTCTGGGCGGATCACTAGAACGAGATTACCGATCTGCCGATTGTCGCTCTTGCCGATGATTGCACGCACCATCCCCAGATCTTGCTGACCGGCCCCGTTGTCATAGCTACCCCAGTAAGGCCGGCCATTTCGATCGGGAGCCTGCTCGACCAGACGCACCACACCCCGCGTCAATTGCGCGAACGCCTGGGAGTCGGTGATCCGGTTGTCCTTGTCGAGCAGATATTTCTGGTTGATGAAATCAACCGCGCCGTAATGCTTCAGGAGAAGCCGGGTCAGGTCCTGGCGAGCTTCGCTCTGCTCCTTTTCATTGCCGCGTGCGACGCGGGTCAGCGCGTCCTGAACCTGGTCGGAGAGCACCAGAAGGCTGCTCTCCCTCTCGATCTGCTCCATCCGCAAGGAGATGTTTTTGGATACCTGTTTGACGACCTCTTTGGAAAATATCTCCGCTTTCTGCTTGAGCGCTGCTGTTGACTCCACATACGAAATGTAGCTGGAGACAAGTATCGGTATCAGCGAAAGCAGGATGAACGCGGTTATCAGCCGGTAGTGAATTTCCACACGGCGCAGCAGATCCAACGAGAAGTAGGCGAATGCGCTTCGCAGCCAGGCGATCAGTGGACTCATTTGTAGTGCATCTTCGCTTCATTCTTAACGGAGTCGTCCAGCAGTTTTGCAGCCTGCCTTGGCGTGATCTTTCCGAACAGCACATCCTGCATCAATCGATGCAAGCGCTCGATGGAATTAGACGGTAGAACCGAATAGTACGGGCTGCCAGTTACAGCATAGCGACTGACCGCGTTCGTGTAGTCAACCATCTTCTGATCGCTCACGACCGTCCCGGGGAACTGCTTGAAAGGCGGAATGTTCTGGCGTTTCATCTGGAGAATAGAAAATCCCGGCCCCGCGATGAACTCGAGAAAGCGCATGGCCGCAGCCTTATTAGGCGTTTCAGACACCGCAAAGCCGGTTTCGCTGCCGATTACGGGTACTACCTGCTCGCCTGGCGAGTTCCAGGGCGGCATGAACACGCCAACTTCGAAGGGATTGCCGTGCAGCAACAGACCGGCTGCCCAACTACCGTGAAAAGCCATCGCTACCTTGCCTTCCTTGAATAGCCGGATGCCGTCGTCGTAGCCTGTCGCCATGAATGATTCCTGTGCGAAACCACGTTCCGGCACGAGCCTGATCCGGGCGAAAATTTCCGCTACCTGAAGGGTATTCAAATCCAGCGTGCCATCGCTGATCTTGTTCTTCCAGTCCGGCTCGCGCGCAACCACGCTGTTAGCAAAGCCCGAACTGAAGGGACCGTTGCCGAGCATATTCGGGAACCCGCCATTCCACATTATCGGCGTATAGCCAGCGCGTTTGAGCTGTTCGCAGACTGCCAGGAATTCGTTGAAATTGGTGGGCAGGTTCTTGATGCCTGCTTTCGCGAACATCTCCTCGTTGTAATAGATCGCAGTGGTGGCCATCCCTCCCGCTATTCCAAAGTGCCTGGACTGGCGGCTGGTCCAGTCCTTCTTGAGAGGATCCAGCATGTTCTTCCAGGCGGACGTCTTGCTGACGTCGGCCAGCAGCCCTTGATCGGCCAGGTCGGCCCCATAGGCATTCGGGTTGATGCTGACCAGGTCGGGCAAATTGCCGGTCGCGATCCGCGGCTTGATATTTTCTTCGACCGAATTGCCGATCATGAACTGCACGTTTACGCGTATGTCCGGGTTCAGCTTGCTGAATTCAGCGGCAATCCGGAGCATTTCCTCGGGCCAGTCGGGAGCCCAGACCAAGGCGGTGATGGCGGTACCGGTCGGCGCGCTCATGCCCGAAGAACCGTGGTCCCGCTGATGGCAACCACACAACGAGAAAAGAATGAAACAGGCCAGGACCAACAGCCACGATGCAGACTCAGTTTGTCGCACTTGGGTTCACTTTCAGGTTCGGCATGCATTGGGCGCCCCTCGGCAGACGCCAGTGACGCATTCGATGGTGAACCGGTGGGGCTTTCGTCGCGGTCGAGTCGATTGCGTAACCATGGCTGCGTCTCTGCAGCGATAAATCGTGACGAAAGCCCGGTCCGCCGCTGGGCATTTTCGTCACAGGTCCTTCTCGCTGCCGGCCGATCTTTTGTCATCGACGACGCCTATCGATCGGCACCTGAATGTTTATAAAACAGGGCTGCGGAGAGCTCTTGACGGGTCGGCGCTCACACGGCATATCGGCAACAGACGCAGATACTTTAACTGAAGGGAGCCCGAATCTCGCCGGCATGACGGGAAGTCGCCGATACGAGGGGAGCGGCTCAGACGTCACGTCGTCGATGAGGCGATTATTCTCGCGACGTCAAGCGCAGTTGGGCCGACAACTGTACGTTGTTCGCTTTTGATAGTGGACACTCGCGGCTACCGGCTACTTTGTCCGGTCGTCCGCTCAGGCCGCCGAAAGCGGCCGTTGAGATGCCGCCGCGTGCCTGCTCGTGCAGGCACGCGGGTTCTCAGCAGCGCCTACTGGGCCAGTTGCCAGCGCAGGATCGGATGGGTCGCGCCGGCCGGCATGACCCACACGCCGGTCGGGCTGAAGTCCCAGGACACGTCGAAGCTCGACGGATTGCTCATCTGCGCGGTGGTGATCCCGTTCGACGCAGGCAGTTGAGAGCCATATCCGGTGCTCACCGTACGTGTCGTCGTCTCTTTGTCCCAATAGACGTTACTTGCAAGAGTGCCGCCGACACTGTACGCGACGATACCGCCGTAAGTGCCGTAGCCCGGCCCCTGATACGACGGGCCCAGAACTGGGCCTGTTGCGAACGACTGCTCGATGACACCGCTATTCGCGTAAGCCAATCCGCCGGCCCCAAAAAGTCCGAGAACATTACCGGCAGCGTATGACTGCGAAATCGTGCCGCTGTTGACGCCGACGAGTCCACCTGGCGAGCCGAACGTCTGCGTGACGACCCGGCCGGTCGCGAACGACTGAACGATCCGTCCGAGATTGGCGCCCACGAGCCCTCCCGCGTCACCGGCGTCGCCTACGGTAGCACTGCTCCAGGAGCGCTCGATCAGACCGTCGTTGGTGCCCACCAGGCCGCCGATCGGCGCGTTTCCATAGTGAGTGGCGCCCCGGTAGCCGGACGTATATGCGTATGTAATCAGGCCCCGGTTGCGCCCCGCCAGAATGCCGAAAGTGATAACAATCGGCACGTTGTCGAGGATGTCGTCTTGTCCCTCATAGAATGCGGTGTTCGTGATGCCGACGTTGCGCACCACGCCCGCAGTCCCGATCTCGCCAAAGAGGCCAATCGCTTTGGTACCTGAGGGCGAGTAAATCTCATTCTGGCTGAACTGGTCGATGACATGCCCCCTCCCATCGAACTGACCAGTGAACGGGGTGGCCGCGCTGCCCAGCGGGATGAAGTCCACTCCGCTGGAGTGGGTGGAAGTAAGGATCGTCGCACTCGCATCGATATCCTTGCCGAGCGCGTAATTGCCGGCGAGGTCGAGCGAAACATTCTGCAGATCGGTCAGCGAATTGACGAGCTTGTAGGCGGTGATTTGCGTGACCAGCCCGGTGTAGACCGGGGCGGTCCACGAAGCGTTGCCGAGCAGCGTGCCGGGGCTGTAGCGACCGTTCATGTCGTAGAGAAGGCTCACGATGCCGGCGCTCTTCGACCAGTCGACGGTGCCAAGGTTCGAGACACTGCCACCGTTATCGGCGCCCGTAGCGTCGGCGCGCAAGGTCAGATTGCCCGCGCCCTCGTTCGCGATCGTCGTGCCGCCCGTGACGGAGACATTGCGATATGCTGCAAGCGTGAGCGAGGCCGGTCCCTGCCAGCGCAGGCGCGAAGCGATGCTTAGGTCGCCCGTTGCGCCGTTGCCACCCGTGGTCGTGACATCGACCGAGGTGCCCGCGCTCAGACTGCGCTGCAACGTCCGTGCCGCGGCGTCATCGATCATAAAAGCAGGCGTTGAAAGATTCCACTGGCCCGCGTGAACGGCTGCGTGCCTGCCGAACGCCAGTTGCGCCGCCTGCGTGTCGACCGTGCCGCCACTGCCGTCGGCATTCGTTGCCGCGATCTTGCCTTGCTGCCTGACGAGACCGCTGTCCGCGATGAGCCAGACGTGGCCATCGCGGGTAGCCGAGCCCGTCGCGCGGATGCGCGTGCCACCGCCCGCGAGCGCATAGACGTTCCCATCGGCAGCCTGAAGACTGACCTGCGCGGCCTTGACGCGCCCCTCGTTGACGACCGTGCCGTGACTGCCCGCCTGCACGAACACCTGTCTGCTGCTGGCCGAGTCCTGTAACAGCACCGTCTCGCCGGCCGCCAGTTCCACCGTGCCGCTGGGCGCTTTGACCGTACCCGCGTTGACGACTGCCTGACGGGCGATCAGGAACACATCGCCTCCGCTGGAACTGATCCTGCCGAGGTTGATCACGCTCGCGTCCGACTTGCCCGACAGCGTCAGTGCATCGCCGCCTTTGATGAAGGCGTCGTTGCAGATATCCAGGGTGGACGCGACGAAGCGTCCGCCCGTGCTGACGACGCCCGAGGGTCCCGCGAGGATGCCTTGCGGATTGATCAGGTAGAGGCTGCCGGTGGCGGTGAGCTTGCCAAGGATCGATGACGGATCGCCGCCCGTTACACGGTTCAGTGTCGCGCCCGACCCGTTGTTGAAGGCGACGGTGTTGCCGTTGCCGATCGAGAAGCTGTGCCAGTCAATCACGCCGCGGGACGAGGACTGGTCGATCGTCAGCGAAGTGGTGCCGCTCGTCATCGCGCCCTGGCCCCGGACGAAGGCGCCGCCCTGCGGCAGCGGTCCGGCCGCCTCGGCCATCGGCACGCACCACGCGGCGAGCGCCAGCGGCACCCATAGCGCAAGCGGCAGCGGGCGCAGAACACGGCTCCACGCGGCAGGCCGCGACCGAGGCGCGATGCGTGCCGCGCCGGCATACGCCAGCGTAAAGCACAGCCCATTGCGTGGGGTTGGGGGCGACTGGATCGCCAGTCTGGACGAATGACGCGACATGAACCCTCCCGAAACATGGTTCGTGGAAAGTCGTTGTCGCGGAACGCAGTTTGTTGCGACCAGGCAAGGCGCGAAAGCCGCCATACCGCACAACACAGCCTAATGGTAGCAGCGCGTTTCGAAAGACAAACCGGTATTGGCGCATGCACTCAAAGCCTGCTCGCACCTCTTCAGGCGGGGAGCGTGTCGGTCGCCGCGGCAGCAGGAATGGCCGTCAACCCTCGAAGCTGCCTCTGGAGGAATGTTGCACCGACAGGCCGAAGCGGGTCGGCTAGAGTCGATCATTCGAGCGGCATCCCGAGCATTGGACGTCTAGCCGGCCGGGGCGACAATTTCGACCTTGATCCGGTCGGGGTCTTCACAGTAGAGGGCATAGTGCTGGGGGCCGCCGGCGAAAGGATGACGATCCTCATAGAGCACGCGATATCCATTTGACTTCACCCATCGCGTTATTTCATCGACTTGCGTTTGAGACGCCGCATGGAATGCAAGGTGGTTCAAACCCACGCTCCTTCTGTTGTAAGCGCCATCGACCTTGTCGACTTGCGTGAACACGAGGTAAGTGGTGTCGCGTATGTAGCTTCTGCCGCCGTTCCAAACCTGATGTTCGGTATATTCGAACCGCTCGAGTAACGGCACCCAGAATCGCAGCGACCTTTCGAGTGATGAAACGTTGATTTCCAGGTGATGAAGGCTTCCCGGTGCAGCCATATGGGTTGTGTTTATCGCGAGGTAAATGATGCTCGAAGTATGGCATGACTGCGGGTAACGCAAATCGGCGCGGGCGTCCCGTCACTCGTCAATGTGCTGCGCAGATGCATTCCTAGGAACGGCTGTTATGGAGCGAGGCCAATGTCCCTTCAGGGTCGCCTTATGCCCTTTGTGTGAGAGGCCGCGCCCGCGGCGATCGCCGCGCTTGGTCGTCGGGCGCTAGCCGGCCAAGCCTGGCCGTGCGAGGAAATCACTCACGTAGTGCCTGGTTGTCCGGCCCGGGATGGCGAAACCGCGAGCGGGGAATTTCGGCGATCGCCGCGATCTCGATTAGCAGTTCAGGCCGGTATAGACGTTGGACCTGGACGGTCGTCGTGACAGGATACGGCGCGCCAAAAAACTCTTGGCGAATGCCGCCGGTGGCCATAAAGGCCTCAATGTCCGTTGCATAGTGAACCATCGAAATCACATCCGCCATCTGTCCGCCAATCGACGCCAGGACGCTGCGAATATTCTCCAGAGCCTGCCTTACCTGCGCGCGGATGTCCCCTCGCCCGACGATTTGTCCATGTCGATCGAGCGACACCTGGCCCTTCAGGTGAGCGATACGGCCATCGCCTTGAATGACCGCCATAGAGAAGGTGCCGAATGGCGCCCAAACTTCCATCGGGTTCACTGCATCTACCATTGCGAAACTCCTGCGATGGGGTGTTGCAGGGCATCATACATGGCCATCCGCTGCCCAACAGCGGCCGTTCAACATGAAATCCCTGGACTTATGGTCGGCATGCGCCCGTCGAATAGCGGGTCATCAGCAGCGATATTGCTGGCTTGAGCGGTACTGCCTGGCTAGTGCGGACCAATCGTAAGCCAGGAAGTTGAAACCGGGCACGCGCGGCAGGCCAGGCGTCGCGCGGTGCGCTGACGATTCAGTGGCTCAGTCCGGCCGCGTGCATTGCGATGTGCAGCACGCTCGCAACAATACCGAGCGCGGCGACGCTCGCCGCCCAGATTGCGATGAGCCACGCGACGCGCTTGCCCCAGACACGCAATACGCCGTGTTGTCTTGTCATCAATGATAGTGCTCGCCCGGTCGCACCTTGCCGCGAAACACATAGTACGACCACGTGGTATAGACAAGGATGAATGGAATGATGAACAGTGCGCCGACCAGCGTGAACAGCTGACTTTGCAACGGCCCGGCTGCGTCCCAGATCGAGATGCCCGGCGGCACGATGTTCGGCCAGATACTGATCGCCAGACCGCTGTAGCCGAGGAAGATCAACGCCAGTGCATAGAGAAACGGTCCCATGTCAGGTTCATGTCGCAGCGAACCTCGCAGCGCATACACGCACAGGGCGACGAGTAGGGGCACTGGGCAGAACCAGAGCAGATTGGGCAGCGTGAACCACCGCTGAGCGATGTGCGGTTGCGAGAGCGGCGTCCAGATGCTGACGACGACGATCGCCGCGAGCAGCGTCCAGACGAGCCGTCCCGAAAAACGGACCATAGCCTGCTGCAGTTTGCCGTCCGTCTTCATGACAAGCCATGTCGCGCCGAGCAGCGCGTACGCGGCAAGCACGCCGATACCGCAGAACACCGGAAACGGCCGCAGCCAGTCGAGTGGGCCGCCCGCGAACGCGTAGCCGCTGACACGCACGCCGTCGATGTACGCGCCGAGCGATACGCCCTGGAAGAACGACGCGACAAGCGAGCCCCCGATGAACGCGGCATCCCACATGGGGCGCTCCCGGTCGTTCGCCTTGAAGCGAAATTCGAAAGCGACCCCGCGGAAAATGAGCCCGAGCAGCATGAATATCAGCGGCAGGTACAGCGCACTGAGAAGGATCGAATACGCTATAGGGAATGCCGCTAACATGCCTGCGCCGCCCAGCACCAGCCATGTTTCGTTGCCGTCCCAGACCGGCGCGACGGTGTTCATCATCACGTCGCGTTCGGCGCGCGACGTGATGAACGCAAAGAGCAGCCCGATGCCGAGATCGAAGCCGTCCATGATGATGTACATCATCACGCCAAAAAAAATGATCGCGGCCCAGATCAACGAGATGTCGACGCCCATTATCGCCGGCTCCTTGAATTTTCACGCAGCGTGGTTCTTGGCGACTCGTCGCCGACAGCCGACAGCGGTCGTGCCGGCGTGCGCTCCTGCCCCGGCCCGCCTGACGGTGGCCCTTCTTCGATGTACTGCGACGGTCCCTTTCGCACAAGGCGCAGGATGTAGGCGATGCCAACCCCGAACACGAAGAAGTACGACACTACGAATAACGTGGCCGATAGCGCCAGTTGCGGCATGCCGCTTGGCGAGGTCGCTTCCGCAGTGCGCTGCAGGCCGTAGACGACCCACGGCTGCCTGCCCATTTCCGTTGTCAGCCAGCCGGCAAGAAGCGCGACCAGGCCCATCGGACCCATCAGCAGCGTCGCGCGCAGGAACGGGCGAGTTCGGTGGAGTCGCTCACGAGGGCGCAGCAGAAGGCTCCACAGACCGAGCATGATCATCAGCATCCCCAGTCCCACCATGGCCCGGAACGTCCAGAAGATGATCGTCGAATTGGGCCGGTCCTCGGGAGCAAAGTCCTTGAGGCCTTTGAACTGCCTGCTCCAGCTGTGCGTGAGAATCAAACTGCCCAGGTGAGGAATCTCGACGGCGAAGCGTGTCTGTTCGCGCTGCATGTCAGGCCAGCCGAATAAAATCAGCGGCACCGCCTCATTGCCGTGATTCTCCCAATGCCCCTCCATCGCGGCAATCTTCGCGGGCTGATGCTCCAGCGTGTTCAGGCCGTGCGCATCGCCGACGACCGCCTGGATCGGCGCCACCACCAGCACCATCCACATCGCCATCGACAGCATTTTGCGGATCGCAGCGTTGTCATTGCCATGCAGCAGATGCCATGCCGCTGACCCGGCCACGAACAGGGCGGTCGCCAAAAACGCCGCCAGACTCATGTGAACGAGGCGGTACGGAAACGAAGGATTGAAGATGACTTCGAGCCAGCGCACCGGCACGATGCGACCGTTAACGATCTCGTATCCCTGTGGCGTCTGCATCCAGCTATTGGACGCGAGTATCCACGTCGCCGAAATCAGCGTACCGATCGCGACCAGCAGCGTTGCCAGGAAGTGGAGCGCGGGGCCGACCTTGTTCCATCCGAACAGCATGACGCCGAGAAAGCCCGCTTCGAGGAAGAACGCGGTGAGCACTTCATAGGTCAGCAACGGCCCAGTCACGCCTCCGGCAAACTGCGCGAAACGAGACCAGTTAGTGCCGAACTGGTAGGCCATCACGATGCCCGACACGACGCCCATGCCGAAATTGACAGCGAAGATTTTCAGCCAAAAGTGATAGAGATCGCGATAGACGTTCTGGCGGGTGCGCAGCCAGCACGCTTCAAGGACGGCCAGATAGCTGGCCATGCCGATCGTAATGGCAGGGAACAGAATGTGAAAGGATATCGTGAAGCCAAACTGAAAACGGGCGAGGTCGAGCACCGTCAGGCCGAACATGCGTTTTGCTCCTTCAACATGACCGAATAGTCAGCGATTTTCGCAAACGGAGTCGTCGCACCTGCCTTGGCACCTGACCGACCGCGCGGTGGCCTCGGCGGCCAGCGCGACGTCCGGGGCAAATGCCGACTCGTCGACGGTGTTCCTGCAAACCATGGGAGACATCATATAAGAACTGCGCGACTTGGTAGCTGAAGGCAAGGAAGTATGCCTTGAGGTATCGATTTCATGAGCCTGTACCAGACGCACAACCCCCGGCGCTCGGGCGTTGCAAGCTCCAGGGTGACAACCAACCGGTGAACGCCCTCGACCATTGCATCAGGTAGGCGGTCGTCGTGCGAGGACCGGCCGCTTCCTTGGCCGACCACCTACGACTGGCCGGTCCCCGCCTGGAAGGAGACGGCCGCAGTTCATGTTCGAATGGTCCCAACGGGTCCGCCTACTGCCGATGACTGCATCGCGCGGTTTGGGCGTGCGCATGCCGCTTCCATGAGGCACTGATCGGCCAGAAACGATCGTTCGACACACCGGCTCGAAGATCGTAGACAATTCGTGAAGCCGTACCCTTGCTAGCAACGGCCCATCACGATGAAATTGAGACCTCTGTTTCCCGCGGTAAGAGCACTCATTGAGCACATGCTTCCTGGAGTCTCGAAGTCGTCAAGACGGGAGCCCGGTTTTATTCCACGATGCACGCAATAGGTGAACGTAAACGGTAACCGGAGGCACTCAATGCAGGAAGAGAAAATACGTGAAGCCCTGAATGCGCACTGGCAAGCGTCGGCGGCCGGCGATCTCGACGCAGAACACGACATTTACGATGACGATGCCATCTGTGACTATCCCCAGTCAGGTGAACGAATCGTCGGACGAATGAATTTGCAGGCGCTGCGGACTCATCATCCAGGCAAGCCGGCAGGTTTCGATGTCAGGCGAATTCAGGGAGAAGGTAATCTATGGATCACGGAATACTCCATCACCTATAACGGGCGGCCGGCTTACACGGTAAGCATTATGGAGTTCCGCAACAGCAAGGTCATTCACGAGACCCAGTACTTTTCAGATCCCTTTGAAGCGCCAGGTTGGCGGAGTCAATGGGTTCAGCAGATCGCGTGACAATGCATTGCGGCGAGATAAGCACAATCACTTAATGGTCGCCTCGCTTCAATTTGGTTTCCTCGAATTCGCAGTTCAGCGAGTCTTTGCGGAGACGTCGGAGAACAAGGCGGCAAGGCTCTGAAAAACGGTTGGAAAGCGTGTTGAATCAGAACGCGTCAATGATCGACGCTTAAAGGGCCACGAGTGCACCACGACAGTATTGGCCATCGTGCGGAACGAGTGGGTGCCAATCGGGCTCTGCTCAAACCGCACTGGGCGTACTTTCGCCAATTTGAATGGCCGCTGTGGGGAATTGTGAGTGTCGCCTTGGGGTCGACGAGCGACTGCCGCGTTCGGCACAGAGCGGCCATGAACGCGCACTGTCTTACCGGACGTTGATGGCAGCTCACTCGCCAAGTGCGGACATTTGAGCCGCGTCGAGCGCTCGCGTTCCGAAGTACCAGTTACCGCCCTTCTGCGTCGAACGCATGTCCGGGTCACGGCGTCCCGGCGTTGTTCTTCGTTGAACCTAGGGCTGAAATCAACGTGGCGTCGACCACCGAACCGACTTTCAGCATCAGGCCCTTCGCGATCAGGACCTCGTTGACTAGTGCGAGCTCCTGCGCCGCCAGGCCGTGCGTTTCGAGCAGCTGGCAAAACCGCAGGATCGTGCTCTCATCAGGCAAACGTGCCATGCCGCTGCCCGCGATCGTCAAGTATGACCCCATGGCGTGGCCACGACGATAGCGCCCCCGGTAAGCTCGATCACCCCGTCGGTCGCGCGTACCTTTTGGGCGAGGTCTTTGTTGCTGAAGCAGGAGCAAAGAACCACGTCGCGGCGATTTACTGGACGGGACGGGACGGGACGGTTGGCCTGTTCAGCAGGGTTTACGAGATAGAAGCTGCGTCGAACGGCAGCACTAAAATCAGTCATAAGACGACGATCGATGCGGCTGCGTCCGCTGAAGTAACTACTTTGTGTGAATCCATTTTCAGCAGCCGGTCTAAGAGGGGCTCGCCGAGTGTCACTCCGATGAACCGTGACTCGAGAAAAACGGCGACTGGATTCGCAATGCAGTAAACCAACAACGAAGAGGCTCATTGCATATCGGGTCCCCTTTTCCTTGATCACTCGATCGAGGAACCGATATATGTCGAATTTCAAAGCATCACCTCATCTACGCTGGATCCCGCATCACGCGATCCGGGTCGCATGTGAAAGCGCCGTTTCCGTTGCCGCGTTCGTTTCGCTGTCAGCGGGTGCGCCGCAAGCGGCAAGTGGGCCGCCGTGGATGAATACGGCTCTTGCTCCCGAGCGGCGAGCGGCATTGCTGGTCAGTGCGATGACACTGGATCAGAAAGCCGCCCAGTTGCATGGCCAAAGCGGCACGATAGCCGAGGTGCCGGCGTGTGGAAACAGTACCCGTCACATCCCGGGCATACCGGCGCTGAGCATCCCGACGTTCCGGATTACGAATGGCCCGGTTGGCATTGGGGCGGGCGACTGCGTGCCGCAGGACCGGGCGACCGCATTGCCGATGTCGATGGCGCTGGCTGCGAGCTTCGATCCCACCCTTGCCCGAGCGTACGGCGACGTGTTGGGCCGTGAAGCACGCATGCTGGGCCTGCACGTGGTCGAAGCGCCCGGCATGAACGCGGTCCGCGTTGGACAGGGTGGCCGAAACTTCGAGTACCTCAGTGAAGACCCCGTACTCGCCGGCGTCATAGCCGAAAACGAGATCCGCGGTGCGCAAGCGACCGGCGTCATTGCGATGGCCAAGCATTTCATACTCAACGAACAGGAGGCGAATCGGAACACTGTGAGTGTGGTCGTCGATGACCGTACGCTTCACGAAATCTATTTGCTGCCATTCGGCGTGTCCGTCAGAAGGGGCAACGTCGCCTCGGTGATGTGTTCTTATAACCGGATCGGCTCGACGTACGCCTGTGAAACGCCGCGAACGCTAAATGCCATCTTGCGCGGTGAATTGGGTTTCATGGGCTACGTGCAGTCCGACTTCGGCGCAACGCATTCGACTGCACCGGCGATGAATGCCGGTCTGGACCTCGAGATGCAGTCGGGTATCTGGTTCACGCCGCCAAACCTTAACGAGGCCTTGGCGACAGGCGCGTTGACCATGGCGACGGTCAACCAGGCGCTGACCCGTCGTTACACGCAGATGTTCAAAGCCGGCATTTTCGATCGTCCGGTAGTCCGTACGCCGCTCGATTCCACGACGATCCAGAATGACGGAACCGAGGCCCGTGCGATCGGAGAACAGTCCGCGGTGCTACTGAAGAACAGCGGCAATCTGCTGCCGCTGTCGGGCGCGGTCAAATCGATCGCGATTGTTGGCCACAATACCTATGTGGATGATGCTATCGCTGGCGGAAGCGGTAGCTCGCGAGTACTGCCTACCTACACCGTCGGCCCACAGCAAGGGATCACGAACGTACTTCGGCAGCTAGGCTCCAGTGCGACCGTGAAGACGCTCGCCGCGCCGAACGACGGCAGCATGGACGCTGCGGTCGCCGCGGCTGCGGCGACGGCCGACGTCGCGATCGTGATGGCGGGCGTCGTGACCGGAGAGGGGAGTGACCGTCCCGATCTGTCGTTGCCGAAAGGGCAGGACAAGTTGATAGCGGCTGTCGCGAACCGCAATAAGCGAACGATCGTCGTTCTGAAGGATGGCGACCCGGTTCTGATGCCCTGGGTCGATCAGGTTCCGGCAATTCTGGAGACATGGTATTCGGGACAGGAAGACGGCAACATCGTCGCGCGATTGCTGTTTGGACTGGCCAATCCTTCCGGCAAGCTGCCGGTGACGTATCCACGACTGGCTACGGATACTCCTACCAGCATGCCGGAGCGCTACCCCGGAACGTCCGGGTCAAATCCCGTTGTGCAATATTCGGAGGGTCTACTGGTCGGTTACAGGTGGTATGACACGCGACAGGTCAAACCGTTGTTCGCGTTTGGTCATGGCTTGTCGTATACCTCTTTCAAGATTTCCGACGTCCAGGTTTCGCCGCGTGGCTATACCGGCAACGGCCCGATTCTGGTCGCGCTGACCCTGGAGAATACCGGGCTGCGGGAAGGCGCGGAGGTCGCACAGGTCTACCTGGGCTTGCCGCCCAACCTCGGCGAACCCACGAAGCGGCTGATTGCATTCCAGAAAGTGCTGCTCAAACCGGGCGAGAAGAGGGCCCTTTCGATGTACATCTATCCGATTAACGGTTTTCACGCGCTTAGCTATTGGGACAATGCAGCGCAGAGCTGGAAAATCGCCGCGGGGACTTATACGGTTTACGTCGGCAATGCATCCGACAACATAGTTGCACAGAGCACCTTTACGGTTAACGTGGCGATGCGCGACACCGGCGATGGCGATGACAACGTCAGCCGTGATCCCGCTCCGTTCGGATGGGATTGGGCTCGATGACCATAAATCGGCATGGTCGGCGCGATGGCTCGGACGTCGCTTAATCGTCCGTCAAGTATGGCTTCCACAAGCTCGCGCCGATCCCGCTTTTCCCGCCGCAAGTCACTGCAAGGCGAGCTCGCAGCGACTGTGTTCTAGCGGTCTGTTTTTAAAGCACCTGTTGAGGCGACGATGATACTCAGCTACGAGTATGAAAGCTTCAACCTCGAGATCCCCGTTGAGTCCGATTTCAGTAGCGTCGCGGATAAGCACAAGCGCAAGCGCGTTCGATATTTCGCGATCCTCCGTATCCATGGGCCGTCCGGTACGGACCATTTGAAAGATGAAGTGAGTGTACGAAGCTCTATGCCACGACGTCGGCTCTACCCGCTTACGCGGAGCAGCCCTTCGAGGGCCCGCGATCCAACAGTACGTTGTGGTGTGTTGGGTACCAGCCCACCATCAGGTACTACGCGCGCCCTTTTGTACGCACCCGACCGAGATCGATATATCGCTCTATTTAAGCTGTTACGAGCAGTCTCTCGGCGCTCTGCCGAGACATGGCGCGCCATGTGCTTTAAATCAGTTAGCGGCACCGCGAGCGGTATGTCGCCAAACTTTTTTATTCACTGACTTATCTTTTAGGAGAACTGCCATGACGACCCTTACCATTAATGACCTACCTGATGTCGAAGTCCTGGATCGCGTCGCCATGTCGGCCATCACGGGCGGCATGATCGACCACCGCCTAGCCGAATACATCAATAACGTCTGGTGGTATACGCATGATTACTCTCTCGGCGCCCGCCCCGTCCCGAAATTCTGACCACGGCGGCCAACCCGCTCCCCGTGCCGTCTGCGACGGTTCGGGGGCATCGTCCCGAGGTGTGCTGAGTCCATCGTTATCGGTGAGCCCAGGTGTGCACTGCGCATCCACGTCGATCCCCGGTCAATCACCCGCCGTGCTGAGTCGTAGATGGCCGCTGGACTTTGTAACCTGCCACTGCGGTTGCACTGGGCCGACAGTCAGCGGGCGTTGGGCTTTTGCCCTCAGTCGGTTTTCCCGGTCAATGCGCGCCTCGCGGTTTCGCCCTCCGCGTGCGACGTCGCGTAAAAAACCCTCGCTCTGCCGATGATGATCTTCAACATCGCGATGACGGGCACGGCCAGAAAAATGCCCGCGACGCCGCCGAGCTGATCTCCCGCCAGCAGCCCGACGATGACGAGAAACGGACTGACCTCCACGCCTTCGCTCATCAGATAAGGATTGAGCACGTAGTCCTGAAACAGCCGGTACAGGCCGATAAAAACCACCAGCCACAGCAGATGCGGATAGCCGCTGAAAACCGCGACCATCAGCGTGATCGCGACCGCGGCGAGCGGTCCGGCAAATGGCACGAATTCCAGCAAGCCCGCGCTCACCGCGAGCAGAAACGCGTAAGGCACGCCGAGCAGCGAGAACACGACGCCATAGCAGATCAACGTGGCCAGCGATAAAAACAGCAGCGCGCGCACGTACTTCGACAACAGCACGTTCAGGTCCGTGACGATCTCCGCCCACAACGTGCGATGCCGCGCCGTCAGCAGTTCGAGACACGCGTCGCGCATCTGCGGACCTTCCTTGATCAGCAGAAAGCTCAAGATCGGAATCAGCACGAGGTAGATCAGGTTGCCGGCCGCGTGCACGACGCCGAGCCCGACGCTGCGCGCCACCGGCACGGCCTTGTCGGAACCGGTCTCGATCTGGCTGCGCACGAAATCGACGATCCGTTCGCGCAATGGTTCGAGAAAGTGCGGCAACGGAAAACGACTGGGCACATCCGACTTCAGCAAGGTGGGCAGTTGCGCGAACAGATGCGTCGCCTGGTCCTGCAATTGCACGCCGAAGATCGAACCGACCACCGCGATGACCGCGACGACGACCACGAACACCAGTGCAATCGATGCGACCCGCGGCATGCGGCGCGGCCTGACGCGCTCGACGAACTCGACCATCGGGTAGATCAGATAGCTGAAAAACACCGCGAACACCACCACCAGCACCGTGGTCGACGCGATATAAATGACGAAAAACAGCAGTGCGATCAAGGACGCGGTCCAGACTTTTCTGGCCGTGCAGACATCGAATCCCAGCATGAACCTTCCTCGAGTAGACGATGAGATCCGGCGCCGCGAGCGCGCCGGGAACATCGGACAATATCAGGATGCCGCGGGATTGTGAACGCGTGGCGTGCCCGCTCTCGTTGCCGACGGCAGCAGCCACGCGGCGCGGCGCCGGATTTGCGCGGGATCGACTACAACAGCTTGCCTGGCAGAAAGCCGACGCCCGCCGCGATCAACAACGCGCCGAGCGGATGATTATGCGTCGCTTCGGCGATCGGCTCGACCCTTTCGCCGTATTCGCCTGCGCCTGCCCTGATAGCTCGCGGACCTTGCCCTCTGCCTGCAAGTCGAGATCGCCCGTCAAGCCGCCGACGGCGTCCTGCACTTTGCCTGCCGCGTCTTTGAACGTTCCGTCGAGCTGGTTTGCGTTCATCGTGATGGTCCTTTGACGTTAGGGACGCAGCGGCGAATTTGCGCCTGATGGGCATGCGCCGCTTCACATGCTTGAACTGGGTGAGCGGCAGCGCTGCGGCGCGTGGCGTTGATCGCGCTAGCTTTTCGCGCGATCGCGCAGCGCGTCGACCGCTTCGCCGAGCTTTGCCTGCATCCGGCCGGCCAGCTTTTCAGCCGCGCCCTCGGCTTGCGTCATGCGATTGCCTGTGACCTTGCCGATCGCTTCCCTCACCGAGCCCTTGAGTTGCATCGCTTCACCTTCGACACGATTCTTGTCCATGACGTCTTCCTCAAACGATTAGGTTGCAGACGAGTGATGCTGCGGGGATGCATGAATTGCCAGGTTGATCGCAATGTTGCGCGTGCTATGTGTCAGCGCGTTGATCGTGAGCACGGCTTGCGGTTCGTTGTACCGCTTCCGTGCACGTCGCCCGATGCCGTGCATGGATTGCATTGCACACGCATTCGACCCGCGCATCGCCCCAGCATCATTTCGTGGACCGCTTCGCTTTGCGCGATCCGCTTCGGAGCAACAACTTTGGGATCTGAGCACGCTTTGTGCCCGAGGGGTCGGAGGAAAGGCGTGCCAGTAGAAAAAGCCGCAGATGCGGCCTTCGTGATCGGATGCGCGAGTCAGTCAGCGCAAGGCTGTGGTCGCAGACGTGCTAACGATTGTCAGATGACGACTCGCCCCCCAACCCCGCGAGCGGATGCGCCTCGCTCTTCCACGGCGACGCCAGAAAATGCCGGACCCGTTCGGGCCGCACTTCCGCCAGCGTCGCGGGCGCCCAGCGCGCGTTGCGATCCTTGTCGATCAACTGCGCCCGCACCCCTTCGCAGAAATCGCCCTCCTCGATCACCCGTTTGACGATGCCCAGCTCCATGCGGAAACACTCGGCGAGCGTCATCTGCCGGCCGCGCAACAGTGCTTCGCGTGTGACGCAGAGCATCGTCGGCGAGTGGCTGGTCAGTGCGTCGTCAGTCGACTGCAGCCACTGCTTCACCTCGCGCGGCGGCTCGCGCTCCAGATCGTGGCGCAGCGTCGCCATGATCCGCTCGACGCTCGAGCGCCGGTCGAAGTGCCGCGCGATCGATTGCGTCAACGGCTCCAACGCCGCATGCGGGACGACGTTACACGGCGGCTCGAACACACCGCGCAACGCGGCCATCAAATCACCGTCGTGCGACATGCGCTGCAAACGTTCCTCGAAGCTGGCGAGCCATTCCGCCGGCACGCACAGGTCGGCCAGTCGCAGACGCAACGCATCGGCGCCGGACAAGGTCACGCCGGTCAGCCCGACATAAAGCGCGTGTTCCACCGGCAGCACGTTCAGAAAACGCGTCGCGCCGACGTCCGGCAAAAAGCCGATACGCGTCTCAGGCATCGCGATCTTGCTGCGCTCGGTGACGATGCGCAGCCGCGCCGCCTGACCGAGCCCCATCCCGCCGCCCATTGCAATGCCGTCGAGCAGCGCGACCACCGGTTTCGCCAAGGTGTGCAGGGCGTAGTCGAGCCGGTACTCGTCGACGAAAAACGCAAGCCAGCGATGATCACCATTCTTCGCCAGCCGATGCACTTCGCGCACATCGCCGCCGGCGCAAAAGCCTTTCGTGCCCGCACCCTTGAGCACGAGCGCGACAATGCCGCTGTCATGGCGGCAATGTTCGACCAGCACGGCAAGCTCACGCACCATTGCATGCGAGAGCGCATTGAGCGCGGCCGGCCGGTTCAGCGTAATGATCGCCACGCGGTTGACGACGCGAAACAGAATCTCGCGCTGCGCCTGCGCGCTCACATCGGGCGCGACGCTTTGCAAGGCGCTCATCCGTGAATCTCCGTCTGTGCGTGGGAGGTCTGCCCTGCTTGCGTGCGCGAGTCCGCCTGCCAGTGCGGCGTGCGTTTTTCGAGGAACGCGTTGACCCCTTCACGCTGATCGGCGCTATCGAACAGATCGACGAAGCGCTCGCGTTCCAGCGCAAGCGCCGCCGCACGTGGCACGCCGTTGCGTGCCTGATGGATCAGCGTCTTGCTGAAGCCGACCGCCTGCGGACTGAGACCGGCGACGCGCGCGGCCATCGTCAGCGCGGCGCCGAGCGCGGCGCCTCTTTCCACGACTTCCTCGACGAGACCGATGCGCAATGCGGTCGCCGCATCGACACGCTCGCCGGTCAGTATCATCCGTTTGGCCCAGCCTTCGCCGACCAGCCACGGCAGCGTCTGCGTGCCGCAACCGCACGGCAGCAGGCCGACCGCGGTCTCCGGCAGCGCCAGCAGCGCATGCTGTTCGGCGATGCGGATGTCGCACGCAAGCGCGCATTCGAGTCCGCCGCCCATCGCATAGCCGTTGATCGCCGCAATCACGACGGCCCGCGCGTTCTGCAAGGTCTCGAAGGCCGCGCCGAAGCGCGCCGCGGCCGTACGCGCGACTTCGCGGTTGCCGTCGGCAAACGTGTTCAGATCGGCGCCCGCGCTGAAAAACTTCGGGCCGTCGCCGGTGATCACGATCGCACGCACGCGTGCCTCGCCGTTCAGCCTTTCGACGGTGTGCTGTAATTGCAGCAAGCCATCGGCGGTGAACGCGTTCGCGGGCGGGCGCTTGAGCGTCAGTTGCGCGACGGCGCCGTCGTGCGCGTAGTCGAGTTCGATCATCACGCGCCTCCTTGCGTGCCGTCGTCGGCCGCGTGACGATAAAGCTTGATGACCGCCGAAAAGTCGAGACGTCCCGCGCCTTTCGTGCTCATCGTTTGATAAAGCTGCTGCGCGAGCGCGCCGAGATAGACCGGTTGACGCACGCTGCGGGCGGCGTCGGTGGCGAGCCCCAGGTCCTTGAGCATCAGATCGGTGCCGAAGCCGCCGGTGTAGCCGCGCGTCGACGGTGCGGTATCGATCACGCCGGGCATCGGGTTATACGTGTCCGAACTCCAGCAGCGCCCCGTCGACGTATTGATGATGCCGCCCAGCACCTTCGCGTCGATGCCGAGCGCCTCGCCGAGCGACATCGCCTCGGCCACGCCAGCCATCGTGATGCCGAGCACGAGGTTATTGCAGATCTTCGCGACCTGCCCGGTGCCGGTGTCGCCGCAATGGACGATGTTCCTGCCCATCGCGGAGAGCACCGGCTTGACCTGTTCGTACGCGCTCGCGCTGCCCCCGACCATGAAGGTCAGCGTGCCCGCCGCCGCGCCGCCCGTGCCGCCCGACACCGGCGCATCGACGAAGGTGTTGCCACGCTGCGCCGCGAGTTCGGCGAAGGCCTTCACACTGGCCGGATCGATCGTGCTCGAATCGATGATCGTCACGCCCTTCGCGATGCCCGCGAACACGCCGTCGTCCGCGCTCAGTACGCTGCGCACGTGCGTAGCGGCGGGCAGCATCGTGATCACGCACTGCACGTCGGTCACGGCCGCTTTCGGTGAGCCGGCCGCCTTCGCGCCCGCATCGACGAGCGCCCGCACGGCTTGGGCGTTCAGGTCGAATACGTTGAGCGCGTGGCCCGCCTTCAGCAGGTTGTGCGCCATCGGCGCGCCCATATTGCCGAGTCCGATAAAGCCTATTTTCATGATGTCCTCTCCGTTTTCGCGCGCCGCTCAGCGCAGGCTGATGGTCGTGTTGACGCCGTCGTTGACCGTGTCGTCGTCGAACCAACGGGCCGTCACGGTCTTGGTCTGCGTATAGAACTGCACGACCTGCTTGCCGTACGGGCCGAGGTCGCCGAGTTTCGAGCCGCGCGAGCCGGTGAAGCTGAAGAACGGCACCGGCACTGGAATCGGAATGTTGATGCCGACCTGCCCGATGTCGATCTCGCTCTGGAATTTGCGCGCCGCTGCGCCGCTCTGCGTGAAGAGGCCGACGCCGTTGCCGAACGGATTGCGATTGACGAGCGCGATCGCGTCGTCGAGCGTGGCGACGTTCAGCACCTGCAGCACCGGGCCGAAAATCTCGGTGCGGTAGATTTCCATTTCCGTGGTGACGTCGGTGAAAATCGTCGGGCCGATGAAGTTGCCGTGCTCGTAGCCGGGCACCTTCACGTCGCGGCCATCGAGCGCGAGCGTCGCACCTTCTTTCACACCCGCATCGATCAGGCCGAGAATGCGTTGCTTCGCCGCGCGCGAGACCACCGGGCCGATGTCGGTGTTCGGCTCGTTGCCGGCGTTGACCTTGAGCGTCTTCGCCTTCGCGACGAGCTCCGGCAACCACTGCTGCGCGGCGCCCACCAGCACCACTACCGAGGTTGCCATGCAGCGCTGTCCGGCCGCGCCGAAGCCCGCGCCGGCGAGCGCGTTCAAGGTCTGCTCGCGGTTCGCGTCGGGCAACACCACCGCGTGATTTTTCGCGCCCATCATCGACTGCACGCGCTTGCCGTGCTCGCTGCCGAGGCGGTACACGTGCGTGCCGACCGCCGTCGAACCGACGAACGAAATCGCCTTGATCAGCTCGTGCGTGCAGAGCGCGTCGACCACTTCCCTGCCGCCGTGCACGACGTTCAGCACGCCTTTCGGCACGCCGGCTTCGAGCGCGAGTTCGACCAGTTGCATCGTCGACAGCGGGTCCTGCTCCGACGGTTTAAGCACGAAGGTATTGCCGCAGACGATTGCCATCGGGAACATCCACAGCGGGATCATCGCGGGGAAGTTGAACGGCGTGATGCCGGCGCACACGCCGAGCGGCTGGCGCAGCGTGTAGGTATCCACGCCGCCCGCCACGTTCTCCGCGAATTCGCCCTGCTGCAGCGTACCGATCGAGCACGCATGCTCGACCACTTCGAGTCCGCGGAAGATGTCGCCTTCGGCGTCGGGAATCGTCTTGCCCTGCTCGGCGCTCAGCGTCTTCGCGATGCGCGGCATGTGCTCGCGAATCAGCGCCTGGTACTTCAGCATGATGCGCATGCGCGCGCCGATCGGCGTGTCCTTCCAGGTCTTGAACGCGGCGTGCGCGCTGCGCACCGCTTCGTTGACTTCGTCGACGGTGGCGAACGGCACGCGCGCCAGCACTTCCTGCGTGGCGGGATTGACGATGTCACGCCATTCGCGGGTTGTCGAATCGACGAACTCGCCATTGATCAGCAGCTTGACGTTGGCGACGGCCTGGTGCGAAGCAATTGCGCTCATGCTGAAACTCCTGTGCGTGGGCCGCCCGGCGGCCTTAGAGTGACGGTGATAATCGGAATGACGGGGAAATGGCGGAATGAAAATGATCAACGCAGCTCCGGGAAATCCTCTTCCCAGTACTCACCGGGCAAACGCGCGGGTTCGGCAGCGCGCTCCATTTCGCGGCGCCGCAATTCGACGCGGCGGATCTTGCCGGAGATGGTCTTCGGCAGTTCGCTGAATTGCAGACGACGAATCCGCTTATACGGTGCGAGCTTTTCGCGCGAGAACGCGAACACGGCGCGCGCGAGTTCGGGCCCCGCTTCGTAGCCGTGGCGCACGGTGACGAACGCTTTGGGGACCGCCAGGCGCAGCGCATCGGCGCTCGGCACCACGGCGGCTTCGCCAATGGCCTCGTGCTCGATCAGCACGCTTTCCAGTTCGAACGGACTCAGGCGATAGTCGGACGATTTGAACACGTCATCGGAACGGCCGACGTAGACGTAGTAGCCGTCGTCGCGGCGCAGCGCGACATCGGAGGTGCGGTAGAAGCCGTTGCGCATTGCCTGCGCGGTGGCGTTCGCGTTGTTCGCGTAGCCGGTCATCAAACCGAGCGGACGCTCGTTCAAAGGCAGCGCGATTTCGCCTTCGGTCACAGGCTGATCGTCCGCGTCGAGCAGTTCGATCCGGTAGCCCGGCAGCGGCCGTCCCATCGAACCCGCGACCACCGGCTGTCCCGGCGGGTTGCCGATCTGGCAGGTGGTCTCGGTCTGGCCGAAACCGTCGCGAATGGTGATGCCCCACGCGTGCTTCACGCGCTCGATGATCTCCGGATTCAACGGCTCCCCCGCGCCGACGATCTCGCGCAGCTTGACCGGATAGTCGGTGAGCCGCTCCTGCACCAGCATGCGCCACACGGTCGGCGGCGCGCACAGGGTGGTGACGTTGAAGCGCACCAGCGCGTTCAGCGTGTCTTTCGGCACGAAGCGCGCGAAGTTGTACACGAACACGCAGGCCTGCGCGTTCCATGGCGCGAAGAAGCAGCTCCACGCGTGCTTGGCCCAGCCCGGCGAGCTGATGTTCCAATGGACGTCGTTCGGTTGCAGCCCGATCCAGTACATCGTCGACAGATGACCGACCGGATAGCTCTGATGCGTGTGCTCGACGAGTTTCGGTTTCGACGTCGTGCCCGACGTGAAGTACAGCAGCAGCGTGTCGGTGGCTTGTGTGACGCCGTCGGGCGTGAATTGCGGCGACGCGTCGCAGGCTGCGGCCAGATCGAACCAGCCGTCGCGTGCTGCGCCAACCGAGAAGCGGGTGAGCGGCACGTCGAGCGTGGCGAACTTGGCCAGCTCGGCGCTGTCGACCACCACGAACTTCGCGCCGCCGATCTGCACGCGCTCGCGCACATCGTCGGCGGAAAGCTGGGTGGTGGCGGGCAGCACGATCGCGCCGAGCTTCATCGCCGCGAGCATCACGTCCCACAGTTCGACGCGGTTGGGCAGCATCAGCAGCACGCGGTCGCCACGGCCGACGCCCGAAGCGCGCAGGAAGTTCGCCATGCGCGCCGAGCGCTCGGACATCTGCGCGTAGGACAGGCACAGGCCGTCAGTGGCGGGGTCGTCGACGATCCATAGCGCGGGGTTGTGATTGTCGCGGGCGATTACGTCGAAGTAATCGAGCGCCCAGTTGAATTCGCCCAATGCCGGCCAGGTGAATTCGCGGTAGGCGCGGTCGTAGTCGGTTCGGTGGCGCAATAACAGATCGCGCGCGTCGAAAAAGGCCTTCGCTGCAGTCATCGTCGTCTCCTGTCGACCAGAGTGGGCGCTTTAGCTGTCGGTCGGAGTTGGTGCTTTAGCATTTACTCCGCCCCCATGCACAGCACTTATTCTGGTCCCATGCAACATGGTTGCTCGTGGATGGCGCGGTATGCGCTCTGCTTTTGTCCCGCTGATACTTCGTCTTGCCTTGCTGCCTTGCCGGCGCCATGCTTCACCTACACTCGCCGGGCCAAGCTATTTTGCGCTCAAACGCCGTGCCGCTGCCGTCTAAACATGACGCGCAATCACCATCCGCTGTACCTCGCTGGTGCCTTCGTAAATCTGCGTGATGCGGGCATCGCGGTAATGGCGCTCCACCGCGTAATCCTCCAGATAGCCATAACCGCCGTGAATCTGGATCGCGTTCGAGCAGATCTCCTCGGCCAGTTCCGACGCGAACAGCTTCGCCTGCGATGCTTCCGACAAACACGGCTTACCCGCCGAACGCAGCCGCGCCGCGTGATGCACGAGCAGGCGCGCGGCGTTCAGGCGCGTGGCCATGTCGGCGAGCATGTTGGCGATGGTCTGATGATCCTTGAGCGCCTTGCCGAACTGCACGCGTTCGCTCGCATAGTGGCGCGCAGCGTCGAACGCGGCCCGCGCGATGCCGACCGCCTGCGCGGCGATGCCGATCCGCCCGCCTTCGAGATTCGACAGCGCGATGCGCAAGCCCTCGCCCGGTTCGCCGAGCAGATTGGCGTCGGGCACCGCGCAGTCGTCGAGCGAAATCGGGCAAGTGTCCGACGCGCGAATGCCGAGCTTGTGCTCCGGCTTGCCGACGTTGAAACCCGGCGTGCCAGTCGGCACGATGAACGCGGACAGGCCGCGTTTGCCGCGCTCCGGATCGGTGACGGCGAACACGATCGCGAGGTCCGCGCGCGCGCCGTTGGTCACGAACTGCTTGCTGCCGTTGAGAATCCACTGGCCGTCGCGCAGTACCGCGCGCGAGCGCAGATTGTTCGCCTCGGAACCGGCCTGCGGCTCGGTCAGGCAGAACGCGCCGATCCGTCGGCCGGTCGCGAGATCGTGCAGATAGCGATCTTTTTGCGCGGCGCTGCCAAAGTTGAGAATCGGCCCGCAGCCGACCGAGTTATGCACGCTCATCACCGTGGCACAGGCGGCGCAGCCGGCGGCGATCTCTTCGAGCGCGAGCGCGTAGGCGACGTAGTCGGTGTACGACCCGCCCCACTCCGGCGGCACGATCATGCCGAGGAAGCCGAGTTCGCCCATCTGCGTGACGACGTCGGCGGGCAGTTGCGCGTCGCGGTCCCATTGCGCCGCGTGCGGCGCAAGGCGTTCGGTGGCGAAGTCGCGCGCGGCGTCTCGGATCATCCGTTGTTCGTCGGTGTAGAAGCTATCCATGAGTCCGGTCCTCTATCTTGCTGTGCGGCCGGTCGCGGCGCTCGATGACCAGCACGAACGCGGCCCGGTTGACGCAGAGTGTAGGCAAGCCGCCGGATGGCTTCGATGCTCAGCGCGATCATTCTGAGTGAGCGCATTTGCCATACTGCTACTATACAAACCTTCTTCGGCCCGCTATTTCAAGGACTTAGCGAGCCATCACAAGGAAAACACTGAGCGCTTTTGCCAGCCAGCCTGCCTCCCCATGAAAAACGACAAGGGCACGATTTCTGTCAGTCTGGTCGAGGAGACCCTCGCACTCGCCCGCGCCCGCGGCCTCGATGCGCTGCCGCTCGCCGAAGCCGCCGGCATCGCCGCGCCGATGCTGGCTTCGCCGAAAAGCCGGGTGTCGTCGGCGCAATACGGCGCGCTGTGGGCCGCGATTGCGCGCGCGCTCGACGACGAGTTCTTCGGCCAGGATTCGCACCGCATGAAAAGCGGCAGCTTCATCGCGATGACGCAGGCCGCGCTCACCGCGCGCAACGGCGCGCAGGCGTTGGCGCGCGCAGTCGGCTTCATGCGCCTCGTGCTCGACGACCTCGGCGCGCAGATCGACACCAGCACGGAGCGCGTGCGCCTCCGATTCGTCGAACGCGAAGGCGCGCCGGCGCCGGCCATGTTCGCCTACGCGACCTGGTTCATCCTCGTGTACGGGTTGCTGTGCTGGCTGGTCGGACGGCGCATCCCGTTGCTCGAAGCGCGCTTTCGCTGCGCCGCGCCACCTGCCGCGCACGAGTACCGGCTGATGTTCTGCGATCAGATGAGCTTCGAGCAGCCCGAGTCGTACGTCGATCTCGCGCCGCTCTTCGTCGACCTGCCGGTGATCCAGACGACCAGGTCGGTCAAGCCGTTCCTGCGCGATGCGCCCGGCAGCTTCATCGTCAAGTATCGCAACGCCGGTTCGCTCGCGGCGCGCGTGCGCAAAACACTGCGCGCACTGCCGATCACCGGCTGGCCCGGCGCCGATCAGATGGCCGCGCGCCTGCACGTCGCCGAGGCGACGATGCGGCGGCGTTTGAAACAGGAAGGCCATACGTACCAGTCGATCAAGGACGACTTGCGGCGCGACATCGCCATCGGCGAATTGCAAAGCGGCGAGCGCACGATCGCCGACATCGCCAGCACAGTCGGCTTTGCTGAGCCGAGCGCGTTCCATCGCGCGTTTCGCAAGTGGACCGGCATGCGGCCGGGCGACTACCGGCCGGCGCGCGCGGATTTCACGCAGCGCGCGGAATCGGACTAAGCTGTAAGCGGCAGGCCAGCCTTCTTCTGGGGTATCGGCCCGCGCCGGCCCATACCTGTTGGCCGGGCGCGGCAGCCGTCAGCGATGAGCACGTATGTGCGTCTCCCGTTCCGGCAGTCTGGTCCGCGCCGGCCGCATATCCGTGGCGGCGTCGTGGGCCGGTTGATGCGCGGCATGATCGCGCTCGGCGTGCTGTTGGCGTTTGGGTTCGCATCGTGCGAATTCATGGCGCCGCCGCTCTATGCCGCCCTCATGCGCAACAGCGTCGTGGTGATTCCGGTGAGTGGCGCGATCGGTCCGGCCAGCGCGGACTTCATCGTGCGCAGCCTGCAGCGCGCCGCCGACGAGCACGCACAACTCGCGGTGCTGCAACTCGATACGCCAGGCGGGCTCGATACGTCGATGCGCCAGATCATCAAGGCGATTCTCGGCTCGCCTGTGCCGGTCGCCACGTTCATCGCGCCGAGCGGCGCGCGGGCGGCGAGTGCCGGAACGTATATCGTCTACGCGAGCCATATCGCGGCGATGGCGCCGGGCACCAATCTCGGCGCGGCGACGCCGGTGCAGATAGGGATCGGCGGCGGCGAGCCGCCTGCGGGCGGTGGAGCGCCGGGGTTGCCGGGACGAGGCGTGCCCGGGCTGCCTGGTGCCGCTTCCGGCGCTGGTTCCGCCTCCGGTGCTAGCGAATCGTCAGCCTCGACGCCCGCTCCAAGCACGTCGGCCAGTGAAGGCGCCCCCCTTCCCCTCGACACCCAATCGACCGAACTGCGCAAGCAGGTCCACGACGCCGCCGCCTACATCCGCGGCCTCGCGCAGATGCGCGGGCGCAACATCGAATGGGCCGAGCGCGCGGTCCGCGAAGCCGTGAGCCTGTCGGCGGAAGACGCGCTCGCGCAGCACGTCGTCGATGTGGTCGCGCGCGACGTGCCCGACCTGCTGCGCCAGGTGGACGGCCGCACCATCGCGACGAGCGGCGGCAACGTCACGCTGCACACCGCCCACGCGCCGCTCGTGACATTCGAAGCCGACTGGCGCAGTCATTTCCTCGCCGTCATCACCGATCCGAGCGTCGCGCTGGTCCTGCTGATGCTCGGCATGTACGGCCTCTTCTTCGAATTCGCCAATCCGGGCTTCGTTCTGCCCGGCGTGGTCGGCGCGATCAGTCTGCTGATCGGCCTGTTCGCGATGCAGATGCTGCCCATCAACTACGTCGGCCTCGGCCTGATCTTTCTCGGCATCGCGTTTTTGATCGGCGAGGCGTTTCTGCCGACCTTCGGCTCGCTCGGCTTCGGCGGGGTGGTCGCGTTCGTGATCGGCGCGCTGATGCTGATAGACACCGACGTGCCCGGCTACGGCATCCCGCTGCCGCTGATCGCCGCCGTCGTCGTGTTCAGCGTGCTGTTCGTGCTCGGCGTGTCACGGCTTGCGCTGCGTGCGCGGCGCCGGCCCGTGGTGACCGGCTCGGAGGGGTTGATCGGCAGCGTCGGCGTGGTGCTCGACGGCGGTCTCTCGACTGAGCACGCGACGGCGAGCGGCGCGCCCGAAGGCTGGGCGCGCGTGCACGGCGAGCGCTGGCGGGTGTCCAGCGCGGCCCCGGTCGAGGCGGGCCAGCCGGTGCGCGTCACGGCACGGCACGGATTGACGCTGACCGTGGTGCCGGTCGCGTCGGGCGAAGCCCTACAAGGAGAACGCTCATGATCGGTTTCACATTCGGTTTCAGCAGCATTCTGATTTTGCTGGTGGCCGCGCTGATTGCGTCGTCGGTGCGCATTTTCCGGGAGTACGAACGAGGCGTCGTTTTCATGCTCGGGCGCTTCTGGAAGGTCAAGGGCCCCGGCCTCGTGCTGATCATTCCAGTCGTGCAGCAGGCGGTGCGGATGGATCTGCGCACCGTCGTGTTCGACGTGCCGCCGCAGGACGTCATCACACGCGACAACGTCTCGGTGAAGGTCAACGCGGTAGTCTATTTCCGCGTGGTCGATCCGGAGAAAGCGGTGATTCAGGTGGCGCGCTACTTCGAGGCGACCAGCCAGCTTTCGCAGACGACGCTGCGCGCGGTGCTCGGCAAGCACGAACTCGACGAACTGCTCGCCGAGCGCGAGCAACTGAACGCGGACATCCAGAAAGTGCTCGACGCGCAGACCGACGCGTGGGGCATCAAGGTGTCGATCGTCGAGATCAAGCACGTGGACATCAACGAAACAATGATCCGCGCGATTGCCCGCCAGGCCGAAGCCGAGCGCGAACGGCGCGCCAAGGTGATTCACGCGGAAGGCGAATTGCAGGCTTCGCAGCATCTGCTTGAAGCAGCGCAGACGCTCGCGCGGCAGCCGCAGGCGATGCAATTGCGCTACCTGCAAACCCTCACGACGATCGCCGCCGACAAGAATTCGACGATCGTGTTTCCGCTGCCGATCGATCTGCTGAACGCGCTGCTCGACCGCTTAGGCAAGCCGACGGCGCCGTGACGCGGGGAGAGTTTTTGTGGATGCCCGCAAACCGGCGCGGCTTCGACGCGTTGCTGCGCGCCTGACGCGTTCCATGCCGCCACACGAAACGATGCATTGCTTTCTATCGTGTTACTCGACAGGCAAGCGGAAATTAGAATGACGGGCTTGTTTGGTTAACCGCTCCCCAAGGAGCTCATCATGAAAATGGTTTCTCAAGTTGGATTCGGCGCGCTGTTGGCCGCCATGACTATCGGCACCGCGTTCGCGCAGATGCAGCCGCAGCCCAATGACCCGTCGGCGCCGAAAACGCGGGCGCAGGTTCGGGCCGATCTGATCGAATGGCGCGCCGCCGGCTATGACCCGCTCGACTGGATCGACTACCCGGAAAATGCGCAGCGCGCGGGCCGCATCGTCGCGGCACGGCGCGCGCAGCAGGCGGGCGGGACGCTGACGCAATAACTCGCGGCGGGCTGACGGGCTGGACGCGACGACTGTCATGGTCGCCGACGAATAGGGCCCTCGCACGCTGCTTCGACGGCTGATGGCCTGCGTTTTGCCGGCAGACCAAGGGGTGACGTTTGCTTGTAGTGCGCCCGCGTGGCCGGGTGAACTGGCTGCACATTCAATCGCCGACTCTCCCTGTCGTAGTCCAAACCTTCAGAATGCCACCGGGCCGTACGCCTGCGCAGCCAGGCGGCGACTCCTTCGCCATCACCCCGCCGCTGCGCTCACGCCCCTTGCTCCGCGCGCCCCGCGCAGGCAAGGTATCATCTCGCCCCTTCGATAAACCCCGCTGCCGGAATCCGAACGATGCCAATCTGGGTCGATGCCGACGCCTGCCCGGTCGTGATCAAGGACATGCTGTTTCGCGCCGCGCGCCGCACCGGCATGCCGCTGACGCTGGTCGCCAACGCGTTTCTGCGCGTGCCGCCGTCGCCGCTGATCCGCGCGATCCAGGTGCCCGCCGGCTTCGACGCCGCCGACGACCTGATCGCCAAGCGCGTCGTCGCGGGCGACCTCGTGATCACCGCCGACATCCCGCTCGCCGCCGCCGTGCTCGCCCAAAGCGCCGAGGCGCTCGACCCGCGCGGCAACTGGTACACGCCCGGAACCATCGAAGAGAGGCTGCGCATGCGCTCGATGCTCGACCAGCTGCGCGCGAGCGGCGTCGACACGGGCGGCCCGGCCGCTTTCAGTGCGCGCGACAGCAAAAGCTTCGCGGGCGAACTGGATCGCTGGCTCGCGCGCCAGCCGCCGCGCGCCGATGCGCTCTGATGCGCCGACGCCACACTCTCGCGTCGAACCGCGCGCCTGAGCCGCCTTTACACGCTGAATCAGCCATGCGGCACCGCGTGCGCCCGCCATTCATGATTACAATCCGCCCGTAGCCCCGCGCCGCGTCGGCCAGCAGGCCACCCGCAGGACCGCTACGCCTCATCTGCCTCCACCACCCACAAGAAACGCTTTCTGAACGACGAGAGACCCGCCTCATGGACTCGATAAAACGCTACTTCGGCTTCGACGCCGCCGGCACCGACCTGCGCACCGAAGTGCTTGCCGGGGTAACCACCTTCCTGACGATGGCTTACATCATCTTCGTCAATCCGGCGATTCTCGGCGACGCCGGCATGCCGAAGGACGCGGTGTTCGTCGCGACCTGCCTCGTGGCCGCGTTGGCCTCGCTGATCATGGGTCTGTATGCAAACTACCCGATCGCGCTTGCGCCCGGCATGGGGCTGAACGCGTACTTCGCGTACACGGTCGTCAAGGGCATGGGCTTCACGTGGCAGGCCGCGCTCGGCGCGGTGTTCATCTCCGGCTGCCTGTTTCTGATCGTCACGCTGTTTCGCGTGCGTGAAGTGATCGTCAAAGGTATCCCGCATTCGATACGCATCGCGATCACCGGCGGTATCGGCCTCTTCCTCGCGATCATTTCGCTGAAGGAAGCCGGCGTGGTGGTCGGCAGCCCGGCCACGCTCGTGACGCTCGGCAATCTGCACGAACCGCACGTGATTCTCGCGATGATCGGCTTCTTTGCGATCGTCACGCTCGACTACCTGCGGGTGCGCGGCGCGATCCTGATCGGCATCGTCGGCGTGACGGTACTGAGCTTTTTCTTCGGCGGCAACCAGTTCCACGGCATCGTCTCCGCGCCGCCGTCGATCACGCCGACGCTGTTCCAGCTCGACATTCGCGGCGCGCTGTCCACCGGCGTGCTGAACGTGGTGCTGGTGTTCTTCCTCGTCGAACTGTTCGATGCGACCGGCACACTGATGGGGGTGGCCAATCGCGCGGGGCTGCTGGTCG
This sequence comes from Paraburkholderia sp. RAU2J, assembly GCF_003634845.1. NCBI lineage: Bacteria > Pseudomonadati > Pseudomonadota > Betaproteobacteria > Burkholderiales > Burkholderiaceae > Paraburkholderia > Paraburkholderia sp. RAU2J. The sequence continues at coordinate 2,383,814 of NZ_RBXG01000002.1, forward strand.
AAGGCAAGATGCACCGCCTGAACCGCGCGCTGCTCGCCGACAGCACCGCGATTCTGGCCGGCTCGATGCTCGGCACCTCGTCGACCACCGCGTACATCGAAAGCGCGTCGGGTGTGCAGGCGGGCGGGCGCACCGGCGTCACCGCGATCACGGTCGGCGTGCTGTTCCTGCTGGCGCTCTTTTTCGCGCCGCTGGCGGGCGTGGTGCCCGCCTACGCGACCGCGCCGGCGCTGCTGTACGTGTCGTGCCTGATGCTGCGCGAAATGCTCGACCTGCCGTGGGACGATGCCACCGAAGTCGTGCCGGCCGCGCTGACCGCGCTGCTGATGCCGTTCACCTACTCGATCGCCAACGGCGTCGCGTTCGGCTTCATCTCGTATGCCGGCCTGAAGCTGCTGACCGGCCAGGCGCGTCAGGTGAAGCTGGTGGTGTGGATCATCGCGGCGATTTTCCTGTTCCGTTATTTCTATCTCGGCAGCGAGTAAGCGGCGAGCGGCGCGCGCGAGGTCAGGTGTGGCGCGCCGCATCCGATCCCGGATCAACGGTACTTTATTGAGAGCGCACTGCCGCTCCAGCACCGTTTATGATCGCAGGATTCCAGAACCGATCGACCAGGTCGCAGGAGCCCCATGTCCTACGGCCGCCCCGCAGACCGTTACACGTCGCCCGCGATCTTCTTTCACTGGGCTATTTTTCTGCTGGTCGCGCTGGCCTATCTGGCCATCGAAGTATGCGGGCCGCGCGGCTCGGACAGCCGCACGTTCTGGACCAGCGTGCATTTCTGGGCCGGCACGCTCGTGCTGGCTCTCGCAGTGCTGCGCCTGCTCTGGCGACTGTGGGCCGGCGCGCCGGAGGAACTCACCGGCAACCGGCTGCTTGCGTTCGTCGCGCGCGCGGAGCATCTCGCGCTCTATGTGTTTATCTTTGCACAGCCGCTGCTCGGCATCCTGATGGTCAATGCCGGCGGACGGCCGGTGAACCTCGCGCGGGTCAACATCAGCTTGACGTTGATTGGCGCTGATTCGATCGCGCGGCCCCTGCTCAAGGATGCGCACGAATGGCTCGGCAATCTGTTCTACTGGGTGATCGGCCTGCACGCGCTGGCGGCGATTGTGCATCACGTGATTTTCAAGGACCGGACGCTGCGGCGGATAGTCTGATTGAGTGCCGCGCTCGTCGGCATCGTAGGCGTGCTCGCATGCGTTCACGCGGCACGTGAAGCGCCTGCATCGTCGAACGTGTGATTTGTCGTGGTGTGCCCGAGGCACCGTCAGGCGCGCTCAGAAAGAACGGCAGCACGTCTGGCCACCGCCGGTTCGAACGGCGCGCGCCGCGCGCGGGTTTCGACGGCCCGTGATTGACGCGCGGCTTTCCTGCCCGTGCGAGCTTGATGGCGTGAAAATATTTCCAGCGCCGTCCGATGCCGGAAGCGCCCACAGTCCTCGGCCGCAACCTCGACGGCCTTGCGTCAATTGCGCCAGTTCGCCTCGTAGAAGCGCACGTAGCCGCTGCGGAGCACGAGACACTGCGCCCGCGTTTCCGACAGCAAACGACGCGTGGCAGCTTCGATCCGGGCGCGGTGCGCATCGAATGCGCCGACCATGTCTTCCAGACGCGGAGAGGCGGCGCCGAAGTGATCTTCGAGCGCCTCCGCGGTGATCATGCATTCCACCCTCTGCCCATCGACCATCGCCGGGAACGCCAAGGTGAGTTCGCGACCTGAATATTCAGGAGTTTCATTGGGGAATAGGATCTGCATGGGTTCACCTGGAAGGTTGGGCCGCGCATGGTGTGGCCAGGTAGTGCGCGCGCCGGTTGCATCTGATCGCGCCAGCAGCTTCCTCCTCCTTGTCCAATGCTGACGACGCGGGCTCGTCACCCGCTGCGACGGCGCTGCACTTCGCACCGCGCGGAGGTGAATTGATTCACTGTAGACGACTTCGGGCGGCGCGCAAGTTTTCCTTTTCGTTTGCCTGATTTTGGTGCCCCACACGTATTTTTGCGATACGCGGCCTGCACGATTCCGATGTTTACGCTGCCGCGCGCCGCGCGTTTCGTCCTGTAAGATCGGGATTTGGCCACACGCGCGCATGCTGCGCTGCGGCATCGAACGGCGGGCCAAGTACCCGCCGCGCGTCCGATCACCGGAGACATGCCTTGACTCATCGCCCTGCTCATCGCTCTGATCCAGCGGCCTGCATCAGCCGGCCCAATGTCATCGCGCAGGCGCACGCGCGCTCGCTCGAGATCGGCCTGCGCGCGTCGGAAACGCCGGACTTTCAGCCGCTGCGCCGGCCCGCGCTGCGCGAGCTCGTCGAGCGCAATCAATCGCTTTATACGCATGCGCTCCCCGTCATGGAAACGCTGCACGCGCAGATCGTCGACACGCAAAGCATGGTGCTGCTCACCGACAATCACGGCGTGATCCTGCACAGTCTCGGCGATAGCGACTTCGTCGAAAAAGCCAATCGCGTCGCGTTATGTCCGGGCGTGTCGTGGGCCGAAGCGGATCGCGGCACCAATGCGATCGGCACCGCCCTGGTCGACCAGCAGCCGACCGTCGTGCATGCCGACGAGCATTTCCTGCACGCGAACCGCATTCTCACCTGCTCGTGTGCGCCGATTGCGGACCCGTTCGGGCGCACCATCGGCGCGCTCGACGTAAGCGGCGACACGCGCGGTTTTCATAAGCACACCCTGGCGCTCGTCAGGATGTCGGCACAGATGATCGAAAATCATCTGTTCTCCAATCAATTCGCCGACGCGATTCGCGTGCACTTTCACGCGCGCGCGGAATTCATCGGTACGTTGTTCGAAGGTCTGGCGGCATTCGCGCCGGACGGCGTGTTTCTGTCGGCAAACCGCAGCGCGCTGTTCCAGTTCGGGCAGCCGCTCGCCGAACTGCAACGGCAACCGTTCGAGGCGCTGTTCGGCGTCGCCTTCGCGGCGCTGTTGCAGCAGATCGCCCGCTCGCCCGGCGAAAGCATTCTGTTGACGCTACCAAGCGGCGTGCGGGTGATCGCGCGCGGCGAATATGCGGCGCCGCGCCGTGTTGCGCATGTCGCCGCACCGGCGCAGGACATAGGCGGCGCGATGCGAACGCCGATGCCGGGCGGCACCCGTCACACGCCGCCGCGCTGCGCCGAGCCCGCGCCGCCCGCCACGCTGGAGACGCTCGACACCGGCGACGCACAGGTCACGGCGGTTCTGCGGCGTGTCGCCAAGCTGCGTGGCCGCGATATTCCGATCCTCGTGCTCGGCAAAACCGGCACCGGCAAGGAATGGCTCGCTCGGGCGATCCATCACGACTCGCCGCGGCGGTCCGCGCCGTTCGTCGCGCTGAATTGCGCGTCGCTGCCCGATACGCTGATCGAAGCAGAACTGTTCGGTTACGAGGACGGCGCGTTCACCGGCGCGAAGAAACGCGGCAGCGTCGGCAAGATCGTGCAGGCCGATGGCGGCACACTGTTTCTCGACGAAATTGGCGATATGCCGCTCGCGCAACAAGTGCGTCTGATGCGCGTGCTGCAGGAACGCACCGTCGTGCCGCTCGGCGGGACGCGGCCGATTCCGGTCGATCTGCGCATTGTCTGCGCGACCCACCGCAACCTGCGCGAGATGATCGACGCGGGCACGTTCCGCGAAGACCTGTATTACCGGATCAACGGCCTCGTCGTGACGTTGCCGGCGCTGCGCGAGCGCACCGATCTGGCCGCGCTCGTCACGCGCATGCTGACCTTGCAGCCGGAGGGCGAGCATTTGCCGCGGCGCGTCTCGGCTGCGGTGCTCGCGCGCTTCGAGCAATGCCGCTGGCCGGGCAATCTGCGGCAACTGGCCAACGTGCTGCGCACCGCGAGCATCATGGCCGAGGGCGCGGAGCAGATCGAGGTGGACGATTTGCCGGATGACTTTCTGCCGGATTGTGTCGAGGCGGCGGATGGGGCGAGTGCGCGGTCGGCGGTGGCGGGATCAGGTAACGATCTGAATGGAGACGGCACCGGAACGGCGCGTGGCGCGCCAGCGCGGATGGAGGATTGGCAGGCCACGCTGATCGCACAGACGCTCGCGCGGCTCGACGGCAATGTATCTGCCGCGGCGCGGGAGTTGGGGCTCGCGCGCAATACGGTGTACCGATATTTGCGGCGCGGCGGGACGACGCATTGAGGTGGCGCAGGGATGATGATCGAGTGGTGATTGTCGAGGCGCGCGGCGGTGCGTGCGGCCTTTGACGTGAACCGCACGCCTTAATGCGCGTGCTGCGAGCGGCAAATACCCAACTCGATCTGCCACAACCACGAAGCGACCAATCCTACCTGGTCCATCCCGTGTAAAGTGTCGCGCACGCAGCCACCCTCGTCACACGATGTCCGATCCAACCCGCCCGCCTCGCGTTCGCATCGAACCGCTCGGCCAGAGCTTCGAAGCGCCCGATTCGCTGACCATCCTCGAAGCCGCCGGCTTTGCGAATCTGCGTCTGCCACGCTCATGCCGTAACGGCACATGCCGGACCTGCATCTGCAGGATGACCGCCGGCCGCGTGCGCTACACGATCGAATGGCCGGGTCTGAGCCGCGAAGAAAAAGCCGAAGGCTATATCCTGCCGTGCGTGGCGATCGCGGAAACCGATGTGGTGATCGAAGCGCCGGACGCCGTCGACATGCCGTCGTCGCGATAAACCACGGCGCGGCCTCAAGCTCGCGCATCACAGCGCGGCGCGTGCGCCCTCGATCTCGGTCTTGGTGTCGGTCTCGATCCGCAGGCGCGGGCTCATCGCAAGCAGGTGTTAACCACCGTTGCCCATCGCGCGGGCGATTTTCCGGTCGGTGTTGTACTGGCTCAACGCGTACACCGACCAGATCGCGGCCGGAATCCAGCCGATCAGCGTGATCTGCAAAATCAGGCAGATGATGCCGGCAAACGGGCGGCCGATTGTGAAGAACTGCAACCACGGCAGAATGATGGCAAGCAATAAACGCATTCAGATTTCCTGTTGGGAGTACATGACGGTGCGCGTTCGTCTGAGCCCCGATGAGCCGAGGCGAGATGAACTGAACGCCCGCGCCAGATCAGATCGGTGCGAAGCGCGGCACCTTGACGCCGCCCTGCTCGATCAGTTCGAAAAACACCGAAGCGGGACGCGTCCAGATCGTACCATTGGCGGCTTTGTAGACGATCATCGTGACCTTCGGATCGGGCTCCAGTGTCGCCTCGCACACCAGTTCGTAAATTCCGCCTTTGTAGTGCCGGTAACGCACCATTGCCATCCCTCCTCGTGATTGAAAACCGCCACGGCTCAGCGTGGCGACGGGCTAACCGCCCGCAAAGGAAACTTCCTTCTTCCGGGCGTCACCCGCCCTCTTTCATCTGCTTCAGAATCTTGTAGACCGTCGCGCGCCCCATCGTCAGCACGGCGGCCACGTAGTTCGCCGAACTGCGCCCGCGGAACGCGCCCTGCGCGTGCAGCGCCTCGACGATTTCCCGCTTGTGTTCGCGCGTGAGCGCATTGATGCCGATCTGCCGTTCGCGCAGCCATGTGTGCAGATACGTGTTGATGCGGTCCTGCCAGTCGTCGCGGAACAGGTCTTCCGCGGGCGCGTCCGACAGGCTGCCGCCCTTGATGAACAGATCGAGCGTCGAGCGCACGTCCTCGAACACCGCGATATTGAAGTTGACGCACAACATGCCGGCGGGCTTGCCGTCGTCATCGAACAGGATGTTGCTCACGCAACGCATGCGCCGGCCGTCCCAGTTGAGTTTCTCGTACGGTCCGATCGTCTGCCCGCGCGCCGCGTAATGGACCTCGTCGAGCACCGACGGCCCGCCGACTTCGAGCTTCGACAGATTGTTCACGAGGTACGCGATGGTCTGATCGCACAGGTCGTGAATCACCACTTCGGCACAGGGATAGAGGAGCGCCGCGATGCCGTCGGCGATCGGAGCGTAACGCTGCAGCAGCAGGTCTTTCACAGGAGACACGTTTGTGTTGCGCATGGTAAATCGCAGTGTTCGAAGGATGCGGCGTGGTTTGCGCCAGCGCGAAGTGGTGAGAATGCGCCGATGCCGAAAACGGAGCCGGTGCGGGTAACCGTGCAGGAAGACGTTGGTCCTCGCCCGCGGCGACTCGCCATTGTAGCCACCCCGCCCCGCCCTCGCGACCGCCGCGCGGGCCGCACGGATCAAAATCCGCCACGCGCCCGCTCGAGCGTCCCACCGCGACCCGGCGATTTTTGTCCACGTGGCGGGGCGATTTTTTTCATGCGATAAGAGAGCCATTCACCTCACGGAGCTACAGATGGCCACGCTCGAAGCGTTTCGCACCGTGCTCGATGACGAAGGCACGCCCGAAATCATACGTAATCACATCATCGATTCGCTCCAATACGCGCTGCGCAATCACGGGCAAATCTTCACGTCGAAAGAGGTCGAATGGCTGGCCAGCTGGGACGACGCCCGCATCCCGCTTGCCGCCGCCCGGGAATTGCAGAAGCGCGTCGCGGAGACATCGCGCTAAAAGACCTCCGGTCTTCCGATCCGCCTCCGTTTCGGAACGCCGCCCTGCACACACGGCGCTCCGCTCATGCGCGGCGCGCCGTCGGCGCCCCACCGGATATTGCCCAAAGTCCCGCCAGACGGGCGATTTGCCCTTGCGCGGAACTTTCTGCTATCTAATTAGCCCCATTTAGGGCATCATATTGGAATAGCTGTATCCGCATTCGTAGCACCGGCAACATCAGGCAACAGCTGCAGGCAGTCTCAACCCGGCATCTCCGCACCACCCCCGACTGTTCGACCGCCGCCCGTCGGCGATCCCGTCACTCCGGCAATGCGCCGCATGCATTCGCCGTCGCGAGTTGTACAGCTGAGCGGTTCAGCTTTACGCGCCCGATGTCTGCGCGACTTCAGCGTGTTTCTTCTCCGTCGAATCCGCGATTTTGCGCGGCCGTGCTCAAGCCCTTGCCATCGGGCCTGTGCCAACTTTTTCCATGGCGGCGCGCCCCTGGGTGCAGCGCCGCCGGCCTGTCGTGCCGCGCGTAACACACGCGTGACATGTCGGCCACGTATTACAGGACACATGCTTCATGAATTCAGTTGTCAAGACGTACAAGGGTTACGAAATTCACCCGCTCGTCTATCCGCGCCGCCCGGCTCAAGGGCAGACGGGCCGCAATCCCGACGCGGGCTACGACGCGTCGGTGCGCATCTGCCGCGTGGGCGCGAACGCCGCGGCCGACGGCCGGGTGTTCCGTTTGCAGTATCTGTTTCCGTTCGACGGCACGGGCAAGGCGCGCATCGCGTGCATGGCTCACGCCGAACAACTGATCGACGGCCGTGTGGATGGCCAGTCCGTCGCCGATCTTTGAGCGGTACTATCAGCGCATAGGCTGATGCCGCAAGCGCAGCGGGCCTGAAAACCCGCTGTCAACCGTATCCAATGCTGTGCCGCCCGACTTTAGGCGACCCGGCAACCCGTTATCCCATCGACCAGGAGTTATGCATGGCGAAAGAAGAACTGCTTGAACTTGACGGTATCGTCGACGAAGTACTTCCGGACAGCCGTTACCGCGTGACGCTCGACAACGGCGTCGTGGTTGGCGCTTACGCGTCCGGACGCATGCGCAAGAACCACATCCGTATTCTTGCGGGCGACCGTGTGACGCTGGAACTGTCGGTCTACGATCTGACCAAAGGCCGGATCAATTTCCGTCACAAAGACGAGCGCGCCACCGGTGGCGGCGGCGCCCGCAATACGCAATTCCGTCGCCGTTAAAGGCTTGACGGTACGCTGACCGCGCTGGGCTCGGTCGTCATGTGATCGTTGCGATTGAGTTGTACGCGAAGCCTTTCGCGCGCCTTCTCCGGCTTGAGTCGCTGACTGGTTGATTCGAGCCTGAGCGGCGCACCTTGGCGTCGTATGAATTTGTCCGTGCTGTGCAGGCGGCCCACCGAGGGTCGTTCAGGTGGCTTGCTCACGTACGGGTCGTTCGCTCTGCAGCGCAAGCTGTGTTGCTGTGCAAGCGTGGAAAGCGCTTCGCGCAGATGCTGGCGCATGCGCCGCTGCGCAAGTTCCTTCAGCACCGCGCCCTTTCCCATCCTCAGCGGATGTTGCGCATCTCCGCGCGCCGCGCCGCTTTTTCTCTACAGCCCGAACACCGCCCCGAGATCCTCTGCGGTGGCGCTTTTGCGCACCTGCTCCACCACCCGCTCCTCCAGTTCCGAGAGATGCTCCCGCATCACCGCCAGGGCCGCGGCCAGGTCGCCGGCATCGAGCGCGTCGATAATGCGCGCGTGCTCGTCGGCGGAACAGGCCGAACCCTTCGACGGATCGAACAGCGCCTTGTACAACTCGGTCTTCGCGACCAGTTGCCCGACCAGTCCGAGCAGTTCGGTGCCGCCCGCCAGGTCCGTCAGCAGCACGTGAAACTGGCCGGCGAGGCGCACGGATTCATCGACGGCGGCCGTGGCTGATGCTGGGCTTGTCCGCGCAACTGACCGGATTGCTGGGCCTGATCGTCTGGCCCGACGCGGCGCCGCTGCTGTGGGTCGGCGTCGCGGGCGCGGGGCTCGGCGGGACCTTTTCACTGACGCTCGTCACCGCGATGGATCACTCGACCGACCATCGCGTGGCCGGCAAGCTGGTCGCGTTCACGCAAGGCGTCGGCTTTATCGTGGCGGCCATTGCGCCGGTCGTGGCCGGATTCGTGCGCGGCTGGAGCGGCGGTTTCGGTGCCGCCTAGGTCATGCTGGCCGTCTGCGTCGCGGCAATGATGGCGCTGACCGTGCTGTTTTCGCCGCGCAGCTACGGACGCTGGCGTTGACGACATGAGCGGCGCGCCGATGCGCCGCTTCGGTGCATCGGCTGCACGTGCCCCGTCGGGGTGCAGCGGGCCGGGCCGGTTCACGCGGAGACCGCCGCCAACCCCATGATTGCCTTGCAGTCACACCCGAGGGCGCCGCTTGGCATATCTGTTGCTTGAACGGTGGTCGGCCGTCGATAAACCTACCCCATGCTGCGTGTTCTCCTCGTCACCGATACCGACAAACCGATCGGCGATCTGCGCGATGCCCTCGCCCGCCTCGGCTGCGAGATGCTGGCCGGCACGGCGACACCCCAGGCGCTGCACCGCGCGGTGCAGAACGAGCGGCCCGACGTCATCATCATCGACACGGAGTCGCCGTCGCGCGACACGCTCGAACAGCTCGCGGTGATGAACGCCACCGCGCCGCGCCCGGTGCTGATGTTCAGCCACGACGCCAATCAGCAGTTGATCCGCGACGCGGTCAATGCGGGCGTCACGGCCTACCTCGTCGAAGGCCTCGCGACGGAGCGGCTCGCGCCGATCCTCGAAGTCGCCCTTGCGCGTTTCGCGCAGGAATCGCAGTTGCGCGAACGGCTCGCGCAAGTCGAGAACGAACTAGCCGAACGCAAGCTGATCGACCGCGCCAAACGCCTGCTAATGGATCAGCAGAAGATCACCGAACCTGCCGCCTACGCCTGCCTGCGCAAACGCGCGATGAACCAGGGCGTCAAACTCGCCGAAGTCGCGCGCGCTGTCGTCGCGTCGGCCGACTCGCTCAAATGAAGCGCCACTCATGACTACTCCCGCTCCCCTCGCCGCGCCGTACGCATCGTCCCCTTCGGGGCGGCTCGAAAAGACCCATTTGCGGCTCGGCTTCGTGGCGCTGTCCGACGCCGCGCCGCTCATCGCCGCGAAGCTGCTCGAGTTCGGCCACGCGCACGGCCTGACGCTCGAACTCCAGCGTCAGCCGTCATGGGCGGCCGTGCGCGACAAACTGCTGTCCGGCGATCTCGACGCGGCGCACGCGCTGTATGGGCTCGTCTACGGCGTGGAACTCGGGCTCGGTGCGCCGCACACGGAAATGGCGGTGCTGATGGTCCTCAACCGCAACGGCCAGGCCATCACGCTGTCGAACCGTCTCGCCGATGCGCTCGCCGAACACGGCACGCTGCCTCGCGCGCTGGCGGCGCTCGGCCGCAAACCGGTGTTCGCGCAGACCTTCCCGACCGGCACACACGCGATGTGGCTGTATTACTGGCTCGCGTCGCAGGGGATCGATCCGTTGCGCGACATCGAGAGCGTCGTGATTCCGCCGCCGCAAATGGTTGCGGCGCTCGCCGACGACAAGCTCGACGGCCTGTGTGTCGGCGAACCGTGGAATGCGCTGGCCGAAGCGCAACGGGTCGGCAGAACGGTGGCGTACACGAGCGAGGTGTGGCCCGATCATCCCGAGAAGGTGCTCGCGTGCCGGCGCGATTTCGTCGACACACATCCGAACGCGTCCCGCGCGCTCGTGCAGACGATGCTCGAAGCGTGCCGCTGGCTCGACGGCGCGGGGCATCGCGAGGACATCGCGCGCTGGCTGGCGCGGCCCGACTACATCGGCATCGATGAAACACGGATCGCGGCGCGGCTCGGCGCACGGGCGGGCGTCGGCGCCGGTCACTACAGCGCTTGCGTCTCGCCGCGCAATCCGCCGGTGCGATTCTTCGACGACGGCACGGTCAACTATCCGCATCCCTTCGAAGGCGCATGGTTTCTCACGCAGTTCGAACGCTGGGGGATGATCGACGCGCGCACCGATTACGCGCAGATCGCGGCGCGGATCAATCAGACGCAGTTGTATCGCGAGGCGGCCGCACGCGTGAACGTGGCGGTGCCTGATGAAGAGATGACGCGGGTGTTGATCGACGGTGAGGTGTGGGGCAGCGGCGCGACGTCGGCCGCTTACGCGCAGCGCTTTGCGATTCGCCGCTAGCCGATAAGGCGCGTGAGCGGCTCCCGTCGCCCAACGCGCCTCGCGCATCGATTCGTTACACGCGTGATGCCCCCGCAAATCGCAAGGACCTCACGCAGTCCGAACTAGAAATTGAAGTTGTCGATATTGCTCGCGTCGAACGTGGTCGGCGGTCCGAGAATGATTTCGCCTTGCGGCCCGATCGTGCGCTTGCCGAGCTTGCCCGCGTCGAACGACTCGCCCTCCTTGCCGCTGATCGCACCCGAGGACAGCGCCGCCGCAGCGTAAGCCGCCAGGTAGCCGAGCTGGTTCGGGTCCCACAGCTGGAACGCTTTCACGGTGCCGTTCTTCACGAACGCGCGCATCTGGTTCGGCGTGCCGAGACCGGTCACCGCCACCTTGCCCTTGCTCGACGACGTCGAGATATAGCGCGCGGCCGCGGCAATGCCGACTGTGGTCGGCGCGACGATCGCCTTCAGGTTCGGATACGCCTGCAACAGGCCCTGCGTTTCGACGAACGACTTCTGATCGTCGTCGTTACCGTAGGCGATTTTCACGAGCTTGATCTTCGAATACTCGGGCTTCTTCAGTTCCTCCTGCATCCACTTGATCCACGTGTTCTGGTTGGTCGCGTTCGGCGTGGCCGACAGCACCGCGAACTCGCCCTCGCCGCCCATCAGCTTCGACACCAGTTGCACCTGGCCACGGCCGATGCCTTCGGCGTTCGCCTGATTGACGAACAGTTGCCGTCCCTCGGGCGCCGTGTCCGAGTCGAAGGTCACGACCTTGATGCCTTGCCCCATCGCTTTCTTCAGATACGGCACCACCGCATTCGCGTCGTTGGCGGCGATCACGATCGCGTCCTGACGCTGCGTGATCAGCGTATTGATGTACTGCACCTGCGACGACGCGCCCGCATCCGACGGCCCCACCACCTTGCCCACGCCTTTGAACTCCTTGATCGCGGCCATGCCGCCGTCGTCGGCGATCACTTCGTACGGATTGTTGATCTGCTTCGGCACGAAGGCGATTTTCAGGCCGCTTTTCAGCTCGGCGGCCGACGCCATGCAACTGGCCGCGAGCAACGCGGCGCAGAGTGCGGCCGTGCCGGTGTGACGTAGAAGAGGTTTGAACATGAAGTGTCTCCTGCCTTGTTGTTGGACGGGGTGGTGTCCGGGTTATCAGTTGTTGAACCTGCTTTTGCCTGCGCCTTTGAAACGTTATGAAGAAGCGGCCGACTTCGCAATGAAACGCCGGTCGCGCGCGGCACGCCAGCGCGCAACCAGATTCGGGATCAGCACCGAAGCGAGCAGCAGCACACCAGTGACGATAGTCAGCGTTTCGCTGGACACGTCGTCGAGCGTCAGCGCGTTTTTCAGCACGCCGATGATCAGCAGCGACAGCAGCACCCCGATCATCGAACCGCGTCCGCCGAAGATGCTCACGCCGCCGAACAGCACCGCCGCGATCACCGACAGCTCGAAGCCTTCGCCGTTGTCGCCGCGCGCGCTGGTGAAGCGCAACGTGTAGACCACGCCCGCCAGCGCGCTCACCACGCCGGACAGCACGAACAGACGCAGGCGGATCTTCGCCACTTCGATGCCGGAGAACGCGGCGGCCGTCGGATTCGCGCCGATCGCATAGAGGCTGCGACCGAACGCGGTGGACTGCAGCAACACGGTGAACAGCACCGCGCCGACGATCACGATGACGAACGGCAACGGAATGAAACTCACCCCCACCGTGTCCATGCCGAACGCCGTATAAGCCGGCGGAAAATCCGCCACCGCCTGGTCGCCGAGCAGCACATACGCGAGGCCGCGAAACAGCGCGAGCGTACCGATGGTCACTGCGAGCGAAGGGAGATTGAGCTTGACGATCACGAGCCCGTTCAGCAGGCCGGCCAACGCGCCGGCGATCAGCACGAGTCCGATCACGACCGGCATCGGCAGGCCCATGTGCCACAGCACGCCCATCAATGCGCTCGACGCACCCAGCACCGAGGCGACCGACAGATCGATTTCGGCGGCGACGATGATGAGCGTCATCGGCAGCGCCATCAACGCGATCTCGGTCAGATCGGCCAATACGTTGCTCAGATTCGCGCCGGTGAGGAACACCGGCGACAGCCAGCGCCCGAGTCCGAGCGACAGGATCAGCACGATCACCAGCAACACTTCCCATTGCAACGGCGTTTCGCGTTTGCGCGTGAGCAGCGCGGAATCGGGTTTAGCCATGATCGCGTTTCCTCATCATGCGTTTGGCGACGGAGCGGGCCAGCAAGGTATCGACGGTGATGGCGGCGACGATCAGCGCGCCTTCGATCGCCTGCTCCCAGAACGGCGACACGTGCAGCACCACCAGCGCGATGCTGATCACGCCGAGCACGAGCGCGCCGAGCGTGGCGCCGAGTATCGTGCCGACGCCGCCCGTGATCGCGACACTGCCGACCACCGCCGCCGCGACCACCTGCAATTCGATGCCCTTCGCGGTGCTGGCGTCGACGGTGCCGAAACGGGCCAGCCACAACGCGCCCGCGAAACCGGCAATCGCGCCGGACAACAGGAAGCCCGACATCACGCGCCGCTCGACGTTCACGCCGGCCAGGCGCGCGGCCTCGGGATTCGAGCCGATCGCGTAGTGCTCCCGGCCCCCGCGAAACTGCTTCAGGTACACGGCGAGGCCGACCAGCACGACAAGCGCGATCAGCGCGAGGTTCGGAATCCCGAGCAGCGTGCCGGTCGCGAGACGCGAATACGCGTCGGGCAAACTGGTGGCGTTGATCTGGCCGCCGTGCACCCATGCGTAATCCGCGCCGCGAAAGATGTACAGCGTGGACAGCGTGGCGACCAGCGAAGGCACGCGTCCCACCGCGACCAGCAGCGCGTTGATGCCGCCCGCGACGAGCCCGATCGCGAGCCCCGCCGCCAATGCCACCAGCACCGGCATATGCGGAAACGCGACGTACAGGCTGCCGACCGCATAGGCGCTGATGCCGACGGTCGAGCCGACCGACAGATCGATATGGCGCATCAAAATCACCACGGTCATGCCGGCCGTCAGCAAGCTGATGATCGACACGTTCAGCAGCACGTCGCGCAGATTCTGCAGATTCAGGAACTGCGGCTTCGCGAGCCCGGTCCCCACGATCAGCAGAACCAGCACGACGAACAGCGTGGTCTCGCGGCTCTTCGCGAGGCTCGCGACGAAGCCGCCGGGCGTGCCCGCGGAGCGTTTGGGCAGCGGCGGCTGAACCGGCGCGGGATGAGTCGAGGAATGGCGCATCATGCGGCGGCTCCCAACGGAGGAAGCGGTTGACCGAGTGCGGCGCCCATGATGCGCTCCTCGTCGGCATCGGCGCGCGCTATATCCGCGCTGATACGTCCCTCGTGCATCACCAGCACGCGATCGGCCATGCCGAGCACTTCGGGCAACTCACTCGAAATCATCAGCACGGCCATGCCGTCGCGCACCAGCTCGGCCAGCGCGCCATATACCTCGGCTTTGGCGCCGACGTCGATGCCGCGCGTGGGTTCGTCGATGATCAGCACTTTCGGGCCGGTGGCGAGCCACTTGCCGAGCACGACCTTCTGCTGATTGCCGCCCGACAACGTGCCGACCGGCGCGTTGGGATCGCCCGCTTTCAGGCGCAGCCGCGTGCCCCACCGGTTGGCGAGGTCCGTCTCGCTGCGCGTCGAGATGAGACCGTGTTTGACGAGCCGCCCGAGCACCGTCATCGACGCATTGCGCGCGATGCTCAGTTCCAGCGCGAGGCCCTGTTGACGGCGGTCCTCCGGCACTAGCGCGAGGCCGGCGCGCACCGCTGCGGCCGGCCGGCCCGTCGCCAGGCGCTCGCCGCCGAGCCAGACTTCGCCGGAATCGAGCGGATCGATGCCGAAGATCGCCCGCGCGACTTCGCTGCGTCCCGCGCCTACGAGGCCGGCCAGCGCGACGATCTCGCCCGCGCGTACGTCGAAGGAAATGTCCTTGAAGACGCCCACGCGCGTGAGGCCACGCACCGACAGCCGAACCTCGCCGGGCGCGCAGTCGGCCTTCGGATAGAACGTCTCCAGATCGCGGCCGACCATCTTTGCCACGATCGACTCGGTGGTGAGATCGGCGGTCAGTCCGTCGAACACTTTCGCGCCGTCGCGCATGATCGTCACGCGTTGTGTCAGCGCGAATACTTCGTCGAGCCGGTGCGTGATGAACAGGATCGCGACGTCGCGCTCGCGCAGCTTGCGCACGATCGCGAAGAGCCGCTCCACTTCGGGCAGCGACAGCGCTGCCGTGGGTTCGTCCATGATCAGCACGTTGGCGTTCAGCGACAGCGCCTTGGCAATTTCGATCACCTGCTGATCGGCAATCGACAGACCACGCACCAGTTGATCCGCGCGCAGATCGACGCCGAGCGAGGCGAGCAGGCCGTCCACCTCGCGGCGCATCGCGTCGTATTGAATGCGCCCGACGCGATCGACCGGCTGCCGCCCCATGAAGATATTTTCCGCAATCGACAGATCGAAGAACAGCGTCGGTTCCTGATAGATCACCGCGAGCCCGGCGTCGCGCGCTTCGGCGGGCGTCGCGAACCGGCGCGCCGCACGGTCCACCAGCAGCTCGCCGGTATCCGGCTGATGCACGCCGGCGAGAATCTTCACGAGCGTCGACTTGCCCGCGCCGTTCTCGCCGAGCAGCGCATGCACTTCGCCCGGCCAGAGCGCGAGGTCGCCGTCGGATAGCGCACGCACGCGGCCGAATGATTTACTCGCGTGCCGCAGTTCGAGCCTCGGCACAGCGGATGTGGGTTGCTGCACTGCCTGTCTCCTTCTTTCCTTTTTCGCGTTCGGGGTGCGTCCGTGATGCGCCTGCTGCCGCATCAGATTCGATAACACCGCTCGGCATTGCGGCGAAACAACGCCTCTTTGTCCGCGACGCTCGCACCGTCGACGATCGCCGCATACGCGCGCCACAAGTCCGTATATGAGCCGAACAGCCGGTCGACCGGGAAGTTCGACGCGAACATCGCGCGCTCCACGCCGAACGTATCGATCGTTTCGAGCACGTAAGGCCGCAGGCTTTCGACGGTCCAGCGGTGATCGAACATCGCAAGCCCACTGATCTTCACCGCGACGTTGCGGCAGCCCGCGAGCAGGCGCATGCCGTCGCGCCACGCGCGATACCCGGCGACGCTGCTGCGATCCACGAACATACCGGCGTGGTTGACGATGAAGAGCGTGTCACCGTGCGCACGCGCCAGCGCAGCGGCCTCTTCCATCTGCGACGGATACAGTTGCAGATCGAACGACATGTCATACCGGCGCAGCAGCGCGAAATGTTCGCGCCACTGCGGCTCGCGCATGAAATGACGGCCGACGTAATCGAACAGCTTGTTCTCGTGCACGTTCAGGATCTGCCGGATGCCGCGCGTGTTGGCGAACGACGCGTGCGCCTCGAGCAGCGCGGGCGCATTCGGCGCGGACAGATCGACCGCCGCGACGATCGCGTTCGGCATGCCGCGCGAGTCCGCGCGATCCGCAATGGACTGCAGCCAGCGCGTCTCTTCGACCGGATCGGCGGGATCGTGATTCGCCTCGACGTGCACCAGTTTCAGTACGTCGATATCGCCCGCTTCGCCGAGCAGATCGTCGAGCAGGTAGTCATGCTTGAGCTCGCGCGCGTCGCCCACGAACGACACGCCGGGGTTCTCCAGCCACGGATAGCGATGCGTCTTCAGATCCCACAAGTGGATATGCGAATCGACAACCTGCATGCAGCACTCTCCGTCCGGTGAGGATCACTTCGAAGTCAATTAACGTGGTCGTGCGGTGAACTGTCAGCTAAGCGAATTCAAATGAAAGACCGGTTCGAGCGACTGCTGAAGCGGCGTGTGATCCGGCGCGGTCTGCATGATGTCGGCCATGTAATCCCACCATTTGCGCATCACGTCGAGTTGCGGCAGTTCGTCCATCGTGTGATTGGAGGTCCGCGTCAGTATGGCGAAAAGGTGGTTCGAGTCCGGATCGAAGAAAATCCGGTAGTCTCGCACCCCGGCGTGGTGCAATGCATCAACCAGTTCGGGCCAGATTTGCGCGTGACGCCGTTCGTACTCCTCGCGCATGCCGGGGTTGAGCACCATGCGGAAAGCGATTGTTTCCATTGCGGCCTGTCTCCCGTCGTATTGGGGCGCTTTCCGGAGAAGCGTCTGATGCGACTATAATTCCTGCGTCGATAGCAACTCAATCCGTAGTTGGGATTGGGCGATCCACAAACCGAATCGCACCCCCACCATGAGCCAATATTCAGCTGCCGTCGCACTCGTCAACCGGCTCAAGTTCAAGCACCTCGCGTTGCTCGTCGCACTCGACGACACGCGCAATCTCCATCAGGCCGCCGAGGCCGTCAACGTTGCGCAACCGAGCGCGAGCCGCATGCTCGGCGACATCGAAGAAGCGTTCGGCTTCCTGCTGTTCGAGCGCAACGCGCGCGGCATGACACCCACGCCGCTCGGCGTCGTCACGCTCGCTTACGCGCGGCGCGCGCTCGCCGAATTGACCCGCTTCGCCGAAGACCTCGACGTCAAGCGCCGCGGCGGTCATGGGCAATTGACCGTCGGCGCGATCATGGGCGCCGCGCCCGATCTGCTGGCGATGTCGGTGGCCGCGCTGAAAACCGAAAGCCCTTTGCTCAACGTGCGCATTCTCGGCGAAACCAGCGACCAGGTCGTGCAATTGCTGCATCGCCGCGAAGTGGATCTCGCGCTTGGCCGCCTGACCAGTCCGCTGCAGCACAACGACTTCAGTTTCGAACCGCTCGCGCGCGAGACTTTGCTGCTGGTCGTGCGTTCGGTGCATCCGCTCGCGCAGCGCACGCGCATTACGTTGTCCGAACTGGTGGACTGGCCGTGGGTCGCACAACCCGTCACCAGCCCGGCGCGCGTGCTGTTCGAGGAAGAACTCGCGCGTGCGGGACTCGCCACGCCGGTCAACCTGACTGAATGCGCGTCGATCTTCGCCACGCTGCAACTGCTCGAGAACTACGACGCGGTCGCGATGCTGCCGGAGTCGGTCGTGCGTGATCATGTGCGCGGCAAGCTGCTGGTCGCATTGCCGCTCGAAATCGGCAAGAGTCTTGCCGGATTCGGCATTCTCACGCGCAAGGGGGAAGCGCTCGCCGAACCGGCGCTGCGTTTCATCGACCTGTTGCGCGGCTTCTCGCGCACGCTCGCTCGCGACGGCGACGATCTCGCCGCGCTGTCCGCGCCGGACTCGCTGATCGCGCCTGACCCGGTGCATTGAAATCGGCATCGCGCGCAGTATTGGCACGTTCGCACGTTCCGCGCGTTACTGCAGATTGACGAACAGGCCGCCGTCGACCAGCAACGCGGCGCCCGTCACATAACGCGCGCGATCCGACGCGAGAAACACCACGCACTCGGCGACATCGTCCGGACGTCCCAGGCGGCCAAGCGGAATGCGCTTTTCGAAGTACGCTTTCTTCGCTTCATTGGCGAGGTCTTCCGCATTGAGGTCGGTCGCGATGGTGCCCGGCATCACCGAATTACAGCGAATACCGTACGGCCCCAACGCGACCGCGCACGATTGCATCAGAGAATGCACGCCCGCCTTGGTCGGCGTGTAATGCGTCTGCATGCCGCCGCCCACCAACGCGCTGATCGAACTCGTCGCGACAATCGCGCCACCCGTGCCCTGCTTTTTCATCTGTTGCGCGGCGGCTTGCGTGACGTAAAACGCGCCGTTCAGATTGACCGCTACCGTCGATTCCAGCACGTCCGGCGGCATGTCGAGAAACGCATGGAACGGGCAGATGCCCGCATTGCTCGCGAGCACGTCGACCTTGCCGAATGCTTCGACGGTTTGGCGCACGAGTTGCTGGCCCGTGTCGCGCGCGGCGACGTTACCCTCGACCGCAATCACGCGCCGCCCCAACGCCTCTATTTCTTCGACCACCTCCGCGACGGCGGAGCGGCGTCCATAGGATGCGTCGTTATCGCCCCAGTAGTTGATCGCCACGTCCGCGCCTTCGGCGGCGCACGCGACGGCGATTGCGCGGCCGATGCCACGCGAGCCGCCGGTGACGATCACGACCTTATCCTTGAGCAGCACGTCATTCTCCTTTGCCTGGTCATCGAAACTGCAAGCGTCGACGTGCGGCCGACGCTCACTCCGTGCGCATTCAACGCGCCTGAACGTGCTTCAACGTGGATAAGGCCGCACCAGCGCGCATTCGGGATTCAATCTCACGCCGAAGCCCGGCGTGTCCGGCACCTTCATCCGGCCATTCACGGGCACCGGCTCGTCGAGCAGAAGCGGCGTGAACATCGGCACGACTTCGTCGGCCTTCGGCGCCATCATCAGAAACTCGGCGAACGGCGAGTTGTGCCGTGTGACGACGAAGTGATAGCTGTACACCGACGAACCGTGCGGCACCACCATCACATTGTGCGCATCAGCGAGCGCGGAAATCTTGATCAACTCGGTGATGCCGCCGCACCAGCCGACATCCGGCTGGATCAGATCGCAGCACTCCATCTCCAGCAGCATGCGGAAACCCCAGCGCGTCGCCTCGTGCTCGCCGGTCGACACCATCATGCCGCGTGGCACGTTGCGGCGCAGTTCGGCGTAACCCCAGTAGTCGTCGGGCGGCAGACATTCCTCGATCCATTTCAGGCCGTATTCGTGCGCGCCTTGCGCGAGCCGCGTCGCGTAGCGCACGTCGAGGCTCATCCAGCAGTCGTACATCAGCCAGAAATCGTCGCCGACGCGGCTGCGCATGTCGGCGAGCTTCTCCAGATTCTGTTTGAGGCCGGCTTCGCCTTCGGCAGGACCGTGCTGCAAAGGCAGCTTGCCGCCGATGAAACCCATCTCCTTCGCGAGATCGGGTCGCGCGCCGGTCGCGTAGAACACCAGCTCGTCGCGCACCGGTCCGCCCAATAACTGGTACACCGGCTCCTTGCGCACTTTTGCGAGCAGATCCCACAACGCGAGATCGACACCCGAAATCGTATTCAGGACCACGCCTTTGCGGCCGTAGTACAGCGTCGAGAAATACATCTGATCCCACATTTTCTCGATGTCGGTAACGAGCTGCCCTTCGAGAAAACGCGCGAGATGCTTTTCGACGATGAACGCGCCGATCTCGCCGCCCGTCGTCACCGCGAAGCCGACCGTGCCGTCGCTCGCTTCGATCTCTACGACCAGCGTGCCGAGGACGTTGATCCCGAACGACTGGCGGCTCTCGCGATACTCGGGATAGCGCGCCATCGGCGTGGCGATGTGATCGTCGATCCAGTGTCCGCCGGGCTGATCGTGATAGTCCGCACCGCCGCCGCGAACGATGAAGGCACGCACGTGCCGGATAGTAGGCATGGCCATGAAAGGAGCTCCGTTATCGATGCGTCGAACGTACTGTCGACAATGCGCCTAGCAGGCGCGATGCAGTAAGTTGCGGGAAGGCGTGTTGGGGTGAGCATGATGGCGGCGCATTGCGCCGCCATCACTCGCCTGACGTGAAACGGGCGCGTGGGGGTCCATGTCGTCTCCTTCGTGGAGCGCGCGCGGCGGCTCCGCGTGTCTGTCCCGTTCTGAAAGCGGCTGCGGCGCCGACGTTCGGGTGCGCGCTATGAGCGCTCAGTACGTGGCGCGTCCGCCTGACAGGTCGAACACCGAGCCCGTGCTGAACGCGCAATCCTCCGAGGACAGCCACAGAATCAGCGACGCAGCCTCTTCAGGCAACAGGAAGCGGTTCATCGGAATCTTCGAGAGCATGTAGTCGATGTGCTGTTGCGACATCGAGTCGAAGATTTCGGTTTTGGCCGCGGCCGGCGTGACCGCGTTGACGAGAATGTTTCTGGTTGCCAGCTCTTTGCCGAGCGACTTGGTCAAACCGATCAGCCCGGCTTTCGACGCGCTGTAGTGCGAAGCGTTCGGATTGCCCTCCTTGCCCGCCACGGACGCAATATTGACGATGCGCCCGTAGCCTTGCTTGAGCATCTGCGGCACCACTGCACGGCAGGTCAGATAAGGGCCGATCAGATTCACGTCGATCACGCGGCGCCAGACGTCGGGCTCCAGTTCCCACGTCGCACCGTTGCCGCCGGTGATGCCGGCGCAGTTGATCAGCACGTCGATCGCGCCGTGCCCGGCGACGGTCTGCTCGACGGCCTGCGCGACGGCGGCTTCCTGAGTCAGATCGACCGTGACCGCGCTGACTTTGCCCAGCTCGCTCAGTTCGCGCTGGCTGCGCGCGAGGCGCTCGGCGTCGACGTCCCACAACGCGACTGACGCACCAGAGTTCAGCGCCCGCTGCGCGACCGCGTAGCCGATGCCGCGCGCGCCGCCCGTGATGGCGACAACGCGCCCCTTCAGATCGATTTTATTCATCGCTGTGCTCCTGTGGGCCGCCCCGGCGGGCGTGCCTGTAAGTTGTTGTATCGCTGCTATCCGTGCTGATAGTTCAGCAATATACGAGCGGTGCGATGCGTCAACAATTCGAGTATTGGAGGGGGCGATAACAAAAGTGGATCGGAGGCGAGATTGGCGCTTGGGCACGCGGGGGTGTTGGTTCCTCAGCCTCCAAAGTACAGCGGCTGTCAATCGGCTACATCGCTTGGCTGGAGATCGGCCACACCTGCCGTTATAAAACTTGGCGGTTCAGTGGCGGTGTCAATCGCGCTATCGACGGATATTCGCGATCGTTGCCTGCATGATCGCAATCACCTTATGCTCGTCGCCCACTCCGGAGAACACCCGGACTTCACCTGTGCAGACGGTAAGGGTCTTGCCTGCATTCTGTACCCGTCCGATAGCCAGAAAGCGCTCACCAACAGCTGGCCGCAAGAGATTAATTTTGAACTCGGCTGTCACCACGTCAAAATCAGGCGCTAGCTTCGTCAGCGCTGCATATCCGCATGCGCTGTCTAGAATGCTCGTCGTAGCGCCCGCATGGAGATAGCCGTGCTGCTGAGATAGATGACTAGAAAAAGGCAAGCCGATCTGCACCTCCCCATCTTTAACGAGGAGAAGCTGTGCGCCAAGTGTCAGCATCAACCCCTGCGCGTTGAAGCTGTTTGCAATTCGCGTGTGAAGATCGGCCATTGTCGTCGGTAAAAGGTGGTTCGGTGAACGGCGATACAGCGGCGCGTAAATCGTATCGAGTCCTGCTGAAGGCCCGGCTACTGGCAGCAAGTCCGCAATCCGCAGATTTGACCGGCACCTCGCGCAATCGGCGGTGGATGTCGGTGTCGCCGAAGCTGCGAAGCCGCCGCAGCCGCGGGCCGAGCGACTCAGCAGATTGAAGCTGCCAGCAGCAACTCGCGACAAGCCGCGATCTTACGTGCCCAGTCGTCAATCATTGCAGCGAAGCGCTCGCCTTCGAAATCTTGAAGCGCCTGTTCGCCCGCAGCGTTGAGCGCCGTGAGCTCGTAGCTCACGCATACTTCGGTGCGCGCCTCGTCGAGTGCGACACAACGCACCTCGACAAGACTGGTGCGCGAGGCCGGCGTGCAACGCAAATAGCGCGATCGGTGTGCCTGACGGTCGAAGTCCGCGAGGGTCCAGATGGTCAGTTCATCGCCCTGACCGGTGGTGAACACCATGCCGGACTCCGTGCGGCCGTCGCGGGGGTAGACATAGGTTGGCTTCCAGCCGTCAACCCACAGCTCCTCGCCGGCCGGCGTGAAGAACATGAAGGCATGGTCGACCCCGGCGTCGACCATGATCCGGTGGCTGGCGTGCAATCGGTGCGCCATGGGTGAATCCTCGTTAGTCATATGATCAGGTGGCCAAGCTGCTATCGCCCGAGTCCAACCAGCAACGCCGGCTGAGCACAGGTTGACGGCGCGTTGCCAACGTTCGTCGAAACGGTCGCGCAACCGGCTCACACCGGTAGCCAGCATTAACCACGAGAGCGCCGATCCCACGTGTACGCCGGCCACCATCACCCAGGGCGACAACGACGGCGCGCGATTGGCCAACAGGACGGGGGTGGGTTGGCAAGATCGGTTCCGTGTCGGGAATTATCCGGCGGCATTGAAGGATTGCACAGAGCGAAACGCCAAGCGAAAATCGATTTAATCTCCGATTTTTCAGGTAAAAGCGCGTCATGACCGAAACACTCCAACTCGACGCCAAAGCTTGGGCGCTGTTGATGGCGCTGCAGGAAGATGGCCGCGCGCCACTGAAGACCTTGGCCCTTGCCGCCGGGTTGTCGGTGCCTGCCACGGTGGAGCGGCTCAAGCGCCTGAAGGACGCCGGCGTGGTGCGGTCGGTGAGCGCCGAACTCGATCCGGTGCGGGCCGGCTACCTCGTGCGCGCCATTGTCGGCATCACCGTGCAGCAGTTCGGGAAGAATGCCTTTCTCGACAAGCTGCGCTGCGCGCCCGAGGTGCTGGAATGCCATCACGTGGCCGGCGCCGATTCCTACATCGTGACCGTGGTGTGCCCCAGCCTCGAACAACTCGAGCATTTTCTCGCCACCATCAATCGCTATGGCGAGACGCGCACCTCGATCGTCTTCTCCACGCCCATTCCGCGTCGCGGCCTGGTGGCGCCGGGCGCGTCACGCTGAGCCGTCAACGGTTCCTCGACAGGGTTGTCCGGAGTCATCGGTCTGCGTGACGCCAATCGCCCTGGATGCGGTGACAGGGCTAACGCAACCGGGTCTCGAGTTGCTCGGCGACGGGCCTGCTCGGCGGATACAGCGGCGGCAAGACAGAAACCGACGGCCCGTTTGCATCGATCCGTGTGATGTGCAGCGGGGCAATCATTTTGCCCCGCTCACGCGCCGGCTCCAAACGCTTGGGAAGGGGCGACCCTCGTTACGCAGATTGGGAACCATCCGACGGGTAGCTGGCAAGCAATGCAGAGCAGCGCTCCCGCAGGAAGGCAGTCAACTCGTTAATCGCGGGCGTCAGCTGCGCACGGTGGGCGCAAACGACGTGCAACGGCGAAGGTTGCAATTCTCCGAGGAATTGCGCGCGCAGCCGATATTTGGAACTGGAACGGCCGCACGTTTCCTGGTCGGCCGCCGTCGGCTTTGGCCGAACTGCCGAGCACCTTAACCTCTCGTTAGACCGTCGAAGCCCCATGCATTCGAATCGAGACAATGCATCCGACTGGCCCCGCCCCGCCCGTTTCGTTGCCGCAGGGCGATTGCGGCGATAACGACGTTGTCCGGCCCTGGGCGCGTCGCGGCCGGCTTCGGCATCTGAAATCCGGCCTCGACGGTCGCGCGAGCGACAGCGTTGATTAGGCAATTTGCCACCGAACTAAGCCGCGTCCACCTGTAACAGCTGTACTTTTTCTCTGGCTGCCGCTCGACGCAAACGCATACGTTCGAACTGGCGCCTTGCGAGATCGCCTGGCGGGACTACATTTAATCAATATCCGTCAAGCTCATATGGCGCGATACGGCGGCGAATCGCGAAACGTGTCTGCCGCGCTGACATGAAAGGAGATATCAAATGGCGGAGATAGACAAGGAAGACGTCGTTGCAGTGCTCAACCGGATTCTCGAATCCGAGTTGGCCGGCATCGTTCGGTATACGCACTACTCGTTTCTTGTATTCGGATTCGGACGCATCCCGATCAGATCCTGGCTGCGCGAGCAGGCCGACGAATCGCTATTACACGCCCAGCAGGTCGGAGAGTGGATCACCACACTGGGCGCCTATCCGTCGCTTGCGATCGGTCCCCTTCTCGACTCGCACACATTCGATATCGCGTCGATCCTCCGCGAATCGCTGCAAGCCGAGAACGTGGCGCTCGCGCTCTATCGCGAACTGCTCGCGCTCGTCGAGGACCGTTCCGTTGCGCTCGAGGAGTTCGCCCGTCAGATGATTCATGTCGAAGAGATGCACGCGGGCGAAGTCGACAAAATGCTGCGCCGCCCCGGAGAAATGACGACGTCGGCTGAACGTCTGACGAGCCCACCCTGATCAACCCCTGGAGAGCGGCGGAACTCGACCGGTCGGAACTGGAGTTCTCATGCTCGTCACGCACGTGCAGATCAACGGGCGATGCGCCGGCTTCGTACGCTTGGTGCGTGCTTTCATTCAATCTGCTCGGAGATCGTGGTCGGCACAGCCGGGTTGTCCTTCTTGCGCGGAACTGCGCCAATGATGGCAACGGAGATGACACACGGTTCGCTCATGGCTGGCGCTCCAGCTCAAGATTTACGTCCCGTCCATGTGACGAGCGATCGTGGCTGTGCACCACGTGTTCCGGGTCTAGTTCAAATGCGCGCGGTGAGGATCGCGCCTCGGCGCACGGGCCGCAACACGTGGCGGGCTTACGTCAGGCCGAAGGGGCATCGATCTGCGCGTGGTACGCGGCAGGCTCGGCGACGTGTCACCGAACACGACGAGTTTCTACCTTCATACGGAACAGGACAGGCCCATCGTTCAGCGGTGCAACACACCAGATAACCCGGAAAGGACAGCGCCCTGCGGAAGTAGCTCAGTTCTGGATGTTTTCCTCGCAATCTTCCCAGTACCTCAGCGGGTCGCGATGTTGTGGATAGCGCAAGTCGAGCCACGCTGACAGTCTGGTCCAATCTGGATGGTTGGTCCCGGTTTGAGCAGACCAGGTCGACGACCTCTCAAGAATCTGACCGTTGCCGCGATCACGGACAAGCAAGCTGCCCAGTCCGCTTGAACTGTTCGCTTGTGACTCAACCAGATACCGTGGCAGGATCCTGAGTTCAGCATCCTTGGCCCATCCGTATAAGGCGCGGACCATGCCGGATGGATCCCGCAACTCTATCGGGCCGTTTTCCGGGCGGACGGCAGTCCATCCTTCCGGAAACTCGGCGACAACCTCGTTTTTTCCCTCCCTCACCCACTTCACGCGCCATGCCCGCGCGATCGCCTCGCGCATGCGAGATATCGACTCGTAGCCGTGCGGCAACTCGATCGCCATCGGAAGCGTAATGAGGTTGTCCTTCCAGAGTTTGTTTTCGTCATCGACGCGCTCGACCGCGTCGAATGCCCCTGCTTCGAACGGGTTCTCGGGCCGGCTCGATACTCTCGCCTTCCCGTCGGACAGCCCCTCGAAAAGACGCTCGGCATCATGACGGGTAAGTTTTGTCTTTCCTTTCTTCATTGATTTCTCTGCAGCAAAGGTGTCTCGCTAACGCCTGCCCTAATGATCGAAGTCGGCCGCCGTTTCCTCTCACGCGCGTTTGAAGGCTGACGATTCTATTGTGCGCTATTCGCCCCTTCGGTGCGTGCGCGGCGGCTATGGCACGGTTTATGCCGGTGTTCCTGCTTCGGCATTTCGGATGGATCGATCCAAGCCGAGGACTGGAGCGTGTGCGGATGAAGAATATCGGCTTCGCGCAAACGCGGGTTCTCCGACAGCGCCCGTGGTCACTGTGCCAACTGACCGACCCCGTTGTGAATCGGATGACAAGTGATCCGCCAGAGGAATGTCATCCTGACCAATGCTGTCCAGGATGCCCATCATTCCAGACCGTCGTCCTATCGGCTTGAACGGGCTTCCGAATCCATGCAACTTCCTGGCGCCGTATGCGGCATATGAGGTCCGTGAAGGCAATTTTGAACCCATTGCGAAGCCGAATGGGTAACTCTGGCGTGCAGATACGTTTGTTGTCCGAGCAATTTGCCGACGCGAAACTGACACCGGTTTGTGTTGTTGCGAAGAGCGAAATGGACTCAAAAACTATGCCGTACTCCCGCCATCACGCCAAGCTGACCGATACCCGGCGCGGGCGTCGTACCTCCGCCTCCCGGTCGACCGGTCGCATCCGTTGGAAGGTGGGAGATGCACGGAACCGTAATGCGCGTTCCGCGATGTTTTGGGTGTTCCACCTCGTCCAACAAAGTAATTGCATAGTCTTCCTGAGAAATTCTGCTGGTACCTTCTGGATCGACAAGCAGGTCGACTGCGCCAGTTCGATATTTACCCGTTCGTCGATCCATCGCGCAAGAAGCGTATATGCAATACAGGACGGCTGCGCAATCAACTTCGAGCCGTCTCGTCATGCGCAATGACTCAGACGACGCATGCCTTTCCGTCGCTATACGCACTTGTTGCGCATAGTGAATTGGCGATGCGGATCGAGCAAAGCTTGCGGACGGTATGCAGAAGCGCCACGGGCAAGTTGAGCGAACGGGGCTCTATGCCTCGCTCGCCCGCCTTACATTGGTGAAGTGGCGCTGAATGCCGGCCGGCCTGATGCCCTCAACGGAATACAGCTACAGAACATCGACCGTCGCAAAAGCGCCGCCTCTGCTGATGCAGCGTCAGGTCCCAACCGGACGGATTGACAGTGCGTTTCTTACGGAGACCACGCCGGGTACACCCTTGGCCACCTCGGTTGCCCGGTCGCTTTGCGCTTGAAGAGGTACGCTGCCTTGCAACGTGACCGCACCGTCACGAGCGCGGATCGTGACGTTGGACATCGCGATTCCTCTATCCTTCACCAATGCCGAACGAACCTGGCGCTGTAGCGCCCGGTTCGCCGCTTTCATCGATTTGTAATGCTGCCGTGCGCCGGCCGTTGTACTTGCGGGGGTCGCAGGGGCGGCCTCGCTCGACTGCGCGTAGGCATGGACCGAACTCAAGATGAGAAGTGCTGCGCCTGCGGTCTTGATTGTGCGAATTGCGTTCATGCATTTTCTCCTGCTGTCGAAATTGTCAACGGTCCAAAATAGGGAACGCTGCACCGTTAAGGACTTGTCAAGCCACTCTGAATAGAACGATATTGCGACACTGCGTGGAGCGATATGCAGACGCAAGCAACCGAAACCACTGAAGGAAGTCTGATGCGTCCGATAGCAACAATACCTCAACTCTTGGCAAAGTGAAAAAAAGAGGCTTTGACGCAACGTTGTGCGAGTAATTATGCAGGCGTGGTAATCGGCAAGGTGGAATTGCAGCAGTAAGAGACCGACCCGTGAAATCAAATCGTTGCCCAGCCAGCATTCGTCCCGGCAAAGCTGGACTCACACATCCTGCGATTCAACTTCTCCATCTGATCGACGTTTCGTCCGCCATCACGGGAATACCCGCGATGACCGTGCAAAACGGTTCACCTATCATCAGTTCCTTGGTACGTGCGTTGAAGCGTCGCTCACACCGGCCTGCCCAAAGGACTTTCGTTTCCTCATGTGTGCCCCTTGATGGGGAAAACGGCGCGGCCATCCGACGCCCCCTCCGGCAACGCCAGTCGCAAAACATCAAGGTCAAAAATAAGTTCCAGGCCCATCGGGGCAATGTCGCGATCCAACGATCCGGAGCCGCTTTCCTGACAGGCGTCACTGTCGGCATTGCCCCGCTGGTTCCCGTTACGCGGCAACGGCCAGCATCGACCGACGACACCCAGGAGAGGCACAAGCACATCCATATTGAGCTCGAGCCTCTTCGTCCTCGGCATCGTCGATAGCCAGCAGATAGTCGATGAACAGTTCCTCGCCGGAGTCGACCGGCCGGAGCGTGTAGATGAAGATGCGACCGTCATCCTCGATGGTCTCGCAGTTCGGCGTACAGGCGTGGTTCAGCCAGCGAGCGCTGTTGCCGCCTCGGCTGCCATCGATGACGCGCCCGTCCGACAAACCAAACAGAAAGGTGTGGCCCGCGATGCCTTCGCGTCGGTGCCGGCGGAGCGCGTCCCGCCAGGCTGTGATTTCGCCCTTGTACTCGAGCACGCGCTCGCCTGCTGCGAGCGGGCGCATTGCAAACACACCCTTGCCGTGCACCGGTGATCTCCGGACGATGACTCGCCGCATGATGTTTCCCTCGTTGGCCTATGCGTCAGTGTAGAGCCGGACAATTTTCCGCAGTTGTGTTGGTCGCGAAGTTTTTCATCTGTGGCATTCAGGGGTGGTTACCGGCCTGCTGTGGCGCAGGTCCGATTCAGAAAAGCCGAACGCCCTGCGCTCGCACGCCGCCCGACTTCATCTGGCGATTAAAGCGGGCGCGGGCGACGAGTCAACGTCCAGGCATTCGGTTCAGAAGCCGCGTCGCCATCAGTCAATCGCTCTCGATTTCATCGTCGACTGCCCGAAGGGGTGCTACACGCTCGTCGGCACAGAGCTGGATGAGGAAGGCAAGTTTTCTACGCCAGAGTTTCAGACGTATTGGCGCAATTGAACGACGCGAGAGAGGCGACTTCTTCACTTAACCTGAGCCCGTCAGGCATGTTGCGAGTGACGATGCCCGTGTCATTCGGTCGGAAACATATCATGCCTTACCTCGGCGCCTCGCTGCGCACAGACATGTAGCGCGTGCCGCGCCCGCATACATTAAGGCCCGCGGAACGCCGACTACGCCGGCCGCATTGAATGCTCTCGCGTGCCTGTTGTTCTCGCGGTCCTTGGGTAATTCCTGGTATAGCAGGCCGCTCGGTGAGCCATCCGCGAAATGGGAAAAAACTGCGGTAACAGGACGGCTTACGCTGAGCGATATCGACGCGTTGATGTCAGCAGCCGAAAGCGGTCTTGGCGTCGCTACTTTGCCCACATGCCTCGCAGATGAGGCGCTCGGCGACGGCCGCCTGACCCATGTCTGCCCCGCCTGGGATATTCAGCCCACACCGCAAGAAGCATTTATATGGGCGGTCTACCCAAGAAAAAAGACTGTTTCCTCGAAAGTCCGGTCGTTCATTGACTTCTTTGCCGAGAAGTTCGGCGACGCACCGTACTGGGAACATACGGCCGCCGCATACCTTAACCAGAAAAGACCTAGACGTCGTGCGAAAGCAGTGCTTTTTCAGGCTGAAACTCGAAGGTCACTATCTCCGCCGCACGTAACTTGCCAAGGCAATGACGATCAGCGAACCTCGGCCGCCCATGCTTCGGCGTCGGCGCCGGCCGGGATACGCATCGGCGATGACGGGTCGGTCGCCGCGCGCCACACGGCTTCGGCAACGTCCTCTGCGTGGGTAATCGGAGAAGACGTATCTCCCAGCTGTTCGAGGATCGTCTTGGCGAGATCGGCATAGGCCTCATGGTCAAAGCCGTGTATGTGAGCGCGCGCGTTATCGCCGAAGCGGGTGTCGGGCGCGCGGCCCGGCAGCACCAGGTGCGACCGCACGCCGAACGGCTCGAGTTCCAGCGCCATCGACTCGGTGAAGGCATTCACCGCCATCTTGCTCGCTCGGTACGCGGCGAGCAGCGGCAGCGCCTTGAACGTCACGCTCGACGTCACGTTCACGACGACGCCGGCCTTGCGCTGCCGGAACTGCGGCAGCACCGCTTGCGTCAATGCGATCGTGCCGAAGCAGTTGGTCTCGAAGAGCTCGCGCACCGTCGCAAGCGGGACGAGTTCGGCCGGGGATGCCGCGCCGAAGCCCGCGTTGTTCACGAGGACGTCGATCGGGCCGGCAAGCTCGACCGCCTCGCGAATGCTCTCCGGATTCGTGACGTCGAGCGCCAGCACGCGCAGGCGTTCCGACGGCGGCAGTATGTCGGCGCGCGGCGTGCGCATCGTGGCGACGACCTGCCAGTCGCGGGCTAGAAAGTAGCGGGCGATTTCGAGGCCGAAACCGGAAGAGCAGCCGCTGATCAGGACAGATTGCATGGGCATTCCTGTGAGGTGTTTGTGCGAGCCCCTACGATAGGTCTCTGAGACCGTACTTGCTACAATCAATGATCCGAATTTCATTTGCAGGAGTCCGGCGATGATCGATCCGTTGGCCGAAGTGGTGACGCTGCTTCAGCCGGGTGCCCGGTTCTCGAAACTCGTCCACGGCGCGAGCCCTTGGCGCACCGGTCGCTCGAATGCCGGCCAGCCGTTCTATTGCGTGCTCCTCGAAGGCGGGTGCCGCATCGCCATCGACGGACACGATCCCATCGAACTCCAGTCGGGTGACTTCGTCCTGATTCCCGCGGCATATGGCGTCTCAATGTCCAGCCTCGAGCCGCCGCCGGGACTGGACACGCCGGCGCCCGTCGCGTTGGGCAACGGTGAATTCAGAATCGGCCCCCTGGGCAATCCGATCGACGCGCGCATGATGGCGGGCCATTGCAGCTTCGGTTCGCCGGATGCGCCCCTGCTGGTCTCGCTGCTGCCGCAACTCGTGCATGTCCGCGGCGAACAGCGGCTGGCCACGCTCGTGCAACTCGTGCGAGAGGAGTCACACGAGCAGCGGCCCGCGCGCGAAGTCGTGCTCTCACGGTTGCTGGAAGTGCTGCTCATCGAGGCGCTGCGTTCCACGGCAGGAGGAACGAACGCGTTACCCGGTCTCGTCAGCGGGCTCGCCGACGGCCGCCTCGCGGCCGCGATTCGCGGGATGCACGCGCGCCCGGCGCACGCGTGGACGGTCGCCGAGCTCGCGAAAGAAGCCGCGCTGTCGCGCTCGACCTTCTTCGAGCGCTTCAGCCGCGCGGTCGGCGTCGCGCCGATGGAATATCTGCTCACCTGGCGCATGGCGCTCGCGAAGGATCTGCTGCGCCGTAGCGAAGGCCGGGTCGCGGAGATTGCGGAGCGCGTCGGGTATAGCTCCGCCAGCACCTTCAGCGTCGCCTTCACCCGACACGTTGGCCGGCCACCGACGCGGTACGCGCGTGAGGAGCAGGCGGCCGCGAACAAGGCGTAGCACGGCGCAAGCAGGCGCTTCCTGGATCGGGACGCGCGTCCCCGGCACAATCGTGTTCCGCACGCGCGTACTGCGCGATGCACCGAAGGACTGAAACGGCTCACGCAAGAGCAGGGCCCCGCGTCGGCTCTGCGGTCTGATCCGAGGAGTCGATGCCTTGAGGCAACTGAAGAAATCTGCCTTCCGTTCTCCTGAAACAGATATGGAACGAAAACAATAAATCAATATGGGTACTTCGAGCAGGCGCGGCCTTAATGCTGGCCGGCGTTCAGCAGCATCCAGATCTGCTGCGTCGGCGGCCCGGCAAGTATTCGCGCAAACACCGCGCGGCATCGCATGCAGGTGTAGTGCTCTTCCTTTCGTGTATCCGCTACCGCGCCTACGCTATCGAACCTGAGATCCTCGTGCGGGGGACTCGCGGCCGGCTCCCCGTAGAGATCGGAGCACGGTCTGCAAGGTTGAATCCACAGGTCCATTTGTGTTTTGCCAATGAATGAGCATTGCCCGCGTAGAGGTGCACCGACACATACGAACGAACTCCGCGTGCTCCTATGAAGGCGGCTTCCGCGTGAGCTTTCACGTCTTGCGCGTCAACGGAGCACCGGCCGCGTCCACACGAAGCGCAAGTCTCGCCTACTCGTCCGATTCGATGAAAAGCATCGAAACATACAGGACGGTCGACACGATGATGATGCCCACGCCGACCAGCACCTTCGTCCGGTCGAAGTAAAGGCCGCCCTTGATCACCACGCCGATTCCCACGACCGCCGCCAACGTGCCGAACGCGGCGAGCCCGAGATGCACCTTGCTGCGGATGAGTTTTCTGCGAGCTGATGCGTCGGTGGACTTCACTGGTTTCTGTTCCATTCCATGCTCCTTCGCACGCGACGCCCTGAGCGCGTCGACGATCGTTGCCGGGCACGGCGTCGAACTTCGGGCGCAGCGCGATTCGAACCGCAATCGCGCTGCCGCGGACGTCGTACGCGATGTGGCGCGTCACTCGCGCCATGCGTTCGTCATTTGAGCTCGGCGCCCTCGCGCGACACAGAGGCCGCGACAGCGGCGACGAATACCGCCCGCACCGAATCGCCCACCTTGACGCCGGCCAATGAAACGTCCGGCGCGACGTCGAGCGTTTCGGTGCGCGTCGGCCCGCGCAGCGTGACCGAGTGACGCTTGCGGTCGATTTTCTGCACGGTCGCCACGACCTCGACACGACGTGCCGACGTCACGACGCCACCCGACGCGGGCTGTGCAAGCTGGGTATCGATACGCTGACGGATGCCGCTCGTCGCGACCTTGTCAACGCCGATCAGAACGGCCTTCTTGTAGGCAATGTCGATGATGTCGCCCACGTGCAGCTTTTTCACGTCCGCCAGCTCGGGATTCACGTCGACGATCTCGACGTTGCCACGCGGCCCACGCAACGCGACGCTGTTCGACTCCGCATCGATGGCGACGACACGCGCCTGCACGCGAACCAGCGCCGCGGCGCCGACCGCCTGTGGCACTGAAGCCGGCTCCTGTGCCATGGCCGGGTAAGCCGTTGCGAGCAGTATCGCCAGCACGGCCGGAATAGCCTTCACGCGACCCAACTTCGACTTCGGTGTCTTGTAAGCCATGGATTAATCCTTTTTGAGTGTGTCGTTGGTACAAGTCAATCCCACAAGCCATTCCATTGATCGCCCCTGCGCTGTCTCCGACAGGCCGCGCAGAATGATCGTACACGCGAGCCCGCTCCGCCGCCATGATCAGCCGTTGCTGTTTCTGCGCGGGTGGGGTGGCGTTCTGGCGTGGCGGCACGGATCGGCGCCTCGGTCGATCCATGGCGCATTGCAGATGCATTGGGTTGGCAGACGTGCGGATACGGCTGGCTCATTCCGGCTGGCGCACATCAAATACGCAGGCAATGAGTTCGCATGCCGTGGTATTGCGCCACGACTTCGCGGGAAGGTTGAACATGCGCCGCCGGGCGGCCGAACCGTCGGACGCCGCGCGCCAGAGGAACGGCGGCGGCGCGCTCACCCATGCTGATCAGAGCGCCCTTCAGCGTGAGCTATTCACCGCGTGCGCACACGTCACAGTTCGCGATCGACCTGGCGGAAGATCCACGCCCTGAATGCCGAAGCGAACCCCAGCAGGCAAATAATCGCATCGACCTTTTTTCATTCACTCGCCTGCACCGGCTTCTTTTCCACACAGGCATCCACATCGACGCTTTCCGTGCGCGTGCCAGCGGCCTTGCTCGCCAGTTGCAAATACGCTGCGGCAAGGCGTCGAAGCTCGTCCTCGGATGCGGCCTCGATGCCGATCAGCTGATTGTTCGCGGCGCGATGCGAGGCGAGCAGTTCGTTCAGCTTCAGATGTACGGCCACGCTGTCCTTGTTCTGACCTTGCTGGATCAGAAAGACCATCAGAAAGGTGATGATGGTCGTGCCCGTATTGATGACCAGTTGCCAAGCATCGGAGAAGTGAAACAGCGGTCCGGTGATGGCCCAGACGAGCACCGTAATTGCCGCGACGCCGAAAGCGACCGGCGAACCCGCGAGCCGCATCACCGAACTGGCAAAGGCGTCGAACGCTCGGGTGACGGGGTGCGTCGGTGCGGGAACCGTCCGGGATGCGTCCGGCGCGGTGCCAGGACTGTCCGCAAATGAGCTAGGTGCCGCTTCTTGCATGGCTGCCTCCGTTGGCTGCGAATCGTGTTATCCCATTACCGCTGACAGCACGTCCACAGCACATTGCATGCCTATTGCGCCGCGCTCACCGACGCCACGCATCGCGTCCGGCCCGCAGAACCGCTAATCCATGCACGCCGGACAGGCGATCGCCTTGGCCGTCACGCGCTGCTCGATGCTGCCGAAGCTCGCCAGCGCGGCAAGTCCCAGCAATGCGAGGCCGGCGCCGAACAGAAAGTCGGCCGGAATGCCGACATGGTCCACCACCACGCCGCCCACCAGCGACCCCAGGGCAATCGCAACCTGGATGATGCTCACGAACAGCGCCGACCCCGCTTCCGGCGAATCCGGCGTCGCGCGCTGAACCCAGATGCTGAAGCACAGCGGCAACGCGCCGAACGACACACCCCACGCGAGCACGAACGCCGTCACGCCAAGCGACGAATGCTGCAGGAGCGGCAGCGAGACCAGCGCGAACATCAACAGCGAGATCATCGCGCCGACCGACGTTTTGAGGTTGCGCGTCACCGTCGACGAAACGGCGAAGTTGGAGAAGAAGCCGATGATGCCGAAGCCGAGCAGCAGCCAGGTGATGGTCGACATCGACAGATTCGCGTTGCGCAGCAGGAACGGCGTGACGTACGTGTACGACGAGAAATGCGCACCAAACACGAGCGCCACCATCAGCATGCTGCGGCGCGGATGCGGCCGGCGCAACACATCGACCAGATCGCGCAGACGCAACGCGGTGGACGACGGCAGCGACGGCACGAAGAAGAACTGCGCGACGAGCGCAAACGCAACCAGCACGCCGGTGGCGAGGAACGACGCGCGCCACGAAGCAAAGCTCGCGATGAACGTGCCGAGCGGCACGCCGATCACGGTCGCACAGGTGACGCCGGTCAATATCGTCGCCATGGCCCGCGGCGCATCCTTGGGCTGCACGAGACGCCCGGACGCCGCCGTGGCGAGCGTCCAGAATCCGCCCAACGAGGCGCCGAGCAGCGCGCGTCCGAGCAGCATGAACAGAAAACTGGGTGCAAAAGCCGAAATCAGGTTCGACGCCAGCAGCAACGCGGTCAGCAAAAGAAAGACGCGCCGCCGATCCATGCGGCCCGCGACCAACATCAAACCCGGCGCCGATATCGCGGCGATCACGCCGGGCACCGTCACCATCAGGCCGGCCGTGCCGGGCGACACGCCCAGATCCGCCGCGACGCGCGGCAGCACGCCGACGGGCAGAAACTCCGTCGTCACGAAGGCGAAAGCACCGACGGCGACGGCGCCGACCGCCAGCCACGAACGCGGCGACGAGGAGACGCCGTCGTCCGTCACGGCACTTTGCGCCGTCAGATTATCTTCGATCAACATAGGATTGTTCGCGAGTTATTCAACAACGGGTGAGATTGGAGCGGCTGCACCGCACTAATCGACTCACGCACGGCGAATCACAATTGAAAAAGCAGGCCTGGTAGCCTGCTGACGATTGCCGTTGGGGAAAGACAGTGGGTGAAACCCGAATGAACGACACCTTAACATCGTCTTTAAACGCTCGCTGAGCACTCCGGAAAGTTGCAGTCGGTCGTGGGGGTATTTAGCAGATCACGCTAATTTTTCTGAGGCGGCCGCGCGCGGCGCAGGCATAGCGTTTGCTGAAGCCCGTCGGCATTCAACGCAAATTCATCCGCTTACCGGAAAAGGATCTCGCCCATGCTCACCACCCGCCCCTGCACCGCCACCTGCGTGCTCGACGGCATGCCCGTCACGTTGACCTTCTATCCGGACAATGGCGTGCTGCGCATTGCCGATCCGTCGGGCTCCTGTGTGAGGGAGATGCGCTGGCACGGGTCATGGCGCGCGCTGCTGGATGAATTCCGCAGCTACAACGAGCGCAGCGAACTGCAAGGACGAGGTGTCGCCGGGATGATGGACCGTATTGACCGACAGGCAGGCCAATCGCTGCAGAACATGGCACTGGCGTGAAAACCACACGCGGGACGCGGCGTCTTCCTCCTGACGCCGCATGCCCCTCGTGGACCGGTCATTGACCGAAATAGATCCTGCATTGAGGTCCGGAGCCGCAGGGCCGGCCGTGCCGCCCGCCGGTTTCCGACTGCCCCGCGGCCACGCCGCCGTACGACACGTTCTGCGCTCCTTGCGCGCCCGTCTGCGTACCGTGCCAGGTTTCGCCGAGCGACATATCGGTCGTCGCCTGCGCCGATTCATTCGCGTTCCGTTGCATCTGCGCGCTGCCGGAGATTGCAGTGTCCGGGTGGCCCTGCGGCCCCATCGCGTTGGCCGTTCTGGGCGCGAGAAGCAGAACGGCGCTTGCGGCTACCACCAATAAACGTAATTTCATGTCCAACTCCTCGAATCCGGCGCGGCAGTTCTCGTCCTCCTGCAGAGTGATCCGCGAAAACCAACTTGCCCAGTCGGGCTGAGCGACAGATCGATGCCGATGCGCAACCGATGCGCCGGCCACCGAACTAAACGAGTAAATAATTGCCACACTTGCAACCGATGTCGGACGCGAATCGCCGGAACCGGTCGCCACAAGCTGGCAGCGCGAATAGGTGTTGCGCTATTTGGTTATAGCTCGCCCATGCGGGAATTCAATCCGGGCAGCGAGTGCCGGAAATGGCCGATACCGTTCGATAAACCGCATTCGCCGATAAAATCACCGGGAGCGGCGCGTCCTTTGGGCGCTCAGTGCGTTATGATGCTGTCATAACGTAAAAAAGCGGCGCGCACGAAGCACCGCCGAGAGACGGAGCGTGGACCTGAAGTCAGCCATTTGCAATCAGTGCATTGTCACCACTGTTCTTCCATTTGCGGCCGCGAGGCTTATCGAGCCCTGTCCGCCGCGCGGCGAAGCGCTGGAATATTCACTGGTCAGCACGGCGGTTTATAGGCGCCCGCATCGGACATAAGCTGTATTGCGATTTATGGAGCAACGTTTTTAACGCAGCTCATGGAATTCCTTCGATCGATCACCCACCGCGGGTCGGCCCCTTTAAAAGGGATCGACGCATCGCGACTTTCCCTTGCAATCTGTAACAGACAGAACGCTGGACGTTTTAGAAGGACGAATATCTTATGGACGAAAGAAAGCGAGATAGCATGATTGCGTATCTCCGCCATCGCATGGAAGAGTTTGGCATCAAACCAGAAGACCTTGCTGCCGTGCTGGCGTCCGCGCCGTCGGCGCAAAAAACCGAGCGCTACCGCAGCGCGACGGGCGACAGCTGGGATGGCCAGGGTGAAATGCCCCAATGGCTGAAACAGGCAATCAGCGCAGGTCAATCAATCGACCACTTCGAATTGACGGCCAAACCGGCCACGGCTCCGCAGACGAAGAAACACGTGGACTGGAAGAACGATCCGTTCGCCGGAAGTCCGCTTGCGCGCTCCAATAGCCGCTAAGTCACAGTCAAGCCGTAAAACTGTCGAGCCGCTCAAGCAAAACGTACCCCCGCTTTCTCCCGTGGGTCATCACTGGTTTTGCATACACGCATGCCCGCCGACGCGCGCGAAGCCCCCTTGCGCCCTGCCGATCTGCATCCAGGACACTCGTGCCCGCCGTATATCCGGTGACAGCAGCGCAATCGAGCGTTGCCGCCCGGGACCGGTCATGCACGTCATGAGCGGCACATGGTCAGCTCGCAGCGCCCCTGACGCCTGATGAGCTCGCAAGGAGAATGTCATGCGACTACTGATGCTTGAAATCGCGCTGGGCTGCCTGGCGGCTCTGTCGATGGCGAGCGGCGCGGCCTTCGCGCAAGGCGGCGGCAATGCGCATAGCGCCGCGACGGCGGGCATGACGCATTGGGGCGACCCCGCGCCGAGTCCGCCCGACGCGATGCCGGGCGGCGCCATGAAAAAAATGGAATCGATGGATGGCGAAATGCAGCCGATGCCGCCCAATGACTCGGTGAAGGCCACGAAAACGGGACAATGAGGCAGGCGACGCCGGGCGATGAAATGGCCCGAGGTTTCGCTCCGGCGTCGCTCATGCGTTGCACGTGGTGGTCTGATGCGGCGCCAGGATTGTTCCGGCATTCAATGCATCGCCAGCCGAAGCGGGCGCGACGCGGCGGTCCGCGCAGGGTCCGCCGCTCGCGTCCGAGGTCTGCTCTGCGCTTGCGTTCGCGGCGGCACCGATACGGGCCTCGGCATCCCGCGCCGGCGCGACCGCATATTGCGGCCATTCGATAAACGCGCTGACCTGCCGCACGATCTGCCAGAACATCTTGTCGAACAGTCGCACGCGCTCGTCATCCGGCACACCGTGGGCGAGCGGATCGGCGAAGGTCCAGGCGAGCAACGAAGGCGCACCCGGAAACGCAGGCGCGTGGTGTTCGTCGACGGATTCGTCGAGCGCAATGACGAGGTCCATGCGCGGCGCCCATTCGCCGGTGAATTCCAGCCAGCTTTTCGGGCTGAGCACGTCGCGCCCCGAAATGCCTGGCCGCAGTTGCGCGAGCGCCAGCGGATGAACCCGCGCGGCCGGCTCCGGCCCCGCGCTGAATGCGTCGAACCGGTGTCCGGCCAGTTCGCGCAGCAAAGCTTCGGCAATGATGCTGCGTATTGAATTATCGCGGCAGAGAAACAGCACTTTGTATTTTCTGGTCACGCTCACCCCGTACCCATGTTTTATTTTTGCTTCTGGGCGCCATTGTGCCGGCCCAGTCTTGCGCCCCCGTGACAGTACGATGTCTTAAATACTTGCGCCACGGGAATTTTTACCAGGGTCTCGACTCACGGGCACTGAACGCTCGATCGCGTTCGCCGCGAAGTGTACCAGCGTGGGCAGTTCGGCTTACATCAGGCTGTCGGTCGCATGTGCGGCGGGCACGGCGACGCACTGCTGCAGGCCGGCGTCGGGCCACTGCCTGGCGCCTTCAACCTGCGCTCCCAATGCGTCATGCGCCATTCATCAGCCGGCGGCGGTTTCGGCGACCTTGCGCTGCGGCTCGGCGGGCGGATCGTCGCTCGACTCCGTGCGGCTCAGAAACGCGAATGACGCGAATGCCGACAGCAGCGTGATCACGATCAGCACATGCACCAAACGCGTGAATGCCTGCGTGTAGCTCTGCGCCAGATCATGCCGGCTGATTTGCGGCAGGCTCGCGGCGGCTTGCGCAAGATCGCCGGTCGTCAGACGCTGCGCCGCTTCGGCGATCTGCGCCGCCGTCGCCGTCACGACCGCCTGCCCGGCCTGCGGGGTCTGCGCAACACTATGCGCAAGGCTCGTCTGCGCGAGGCCGGCGAGGATCGCCGTGACGATTGCAAGTGCAATGCCCTCGCCCGCCACGCGAGTCGTGCTGAAAATGCCCGAGGCCATGCCGGCCCGCTCCTTCGGCACGACGCTCACCGACAACCCGTCCATCAAGCCCCAAGGCATGCCCGCACCCACGCCGATGACGAACATCGGCGCGATCACCGAGGTCCGCGACGCGCTCATGTCGACCCGGCTCAGCCAGTAAAGACCCAGCGCCGCAACCAGAAAACCGATCCCCGACAACACGCCTGCCGGCATCCAGCGCGTCAGCGAAGCAGCCAGCAGCGGCACGACGAGCATCGGCGCCGACAACGCGATCATCAGCAGGCCGGCCTCCAGTTCACCGAGACCTTCGGCGCCGATGAAGCGCAGCGGCAGCATCACGATGAGCACGATGTAGCAGTAGCAGGTGCCGACCGGCAGCATCTGCACCCCGACAAAGCGCGGATAGCGGAACAGGCTCAGCGTGAGCATCGGCCGAGCGACGCGCGTTTCGATCACCACGAACACCACCAGCAGCAGCGCCGACACGGCCAGCATGCCGGCCACCGTCGGGCTCGACCAGCCATCCTGCGGCGCCCGGATCACCGCGAACGTGAACAGCGCGAGCATGCCGGTAAAGCTGATCGTGCCCGGCCAGTCGAGGCCGCTGGCGGCCGGATCGCGCGTCTCGCGCATGCGCGGCACGCCGAACACGAACGCCAGCGCGCCGATTGCGGCGATGACGAAAAAGATCGCGCGCCAGCCGAACTGCGTGATCAGCGCACCGGCCATCAGCGGACCGAACGCGAGGCCGATGCCGAAGCTCGTCCCCAGCATGCTGAACGCGCGAGTGCGGGCATGGCCGTCGAACTCCTGCGCGAGCGCGGCGGTGCCGCCCGCGAGCGACGCGGCCGCCGCGACGCCCTGCAACGCGCGCAATGCGTCGAGCCAGCCGACCGACGGCGCGAAACCCAGCGCCAGCGACGTCGCCACGAAGCCGCCGAGGCCGCAGGCGAAAAGCCGCTTGCGGCCGAACTGATCGGCGAGCGCGCCGGCAGCCATCAGCAGACTGCCGAAGCTCAGCATGAACGCATTGGTGACCCAGGTCAGCGCGCTCGCGCTGCCGCCGAGGTCCCGGCCGATCGCGGGCGTGGCGAGCGCGCCGCCCGAAAAGGCGAGCGGCAGCACCAGCGCGGCCAGGCAGACGGCGGCGAGAATCAGCGGCTTGCCCTGCTGCGCGTCCGGTGGGTTTGAAATTTTCATCGATTGGTCCTTGCGTGTGAATTCGGCGAGCGCCAAGCAATCGCGCGGCGAAGCGCGTACTTGCCGGGAGCGCGTCGTGCAACGCTCAAGGGGGCTATTCTCGTGGCCGATCCGGCTCGGATAAAGAGGGTGCGTGTCGTGACTGAGCGGCCTGGAACGCGGCAATCGCGCGGGTGACGACCTCATCGACGGGCAAGGCATAGTGGCAACGCGCCCACCGATTAGCCACGTTCGCGCGACGCAGTATTTCCCGCAGACGAATTTATTCGGCCGCGCCCGGCGTTCATACTTCAGGTTGATTGCTGCAGCGGCGCGCGAGGTCCACCGACACCTGCGCGTCTCACCGTCACGGAACCCACGGATGCTGAACCGACACGCCATTCGCTCCGGCGCATACCTCGAAAGTTTTGATTCGCTGCCGAGCGAGATGCTCTGGACCCAAGCGCGGATCGACGCTTCGCTCGTGCAGACTTTGCGGCAGCGTCCGAATGCAGACGACGTGTGGGTGTTCGCGTACGGCTCGCTGATGTGGAATCCGATCTCCGACTTCGACAGCCGCCGTATCGCGACGCTGCATGGCTGGCATCGCAGCTTCTGTATCCGGATGATCGCCGGGCGCGGCACGCCGGAGCAGCCGGGACGCATGCTCTCGCTCGAAGCGGGCGGCAGCACGCAAGGCCTTGCATTGCGCCTTCCCGGCGCGACGCTCGAAGAAGAACTGCGGATACTCTGGATTCGCGAGATGGTGACGGGCGCTTATCGTCCGACGTGGGCTGCGCTCACGCTCGACGACGGCACGCAACTATCCGCGATTGCCTTCGTGGCCGAGCCCGATGGGTCGCAATACGAAAGCGATGCGCGAGTGTCGGCCATCGCGCCGTCGATGGCGGTGGCCACGGGTCTGTTCGGCACGAACGCCGAGTACGTGTTCAAGCTGCAAAGCGCGTTGGCGCAATGCAGCCTGAACGATCCTTATATCGACGAACTCGCGTCCGAGCTGACACGCATTGGCAGCCGGCCCACGTGAACCCTCAGAAGCGCAAGCCGTTCAGAAATTGAAGCCACAGACCGCCCAGGGCGCCGGCGGGATGCGCGTCG
This sequence comes from Paraburkholderia sp. RAU2J, assembly GCF_003634845.1. Taxonomy (NCBI): domain Bacteria; kingdom Pseudomonadati; phylum Pseudomonadota; class Betaproteobacteria; order Burkholderiales; family Burkholderiaceae; genus Paraburkholderia; species Paraburkholderia sp. RAU2J. Next base: position 2,425,448 of record NZ_RBXG01000002.1, read on the forward strand.
GTGGCGGGTTCTTCGCGCTTCGCGTTGCTGGCGTGGCTGGCGTGGCTGGCGCGTTTGCCGGGTATGTCGCGCGCGGCGGCGTCCTTCCCGGCAGCGGCGCCGGTGTGAACCGATGCGGTCGTTTCGGCCGCTTGTTCCGTATCGCCCGCATGGCTTGCCTCGCTTGCTGCGGCGGCCATGTCGGCGCTCGCGGCCTTCGCGGCTTCACGGCGCGACGCCTGCAACGCCGCCACGCTGTCCGCGATCTGCGCGGCCCGCTTCGGTTCGCATTGCCGCCCGAGCAGCACACCGAACAGCACGTCGCGATTATGTCCTTCGTCGGCGAAACGGATGGCGACTGAGACCATCTCCGCGTACGCCGCTTCGTCTGCCGCGCGCGCCGCCGCCTCGCGCTTGGCCTGCGCCTGCTGCTGGCGCGCGCGCTGCGCTTCCCAGCCGCGCATCTGCTCCGCGTAGACCGCGTCATACACCTTGCGCTGCGCGGCGTCGGAGAGAATCGCGTAGGCGTCCTTGATCTCCTGGAACGTGGCGCGCGCCACTTCCTCGGCGCCGCTATTGCGATCCGGATGCCACTTCATCGCGGCTTTCCGGTAGGCGCGCTTGATTTCGTCATCAGTGGCGTGCACGTGCACGCCGAGCGTGTCATAAAGGGTTGTCATTGCTTGCTCGACCTCGCCTGGAATCATCGCGGCCCATCGTAGCATGCGAAAAACGCCGCTATCGTGACGCGGCCCGTGCCCGAGCGGCCGCCGCGGCACGAAAAAAAGGCCTCGCCACTGTCGTGGCAAGGCCGAGTCCCATGTCAAGGAGTGTCATGGAGGAGACGATTCGATCGTAGCCGTGCGTCGCCGTGCCCTCAAACAACGGTTCGCCATATGCTTATCTGCCGTGGCCTCACGTGCTTTGCGGCGCGCCGCCGGACCGTGCGGTTATATCGTTAGAACAAAAAGTCGCTTAGCCTCGCGTCCCGCGGTCATTAAGATGACACGTCAAAGTCCGGTTCGCCCCGGCCCGTCTGCGCGCAGCCCAGCGTTAGCGCGCCGGCGTGTCGCGAACCGCTACCGAAGGAGCATTTCGTTGACCCGATTCGATCATCATCGCCGGCCGCTCGTCATCGGCATTGGCGGCACCACACGCGCCGCATCGTCGACTGAACGCGCACTCGGCTTCGCCTTGCGCGGCGCCGAAGCCGCGGGCGCGAACACTCGCCTGTTCGGCGGCACGTTCCTCCATAGCCTGCCCCACTACGCGCCGGAACAGCCGAACCGCACCGCCGAACAACTCGAACTGATCGAAGCCGTGCGCCACGCGGACGCGCTGATCATCGCAACGCCCGGCTATCACGGCGGCGTGTCGGGTCTTGTGAAGAACGCGCTCGACACGCTCGAAGAGTTGCGCGCTGACGAGCGCCCGTATCTGGACGGCCGCGCGGTCGGCTGCATCGTCACCGCGTATGGCTGGCAGGCCGCCGGTTCGGTGCTGACTTCGCTGCGCTCGATCGTCCATGCGTTGCGCGGCTGGCCCACCCCATTCGGCGCGGGCATCAACACCCTGGAAACGCGCTTCGATTCCGTCGACACCTGCTCCGATGCGAAGGTCGTCGATCAGCTCGCCACGGTCGGCCAGCAGGCCGCGCAATTCGCGCTGGCGTTCAATGCGCATCGCGCAACGGGCGTGCTGCCGTCCGCCAGCACGCTCAACGAAGCGTCGCCCGCGCGCCTGCTGCACGCGGTCTGATTCTTCCGCTTCTCTGTCCGACCATTCTTCCCCACCATGCCCGTGGCGCCGCGCTCGCGGCCCACGGCATCGGCGTTTTCGCGAACCGTGCGGCACATAACAGACGCTTTCGCCGCCACGCTGATAGTGTGTCCGGACACAGCGATACGATCCGATCCGGGCTCCTGAAGACCGCTCCCGAACCCCGCTGATTTGCAAACGACGAAAGATTGGTTCACCCGCTGTGCAGCGCGCCCTACGCTTGACCCTGTTCGCCCATTCATTGGAGTCGTGGCGAGACGGGTTACGTCCTACGCGCTGGCTTCCTTGCAACACATGCGGGCACACTGACAAGTCGATACCATGAATTCACATATCCGCTACAAGGGTTACGAGGTCGCTCCGGCCGCACAGCTTCTGCCCAACGGGATGTTCGCCGCCAACCTGACCATCGAAAAAACCTCTGCGAACAACGGGAAAGCGTATTCGTTCGATGCGCTCGATTACTTCTTTGACGAGGAACATGCGCTCGCTTACGCGTTCCGATGGGGACGTATGTGGATCGATAACCATCAATGACGAGAGGACACGCCGGTCGGCGCACTTAACGGGATCGACGCGGCCGTAGCGGTCGCGCCGCGATCCTGACGGCAACGAGCGTCGGTGGCGTAGCCGGCTGGCGCCCGCTTTGCTGCGGTCCCCGGCATCGTCTGTCAAACGGTTGTGCCAGAATAGGCGGCACCACGAGTCCGCCTTGCGCACGCCTGCCATGCCTGATCCATCGATCGATGTTGTCGAAAACTCGCGCGAATGCCTGAGGGCATCGCGCACGCGCGACGCGCGGCCTGCGGGTTTGCTCTGCGGCGCTGCCTGCGCAGCCGGCCGTACCGCCCTCCCTTCCCGATGATTCCACACTGATCGCGAACCCGGCTTTGCGCTCGCTCGCTTCGCATCGCGTTTTCGCACCCGCAACGCACACGACGACAAGGAGACGCGGCCATGACATGGACCGTCGATGAACAACTCGCGCTGACCGCCACGCAGGCGGTCGCCGCGATCCAGTCCGGGCGCCTCAGGTCCACCGACTACGTCGCCACGCTGCTCGCGCGCGCGGCCTCGCTCTCCAGCCTGAACGCGCTCACCACGCTCGATCTCGACGGCGCGCTCGCCGCCGCGCAGCGCATCGACGCATTGCCGGCCGCCGCCAGAGCGCAATTGCTGCTCGCGGGCCTGCCCATCGTCGTCAAGGACAACATCAATACGGCGGGCTTGCAGACTTCGGCGGGCACGCCCGCGCTCGCAGGCTTCATTCCGAAGGCCAATGCACCGTCCGTGCAACGGCTCGTGGATGCGGGCGCGATCGTACTCGGCAAGGCCAACATGCATGAACTGGCGTTCGGCATCACGAGCACGAATTTCGCCGCGCATGCGGGACCGGTGCGCAATCCCTACGATCCCTCGCTGATTCCGGGCGGCTCGTCGGGCGGCACTGCCGTTGCGATCGCCGCGCGCATCGCGCCCGCAGGTCTGGGCACCGACACCGGCGGCTCGACCCGCATTCCCGCTGCATTGACCGGCACCGCCGGGTTTCGTCCGTCGGTCGGCAACGGCGGCGCCGAGCGGCGCTATCACGATCCCAACGCCGTCGTGCCGATCAGCCACACGCGCGACACCGTTGGACCGATGGCGCGCACCGTCGCAGACATCGCGCTGCTCGACGGCGTGATCACCGGCGCGGGCGCGCTGCCGGCGCTCACGCTGAGCGGGCTGCGCATCGGTCTGCCCGCGCCGCTATGGGAGGCGCTCGAACGACACGTGGAAGACGTGGCGCGCGCCGCGTTGAGCCGGCTCGAAACGGCGGGCGTCGTGTTCGTGCCGGTCGCGATGGACGAGTTGGAGCACCTGAACGGCATGGTCGGCGTCCCGATTGCGATCCACGAAGCGCGCGACGACGTGCGCGCGTGGCTCGTCGCCAACGACGCGCCGGTGAGCACCGTCGCCGAGCTGGCCGCGCGCATCGCGAGTCCGGACGTGCGCGCCATCTACGACAGCGTGCTCGCCGATGCGCTCGGCGGCCACTACGCGGCGGCGCTGAATCAGTGGCGGCCGCGCTTGCAGCAGTACATGGCCGCGACGTTCGCCGGCGAGCGCCTCGACGCGTTGCTGTTTCCGACCACGCGTCTCGCCGCAGTGCCGATCGACGACCTGAGCGGTTCGTCGAGTGTGTCGATCGACGGTGGGCCGTCGATCGATACGATGGAGGCGTTTCTGCGCAATACCGATCCGGCCAGCACGTCGGGCATTCCAGGCCTCTCGCTGCCCGCGGGGATGACCGCGAGCGGCCTGCCGGTCGGCCTCGAACTGGACGGGCCGCTCGGTGCCGACCGGCGCCTGCTTGCGATCGGCGTCGCGTTCGAGCAGGTGCTCGGTGCGGTGCCGGCGCCCGTGCTTTGATGTTGCCCTTTGCCCGTTGCCCGTTGCCCTTTGCCCTTTGCTCTTTGCGACAGCCAACTCTTCCGACAACACCAACCCAAGTGCCGATGCCAACACCGACACCCAGCCCTTCACCCACCTGCCCTCAGCGAACCCGTTTGCGCCATGCCGCGAGACTGGCCGCGGCATTCGCCATCACCCTCACCGTCACCGCATGCGCGCGCCTTGCCACCGTCGATTCGAACGCGTTGTGGAAAATCGTCGACGTACGCTGCGTGCCGTCGCAGCAGGCCACCGGCACGCCGGGCCAATGCACGCGCGTCGATCTCGAGAAACGCTATGTGATCCTGAAGGATATTGTCGGGCGCTCGCAGTATCTGCTGATTCCGACCGATCGCATCACCGGAATCGAAAGTCCGCTGATACTGGCGCCGCACGCGCAGGATTACTGGGTCGATGCGTGGGGTTCGCGGCATGATGTCGAGCAGTCGGTCAAGCGTACGCTGCCGGACAATCTGCTCGGACTCGAGATCAACTCCCCATATCGCCGCTCGCAAAACCAGCTGCATATCCATATCGACTGCATGCGGCGCGACGTCAGCCTTGCGCTCGGGCGTCACGCGAAGGACGCGCCCGGCCAGTGGCATTGGGATACGATCGACGGCCGGCGTTACCGGATCATGCGCGTGACTTCGTTGAGTCAAGCCGGCAATCCTTTCCGCATTGTCGCGCGGGACAATCAGGATGGCGAAGCCATGGCGACGCAAACCATCCTCGTGACAGGCGCGGGGCCGTCAGCGGACACCGATGGATGGCTGATCCTGAACAGCGGCATCGACGTCGACGACGGCAGCGGCTCGGCCGAAGGTCTGATGGATCACGCGTGCCGCGTCGCGGATGCGCCGTGAAGGCCTGAGAACACGCCGCCGCAAGGGCTCGCCGCCTATGCACGATTGGGCAGATACTTTGCTCGATAGCATGGTGCTGGCGGCTGCTGTTCCTGAACAACAACTATCACGCGGTGCATCACGATCTGCCACACCTGCCGTGGTTCGCGCTGAAAAAGATCTACGAAGCGCGGCGCGACGCTTACCTCGATCGCAACGGCGGCTTTCTGGTAAGCGGCTATAAGGAATGGCTGGCGCGCTACGCATGTGCGCCGGTCGCTCACGCGGTGCACCCGGCAAGCTACCCCTTACCCGACGACACCAGGCCCGATGCGTTGCCGTGGGTCAGGCGCTGGCGCCCCTTGCGACCATCAGCCATACCGGCCGATCTCCCGACCCGTGCGCAGTCGCAACGATAGATGCGTCTCACGCGGCTTCGCCGGCTCGCTCGATGCAACGGTCCGCTACGCACACGAAACCCCTCAGATGCGATCAACGGCAACCGATCGCACAACCAAGCGCCCCTAGCGCCCCGACAATGCCCACCCCGGCACCGAGCCCGAAGGTTTCGAGCGAAGTCGCGCAGCCCTGCAGACCACATGCGCAAACCAGCGTCGCGGCGAATAACCACCGCCGGACCCGCTTGCGCATCAGCACCGTGCCGTATCGACTAACGTAATTCATCCTGTCCCCCTCCGTACCGACTGTCCCGAGCAAACGCGAAGTCGCCGCATCGAGTGTAGGCAGCGCATGCGCGCGAACAACGGATGAATACCGGCCAGAACCAGGTAGGCGCTTACAAAAGCTTGCAGCATGTAGTCAATTTCCGCCCGAGTCAGGCCTCGGAATACCCGCCATTTCGCCGCAAATGCCGGTTCTCCCACATACTCAAAACCTACGGCTTGTCATCCTGTTGACTCGGGCGTCGGAGGGAGATCGTCATGTCGGTTTATGTCGATGAAGGGTTTAGGCCCTGTGTGACGGAATGCGCGACAGTCGCGTTCCGGGTGTGCTGCGACGATCGTGCGCAGATTTTCGAAGTCAGCGCCGAAGCGCTCGTCACGTTCTGCGGGGCGGCGAGCAAGCGCAAGGAGGACCTGCTCGTCGCGTTCGAGGACGCGCAACTGGAGATCCTCTCGGTCGCCGCGCAGAAGTGGACCGTCAGACCGACCGAGCCAGTGCGGCTCGGACTCGACGAATTCCGAATGGTCAGACATTAGCCGTGTCAGAATCGCATCATGACCTGGATCGCCGCCCTGCCCATGTATAACGTCACGCCCGCCCTCGACTTCGAGTGGCGAGCGTGGCTTGTCGACGTGCTGCGCCGGGTCAAGCCGGCGTGCCGCATCGTCGAGCCGGACGAAGAATTGCACGGCTTCTGGCGGCGTCCCAACCTGCTGCTCTCACAAACCTGCGGCTATCCGCTGATGCACGGCCTGCACGAACAGGTTCGCCTGATCGCGACGCCGCGCTTCGACGCGCCGGGCTGCGAGGAGGCGCGCTACGCGAGCGTGCTGGTGACGCGAGCCGACGCGCAGTTCGATACGCTCGCGGCTTGCCGGGGGGCGCGCGCCGCCTACAACCAGGACGATTCGAATAGCGGCATGAATGTGTTTCGGCATGCGGTCGCGCCGCTCGCGCGCGCCGGCATGTTCTTCAGCACGGTGCTGCGCACGGGCTCCCATCTCGGTTCGCTGCGCGCCATCGCAGACGATCGCGCGGATGTCGCCGCGGTCGATTGCGTGACCTTCGCGTTCGTCAACGACGTGATGCCGGAGTTGGCGCGGCGGGTTCGCGCGATCGGCATGACGGCGGCGTCGCCGGGTTTGCCGCTGATCGCGTCCGGCACGGTGCCGCCGGCCACCATCGAAGCGCTGCGCGAAGCGTTGAACGAAACCCTCGAAGTGCGCCCCGAACGCGCAAAACGCCTGCGTTTGCAGGGCTTTTCCGTACTACCGCTGACGGACTACGAACGGATCGGGCAACTCGAAAACGAAGCGCGCGCCGCCGGCTATGCGCGCCTCGCCTGAGCCGCAAAACTACTGCACGTCCAGCACGAGAAGCTGTGCGCCGTCGGCCACCTGATCGCCGACCGCGTAGAGCACTTCGGTCACCGTACCGGCCGCCGGCGCGCCGATCGTGTGCTCCATTTTCATCGCTTCCATCACGAGCAGCGGCGCGCCCTTCTCGACCACGGCGCCCGGTTCGACCAGCACCGCGATCACCTTGCCTGGCATCGGCGCGGTCAGGCGGCCCTCGCCGCCTTCCGCGTCGGCGGCATGCGCGAGCAGGTTCTGCCACTCGAACGCGAGCGCCTCACCGAGACAGAACACATGGAATGTATCGCCGTCGATGAACACGCGTCCCGTCACCCGCGCATCGCCGAGGGTTGCGCGGAATACGTGCTCGCCCGCCCCGCTCGACCACGAAAAGTCTTCGCGCACGCCGTCGTGTTCGAGCGTCTGCGTGCCGCCATCGCGGCCGAACGAGACCGTGAACGCGTGTTCATTGTCGCCGTGACCGATCTCGCGCCAGCCGAGCGTCTGCGTATAGCCGCCGTTCAGTCGCCAGTGCGATAACGCATCCCACGGCGACGCGCCGTGCGCCGTTCCGCCCTCGCGCGTGAGCAGCGCGGCGCAGGCGAGCGCGAGCGCTTCCTTGAAGGGCTTCCTGTGCGGAGCAAACAGCGCGTCGTGGTGACGCTCGATCAATCCCGTGTCGAGATCGGCGGTGGAAAACGGCTCGCTCGCGACGATGCGTTGCAGGAACTCGACGTTGGTATGCGGGCCAACCACCTCGCACGCATGCAATGCGCGGCTCAGGCGCGCGAGCGCTTCTTCGCGCGTGGCGCCGTGGACGATCAGCTTGGCGATCATCGGGTCGTAGAACGGCGTGATGGTGTCGCCCTCGCGCACGCCGCTGTCGATCCGCACCGGCGCCTTGCGGCCCGCTGCGCCGGGTAAGGCCGCGCCTGTAGCGGCAGTGCCTCCGCCGGCTGCATCGATCGCGAACTCCACGCCTTCGGGCATGCGCAGATGCTTGAGCTTGCCCGTCGACGGAAGAAAGCCGCGCGCCGGATGCTCCGCATAAATGCGCGCCTCGATCGCGTGACCATCCAGCTTCAGCTGCTGCTGCGTGAGCGGCAGCGGTTCGTCGGCGGCGACGCGCAGTTGCCATTCCACGAGATCCTGCCCCGTCACCATCTCCGTGACCGGATGCTCGACCTGCAAACGCGTGTTCATTTCCATGAAATAGAAATCGCCGCTGCCGGTCATGATGAACTCGACCGTGCCCGCGCCGACGTAATTCACCGCGCGCGCGGCGGCCACCGCGGCCTCGCCCATTTCGCGCTTGATTTCAGCGCTGAGCCCGGGCGCCGGCGCTTCCTCCAGCACTTTCTGATGACGCCGCTGCACCGAGCAATCGCGATCGAACAGATACACCGCGCCGCCGTGACGGTCCGCGAACACCTGCACTTCAACGTGACGCGGCCGCGTCAAATACTTTTCGATCAGCACACGGTCGTTGCCGAAACTGCTCGCGGCCTCGCGCTTGCACGAGGCCAGCGCCGCCGCGAAATCCTCGCTGCGCTCGACCACGCGCATGCCCTTGCCGCCGCCGCCCGCACTCGCTTTGAGCAGCACCGGATAGCCGATCGCATCCGCTTCGCGATGCAGCAACTCCGGGTCCTGATCGTCACCGTGATAGCCGGGCACGAGCGGCACCAAGGCGGCGTGCATCAGCGCTTTCGCTGCGGCCTTCGAACCCATCGCGGCGATGGCCGAAACCGGCGGTCCGATGAAGACGATGCCGGCCGCCTCGCACGCGTGCGCGAAATCTTCGTTCTCCGACAGAAACCCGTAGCCCGGATGCACCGCCTGCGCGCCGGTGGCCCGTGCCGCTTCGATGATGCGCGCGACCCGCAGATAACTTTCCGCCGCCGTCGAGCCGCCGATGTGCACCGCCTCGTCGCACGCGGCCACGTGTTTCGCGTCGGCGTCCGCGTCGGAATAGACGGCCACGCTCGCGATGCCGAGCCGCTTGCAGGTCGCGGCTACGCGGCAGGCAATCTCGCCACGGTTGGCAATCAGGATCTTGTTGAACATGAATGTCTCGATGAAATGGGCCGTTCGGCGCTGTTGTTCTGATCGGGTTGAGGCGCGCCTACGCGCCCCGGCAATGGGCATGCTCGCGCGTCAGCCGCGCCAGCCCGGCGTGCGCTTTTCGAGGAACGACGCGACGCCTTCGCGACCTTCCGCGCCGGCGCGCGTACGCGCGATACGCGCCGCCGTGTCTTCGATCATCGCATCGTTCAACTCGTGGCCCGCAATGTCCTGCACGAGCTGCTTGCAGGCGCGCACCGCTTGCGGCCCATTCGCGCAGAGCGTGTCGGCGATCTGCACAACGGCGGCGTCGAGCTGCCCGGCTTCGACCGCTTCGCTGACGAAGCCGAGGCGCAACGCCGTCGCGCAATCGAAGGCCTCGGCGGTGACGAAATAGCGGCGCGAGGCCTGCTCGCCCAACGCGCGGATCACGTACGGCGCGATGGTCGCGGGAATCAGACCGAGCCGCGCTTCCGACAGGCAAAAGCGCGCGCTCTGCACCGCCACCACGATATCGCACGCGGCGATCAGGCCCATGCCGCCCGCGTATGCGTCGCCGTTCACGCGCGCGATGACCGGCTTGTTGCAGCGATACACCGACGCCAACATGTTCGCGAGCAGCATCGCATCGGCGCGGTTCTCGTCGTCCGAGTAACCGGCCATCTTCTTCATCCAGTTCAGGTCGGCGCCTGCGCAGAACGCCTTGCCGTTCGCGGCGAGCACTACCGCGCGCACGTCGTCGCGCGTGTTCAATGCCGCGAAGGCCGAGGTCACTTCGGCGATCATCGTCTCGTTGAACGCGTTGCGCACGTCCGGGCGATTCAACGTGACCGTGGCGACCTGTCCGGCCAATTGCACATTCAGTGTTTCGTATTGCATCGTCGCAGCTCCTGCGCTTCGTCGCGCATCGTCACATTCTGAACACGCCGAAACGCGTGTCTTCGATCGGCGCGTTCATCGCGGCCGACAAGCCGAGGCCGAGCACGTCGCGCGTTTGCGCCGGGTCGATCACGCCGTCGTCCCATAGGCGCGCGCTCGCGTAATACGGATGGCCCTGATGTTCGTACTGGTCGCGAATCGGCTGCTTGAACGCTTCTTCCTCTTCGGCACTCCACGCGCCGCCCTTGCCTTCGATGCCGTCGCGCTTGACGGTGGCCAGCACCGACGCCGCCTGCTCGCCGCCCATCACCGAGATGCGCGCGTTCGGCCACATCCACAGGAACCGCGGCGAATACGCGCGCCCGCACATGCCGTAGTTGCCCGCGCCGAACGAGCCGCCGATGATCACCGTGAACTTAGGCACCCTGGCAGTCGCGACCGCCGTCACCATCTTCGCCCCGTTACGCGCAATGCCCTCGTTTTCGTACTTGCGGCCCACCATGAAGCCGGTGATGTTCTGCAGGAACACCAGCGGAATCTTGCGCTGGCAGCATAGCTCGATGAAATGCGCGCCCTTTAACGCCGACTCCGAAAACAGAATGCCGTTGTTCGCGATGATGCCGACCGGATGCCCCCAGATATGCGCGAAGCCGGTGACGAGCGTGGTGCCGTAGCGTGCCTTGAACTCGTCGAACGCGGAGTCGTCGACGATGCGCGCGATCACCTCGCGGATATCGAAGGGCTTACGCGTATCGACGGGAATCACGCCGTACATGCTCTTCACGTCGTAGCGCGGCGGCTTCGGTTCCTGCAACGCGAGCGGCGTGGGTTTCGTGCGATTCAGATTGCCGACGATACTGCGCGCAATCCCTAGCGCGTGCGCGTCGTTTTGCGCGAGATGATCGACCACGCCCGACAAACGCGTATGCACATCGCCGCCGCCGAGATCTTCCGCGCTGACCACTTCGCCCGTCGCCGCTTTCACGAGCGGCGGCCCGCCGAGAAAAATGGTGCCCTGATTCTTCACGATGATCGACTCGTCGCTCATCGCCGGCACATACGCGCCGCCCGCCGTGCACGAGCCCATCACGACGGCGATCTGCGCAATGCCCGCCGCCGACAGATTTGCCTGGTTGTAGAAGATGCGGCCGAAGTGATCGCGATCGGGGAACACGTCGTCCTGATTCGGCAGATTCGCGCCGCCCGAGTCGACCAGATACACGCAGGGCAAATGATTTTCCGCGGCGATTTCCTGAGCCCGTACGTGCTTCTTCACGGTGACGGGATAATAGGTGCCGCCCTTGACCGTCGCGTCGTTGCAGACGATCACGCACTCCTGCCCCGCGATTCTGCCGATGCCGGTAATCACGCCCGCGCCGGGCGCGTCGTTGTGATACATGTTGTACGCGGCGAGTTGCGAGAACTCGAGAAACGGCGTGCCGGGGTCGAGGAGCTTCTCGATGCGATCACGCGGCAGCAGTTTGCCGCGCCCCGTATGTTTGTCGCGTGCGGCCTGGCCGCCGCCTAGCGCGAGCTTGGCGACCTTCGCGCGCAGATCGGCGACCAGCGCTTCGAGCGCCGCCGCATTGGCGCGAAAGTCGTCCGAGCGCGGATTCAGCCTGGATTCGATGATCGGCATGAAGTGTCTTCTCCTTTTTGCCGCTTTTTATAGAGGTCGGGCGTTCGGCGCGCCGCGTCGAGGCGCGCCGTCGTGTGAGGCAGGTGCGCCGCGTGATTCTCCGCGTGACGCAGCGCCATCACCGCACGTCAGACCGTTTCGGCAAACAGCTCGCGGCCGATCAACATGCGGCGGATCTCGCTCGTGCCCGCGCCGATTTCGTAGAGCTTCGCATCGCGCCACAAGCGCCCGACCGGATACTCGTTGATATAGCCATTGCCGCCGAGAATCTGGATCGCCTCGCCAGCCATCCACGTGGCCTTTTCCGCGGTATAGAGAATCACGCCGGCGCAGTCCTTGCGCACCTGGCGCACGTGCTCGTTGCCGAGCGTGTCGAGTTGACGGCCCACCGCGTACAGATAAGCGCGGCACGCCTGCAGCGTGGTGTAGAGATCGGCCACCTTGCCCTGAATCAGCTGGAACTCGCCGATCGACTGGCCGAACTGCTTGCGGTCGTGGATATACGGCACCACCGCGTCCATCACCGCGACCATGATGCCGGTCGGGCCGCCCGCGAGCACCGCGCGCTCGTAATCGAGGCCGCTCATCAGTACCTTCGCGCCGCCGTTCAGCTGGCCGAGAATGTTTTCTTCCGGCACCTCGACGTTCTCGAACACCAGCTCACCGGTGTGCGAGCCGCGCATGCCGAGCTTGTCGAGCTTCTGCGCCACCGAAAAGCCCTTCATGCCCTTCTCGACGATAAACGCGGTAATGCCGCGCGAATTCGCTTCGGGATCGGTCTTCGCATAGACCACCAACGTGTCGCAATCCGGGCCGTTGGTGATCCACATCTTCGTGCCGTTGAGCACGTAGCGGTCGCCCTTCTTCTCAGCGCGCAGCTTCATGCTGACCACGTCCGAGCCCGCGTTCGGCTCGCTCATCGCGAGTGCGCCGACATGCTCGCCAGAGACCAGCTTGGGCAGGTATTTCTGCTTTTGCGCGTCGGTGCCGTTGCGGTGAATCTGGTTCACGCACAGATTCGAATGCGCGCCATACGAGAGGCCGACCGAAGCCGACGCACGCGAAATCTCCTCCATCGCGATCATGTGCGCGGTGTAGCCCATGTTCGCGCCGCCGTATTCCTCCGAAACCGTCATGCCGAGCACGCCGAGATCGCCGAACTTGCGCCACAGGTCCATTGGGAATTGATCCGTGCGATCGATTTCCGCGGCGCGCGGGGCGATTTCCTTGGCGGCGAATCCCGCGATGCTGTCGCGCAGCATTTCGATTTCTTCGCCGAGCGGGAATTGCAAACCGGGCAGGTTGTGCATTGCTGTGTCTCCAGAGTTCGTTGACGACCGGTCTGCCTCATGGGGCGCCGGCAGGTCCGGGCGCGGGTCGGGCGCAGCCTGGCGACGTTCGCGGTCTGCCGGACCGCTGCCATGCTGCGCGAGGCGCGCTAGCTTCAACGCGCATTTCACGCCAGATTGACGTAAGCGTCAATAGGTATTTTTGAGTGTTACTCAGAAAATGGCCCAAGGGGCTCCGCATGCCATCTTCCGTGATAGGATCGCCGTCATCAGGCGCCAGACGCCTGTCCTTCGGCTCAATCCGAGCCGCAAATCTGAACCTGACTCATATGACGGTTGCCGTGAAGGCCGAACTACCCGTGTCGCGCCGCCAGCCGGCCGGACGCAAATCGCAACAACGCGTGAAGGAGATTCTTCAGGCGGGGCGCGACGTGTTCTCCGAAAAAGGCTACGAGCGCGCGACGACCGCGGAGATCGCGCAGCGTCTCGGCATTTCAGAGGCGACCGTGTTCAGCTATTTCCGTGGCAAGCGCGAGCTGTGCGCGCGCGTAATCGGCGACTGGTACGACGAGATCATCGAGGCCATCGAGTCCGACTTGCCGCGCGACGGCAACGTACGCCAGCAATTCGCTTTCATCGTGCGCACGCATTTGCGACTGATGCTGGTGAACGGCACCGATCTGTGCGCGTTGGTGCTGTCCGAGGGCCGCGCGCGTCATCACGAGTTGAGCGAGGCGCTGACCGAACTGCAGCGCCGCTACACCGCGCCGTTGATGCGCGTGCTGGCGCAAGGCCAGGAGAGCGGGCAGATTCGCGCCGACATGCCGCTGCGTCTATTACGCTCGATGGTGTTCGGGCCGATGGAGCACGTGCTGTGGGACGCCACGCTGACGAACCGGCAGATCGATATCGACGCGACCGCGGATCAACTGATCGACGTGCTGTGGAGCGCGCTCACGCCGCCGGACCTGGCCGTGAGTGCATTGCAGCAGTTCAGGATGGAAGTGGCGGAGGCGAACCGGCGCTTCGAAGCAGCAGCTGCGCGGCGTTCGCCAACTACACCGCGTGACGCATAGCGCGCGGTCAATGCGCCGTTTCTCTGCGAAGGCGATTCTCCACGTCTGTGCGGCGGGCAAAAAGAAGCTTAATCTACTGCTTCCCCGGCCGTGTCCAGAAGGAGATTCCAGGTGGCTGAAGCAACAAGCGTAACGAGCACCAAGCGCGCGAAATCCACGAAAACCGCGAACATTCGCATCGGCATCGGCGGCTGGACCTATGCGCCGTGGCGCGGCCCGTTTTACCCGGACGATCTCACGCAAGCCCGCGAACTCGAATACGCGAGCCGCAATCTCACGTCGATAGAAATCAACGGCACGTTTTACGGCTTGCAGAAGCCGGCGAGCTATGAGAAGTGGTATCAGGAGACACCGGACGATTTCGTCTTTTCGCTAAAAGCGCCGCGCTACGCAACCAACAGAAAAGTGCTGGCGGAAGCAGGCGAAACGATCGAACGCTTCTTCGCGAGTGGCGTGCTGCTGCTCCAACAGAAGCTCGGTCCGATCAATTGGCAATTCGCGCCGACCAAGAAATTCGATCACGAAGACTTCGAAGCGTTTCTGAAACTGCTGCCCGCCAGTATCGAAGGCCAGAAGCTCAGGCACGCGATCGAAGTGCGCAACGACACGTTCAAGTCGCCGGAATTCATCGCGCTCGCGAGAAAGTATAAGGTTGCGGTCGTGCTCGCCGGCGACAGCGATTACCCGCAAATCGCCGACCTCACCGCGCCGTTCGTGTACGTCCGCATCATGGGCACGACCGACAAGCAGGCCAAGGGCTACTCGGCGAAAGCACTCGACGCATGGGCCGAGCGCGCACGCCAGCTTGCCGCCGGCACCACGCCGGCGGACCTGGAGACCTGCGCCGAGCCGCCGGCCAAAGCGGCCGCACGCGATGTCTACCTGTACGTGATCAGCGGCTTCAAGGAGCGCAATCCGGCCGCCGCGATGGCGTTGATCGGCAAACTCTGATCCGCCGCAGTCCTCGCTGCGGCAAGCGGGTGTCATAATCGCGCCAGCGGATCGACGCAAACTCGATAAAAACAACATAATCCCAGCGCAGAGTCCACGCGAAACCGGCGTGCAGGCACGCGCACATTCAGGCGGCCACGCCGCCTCATCATCCAGGCCCCGGGAGAATATTTTGAGCGCCATCGACAATCCTTTGCACGATCAGGAAGTCGGCTCGGCCGACGCCACCCAGGACACTACGCGCATCGACGACGTCCGGATCGGCGCGGTACGTCCGTTGATTTCCCCTGCGCTGCTGCAAGACGAACTGCCCGTGCCGCCAGCGGTGCAGACGCTCGTCGAAAAAACGCGCGCGGAAATCGCCGACATTCTGCATGGCCGCGACGACCGGCTCGTGCTGATCGTCGGCCCCTGCTCGATTCACGACCACGACCAGGCGATCGAATACGCCCGCAAGCTCAAGGCCGCGGCCGACACCTACAAGAACGATCTGCTGATCGTGATGCGCGTCTACTTCGAGAAGCCGCGCACTACGGTCGGCTGGAAAGGCTATATCAACGACCCGCGTCTGGACGGCAGCTTCCGCATCAACGAAGGCCTGCGCCTCGCGCGGCAACTGCTGCTCGACATCAACGGCCTGGGCCTCGCCACCGCCACCGAATTTCTCGACCTGCTCAGCCCGCAATACATCGCCGATCTGATCGCGTGGGGCGCCATCGGCGCGCGCACGACGGAGAGCCAGAGTCATCGGCAACTGGCCTCGGGGTTGAGCTGCCCGATCGGCTTCAAGAACGGCACCGACGGCGGCGTGCAGATCGCCGCGGACGCGATCGTCGCGGCGCGTGCGAGCCACGCGTTCATGGGCATGACGAAAATGGGCATGGCCGCGATCTTCGAAACGCGCGGCAACGACGACGCGCACGTGATCCTGCGCGGCGGCAAGAAAGGACCGAACTACGACAGCGCGTCGGTGGAGGCGACCTGCGCGGCGCTCAAGTCAGCGGGTCTGCGCGAACAGGTGATGATCGATTGTTCGCATGCGAACTCGGGCAAATCGCATTTGCGCCAACTGGACGTGGTGCAGGATCTGGCGCAGCAACTCACGCAGCGCGAGCGCCGCATTATCGGCGTCATGCTGGAGAGTCATCTGGACGAAGGCCGTCAGGATCTGAAGGCCGGTGTGCCGCTGCGTTACGGCGTATCGATTACGGATGCCTGCGTGAGCTGGGCGCAAACCGAGCCGGCGCTCGACACCCTCGCCGACGCCACCCGCAAGCGTCGTGCGGCGGGTTGAGCCGCAGGTCGAACGAGGCGCGTCGCAAGTCGCAATTCATCGCGACTCAGGCACACGCGCCGCACCAGCCACCGACCGGTCCAGCTCGACGGGGTTGGGCAGCGCGTGATTCATCACGCCCGATACATGGCTCGCCGCACGCGTCACAGCATGGCAGCGCGCACGCGGATGCTCCGGCGTGAAGCGCGTTGCATTACGACGCGTTGACGGCTTCCTTGAACGCCTTGCCGGCGGTGAACTTCACCGTCTTGGCTGCCGCGATCTGGATCTCGGCACCCGTCGACGGATTGCGGCCCACGCGTGCTGCGCGCGCGCCGGTCGAGAAAGAACCGAAACCGACCAGTTGCACCGTATCGCCGCTGACAACCGCTTTGGTCACCGCTTCGACGATTGCGTCGATGGTTTGGCCGGTGGCCGCTTTGCTTTCGCCCGTCGCTGCGGCGACTGCATCAATCAGTTCCTGTTTGTTCATAGCACTTCCCGTATGGTAATCATGGAACCGGCGCCACATCTGTCGCGCCGGGACCGACACACTAACGCATAGGCGCGCATTCGCGCAAACCTTCGTGTAAGGCTTGTATCACCCGCCCAGAGCCAATTTGACGATTTTTCGTCGCAAAGTGCCATAAGAATCGCGCGCTTACGCGCTTCCGGCGCTTTGCGCGCATCGGCAGCGCATCACAATCCGTTGCAATTTCAGTACTTTAGCGGCCCCAAAACGGCTGCGAGCACGCATTTTGGCTGTGTTAGGGTGGATCGCAGAAATTCGGCGTGGGGCGCTCGACGCCCCGAGCGATTTAAGAATTCGGGAGGAAATAAAAATGAAGTTTCGCCATATTGCAACAGGCTTGCTGGTTGCCACGCTGTCGTGCGCCGCCTCGGCGGCCGACGATAACGGCTGCGCCACGCTCGTCGGCGCAACCGGTTCGGCGACACCCGAAGGCTTCAAAATGCGGGACGGCGAACCCGTCGATCTGGTCAGCGGCGCGAAAACGGTCCACGGCAAGCTGCTGATCTTCGGCGACAGCGGCGCCTTTCGCGCATACTGGCAACCCGAGAAAAGCGCGGAAAAATACGTGCTGGCGAATGCGGGCGTGAATGCGGTGCGCCTCGTGTCGACCCCGCCGCAAGGCACGCCGGCCACCAATGGCGAACCCGGCACCGCCGTTCCCCCTCAACGTGTGCTGTCGTGCCCGATGCTATGAATCAGCAGAAACGCCAGGCACAGTACGCGGCGCGGCATAAATGACTCGCGCATCAAAGTCCTGCCAGGTCGGACTTACCGCTTGCTCGACGCCCCATTTATTTCCTTCCAATAGCCTATCAAGCTCGCCCCGGCATTGCCGATATACAAAGCTGCGTACGCGACGCAAACGTTAAAAGGAAGGGAATGGGTCGGCTAGCCAGATTAAGGGAAGCACGCTGGGTCACGGAACGCGACCCAGAGCTCGCGTGCTCGCAGCTTCAGGCGTTCAGCCGTCAGATTCCGCTTCTCTATTTCATCCTGCTCGTCAACACGATGGCCGTAGCGGTCACGCATTGGCAAAGTGCGCCGGCATGGTTGTCCATCTATCTGCCCGCCGTGCTGTGCACGTTGTGCATTGTCCGTTGCATACGCTGGTGGCACGTCCGGCACCGCGTGCTCACCGGCGACACGGCCGAGGCCGAACTGCGCCAAGTGACCTGGCTCGCCGGCCTGTTCGGCGTCGCGTTCAGCGCCTGGTCGCTTCTGCTGTTTCCCTACGGCACCGCGTTCGAGCAGGCGCAGGTCGCGTTCTATATGGCGACCACGCTGGTCGGCTGCGTGTTCTGCCTGATGCATCTGCGCACGGCCGCGCTGCTACTGCTTTCCATCGTCATCCTAAGCTTTTCCACCTTCCTCGTTTTCACGGGCTATCCGGTGTTCATCGCGATGGCGATCGATATGACGCTGGTGGGCGTCGCGCTCGCAGTCATCATCCAGCTCTATTACCGGACCTTCGCCGACGTCGTGCATGCACAGCGCGAACTGCAGGCGAGCCAGCAGAAAACACAGCGGCTCAGCGACGACAACTTCCGTCTCGCGAGCATCGACAGCCTGACCGACCTGCCCAACCGGCGCAGCTTCTTCGCGTCGTTGCGCGCGATGGCGGAACAATCACTCGCCACGGGCAGCGGCTTCAATGTCGGACTGATCGATCTGGACGGCTTCAAACAGGTCAACGACATCTACGGTCACGCGAGCGGCGACCTCGTGCTCCAGGAGGTCGGCTCGCGACTGCTCGCGCAAGCCGAGCCGGGCCTCTTCTTCGCGCGCCTCGGCGGCGATGAATTCGGCGTCCTCGCGCAGCAGAGGTTATCGGACGAAGCGCTCGTCGAGTTGGGCCAGCGCATCTGCGACGCGCTCAGCGCACCGTATCGCGTGGCAGGCAATATCGCCGAGCTGTCGGGGACGATCGGCTGGGCCGCGTTTCCCGAAGCCGGCACGACCGTCGCGCAGGTTTTCGAACGTGCCGACGCCGCGTTGTACTTCGGCAAGGAAAGCCGCCGCGGCAAGCCGGTGATTTTCTCGACGGAGCACGAAACGCGCATCCGCCGCTCGAGCCTCGTGACCCAGGAACTGCGCCATGCCGATCTCGAAGCGGAGCTGCTTCTGGAATTCCAGCCGATCTACGATCTGCTCACGCGGCGCCCCATCGGTCTGGAAGCGCTCGGGCGCTGGCACAACGCGCGCCTTGGCGCCATCAGGCCGGAAGAGTTCATTCGGATTGCCGAGCGCACCGAACTGATTCTGCACATTACCGAGGTGCTGCTGCACAAAGCACTCGACGAAGCTGCGCGCTGGCCGTGCGATCTGTTTCTCTCGTTCAATCTGTCCGCTGTGGACATCTCGACGTCGGCGCGCGCGCGGCGTCTGATCGATATCGTGGCGGCGAGCGGCGTGCCGCCGCAGCGCGTGTCGTTCGAAATCACGGAGACCGCCGTGACGCGCGATTTCGAGCAGGCGCGCAGCTCGCTCACGATGATCAAACAGGCCGGCTGCCGTGTCTCGCTCGACGACTTCGGCACCGGCTATTCGAGCCTGAGCTACGTGCATCGGCTGCCGTTCGATACGATCAAGATCGACCGCAGCTTCGTGACCGACGTGGACTCGAACAGCGCGTCGAAGAAGATCGTCAAGTCGGTGCTCGACCTGTGCCGCAACCTGGGGCTCGAATGCGTGGTGGAAGGACTCGAAACGGCGTCGCAAGCCGCGGTCGTCCAAGCGCTTGGCGCGCGCGCGGTGCAAGGCTATCTGTTCAGCCGGCCGATGCGCGCGTGCGCCGTTGCCGCATATCTGCAAGCCGCGCCGGGGCAGGCTTACGCGATGGACGCGCAGCGCTAGTCCGGCCGCGTCCAGACCCCGCGCAACGGCAGCAGGATGCAGCGTGATGACGCGGCCACCGCGCGCTTAGCGCGGCACGTTCGGATAGTCGAGCCTCGGATACCAGTCGGTGCCGCGTCCGCCAGGTGTCATGTCGAGCAGCGTCCACAGCGGCATCGGATCCGGTGCGCCGCGCGGGTCCTGGCCGGGATCCGCAGACGCCGGCCCCATCTCCTCGGCCCAGAAATGCCGCACGGTGCCGTTCGAACGCGTGAACACGTTCAATGCCGGGTTGTCGTCGCCGGCGGGATCTTCGGCCGCGTAATCGCGGTTGAAGGTGTTGCCGCCCGACGAATACAGCCGCAGATACCGCCAGCCCCGCTCCTTCTTGAACGCGACGAGCTTTTCGATTGGCGAGCGGCCGATCACTGCGAACGCCACGCGTTGCAGGATGTCGGGCATTTCGCCGTCGTAGGCGCTCAGCAGCGACGTGCACATCGGACAGGGCCGCGCGCGCTGCGGGCCGTACATCCAGTTGTAGGTGATCAGGGTGTCGTGCTCGCCGAACATCTCCGAGAGCGTCACCGGGCCCGCTTCGCCGTCGAAACGATAATCCTCGGGCACGACGCCGCCAGGCGGCAGCGCGCGGCGCTGCACCGCCACCCGTTCGATATGGCGGCGCAATTCGATCTCCTCGGCCAGCAAGTCGTTGCGTGCGCGGCGATAGTCGGCGCTCTCGCCGGGAAAACGCGGCGGCTGCCCGGCCAGTTGCCGCGCCGGCTTGAGTGTTTGCGCGGATGTGTCTACGTCAGTCATCAGCCATCTCCTTGTGCGGAAAAGGGATGGAGGGCGCTTATCGTCGCTCCTGTCGTCCTCCATATGGTCACGACGATCGGGGTCGTGGCAAATCGACATTCATGGCGAAAAAATCGTCCGAGGTGGGCGACGGCATCCGGCAACCCTGCCATTGCGGCCGCAATCGAAACCGCGCGGCAAGGTATGCTTTTGCGAAACAGCACGCGCGCGTGAAACGCGGCTGAAGCCAGAGCCACCGTCACCGCGTGCCGTCCTTGGGGATGCAACATGCCGCTTCGTCTGCCACCTCTGCCCGCGCTTCGCTTCTTCGAAGCGGCCGGCAGGCATCAGAGTTTCAAGCTCGCCGCCGCGGAACTGAACGTGACGCCGAGCGCGATCAGTCACGGCATCGTCGGGCTGGAGCAGGCGCTCGGCGTCGAGCTGTTCGTGCGCGAGCCGCGCGGCATTTCGCTGACGACGACCGGCGCCGATTACCTGTCCTACGTTGCCGAAGCGTTTTCGCTGATCGCCATTGGAACGCAACGCCTGCCGAACCATCGCGCGGACCGCCCGATCGCGTTGAGCTGCGCGCCGACTTTCGCGTCGCGCTGGCTGCTGCCGCGCCTCGCGGGTTTTCGCGAGCGTTGGACGAAGGTGAACGTGAGCGTCGACACGTCGCACCGCCAGGTCGGCTTTCCGGTCGACGGCTTCGATTTCGCGATTCGCCTGAGCCGGTCTCCGGTCGCGGGCGCCGCGTGGACGCGCCTGTTCGGCGAACGCTTCGTACCTGTGTGCAGCCCCGTTTATCTGGAGAGTCTGCGCGATGAGCACGGCAACATCAAGCTGGAACACGCGACGCTGATTCACGTGAACGCGGCGAGCGAAGACTGGCAGGCGTGGCTCGATGCGACTGGTGCCAACGGTATCGAGGCCACTGGAGGTTTGCGCGTCGACACGATCCAGCTCGCTTTCGAAGCGGCTGCCATGGGCCTCGGCGTCGCGCTCGGCAGAAGGCCGCTGGTCGATAACGATCTCGCGAGCGGCGCGCTCGTCGAAGCCTCCACCGACACGATCGATTCGGCTGGCGCCTACTGGCTCGTGAGCGCGGAAAACGCGGACCGCCGGCCGGAACTGTGCGACTTCAAACGCTGGCTCATCGGCGAGGCCGGGCAGTTCGACGCGCCCGCCGATGCCAACGGTCCGCGCTCGAGAACCGCGTCGAGCTGAAGCCGAATCGCACGTAACACCGCACGGGTGAGCCACGCTCACCTGTTGGCGAAATCTTTTCCTTTGCCGGTTCTGACGCCCGCTGCGACCATGGTGTCCAAGGAGATCAGAACCATGTCGAGCGCCAATAGCAAACGCTTCGCCCCCGTCTTCAACCCGACGATCCTCGTGATCCTCGCCGGCGCGCTGATCCTGAGCGCGGCGATGGGCATTCGGCAAACCTTCGGGCTTTTCATCGGCCCGTTCTCGTTCGACCGTGGCTTGCCGGTCACGCAGATCGCGTTCGCCATCGCGCTGCACAATCTCGTGTGGGGCTTCGCGCAACCGTTCGCGGGCGCCGCCGCCGACCGCTACGGCTCGGCGCCGATGGTCGCGTTCGGCGCGACGACGTTCGCGGCAGGCCTCGGGCTCGCGGCCGTAGCGCCGAACAGCGCGCTGTTGATCGTCGGCATGGGACTGCTGGTCGGCATCGGCGTGAGCTGCACGACGTTCGGGGTCGTGTTGCCGGCGGTCGGCCGCATTGCGACGCCGGAAAAGCGCAGCATGGCGATGGGGCTGGTGAGCGCAGGCGGCTCGGCGGGACAGGTGCTGATGATTCCGCTCGTGCAAGGCATCCGGCAAAGTTCGGGTGTCGCCACGTCGCTCTTCGTGCTGGCCTTCCTGATGCTGTTGATCGCCCCGCTCGGCATCCTGCTCGACCGGCGCGCGCGAGTCGGCACGCCGCGCCAGGAAGCGCCTGCCGCGCCGCTGCGCGAGGTGCTCGCGCTGGCGACCCGCCATCGCGGCTACCGGCTGCTGACCCTCGGCTTCTTTACGTGCGGTTTCCAGCTTGCGTTCATCGCGACGCATCTGCCCGAGTATCTCTCGCTCTGTCATACGCCGCTCGGGCTTGGCGCCACCGCGCTCGCATTGATCGGCCTGTTCAACATGGCGGGCAGTTGGGCGTGCGGCTGGCTCGGCGGCCGGTTCCGGCAGCATCATGTGCTCGGCTGGCTTTACCTGATTCGCAGCGTGACGATCGGCGCGTTCTTCGTGTTGCCGAAAAGCGCCGCGTCCGTGGTGATTTTCGCGGCCGTGATGGGTTTGACCTGGCTCGGCACCGTGCCGCTCACGAGCGGGCTGGTTGCGAAAGTGTTCGGCACGCGCCACCTCGGCAGCCTGTTCGGCGTGTGCTTCCTGAGCCATCAGATCGGCTCGTTTCTCGGCGCGTGGCTAGGCGGACTGGTGTTCGATCTGACGGGGTCGTATTCGCTGCTGTGGGAAGCGACGGTTGTCGCCGGGCTCGTCGCCGCGATGCTGCACTTTCCGATCGATGACACCACGGTGAACAAGCCCGCGCTTCGGCGCGAACCAGTGCGTGCGTGAGTGGGCTTGTTCAGCGGCTCGATTCGATAGGGATACCAGATCAAATCCGTGCGGCTATTTTTTCCGCTTCTCCGCAGCGTCTTTCGGCACGCGCCCCATCAGATAGAACTCATCGTTCGGGCGCATCGATATGACGTTGGCCATCCGGTTCGACAGACCGAAAAATGCGGTAATCGCCGCGATGTCCCAGATGTCTTCATCGTTAAAGCCGTGCTCGCGCAGCGTTTCGAAATCGGCGTCGCCGACTGCGCCGGATTCGCGGCACACCTTCAGCGCGAAGTCGAGCATCGCCTTCTGCCGCGCGGTGAGATCCGCTTTGCGATGATTGACGGCGACCTGATCGGCAAGCAACGGCGCCTTCTCGTAGATGCGCAAAATCGCGCCATGCGCGACCACACAATAGAGGCATTCGTTCACGGCGCTCGTGGCGACCACGATCATTTCGCGCTCGCCCTTGGTGAGGCCGCCGTCCTTCAGCATCAGCGCGTCGTGATAGGCAAAGAACGCGCGGAATTCGTCCGGGCGATGGGCGAGCGTCAAAAATACATTCGGCACGAAGCCGGCTTTCTCCTGCACTTCAAGGATGCGGGCGCGGACGTCGTCCGGCCATTCGCCCGGCTGCGGCACGGGGTAGCGGCTGATCGGTTGAGCTTTTGTCATGCGATGTCTCCGTTATATCTCAAGGTGCACGAAGACGATTGTAGCAATCGTCGACCCAACTGCTGCGCGCTCGACACAGTCTGATT
This sequence comes from Paraburkholderia sp. RAU2J, assembly GCF_003634845.1. Lineage (NCBI taxonomy): Bacteria > Pseudomonadati > Pseudomonadota > Betaproteobacteria > Burkholderiales > Burkholderiaceae > Paraburkholderia > Paraburkholderia sp. RAU2J. The sequence goes on from NZ_RBXG01000002.1 coordinate 2,449,191, forward strand.
TCGCCGCCCATATCGTCTAGACTTGCAGTCTCAGGGAACGTGAGCCGAACCGCGAGCAGCGGCGGCGACCAGCACAGGAGAAACCATGTCGGACGTTTTGCGCGAAGCGCGGGCCACGGTCGTCAAGGTGCGCCCCGAGTTGGAGATGATGACGACCCAGCGGCTACCCTACTTTGTCGGCATCTCCGCGGGCACCGCGGGCGCCACGGGTTTGTCGATGTACATGGTGGTGGTGCCGCCGGGCGGTCATGCCGAGCCGCACTTTCACGCCGACTACGAAACCGCGATCTTCCAGCTCGAAGGCCGAATCGAGACCCGCTATGGTCCGGGTTTGCGCGAGTCCGTGATTACCGAAGCGGGCGACTTCCTGTTCATTCCTCCGGGCGTGCCGCATCAGCCCTTCAATCTCGACGACGCGCGCCCCGCGCGCGCCATCGTCGCGCGCAACCATCCGGACGAACACGAACGCGTCGTGCCCTACGACCCGGCCGCCGACGCGTGATCTGACCGGACCCGCCGCCTCTTTCCATTCGCGCTGAGCAACCGGCCCATTGGGCCGCGCCAGCCGCTTCGCGCGTGGCTTCCTGCCGACTGATCCAGCTAGAATCCACGCGGCGTTCGGCTGCACTCGCTGCGTCCTTTCGCCACCTGTGCTTAAATCCGCTCTTCGCGCCGATGCGTGTTCGCCATGCGCGGCGAGAGCCTGACTTCGTTTCATTTCCTTTCATTGCCTTCTCAGGAGCGCGGTTGTGTGGCATTTCCCGGTTGCTATCCCAGCCTCGCTGGGCGTATGGGCCGTTTTCATGAGCGTGCTCATCACCCAGCTCGGTGTGCCGATCCCGGCCGCGCCGATGCTGATCTTCGGCGGCACCATGGCCGCCATGGGGCAAACCTCGTACGTCCACGTCGTGTTCGCCGCGGTTGCCGCGACGCTGATCGCCGACTTGCTATGGTTCTTCACCGGACGGGCGTATGGCCGGCGTCTGTTGAACTATCTGGTGCGCTTCTCCCTTTCGCTGGACACCACGGTGCGCGTCGCGCGCAATACCTATGAGCGCTACGGCGCGCCGATTCTCACGATCGCCAAGTTTCTGCCGGGACTCGGGCTGATTTCCGCACCGTTGCTCGGCACGACCGCGATTAGTGTCGGCGTGTTTCTGTGGTGGGATATGGTCGGCGCCACGTTGTGGGCCAGCGTGTGGGTGATCGGCGGCGCCGCGTTGCACGATCAGATCGTGCAACTGGTGCTGCTCGTGCGGCAAAACGGCGGCACGATCTTCGATGCTTTCGCGGCGATCTTCGTGGCCGCGCTGTTGTATCGCTGGGTGCGCCGTTTGCAGTTTCGCCGCTGGCTCGCGCATACGCGTATCACGCCGGATCAGCTCGACGCGTTGATGAAGTCGAATGAGCCGCCGCTGATTCTCGACGCACGCCCACCCAGCGTGCGCGAAAAGGAGTCGCACCGGATTGCCGGCGCACGGCCACTCGATCTCGACTCACCCGATCCGATTCATCCCGAACTCCTGAAGCGGCCGATCGTGGTCTACTGCGTGTGTCCCAACGAGGCGACGGCCAAGCGCATCGTCGCCCAGTTGCATCGCAAGAACATTCATCATATCCGCGCGCTGAAGGGCGGACTCGACGCGTGGGAGAAACGCGGCTATCCAGTCGAACCGCTGCCGCCGGACTTCAATACGGCAATGGCCCATATGCTCGAAGATCATGATCATTCAGGCGCCGAGGGTGAATACACGGTGCGTGCGAGGCTCGCGGAGTAAGCGCGGTGATCGATGCAATGTGCGCAATGAATACGAGTGCCTTTGATCACTCGAGTAATTGCACATTGGGTAAATTCCGATCCAACTTTTTCAAAAAGGGGTTTGACGGCCTTATTGGCTCGTATATGCTAGTTACCAAGGCGGTCGTCTCGCGCATGGCAAAGACATCTCATGATGTTCTGGGGCCCCGCGAATTCATTTCGCACAGCTTCGAGACGATCATGCCAGCGGTCTGTTTCTCTAAACGCCCCGTGCGGATTTCGAGCAGGCCGTTCAATACTTTCAACGTTGCCAGTCGAGTGTAATCGTGAGAGTCCGAGGCCCTTTGGTTAGATGGAATCGCAGTCAGGCGGGTTGTACGCTCGCTGACACCGCCATCGCCGACGGCAGCAACGGCAGCCTTACGTTCCGCCGCTTCCTGTCCGTCTTTCCGATCCTGTCCCGTCGTTCAGTTCGACGTCACAACTCCGTTTCCGCGCGCGCTTTCATTGCGGTGCGAACAGACGAAGTTGCCTCGCTGCTGCCGTAGCGCCTCCCTCCTTTTCGCCATCCGTTCTATCCGCTTGCCTATGCGCGTTTGTGCGTATGCGCGATGCTGTCTGCCGTCCCTGCGCTTCGCGCGGATTAACGCGGCTCAGTGACTCGCGCACTGCGGCGGATCGAATCGAACGGCCATTCCTGCTACTGCGCGCGGCGCGTCTTCCCTCGACAGCGACAGCACGCAAACTCCTGGCGGCCTCGCGCATTCTGCGCGGCTGCGAGGTCATGTCGCGCCGCGTTTTAGCGCTATTCACATCACACACCTCGCTATGCGAAACAAACCCCTGGTCGGCATCAGCGCCGACAGAACGATGCTCGGAGCCCACCCGTCGCACGCAGTCGGCGAGAAATACATTGCGGCGATTGTCGACGGCTCGCAGGCCTTGGCCATGCTGCTGCCTGCGCTCGGTGAACGCCAGTCCGCTGAAGACGTGTTGCCGATAGTCGACGGACTGTTGTTTACCGGCAGCTATTCGAACGTCGAGCCGCATCGCTATGGCGGCCATCCCAGTGCGCCCGGCACGCTGCACGACGCCGCACGCGATGCGACGACACTGCCGCTGATGCGCGCGGCGCTCGCCGCCGGCGTACCGGTACTGGCCATATGCCGGGGCTTCCAGGAAATGAACGTGGCGTTCGGCGGCAGCCTGCATCAAAGCGTTCACGCAGTGGCGGGCCTGAACGACCACCGCGAGAACAAACAGGACGACCTCGACGTGCAATACGCGGCGTCGCATTCGATCACGTTGATGCGAGGCGGCCTGCTGCAGCGCCTCGTGGGCAACGCGAATGAGGCGCGCGTGAATTCCCTGCACGGCCAGGGCATCGAACGGCTGGGCGTAGGTCTCACTGCCGAAGCCATCGCACCGGATGGCTTGATCGAAGCGGTCAGCGTGAACGACGCATGCGCTTTCGCACTGGGCGTGCAGTGGCACCCGGAGTGGAAGTACGCGGACGACCCGCTCTCCACCGCGATCTTCCGCACGTTCGGCGACGCGTGCCGCGATCGAATGCGCACCAGGACCGGCTGCGGCGCGGCATTTGCATCCGCCGCCATGCAGGTTTGAGCCGGTCGCGCGCCAAAAACTGAGAGAACAATCATGCATGACATCGACGATTTTCTGAAGAAGCATCACGTCACCGAAATCGAAGCGATCATTCCGGATATGGCCGGAATCGCGCGCGGCAAGATCATTCCGCGCAGCAAGTTCGAATCCGGCGAGTCCATGCGCTTGCCGCAGGCGGTGATGATCCAGACCGTCACGGGCGAGTATCCGGAAGACGGCTCGCTCACCGGCGTCACCGATCCGGACATGGTGTGCGTGCCCGACGCGGCCACCATTCGGATGATTCCATGGGCCGTCGATCCCACTGCTCAGGTGATTCACGATTGCGTTCATTTCGACGGAACACCGGTCGCGATCTCGCCGCGCCGCGTTTTGCGCCGGGTACTCGAACTCTACAAGGCCAAAGGCTGGAAGCCAGTCATCGCGCCCGAACTCGAGTTCTATCTGGTCGACATGAACAAGGACCCGGACTTGCCGCTGCAACCGCCCATCGGCCGCACGGGGCGTCCGGAAACAGGACGGCAGTCATATTCGATCGAAGCGGTCAACGAATTCGATCCGCTTTTCGAAGACATCTACGCGTACTGCGAGGTGCAGGAACTGGAAGTAGATACGCTGATCCATGAAGTCGGCGCCGCGCAGATGGAAATCAACTTCATGCACGGCGATCCGTTGAAGCTCGCCGACAGCGTGTTCCTGTTCAAACGCACGGTGCGCGAAGCGGCATTGCGCCACAAGATGTATGCAACCTTCATGGCCAAACCGATGGAAAGCGAACCGGGTTCGGCAATGCACATGCATCAAAGCCTCATCGACGAAGAAACCGGCGAGAACATTTTTACCAGCGCGGACGGCAAACCGACGGTGCAGTTCACGAGGTATATCGCAGGCTTGCAGAAGTACACACCGGCGCTGATGCCGATTTTCGCGCCGTACATCAATTCCTATCGCCGTCTTTCGCGCTTCATGGCCGCACCGATCAACGTCGCGTGGGGTTATGACAATCGCACAGTGGGTTTTCGCATTCCGCATTCGGGACCGGCCGCGCGCCGCATCGAAAACCGCATTCCGGGCGTCGACTGCAATCCATATCTGGCCATTGCCGCGACGCTGGCCGCGGGCTATCTCGGCATGACACAGCAACTCGACGCCACCGAACCGCTGCTCAGCGACGGTTATGCGTTGCCGTATCAATTGCCGCGCAACCTCGAAGAAGGGCTGACGCTGATGGCCGCCTGCGAACCGATTGCCGAAGTACTCGGCGAGAAATTCGTCACAGCCTACCTGGCGTTGAAAGAGACCGAGTACGAGGCGTTTTTCCGCGTGATCAGTTCGTGGGAACGCCGGCATTTGCTGCTGCACGTTTGAGACCGGATCAAAAAAAGGCCCAGTCTTACGACGTCGTTATCAGATGCAAAGAGAAAAACTGGAGGGAGTATGAGCTACAGAATCGAAGAAGCCGCGTACATGCAACACGCGCAAGCCGTGCAGAGCGCGGCGCGCAGCACCGCCGAATACCGCGCGCTCGACGCCGCCCATCACATTCATCCGTTTTCGGATATGGGCTCGCTCAATCGCAGCGGCAGCCGCGTGATCGTCAAAGCCCAGGGCGTGTATCTATGGGATTCGGAAGGCAACAGAATCATCGACGGCATGGCGGGGCTCTGGTGCGTGAACGTCGGCTATGGCCGCAAGGAACTCGCCGACGCCGCATACCGGCAAATGCAGGAACTCCCCTACTACAACACCTTCTTCAAGACGACGCATCCGCCGGTGATCGAACTGTCGGCCTTGCTCGCGGAATTGACACCTGAGCCGTTCAAGCACTTCTTCTATTGCAACAGCGGCTCGGAAGGCAACGACACGGTGCTGCGCATCGTTCACCAGTACTGGGCGGCACAGCAGAAGCACACGAAAAAGTTCGTCATCTCGCGCAAGAACGGCTATCACGGTTCGACGATCGCGGGCGGCACGCTCGGCGGCATGGGTTATATGCATGAACAGATGCCCTCGAAAGTCGGGAACATCGTGCATATCGATCAGCCGTATTTCTTCGGCGAAGCGCAAGACAAGCAGACGCCGGAAGAATTCGCGCTGGCGCGCGCGCAACAGCTCGAAGCGAAGATCCTCGAAATCGGCGTGGACAAGGTGGCCGCGTTTATTGGTGAGCCTTTCCAGGGGGCGGGCGGTGTGATCTTCCCGGCGTCGACGTATTGGCCGGAGATTCAACGCATCTGCCGCAAGTACGACATTCTGCTGGTTGCCGACGAAGTGATCGGCGGATTCGGCCGCACGGGGGAGTGGTTCGCCTATCAGCACTTCGGTTTCGAGCCCGATCTGATCACGCTCGCGAAGGGGCTGACGAGCGGCTATGTACCGATGGGGGCAGTCGGCTTACACGACCGGGTCGCCAAGGTGATCATCGAGAGCGGCGACTTCAATCACGGCCTCACCTACTCCGGCCACCCGGTGGCGGCCGCCGTCGCGCTCGCCAATCTCAGGCTGCTGCGCGACGAGAAGATCGTCGAGCGCGTCAAAACGGATATTGGCCCGTACTTCCAGAAAAAGCTGCGCGATACCTTCGCCCATCATCCCATCGTCGGCGAGATTGCCGGCGCGGGTCTCGTGGCCGGTCTGCAACTCGCGCAAGACCCGGCGGCGCGCAGGCGTTTCGCCAATGGCGGCGACGTCGGCACGATTTGCCGCGACTTCTGCTTCAACGGCAATCTGATCATGCGCGCCACCGGCGACCGGATGCTGCTGTCGCCACCGCTCGTGGTCAGCAAAATCGAGATCGACGAAATCGTCTCGAAGGCCAAAGCGGCGATCGATTCAACTGCGCGGCAACTCGGCGCGGCGTAATGGCGGTACGCAAGGCAACCCGGCAGTCCATCCCCACATGCTCGTCGAGCCATCCGGGTACAACGCGGAACACACGTCGTCGCTGTTAGCGTCCATCATCATGTGCGTATTGCCGTGCATGCCGAGTGCGGGCGGATCCAGCCACTCGCCCCGTCTGCCCGCAGCATTCCATGCCGCGATGGACGCGCTCGCGCGGGCCACGTGCCCCCCGCGTCCGTTCTTTTTTGTACTGTGTTGTTTGTGTCGCGCTGCTTCAGGCAAGCGCTGCCGCGGCGGGTTGGTCCACGGGCGCGTCGGCGTCCTCGAGAAAAGGGCGGAACGATAGCGCGCGCGCGTGGCCGCTGAGTCGCAATTTTTCGATGTCTGGAACAGTGGTCTGTTTCGCCGCGCCCTTCCTGCGCCCTTCCTGCGCCCTCTCTGTCCCACCCTGGCGTTTACCCGATAAACCCAAATTACCGACTATTTATCGATAAAGTCTCGTGTTAGATTCCGTCGCCTGCCACCCATTGGCAACCGGCGAATCTGCGCCGGAACGCACGGCGGCGGCACAACCCCGACCAGGCAGAAGACAGAACAAGGAGACCCCCTATGTGGGTTCTAATCGGCGTGCCGATCGTCGTAATCGGCTTCGCATTGCGCTTTAACGCGCTACTCGTGGTGACCATTGCGGGGGTCGCCACCGGCGTGGCCGGCGGCCTGCAGCCGGTGGAAATCGTCAGCGCCTTCGGCAAGGCGTTCGCGGATAACCGCTACATGGGCCTGATCTGGCTCACACTGCCCGTGATCGCGCTGCTCGAACGCAACGGCCTGAAGGAACAGGCGCGGCACCTGATTTCGCGGCTTCACGCCGCCACCACCGGCCGCGTGCTGATGCTCTATTTCGTGATTCGTCAGGTCACGGCCGCGCTCGGGCTCACGTCGCTCGGCGGTCACGCGCAAATGGTGCGTCCGCTGATCGCGCCGATGGCCGAAGCGGCCGCTGCGAACCGCTACGGCGAATTGCCCGATGCGGTGCGCCAGCAGATTCGCGCCAACGCGTCGGCGGTGGACAACATCGCGGTGTTCTTCGGCGAAGACATTTTCATCGCGATCCAGTCGATCCTGCTGATCAAAGGCTTTCTCGAACAGAACGGCATCGTGGTCGAACCGCTGCACGTGTCGGTATGGGCGATTCCCACCGCCATCGCCGCGCTCGTGATTCACATGGTTCGGCTCATGCTGCTCGACCGCAGCCTGTCGCACAAAATGAATGCATTGGGCTGGAGCGCCGCGCAGTGATGATCAAACTCGAATCCCTCTATGTGCTGGCCGGTTTGATGTTTGCCGCGTTCGCGCTCTTCAATCTGCAAGACCGTTCGAATCCGCGCCGCGTCGTCAATTTTCTGTTCTGGGGCATCTACGCGATCACGTTCATGTTCGGCGGGGAACTGCCGCACTTCGTGATGGGCTGTCTCGCCATCGCGCTTGCGCTGATCGCCGGTTCCGGCAAGCTCGGCAAAGGCCGCGCGGACAGTAACAGCGAAGCGGCCGCCGCGCGCCGCGAAGCGAATGCGCAGCGCTTCGGCAACAAGCTGTTCATCCCCGCGCTGCTGATTCCGGTCATTACCTTGCTCGGCACATTGACGCTGAAATACGCACCGTTCGTCGAAACGAAGAACGTCACGCTGATTTCGCTCGTACTGGGCACGCTGGTCGCGTTCGGCACGGCGCTCTTCATGCTGCGCGATTCGCCGGTGCACGCGCTCAAGGACGCACGGCACACGATGGACACCGTCGGCTGGGCCGCGATCCTGCCGCAGATGCTCGCCGCGCTCGGCGCACTGTTCGCGATTGCCGGCGTGGGCCACGTGGTATCGGATCTCGTGAAAACGTGGATTCCGGTCGACTCGGCATTCGCGGTGGTCGCGGCGTACACCTTCGGCATGGCGATCTTCACGATGATCATGGGCAACGCGTTCGCCGCCTTTCCGGTGATGACCGCCGGCATTGGCCTGCCGTTGATCGTGCATCAATTCAACGGCAACCCCGCGATTCTGGGCGCAATCGGCATGCTGTGCGGCTTTTGCGGCACCTTGATGACACCGATGGCCGCGAACTTCAATATCGTGCCGGCGGCGCTGCTGGAGCTGAAAGACCAGAACGGCGTGATCAAGGCGCAATGGCCGACCGCTTTACTATTGCTGATCGTCAATACCATACTGTTGTATCTGCTCGTATTCCGCTTCTGAGGAGCCTGTCGATGACCGTTCAACTCACTCGCGAAATTGCGTCCCGTTTCGCCAATCTCGCGCTCGCTCACCTCACGCGCGAGTATCCGAACAAGCTGACGCACGCGCTCGCCGGACCGCAGGACGTGCAAGGTCCGCGAGCTTTGCATCCGATCTTCTACGGCAGCTACGACTGGCATTCGTGCGTGCACGGTTACTGGCTGATCCTGCATCTGCTGGAGCGCTTTCCCGATCTGCCCGAAGCCGCGCGCATCATCGCGGTGGTCGACGAGCACTTCACCGACGCCAACGTGGCCGGCGAACTCGCGTATCTCGAGCTGCCGCACAACCGTGGTTTCGAACGGCCATATGGCTGGGCCTGGCTGCTCGCGCTCAGCGCGCAGCTGCACTCGCTGAAACTCGCGGACGCGGCGCGCTGGTCGAAGACCTTTGCGCCGCTCACCGGGTTTTTCGTCGGACGCTTCGAGGAATTTTTGCCGAAGGCGACTTACCCGCTACGCGTGGGCACGCACTTCAACATGGCGTTCGCCCTTGCGCTCACGCTGGATTTTGCGCGCCAGACGTCACACAGCTCGCTCGAGGCGCTGCTCGTCAGTACCGCGGAGCGCTGGTTTCTGAACGACGTCGCGTGTCAGGCCTGGGAGCCGGCCGGCGACGAGTTCCTCTCGCCTTCGCTGATGGAAGCGGAGTTGATGCGCCGCGTGCTGCCGGCCGCGCAATTCGTCGACTGGTTCGGGCGCTTTCTGCCGGATCTCGGTGCGAAGAAACCCGCGACGCTGTTCGAACCGGTGACCGTGACCGATCGCAGCGACGGCAAGATCGCGCACCTGGACGGCCTGAATCTGAGCCGGGCGTGGTGCCAGCGCTCGCTCGCACGGGCGCTGCCCGCCGGCGACATTCGCCGGACCGTGCTGTGCGATACCGCCGAGCGTCACCTGCAAAGCGCGCTGCCTCATGTGGCCGGCGACTATATGGGCGAGCACTGGCTAGGTACTTTCGCGACGCTTGCTCTGGAGGCTTGATTGATGAGTTTTCGGGGCGGCGGCTTGGCGCTCTGGTCTGATTTTTTGAGGCTTTATTGACGGGCCTTATTCAAACCCGGACGGTTCGCATAGTCTCTCAGCAATACAATAGCGGCGCCGTTAGCATGAACCGGTTTGCACTACATCAACCGTTTCGCGCCACGTGCGCCGCTTGTCTATTGGCAGCTCGATCGCAAGCCGCCGAACGTATCAGAGCCGATCGCTCGACCGGCTCCCTGACTCACTGCCCCGTCAGCTTCTTCGGCTTCGGCGGCGTCTGCACCTTGTTGTACTGGAACTGGGGCGTCGCCTTCAACGCAGCCTTGGACGCGCCTGCCAGATAGAAATTGCCGTCATGAATATCGAGCGCGGCGATCGGCACTGCGACGTCATGCGACGCGACGCCGAGGAAGCCGCCGGCGGACACGATCGCTGCCGACAGCGAACCGTCCGGCGCGACCACCAGATCACGCACCGTGCCGATCTTTTCGTTCTGGTCGTTGTACACGGCCTTGCCGAGAATGCTCTTCTTCACGCTCCAGCCGCTTAGCAGCGCATTGGACTGTTCGACCGTGACACTCAGCGTCTGCGTGCCGGCGACCTGCGCCTGCGCACCCAGACTGGTTGCAGCTACCGCGACTACGACAACAAGTTTGCCCAACGTCATCTCGTTCACTCCGTTCTTAGTAGACTTGACCGGCGCATGCGCTGCGCCGAAGGAATCGCTGCAGCACGATCATACAGATAGCGCCGCGAGGCTGCAGTAAGGGTGGGTCGTACGGATGCCGCATTCGCGAGGCGCCTCGGATCGGCACCGCCCGGCGCGCATGGCGGTAAAATCGCGCGAGGCGATGACGCCCGTTTAAAGGTGGAAGTTTGACTGAGCTTGAGCAGGGTTTCATATTGACCCGACATTGGCGGGACACGCCCGCCGGCACGGAGATCGATTTCTGGCTGGCAACAGACGGCGGGCCCCGTCATATCCGCTTGCGCCCTCAGCCATCGGTCGCATTCATTCCCGCCGAACACCGCGAGCGCGCCGAAACGATCCTGCGCCGCGACATGCCACTCGATCTGCGTCCACTCGAACTGCGCGACTTCCAGCATCGGCCGGTGCTGGGGCTTTACTGCCCGCAGTACCGGCAATTGACGGGCTTCGAGAAACGCCTGAAACAAGGCGGCGTGGACGTCTACGAAGCCGATATCTTCCCGCCCGAGCGCTACATGATGGAGCGCTTCATCACCGCGCCGGTGTGGTTCGGCGGCGAGTCGCAACCGGGCGGCCCGCTGCTGAACAGCGAGTTAAAACCGGCCACGGACTATCGTCCGCCGTTAAAACTCGTGTCGCTCGACATCGAAACCAGCGCGCATGCCGAGCTTTATTCGATCGCGCTCGAAGGCTGCGGACAACGCCAGGTGTATATGCTCGGACCGCCGAACGGCGACGCGAGCGGGCTCGACTTCGAACTCGAATACTGCGAAACGCGCGCCCAGTTGCTCGAAAAACTGAACCTGTGGATGGAGCGGCACGACCCCGATGCAATCATCGGCTGGAATCTCGTGCAGTTCGATCTGCGTGTGTTGCAGCAGCATGCCGAACAATATCGCGTACCACTGCGGCTCGGCCGCGGCGGTACGGTGATGGAGTGGCGCGAACACGGCCTCACGCGCAATCACTTCTTTGCCGGTGCCGCGGGACGGCTGATCATCGACGGTATCGAGGCGCTGCGTTCCGCGACGTGGAGCTTTCCGTCGTTCAGTCTCGAACACGTGGCGCGCGCGGTGCTCGGCGAGGGCAAGGCCATCGACAATCCGTATCAGCGCATGGACGAAATCCAGCGCCGCTTCGACGAGGACAAGCCCGCGCTCGCACACTACAACCTGAAGGACTGCGAGCTGGTCACGCGCATCTTCGCGAAGACCGAGCTGCTGCCGTTCCTGCTGGAACGCGCGAGCGTGACCGGCCTGCCCGCGGATCGCAGCGGCGGCTCGGTCGCGGCGTTCACGCATCTGTACATGCCGCGCATGCACCGGCAAGGCTACGTCGCGCCCAATCTAGGCGATGTCGCGGGCGCGGCGAGCCCCGGCGGCTTCGTGATGGACTCGCGCCCCGGCCTGTACGATTCGGTGCTCGTGCTCGACTACAAGAGCCTGTATCCGTCGATCATCCGCACCTTTCTGATCGACCCGCTCGGACTCGTGGAAGGCATGCTGAACCCTAGCGACGAGCACTCCGTGCCGGGCTTTCTCGGCGCACGCTTCTCACGCACGCGCCATTGCCTGCCGTCGATTGTCGCGCAAGTGTGGCAAGGCCGCGAAAGCGCCAAACGCGAGCACAACAAGCCGCTTTCGCAAGCGCTGAAGATCATCATGAACGCGTTTTACGGCGTGCTCGGCTCCACCGGTTGCCGCTTCTTCGACCCGCGTCTGGCGTCGTCGATCACGATGCGCGGCCACGAAATCATGCACACCACGCGCGAGCTGATCCAGGCCGAAGGCTACGAGGTCATCTACGGCGACACGGATTCGACCTTCGTGTGGCTCAAACATGCGCACAGCGAGGAAGACGCCGGCCGCATCGGCCGCGCACTCGTCGAGCACATCAACGCGTGGTGGCGACAGAATCTGCGCGCGCGGTTCGGACTCGACAGCGCGCTCGAATTGCAGTTCGAGCGGCACTATCGGCGCTTTTTCATGCCAACCATTCGCGGCGCGGAGGAAGGCAGCAAGAAACGCTATGCGGGACTAACGGTCTTGCCCGACGGCGGCGAGGAGATCGTCTACAAAGGACTCGAAACCGTGCGCACGGATTGGACGCCGCTCGCGCAGCAGTTTCAGCAGGCGCTATACGGACGCATATTCAGGCAGCAGCCGTATCAGGATTACGTGCGCGACTATGTGCGCGATACGCTCGACGGCAAGCTCGACGATCAGCTCGTCTATCGCAAGCGCCTGCGCAGAGCGCTCGGCGAATACGAACGCAACGTGCCGCCGCATGTGCGCGCGGCGCGCATCGCCGATGAGTTCAACCGTAGTCAAGGGCGCCCGCTGCAATACCAGAACGGCGGCTGGATCAGCTACGTGATGACGGTGGCCGGTCCCGAACCACTGGAAACGCTGCGCTCGGCAATCGACTACGAACACTATCTGACGCGGCAATTGCAGCCCGTCGCCGATGCCATTCTGCCGCTGCTGCGCGATGATTTCACGACGCTGCTGTCGGGGCAAAGGCAGTTGTTCTGACGCGGTGTTAGCATCGGGCCAGGCGCGATCCGATCAACCAGAAGGAGCCGAAAGTTGACGACAGCAAGCGGACAGCAGAATCACGCACAAACCGCGGCGAGCCGCGTGTTCGCAAACGATGCACTCAGTCTCGGACTCACGCTGCCGCTGCTGCGCGCCGGCACCATCGTCGCCGATTTCGACGAGCAGTTGACTCTTGCGCGGCTCGCCGACGAGCGCGGCTTTCGCGCGCTCTGGGTCCGCGACGTGCCGTTGAACAGCGCCGACTATCCGGACCCGGTCGGCCATCTCGACCCGTGGGCCCTGCTCGGCGCACTTGCCGTGCACACACAGCGTATCGCGCTCGTGAGCGGCGCGATCGTGCTGACGCTGCGCCATCCGTTGCATATCGCCAAGGCGGCGCTGTCCGTCGACATGCTCAGTCACGGCCGCTTCGTTCTAGGACTGGGCTCCGGTGACCGCCCGCCGGAATACGCAGCCTTTGGCCGCGACCCGGACGAGCGGCGCGAACTGTATCGACGACATTGGGACACACTGGCGGCGGCGCTCGGCAAGCCGTCTCGCGTGATTCCCGATCGTGCGCCCGAAGGCGCGCCGGCTTTCCAGCTACTGCCCGACAGCGCGAATACCGTGCCGCTGCTGGCGGTCGGCTCGGGCGGCCAGAGCGTCGACTGGATCGCGCGGCATTCGCTGGGGTGGATGACTTATCATCGCGAGCCTGATGCACAGCGAGCGCGTTACAGCATGTGGCGCGCCGCGGTCGAACGCGCGGCGCCCACTGCGTTTCGCGCATTCGGCGTGGCGATGCGGCTCGAGCTCAGCCGCGATCCGCATGAGCCGGCGCAGCCTGTCACGTTAGGCTATCGAACCGGCCGGCACGCATTGGTCGGCATCCTCAACGACATGCGCGCCGGCGGCACGCATCACGTGACGTTCAACCTCGCATCGGAGCGCCCTGCCGCCGACGTGATCGAAGAACTCGCGCACGACGTGTTGCCGCTATTTCAGCCGGAACCCTAACGCCGCGCGTCTGCTTCTAGATCTTCTCCAGTTCCAGCCCCTTCGTGCGCGGCCCCATCAAACCGATCGCCAGCATCACGATCAGCATCGCACCGGCGATGAACACGAACACGCCGGACGTGCCGAATTGCTTCAACACCGCCGCGATCAGAAAGGCCGTGAAGATCGCCGAAAACCGGCTCCACGAATAAACGAAGCCCACCGCGCGTGCGCGGATGCTGGTCGGAAAGAGTTCAGTCTGATACGCGTGGTAGCTGTACGAAATGATGTTGCCCGCAAGCGTCAGACACACGCCGAGGCTCACCAGCAGCACCGCGCCTGACGCCTGACTGAACCACAGCCCGCAGACGATGTTCACGCCGGCCATCACGACGATCACCGTCTTGCGCTCGAAGCGGTCGCCGATGAAGAGGCCGATGACGGGACCGAGCGGCGCGGCCAGCGCAATCACGCTCGAATACATCAGGCTCGTCGTGATCGTGATGCCCTGCTTGATCAGCAGTGTGGGCACCCAGTTCGCGAAGCCATAGAAGCCCACGGTCTGGAAGATGTTGAAGAGAGTCATCATCAGCGTGCGGCGTCGATACGGCGGCACCCACATATCGCGGAAGCTGCCGCGCGGTGTAACTGGCAGCGGCGGTGCCGGCGGCGGCAACTCGCGGCCGTACTCACTGCGCACCTTCGCTTCGAGCGCGCTCATCACGCGGTCGGCTTCGGCGAGACGCCCCTGCTGCGCGAGCCAACGCGGGCTTTCCGGCAGCGCGCGACGAATCCACCAGACGAACAGCGCGCCGTGCGCGCCGATGAGCACGACCCAACGCCAGCCGTCGAGACCGAATAGCGTGCGCGGCACGAGCAGAAACGACAGAAACGCGACCACCGGCACCGCCGTGAAGCCGACCGCCTGCTCGCACGCGAACGCGCGGCCGCGAATCTGCTTGGGCACCAGCTCGGAGATGTACGTGCCGATCGTTACCAGTTCGACGCCGATTCCGACGCCCGCGACGAAGCGCCAGACATTCAGGCCGGTCGCCGTTTCCTGAAAGGCCATCACGACGTTGGCCGCTGTATACCAGAGCAGTGAATACGTGAAAACGGCGCGGCGTCCGAAGCGATCCGCCAGAAAGCCACAAGCGATCGTGCCGATAAAGAGGCCGCTGAACAGAGCGGCGATGAAACTCGCGACGCCAGTCGAGCCGAACAGACCGTGCGTCGTCGCGGTCAGTAAGCCGCTCTTGACGAGACCCGGCGCGACATAACCGGAGTACAGCAGATCGTAGAGTTCGAAGAAGAAGCCGAGGCTCAGCAGGACTACCAGCTTCCAGATGGAACGCGTGGCGGGCAGCCTGTCGAGGCGCGCCGAAATGCTGCCAGCGTCGAGCGGCGCGGCGGCGGTGGTGTCGGACGGTGTGTTGCCGAGGGTGCTGGAATACGTCACGCTGCCGCCGTTGCGTGCGGCGGAGTCGGCGTGATCTGGGAAAGCCATGTCGTTCGTCTCCTTTGTCGACTGGAGTTGGCGCTTTAGCGCTTACTCCAGTCCCATGCAAAGCTGTCGACTGGAGTTGGCGCTTTAGCGCTTACTCCAGTCCCATGCAAAGCTGTCGACTGGAGTTGGCGCTTTAGCGCCTACTCCAGTCCCATGCAAAGCTGTCGACCGGAGTTGGCGCTTTAGCGCCTACTCCAGTCCCATGCAAAGCTGTCGACCGGAGTTGGCGCTTTAGCGCTTACTCCAGTCCCATGCAAGGCTGTCGACTGGAGTTGGCGCTTTAGCGCCTACTCCAGTCCCATGCAAAGCTGTCGACCGGAGTTGGCGCTTTAGCGCTTACTCCAGTCCCATGCAAGGCTGTCATGCAGCCTGAATACTCCTGATACCGGCGAAACATAAGGCTCCGCCGAAACCGCCCTGACGCCGGTCTTTCGTACGTTCGCGCGTCGCACGCGTCACGATGCCGGCTCCGAGATCCGGCCAGCATTCTAGCCGCGTGTGCGCTTCAATTGTTCAAAGGTCATGATTTTCCCGGCCAGCGCACTCGCCGCCACCGTATACGGGCTCGCCAGCCATACATTGCCCGGACCCGAGCGACCCGGGAAATTACGGTTGATCGCGCTGATCGTCACCTGATCCGCGTCGGCCGACTGGCCCGGCCCGCAATTCGCGCACGAGCCGCAACCCGGCATCACGATCGTCACGCCCGCACGCTCGAAGACCGGCAAATAGCCCTGCGCCTCGCAATACTCGCGCACCGCCATCGTGCCAAATTGCAGATATAGACGCGTACCCTCCGGCACACGGATGCCCCGCTCGACGCCCCAACGTAGCACCTCGTGATAGAAATCGAAGTCTTCACGCTTGCCTGCGGTACACGAGCCGCCATACGCAATGTCAATCGCGACGTCCTGCTCCAGTTGCGGCGCCGGCACCCCGTTGCCGGGATCGCCAGGACGCGCGAGCATCGGTTCGATGGCGCCGGCGTCGATGCGGATCGTGTCGCGATAGACTGCGCCCGCATCGCTTTTCATCCAGCTTTCCAGCGCGAAATCGACGCCGCGCCGCTCCTTCAGAAACGCCACCGTGCGTTCGTCCGGCTCCACGATGCCGGTGAAGCCGCCCAATTCCGCGACCATGTTGGTCAAAGTCGCGCGTTCGTCGATCGACATCGCGCGCACCGCTGCGCCGCCGTATTCGAACACGAGGCCGATTGCGCCGCCCGAGCGGATCGCATCCATTTGCAGCAGATGCAGCACCACGTCCTTCGCGGTCACGCCCTCGCGCAAGCTGCCGTCGACCTCGATACGCAGCGTCTCCGGGACTTTGCAGCGCACATAGCCCGTCACCCAGCTATTGGCGATTTCCGTCGCGCCCGCACCGAACGCGAGGCAACCGAGCGCGCCCGAATGCGGCGTGTGGGAATCGGTGCCGCACGCCACCTGGCCGGGCAACGCATATTGCTCGGCCATCAACGCGTGACAGATGCCTTCGGAACCCGGCACGCCATCGAGCGCACCGTGCGAGCGCACCGGATAATCGCGCGAGAACGACGTATGCCCTTCCATCAGATTGGCAACGCCCGGCAACAGACCGTCGCGCACGTGCGGAATGCTCTGCGGCGCCAGCACCAGATGGTCCTGAAACGCGATGATGTGATCCGCCGCGTGCAGCGGCGCCGGCTTGCCGAACGCGCGATGCATCAGATGCGCGCACATGCCGGTGAAGTAGTCGTGGCTGAAGCGCCAGTCGGCAGCGATGAACACGCCGTCGCCGCGCTGCGCGCTGGCGATGTCCGGATGCAGATGGCGATCGATGATTTTCTCGACCAGCGTTTTCGGCTCGCCAACTTCAGCGCCCTGCGCTCCGTCGCCCGCAGCATCGCGCACACACGGCGCGGGCCACTCCGCGAACTTGCTGTATGCAAGCAGGCCGCCGCTGCGAATGATCTGCTGCGTGAGCGCGTCGCGGCCTTTGAGAAACTCGTCGATCGGCACCGTTTCGCCGGCGACCAGCCGATCGAGTACGGAGAAATCGGTGGTCGTGAGAATGCCGATGTTGTCGCAGTTCTGCTGATAGATTCGCTCGAAGCTCTCCGCAACGATCAGCCGGATGCCCGCCGACAATTCCGCCAACGGGCTCGATTCACGCGATGAGCCTTTGCCGTAACGCTTGCCCGCCACCGTGATCTGAAAGCCGCCGTCTTTCACCGCATTGCGGCCGATCGGCATGCGCTCGCCAGCCTTGAAGCCGACGTAGGGATACTGGCCGAGCCGTTCGTCGTAGGTGAGCATTACGGTGACCGGCGTGATCTCATCGGTGGACACGTTCTCGCGTAACGGCCCGGCTGTGGCGCGCGTGAAATTTTCACCCGCGAGTTGCGCGTCGATCACAGCAGGATCTTGAGACAGGTACAGCACGCGGCCGTCCAGACGAATCGTATCGCTCATCAGTGCATTTCTCCTTGCACTCACTATACGGCGCGCAGGGTCGATGCCGAAGTGCCGGTGCGGCAACGCAGCCTTCTCGTTTGGCGAGGGCTGGGTGCGTTATGTTGCCTTGAATATCGCGGCGGGGCGCGTCGGCTGGCGTCGGTTCGCGCCAGCTTACCCTGCCCCGGTCATGCTATGGCTGGTTGCCGAGGAACCCGACCAAAGCCGCCGCGCTCGCGCTCAACTGCTCGCGCGCCTTGAAGATCATGATGAGACGGCGCACGGCCCACGCATCGCTCAAGGGCAGCAGGCGCACGTCGAGCGCATTCACGTAGAGCAGCCCGACCTGCTCGGGCACGATCGCGATGCCGAGCCCGGCGTGCACCATCCGGCATAGCGCGTCGAGACTGCTGACGCGAATCCTCACATCGAGCTGACGCCCCGCGCTCGCCGCCTGCTGCGCAAGCAGGCGCGTCAAGGCGCTCTCGCTACGCAGGCCGACAAAGCGGTCTTCGAGCAGTTCGTCGAACGTGACGCGCGGCGCGTTGGCGAGCCGATGTCCTCCCGGCACCAGCACCGCCAGCCGATCTTGCCGGTACGGCACCTGCTCGAAAGCCTCGCTGCCGGCAATCTGGTTGCAGATGCCGAAGTCGGCGCCGTGCTCATCGACGATACGCAGCACGTCCGCGCTGTTTTCCTCTTCCAGTTCAATCGATACCTCCGGAAACGCGCGCCCAAATGCCGCCACGTCTTCCGGTAAAAACTGCACGATCGACGAAAGATTCGCGACCACTCGCACCCGCCCTTTTGCGCCCGACGAAAAGCGCGACAACTCCGCGCTCATCTGTTCGATGTTGCCGATGATCGCCAGCGCGTAGCGCAGCACGGTCTCGCCGACCGGCGTCACGGTGATGCCGCGCGACTGGCGCTGGATCACAGGCAAGCCGATCACGACTTCGATCTCGGCGATGCGCCGGCTCACCGCGGACGACGCGATGAACTCCCGCTCGGCCGCGCGTGCAATGTTGCGCTCCTGGCAGACGGCGACGAACAGGCGCAGCGAAGTGAGGTCCAGTTTCTTGAGGAGGTTTTCCATGGTGTCGTGTCGCGGCAGATTCCTCGATTGTGACGCGGGTTGCGGAATTCGCCAAAGAAGACGGTGTTTGCCGGTGCGGACCCTCATGCGTCATGACGACAACGCGGCTTATGACGCTCTTTTGATCCCGGCGCTCCCGCTTCCAACCTGTACGGCTCACCTCACAATGCGTCGTGAAAGATAATGCCCACGGTATGGCGGTGCCCCGACCGCAACCGGCTAACCCCATGACGCAGATTGACACGATATGGACCCCGCGTCCCCTGGACGGGCCGGCTGTTCACCGTAAACACCACTGCGTCGCCTTTTGCCAGCGGCACCACTTCCGCACGCGACTGCATACGCGGACGCTGCTCCGTCATGACGAACTCCCCGCCGGTAAAATCCCGCCCAGGCTCCGACAGCAGAATCGCGACCTGAAGCGGGAATATATGTTCGCCGTAAAGATCCTGATGAAGACAGTTGTAGTCACCCTCGCCATATTGCAGGAGCAACGGCGTCGGACGGACCTGGCCGGCGTCATGGCACCGCCGGATGAAGTCCGCGTGCATCGCCGGATAACGCACGTCGATGTTCATGGCCTGATTCCATCGGTTCGCGACCGGCACCAGGTGCGGATATATTGCTGTGCGCAACGCTCCAATTATGTTGGGCAGCGGATACTGGAAGTACTTGTATTCGCCACGGCCAAAACCGTGGCGAGCCATCACGACGCGGCTTCGATAGAGATCGTCGCGCGGATAGAGGCCCGCCAGAATGTCGCATTCGGACGCTGTGATGAGGTCGGGCACGGTGGCACATCCGTACAGGTCGAGATCCTGCTCGATTCTTCGCCAGTCCAGCGCGTCGATCCGTTGCGTGATCGTTGCTGTAAATGGGAGGGTGGGAGCTTTCGCTTCACTTGGGTTCATAGCTGATTCGCGGCCGTACGCGTAGCCGGTTCCATGAGATATCATCATTCGAGCCAGTGTACGGCCGTCGACAACAGAAAACACTCCGGGTCTTGCGCTTCAATTCGACCATGCTCGCCCATCGACGCGCGGTCCTGCAAGAGCCGGCGATTCAGGCTACGCTGTCGGCCTCTGTTGCGAACATGCCGTGCCGGCTACGCAACGCGTCATTCCCCAGCGAGGACCACAATGAAACAGGCGCTAACCATCGATTTTGTCTCCGACATCGCATGCCCGTGGTGTGCGATCGGTCTATCTTCGCTTCAGCTCGCGCTCGCGCGTCTTGGGGACACTATAGACGCTGAAATTACCGTGCATCCGTTCGAACTGAATCCGCAGATGGGACCGGCCGGCGAGGCCATCGTCGATTATCTCGGCAAGAAGTATGGACGCACACCGGCGCAAATCGCCGAAACGCAAGCGATGATCCGCGAACGCGGGGCGAGCGTCGGCTTTACGTTCGGCCCGCGTACGCGGGTCTACAACACCTTCGATGCGCACCGCCTGCTGCATTGGGCCGGCATCGAAGGCAAACAGTTGCCGCTCAAGATCGCGCTGCTGCAAGCCTATCACTCCGATGGGAAGGACCCGAGCAATCATGACGTGCTGCTCGAAGCGGCGCAGTCCGTGGGACTCGACGCTGTGCAAGCGCGCGACATCCTGACGAGCGGCATCTATGCCGATGAGGTTCGCGCGGAAGAACAGAATAATCAGGAGATGGGCATCCAGTCGGTGCCCGCTATTATTTTCAACCGTCGATATCTGGTGACAGGCGGGCAACCTGTGGAGCAGTTCGTGAAGGTTATCGAGCAGGTTCTGGCCGAAGCGTAAATTGACTGATGTTGCTGGAAAGGGCTTGTGGTTGCGTTTTCCGAGGGCTGCGTGATGCCGTTCGGTGTCGATACTGCAAACCGGTGTCAACACGAGGAGAAAGTCCAATGGGCAACGCTGTCGATCTTTCCCGTTCGGCCGCAGCGTTGGCGGCGCTCGTCTTCGTCACGGTCAGTAGCCCGGCGCATGGGGCAGATGCACGCGAACCCTTCGCATGGCCGGCTTCACTGGCGCCCTTCGGTGACGGCTATCCGAAGGCAGGAGATGCGTGTCGCCGACTTGGCGAATCGCCCGCGACTTCCGCCTACCTCGACCATACGGCAACGCTCGTCGGTTGTCCGGGCGGCGCTGATAGCGCGAGTGTGCGGGCCATGCTTCGCGATCATCGCGGGCATGTGGTCGGTCAGGCGGAAGGCGTCACACTGATCTCGGTTCCGATGGATGCCGCGATGAGCCGCGCCGCGACCGGCCAGAAAAACGGCCACAAAAACGGCCACAAAAACGAACACCCAAAGACAAAAGGAACCGCTTTCAGCGCGACAGGGAAGCTCCCGTGCGCACGAAGTGCGGGCCAGATTGCAGGCATGTGCAGATTCGTCGTCACACGTCACAGCGACCGTACTGCGAATGTCACGGTCTACTGGCCTCCAGGCGGTGCTCGCACAATCTTCTTCGGTGCGGACGGTGCAGTGATAGGAGTCAGTACAACGGCTACCGACCAGTCACTGGCGCAGAAAGCTGTCGCCAGAAAAAACGGCGAGGTCAATCTGATTTCCGTTGGCGATGAGCGGTATGAAATTACAGATTCGATTCTTTCTGGCAAATAATTCAGGCGACGTTCCAAAACCATTTCAGCGTAACCGATGACCTCAACGACGATCCCAATGTCGGAACAGTCGTTCGCTCAGGCTGGAGATTACGAGCAAAAGGCCAACCTCAAATCCACCCTCTGCTCTCCTGCTGAATCTGCGCCCACTGCCTGAAAGCCACTGGCGGCGTCGTGTGCCGGCTGCGAAAGAAGCGCGTGAAAGCGCTTTGCGACGAGAAGCCGAGTTGCTCGCTGATCTGCGCGACACTGAAGCGTGTGTCGGCCAGTAATCGGCACGCTTCCTTGAACTTGACCCGCGCTTCCAGCTCGCTGAAATGCAGACCTTCGGCCTGCAATTGACGACGCAAAGTCCAACGCGAAGTGTTCAACCGTTCACAGATCTGAGTCAGCAAGGAGGATGACGTCGGCGCCTCCGCGCTTTCGCCCGCGATGATGTCCCTGACCAGATCCGCGACACGGGCGGAAAACAGACCGCTTTGCTGAACGCGCTGCAATTCCTTTTGCGTCTGCTCCAGCAGAAACGGAGCGAGCACGGCGTTGTATTTGGAAAAGGGCCGGTCTAACGCTGCCGAGGAGAACTGCATCTGATTTGCGGGCGCGCAGTACTGCACCGTCGCGCCGAAAAAATCGCCGGGCGTGCGAGAGCGACGCGGCTCACTACAGGTCAACGCAACACGAAATACTGTGGAATGCGCGCCATCGTATGCGCGGATCAATGTCGCCAGCACGTGAAAATTGGCGAGCGCCTGGAAGCAGTTGCCGGGCGCGAATTCGGCGATGTACTCGAAGCGCACCCACTCGGGTGTTTCCTTGTAGAAAAGGAAATCGAACTCGCCAATGAGCGGGCGAAATGTAATGAACGCATCGATAGCCTCGCGCAGCGTGCGTGCGTTCAGACACAGGTTGCCCAATACAGGGAAATCCGGAAAGAGACCGCAGCGTTCATCCAGAAGACGTTCGACATTCGGGCTCATGGAAGCCATCAACTCGACCAGCCGGCGATGCCGCGCGCCGTCGATCCGGCCATTGATGTCGATCAGGTCCTGTGCAGCGATGCCGGTGCGTGCAGTAAATGTTTCCGGTGGCATGCCGGCGGACCCGGCAGCTTGCAGCGCGGCGACGGCAATGCGGTTCGAAACGGTACGGCGCGGGGCGATGCGCGACGTCGTGTTGGCAAACATGAGTTCCAGATGGGCGGGCATGTCCCGATCATGCCCACAGCACGCGTGCGAATCCATCAGGAATTGCCATTACATTTCGCCTTCCCTAACTTTCGCCAAGGCTCGATACGCGCCTTGCTCCACAAAGGCAAACCGTGCACCGCGCAGTCAAACCGGTAGCAGACGGTAAGGATAAGGTAATGCGCGGCCCGTCGATTGGGCTGCCAAAACTCGAAAGATCCACCGAATCCCGGAGACACAGATGCACCTCTTTTCCCAACCCGCTTGCCGGGTCACGGCAATCGCCGCCGCCAGCGCCGCGCTCGCGCTCGGCCTGTTTGCTTGCGGCAGCGACCTCAACGATTCCCCCACCGTCGCACAGCGCGACTTGGGATATACCACTCTGCCGCTGCTCACGAAGGACAACCTCAAGTTCAAGGACATGAATCGCAATGGCCAGCTCGATCCCTACGAGGACTGGCGTCTTTCCGCCGAGGACCGCGCACGTGATCTGACCGGCCGTCTGACGCTGGCAGAAAAAGCCGGCCTGATGATGCACGGCACCGCGCCCGTGCTGAACGATACGACCGGCGCGGGAACCGGCACGGCCTACGATCTCGCGGCGTTGAAGACGCAAATCAACGATCTCGACATCAGCACCTACATTACCCGCATGAGCGGCGATGCGAAGACGATGGCATCGCAATACAACCAGATTCAGACGCTGGCGGAGCAATCGCGGCTCGGCATCCCGGTGTCGATCAGTTCCGATCCGCGCAATCACTTCCAGTACGTGCTGGGGGCGAGCGCGGGCGGCAGCGGCTTTTCGCAATGGCCCGAGACGCTGGGCTTCGCGGCGATCGGCGATAGCGCACTGACACGCAAGTTCGGCGATATAGCGCGGCAGGAATATCGCGCGGTCGGCATCACGGAGGCGCTTTCGCCGCAGGCCGATCTTGCCACCGAACCGCGCTGGGCCCGCATCAATGGCACCTTCGGTGAAGACGCGGATCTCGCCAAGGCGCAGGTTCAGGCGTATATCGAAGGTTTCCAGGGTGGCAGCACGGGCATCAACGAGAAGAGCGTGATTGCCGTGGTCAAGCATTGGGCCGCTTACGGCGCGCAGAAATCAGGCTTCGACAGCCACAATTACTATGGCCGTTATGCGACTTATCCGGGTAACAACTTCGCCTATCACCTGAAGCCATTCGAGGGCGCATTCGCGGCCAACGTCGGCTCGGTGATGCCGACCTATTCGGAGCCAGACGCGCCCGTGACCGTGGACGGCATCGCGCTCGAGCAGGTGGGCGCGGCCTACGACAAGGCACTGCTGACCGACCTGCTGCGCGGCAAATACGGCTTCAAGGGCGTAATCGTGTCGGACTGGCTGATCGCCGCGGATTGCGACACCAGCTGCATGAACGGCGTTTCATCAGGCTCGCCCTCGTTTGCGGGGCTCGGCATGCCGTGGGGCATGGAAACCGCTACGCGCCTGCAGCGTTTCGCAAAGGCCGTCACGGCAGGCATCGACCAGTTCGGCGGCGAAGACGATCCGTCGTTCCTCATTCAAGCCGTCAATCAGGGCTTGCTGAGTGAAACACGGCTTGCCGATTCGGCGTATCGCGTGCTGCTGCAGAAATTCCAGCAAGGGCTATTCGATCATCCGTATGTCGATGCGGATGCGGCGGCCACGATCGTCGGCAATGCGGATTTCAAGGCGCAGGCGCTCGATGCACAGCGCCGTTCGATGGTGCTCTTGCAAAACAGTGGCAACGTCTTGCCGTTGACGGCGACGGGCAAGAAAGTATGGCTGTACGGTATCGACCCGGCGGTGGCCCAGCAATACGGTTACACGGTTGTCGATACGCCGCAAGCCGCCGATGTGGCCATCGTGCGCGTGAGCACGCCCTATGAGACCTTGCATCCGAACTACGTGTTCGGCGCCATGCAGCATGAAGGCAGTCTCGCCTTCGTCGATGGCAACAAGGACTATGAGGCGATCAAACAGGCGGCCGCCGCGCCGAAATCGATCGTATCCGTCTACATGGACAGACCGGCCATTCTGACCAATGTGCAGGACAAGACGACTGCGATTCTCGCCAACTTCGGCGCAAGCGATATCGCGCTGTTCGACGTGCTGACCGGCAAAGGCAAGCCGGAGGGCAAACTGCCGTTCGAACTGCCGTCGTCGATGGATGAGGTCAACGCGCAGCTGGAGGACTTGCCGCACGATACAGCGCATCCGTTATATCCGTACGGATACGGGCTTTCATATTGAGCCCACACGCAATACGTTAAACAGTTCGATGGTGCGGCGACGCGGTTCTCAATTCGCCTGACCGGGAAGCGCAGCCGGTCGTTCACATTGCGTCTCCCGTCCTGTGCAGTGACAGGCCCCCGCCGGTGCAGATGACCTGTCCGGTGAGGGCCGCTCTTTCAGGTGCGGCCAACCACCTTTCAGCTCTCGAAGTAGGTCAAACCCAGCGCGCTTTTAACCTCGGACAACGTCTGTGCGGCCACCTCTCTCGCGCGCATCGTGCCGCGACGCAAAATCGCCAGCACCTCGGCCCGCTCTTTCGCCAACTCGCAACGGCGCGTGCGAATCGGTTCGATCAGCGATTGGAGCCGGTCGTTGAGTACGCGCTTGACGACGCTATCGCCCAATCCACCTCGGCGATAGTGCGCCTTGAGTTCATCCACCTTCTGCACATCCGGCTCGAACGCATCGAGGAACGCAAACACGACATTGCCTTCCACCTGGCCAGGGTCGCTGACTCGCAAGTGGTTCGGGTCCGTGTACATGTTGTTGACCGCCGCCGTGATTTCGTCCGGTGTGGCGCCTAATGCAATGGCGTTCCCAAGGGATTTGCTCATCTTGGCCTTGCCGTCGATACCGGGTAGTCGAGTGACCTGGGACAACACCGCCTCACACTCAACCAGCACAGGCCGCGCGGCCGTGTTGTTGAAGCGGCGCACCAGTTCGTTGGTTTGCTCGATCATCGGTATCTGGTCATCTCCCACCGGCACGTGCGTCGCCTTGAACGCCGTGATGTCTGCCGCCTGACTGACCGGATAGGTCAGAAAGCCGGCAGGAATGTCTCGCTCGAAGCCACGCAGACGAATCTCCTCCTTGATGGTGGGATTGCGTTCGAGACGCGCGACCGTGACGAGGTTGAGCAGGTACTGGGTGAGTTCCGCCAGCTCCGGCACCTGCGACTGGATGAAGATCGTCGACGTCGACGGATCGATGCCTGCGGCAAGATAGTCGAGCGCGACTTCGATGACGTTCTCGGTAACACGCTGATGCCGCCCCACGTTGTCGGTCAGCGCCTGTGTATCGGCGAGAAGCAGGAATTGCCGGGCCTCGTGCTGAAGCTGAACGCGGGCTCGCAAGGAGCCGATGTAATGACCGAGGTGAAGCGGACCGGTAGTTCGGTCGCCGGTCAGGATAGTGGGTCGATTGGCTTGTGTCATGAACTGGAGTCTCATACTTTTGAAACCACCAGCCATCGGCGTGCAGAAACAAAAATGCCGCCAGGGACTGGCGGCATCACGTTTGCGATATGCGTGAGGAAACGGGCCGCCGGATTCAGGCGGGCCACCAACGATGCAGATTCAGCGCGGTCGGTTTCGAGTCCATGGATTGGAGTATAGCGTAGCATTCAGGCGTGCCGTCAACGTCTACGACGGCGTCTACTGTAGATACCGCACCATGAGTCGTGTGGCCTCGTCGACCAGCGTCAAAAACACTTCCTCAGAGAGACTTTCAGAGTAGTCCGGCACTGCTGCATGAGTCAGCGCTTCTATTGGCGTCACGCACACGAACGTCGCAAGCCCGTCGGCCCACCGTCGCCATTCGCCTCGCGCGCGCGAACACGCACACCGCCACACGTCACCCGCTTCATTCGTGAGCGAGCGCCTGTTTGAAGAAGCTCTCGCACACCGCGGCGACCTGCTGCCGTGCCGCACGATTCAGGACTTCGTGGTCCATGTTCGGGATGATCATCGCGCGCGCGTGCAGCAACTTGTTGAGCCGGCGGCCGCCCGGCCCGAAGTGCATGTGCAGTTCGTCGAGCCCATGATCGAGCGGGCTGAACAGCAGCCTGACACGCACGCCGCGCGCATCGAGATCTTTCATCCGCTGCCGGGCGCGGGAGCCTTTGTTCACCGTGGCGCGATTTGCGTCGCCGGTCAAGGCCGCGACGTTGCTCACGACAGCGTCGACGGCATAGCGCGACAACGTTCGCAACACAGGCCGCAGACCGACCTCGCCGCGCAGAACCTGCGACCATTTCCGCAGCCGCAGCATCGCCCGAAAGTGCGCGCGCGTCGAGCCCGCACCGATCGTGGTGGCGTCGCACATCCGGAAATTGGCCGGAAAATCGAAGGCCTGCAGATTGACCAGCAGCAGCGCCCGCACCGCAGGATTGGTCGTGGCGGTGAGAAGGCCGAGATACGCGCCCGAACAGATGCCGAACACGGCCACGCGTGGATGCCCCCTGGCCACCGCCCAATCGACCGCCAGCGACGTATCGGCGGCAAGCTGCTCGTAGCTGAGCAAGGAAGGATCGGCGACCATCCATGCGTTGCGGCTGTCGCCGATGCCGTGCGCATCGACGCGCAAGGAGGCGAATCCTGCCCGCGCCAGCGAGCGCGCGAGTTCGACGTTAAAGCGACCGTCGCCGACATGGCTGGTCGCCGCCGTGTTGGCGATCACGACGAGCGGCGCGCGTTCCGCACGGTTTTCGGGTTCGCACAGGATTGCGAACAAACGTCCGTCGGCGAGTTCCACGGGTCTTTCGACCGCGCCGCTCAACCCGCGCGAGCGCCGATACGCGAGCAGCGACGCCACCGTGTTGAATGCCGCAGGCGGAAGACCGGTTGCCGGGAACGAAGGCTCGAATACGCGGCCGAACCATGCTTCGATCGAGGCGAGTGTCGCCTCCGGCAGCTTTGCCTGCCACGAGGGCTGCAGCGCCTCGGCGTAGTCGACAAATGGAAGCGAATCGACTTGCGCGCCGAGCGCGCCATATTTGTCCGCCAACTCGTTACTGGGGCCCTGATCACCGGGGTGGACGATCAGCAGCTTGCTCGCCGGGGACGCTGTCGCGCGGCGCAGATCGCATTGCGCGATCGCGTCGATGGCGGCGCGGCTGAAGCGATGCCCCAGCACGTCGAACGCACCGGCCGCCGCGTCGGCGTCGTCACGAACGTTTTGCCTTGCCTTCTCCAGCCAGGTGCGCTGCAGTACATTCAATTCCCGCACAAACTGCCGTCCGCCGACCACCGGCGCGACGAGCGCCACGGTATCGACATGCGCCGCCCGCGCTGCCTGCGCGGCGACCACCGCGCCAAAGCGGAATCCCACCAGCGCGACACGCTCGACACCCGTCGCGCGTCTCATGAAGCCCACGGCCTCGACGGCCTCGTCCACCCATTTATCCGGTTCGACCAAGCCGCCCGGATCGATGGAATCGCCGGTGCCCGCATAATCGAATCTGAGGACCACGAATCCCCGGGCCGCGAGGCGCTCGCTTAGCGAGCGCAAAGTTTGATGCAGCCATAAGGCTTCGTGACCGAGCGGAGCGCAAAATACGATGCCCGCTTTGCCATTTTCAGCGGATTTTGGCAACGGTTCGGAAAGCCAACCAAAATGCCCGCCAAAACTGGCGGGATGCATTTTGAAGTCGATTTTATTCGCCTCGCTATCCTCGCGCCGATTCTCGAGGGGTGTAGCAGAAAGCATTTCCAATGCGTTGGCCATAGCAGGTTTTTTGAACGAGGAATTTTCGCTCTATTACGCGCCGGCGTCATGCACTCCGTCGGTGCGCTTACGCACATGACGGGTTGATGAACTTCGCCAGGATACTGTGCGTTCCCCGAGGCGGCCGTCCCCGCAAGGCCGGCTTCGTCCAGAAGACATGGGGCTGTCACGGTTCGAAACGGATGCTGAATATTCGTCCGATGCAGGCCTCAACAGGGTCGAGCGGCGCCGAATCCCGTCACTGACCGCGCTTGCGCACCACGCCGCCGAGCCGCCATACATCCGGCATCAATTGCAATTAACCCGTCATTTTCCCTTCAATTCTTCAATTAGCTTTCGGTCGGCTGTACTAAACCCCATTCCGTTTTGTTTTCCGCTCCACTCTGCATCCGAACCGAATTCAATTCGCAACCGATGCAATGCCGCGGAATGATCCGGCTGCCACGGAGGAGAGCCCGACTGAATAGACAACCGCATCGGCCAGCGCGGTTTGCCGGCCGGGCCATTGGCGAGCCATTCATCGACAACGAATACCGGCGATTCTGCCTGTCATCACTAATCGAGCTCTTATAAAAGCCGCGGACCTATGCAAAGTCACTACAACCTGGGCTTGGTGGCCTTCTCTCTCGTCATCGCGACGCTCGCTTCCTATACGACGCTCGGTCTCGCGGACCGGATCTCCTTTGGCCTACACGCGCACGCGGCAGATCTGGCTGGCCCGCGGCGCGTTGGCGATGGGCATCGGCATCCGGTCGATGCACTTCATCGAAACGCTGTCGTTTTCCCTGAGCACTCCACGCGGCTACGATCTCGCCGTGACCGGCTACTCGCTCCTCATTGCCGTGCTCGTCTCGTGGTTCGCGCTGTATATCGTCACGCGCAAAGATCTGGGTATGGTCCGGTTGCTGGTGAGGGGGTGTTGATGGGTCTGGGCATCACCAGCATGCATTACGTGGGGGGCATGCACGCGTTGCTGATGGAGCCTGCGATTCACCATGATCCCGCCATCTTCGTGGCGTCGATCATCATTGCGATCGCAGCGTCGACGGCGGCGCTCTTGAGCGCACGCACTGCGAAGCGCCGATCAGCGCCATGTGATGCGCAAGCGCACGCAAAGTTTCTCGCCAATTCGGTCGCCCAACTCATCGAGCAGGTGGATCGCACGCGTGGCTTGACGCGCTGATGCACGCACCCGCTCGCGAGGCAATCGGCGCAAGTTCGCGATGCAATCTTCCCGCCGGTCTGCGGCGCTTGGCTGCGCACTGGCCGGAGAGTCATGTGTGCTCTTCGCGCTTTCGCCATCCTCCGGCAAGCCGCTTTCCGCCGTTCTCCGTCGACACACCGCCGTCACAACAACACACGCGTCGTGACTCGTCGCCCTGGCCTCATCCGCGAGAACCGGCCCTCACGCGGCAATGTCGTGAACGCCCCGTTCATACTGTCAGCGCGGCATATAATCAGATCCGGCGGTCGCACACGCTTCTCGAGGCGGCGTCACGTTTCACCGCTTCGCCCCCGCTAGCACCACGCAGCTTGAAAGGCAGACCCGGACAAACCGGCAAAGGAGGAATAGTGAGAACAAACGGCACGAGCAGAATAGTCGGCGCGATTGTCGCCGTATCCCTCGCGATTGGCGCAACGTATGCGTTTGCGCAGACACCCGGCGGTATGCCGAACGATGCGTCCGCGCAAAACCAGTCAATCACGACGTCTCCGTCTCGCGCCAGAACCGATAGCCAGTTGGTCCGCGACGTTCGCCGCGCCTTTACGCGCACGACCGGGCTGAACTCCGCGTCCATTCATGTGCAGGCGCGCCACGGCGTGGTGACGCTGACGGGCAGCGTGCCGCAGCGCTCACAGATTCAGCGGGCCGGGAATGCCGCACGATCGGTTCGCGGCGTCAGGGCCGTGACCAACCGGTTGACGGTGCGCACACGGCACAGCAGCGGTCACTAGGCTCGACACGTTGTCGTCGATGCGCGGCTCGACGGCATCGAACAATCAGGATCGATGCCGCTGTAGCAGCTTCGACATGACCGGTCTGGTTTGCATGAGCCGACCGGGCAACACTTCAGTTTGAGGCGCCATCTGTTGCGCGCCTTGCGCGATCGCACTTCTCGTGCGCGCAAAGACTCGGGGCTCGGTGTGAATCTGCCGAGCCTACACAAACTCCATCGATTGCTTTCCGGACGTTCGCCTTCCCCGCGCGACCCTGCGTCACGGTTCAGGACGCCCGGCTAACGCGTCAGCGCCACATCCGATAGCTCACCATCGGCGCGCGGTACGCATACATGCGCGGCGCGCTGTAGTAGACCGGCGGCCGATAGACCTGATAGGCGACGGGCGGCGCGACCGGCTGCATCACGGTTTCCACCACCGGCATCTCTTCGTACTGCTGCTGCGCGTAGACCTGGACATACTGGACCGGAGGCGGCGGCGCATACTCCTGGCGCACATACACAGGCTGGCTGTCGGCGTAGACCGGCTGCATCTGCGCCTGTGCATACTCGGGCGCCGGCTGGTACTGCATCGGCATCGCCGGTGCGTACTGCGGCTCCTGATAGGCCTGCCGGTACTGCGGCTGCGGCTGCGGCTGCGGCTGTTGCTGCTGCGGCGGCTGTGGCACCTGGCGCGGTTGCGAGACCTGGCGCTGCGCATACTGGCGAGGCTGCGGCGGGATGGTGGTGTACTTCGAGTTGTCGTCTTCGGGAAGGCCGGCCGGCAAGGGCGGCACGTCCACTCGGGCCACCTGCGTGTTGGTGGGCTTGCGCTGGCCGTGGTTGTGCGATTCGATCATCGCGTTATAACCGGCCTGATCCTCCTTGCCACGATTCATATAGCCGTTGCGATAAGCACGAGCCACATCCGACATCTTCGCTTTCGGATCCTCTTTCATGCCGTCCGCGTTGACCTGATATTCATCCGGACTCAGCGAGGCAGCCGGCGCTTCCTCGTCGGCCGCATAGGCGGCTTCGGGACCGTCGGCCCACGCAGGGCCGCACTGTAGCGTTAGCGCCGAGGCAACCGTCGTCACCCCAAACCCTAAAAGCGTTTTTATTCTCATGATTCACCTCGCGGCGATTAAGAATTTTGAAAGCCCAAGATCGCTTGCTCGCTTGCCCCGTACGGCTGTTTGCCGGTGCCCCCGTGCAGTTATTATTTCTAGCACATTCGGTGAGGGTGAGGATTTTTTTTTGTGGGGGTGTGAGGGGTGTTGCGCATTGGATGAATTGCGGCGCGCCTGGCGTATGGATTGGGGCGACGTGATCGTGATTGCTGATGGCATCGATTGGGTGCACAGACAGGCATTTTTCGGTGCGCTCTCGGACCGCTGTAAGTGCCATCGATTGTTATATGCCATTTGCATTGAGCTGGGACCCAGTCCGCCGTTAATGCAATTCGGAAAGCGATCGACTAACGACTTTGAATTGCTGGCAAAGACGGATGCGAATCGTCTAATGGATGCGCCTCTTCGCACGAACACAGACATTTAGCCGAACCGCGAAATGGGTTCGGCTTGAAGGATGCGTGAGGCGGCAATTCGTCGTGCCCGGAAGAGCATGCCAAATTGCCGGCTCCCTGCGGAGATAGCCGCCTTACTCGAACGATCCTGTGCGCACTTCGCCGTCGCGCAGGTAGCGGGTAATCAGCACACCGCCGGGCGTGCTGACCGAGTGAGCCAGCGTGAATGCGCAGGCCAGTGCGTCGTCGCCGAACAAGCGTTTGCCGCGTCCAAGCATGACGGGGTAAATCAGAAGCCGAAGCTCATCGACCAGACCGGCGGCGAGCAGTTGGCGCACGATCGCGCCGCTGCCGAACGTCAATAGATTGGCGCCGTCTTGCGGTTCTAGCGTGCGTATGGCGTCGGCAAGGTCGCCCTGCAGCGCGCGACTGTTCTGCCAGTCGAGGGGACCGGGTCGATGCGTGGCCACGTGCTTGGGTACGCGGTTGAACAGGTCGGCAATCGCGCGGCTGCCTGAGTCGGCCGGCACGTGCGGCCAATACCCCGCGAATATGTCGTAGGTGCAACGCCCCAGCAGTAACTCGAACGGTTCCGAAAGCACGTCCTGCAGGTTTTGGCCGACGGCTTCGTCGGCGTAGGGAACCATCCAGCCGCCAAAGCGGAATTCGCCGCTGGTATCTTCTTCGGGCCCGCCTGGAGCTTGAACGACGCCATCGAGGCTGATGAAAGTGAAAACAATGAGCTTGCGCATAAATTCCTCCGGGTCTACGGATCCGATCGGTTTGTAGATACGACGATCGACTCGCATCGGAATCGACAACCACCGCACCACCACGTTGCACGTATTGAGCGCGCCAGGGCTAACCCTGAATCAGGCCGTGCCGCGAAACAGTCTGCGCTTGAGTGAATTGGCAGCCGTCGCCTGAGCTGACTTCCTGTGCGATGTCGGCCTCGGGCTCGGGCCGGGTGCTGCCGTTCGCCTGCCTGAGGATGTCGAAGCTGTCCACGGCAATCGGATGAGGCTCCGCCCGGCCATGAAGAGCCGCCCGGCCGCATGCCCGCATCGTCACCCGTCGACCATTGGACTGGACCGCCGGGCGAAACCTAAGACCTTTCGCGCCAGTGGATTGTCGTCCATCATGGTGGAGCCGGAACGGTCATGCGTCACCAGGAGGCGGCTTTCCGCGACTTCCAGGGAGCGCTCCGATACTTCTGCGCACGGAGCTGCGCGTTCGGCAATAGCGCTTCTCCCAAGGGATCGACATGCTCACGCCCGCTCCGAAATCGGGCGTGCGCGCGGGCAGCGCATGAGGCGCGCCATCTCCTCGGTGATGTCGCGAATCTTGTACTCGGCAAAAAAACGCCGACCCTTCGCCCGATGCACAAATGTTGCGGGCGAGGATGACGCACTCTGATTCGGCGTTTTCCCCGCTGTTTTAGCGATTTTCGGACACGCGAAGACCTTGCGCTTGCATGTGATCGGAAATGCGTATTAATGTCCAAATATGCGAAACGCCTGACTCCGGGTCGAGGCAGCTTCAGAAATGGCGATTTGCCCATGACGACGTTGAATCTGGTCGTACCGTGCCACAACGAAGCAGCCCATCCTGAGACGGGTACGCGGCTTCTCGCGCCCTGTGGAGCGATTGACCGACGCCGGCGAAGTGAGTGACGAAGGCCGCATCACTTTCGTCGACGACGGTTCCCGCGACCGCACCTGGTCGATCGTTGAAGCGCTGCATGCGAAGAATGCCCGCTATGGCAGCGTCAAACTCGCGCAATCGGGGCCATCGGAATATTCACAGGATCGAGTCGTTGCTGGCGAATTTCTTTGCCAACAACGATTTCGATGTTGTCCTGGCGAGTCAAGCGGGTCAATGGTCGCTTCATGAGCGGCGCAATGGTCGGTAGCGGCGCGTCCGGGTGGTGCTACGCGTTCGTGCGGTCTTTTGCGATGTCTGCGCCGGTGCGAGGTGTTTGTGTGCGACGTGTTCGTTAGCGACGGACTCGGCTCATCGCACTGACGCGTCGGTCCTGAGACCGCGATCGGGATTCACTCACAAACGTTCGGCGGGATGCGTTCGGTCTTCTTCGTTATGAACAGATCGCCAGCATTCACAACGGATGCGCAAGACTCGGGGAGTTATAAGGCGCCTCACATGCGCTTTGCGTCTCACGAATAGCGATAAGGTAGGCGTTGAGTTTTTCGCGTGAGGCGCACGTGGTTATCAGTTCCCGGCACGCTTAACGAGGGCCGATTCATGCGGATACTTATCATTGCGCAACGCTTTCCCGTGCTTTCCGAGACGTTCATCATAGAGCAAGCGCGGGCGTTACGAGATGCTGGCGCCGATGTCTCGATTCTGGGCCTCACGCGGGGAGATGACTCGCTTGTCCGGGTGATAGACCGCGAATGTCCGCCCTTCGAGAGTCCGAAGTGCGGCGCGAGTCGCGCTGCGAAAATGCTAGCTGTTGCACAACTCGTCTCTCGCGGACTTTACGATCGGCGCGCCCAGCATGCCTGTCGAGTCGCGGCGCGCGCGGTGCTTCAGCGGCGGTGGGCAGCGGCGGCCGATATTGCGCGCGTCTCGAGTATGAACTCGACCCTGAAGTACGAAGCAGTAGTCGCACATTTCGGCATGGTCGGTGTTCGTGCGCAATACTTGCGCGAAGCAGGACTGATTTCTGGAGCCCTGGTTACTGTCTTTCACGGCCATGACGTGACGAGCCACAGGCTGGTTGATTCCTATCGTCGCGAGTATCTTCGCCTTTTTCGATGTGGCCAACTTTTTCTGCCAGTCAGTCAGTTCCTTGCAGAGCGCATTCGGGGGTGGGGTTGCGATTCCGCAAAGATCCATGTCAGCCGTATGGGTGTCGATATCGACAAATTTCCGTTCTCGAGGTGCGACTCGTCACCGACGACGTTGAGTATTCTTCTCATTGGAAGAATGACGGAAAAGAAAGGTGTCGAATATGCGATTCGGGCCATGGCATATATCAAGTCTGCGGTGAAGCTGACCATCGTCGGCTCAGGTCAACTTGAAAATTCGCTGAGAGCTTTGGTGGTCCAGTTGAATCTCGAATCGCATGTCCGTTTTCTAGGCGGGCAGCCTCATGAGAAAGTGCGAACGTTGATGAGTGAAGCCGACATCTTCGTGCTCCCCTCGGTGACCGCGTCGGATGGCGACATGGAAGGTGTGCCGGTAGTGCTGATGGAAGCGATGGCCTCGGGCGTAATAACCGTATCGTCACGTCATGGCGGCATTCCTGAGTTAATCGATCACGGTGTGTCAGGTTTTCTCGTGAATGAGCGCGATTCCGTCGGCTTGGCGAAGGTCATCGATGAAATTGCTGCAGGCACGTACAACCTGACGGAAATAGCAGCGAACGCGCGCCATAAGATCGAGGCGCGATTCAACGCGCACATTGAAGCAGTCAGGCTTCTTGAGAAACTGACCGACGTTTGCAATGGCAATCACGCTCTGCCCGGCGAGCATTCGCATCAATGCGAACCGCAGAGCCTGACCCGCAGATTCAAGGAAGCCGGGAAATCACTTTTGCCCGATGCCCTGTTCCTTCGCTTGCTGCACAAGAAGTGCATTGGGCGCTTCCCTCGACTGCGAAATCCCGTCACGTTCAATGAGCAGATACTTCAGCGCAATCTGCGACCCGATCCACGCTACGCGATACTGAGCGACAAACTCGCCACACGTGCGTACGTCGAAAGGAAACTGGGCAGCCAACATGTCGTTCCATTGATTGCGGCACCCGCCGATTTTTGCCGGGAAGTCTACGATAGCCTGCCGGATCAGTTTGTCATGAAGGCAAATCATGGCAGCAGTTTCGTCAAAATAGTCAGAGACAAATCCGCAACTTCATTTGAAGAATTAAAGCAACTTGAGGAAAAATGGCTCGCCACAGATTTCTATTGGATAGATCGGGAGCGGCACTACCGCGAGATCAAACCACGCATTCTCTTCGAGACCCTGCTGCTCGATCGCGACGGAAACATTCCGGCCGACTTCAAAATCCATTGTTTCTCGGGAAACCTCCGAAAACCGGTGATGTATATCCTTGTCATTAGCGACCGGTTTGGTAGCAACACACGCGGAGATGTGTACGATGCCAGTTGGAACCGCATGGAAATCGCAATTGGGCCGTACAAGCGCAGCGATCACGGGTTAGCGCGACCATCGAACCTCAATGCGCTTCTGAAAGCGGCTGCGACACTGGCGAGCGATTTCGAATACGTCCGCGTCGACCTTTATGCCTTTGACAATCGACTCTACTTCGGCGAATTGACCTTCACGCCGGGCGCCGGTGTATTGCCTTTCACCCCGGATCGCGTCGACTACGAGTGGGGAGAATTGCTAAGCGCCGCGCGTGGCGTCTGAGCTATATCCAATCGCCGGCGAGTGAATGAGGTTCTACCGCAGCCGGCTCGGCCTTCACTTTTCTACAGATGATCTGCCTGGAGCGGCCATCTACCAGCCGAATCAAGGCCACGGTGCCACGACTCAGGAAGCAAAGCACGGCAATAAAATCGCGATATCCGTGCATGCACGTAGAATCATCGACAATCGGCTCGGAAAATTTCGAAGGCCGCCTCCCTTCTTGAGACACAGCGATGAAGGTAACGATTGCCTATATCGACGAACCACCGTTCGGTTGGACGAACGCGAATCGTACTGCTACCGGTGCTGACATTGACCTGGCCGAAGCGGTTCTTCGGGAGATCGGGGTCACCCGGATCGAGCATCATCTGACGACGTTCAGTGAACTGCTGCCGGGCGTCGAGGCCGGCCGGTGGGATATGAACGTTCCGCTCTTCGTGACGCCCGAACGTGCGGCTCGGGTGGCGTTCAGCGTGCCCGTATGGGCGATCGGAGACGGCTTCCTCGTACGGGCCGGAAACCCGAAATCGCTTAAAAGCTATGCATCACTTGCCGAACGCCGCGATGCTCGCCTTGGCATCATTGCCGGTCAGGTTCAGCACGACGCGGCCAGAGAAGCAGGCGTCATCGAGGATCAAATATCCGTCTTCGAGCACCAGGGCGACGCAATCGCGGCAGTACGCTCGGGGGCGATCGATGCGTACGCGAGCACCGCACTGGGAAATCGCATACTGGCGAATCGCATCGGCGACTCGGTCCTTGAGGCGGTGGAGCACGAGACGGGAACGAGAGGGCGGCAGCAGAGCCTTCCGCTCGGCGCATTCTCGTTCAATAGAAGAAGCGGCGATTTGCTCAATGCGGTAAACAAACAGCTACGGTCATATCTGGGCTCGTCAAACCACCTTGCTCGCATGGCGAGATTCGGCCTGACACACAACGAGATCGATCCTGCCCTCGCCCGTTGAGCGTGAGGAGATCTTCGGCCAGTTGCCGCCTGGACCGGACAACAATGGCTATTAGATGCGAGCCGCGGCGGTGACTAACACGACGGGGACGTGATCTGATCGAGCAGTGGCTTACACCCAGCCGGACCCCACGCCGCACGCCAGCCGCCAGCCTCTAATTGATCGAGTGGCGGCGCGGTCGAGCCTGGCGGTCGAGCCTGCGCCGCAACGCCTTCTTCACTATACGTTTGAGCAAATGGACCAATCTGTCCATGCCGACTTTAAGGTGCAATCGGCCGAGCTCCGCGACGTACCGTGGAGTCGCCCGCCCTGGATCAGAACAGGCCTTGCGACGATCGGCAGCCATCGCAAAGAGAACCTCCAAGGCTTCGCGAAAGGAGCCGCGATCTACGCGGGCGCCCACATGGCACGCACGCTCGAAATTATTGTTGAACACGCGAAGCCAGAAGTCGGCGGCCTCGCTGTGGCCACATTGCGCGAGCGCTTCAAGTCCGTTGGTGCGCAGATCTTTGATGTCGCGTAACGACGCCTGTTGCGTGATGCTGCCAAAGCGGCGTCGATAGCCGAGCAGCGGCGAGCTAATGCGAAACACGCTACGCGCTCGCATGTAGATCGACGGCATGACTGCCATGTCTTCGTAATGCCTCGCCACGGGGAACGACGCAATGTCGAATAACGACGTCCGGAACACGCGCGCCCATACGAATGTGTGGAAGAGATCGACGAACTGTCTGCGCCCGGCGTCGTCCATGCGCTTACCACCCTCACTACCGGCCGCAACGATCTCGATGTCTTCCAGTCGCCGTCCATCGTCGTCAATAATAGTCACGTTGTACTCGACGATGTCCCACGCAAGATCGGCTAACTGCGGAATAACCGCAGCTGAGAATCCGTCGAGATAAATATCATCGCCATCCAGGAATCCGACGTACGGGGTGGTGACCGCTGCCAGGCCTCTGTTGCGCGCAGCACTCACGCCCGCGTTGTCTTGCCGGATCAATTCCACGTGCTTGCGCCCATCGCGCTTCATGGCAGCCTGCACCGCGGCGTAGGTGTCGTCGGTGGAGCCATCGTCGACTACGACGAGCCGGATTGCATCCCCATAGGGTTGCCTAAGTACCGACGCGAGCGCCTCTTCAATGTAGCCTTCGACGTTGTAGGCCGCTACAACGATGGTAAGAAGCGGGGCTTCGTAACGTGACGTGTACGTGTTGATCGTCATACCGGCGTGCGTGCGTGCGTGCGTAATGAAGCGCCGTCGTTGGGCGACGGTCGGGCGTCGTAACTCATGCTTTAGAAGCGCGTCGCAACGGTTGTGAGCCAGCCGCCTGCACCCGCTCTTCCGGTACAGCAACGAAGAGGCTTATCGAAAACTAAAACGTTATGGCTTTGGCGAGCGACGCGTTTTTCGAGGCGCTGGCCGAGTACTTTTTTATTGGCTTTAGATCGCGTTAAAAAGGCAATGGATGTTCACGACGGTTAAGGTCCGACGCGTCCTGACGGAGCCCGCCGACCGCTGTCGATGATCAGACCCGTAGTAATCCGTGCGAACCCGCCTTCACCTCACTTGCTTTCCAGAGCGACAGAGAAACCTCTGTGCACTTATTGTTCATGACGCGCCCAGGACTTGCGCGGAGGCACGGCGCCGGCATGAATGACACACAGCCCCGGGCACCAGTCATCGCGCTTGCGCACGACGGCCACAGAATACGCTATATGCCATCGAATAAAGCTCCTAAGAAATTTTTGGAAATATAATATTTTCGAATCATCTTCAAAAAATTTCACGTGCACATAACGCGTGCAGAAGCGAACCAATTTGAGGCTGCGGAGGCTACTGTTTGGCGCATGGTTCATTGGCAATACGTCACTCCGTTCGTCGCATACCGCACATACTCATTCATTACTCCAGATGCGCGGGCCCAAATGCAATGATCGACACTGGGTATTCAGCCGTGCGCGGTCCATTGCCCACTTGGCAAGCCATCCGGCGAATGATTGTCGCCAACGGTCTAATCGCAGGTGCGGCGCTACTGACCGGGTCTTTCTTCGTCCAACCGATAGACCTTCGGATGAACCCCGACCGTCCAGGCTCCTCGCCGACGGGCCGATGCATTCATCCGGCCTCTCGTTGTTGTGAGCCGCGGCCGGTCAGTAACGGACTATCAGAGCATCGGACAGGCCAGCGCCGGGCTTGAACGGCAACGCCCGCGTAGCGCAGACTATTGCGAGCCGTCCCACGCGATACGCGGCACGAAAACGCAGCGGCGTCGCCGTCACGGGCCTTCATTACGTTAAAGTCGCGCTGGTTACGCGAAAAGCGAGTTCAGGGAGACGACCATGAATGGCTGGTGGCATGAGGCTCGGCAAAATGTAGCCTGACCATCGCGCTGCTGATCCTCTCCGGCGCCCGCCTGTTCAGAAAGACGTCGTCGCCCGAGGACGACAAGCCCCGCTGAAGGACCCATGCATGATGGCAACACTACATTCCGTGCTGTACGATCCACGCCACCGCAAACGTGCCTGGCGCGATCGACGCGCCACCTAACCCGCTGGAAGATATGAAACGACTGTTCATCGCTGCGCTCGCAGCCACCTCTTTCGCGACTTCCGTTTACGCGCAAAGCAGCGACGCCGGACCGCTCGTCACGCCATCGGGCAAACTGCAGTTCGTGCGCGCCGACCGCGATTTCGTCGGGATGCTCGACAACCAGATCTTCGATCGCTTCGGCGCGAACACGCTCACGCATTTCGATGACAGCAGCGATGCGAACGACACCGTCAAGCGCACGCTCGTGCAGACCGATTCCGGCCCGGTGCTGTACGACTTCCGCCACAATCCGCCGATCGTAGAGCGTTCGGGCAAGCGCATGACGGTCAAGCGCGTGTTTTGGCAAAACGATGAAGTCGTGATGCAAAGCTCGCAAGGCTGGTTCCGGCTCAAGCGTGGAGTCCTGACTAATCTGCAGTCGTCCATGACGATCTATCATTGATGACGCCTGCGCCTCGAACACACTCGTCAGCATTCAATCGCCGGAGGTGAAGGCTGCATCATCCATCAACACGGCACTCATGCGAATGCTTGAGGCAAACCCGGAGACAGCGCGATGCAAACGACCGAATCGAAAATGATCAGCATATCGATCCAGCGCAGCCCGCAGGACGTGTATGACTTCACGGCGCCGCCCGCCGCGTTCGCGCGCTGGGCGTCCGGTCTCGGCAAGCCTCTCGGCAATGAAGGCGCTGTGTGGCGATTCGAAGGCGAGAACGGCCCGGTGAAGATCCGTTTCACCGAACCCAACGCATACGGCGTGCTCGATCACTACGTGGAGTTGCCCGACGGCAGCGAGATTTACGTGCCGATGCGCGTGATCGCGAACGGCACGGGCAGCGAAGTGATGCTCACGCTGTTCCGCGTGCCGGGGATGAGCGACGATAAATTCGCCGCCGACGCGCAATGGGTTATGCGCGATCTGAACAGGCTAAAGGAACTGCTCGAGGCGGAGTGATTCCGGACCTCGGTCTGTCGTGAATTCAGAAAAAAACCAGACGTATGAGCGCCTGGTTTTTTAAAGCAACTGGCACTGCCGCAGACATTAACTGCTTTAAAACGGCGACCCAGGCAATTCCGGCAGTTTTAACGCATGCACGCCGATCGCCGACGCGTCGAGCCGTTCCGCACCGCCGCTCGGTGTATCGACGATGAACGGCACGCCGATCTGATCGGCGCGCACCAGTTCGGTCGAGCCGCCGCCGTCGAGATTGATCGCATCGTCCGCGCCGATCGCCTTCATGAGTTGAGCCGATTGCGCGTTGGTCGTGCCCGTCGAATAACCCGCGAGGCGCCCGTCGATCACGACGAAGTAGAGAAAACGCCCTTGCTGCGACAGGCCGACCAGTGTGCGTGGATTCGGATTGAGCGGATCACCTTCATTCGGGCTTTGGGCGCTGACATCCTGACCGTTTTTCAGCAGAATCGCCGAGCCGGCGACCGCCGTATCGATCAGCTTCAGATCCTGCGCCGAAATCTGCGGCGCATTGGCGATATACGCGCGACCTTGCCGCGTAATCGCGAGCACCGCTTCGCTTTGCGTCGGATCGCTGGTCAGCGGACTCACGATCTGACCGTGCGATACCAGCAGGCCGATGATCGTCTTTGGCTCCGGCGTTGTCGCGCAGCATGGCGCGAAGAAGTTCGCGTTGATCGCGAGCCGCACGTCGGTGCGCGCGGCAAACTGGGAAATCGTCTCCGACGTCGTCATCAGCGGGCCGCTATGCCCGGTGGTCTCGACGCTCACGCCCGGCGCGCGCAGATCGACGCGCATCACGTACGCGCGGCTCACGGTGGGCTTGCCGCCGGCCGACGCGGGATTCGACGGCACGGTCGCGGTTTCCGCATCGACGCCGACGTACACCGGCGAGTAGCCGCTTTGCGTGATCTGCGTGGTGGGATCGGGTACGTCGGCTTGCGCGCGCGCCGAAGCGAGGCCGATGATCGCCGCAGCGGCGAGCGCCTTCAGCGTTGCCGATGCAGGGAAAAGAACACGTGCCATGTCTTTAGTCTCCATTGACGGCGGCGACGAAGCTGTCGCCTCTTACCGTGCCGCAGACCTTATAGACGGGACATGACCGTCACGTGATTTCTTCTTTTCGTTCAGCTTTCGGCATTCACACGCGCCCTCGAAAAAAAACCATTCAACTGTCCGCAGTTAGATCGAATATCAACCTTGGCTAAGGGCGAGTGACAGGCTACGCAATTTTTCCTGCTACTCCTTTTCTCGACCGGATTGAATTGCAGGTTCAACTTCGTCAACCAACCTTATCCCATAAAAAATGCTCTCTTTTCCTCACATATAATCACCTGGCCTTCGGAAAACCCCCGACGGTCAGGTTGGAAGCCTGCGATCGTAGCCG
Organism: Paraburkholderia sp. RAU2J; assembly: GCF_003634845.1. Lineage (NCBI taxonomy): Bacteria > Pseudomonadati > Pseudomonadota > Betaproteobacteria > Burkholderiales > Burkholderiaceae > Paraburkholderia > Paraburkholderia sp. RAU2J. The sequence continues at coordinate 2,491,235 of NZ_RBXG01000002.1, forward strand.
CACAGCCCGCTCACCCACGTAACCAGGCGAGTGTCGGGCGATTCACCCATCTCAGGGAGACGCACCATGACCAAACCCACGAAACAACCCGCACCCCGCCCCCCGGTCGACGCTCTCCAATACGAAAAACTCGCCCTCTCCGCCTTCGAGCTATGCGACCGCCAGATGAACAACCTGGACACGCTCATCTCACTCGCGGCCTCACTCTGCAGAAGTCCCGCGATCACGAATGATGAACGTCATCGGCAGCGAACGATGCTCGAACTGCTGGTCCAGACCGGTGAGCAATACCAACAGGAGCTTGCATGCGACCGCGAGCTGTTCCAGGTGATCGCACTCGACGCAAAGGGCGTCGCGCACAGCCGCATCACGGCTAACCAGGCCGCCCGTCTGCTGGCAGATTCGGCAAACGTCGCGACGCAAGACCCGCCAGGCCCTACAACAACGGAAAAGGCGACGCCACGCAAACGCGTTTCGACGAGAAGCGCAACGATCGTCAGAGCGGATACGACACGACACCGCGCGCCGGTGCGGCATTGATTCACCCGCAGCGTCCGCCCCGAACCAGTCGACACAACGCCTCAATCACGCAGCGGCAGCGCGTCGAGCATTTCGAGGTGACGCGCTTCAGTTTTGTCATCCGCGGGAAACATGCATTCGATACGCAGTTCCTGCGCCGCAACGGTTTGCGGCGTGCCGACACTCGCGACCATCGAGAAATACCTCAGCACATGGCCGTCCTTGACGAAGCCAATGGGTATCACCGGCATCGCAGCAGCGGCGCCGGCCTGAGAATCGGCACTCTCCCCCTTCGACACATCCGGATACGCGCGCAACGCCGCAACCAACTCGCGCGTGCGCTCGTCAATCACCCGCCCCACCGCCTCCCGATAAACCCGCTGAATTAAACTATCCGCAACACTTTTCCAATCGGCGACAAACGGGCGCAATCCATCGGGATCGAACATCAAATGCAGCATATTGCGCGGTCCCTTGCGCGCCGTCATATCGATGAAGCAATTGAAAAATCGCGGCGCGGACTCGTTGGTCATCAGCACATTCCAGTAGCGGTCCATGACCAGCGCGGGAAACGGTTCGTGCTGGCGCAACATCCTTCCGAGCGCTTTCGTGACACTCTGCATTTCCTGCGCGTTCCACGCGGGGTCGGCGTACATCGGCGCGTAGCCTGCAGCCAGCAGTAGCGTGTTGCGTTCGCGCAGGGGGATGTCGAGTGCCTGCGCGATATCCATCAACATCTGACGGCTCGGCACGCTGCGTCCGCTTTCGATAAAGCTGATATGACGCTGCGAGACCCCGGCATTGAACGACAGGTCCAGTTGACTGATGCCGCGCATATCTCGCCAGTGACGCAACAACGCGCCGAGGTCGTTCGGTGGGGCTTTCTTTGTTGGGTTCGCAGGATTCATCGCTGTCTGTCCGCAAGTCTGGATGCACGCAAAGTCTGGCGACCGGCGAGCCACGCGGGCTCACCGAACCGAGCGGTCAGCATACTCGCTTCGGCTTATCGGACTTCGTATGAAAGAAACTCAGGCGCGCTTCCAAACGTGCCCGTGAAACTGCTTCTCCAACGGCGGCTGTGCGATGTTGCCGACGTAATTCGTGATCGTCGACGCCGCGGCGACGGCCAGCACTTCGAGCACCTGATCGTGGCGGAAACCGGCTTCGAGAAACGCGCTCACGTCTCGCTCGTCGAGATGACCCCGCTTCTCGATCGAGGTCTTCGTCAGCATGGAAAGCGCTGCATGCCGGCGATCCGCAGGCGCACGACCGGCGCGAATCGCATCGACATCGGCGGGTGCAAGTCCCTCGTTCAGCGCCAGCGCGGTGTGAAACGCTACCGCCCATGAACACGCGTTGGTCACTGCATTCGTCAACAGCAAGGTCTGGATTTGCGCTTCATTGAACGTGCCTGCATGAACCTTCTGGAACAGACCGAAGAAGGCATCGATCAAAACGGGCGACCCGGCCATCGCCCCCGCGATATTGGGGATGAAGCCAAAGTTCTGCTGAAGCTGACGCAATACCGGTTTGGATGATTCCGGCGCGGATTCGATGGTATGAATCTGGAACGTCGACATGATCTGTCCTCGATGATGAGCGCGATCCGGAATGAACCGCGCGACCACCGAAGATTAGATGCGGCTGAGCAGCGCAGCAATTACCTCGGATGTAATAACCGATGCGAAAACGGCCGTGCAAAAAAAAGCCCGGGCTATCGAGCAAATTTCGAACCCGCGCCCGGAATGTACTGCACGTTCGAATAGGTTGCCGTGATATCCCACGCGTTATTGAACGTGTAGCCGCCGCCTACTGCAAAGCGCTGTTGCGCCTGCGCGGTCTGATAGCCGTTGGTCAGTGCGGAAACGCTAATCTGCGCGCCGCCGTTCGTGGTCGTCGAATCTGCACCCCACGCGGCATCGCGTGACGCTGCCGCGCATGGGTTCAGGTTTCAAAGCCGGTTAGACTGCGCGGCGCAACGCGTGGAATGGTCGTTGCGGCAAATGCGCGAATGAATGCGCACGCAATGAGGACGAACTCGGCCTATGGCGCGCGTCGGCAAACGCCGTGCTACCGGCTGAATCAGCGAAGCTCATGCGTGTCTCCGAGAAAATACTTTCCCGCCCCGGATTTCTGTCGAATCCGGGGTCTTCTAATGTCGAGAAGTGAATGCCTGCCGGTGCGGCCCGGCAGAATCCGGCGCCTTATACCGCGTCAGGCACCTTGCGCGTCTTCAGAAACGCTTCGAGTGTTTCGCCTCGCATGCTCGCGTACATGCCGAGGTTCGTGATCTTCACCACGCGTGCGAATTTTTCGAGCACGAAGAAGCACACGCCGTAACGAATCAGGCCGATCCAGTCGGTGTTGTCGACCAGCGTGCGCTCTTCGGCCGTGAGTTTCGCCGCGTCATAGGCGGCGCTGCGGTTTTCCAGCCACAGCGTGCGGGCCGGCGCTTCGCGCATCTGCCAGAAGAAGCGGTTCAGGCGCATCGCCTTGATGCTCTGGCGAATATCGAACGGATACGTGCCGGTCAGTTCTTCGACGCCGATCAGTTGCGGGTTCATTGCGCCACCTCGTCTTCATAGATCGTCACGGCCATCGCGGTGCTGGTCGCTAGATAGTAGTTGCGGTGCAATTCGCGGACTTTCGGCCCGAGCGCGCCACGCATCGCGAGCCACATGATCGTTTCGACGCTTTCCGCGCCGCCAAGGCGCACGTAATCGACGTGCTTCATCGCGGCGAGACGTTGTGGGTCTTTGACGATCAGGTCGAGAAATTCCATGTCCCACTCGGTGTTGTTAAAGCCGCTGCGCTCGCCGTGCACCTGGTGCGATAGCCCGCCCGTGCCGACCACCACGACATCGAGATCCTGATCGAACGATTCGATCGCGCGGCGCAGCGCCTGGCCGAGCCGGTAGCAGCGGTTCGCGGTGGGCAGCGGATACTGCAGCACGTTGACTTCGAGCGGCACGAGCGACATCGGCCAGCCGCCGTCATGCGGCAGCATCAGCGAGAGCGGCGAATTGCAGCCGTGGTCGAGCGGACGGTCCTGGAAGATCGTCAGATCGAACTCGTCGGCGACCATCTGCTCGGCGATGTGGATCGCCAGATCGGGATGGCCCGCGATGTCCGGCAGCGGACGCTTGCCCGCGCCTTCGTCCGCGAATTCGTGATTCGCCGACACGCCCAGCGCGAAGGTCGGGTAGCAATCGAAGAAGAAGCTGTTGGCGTGATCGTTGTAGAACATCACCATCACGTCGGGCTTGCGATCCGCGAGCCATTTCGCCACCGGCTCGTAGCCCTTGAAGAGCGGCGCCCACGCGGGCTCGTTCTGCTTGCCCTTGTCGTACGCCAACCCGATAGTGGGCACGTGCGAGGTGCCGATACCGCCAATGATCCTTGCCATATTCGTTGTCTTCCGTTGCTTCGTGCCGCCTGCCAATCGGATAGGTTCGCGCGACCGGGGAAGTAGCCAGCACGACCATCTTGGGATACAAAGATAGGAATTGTGCCCTCTGACAAGAAGTGCGGGTAAACCTCACTCAGCGATAGGGTAATGGGGTAAAACGCGGCCCGCCGGTGCTCGACGAACGACGGCGCGACGCTCCAAGTCACGCGGCGCATGGCTTTGTCGGTATCCCAAGCCGGTTTCGCGGGGTCTGGCCTCCGCGCCCATCCGTCCACGCGCGATAAACAGAACAGATGACCCTGAAAAGAAGTCGCAAGCCGTTTTACAGGCGTGGTGCGGCGCGGAGCGCATAGCTATACTTCCGTGCTTCTGCCTTCTGGCTTCTGGCTTCTGACGAGCAGACAACAATGAACGAGACGACCCAGCAGGCAACCTTCACGATCGCCTTCGACGAAGCCGCGCGCGAGCGACAGTTCATGATGCTGATGTACGCGCATCGCCAGCATCATGCGATCGTGGATGCGCTGAAGAAGGGCGAAGGCGCGCGCGTCGATGCGCCGATGAAAGAGCACACCCACATCTCGAAGGAAAGCCTGAATCTGTCGCTGCCGTCGTTGCATCTGATCGAGGGGGCCGCGTGATGAGCGACAACACGTCTATGGCCAGCGACGCGGCGCCGGCCAAAACGCCGTCGTCCTTGAACAGCAAAGACCTGCTCAACCTCGCGCAACTGCGCGCGTTCCGGCTCGTCGCCGAAATGGGCAGCGCGACGCGCGCGGCCGCGGCGCTGTTTCGCGCACAGTCGGCGGTGACGCGTTCGGTGCAGGAACTGGAATCGGCGCTCGGCGAGCCGCTCTTCGACCGCGGCCCGTCGGGCATGCTGCCCACGCCCGTCGGCCGCGCCGTGCTGCATCGTTGCGAGCGGATTTTCGCGGAACTGGAAGAGCTCGCGGAGTGGTGCGCCGCGCGTCAGGCGCGCCGCCGTCCCGCGGCGCAAGGCGCGTTGCCGGCGTATCTGCTCAACACACGGCGGCTGCAGCTGTTCACGGCGCTTGCGCGGCATCGGCATATGCCGAGCGCGGCGAAGACCTTCGGCATCAGCCAACCCGCGGTGAGCACCGCGATTCGCGTGCTGGAGAGCGGCTCGGGCATGAGTCTGTTTCATCGAAGCCCGCGCGGCATCCTGCTCACCGCCGAAGGCGAAACGTTTCTGCTGCACGTGCGTCGAGCATTGAACGAACTGCGGCACGTGCCCGACGATATCGCGGCATTGCACGGCAGGATTCAAGGCTCGGTGACGGTAGGCGCATTGCCGCTCGGGCGCACGCTGATCCTGCCCAAAGCAATCGCGCGGATGACCTCGCAGAATCCCGGCGTGCGCGTCGTCACCGACGAAAGCTCGTACGAGACGCTGGTGGCCGGTCTGCGCGCGGGCGACATCGACTTCATTCTCGGCGCGCTGCGCGACAACGACGCGTCGAGCGGCCTGAAGAACGAGCGCCTGATGTCGGAAAACATGGTGGTACTGGTGCGCCGCGATCATCCGCTGACGCTTGAGCAAGGCCTGACCGTCATGGGCCTGCGCGACGTGCAATGGATCCTGCCGCGCAGCCACTCGCCGGCGCGCGCGCTGTTCGAGGCGCAATTCAAGCGGATGAAGGTGAAGCCGCCGTTGCCCACGGTCGAAACCGCCGACCTGGCGGTAATACGCGGCCTGCTGCTCGGCACGGACATGGCGGCCGCGCTGTCGGCGCAGCAGTTGCATCACGAGGTGCAGTCGGGGCAGCTGGTAGTGCTCGACGTGCACCTTCACAACACGCGGCGCGACATCGGCCTGACCGTGCGCGCGGCCGGCACGCCGTCGCCGGCGGCGCGCGCGTTGATCGATGCGATCCGGCTCTCGGTGGTCGACGTCACGCGCACGATCAGCATCGGCGCGAATTAGCCGCTGTTTTCAGGGCCTTTTGCTACTTGGAGTCCGGCAAGCCGTCAAAGAACGCGCGCCAGTCGAATGGCGCAGGCAGCGCGTCATAGTCGATGCCGCCCGCCTGCATCGCATCCACGATGCTGTCCTGAAGATGCGCGCACGCGTCGCTCATGAACGGCGTGATGCCCGCCTCCTGCAGCGTCTGCGAGACTTCGCGCATTTCCGCCGCGCGCCGGCGGCCATGTTCGGCGACGCGGCTCACCAAGTAGCCGGGCACGTCCGCGTCGTCGCGCATCTTGCCGAAGGTTTGCGCGAGCGAGGCCAGCACGATCGACTCCGCCCCGTAATGCCGCGCGGCGCGCAGACACTCCACGGTCAACGCTTCGATACCCTTGATCATCACGCTGCGGCACATCTTCGCCGCCGACGCCACGCCGATCTTCTCCGATACCGCGCTCGCATTGAAGCCCAATGCATTGAGCAGCGGCGCGACATCCGCCGCAGCGGCGCCGCCCAACAGCATCGGCACGGCGAGGCCATAAGGCGGCACGGGCGCCATCACGGCTGCTTCGACGTAGTGCGCGCCGGCGCCCTCGATGCACGCCTGCGCATGTTGCTTGGTGTTTGGCGAAACCGAGTTGATGTCGAGGCAGATCTGCCCGGCTTCGAGGCAGCGCGCGAGCGCTTGCGCCACGTCGAGGTCGGCTTGCGCCGTCACCGCCGATATAACCAATTGTGCGCCAGCGAGCGCGCTTTGCAACGTCCCGGCGACACGGACGCCCGCGGCCTGTGCCTTGTCGCGAAGCTGATCGTTCCGCAGATCGAACATCGACACCTGTACGCCTTTCGCGGCCAGCGCCGCGCCGAGTATTCCACCCGCCTCGCCGAAGCCGACGAAAGCCACTGTATCGATGCGTGTCAAGCCGCTCATCGCCGTGCTTTCCATACGAAAGACGTGGCACGGATTGCGTGATCGAAGCGCCAACGGGTCGTGCATGGAATTGCGTGGTGTGGCATGTCCCCTCCTTCCTGTGTCTGCGCATCAGCCCCCATTGTAGGATTCACAAGCGTTTTGAAACCATGTAAAGCAGTGCGCGAGGTCATCGCATCTGTTTATCGCTAATAGCGAGACCTGTGTGCTGCGTATCTCGACACACGATGGAACCGAAGTGTCCCGGCTTACATACGAGCCGGCGCTGCCCAACAATGCACCGCGCGCTTTTCTGCTACAACGTACCTTATTCCATATCGGCACATGACCAGGGGGAGACGATGAATCAGGAACAGTGGAATGCGATGGATAACTATCTGACGAGCCGGTTGCTGCCGCAGGACGCCACGCTCGATGCCGCGCTGGAGGCGAGCGCAGCGGCGGGGCTGCCGTCGATCAACGTGGCGCCCAATCAGGGCAAGCTACTGCATCTGCTCGCGAAGTTGCGCGGCGCGCGGCGAATTCTCGAAGTCGGCACGTTAGGCGCTTACAGCACGATCTGGCTCGCCAGAGCACTGCCGCCGGACGGCCGGCTCATCTCGCTCGAAGCGAATCCCGGGAACGCCGAGGTGGCGCGCGCCAACGTCCAGCGAGCCGGTTTGTCGGGCGTTGTCTCGATCGTGATCGGCGCGGCCGCGCAGACGCTCGACAAGTTCGTCACGGATGGCGTCGAACCGTTCGACATGATCTTTCTCGACGCCGACAAGAAGAGCTATCCCGACTATCTACGCCTGTCGGTGCAACTGAGCCGGCCCGGCACACTGATCGTCGGCGACAACGTGATACGCGGGGGCCGCATTGCCGATGCGGCGAGCACCGACCCCGACGTCATCGGTCTGCACGAATTCTTCAGACTGCTCGCGACGAATCCGCGCCTCGACTCGACCGCGATTCAGACCGTCGGCTCGAAAGGATGGGACGGCTTCTCGATGACGCTCGTGTCAAGCTGATGCGCGTGAGGCGGCGCCGCGCCGAAACGCTCGGCGCACGCCTGCCTGACCCGCTCGACCGACGCGGACCACCCCTCGCCCGGCGCGCGGCGAAACAGCCGCAACGCGTGGGGATACCACGGCGAATCGTCGCGTTCGTGCATCCAGCGCCAGTCGGGGTCCCGCTCCGGCAGGAGCACCCAGCAGGGTTTGCCCAGCGACGCAGCCAGATGCGCGATGGACGTATCCACGCAAATGACCAGATCGAGTTGCGCGACGATGGCGGCGCTATCGGCGAAATCCGTCACCTTCGCGCCGAGATCGAGCAACGGCTGACCGTCTGGCGGATCGCGCGCTTCGTCCTCGCCCTGCCCTTTTTGCAGACTTACGAAGCTCAGGCCCGGCACGCGCCAGAGCGGCGCAAGCGTCGCCAATGAGGGAATGGAGCGATTCGCGTCGTTATGGTGTTTCGCGTTGCCCTTCCAGACCAGACCGATCTTGCGGCACGGCGCCAGCGCATCGAGCATCGGCCGCCATTGTTCGACGAGCGCGGGGTCGACCGGCAGTTGCACGGCACGCGGAATCGTATCGAGGGTCGTGCGCAGATAGCACGGTGCGCTCAGGAGACTCGTCCAGCAGTCGTAGCTCGACACGCGCGCCATCGCGGCGACATGATCGAGCACGGCGTCCACGCCGTCGACGCGAGCCATCAGCCGATGCAACGCCGGCGCGCACGCAAACGTGATATGCGTGGCTCCTTGCGCTTTAAGTAATGCGAAATAGCGGCTGAACTGCAGCATGTCGCCGAGGCCGTCTTCCTGCCAAACGAGCAGGGACTTACCGGAGAGCCTGTCCCCCTGCCACTGCGGGCATGCGAGCAAGGCGCGAGTCTGGTGATGCACGAACGACGGCTGCCCGTAGCGGCTCTCGTACAGTTGCCAGCCTTCGTCGAAGCGGCCCAGGCCGAGCAGCAGCGCGGCCAGACCGAAGCGGGCGTCCGCATAGTCGTGTCGTAGGGCAAGCGCCTCGCGGTAGCCGCGTTCGGCCTCGTGCAGCTGCCCGGATTGCGTCAACGCACTGGCGAGGTTGAAATGCGCTTCGGCCAGGTCGGGGCAGATTTCGAGCGTCCGATGAAAGGCTTCGATTGCCTCCGGGAAGCGGTCGAGCAAACGGAGCACACAGCCCAGGTTGTTATGCGCGTGCGCGATGCCGGGCTGCCAGCGAATCGCGTCGCGGTAGGCCTGCTCGGCATCGACGAGACGCTCCTGCCTGAACAGCGCGATGCCGAGGTTGTAGTGCGCCTCGGCGTAGTCGGGGCGGCAGGCAATCGCTTCGCGGTAGGTGGCCTCGGCTTCGGGCAAACGCCCGAGGTCCACCAGCACCGCGCCGAGGTTCAGGTGCGCCTGCGCATAGTCCGGCCGGATAGTCAGCGCGAGCCGGCAGGCCAACTCCGCTTCGACGAACCGGCGCGCCGCCTTCAACACGCCGCCCAGGTTGTTGAGCGCCTCCGGATACTGTGGCCGGATGCTGAGTGCCTGACGATACGCCGCGTCGGCTTCCTCGTGGCGGCCGAGTTCCACCAGCACGCTGCCGAGGTTGTTGTACACCTCCGCGTAATCGTGCAGACCGATCAGCGCCTCGCGATAAGCCGCTTCGGCTTCTTGCGGGCGGCGCAGATCGCGCAGCACGATGCCCCGGTTGTAGTGAGCCTCCGCATAATCGGGGCGCAGGGTCAGCGCGTGACGATACGACACTTCCGCCGCCTCCTTGTAACCGAGCCCGTACAGCACGGCGCCGAGATGATGATGAGCGTCGGCGCGATGCGGTTGCAGCGCCACCAGTTGACGATACATCGCCTTGGCGGCGGACAGGCGTCCAAGCGATCTGAACAGCGCGCCGAGACTGCCGTACACCTCGGCGTAGGTGGGCTTGACGCGCAGGCACTCGCGCCAATGGCGTTCCGCATCGGCCACGTTGCGCAACGCAAACGAACAGGCGCCCGCGATGTTCAGCGCATCGGCGCGTGTGTCGTCCGGCAGCGTCCTGTCGTCCAGCAGCGGCGTCACCATCGCCAGGGCCGCGGCGAACTGTCCGGCCGAACATAACGTGACGGCCTGCTGATTGATGTCGGCGATCGGTAAAGCGAGCGTCTGCGTGGGCGTCATAAGCGAAGAAGAAAGGCAAGCGGCACGGCGCCGGCCAGACGCGCGGCGTTGCGTGCAACCGGCAGCTTAAGTGATCCGTCGCGGCTCCGGCGCGCCGAAATGAGCGGCTTTTTGCCGTCTATTCCGCCGCTATAACCGGCATCACGCGAGAAAGGATCGCGCGGCAATGTTAGAATCGCCCGCCTTCATCCCGATCATCATGACGCTACGATCCCGCAACCGCACGACCGCCTGGCTTGGCCTGTTCGCCATGTGGCTCGTCGTGTTCGCGCCGCTCGTGAGTCAGATGCTGATGTCGGACCGGGCGCACGAGCCGATTGCCGCGCTCTGTTCGGCGCTCCAGCCGTCCGGCGCGAGCGAGGCCGGCCTGGTTGCACAGGCCGCCCACACCGCCCCCGCGCCGGTGCATCTGAGCCACGACGACGCCTTCGGCGCGTGCGGCTACTGTCATCTGCTCCAACATCATGTCGCGATGCCGACGGTCGCCGCTGTCGAGCCCCTCGCCACCCTCGCGTTGGCCGGCACCGCGCCGCCCACGCTCTCCACCCGCTTCACGCCACTCGGCGCGTTCCCCTCGGGACGCCCTCGAGCTCCACCTGCCGTTTCCTGATCACTGCCAGTCCTGATCGCGCCTTCGTCGCGCCCGTCGCGGGTGCGCGCGATCGTCTGTTCAATGCATCAAGGAAACGTTCATGTTCAACTTCGCCCTGCGAAGCCTGTCCCTTTGCGTGCGCCGCGACGTGCGCCGTGACGCGCGCCGTGACGCGCGCGGCGTCTCGCGTGGTGTCCCACGCGTTGTCCCGTCTCGCCGGTTGCCGCAGCCGTTCTTCGCGGCGGGTTTTCCCGCGTACTGGCCGGCGCTGATTCCAGCCTGCGTGTCGGCGTTCGTGCCGGCCCTGGTATCGTCGTCAGCCCACGCCGCCGACAGCACGAACACCGAGGCCACGCTGCCCGCGGTCAGCGTCAGCGCCAATGCAAATTCGGCCGCCGCGCCGCGCGCCGTCGATCCGAATGTGCCGGCATCGGTCGAAACCGTCACGCGCGAGCAGTTTGCCAACTGGAACGTCGTCAACACCGAAGACGTGCTGAAGTACATGCCGAATCTCGCCGTGCGCAAGCGCTTCATCGGCGATCTGAATTCGCTGATCGCCGTGCGCGGCACGAGCAACGCGCAAAGCGCGCGCGGTCTCGTCTACGCGGACGGTCTGCTGCTCTCCAACCTGCTCGGCAACAGCTTCACGTTCGCGCCGCGCTGGTCGATGGTGTATCCCGACGAGATCCAGCAGGTCGACGTGATCTACGGTCCGTATTCAGCGCTATATCCGGGCAACTCGCTCGGTGCGACGGTGCTCATCAGCACGCGCATGCCGAAGCAATTCGAAGCCAACGCGGACGTCAAGGCATTCACCCAGCACTTCAGCCTGTACGGTGTGAACCGCAATTTCAACGGCAGCGAAATGAGCGCGTCGATCGGCGACCGGATCGGCCAGTTCTCATATCTGCTCGGCGTGAATCACCTGGAGAACACCAGCCAGCCATTGCAGTTCGCGACGCTCGCGCAATCGAGCACACCCGCGAAAGCCGGCGACACGCCCGTGAGCGGCGCGTACTTTTACAACAACCAGACCAACGCGCCGACCACCGTCCTCGGCGTAAACGGCGAAGGCATCGAACACACGGTGCAGGACCAGTTCAAGCTGAAGATGCAGTACGACTTCACGCCGACGCTGCAAGCGGGCTTCACGCTCGGCTACTGGCACCAGACCTACGACAGCCAGACCTCGACCTTCCTGCGCGATGAAAATGGCAACCCTGTCTACAGCGGCACGGTGTCGATAGGCGGCTACCGCTACACGATTCCCGAGGCCGCATTCGCGCCGAGCCGCGGAAACAGCGAAAACTGGCTGTACGGACTCTCGCTCAAAACGCGCAACGCTACCGGCTGGAACGGCGAGGCGATTGCTTCGTACTACGACATCAGCAACAGCGTCGCGCGCACCGCGAATTCCGGCGCGCCGGGCAACGGTCCGGGCACGGTGATCTTCGGTGACGGCACCGGCTGGAAAACGCTCGATCTGCGCGGCACGTATACGCCGGTGACGACTCAGGCCGGTCTTCTGAATCACGCGCTGAGCTTCGGCTATCACTACGACAATTACTTCCTCGACAACCAGGGCTACAACACGTTGAACTGGCGCGACGGCGACGCGACGTCGTTTGCGAACGCATTCGTCGGCAAGACGCAGACCCAGGCGCTGTACGCGCAGGACGCCTGGCGTTTTCTGCCGCGCTGGAAGCTCGTCTACGGCGTGCGCTACGAAAACTGGCAAGCCTATGACGGCGCGCAGTCGCTGCCCGGCAAGACCGTTGCGTTTGGCGATGCGAGCCAGAGTCACTTTTCGCCGAAAGCGTCGTTGTCGTTCGACGTCAGCGACGATCTGACCTTGCGCGCATCGATTGGCCGCGCTTACCGCTTTCCGACCGTCAGCGAATTGTTCCAGGGGAAAATCAACGGCTCGTCGATCGTCAACAACAATCCGAACCTGAAACCCGAAGACGATCTGTCGAAAGAACTGAGCGCCGAATGGGCGCACTGGAACGGCGTGTTCCGCTTCTCGCTGTTCCAGGACGACGTGAAGAACACGATCTTCAGTCAGACCGACACGACCGTGATTCCCAACGTGACGAACTTCCAGAACATCGGCAAGGTTCGTTCGCGCGGCGTCGAAACGAGCTACTCGGGACAGGACGTGCTGGTGCGCGGTCTGGATCTGCTGGCAAGCGTCGCTTATACGCAATCGAAGATCATTGCCAACGCGCAGAACCCGGCCACGGTCGGCAAGTACTTCTACCGGATTCCGCTGTGGCGTGCGGATATCGCCGCGACCTATCATTTCGACGAACGCGCCGCGCTCACGCTCGCCGCGCGCTACTCGGGACGTCAGTACAACACGCTGACCAATACCGACACGAACCCGGACGTCTTCGGCGGCACGAGTTCGTACACAGTAGCGGACGCGAAATTCACCTTCAGGCCGACGAAGCTGAGCGAGATCGGCATCGGCGTCGACAACCTGTTCGACGCGCGCTACTTCGTTTATCACCCGTATCCGGGCCGCACGTTTTATGTGGAAGCGAAGTTGCGCATCTGAGCGCTTCCGGGCGCCTCCGGGCGCTCGATATGAGCGCCTCACGAGCGCAAGCCGACCGACCCATTCATGCCTGACGAGAATTGCATGTCAACCACTACCGCCGCTCAACGCATCAGCCCCGCCACCGGCGCCACGAATCCCGGCTACCGGACACTCTGGCGCTGGCACTTCTACGCCGGCCTCTTTGTGATGCCGTTTCTGGTCGTGCTCGCGATCACCGGCACGCTGTATTGCTTCCAGCCGCAAATCGAGCCGCTGCTATATCGCCATCGGTTGATCGTCGAATCGCAGGCGACGCCCCGGCTGCCCGACAACGCGCTACTTGCGAAGGCCCGCGTGGCAATGCCGCCTGGCTCGAGCGCGGTGACCGCCGTCATGGCGAGCGATCCGCGACGCAGCGCCGAGTACGTCTTCCGTCTCGCCGACGGCAACAAGGAGAGCGTCTACCTGAATCCGTACAACGGCGAAGTGCTGGGGACCTTGAGCGTCGAGCGGCGCTTCATGCAGGTGGACCGGATGCTGCATCGCAAGCTGTTGCTCGGCAAACCCGGCGAACTGCTGATGGAGCTCGCCGCATGCTGGACGCTGGTGATGATCGGCACCGGCGTCGCGCTCTGGTGGCCGCGCGAGAAAATCACCGCACGCGCGGCGCTGCTGCCGCGCTTCACGCTCAAAGGGCGCGCACTGTGGAGGAACCTGCATGCCGTGATGGGCCTCTGGCTCGCGCTCGGCGCGCTCGCATTCGTGTTGACGGGCCTGCCGTGGTCGGGTTCGTGGGGACAGCAGTTCAAGGCGCTCGCGACAGCCGCGAATCTCGGCGCGCCACCGGGTGCGTGGGGCGGCTTGCCGTTGCGCTCCGCGCTGCCGGGCGCGCGGCGCGAGCCAGACTCGTCGTCGATGAATAGGCCTGCGGGAGGCGAGGCTAACTCCCCACGACACGCACACGACGAACACGGCGGCCACTCGTCCGGCGCGGACTCGATGCCCGGCATGGTGATGGACGACCTGCCTCTGCCGCTCACTCCCTGGGCGGTCGGCAACACGCGCGTGCCGTCCTCTGCCGTCACCCATGACGGCGCGGACGCCGACGCGCCGCAAGCACTAACGCTCGGGCGCATCGTCGAAATCGCCGCGTCGCTCGGCGTGAACGCCGGCTACAGCATCGTGCTGCCGACGTCCGCGACCGGCGTGTACACGGTCTCGTACTTTCCCGACGATCCGAAGAACGAGCGCACGCTGTACATCGACCAATACAGCGGCGCGGTGCTGAAGGACATTCGTTACAGCGACTATGGCGCGGTATCGAAGGCCGTGTCGTACGGGACATCGCTGCATATGGGCCGCTACTTCGGGCTCGCCAATCAGATTCTCTGCGCCGCGATTTCGCTCGGCCTCGCGGCAATGGCCGTGACGGGCTGCGTGATGTGGTGGAAGCGGCGGCCGCAGCGCACGCTCGGCGCGCCATCGCGCGAACGCGGCGCGCCGCCGATGCGCGGCTGGAAAACCGGCCTCGTTCTGCTCGGCATCGTTTTTCCGCTGATGGGCGCGACGCTTGTCGCGGTGTGGGTGCTCGACTGGATGTTTTTTGGTCGGACTTCGCGGCGTTTGACCCGCGTCTAGCCGAAGCGCGCGGCTAGACGAACTAGCCGCCTTAGCGACGCATACTTCGATCCGCTCGGGCCGTGGCAGCATCCGTGGTCTTGCCGTGCCAGGCGGCGCATTCCTCCTGGCAGCCACCTTCGCGCAGTGGCTCCGCTCCTAATAGACTCTCCAGCCTTTTCCAAAACGCGTTGCACACGCTGCACGTTTACGCTACATTTTGCTCGTTTATGATCGATTCAAGCCAAACAGCAAGGTGGATAAATGCAGCGAACGCGTGAAGAAGCCCTAAACGGACTGCTGCCCGAGCAGCGCGAGCAGATGATTCTGGAGCGGCTGCGTACGCACGGGCGCGTGCTGGCGGCCGCGCTTGCCGCCGAACTCCAGACCTCGGAGCACACGGTGCGGCGGCATCTGCGTGATCTGGCCGAACAGGGACATTGCAAGCGCGTCTACGGCGGCGCTTTGCTGATCTCGCCCGCCGACAAGCCTGCCGCCGTTCGCATGAGCGAAGCCGTGGACCGAAAGGCCCGCCTCGCGAGCGCGGCGGCCTCGATCGTGCGCCCGAAGCAGATCATTCTGCTCGACGCCGGCTCGACCAATGTCGCGATCGCTGCGGCCCTGCCCGACAACGCGGACCTGACCGTCGTGACGAATTCGCCCGAGGCGTGCAGCCGTCTGCTGAACCGCCCGGGCTTCGACGTGATCCTGGTCGGCGGGCGCATGGCGCGCGGCGCGGCGGGCGCGCTCGGCGCGACCGCATTGCTGCAGATCCAGCAAGTCCGCGCCGACCTGTGCTTTCTCGGCGCGTGCGCGCTCGATCCCGACGAAGGCGTCGCCGCGTTCGATGCGGAAGATGCCGAACTCAAACGGGCGATGGTGAAAGCAAGCGGCCAGCTCGCCATCGCGCTGACCTCGGAGAAGCTGATGACCGCCGCGCCCTTTTCGGTGGCGCCGGCCGCGGCCATCGACTATCTGTTCGTCGAAGCCGACGTGCCGGCCGCGCGGCTCACGAGTCTCGAAGCGGTCTGCGACAACGTGATGGTGGCCCGCTCATGAACGCACTCGCCAACGCTCAGGTGAACCACGTCAAGCCGCTCAAGGAGCGCATTGCGACCGTCGGCGTGTTTCTCGCCAACGGCTTCGGCATCGGCGCGTGGGCCGTCGAAGTGCCGCGCATCAAGGAAGGTCTCGCGCTCAGCGACACGTCGCTCGGTATCGCGCTGTTCGCGTTTGCGCTGGGCGCCATCGTCGCCATGCCATTGGCGGGGCAACTCGCGCCGCGCTTCGGCAGCGGCCGCGCGACCGCGCTGCTCGGCGCGGCGTTCGTCATCGCGTTGCCGCTGCCCGCGTTCGCGCCCAGCCTGGCCGTGCTGTGCCTCGTCCTGTTCGCGCTCGGCGCGGCGAACGGCGCGCTCGACGTGTCGATGAACGGCCACGCCAGCACCATCGAAACGCAGTGGCGCGCGCCGATCATGTCATCGTTTCACGCCGCCTGGAGTGCGGGCGGACTGCTCGGCGCGGCGATGGGTGCGATGTTGCAGAAAGGCGGCGTCGGCGTGATCGGCGGACTGCTCGCGCCGGACGCGTTCATTGCCGTGCTGATCGTCAGCGCGGCGACGCTGGCGTTGCGCGACCTCGGCCCGCGCGCGGCCGTGGCATCCAGTGGATTCGCGTGGCCGAGCGGCGGCGTGATGAAACTGGCGATGCTCGCGTTTCTGTGCATGCTCGTGGAAGGCGCGGTCGCCGACTGGAGCGCGGTGTACTTGCGCTCGACCCTGAATCAGGAGGCGAGCGTCGCCGCCATCGGCTATTCCGCGTTTGCGTTTTCGATGGCGGCCTGCCGCATCGTCGGCGATGTGTCGGTGCGCCGTTTCGGTTCGAGCCGGGTCGTCGCGCTTGGCGGGCTGGTTGCGGTGGCGGGACTCGGGCTGGTGCTGAGTCTGCCGACCGTGCTGAGCGCTTGCGTGGGCTTTGCGATGGTCGGCGTCGGCCTCGCGAATATCGTTCCGGTGATTTTCAGCGCGGCGGGCCGCTCGACCGTGACGCCGGCGACGGGTGTGTCGATGGCGGCTACTGCTGGCTATGCCGGCTTCCTGGTCGGACCGCCGTTGATCGGCCTCGGCGCAGGCGTGCTCGGCTTGCGCGTCGCGCTGTGCGTGCTCGTGATGGCGACGGCGATCGTTTGCCTGCTCGGCGGCAAGGCGGTGCACAGCGCGCGGCTCGCCTGATTCAGCGGCCCGATCTCCGCGCGCTCGGCACCGTCACTTCGTTTCCTTGTCCAGCAGCGCGAGCGGCTCGCTCGAGCGCAACCGCGCGCCCGACGTGCACGCCCAGCGGCCAGCTGATCGCGCCGAGCAGCGAGTGCGGCTGCGTGCCGTCGTCGAGACCGGTGGCGGGCCACTCGTGTTTCGCCGGCACCCACAGCGTGCCGAACAGGTGGTCCCACAGCGGCAAGAGTTGCGTGAAATTGTGATCGAAATGCTCGGCGCGGGTCGAGTGATGCAAGCGGTGATATTGCGGATTGTTGATCCACGTGATGTAGCGGCCAAGATCCACGCGCAGATTCAGATGCGCAAAATAATTGCCGAACATGAATACGACGGAAGTCGCCCCGACGATCCACGGCTCGACCCTGAACAGCACACCGACCAGCGGATACAGCAGACAGCCCTTGATCAGCGCTTCAGACCAGTGATGCCGCAACGTCACCGTGACGTTGAAATCGACCGCGCTATGGTGCAGCGAATGCAGCTTCCACAGCACGGGCCAGGTGTGCTGCAGGCGGTGGAATGCGTATTCGAGCAGGTCGATGGTCAGCAGCACGATCACGAACGACGCCAGCGCACTCCCTCCCCGCGACACCAGCACGACCATGCCGCCGCCGAGCGCGTTCACGATTGCGACGCTCGCTGCCGCCGCCAACGGCTTCACCGCCTCCACGAGCGCCAGATACAAACCCGCATAGGCCATGTTCAGTCGCTGCCCCGAGCGCGACTGCAGCAGCGTGGCGGGCCAGCGCCGCTCCAGCAACGCCCCCACGCCCATCATGACCAGCACGAGCGCGTACGCTTGCAGCCAGAGGCTCGCGTGGTGCAGCAGGCCGGAAAACGGACTTGACGCAAACATGGGATTCCCCGTGACCACGGTGTATCAGAGGCGCCTCGCCGTGCAGCTGGCCGGCGTGGCGCGGCTCGACGCAAAGCCAAGGATGACAGGGCTTTAATGCGATCTTCGCAGCCCGCCGGGTGGTACGCAAGCGTTCGGTTCGCGCGGGCTTTGGTGGTACGAATGCGAAGCGTCATGTAGGCGTCTGGGCCCGATGGGTATCGAACGGCATCGCAGTTTCAGCAATCTTCTGTCCGACTCACGCTCGGGTGAGTGGCGCTCGCACGCTCTGGACAAAAAAAGTGGCGAGGCCCCCGCGTCACACGTCGTCACGATCACGGCGGGTCGATACATGCCATATCGGCCACCGGCGTCGCTGTTTTATTGACATCCGTATTCTTGTTGGCCCCGCCGCACCTCGTGAGATGCGTCGATTTCCCCGAGCGCGATCCACGAAGACATTTGCTGCTGCCGGAATTTGTTCACTGCGTGATACTGCTTTGTATCTCCGGCTGCAGCGTGTTTTTGCTTTGTGATTTGCTTATTGCAACAGCTATGCCACGAGACCTCAAAGCCTTGCTGGACAATGTCGTGTGATTCGGTTTCCGTGCTGACGCCTGCTTCACGGCACGCAATGAGTCGGAATTGAAACGCGGGCCGTTTGCGTGGCAGCGCTGCCGCACGAGTCGGGCACGCGATCTGCCGGCCGATGGAAAACCCGTAACCGTACCGGCTGACAATGGTTCGCCGAACGCTTCGATCAGATATACCGGTGTTTGAGTGATGAAACTAGTGGTTATCCAGCCCTGCCCCACATGTCGCAAAGCTGAGACGCCGTCGCTGCGCTCTCGGAGGATGTTTGCGCTCGCCATGGCGCGACGGGCCGCGAACGCGTTGCGTCGTCGCGGCCCGCGTCGGCTCACAGGAGCGCAGTCAATTGCGCGACGCGTGCCTTGAACTGCGGCATCTCGTCGGCGTGAAGCGGTGTCTTCTGCGGCAACTCGACGGTCAGCGGATCGCGCGGGACGTTGTTCACGTGCACTTCGTAGTGCAGATGCGGACCGGTCGCCCAACCCGTTTCGCCGACATAGCCGATCACCTGATCGCGACTGACCTGGCTGCCACGACGCAAGCCTTTCGCAAAGCGCGACAGATGAGCGAACGTGGTCGAATACGGCGGCGGATTCTGAATGACGACCACTTTTCCGTAGCCGGTCTGCCGGCCGATGAAGCGGACCACACCGCGCGCCGTTGCATGAACGGGGGTGCCGGCCGGTGCGGCGAGGTCGACACCGTCATGACTTTGCCAGCGATGCAGTACCGGATCGAGTCGATGCAACGAAAAGCCCGACGACACCCGCGTGAATTCCAACGGATAGCGCTCGAACGAAGGCCTGGTGCTCGCGCCGTCTTTCGAATAATAGAAAGGCTTGCCCTGAAGATCCTTGTGCAGGAACAGGTCGTGTGTCGTCCCGCCACGAACGATGCGAACCGCGAGCGGCTCGCTCTCCGCGGCGCCGTCGCCGCTTTCGTCGAACACCGCGCTCACGCTGTCGCCGGATCGCAGATCGCGAGAAAAGTTGAATTCGCCACGAAATGCGCGCGCCAGAATCGCCGTGGTGGCGGGATCGACACCCATGGCTTTCGCGGCGGCCGCGAAGCTGTGTTCGATCGAAGCGTGCTTGACGGTGAAAGCGGGCGGCTTCGTCGCGGGGGTGCTGGTTGCGGCAGGCACGGCGGGTGAGGCGGCGGCAGGTTTCGCCGAGTCCTTGCTCACGAGAGACACGTCGGGGTCCTCGGTGCGAGCAGTGCGATCGTGGCTCACCAGATAGGCCGCGCACACGGAGCTGATCGCACAGACAACGATGATTTTGCCGGCCCGTCCGGGCAGGACACGAGCTACAGATAGGGGCATTGACTAAAAGCGGTCGACCGGCGGTGCGCCGACGACACGCACACGCTGGTGGGTTTATTGATCAGCGCCGCCAGTCACTGCATGAGGCGCTGCATAAGGTTGCTGGCAAGCCTAGGGATGCTTTCTTAAGCGAGGATTAAGCTGGCCCCCAATAAACAGGGCGAGGGAGTTGGCGGCTGCGCGTGCATTGGGCATGCATTGCGGCGCGTCAGCGGACATAGCGCGAATTGCCCCCGCGCTCGTGTTTTATCGTCTTTTTGGGGGGCGAATCGAAATACGTGGGACGAGCGGCTGTTTGACTGCCGCTCGGGCTTGTTTTGGCGACGCACCGCATCGAGGAATTCCGCGCCGCCCTCTTCTCTCAAGACAACGAAGCCAGCATGTTCGACAGCCGTCTGAGATGGGCCTTGAACGCGTCGCTGGCTTCGCGATCGGTGGTCGGATTCAGATGCGACGTTTCCGCGAGTTGAACCTGCTCATGGAAATCGTTGGCGATCTTGCGTTTGATGTCCGCGGGCAACGATCGCACGACGGAGACCAACAAAGCCTCTTCGGCGTGCATCATGCCCAGAATCGAATGCGTGTCCATGCGACAACCTCCGCTGAAGGTACCGTCAGTGCAATCCAGCATGGGCGCTGGCGCACTTCATGTTACCTCGCCGGCTTGCGCCGCGGCGGCAGCATTGGGTCGCCGTTACTCCGCGATCGAATAGCGCGATGCACGGGGTTGCGGCGTTTTCGCCGGACGCTCGATGCGCGTGCTGGCGCCACGGATAAAAAGGATCGCGCAGAAAGCGACCGTGGCCCAGATGCAGAGAATTACCGTTAAAGCGCTCATTTCAGTTTTCAGAGGATCGAGACTGTGATTGATGTCGTCGTGGCTGCCGGCCACTCAGTGCGTCGTAGGCTGATCGTCGCTGCTGCCGAACAGAAGCCCGTCGATCATGCGCGTGGTCAGCGTCAGTTGCCGTTCAAGCGACGTGCGCGCGATTTCCGCGCCGGCCATGTCGCTACGGGCGACGGCGGCGTGCGTCTGCGTGGCAAGGCGCAGCACGGTCTCCGACGCACGTTGCAACTCGTGCATCGCAGCGTCCCGACCCAGCGGCGGGCTGTTCGATTCGGGCACGGCCTGCTCCGGCAAGCCGGCTTCGAACGGGTGATCTTTGTCGTGGCGGGAAGACATCGCAGGCTCCTGGGCGCGAATGGCACGACGCTAGTTTGTGCCGGACCCGTGCTTTTCAATCTGTCGAACAGAAGCCGTTTGTGAAGCCAATCCGAAGTCTTCGAAAAAATGCGATATTCCGCTGAAGAATAGGCGCGGGCCGCTATCTGGCGGCCCGCTTTCGATCGCAAACCCTCCACCTTCTCACGCAGGGAAATCCGTCGAGGCCGACAGCGCTCGCCCGGTCTGCGTTTCCTGCTCCACGTAAGCGTTTTTCCTGGCGATGGCGGCGAGCGTGTCGGTTCCGAGCGGCAAACACAGCGGCGGATTCGGCGCGTCGGCCAGCACGACGAGCGCTTGCGCCAATTTCTTCGGATCGCCGGGCTGGTTGTGATTCATCTGCGTGGCTTTGCGGCGAACCTCGCCCGACGAAGCGTCGTAGTCGGCGATCACATCCGGCGCGATCATCAGCGCGTGAAGACTTTTGTCGACTTCATGGTCGAACGGATGGCCGTTAACAAAACTTCTTTCTCGATTCGGCCGAGCTTCGCGCCGCTCGTGCGGCAACGCGAAGCAAGACAGCAAGCAAACGGAGCTAGGTGGGGTACGCTGTGTGTGGCTCCCGAAGCAGTGGCCTCAGCGTCAATCGAGGCAACCGGCCGAACTCACGACGTCTCTCCTCAACCCGCGGCGATGACTTCGATACGCAACGCCTCGCCACCCGCCACGATCGCAAGCAGCAGGTCGACGTTCGGGTGCGCGCCCGGACGGTTACGCGCGTCGGCCGTATGTTCGGCGAACAGAGCGAGGCCTGCCTCGGCCGCTTTGACGTCCAGCGTCCCGAATGCCTCGCGCAGATAGTTGTACAGCGCGAGAGAGCCCTGCTTGCCCGGATTGTTCTCGATGCTCGCAACCACGATGCCCTTGCCGTCGACCAGATCGATACGCGCGATGCCGTCGATCGCCGGCATCTGTGCGAGATTTTCCTTGAATACGCCGCTCGGTTGAATCACTGACAACACTCCTTCTGTTCTCGAAAATACATGGCGGGGTGTATCTTATCTGATAGAGGCTTGCGCAGCCTGCTTCCGAAGGCCGGCGTCTGAACCGGAACGTCAGCTCCCGCACCTCGATATGCGGTCGGCACAATTCATTTCCCCAAAGCAGGTATCAGCCATACCAGTAGCAGAAGTTGTCTTGTTAGCCGAGCGTGACACCGCAACAATGCCGGCACAGCACTCGACCCGGCTGCCGACGCACGACGCGCCGAATCCGCATCGGGACGGATGAATCTGGCTCAGACAACGTCACCGGGGGGAGAAGCCAATGCGCATTTCTTTTTTGCACACGATCGGCGGAAATCGCCAGGTATTCGAACACGCGGCCAATAGTCTTGGTCTGCGCAGCGATGATCTTCGACATGATGTGAGACCGGATCTCCGCGAGGCCGTTGAGCACGCGGGGGCATTCACCGCCGACTTGCTGACACAGACAAGCCTTTGTCTTCAGCAATTGGCAGCCAATTCCGATGCCGTCATCGTGACTTGCGCTACGCTCGGGCCCGCCGTCGCGGAGATGGAGAGTTCGCCGGTGCCCATCGTGAGAGCGGATGCCGCATTGGCCGCCGCCGCAGCGGAAGTCGGCGGATCGATCGCAGTGTTGTGTGCCGCTGAATCCGCGATCGAGCCCACCCGGCGACTCTTCGCGCAACACGCGAGCGGAACTGATGCGTCCGTGAAAGTCATTCATGTGCCGCAAGTCTGGGCACTGTTCAAAAGTGGTGACATGAACGCATGCCTCGCCGCTGTCGCGGCATCGGCGGACGACGCGTATGAGGCCGGCGCAAGCGTCGTCGCGTTTGCTCATCCATGGATGGCGCCAGCCGTGAAGTTCGCCAGCCAGGGCCGGCAACCGCTCGATAGCGCCCACGCAGCGCTGCGCGTCGCGATACGCCGACCGTGAGCAACCATCGGTCCGAATAGCAACCCCGAAAAAAAAGCCCGCTTTCGCGGGCAACCCTTCTGCGGCATCAAGCATCAAGAATCAAGCAACAGACAACCCGCCCTCACCCCTTCGTCGCCCCAAACGTCAAGCCGGCGACAAAGTGCTTCTGCATCGCAAAGAACATCGCCACCGACGGCAATGCGGCCAGAATCGACCCCGCCGAAACGAGATTCCACGCCGTCGTCCACTGCCCCTTCAAGGCGGCAACGCCCACCGTGATCGGCGCGGCGTCATCGCCTTGCGTCAGACACAGCGCCCAGAAATAGTCGTTCCACACGAACGTAAACACGAGAATCGCCAATGCCGCGAGCGCCGGACGAATCAGCGGCAGCACGATCCGGAAGAACACCGTCCACTCGTTCGCCCCTTCGATCCGCGCCGCCTCGACCAGTTCGAACGGCAACTGCTTGATGAAGTTGCGCAAAAACAGCGCGCAAAAACCGGTCTGAAACGACACGTGGAACAGAATCAGCGCGCTCACGGTATTGAACAGCCCGAGTTGCAACGACAGATCGCGCACCGGAATCATCAACACCTGCACCGGCACGAAATTCCCCGCGACGAAAGTGGCGAACAATGTCGAATTGCCGCGAAAACGGTAGATCGCCAACGCGAAGCCGGCCATGGCGGCCAGTGCAATCGAGCCGACCACCGCAGGCACAGTAATCAGCACGCTGTTCCAGAAGTAATGCAGCATCGGCGATGTGGTCAACGCCTCGCGATAGTTGTCGAACATCGCGAAGTGCTTCGGCCATCCCCAGTAGTTGCCCTCGCTCAGTTCTTCCGTCGAACGCACCGAGGTGACGAGCACCGCGATCATCGGCAGCAGCCAGATCAGCAAGGCGACGGGCAAGGTCAGTTTGTACGCACGGCGCGTGAGCGGCTTCCATTTGTCGATCGGGATCGGAAACATGATCGGTTCCTTTATTGCTCGGCGCGCAGCATCCGCCGCAAGTGATAAACGATGTACACCAGCATGATGCAGAACAGCACGACCGCCACCGCCGCCGAATAGCCGATGCGGTAGTACTTGATCGCCTGGTCGTACATGTAATACGCGAGCACGGTCGAGCTTTCGAACGGGCCGCCACCCGTCATCACCGAAATCAGATCGAAGCTGCGCAACGCGCCGATGATGGTGACGACGATCGCCATGAACGTGGTCGGCCGCAGTTGCGGCAGGATCACGTGCCACAGCATCGACCAGCCATGCGCGCCTTCCATGCGCGCGGCTTCGATCTGTTCGGCGTTCAGCGACGTGAGCCCGGTCAGATAAAGAATCATGCAATAGGCGGTTTGCGGCCACAGCGCGGCGAACACGATCCCGAACGTTGCATAGCGCGGGTCGCCGAGCACCGGCACGCCGTGGCCGAGCATCAACGCGAGCAGGCCGAAAGTCGGGTCGTAGAACCACGAGAAGATCAAACCGACCACCACGCCCGACAGCACGAATGGCGCGAAGAACAGCGACTTGACGATGCGGATGCCAGCCACCGCCTGGTTCAGATATAACGCGACTGCGAGGCCCATCGGCGGAGCGAGCAGAAACAGCACGAGCCAGATGAGGTTGTTCTTCAGCGCGGTGTAGAACGTCTGCGAGTGAAACAGCTCCACGTAGTTCGCGAGGCCGATGAACGACGGCTCCGTCATGCCGTCCCAGTTGAAGAAACTGAGCCGGATGGTCGACAGGATGGGCCAGACGACGTAGATCGCCACCATGACGCAGGCCGGCGCGAGAAACAGGAACGCGGCACGGCGCTGGCGGCGCGCGGTCGGCGTGGGACGGCGTCGGCGCGGCGCAGCCGATGACGCGCCACGCACCGCACCGCCTGGCGCAGGCGCTCCCGGCACACCAGGTTCAACAGGGCCGCCGACGGTGTGACGGCTCACGGATTGCGACACGATCTTTTCTCCTGTCGACCAGAGTTAGCGCTTTAGCGCTTACTCTGGTCCCATGCACAGCGGTCGACCAGAGTTGGCGCTTTAGCGCCTTACTCTGGTCCCATGCAAGATAGCTGCCAACCAAATACCACAGCAAAGCGGCCTCACGGCCGCCCCCGTTCACTTCTTGTAGATCCGCTTGCGCGTCTGCTCGAGTTGCGCGAGCACGTCGTCGAGCTTGGTGGGATCGGAGACGAACTGCTGCATCCCCTTCATTCCTTCGTCGGCCATTTCCTTGGTCATATCGCGATCGTAGAACTGCGCAATGCCGCCCTTCGTATTCGCGAGAATCTGGAAGCCGATCTTCGAGATCGGGTCTTCAGGTTCGGGCGACTTGCTGTTCGCCGACAGCGAGCCGAGTCCGGTCGCCAGTTGTGCGCCGATCTGCGGCGTTTCGACGAAGGCGAGGAACGCGTGCGCATCCGCCTTGTTCTTCGCTTTCGACGGGATATGCAGCGATTCGACCGGACCATCTTCGGCGGTCGGCACCTTCGGGTCGATCACCGGGAATTGGAAGTAACCCATTTGCGGCTTCACGTTCGCCGGAAAACCGGCAGTGATGAAGGTGCCCATCAGCATCATCGCGGCCTTGCCCTGGAACAGGAACGGCTGCACCGAGTCCAGATCGTAGGAGAGCGAATTGTCGATGAAATAGCCGGCGTCGAGCAGTTGCTTCCACGTCGTGTAGACCTTCTTCACCCGCGGATCGGTGTACGGAATCTCGCCCGCCATGAGCTTCTGATGGAACGCATTGCCGTTCAGACGCAGATCGAGATAGTCGAACCAGCCGGCGAGCGTCCACGCATCGCGGCCCGCCACGGCGATCGGCGTAATGCCGGCCGCTTTAAGCTTCTTCGCAGCGTCGAGAAACTCATCCCACGTCTTCGGCTCGCCCTTCACGCCGGCTTTATCGAGCAGATCCTTGCGATAGAACATGCCCCACGAGTAGTACACCGTCGGCGCGGCGTATTGCTTGCCCTTATACGACGACGCTTCCTTGGTCGACGCATACATGTCGTTCCAGCCGTTCTTCGCCCAGTCGCCGCTCAGATCTTCGAACAGGCCGCGCTGCGCGTAATACGCCATCCGCTCGCCGTCATGCCAGTTGACGACATCGGGTGCGACGGTGGAGAGCCAGCCGGGCAATTGCACCTTGTACGCTTCTTCATCGATGAACGACACCTTCACGTCGACCCCGGGATGCGTCTTCTTGAACTCGTCGATCACCGACTGCCATACCGCGCGCTGACTTGCGCCCTTGAACGCGATATTCACCGCGAGCGTGCCGGCCTGCGAAGCCGTGCTGACGACCGATGCCCCCGCTGCCGCCGCAGCCAACGCGAATGCCAACAGAATTTTGCGTGGTTTCAGTTTCATGCTGCCTGTCTCCTTTATGCCTTGATTTAGCGTCGTTGTTTGTTACTGCGTGGAATCCTCTTTCAAGCGCGTGGTTCGGCGCATCAGCGCGACCGGTAGACTGCCACACCTTGCGGCGCGAGCGTGCGTGAACCGATTACGAAAGCGTCGTCGGCCACGTCGCCGAGCGTGTGAATGGCGTCGCCGTAGTTGAACGCGTAGGTCAACGCGCCACGCCGGGCGAGGCGCACGCTGTCACCAAGTTGCATAGTCGCGACACCGGCCTCCTGCGCGATCCGCTCGAACAGTCGCACCGTGAGCGCGTCGTCGAACAGGCTCGCAAAGTAATGGATCGCGCCGCCGCGCACATACGCGGGATGGCCATCCGCAAAACGGGCGCGCACGTCGAGCGCGGCTGCCGCATCGCTATCGATGAAATCGCGCCAGTGACGCGCGTAGCCGTCGTCATTGCCGGTCTCTTTGCTGTCAGCGAGACGCACGCCTTCGGTCACGTTCGGCCGCATCGATTCGACACGCCACACGCGCGCCGGCAGCACCGAGGCCAGCGGGCCCGGCGGCAGATTCGCCGGAATCCGCAGATCGGGCGTCTTCGAACCGGTACGCGGCCCGAGCACCACCTGCGCGCCCGAGCTAGCGAGGCGTGCCGCGAAATCGTCCGGCACGACCGGCAGCGGCGGCACGACGATCAGACTGTAGCCATCGAACGGCGCGTTCACCGGCACGACATCGACATCGAGGCCGAGTGCACGCAACGCCGAGTAATACTCGAATGCGAAGCGCGGATAGTGAAAGTCCGCACCTTGCGGATGAATCTCGAACAGCCACTTCGCCTCGTAGTCATAGACGAGCGCGACCTTCGAACGGATTGCCGCGTCGGCGTCGGCATTCGCGGCGAGCACCGTGCGAATCTCGTCCGCCACCTGAGCCGCCTCGTTGCCGCCGACGTCGAGCCGGTTGTCCGGCGTGTTCAGCCCCGCGTGCATCTGCTCCTGGGCGAACGGCGCCTGACGCCAGCGGAAGTACGACACGCAGCCCGCACCGTGCGCAAACGCCTCCCAACTCCACAGGCGCACCATGCCTGGCAGCGGCGCCGGGTTCCACAGCGCCCAGTTCACCGGACCCGGCTGTTGCTCCATCACCCAGAACGGCAGCTTCGACATGCCGCGATACACGTCGTG
The DNA here is from genome assembly GCF_003634845.1 of Paraburkholderia sp. RAU2J. NCBI lineage: Bacteria > Pseudomonadati > Pseudomonadota > Betaproteobacteria > Burkholderiales > Burkholderiaceae > Paraburkholderia > Paraburkholderia sp. RAU2J. The sequence goes on from NZ_RBXG01000002.1 coordinate 2,518,611, forward strand.
ATTGAATGACGCGAAATCGGGATGACCGCTGCGCAGCCAGCGCGCCTTCACGTCCGGCGCGAACCATTGCTCTTCGAGCGCGCCGAGCGGATAGCTGTCCCAGCTCGCGACGTCGAGATCGGCCGCGACCTTGTAGTGATCGAACTCGGTGAAGAGCTGCATGAAGTTGTGCGCGACCGGGCGGCCCGGCGAATGCGCACGAATGATCTCGACCTGCATGTGGTTGTAGCGCGCCACTTCATCGGACGCGAAACGGCGGTAATCGAGGCGGTGCGAAGGATGCGCTTCGGTGACGGTCGCCACCGGCGCGTCGATCTCATCGAAGCTGCGGTACTCCATGCTCCAGAACACCGTGCCCCACGCGTCGTTCAATGCCTGGATCGTGCAATAGCGCGCCTTCAGCCATTCGCGAAAGCGCTTCACGGCCGCGGGTGAATAGCTGACCACCGTGTGATGACAGCCGAATTCGTTATCGGTCTGCCAGTACGCGACTGCCCGATGCTTGCCGTAACGCTCGGCCACCGCCGTGCAGATGCATTGCGACGCTTCGAAATACGACGGCGACGAAAAATCGTAATGACGCCGCGAACCGAATGCGCGCGGCCGTCCGTCCGCGCCTATCGGCAGAATGTCAGGATAACGATCGATCAGCCACTTGGGCGGCGTCGCGGTCGGCGTGCACATGACGACCTTCAGCCCGGCCGCGCCCAGCACGTCGATCGCGCGATCGAGCCAGCCCCAGTCGTATTCGCCGGGCGTCGGCTCCATGCGGCTCCATGCGAATTCGGCGATCCGCACCTGCTCGATGCCGAGCGCTTTCATGCGGCGGGCGTCGTCTTCCCACATCGACTCCGGCCAGTGTTCCGGGTAATAACAGACTCCAAGGCGCATCCCAATGTCCCCTGACGTTATGCGTAGTGTTCGACGGATTCGAGCGAAGCGGCCGCAAAGCCGTCTTCGGTAAACAGATGGCAGGCAACGCGGGGCACGCGCAAGTGCGCAGCGTCCCCGGGTACCAGGCGCGTATCGCCCGGCGCTTTGGCGATCAGCACGGCGCCGCCGGGCTGATCGAGGTGAACGTAGCTGTGTTCGCCGAGTTGCTCGACGAGCGATACGGTCCGCGCGAGCACACCGTCGGCAGACCCGGCAGTTGAAGCGGACGAGGCGTCGACGAACTCCAGGTGCTCGGGACGCACGCCGAGCGTGACCGTTTGTCCGCTTTGCAGCCCTTCGCCGCTGACGGGCACGCGCAAGATTTCAGCGGTGTGGTTGAGCGTGATGGCCACGCCTTGCGGATCGATCGACGTCACTTTGCCCGGCAGGAAATTCATCCGCGGCGAGCCGATGAAACCGGCCACGAAGCGGCTCTTCGGACGGTGATACAACTCGAGCGGCGCGCCGATCTGCGCGATGCTGCCGTAACGCTCGGTGTCCTTGCCCGCATGCAGCAGCACGATCTTGTCGGCGAGCGTCATCGCCTCGATCTGGTCGTGCGTCACGTAGACCACGCTCGCCTTGGCGAACTGCTTGTGCAGCCGCGCGATCTCGACGCGGGTCTGCCCGCGCAACGTAGCGTCGAGATTGGACAACGGTTCGTCGAACAGAAACACGCCGGGCTCGCGCACGATGGCCCGGCCGATCGCGACGCGCTGCCGCTGTCCGCCCGACAACGCCTTGGGCCGCCGTTCGAGCAGCGCCTCCAGTTGCAGGATGCGCGCGGCTTCACGCACCTTGCGGTCGATTTCGTCTTTCGGGGTTTTGGCGAGCTTGAGACCGAAGGCCATGTTCTCGAACACCGTCATGTGCGGAAACAGCGCGTAGCTCTGGAACACCATCGCCACGCCGCGCTGCGCAGCGGGCACGTCGTTGACGAGCTTGCCGCCGATCGACAGGTCGCCGTCGCTGACGTCTTCGAGACCGGCGATCATCCGCAGCAAGGTGGACTTGCCGCACCCCGACGGGCCGAGAAACACGCAGAACTCGTTCTCCGCGATCTCGAGATCGACGTCGCGAATCACCGGCGCGCCATCGCCATACGCCTTCTGCACGCCTCTTAACGAAATGCTCGCCATTGCATCGACTCCGTGATTTAATCAACTCGCAGTCGGAGATTAAGCGCTTAATCAGCGGACCCGAAAAAATCGATCGCTTGCGATCGTTGGGGCCAGCCTGTCTCCGATATCGATTGTTTGTGCGACAGATGGTGCCGCGCCTTGCGCCGCGACGCAAATGTCGAACAGTCATCCCAAATATTGAAAAAACATGCCCACACTCAGCGAAGTCGCGCGCCATGCCGGCGTCACCCCTGCGACCGTATCGAACGTGTTGCGCAATCGCGGCCGCGTCGGTGCGGCGACCCGGCAGCGGGTTCTCGTCGCCGTCGAGGCGCTCGGCTATCGCCCGCATCTGGCCGCCCGCGCACTCGCCGAAGGCCGCGCGCCGACGCTCGCGCTGATGGTGTCGAGCATCGCCAATCCGTTCTATCCGGAATTTGCGCTCGCCGTCGAACGCGCGGCACGCACGAGCGGCCACTTCGTGATCATCTGCAATACGAACGAAGATCCCTTGATCGGCCGCGCGTATCTCGACCAGATTGCAGGCACGCTTTCCGAGGGCGTGCTCGTGACGAACGCGAATCTCGACTTCGCCGACCTTCACACGACCGAAGCGCGCGGCACGCCGGTGGTGCTGTGCATGTGGGAACGGCCGCACGAACCGCCTGGGCTGCCGTGCGTCGCGGTCGACTTTCGGCTGGCGGGCGAACTGGCCGGCGCGCATCTGCTGGAACTCGGGCATCGGCGGATCGGCGCAATTGTCGGCAGTAAGGCTTCGGGCATTCATGCGGCCCGCTACGAGGGTTTCGTCGATGCGCTGCGCGCGGCCGGCGCGCCAAAGAACCGCGTCCGACACGCGGCCGACACGATTCATGGCGGCTACGTCGCGGCACGCGCGCTGCTCGAAGCCGATCCGAAGCTCACCGCGATCTTCGCGACCAACGACCTGCCGGCGCTCGGCGCGATGCACGCCGCCGCCGATCTCGGCCTGAATGTCCCTGGCGACCTGTCCGTGATCGGCATCACCGACATTCAACTCGCGCGCGACTCTCGGCCCGCCTTGACGACAGTGGCCGTACCTACGGTCGAGGTTGCTGGACTCGCGGTGTCGCTGCTGCGCGAGCTGATCGAGTCGTCGTATGGCCAGGCAGGGCGCAGCGCGGCCGACGTGCCGATGCGGGTCTCGTCCCCGCCCGAACTTGTCGCGCGGGCCTCCACGGGTGCGCCGCGCGCGCGGTGATGTGGCCGTAACAGCGGCGCAGTCTGCCCGCTGGCACTCGCACCGAGTTCACCACGCTCGATGCAACCGCGGTCATGTTCGACGCATCATTCAGACTTCAAACACCTTCGAACGGAGCCAGGACTTTCCCGAAGCCCCGGTCCTTCATCTTGCACCGCACCACAGCGCGTAAGCCTCTCCCCAAAAGGCGCGCCGCCTTCGGGCGTGCTGACTTGCGTCAACGTCCCGTGGAAATCCTACCTTGACGCAAGTCAGCACGCCTGCTGTACTAAATCAACCAAAGTGATTTAGGCGGGGCAGCTTTCACCGCAGCGTCGGCGCAACCGCCACTTCACCTCAACGCAATAACCGAGGTTGCCGACCGGCAGCGTTTAGCGTTCGCCGCTGGCAGCCAGTAGTCCACAACGTCGTCGCCAACAACCGGAGGAGCGTCCCATGAATCAGCATTCCCGCAGGCATCCTGTCGCCAGGAAAATCGTGTCGATGTGCGTCGCGGCATCGGCGCTCTGGTGTGCGAGCGCGAGCCAGGCCGCCGACCAGCCGGTCGTCGGCCTGATCACCAAGACCGACACCAACCCTTTCTTCGTGAAGATGAAACAGGGTGCCGAAGCGGCCGCCTCGAAAGACGGCGCGAAGCTGATCAGCGCCGCCGGCAAGTTCGACGGCGACAACGCAAGCCAGGTCACCGCGATCGAAAACATGATGACGGCCGGCGCGAAAGCGATTCTGATCACGCCGAGCGACACCAAGGCGATCGTGCCGAGCATCAGAAAAGCACGCGCCGCCGGCGTGATGGTGGTCGCACTCGACACGCCGACCGATCCGCAGGACGCCACCGATGCCCTCTTCGCCACCGACAACTTCAAGGCCGGCGTGCTGATCGGCAAATACGCTAAGGCCGCGCTGAACGGCAAACCCGCGAAGATCGCCACGCTCGATCTCGCGCCCGGCGTATCGGTCGGCGTACTGCGTCATAACGGCTTTCTGGAAGGCTTCGGCGTGAAGGAAGGTGACCCGTCTGTGGTCTGCAGCCAGGACACGCGCGGCGATCAGGCGAAGGGCCAGACGGCGATGGAGAACTGCCTGCAGAAATCGCCGGACATCAACGTGGTCTACACGATCAACGAACCGGCCGCGGCGGGCGCGTATCGCGCGCTCAAGGCGGCGGGCAAGGACAAGAGCGTGATGATCGTTTCGATCGACGGTGGCTGCGAAGGCGTGCGCAACGTGAAGGCCGGTTCGATCGCCGCGACCTCGCAGCAGTATCCGCTGAAGATGGCCGCACTCGGGGTGAACGCCGGGGTCGAGTACGCGAAGACCGGCAAGAAAGTCTCCGGCTATCAGGACACGGGCGTAACGTTGATTACCGACAAGCCGATGTCCGGCATCGACAGCAAGGATACGAAGTACGGCCTCGACAACTGCTGGGGCAACAAGTAACCCACACTGTGTGACGTGCCCGCCGCGGCGGGCCGCAATCCGATTTGCCGCGTGGCCCGTATGGCACGCTCATGTATCGAGGACATCATCATGTCGACTCCTTCCGCGCCCGCCGGCCATTCACGCACTTTCGCCGACCGTCTGCCGTCGCTTGCCGAGGTCGGTCCGCTGATCGCGCTGGTGCTGGCGTGCGGCTTCTTCATTTCGCAGAGCAGCCGCTTTCTGTCGTTCCAGAATCTCTCGTTGATCCTGCAACAGACCATGGTGGTCGCGGTCATCGCCATCGGTCAGACGCTGATCGTACTGACTGGCGGCATCGATCTGTCGTGCGGCATGGTGATGGCGTTCGGCTCCATCATCATGACCAAATTCGCGGTCACGCTGGGCGTGCCGCCGATTCTCGCGATCCTGTGCGGGATCGCCGCGAGCACCTTGTTCGGCGCGCTCAACGGCGTGTTGATCACGCGCATCAAACTGCCCGCCTTCATCGTCACGCTGGGGACGTTGAACATCGCGTTCGCGCTCACGCAGATCTATTCGAATGCGGAGAGCGTGTCGAACCTGCCCGACGCGATCATGTTCCTCGGCAACACGTTCAAGCTCGGCCCGGCGGAGGTCACGTACGGCACCGTCCTCACGCTGCTGATGTATCTCGCCACCTGGTTCGTGCTGCGCGACACGGTGCCGGGGCGTCACTTATATGCGCTCGGCAACAACGCCGAGGCGGCGCGTTTGATGGGCCTCTCTTCGCAGAAGATCCTGCTCACGGTGTACTCGCTGGCCGGCGCGATCTACGGCATCGCCGCGCTGTTGTCGGTGTCGCGCACGGGTGTCGGCGATCCGCAGGCGGGGCAAACCGAGAACCTCGACAGCATTACCGCGGTCGTGCTCGGCGGCACGAGCCTGTTCGGCGGACGCGGCTCGATTGTCGGCACCTTGCTCGGTGCGTTGATCGTCGGCGTGTTTCGCAATGGCTTGACGCTGATCGGTGTTTCTTCGGTCTACCAGGTGTTGATCACCGGCATGCTGGTGATTCTCGCGGTAGCCGCAGACAAACTCTCTCATCGTCGCGGTTGAGTACTCACGGCACTTGCATGGAGCCCGTCATGTCGACACCTATTTCCGCTTCCTCCACGATGCCCGTTCTGCAGGCGCGCGGACTCGTCAAACGTTATGGCAACGTGACCGCGCTCGACGGTTGCGATTTCGAAGTGCTGCCCGGAGAAATTCTCGCGGTGATCGGCGACAACGGTGCAGGCAAATCGTCGTTGATCAAGGCGCTGTCCGGCGCGACCGTGCCGGACGAAGGCGAGATACTGCTCGACGGCAAACCGGTCAAATTCCGCAGCCCGCTGGATGCGCGCGCGCAAGGCATCGAAACCGTGTACCAGGAACTCGCGGTCGCGCCGGCAATGAGCATCGCCGAAAACCTGTTCCTCGCCCGCGAACTGCTCAAGCCAGGCTGGCGCGGCTCGCTCTTCAAAATGATCGACAAGCGCCGCATGCTCGAAGAAGCGACTGCGCACATGAAGGACCTGCAGATCGGCATCCGTTCGATGCGCCAGGCCGTCGAAACGCTGTCGGGCGGCCAACGCCAGGGCGTCGCGGTGGCGCGCAGCGCGGCTTTTGCACGCCACGTGGTGATTCTCGATGAACCCACCGCCGCGCTCGGCGTGAAGGAAGGCAACATGGTGCTCGAACTGATCCGGCGCGTGCGCGATCGCGGGCTACCGGTGATTCTCATCAGCCACAACATGCCGCACGTGTTCGAAGTCGCCGATCGCATTCATATTCAACGGCTCGGCCGGCGCGCGGCGCTCGTCAACCGGAGCGACGTGCACATGTCGGAGGCGGTTGCGATCATGACCGGCGCAAAGGAAGCAGACGTCAAGGCGATTGCATGACGCGCGCCTCCTGCTGAGCGGATTCGCGACGATGGATACCACCGGCGCCCGCTCCCCGCTCAAACGCACGGTTGGCTCGAATCAGGTCGGCATGCGTCAATTCAACGAACGCATCGTGCTGCAGACGATCCGCCTGCATGGGCCGCTGCCGAAAGCCGACGTAGGGCGCCTCACGCGTCTGTCGATGCAGACGGTGTCGATGATCGTGGACCGTCTGATCGACGACGGCCTGCTCGAAAAACAGGCGCGCGTGCGCGGCAGGATCGGCCAGCCGTCGGTGCCGATCGCGTTGCGCGCGGACGGCGCGTATACCATCGGCATCAAGGTGGGACGCCGCAGCCTCGACGTGCTGGCGATGGATTTTGCCGCCCATGTGGTGTGCCGCGATGTATTCGAGTATGCCTATCCCGACCCGCGCACGCTGTTTCCCGCGCTCGAAAGCAGGCTCGCGCGCGTCAAGCGCACGCTCGGCGCGAACGCCGCCAAGGTGGTCGGCGTGGGTGTCGCCGCGCCGCTGTGGCTCGGCGGCTGGCGCGACTTTCTCGGCGCGCCGCCCGACGCGCTCGACGCCTGGAACGAGATCGACCTGCGCGCCCGCATCGCGACCATGACCGGCCTGCCGGTGGAGTTCGCCAAAGACACCACCGCTGCCTGCGCGGCCGAACTCGTGATGGGCCAGGGCCGCGGCATTCACAACTTCCTGTATCTGTTCGTCGGCACCTTCATCGGCGGCGGGCTCGTGATCGACGGACGCTTGCATGGCGGGCCGCATGACAACGCGGGCGCCGTCGGTTCGATTCCGCTGCGCGACGGCAGCGCGCGCAAACCCGCGCGGCAATTGCTGCACGCGGCATCGGGCTTCGTGCTTGAAAAGCTGTTCAGCGACGCGGGCGCGTTGGCCGCCGCCGCGCACGATCATCGCGCGCTGTCGCCGGAATTGTGGCGGCATACCGAGCAATGGCTCGACGGCGCATGTCCGGCGATCGCCAGCGCGCTGACCAATGCGGCCGCGTTGCTCGACCTCGAAGCGATCGTGATCGACGGCGAATTCGACCGGCAACTGGTGCGCGAAATCATCCGCCGCACCGAGCGCGTGCTCGATCGCTTCGAATGGGAAGGGATGGTGCGTCCGCAATTGCTCGAAGGCGCGATCGGCGCCGATGCGCGTGCGATGGGCGGCGCGATTCTGCCGCTCTATGCGCATTTCGCGCCGGTGCACGAGTTGTTCCTGAAACCGGCGTCGGATACGGGTTATTGAGCGCTGCTCATAGCGTCCATCGCTGAAGGCAAATAACACGCAATCACAACGCTCACGCCATCACTTCGCCACCACCTTCGCCATCACAGCCGCCTTCACCTTTGGACTATCCAGCAGCGGCTGCAACACGGGCGCCATCGACTTCAACAACTGCACCGACAACGCGCTGGTGAATTCATAATGCGCCGCATACGGTTCATGCACCCACGCAGTCAACGTGCCGTAGAAACGGTCACCCATCGCGAACACGAAGGTCGCGCTGCGGTTCACCTTGCGCGACTCGATCAGCCGCGCGCCTTTGGCATAGACATTCAAACGCTGGTCGCCTGTACCCGTCTTGCCGTACACCGCCAGCGTCTGGCCGTCGGGGAACGTCATGCCTTGCGCGAGCCGCCGCGCCGTGCCGCCCGTCACGACATCGCGCAACAGCGTTTTCATCACACCGGCGATCTCCGGTGACAACTGCTGCTCGGGCGCGACCGCCGCGCGCTTGAAGTGGGTTTCGTACGGCGTGTCTTTCGCGAAGTCGAGTTGCGTGAGGCTTTCGGTCGGCACCTTGTTGCCGTCGTTGGCAATCACGCCGATCAGTTGCGCGAGCGCGGCAGGCCGGTCGCCCGATGCGCCGATCGCCGCCGCATACGAAGGCGTGAGCGTCGTGAACGGATAGCCGAGCGCCTGCCACGATTTGCCGATCGCGTCGTACGCGCGCAGTTCCACCATCCGCTTGATGCGGCGATCCTGCGTGGCGTGATAACGCGTCTTGAAGAGCCACGAATAGGTCGACAGGCGCACGTCACGGCTCGCTTTCTGAATCTCGTCGAGCGTGGCGGCAGGATGCGCGCGCAAATAGTTGAGCGTCCACAGCTCGAGTGGATGGACACTCGCGATATAACCGCGATCGTTCAGATTGAAGCGGTCGATCGCATACTTCGAGTACAGGTTCGCGAGGTCTTCATCGTCGAGCATCGACGCGGCCGGGGTGTTCTTCAGCGCCGCGCGCATCTGCGCGTTGAACCACGCATTCGATTCGTCCGGTGCGACGCTGCGCAACACGGTTGCCACCTTCGGCGGCGACTTGCGCACACCGAGCACCAGCAGCGCCAACGCCTGATCCGGCGTCTTGCCGTGATACTTCGTGTAGAAACGGTTCATGTACACGCGGCTTTCCTGATCGGCGAAACGCGTCAGATACATCTTGCGGATCGCCGGATCGCCGAGCCATTGCGCCGAGGGCCCAGTCGTCTGCACCATCTCGTAGTGGACGATGTCGCGCATCAGCCGCACGAACACCAGATTCACCGAATGCTGGAATGCGCGATGCACGGTCAGGATGCGGCTGTTGTCGTCGGACTCGAAGTTGTTGAAGGTCTGGGCGCCGCCGCCCGTGTAAAACGTTTCGCCGGGGCTGGCCGAGTACTTACGCTCCACGGCCGCATCGAGCATCGCCTGCAACGAGCGGTCCGAGGTGTGCGCGAGATAGTCGAGCGCCCAGCGCGTCAACTGGTCGGTCGGATCGGGCTTCACGGCTTTCAGCTCCGCTGTGCTCAGCGGTGCATAACGCGCGTGCAGGTCGGAGACGATCTGCAAATAAGTGACCACGGTACGCATTTTCGCTGTCGAACCGAGGTTCAGGCGCGCGCCGGAGTTGATGTCGAACGGCTGGTTCACGCTATCGGTTTGCACCCGCACGAGGTTCGCGCCGTCGCGTCGCTCGAACAGCGTGAAGCTATAGGCGATTTTCGACGGATCGTCGGACGGCCGCAGCATTTCGAAGCCGACGAGTCCCGCTGCTTTCGCGCCGTCGCGCGTCGAGGCGGCCGCGAGCCGTTCGCTGACAGCCTGCTGCACGGCGTTGTTGAGCGTGCCCGTGGCCTGCAGATCGAGGCGGTCGAGTTCATAGAAACTCGGAATGCCGAGCGAGGCCAGCAGATGCGAGCGCATCGACGTGACGGCCTTGCGCGATACGAACGAGCCGGCGCTCTGCGTAGCGACCGGCGCGCGATGCAGTTCGACCTGCGCGGACAGCGCCGCATCGCGTAACTCACCCGACACCACGCCGCCGCTCGCCAGCAAACGCAGATAGCTGTCGGTCAGCCGTTCGAGCTCGCCATAGCCGCGATGCAGAAAATACGACGGCGCGCGTTGCGCGATCATTAACGAGAGCACCTCGCGGAGCGCCTTGCCCTGCTCCGCCAGGTTCTGTGCAGTCGAAGACGCATTCAGCAGGCGGTTGACCTCGCCGAAATCGCGTCCGTACCACGCGGCGAGACCGTCGCCGATGCCGTTGATTTCGCCGATCCCCGGTTGCGCAGCGAGCGGCACCGAGTTCAGATAGCGGACCACGATCTGCTGCCGCGCGGGCAGCGTCTGCGGACCATTCATATACGCTCGCACCGACGCCGATGCGATCTGCCGCAATTTCTCCGGCGGCGTCGCCGTGCGGCCGCCCGCGGAGTGGCGGAATTTTTCGATCTGCGTGGCGAGCGTGCTGCCGCCAGGCGCGGGCTGATGGCTGTTGAAAACGCGCACGCCCTGGTCGGCCAACGCGCGGCTGAAGCGTCCCCAGTCGATCGCCGGATTGCGGTTCGGCTGATTGGGATCGAGCAGATAGCGGTCTTCGATGAACAGCAGCGAGTTCACGATGACCGGCGGGATCGCGTCGAAGCTGTCGTACACGTGGCCCGGAAAGCGGGCGTCGAAAAGCGGCGCGCCGGTGCCGTCGAAAAGCTGTAGCCCGGCAATGTCTTTTTCGGCGTACGGCAGGAATAGACCGTTATCGGCCAGCGACAGCATCCGCTCGGAATCGCGTGCCTGCGCGCTGATTTCAAACCCGCGTTTCAGCAATCGTTGCTGGATCGAAGGCAGCAGTGCATAGCCGAGCCGGCTGTCGTACGGGCCTTTGTCGGCTTGTGGAAAGCGGATCGAATGACTGGGACCGTCGGCGACGGAATAGCCCACGTCACGAGTCAGTTCGGAGAGGTAGTGCGCCTGCAGCCGCGACGTTTCGATCTCGATCTGCACGAAACGCGCCGCCCATGCCAGCCCGAGCAGCAACGCAGCCGCCAGCCCCCATTTGAACCACTTCCACACTGGTGTCGTGCCGGCCGCGCGAAGCGGAAACCGAAGCAGTGGCCGATTCATGGCTGCTCTCCCCGAGCGATCGCCAGGCTTCCTAACCCGGCTGACTTCGGAGCAGTGTAGCGCGGAACCTCGGGTCGCCATGGGTTCGGATTAACCCGACAGTGTCGCGGCTACAACACATCGTGGCGGCACATGGCAAAACGCGAATTAGCGTGAGATATTGAGCGTCTTTCACGCGCCGGAAACGCGCCGCTTCAGGTGGCTTTGCGCTTTTGCGCCGGCCGTCTCCGCACGGGCGCGGGCGCCGGCGTGTGCTCCAGCGCCTCGTCGCACAGCAACCCAATGAACTGTTCGGCCGGCGACGACAACACGCCGCCTTTGCGCGTCACCACGCCGAAGGTCTGGGACGGCGACTTGAGTTTGACGGGCACCACGCGCAGCATCTTCTGCCGGACGAACATCGCGGCAATCGCGGTCGGCAGCAGGGAAACCAAGTCGGGGCTGCTTTTCAGCAAGGCGACCGTGACAAACGTGGAGGCCGTCGAAATGGCGTTGTCCGGCATGTCGAGGCCGGCGAGATCCATCTCCCGTTCGAGCAGCGCGTGCAACGGCATGTGCGACGGATACATCACCCAACGGTGGCCGGCCAGATCGCGCAACCGCACCTCTTTCTTCGGCAACGGCGGATGACCGTAGCCCACCACCACCGACAACGGCTCGTCGCCGAGCGGACGGTACTGATACTTCGACGGATCGGCCGCCACCGCGGCGCGGCCGATCACCAGATCGAGCCGGCCGTCGTCGAGTTGCAGCAGCATCCGCGCGCTGGTGTCTTCCATCACTTCGATCGACAGATTCGGCTGCCCCGCATGCAGCCGGTTCAGCGCCGGCACGACGCACTCCGGAATCGCGCCCATGATCGCGCCCACCGCAAGCCGGCCGCCGCGCCCCGAGCGTATCTCGGCGACGTCCTGGCACAACGCGGTCAGGTCCGTCGCGACGAGGCGCGCGTAGCGGATCACGCAGTGGCCGAGCTGATTCGGGATCATGCCGGTCTTCGAGCGTTCGAAGAGCGGCGCGTCGAGCATCGATTCCAGTTCCTGCAGCGCCTTGCTCGCCGCCGATTGCGTCATCGACATTGCGCCGGCGGCTTTGTGCAGCGACTTCAGGTCGTCGAGCGCGATGAGCAGTTGCAGTTGCTTCATGCGCAGTTTCGACAGCAGGACGTTCAGAGTGTCTTTCATGGGACAGGTGCGAGTGTCAGAGGTGAGTCGTAAAAGCGATCACAGGATGGAAACAATTCAATATACCTGCGACGCAGGCCGCCGTATAGTCGGCGTTGGAGACATTCAAACGGCTTCACCGATCATCCAAGGACAACGACATCACCATGACCCAGGCATCGCATCCCACCGCATTGCGCGGCGTGTTCCCCGTCGCGCCGACCATCTTCGACGACGCCGGCCGGCTCGACCTCGAAGGTCAGAAACGCTGCATCGACTTCATGATCGACGCGGGTTCGAACGGACTGTGCATTCTGGCTAACTTTTCTGAGCAGTTCGCCCTGTCCGACGACGAGCGCAATACGCTGATGCACGTCGTACTCGAACACGTCGCGGGCCGCGTGCCGGTGATCGTCACGACCACGCATTTCAGCTCGTATCAGTGTGCGGAACGCAGCCGCAGCGCGCAGGCCGCGGGCGCCGCGATGGTGATGGTGATGCCGCCGTACCATGGCGCGACGATCCGCATCGGCGAGCGTGGCATCTATGAGTTCTATCGTACGGTGTCCGATGCAATCCAGATTCCGATCATGATCCAGGACGCGCCGGTGAGCGGCACGCCGTTGTCGGCGCCGTTTCTCGCCCGCATGGCGCGCGAGATCGACAACGTGTCGTACTTCAAGATCGAAGTGCCGCAAGCCGCGAACAAGCTGCGCGAGCTGATCGAACTGGGCGGCGATGCGATCGTGGGTCCATGGGACGGCGAAGAAGCGATCACGCTGATGGCCGATCTGGATGCGGGCGCGACCGGTTCGATGACCGGCGGCGGTTACGCCGACGGCATCCGTCTGATCATCGACGCCTATGCGGCCGGCGATACCGAAGCGGCCGCCGCGCACTATCAGCAGTGGCTGCCGCTGATCAACTACGAAAACCGCCAGGGCGGGCTTGCCTCGTGCAAGGCGCTGATGAAGGAAGGCGGCGTGATCCGCTCGGATGCGGTGCGCCATCCGCTGCCGGCCATGCATCCGGCCACCCGCGAAGGCCTGCTGAAAGTCGCGCGGCGGCTCGATCCGCTGGTGTTGCGCTGGGGTCGTTAAAGGGCGTTTGTCGGGCGTTTGTCCGGCGTTTGTCCGGCGTTTGTCGAAACGCGGCCGCGAATCCATTCCGGTTCGAACGCTTGCCAGGCACTCGGCAAGTGTTCGAACCTTCAAAGGAATGAGCGCGACGCTCAAGCAACACCACATCAAACCCGCCCGCGATGCTTTGTCCGTCCTGCATCGCGTGACTCCGTCGCCGGTCGTCGATTCGAGCCCGTGCAACGGCACTCTTCTGCCTGCACACGCACCCCGTGTTCTTGCTATTCGGGTAAGCCGCAACGCTTCGTTTGCGTTCGAGAGGTCGCACGTATAAGCGCAACGCCAGCCTCCGTTGCCCCGCTGTTGCCCCGCTGTTTCCCTATACGCATTCCATCGCCACACGGATGCACGCCGCGCGAAAAATCCACATATAAGGCCGGGAAGAATGTGAGTAACATAGGCCCGCAAGCCCATCCTACTTCTTTCCATGACCGCCGATCCTCGAGAACTGACGCCGGAAACCCTCGCCGAGCTGCTCGAACGCATTGCCAAGGAAGATGCAGCGGCATTGCGCGAGCTCTATGAGCTCGCCGCCCCGAAACTGTTTGGTCTCGCGCTCCGTATATTGAGCAGGCATGAGTGGGCCGAAGAAGTCTTGCAAGACAGCTTCGTCAATATCTGGCGCTTTGCCGGCGACTATCGCCGCGCACTGTCCGCACCGATGACGTGGATGTCCGCGATCGTCCGAAACCGTGCTCTCGATCACCTGCGACGGGTCAATATGCAGGAAACGGAATGGAGCGATGCGTTGGACGATCTCGTGGCAAGCAGCGATCCGGATCCCGAAGCGTTGACCGCGGTCAGCTTGCAGGCACGCCTGCTGGCCGGCTGCATGCAGCAACTGGAACCGGCGCAGCGTCAGGCGGTGGCGCTTGCCTACCTGCGCGATCAGAGCCATAGCGAGATCGCCGACATGCTGAGGGTGCCGCTCGGCACCATCAAATCCTGGATCAGACGCGGCCTCGCCAAACTGAAAACCTGTCTGGGAGGCGAGGAATGAATCTGACTCGCTATCCTAAGCTCGTCGATCTGCTGGCCGCCGAGTACGTGCTCGGCACGTTGCGCGGCGCCGCCCGGCGCCGCTTTCAACGGTATGCGGATCAGGACGCGTCGATCCGCACCGCGATCGACGCATGGCAGCGGCACCTCGCGCCGATGGCCGAACTCGCCGAGCCGCGCATGCCGCCGGCGGCCGTGTGGGAAGCGATCGAGCGGCATCTCGGCCTGAGCGCCACGCGCCAAGCCGCGCGGCCGCGTAGAGGACTGGCAACGCCGGCGCGTCCTTCGCGCGGACTATTCGACAACCTCGCGTTCTGGCGCGGGTGGGCGATCGGCGCCACGGCGCTCGCCGCCATCGCCGTGGTGGTCGCGGTGCGCGCGCTGTTGCCGGCCGCGACAGTACCGACAGTACCGACAGTACCGACTGCGCCGACACCTGCGCCGACCATCGCGCAGAAGCCGGCACCGTCCGTGTCGCATGTCGCCGTGCTGAACAGCACGGACGCGCGTCCGGTCATGCTGGTCGCGTGGGACGAAGGCCGCTCGACGATGACGCTCCAACCGCTCGGCAAGGTCGACGTGCCGCCCGGCCGCACGATGGAACTGTGGGGCATTCCGGCGAGTGGACATCCGGTATCGCTCGGCTTGCTGCCGGACAGCGCGACCGGCACGGTCACCGCCGGTCAGCAGAAGCCTGAGAATTACGAGGCGCTTGCGGTATCGATCGAAGCGCCGGGCGGCTCGCCGGATCACAATGCGCCGAGTGGTCCGGTCGTGTTCACGGGCAAGCTGCTGCCGGTGTCGTAAGCCGGGGGCTTTAGCTGTGTGGCGAGGCCGGCGTTCGCTGTATGCGGATGCCGGCCCTTTGTTTGGAGTGTTGAGTGTTGAACGCCCAAGCGATGCCGCGACGCTCCGCTCCTTCGTTGTCACTCCACTCAAGCGCAACTGGACGCGAGCGCGCGATTGCCGCTACCCTTAGTCCCATGCAAAGCTTTTACGAAGCCACCGTGACGCGCCCATCCACCTATGCGCCGCTGGCCGGCCAGCGCAGCGCCCATGTCTGCCTCATCGGCGGCGGGCTGGCCGGCTTGTCGACGGCGTTGGGACTCGCGGAGCGCGGCGTCGACGAGGTCGTCGTCCTCGAAGCGCAGCAGGTGGGCTTCGGCGCGTCGGGACGCAACGGCGGCTTTGTGTTCGGCGGCTACAGCCTCGATTGCGCCGACCTGCTGAAAACCCTCGGCCCCGCTCACGCCCGCGAACTCTATACGCTGACCACCGACGCCGTCGATCTGATGCGCCAGCGCATCGCGCGCTACCGGATCGATTGCGATGCGACCGATGCCGGCGTGATCCTCGCGAACTGGTTCAACGAACCGGCGCGCCTCGACGCGCAACGGCGCCTGATGCGCGAATCGTTCGGCGTCGAATGGGAACCCGTGCCGGCCGCGCAACTCGCTTCGCAGCTGAAGACGCGCCGCTATCACGGCGGCCTGTTCGAGCGCAACGCGTTCCACTTTCATCCGCTCAAATACGTGCTCGGCGTCGCCGATGCCGCCGCGCGCGCGGGCGTCACAATCCACGAGCACTCGCCGGTCGTGCGCCTGCAGCGCGCGGGCGCCGGCTTCGTCGTGCACACGCCGCAAGGCGCGCTCGACGCGCGCCACGTTGTGATGGCGGGCGGCGGCTATGCGCGCAACGTCTACGCGCGCGTCGAGCGCGCGGTGCTGCCGATCGCCACCTACGTGATGGCAACCGAACCGCTCGGCACGCGCCTGCACGATGCGATCGACACGCGCGCCGCCGTCTACGACACCCGCTTCGCGTTCGACTACTACCGGCCCTTGCCCGACACGCGCATTCTGTGGGGCGGCCGCATCTCGGTGCGCGACCGCTCGCCCGACACGATCGCACGACTGCTGCGGCGCGATCTGCTCAAGGTGTATCCGCAATTGCGCGACGTGCGGATCGAGTACGCCTGGGGCGGCCTGATGAGCTACGCACGGCACAAGATGCCGCAAATCGGCCGCAGCGCGGACGGCGTCTGGCATGCGGTCGGTTTCGGCGGACACGGCATGGCGCCAACCGCCATGTCCGGCGAACTGCTCGCGGCGGCCATTGCGGGCGAGCGTCCGGTGCCCGACGCGTTCGCGCGCTTCGGCCTGACGCCCGCCTTCGGCGCGCTCGGTCTCGCCGCCGCGCAACTGACCTACACCACGATGCAGACGCGCGACGCGCTCGCCGCGCGCCGGGCCGCGCGCCCCGTCGTGTGAGCCATCGCAATACGCCGCCACTTATGCCCAGGACCCGCGCCAGAGGCCAGTTTCGCCATGCTAGAATGCGCCGTCACTGCCGCTCGAATACACAATGAAAAAGGGAAGCAAGGCCGCCGAGCCTGATACCAACGGCATCCCGTCCGATACGCCGCGTGGCGACGCCCGGCGCAAGTACGACCCCGAACAGACGAAGCGCAACATCCTCGACGTCGCGACCCAGGAATTCTCCGCGATGGGACTGACGGGCGCACGCGTCGACGCGATCGCGGAACGCACGAACACCACCAAGCGCATGCTGTACTACTACTTCGGCAGCAAGGAAGGGTTGTACCAGGCCGTGCTGGAAAAGGTGTATGGCGACATTCGCGCGCTCGAACAGGATCTGCACGTCAGCGAACTCGATCCGGTCGAAGGCATGCGCGCGCTGGTCGAGTTCACGTTCGACTATCACGACCGTCAGCGTGACTTCGTGCGCCTCGTGACCATCGAAAACATTCACGGCGCGAAGTACGTCGAACAGGTGAAGACGTTCAAGGGCCGCAATGTCACCGTGATTCACACTATTGAAGATCTGCTCGCGCGCGGTATCGCCGCGGGACAGTTCCGCAGCGACCTCGATCCGATCGATCTGCATCTGCTGATCAGCTCGTTTTGCTTTCACCGCGTCGGCAATCGCCATACGTTCGGCACCGCGTTCGGCCGCGATCCGTCGCATCCGCGCCTGCGCGCAAGGCATCGCGCGATGATCGTCGACGCCGTGCTGCGTTTCGTGCGCAAGGACGATTGAAGCGGGCCTGAATCGGTATCGGCCTGTGTCAGGCCAGCATGAAAATGAAAACGGGACGTGGGCCAAAGCCCACGTCCCGTTTCTCATTTGGCCAATGAAAGGCCGTTCAATCCACCAGCACGATCCGCTTGATATCGCCGACGATAAAGATGTACGACAGCGCGCCGATCAGTGCGACCGCGCCGATGAACACCAGCGCACCGACGAACGAGCCCGTGGCCGCGACGATGAAACCCACCACCAGCGGCGTAATGATGCCGGCCAGGTTCGCGGCGAAGTTGAAGATGCCTCCGGTCACGCCGAGCAGCCCTTCGGGCGCGATATCCGACACGAGCGTCCAGCCCAATGCGGCCATCCCCTGTGCGAAGAACGCCACCGACAGGATCGCGATCACCACCACGTTGCTCTCGACATAGTTGGCGAGAATGATGGTTGACGCGAGCAGCAGGCCGGCGATGATCGGCAGCTTGCGCGCGACGTTCGGCGAGATGCCGCGGCGCAGCAGCCAGTCGGAGAACACGCCGCCGAACATCACGCCGATCGACGCCGCGATGAACGGCATGATCGCGAAGAAGCCAATTTTCAGCCACGCCATGTGACGCTCGGTGGCGAGGTACGTGGGAAACCAGGTGAGGAAGAACACCAGCGTCGAATTGCCCGCGAACTGGCCGAGGCAGATGCCCGTCAGTTGACGATGCTTGAGCAGGCGTCCGATGGTGCGCCATTCGAAGCCGCTCTTCGCAGGCGGCGCCGCCACATCGGCGCTCTTGCGGCTATGCGTGAGACCGCCGCCCGCTTCGATATAGTCCAGCTCGTCCTGATTGGCCGACGGATGCTCGTGCGGCTCGCGATAAAACATCCACCAGATCAGCCCGAACACGATGCCCACGCCGCCCACCACATAGAACAGCGAACGCCAGCCGAACGCGCCCATCAGCATAAACAGGAACGGGCTGAAAAACGCGAGGCCGATATATTCGCCGACGGTGTAGGTGCCCGTCGCCATCGCGCGTTCGCTTTGCGGGAACCAGGTGGCCACCACGCGGCTATTGGTCGGAAAGCAGGGCGCCTCCGACACGCCGAGCCCCAGCCGAAACGCGAACAGCGCGCCGATACCGTGCACCAGGCCTTGCGCGAGCGTGCACAGGGACCAGAGCGTCATCGAGAGGAAATAGGTCAGCTTGCTGCCGAAGCGGTCGAGAAACAGGCCGCCCGGAATTTGCGCGGCCACATAGCTCCAGGAGAAGACGGAGAACAGCAGCCCCATCATCGCGGCATTGATGCCGAGTTCCTTGGTCAACTGCGGCGCCGCGATGCCGAGCACCGTGCGGTCCAGATAGTTGATCATCGTGCCGACTGCGAGCAGTCCGAGAATCTGATAACGGGCCTTCGAGCGGCGCGCGGGGTTGACCGTGGCGCCCTTCTGATGGGGCGTGCCGGAAGAAGTGGATTGAATTGGTTGCGACATGTCGAGCTAGTCTCCTCGTTCTGGTTATCGTTGCAGCAACGACTGAAAGTGCGTATACACGCGTTCGGCGTCCGGCTCGAGCCCCGTGAAGATGCGCATCGCGTCGACCGCCTGATACACCGCCATGCCGCCGCCGCTCAGCGTGCGGCAGCCGAGGGCTTCGGCTGCCTGCAGCAAGGCGGTGCGGATGGGGAAATAAACGATGTCCGCGACCCACAGATCGCGGTGCAGCAATTCGATCGGCAACGGCAGGCCCGGCAATTTCGCCATGCCGGTGGGCGTCGCGTGAATCAGGCCGTTGGCGGCGGCAAGTGATTCCGCGAGCGACGTGCCGGCGCTGACCGTGCTGGACGGAAAGCGCTTTTGCAATTCGTCGGCGAGCGAGGCGGCACGCGCGGCGTCCACGTCGAACAGCGTGAGCGACTGCGCACCCATCTGCAGTGCCGCATGCGCGACCGCCGCCCCCGCGCCGCCGGCGCCGAGTTGCACGACGCGCTCCAGCGATACGTCGGGCAAGCCGCGCTGGAACGCACGCGCGAAGCCGGACCAGTCGGTGTTGTGGCCGACGCGCTTGCCGTCCTTGAACAGCACCGTGTTGACCGCGCCGAGTGCGCGCGCGTCGTCGGACAGTTCGTCGAGCAGTGGAATCACCGCCTGCTTGCACGGATACGTGATGTTCAGACCGTTGAAGCCCATGCGCTCGGCGGCGTCCAGCAGGTCCGGCAGCGCGGCGGCGTCGAGCTTCAAAGCTTCGATATCGATGCGCCGATACACGTAATGCAGGCCGAGCTTGCTGCCCTCCTCCTCGTGCATCGCGGGCGTCAGCGATCCGCTGATACCCGCGCCGATCAGGCCGACCAGATACGAATTCGGCGTCGCCTGTGAGCTGACCAGCGCGTTCGCCGGTACGTTTGCTCGTGTGTTCGCTTGTGTGTTCATTTAGCCGCCCTATTCTTAAGGATGGTCGCCATCCGCTCCAGAGCGAAGACGTAGCCCTGCGTGCCGCAACCAACGATGATCGCGTCCGCCACCGCCGACACATACGAGTGATGGCGAAACGCTTCGCGCCGATGCACGTTCGAGATATGCACTTCGACGACCGGCTTGGCGATCGCGGAAAGCGCGTCGGCGATCGCAACCGACGTATGCGTGTAAGCGGCGGGATTGATCACGATGCCATCGACCTTGGTGCGCGCCGCGTGCAGCCAGTCGATCAACTGATGCTCGGCGTTCGACTGGCAGAAGTCGACCGCGAGACCGAGGCGCTCGCCCGCGTCGCGGCACAGCTTCGCGACGTCGTCGAGCGTTTCCACGCCATAGATGGCCGGCTCGCGCGTGCCGAGCAGATTGAGGTTCGGTCCGTTGAGGACCAGTACGGAAGCAAAACTCATGACAACGACTCCTGCAAAGTAAGGCGCCAACCTGACCACGCCACTCGTGGTTGCTCCTCGACGTGGAGCGAAGTGTGCACCCATCGACGAGTCTCGTCATTGGGGGTTTCTACGAATTTGTACCATCTAGTTAGTTTGTATAAACTGGCGAAACTTTCCGTTAGAGTGGGTAATTCCGGCCTGCGTCTTGCGGGTGCACATCACCGGCCGGCGTGTTTGCGCATTGCAGCATGCATCGCGCGACACGCGCGGGCGCGCCGCGCTGACCGGTGTGCGCATTCTTCCACTGCCGTTCTGATAGTTTTTGCAGGAGCCGTTCATGCAACGTTCGATTGCCACCGTATCGATTAGCGGAACCCTCGTCGAGAAGTTGACCGCGATCCGGGCGGCGGGCTTCGAAGGCGTCGAGATTTTCGAGAACGATCTGCTGTATTTCGACGGCTCTCCCGCCGACGTGCGCCGCATCGCGGAAGATCTCGGGCTGAAGATCATGCTGTTCCAGCCGTTCCGCGATTTCGACGGCGTGAGCCCGGAGCGCCTCGAACGCAATCTGGATCGCGCGAAACGCAAGTTCGACGTGATGCACGAACTGGGCACGGACCGCATTCTGGTGTGCAGCAACGTGTCGCCCGACACCATCGGCGACGACGCGCTGATGGTCGATCAACTGGGCGCGCTGGCCCGCGCGGCCGAGGCGGCCGGCGTGATCGCCGGTTACGAGGCGCTCGCGTGGGGTAAGCACGTCAAGACTTACCGCCACGCCTGGAAACTCGTCGACGCGGTGAACCATCCGAACCTCGGGCTCGTGCTCGACAGTTTTCACACGCTGTCGCTCAACGACACGGTGGACGCGATCGCCGATATTCCGGGAGAACGCATCGCGTTCGTGCAGATCGCCGACGCGCCGAAGCTCGCGATGGACGTGCTCGAATGGAGCCGCCACTACCGGTGCTTCCCCGGCCAGGGCGATTTCGACCTGGCGAACTTCACCGCACAGGTCGTGAAAACGGGCTATAAGGGTCCGCTTTCGCTGGAGATTTTCAACGACGGCTTTCGCGCCGCCCCCACCACGATCACGGCCGCGGACGGTCACCGCTCGCTGCTGTTCCTCGAAGAACAGACCCGCGCGCTGCTCGAAACGGCTCAGCAACCGGTCGGCGACCTGTACCGCTCGCCGGCGGCGCCCGCGCACGTCGGCTATCAGTTCCTCGAATTCGCGGTCGACCACACCACGCGCGCGCAACTCGTCGACTGGCTCGGCAAGCTGCGTTTTCGCCAGGCCGGCGAGCATCGCTCGAAAGAGGTCACGCTGTTCCAGCACGGCGCCGCGTCGATCGTGCTGAACGCCGAGCCCGATTCGTTCGCCAACGCGTTCTTCCAGCAGCACGGGCTGTCGCTGTGCGCGTCGGCGTTTCGCGTCGACGACGCCAATCAGGCGTTCGAACGCGCGGCCGGCTTCGGCTACGCGCCGTTCTCCGGTCAGATCGGCCCGAACGAGCGCGTGCTGCCCGCCGTGCAGGGGCCTGACAGCAGCCTGAACTATTTCGTCGACGAAACGCCCGATCAGCCCACGCTGTTCGAAGCCGATTTCGTCCTCACCGACGTCAACGGTCCGACCGAAGTGGGGCCGCTGTCCCGTATCGATCACGTGTGTCTGTCTGTACCGGCGAATTCGCTGGATACGTGGGTGTTGTTTCTGAGAACCGCGCTGGGCTTCCAGGCCGAGCCGGGCGTGCTGGTGCCCGACCCGTACGGACTGGTGCGCAGCCGCGCGCTGCGCAGCCGGGATGGCTCGGTGCGGATCGTGCTGAACGCGTCGGTCGATCACCACACGGCGGTGGCCGAAGCGCTGCATACGTATCACGGCTCCGGCCTGAACCACGTGGCGTTCAGCACGGGCGACATCTTTAGCGCGATTCCCGAATTCGTCGCCGATGGCCTGCCGGTGTTGCGCATCCCGCGCAATTACTACGACGATCTCGCCGCGCGTTACGGGTTGCCCGACGAGATGCTGGAGGCGCTGCGCGCCAGCAATATCCTGTACGACCGCGATGAGCGTGGGGGCGAGTTTTTTCACGCTTACACGGAACAACTGGATCAGCGCCTTTTCCTGGAGATCGTCGAGCGGCGTGGCGGTTACGACGGTTACGGCGCGGCTAATGCTGCGGTGCGGCTTGCTGCGCAGGCGCAGCGGCGTAAGTAGGTGGCGGGCGGTCTGCTTTTCCTGCGGACCGGGGGCGGTTTGGGCGGTTGGCAGTTGCAGTTGCAGTTGGCGGTTGGCGGTTGGCGGTTGGCGTTGGCGTTGGCGTTGGCGTTGGCGTTGGCGTTGGCGTTGGCGTTGGCGTTGGCGTTGGCGTTGGCGTTGGCGTTGGCGGTTCGGCAGACCCGGCAGCCCAAACAGTTCAGCCGCATCGTCCCGCGTCTCAGGCACGCCACATGCGACCTCGCCTCGGGCATCCGCGCCGCCCCGATATAATGGCGCCTGATTGTTGCGGCGCACGCCGCGCGGCCGCGCCATATACGGGGGTCACATCCCTGTCGGCCGAATGAAACGCCAGGAGAGATATGAAGAAGTTTGCCGTAGTCCTGTCAGTTCCCCTGCTTCTCAGCGCTTGCGCGTACTTTCAGAAGAATCCGGATGCCGGCGAGCCCGTCACGGACACCACCACGCAGCGCTCCGTCGACGACGTCGTCGCCTGCCTGACCCAAGTCGCCACGCGCCACGACGCCGCGTTCAAATCCACCGCGATCCCGCAAGGCCAGATGCTCGATTTTGGCGATTCGAACATCATCAAGGTACGCAGCGACAATGGCGCTACGACTTACCGTTTCTATGCGGGCAAGCGCCATGTCAACAATCTGTGGCTCGAGTCGGCCGGCAAAACCTGCGCTCCGTAAGGGTTTGCGGGTTAAGGAACTGTAAGTGGGACGCCTGGGAAAGTTGTCCCGTTGCAATGTTCATGTCACGGTGTTACAGGACAATGGGTCTTAAGAATCGTTTAAGACTCCGTCCGCATGATCCGCCGGACACGACCCCGCACGAGGTGCGCACCATGAACCAGTCCGATCCCAACACGAACGACACGCCAGCGCCGGCAAAGCGCCCCACCATACTGCGCCGTCTGCTGAGCCATCACGAACTGGCAACGCTGCTGCTGTTATTGCACGCGCCGATCGACGCGTCCGCGAAACCCGAGATTCCTCTGCTCCACGAAGCCGGTCTGATCGAAACGGTTTCCGGCGACGCCGGCTCATCGCATATCCGTCTGACGCGCGAGGGCAATGCAGTGCTGCGCGGCCTCGGCGTCAAGTAAAGCGAGCCCAGGCAAGAGAGCCGAAGTCCCGGGTCGACGCGCTTCGGCCCGTTCACGTCCCCGGCACGCAGGCATCCACCCTCACATCCACCCAGTTCAAGCCTGCCACACGCCGTATCCCGCTTCGCGCAGCCCGATCGCCAGTTCCACTTCCATATCCTGTGCGCCGCGGTAAGGCATGGGATTGAACACTTCGTATAGTTCAGGCACAAGACGCAAGCCGTAATCGCGCACATAGCGGTTCGCCTGAATGCCGGCCTTATGCCGGTCAAAGCGCAAGTCAGGGTCCAGTCCCGTCATCCCCACGTACACGCAAGGCTTGTCGAACCGGTAATCCGGATTCGCGCGGCGAAAGCGCGCCTCGTTCCAGACCGCATCGTCGAGTGCGACGACGTACACGTAGTAGTGATGCCTGCGACGAACCATGGGCGGCGGCTCAACTCCGCGAGGTGCCGTGCAGCAGCATCCGGTATTCGCTCGGCGTGACGCCGACGGTCGCCTTGAATTGCCGTGTGAATGCGCTGTGGTCGGTGTAACCGCAGAGGGCGGCGACGTCGGTGACCTTGTCGTGCGACACCAGCAGTGCGGTCGCCGCGTCGAGACGCGTTTTCAGCAGCACCTGACGCGGCGTCAGATGAAACACTTTGTGAAAGTAGCGTTCCAGTTGCGCGACCGACATATCCGCCATCGCAGCGAGCTGCTTCAGATTCAACGGCTGCACATAGTTTTCCTGGATCGACTGCACGACCGCTGCAAGCCGGCTGTAGGCCGGGTGGCTGCTCTCGTCCGCTTTCAGATCGCGGGAAATGCCGGCGAGCCCGACCACCTTGCCCGCCGGGTCCCGCAGCGGCTGCTTGCACGTGAGACACCAGCCAGGCTGGCGGCCGGGATACAGGTGCAGTTCCAGTTGATCCAGCATCTGGCTGCCGATGCCGATGATCGCCTTGTCTTGCGCCGTGTAGATTCGCCCGAAGCGGCGCGGGAACACATCCTCGGCGGTTTTGCCGAGCAGCGCGGCCTTTTCCTTGAAACCGCAACGCGAGGCCAGCGTACGATTGACGAGCGCGTAACGCGCGTCGGCATCCTTCACGAAGAACACGACGTCCGGCATCGCGTCGAACACCGGCTCCAGCAACCTGAAGTGCGACAGCATGTCCGCCAGCGTGGCATTGTCCGGTTCGAGCGGATGAGCGAGTGTGTTCATCGTGCGGGTTCCGTTGGTCCGTTGCTGAGAAGGCGTATTCGCGAATGACTTGGGCGCAGTCGGTCGATTATAGAGCGGCGCTTGAGCCGACTATATCCGGAGCCATCCTGCGACGTGTGGGTGCGGGAACGTCAGTCGCCCGGCGGCGGCTGCGCGCCAGGCGTCATCAGCGTGCCGATTTGCGCCGGACTGAACGGCGGGCGCGGCGCCGCGGCCGGCCAACCGAAGTACACGCTCGCAGCCGCGCCGCAGATTCGTCCCTGGCACGCGCCCATACCGCAACGCGTATGCAGCTTGGCCTCGCGCCAGTCCGCGCAGTGGCGCACCTCGCCGATGCTCACGTCTTCGCAACGGCACAACAGCGTGGCATCGGCGGGCGGCATGCGCGCGGCGTCCTGCAACGCGAAGGCGCTGTCGACGCGGCGGCCGAAGCGGCGCCAGCGTGCCCGTGTCGAATGCAGCGCCGCGCGCTTTGCAGCGGCAGCGCCGCTCGCCGCGAGCCCGGCGATCTCTCCCTCGACACACGCCAGTTCGGCGCCGCCGATGGCGGTGCATTCGCCTGCCGCAAACACACAGTCGACCGACGTGCGCTGCTCGCCGTCGACGACGATCTCGCCCACGTCGCTGATCGCGCAGCCGAGCGCCTGCGCGAGCGTGATGTTCGGCACGAGTCCATAGCCGGAAGCGACGCGCTCGCAATCGAGCGTCACCTCCGGCTGGCTGCCACGCTGAATGATCGCTCGCTGCACACGGCCTGCGCCCTGCACCTCGCGCACGATACTGCCGCTCCAGTAACGCAATCCTGCGAAAGCGCGCGTCATGCCGAGCGCTTGCCGCAACTTCGCCGGCTCGCTCAGCAGTGAAGCGCCGAAGCGCGCGACCCTGAACGCCGGCGCCTGCTCTACCACTGCCACCACCCGCGCACCGGCCGCGCGTGCCGTGGCGAGCGCGGCGATCAGCAAGGGACCACTGCCGGCGATCACGATCCGTTCGTCACGCACCGGCATGCCGCCTTTGATCAGCGCCTGCAACGCGCCTGCGCCGGTGACGCCGGGCAAGGTCCAGCCCGCGAACGGTAAAAGCCGCTCACGCGCACCGGTCGCGAGGATCAATCGGTCATAGCTGATGCACACACCACCCCGTTCCGCCGATTCGAGCAGCAAGCCGCGCGAAGCCAGCGGTGCGATTACGCGAGTCGATGGCCAGTGGGTGAGCTCGCTCTGCTGTTTCAATGCAGCGAGAAGCGTGTGCAGTGGCGCTTGCGGCGCCTGCCCCGGACCTTGCCGCCAGATCTGGCCGCCGGCGCGCGGATTGTCATCGATCAGCGCAACCGTGGCGCCTTCGCGCAACGCTGCGTGTGCGGCGTTCAGGCCCGCAGGCCCGCTGCCGACCACGACGATGTCGAAGCGCAGCGTCATCGCGCGAGCGCCGCGTCGTGCGTGTGGATGATCTGGCCTGCGTGGCACAGTGTCTGGCAAGCCAGCGCATGTGCCCGGCCGTCGATCGTCACGCGGCACTCCTGGCACACGCCCATACCGCACAAAGCGCTGCGGCGCTCGCCGCCGGCCGACAGCCGCGCACCCTTCACGCCCGCAATAACGAGTGCCGCGGCCACGGTCGTGCCGGCTTCGACGTCGATACGCCGGCCGTCTATGCTCAAACGGATGCGGGCCGTGTCGGCGTCGGCGTCGGCGTCTGCGTCATTCATGAGCCACCTGCTCGACGAAACGGATGGGCAAATAAGGTTCCACCGGAATCGGCATGGCGCTCGCCGTGATCTGCGCGGCGAGCAGTTTGGCGGTGGCGAGCGAGGTCGTCACGCCTAGCCCCTCGTGACCGACAGCGAGCCACACGCCCGGCGCAAGCTCGCCGGCCGGTCCAATCAGCGGCAATCCGTCCGGCGAAGCCGCGCGAAAGCCAGTCCACGCGCGAATACCGTTGAGCGTCGGCAGCACCGGCAGATAGCGAGCGGCGCGTTGCAGCATCTGCGCGAGCACGGGCATTTCGACGGTGGGATCGGTGGTGTCGAACTGGCGCGACGAGCCGATCAACAGTTGCCCCGTGGGCCGCGGTTGCACATTGAATGCGACCGACGTGCCGCCCGCGTGGTGCGCGCTCTTGATGTAGCCGAGTTCAAGCAGTTGATGACGGATCAGTCCAGGATAGCGGTCGGTGATCAGCAGATGGCCCTTTTTCGCTTGCAAGGGCAGGCGCGGCACGAGTTGCCGCGCGCCCAGCCCGTTGGCCACGATCACATGCGCCGCGCCGACGTGTTCGCCGTCGGCCAGCGTGACGCCGCCCGCCTTGACCGACGCCACCGGCGCCGCGAGCCGCACGCGGATGTTCGCGGCATTGGGCGATTGCGTCAGCAGCCACTCGGCGGCGGTGGGTGCATACACGATGCTGTCGTGCTCGATACGCAAGCCGCCCGTCAACGACGCGGCCAATGCCGGCTCGCAGTCGCGCAGTTCGGCTGCGCTCAGCAGTTGGGCGGCGACGCCGTGCGCTTCGAACGCCGCTTGCATCGCGCGGGCGGCTTCCCATTCTTCTTCGTCGGCGGCGGCCCACAGCGTGCCGCAACGCGCAAACGCGTCGCGCGCACGCAACTGCGGCGCGAGTTGGAGCCACAAATCGCGCGAATAGCGACTCAGCGCGAATTCCGCCGGCGAGTCGTTCATCACGACGATATGGCCCATACCCGCCGCCGTCGCGCCGCCGCCAATGCGCTGCGCGTCGAGCACGTCGACCCGCATGCCGAGCGCGGCCAATTCCGCCGCGCATGCAGCACCGACAATACCGGCCCCGACTATTACGACGTCCGCGCTCATGTCGTGCGAATGCCCCACGCGAATGGATCGCGCTCGTCGAAACAGAGTTGCCCTTGCGCCGTGATGTGCGCGTGGCCCGTAATGGTGGGAATCACCGAGACTCCGTCGCCCGCCTGAACGTAGCTCGCCTCGAACACGCTGCCGATGATGCTCTCCTGCCGCCACACCGCGCCCTCGGCCAGCTTGCCGTCGGCCGCGAGACACGCGACTTTCGCACTGGTGCCGGTGCCGCACGGCGAGCGATCGTACGCATTGCCGGGACACAGCACGAAACTGCGGCTGTCGATGCCGTCGCGCGAACCGGGTCCGAAGAGTTCGATGTGGTCGATCAGCGCGCCGTCCGCGCCGGTGATTTGCTGGGCAATCAGCGCATCGCGAATCGCCGAACTGAACGCGGTCAGGCCGGGAAGATCCGACGCGTCCAGTAAGCGCCCATGATCGGCGACGAGAAAAAACCAGTTGCCGCCCCAGCCGATATCGCCGGTCAACGTGCCATAACCGGGCACATCGACGCGCACCGCCGCGCGATAGCGATAGGCCGGCACGTTGCGCACGGCGACGCTTCCGTCATCGTTAAGCATCGCTTCGACCACGCCGACCGGCGTCTCGATCCGGTGACGCCCCGGCCCGATCCGTCCCATGTGCGCGAGCGACACGACGAGCCCGATCGTTCCGTGCCCGCACATGCCGAGATAGCCGACGTTGTTGAAGAAGATCACGCCGGCCGCGCACGTGGGGTCGTCCGGCTCGCACAGCAACGCACCGACCACTACGTCCGAACCGCGCGGCTCGGTGACGATGCCCGCGCGCCAGTCATCGAAGCGCGTGCGGAATACGTCGAGCCGTTGCGCGAGCGTGCCGCCGCCGAGCTCGGGACCACCTGACACCACGAGACGGGTCGGTTCACCGCCTGTGTGCGAATCGATGATGTTCAACGTTTTCATGCCGCTCATGGTAGGAACGGCGAGCATTCGGGTCTTGGTGAGCGTGCGCGTGGATTGTGACGATTTCGGCATAGCGGCGGAGCGAGGATACGGGTGCGCTCGTGGAGAATGCTCGCGCGACGCGTCCTTGTGAGCAGTTCGCGCCGGATATCACTGCGACCATCAATGGATGGCTCTGCTCACCCGCTATCGACTAATTACGGGTGCTGCCGCAAATGCGCTTTGCAGCGCGATTGCGCGGCAGAAGCACGGCATGATCCATAAATCGACTATGCCGAAATCGTCATCCGCCGCGCGCGATTCGCGCAAGACGGCGACATTTTCCCTGCTTACACTTCGCTTCGACACATCACACTCAGGAGAGCAGTCGTGGGGCATATCTGGGAAGGCGTATTGCCAGCAGTCACCACCAAGTTCCACGCGGATTTCAGCATAGACCGTGGGTGGACCGGCAAGAATATCGAAGCGCAGATCGACGCGGGTGTGGACGGCATCATCGTATGCGGCTCGCTGGGTGAGGCGTCGACGCTATCGCTCGACGAAAAGCTGCAGGTGCTCGACGTTGCCGTCGAAGCCGCGCGCGGCCGAGTGCCGGTGCTGTTGACGATCGCCGAAAACAGCACGCTCGACGCCTGCCGCCAGGCCGAAGCCGGCAGCAAGCATGGCGCAGCGGGTTATATGGTGTTGCCGGGGCTGCGTTATCTGTCGGACCGACGCGAGACGCTCAACCATTTCCGCAGCGTCGCCGATGCGAGCGCGCTGCCACTGATGATTTACAACAACCCGCTCGCCTACGGCGTCGACATGACGCCCGACATGTTCGCGGAGATCGCCGACGAAAAGAAGATCGTTGCAATCAAGGAATCATGCGGCGACGTGCGGCGCGTGACGGATCTGATCAACGTGGTCGGTGACCGCTTCGCGATTCTGTGCGGCGTCGACAACCTCGCGATGGAAGCGATGCTGATGGGCGCGCATGGCTGGGTTGCCGGTCTGGTATGCGCGTTTCCGCACGAGACGGTGGCGATCTACAAGTTGCTGAAAGCGGGACGCCTCGAAGAAGCCCGCTCGATCTATCGCTGGTTCGCGCCGCTCCTGGCGCTCGACGTATCGCCGAAGCTCGTGCAGAACATCAAACTGGCCGAGACGATCGTCGGCTTGGGCACCGAGCCCGTGCGGCCGCCTCGTCTTGCGCTCGCGGGCGACGAACGCAAGGCAGTCGAAGCGCTGATTCGTCGCGCGATCGAAACACGGCCGACGTTGCCAGCCGCTTGACGCGGCAGGAGGGGTTAGCCCCCGCACGTTGGCGAGCCTGTGCGACGAGGACCATCAACGCCATGAGGCTCGCCGTTGCAGCGGGATATTTGAATCAACCAGATGGCACACGTTGCAATCTATATCCGTAGCCATACAACGGCATCAGACGATAACCATTCTGCGGTCGGAGGCCCAGCTTTGTTCGGAGCATCGAAGCGTGCGTGCTCAACGTCCGCAACGCTGGCTCGTCGGGCGCCCTTCTCCACACCGCCTCGATAATCTGCGCGTTAGGTAACGGCGCATCCAGATGCTGAAACAGGAGAAGAGCGAGCGCGAACTGTTTTGGCGTCAACGATATGAGCGCGCCACGCAATCGTAGTTCTCCGCGTCCGGAGTGGAATTCGAAATCGTCAAAAATCTGCGGACCAGACAATTCGATCGGCACGGAACATCGCCGCAGAAGCGCGCGAGTGCGCGCCAGCAGCATGCCCGATGTGATCGGTTTGATGAGATAGTCATCGGCCCCCGAGTTCAGGACCGATGACATGTCGTCATCGCTCGCGCGTGATGTCAGAAACAGGACCGCAAGCGTGCGTGGAAGGTTTGCTCGAACCCAATGAAGCACTTCCGTTCCAGGCCTGTCCGGAAGCATCCAATCGAGCACCAGAAGATCAAACGTCTGCCGCCGCAACTCGTCCAGCAACGCGCTGCTGTCGACAAATTCCTGACATTGATAGCCTGCGCTTGTCAGTTGGCGAGAGACAAACTCGCGAATCTCCCGGCAGTCCTCAAGTACAGCGACCTTCATAATAACTTCCCACGATCGTCCAGCATTTGCCTTCCCGGTGCATTCCGTAAAAGCGCTTCATTCAGTTAACGTTTCTCGTCATGAAGACAGCGTAAGCAGCTGTCCGACATTCAACCCTTCATGATTCCATTCAACGAATAGGTAAGGATGGCGAACGAGTCTACAGTGACGCGCGTTTTGACACGGATATTTCGCCCCCCGTTCTACTGTAGCTTTCGACACGACAGGCGTCCGCGAGCCCCCGAGGTCCCCAGGAATATTCGTTCGCAGAGGGAGCGTACTCACACAAATACTGCATGCGGCACCGGCGCGCACCTTCGACAAACTTCTCGCCGTGCGAGAACACTCAGGCGAATCTGTATCGGCAATAACCGCCAGGCAGAGTAGAGACACCCTGCGATTGACGACGGCGCTCCGCCCGCGAAAGCTTTTCCTTCTACGCCGACAAGCAAAGTGCTCCAGGCAAATCATTCATCGCAATGCACAGCAACTTTGCGCCAGCTATCTATCAATCGTTGACAGAAACGTTACCGGCGCATTGCTAGCATGAGAGTGCCAGCAATGCTCTGAGCGCAGAAAGTCTTTATGCGATGCGCCTTCGCAGTCCCGTCATTTGTGGTTTCCTCGTCCTGTTATCGATGCAACAGCCATTTCTAAACGTTGTCGAGTACGTCCTCACTTCGCTTGCGATACTTGTCCTCTTTTTAGTAGTCGACCGGAACGCGAGCAAGAGTTTTAGCTCAATCAACGGTTGCACACAACCGTCCAATGTAGACGCACCCTGCGAAACCGAAGACGCCGACGCGACGCCTTCGCCACATCGCGTCGAGGAAAAAGACATCTAGTGATCTTCAAGCCGCCCTTTCGCGGCGCCTTGGCATCAATCGAAGCAGTTGGTCCCCGGGTGAGAGCATCCACTGACAAGCTCAGTGGAGATTTCGATCGAACTGATGGTGATATTGAACGTGGACCGCAGACCTTTCCGACGAGATCACTCCACTGCGCGCCGCATCAAGCAAACCTCAAAAAATTCGGCCCCTCCCATTCTCCCCAAAATCGAATCGACTCAACACAACCTGAATTGATCTCAAGCAGCCCGCTTCGGCGCGGCGTCCCATTCTTCATCCGATTCGCCTTGACGCAAATGCAGCAGCCTGTAACCGCTCTTATAAACCGGTTGCAGACGAAATTCGTTCTGCGGCTCGATTTCGAGTAACAAGCGCAGCCGCGACACGTGGCTATCGATCGTGCGGGTGAACTCACGGAACTCACGGCCCCAGACCATGGCGAAGATATGGTCGCGCGACATCACGCGGCCAACGTTGGAAAAGAACAGCGTCGCCAGCCGGTACTGAGTGCCCGATAGCGGCACCGGTTGATCGCGCAGCATGACGAGCTGCCGACGCGTATCGAAATGATAAGGCCCCACGTGGAAACTCGCGCCGCCGAGGCGATCCGGATACGCGCGCCGCAACAGCGCCGCGACGCGCTCACGGAACTCGGCCGGGCGCAACGGCAACGCGACGTAATCGTCCGCGCCATTGGCGAAGGCACGCACCATGCTCTCCTCCAACGTGTCGCTCGACGCGAACATGACCGGCAGGCGGCCGTCGCCGACCGCACGCACCGACCTCAGCACTTCGGCACCCGACAAACGGGTGCCGTGCCAGTCCAGCACCAGCAGATCCACCGTGGAACGAGCGAGCGCCTTCGACATGGCAAGGCCGTCGTCATAAGCCACGCAGGCATGGCCGGCTCTCACAAGAGCTTGTTCGATCGACAAACGCATGACCGGGTCACGCTGAAGTACAGCAACGCGCATGGGTGGCTCTCAACGGGATAGCTGGGACGCCATTCTCCAGGGCATGTCGTCTCTATCCCATAGGATCATTCTTAATTTTCATATTTATGGAGCCTGCTCCGCGGTGACGATTCAGAGCGCCCGAAAAAGCCGCGCCCCGGGGAACTTTCTTCCATCGAATTAAGCACTTCCCGAAGCGAGCTGCTTTCGTCCTGTAAAATCCCGGCCTGGCCCCAGTCGTCATCGCGTTCGTCCTACCCGGGCGGCGCGCCGGTGTCCCGTGCTCTACCCAGCGCCTGCCACACTTCTCGCCCGACGACCGCCGTATTTCCACGCGCCACGTGTGGCTTCCCATTTCAAAACAACGACATAGCAATGCAAGCGACAAATCTGGGTGGAGCGCAGGCTGTCACCCCACGCCCTCTTGGGCGCAGCGACTATAAAACGCTCGGTCTCGCCGCACTCGGTGGCGCGCTCGAGTTCTACGACTTCATCATCTTCGTGTTCTTCGCGCCGGCGATCGGCCAACTGTTCTTCCCGGCCGCGATGCCGGACTGGCTGCGCCAGCTGCAGACCTTCGGCATCTTCGCGGCCGGCTATCTCGCGCGGCCGCTAGGCGGCATCATCATGGCGCACTTCGGCGACCTGTTCGGCCGCAAGCGCATGTTCACGCTGAGCGTGCTGCTGATGTCGGTGCCGACGCTGATGATGGGTCTGCTGCCCACCTACGCCAGCATCGGCATGATGGCGCCTGTGCTGCTGCTTTTGTTCCGTGTGATGCAGGGCGCGGCGGTCGGCGGCGAAGTGCCGGGCGCCTGGGTGTTCGTCTCCGAGCACGTGCCGCAGCGGCACATCGGCTATGCGTGCGGCATGCTGACCGCCGGCCTCACGGCGGGCATCCTGCTGGGCTCGCTGATCGCGTCGGCAGTGAACCACCACTTCGCACCGGAGGAAATCTCCGCGTACGCGTGGCGCGTGCCGTTCCTGGTCGGCGGCGTGTTCGGCATGTTCTCGGTTTATCTGCGCCGCTGGCTGCATGAAACGCCGGTGTTCGCCGAGCTCAAGCAACGCAAGGCGATCGCCGCGGAAGTGCCGCTCAAGGCCGTGCTGCGCGATCATGGCCGCGCCGTGATCGTGTCGATGCTGCTTACGTGGATGCTGTCGGCCGCGATCGTCGTCGTGATTCTGATGACGCCGACGCTGCTGCAAAAGCAGTTTCACATCGCGCCGGCGACGGCGCTGCTGGCGAACTGCGTCGCGACGCTGTGCCTGACGATCGGCTGCGTGATGGCCGGCTCGATCGCCGGGCGCATCGGCGCGGGGCGCACGATTTTCATCGGCGGCCTCGCGCTGGCCGTGACGTACTACGTGATGTTCCAGCAACTCGCCGTCGATACCTCGGCGCTGGTGCCGCTGTACGCGGTGGCCGGACTGTTCGTCGGCGTGATCGGTGCGATTCCGTTCGTGATGGTCAAGGCGTTTCCGCCCGTCGTGCGCTTCTCCGGCATTTCGTTCTCGTATAACGTCGCGTATGCGGTGTTCGGCGGACTCACGCCGATCGCGGTGTCGCTGATGATGAAGTCGAACCCGATGGCCGCGCCGATGTATGTCGGGGCGATCTGCATTCTCGGAGCGTTGACGACGCTGTTCATCAAGGATGCGCCGCGGGCGGCTTGAGCGGGCGGGTGCACGGTCTGGATTGACTGAGCTGTTACACGACGGCGCTCCTTCGGGGGCGCCGTTGTTGTTTGGGGTCCGGTTGCTGGCTGCCACGCCGAACACCCCCTCCACCAACATCCACACTTCACGCCGCCCCGAAACATGGTGCGCCGCATCGGGCCTACGATGTAGCGCATGAACTCGCCAACCTCCCCCCTTTCGCCCGCCCTCGGCCGCGTTCTGGCGACCGTCAGCGTCGGTTTCGTCGTCACGCAGCTCGACGTCACCATCGTCAACATCGCGCTGCCGAGAATTGGCGCGGACCTGCACGCGAGTGTCGCGGGCCTGCAATGGGTCGTCGATGCCTACACGCTCGCCTTCGCGGTGCTGATGCTGTCGGCCGGCGCGCTCGGCGACCGCTTCGGTGCGCGACGCATGTACGCGGCCGGGATCGTCCTGTTCGCGCTCGCGTCGCTCGCCTGTGGCCTCGCGCTCGACGCCACGATGCTGGTCGCCGCGCGCGCATTGCAGGGCATCGGCGCCGCCGCGATGCTGCCGAACTCGCTGGCCTTGCTCAATCAGTCGTATGGACACGATCCCAAACTGAGGGCGCGCGCCGTCGGCCTGTGGACCGCTGCGGGCGCGATCTCGATCGCGGCCGGACCGGTTGTCGGTGGTCTGCTGATTGCGGCATTCGGCTGGCGCGCCATTTTTCTCGTCAATCTGCCGATTTGCGCGGCCGGTCTGCTGGCGACCCTGCTTTGGGTGCCGAGGCCCCAGGCCGAACGCCGAAGCCCGCCAGCAACCGGCGCCGGCGGAAACGCCGACATTAACCCGCGCGGCATCGATCTGGGCGGCCAGTGTCTCGCGATCGTCGCGCTGACCACCTTTGTCGCCGCGGTGATCGAATGGCGGCCACTGGGGCTCGGCCACCCGCTCGTGGCCGGCGGTTTCGTCGTCGCGCTGCTCGCGGCCGGCGCGTTCGTCGCCGTGCAAGCGCGCGTCGCGGCGCCGATGCTGCCGCTTTCGCTGTTCAGAAAACGCACCTTCAGCGCGGCCGTCCTGTTCGGTATCTGCGTGAATCTGACGTACTACGGGATGGTGTTCGTACTGAGTCTCTATCTGCAGGGCGTGCGTGGCTACACCCCGTTGCAGGCAGGGCTCGCGTTTCTGCCGTTGACGGGCGGCTTTCTGCTCTCGAACGTGGCGAGCGGCTGGGTGATCGGCCGCTTCGGCGTGCGGGTGCCGATGATCCTCGGTGCGATCACCGCCGGGCTCGGCTACGGCCTGCTGCATCGGGTCGATGCCGCGACCCCGCTCATCGGCCTGCTGCTGCCGTTCCTGCTGATTCCGTCGGGCATGGGCCTCGCGGTCCCGGCGATGACCACCGCCGTACTTGCGTCGACCGACGCCCAACGCGCGGGCACGGCGTCCGCCGTATTGAACACGGCGCGGCAAGCCGGCGGCGCGGTAGGCGTGGCCGCCTTCGGCGCGCTGGCGAGCGGCATGGCGGCGACGCAGATCGTCACGGGGCTGCAAGCTTCGACCATGATTTCAGTCGGTTTGCTGGTGGTGGGCGGCGTGTTGTGCTGCCTCGTGGATCCTGAGCCGCACGCGGCGGCGGCTGGCTCGCGGAAGAGCGCGCAAGAACGGGACGCGACGCGAGTCGGCGAATCACGTTGAGGGCTTGAGTCAGGGTGGCGCTTCCGGTCTTTGCGGCCGTCCACTTCGCCGTCCTGTTCGCGGAAAAAAACACCCCCGCGATGCTTGCGCACGACGGGGGATCGTGATGGGCAACTCGAAGTGCAACGCGGGTGTCACGCAACACCCGTCGACACCACCCCGCTTATAACGTCGCTTCCTGAATCACGCCGGTATCGATCGCGCGCTCGATCAGTCCTTCGCTTTGCGCCTTGGTGATCGCATCGGCGATCAATTTCTCCGGCTCCTCGATTTCGGCCTTGATCGCGCTGATGAACCCGGACGCATCCAGCACCACCAGCGTCTTCGCCGAATCGGCGAGGCTGATGATCACGCGATGCGGCGTAGGTCCTTCGCCGAGACTGGCGCACAACTGCGTGACCGTGCCAGCAATGGTTTGCTCGAAAGTTTGAATCATTATGTGCTCCCTTGATTACAGCCAGAATCGAAAGCCGAGGCGACGATTGCCGAACCACGTGCGGCATCAGAGGCCCAGCCCGCCGCGCGGCGCGCGCGCGCCGTCGATGCTCATGCGTCCCGCGCCGGTCACGAACAGCAGCAGGAAGCCGCCGGCGATGCCAATGTTCTTCCAGAAATGAATCACCATGTCGCGTTGCAAGGCGGGATCGACCACGTTCCAGAAATCGTGGCCCAGCACCGCGGTGGCCACCGTGTACACGGCGAGAATCAGCGCAAGCGGGCGCACCTTGAAGCCGACGATCAGCAGCAGACCGCCGAGCACTTCGACTGCGGTCGCAATCGGCGCGGCAACCTGCACGAACGGCACTCCCTTCGAATGCAGATAGCCGACAAAGCCCGCATAGCCCAGCAGTTTCATCACACCACCCCACAGAAACAGCACGGCAAGGGCGATACGTGCAACGAAAATAACGCCGGAATCGACGGGACGCGACATGAGGGACTCCTGTAAATGAATAAGCAGCAGACCCGCCTGAGCAGCCGCAGTTCCCCGCCTAGCACCTGAGCATATGTGCAATGGCTGCGTTTTCCAAGCTCGCGCGGGATTGCGCGGCGCGACATGCGCCGGGTCACGGAGACGAAAAAGGCATCCGGGCGCACCGCGAACGGCCGCTTCAGACGGGCATCGCGGATGCGCATGTTGCCGCCGTGGCTAGACGTCGGGATAGGTCGCGACTTCGATCAGATTGCCGTCAGGATCGCGGCAATACACCGAGATCATCTGGCCGCGCGCGCCGTCACGCTCGACGGGGCCGGCCTCGATTGCGACGCCCTCGGCAAGCCAGTGCGCCTTGACGTCGGCCGGCCTCGCGCTGGTCACGAAGCACAGGTCGGCGCTGCCCGGCACCGGCTCGCGGCTGGTAAACCATGCGACGGTGTCGGCGGTTGCCGGGCGCAGGTTTATCTTCTGATTGCCATAAGTCATTGCCACCCGCGTACCCGTGCGCGACGCGAACTCGGTGCGCCGCATACCGAGCATGCTCGCGTACCAGGTCGCGCTGGCTTCGACGTCGGCAACGTTCAGGACGAGATGATCGAGACTATCTATTGAGAAGCTCATGGGTTTCGTCACCGTAATGAATTCCGAAGGGTCATGGCGAATCAGGCCAGCACGCCGGGTGCGAGCAGAACCGAAGTCAGTATGCGGTCGGTGCCGCTGCGTGCAGCTTGCGCTTGCTTTGCGGCTTACGCTTCACATGAAGGCGCTCGCGCTCCAAACGTCACGAGCGCGGCGCATCCGGCGCGAGCAGGACGCCTTTCGTGAAGACGAAGCAACCGTAGCCGCGCTCCTCGCCGGTCGCGATCACGCAATATGCCTTGCGCGCCCGCTCATAAAAAGCAAAGCGTTCGATCGAGGCAAACGGCACCTCGCGCCCTTCCGCCGCGTTGACCTCGGCCTGGGCTTCACGCTGCACCGCCGGAATCGTGTGCGGCTCGCCCACCACCTCCATCCGCGATGCGGGCTGCTGGATGAACGTGTCCAGCGGCATCACCGAGAGCACCGCGCGAATCGCACGCGGCGAACTCACGCCGTCGAGGTGAAGCAACTTGCCGAGCACGGTCCCCTGCGCAACCGACGTGCCCGGAAAATTGGCGTCGCAGATGACAAGTTCATCGCCATGGCCCATCGAGCGCAGCGCATACAGGATATCGGCGTTCAGCAGCGGGTCCAGATTCTTCAGCACGGTGTCTCCTTATATTGTCGGTTGGTCCCGATCGACGGGCTAGCCGTCCGGGTTGGATAGCGCAATGCGCTCGAGCTCACGGCTGGGTTCGGGCCTGCCCGGAGACGGTCGTGCGGCTGCAGCGCGTTGCATCGCACACATCGCATTGCGACGATCGATTGTAGCAAGCAACGTTGCGAGCCTCAGCGCAACGTGGCTGGACGCCGCCGACCGCTACGACAGCGCCGCCGCCCTCTCTGTCGACTCGGCACAGCGGCACGCCGCCATCCCGCGCGGCATCCGGAGCGGCGCTGGCTGCACAGCCACACTGCCACCGCAGCCAGCCGATCAACGCGAGCAGCACGAGCCCCGCGCCGCCCAATACCGGCTCGCGCCAGCCCAGCAACGCGATGAACGTGAACGCCCGCGCGCCCGCCAGCAGCGCGAAGCCGGCGATGGCGCTGGACCACGCGTCGACGGCCGCCGACACACGCGCGAACGCGATGACAGTTTGAACCGGCGTTGGGGCGAAGGGCTCGTGCATGATCGTCTCCGTGAAGAAATGCGCGGCTCAGGCGCTGCCGGGCGCCTCGTCGAGGAAACCGGTGACTGCCTGGAGACGGCCGTGCGCATCCACCACGCCAAAGTCCGATCCCTTGACGATCGCGTCGCCCGCGGGTGTGGTCAGTTCCCACGAAAAGCGCAGCCGGTTCGCAAAGCCGTCGACCTGGGTCGTGCGGCGAAACACGTGCTGCGGGAAGCGTTCATGCACCGCGCGAATCATCGCGTCGATGCCGTCGTGGCCCGCGCCGGCGAGCAGCGGATCGCGATAGTCGGCGTCTGTGCTCCATGTCGCGGCGATCAACTCGCGACGGCGCGCGCCATCGGTCTCGTTCCAGACGTCGAAATAACGGTCGATCAGATCGGTATGCGCATTCATCTCAAGACTCCTTGTTGGCATGACTGAGCACTACGCTCGGCAGACATGTCGTATGCGGCGGGCTCGGAGTGAAGATTGACGCCCCGCAGGCGTGGCGTCGATTACGTGGGAGGTAAGGATTCGGGCGCGCCATCGCCGGCGAGCGCCAGTATTTTGCGGGTGCCTTGCGCATGCGTTTGTCCGTCAGATTGGCCGTCTGGCCGAATCGTCAGGAGCCGCGCAGACCGCTAACCTCATGTAGCAAATGGGGCCGCGCAGAGAGGGCGCGCGGCATGGGAAGCAACGAACGGGGTGCGGTGGAGAGCCGCTATATCAATATGATTTTCACACTTGCATCGACGTATCCACAGGGATACAATTACAAACAGATCGGCACACCGCCTGTGTACACGGTCAACCGCACCGAGGTGTTCGACACCTGGCTGGCGGAGCTCGCGGATCTACGCGCAAGGGCGAAAATCCTCGTGCGGGTCCGGCGTGCGGAGCGAGGGAATTTCGGCGACGTGAGGTTGCTGGAAGAAGGCGTGTTCGAGATGCGCATAGATTGCGGTCCGGGTTACCGGCTCTACTACGCGCGTGAAGGGCGCATGGTGTATCTGCTGCTCTGCGGTGGCAACAAGTCTACGCAGCAGGCCGATATCAAGCATGCCAAAACAATGTGGACAGCAATCAGAGAGGAACGATCATGAGCAAGATCAAAACGGCACGGTTCGACGCATCGCACTACCTCGACAGCGAGGAAATGATCGCTGAATACCTCAACGCAGCACTCGAAGAAGGCGACGCCGACCTCCTTCTCGCCGCCATCGCCGACATCGCCAAAGCGCGTGGCATCGCAAAGGTCGCGGCTGACGCCGGACTCGGGCGCGAGAGCCTCTACAAAACGCTCGCACCGGGCTCCAAACCGCGTATGGACACGGTGTTCAAACTGCTGCGCGCGCTCGGCGTCAAACTCAACGCAGTGCCCGAAGGCGTGGCGGCCGCGTGATCCGCATTGGCTATTGTCGTCAGGCCGGCTCGCTGGATTTGCCGCCGGCCTCGGCATTGCCGGTCCGAACACACACCCGCGTGGCCTTAAAAGCCAGCCGAGTGCGGCGAATAAAAAAGCCAACGGTGAAGCTAGTCAGGCTCCGAGTCCGCGAACATGTGCGCAAAGCAGAACGGAATTCAATTGGTTACACCACTCTTGCGCTGCATCGGACCCGCACTTGCATGCACAACTTCGAACCATTGAAATCAAAGAGTTACAAGCGCAGTCCTGCCGTACCGTCCTGAAGGCCACCCGAAAGGACAATCCCAATCGCACGCGGTCCGAAGCTCCGTGCGACAGACTCAAACAGCTTGTCCACCGCGGGCCGTGCGAAGAGCACCTCGGGACCGCAATCCAGTCCTATACGGCCAGACAGGCGCACAGTCATGTGGCGGTCGGGCGGAGCCAGAAGGAGGCGTCCCTTTTGCAGGACCTCACCATCGTGACCGTACGCCACCACAAGGGCGGTAGACTTGCCGACGAGCCCTGCTAGCAAAGCATGGGGCTGGAAGGCGCGGTATGCAAACTGCCAGCAGGACCGCGGGAAAATCCCGTGGCAGAGGATGAACCAGCGTGCACAACGCGTCCAGGCCGCCGAGTGAACCTCCTATGGCTATGATGTCACGCACAGTCACGTTCCGTTCGTGTAGGCGGCTACGGTGCCGCAATTTACAGACCTGAGGCGCGTCGTCGGTCAGAATGTCCATCGAAATCTGAGCCGCCGCGCACAGTGCTTGAGAGCGAAGCCGGCTCGCCCGAAGGATCGTTCGCTGTTCGCTTCGTCAAATGGCGACTCGTCGCTCATCAACAGCCGTTCGCAATCCGAATGCGAGGAGCCGTATGTGGCCGACGACTGCCTGACGCAGTCGGCACAAGTCAATCCGTTGCCGCCTCTCGGTTAGGAGAGGCGGGTGTCTGCGTGCCGATCGAAACGAGTCAGTCAACGATAAAGCAATGTTTTGCCATCAACGCTTTAAAGGTCGTGCGGTAGGTAACGGCACGACGTGGAGCTCAACATGCCGCGACGCCACCGACGCCTACTTTACTTCGAACGCGTAATCGCCATGGGTGCGATGCCCGTCTGAGGCGACTGCCACCCAGTGCACCGTATAACGCCCAGCCTGCAAGGGAGACAGCGCAACGGTGATCACGTCCGGCTGATGCGCGTCGACCACGGACTTGGCTGCGTTGACCTGCGTTCCAACGGCATTGGTCACCGTGAGCGACGAGAATGCTGGCTCCAGCGGCCCGTCGAAGGTGATCTTCACCTGCGACGGTGCTGCAACGCTCGCGCCGGCTCCCGGCTCCTGCTTCTGCGGAAACACATGCGCAAACGCAGCGCCGGCGAAAACAAGGCCGGCCACGCTCGCGATGACCCGTTTCCAAAGGCTTCGATTCTGGTTCATCGGTGGATTCCTTCGTCACTGGAACAGCGGTTTGCCGAGCGTCCTGGGCGCCACATCGTCGAAGAAAATGTGGGCCTGTACGAGAATACCCACGTGCGAGCCGCTCGCGCGGTTCACCGGGATCTGCGCTTCGATACCGAATTGACCGTAGCGGTTGATCCAGATAAAGCCAGGATTGACCGTGCCGGTTGTCTGTCCCTGGCTTCTCGACAACGGCACCTCGACAATTGGAATGATATTCGAGAGCGGTTGTGGCAAACCGAGATCATGGACATGCTGCTGCAGGTAGGGCAGGCTGTACTGGAACGTGAAGCCGTAGTTGAAGGCGTTAGGCTGTCCCGCGCCCGTGGTCAGCGCGGGCGCAGCTTCGGCGGTAATCGCGATCGGACGCAGGTATGCCAGCGAATCAGGGAGGTCTCCCATGCCCTTGCCGACATAAACGGTCGGCGAGATGGTGGAGAAGTTGTCGGCAATCGCGCGGCTTCCCGTGCCGCCAAACTCGGCATTGACGCCGACGGACGTCATGAACTCGTGCGCGTCGTTGACGTACAGCAAATATTTCAGCCCAACACCAAAATTATCGAAGCCACGGGCGGTCGGGTTGTTTTGCATCGCATACGATCCATCGACCGATAGGGCTAGTCTTGGTGTGATCAGCTTGTCGTACTCGAAATCAAAAGTATTGATGCTCTGATCGCCATCGTCGCCGGGGACGCGCTGGTGGCCGTACAAAAGATTTGCTTCGTCGCCTACGCCGGGGTCATCCACTGCCATGGTCGCCGGAAAGACGCGGTCGCCCGCAATGGCATGAGCTGCTGCGAGCGAGGGCGTTAGCAGAAGTGAACTCGTGGCAGCCGAAATAATTGCTGCCGTGAGCAGCGGTTTGCCACCGCGCGTTGAAATGGTGTGCATGGTTCATCCTTTTGAGGTCGTTGTAATGCCGTCGCAGGTCCGGAGACAGACGCGCGAAACACTGCGATGCAGCGAATGCATCGCGTCGGTAGGACGCACATCAGGATGAGACTGGAGGGGCGCGGGGCTGGGCAGCAGTGAATGGCGGGAAACGCCGAACGCTATTGAACCGGGTCGCAATGCGATGCTGGGTTGCCCAGACCGTGATGGCAAAAGCGGGTTGAACGCTTGGCACCGCTGGCATGTGGGCAAACAGGTTGCAGTACCCACAAGCCTGCCCGTGGGAAGCCAGGGAGTGGGAAGCGTCCTGGTCATTCGGCGCGTCGTCTGGCATCGATTGCGCGGAGCAAAGCGAGGCCGAAAGAGATGCCCCATCGCGACTCGAAGCGAGCGTCTGAGACACCACAGGCGCGAAAGTCGCCATCAGGATTCCAAGCAATCCCAAAAGGCTGCCAATCTTCAGATGGAAACGCGCGAGCATGGGTCAGGCGGTGGGAGCGACACGGTCGTGGTGGTGCGCGATTATGGCACGACGTGTTCAAGGCGCGTAGAGGTGGCACCGTTTGTCGGTGGGGCGATTCCTGCTTCTGTTCAATCGAAGCGCAGTTGGCTGCTCTCGAATGACAGGCGGCCACTCGGCGGCAATGCCTGAACGTCGCCTGATGGGTGAACACGGCCGACGGCGAACGCACCAGATCGACCCCCAACGGACAGCCAGGCTGGCGCGACATCGATGGCGGCTTAAGGAGTCTTTCGGACGTTCTTTAGAGTACGATGGTCCTCCGCCGCATACACTCGCGAACGAGTCCGCATCGCGCTGCCTCCCGGAATGCATTGATGGTGTTGCAATGAGAGCCTGGGTCGGTGGCAATCGCGCGCTGCAAGGACATCCTGTCGCCCGGCTCGAAAACTCCGAGGCGAGTAGCCTCCTCAATCTGGTTTGCAATCGCGAGATGGGTTTTGCCGCGAATTCTAGAGAAGTCCGGTCGCCAGTTTGCCAGCGCTCGTTGTGACCCGTTCAGCCGACTATGCTGTACAGCCGCCGTGTTCCGCATTTTGCCCGCATCCACGATGTCTGAATCTGATCTTGCTACTGCGCGACGACGCTCATTAAGGACCGTGCCGGCAATCGAGCGATAGTTCATAGCACGCTCTTCTAACCTAGCTCGCTAACACTCAACCCATCTCAAGGCGCACAACGCAGCGAAAACCGACATGGCTCGTAGATGTGTCGATGGACTCGGCATGCCGTGCCGCTGGGCGGTAGCGGCGGCAATAGTTTGGTGCGCAAAGGTGCGAACCACCTTTCAGCACCTTGCGGGGAAGACGAATCTCGGGCTGGCAAGGGTCGTAGCTCTCCCCCTCCGCGCCGCCGCGTGGGTTCTGAGGGACGCAGCACGCCTTGGGCACGTCGGCCGTGTGGCGTGTCGACCAGAAATCCGCGGTCCATTCCCACACATTGCCGATCATGTCGTAGATGCCGTACCCATTCGGCGGGAAGGACCTCACCGGCGAAGTGCGCTCGAAACCGTCCTGCTTCAGGTTCTGGTGCGGAAAGGCGCCCTGCCAGGTATTGGCCATCTGCTTTCCGGCGGGCGTGAATTCGTCGCCCCACGCATATTCCGCGCCATCAAGGCCGCCACGCGCCGCAAATTCCCACTCGGCCTCGGTCGGCAATGCCTTGCCGGCCCAGCGCGCATACGCCTCGGCGTCGCACCAGGCGATATGCACCACGGGATGGTCGTCCTTTCCGCTGATCGAGCTGCGCGGGCCGTAGGGCCTTCGCCAATCAGCACCGAATTTGAACCGCCACCATTGCGCCCAATCCTGGAGATCGACTGGCCCCTTGGGGGGTGAGAAGACGAGCGACCCGGCCTGCAGCATGTGTGGGAGCGCGCCCGGATAGTCCTCGGCCCTCGGCGCGATCTCGGCGAAGCTCACATAGTTCGTGGCGTTGACAAATTTGCGGAACTGGCGGTTCGTCACGGGCGTACGGTCGATCCAGAACCCATCGACTCTGACCCGGTGGGAGGGTGCTTCCTCAGGGTAGTGCCGGTCCGAACCCATGCGGAATTCGCCGCCCGGGACAAAAACCATATCGGCGAGCGGATCCCGCTGTGACGTCGCGATTTGTTTGGAAACCTGGCTCTGTGAACTCATGGCGTCCTGCTGTCTTGTCCTTCGTCGAGGCGTCCGTTTCGTTCGAACGCTGCGCGTTGAGGAAGTCCTCTCTTCGTGATTGCTCCGATCGCGAATCGCCTGAACCTGCCCTCGGATCTTCGTGTGAGGGCAGGCTCTTCGGCCGGAAGGTCATCATCGACGTCCGGGCTTTCTGTGAGGTCCCGTCAACCCAAATAACTGCACCGTCAAGACCCGATACACCTCTGAGCAAGCCCGGAAGCGAGTGCAAAAGGTGCCCGGCGGCGCACCCCGCTACGGTCGCTACTGGACCGACATCATC
This sequence comes from Paraburkholderia sp. RAU2J, assembly GCF_003634845.1. Classification (NCBI taxonomy): domain Bacteria; kingdom Pseudomonadati; phylum Pseudomonadota; class Betaproteobacteria; order Burkholderiales; family Burkholderiaceae; genus Paraburkholderia; species Paraburkholderia sp. RAU2J. Next base: position 2,563,277 of record NZ_RBXG01000002.1, read on the forward strand.
GCTTTCGCCAAACCGTCGCGCAGGCTCTTTTGCTCATCCTCGCTGAGCTTCTGCGGTTGCAGGACCACGACGAATCGCCTGAGTTGGCCTGTGAACCTGAAAGGCATCTTATCCGCGTAATCCTCGATCACTGGGGTTCCTGTGTCCTGCCCAACGTCGAAGGTCTCATCGAGAGAAAATCTGACCCCAACGGTCCTTGAAATCTTGACTTGTCCAACCTGCTTTTCGTCCACCAACAGCGTCGCCATCGCTCCTTTTCCTATGCCGCCGCCGTCGTAGTCGAATTTAACCCGCACGATGTGATGGCCCGCCGCGAGCGGTTGATTGGACGCAACTACAAACTTATGCTCTGGCTGGTTCGAGAACGCATAGGCGAATTGAGGCTTGCTATCCTGCATGAGGAGCGCCCAACCGCCGTACCTCCCGCCTGTTGTTCCCAGCACCCCGTTGGCGCCGCCCTCCGGGATGACCACGTCGGCAGCCACCGTCCAGGACTTGTTCTTGAAGTCCGGAGCCGATCCCTCCGGAATGCGGATCATGCCCGGAAAATAAGAGAACTCGCTACGGCCCCGGGTCAGACTCGGGCGAATCGCAGGATCGGCGCGTGACGCGAAACTCGAATCAAGCGGATAGACATTGTATTTTTTGGCCTCCACGTCAAAGGCGTCCTGAAGCTCTTTCAGCTTCCCGGGATACTTGCTGGCCAGATTATTGGCCTGGCTGAAATCCTCGTTGATATTGTAAAGTTCCCACTTGAAATCGTCGGGACTTGGCTCGGCCCCAATCGTCACCCAAGGCAGGCGAAGCGGCGTCGTGCTTGCCATCCAGCCGTCCTTATAGATCGCGCGGTTGCCAACCAGCTCGAAATACTGGACGGAATGTCGGGTCGGCGCCTTGGCGGCATTGAATGTGTACACGAGGCTCACGCCTTCGATCGGCTTCTGTTTCACGCCGTCGAGCATGACCGGCGGCGTGATCCTGGCCGCCTCGTAGATCGTCGGCGCAATGTCAATCACATGGCAGAACTGCGACCGCAGGCCGCCCTTATCCTTGATGCGTGCCGGCCACGAGATCACCATGCCGTTGCGGGTGCCGCCGAAGTGGGAAGCGACCTGCTTGGTCCATTGCATGGGCGCATCCATGCTGTGTGCCCAACCGACCGGGTAGTGGTTATAGGTCTTGGGGCCGCCGAGTTCGTCGATCATCGAAAGCAGAAACGGAAGGCTTTCCGGGACACTGTTCGCGGCGGTCCCGACCTCATTGGTTGTACCTTGCAGCGTACCCTCGGCACTCGCACCGTTGTCGCCCATTATGAAAATGACCAGAGTGTTATCTTTCTGGCCAGATTCCTCAACGGCGTCGAGCAAACGGCCGATGTTGTAGTCGGCATGTGACAATGCGCCCGCATAGACTTCCATCATCCGCGCGTAGAGACGCTTTTGATCACCCGACAAGGTATCCCAGGCGGGGATCTGCTCCGGCCTCGTGGTCAGTTGCGTACCGGGCGGGACAACGCCGAGCTCGATCTGCCGGGCGAGTGTCTCCTCGCGCACCTTGTCCCAACCCTGATCGAACTGGCCCTTGTATTTCGCGATCCAGTCCTTCGGCGCGTGGTGTGGGGCATGCGCGGTGCCGGTCGCGTAGTAAAGAAGCCAGGGCTTGGTTGGCGCGAGCGCGTGTTGCATCCGCATCCATGCGATCCCCTTGTCGGCAAGATCACGATCGAGGATGTAGGTTGGATCGCCGAGATAGGGCTCAATCGGCTTGGTGTTTTCGTATAGCGCCGGATGCCATTGGTCGCTGTCGCCGCCGATGAACCCATAGAAGTATTCGAAGCCCAGGCCGTTCGGCCACAGATCGAATGGGCCGACCTGGCTTGACATCCAGTCCGGCACGTTGTGCATCTTGCCGAACCATGAGGTGTTGTACCCGTTCTCCTTGAGAACTTCGCCAATGGAGCCAGCGCTCTTTGGAACAAGCGAATCGTAGCCGGGATAGCCGGTGGCGAATTCGGTAATGACTCCGCTGGCGACCGAATGGTGATTTCGACCGGTGATCAGCGCCGCGCGCGTAGGCGAGCAAAGCGCCGTGGTGTGAAACATGTTATAGCGAAGGCCGCTGTCCGCAAGCCGTTGGAAATTCGGTGTCTGAATCGGGCCGCCGAAAGTGCTGCTCGCCCCAAACCCAACATCATCAGTCAGGATCAAAAGAACGTTCGGTGATCCGGCGGGCGCCGCGTATTCCTTGGGAAAGTCGGGGGTGGAATTCTTCGCGAGACGTTCAATTCTGCCGTGAAACGCCGGCTCAGCCCTCGGCAAGACAGACCCGTCCTGAGGCGTAGTGACAGAGGATGGAGCGCCAGTGGATGCAGCGCCAACGGATCGCGGAAGCGCCGCTGACGCAGCGATAAGCGAGGCGGATCCGAGCAAGCGGCGACGATTGATCCCGTCTGGTGACAGCTGCGAGTCGGACTTCTCGTTTGGCTTATTCTCGCTCATCATTTTCTCCTTCGATGTGCCATCTAAATATGATTCACCGCCGATCTCCACCGAATTCTGACCCACCCTTGTCATCTAAATCAGACCCTTCCCCAAGATAGCGTAGTACATCGTCATGGCGGTTCTCAAGACAGTCGGGGACGAATCGGAAAAAGATGTGCTCGATCGAGATACGGTCGCTTCCCGATTTCAGGAAGTCGCCCCAATTCACTTTCTGTTGTCGGCTGCGGGACAGAAGGCCGGAACAAATCCGGAGCCGCGGCCAATGTCTCCTATATTTATGAAAAGCAGCCGGGGCTTCTCTCTCAAGGTTGAGGATCGCGAAAAGTTACTTTTCCTGGGGAGCGAGAAACAAGAAGAGACGACTTCTGTATAGACCTTCTTTTTTGGACACATCGGTATGGAACTCGTCGGCAACGAGGGCCATACATTCATTCAATTCGGCGAACGCCATTGGAAGCTTTGGCCGATCAAGCAACGTTCATCGGCGCCATTTGAATGGCCTCTTCCCGGGTGGAACCGACGTCTGAATGTCCGAGCGACGGTGCGGACGAATGACGCTTTCTGGCCGAGGGCTGCCTATCGCGACCGACTTCGGCGGACCCGTGATTGTCATCCTCGCTTGTGTGCAGGCCTTAGCCTCAAGGGACCTTGGGCCGTCTGGCAAATATGCGAAGACTCGTGACGGGTTTCGATGCGAATTCATAGCCAGCGTAGAATTCAAGCTGAAATCTCAACAAGGTAGGACAGTTATATACCCGAACCCGTACCAGTCTGGCATGATCCCGGCCGTCGGCAGATTGGAGCGCGAGACGCTCATTCTGTCGTGCACCGATCTCGCCGGGTGCTCAAGGAGACATGACCATGGCAAAGCTCGTCGCACTATACAAAACGCCGTCAAACCCGGACGCATTCGACGCGCACTACTTTTCGAATCATGTGCCTCTTGCCAAGACGATATCCGGGCTTCAGCGCTATGAAGTTAGTGCCGGGCCGGTAGCGACCCCGCAAGGCGAGTCCCCGTATTACCTGGCAGCGATCCTGAGCTTTGATTCGGTGGATTCCCTGCAACAGGCACTCAATTCACCCGAAGGGCGAGCGACAGCGAGCGATCTAACCAATTTCGCACAGGCCGGTGTCGAGCTTCTCGTATTCGACACCAAAGACGTTTAAACACTGGTCAGTGTCGCGGTGGCATACGTCGATGTCAGCCAATGCGTCTAGCACCGGATATGCTTGTCGCTATCCGGCTGGACTACTGCCATGCATTGCGGCGGCCGAATCCGCCTTGCCGTCGCTGACGCCAAACAAGAACCAGCCGGGAGATAGCACCGACGACGTAGCAACGACCAGCTCCTTCACGGGTTCTCATAATGGCCGTTCGATGACACCATTACTGGCCCGGTATGATGCCCGGCGAGACCCGGTCGCAAAAGTTGGGCAATGGTTGATGCAGTAAACTCGATGGAAGCTTGGGCGCCGTTTGACACCTTCGCTGCGATCGCCAGCATCCCCCGCTCGCGATATGCCACTGGCGTTGGGACCAACGTCAAATGCAGGATGCCCACGATTGTGGGCGAGATAAACCGCTTCCCTTCGCAGTCGGCGGAGCTTGACCCCGGGCAGCCGGGATACCGCCCGGTCGACATCTAACGGCAAAGATCTCCGCTCAGATACGCAGCCACTGGCGCTGTCAGTCCGAAGCCATGCAATTCCTCCGGCGTTGCCAGATGCGCGGCGACAATCTCGCGATTATCGATCCGCAGCTTGGGTAGGCGATCGAGGTGTAGTTCGAAAAAATGCACCCGGTCGCGTCGTCCGTCCCAGGCGCCGCAGACGCTGCCCACCGGGAGCAATGTGTATGACGACAGACCAATTTCCTCTTCCATTTCGCGCTGCGCGGCTGCCTCGGGCGTCTCTCCGGGATGGACACTTCCTCCCGGAAGATTCCACGCGGTCCGGTACGATGCTTTCACGAGCAACAGCGACTGCCCGACATAGATTGCGACAAGCGCGCCCTGATGGCTGGGTCGTCGAAGGTGCCACCAGACACGAGCAAGCGGATATCCGATGCGAAGTGCCATACGCCAGACAAAGTCGATGATCATGGAACCGTAGTTTAGGCAGCGTTTGATCTTGCTCAGGGCGGTTTCAAGGGTGAAGCGCAACAGCGGGATTAATGTTTAGAGCGTTGAGGTTGACTTGCTGATGCGAGGGTCGCGGCGAAGACCTCGAATGGTGAATGGAAGTTGTGAGTTGCACGAGGCCGGCTATTCAGGCTGTCGGCGATGGCGTCGAGTTCGTCCTGACTGTAGACCGAAAGGTCTGTGCCTTTGGGCAGATACTGCCGCAGCAGCCCGTTGGTGTTTTCGCAAGTGCCGCGTTGCCAGGGACTGTGCGGGTCGCAAAAGTACACGTTCACGCCGGTTGCGGCAGAGAGCTCTTTATGGCGCGACATTTCTTTGCCCTGGTCGTAGGTGAAGCTCTGGCGCAGTGGCGCGACAATCGAATTGAGTTTGGCGGAGAAGCCCGCCAGCGCCGAAGCTGCGGTGGCGTCTTCCATCTTTGCGAGCAGCACCAGGCGGCTGGTCCGTTCAACCAGAACGCCTACCGAGGACTGGTTGCCAGCGCCCTTGATGAAGTCGCCTTCCCAGTGTCCGGGCAGCAGCCGGTCCTCGATTTCGGGCGGCCGCACATGAATACTGACCATGTCGGGAATCTGTCCGCGCCGGTCTGTGCCGCGTGTACGCGGTATGCGCGTGCTGTGGCCATGGCGCAGGCAGGCAATGAGCTGGCGGCGCAGTTCGCCGCGCGGCTGGGCGTAGATGGCCGTGTAGATGGTTTCGTGCGAAACCTGCTGGGTCGGGTCAGTCGGATACATACGCTTCAGTGTGCCCGATATCTGCTGGGGTGACCATTTCCACTCCAGCAGGGTGAGAACGATACGCCAGCAGACGCTTTGCAGGCAAAGCTTTGTGGGGCGGCGGCTCGCGGTGCGGCGTGAGGCGCTGAGCGCTTCAGCCGGCACCGATGCGTAGCCTGCGGGAGAGCTGTTTCGCGTCAGTTCACGGCTAACGGTGGCCGGCGAGCGCCCGAGTATGCGGGCCATGGCCCGCATACTCGAACCCTGCAGATGCAGGCTTGCAATGATGAGGCGCTCTTCAGGTTGAAGTTGCTGGTACTGAGTTCTTTCGTGCATCGCAACACCTTATACGGAACGGTGTTGCACTTCAGATTTGAGGCCGCCGTGCCTTTTGAAATACCGGGTGTCCTTGGTTTCGGTGTCGGTAGGAATTCCGGAACCGCCAGTGATCTTGCACTGAAACAACGTCGCAACGTATTCAACCTGATCGCCATTGGGATACGTGTACCGGAATGCTCGGCCGCCGAAGACGCCGAGAATGCCATGAATGCGGATGGCGTATCCGGTCTCTTCCATCACCTCCCAGGCAATTGCTTCTTGGGGGCTTTCACCCAGTTCAATTCCCCCAGCTGGCAAACTCCAAGCCTCATCCGAAGATTTCTCTTGCAAGAGAAGTCTGCCCTCGTGATTGTGAATCACGGCCCCAACCGACGGGCTGAGTATCAAACCATTACCGACCTTCTGTCTCAACCAACCGATGTAGCTCTCGTCATTCAAAATGCCACCCGCATAGGAAAGTCGAACCGTTGAGATGGAAAACCGAACCTCGGCATCGGAGGCGATTGTCGCGGATCTGAACAGCCTCGTCGAACGGCCGAAAGTGGTCGAGTACACCCCGATGCGGTCGGCTGAGGCCCACGCGTTGCGGACTTTCAGCGTTACAGATAACGGCATCCCCGGGGGGCGAATTAGCGGGGATACCCGCGACAGATGTAACCTGCAGGTCGGTGCTACGGCTAGCACGCCGCGCGCAGTGCCGCTCTCATGCTCATTTCTATGTCGTGAAGTCTCGCGCCGAGTTCATCAAAGCTGCTGCGCCCCTCGCCGAATAACTCGCCGTTCATGTAGATCGTCGGCACAACGCTAACATCACGCGCCGACACCTCACTTTGAAAAAGCCCTCCGTCGATCGTAATGTTGTGAATCCGTGAATTGATCACCGTCATCATGTTCAGCGCTTGCACAACGTCCACACAGCTTCCGCAAGATAGTGAAATGAAGGTCTCGAAATAGTATTCACGTTCTAGCGTTCGAATCCGTTCAATGGTCGTACGGTCGGCTATTACGGGATGTCCTCCCACCTGGAGTATTGCAAGGACAAGGGACGAAAATTCAGGCCCTGTTGGAGTGGCGGCAAACCGAATGCCGGGTTTTGCTCCCGCCTGCCCGATTGAAAATGATGGCTTGCGTTCCTCGCCTTGCTGCTCCTCGATTACCGTCACCAGATCTGTCAACGACGCGATTTCGTTCAACATCGTCAGCATCTCGGGCGATTTTTGACTACCGTCCTGCGACACGATCAATTCGACAGGTCTACGGATGTTTCGCAGATACGTCTGCAGCTGTGACCTGAGACTGGTGTTTAACATGGCTCGATCCCCTAACGACCTTCACAAGGTTAGATGAAGAAGTGCAGAAACTGAAAGAAATCTGAACGGAACGTGCAGCGCCTTCTGCCATTTGGATCAAGAGGTTGCCGGGTGATGCTCCCTCGGAACGTCAGTGCTCTCTGTTGCGCTATCGCACATATTCCCTCAGTGGCCGCGCTGCGGCAGCGCCAGCAGCACGAGCTGCACGCTGCGGTTGCTCTGGCTGTCGACCGGGCGCCCGGTGAAGATCGGAAGGTCGGTCTCGGGCAGCTCGGCGACGAAGATGCGCGAAGCGGCGATTCCGCCTTCGGCAATCAGGGCACTGCGCACGACCTGTGCGCGCCGGGCCGCCAGGTGCGCTGCCGACAAATCTGATGGGGCTCAGTGCTTCACGACTCATCACCAGGCGCTTCGTCGCTGTGCGACTGTGCTCCGCCTGCTTGAGGGGGCCGCTCCTGAGAACGTTGAGCAGCGGCTTTGTGCCTTATAGCAACACAAGTGACGATGCCAGCCGCCGGCCATTTCCGTAAATTCTTCACATCGCCTCAGCTTCGATCGGGAGTGAGGAATCTGGGTCGTGAACGCATTTGGCTACCGACGCCGCGATGAGCTTGGCGCAATCAAAGGCTGGGAACGACCCGTTGCCGTCATTCGACCGCCGCTTACGAAGGTCCGTACAGCGACAAGCAGCAGCCAGTCGCAGCAATCATGCTGGTCCGATTGCCTGTGTGACCCAACATGTGTGGCTCACTGAACTCCGGCCATGTCGCGCAGAGCCGGCAAAGTCTGCAGCGCAAAATTGCGGCCGGCATGTCACCACCACCTCTATGGAAGCTTCAGATTCATTACGGGTATAGCGTCCACGTAATGCAGACCATAAATAAGTTTTACTTTCCGATTTTTCGTCGTGCCGCCATTGTGTGAGCCAGACGACCAGTCTATAGCCACAATTCATGCGCTGGCGGCCGCATCCGTGGGAGACGTGGCTATCTCTTGAGATGACAATTTCTTAAGCCTCCTTAAGAATTGTTCACTGATCCTCCTCGTTCAGGAGTGTATATAAGTTTCAGTGCTCTAGCCGGTCCCTAGACCGACGGTCGAGCCAATAAACGGAAAGGAGACGAATCAATGGGAAAGCGCATAACGACCTTGGTTTTGCTCGCTGCGGCCGCACTGGCCGGCTGCGGAGGCGGAGATAACGTCAGCGCACCGACACCGCCAAAGCTATTGACGAACATCGCCGTGCCCAATGCTTCGAGCCCACCATTCAGTTTCGATATTGGCTACGTCGAGGCCGGTAAGTACTTTCTTGCCGACCGCAATAACAAAGCAGTCGACGTCGTGGACACTAAATCGAACACGTTGATCGCACAGATTCCGGGGCCGTTCATCGGTGCTGGCGCCACAACAAATGAGTCCGGTCCCGACGGAATTGTAGGTATCACCGGCACGAACACGATCTACGTCGGCGACGTCGACTCAGTTAAGGTGATCGATACGGCTGCACAAAAGACGGTCAACACGATCGCCATCAGTAATTCTGGATCGCGCGTCGATGAGGGTTGCTACGATCCTGACGATCATCTCGTGATGTATGCGAGTCCCGGAGACTCGCCCCCGTTCGTCACGTTCATTTCCACGCTGACACAAAAGGCGGTGGTAAAGCTTCCTTTCAACGGTTCGTCGGGGCTCGAGGCGTGCACATACGATCCTGCCTCGAAGAGCTTTTTGATCAACAATGACGGGACCTCTGCCAATCCCGATGGCGAGCTCGATGTCATCACCGCCAGTTCTGCAGTGGCGGGCAGTCCTTCTGTCAGCAAATCGTTTCCACTAGGGAAATGCGGACCGGCGGGGATCGTGCTTGGCCCGAATAACGACGTGCTCGTTGGATGCGATCCGCCGGCCGGCGACCCGCTCGTCACGCTGATCCTCGATCGTGCGAGTGGCGCAATCCAAGCCAGCCTGCCATTTGGCGGGGTGGATCAGGTCAGTTATGATCCGACTTCCAACCGCTATTTCCTGCCGGCTCGGCACTACGTCACGAGCGGTACCGCTGCAGCTTCAGGATTTAGCCCGCAGATGGGCGTAATCGATGGCGCTTCACGGCAGTTGCTCTTTAAGGTTCCGGTGGGCACCGGGGCGCATTCTGTCGCCATCGACAGCGCGCTTGGGCAAGTGTACGTGCCGTTCCAGCCCGGCGCGGCAGGATTTCCCAACGGGGGCATCTCAGTGTTCTCGACCCGCTAAACTTTCCGATGTGGGTCATAGTCAAGCGAGCCGGATTGGATGACGATTGCCGCAGACACGTTCAACTATGGTTGGATGGGGCGCTTCCACCGACGCTCCACGATCCGATGGCTTTCGGGTCTGGAGCGCCGGTGGTGACCGGCTTTCATCGCAGCTGGAACGGTCGTTCGCAGGCGCGTCCGGCATGGCTCACTTTGGCCGAACGCGGCCGACGGCGAACGCACCGGATCGACCCCTCTCAGCCTCTCGCGTTCTCGCGCATCGAAATGTCAGTTCCGGCGTACAGCGGTCATCGAAATCGCAAGAATGTCCGGCGGGCTATCGGCCATTCGCGCTGGTGGGATTACGGCGACGGCCGTCCCGGCAACGAGCGGATGGATGTAGGTGCGGAACCGCAAGCTGGGAGTTGAATTCCTGTTCATGCAAAGCTCGTTGGCGTTTGTATGGCATAAATGCCCTGCCGATGGCTCTTGCCGCCTCTTGAATGTGATGGCCTACTGCGAGCGGACCCCCGTTTGTCTGATTCATACCTGCAATCACACACGGAGAGCTGGCGAGACCTCATACATGCGTTGCGGCCAGCACCGCTGCCCCTGCCAGCAGCGCCACGCCAAGCGGTGCGCTGAGTTGCCGTCCCCAATTTACGTTTTTCTCGATCGCCATGACCGCGGCGAGCAACAGCATCCAGCCGAGGCTGCCGGCACCCACGACGAACATCAGCAGCATCAGTGCCCAACAGCAGCCCACGCAGAACAACCCATGGCGCAGGCCCAGCATGAAGGCGTGCCGCTCGGGTGCACGGCCGCGCCAACGGCTGATCACGAAGCTCAGCGGCGTGCGGCACTTGTCGAGGCAGCGATACTTGAGTTCGCTGAACTGAAACGCACCGGCACCGGCGAGCGTGGCCACCCCGATCAGCCAGCCATGCCATGCCAGCGCCGGCACCCGCGCGATGCCCGCGAGGAGCAGCGCGTGCAGTGCGTGCGCCAGCAGTCCAAATGCGCTCCACGTTGCAACGTAGCCGAGGCCGAGAAGGAACAGCAGGCGTGCGCGGTCCGGCCGGACCGCGACGACACGGTCGAATGTATTAAACAGCGACACCGTGGTGGGGAGCATCATTGCCAGAATCATCAGCGTCCACGACAGCGCGTAGAGTACGGCCGGCACGATCAGCGAGCCTCCGGGGACAGCACGGCACAGCGGTGCTGCAGGCCCGGATGTCGTCCAGTCGCCGTGGTCAAGGTAGCGTCCGTAAGGGCTGCGTGTCCAAAGCCACAGCGTGAGCCAGGCGAACGTCACCAGGCAGGCAAGTACCAGCCGGAAGACGCGTTGATGACGCGATAAGGAGGGCATGATCGGCTCGGGCACTGGGCGATGCGAGGGCGCGGAGCGGCGCAGCCGGCGGCGCGATCAGGCGTCGAACACGAAGGTGCTCTGCAGGGCGTTATGGTCCTTGAGGTTGAGATCGATGCCTAGCGCAGCATTCTTCGAGTGGTAGACCGGCGCCTTGCTGACGAACACCGGCGCGCCAGGAACCGTCGAGAAAACGGTGTCCGACAATGTAGTCTTTGCGCCGCTGGGACCAAGGTAAGGCTCGAGTTCTGCGTGGTAGTCCGCGCCGATCTGGAGCGTTCCCTTGCCACCGATGACATCAAAGGCGATGGGCGCGCGCTCGACTGAAACGACGGTGCCGAACAACTGCGCCAGGTCGGCGACGGGACCGCCGGCCTGGCCGGTGTAGACCTTGATCAGCGCTTCCTCCTGCGCCTTCGAGGCGTGGTCGCTGATGTAGATGGCCACTTTCCAGTTGCCCTTCAGCACATTGCCTGGGATGTTGCACACCGTTGCAACCGTATTGCCGGCTACATCGACGCCTTCGACCGTGCCTTGGTCGATGTGCCAGGCATTGATCGATTGGCAGGTTTCGAAATCCGGATCTTCGCCGATCCAGCAAGGGCACAGGACACGGCAGTTGCAGACCTCGAGCAGACGACCTTCAAGGTGGTAGTTCATTGTTTCCTCCGCTGGACACAGTCGACGAAAACTGCGCGCCGCCTCGTCGACATCGGTCGACACCGTGTACTTCGCCCCAACAGGGCTACGGAAAGAGCAGATTGCCGGCCTATGGCAAGCAGAACAAGCAACTCCGGACAGCGGCGCGCCATTCTTCAAAGTGTAGTGGCCCGATAACCTAAATGACAGGAACCCACTAACGCGAACAGGATCAAGGTGTCCAATGATCGAACGCCTTGAGAGGCAGTAGCCGCTCGTGGCCACGCGCCGTCACGCAGTACACGGGCTCATGGTTTGCGACGTTGGCCGCATACCGTCACAGCGCTAAGCCGCTCGGTGAGCGCATCTCGCGAATCGCGTGACGATTCGTTGAGCTACGGAGTTTGAGCGGCGCAAGACTTCGGGGGAGCGGCAAACTGCTGTGGGGCGAACCCCCGTTTTGGACCGGGAATCCGTCGCATTGGACTGCTTTGCGGCACAGACCTGACGATCGGATGTCAGCGCTGGAACACAAGCGAACGGCGCTTGTTGGCCGAACCCAGTCCCACAGGTCACCTTTGTGATGGCTGAACGCCGCCTATCGCGACGGGCCGCCCTCGAACCCGATGCAGCCGCTCGGACAAGATTTACGACCGTGCGCTCCGGGAGCGACACGAGACGACCGCGAATAAAACGTCGGCCTTCATCTCGTCGACAACCCACAGAATTCGAATTCTGGGGAAACGGCTTTGTCAGCCCTGGGCACGCACGCTTGACGCTGCCGCTGCCGCTGCCGCTGCAAAGTCTTCACGGCGCTCCGCCCATTTCAGGATCGCATCCAGTGCTGGGCACAGCGCCTGGCCCCAGTCGGTCAGGCGGTAGTCCACCTTCGGAGGCACCTGGTGATAGACCGTACGCGTCACAATGCCGTCCTCTTCGAGGCGGCGCAACTGCTGGGCGAGCATTTTTTGCGTGATGCCAGGGATCAGCCTCTCGAGCTCCGAAAAGCGCCGCACCTGACCACCGAAAAGGTGAAACAGGATCACCAGCTTCCAGCGTCCTTCGAGCAGCCTGAAGGCGGCTTCGACGCCGATTGCGGCGGTCGCGGGAGTGTAGGCTTTTCGGTTGGACACGGCTTACTTACTTTTTAGTGCGTTCTTGCGATGTGGTAACTATAGCGCCATCATTGGGACGTGCAAACGTGACGTTCAGGAAAAGTCCATGAGCATCATCCTACCGCCGCCAGTGGATGCTTATCTGAAGGCAGAAACCACCAGCGACACCGCTCCTCTTGAGAACTGCTTCGCTGCCGACGCCGTCGTGCGCGACGAGGGCCGCACTATCGAGGGGCTCGAAGCCATCCAGGCCTGGAAGAAAGACACCAAAGCCAAGTACCAGTACACCGTCGAGCCGCTGGACTTGTCCGAGGATGGCGCCGCCGTGACGATGCGCGCCAGGCTCACGGGCGCCTTCCCCGGTAGCCCGGTCGAGCTGACCTACACGTTTGTCCTGGCCGACGGCAAGATCGCGTCTTTGGAGATTCACTGATGAGCGCGGCACTCGAACTTCTGGGCCTCCGGGCGCTTGTTACAGGCGGGACCAAAGGCATCGGGAAAGCCGTTGTCGCACACCTTTGCGAGGCGGGAGCGAACGTCCTCGCGACAGCACGTTCGCGTCCTGATGACCTTCCCGAAGAAAGATTCATCGGTGCGGACATCACAACGGCCGAGGGTTGTAAAACTATAGTCGACGCTGTCCTCGAACGGCTTGGCGGCGTCGATATGATCGTGCGCGTGGCGGGTGGCTCATCTGCGCCAGCGGGTGGCTTCAGCGTGCTCGACGACGACGAATGGAACAGGGCATTGAGCCTGAACCTGTTCCCGGCAGTGCGCATCGATCGAGCACTGTTGCCCGCAATGGTCGAGCAGCGCTCGGGCGTCATTATTCACGTCACGTCGATTCAGCGGCAGTTACCGTTGCCGGAGGCCACGATCGCCTATGCCGCCGCCAAGGCTGCCCTGTCGAACTACAGCAAAGCCTTGTCCAAGGAGGTCAGTCCGAAAGGCATTCGCGTTGTGCGCGTTTCCCCCGGCTGGGTCGAGACGGATGCCGCCGCGGGGCTCGTTGCTGAGATCGCCCGGCGGAACGGCATCGACACGGAAGGCGCCCGCAAGATCATCATGGATTCGCTCGGCGGCATTCCTCTCGGCCGGCCGTGCTCTCCGCGGGAAGTGGCAGAACTCATTGGCTTCCTCGTCTCTGCGCGGGCCGGCGCCATCACCGGTACTGAGTACGTCATCGACGGCGGAACGGTTCCGACCGCCTGATCTGAGCCGCTTGCCCTGCGGCCGCGGTGTCGAGCGTTTCTGCCGGCAGGCGCACAGCCACGGCCAGGCTTCCTCTGCGCTGCCGTATGCGTGTCCTGTTAGTCGTCAGGACCGGGTGGCGACGGCGTCTGCTTCGTCGAGCTTCTCTGGCACACTTCATCACCTGTGTGGGTTTGTTGGTTCGGAATGACTCGCAGCGGGTGTTGGCTTTTCTCGAACCGGATACGGACGGTCGTAAACTTTGTTTGAGCGACCAATCTGGCCGACCTGTACCCGACAGCGATCGGCCGCAGGCGAACCCGCAACCGCCGTTCGGCGCTCTCAGAAGGAGACATTCGCGACCGTGTTTGTTCTTTCACGACAAGAGCGCAATTAACCGGAAGAACGTGTGGAGCGCGCGACTTTAAACAGCACGTTGATTCGCCGTCGTCAGGCCCACAATCATTCGTATTCAAAGAACGAACCTCGTGAGCCCTGCCGTTACCCAATTTCGCAGAGCGTGGACTGCAAGAGTCGCTAAAAATGGATGCCCAGCTCTTGCGTCTTCAATCGCAAATACCGATCCCAGCACCAGCCCCACGAAGAACATCATGGATATATACAAGGTGCTGTAAGTGTGGCCCAGCCCAAAGAAAGCGGCAGATAGCACTATTGCCATTCCGGTCGGGAGACGCAGCTTTTTTAACAGTCGAATGCAAGCCCATTGCGTTACTGCCGTCTCAAGCAGCGGCGCTAGTATGCCGCCCAGCACAATAATCTTGATGGGATCATTCTTTCCCCATCCGGGGCCGCCGGGCACCGTTCCAGGATGAAAGACGGCGAAAGTGATGATTGGTACGGACACAACGTAAGTGGATACGAAGGCGAGCGGAATCAGTCTTGCCGTTGGCAGTTCGGTCAACAACCTCACCAATCTTTGAGCATCTCGATACGCATTATTCGTTTCTTCTGTTGTGCAAAGGGGCAGCAATTACGCCCCGACTCGGCGGTTTCAAGGGTGAAGCGCAACAGCGGGATTAATGTTTAGAGCGTTGAGGTTGACTTGCTGATGCGAGGGTCGCGGCGAAGACCTCGAATGGTGAATGGAAGTTGTGAGTTGCACGAGGCCGGCTATTCAGGCTGTCGGCGATGGCGTCGAGTTCGTCCTGACTGTAGACCGAAAGGTCTGTGCCTTTGGGCAGATACTGCCGCAGCAGCCCGTTGGTGTTTTCGCAAGTGCCGCGTTGCCAGGGACTGTGCGGGTCGCAAAAGTACACGTTCACGCCGGTTGCGGCAGAGAGCTCTTTATGGCGCGACATTTCTTTGCCCTGGTCGTAGGTGAAGCTCTGGCGCAGTGGCGCGACAATCGAATTGAGTTTGGCGGAGAAGCCCGCCAGCGCCGAAGCTGCGGTGGCGTCTTCCATCTTTGCGAGCAGCACCAGGCGGCTGGTCCGTTCAACCAGAACGCCTACCGAGGACTGGTTGCCAGCGCCCTTGATGAAGTCGCCTTCCCAGTGTCCGGGCAGCAGCCGGTCCTCGATTTCGGGCGGCCGCACATGAATACTGACCATGTCGGGAATCTGTCCGCGCCGGTCTGTGCCGCGTGTACGCGGTATGCGCGTGCTGTGGCCATGGCGCAGGCAGGCAATGAGCTGGCGGCGCAGTTCGCCGCGCGGCTGGGCGTAGATGGCCGTGTAGATGGTTTCGTGCGAAACCTGCTGGGTCGGGTCAGTCGGATACATACGCTTCAGTGTGCCCGATATCTGCTGGGGTGACCATTTCCACTCCAGCAGGGTGAGAACGATACGCCAGCAGACGCTTTGCAGGCAAAGCTTTGTGGGGCGGCGGCTCGCGGTGCGGCGTGAGGCGCTGAGCGCTTCAGCCGGCACCGATGCGTAGCCTGCGGGAGAGCTGTTTCGCGTCAGTTCACGGCTAACGGTGGCCGGCGAGCGCCCGAGTATGCGGGCCATGGCCCGCATACTCGAACCCTGCAGATGCAGGCTTGCAATGATGAGGCGCTCTTCAGGTTGAAGTTGCTGGTACTGAGTTCTTTCGTGCATCGCAACACCTTATACGGAACGGTGTTGCACTTCAGATTTGAGGCCGCCCTCCTATTTCTGAAGGTACCGCTCCTCAATGCGCTTTCAGTCACCTCCTCGTCTGGACGATGTGCGCCGATCATGTGTGGGGCGTTCAATTGTCGACGATTTAACTGACGAAGTCGAACGTCACAAACTGGTCCGAACGCGGCCGACCGCGAACGCACCAGATCGACCCACAACGGACAGTCAACATTCCCGACAGCGGTCATTGGCGACACCAACTCAGCGGCAATTCGCCCAAATACGCAAAATAGGGGTTGCTTACCGACATCCAACTGATCGAATCAACCCGCCAGTTGTTTGGCAATTTTCTGAACCGATGGGATATTCGGAGCGCTTTGCGCTGGCAGATCATGCGGACACCACGGATAGGGCAGTTTCCGCACCCATTCGAGAATCGATTGGCCTAATTCTCCGGGCAGGTTTTTCATCTCTTCGATGGTTATTTTGAGCTTCGAGACCCTTCCCGATCGATCTTGACAAACCCATTCGTATCTACCGAAACCCACGCGTGCCGCACCTGATGCCTTCTCGGTCATGCATACGAGCCAATTGCAACGGAATGTGTTTTCATCGTCTGGCGGTGTGCCCATACACAACGTGTAGATGTTCTCGTAGCGCTGCGCGAACTGACTTACTAAAACAGCTGAAATGCTATCCAAGCCCTTAACCAATGTCGGAAACGATATCTCTTCGGTTTTGACTTCTATCACAAGCTCGGCATCAACCGTGAATGCGCTACGCATCAAATGCGGCCGGTTTCCGTCTTTCGCACAGATATAAGTCTCGATCGATTGTCGTAGCAACGTCATGTCGGCATCCAGAAGCTTAGGGGTATTTCGTAACGAGTTTACCGTGATGGGCTCACGCGACCATTGATGCCCCTACGGCATTGCGGACATGCCGGAGTTCACAGATTCGTCAACTAGGTTCAAGAGCACAAATTGACGACATACACGAATGTCTCTTCGTGGCCGCATCGTGCCCAACGCGACCGGCACCACGCGACCCCACTCCCGCCGTTCGGCGCGGCGCCGCGTCAACGGCTGCTTCGCGGAGTATTCCCGACCTTCGTCACGCCATCCAAGCGTGCGGGCCACACTCCGGTGGCGCAACGGGATCTTCGAGCCAGCAGCATGGAAGACCGACACGCTAGACCGTATGCGACGCCGCCTGGCAGTTGGAGAGCCGCTAACGCAGGCAGTGCGTGTGCATTACGGCAGCGCGAACACAACAATCGCGTCGCCGCGCTTGTAGTCGAGTAGCTGGTTGCCGCCCGCCGCAACCGCCACATATTGCTTGCCGTGCACCGAGTACGACACCGCTGGGGCGTTGACGCCGGCGCCGCACTGGAACTCCCACAACTTCTTGCCGGTACGCGCATCAAATGCGCGAAACAGGCCGTTGCCTTCTCCATTGAAGACGAGATTGCCCGCCGTCACCAATACGCCGCCGATCAGCGGCTGATCGGTTTTAAACGACCAGACGATCTTCCCGGTGTCGACGTTCACCGCCGCGAGCTTGCCCCACTGCTGCTCGTTCGGAATGGTCTTGAATGAACCGCCAAGCCACATCTTGCCGCCGCCCGGATACGGCGTGTCCTCGACCTGGTACGTCAACGGACGATGCAGGTTGGCCGCATACACGAGACGCGTCTCGGGGCTGTACGCCGTGGGAGACCAATTGACTCCGCCGTTCGCACCCGGCAGCATGTGCGCGCCCTGCGGCGTTGGCGGCGTCCACATGTTCTCTTGCGGGATCATCGCCGGCGAGAAGCGGATTAACTGGCCCGATGTGCGATCATGCACATAGACATGCCCGGTCTTTCCGGCATGGATTACCCCAGATACCATGCGTCCGTCGCGGTCGCGCACATCCACCAGGATCGGCGGGCTCGCCGCGTCGAGGTCCCACACGTCATGCGGGATGTACTGGTAGTGCCACTTGTACTTGCCGGTGTCGAGGTCGACCGCCACCATCGAGTCGGTAAACAGATTGTCGCCGGGACGTATTGCGCCATAAAAGTCAGGCGATGGGTTGCCAACCACGAAGTACACCGTGCGCGTTTTCCGGTCGATCGCCGGTGTCATCCACACGCCGCCGCCGAGCGTCTTGTAGAAGTCGCTACCCTTCTCAGCAAGTTGCTTCTTCTCGGCATCGATATTGCGTTTAAGGTCCCGGCCGGTCGCATCCCTGGTCGCCCACACGCCTTCCTGTCCGGATTCGGGAATCGTGTAGAAGGTCCAAAGCAGTTGACCTGTGTTGGCGTCGAACGCTTTCACGAAGCCGCGAACGCCGTACTCACCCCCGTTGGTGCCAATCAGTACCTTGCCATCGACCACAATCGGCGCCATCTTCTCGCTGTAGCCTAGCTCGGGATCGCCGACCTCGGTTTCCCACAGGAGCTTGCCAGTCCCGGCGTCGAGCGCAACCAGCTTTGCGTCGAGCGTGCCCATGAAAAGCCTGTCGCCGTATATCGCCACGCCGTGGTTGGTTGGCCCGCAGCAGAAGGAAGTAACCCGCCCCAACTTGTGCTGGTAGTGCCACAACTCCCGGCCGGTCGCTGCATCGATCGCGTACACATGATCGAACGATGTGGTCAGGAACATCACGCCGTTCACCACCAACGGTGAGGTTTCCAGTGGTCCGTTGACTGCTGTCTGGAAGACGAACGCCAACTTCAGCTTCCCCACGTTGGTGGTTTTGATTTGCGCACCCGGATAGTATCGCGTCTGGGCGTACGAGCCGTTAGGAAGCAGCCAATCCGCCGCATCGGACGCTGCAGTGTCCAACTGGCTTTGCGTGACGGTCGGGTTCGGCGACACTAGCGTCGACAGATGCATATCGGCCGACCCGCCGGTGACCTCGGGCCCGGCAAGGGCGCCGGCTGACGTCACCGTCAGCGTAGCCAGGAAGGCGAATACGAACGCGTTGTGCTGCATAGCGACCTCCTCGGGACGAGGAAACGTTCGGATCCGACCAAGGACAGAACAACCCGATAAGTTTAGGTTGCGTGTACGACACCGACAAACTTCAATAAACAAAAGACATGAAGACCCGGACAAGCCGTCGCCCCGGCGCGGCCTTAACGGCGGCTTCCAGGTTCAGCTGACGTTCGAGTGTCCTTGCGGATGCACGGGCGGATGACCGTACCTGGCCCGAACGCGGCCGACGGCGAACGCACCAGATCGCCCCATCTCAGCCGCTCGGTATCGAGCAGTGTAGTGGTCAAGTTATTTCGGACAGGCTGATAGGTTCTTTTACTGTCGGTTTTGCCTCGTAGGCAACGGGCGACAGATAGCCCAAAGTCGAATGCAAGCGTACTGCGTTGTAAAAACCGACGATGTACTGGTTGATGTCGCGCCGTGCTTCATCGTGGTTGGCGTACTGACGCTGCCACACGCGCTCCATTTTCAGGTTCAGGAAGAACCGCTCCATTACCGAATTGTCCCAGCAATTTCCTTTGCGGCTCATACTGCAAACCACGTGATGCTGCTTGAGCAAGGCCTGGTATTCATCGCTCGCGTACTGGCTGCCCCGGTCCGAATGCAGGAGCAGGCCTGACGCTGGCCGACGCTGCTGCAGCGCCATGGTCAGTGCCGAAATGACCAGTGCGGCCGGCATGGTCGGCGCCATGGACCAGCCGACCACCTTGCGTGAGTACAGGTCCAGTACGACCGCCAGATACAGCCAGCCTTGCGCCGTGCGGATATACGTGATGTCCGAAACCCACGCGCGGTTGGGCTCGGCGACCTCAAATTTCCGGTCGAGCACGTTCTCCGCGACAGGTAGCGTATGCCTGCTGTCGGTCGTCGAGACGAACTTGCGCTTCCAGCTCGTGCGCAGGCCCGCTTCGCGCATCAGCGTCCGCACCCGGTAGCGACCAATATGCAGCCCATGCTCCCGCAGCGCATGCATCACACGGCGGCTGCCATAGCTCGCGCCACTGGCGACGAATGCTGCCTTGACGTGGGTCCGCTCCTGCAGACTCTTTGCACTCGGCTTAGCGCGCTGGTGCGCATAGTAGCCAGAGCGACTCACCTCCAACACCCGGCAGGCGTGACTGACCGATACGGCCTCCTGTTGCAAGTGAGTTACCACGCGGTAACTCACTTCAGTTCCCGGGCAAAGAAGGCCGACGCTTTTTTTAGCAGCGCATTGTCCTCGCGCAATTGCCGGTTCTCCGCTTCAAGTTGCCGGATGCGCTGCTGTTCCGCCGTCAACGGCTTGCCCTCGCCGGGGCCGCCCGCACGCTCTGCGTCGTACTGGGCCACCCAGCGCCGCACGGCTGTCTCAACAAGGTCCATCGACCGGCAGACTTCGCTGACCGATAACCCCTGGTCCCGTACCATCCGTACCACTTCCAGCTTGAAGCTGGTGTCAAATTGTCGGCGCCTTCTTGTCATCCTGCTCTTTTTCCTCGTCGATTCCGGATTGTCCCCCTATCGACCTGTCCGAGGAAATTAGACCACTACACAGGTCTTATGTCTCTTCCAAGGTGCAACTGCCGTTCGCCTCTTACCCCGCGCTTCTTAAGCAGGCTGACCAGAAATGCGCGGCTGGATTCACACAGTGCCATTTCTTCGCCGGAATCGGCGTCTGGTCGCCCGCGCTTCGACTCGCCGGATGGCCTGACGATCGACCTGTTTGGACCGGTTCCTGTCCGTGCCAACCTTTCAGCCAGCAGGCAAAGGAGTTGGGTTTGCTGACGAGCGGCACCTCTGCCCGGCGTGGCACCACCTCATCGGCGAGTGCCGCCCTCCAGTCATCTTTGGCGAGCAGGTTGTAAGCAAAGACGTCTCCCCTTGGATCGACCTTGTTTTCGATGACCTGGAAGCCTTGGTATACGCAGGCGCCGCGAACCCTTTTCCGTCTGCGGGCGTCGGTGCGCCGCACATCCGAGACCGTACGGTAACGCGATCAACGCGCAAGCGGCAGCAGCGTTCATCCGCGCAGCGCGCGAAGCAGCGCAACAATGAGTGAAGACACCATGACTACTAATACGACGCAGTGCCGAGCACTCTTAAAGGTAGGCAGTCAAATGCGCTGCAGATCGTCAATGCATTTTTCGACATGATCGCCAGGGACATCCGTGTTGATCCCGTCGTGCCCGTCGGTGTGGGCGACAGACACAATTTTCGGCCCCAGATACCGTGTGCCGCCGAGAGTAAAAAGGGACCAAACAGCATCTCCCCGACGGATCGCGGCGATGACTTCGTCCACCTCGACAATCGAGGTGGGGGACAACCAGTCGCGCGTCGACGGGTCGACGGGACCCCAGCGCACGTGGGTAATCCTGTCGTTCGCCGGGTTGATGCGAATGGCGTCTATAGCGAGAGTGGTCACATCCACCTCCATCGTGTTGATAAAGGGATGTCAGCATTATGCGCCGCTTCTTTTGCCGGGGATCAGGAGGATCAGTCGTGAGCGCCGTTATCAGCCCTTGCGGCACATATCGCTATCGCTTGACGCGCGGCGCTGAATCGCTTGCGCCAGTCAAGTCGACGGCCCTGTTCATCATGCTCAATCCGAGCACCGCCGATGCGCAGCTCGACGACCCCACCATTCGCCGATGTCGCGGCTTCGCGAAGCTGTGGGACTGCAATGGCCTCGCTGTTGCGAACCTCTGCGCGCTGCGTTCGACGAATCCAGCGGCGCTCTGGACGCATCCTGACCCGGTCGGCCCCGATAACGACGATTACCTGTGGAACTTCGCCTGCGAGTGCGGCGATGTTGTGTGTGCCTGGGGCTCGAATGCAAAGCCCGAGCGGGCCGCTCGTGTCGCCAGCATCATGCGTGACGCCGGAGCTCGGCTGTGGTGCCTCGGTACGACGAAGGACGGCTCTCCGCGCCATCCGCTTTATGTTCGCGGCGATCAACCGCTGATCGATTGGCGCCCGCGCCCATGACCACCAAACCTACGATTCCCGAAGCAGGAGCGGGAATGCAACAACTGACCGACGCGCAATTGCTCGAGCACTTCGAGATGCCGGGTCTCAATCTGGAAGCGACGCTCGATGCGCACGATCTCGGGCTTCTGCTGACCGGCATCCGCTCGCTTCTCTCCGCAAACAAGCCTGCCGCGCCTGAAGGTTGGAGGCTGGTGCCGGTTCAGCCTACGCCCGAGATGGTCCGCGCCGCAATCGACTGGGCATCGAATGCGAGTGTCGTGACGTTTGCTGAAATCTACTGCGCCATGCTCGCCGCCTCCCCTGACGCGCCCGCCGCGCAGCCAGCCGTCGATGCGGGTCGCGAGCGGGCCGACGCGACAGTGTTGGTCAGCGCCCTCGAGGGGACGCCAGGATTGCTCGTCGCGATGCTGCACGAACCTCGCTGTCGAGCAGCGCCGCGGCAATATTTCGCTTGCGCAAAAGATTCTTCAGCCAGCCGGAAAGACGCTGGGGGATTGGGCAACGGAGTATGAGCGCATCTGCATCGAAACGCGGAACGGGACGGCCGCCACGATCCAGACCGTAAAGGCGGGAATCCGAGCGGTCCGGTCGGCGCCGTTCATCGGCACACACCTGCGCGCGATCACAACGGCAGAGGTTTCGACTTTCATTAAGGACGTGGTGGAGAAGCGCGGCGCACAAATGGCGGCTCTCATCGCGAAGACGCTCAGCGACATGATGCGCGAAGCGCAGACGTGCGGGCTGATCGACACGGGCAAAAATCCCGTGACAGTGACGCCGGTGCCGAGTTTCGAGGTCGAGCGATCCAAGCTGACGCTGGATCAGTTCTGGCTCGTTTACGAAAGGCGCAGGAAGCGGATCCGTGAGTTGCGCGTAGTTTCGAGCTCGCGCTATTGACCGCTCAACGACACGAGGATATCGCCGGAATGACGTTCGCGGATGTTAGGACGAGCATGAACGAAATGTATCGGGATACGCGCGGCGCAGGATGGGTCGAGGTTAAACTGGCCGGGTAATAATTCCAGACGAATTCCAGACTCTTTATGCGGGGCGGGCACTTCCGGGCATCTGCATTACCTCTCAGGTAATGGATTGCTCGGATGCTTTGGCTATCATCAAAGGCATGAACACACTTTCCCTTGCGCAAACGGTTCCTTCGCACGCCTGCGCGGCCGGTCGTACGGTCGGCGACCTGCTGCGCGAATGGCGGCAGCGGCGCCGTATGAGCCAGTTGCTGCTCGCCACTGAAGCCGAGATCTCGACCCGGCATCTGAGCTTCGTCGAATCGGGCCGCGCGGTACCTAGCCGGGAAATGGTCATGCATCTTGCCGAACGTCTCGACGTGCCGCTGCGGGCACGCAATGCGCTGCTGGTCGCGGCGGGTTATGCGCCGCTCTTTCGCGAACGTCCCTTGTCCGATCCGCAACTGGCCGCCGCACGCGAGGCCGTCGAGCTGGTACTCAAAGGCCACGAGCCCTACCCTGCGCTCGCGATCGACAGGCACTGGACCATCGTCGCGGCAAACAACGCTCTCGCGCCGCTGCTGACCGGCGCCGCTCCCGAACTGCTGAAGCCGCCGGTCAATGCGCTGCGACTGAGCCTGCATCCGGACGGCATCGCGGCGTCCATCGTCAACTGGCATGCGTGGCGGGAGCATGTGCTGGCGCGGCTGCAACGGCAAATCGACGTAAGCGGCGACGAGACGTTGAGCGCGCTACGCGACGAGCTGGCCGCGTATCCCACACCGCCGGGCGCGGATGCGGCTGACAAGGACGACACCGCCGTCAATCAGATCGCCGTGCCGTTGCGGCTGCGCACGCCGATCGGCATGCTGTCGTTTTTCAGCACGACCACCGTGTTCGGTACGCCGGTGGACGTCACGCTCTCGGAACTTGCCATCGAGGCGTTCTTTCCCGCGGATCAGCAGACCGCCGTGGCATTGCGCGAGTTTGCCGAAAGCCAACGCGCGGAAGCTCAACGATAGTCTTTCCAAAGCTTTTGCGCGATATCGGAAAAGAGGCTCGGACCTCGGGCCTTCTAGCTCCCGGCTATTGTCACGCCAGTCCCCCGTAGAGAGGTAGGAAGCGATGCCCTTGAACGACGCCGCCATACTCGTACGCCAGCTCGGCCCCACCGACCGCGAGGCCTATTTCCAGCTTCGTCTACGCGGGCTGAAGGCGCATCCGGAACTGTTCGGCCAGAGTTACGAGGAAGCGCTGGCGAAGGGAGCGGCGCAGCACGATGCGAGCTTGCAGGGCTTGCACGCCGCCGAGGGTGACTTCCTGCTGGGCGCTTTTCTATCGTCCGATACACCGCTGATCGGCGTGGTCGGATTGGCGCGCAACCCGCGCGAGAGGGAGCGGCACAAGGCAGCGGTCGTCGGCATGTATGTCGCGCCGGAAGCCGCAGGCCGCGGCGTCGGGCGCGCGTTGCTCAACGAGTTGCTGGCGCGAGCGGAACGCGTCGACGGTTTGCGGCAACTTCAGCTGATGGTCGACAGCAGCAACGAGGCGGCGCGCAAACTCTATGAGTCGGTGGGGTTTCGTCAATACGGCCGCGAAGTCGAGGGGCTGAATGTCGATGGCGTTTTCTACGACACTGATCTGATGATGCGGTTTATGTGACCGAGGCGGACGTGCGGCGCGCACGGCCGCTTCGGTCCACCGACGAGAGCCGCGCCCGGCGGTGCCGGTGCAGGGCCGCGCGTCTGAGTGCCGAAGTTCGCGCGTGAGATGCCAGTAGTTGAGCGCCCGGACACCCATGCGTTCAACGCCCGGATTTCAGTGCCGCCTGCGCCCGGCGCCTCAACCGGCCGCCCGTCCCCAGCGCAATCCATGCTATCTTTTTTAATTACCTTTTCCGGTCACACCCACCTCGAATTGTCTCCCCGGCCGCCTTCGGGTGGCCTTTGATCAGCCGTTTGTCAGTCAACTCACCATGTCCGACCTCTCGACTCCGCTCCCACCCGTGCCGCGCCGTTTCGATATCAATCCGAAACCGCTTGGCGCGGCACTCGTTCTCATCGCGCTCGGCGCGATCTATCTGGCGCAAACCGTCAATGGCCGCCAGGCCGCGCTCTACATCGTCGGTGCCCTGCTGGGGATGTCGCTTTATCACGCCGCGTTCGGCTTCACGTCGGCCTGGCGGGTCTTCATCGCCGATGGCCGCGGCGCCGGATTGCGCGCCCAGATGCTGATGCTCGCCTTCGGCGTGTTGCTGTTTTTCCCGGCGCTCGCCGCCGGCACGCTGTTCGGCCATCCGGTGGTCGGGCTCGTCGCCCCGGCCGGCACGTCCGTCGTGGTCGGCGCGTTCATGTTCGGCATCGGCATGCAGTTGGGCGGCGGCTGCGCGTCCGGCACGCTGTACACGGTGGGCGGCGGCAGCACCCGCATGCTCGTCACGCTGGCAGCGTTCATCGTCGGCTCGGTCGTCGCAACCGCGCATATGCCGTTCTGGACTGCGCTGCCGTCGCTCAAGCCACTGTCGATGGTGACGACGCTCGGCGCAGGCTGGGCC
The DNA here is from genome assembly GCF_003634845.1 of Paraburkholderia sp. RAU2J. Taxonomy (NCBI): domain Bacteria; kingdom Pseudomonadati; phylum Pseudomonadota; class Betaproteobacteria; order Burkholderiales; family Burkholderiaceae; genus Paraburkholderia; species Paraburkholderia sp. RAU2J. The sequence goes on from NZ_RBXG01000002.1 coordinate 2,588,365, forward strand.
ATCGTGCTGAACCTGATCGTTTTCGCGGCCATCGCGTCGCTCAGCGTGCTGGTCGAGCGGCGCCGCCATGGCCGGCTGGTCAATGAGACGACCCGCCAACCGCACACGTCGCCGTGGCTGCATGGCCCGTGGCCGCTGTTCGTCGGCGCGATCGCCCTGGCTCTGCTCAACTTCGCCACCCTTGCGCTGTCGGGCCGTCCGTGGGGCGTGACGTCGGCGTTCGCGCTGTGGGGCGCCAAGATTTTCGCGGCCCTCGGCATCGACGTGGCCAACTGGCCGTATTGGGCCGCTCACGCGAATGCGGGCTCGCTGGCCGCCCCGGTTACACATGACGTCACGTCGGTAATGGACTTCGGCATCATCCTTGGCGCGATGACGGCTGCGGCGCTCGCCGGCCGCTACGCGCCGGTGTGGAAAGTCCCGGCGCGCTCGCTGTTCGCGGCGGTGGTCGGCGGCCTGATGCTGGGCTACGGCGCCCGTCTGGCCTATGGTTGTAACATCGGCGCGTACTTCAGCGGCATCGTGTCAGGCAGCCTGCACGGCTGGCTCTGGCTGGTCGCCGCGTTCGCCGGCAATGTCCTCGGCACGCGGCTGCGCCCGGCGTTCGGTCTCGAAGTGGAACGAGTGCGCCGAACGGGTTGCTAGGTGTTACAAAGATCGTTACAAATGCGGCTTCATTTGTAACTGGGGCCGCTCCACCACGTTACATTCTCGATGCGTCCCCCAAGCAGCGCCAAAGCTAGGTATTTATTACCCATTTTTGGCCTCGCTTCTTTCTTACATTTTTATTTCAAGCAGAATTACCGGCGCTGCCCGGCTTCCGGCTCATTGCTTGGGCAATCGAGCTAAACCCCTGTATTACCACGACTTTCTTCGTTCAGAGGAAAATCTCATCTCGCCAAAAATCCGCTAAGCATCATCTATTACAGCCGCGTGAAAGAATTACCGAAAATTGATGTATCTTTTGAGATATTTTTTCGAGAAGGGATTGATTTCTTGTTTTAGCCTTCATACAATTCGTCGCAAGCTGTTACGAAATGTAACGCGATGTATCAAAAAGTCGCTGTCTGTATCAGGTGGTGACAGTAGCCGGAGGTCTGCGTTTCCGGCGAGGCACAAATGACATAACGGCCAAAAAAAGAAGGCCGACATAGTAATTCGGGGCTTCGGAAACACAGAAAATGGACCGTAGCAGCGAGACGCTGGATTCAATCCGCGAGATTAACTTGTCTTACATCATGCTCGCGCAACGCATGTTGCGCGAGGACAAACCAGTCGGGATGTTCCGCCTGGGGCTGTCGTCGGAACTGGCCGATTTGCTGGCGGGGCTCTCGCTCGCGCAAATCGTCAAGCTGGCTTCTTCCGATCAGCTTCTGTGCTTCTTCCGCTTCAACGACCACTCGATGTTGTCGGCGTTGACGCAAACGACAAAGCACGCAGCAGTTGCACCGACTCACGCGGCGATCCTGCTCGCAGGCCAGCCCGCCGAGCAGTTTGCTTAATCGAGGTGACTGCGATGCTCAAGCGTAGCCTGACGGAAGACGCACAAGAAGTATTCCGCGCAATCGCGCTGATCGAACTCGGCGCCCGCATGCAGGTGCTCGAAAGCGAATTGACGCTCTCGCGCGACCGCATGATCCGCCTGTATCGCGAGGTCAAGGGCGTATCGCCGCCCAAGGGCATGCTGCCGTTCTCGGCGGACTGGTATATGACGTGGCTCGCGAACATTCACGCGTCGCTGTTTTACAACACGTACCTGTTCCTGAAGCGCGAAGCGCGTTGCTCACATCTGGATGCGCTGACCAAAGGGTATCGGCTGTATCTGGAACATTGCCAGCACAGCGAAACCGAACCGGTGGTCGACCTGACGCGCGCATGGACACTGGTGCGTTTCTTCGATGCCGACATCCTGCAGTTGACCAAGTGCTGCCGTTGCACCGGCAAGTTCGTCGCGCACAAGCATGATCTGCAGCACAACGTGGTGTGCGGCGCCTGCCAGCCGCCGTCGCGCGCCGGCAAGACGAAGAAAGCCGCAGCCGCTCGCCAGGAAGCACTCGAAGCGGCACAGGTCGCGCAAGCCGCCTGATTCGAAGTGACTCGACGAGGGCTGGTCCGGCCCGACTCGAACCGAAGCCTTAAAAAATCCGCACACTGTGCGGATTTTTTTCGCCATCACACATCACGCCGCCCATCGGCGCCTGTCGCGCTGGTGAATCAGCCGGCCAATCCCACCGTCTGCACGACAAGCCAAAGGTTCGCCGCACTGATCGCGCCGAACAGCAACCACGCAAGAAGCCGGGTCGGCAGCCGGTTGGCGAACTCGCCCATCAACGCGCGGTCGTTGGTCATGCGAATCAGCGGATAGAGCGCGAACGGCAGTTGCAGGCTCAGCACGACCTGGCTTGCAACCAGCAATTGGCCGACCGCGCCGTTGCCCAGCATCTGCACGCCAATCAACGCGGGAATCAATGCCAGCGCACGCGTGATGAAACGCCGCTGCCAGCACGGAATCTTCAGCTTCAGGAAGCCTTCCATGATGACCTGCCCCGCCACCGTGCCGGTGAACGTGGAGCTTTGCCCCGACGCGAGCAGCGTGATGGCGAACAGCACCGCCGCGAAACCGGTGCCGACGATCGGCGCGAGCAGCCGGTAAGCATCTTCGATCTGCGTCACCTGGGTGTGGCCGGTTGCATGAAACGCCGCGGCGGCAAGAATCAGGATCGCCATATTGATCAGCAACGCGAGCAGCAGCGACGCGATGGTGTCGATTCGCGACAAGCTGATCGCCGAACGGATGCCGGCCGAATCGCGCTTCACCGCACGCGTCTGCACGATCGACGAATGCAGATAGAGGTTGTGCGGCATCACCGTCGCGCCGAGAATGCCGATCGCCAGGTACATCGGCTCGCGTGAATTGAGCGCCTGCCACGACGGAATCAGCCCTTGCGCCACCGACGGCCAATGCGGCTGCACCAGCGCGAGTTCGATGATGTAGCCCACGCCGATCGTTGCGATCAGGCCGAGCATGATCGCTTCGAGATCGCGGAAGTTCTTGCCCTTCAGGCCGAGCACGATCAGCGTGTCGAACGCGGTCAGCAGCACGCCGGTAGTCAGTGAGCAATTGAAGAGCAAATGGAACGCGAGCGCGCCGCCGAGCACTTCGGCGAGATCGCAGGCCACGATCGACAGTTCCGCGAGCAGCCACTGCACCCGCACGACGCCGGGCGAATAACGCGCGGCGGACAATTGCGCGAGGTCGCGGCCGGTGGCGATACCTAAACGCATGCTCAGACATTGCAGCGCCATCGCCGCGAGGCTCGACAGAAGCACGACGAACAGCAGACTGTAGCCATAACGCGAGCCGGCTTCGATCGCGGTGGCCCAGTTGCCCGGGTCCATATAGCCGATCGAAACCAGCAAACCGGGGCCTGCGAATTGCAGGATTTTCTTCCAGAAGGGCGCGCCTTGCGAGACGGCAACCGAGCCTTGCACCTCGGATGGGCAAAACGGCGCCGTAGCGGTGGTCGGTAGTTTGAACAGCAAGCAGGGGATCTCTTGATGGGAATCAACCGCGGCGCCTCTAGAGGCCGCCGCGAACCGCCTCAAGTGTACAAAGAAACCTCGGGCAATGTCCCGCTCAGTACCTAGCGGCCAACGTCGCGCACGCGATAGTCGATCGGATCATGCAATGTATGCACGCGGGCGTTGCGCCAGAAACGGTCGAGCGCAAGCGGCGCATGCGTAGCGCGCGCCCCATAGGCGTCGAACAGCTTTTCGCTGACGTCGAGCGCGGCGCGATGCGCGACGATCTTCGCCTCCGACGTGGCAAGCGCGACTCGCGCGCGTGTTTCGGCGGACAACGACGGGCCTTGCCGCCAGGCATCGTCGAGCGCATAGGCGGCGCGCCGCCGATGCTGCGCACCGGCGTGCACCGCGGGCAGCCGCGCACGGCCGCCGCCGAACAGCTTCTCGCGCAGCGTCGGCGCGGGATCGTAATCCTCCTTGTAGACGCCGCGATTCTGCGACTCCGGCACCGCCAGATTCACGAAGTCTTCGAACGATTCGGGCATCACCGTGCGCGTCAGATTGAAACCATCGACACCGGCTTCGTCGATCCACGACACCAGTTCGTCAGCGATCTGTTGCGGCGAGCCGACCAACGGCTTGCGTAGAGGCACGCTCAGACAGGCCGACAAACATCGGGCAGCGCAAAGGTGCAACGTATGGTTTGACCGCCGCGTGGCGGCGTTCAAGCGCGCGAGTGCATCAGCGCGGACAACGGAAGATCGGACAGGTCATCGCCTCTCTCCTGATGAGGTGCGAATCATCATAGAGGGCGACAATCGGGTGGTCTACGAACGGATTTTCGGAAGGAAATCGATAAAAGCAATTTCGATGAAAAAACGCCGGGGCGCGCTGTTGCGCGACCCGGCGTTTGCTACGCTGCGGTGCTCAAGAGTCAATCGGTTAGCGCTTCGCCACCTGCTGCGGTAAGGGCGAGGGCGAGGCCGAGGCCGAAGGTGAAGCCACAGGCGACGCCGCATCAGAACCCGCAGCCGGCGCAACCGCCCCAACCGCTGTATCCTGCGCGTTCACCGCCCCCCAACCACCGCCCAGCGCGCGAATCAGATTCACCGTCGCCACCGCCTGCGTGCCCGACAAATGGCTCGCCTGCAACTGCGAAATCAGCACCTGCCGCTCGCCGTCGATCACATCCAGATAACTGACCGCGCCCTCCGTGTACTGTGTGCGCGACAAATGCGCCGCCCGTTGCGAGGCCTCCACCGCGTCGTTCTGCTCACGCATCTGGTCGTCGAGCAGACGCAGATCGGCAAGGTTGTCCTCGACCTCACGGAACGCCACCAGCACCTGCTGACGATACTGCGCGACGTCCTCGTCATACTTCGAGCGCGCTTGCGCGAGATTCGCCTTGCGACGGCCACCGTCGAACAGCGGCAGCGTCAATGCGGTACCCGCCAGCGGACCGAGAATAAATGCGCGGCTCGACCACATGAACAGATCGCCGAGCGTCGCCGATTCAAAGCCAGCCGCGCCGGTGATATCGAGCTTCGGGAAGAACGCGGACTTCGCCAGGCCCACGCGCGCATTCGCCGCCTGCATCGCCCGTTCCGCCGCCGAAATATCCGGCCTCCGTTCGAGCAACGCCGAAGGCAAACCGGCCGGCACACGCACCGTCACCGGTGCAAGCGGCGCTTCCGCGAACGAAAAGTCCGCTGGCGGCTTGCCGAGCAGAATCGCGAGGCTGTGCTCGGACGCCGCACGCTGACGCGCGACACCGACCGCATCGGCACGCGCGCTCGCGAGTTCGTTGCGAGAGCGCGAAACATCCAGCTCGCCGATATCGCCTTCCTTGAAACGGCGTTCGACCAGCTTCAGCGTGTCCTCGCGCAACGCGACGGTACGGCGGTACAGCTCCTGATCCTTATCGAGCTCGCGCAACTGGAAGTAGTTCTGCGCGACATCGGCCTGCAACGACAGTTGCACCGAACGGAACAGCGCTTCGCTCTGCTGCTCGTCCGCACGCGACGCATTCACGTTCGAGCCGACCCGTCCGAACAGATCCGCTTCGTACGAAGCGCCCACCTGTGCGCGCCAGATCGTGCCCGTCGTGCCGCCCGCGCTATCCGGCTGGAATTGCGAGGCCGCCGATGCACGCTTACGCGTCGGACCAAAGCCCGCGTCGAGCTTCGGGAACCAGTCCGACTTCGCCGCCCGCGTTACCGCGCGCGCCTGCTGGACGCGCGCCGCCGCTGCCTTCAGATCCTGATTCGCGGCAGCCGCCTGCTCTTCGAGCGCATTCAATTGCGGGTCGCCGAAAATCGTCCACCATTCGCCGCGATGCGCGTCGTCGGCGGGCTGAGCCTGCTTCCATGTGCCGACGTCCGGCGCGGAAGGCGCGGACGCAGCGGAAGTAGCCGACGCCGCAGCGGGCGCTTCCTTGAACGCGACCGGCGTATCCACGTCGGGCCGCTTATACGTCGGCTCCACCGAGCAGGCGGCGAGCAGCGCAACCAGCAAACCGCTGACCGCCGCCCGGCCCCAACCGCCCAACGTGTCAAAGCGCGAGTGCGGTCCAGATTCAAAGCGTTTCATTATTGTTTTCTCCTCATGCGTCCGTCACCGGCGCGCCATAGTGCGGCGAGTCCTTCTGCGCGACGTGAATCGTCCCGCCTGCCAACGTACGCAGCACCACATAGAACACAGGGGTCAGCATCAGACCGAACAGCGTGACGCCAAGCATGCCGAAGAACACTGCGATACCCATCGCATGACGCATCTCGGAACCGGCCCCGCTCGACAGCACCAGCGGCACCACACCCATGATGAACGCGATCGACGTCATCAAAATTGGCCGCAGACGCAGGCGGCTCGCCTCGATCGCCGCCGACAGCGGCGTGTGTCCGTCATGTTCGAGTTCGCGAGCAAACTCGACGATCAGAATCGCGTTCTTCGCCGACAACCCCACCAGCACCATCAAACCGATCTGCGTGAAGATGTTGTTGTCCCCGCCCGTGAGCCACACACCGGTCAGCGCGGACAGCACGCTCATCGGCACGATCAGGATCACCGCGAGCGGCAACGTCAAACTTTCATACAGCGCCGCGAGCACGAGGAACACGAGCAGCACGCTGATCGGGAACACCCACATACCTGCATTGCCGGCAAGAATCTGCTGATACGTGAGGTCGGTCCATTCGAGCTTCACGCCGCGCGGCAACACTTCGGCCGCCACGCGCTCGGCTGCGGCTTGCGCCTGCCCCGACGAGAAGCCGGGCGCGGGTCCGCCGTTGATGTCGGCCGCCGTGTAGCCGTTGTAACGCACCACCATTTCCGGACCATAGGTCGGCGTCACCGTCACCAGCGACGACAACGGCACCATGTCACCAGCCGCATTGCGCGTCTTCAACTGCAGGATGTCGTCGGCGCGTTGGCGGAACGGCGCATCCGCCTGCACCCGCACCTGATACACGCGGCCGAAGCGGTTGAAGTCGTTCACGTACAGTGAGCCCAGATAGATCTGCATCGTGTTGAACACGTCCGTGACCGGCACGCCGAGCTGCTTGGCCTTCACGCGATCCAGGTCGACGTTCAGTTGCGGCACGTTGATCTGATAGCTGGAGAAGGTCGGGCCGAGTTCAGGCGTTTGCGCCGCACGCTTCACGAACGCTTCCGCCGCCTTGTTCAACTCCGCGTAACCGAGCGCGCCGTGATCCTCCAGTTGCATCTTGAAGCCGCCGAGCGTGCCGAGACCGAGCACCGGCGGCGGCGGAAACACCGCAACGAACGAATCCTTGATCGCGGCGTACTGCTGGTTCAGCGCACCGGCAATCGCACCGGCGGAGAGCTTCTTGTCGCCACGCTCCTTGAACGGCTTGAGCGTCACGAACACGATGCCTGCGCTCGAACTGTTGGTAAAGCCATTCACCGACAAACCGGGGAACGCCACCGCGCTTTCCACGCCAGGCTGCTTCAGCGCGACCGCGCTCATATCGCGAATCACTTTCTCCGTGCGATCGAGCGACGCACCGTTCGGCAACTGCGCGAACGCGATCAGATACTCCTTGTCCTGCGCCGGCACGAAACCGCCCGGCACGACACGCGAGATAAGAACCGTCGCGCCCAGCAGAATCGCATATACCGCGAGCATCGCACCCTTGCGGCGAAGCACGCCCTTCACACCCCGGCCATACGCTTCGGAGCCACGATGAAAGACCTTGTTGAAACGCTTGAAGAAGCCGCCCAGCACACGGTTCATCGCCCGCGTCAGGAAGTCTTCCTTCTCGCCATGGCTGCGCAACAGCAGTGCGGACAATGCCGGCGACAGGGTCAGCGAATTAAACGCCGAGATCACCGTCGAGATTGCGATGGTCATCGCGAACTGCTTGTAGAACTGACCCGTGAGGCCCGTCATGAAGGCGAGCGGCACGAACACGGCGACCAGCGTCAACGCGATCGCGATGATCGGCCCGCTCACCTCGCGCATCGCCTTATACGTCGCATCACGCGCACTCAACCCGTTCTCGATGTTTCGCTCGACGTTCTCCACCACCACGATCGCATCGTCCACCACGATCCCGATGGCGAGCACCATGCCGAACAATGACAACGCATTGATCGAGAAGCCGAATGCGAGCAGCAGCGAGAACGTCCCCACGATCGACACCGGCACCGCGATCAACGGAATGATCGACGCGCGCCACGTCTGCAGGAACACGATCACAACGATCACCACCAGCGCGATCGCTTCGAGCAGCGTATGCACTACGGCCTCGATACTCGAGCGCACGAACTGCGTCGGGTCGTAGACGATCCGGTATTCGACGCCCGCAGGCATGTCTTCGGCGAGTTCTTTCATCGCCGCGCGAACCTGTTCGGAAATCGCGAGCGAGTTCGCACCCGGCGCCTGGTTGATGGCGAGCGCCACCGCCGGCTTGTTGTCGAGTAGCGAACGCAGACCGTATTCCGACGCCGCGAGTTCGACACGCGCGATATCGCGCAGATACGTCACGCCGCCATCCGGCGCGGTCTTCACGATGATGTCGCCGAATTCGCCCTCGGTCTTCAAGCGGCCACGCGCATTCACCGACAACTGTAGTTGCGTGCCCGGCACCGAAGGCGATGCGCCGATCACACCGGCCGCCACCTGAATGTTCTGTTCACGAATCGCGTTGACCACTTCGGTCGCCGTCAACCCACGTTGCGCGACTTTCTGCGGATCGAGCCACACGCGCATCGCGTAATCGCCCGAACCCCACAACTGCACTTCGCCGACGCCCTGAATCCGCGCGAGCCGATCCTTGACGTTCAGCAGCGCGTAATTGCGCAGATACGTCATGTCGTAGCGATTGTTCGGCGAGATCAGGTGAACCACCATCGTCAGCGTCGGCGAACTCTTGATGGTCGTCACGCCGAGCCGTTGCACGTCTTCCGGCAGGCGCGGCAGCGCCTGGTTGACGCGGTTCTGCACCAGTTGCGTCGCGAGGTCCGGATTGGTGCCGAGCTTGAAGGTCACCGTGAGCGTCAGATTGCCGTCGCTATTCGCCTGCGACTGCATGTACAGCATGTTCTCGACGCCGTTGATCTGCTCTTCGAGCGGCGAAGCCACCGCCTCGGCGATCACCTTCGGATTCGCGCCCGGATACTGCGCGTGCACCACCACCGACGGCGGCACCACTTCCGGATACTCCGAAATGGGCAGCTTGAAGAGCGAAATAATGCCCCCCAGCAGGATCAATACCGATAGCACCCCGGCAAAGATCGGTCGATCAATGAAGAATTTGGATATGTTCATTGGAAGCTCTTAACGTTGGAGCATGCGCCGCGCTAGCGTGCCGCGGCGCACGGGGCTCACGAATTCTTGTCCGCTTTGGCGCGCGTCTGTGCGAGCGGCGCGCTGTTCGGATCCTGATCGGTCGTCATCGGCACCATGTGCGCGCGCACCGTGTCGCCAGGACGTATGCGTTGAATGCCGTTGACGACGATGCGGTCGTTGGCCTTCAGCCCATCCTTGACGACACGCAGGTTGCCCTGCATGCTGCCCACCGACACTTCGCGGTAGACGGCGTGGTTGCCCTGATCGACCACCAGCACGAACTTCTTGTCCTGATCCGTGCCGACCGCGGCGTCGTCGATCAGCAGCGCCGGATGCGGCACGCTGCCGCCCACCTTCACGCGCGCATACAGGCCCGGAATCAATGCACCATCCTGGTTATCGAAGCGCGCACGCACCCGGATCGTGCCCGACGACGTGTCGAGCCGGTTGTCGACCGATTCGATCGTGCCGCTGCGCGAGTAGCCGCTTTCATCCGCAAGACCCAGTTCCACCGGCACCTTGCTGCCGTCTTTCGCGCGGCTCAGGTATTGCAGATAGGTTTGTTCGTCCGCGTCGAACGATGCGTAGATCGGCGACACCGACACCAAGGTGGTCAACGGCGCCGAACTTGCGCCGGCCGACACCACGTTGCCCACCGTGATTTCCGCGCGTGACACGCGCCCCGCCACCGGCGCCACGATCTTCGTATAGCCGAGGTTGATGCGGGCGGTTTCGAGCGCGGCTTGCGCGGCCTTCAGGTTCGCGCTCGCCTCGCGCGCGGCGTTCTGCTTCTCGTCGTAGTCGCGCCTGGCGATCGCGTTGTCGGCGATCAGGCGTTGCGCGCGTTCCCAGTCGCTTTGCGTGTAGCCGGTGCGCGCCTGCGCGGCCGCGAGTTGCGCCTCGGCGCGATCCACTTCGGCGGCATACGGGCGCGGATCGATCACAAACAGCGTGTCGCCCTTCTTCACGAGCGCGCCATCCTTGAAGTTGACCGAGACGATCGTGCCCGGCACTTGCGAACGGACGTCCACTTTTTCGACCGCTTCGAGACGGCCCGAATAGCTCTGCCAGTCGGTGATCGTTTTCTGCACCACGGTGGCGACATCGACTTCCGGCACGATGGTCGGCGCGGCGGGCGAACTCGCATCGACGCGGATCGCGCCGAACGTGCCGAGCCCGGCGACGGCGATGACGACTAGCGCGGCAATCGCCACGCGGCGGCGAGAAAGAGGAAGGATAGTCATGTGAAACTCCCGGTATCGTTGATTGAAATTCTGTTTATCGATGGGCGCGCGCATCGAAGCGCCACTGAAAAAAGCGCACCGCTTCCTGCAAAGCGGGCGGATGATCGGCCAGCGCGGCGTGCGATACGCTCGGATAGCGGACCACCTGGGTCAGCACACCCGCGTCGATCAGACTGCTTGCGTACTTCTCCGCTTCCACGTGCAGCACGTCGTTCTGCGCGGTCGCGATCAGCGTGGCCGGCAAGCCCGCGAGCCGCGCCGATTCGAGCGGCGCCGCATACGGGTGCATACGCTGCGACGCTTGCGGCAGATACGCGCGATAACACGCCGCGCACTCTTTTGCCGTGATGTCGGAGCCTAAACGCCGTTCGTCGCCCAGACGCGTGAGGCTCGGATCGAGCATCGGCCCGAACAGCGCCTGCGCCGCAATCTGCACGTCGCCGCGATCGCGTGCGATGAACGCGAGGCAGTTGGCCAACTGCCCGCCCGCGTCGTGGCCCGCTACGCCGACCTTTCTGCTATTGCCGCCGAACGCCCGCGCCCGCGTCTGCACCCACAGCGCCGCGCGGTGCGCGTCTTCCGGCGCGGCCGGAAACGGAAACTGCGGCGCGAGCGAATAACCCACCGACACGACCAGCGCCGGTAAGTGTTCTGCGAAATAACGCGCGGCGAAATCGGCCTGCTCGATCGAGCCCTTCGTAAAGCCGCCGCCGTGGAAATAAAGCAGCACTGGCAATGCGGTTTTCTTCGCCTGCCGGTACAAACGCAGTGTGATGTCCTGTACGTGTCCCTCGATTTGTACGTCGGTGATGTCGAGTGCCGTGCTGTCTGCGGCTACCGCGCCGTCGGTGGCGGGCGCGAAAGAGTACGGCGATTTAAATGCATCCATGTCGGGCTGCGCAATGCGCATAGAACTTTCAATGGTGCGAATTGTGGGTTCAGCAGAGTCGTAAATAAATGCCTATAATCCGGCAACACAATTCGGCGCCCCTGAACAATCGAGTGCGATTGCTCTGCGGAGCGATTTCCGCCCGGCGCGCCCGCCCCTTCTGGAGGTTTGCAATGGACCGGCTTCAGGCCATGCAAGTGTTCACGCGAGTCGTCGACACCAACAGCTTTACCCGCGCAGCGGAAACGCTCGACTTGCCGCGCGCATCCGTCACCACGATTATTCAGAACCTCGAAGCGTTCCTCGGCACGCGTCTGATGCATCGGACCACGCGGCGTCTGTCGCTCACGCCGGACGGCGCGGCGTACTACGAACGCTGCGTGCGTATCCTCGCGGACGTCGAAGAGACCGAAGCCAGTTTTCAGAGCGGCAATAAAAAGCCGCACGGCAAGCTGCGCATCGACATGCCGGGCTCGATCGGGCGCCTGCTGGTGATTCCTTCGCTATGTGAATTCCACACGCGCTATCCGGACATCGACTTGCAACTGGGCCTGTCGGACCGGCCAGTCGATCTGTTGCAGGAAGGCGTGGATTGCGTGGTGCGCGTAGGCGCGCTACAGGATTCCTCGCTGGTGGCGCGGCGCATTGGCCTGTTCGAGGGCGTGACCTGCGCGGCCCCCGACTACATCGCGCGTGCAGGCATGCCGTCTTCGCTCGAAGACCTGGAGAATCACAAAGCAGTCAATTACTTTTCAAGCCGCACGGGGCGCACGATCGATTGGGCCTTCATGGTTGAGGGCAAAGAAGTCGAAGTGAAGATGAAAAGCATCGTGTCGGTGAACGACGCGGACGCCTACGTGACGTGTGGACTCGAAGGTTTCGGCCTGATTCAGCCGGCGCTCTTCATGGTGCTGCCGCATCTGCGCTCGGGTCAGCTGGTGGAAGTGTTGCCGGAGCTGAAGCCTTTGCCGATGCCGATTTCCGCAGTCTATCCGCACAGTCGTCATCTGTCGCCTAAAGTCCGTGTTTTCGTAGACTGGATCGCGGAGTTGTTCGACCGTTGCCCGTTGCTGAGCGGACGCGGCAGTCTCGACGCAACCTGCACGAAGCGCACTTTCGAAGAACGCGAGTCCGCGCCGATGCTCGATACGCCGGTGATTACCGAATGGGTCGCGTGATGCGCTGAAATCGAAGTACGAAATGTGGAACACTGAATTTCAACCGCGGCTCTAATGCCGCGGTTTTTTATTCCATCAAGGCTTTAATTCGATTGTTCCGAAATCGCGACAATTCATTTCGCGAAAGTGCGATTTATCCGCGCTCGCCCAAAGTCTACATTTCACCCTGCCGCAGTACTTCTCGTGCTGCAAACGAATCAGGAGTGAATCATGAAACGCAATCTTCTCGCAGGTCTCGCTCTTTCTCTGCTTGCCAGCACATCCGTATTCGCACAAAGCAACGGCGGTGGTGGCATCGGTCGCGCCGGCACTTATGAAACGCAACCGACGCCGAGCACGAGCGCGAAAACGCGCGCCGAAGTGAAAGCGGAACTGGTGGCCGCTTATCGTGACGGTTCGCTACCCGCGCTAAATCGCACCAGCTATCCGAACAAAGGCTTGATCGGACAGACACAGACCGCACGTATCGCACTGCAGGAAGGCACGAGCGGCGACGTCACACGCGTCGCCAAGGGTCAGTAAGAAAAACAAAGGCACCGCAATGGTTCGGTTTCCAAAAGAAGTCATCATTGCGGCGTCATCCATGCACTCTTTAAAAAGGAGCACATCATGACACCATCCGAACTGGACAACTGGGATACCGACACGCCAGTGTGGACGCCGTATCGCGCGCCGCAACATTGAGCGTGACTGGCCGTTTGAATTTAGCGGTAAGCGTTGTACGTGTGCCCGCGGTATTGCTCCGCGGGCACATTGCTATTCAGCTCTATCGAAGTGATGCGTCGTTATCGTTTCGGCACGCCTTCACGCCACTCGCCCCAATGCGTGACGATGTCCTGCACCAATGGATTGCCTGAGCGGAACAGGTTCTCGATAGCGATCGTGAAGCCGCCTTGCGCCGCATAGTTGAGCAGGTTGTCCGCGCTCGTCTGGCCATCGTAGGGGCGATCGAAATCGGAACCCGCGCGCAATACCGCGACGCGATTCAGATCGACCTTATGCACCGAGGCCGCACGCTTGAGCGCTTCGTAGGTGGCATTGTCCTCCTGCTGCGTCGTGCAATAGACGCCTTTGCCATCCGTCAGAATCTTCGTCCAGTCGCGGGCGCGCTGGCCGAGTTGCGTACCGGACCACCAGGTGTCGCCAGCCAGCGTATCGCATTGAATGACCGACGGCGGGCGATTGGCCGGTGCATAGGAATATTTCGCGCGTGCGGCCTGAGCCTGCGCGTCATCGGACAACACGACGGTGCGCGACAACGCAAATGCCGTATCGGCGAGTTGGGTGTTCAACTGGAATACTTCGGTGCGATAGTCGAGTGGCGGCTTATCCGAAGGACTCGTCGTGTTGATTCCCAGATAACCCGTGTTCCAGCCAGGCGGAATCTCGCGGCCGTCGATCTCCCACTGAATGCCGAAGTCGACCAGATACTTCGCCCACGCGGCCGAGCCCACCGTGCCCTGCTGCGGATCGATCCCGGCAATGCCGGCGACCATGAAGTACGTGTGCCGCAAATCGAAACGCGGCGAGAAGGTCAATGCCATGATCGACGCCGCCGCGTTGGTGTGCCCCATGCCGGTGGTCATCACGCAGATGTCCTGCTTGTTGCAATGAACCGCCGGGTAATCGGGTGACAAACCATCCACCGTGATATCGCGCCATGGCCCGAGCCGATCGAGCCACACCTGGCCTTCGGGGCCGAACATCGAAATGATCATCACCTTGACGGGTCGCCCATGCGAGCCGCCATAACCGTGAGAGAAACCTTCGTCATCGTCCGCGCTAGCCGGTCCGGACGAAAAGGCGGCGCAAGCCGCAAGAGCAACAGCGCAGAACGCGCCGAGTGAGCGAGTCAGCATCATGTTCTTCCTTTTATGCTTGTAATGCAGGTTGGGAGAGAGTGCTGCTTTCAGGCCGAAAGAAGTATAGGCGCGACGAAATTATTTGCCACTCCGTGATGAACGATATCCTGTACGGCAAATGTAAGCAGCGGGCATGGCATGGTGCATGGGCTCGCGAGGTTGTTCACGCGCTCGCGCGTTCGCAGATCGTCGCCTCCCACCCGGAGTACCCCTCATGAGCGCCGGGTTCACGGCAGGGTTAGTGGTCAGGTTCGCGGTAGCCGTAGTGGCCGTCCTTTCCGTGCACGTCTTCACGTACAAGGGCCGCGATAAGCCGCAAGCGACGCCGCAAGCCGCGCGCGCGCAGTTGCTACCGCTGCCCGCAGTCGTAACGAAGCGGCTTTCGATGTCGCATCACAGCGCCTTCGCACTGTTCCGTAGCGGTCACGGCACGCTTGAGCATCTGGCGGCGCTCGCGCGCGTCGTCTACATGTCCAGGCCGATGCTGTGCGCGGAGAACCCGGGCGCGACTAATGCGAAGACGTTTCGCGCCGCCGAGACGGTTCTCCATCAGTGCCTTATACGTATGCAGGGCAACGAGAACTGGCAACTCTAACCGTACGAGGCGGCACAGCTTGCGGAATTGCTGACGATACACGACTGGCAGCTCGCACCTATCGCAGGGAACGCTATCACGACGCCTGGTACAGGCTGGTGGCGGCAGCGGAGGCGGATATATCGCCGCTCGCGGGTAGCGACGCGCAGCCGGCACACACGGCGTTCTTTGCGAATCCACGGGGGGCAGACGCACGGACCACATTACCGCCATCTTCGTCGCCGCTTCGGCGGACGTAGCCCTGCTGCTGGTGGTGTGCATCGCAGGCATAGTCATTTTTACGCGGCGTAACGATACGCCGCCCGATCCTGATTTATCTCCAATACCGACGACTCTTGACCATTAGTGGGCCGGAAAATAATCGAGCGCGCATTAAGTAGAGTGACCGAAATTATCAGGAATTGTCAAATCAACATTAATTCACTTTTATCTGATGGTGATTCCGAAATCAGTCTGATAGTCTCGTCACCCAAACGCTCAAGTTGAATCTAGAAGCGGCGCCCGATCTGCCGTCGTGGCCTTGCGTCGTTGTAAACCGATTGGAAAACGCTTCGCGTTGCGCGGGGCTTCATTCAGCATTACGAGTACAAGCAATGAATAACCATTGTTACCGGCTTGTGTTTAGCAAGCTGCGGGGAATGCTCGTCGCGGTCGCAGAAACCGCAATCGGGCATAGCACGAGTCATGGAGAAACCGGGCCGTCGTCCTCGCGTCGACCGATTACGCTTTTCGCCATGCGTCACGTAGCGTTCGCCGCACTGGCAATCTTCGGACTGGCTCCCGTTCTCGCAGACGCGCAGATCGTGCCGTCCGGCGCGCACGCGCCGAACGTCATCAGTACGGCAAATGGCCTGCCTCAAGTTAACGTTAAAAAGCCGTCGGGCGCTGGCGTATCACTTAACACATATTCACAGTTTGACGTATCGTCTGGCGGCGCGATTCTCAACAATTCGCCGGTTAATACGAACACTCAACTCGCAGGCCAGATATCCGGTAATCCGAATTTCGCACCGAACGACGCCGCGAAGATTATCGTCAATCAGGTGAACAGCAACAGCCCCTCACAACTGAGAGGTTATGTCGAAGTCGCGGGCCAGAAAACCGCGGCTGTCGTGATCGCAAATTCCTCGGGCCTGGTCATTGACGGCGGCGGCTTCATTAATACGTCCAGAGGGACCTTAACGACCGGCAATCCGCTTATTGACGGTAACGGCGACCTCACCGGTTTTAGCGTGACTGGCGGCACGATTACCGTTCAGGGCGCGGGCCTCAACGCTACGAATATCGACGAGGTGGATTTACTGGCGCGCGCCGTGCAGGCTAATGCAGCGATTTACGCCAATACGCTGAACGTGACGGCCGGCTCGAACAATATCGACTACGCGAGCCTGACGCCGACGCCCATCGCGGGCAGCGGACCCGCGCCCGCCGTCTCTATCGACGTCGCGCAGCTCGGCGGTATGTACGCCAACCGCATCACTCTGGTGGGCAACGAGAATGGTGTCGGGGTAGCGAACGCCGGTACGATTGCCGCGCAGGCTGGCAACCTCACGCTGACGACTTCGGGTCAGCTCGTCCAGTCGGGCAAGATGACCGCGAGCGGCAACATCGGTATCAACGCGGCAAGCGTCGCAAACAGCGGTACCGTCTACGCGCAGCAGAATACTACCCTCGGCGCGGCGGGCGCGCTGACCAATAGCGGTACGCTTGCGGCGCAGCAGAATACGACGGTCAATGCCGCGTCCGTTGATTCAACCGGTACCCTCGGCGCAGGCGTCAACAACGATGGCTCGGTCGGTAGCTCGGGCGACCTCAATGTTGCGACGGGCGGCCAGTTGAACGCGACCGGCGAGAACGTGGCGGGCCGCAATGCGTCGCTCTCGGGTAGCGGCGTCAATCTCGCGGGTAGCGAGACGGCGGCGAACGGTAATGTATCGCTGACGGCAACCACAGGCGACCTGAACCTCGCGGGCGCGACGACGAGCGCAGGCGGCTCGGTCGTGGCGAATGCAGCGGGTACGCTTGACAACGACAACGGCTCGCTGACGGGTGGCGGCGTCACGCTCAACGCGGGCAACCTGTCGAACCAGGACGGTGACATTTCGGCGCAAGGCCCGCTCGTCGCGCAGGCGTCCGGCCAGGTTGCAAACCAGGGCGGCTCGATTGTCTCGCAAGGCGCGATGCAGGTAAGCGGCGGCGCCATCGCGAACAACCAGGGGACGATGCAGAGCGCGGCGGGCATGTCGGTGTCTGGGGCGTCACTCGACAATACCGCAGGCCGCATTACGTCACTGAACGGCGACGGCCTGTCGGTCACGACGACGGGCCAGCTTGTGAACGCGGCGGGGACGACCGCGACCGGCGCTCAGGGCGGCGTTATCGGCGGCAATGGCGCCGTCACGCTGCAAGGCGCGAGCATTGCCAACCATGGCGTGGTGTCGGCGCAGACGAACCTTCAGGTGACCGGGCAATCGGTCGACAATAGCGGCGGCTCGCTCGGCGCATCGGGCAATACGACGGTTAATGCCGGTTCGCATCTGACCAACAGCGGCGGGTCGATTACGGCAGGTCAGGCGGTTACGGAGAGCGCGACAACGCTCGACAACAGCTCGGGCACGACGCAGGCCGCGCAGGTCTCGCTCAACGCGGCAAACCTCGTCAATCATGCGGGAACGATTACGCAAACGGGCAGCGGCCCGATGACCGTCGCGGTATCGTCCACCCTCGACAATTCGGCGGGCGGCACGATCCAGACGAACAGCACGGACCTTAGCCTCACACCCGCTACGCTCGACAACGACGGCGGGACCATTGTTCACGCAGGCACCGGGACGCTGACGCTTGACGCGGGCAACGGCGCGGGGTCAATCTCGAACGCGAACGGGACCATCGAGAGCAACGGCAAGGTCGTAGCCGAGGGCAGCTCGTTCAACAATGCTGCGGGTCTGGTACTCGGCCAAACCGGGCTAACCGCGACGGTTGGTGGAGCGCTCGACAACACGAACGGCAAGCTGCTCTCGAATGCGGACCTGAGCCTCGCGAGCGGCACGCTGAACAACAACGGCGGCGAGGTCGGCGCAGCCTCGAACGGGACGATCCAGAGCGGGCCGATGACCAATAGCGGCGGCTCGATCGTCGCGCCGAATCTGGCGCTCGCAGTCGGCTCCACGCTAGACAATAGCGGTGGCGATATCGAGGCGAACCAGCT
Organism: Paraburkholderia sp. RAU2J; assembly: GCF_003634845.1. NCBI lineage: Bacteria > Pseudomonadati > Pseudomonadota > Betaproteobacteria > Burkholderiales > Burkholderiaceae > Paraburkholderia > Paraburkholderia sp. RAU2J. The sequence continues at coordinate 2,606,675 of NZ_RBXG01000002.1, forward strand.
CGCGCTGGGCGCGACGGATCTCCTCAATCGCGGCGGGACGATCACGCAGTACGGCGCGTCGCCCATGAGCGTCAACGTCAGCCATACGCTCGACAACTCGAACGGCGGCACGATCCAGACGAACAGCACGGACCTGACGCTCGCCCCGGCTACCCTCAACAACGACGGCGGTACGATCCTCGCCGCCGGAACGGGGACCCTGACGATTGCGCCGGGCAACGGTTCGGGCTCCGTATCAAACGTCGGCGGGAAAATCATCACTGCCGGACAGATTGCCGCACAGGCCGCGAGCCTCGACAATGCGGGCGGTGTCCTCGCTGCACAAGGCAATATCGCAGCGAACGTCGCGGGCAATATCGACAATACGCAAGGAGCGGTACGCTCGCTCGGGTCCCTTTCGCTCGCGAGCGGCGGCGCGCTGACAAACACGAACGGACAGATCCAGTCCGGTACGGGCGCTGCGGGTGATGCGAGTACGCTCGGCGTTCAGGCCGCGTCCGTCGACAATACGGGTGGTCTTGTGAGTAACCTCGGTACGGGAAATACGACCGTACGGGGCGGCAGCCAGACCATCAATAGCGGCGGCGTCATTACGGGTAACGGCAACGTCACCGTTGATACGTCAGTGCTCTCCAACACGCAGGGCGGCCAGGTCAGCGGCGGGAGCGTCGACGTACAGGCGAATACCGTCGACAACAGCAACGGCGAGATCGGTAGTTTCGCCGGTCCGACCGGTGACGTTGCGATCACGACGACCGGCGCGATCACGAATACGAACGGGCAGATCGGCGCGACCCATGACCTCACCGTGAACGCGGCAGCGCTGACGGGCGGCGGTGCATATAGCGCGGCTAACGACGTAGCGATAAGCGTTCAGGGCGACTTCGCGCCCACCCCGGATCTCCAATTCAGTGCCGGTCACGACCTGACCTTTACCCTTCCCGGTACGTTCAGCAACGGCGCCACGCTGGCGGCGGTCAACAACCTCGGCATCAACGCGGGCGATATCTCCAACAGTGGCGCGATGATGGCCGGCGGCACGCTCACCACGCACTCGAACACGCTGGAGAATACGGGGGCGATTGTTGGCGGCAGCGTCTCGCTCAACGCAGCGCAATCAATCACGAATGTCGGGCCGACCGCGCTGATCGGTGCGACGGACAGCAGCGGGACACTGGAACTGCTCGCCCCCGATATCGAGAACCGAGACGACACCACGACGACCGATACGCAGGCGACGACCGCGATTTATGGTCTCGGTAAGGTCGTGCTGGCGGGCGGCAAGGATGCGAACGGCAACTATACGAACGCGAACCTTATCCGCAACCAGTCGGCGCTGATCCAGTCGGCAGGTGACATGACGCTCGACGCCAATCAGGTCACGAATACGCGGACGACGATGACCACGACGGGTCTGAATCAGCCGGTCGACCCTGACCTGTTGGCCCAACTCGGCATCAGTCTGTCCGGGTGTACTGCGATCAACATGGCCGCCTGCTCGGGTCAGGATGTGGGCTGGTCCACTCCCGACAACCCGGCTTTCCTGACTATGATTGGCGGTGTGTACACGGTGCCGCCGCACACCGGCCAGTGGAATAGCGGCTACCAGTACACGACCTATACGGGCGAGGCGGTGGCGAACCTGATTGCGTCCATCAGCCCACAGGCGCAGATCATTGCGGGCGGCAACCTTGACGCGTCGAAAGTGGGGCTGTTCCAGAACGACTGGAGCGCGGTCGCGGCAGTCGGCAACATTGCCGCGACCGTTACGCTCGACCAGAATAGCTGGCAGGGGCAGACCGCGCCCGAGGTACAGGTCACCTACTCGGGCTACTATCACTACAACAACTATGACAACTCCGAGCACAACTGGACCTTGCCGTTCGGTAACGCGCCGTTTGTCGGTTCCAATCCGGGCGGCTACCAGGTGGCACCCGCCGATATCCGCTCCTACGCACTCCCGAGCTACGAGTCGAGCTTCGTCGCGGGCGGTACGCTTTCCGGTACGGGCGTCAATATCAACAATACGGCCGGCAATGCGGGCGTTCCTTCGCTCGGTCTTGTCCCCGGCCAGTCGCTGGGTGGAGTGACCGTCGGCGGCGTCAGCGGCAGCGCGGGCGGGTCGAAAGGCGGAGCGGCTTCGGTCAACGGTGGCTCGGGGCTCGTGAATCCCGTCATCGCGAGCGCGACGGCGGTCAATGTCCTGAGCAACCTGACGATTCCCCAGGGTGGCCTGTTCAGACCGGATACCGCGCCGAACGCGCCGTACCTGATCGAGACGAATCCGGCCTTCACCAGCCAGAAATCGTTTATCTCAAGCGACTACTATCTCCAGCAGCTCGGCCTCAATCCGCAGAGCGTCGAAAAGCGCCTCGGCGACGGCCTGTACGAGCAGCAGCTCGTACAGAACGAGATTACCTCGCTGACCGGCAAGGCCGTCCTCGGCCCCTATACCGACGTCCAGTCGATGTATGAAGCGCTGATGGCGGCGGGTGCGTCGCTCACCGAGTCCCTTAACCTGCCGCTCGGCATGGCGCTCTCGCCCGAGCAGGTTGCGGCACTGACGAGCAACGTCGTCATCATGCAGACCGAGATCGTCGACGGGCAGTCCGTCCTCGTGCCGGTCGTCTATCTCGCGAAGGCCAGCCAGCAGGACATGAATGGGCCGCTTATCGCGGCGACCGACATCGACCTGCAGAACGCGCAGACCTTCAATAACAGCGGTACGGTGCAGGCGAGCAATACGCTCTCGATTCAGGGCCAGCAGATCACCAACGCGTTCGGTACGTTGCAAAGCGGCGGCCTCATGTCGCTGGCGACGACGGGCAATGTCGACCTGACCTCGGCCACCGTGAACGCCGGGAGCCTCGCGCTGAACGCGGGCGGCGACCTGATCCTCAATACCGCGGCGAATACCGTCAACCAGGTCAGCGCGACGGGCGCGACACGGACCACGACGACGCTTGGGCCCATCGCGAACCTCAACGTAACGGGCAACGCGGCGATTGTGACGGGCGGCAACGTCGAGCAGAACGGGGGCAACCTGAATGTGGGCGGCAACCTCGGCATGGCCGTGGGCGGCAACTACGATCTCGGCTCGGTGCAGACCGGCGAGCACAAGGTGGTCGCGGGCGCGAATGGCGTGTCGAATACCGACGTCAACCAGACGACCGGCAGTTCCGTCAAGGTGGGCGGCGTCTCGCAGATCGGCGTGGGCGGCAACCTGACCGCGACGGGCGCGACTATCAATCTCGGCGGCGGCGGGACGATTGCAGCGAACGGCGACGTCACGCTCCAGGCGGCGAAGGCGACCTCGACCGTCGACAGCAACAGCTCGGGCAGCGACAGTCACGGCAGCTATTCGGATTCGCAGCACACCTCCGCCGATACGCTGACGGGGACGACGCTCAATTCCGGCAATTCGCTGACCGTCGCATCGGGCAACGATATCAACGTCATTGGCAGCACGATCAACCTCGACCAGGGGACAGCAACGCTCGCGGCAGCGAACAACGTCAATATCGGCGCAGCCAGCGCGACCTATGTCGACAATTTCCAGGAGCAGCACAGCCATAGCAACGTGGTGAGCGGCAAGGAAGTCTCGAGTTCGAGCGATACGACGACGACGCTTTCGCAGGGCAGCATGATTTCGGCAGACGGCGTGTCGATCTCAAGCGGCAAGGACATCAACGTCGCGGGCAGCACGATCGTCGGGACGAACGATGTATCACTGAGCGCCGTACATGACGTGAATATCACCACGACGCAGGATACGAGTCAGAGCAGTTCGTCCTACGAGGAAAAGAAGTCGGGCTTCGGCGCGATGAGTGGTGGTGGATTCAGCCTCAACTACGGCACCAGCGACACGAAGGAGACGACGCACGACAGCAGCGTGACGAACAACGGCAGCCTCGTGGGCAGCACGAACGGCAACCTCTCGATTCAGGCGGGCGACACCCTGCACGTAACGGGCAGCGATCTCGTGGCAGCCCAGAATGTCACGGGCACGGCGGCCAACGTGATCATCGATGCGGCTACCAACACCTCGCATCAGGACGATACCCAGGAAACGAAGCAAAGCGGTTTCACGCTGGGGCTGGCGGGCAGCATCGGGGATGCGATCAACGGCGCGGTATCGCAGGGGCAGGCGCTCGCGAGCGGCAACAGTAATGGTCGCGCCGAGGCGCTGCACGCGATTGCCGCGGTCGGCGATGCGGGTATCGCCGCCGCTGGTGTGGCCGGCGCGTCACCGGGTCAGCCGCCCTCCATCGGCGTGAAGTTGAGCTTCGGTTCGAGCCAGAGCAAGAATACGTTTACCGAGGACCAGACGACGCAGGTTGGCTCGAACGTCCAGGCAGGCGGCACCGCCGCGTTCGTGGCAACCGGGGGCGGTGACAATGCGGGCACGCCCGGCAGCGGCAACGTGACCATCGCCGGTTCGAACGTCAGCGCGAACGATGTACTGCTCGCCGCGAAGAATCAGGTGAACATCGTCAATACGACGGACACCGACACGACCACCAGCACGAACAAATCGAGTAGCGCGAGCGTCGGCGTGTCCTATGTCCTTGGCCAGGGGTTTGGCGTCTCGGCCTCGATGGCAAACGCGCACGGCGATGGGAACAGTGACGCGGCGATGCAGAACGCCTCGCACGTAAGCGGCACGAACAGCGTTAACGTCGTTTCGGGCGGCGATACCAACATCATCGGCTCGCAGGTCAGCGGCGGCCAGGTAACGGCGAGCGTCGGCGGCAACCTGAATATCCAGAGCGTGCAGGATACGACCGTCAGTACCGCGCACCAGAGCAGCGCGGGCGGTGGCTCCAGCATCAGCCAGGGCGGCGGCAGCGCGAGCTTCAGCGCGCAGAACGGCCACGCGGACAGCAACTACGCCCAGGTCAACGAACAGGCGGGTATTCAGGCGGGCAACGGTCGCTTCGATGTCAACGTCAAGGGCAATACGAACCTCACGGGCGCGGTGATTTCAAGTACCGCCGATCCGTCGCAGAACAGCCTGACCACCGGTACGCTGACCTATAGCGATATCCAGAACCAGTCGCATTACAGCGCGTCGAGCAATGGCATCAGCGCGGGTGTGGGCGTTGGTAATACGGGCAAGGCTCTCGGTCCTGGCTCGGTTAGCGGCTCGGGCGGCGTATCGCCGATGATTTCGCAGAACGACAACGGCGACCAGAGCTCGACGACGCGCAGCGCGATAAGCGCGGGCTCGATCAATATTACGAACCAGGCCGAGCAGACGCAGGACGTTGCGAACCTGAGCCGCGACACGACGAACACCAACGGGACGGTGTCGGCAACGCCGGACGTGAATAACCTCCTCTCGCAGCAGGCCGATACGATGGAAGCCGCACAGGCGGCGGGCCAAGTAGTGGCTCAGGGTATAGGCCTGTATGCCGACAAGAAGGAGGAAGCCGCGCTGAAAACTGGAAATTTGGAAACGGCAGCAGCATGGGATGAGGGTGGGACGGATCGGGTGCTGCTGCACGTAGTGGGTGGGGCGTTGATGGCTGGGCTTGGCGGTGGTGGCATCGGAACAGCCCTCCAGGGTGCAGCAGGCGCGGGAGTGTCGGCGGCGTTTGCTGGCAAGCTGAACGGGCTGGCTGATTCGATTGGTGACAGCACGGGTTCAATGACGCTGGGCAATGTGACGTCGAACGTGCTGGCTGGTATGGGTGGTGCGCTAGTCGGCGGAAACGCTGGTGCGTTCACGGCGTCGAATGCCGATCTGTACAATCGGAGCACTGGCAACGGCGATAGTACGGGCGGCACGGGAAGTCAGTTTCTGGACAGACTGGGCAATGCGCTCGTGTCCACGGCGACAGACCCGCTCGGCGCATTGAATCATGCGCTGAACAGCTTCATTCCGTCACCTTCTGGCCAGCAGCCGCCCGCCGACGCGAATCCACTTGTGCAAGCCAATGATGGCGGCAATACGCCGTCTGGCACTGCGGGAGCGGTCGTGACACCTCCAGCCTATGCGATGACCCCTGAGGGGCCAGTGCCGGTTTCGCCGGGTATTGCGGTGCCGGGGCATGGGCCCGGTAATACGACGCTGAGTAGTGGTGGAGATAATGCTCAGGCATCAACCAGCGACAACTCCGAGGCGTCGCTTCCTATGGGTAGCAAATCTACCCAGTTCAATCAACCGAAGAATCCAACATATCAGCCTACGCGAAACACGCCGGGAGCCGTCGATGGCACAGACTACGCGGGCCACGCATTCGATCGTATGCAGGATCGAGGGCTAACCCCATCGGTCATACAGAACACGATCGAAAATGGCGTGCCAACGCCAAGCCGTGGAGGCACGACAGTGTTCTATGATTCGGTCAATAATGTTTCGGTGGTTACGAATAGCGAAGGCAAAGTGATTACAGTCAAGTACGGGAAATGACATGCGAGCTATCGATATACTTGAGCGCGCTAAAACAGCAACAAGGGACCATCTTGAATATGCACGTTTCGTTCAAGAATCGGAGATGTTGCATGACAATGGTGAGCAAGATGAGCAGCAGAAATCTGCTTATAACGCCTGTTGGTTTGAGCTTGAGGTAGTTAATGCCCTGGCATTATCGGAGTGGGAATCCGCAGGAAATCCGAGCGATTGGACGGCAGCGTGGAACGAACGTTACAAGAGAGATGCTGAAGAGCTAGTCGCCAATCTGTGCGAGATCTTGCGCCAGAAGAAGCAGTAACAAAACAAAACCGGCATTGAGCCGGGTTTGGAAAGAAGGCGGCGACTCGCGTGCAATACTTCAGGCAGGAGGCGGCGCATTGATCGGTGGCATCGGCGATATTAGCGTGTTTACGGCGGTAGGCGTGCTGCTGGCGCGGGGCTGTCATCAAAGCTCGCAGACCAGACAAAGGGTGTCAGGGATGCGGTGTCTGACGCGACCGGCTCGTCGCTGATCGGAAACCTCGCCGGAAACATTCTGTCCGGTCTCGGCGGTGCGCTGGTCGGCGGGACTGTCGGGGCCGCCACAGCGTCAGGCGTCAATCTGTACAAACCAGGCGAACGACAAGAACGAGACCGAAGCGCAGAAGGAAGCACGGGAACTTCAGCAGCAGGCGGCCCGCGAACGCGCAATGCTGGGCCAGGGTTCCGCGATGACTCCGCAAGGCGAGCCCGCCAGCTCGTTGCCGACGACCTCACTGGCAGCGGCAGCAGCGGCTGGAGGTGGCGCGAAGGTCAATGGTACTAGCGGTTCCGCTGCGATGATTGGGGGCGCTACGGTCACAGATCGCGCTACAGGGAATGTTTATGAAGGCGTCGTCAACGTACAACCGACACTGGATCGAATCGCCAGCGGTACAAAATACTCTTCGCGTAATGACTCTACAACGTTCAACAATAACGAAGGAATACTCCCGCCAAAGCCTTCCGGCTACTACACTGAATATGTTGTTCCTACCCCGGGAGTAACGGGAGTTGGGCCCCAGCGAATCGTGACGGGGCAAAACGGTGAGACGTATTACATGCCAGACCAACTACAAAACATTCATTCCTGTCCAAAAGTGATCGCTATGACTAAATCAAGTCCGTTTCGTTACGAGGCGGCGCCAGACCCGAGCCTTCGAAGGGAGGCGTTTGTTGCCGTGATGCCGCACGCGATCGGCATGAAGAGTACCTTGCTTGAGGCACTCGCTTCGGCACTCGCATTCCCAGCATATTTCGGTTCCAACTGGGACGCGCTGTTTGATTGCTTGCGAGACTTTAGTTGGATCGCAGAGCGCAACATTGTGTTAGTTCACGATGATCTGCCGGCGTTGCCAGAACGAGAATTGCAGATCTACCTACGCGTGTTGCGCGATTCTGTTCTGGATTGGTCGCCAGAAGAAGCACATCGTTTCGAGGTGGTATTCAAGGAAACAGACAGAGAAGCCGTTGAAGAGGTACTTCGTCGATAAGTGTGATTTGCGCAAATGAACCACCACCTACAGCAACTCGCACCCGATATGTTCAGTTCGCTCAAATTGGCAGACGAGTCGCACCTTCAGACGCCATGCCTCCGAGTTTGTGAATACGCAGCTTCTTCCAATGGACTGAACGAGGCGAACGCAAATGAGGCGCTGGATATGCTTCGCCAGGGGAAGCGTTATTCGCATGACTTGAAAGATCGGCTCGGCGCATTGACGGACCAATTGGATGAATACTATTTTCAGCTTAAAGAGCAGGCGGACGAAGCAGTAGATTCCGCAGATCGAGAGCGATTCACCAGCGAGTACCGTGATTATTTTGGAAAGGCGCGAGCCTTAGCCGCACTGAGCTTTGCTGGTGGTCAGGATGGCTTTGAAGCAGCCACTGAAGCAATTTATGAAGCAGGAGCAAGCGTAGCTGACGGAACACTGTTTTTGACCTTGTAAAGAGCGCTTTGGCTTCGTAGCCTGGAACTAAGTAAACCTCGTCCGTTTGGCGGGCCACAAATCTAATCAGCAATGGAAAATAAGAAATGGCTGGCGGTGCTGCCGCTCACAGCCGTGGTATCGCTCGCCTACGGGCAGCAAACGCCGACCCCGACACCAGCCGACACTGCAGCAGCGGCCCGCGCCAACGCCGAACAGAATCAGCGGGCCCAGCAACAGCGCCACGCGCAGCAACGCGAAGCGGTCGTTAATGCACCGTCTGTGCGCTCGGCGGTTGAGCGCGCCACAGGCTGGCCCGAGTTGCCAACCGAAACGCCATGCTTCCGCATTGATTCGTTAGCGCTCGATGTGCCCGCAACGCTGCCGGATGCAGCGCGCAAACAGGGCGCATCTGCGTTGCCGCTCGACCGCTTCGCCTTCGCCCGCGAATGGCTCAACCACTACAAGAACCAATGCGTCGGCAAGGCGGGACTCGACGCGCTCACGAAAGGATTGCAGCAGGCTATTCTCAGTCGTGGCTATATCACGACGCGCGTTCTGTTACCTGAGCAGGACCTGTCGACCGGCACGCTGAAGCTTGCACTGGTGCCCGGTGTCGTGCGGGCGATCCGGTTTGCCGATCCTTCCACGCGCGGTACGCTGAAATCCGCGTTTCCCGCGCGGGATGGCGACATGCTTCAGTTGCGCGACCTTGAGCAGGGTCTCGAACAGATGAAGCGCGTACCGAAGCAGGACGCGACCATGCAGATTATTCCCGGTACGTCGCCCGGCGAGAGCGACGTCGTCGTGACAGTCAAGCGCTCAAAGCCATGGTCGCTCGTCGTCTCGGCAGACAACTCGGGCACGGATGAGACGGGTCGTTATATCGGCAACGTGACGCTCGGCCTGTACAACCTCCTCGGCCTGAATGACGTACTGTCGGGGGGCTTCAACCAGGATCTCCAGTTCGGCAATCACGACCTCGGTATGCACGGCTGGAACGCCTCGTATGCCGTGCCGTGGGGCTACTGGACCGGCACGCTCTACGGCTATACGAATACGTACTACCAGCAAGTTGCAGGGGTCAACCAGACGTTCGTATCGAGCGGCAACGCGCAGACGGCGGGCCTGAAACTGGAGCGGGTTCTCCATCGTAGCCAGAACGATGTATCGGGCGTCGAGTTCCAGCTTATCAAGCGGTTCGGCGCGAGCTTTATCGAGGATACCGAAATACCGCAGCAATACCGGGACAATACGTTTATCGAGGCGGGGCTAACCAATCGTCATTACTTCGGCGCGGCGCAGTTCGACGGTACGCTCGCCTACCGCCAGGGTATCGGTGGACTCGGGGCGATGCCCGATACGCCGGGTGGCCCGACCTACCGCTTCAAGATGACGACGCTTGACGCAAACCTCTCTGTCCCGTTCGCGGTAGCCGGTCAGCCGCTTCGTTATGTCGGTACGGTACACGGACAGTTCACCAACGACGAGCTGAACTATATCGACGATCTGACCATCGGTAGCCGCTACACGGTGCGCGGTTTTAGCGGGCAGACGATGCTCGCGGCGGAAAAGGGTTTCTACTGGCGCAACGAACTCCAGTATCCGCTCGGGCAGTCGGGGCAGGTTCTCTATGCGGGCCTCGATTACGGCCACCTGTGGGGGCCGTCGGCCGCCTATCTCGCCGGTACGCAACTCGCGGGCGCCGCTATCGGCGTTAAGGGTTCGGTACCGACACGCCTCGGTGCATACAGCTACGACGTATCCGCCGGTACGCCGATCTATGCGCCGTCCGGTTTTCCTGCACCGAGCGTCACGCTCGGCTTTCAGATAACAGCGCAGTTCTGACAAGCGGTTGGTTGACAATGAGCGGCGTCAGCGGCTTCCTCACCAGATGCGGCTTCCGCTCCCGACGCTGCCTCGACGCCGCAAGCGTCAACCCAAACGGCGTGCCGCCCGGACGGCAACTTTACCTATTCGGGTTCGGCCGCGCAGGTGGTGCCGAACAATGGCCAACTTGCTGTAGTGGTTGTGCCGAGTTTGCCGGTGGCATATTCGAAGAACAGAAACATGACTGCGCCTGACGCGCCCGCATCAAGCCAGGTTCAGCAGACAGGCGGTGCGTTTACCACGCTTGCATCATCGGCTGCGGCGACCGACTGTCTTGGGCTCGCCCACGGGGCGGTGACCGAGGTCCAAAGCGTCGGCAGCGATATGGCGATTGGCCGGTGGAACCAGGCCATGGACACGGACGGCAATACCTATGCGAGCCAGCAAGGTGTCCACTATGCAGTCGGCACGCCGCTGTCGTTGTCCGCGACGAGCGGTACGCTCGCGTGTACCCAATTGATCGCAGACACGGTGGCAAGCAATGACGGCAGCGCAGGCGGTACGCTCGGAATGGCTTCGGCCACGCTCGATCTCGGCACACGCACGCTCAACGATCTGAGCCTGTCGGTCAATCTGGCGAATACCCAATATGCGCTGACGAACTCGCAGTCGCCGTTGAATGGTGTCTCGACGACCGGGCAGTTGTCCGTTCAGTCGGTGGTCGTGGGGCATGATGCGACGCAGCCGCTGGTTGCCGTCGGTTACTCGGCCACATTGCCGGATAGCCAGGGGATTGGCGGCGGCGTCGTGTTGCAGTGCCGGTAGGTGCCCGGGCGGGGAAAGCCACCGCCCGAGATTTTGCTACCCTTACTCCCCGCGAAAGACTTCGTCGAATATGAGTCGCAGGTCGTCGCCCCTGCATGGGCGGCTGCCGAAAGTCCGGCGTTCGCCCTTGTAGCGTACCCAACTCGGGTTCCTGCCTGCGTTCAGCTTGCCGCGCCGCCGCGTACCCGTCAGCCAGCTCACACTGGTGCCTGACTGCCGACCGGATACGCCTGCTTTTGGTCGAGCTATCCTCGTGAGCGCGGATCATTTGCACAAGGGCGAGGAACAGGCGCGACTGTATATCTGCCCATCGTTGGCCGTGACACTCGTCACGCCTGCGTCGATGACTTCGCCAAAGTGCCGCTGGGCGCCGACAGGTTCCGCACGCCGTGACCGGTTTCAAATAAGCCGTGCTGCTGTAAGTTCAAGCACCCAAGCCGGCCGGAAACCACCATGGAATCCGCCGGCTTCGTTTCATGCAGCAGCCGCCTCGCTGCGCGCCACTTCCGGTTCGAAAAACACCCAGCGCACCTGCGGAAACGTCGCCTGCAAATCCTCCTCGATCACGTTGATCGCATCGACCATCGCCCGCCCGCTCGCGTACTCGATCATTTCCGCCTGCACCGCCACCACCACGTGACGTCCCCATTGCAGCGTAATCATATTGACGATGCCGCGAATCTCGGCGCGCGCGCGCAGATGCGCTTCGATCGCGCCGCGCACTTCCGGGCTCGCCGATTCGCCGACGATCATCGACTTCACTTCGCGCGCCACCAGCCACGCGATCATCATCAGCAGCAAGCCGACGCCGACGGAGCCCAACGCGTCCCAAACGGGATTGCCGGTCACCATCGTGAGCAGCACGGCAGCGAACGCAATCGCGAGACCGGCGAGAGCGGCGATATCCTCGCCCGCGACGACCAGCAGTTCGGATTCGCGCGTCTCGCGAAACCAGCGCCACATGCCCTTGTCCGGATGCTTCTTGCGGATCTCCTTGACCGCGCCCCACAACGACAGCGCCTCGAGCACCACCGACACCCCAAGCACCGCCAACGCGACATACGCGAACTGCAACGGCTCGCGCGTGAACAGTCGATGCACGCCTTCATACACGGAAAACGCGCCGCCAACAAAGAACAGGAGCAACGCGACGAGCAGCGAATAGAAGTTGATTTCGCGTCCACGGCCCATCGGATGCAGCGGACTCGCGGGTCTGCGCGCCTGGCGCAGCCCGAACAGCAGCAACAGTTGATTGCCGCAATCGGCGGTCGAGTGAATGGCTTCGGCGAACATCGAACCGGAGCCCGTGAACGACGCCGCGGCGAACTTGCAGATGGCGATGCCGAGGTTGGCGGCGAGCGCGTAGAAAATGGCTTTCGGCGATTCTTCTTTCATCGTCGGGATGGGGGCCGTGAGTTTGCAGAGTGCTTTCGGTTAGCAAGAATCCGTATTATGGACACGCCGGGCGGCATGCGTCCAACCCCGGCGTTGTTTGCGCCACACTCCTGCTCATACTCGACGGCGTCCCCGCCGCCTGCGCGCCGCGCGGCCCGCTAGGCCCGCTCCAGCGCCGCCATTTCACGCACAATCACCAGCAGCATCGACAGACTCGCGCCGCCTGTCGCGCGCAGATCGGTCAGCAGGCGCGTATAGCGTTCGAGCTGAGCGGCGCGCTTGTCACGCCATGCGCGCACCAGCGCATCCGGCGTCGACGCGTCGTCCGCGTCGGCCAGCGCGCTCGTGGTCAGTGCGCGTTTGAGCCGTGCGAGTTCGGCCAGCGCGGTCGCGCGCGCAAGCATGTCCCAGTGCGAGGGCGCGGGCAACGCAGCCGCGCGCTCGCTGATCCAACCGTAGTTCAGCAGCGTGCCGAGTTCGAAATACACCCCCGCCACCAGTTCGAGACTGCGTCCGCACGTCGACGCCACTTCGGCAATGTCGAGCAACGCCGCCGAGATTTCGCCGCTCGCGATGCGCACCGCCAGTTCGCTGTCCACGCCCGCATCGACCAGCACGCGCTGGCGTTCGGACAGCGCTTCGAGATCGGCGGGCGGCAACAGCGCCGGCCATTGCGGCGCGAGCCGCTGCGCCGCGTCGCGGCAACGTGCGAGCAAGCCGGCCATGTTGTCATCGCCGACCGCACCGGATTGCAGATGCCGCAGAAACCACAGCGCCGAACGTTCGACGAGCCGCGCGACTTCGACGAACATGCGCGCCTGCACGTCGTCGGCGACGCGATTGTCGAGTGCGTCGATGCTGCGCCAAACGTCGTCGAGATCGAACACGTCGCGCGCCATGATGCACGCGCGCACGATGTCGCCGGGCCGCGCATCGGTCTCTTCCATCAGCCGATGCACGAACTCGCAGCCGACCCGGTTGACCAATGCGTTGGTCAGATGCGTCGCGAGGATTTCGCGGCGCAACGGGTGACGCTGCATCGGCACGCTGAAGCGCTGCCGCAGTGGTTTCGGGAAGTATTCGACGAGCATGTCGCTGACGAGCGGATCTTCCGGCATCGACGAATCGAGCAGCGCGTCGTATAGCCACATCTTGCTGTACGCGAGCAGCACCGCGCGCTCGGGCGTGGTGAGCCCCTGTTTCGCGGCGGCCCGTTCGGCGACTTCCTCATCGGTCGGCAGGAATTCGATCACACGATTCAGGCGCCCCGCGCGTTCGAGGTAGCGCATCAGCCGTGCTTCGGCATCGAGCAGTTCGACACCGTAGCGTCCCGCGATCGACAACGCCTGGGTCTGATAGTAGTTGTCCTGCAAGACGAGCAGGCCGACTTCGTCGGTCATTTCGGCGAGCAGCGCATTGCGCTGTTTCTCGGTCATCTCGCCATCGGCCACCACGAGGCCCAGCAGAATCTTGATGTTGACCTCATGGTCCGAGCAGTCCACGCCAGCGGAATTATCGATTGCATCGGTATTGAGGCGGCCGCCGCGCTGCGCGAATTCGATGCGCCCGAGTTGCGTCAGACCGAGATTGCCGCCTTCGGCCACCACCTTGCAGTGCAGATCGGCGCCGTTCACGCGGATCGCGTCGTTCGCGCGGTCGCCTACCTGCAGATGCGTTTCGCGGCTCGCCTTCACATAGGTGCCGATGCCGCCGTTATAAAGCAGATCGACCGGCGCCTGCAAAATCGCGCGCATCAGTTCGGCGGGCGCGAGCGCCGGCGCGCTGATGCCGAGCACCGACTGCACCGCCGGCGACAGCGGGATCGTCTTGGCGCTGCGCGCAAACACGCCACCACCCGCGGAGATCAGCGATGGGTCGTAATCGGCCCAGCTCGAACGGTCGAGCATGAAGAGCCGCCCGCGTTCGGCGAGGCTCGCCGCCGGATCGGGATTCGGGTCGAGAAAGATATGCCGGTGATCGAACGCGGCCACCAGTTTGATATGCGGCGACAGCAGCATGCCGTTGCCGAACACGTCGCCCGACATATCGCCGACACCCACTACCGTAAAGTCCATCGTCTGCGTATCCACGCCCATTTCGCGGAAGTGTCTCTTGACCGACTCCCATGCGCCGCGCGCGGTGATCGCCATTTTCTTGTGGTCGTAGCCGACCGAGCCGCCCGACGCAAACGCGTCGTCGAGCCAGAAGCCGTATTCCTGCGAGATCGCGTTCGCGTAGTCGGAGAATGTGGCCGTGCCCTTGTCGGCGGCGACGACCAGATACGGATCGTCCGGATCGTGGCGCACCACGTCGGGTGGCGGCACCACGTCGGTGCCCGCGAGATTGTCGGTCAGATCGAGCAGGCCGCGCAAAAAAGTCTGATAACACGCGACGCCCTCGCGCATCCACGCATCGCGCTCGCTCTGCGGCGGCGGATTCTTCACGACGAAGCCGCCCTTCGAGCCGACCGGCACGATCACCACGTTCTTCACCATCTGCGCCTTCATCAGGCCGAGCACTTCCGTGCGGAAGTCCTCACGCCGATCCGACCAGCGCAAACCGCCGCGCGCCACGCGGCCGCCGCGCAGGTGCACGCCTTCCACTCGCGGCGAATACACCCAGATCTCGAACATCGGTTTCGGCTCGGGCAAACCGGGCACTTGCGCGGGATCGAATTTGAAGGACAGATAGGGTTTGGGGCGTCCATCGGCGTCGAAGCGATAGTAGTTCGTGCGCCTGGTCGCCCTGATGACGCCGAGAAACTGGCGCAGTATGCGGTCCTCGTCGAGATTGGGCACCTGGTCGAGCGCGCTGTCGATCGTGCGCAGCCAGCCGTCGACGCGCGCCTCGCGCGTGTCGCCAAACACCGGATTGAAGCGCGCGATGAACAGTTCGACCAGCATCCGCGCAATGGCCGGATTGCCGGTCACCGCACGCTCGATATACGCGTCGCTGAACGTCGAGCCGACCTGGCGCAGGTACTTCGCATACGCGCGCAGAATCGTCACCTCGCGCGCATTCAACTGTGCGCGCAGCACGAGACGATTGAAGTCGTCGCTTTCGATCGCCCCGGTCCACACGCGCTCGAACGCCTCTTCGAACAAATCTTTCACGCGTTCGATATCGAACTCCGCATCGTCGGCGAGTTCGAGGCCGAAGTCGTGAATCCACGCGGGCGTGGCGCCCGCCGCCTCGATCAGATAAGGCCGCTCTTCATCGACCCGCACGCCCAGATGTTCGAGCATCGGCAAGCTGCGCGACAGCGCGATCGGCTGCCCCGCGCGATACACCTTGAAGCGGAATGCGCGAGGGCCTGCTTCGATCGGGCGATACAGGTTCATCGCGAGCCGCTCGCTGCCCTGCACGCGTTCGATCAGTTCGATATCTCGCACTGCCGTGCGCGCCGGGTAATCATCGCGATAGCCAGCCGGAAACGAGCCCGCATAGTGTTGCAGCAGACGGTTGCCCTGCTCTTCGCCGTACGCGTCGAGCAATGCATCCGCGAGATCGTCCTGCCAGCGGCGCGCGACCTGCACGAGCCGCGCCTCCAGTTCGCGCGTGTCGACATCGGGCATGCCGCCCGGTTTCGCATGCACGACGAAGTGAATCCGCGCGAGTGTCGACTCCGACAGCAGCGGCGTGAATTCGACGCTCTCGCCATTGAACGCGGCGGCCAGCAGATTCGCGATGCGTTGCCGCAGGTCTGTGTTGTACTTGTCGCGCGGTACGAACACGAGACACGACACGAACCGATCGAAGCGGTCGCGCCGCACGAACAGGCGCGTGCGCTGATGCTCCTGCAAACGCAGCACGCCGAGCGCAATCTCGTAGAGCTGGTCTTCGTCGGCCTGAAACAGTTCGTCGCGCGGATAGGTTTCGAGCACCGTCACCAGCGATTTCGCCAGATGGCCTTTTGGCAGAAAACCGGCGCGTCTTACGATATTCGCGCATTTGCGCCGCACGATCGGAATCTCGGCAGCCGATACGAAATAAGCGGTGGACGTGTAAAGGCCAATGAAGCGCCGCTCGCCGGTCACCTTGCCGTCCGCGCCGGTCAGCTTGATGCCTACGTAGTCGAGATAGCCGGGCCGATGCACGGTGGCCCGCGAATTGGCCTTGGTCAGAAAGATCGGCAACGAACTGGCGATGATCTCGGCCGCCGCCGCCGGCAACGCGGTGACTTCGGCGGCGCCGGCGGGCCGCATCGCGTCGCGCAGAATGCCGAGACCGGAGCCCGGCACCGCGCGCAGGCCGTAGCCGTTGTCGATCTGCACCAGTTCGTAGTCGCGCTGGCCGAGGAAGGTGAAATGATCTGCAATCATCCATTCGAGAAACGCGCGCGCTTCGACACCTTCGGGTCCCGCCTCGCCTGCCTTCATGCCCTTGATCGTCACGCGCGCGAGTTCGACGATTTTCGGCCAGTCCTCGACCGCCGCGCGCACGTCGCGCAGCACGCCGGCGATTTCGTCGCGCAGCGCGTCGAGTTTCGCGGCATCGCCGCAACGGTCCACTTCGAAGTGAATGAACGAGGTGAGATGCGAGCGCGTATCGGTGGCTTCTTCCGCGCCCTGGCTGACTCGTGCGATGCCGCCGTCGGAGCCGCGCCAGATGCGAAACACCGGATGCACGACCGAATGCAGCGCGAGCCCCTGCCGGTTCACCGCCATCGACACGGAATCGACGAGAAACGGCATGTCGTCGTTGACGATCTCGATCACGGTGTGATCCGAGTGCCAGCCGTGCTGTTCGAGAATCGGGTTATAGACACGCAGCCGTTCGGCGCCTGGCACGAAGCGCTGCGCGGTTTGCCAGTGCGCGAGCGCCGCACCGTACAGATCGGCGATCGAGCGGCTTTGCAGATCGTCGGCGTCGACGAAATCGTAGTAGTGCCGCAGAAAGGGCTCGACGATCTTGAAGGTCGGCTCAGGCAGCCGCCCACGCGCAAATTCGACGACATCGTTCAGCAGGTGCGTAACGGCTTCTTCGTTCTTTGCTTGCATGATCGACTCCCCCGGCTAGCGGCTATGGCGAGTAAGGCGTGATTCACATGCGTCGTCCGAAGGGGAATTATGCGCCTGCCGCCCCGAATCCGGCGACGACCGCAGTTAGGTAATACCCGCTGAACGTCACGGATGCTGCAGTTGCACAGCCGGCCGCTTAAGGCACGGGTTTCGGTACGGCCCGCGTGGGCGCGTGTTCGGGCGGTTGCGCCGCGTCGAGCCATGCGCGCACCTGTTCGGCTGTCCAGCCGGGATCGTCGTGCGGCAGGTCGTGACCGGCCCACGGATGCTCGCGCCGCGGCACAGCCCATGCCGCCGCGAGCTTTGCTGAGCACGCCGGATCGACCAGTCTGTCCGCCCGCGAAGAAAGGATCAGCATGGGAGCACGCGGTGCCGCAGCGGCAGCGGTAAAGCGCGCGGCGGCCCACAACTGCCGTAGCGCATTGCCGCGGCTCACCGGCGCGCTGCGGCGAATCGCGCTCCATGCGTCGAGATCCGCGTCCAGATCGTCGACGCGATTGCAGGTCAGCCGATGAATGCCGCGCTCGACGCGCGGCGCGTCGCTCCAGTGCGAAGCGATACTCAGCACGCCGGGCCATGCCGACGGCCGCAGCCGCTCATGCATGCGGCTGAATGGCCGCATGCTGGTATTGATCAACACGAGCCGTTCGATCTCCTCGGGATGCCGCTGCGCCCAGTCCGTCGCCACCATCCCGCCAAGCGACATCGCAAGCACGCGATACGGACCGGGCACGCCTGCGTGCAAAGCAGCACGGCGCACGAAGCCGACCATCTGCGCGACCGAGGCCGGCGAGCGCAAGTGCGCGAATGCGCCGTTGCCGGGCAGATCGATCGGCAGCAGGCCAGCGCCGACCGCCTCGCGCAGCGCATCGGGCAAGCGGCCCCAGTGGCGCGTTTCGCGCGTCAGGCCGCGCAGCAGAATCCACGCGCTCATACGGCGTCCGGTTTGTACCAGTGGTCGATTGCGCTTTGCAGCAGTTGCTCGCGGCGATTGCCTTGCGGCAACCAGCGCTGCGACGAAAACGCCGCGCGCGCCAGAAAGTCGAGCAGGTTCGCATGACGACGCAACACGCGCGCGGTGCGATGCGCCTTGACCGGGTTGAACATGCCCTGACGCGAAAACAGCTGGCGCGGGTTTTTTTTGATCCAGAGCCATGAGCCGAGTTCGAGGGTCATCGGCAGGAAGATGTTGGGCGCGGGCGCGCGGTCGTACGCGAAGTCCCATAGATCGCCATGCAACAGGTACTGGTGGCTTTGCGGTTCGAATGTATAGCCGTGATGCGGATGCGCACGCTCGAACATCGTTTTCAACACGTACATCTCCGGCAAATGCGGCATCGACTTACGGGTTCGCGCGTACGGAAACCAGATGCTGTCGCTCCAGCCGTAACCCGAGTGGCAATCGAGCGCGAAGCTCAAAGGCCGCGCTGCCAGTTGCGTTGCGACGACATGCAGCAGTGCGGCGGCTTCCGGCTCCATCGGCTCGCCGTCGCGGCCGCGATACCACGGCAGCCATGGGCCGAGCCGTTGCCCCCCAGCGAGCAGCGGCACGCGGGCGTCGGCGTTCTGCGGCGCATTGCGCATCAGGTCGACGCCGTTCGGATTTGCGCGGGTGGCGGACCACATGCCGCCAGGGTTGACGATCGGCATGAAGATCAGTCGGATCGACTGCAACTGGCGTACGAGCAACTCGTCCCATTCGAGCCGCGCGAGCAGTGCGCGCATGTAGTCGAGTACGAGTTGCGAGCCGATCCGCTCGAGTCCGTGAATGCCGCCGAAAAAGCCGATGGCGGGCGCCTGCGGATCGGTCGAACCGATGCTCGCGGTGTGAACGGCGAATTGCCGGCCACGCACCGTCGTCTCGCAGACCGTGCCGATTTCGAAGCTCGCGCTGCCGTGGTCGAGGATCGACTTGAGGTCGTCGTATTCCGCGAAACTGTCGGGAAGGAGGCTATACATGGCGCGATCGATAGCTTGCGCAAAGGACGCCTGCGCCTTGTCCGGCATGGCTTTCAGCCCGGTCATGCATGTCCTGCCTGGTTCCTGGCATCGATATCTCCGTGTGCGCGCTGGCGTCCGCGGCGCGAGAGGCATCGTATCAAATCCGGAGCATCAAAAGATGCCCGCAGGCAGGCCGGACCACGAACCGAATTGCCTCCCTGACCGCGATTTCGAAAAGTATTTGCGTTTTGGAAAGACTTTCCACTAATATGGGCCCTGTGCCGGATCGGCGCGTCATCGGGATGCGCCCGACCGAAAGCCGTGGATTCAAGGTGACAAGCAATGAGCGCCGTAGCCGAACGCATCCTTCGTGTGTTGGAAGACCTCGCCAATGCGCCAGAGGGCAAAACGCTTTCAGAACTTTCGACTGCCCTCGACCTGCCGGTGAGTGCAACTCATCGTCTGCTCGCGGACCTCGTCGATCAAGGCTATGTGCGAAAGGACGAACGGCGTGGCGAATTCTCGCTGACCATGAAGATGCCGTCGCTGGGTCTGCGCTTTCTGAGCGCCGGTGGCGTCGTGGACGTCGCGCAGCCTATTCTGGAGCGGCTTGCCGCGGCATCGGGTGAATTGATCCGCCTTGCCATCGTGGATGGTGAGCAGCTCATTTACGTTGCCAAGGCGCAAGGCGCGCGCCAGGGCATTCGCTACGATCCCGAGATGGGCCGCGCGGTCACCCTTTCGTGCAGCGCGGCCGGCATGATCTGGCTCGCGGGCAAGAGCGAGGAAGATGCATTCAGGCTCGTATCGCAACAAGGTTTCGGTATGCCGGCCGACTTCGGTCCGCGCGCGCCGACGACCTTCAAAGCCCTGCTGCCCATGATCAAACTCGCACGAAAAAAACGGCTACGCGACGACGCAGGACATGTTTTTGCCCGCCATGAGTTCCATGGCCACGCCGGTGCACGCGGCAAACGGCGAGGTACGCGCGATCCTGATCATCGCGGGACCGATGTCGCGCCTGACAGACGAACGAATGAAAGAACTGGTTCCCGCACTCATGTCGACCGCGACGGAACTCTCCGAGGCAAGCGGAGTATCGCCAATGCTCAAACAGGCGCTGCACAGCGCGAGCCACACGGAGAGTGCCGGACGTTAAAGCGGCCGTTTTCGGCGCGCGGTTTGTTCAATCCCATTCGGGGCTGCAGCAAGGCGAAATGAGCTCCGTCTTCGCCGCGGCCTTACATTTAGTATGTCGAAGTAAAAATCAGATCAAATAAACGGCGCAATCGCCTATTCACAACTGCAGGAGACACGCATGAACGACGTTACCGACAAAGGTGCTTCGCATTCCATGGCTAACCGGGCGGTCAGCGCAGCCACGCTGGGTACGGCGCTCGAATGGTTCGATTTCACGCTCTACGGAGCGGTCGCGGCAACCATATTGCCAAAGCTGTTCTTTCCGGCCATGGATTCGAATTCGGCCACGCTCGCTTCGCTCGCGACTTTCAGCGTCGGGTTGGCGGCGCGCCCGCTCGGCGCAATCATCTGCGGTTACTTCGGAGACAAGGTCGGACGTCGTAACCTGATGCTCGGCACTGTATCGGTGATGGGGCTCACGTCGGTGCTGATGGGGCTATTGCCAACGTACGCGCAAATCGGCGTCTACGCCCCCTTGCTGCTGGTGATTCTGCGAATCATCCAGGGCTTCGCGCTCGGCGGCGAGTCGACCGGCGGTCAACTCATGGCGCTCGAACATGCGCCGGCAGACCGGCGGGGCAAGTACTCGGGTTTGATAGGCATGTGCGCGCCGCTTAGCCAGATTCTCGCCAATGCAGTACTCCTGCTGCTTTCCTCGACGATGACTGCCGCCGCCTTTACGAGCTACGGTTGGCGTATTCCTTTCGTCCTGAGCTTTGTCCTCGTGCTGGTGGGCATTTATATCCGGTTGCGAGTGGCCGAGACGCCCGCGTTCGTCAAGATGCAACAATCTTCGATCGCCAAGGTTGGAAGTCCGTTACGGGACGCGTTCCGGCTGCACTACAAGACGATCTTGCGCATGATGCTGTTCTTTTGTGGACCGACCGCGCTGTTCTATCTCGCCGTCGTGTTCACGTTGAGCTATCTGACCAACACCCTCGGCGTGCCCAAGCAGACCGGCTTCATGTTGCTGATGATCGCCAATGCATGCGCTATCGTGGGTTCGATCGGCGGCGGTTTGCTCAGCGACCGGATCGGCCGCAAGCGCGCATTGTTGCTCGCGTCGGCCGCGACGTTCGTGATCATGATGTTCTATTTTCAGGTGCTCGCCACGCGCAGCTTCGTGCCGATGGCGATTGCCATGGGCCTTTTCATGGGCTTCACCCAGGTCCAGACAGGCATTCAACCGGTCGCTTTTGCTGAAGTGTTTCCCACTAATGTCCGCTATTCCGGTTCGGCGCTTGCTTTCACTGGCGCGAGCCTGTTCGCGGGCGGCCCAATTCCGGTTGTCGCTACGTGGCTGCTGCATCTGGGCAACGGCTCACCCTGGGCACTCGTCGCACTGGTCGGGGCGCTCAATATCCTGTCGTTCTGCATGATCGCAATCGGGCCGGAGACCGCAGGCATCGACATGAATCGCCTTGATTCGGCGGCTGAGATTGCCGGCGTGCATGAACTTGTCTCGCGCCAAGCCACCTACTGATCCTCACACAGGAAAAGGGCCGCGCGCATTTTCCTGAACGGCGTAACACATACCCACCCTCTTCCGAGAAGCAACCAGCGAGAACGCAGATGACCAACGAAGCAACCGGCTTGCTCGCGATCTGGAGCACGATCGCCTCCGAGTCTGAAACCGACTACATGCACTGGCTTACACGGGAACACGTCTTCGAGCGTGTGAGCGTACCTGGCTTTCGATCCGGCCGGGTCCTCAAACGACGTGGCAGCCGGCCGTCGGAGTACGTGATGCTCTACGATCTCGACAACGCGGACGTGATGTCGAGCCCCGGGTACCTCGAACGACTGAACGATCCCACTCCGTGGACACGGCGAATCATGCCTACACTGGAGCAGTTTCGTCGAGGGGGAGGCGTGATTCCCGCGCAAGGTGGCAACCCTGCCGGACACGGTGGCCGCGTTGCCATCGCTCGCTTCGAGGGCGCCCTGCCCGATTCATTGCGCGGCGATCAAGGACGGGAACTGGTGAACAGGCTGGCAAAAAACGACTGGATCGCGAACGTCCAGATAATGACCGTGAAAAACGAGGCGACGTCGATTGCCACGCAGGAAAAGTCGATGCGCCGAAGTTCGGAAGGAGAATTCGCGGGTCTCCTCGTGATCGAAGCGCTCGATTCGGATTCGCTTGATCGCACGATTACGCTCGCGAGTGAATCGGGCGATATAACGCCCGATAGCTTCGCTTCATATGATCTTGTTTTCGTCTGTACTGCGCAGCAGTAGGTTGCGAGGCTTTCGCGAGGCTTTGGGTGCTGCCACCGAATCGCTTGACGACTCACCGGACCTCGGTTCGTTGATTCAGTTCAGGCGATCCGTATTCACATCCCAAAGCCGGCGATATGCCAACCAACGTTAGCCAAGCAACGACAAGGCATCCGCGAGCGAGAGCACCGTCGTACGCGAATCGAACGCCGTAGCAAAAAGATGCTCGTGCACGACCTGATCCGGGTCGTAGCAACAATCCTTGACCGTGAACAGGCGGAAGTCCGCATCGCTCGCGTACGCGACCGACGAGAGCACGACACCGGTCGACGCAATGCCCACCATGAGCAGCGTATCAATACCTTGCGCGGAAAGCCGGACCTGCAAGTCGGTGCCAAAGAACACGCTCGCACGATGCGCAATGATGACCGGTTCGGTGGCCTGCGGGCCGAGTTCCGGCGAGATCTGGTCGTCGACGAATAGACCCAGTTGCTTGATCCCCTGCCCATTCCTGTTCAACGGACTGACTTCCGGATAGCCCGGACTAAAGTGGATCCTGGCGAAATAGACGCTGACACCTTTGGCCCGCGCAGCATCACATAGCTTGCGCGTATTGGCTAGCAACGTGGGCGCGACCGAGGGAAATAACTCGAGGATATCGGTCTGATAATGCATGACCACCAGAGCGGTTCGGGCTGGAACGATCGCTGGAATCTGCATGTTCATGCTTTGCGCCGCGGCGGCGCCTCCCGTGCCTTGTTGACGGTCCGCCGGAGCGACGGATTCAGATTCGATGCGTGGCGACATAAGGGCTACGCGACAATGAAAGACGTTCGACTCTACCACGACCACCATGAAGTGAAGTTTCAGGAAAAGGACTACGGCAACCTTAGCCGATTCAATCAACGGCGAATCGATCGAGCGTCTGTTTGTCACTCGTTCAGCATTGCATGGCATCTAATGAAACTGACAGCGCAGAGCACGGCCTGCAGAATGATTGGCCCCCCTGCGGAAAGGGCCTTGAACCGTGAAGGATCATCAAGCGTTCCGGCATAGATGGTCACGATCTCCGGTGCGTGACGTGGTGTTCCAAATAGCAGGCTGCCACAGTGAGCGCAAAAATTGCGCGTTGTCGGCATCCCGCTGCCGCCGATCGTCGTATAAGGCTCAATCTCACCTTTGAATGAGAAATCTGCGGCTCTCCCTACAACGACAGGCAACCCTGGCGGGAAGATGGGACGCCATTTCTTTATATCGCGCCGATACGCGTTCCCGTGAGACGAAAATCTACGTACTCTTTTTAAAGGTGATGATTGATGCCGAGCGCAAACCCAGCTCCACCTTCCTTCAACGCTCAACCACCTTGAACACGCGATTCCTGTCCAGCGTAACCGGATCAATCGCATTCCCGCCGTCTTCCGCCGGCAGCGCGGGACCCGCATCCTCCAACGCGCGCCCGGTATAGCGACCTCGTGGCCGTATTACCTTGCCCACCCGCAACTGCTCGATAGAATGCGCGAGCAGTCCCACACTGCGCGCCGTTGCAAACAGCGCGAACGACGCATCGCGCGGCAACTCCAGCTGCACCGCCAACGTAGCCAGCGCAACGTCGATATTCGGCTTGAGCCCGGTCAACGCCACCACCTTGTCGATGAAAGACGTGATCTCGCGCGGCGGATCCA
Organism: Paraburkholderia sp. RAU2J; assembly: GCF_003634845.1. Lineage (NCBI taxonomy): Bacteria > Pseudomonadati > Pseudomonadota > Betaproteobacteria > Burkholderiales > Burkholderiaceae > Paraburkholderia > Paraburkholderia sp. RAU2J. The sequence continues at coordinate 2,631,153 of NZ_RBXG01000002.1, forward strand.
GTACTTCGAGCAACGCGCTCGCCCGCGGATCGCCGTCGGGATACAGGTGATGCCCGAATCCCGGAATTGGAATGGCCGACTGCAAATGGTGGGCAACGACCTGATCCGCACCGAGTCTTCCGACATCGTCGAACACGGCCCGCACGCGGCCAGACGCATCGCCGTGCAAAGGCCCTGAAACAGTCGCGAGTCCCGTGAGCAGACAACCCGGCAACGATGCGCCGGTGGAGGCGGTAATCCTCGCGGCGAACGCCGAACTCGTCATCTCATGGTCGGCCACGAGAACCATGGCCCTGCGGATGAGTTCGGCGCCGTCGCGGTCCTGGCCCCAACCGAGCGCGAGCCGTTCATGTGTCAGTCGTGCAGTCATGTCACATCGCGCGCCAAACGCTTGCGCAATGAGCGCCACGAGCCGGCCGGCCTCGACATGCAGTGCGCTGTCGGTACGTCCGAGGGTCGAGTGCCCGCAGGCCGCGAGCGCCGCCAGCGACGTGAATGCGCATTGCCTGCCGCGTTCGTCACCCTGCAGCGGCAAATCCCCAATGTCGAAGGAAACGGACGCGCGCGCATTCCAGAGAATGGCGGCCACGTCCTCGAGCGTCGCCGTTTCCGCAAGCCGGATGGTGTCCCGTCCCCGGTAATACGGCCGCCCCTTCGAGAAGGCAGTGATGCTGCTGTAAATGCAGGGCTCCGCGCCGAATATCGTCCCGGCGGCAAGCGCCTCGCGCTTGCGCCCCACCTGCTTCTTGCGGCACAAGCCGGCGACGTCCTCAGCACGATAGAGACTCTTGCGCGGGTCGTGTGGATCCGGCATGACGGCGATCGTGCCGCGACTTACGTAGGCATAAATGGTCTGCGGGCGCACTCCGAGTTGTCGAGCCGCTTCAGTCAGCGTGATCCAGTTTTGCATGGGGTGGCAAGCGCGGTGATGCGGTGGAACGGAAAGCGTGGCGGTCACGATGCGGACCGCGCCTCGCAAGCGAGCGCGATCCGACTCAGCGTCAATAGTGACGTCTTTTCAGGTAAAAGTCATCTCCGCGGGCCGTCGCTCCAGGATTTCGACCAGGATGTCGCCCGGTGATCGCACGAAGCACGCTCGTACACCGGGCCGAACCTGCTTGACCGGCTCGACGATTTCCGCGTCGCAATCCAGCAGGTGCGCGAACGCGGCATCGAGATCATCCACGGTCACCCCGAAATGATCGATGCCCTGCTTGCGCTCGCCATGAGCGGGCCGCGCGGTTGGCGCGCTCGCCACCGGTGTGATGAACAGGTTGATGCCGCCGATGCGTAAATCCACCCGTCCCGGGCGCCGCACGATCTCGGCGTTCAGGCAGCGCGCAAACCATGCGGCGGTCGCCTCGGCGTCTGCCGAACACAATTGCAGATGGTCCCACTTGAATTCAATCATTCGATTTCACCGGAAAGTCAAAAGCATCACAGTTCGATGCGGGAAAGCTTCCCCAGCAGCACGGAATACGACAGCGTGCCGAGCAGGCATATCGCGCCCATCAGATTGAGGGCCCAATAGAAGTGGCCCGTGTGCTGGGTGATGTAGCCGATCATGAGCGGCGTGGTGACGCCCGCGATATTGGCCGCGAGGCTGGTGATACTGCTGGTCAGTCCCACGTACTGTCGCGGTGCGATTTCAGAGACCGCGGCCCACGACATGGACCCGACACCTTGCGCGAAGAACGCAACGGTCAGGATGGCGATCACCACCTCGTTCGACTCGACGAAATTCACGAGCACGATCGACGCGCCGAGCAGCGTGCCTATGATCAACGGAGCTTTGCGCGCGGTGGAAATCGACACGCCGCGCCGGATGAAAAAGTCAGACAGGGAGCCCGCAGCGAGAATCCCGATCGTCGCGCCGATAAAAGGCAGTGCCTGGAAAATGCCGACCTTGATCATCGACATGTGACGCGCTTCGATCAGATACGTCATGAACCACGTGGTGAAGAAGACCAGCAGGGTGTTATTGCAGAACTTCCCGAGGCAGATGGCGAGAATCTGCCGATAGCTGAGCAGCTTGAGCGCCATGCGCCAGTCGAACTTCTCGCGCGGCTTGCGCGCGGCCGTGGAGCCTTCATTGATGTATTGCATCTCGGCGGCATTCACGCCGCCGTGGCGATGCGGATCACGATAAACCCAATACCAGATCAGACTGAACAGAATGCCGAAGCCGCCCGTGACGAAAAACACCGTACGCCAACCGTACGCGGCGGAGATCCACAACAACAGGCCGGTAAACAAGGGCGTTCCGATGTATTGCCCCATCACGTAGACGCTGGTTGCGAAGCCGCGTTCCCGGGCAGGAAACCACAACGTCACGGCGCGCGCGTTCGAAGGGAACGCGGGGGCTTCCATTGCGCCGGTGGCGAGCCGCGAGCCGAGCAGCATGTGATAGCCGGTCGCGAGGCCTTGCGTCAGCGTGGCGAACGACCAGCCGACAAGTGACAGCGCGTAGGCGAGGCGCGAACCGAGAACGTCGGTCAGCACGCCGCCGGGCACGAGCGCGATCGAATAGGCGAGGCCGAATGCCGCGAATAGCTCGCCCATCTGCATCTTGTTGAGCGAGAGGCTCTTCGACAGGCTCGGCGCAACGATGCCCAGCGCCGACCGGTCCACATAATTGAGGATGGTGGCGACGAGCAACATCGAGAGCACGACGTAGCGCACCCTCGTGCGTTTCGTGGAATCCGCGTACGCCGGGTTTCGCGCCGCCAATGTTTGTTCCTCTATGACTTTCATCGGTGTCTCCATAACATGAGCCTGCTGTTTTTTTATATTTGGCGCAAGGTCAACTTATCCGCGGCCGACGAACGGCATCGCGCTCGCCATGATGGTCATATTGAGCACATTGGCCTCGAGCGGGAGGCTGGCCATATGCACGACCGCGTTCGCCACGTGCGTCACGTCCATTCGGGCTTCGGGCGCCATGCGTCCGTCGGCTTGCAGTACGCCGCGATTCATGCGTTCCGTGAGTGAGGTGGCTGCGTTGCCGATATCGATCTGGCCGCAGGCAACGTTGAATGCACGTCCGTCCAGCGCAATCGATTTAGTGATGCCGGTGACCGCATGTTTCGTGGCTGAATAGGCGATGGTATGCGGCCTCGGCGAGTGAGCGGAGATCGATCCATTGTTGATGATGCGTCCGCCTTGAGGCGATTGCGCCTTCATCAAACGATAAGCAGCCCGAGCGCATAGAAAGACGCCGGTCAGATTGGTGGCCACGACATCGTTCCAGAAATCGACTTCGTAGTCTTCGAGCGGCACGGCCCCCGCGTTACGGCCCGCATTGTTAAAGAGCACGTCGAGCCGGCCGAATGCCTGGGCGATCTGCGAAAACGCGTGCTCGACCGATGCCGCGTCGGCAACGTCGGCCTGAAATACTTGCGCTTCTCCACCGGCCATACCGATTGCTTCTTTCGTTTCCAGCAGCGGCTCGGCTCTGCGCCCAATCAGCGCGACAGTGAATCCGGCGTTGGCGAGCGCCACGGCGGCAGCGCGGCCGATACCGGAGCCGGCGCCCGTCACAGCGGCGAACTTCTTCGATGCAGGCATTTCATTTCCTCCCGACAATTCAATTGAACATGGAAAGAGAGTTGCATCCACGTCGGGGGCGAGCAATCTTGATTCATTGAATCAACATCTGAGCGCCCTACCGATGGGGTTCGCATTAGGGTTTTCCTGATACGCAAGTTGCCGGCAACACGCCGCAGGGTGCGTCGGAACGAACCGGAGACGCATCACGTTCGATAAGTTGATTCATCGAATCAACATTGACGGCCTCCTTAGGGGTTTCGTAGTCTCTCGACGTCTGTCCATCCAAGGAAAAACCATGCCGGAAAATCACCGCACCAGGCTGTTGATTGCGCGAAAGGTCCCCACTGCCGTGGCGAATCGCGCCGAGACCGAATTCCATGCCTTCGTGACCGAGTCCGAGATGGACTCGTGGTCTGTCGTCGACTTTTGCAAGAAGCACGAGGTGCCGGCCGTACTGATCGGCAAAAAGTCGGGTTTGCAGGCGGAACACATTGCCGCGCTGCCCTCGACGGTGAAGATCATCGCGAACGCGAGCGCAGGCTTCGATCACATGGACGTGGCCGCCGCCCGCGAAAGAGGCATCGTCGTCACGAACGCACCGGACGCATTGACCGAATGCACGGCCGATTTCTCCATGCTGCTCGTGCTGGCGGCCTGCCGCCGCGCGTCGGAATACGAGCGAATCATGCGTAACGGCTGGGGCAAATCGTTCGGCATGACCGAGATGCTCGGTACGCGGGTGAATGGCAAGACGCTCGGCATCGTCGGATTCGGGCGAATCGGCCGGGCGGTTGCGAAGCGTGCGCAGGGCTTCGGCATGCGCGTGATCTACACGGACATCAGCCGCGCGCCAGCGTCGCTGGAAAATGGCGCGACGTTTTACGCGAGCCTCGATGAAATGCTGCCGCACTGCCAGGTGCTGACGCTGCACGTGCCGGGCGGCGGTGTCCCGCTGATGACGAAAAATGAATTTCAAAGCCTGCCCAAAGGCGCGGTTTTCGTCAACGCGGCGCGTGGCGGGCTGGTGGACGAAGATGCGCTCTATGAAGCGCTGACATCGGGGCATCTGTTCAGCGCGGGTCTGGACGTCTACCGGAACGAGCCCAATGTCGACCAGCGCTTCGCAGAACTCAACAACGTGTTCCTGACGCCCCATATGGCGAGCGCCACGATGGAGACCCGCGACCAGATGGGTTTTACGGCACTGGACAATGTCGCCGCGGTGCTGGATGGGCGGGCTGCCTTGAATCCGGTCTCAAGCTAACCCTTCCGCCGAATCAGAGCCGGCAATGCGCGAGTGGCGAGAGCATGTTTCGACCACTCGCCGATCGCAAGCACAGTAGGTAATGGTGGCCCGGGCGGTCTGGCGAAGCGGTCGCGGGCAGCGCGCGGCCCGGGCATCGTCTACCTGTGCCCGCCTCGCAGCAACCGCCGCCGCATTCCAATGCCAACTGCTGGCACGCCCCCGCCTCACTTTATCTCACGCCATAAATCGCCGCGTTTCTCCACATAAAGCCCCTTCGCTTTAGTCGTCCACTCCTGCGTTCCGGCGTTCTGCTGGAATAATCACCGGCTTGCGGCCGGCGTCCCGGTCTTTCCTCCCCCTTCCCTGGTAGTCGATGGAACCCTTTGTCGTCCTGCTGGTGCTGTTCTCCGCGCTGCTTCACGCCACCTGGAACGCGTCTCTGCATCTCTCCGAAGACCGCATCTGGCTGCTCGGCATGATGGCGATACCGTATGTGGTTATCAGCGCGATCGGCGTGATCGTGCTGCCGATGCCCGCACCGGCCGCGTGGCCGTACATATGCGCGTCGGTAGTGCTGGAGTGCGGCTATCTGCTCACGCTGATCCGCGCGTACCGAAGCGGCGACTTCGGCCAGATCTATCCAATTGCGCGCGGCCTGTCGCCGATGCTCGTGTTCGTCGGCGCGCTGGTGTTCGCCCACGAGGCGCTCAAGCCGCTGGCCGCGATCGGGGTGGCGCTGGTGTCGCTCGGCATCGTCTCGCTGGCGTTTCGCCGCGGCATGCGCTTTTCCGGCGAGAGCGTGCCGTTCGCGCTGCTGACCGGACTCTTCATCTCCACATATTCGGTGGTCGACGGCATCGGTGCGCGCGTGGCGGGCAACGGCCTGAGTTACATCATGTGGGTCTATCTGCTTTGGAACATCCCGCAGTTTCTGCTCGCCTGGCATTGGCGCGGCGGCGCCAAAGGACTGTTCATCGGCCGCACGGTGGTGCTCAAGGGCATCACGGCGGGCGTGCTCGCGCTGGCCGCGTATTGCCTGATCATCGAGGCTTACCGCTATCTGCCGATCGCAATGGTCTCGGCGCTGCGCGAGTTGAGTTCGATCTTCGCGGTGCTGATCGGCTGGCTGTTCATGCGCGAGAAGCTGACCGCGCGGCGCATCGTGGCATGCGCACTCGTGACGCTCGGCGCTGTGTTGATTCGGATATGACGGGTGCCGGCGCGGCGGTGTGTGGCGCGATGCGCGAGGCGTTGCGATGAGACTGCGTTGAAGCCTCATGGATGACTTGAGGCGAAGGCGCTTTGCGTGACGCGTTAAGGGAGACGTGCGAACTTACGCCCAACTCGGCCCACCCGCGCCCTCACGCAAACTGCGGCAGTATCGTGTCGATCGCCTCGGCAAGCGTGTCGAAGGCCGGGGCGATCTCTTCGTCCGGCACGCACGCATAACCGATCAGCAACCCCGAAGGCGCCAGCGACGGCTGCGCGTAATACCCCGACAATGGCCGCACGATGATATTGCGCGCCAGCGCAGCGGCCGCCACGCGGCGATCATCGCTGCCATCGGGCAACTGCATCACCAGATGCAGACCGGCGTCGCCCCCCACCGCCGGCAACGCATCGCCATAACGTCGCGACGCGGCGTCGAGCAACGTCTGCCGGCGCTGTCCGTACAGCGTGCGCATCTTGCGGATATGCGACGTGAAATGCCCCTCGGCGATGAACTCCGCGAGCATCGCCTGCTGCAGCAACTGGCCCTCGCGATACAACTCCGCACTCGCCGTGGCGAAGCTCTCCGCCAGCGCTTCTGGCACCACCAGATAGCCGATGCGCAACCCCGGAAACAGCGTCTTGCCGAAGCTGCCCACATAGATCACCTGACCCGATGTATCCAGCCCTTGCAGCGATGCGAGCGGCCGGCTGCCATAACGGAATTCGCTGTCGTAATCGTCCTCGATGATCCAGCATTGATGCTGCCGCGCATATTCGAGCAACATGCGCCGCCGCGCGAGGCTCATCACCATGCCGAGCGGATACTGATGCGACGGCGTGACGAGCATCAGCTTGGGCGGCTGCGCGAGATCGTCGGCGCAAGGCGCGATGCCTTCGACGTCGACGGCGATCGGCCGCGATTGCAGGCCGGACACGTGCAGCACGCTGCGCACGCCCCAGTAGCACGGGTCTTCGGTCCAGATCACATCGCCCGGATCGGATAGCAGACGCACGGCGAGATCGACCGATTGATGAATCCCGGTCGTGATGATGATCTGCCCGGGCGTGCAACGCACCGAGCGCGAGGTGCGCAGATAGTCGGCCAGCGCATGACGCAGCGCGGGCAGCCCGCCGCCCGGCGCGTAAGTGAGCAGGTCCGGGCGCAGCCTGCGCCAATACTTGTTGTGCAGACGGCTCCACACGCGCGCCGGAAACTTCGTGACGTCCGGCACGCCCGGCATGAACGCGCCCCACTGACGCTTGGACACGCCCGCGCCCGCGATCAGCCGCGCGCCGCGCGTGGACAGCGCGCGCGTCGCGGGCTGCGGCAATGGCAATGCTGCTGCAGCTTGTGTCGAAGCCGCACCGCGCGCCTCCGCCAGGTCGGCATCGGGCGCGCCGACGATCTCGTCCGGCGCGCTGTCGGCGACGAACGTGCCGCGCCCAGTCGCCGAATTCACATAGCCTTCGAGCGCCAGTTGCTCGTACACCTGAGTGACGGTATTGCGCCCGATGCCCAGTTCCTGCGCGAGCAGCCGCGACGACGGCACCTTGCTGCCCGCCGGCAATTCGCGCGACAGGATCGCCTGCTGCAACAGCCGGTGCAACTGGCGATAGATCGGCTGACCGTTGCCCCGGTCCAGACGCTGCGCCAGCCAGTCCGACAACACGCTCGCGCGCATGATTGGCTCCTACATTTTTATTGAAATGGCTCTGAAGTTAAGGGCCAAATCTCATTATAGTCGCTGCATGTGCCGCGCCGTGGGCGAGGCGTCCGCGAAAAACCGGGAGCGAAAGAGATGACCATGAAGAATGCCGAACTGAAGAGTCGCAAGGATGCCGCCACGCCGCGCGGTGTCGGCGTGATGTGCGATTTCTACGCCGAGCGCGCCGAGAACGCGGAACTGTGGGACATCGAGGGCCGCCGCTTCATCGACTTCGCCGCGGGCATCGCGGTGTGCAACACCGGCCACCGTCATCCGAAGATCGTCGCCGCGATTCGCGACCAGCTCGATCATTTCACGCACACCGCGTATCAAATCGTGCCGTACGCCTCGTATGTCGAATTGGCCGAGAAAATCAATCAGTGCGCGCCGGGCGACTATCCGAAGAAAACCGCCTTCTTCACGACCGGCGCTGAAGCCGTCGAAAACGCGATCAAGATCGCCCGCGCCGCCACCGGCCGCCCGGGTGTGATCGCATTCACCGGCGCGTTCCATGGCCGCACGCTGATGGGCATGGCCTTGACCGGCAAGGTCGCGCCGTACAAGAGCGGCTTCGGGCCATTCCCATCGGACGTGTTTCACGCGCCGTTCCCGAATTCGCTGCACGGTGTGAGCACCGTCGATTCGCTGAAGGCCATCGAATTCCTGTTCAAGGCCGACATCGATCCGAAGCGCGTGGCCGCGATCATCTTCGAACCGGTGCAAGGCGAAGGCGGTTTCTATCCCGCGCCGGTCGAGTTCGTGCGCGCGTTGCGCAAGCTGTGCAACGAGCACGGCATCCTGCTGATCGCCGATGAAGTGCAGACCGGTTTCGCCCGCACCGGCAAGCTGTTCGCCATGCATCACTACGACGTGGTGCCCGACCTGATGACGATGGCCAAGAGCCTCGCGGGCGGCATGCCGCTGTCGGGCGTGGTCGGCCGCGCCGAGGTGATGGACGCGGCCGCGCCGGGCGGCCTCGGCGGCACCTATGCGGGCAATCCGCTCGCGCTGGCGGCGGCGCACGCGGTGCTCGACATCATCGACGAAGAGCGGCTGTGCGAGCGCGCCACGGCGCTCGGCGAACGCGTCAAGGCCAAGCTGAACGCGCTGCGACGCGACGTGCCGCAGATCGCCGACGTGCGCGGGCCGGGCGCGATGGTGGCGGTCGAGTTCTGCAAGCCGGGCGGCACCGAGCCGGATGCGGACTTCACGAAGCGCGTGCAGGCGCGCGCCCTCGAACGCGGGTTGCTGCTGCTGGTGTGCGGTGTCTACTCGAACGTGGTGCGCTTCCTGTTCCCGCTGACGATTCAGGACACCGTGTTCGACGAAGCGATGGCGATTCTCGAAGACGTGCTGAAGGAAAGCGTGGCGGTGGCGGTTTAACGGCGGTTTTAAGGCCTGTTTTAAGGCCTTTTTCCAGCCCTGTGCATGACAATCTGACTCGACATCCTCACAGCGAAAAAAGCAAACGACAGATGAGCACACTGCCCCTGAAAGACCCGACCCTTCTGCAAACGCGTGCCTACATCGCGGGCGAATGGCAAGGCGCCGACAACGGCGCGACGTTCGACGTCGACAACCCGGCAACTGGCGAGACGATCGCGAAGGTGCCGCAGATGAGCACGGCGGAAACCCGCCGCGCGATCGACGCCGCCAATGCCGCGTGGCCCGCATGGCGCGCCCTCACCGCCAAACAGCGCGCGGCGATCCTGCGCAAATGGCACGACCTGATGCTGGAGAACGCCGACGATCTCGCGCTGATCCTGACCACCGAGCAAGGCAAACCGCTCGCCGAAGCCAAGGGCGAAATCCAGTACGCCGCATCGTTTCTCGAATGGTTCGCGGAAGAAGGCAAGCGCGTGAACGGCGACACCATTCCCACGCCGGCGAGCGACAAACGCATCGTAGTGACGAAGGAACCGGTCGGCGTCTGCGCGGCGATCACGCCATGGAACTTCCCCGCTGCGATGATCACCCGCAAGGTCGGACCGGCATTGGCGGCAGGCTGTCCGATCATCGTCAAACCGGCCGAGGCGACGCCGCTCTCCGCGCTCGCGCTCGCCGTGCTGGCCGAGCGCGCGGGCGTGCCTCGCGGCGTGTTCAACGTCGTGACCGGCGAGCCGAAAGCGATCGGCGCCGAACTGACCGGCAACCCGGTCGTGCGCAAACTGTCGTTCACCGGCTCGACGCCGGTCGGCCGTCTGCTGATGGCGCAGTGCGCGCCCACGGTCAAGAAGGTGTCGCTCGAACTGGGCGGCAACGCGCCGTTCATCGTGTTCGACGACGCCGATCTGGACGCCGCGGTGGCCGGCGCGATCGCGTCGAAGTATCGCAACAGCGGCCAGACCTGCGTCTGCACCAACCGCTTCTATGTGCACGACAAGGTCTACGACGCGTTCACCGAAAAACTGCGCGTCGCCGTCGAGCATTTGAAGGTCGGCCGTGGCACCGAAGACGGCGTCACGCAAGGTCCGCTGATTAACGATGCGGCGGTGCGCAAGGTCGAATCGCATATCGAAGACGCGCTCGCGCAAGGCGCGCGCGTCGTCACCGGTGGCCGGCGTCATGCGCTCGGTCACGGCTTCTTCGAGCCGACCGTGCTCGCCGATGTCACGCCAGCCATGAAGGTGGCGCGCGATGAAACCTTTGGGCCGCTCGCGCCGCTGTTCCGCTTTGCATCGGACGACGAAGTAATCCGCCTCGCCAACGACACCGAGTTCGGCCTCGCATCGTATTTCTACAGCCGCGACATCGGCCGCGTGTGGCGCGTCGCCGAAGCGCTCGAATACGGCATGGTGGGCATCAACACCGGCCTCATCTCGAACGAAGTGGCGCCGTTCGGCGGCGTCAAGCAATCGGGTCTCGGCCGCGAGGGCTCGCACTACGGTATCGACGACTACGTGGTTATCAAGTACCTGTGCGTGGGCGGTATCTGAACGCGGGTTAAAGCCGGGCGCCGGCGGCGCTCGGTTGATCCGCCGTCGGCAGCTCGAAGCGGAACGTCGTACCCGGTCCATTCCGATCGAGCAAACGTATCTGACTGTGATGCAACTGCAGCATGCGCTGCACGATCAGCAAGCCGAGGCCGCCGCCACGATGCGCGCCACTCGCGCTGAACGGACGCTCGAACAGCCCCTCGCGCTGCGCCGCTGGAATGCCCGGTCCGGTATCGCTGACGGTCACCTCCACCTTGCCGTCCTTATAAGCCAGATCGACGTCGATCGCGCCTTCGGCGGGCGTGTGGCGAATCGCGTTGTCGAGCAGGTTCGTCAACACGCGCTCGATCATCCCCAGATCGGCGCACACGTTCGGCAGGCGTGGCGGAATGCCCGCCCGCATGCGGATATGCCGTGCCTCGGCGGGCAACTCGAATTTCTGAAACACGTCCTGCACCAGATCGACCAGCGAGAACGGTTCGAGCACCAGTTGCACGTTGCCGTGTTCGAGCCGCGCCAGTTCGAATAGCGTCTGTGCGAGCCGCCCCACCTTGACGCTCTGCGCGAGCGCGATCGCCAGATAACGGGAGCGCTCTGTTTCGGCGAGCGAGTCGGCCTTCAGCGACAGCGTCTCCAGATAGCCGTGCAGCGACGTCAGCGGCGTGCGCAAATCGTGCGAGATATTCGCGATCAGTTCGCGCCGCTGCTGGTCCTGCCGCGTCAGCGCACGCCACTGGTCGCCGATGCGCCTCGCCATCTGCGCGAAGGTCGTTTCGAGCACGGCGATTTCGTCGCGCTGTCCGGCCGGCGCCGAGCGCGGCACGCTCGGCTGCACGTCCGGCGCGCCGTCCGCGTCGAAACGGCGCATCGCATCCGTGAGACGGCGCAGCGGCCGGGTGATCAGGCCGAACGCCGTCAAGCCCGCGAGCAACCCCAGCGCCGCGACGAGCGCCATCGACCACAACGTGGTGCGCAACACCGAACTGGCCGCGACACGCGCGGCGAGCGCGTCGTGCTCTTCACCGAGCAGGACCACGTAGATGTAGCCGGACGGCGGCTGCCCGTTCGTTTGCAGCGGCGCGGCGCTGAACACCTTCTTGCCGTCGATGCTGCGCGGGTCGTCGCCGAGGATCGGCAATGCGTCGCCCGCGATGAAGCGCCGTATCGGCGCCAGGTCCACATGTTCGCGCTTGAGGTGCCCCGCGGGCGCGTCGTCGCCTTCGATGCGCCCCTGGTTGTCGAGCAGATAAACCTCGACGCTCGGATTGACCATCATCAACTGGCCGAACAACTGGCGCACGGCGTCGGGTCGCAGGCCGCTCGCGTCCATCAGCGTGGTGCGGTGCGCGATATGGTCGGCGAGGTTTTTCGACAGGCTCTGCACCACTTCCATTTCGTGCAGATCGCTCGAACGGATCTGCAGCCACGCCGACGCGCCGCAACACGCGAGCAACAGCACGGAGAAAACGAGCGAGAGCCGCTGGGTCAGCGTCAGATTCACGGCGCGTCCTTGTGCGTGGCGGCCTGCGCCGGCGCATCGGCGCCGGCCACGGCCAGCTTGTAGCCGCGTCCCCAGACGGTGAGGATGCGCTCGGGCTGGGCCGGATCGGTCTCGATCTTCGCGCGCAACCGGTTGATATGGGTATTCACCGTGTGCTCGTAACCCTCGTGTTGATAGCCCCACACGGCGTTGAGCAGATCCATCCGCGAGAACACCTTGCCGGGATGCTGCGCGAAGAAATACAGCAGGTCGAATTCACGCGGCGTCAGTTCGATCGGCTTGCCGTCGACGGCGGCTTCGCGCGTCAGCGGATCGATCGTCAGGCCGGCGATCTGCAGGCTGCCCGCGTCAATGCGCGAATCCTTCCCCAGCGCTTCGACGCGCCGCAGCAGCGCCTTCACGCGCGCCACCAGTTCGAGCACGGAGAACGGCTTGGCGAGGTAGTCGTCGGCGCCGAGTTCGAGGCCGAGAATGCGGTGCACTTCGCTCGAACGCGCGCTGGTGATGATGATCGGCGTGTAACGCGTCATCGCCCGCGCGCGGCGGCAGATTTCCAGACCGTCGACGCCGGGCAGCATCAGATCGAGGATCAGCGCGTCCCAGCCGCCCTGCTCCAGCAGGCGCAGCCCTTCGTTGCCGTCGGCGCTGTGCACCACTTCATAACGTTCATCGCGCAGATGAAGGCTCAGTACGTTGGCGATGTCGACGTCGTCTTCGACGATCAGGATGCGCTTCGGTTGGTCCATGGAAGGCTTCGGGTGCTTGCAGGAACATAAAGGAACACGCGGGAACACGCGGTGGCAGGATCCGGCGCGCAAAAGCGCTTGAGCCGGCGCGGGCCGTGCCGTCATTGTGCAAAATTTTCGCGCGGCGAGTTATCACATTTAATTTAACTTTTCGTGAGGACTTCGACATCGGCGCCGCCCTACGATGAGGCCACTTTCAGCAAACGCGCGCAACCACCCACCGAGGGGCTCATCATGCAAAGCAGAAGGCGCTTCTTCTTTTCGGGCGCGGCGGCGCTCGCCGCGCTGGCCGCCGCGAGCCGCTGGCGGCCGCTCGCCGCCACGCCAGCGGATAGCGCCGCGCCGGGTGAAAGCTTCGAAATTACCCGCACGGACGCGCAATGGCGCGAATCGCTGACGCCGGCCCAGTATGCCGTGCTCCGCCACGAAGGCACCGAGCGGCCGTACAGCAGCCCGCTGAACGACGAACATCGCGCAGGCGTGTTCGCTTGCGCGGGTTGCCGGCTCGATCTGTTCGCGTCGCGCACGAAGTTCGACAGCCATACCGGCTGGCCCAGTTTCTGGGCGCCGCTCGATCACGCGGTGGCCACCCGCGAGGACCGCTCGTTCGGCGTGTCGCGCACGGAGGTGCACTGCCGGCGCTGCGGCGGCCATCTCGGCCACGTCTTCGACGACGGCCCGCGCCCGACCGGCCTGCGCTACTGCATGAACGGCGTCGCGATGACCTTTACACCGGCTGCCACCTGAGCCGGCACGCCTATTGAACGACCACTTTCAAGTCCGGAATCGCCATGCTACTCATCGTCCTCGCCTACCTCGGCGGCGCTCTTACGATCCTCAGTCCGTGCATCCTGCCGGTTCTGCCGTTCGTTTTCGCGCGCGCCGATCAGCCCTTCGTGCGCAGCGGCCTGCCCTTGCTAGCCGGCATGGCGCTCACATTCGCGCTCGTCGCGACGCTCGCCGCGGTCGGCGGCGGCTGGGTCACGCAGGCCAACCAGTATGGCCGCTGGCTCGCCATCGCGTTGCTCGCCGTGTTCGGCCTGACGCTGCTGCTGCCGCGTTTCGCCGATCATCTGATGCGCCCGTTCGTGAGCGCGGGCAACCGTCTGTCGAATTTCGCGCAGGCCGACGGCCAGCAGGTTCGCGCGGGCTCGTCGTTTCTGCTCGGCATCGCGACGGGCTTGCTGTGGGCGCCGTGCGCCGGGCCGATCCTCGGATTGGTGCTGACCGGCGCGGCGCTGCGTGGCGCAAGCGTCGGCACGACGTTGTTGCTCGCGGCCTATGCGGCGGGGGCCGCGACCTCGCTCGCGGTGGCGCTGCTGATCGGCGGCCGGGTGTTCACGGCGATGAAGCGTTCGCTGGGCGCGGGCGAATGGATTCGCCGTGGGATCGGCGCGGCGATGCTGCTGGGCGTCGTGGCGATCTCGCTCGGCCTTGACACCGGCTTGCTGGCGCGGGTGTCGACGGTCGCCACCGGCGGCCTCGAACAGAAACTCGTGGACCGGCTCTCGCCCGGCGCGATACGGGCAAAGCCGGTCGTCGCGGACGCTGGCCCCGGCACCAACGCTGACGCCGGTGGCGCGATGATGCGCAGCGCCATTCCGACTGCCGCCGATGCCAACACGAGCGCCGCCACCGTGAACGCCTCCGCTTCGATGATGCGCGCGACGCACGCCGCGTCAGGCGACGCGGCGCCGTTGCCCGTCGAAGGCGCGCTGCCGCCGCTGGACGGCGCGGTTCAGTGGCTGAACTCGCCGCCGCTGACCACCCAGGCCCTGCGCGGCAAGGTCGTGCTGGTCGATTTCTGGACCTACTCGTGCATCAACTGCCTGCGTTCGCTGCCGTACGTCAAGGCGTGGGCGCAGAAGTACAAGGATCAGGGGCTCGTCGTGATCGGCGTGCATGCGCCGGAGTTCGCGTTCGAGCGCAACATCGACAACGTGAAGAAGGCCGCGCACGACCTCGGCGTGGACTACCCTGTAGCCATCGACAACAACTACGCGATCTGGCGCGCCTTCAATAACCAGTACTGGCCGGCGCACTATTTCGTCGATGCGCAAGGGCAGATCCGCTACCACCATTTCGGCGAAGGCGACTACGCGGAGTCGGAAAAGGTGATCCAGCAGTTGCTCGCCGAAGCGGGGCATGCGAATGCGGAGAAGGTCGCGCTCGGCATCGCGGGCACGGCTGCGCAAGGCGTGCAGGCAGCGGCGGATAACGCCGATCTGCAGTCGCCGGAAACGTACATCGGCTATCAGCGCGCGGAGAACTTCGCGTCGCCCGGCGGCGCGGCGCAGGACAAGATGCGCACGTACACGGCGCCTTCGCAGCCCGCCGTCAACGAATGGGGACTGGCCGGCGCATGGAAGGTCTGCGCCGAGCAGGCCGATCTCGCGGCGGCCCACGGGCGCATCGTCTACCGCTTTCATGCGCGCGACCTGCATCTGGTGCTCGGCCCGGGCGCGGACGGCAAGCCGGTGCGCTTTCGCGTGAGCGTCGATGGCGCGGCCCCCGGTGCGGCCCATGGCGCCGACAGCGCCGCCGATGGACGCGGCACGGTCACCGAACAACGCCTTTACCAGCTCGTGCGCCAGCCGGGCGATGTCGCGGACCACACGTTCTCGATCGAGTTTCTCGATCCCGGCGTGCAGGCATACGCATTCACGTTCGGCTGATCCGGGCCGCGTCATCAATCAACGACCATCAATGACTCTCAAGGAACCGGCATCATGAACACGACATCTGCCATCAAGGCTTCGTTGCGCAAACGCTCGACCTTCGCCCGAGTCGCGGGTTGTGTCGCGATTGCGGCGAGCGTGCTGGCCGCGCAGCGCATCGCCAACTCCGCTGAAGCGCCGACGAAGATTCCCCCGCCCGTGCAGGACGAACAGGCCGGCGCCACGCATAGCGAAACCGCGGTGTTCGCGGGCGGCTGTTTCTGGGGCGTGCAAGGTGTATTCCAACACGTGCGGGGCGTGAAGCAGGTCGCCGCCGGCTATGCGGGCGGTGCGGCCGGCAGCGCGCACTATGAAACCGTCAGCGACGGCGACACCGGACACGCGGAGTCGGTACAGATCACGTATGACCCGACACAAATCAGCTATGGACGTCTGTTGCAGATTTTCTTCTCGGTCGCGCACGATCCCACCGAGTTGAACTACCAGGGCCCCGATCACGGCACGCAATATCGTTCGGCGATTTTCCCCGCCAATGCGCAACAGCGCAGCGTCGCGACCTCGTATATCGCGCAGCTCGACAAGGCGCATGCGTTTTCCGGGCCGATCGTCACGCGGGTCGAGGACTACAAGGGCTTTTATCCGGCGGAGAACTATCACCAGAACTTCCTCGTGCTGCATCCCGACTATCCGTATATCGCCATCAACGATCTGCCAAAGGTGAGCGGATTGAAGCGGATGTTTCCGGAGTTGTATCGCAACGACCCGGTGCTGCTGAAAACCAGCGGGTTGTAGCCAATATCCAGCGAGAGCCGCTGGAGCATCGCGGCACACAACTGCCCCGTAGCGCCCGTATGCTCCAGCGATCAAGCAGTCACGCTGGGTGCTCAAAAACGATGCCGGATACCCGCCCGCACCAGCGTTTGCGAATGGCGGCTCGGTGCCGTCGTGGTGTAAATCTGCGCGTACGCGCCAAGACCGCTTGCACGCTCGTAAATGGCCGTAGCGACCGGCTCACGTCACGACGTCGCGCTGATGCACGATCCGCGCATTCTCGCGCGGCGTGCCAAGGTCACCGTGACACCGGACGCCGCGTTGATGGACCCGCCCGCGCCGCGTGGCCCGATCGTCCAAGTCACCTTGACCGATGGACGGAAGGTCGATCACTTCACCCGATTCCCGCCGGGCGCCAAGGAGAACCCGTTGAACACGCAAGCCGTCAATGCGAAGGCGCGCGATCTGGTGGCGCCGGTTCTCGGTGAGCGCAAGACGGAGCAGCTCATCGAACAGGTCAACAAGCTGTAAACCGTGGACAACCTGCAGCAGTTGCGCCCGTTGTTCACGGTGTGATCGACGGGCGCACGCGAAGCGTAACGGCGAGCGCGCCGGAATGCAGAATGGCTTGCTTCACCAATCCTCCGGTGAAGCAAGCCATTCGTGTTCGATGCAGAGTTGGCCCCGGCGCGAGACGTACGCTCGCGCCGTCGCCGATCAATGACCGTAACGGACGACCGGCGCCGAATACGAACTCGACTGCGCATCGGCGCGGCTGCCGGCTTGCGACGAACCTTGGCTTGCCGAACCATAGCCACTAGTTTGGGCGGTGGCGTTTTGAGCTGCGACGCGCGCTTCGGCCGCCTGGATGTTCGCCGGATAATCGTCGGCGTCCGCGCTGGCCGGGTTATAGCCGGCCTTTTCCAGTTGGACCAGTTCGGCGCGTACTTGAGCACGAGTGAGCGGCTGGTTGGATTGAGCAAACGCGGCAAGCGGCGCGGCAATGAGAGCGGCGATGAGCGCAGCTTCGATCAGCGATTTCATGATTCCCACCTCCAGAGATTGTCTTTGCGGCGCTGGAGACCTGTTGGGTTCGGCAGCGGATGTAGAGAGTTTAGGAGTCAGGGGACCTAGGGTAAACACCTAAATCAAATATTCACTGTTGCGTCAGACAGCACGAATTGGCCCTCGTGCGCGGGTTTGCGCCCGTGGGCTATAAACTGACGACGCCGACCGCGCGCAGCGATGCACTGCCGCCAGCACCCGCCATCGCGAGCGCGCGCAGCTTCCAACCCAATGCATTCGAATGACGGAGACCATTCCCATGCCGCAACACGCTGCTTTGCCCTGCTATCGCGACGTCGTGCGGTCCGAATGGGTCGATTACAACGGGCATTTGCGCGACGCGTTCTACATGCTGATTTTCAGCTTCGCGACCGATTCACTGATCGACCTGATCGGTTTGCCCGACGCGGAGCGCAAAGCGCGGCGACGTTCGATCTACACGCTCGAAGCGCACGTCAGCTATCTGCATGAAATCAAGGAAGGCGCACCGGTTCGCGTCGACATGCGCGTGCTCGCGCATGATGCGAAGCGACTGCACCTGTACCTCGAAATGTGGAGCGGTCGTGACGACGCGCCGGTAGCCGCGGGCGAGCAGATGTTGCTGCACGTCGATACCAGCGGGCCGCGCGCCGCAGCGTTCGACCCCGATGTCGAAACCCGCCTGCGGGAACTGGCCGACACCCACGCGCTGTTGCCGCCGCCAAGGTTCGCGGGACGCGTGATCGGCTTATCCGCCAACACGCGGCGCAATGGGAGTGAGCCGGACTTGCCGCGTTGATCGAAAAGGTCACCGCCATCTACCTGCAGTTGCGCGTTTGACGCGACCCCACTGCTCGCGTGATTTAGAACGGCAACGCGTGTGCGCCGATGGAACCCATCACCAGCGATCCCCAACGCTCGACACCGCGCGTCAAGGCCAGCGCCCAGAACGCGACGACGGCGCGCGTAGTGCGCGATCAGCTGGCGTGCCCGGAACCGGCAGCCGTATCGTGAAGGTGGTATGCGCGCCTTGCGTCGAGCTGCATTTGATAC
The DNA here is from genome assembly GCF_003634845.1 of Paraburkholderia sp. RAU2J. Taxonomy (NCBI): domain Bacteria; kingdom Pseudomonadati; phylum Pseudomonadota; class Betaproteobacteria; order Burkholderiales; family Burkholderiaceae; genus Paraburkholderia; species Paraburkholderia sp. RAU2J. Next base: position 2,649,595 of record NZ_RBXG01000002.1, read on the forward strand.
TCCCGCCCAGCATGAGCGCCGCGCGACGGCAGAACGCGAGCCCCATGCCCGCGCCGCTGCCGTGACGCTTGGTCGAGAAGAAAGCGTCGAAGATATACGGCAGCACGTCGGGGGCGATGCCCGCTCCGGTGTCGCGGAACTGCAATACGCAGAAGTTCTGATCCTGAGCGGCACTGATCATGATCCAGCCCGCGCCTTTGACGCGAATCGCGTGCAACGCGTTCTTCAGCAGGTTGAACAGGACGAAGACCACCACCGTATCCGAGCCCGAAAACCTCAGCGCCGGATCGATCGGCATGACGCTCACGCGCGCACGTTCGTCGCCGCGAAACGGATAACGCTCCAGCGCCGATGCCACACATTGCTGCACGGAATGCGCACTGAAGCGGCTGCGGTCCAGGCGGTCGAGCGTGAACGACGCGAGCATCATGTCGACCATCGCGCTGGTGCCCGACACCTCGCGCCGGATTGCAGTGGCAAGCTGGCCAATACGCTCGAACTGCCCCGGCTGCGCGTGCTCGTCATGCGGGCCGTGCGTGGCCGGCATCCGTTGACCGTTGGACATCTGCGTCCAGACGCCGGCGATTTCGTCGGCGTGCAGGCCGATGGTCGCGAGCGGCGTCGTGAACTCGTGCGCGATGGTAGCCGCCAGCGCATACGGGTGAATCAGGTGATAACGGACGATCATGAGCGCGAGCAGCCCCAGGCTGAGCGCGATGAACAGCACGCCCGGCGGATAGAACCCATAGCCGTAGTTGACCGCGTAATCGACCGCCGCGAACGAGTACAGGCACAGGTTCGCGAAGCAGAGATCGAGGCGCTTGCGTGCTTCGCCGCGGGCGTGCTGGCGCGCTGCGAGCAGAATCTGCGCGCAGCGCCCGGCAAGCACCACCGTCTGCACGACATGCAACGGATGCAGCGGCCCCGCGACCGGATAGAAACCGAAGAAGTGCGCCTGATAGCCGGCAATCACTTCGTGGCCGGGCAATAGCGCGGCCAGCACCAGACACAGGCCATACGAGGCGAACAGAAGCGGCTGCTCACGCCGCCGCGCCGCCACCTCGATGACGAAGTGATAAAACGTGGTGGGCAGAAAGAGGATGAACAGATAGCCCAGCCTGACCAGCACGCCGGCGAGCTGCGGGTTGTCGGTCTGGAACAGCAGCGTCCACGTGCCCTGCCAGGCAAAGGTCGTCGCGCACATCAGCAGAAACGGCCCGGACAGCCGCGTGATCCCCTGGGTGACGAATACGTATAGTCCGAACACCACAAACAGCGCGGCCACGAAAGCTGTGGGAATGGCGTACATGTTGCTCAACCTGTCGGCCGGCTTCAGCGATTGCGCTCATTCCGCCATTGCGAGAACGTCACGAGATCCAGACCCACCTCGGCCGGATCGATGCGGGTCCAGCCATAGAACGCGTCGTCCCAGCCCGGGATGCCGCGCGGCGTCAGCTTGATGAACTCCATGCCGCCGCGGTAGGCGAGGTCCGGCCAGAAGAGCGGCATCACCTCGCGCACCGCCAGTTGCCGCAGCAGTTCGGCGGGGCCGCCCTCGTCGGCCACGATCTCGCCCTGCGAGATCCAGTCGTTCTCGGCCCACGCGACGAACACGCTCGGGTTGCCGGCGCGATCGAACATCAGAATCGCGTTCTGCTCCGGACGCCAGTAATACTCGACGATGCCTTCGGCGGCCACCACCTCGTCGATCACCTCGCGCGTGCGCGGGTCGCAATACGTCATGCCGTTCTCGCCCAACGCGAGCCAGCCCGATTCCGAGCAATGCCGGTTCCGCGCATCCTTCAGGAAATACGCTAGCCGGTTGGCCGAATCCGCATCCGTTTTACGCAGATACAGATCCACGATGCCGGCGTTGAACGCCTTGACCGCGACGGTCTCGTTCGCGACGCCGGTCAGCAGCACTTTCGCGCAGCGCAGGTGAGAGATCGACGAGAGGAATTCGACGCCGTTCATGCCCGGCATATCGTAGTCCACGACGACCGCCGCCACTTCCTCGAAACGGGAAGCCCGCGCGACGATATCGCGCTCGGAGGATGTCTCGACGAACCGCTCGACGCCCGGCTCGCTCAGGCACGCCGACGCCGACGCGAACTCCAGCGAATTCTCGCGCGCATGGTGACGGATGAAATTGAGCGCGGCTTGCGGCCGCGTGAAAAACAGATTGGTGGAGGTGTCCGGAAAGAACCGGCGCAGGGCATCGAGGTAGCTGTCGTTGTCGTCGACGAAAACAACCGTTGCCGGATAGAAAACAGGTGGTCGAATAAAGTTGTTCATTTTTCACGTGGTCCGTCACGTCGCCACCGTTGCACCCCAAGCAAGCCGGCTGGCCGGCGCGAAGGCCTGGCCGAGCGGCGTGCCGGAATGCGACGGCCCCGGGCACGACAGGCGGTCGATGCTTCGCCCGTGAGCCGCATGGTCGGCGCGTTGTTTTGCCGTTGCCGGTCGCAGCAAATTCACAAGGGAACCGGCCGACGCCCTTTTGCGCGCCCGAGTGCGGAATGCGGGCTGACAGGCCGGTCCCCTGTTGATCCGTATAGTACAGGGCTCTTTTGCCTGGCGGTGCAAACTTCCATCGCAGTGCAGCGAAAGCGCATACATCGACTGCGCGGGGGTGAGCCGGTCCGAACCGGCAAAACGCTGCGGCGCAGCCGCAGAGCTTGGGACCCGTCCGCCCGCGCCTGCGACCTGGCCCGTTCAAGGTCCATTCAGACATCAGCCATCGCCAATTGGCGGAGCGAACGGTCGTTCGCAGAGCAGTCGTTTATCATCTACTGTTTACGGTTCAGATTTATCTGTTGGTTAAATATGACGAATACCGGCAAGGTGTTGATAATCGGCCTGCTCGTGATCGACGTGGGCGTCGCCGGTTATCTGCTTTTCCCCAAGGAAGAAGAACGGGCGCCAGCGGCAACCAGCGAGGTGATCGCCAGCACCAGCACAGCGGCAGCGGACCAGGCGCGCGCCAGTGAGACTCATGTGGCGGCGGGAATGGTGGTTCGCACTCTCCCGGACGGCACTGGCTCGAACAAGCTCGCGGCGGTGACGCCGGTGGCGCCTGCCGTACCCGCGACGACGGCTGCGGCTATGACAGCGACGGCGATTGCCCCTCGCGTGGCGGCCACGCCTGTCGCGCCCGTCCCGCCAACGACGGCTCCCACGCCTGCTATGGCTGCGACGCCTCCGACGCCCGCAACGACTGCGACGCCCACTACACCTCCCGCAACCAGGCAAGCCGCGAACGGCTCACAGTCTGCCACCCGCACGGTCGTCGCTTCGACCAATGTCCAGCCATCCGCGCGGACGAAGTCGAAGGCCGCCTCGCGCGCCGGACAAACTCGCGGGAGCAAGCATGACGACTCGCGCCGGCGCGGCTCGAACGAGGTCTCGGCGGCGCTGACGGCGCAACTCGTCAAGGAGTCCGCCAAGCCCGATCCGTCGTTGCCGCTCCCACCGGCTGGCAGCAGTCATGTCGGCAAGAGTGGCCGGAGCTCGAATCCGGTGGCATCGGCAATGACCGATCAGTTGGTCAGGGAGTCCTCCAGGGTGAATGCGCCCTCGCAGTCGTATAAGCACTGAAGCGGCGAGCGCCTTCACGCCGTCGCGTCATGGCCGCGATGCGACTTCGTCCAGATGTTCCAGCAGGTCGGCGGGGTCGTCGTAGACCCGCAGCGCGCCCGCGCGTTCGAGTTCCTCCGTGCCGTATCCGCCCGACAGCAAGCCGACCCCGAGCGACCGGCAACGCCGCGCGGCGAGCATGTCCCAGATGCTGTCGCCGACCACCACCGTGTGCTCGATCGACACGCCTAGGCGCTCTGCGGCCGCGATGAACAGGTCCGGGTCGGGCTTGGCGTATTTGACGTCGTCGCGCGTCACGACGACGGCCTTGGCGGGGTCGACGCCGAGCGCCTCCAGATTGAGCGCGGCGGTCTCCATCCGGCCGCTGGTCGCCACCGCCCACGGCGTGCCGGCCTGCGTCAGCGCATCGAGTAACTCGCGCGCGCCCGGCAGCGGGCAAACCTGCGCACGCAGTCGCTGATAGGCCGCCGCGTGCGCATGACGCAGCCGCTCGCCGCGCTCGGCGCTGATTTCGCCATGCGTCTCACGCAATAGCTGATTGGTGAACAAGCCGCCGCTCATGCCGATCTTGCGATGAATCCGCCATACCGACAGCGGGATGCCTTCGCTGTCCAGCGCTTCTTTCCAAGCCAGCACGTGCTGGTAGACGCTGTCGACGAGCGTGCCGTCGAGATCGAAAAGAAAGGATGTCTGGATTCGCATGGCAGGCTCCGGAGATGGCGGGTTCTGCCAATATGCCATGTATTCATGACGGCACGAGCCTTGTGTGCCGCTTGGGAGAACGGCTACTGCGAAGCGCGTTGCCGCTCCCACTCGTGCCCCGCCTGCGCCGCGCATTCCATAGACTCCGGCGTCAGCCCCGACTGTTTCCGCAATCCCACCCAGCCATGCGGCGTGATCTGCACGACCCGGCCCGTAACGCGCGCAGATCGAGCCCGATCCCGCTGAACCATGCCGCACCGACCGGTGTAACCTCGAATGTCTTGTCAGGCCCGGAGCCAGATGATCATGCAAAACAACGCATTTGCACGCTCGCCGTGCGAAGTTCTGTTGCGTCGCTGCACGCAATCATTTTCCTCATCGATCAAACACCAATTGCGCACGTTATTACACTGACCTTTCTTTTTAATTTCAATGAAATAAATCGTCATTCAAGCCAATGCACTGCCATGCTGCCTTTCGGACCCGAATGCCGGACGGTATCGAAGCCAATAAACAAATCCTCCTATATCGCACATTCTGTCGCGTGAATCGCACGTCGCCACTCCCGCCGCGCGCCGGAAAACGGTAAGCTTCGCCCCCTCATTGTTCTTCTGAAGCCACACGGCTTTATTTTTTCAACACCCCGATTATTTTCAACGCCATATGATTGGAGCGACGTTATTCCCGCTCCGACGAGGACGCGCCCATTCCGCTCATCGGGAAACCATGCAGTCGACCGGCTTGCACGCTTGCAACGCCATTGCAGTGGCGTTGTTGCGCGCAATAAACATCCATTCAATCATCTGAGTTTCGGCGATTCTCGCAACGACGAGAGGTAGACGCATGGCACGCGCGTGCGGGGCGCGCGTCGGTAAATAAAGCAACCAATTCCCTCTAGCACTGCTTATTACGGAGCCAACAAGTATGAAAAAGTCTCTGCTCGCGGCCGCGCTGTGCGGCGCATTTACGATGTCCGCGCATGCGCAAAGCAGCGTGACCCTGTACGGTCTCATCGACGCCGGACTGGTGTACACCAACAATCAGCTCGGCCACAGCAACTGGCAATTGGGCAGCAGTTCGACGCAGAACACGGTGTTCGGCCTGAAGGGCTCGGAAGACCTGGGTGCCGGCTTGCACGCAATCTTCAAACTGGAACAGGGCTTCGTGCTGAACAACGGCGCGCAGGCTTTCCCGGGTAGCGCGTTCGGTTCCCAGGCGTGGGTCGGCCTGCAAAGCGATCCGTACGGCACGCTGACGTTCGGCCGCCAGTTCGACGTGATGAACGACCTCGTCGGCCCGGTCTCGGCCTCGTTCAACACGTGGGGCGGCAGCATTGCCGCCCATCCGTTCGAGAACGACAACCTCGCGGCGAACTCGGTCGTCATCAACAACTCGGTCAAGTACGCGAGCCCGGTCTATCGCGGCGTCACGTTCGAAACGATGTACTCGTTCAGCAACAAGGCCGGCGACTTCGCGAACAACCGCTCGTATGGCTTCGGCCTGTCGTATGCGCAAGGCCCGCTGTATCTCGCCGCCGGCTACCTGCAACTGAACAACGCCGGCAACGGCGCCGGCGCGGTGACCTCGAGCGACGCCAGCGCGAACTTCCTCGCGCAACGCCAGCGCATCTGGTCACTCGGCGGCAACTACACGTTCGGACCGGCCACCGTCGGGCTGCTCTGGAGCCATACGCAGATCGACAACGTGTCGGGCGTATTCTCGTTCGGCACGGGCAGCTACCTTGGCGCGGCCGACAGCACAGCGGGCACGCTCGCCGGTTCGCTGCGCCTCGACAACTACGAAGTGAACGCGAAGTACGCGCTCACGCCGGCGTTGAGCGTGTCGAGTTCGTACACGTTCACGCACGGCGCGTACAACGGTTCGTCGCCGGGCTGGAATACGGCCATGCTGCAAACCGATTACGCGCTCAGCAAGCGCACGGACTTCTATGTCGAAGGCGTGTATCAGAACGTGCATGGTGCGCCGGCGGATTCGGTGCTGTCGCATGCGATGATCAATACGCTCTCGCCATCTTCGACGAACACGCAAGTGGCCGTCACGGTGGGCATGCGTCACGCGTTCTGAGCGGCGCTTTGGCACACAGCCTGTGAAAACGTATGCCTGGCGTCTGTCAGGCATACGGCCGGTCCGGGCAGCGCCTCTGTTTAGTGTGCGCTGCCTTTCTCATTTCGTTTTTTCCGAAGCGTCGCTCCCTGATTAGCAGGTTTATCCGATATGCGCCCTGACGCAGACTGAGGCTCCTTACCACTGCGGACAATCTCCGCGAAAGGCACCCCATCATGCGAACCTATCCGCGCAACAGTCCCCAAGCCGCTGCACGCATCGTGGCGCTCGCGCTGACTTCCGACGGGCACGTATGCAGCTCCGAGGAACACGCGCTCGAAAGATTGGGCATCGCAGGCGAACTCGGTCTCGCACCGGCGCAATTCGCGCAGATCGTGCAGACGCTGTGTGAGGACCGCTCGGTGACGCACATGTCGCCCGAACTGGTCGTGGACCATCCCGACACGGCCCTGCTCTCCACGCTGATCGACGAAATCGACGACCCCGCGCTGCGTCGCAAGGTCATCCGTCTTTGTATGGCCGTGGCGATCGCGGACGACCACCTGGCCGACGGCGAGATCGCGTTGCTCGCCGCGGTGTTCAACGCTTGGGCGCCGAAAACGCGCCACTAACCCACACACGGACGGCGCGCCGCCGTGCCTGTGAAGCTCGTCGTGCGGTTACGACCGCGCGGCGGCCAACACCTGGGAGGCGAGCGCATGATGCTGCCCGCGCCTCGAACGAATCGCGTGAATCTCCTCGATCACACCGTCGGAGCGACCGAGCCAACGCAAACCACGCAGCAATGACAGATCTTCCGCCCCGAGTTCCGCGAGCGGAAATACGCCGAGCCCGCGCGCGGCGAACACCGCCATCAGCGCGCTGTCCTCGAATTCGCCGACGATGCGCGGCCGGATGCCTTCGCTGTCGAACCACCTGTCGAGCCGCGCCCGCAACGCGCCGTGCGCGGTCGGCAGAAGTACGGGCAATTCCGCGAGACACTGCGGGAAACCCGCCCGTGCGGACTTACGGACAATCTCCGCGGGCCCGTACCAATCCACCGGCGAGCCCACGAGGCGCTGACTGAGCACGCGCAGGTCGGTGTTGTGCGGCGCCGGCTGGCACGCGAGCACGAGATCGAGCCGATGCAGCGCGAGTTCCGACAACAGGTGCGCATGCTCCCCCTCGTGACACAGCAGCCGCAGCGACGGCGTGCCGAGCACGGGCGCCAGCAGCGCGTGCGCGGCGAGCTTCGAAATACCGTCTGACAAACCGACGGCGAGCCGCGCGACACCCTCTCCGCCCGTCTCGCGCATCTCGTCGAGTAGCGCCTCGCCGAGCTGAAAAATCTGCTCCGCGCGGCCGAACGCCGCCTCGCCGGCTTCGGTCATCGTGACGCCGCGCCCCGCCGGTTTGAGCAACTGCCGCCCGATCGATTTCTCCAGCTCGCGCACCTGCGCGCTGATCGTCTGGACGGCCATGTCGAGCCGTTCGGCCGCGCGCGCGAAGCCGCCCTCTTTCACGACGATCCAGAAATAGTACAGGTGACGGTAATTGAGCATACCTTGGACACTTCGAAATAATCGATATATTGCTCAGTTTATCACTGGTTTATTCGAACCCTGAAGGCGACCATGATGGCGGTTCCGCGACCGCCGTCGCATCGATTTTCTGTCGCCGCCCCATGGACTCTCTGCTCGTACTCGTTTCCGACCCTGCCGCATGGGCCGCGCTGCTGACCCTGGTCGTCATGGAAATCGTGCTCGGCATCGACAACCTGATCTTCATCTCGATCCTCAGTAACAAGCTGCCCGAAGCACAACGCGCGCGCACGCAGCGCATCGGCATCGTGCTCGCGCTCGTGATGCGGCTCGCGCTGCTCGGCACGGTCGCGTGGATCGCGCAACTGACCGCAACCGCGTTCACGCTTTTCGGTCACGGTTTCTCGTGGCGCGATCTGATTCTGCTCGGCGGCGGCCTGTTCCTCGTCTGGAAGGCGACCAGTGAAATCCGCCATCACGTGACCCACGCGGACGAAGTCAGCGACAAGGCGAGCCGCACCGTCCAGTTGACGATGGCGGCCGCGATCGGCCAGATCATGCTGCTCGACATGGTGTTCTCGGTCGACAGCATCATCACCGCGGTCGGGATGACCGAGCATGTGCCGATCATGTTCGTCGCGGTGATCGCCGCGGTCATGGTGATGCTGTTCGCCGCGCGCCCGTTGTCTCGCTTCATCGATCGCAATCCGACCATCGTGATGCTTGCGCTGAGCTTCCTGCTCGTGATCGGCATGACGCTGATCGCCGAAGGTTTCGGCTCGCACGTGCCGAAGGCTTACATCTACGCGGCCATGGCGTTCTCCGCGTTCGTCGAGGCCATGAACATGCTCGTGCGGCGCGCGAAAACGAAGCGTGCGGCCGGCGTCGCGCAGTGAGCGCCGGTATGCGGCCCCGTATGAAACGCGGTTGAGGAAAGTGGGTTCAGGCAGTGCCGGCTAGCAGGTCCCGTCGCGGGTGGCTAGCCGGGCTGAACGTTCGAAGTGCGGATACTTTCAAGTCGAGGAGGGACACCATGAAATGCCCTGTGTGCAAAACGACCGACCTGCTGATGACCGAGCGCCGCTCGATCGAGATCGACTACTGCCCGGTATGCCGTGGCGTCTGGCTCGATCGCGGCGAACTCGACAAACTGATTGCGCAGGACGCGGCTGAGCAGATCGAGACGCCCTCGGCCGCGCGCGCCGGGCGCGAGAGCCAGCGCGATCGGGAGCCTGCGTACGAGAGCGACCGCCAGCGCGGCTACGACGATCACCGAACGGGACATCGGGGATATAAAAAGAAGCGCTCGATTTTCGACGTGTTCGACTTCGATTGAACGCTCCCGCATCGTTAGCGTGCTTTCCCGCGCGCGCCTTTGCCGCCGCTTCCGGCGCGCGGCGCTTCTTTACCCACTGGCGCGCCGCCGCCGTTTAGCTGCTCCATCCACGCCAACGTATCGACGTACGACAAGAACTGCTTCAGATATCCCGGCGACAACTCCCGCATCAACGAAAGCGAACGGTGCACGAGGCTACTCGAGTTGAGCGGGCCGGCGTTGCCGGGCACTTGCGCCAGCGACTGGCGCATCTGTTTCTCGGCGCGGACTTTGGACCAGACGTCCCGGAAGTAATCGAGCGCCGGCAACTCCGGATACGAAGCGGCGTCCGCGCGCTCGGCTTGCACATGACGGGCGATGTGGCCGATCAGATCCGCCAGCGTTTCCTGGGCGCGCTCGCGTGAAGTCGAGACCGGCGCAGTGGCGTCGGCTTTGGCGGATGCGGCTGCGGCTGCGGCCGTCGCGCGTTCGAGATCCGCGGCATACGCATCGAGCAATCCTGACAGCCTCTCGTCGAGCATGCGCCGCGCCTCGCCGCCATGAGCGGCCGCGCGACGTTCCAGCGCCGCGATAAAATGAAAGCGCACGGGGTCCAGACGATCCGCACCGCGCGCACGCCACGCGTCGAGCGTCGCGCGGGCGGTGTTTGTCACGTCGCGCTCGTTGCTATCGTTGCTGTCGCCGCTATGCACCGGGCTTCACCGTTGCAGTCGACGGCCGGGGAATCGGCGCGATTTCCACGCGACGGTTTTTGGCCCGCCCCTGATCATCCGCATTCGAACTCACCGGCTGCTGCGAGCCGAACGCGGCCGCGAACACCGACGCCGCCGGCACGCCTGCGTCGATCAAGCCACGCGTCACCGTCAAGGCGCGCTGCGCCGACAGCTCCCAGTTGTCCGCGAAACGGCGATTGCCTTCGCGCAGGCGCTGGTCGTCGGTAAAGCCGCTCACCATGAGGATTTCGTCGTTGGCCTGCAGATACGCGGACAGCGGTCCGGCGAGGCTCTTCAGCAGATCCCGGCCTTGCGGCTGCAACTGATCGGAATTCAGCGCAAACAGCACGTTGCCGCTGATGCCGATGCGCCCGTTGACGAGCGTCACGCGCCCGGCCGCCAGCGGCCCGGCCAACGCCTGCTCGAGCGTCTTGCGGCGCTGCGTTTCCGCCTGACGCTGCTTGACCTCCTGCTCCAGCTTGTTGGAGAGCTCGAGCTGCACGCCGATGACGCTCACCAGGATCAGCACGAACGCGCCCAGCAGCACCGACATCAGGTCGCCGAATACCGGCCAGATCGGCGCGGCCGGCTCCACGCCGCCGTCGATTTCCTCGCTCATACGACGTCGGCTCCGGCGGACGCGCGCTGACCCGCAATCCGCTGCAGGTCTTCGACGATCTGCTTCTGCGACATCACGCTCAAATCGATCACTTCACGCGCCTGCGCGACGTAATAGGCCAGTTGTTCGTCACTGCGCGCGAGGGACTTGTCCAGCGCGGTTTCGATACGTTGCAGGTGAGCGGCCAGCTTGTCGTTCGATTCGCCGAACATCTGCACGGCCGCGCCGAACGCTTCGCCGAGGCTCGCCACTTCGACCGCGCTGCCTGTGACTTGCGCGGCGACCGCGCCGAGCTTGCCGGTCTCGTGCTCGACGTGATCGGTGAAGCGGGTGCTGACGCGCTCCAGCAGATCCGCCGACGTGGCGACCAGCGCGTCGACTGCCGTGCGTTGCTCGGTGGACGCGTGGTTCACAGCGTCGAGCAGCGTCTCCAGCGTTTCCAGCAAGCGGCTGCGCTCCTGCAGCATCGCGGTGTCGCGGACCATGCTGTCGGAGAGCTTCTGGCGCAGTTCGGCGACGACCTCCGCCGCGGCCTTCGGCGCTTCGGACGCGGCTTGCACGAGGCGCTCGATCTCGCCGATCGTCTCGCTTGCATGCGCTTGCGTTTGTGCCGAGATATCGCGTGCGGTTTGCGCCAGCGTTTCGCAGATTGCCTGCTGACGGCTCGCGGTTTGCGCGCCCGACTGCTCCCACTGTTCGCTCAATTTAGCGGCCATTGAGCCGAGCGTTTCGGTCCATGCGGCCAGACGTTCCTGATCCCGCGCGGCCAGTTCCGCTTGCAGGTTCGCCGCAGCTTTCGGCGCTTCCGCCGCCGCTTGTACAAGGCGGTCGATCTCGCCGATCGTCTCGCTTGCATGCGCTTGCGTTTGCGCCGAGATGTCGCGTGCGGTTTGCGCCAGCGCCTCGCAGATTGCCTGCTGACGGCTCGCGGTTTGCGCGCCCGACTGCTCCCACTGTTCGCTCAGCTTGCTTGCCATCGAACCGAGCGTTTCCGTCCATGCGGCCAGACGTTCCTGATCCCGCGCGGCCAGTTCCGCTTGCAGGTTCGCCGCAGCTTTCGGCGCTTCCGCCGCCGCTTGTACAAGGCGGTCGATCTCGCCGATCGTCTCGCTTGCATGCGCTTGCGTTTGTGCTGAGATATCGCGTGCGGTTTGCGCCAGCGCCTCGCAGATTGCCTGCTGACGGCCCGCGGTTTGCGTGCCCGACTGCTCCCACTGTTCGCTCAACTTTGTCGCCATCGACTCGAGCGTTTCACTCCAAACCACCAGCCGCTGTTCGTCGCGTGACGCCAACGCCGTTTGCAAATCCGCGTGCGACTGACCCACCGTGCGCAACAGCGACGCCGAATGCTGCTCGAAGGTCGCAGCAGCCGTCACCAGCGCTTGCTGGTTGTTCGCCGCCAGCTTCTCGCCGACGCTCTCCTGCTGCGACAGCGCATCCTTCCATGCTTGCGACACACTGCCCGCCGTCGCGTCGAGTCGCGCGGATACGCCGTCCAGCAGCGCGGCCGAGCGTCGTTCGAAGATCTCGGCGGCACGTTCATGAGACGTGCGCAGATGCGCGGCCAGTTCGTCGTTCGAGCGCTGATGGCCGGCCAATGCGTTGTTCCAGATCTGTGCGACGTTCGCGCTGGTCGCCTCGAAACCGCTCGAAAGTCCGTCGAGCTGCCGCTGCACCGCCTGGGAGACCGTCTCGTGCAACGCCGCCGCCTCACGCGCAAGGCCGGCCAGCGTAGTTTCCATGATCGGCTGCAACGCCGCGCCGGCAGCACGTGCGCTTTCGGCGACGCTGTCCTTCAACGACTGTTCGACGGCTCCGGCAAGGCGCATATACGCGGCCTCGGTCTTGCCATGGAACGCGTGCTGGTTTGCGATCTGCCGCTCGTTCGACGCGGCGCTCTGTTGCTCGATGGCCGTCATCATCGTCTGCAGGCGTTCGACCAGCGCCGGCATCACCTCGGCCTGGCGTTGCAGCAGCCTGAAGCTTTCCTCGCGCTGATGGCTCTGCGAGTACACGCGCAAGCTCGTCGCGATCTTCATGTCGAGCGTCTGCGCCGCTTCGAGCCGCTCGCGGCGATACAGCGCGGACAACAACCCGAGCATCGCCGACGTGGCCACGCCCGCAATCGAGGTGCCAAACGCGAAGCCCAGCCCCTTGACGGGCGCCGCCAGCGACGCGCGGATCGCCTGCAAATCCGTGGCGCTCTCCAACGCGAGGCCTGTGCCACGCAGCGTCGCCACCATGCCGAGCAGCGTGCCCAGCATGCCGAGCAACACCAGCAGGCCGACGAGGTAAGGCGTCAGCGCCGGTCCGGGCAAGGCTACGCGCTCGCCCTCGATGCGCAGCCGCGCCGCGTTGCGCAGGCTCGGATGCAGCGGCTCCAGCCATGCCGCAAGACTCGGCGGCGGCCCGGCGAGCCCCGTGACCGCGCGCGTCAACGTCGCAGTCGCCTGACTGTAGCGGCGCAGTTCGAGCGCGCCTGCCACGTAGCAGGCACCGATCAATAACGTGACGGCCAGCGCCAGCGGGTTCGAACCGACATAGCTGGCGGCGATCCAGCACGCAGCGGCCAGACCTGCCAGGAATACAACGAGATCAATACGATATCTGGACATAGCGTCCCAGTTAGCGGGTGCGAAGGGCCGCGAGCAACCCCTCCACCGGTTGAAAACGAACCTCCAGTTCGGCAAGCAGGACGCTCTGCATATCCTTGCGGAATACGTCCAGCCAGGCGCCGGGCGTGACCGGCACGGCGTCTTCGGAAGCCTCTGCTGTCTGTGCGGCGGCAAGCGCCTGCTCTTCGGCTGCGCGCAAACGCTCGAAGTGCCCGGCAAGCAGGCCCGGCACCGACGCCAGGAGATTCCGCTCGCGCTCGCTCAGCGCGCGCTCCATCACCGCGTCGATCACCGCGAGGCGCGCCATCGCGGGCGTCCGCGCGGCGAGCATGCCCCGCAGACGGCCGCGCAGCGTGGCGATGCCCGTTTCCATCGACTGCTGGATGGCGAGGTAGCGTTGACGAAACACCGCGTAGTCGGCTGGGGCATCCTGCATCTGCATCTGCGTTTGCCCGTGACCGCGCCGCCGCGTTCCGGCCAACACGCTGTCGCCGGCAACGGCCTTGGCGAGCGCGCCGCGCACACGGACGCACTCGTCCTCTTCGGCGCTGCCGAAGCCGCGCGCACCGGCGGCGAGCGCTGGCGGATTGCCGTTCAGCGCCGACGACAACGCAATCGCGTCGGTCCAGCCGAGCCATTGGCTCAGCCGGTCCGACAGCGACTGCCTGGATTCGGGGACATCGACATCGGCCAGACGGGCCAGCAGGCGAATAAGCGCCGGGCCGCTGGGCGCTATGCGCTGGGGGGCTTGCAACATACCACCGGAGACAAAAAGTCAGCAGTTTACACGGTGACGGGATGCAGGTCGGTGCCGGATGATGTTCGATGCTTCGAAGTGAGGCGGATCAGCGTGCGTGACGCGCACTTGCATGGCTCCTTTTCGCGGGTTTTCCGTGCCCATTCGAGCGGGTTATCCGGGTTCTGCGACAACACCGCGTTGTAAGATAAAACCCGCCGAGGCCGGAGTTCAAGCGATGACCGGGTCCTGGATATCTTCGATCTTCGAGCGCAATCATTTCAAGCGAGGCAAACAGGCAGCATGAAATTCGATACCGTCGTGCTCGGTGCCGGCATTGTCGGCGTAAGCGTGGCCGTGCATCTGCAGAAGCGCGGCCGCCAGGTTGCGCTGATCGATCGCAAATTGCCCGGCAACGAAACCTCGTTCGGCAACGCCGGGCTGATTCAGCGCGAAGGCGTTTATCCCTATGCGTTTCCGCGCGACCTCGGCACCCTGCTTCGCTACGCGCGCAACCAGTCGCCCGACGTTCGCTACCACGCCGACGCGATGCTCAGGACCGCGCCGTTCCTGTGGCAGTACTGGCGCAACTCTCATCCGGCAAGACATGCGGAGATCGCGAAGTCATATTCGACGCTAATCGAACATTGCGTGAGCGAGCACCGTGCGCTTGCCGCCGCTGCCGGTGCGAGCGCGCTGCTGCGCCCGATCGGCTGGATCAAGGTGTTTCGCAGCGACGCGGCACAGGAGGCGGAAATGCGGCTCGCGCAACAGTGGCATCGCGAGTATGGCGTCGCGTTCGAAACGCTCGATCCCGCACGGTTGCAGCAGATGGAGCCCGATCTCGACACGCATCTGCGAGGCGGGCTGCGCTACCCCGAATCCGATTCGGTCAGCGATCCGAATGCGCTTGTCACCGCGTACGCGAAGTATTTCGCAGCGCTCGGCGGACGCTTTTTTTTCGGCGATGCGGACACGTTTCGCGAAGGCTGGCAGGTCGATACGGAAGCCGGCACGGTGAAGGCGGACTCGGCGGTCGTCGCGTTGGGGCCGTGGTCGGATCGCGTGAGTTCGCGGCTCGGTTATCGCGTGCCGCTCGCTGTCAAACGCGGATACCACATGCATTACGCGGCGCGAGAAAACGCCCGGCTGAATCATCCGGTGCTGGATGTCGAGAATGGCTATCTGCTCGCGCCGATGGCGCGCGGCATCCGGCTCACGACCGGCGCCGAAATCGCGCGCCGCGATGCGGCGAAAACGCCGACGCAACTCGCCGCGGTCGAGCCGATTGCGCGCACGCTGTTTCCGCTGGGCGAGCGTCTCGACGCTGAACCGTGGATGGGCGGGCGCCCATGCACACCCGACATGATGCCGGTCATCGGGCCGGCGAAGAGACACGCGGGCTTATGGTTCGCCTTCGGCCACGCGCACCACGGACTGACGCTCGGTCCGATAACGGGCCGGCTGATCGCCGAGATGATGACCGGTGAACCGACGGTGGTGAATCCGCAGCCGTTCAGCGTCGAGCGGTTTTAATGCTGGCGCGAATGCTGTAGCGAGGCATCGCATGCTGTGGATCGCGCAGGTTTCTTGCACAACGAACCTGCGCCGCCTGCATGAGAACGTCAGCGCGGCCTTTTCGGACTGCCAGCCGCAGACGGTCCGTGAATCGAAGCTTCGCTGTCGCCGATCAAGGTGGCGGGCTATAGCGTTACCGGCCCCTTTGCAGCAACCCATCGACCGCCGACATCGCGGTGAAAACCGTCCGCCCGCGTACCTGAATCCGAATCACGGCCATGCACGGCTTGTTATTCGTATGAAAGAAGCAGGACGAACGGGAGCACTCCAGCGAGCGCACCATGCTGTTTCAACTCGACAACGACGTGCAGCGTCTTGCCGCCGAGAAGGGTTCGAACGACCCCACGGTGGTCAGCCTCACCGGCATCTATCACA
Source organism: Paraburkholderia sp. RAU2J (assembly GCF_003634845.1). NCBI lineage: Bacteria > Pseudomonadati > Pseudomonadota > Betaproteobacteria > Burkholderiales > Burkholderiaceae > Paraburkholderia > Paraburkholderia sp. RAU2J. Next base: position 2,665,471 of record NZ_RBXG01000002.1, read on the forward strand.
ATCTGCTACGCCGCTGGGCCGACGCCTGAGGCGAATCGGCAAAGAACCGCCAGACAGTACGCACAAGAAAAAACGCCGCGAAGCAGAAGCTTCGCGGCGTTCTATTCAGACAAACACAACGATCAAGCCGCTGCCACCGCTCGGCGCGGCGACACCGCCGACACGGCAAAGGTCACGACGATATTGGCCACCAGCGCAATCAGGCCGATATACAACGGATAGGTGGTAGCGCCGAGATGCAGCGCGTACACCGGCTTGAGCCCTTGCGAGATCGCCAGCCCGGACCCGATCACGATCCCGACCAGCCAGCCGAAGAACAGACCCGGCGTGTTGAGTCGACGCGTATACAACGAGAACACGATCGCCGGGAAAATCTGCAGAATCCACACGCCGCCAAGCAACTGCAGGTCGATCGCATACTGCGTCGGCAGGAACACGATGAACAGCAGCGCGCCGAACTTCACGACCAGCGACACGATCTTCGCGGTTGAAGCCTCGCTCTCGGGCGAGATATTCGGCGACACCAGCGGACGCCACAGGTTGCGGGTGAACAGATTGGCCGCGCCGATCGACATGATCGCGGCGGGCACCAACGCGCTGATCGCAATCGCCGCGGCCGCGAAGCCGACGAACCACTGCGGGAACAGCGTGCCGAACAACGCCGGCACTACATCGGACGGCGACTTGACGTTCACGTCGGCGGCAATCGCCATATAGCCGAGCAACGCGATCAGACCGAGCAGCAACGTGTACGCGGGCAGGAAGATCGCATTCTTCTTGACCGTCTTCGCCGACGCGGACGACAACACTGCCGTCATCGTATGCGGATACATGAACGCCGCCAGCGCCGAACCCAACGCGAGCGAAGCGAACGCGGTGAACTGCCCCGGGTGCAGAATGATGCCGGTCATACCGCCCTTGGCCTTGAAATGCGCATCGGCCGCGTCGAACACGTGCGCGTAGCCGCCCAGCTTCGCCGGAATCAGCCACACCGCCGCGATCACGACGATATAGATCATGATGTCCTTGACGAACGCGATCATCGCCGGCGCGCGCAGGCCGCTCGCATACGTGTAGAGCGCCAGAATCACGAAGGCGACGATCAACGGCATTTCGCCGCTCACGCCGAGCCCTTTGATCACCACCTGCATACCGACCAGTTGCAGCGCGATATACGGCATCGTCGCGACGATGCCGGTCAGCGCGACCGCCGCCGGGAACCACTTGCCGCCATACTCGCCCTGCACGTAGTCCGCCGCCGTGATGTGGTTCTTCGCATGTGCGACCTTCCACAGCTTCGGCATCACCGCGAACACGAACGGATAGACGATGATCGTGTACGGCAATGCAAAGAAGCCGTACGCGCCCACCGAATACACCAGTGCGGGCACCGCGATCACGGTATAGGCGGTGTAGAAGTCGCCGCCCACGAGGAACCACGAAATGATCGTGCCGAACTGGCGGCCGCCAAGACCCCATTCATGCAATTGCGTCAGGTCGCCCCGCTTCCAGCGCGCGGCGAAAAAGCCGATCACGGTGACGAGCACGAAGAACGCGATGAACACGCTCATCGCCACCGGGTTCACGGGATTCAGATCATTCATTTGACACCTCGATACACGATGTAAATCAGCAGCGAGGTCAACGGCACCCACAGAAACTGATACCAGTAGAAGAACGGAAAGCCGAACAGCGGCGGATGCGTGTCGTTATAGAACGGCAGCCACAGCAGCGCGATATAAGGGATCAGCAGAATGAGCCAGAGCCATGAACGGCCGGCGGATGGGGAGGTCTCCACGAACTTCTCCTAGGTCTATTATCGACACCGCACGCCATGGCTCCAGGCCCCGCGCACGGAAAACCGATGATCTGATATTTGGGCAGAAAACCGGATGCAGGCGTCTCCCGCCTGTTTGCGAACATACCGGGGCGACCCGGCATGTGCGGCCACGCGAATCGACGCGCGCAACAGGCCAAAGGGAGCCGCCGCGCGCGGGTTGCCGCGGGGATGTAGTATTCGCCTTCGTGAGCGTCCTCACAAGCGCGCAACTACGTAAGCCGGTTACGTAATACTACGTAGCCTGTCGGCTGTTTTTTCAACGATGAAACTCAAAGCGAAGATTGTCCTGCTGGCGATCGTGCCCTTTCTCGCGGCTATCGCCAGCATCGAAACCGGCGTGCGCCGGGAAGCCACGGCGCTCGCCGAAACGCAGCACGCGACCACCCAGGCCGCGTACATGGCGAGCAAGGAAATCGAGCTCAAACATTACGTCGAGCTTGCCACCACCGCGATCGCGCCGCTTTACGATGCCGGCCAGGACAACGCGCGCGACGATGCGCTGCTGCGCATGCGCGCGCTCGACGTGTTGGAAAAAATGGATTTCGGCAAGGACGGCTACTTCTTCGTCTACGACATGCACGGCCGTTCGCTGATGCATCCACGCGAGCCCGATCTGGTCGGACGCGATCTATGGGCGCTGCGTGACAGCCAGGGCACGCCGACGATCCAGCAGTTGGTCGCCGCGGCCTCGCGCGGCGGCGGCTACGTGCGTTACCTGTGGCATCGTCCGTCGACCGGCAAGATCGCGTCGAAACTCGGCTACGTGGTGCCGCTCGAACGCTGGGGCTGGATGATCGGCACCGGCATCTATCTCGACGACGTCGACACGACGCTCGCGCATATCGACGAAGGCGCGGCCGCCAACATCGATCGCACGATGAAGTGGATCGACGCCATTGCCGTGGCCGGGCTCGCCGTGATCGCGCTGTGCGCGCTCGTGCTCAACGTCACCGAATACCGCAGCGCCGACGCGAAACTGAAGCGGCTCGCGCAGCAGGTGGTCGAGTCGCAGGAAAACGAACGCGCGCGTTTGTCGCGCGAGTTGCACGACGGCATCAGCCAGATGATGGTGTCTGTGAAGCTGCTGCTCGAATCCGCGCTCGCGCGCTTCGAGCGCGCCGACGCGCGCGTGCCCGCCGCCGAAGCCGCGCTCACCACCAGTCTCACGCGGCTCGGCGATACCTTGCGCGAAGTGCGGCGTATTTCTCACGCGCTGCGTCCGTCGATGCTCGACGATCTCGGCGTTGCGGCCGCGCTGGAGCAACTGACGCGCGAACTCAGCGAGGAGTCCGGCATCGAGATCGGCTTCACGCAGATCACGCACACACATGCGGCAACGCTGCCCGACACCGTCAACACCGTGCTGTTTCGCATCGCCCAGGAAGCGTTGACCAATATCGTGCGCCATGCGCAGGCGTCGAGCGCGGCGCTCGCGCTCGACATCTCTCACGACGCGGTCACGCTGACGATCGCTGACAATGGCCGCGGCTTCGACGTAACGCACGCTTTCGTCGGCCGGCGCTCGGGCATCGGTCTGCGCAATATGCGCGAGCGGCTCGAAGCGCTCGGCGGCAAGCTATCGCTCGCCTCACAAACCGGCCATACGCTCGTCACCGCGCGCGTGCCGCTCGGCACATCCGAGGCGGCGCAGCCGCCCCTGCAGGAAATCCATTCATGAACGACACCTCTTTCGCCATCGCGCGCCTGCTTCTCGTCGACGATCACCCGCTCGTGCGCGACGGTCTGCGCGCGCGTCTCGAAGCGGTGCGCCACTTCGAAGTGGTGGGCGAAGCGGGCAACGCGCAGGAGGCGCTAACAGTCGCCGCGAGCGAGACGCCACATCTGGTGCTGATGGACGTCGGCATGAACGGGATGAACGGCATCGCGCTGGCGGGGCTCTTTCATGAGCGCTTTCCGGCGATTCGCGTGCTGATGCTGTCGATGCACGACAACCTCGAATACGTGACCCAGGCGGTTCGCGCGGGCGCGAGCGGCTACGTGCTCAAGGACTCGCCCGCCACCGAAATCATTCAGGCGATCGGGGCGGTGCTCGACGGCAAGACGTTTTTCAGCGCGGGGCTCGGCGCGCGGCTGATCCAGGCGACGGCGACGCAATCGCCGGTCGAACGTCTCACGCCGCGCGAGCGCGACATTCTCGATGCGTTGGCCGAGGGCCTGTCGAGCAAGCAGATCGCCCAGCGCAACGATCTGTCCGTGCGGACGGTGGAGACGCACCGGTTGAATCTGAAGCGCAAGCTCGATATTGAAGGTCAGGCGGAACTGATCAAGTTCGCGGTGGAAAATCGGCGCACGCAGCGGTGAGGCGCTAAAGCGCTAACAGGGCGCGTAGCCGTCCCGCAGCCGGCGCCCTCATCCCGCGCATCGCCGTCTACACGCCAACTAGCGCCGGCAATTCCACTTCGTACGACGGGCGTTCGGACCGGCGGCTCGTCTGTGATTGTCGCATCACGTGGCTCGCAGGCGTCGCACTATCGACGCGTATCTGCAAGCGCACTGGATAGCGGGCGTGTTTCTTCTCGAGAATGGCGCGGCTCAGAAATTCGGCGCTATAGGCTTTCAGCAAGTGCGGATGCTGCGCTTCGATGTACGCGGCAATCTGCTCCTGTTCGCCGTCGATCATGGCCAGCGTCGTCAGCGTGCGCTCATCCCAACGGAAGCGCAGGCCGAGTTCGTCGAAAGCGGCGTTATAGGCACACAGTTGCGCCTGGACTTGCGCATCGTGCTCGCTGTCGCGAGCATGCAATTGAGCTGGGTTCATGGTCGTCTCCTTCCGGCAAATGACATTGAACCTAGAATAGGAGCGCCCATGAATAAACAATAGTTAAAGTTTCTTCGAAAAACGATAGTGTTTTGTTTATACATGCGATCGCCGGTGCGGCAGCGATGGTGGTCGGAGATCCAGTTCCTTTACCTCCCGCATGCGCGGTCTCGCAGGAAATCCAACGACCTCCTGCGCCGCGAGAACCCCGTCGTGCATGCTTTTCGATTCGCTCAATTTTCACAGCGACCGCCCGCCGAACGGCCCCGCGTTCGTCAGCCCGCGCGCAAAAAATCACGAGTCAACCAACCTCGGGGAAACCCGCCCCACGGAGAAATGTCGTGTTTCCGCACCCCTCCAAGTCCAAAGGGTAGACCCTAATATTATGGATGCCTAATACAAACCATAAAATGTTTTAACTTTCGTTTATTGCCGTTCTCGCGCAGCATCCCCTCACACACGTTGCACGTGCAATAGCGTTCTCTCAACAGTTGTGCGTCGGCGAGTAAGGGTTTTCGCGAGTGCAGTGCTTTCTGGCCGACCATTGGCGCTTCATCGCCCGCAGGCAAACGGCGACGAAGCGATTCGATCACGTAAGTTCAACGCGCCACTCGAGCGCGGCAGAACAGGAGACGGAGACATGGGACATTCCAACGTATCGGAAGGCGGCAGCGCACCATTCTGGCAACACCGGTGGGTGCAACTCGCCATCGGCATCATGTGCATGGGCCTGGTGGCGAATCTGCAGTATGCGTGGACGCTGTTCGTCGTACCGATGGACAACGCTCACCATTGGGGCCAGGCGGCGATCCAGACCGCCTTCACGATCTTCATCGTCACCGAAACCTGGCTCGTGCCCGTCGAGGGCTGGCTCGTCGACAAGTTCGGGCCGCGCCCGGTGGTGAGCGGCGGCGCATTGTGCGCAGCGCTCGGCTGGATCATCAACGCACATGCGACCAGTCTCGCCGAACTGTACGTCGCAGCGGTCATCGCCGGCATTGGTGCGGGCTGCGTGTATGGCACCTGCGTCGGCATGGCGCTCAAATGGTTTCCGGACAAACGCGGTCTCGCGGCCGGGCTAACCGCAGCGGGTTTCGGCGCCGGCGCGGCCGTCACGGTGATACCGATTGCCAACATGATCCAGCGTTCGGGCTACGAGCACGCATTCATGTTCTTCGGCATTTTCCAAGGTGTCTTCATCCTGCTGCTCGCCACCCTGATGGTGCGGCCGAAGCCGCCCGCCAATGCGATCCCGACCAAACGTATCGTTGCCAGCAAGATCGATTACACGTCCGGCCAGATGATCCGCTCGCCGCTCTTCTGGGTGCTGTATTTCATGTTCGTATTCGTGGCAGCCGGCGGCATCATCGCGACGGCGCAGCTCGGGCCCATCGCGAAGGAATATGGTTTTGCCAAGCTGCCCGTGAGTTTGATCGGCATCACGCTGCCGCTCCTCACGATGACGCTGTCGATCGACAACTTGTGCAACGGCCTCACCCGTCCCCTCTGCGGCTTTCTCTCAGACCGCATCGGCCGCGAAAACACGATGTTCATGATCTTCCTCGGTGAAGGCGTCGCGCTGCTGGGGCTGATGCAGTTCGGCCACAACCCGTATGCGTTCATGTTCTTCGCAGCCACTGTCTTCCTCTGCTGGGGCGAGATCTTCTCGATCTTCCCCGCGACTTGCGCGGACACGTTCGGCAGCAAACACGCCGCTGCGAATGCGGGCACGCTCTACACCGCCAAGGGTACGGCGGCGATGCTGGTGCCGATCGCCTCGCTGCTGTCGGCGAACGGCGGATGGAACACGGTGTTCATCTCGGCAGCAGTCATCTCGATCGCCGCCGCCGTCTCCGCGAAGTTCATCCTTGCCCCCATGAGAAAGCGCTGGATCGAAAACTCGGGCGCGCGAGCCGGCGTAGCCGCGCCCGAACCACGGCTGCAGCCGTGGTCCAGCGGCTCATCCGAATAAACGCCCGTGTGAGCGCGCCGCTCACGACCCACCACACAATGCCCCGCCAACAAGGAGAGATGTCATGGCAGAAGCCGACCAGTCCACAACGGAGGACACGTTGAAACAACAGGCGACCGAAACGACCGACGGATTCCATCTCGTCATCGATGCGCTGAAACTGAACGACATCGATACCATTTTTGGTCTGGTCGGCATTCCCATTACCGACCTGGCGCGACTGGCACAAGCGGAAGGAATGCGTTTCATCGGCTTTCGTCATGAACAGCACGCAGGCAACGCGGCCGCCATTTCGGGTTACATCACGCAGAAGCCGGGCATCTGCCTGACCGTGTCGGCGCCGGGCTTTCTGAACGGCCTGACGGCGCTCGCCAATGCGACCACCAACTGTTTCCCGATGATTCTGATCAGCGGTTCGAGCGAACGCGAAATCGTCGATCTGCAGCAAGGCGATTACGAGGAAATGGATCAGCTGAATGCGGCCAGGCCATATGCCAAGGCCGCGTATCGCGTGCTGCATGCGGAGGACATCGGCATCGGTGTGGCGCGTGCGATCCGCGCCGCCGTGTCGGGCCGCCCCGGTGGCGTCTATCTGGACTTGCCCGCCAAACTGCTCTCGCAAACGCTCGATGCCGTGAAGGCGCAGCAGTCGCTCGTGAAAGTCGTCGACGCTGCGCCGCGCCAGTTGCCGGCGCCGGACTCCGTCAAGCGTGCGATCGAGGTGCTCAAGAGCGCCAAACGTCCGCTGATCCTGCTCGGCAAAGGCGCGGCGTACGCGCAGGCCGACGCGGAGATCCGCGGCTTCGTCGAGCAAAGCGGCATTCCCTATCTGCCGATGTCGATGGCCAAGGGCCTGTTGCCCGATACGCATGAACAATCGGCGTCGGCGGCGCGCTCGTTCGTGCTGCAGGAGGCCGACGTGGTCGTGCTGATCGGCGCGCGTCTGAATTGGCTGCTTTCGCACGGCAAAGGCAAAACGTGGGGCGCGCAGCCGAAGCGATTCATCCAGGTCGATATCTCGCCGACCGAAATCGACAGCAACGTCGCGATTGCCGCGCCGGTCATCGGCGATATCGGTTCATGCGTGGCCGCACTGCGCGCCGGCATCGATGCTAGCTTCCGCAAACCGGGCGCCGAGTGGCTCGGCGCGATTGCCGAGCGCAAGAACAGGAATCTCGCCAAGATGGCCGAGACGCTCGACAAGAACCCGTCGCCGATGAACTTCCACAGCGCATTGCGTGCGATTCGCGATGTGCTGAAGACGCGTCCGGACATCAATGTCGTCAACGAAGGCGCGAATACGCTCGACTACGCGCGCAGCATTATCGACATGTACGAGCCGCGCAAACGCTTCGATTCGGGCACGTGGGGAATCATGGGTATCGGCATGGGCTTCTCCATCGGCGCGGCGGTCACGACCGGCAAACCGGTTGTCGCGATCGAAGGCGACAGCGCGTTCGGTTTCAGCGGGATGGAACTCGAAACGATCTGCCGTTACGAACTGCCCGTCTGCACGATCGTATTCAACAACAACGGCGTGTATCGCGGCACCGACGTGAACCCGACCGGCGGCAAGGACGTCGCACCGACCGTCTTCGTAAAGGGTGCGCGTTACGACAGGATGATCGAGGCGTTCGGCGGCGTCGGTTATCACGCGAGCACACCGGAAGAACTGACGAAGGCGCTGCTCGAAGCGATCGCATCGGGCAAACCGAGCCTGATCAATGCCGTCATCGATGAAGCGGCGGGCACCGAGAGCGGCCGCCTGACCAATCTGAATCCGCAAAGCGCGGCAATGAAAAAGTAATCAGGGCAACTACGGAGCTATCGACATGACCAAACCTCTAGAAGGCATCAAGATCATCGACTTCACCCACGTTCAGGCAGGTCCGGCGTGCACGCAGTTGCTCGCCTGGTTCGGCGCCGATGTGATCAAGGTCGAACGACCCGGTTCGGGCGACGTGACGCGTAACCAGCTGCGCGACATCCCCGATGCCGACGCGCTGTATTTCACCATGCTCAACAGCAACAAGAAGTCGCTCACGCTGGACACGAAAAAGCCTGAAGGCAAGGAAGTGCTCGAAAAGCTGATTCGTGAGTCCGACGTTCTGGTCGAGAATTTCGGCCCGGGCGCGTTGGACCGGATGGGCTTTTCGTGGGAACGCCTGAACGAACTCAATCCGAAGATGATCGTCGCTTCGGTGAAGGGCTTTAGCGACGGCCATCACTACGACGACCTGAAGGTCTATGAAAACGTCGCGCAGTGCGCGGGCGGCGCGGCCTCCACTACCGGCTTCTGGGACGGCCCGCCGACCATCAGCGCCGCCGCGCTCGGCGACAGCAACACCGGTATGCATCTGGCGATCGGCATTCTGACCGCGCTGCTCGGCCGCGATAAAACCGGCAAAGGCCAGAAGGTTGCCGTGTCGATGCAGGACAGCGTGCTGAACCTGTGCCGGGTGAAACTGCGTGACCAGCAACGGCTGGAACGGGTCGGCTATCTCGAGGAATATCCGCAGTATCCGCACGGCGAATTCAGCGACGTGGTGCCGCGCGGCGGCAATGCGGGTGGCGGCGGTCAGCCGGGATGGGTGCTCAAGTGCAAGGGCTGGGAAACGGACCCGAACGCTTATATCTACTTCACGATCCAGGGCCACGCGTGGGAACCGATCTGCAAGGCACTCGGCAAGCCCGAGTGGATCGATGACCCGTCCTACAAGACCGCGGAAGCGCGTCAGCCGCACATCTTCGACATCTTCAAGACGATCGAAGCGTGGCTCGCCGACAAGACCAAGTTCGAAGCGGTCGACATCCTGCGCAAGTTCGACATTCCGTGCGCACCGGTGCTGACGATGAAAGAACTGGCTAACGATCCGTCATTGCGCGCGAGCGGCACGATTGTCGAAGTGCCGCACAAGAAACGCGGCTCGTATCTGACCGTCGGCAGCCCGATCAAGTTCTCGGATATGAAGCCGGAAGTGACCGCCTCGCCGCTGCTCGGAGAGCATACGGACGAGGTGCTGTTGGGCCTGGGCTACAGCCGGCAGGACATCTTCAATCTACGCGAAATCAAGGCAGTTTAACGGTGATAGGAGCCCGCTTCGGGCTCTGACGTGAAAATGCGGCGCCCGTGAGGGCGCTGCATCCGCTTCAAATCCGTGTGTTCACTTTGGAGGACCGCCGTGCAAACCGCCATCGACTTCCAGCAACTCGCCAACGCAATCGGCGACGCCATCATCATCTCCGATGCCGGCGGCAGCATCACTTTCTGGAACCCAGCGGCTGAACGCATGTTCGGCTTTACGCAAAGCGAGGCGCTCGGACAGTCACTGGACCTGATCATTCCTGAACGCCTGCGTGGCCGCCATTGGGACGGTTATCACAAGACCATGGCAACGGGTGAAACCCGTTACGGCAATGACGTGCTGCGTGTCCCCGCAGTGGATAAGAACGGACGGTCAATGTCGATCGCCTTCACCGTCGCGCTGCTGCATTCGCCGCAAAACGAACTCAGCGGCATCGTCGCCGTGATCCGGGACGAATCCACCCGCTTCCAGGAGGATCGACTGCTACGCAAACGTCTGGCGGAACTGGAAGCCTCCGCAGGCGCGTGAGTGGCCGTCGTCGCCCGTTGTCCGTCAAGCACTTGCCCGCATCAGGTGTAAAAATAGGGTTGCCGTTCAACTCCTTACAGTTGAACGGCCAACACCTGGAGCGGGTTAAAGATGACACGCCTGATCGAATTGCGCCTCGCCTGTCTGCTGGTCTGCACGGCCGCGATTCAAGCTCATGCGGAACAACCGCGCGTGAATCGCGGCCACGACCCGTTCTTTCAGATCTCCAGGGCAATCAGCGAGTGCCCCACACCACTCGGTCCATTCGAAACGGAAAAGGAATGGCTCGACGACAGCCATTACCGGATCGAACGTGGCAATAGCTGCTGGATAGAGGGCCGCTGCCGTTTGTCGAACGCCTATCTGTACGACGCGGAAATCGCCGAAGCTGTGCAGCGGCGTCTTGCCAACATCAACTATGCGACGCACTGGCGCGAACAGTCGACACTGTGGCTCACGCTGCAACGCCGCTTCATCTACGTGGAAGGCTGCGTCGCGCCCGGCTTCGACAAGCGCACGTTCCTCGCCGAGCTTGCGAAGACAGCGGACGTCGAACGCGTGATCGACAACACGATCGTCGACCCGCATGCCGCGCAACTGCCCTATCGAACACAGGCGAACCCGGACAAGCCAGTACTCGATCCGGGCAACTAGCGACGCTGCCACAGCTATATCGGCAATTCTTCATAGCAACGCAGAAATCGATCTTTGGCCTTGTCGACGTCATTGCTAACATCGGCGACCCGACATACCCGGTCAGCACAACAATGACAACACAGAGATCGCATGGAGGATCGTCCGGTCACCCTGGAATCGCGCGGCTTAGCGAACGCCTATCGGCACGCCCAGGCGGCGCCAGGCGAGTCTACTATCATGGCATCGGACGGCGGCCACTCACCGGCTCCCGGTGCCGTCGAAGCCTACCTGAGTGGCGCGGTTCTCCAGTCGGTACCAAGTCGCAGACGTTTTAGCGTTCGCCCTGGTATTTGACTTTCATCAATTGACCGTGCTCTACAGTTGAGTGTCCAGTATCCATACGAACTTCTCAATCAGCTTTTCGGTCAGCGGACGGTGCATCCACGTTTCAAGCGTGATGCGTTGCGACTTCCCGATGTCGTCCGCGAAGGTGGCAGTTTGCTGGCGCGCAAAGTCGCGATCGTAGATATTCAGGTTCGCTTCGTCATTCAGCTTGAAAGAACGGCTATCGAAATTGGTCGAACCCACCGACACCAGGTACTCGTCCACGACCAGCAATTTGCAATGAAACATGGTCGGCTGGTACTCGAATATCTCGACGCCCGCTTTGAGCAGATCGCCCCAGCAGGCTCGAGACGCTTCGCGCACCGTGTGCGTATCGATGCGTTTGCCCGGCGTGATGATCCGCACTTTCACGCCGCGTTTCGTGGCCTCGACGATCGCGTTGATAGTCAGCTTGTCCGGCACGAAGTAGGCGCTCGCGAGATGAATGCTATGCGTGGCGGCGGTGATCGCCATCAGATACATCAGCTGCATATCGTCGCTGCCGCCCGACGGCGAACTGCTGAACATGTGGGCGAGACCGTCGCCCTGTGGTTCGACGTGCGGAAAATAGTCCGAGCCGTGCAGTACATTGCCGGTCGCCTTGACCCAGTTGTCCATGAACACCGCTTGCATATGTCCGACCACCGGACCGGCCACGCGAAAATGCGTATCGCGCCAATGCTTTTCATCCTGCGCGTGCCCGGTCCATTCCGGCGCGATGCCTACACCGCCGGTAAAGCCAATCTGGCCGTCGATCACCAGCAGCTTGCGGTGAGTCCGATCGTTCATGCGGCCAAGGCCGGTCCAATGCGGCTTGTGATACTGGATCACTGCCGCACCCGCGTCGCGCAGCATCTCCAGATAACGCCTGTCCATTTTCGACGAGCCGACCCAGTCGAGCAGAACGTGCACCGCGACGCCTTCACGCGCTTTATCCGCGAGTGCACGGGCTATCTGCTCGCCGATCTCGCCGGACCAATAAATGAACGTTTCAAATGTGATGGTTTTGCGCGCTGAGCGAATCCCTTCGAGCATCGAAGGAAAAATGCTGTCGCCGTTCAGCAGCATTTCAAAGCGATTGCCGGAGACGACAGGCGGACCGAGCAGCAATCCCATTGAACGAAGAAATTGCGGATCGTCGCTCGCATACAGCCGCTCGATCTTGTGTTCGATCTTCTTCTCGCCGCTCGACAGATTGGCGATCACCAGAATGATGACCAGCGTGACGAATGCGGTAAGGGGAATGGTCAGCATGCATGGCCTCGATGTTCAGCGGCAGAACGCGTAACGCACGTCCTGCAGTTTGACGGAGAGTGCCGGCCCCGAAGTCCGGCTTTAACCACGCAAACCGGACGCATTGCGCGTGCCCGTTGCGGGCGTGCGCTTTGCTACGCCGCCTACTTTGACTTACCTGACCAGCGCGAACGCTTCCCGGCTCGCAATCTCGCCCGCACCATAGACACCGACCACGGTATAGTCCGACGCCACGCATTCGAACGTCGAGTCCTGAAACGTAATCACGAAATGGCGCAATGACGGCACCGCCGATCCGACCGTGGCAATTTCCGCCGCCAGCGACGAATTCACGACTTCGTGTGCCCGATAGCCGAGCAACCCTTGCATGGCAAGCGGGTGAATCTCGAGATCGACGTCGCCCGGTGGACCGAGCCGATGAAACGCGGCATCGGGAAATAGCACCGTGCAAAAGGGATCGTCATCGGGATCGAATGGCCCGAACCGTTCAAAGTCGGCTTCCGCAATCGGGTAGGCCAGAATCACCCGGCGGTCGCTGGCGACGATGAACGGTTCGGCGGCATCGGCTGCCGGATGAGGAACGGAATCCAGCAGGATGACCTGGTCTTCCTGCTGGACTGAATCGATCGTGCTAGTCATCTACTTCACGACTCCGTTGCGCTCATGCGCTGGCTGGCACCGTCGCGGTCGCGGCTTGCGGCGCTGCCCCAGTGCTCGTCACAGCGGTTTTAGCGGCGGGTTTGCGGACCGGCGCTTTTCGGGCCGCCCTCGCGACCGTGCTCTTCTTCGCGGCGGGTTTCACTGCGGCTTTCTTCGCTGCGACTTTTTTGCTTGCCGTTGCTTTCTTCGCAGCCGTCTTTCTGGACACGGCGGCCTTTTTCGCTACGACTTTTTTCGCCGCGGCTTTCTTGCTCACCGCACCGCTGGTTGCCGCGGATTTCGTTTTGCCAGCCCTGGTCGCTGCTTGAGTTGCCGCTTTAGTCGCGGGCTTGGCCGCTGCACCGTCGATCAGGAACTTCGTGCGGTCTTTCACCGTTGCGAGCCATGCGGGCGCCGGACCGCGGCCGCTCCAGGTCGCACCGGTTTTCGGATTGAGATACTTGGGCGGCTGCGCGCCTTTCGGCTGACCTTTACCGGCTTTTGCATGAGCGACCACGGCTTTTGCCGCGGACGTGAGTTCGCTCGCGCCATCGATCAGGAATTGAGTGCGGTCTTTCACGCCTGCAATCCAACCCGGGGCGCGCCCGTGGCCCGTCCAGGTTGCACCGGTTTTATGGTCGCGATATTTCGCCGGTTTTCCCGAAGCACTGGCTTTTGCCTTGCCGGTTCCAACTTGGCCATTCAAGCCGCGCGCCGCGCGCCTCGCCTTTGCTTTGGCTTCGATATCCTCAGTAGTCAAACCATGCTTGAGCATCAGCTCGCGAATCTGGTCGACCGCGGCTTGCGCTTTTCTGGCAACAAGGATATCGGCTTGTGCCTGCAGTTTCTTCAGCTTTGCCTGGATTTGCTCTAACGTTGGCATTTGATTCCTCCCTATGTGGTAGTCGTCGAACTATGCCATGAATGAAAGAAGAAAGGCAGATCTGTGTGGTGTTTTAAGGCACCCAACGCATTTCCATCACCTGGCGTTCGAGTACGGAGCTTTCAGGTTCACTACCGAATTATCTGATCTCTCTTTCTTTTCCTTTCCCGAAGACTCTTCTTTTTCCTTCCAGTTCCGGCATCCCGACTCAGGTAGGCGTAAAAACGACAGCCTGGCGGTCGGCAATGTAACGCACACTACGTACAAAACGGTATTGTTGACCATCTGCCGTTATCCGGTTGATTCCCAGACTGGTCAGCATCAGTATTTCGTCCGCCAGAAAAGCATCGACCACCCCCGAATCCGTGAGATCCTCCAAAGCACCGGACGGATCACCGACATAAACGTTGCGTACCTGCGTGCCAATCCGCATCAGAACCACGCTTTCGCCTTCGTCGAGCGCCAGTTCGAGATACCCGGCAAGCGTGCGTAGCGACTCTGGCGTACACGCTCCGGACTGATAGGTCGCAGCATTCGAAGGCGTCATTTCTGTTTCCCCGTACCCGCATCGACGAAAAGGTGGCTTGCCGTGCTTCGCAGCAATAGCCGTTTCTACTATAGGCAAGCATTTGAATATTCAAAGGACAGTAGTTCATTTTTCTTTCGAAAGTTGGCTTTCCCGGCGGCCCGCTTTAAAAAAAGCACTATGGGCAATGAAAAGACCACGTTGGACGCCGACGAAATGCATACGGAGGACAGAGGTAACTCGACGTTACGGATTTCTCGACACTGTTTCACTTATGTCGGGTCGGCGCTTCTATACTTCGGACCTTGCCTGCGGAAAACCGGCGGGAACTTGAAACACGTGAACGCGGGCACCGGGTTGGCTATTGAAAAGAACCCGGGCAGCACCACCTTCGGCAATCTCAACAGAACGGTACTCTCAGATGAAAGCGGGTTTTATGAAAGTCGCCCTTGCCGCAGCGGCACTCACTTCGGCCATGTCCGGCACGGCGAACGCGGCGGGTTGCCTGAAGGGAGCCGTCGTGGGCGGCGTGGCGGGTCACTATGCGGGGCATCACGCGGTCGTCGGTGCGGTGGGCGGTTGCATCGTCGGACGGCATGTAGCGAAGAAGCACGCTGAGGAACAGGCCACACAGCGTCAGCAAGCCAAGATGCAATAGTCTGGTCAGTAAAAGGAGCCGCCGCCAATATCACGCAGGCTTGGCGACGGCTCCAACTTCAGTCCTTCCTCTCACTCACGCGATCCGCAATCCGTGAGCGGGCAAAATCTCCTGCGTCGTCACGAAACGGTGTTGCTTGACCGCGTCGTGAAAGCGCCGGTAATCGCTTTTCTCAAAGGCGTTCGTCCACACCGGTCTGTCCCCGGTGTCGTCGTCGCACTCCAAACCAGTCGCCATGTGTTTCCACGAACCTCGTCCCTTGGCGATATAAGCCGGAATCCGCTCTTTCAAACCTGGAATGCGGCCGGCTTTTACCCACTCGCAAACGATTAGCAAGCGGTCGTTATCGTCCGCATGGCGGTTCGTATCGAGCAGACGGGTCAGCGCATCTTTCACCTCCTCCGGCAAGCCGGGCTGGGTTTCGAAGTCTTCCCGTCCCGCCACATAAGCGCGCACTGCGCGGCAAGCCATGTCGGCCGCCTCGATGAACTCCGGCAGGTTATGTCTCGAGATGAAGTTGTTTCTGCCGTCGATGTAATGCCAGCGAGCCCACGGCTGGTCGGGATAGTGCAACGCGGCGCCGTGACCGACGGGGAGCGCCAGCGTCAATACGTCTTCCTCGATGTGTTCCAGCAGATGGCCTGCCACGAGTTGGAGATTGGCAAACCAGCCTTTGCGCGTGCAATCCTGAGCCTCCAGTAGATGCACCCGATTCCATGGGCTCTCTATTCCCGCGAATCCCTGATGCGCCCAGGTATCGACGTACGCGTGAAGCGTCACACCCAGTCGATGCAAACCCGTCTCGGAGTCGCGCTGCCGGATTGCACGCCGCACCACTTCGCGGGCGACCTCGCTGTCCGGCCGGCAAATCGCTTTCTCTTCGAGGGTTTCACCTTCCGCGGCCGGCAGAAAATGAAATGGCGTCCACACGAGGCAGTTCTGATCGTTCTCGGTGTTAGCGTAGTCGAATAGCTTGTGCGCGGTGGCAAACCGCTCGAAAGTCTCGCCGCCCTTGAACCGCAGTATTCCCCGGGTCGTCGCGTCATCGACGTATTGGCAGGCATGCGCCACGGTCAATGCGTCGCCAGCCGTCATCCCGCCGACGCGGGCGGCGATATAGACCACACCATAGTGAAAGTCGATATTCATGGCTGGCGCTCCTGACGCGCGACGGATGACGTCGAAGGTTCTCGACTGCGCGGCAGGGCGAATTCGATGTCGGCGCGTGAGTAGATAGTAGACGACCGAGTGCAGTCCGGCTTTAAAAAAGGCGCCTCATCCGTATTCGCCGATCCACGCGATAAGGAGCGATTCGCTTTGCCGAAGGGCATGACTCGCTCGATCCTGACCATTCAGACTTCCGGGATGCCGATAGAAGAAGGCGCCCTCCGGATGGGGCAATGTCGCGCGCACAGAGAGAAGACCTCTCCAGCAGTTCCGCCTGCGCCCCCTATATATATAAGAGCCTCAGCACAGGTGAGTAACCGCCATCCGGCCATTCCATTGCGTATTCAGATACTCGACCGCAAGCGTCCGGTGACAGCGATGGGGTAAATGTTCACTGCAAAGCAGGCAAGCCGATTGAAAAAGATCGACATCCAGATTGCTTTCCACCCGGCGCTGTGCAATCAGCTCGACGTACTCCGCCGTGAACTGATCCCAGGACAGTTGCTTGGCCTGATAGCGCTTCAGCAAGTGCGGCTCGGGAGCGAGATCCGGCATTTCGACGTACGCTGCATTGCACAACCTGTGGAGAAAGTAGGGAAGATCCTGCTTTTTCGCAAAGCCGGCCAACTGCGAGGTGTTATTCAAGCGGATGTCGAGAACGGTGCGCACCTGGGCGCTTTTCAGCAAATCGAAAAAATGCTCGGCGCTCTTGCCGGCGAAACCGATAGTTGCAACCCGCACGGTGTTCTTTTCACGTGTCATGACGAATACCCAGCAGGGGTAACTCCACGCCCGGAGCAACAAAAAGCCCCGCAACGGCATCCGCAGCGGGGCTCAATTGTTGACGCATTTCGCACCGGAGTTATTTGCCGATGCCGAGCAGTTCGATTTCGAACGTCAGATCGGTATTCGGCGGAATCGGACCGACGCCACGATCGCCATAAGCGGTCGCCGCCGGGCACGTCAGTTTGGCTTTGCCGCCTACTTTCATCTTCTGGACGCCTTGCGTCCAGCACGGAATCACGCGATTGAGCGGGAACGATGCCGGGCCGCCGTGCTTCGCGGAACTATCGAACTCGGTGCCGTTCGGCAGCGTGCCGCGATAGTTGACCTTGACGACATCGTCGGCTGTCGGTTGGGCGCCCGTGCCTACCGTCAGATGCTGGACGATGACGCCGGAAGGCAGTTTGTCAGTGGTGGGCGCGGCGGCCATGGCCGTCGAGGAGAGGACAGCTGCGGCAACCAAAGCAACGATGGATTTCAAAGCGAATCTCCAGTGGGGTAATGCGCGCCATTGTAGCGGATCGCATCTCGCTTGCCGTCGCGCGGCAGTACGGCGCATGCCTTCTGTCGACTCGTGTAATCGACGCGAATCCAGTCTCGCGGAAAATAGCGCACGTGTCCGACGATTCGCTCTATTACGAGAGTGCCAGAACCGCCCAAAGCGTCAATATCCCGATTGCACCAACGGCCAGGCTCGATTGAACGCTCTTTAATCGAGGCGTTGCACCCTGTATCTATTAGCCGCCAATACCTCACCTCGCGCGTTGAAGTCGGCAAGCACCGTTTCACGTTCACGCACGCAGGCCAGCACTGCCGGATCGAGTAAGGCGGTAATCACTTCGGCGCGATCACGGCCGGCCTGCGCCATGACGTCGCCGTACGGACTCCAGATTGCACTCGCGCCGCACGCTGCCCACCCACCGGTCGTACCGACGTGATTCGACAACAGCACGTACATGGTGTTGTCGAAAGCACGCGCGGGAAACCAGATACGCGACTGGTGATAGCCAGTCTTTGCGCTGAAGAGCGCACTGGCCAGATAGGCATGCGCACCATTGACCGCCGCAAGCCGCGCATGCTCGGGAAAGCCGGAGTCGTAGCACACGCTCAGAGCAAGCCGCCATCCGTCGAGCTCCAGCATGCAGCCCTGCGAGCCCGGCTGGTAAATGCGCGCCTCGCTGCTATAGAGATACTGCTTGTGATACGGCTCGATCTGTTCGCCGGCGCGGTTGAAGATCAGCGACGAGATATGCAGCCCATTAGCGCCACCTTCAGCCACCCTGCCGCACGTCGCCGCGCCAACGATCACCACGATCTCGCGCTGTCGGCAAACCGTGCGAATCGGCTCGAGTCGTGGATCGTGTGCGTCGAATGCGTACTTCGCGGGGTCGCCGGCAATCAGGTCCGGCTCGTAGCCGCTCAGAAATTTCTCGGGAAAAACCACCAGTTTCGCGCCCTGATCGGCGGCGACGCCGGTCAATTCGACCGTTCTCGCGATGTTGGCCGCCACGTCGCCGGGAACCGGTTGTGCTTGCGCAGTCGCGATTCGTAATGAGGTTTGCGGTAACGATACTTGTGTGTGACTCAACGTGAACTCCGTGGTGAATGGACTGTTGCCATGCGCCGGTGCGGATTCGAGCGCAAGCATGAGCGAGCGAAGCCCCGGCATTTGACCACGGACCGCGCTGCGATGTGAACCACCGCCACGCTTCGGTAGTCCACATAAGAGATCCACCCCGACCCATTCGTCGACACGTGACTCCCATCCCAAAGAGTACTTTCGATGACCGCGCCGACTGATTCCGACGAGTCCCTCCTTCCCGCACCTTCTGTCGCGCCGGAACGGCGCCGGGCGCCCCGAGCACGCCGGATTCCGCGCAGCCGCGAACAGCAGGCGCGGCTCGACGCACGCGAGCCGGCCTTCGAACCTCTCCCGTTTGCTTTCGACGAAGCCGCCGCGCGCCGCCCATTTGCCGACAAACTCCGCGAGTGGTTCGAAGCGCGCCGCTGGCAACCCTTCGATTTTCAACGCGACGTCTGGGCGGAAATCGGCCAAGGCGCGAGCGGCCTGCTGCACGCGACCACCGGCGCGGGCAAAACCTGGGCCGTGTGGTTCGGTGCGCTGGGCGCCTTCGCGACGGCCGAACCCTCGTCCCGCAAGCGCACGGCACGCACGCACCCGGACCCGCTCACCGTGCTCTGGATCACGCCGATGCGCGCGCTAGCCGCCGACACCGCGCGCGCGTTGCAAAGTTCGGCGGCCGAGCTAGCGGTGCCGTGGACCGTCGGACTGCGCACCGGCGACACGTCGTCGGCCGAACGCGCGCGACAGAACCGGCGCATGCCGTCCGCTCTCGTCACGACGCCCGAGAGCCTGACGCTCATCCTCACCCGGCCCGACGCGCGCGAGGTGCTCTCGCACGTGCGCCTCGTGATCGTCGACGAATGGCATGAGTTGCTCGGCAACAAACGCGGCACGCAGACACAACTCGCGCTCGCGCGTCTTGCGCATTGGCGCCCCGAGTTGCAGGTATGGGGCTTGTCGGCGACGCTCGGCAACCTGCCCTTCGCCGCCGACGTATTGCTCGCGCCCATGAAGACGCCGCGCGTCAGCGTGCATGGCGCGCTGCCCAAAGCGCTGATCGTCGATACGGTGATCCCCGACACCATCGAGCGGTTTCCCTGGGGCGGCCATATGGGCATGCGCCAGGTTGGCGCGGTTGCCGATGCGATCGGCGAAGCGCAGACCTCGCTCGTGTTTACCAATACCCGCTCGCAATGCGAGGTCTGGTATCAGGCGCTGCTCGAAGCGCGGCCCGAATGGGCCGGCCTCATTGCATTGCATCACGGCTCGCTCGATCAGGAAGTGCGCGAATGGGTCGAGCGAGGCCTCAAGAACGGCTTGCTGAAAGTAGTGGTGTGCACGTCGAGCCTCGATCTCGGCGTCGATTTCCTGCCGGTGGAGCGCGTGTTCCAGATCGGCTCGCCCAAGGGCGTCGCGCGTTTGATGCAGCGCGCGGGACGCTCGGGGCATGCGCCTGGCCGCCCGTCGCGGGTGACGATCGTGCCGACGCATGCGCTCGAACTGGTCGAAGCCGCCGCCGCGCGCGAGGCCGTCGACAAGCGTCAGATAGAAGGCCGCGAAACGCCGGAGAAACCGTTCGATGTGCTGGTCCAGCATCTCGTCACCGTCGCGATCGGCGGCGGCTTCGATGCGCGTGAACTATATGCTGAAATTCGCGGCACCTATGCTTACCGACAACTGACGCAAGCGGAGTTCGACTGGGCGCTCGGCTTTGTCGAAGGCGGCGGCACGTCGCTGCGCGCGTACCCTGACTACCATCGCGTGGTGCGCGAAAGCGACGGACTGTACCGCGTGCCGCGCGAGGATCTGGTGCGGCGGCATCGCAACAACATCGGTACCATCGTCGCGAATGGCACGCTGAATGTCGCGTATCTGTCGGGTGGCCGCATCGGCGCGATCGAAGAGTCGTTCATTTCACGCCTTAAAACAGGGGATATTTTTACTTTCGGCGGACGTGCGCTCGAATTGATCCGTGTGCAGGACATGACCGCGTGGGTGCGGCGCGCCACGACCTCGCGCGGAGCGATGCCGCAATGGGCGGGCAGCCGCATGCCGCTTTCGTCCGAACTCGCCGACGCCACGCTGACAATGCTCGCGCGCGCCGCCGACGGTATCTTCGACGAGCCCGAAATGCGCGCCGTGCGGCCGCTGCTCGAATTGCAACAGAAATGGTCAGCATTGCCCGAGCCGGGCGTGCTCGTGGTGGAACTGGTGAAGTCGCGTGAAGGACATCACTTCTTCTGTTATCCGTTTGCCGGGCGCACCGCGCATATCGGTCTGGGCGCGTTGCTCGCATGGCGAGTCGCGCGCGAGAAGCCCGGCACCTTTTCGATTTCGATGAACGACTATGGGTTCGAGCTGCTGTCCGCGCAACCCTTCGATTGGGCCGCGCAATTACAAGGCGGCCTGCTCTCGCCCGACGAACTGGAGCACGACATTCTCGCCAGCCTCAACTCGTCCGAACTGTCGATGCGTCGCTTTCGCGAAATCGCGCGCGTGTCGGGACTGGTGTTTCAGGGGCATCCAGGCCAGCAGAAAAGTGCGCGGCAATTGCAGGCGTCGAGTGGCCTCTTCTACGAGATCTTCCGTCAGCACGATCGCGACAACCTGCTGCTCAATCAGGCCGATGACGAAGTGCTGTTGCAGGAACTCGACGCGCAACGGATGCGCCGCGCGCTCGAACGCATGAACGCGAGCCGGGTGGTGGTGACGCGGCCGAAGAAGCCGACGCCGTTTGCGTTTCCGCTGATCGTCGGGCGCTTGCGCGAGAAGGTCAGCACGGAAAAGCTCGCGGATCGCGTCGAGCGGATGCTGGCCGAACTCGAGAAGGCCGCGCGCGCATGAAGCCCTCATCGTTGACGGTTCACATCGCCGGGCATGCCCTGGTGCTGTCGGGTTTGCGGGCGAGTTTCGATCCTCTGCTTCGCTATCTGTTCGTCGCCGACGCCCATTTCGGCAAGGATGCCGTGTTTCGTGCGCGCGGCATCCCGGTGCCGATCGGCTCGACTGCCGACAACTTGATGCGCCTCGACATTCTGATCGCAGAATTCGACCCGATCATGCTCGTGTTTCTCGGCGACCTGCTGCACGCGCGCGAATCGCATGTGCCGGAGGTGCTCGATGCGCTGCATGCGTGGCGCGCGCGACATGCGCGATTGCGGGTCGTGCTGGTGGAGGGCAATCACGACCGGCATGCGGGCGCGCTGCCGTCGACGTTGGGTATCGAGTCTGTGCGGGAACCCTGGCTCGTCGGGCCGTGGGCGTTGTGTCATCTGCCGCAGCGGGTTGATGGCGCGTATGCGCTCGCAGGTCATGTGCATCCGGTCTATCGGATCACGACGCGGACCGATTCGGTGCGGGTGCCTTGTTTCCGGTTCGGGATTGAGAGTGGCGTGTTGGCGGCTTTCGGCAGCTTTACCGGGGGAGCGCGCGAGGAGGGACGTGCTGCTGGAGAGAAGGTGTTTCTGGTGGTGCAGGAGCGTGTGATCGAGATGGGTGGTGCGTGAGGGTGAGTGGACGGGGACCGTCCACTCGGTTTGCGTAGGTTGCTTGTGTTTTCTGCTGCCTGATCTGGCGCGGAGGTCGGCTTGCCGGCCTCCGCGCGCTGCGAGTAAAACTATCCTCGTTTAGTGGTTGCCCCCTCCGTGACCACCGCCATGGCCGCCACCACCGCCGTAGCCGCCACCGAAGCCGCCGTGGCCAGAGCCGAAGCCACCTCCGAAGCCACCGCGGCCTGAACCGAAGCCGCCGTTGCCAGGACCGCCCTTGCCGCCGGGACCACCGTTGCCTGCGCCGTTGCCCGGACCGCCGTTGCCTGGGCCGCCGTTGCCTGGGCCGCCGTTGCCACCGTTGCCACCGTTGCCCGGGCCTCCGTTGCCGCCGTTGCCGCCGTTGCCGGGACCACCGTTGCCGGAACCGCCGCCGTTGCCTCCGTTGCCGGCGCCGCCACCATTGCCTCCACCGCTGCCATGGCCTCCGTTGCCGGAACCGCCGCCACCGTTGCCGCCGTTGCCTGCGCCACCACCATTGCCAGCACCGCCGTTGCCCGAGCCGCCGCCATGGCCTCCATTGCCGGAACCGCCGCCACCCGCGCCGCCGTTACCGCCATTCCCGGATCCACCGTTGCCCGCGCCACCGCCATGGCCTCCGTGCCCGGAACCACCGCCACCCGCGCCACCGCCGTTCCCGCCATTTCCGGAGCCGCCGTTGCCCGAGCCACCACCATGGCCTCCGTGGCCGGAACCACCGCCGCCCGCGCCACCGCCGTTACCGCCATTTCCGGAGCCACCGTTGCCTGCGCCGCCGCCATGGCCTCCGTTGCCGGAACCACCGCCACCCGCGCCGCCGTTACCGCCATTTCCGGAGCCGCCGTTGCCCGAGCCACCACCATGACCTCCGTGGCCGGAACCGCCGCTGCCCGAGCCACCACCATGGCCTCCGTTGCCGGAACCACCATTGCCCGAGCCTCCGCCGTTGCCGCCGCTGCCGGGACCGCCATTACTTGGCCCGCCACTATGACCGCCATTGCCGGGACCGTTGCCATCACCGTGACCACCGTCGCCATGACCCGTGCCGCTATGACCTCCACCACCATCGCCGCCGTTGCCTTGGCCGCCGTCACCGTGACCCGTGCCGCTGTGGCCACCATCGCCTTGACCGCCGTCACCGTGGCCGCCATCTCCATGACCCGTGCCGCCATGGCCACCATCGCCGTGGCCGCCGTCTCCATGACCACCGTCACCATGACCCATACCGCCATGGCCACCATCGCCTTGACCGCCGTCACCGTGGCCGCCGTCTCCATGACCCGTGCCGCCATGGCCACCATCGCCTTGACCGCCGTCACCGTGGCCGCCATCTCCGTGACCCGTACCGCCATGGCCACCGTCGCCTTGACCGCCATCGCCGTGGCCGCCGTCTCCATGACCCGTGCCGCCATGGCCACCATCGCCTTGACCGCCGTCACCGTGGCCGCCATCTCCGTGACCCGTACCGCCATGGCCACCATCGCCGTGGCCACCATCGCCGTGGCCGCCATCACCGTGACCCGTACCGCCATGGCCACCGTCGCCATGACCGCCGTCACCGTGGCCGCCGTCTCCATGACCCGTGCCGCCATGGCCACCTTCGCCTTGACCGCCGTCGCCGTGGCCGCCGTCTCCATGACCCGTGCCGCCATGGCCACCTTCGCCTTGACCGCCGTCACCGTGGCCGCCATCTCCGTGACCCGTACCGCCATGGCCACCGTCGCCTTGACCGCCATCGCCGTGGCCGCCGTCTCCATGACCCGTGCCGCCATGGCCGCCGTCTCCATGACCGCCGTCACCGTGGCCGCCATCGCCATGCCCCATTCCGCCATGGCCACCTTCGCCATGGCCACCGTCACCGTGCCCGCCATGTCCATGACCACCATCGCCATCGCCGCCATGACCATGTCCATGACCGCCATCGCCATCGCCGCCATGTCCATGACCGCCATCGCCATCGCCACCATGACCATGTCCATGACCGCCATCGCCGCCATGCCCATCACCATGACCATGACCACCATCACCATCACCATCACCATGACCACCATCACCATCGCCGCCATGCCCATGCCCATGCCCATGTCCATGCCCATGACCGTGACCGTGACCATGTCCATGACCACCATCTCCATGGCCACCATCACCACCGTCACCACCATCACCGCCATCACCACCACCGCCACCACCGCCACCGCCACCGCCACCACTCCCCGGCCCGTCACCACCCGAGCCGCCATCCCCCGCCCCACCCTTCCCGCCGCCACTGCCGCTGCCATTGCCGCCCGTGCTCCCCGAACCATTCCCGCCTGAGCCGGAGTTGGTCACGCCGTTTCCGCCGCTATTGCCCGAGCCAGTAGACGGAGCCCCGCCGCCGCTTTGCGAACCCGTGGTTGATCCGACCGTCGCCGCCGCAAGGCCGCCCCGACCTCGCGCGAACAAGCCATCGCCCTGCACCGCGCAACCAGGCCCCCCGCCGGCCGGACAACCCATCGCCGACGCCTGCGCCACGACCAGCCCAGCAGAACTGGTCGACGAGTCCGCCGACCCCGTCGGATTCGTTTGCGCTCCCGCCATCGCCGCATACAGACTCACCGCGACCGCCAATACCGCCCGCCGCGTTCCCAATGCCCGCGCGTCCCCGTTTTGCCTTTTCATTTCATTCTCCTAACTATCAACCTAGAGTGACCGGCCAGATAACGAACGAATCCCTGTTCACTGTTAAAAACGAAAATTCAAAGCCCAGTCGACGTTGCCGCGAGCGATGCAAAAGTGCATCGTGCGTGGTACTTCTCTCGCGAAAAATCCCGGTCCGATTTGGCGTGATCCGAGAGAAGAGACTGGCTGCGCGCGAACTTCGTCGTAGAACGGCACAGCATGGCCTGATGGACGTTGAAGTTATGCGGAGCGCCATACGGCGACCGTGCGCTAGACCACGCAATGCGATATCGCGGATCTATTGCCAGCGAATGGCACGGGTAGAACCGTCAAAAAATAGTCAATTCGAGAGCTTCTGAAACTGCGGACTTTTTATCTTTTAGATACGCAGTCCAAACTATTATGTCGAGAGCCATGCTTCTCACTCCCCGCTTGAATCGAATAAGCATCGACACAGTCCAACGCGATTTTCGTCAAACCACCAGGGTTAAAACGTACGCCGCAGATCTTTCTGCGTGTTCATCCGCACACAAGCGAGCGGCTGCCGAAACCGAGTGAGCGCAATCCCACAGACAGGACCGAAGAGAGTGCCGTGCGCAATCACTGTTCAACCTCGACCCGGCACCACAACCCATCACCGCAGAAGCCGCAAAAAAGCCGGCGAAACACCCCTCATCAGACGTCCCTCACAAACCTGGCGCCACCTTTCCATCGCGGTTGGCCACTTCGTGCGCTATCCCACACAGGGAGGCAGTCTTCAACTCAGGTAACAATACGAACCTCGCAACTTCATCGACAACAGGAAAAACAGATGCTTCTATCCGATCAATGGGTGCTGGTGACGGGCGGCGCCCGCGGACTCGGCGCGGCCATCACGCGAGCGTTGGTGCGCGAAGGCGCGGGCGTGATCGTGAATTACCGCAAGAGTGAGACGCTGGCGCACGCGCTGGGAGAGGAACTCGGCGAGCGCGTGCTGCCGTTGCAGGCGGACATCACCGATACCGCTGCGGTCGCGCGTCTGTTCGAAGCCGCGCACGCGCAAACCGGCCAGGCCATCGTCTCGGTCGTGAACAACGCGCTGGCCGACTTCCAGTTCGACGGCGACGCACGCCCCTCGATCGACTCCATCGACTGGTCGCGTTTCCAGCAGCAACTCGACGGCTCGCTCAAAGGCGCGCTCAACACGATGCAGGCAGCCGCTGCCGGCATGCGCGCGCGCGGGTTCGGGCGCATCGTCAACGTCGGCACCAATCTGTTTCAGAATCCCGTGGTCCCGTATCACGACTACACCGCGGCCAAAGCCGCATTGCTCTCGCTCACGCGCACCGCCGCGCACGATCTCGGCCCCGACGGCATCACGGTCAACATGGTGTCGGGCGGTCTGCTGCGCACCACCGACGCGAGCGCGGCCACCCCGGAATTCGTCTTCGACCTGATCGCGAATTCCACGCCGCTGCGGCGCGTCACGACGCCCGAGGCATTCGCCGACGCCGTGCTGTTTTTCCTGTCGCCTTGGGCGCGCGCGGTGACGGGCCAGAATCTGATCGTCGACGGCGGTCTCGTGAAGGGCTGATTCTCCCGCGCGGCTAGCCCGCATGCAGGCGGGCCACGCCAAAAGTGTCGCTGCGCAACCACCAGCGCGGCGCAATCCAACACTTCGCCGCACGATCTTTTCCCGAAGTATTTCCACCATCCGCGACGCCGGCCCGCTCATCGTCGCCTGCGTGGCGCCAGGACGCTTGCCGCATGAGCGCTTGCGCGAGATCGCCGGCAAGCGCGGGTTTACCTGTGTTTGACTTAGCCAGACTGCCCCGTTTACTGGACCCAAGCAAAGCTCTCAATTAGCTTTCTGTTTCGGCGTTCCGTTTGCTTTGGTCATCCGAATAGCGATGAGGGAATCGCCGTTCACTCTCCAATGAGGCAAGTCATGGTTAACGTGTCCAGCAGCGCTACCGACGAATTGAAATCCGCGATCCGGGGCCAGCTCCTGCAGCCTGGCGATGCGAGCTACGATCAGGCACGCAGTATCTGGAATGCGATGATCGACCGGCGTCCGGCGCTGATCCTGCGTTGCGCCGGCGCCGCCGACGTGCGCTACGGCGTCGCCTTCGCGCGCGACAACAACCTGCCGCTGGCGATTCGCGGCGGCGGTCACAACATCGGCGGCAGCGCGCTTTGCGACGATGGTCTCGTGCTCGATCTGTCGTCGATGAAGTCGGTGCGTATCGACCCGCAAGCGCGGCGCGCGTATGTCGAACCGGGCGCGACACTGCACGACTTCGACCATGAAGCCCAGGCTTTCGGACTCGCGACGCCGCTCGGCATCAACTCGACCACCGGCGTCGCGGGCTTGACGCTCGGTGGCGGCTTCGGCTGGCTCAGCCGCAAATACGGCATGACGGTCGACAATCTGTTGTCGGCGGACGTCGTCACCGCCAACGGCGAACTGGTCCGCGCCAGCGCCGATTCGCACGAAGACCTGTTCTGGGCGATACGCGGCGGCGGCGGCAATTTCGGCGTCGTCACGTCATTCGAATTCCAGTTGCATCCGTTCGGACCGCTCGTGTACGGCGGCCTCGTCGTGCTGCCGATCGCGCAGGCGAAAGACGCGCTCGTCAAGTACCGCGCCGCGCACGCCGGCATGCCGGAGGACCTCAGCGTGTGGGCGGTGTTGCGGCTTGCGCCGCCGCTGCCTTTCCTGCCGCCGGAAGTTCATGGCACGCCGGTGATCGTGTTCGCGATGTGCTATAGCGGGCCGGTCGACGACGGGCCGTCCGTGGTGGAAGCCGTGCGCGGCTTCGGGACACCGGTCGGCGAACATCTCGGCCCGATGCCGTACGTGATGTGGCAGCAGGCGTTCGACCCGCTGCTCACGCCGGGCGCGCGCAATTACTGGAAGTCGCACAATCTCGGCGGCATCGACGATGGTCTGATCGACGCGCTGCTCAGTGCGATCGGCAACCTGCCGACGCCGCAGTGCGAGATTTTCTTCGGCCAGATCGGTGCGCAAACGCAGCGCGTGCCGGTCGCGGCCACCGCCTACCCGAGCCGCGATACGCAGTACGCGATGAACGTCCACGGCCGCTGGGACGATGCCGCCGACGACGAGCGCTGCATCGCGTGGTCGCGTGCATTCTTCGATGCCGCCGCGCCGTTCTCGCTCGGCAGCGTGTACGTCAACTTCATGACGCAGGAGGAAGGCGGCCGTGTCGCCGAAGCCTACGGGCCGAACTACGAACGGCTCGTCGCGGTAAAAAGCCGCTACGACCCGCACAATCTTTTCCGCCACAACCAGAACATTCGACCGGCGGCTTAACAGCTGCAGGCGAGCAAGCAACGCACGACCTCGCCGATTCACACCAACTCCGAGCCAACCCCGCCGTCCCTGCGCAGACGCGCGGGGTCGGGTACGCTATTTGCTGTTTCACCACCGTCGTGCGGGCGTGCCGCCAGCGGGGCAAGGCATCATCGCCCCGGCAAACGCACGGGAAGCGAAACGGCACCCGCCCTCCCGTCACCTCCATCACGTAAAAGGACAAAACCAACATGCGCAGACGACAACTCATCCTGACCGGCAGCGCTGCCCTGGCCTGCGCTGGCCTCAGCCTCGCCGGTTGCACGACGACTTCGCCGTCCTCCAGCGCTTCGCCTTCGGCCAACGCCGGCAAGCGCGATACGATCAACGCCGGTGTCGACGCAACACTCGCGCGCCTCTACGAAAACGTCCACGGTTCGCGCGAACTGGTCGCGAAGGCGCGCGGCGTGCTGGTGTTCCCGTCCGTCATTTCGGCGGGCTTCTGGGTCGGCGGACAATACGGCGAGGGCGCTCTGCGGGTGAGCGGTCAGACGACGGGCTTCTATAGCACCGTCGCGGGGTCGTTCGGTTTGCAGATCGGCGCGCAGTCGAAGGCGCTCATCTTCCTGTTCATGACGCAGGAAGCGCTGGACACATTCCTCCACAGCCAGGGATGGGCGGCCGGCGCGGATGCCACCGTCGCGGTGCTGAAGGTCGGCGCGAACGGCGCGGTCGACACGTCCACCGCCACCAGCCCGGTCGAAGCGTTCGTGCTGACGAACGGCGGCCTGATGGCCGGCGTGTCGGTCGAAGGGACCAAGGTGTCGCGCCTGATCATCTGAGCGTCCGAACCTCGTCACGCAGCCGCTCGCCAGTTGCGTGACGCCGGCATCAGGCGAGGTCGCGGTGTCCCGTGCGGTTGCGACCTTGCCCGCCTCACCGGTCACATCGACCGTACTGCTGTAAAATGCACCCCTTTCGCCATTTTGCGATCGTCTCCGGTCAGGGCTAAATGCCTGGCCACCGGACGCAACTTGCGCCGCGCCACGTGCCTCGCCACGTACGCCGCTTGCCCACGCGCTCCCGCGCTCCCCACCTCGTTGACAATGAACACCGCTAGTCCCACTCACGGTCGGCCCGCTGCGCTGCCCGGCATCAGAAGCAATGTGCTCGCAGGCCTGACCTCGTCGTTCGCGCTGGTGCCGGAATGCATCGCCTTCGCGCTGGTCGCCCACCTCAATCCGTTGATGGGCCTCTATGGCGCGTTCTTCATCTGCACCATCACCGCATTGTTCGGCGGGCGGCCCGGCATGATTTCCGGGGCCGCGGGGTCGATGGCGGTGGTCATCGTCGCGCTGGTCGTGCAGCACGGTGCGCAATATCTGCTCGCCACCGTGATACTCAGCGGCATTGTGATGGTGCTGTTCGGCGCGTTGCGCCTCGGCAAGTTGATCCGCATGGTACCGCATCCGGTGATGCTCGGCTTCGTCAACGGCCTCGCGATCGTCATCGCCACCGCGCAGCTCGCGCACTTCAAACAGAGCACGCCGCAAGGCGCACAGTGGCTGCACGGCAGCGCGCTGGCGATGATGTGCGGCCTCGTCGCGCTGACCATGGCGATCGTCTATCTGCTGCCACGGCTCACGCGCGCCGCGCCGCCCGCGCTGGTGGCGATCGTCGGCGTGGGGCTCTTCACGCAACTGCTGCATCTGCCCACGCGCACGCTCGGCGACATGGCGCACATCGCAGGCGGGCTGCCCACGCTGCATCTGCCCACGGTGCCGCTGAATCTGGACACGCTGGACGTGGTGCTGCCCTACGCGGTGCTGATGGCGATCGTCGGCTTGCTCGAAACACTGCTCACCTTCAATCTGACCGACGAGATCACGGAAATGCGCGGCCAGCCGAACCGCGAATGCCTCGCGCTGGGCGCGGCGAATATCGCGTCGGGTCTGTTCGGCGGCATGGGCGGCTGCGCGATGATCGGCCAGACCATGATCAATCTGAATTCGGGCGGCCGTTCGCGGCTGTCGGGCATCGTCAGCGGCGTGATGATCCTGATGTACATCCTGTTCCTGTCGCCGCTGATCGAACGCATTCCGCTCGCGGCACTGGTGGGCGTGATGTTCGTGGTGGCACAGCAGACCTTCGCCTGGGGCTCGCTGCGCGTGCTCGGCAAGGTGCCGCGCAACGACGCGCTGGTGATCGTCGCGGTCACCATCATCACCGTGTTCTCCGATCTGGCGATTGCGGTGATGTGCGGCATCGTGATCGCCGCGCTCAACTTCGCATGGCAGCATGCCCGCGAAATCCACGCGCATGTCGAAGACAGTGCCGGCGACAAAACCTACGTGCCGCGCGGCACGCTCTTCTTCGCGTCGACCACGCGTTTTCACGAGCTGTTCGATCCGCTCGACGATCCCCAACGCGTCACAGTCGATTGCAGCCACCTGCTGTTGGCGGATCATTCCGCGCTGGCCGCGTTGCAGGGATTGGTCGAGCGCTATCGCAAAGCCGGCAAGCAGTTGCGCATGAAGAATCTCTCGGAGCGCAATCAGCGTTTGCTCACTCGCGCGGGAATTGGCCTCGCATGATGCGCGCGGCACAAACCGGCGCGGTTCGCTTCCCTGTCTGCGCCGGATGCCGGAGGCAAGGCGCGGTATGTAGTTGTTGATGAAAGGTAAATTCCGCCGCTAACCTTTCTTTTTCACTACATTAGATGTTTTCGCGCATGAAGGTCTGGCGGAGGCCCCAGTGACGAGACGAGTATCCCTTGACGATGAAACCGAATTTGCGATCTGGAATCGGCGCAGCGCGACGGCCGAGCAGCCTTCGCGCCGCATCCTGATCGCGCATCGCGACAAGGCCATCGGCGACTCGCTGGTGCGGCTGCTTTCGGTGAAGGCATACGATGCGATCTATGCCGCGGATCTGGGCAGGTTGCAGTGTTTCCTGAAGCGGTGGAGTCCCCACGCGGTGTTGCTGGACACCCGGCTCGACTCGCCGGCGGTCTACCAGTTCGCCCGCACCGTGCGCGCCGAACCCGCCCACGCCAGCATCCTTTTGCTGGCAATGAGCAATATCTGGCCGCTCGATCCGATTGGTCCGCTCAAAGAAGCCGGTTTCGACGGCCATTGCAGGCGGCCATGCTCGCTGTGGCGCGTGGTCGATATCATCGAAGGCTACTTTGCGCCCGCGTGAGCGAGCGCCGGTTCAGCGCTGCTGCGGCAGCGTGAACACCGCAATCGCCGCGGACAACTGGCCGGTCAGCTCCTTGAGCACCTCGGCGGAAGCGCTCGCTTCTTCCACCAGCGCCGCGTTCTGCTGGGTCGTCTGATCCATGCTCGCGACCGCGATGTTGACCTGCTCGATGCCCGAGCTCTGTTCCACCGACGCCGCGCTGATCTCGCCCATGATGTCCGTCACGCGGCGTACCGCCAGCACGACTTCCTGCATGGTGTCGCCGGCGCGGCCGACGTACTGCGAGCCGCCCGCGATCTGCGCCGCCGACTCCTCGATCAGCGCCTTGATTTCCTTCGCGGCCGCCGCGCTGCGTTGCGCGAGCGTGCGCACTTCGCCGGCCACCACGGCGAAGCCGCGCCCTTCCTCGCCGGCGCGCGCCGCTTCGACCGCGGCGTTCAACGCAAGAATGTTGGTCTGAAACGCAATCCCCTCGATCACGCCGATGATGTCGCCGATCCGGTACGACGACTGCGAGATGCCGCGCATGGTCTCGACCACCTGGCCGACCACTTCGCCGCCGCGCGCCGCCGTCTCCGATGCGTTGTGCGCGAGCTGGCTGGCCTGCTTCGCGTTGTCGGCGTTCTGTTTTACGGTCGCGGTGATCTGCTCCATGCTAGACGCGGTTTCGCCGAGCGCGCTCGCCTGCTGTTCGGTGCGGCGCGACAGGTCCGCGTTGCCGGCGGCAATCTCGTGGGACACCGTTGCGATCAGCGTGGCGCCGCCGCGAATCTGCGTGATCGCCTGCGCGAGGCGATGCTGCATGCGCCGCATCGCGGCGAGCAGGCTGGTCTCGTCGCCGGCTTTCGTCTCGACGACCACGTCGAGATCGCCGTCGGCGATCCGCGAGGCGATCTGTGCCGCGTAGGCCGGTTCGCCGCCGAGCTGCCGCAGGATGCTGCGCAGGATCACACCGATCACGAGCGACACCAGCACGCTCAGCAGCAGCGACGCGCCCGCGTACGTCATGAGCGCCGTGTAAAACGCGCTGTCGATGTCGTCGGTATAGACGCCGGTGACGATGGTCCAGTCCCACGGCTTGTAGAGCCGCATGTAGTTGATCTTCGGCGCGAGCTGGCTCGAGCCCGGCTTCGGAAATTGCAGGTGGACGAACGCTTCGCCTTCGCGCTGGGTTTGCTCCGAGCCTTCCTTGAACACATGCCGCCCGTCCGGATCGGTGACGCCCGTCATGTCCTTGCCGACCAGATCGGCGCGTGTGCCGTGCATCAGCACGCGGGCGTGGCTGTCTTCCAGCACGAGGTAGCCGCCAGCGCCGTCGTAGCGCATCGCGCGCAGGTCATCCATCGCCGCGCGCTGCGCATCGGCGAGTGGCAGCGTGCCGGCCGCGGCCAGACCGTTATAGCGATCCAGCACGCTGTACGCGACGCTGACGACGCTCTCGAGCTCCGCCTGGCGGTCGGCGATCATCGTGTCGCGTGCTTTGAAAGCGCCTCACAGGCCGATCGCCAGAATGCCCGTGCACATCACAGCGAGCGCGAGCTAAAGACGCACTTTCAGGCGAAACCGTTCCATCTCCGTATCCTTTGTACTTCGCCGGCATCCGCGCGAGCGTGTGCCGCGACGGTTCATGTCGACTGCTGGATTAACGGCGGAACGGGGGAAAACTTCGGGTTTTATTCTTCAATGCGCGGGGGTGACCGGTAGCGGGCACCACGCCAACTGAGCGCGGAGGCTCTTGCCCGCGCATGCTGTGCGATGGTCCAGCTTCGCCTGCCGGCACGTCGGGCACGTCCCGCCTCACTCGGGCGGCAACGTGAGCGACGCGACTTCGCAGCGCGGCCACTGCCGCAGCACGTCAGGCGCGAGCAGCAGCTTGGCCGCGCGCACGCCTGCGCCCATCACGATCTGCGCACGCTGCATCACGGCGGCGTCGACGAGGATGCGCCAGTCGGCCGGCAAGCCAAACGCGGTGATACCGCCGAATTCCATGCCGCTGTGCTCCACCGCCTGCTCGCGTTTGGCGAACGAGAGCCGCTGCGCGCCCAGTGCCGCCTTCACCGCACCGTTGATGTCGAGCCGCAGCGAACCCAGCGAGACCACCGCCGCATAGTGCTCGGCACCCTCTTTCTTGTAGCGGATGACGATCGTGTTCGCGCAGTCTTCGAGGCCGAAGCCATAGCGCGCGCTGAATGCGGCGGTGTCGGAGGCATCGTCGGTGACCTGGAAGACCGTTACGCCATGAGCCGGCAACTGCTCGACCACGTGCACGGGCAAGCGCGCGCTCCATTGTTCCGCCGCAATGACGTCCAGCTGCTGTACGAGTTCGTGCGAATGCATAGTGAATGAGCGAGGGTTGAGAATGCCTCCGCATTCTAACGGCACACTTCGCTTGCGCGCATCGCGTGGAGCGTGGCGCGTGGCGCGTGTCGGGCCGGCATCGCCTCGCGCGAGCCGCCGCCGTCGGGCCCTGCCGGCCCCTCGTGACCCGTTTCCGGCGACGAGCGCCCGCCGCGCTATTTGCTTGTATATAGTGACGGGCACAAGGTTTGCGCAAGGCACTCATGCGACGACTGCGGCGACGACTGCGGCGAAGACTACGTCGGGGCCACCTCAACGGCTCGCACACGGCGTTTGCCACGCCGGCATCCCATTGAGAAACACGATATGGACATCGACACCCTTTCCTCCGAGAACCTCCAGCACGTCGCCCGCAAGCAGGCCAACTGGGCGATCGGCGCATTCAAGCAGTTCGCCGACGACCGCTGCGCCGCGATGGCCGCCAGCATCGCCTTCTATGCCGCCTTCTCGCTCGCGCCGACGCTGGTGATGGTGATCGCGGTAGCCGGCTGGTTCTTCGGCGCCGCCGCCGCGCGCGGCGAGCTGTACCACCACATCAACGGCTTGCTCGGCGACCAGGCGGCCGCGGGTGTCCAGACCATCGTCGAAAACGCGCATCACAGCGGCAATGCGGGCGGCATCGCGGCGATCATCTCGTTTTCGGCGCTGGCGATCGGCGCGTCGGCCACGTTTTCGTCGCTCAATAACGCGCTCAATCAGGTGTGGCCTTACACCGGACCGCGCACCTCCAGCGTGATCGCACTGGTGCGGGTGCGCCTGATTTCGTTCGGACTGGTGCTGGGCGTCGCCTTCCTGTTGATCGTTTCGCTGGTGCTCGATACGGTCATCACGTTTGTCGGCAACTGGCTGTGGGGCAACTCGCCGTACGTGATGATCGGCAACCTGCTGCAACTGGGCGTCGGCCTGCTGGTGCTGGTGTTCGCGTTCGCCGCCCTGCTCAAGTTTCTGCCGGACGCCACGGTGCGCTGGCGCGATGCGTTCGTCGGCGGCATTGTCGCGGCCGTGCTGTTTTCGGCGGGCAAGAAACTGTTCGCGCTGTATCTGGCGCACGCGGGTATGGCGACGTCGTTCGGCGCGGCGGGCTCGCTCGCGGTGCTGCTGATGTGGCTGTACTTCTCGGCGGTTGTGCTGCTGCTCGGCGCGGAATTTTCGGCGGCGCGCGGGCGCCTGCACGATCCGCGCGGCGGCTGGGGCATCCAGGCGGGCGCGCCACCGGGCAGCCGCGCGAAACTCGCGTCGGTGCTGGCGGCGTCGACGGTACCGGGGTATGCCGACGCGGCGGCATCCAGACACGCGGCGCGCACACCCGCCAGTGGAGTGCCGTCCGCAGCGGCGTCTGCAACCGCTTCCCGCACACCGGCGCACAATGGCGCTTCGGCGCGCGCGACCGCCGTCAAGGTTGGACGCGGTGTCGCCACGGCGGAAGCGCAGGCCACCCGCCTCGCCGCCGACGTGCTCGTCGAAGCCGGCCGCAAAGCGGCGGCGGCGGATCGCTACGTCAGGCGTAATCCGTGGACCTCGGTGCTGCTTGCCGCGGCGGCCGGGCTGGCTGCGGCAACGGTGGCACGCCGCACGGGCGACGATCGCTGATCCCCAGGCGCAATCTCGAACCCGCTATCCGCACGCCAACGGTTGCACCGCTGCGCGGGCGCCCGGTTGCGCCTGCCCAAAGCATATCGATTCCGTCCAGCTTTTCTCCGGACACTCGTCTTTCCGTCTTTGCGTTTTCGTTACCGGAATCGTCCAGACGAATAGACGACTTTCTTACACAATGCCTTCAAATCAATGCCAAATGTGGCGATAACCAATCCGTCACTGTCAACAAAACAACAATAATGCTCAATCAACGAATAAATATTGCTCAAACAGAAATAATCCTTAACGGTCTTTAAATACAAGGCTTTGCGTGATTTGTCGGTTTTTGACGACACTCTTTTTTTTCCAGTTCTTGCCGGCAGACACCGTGAGCTATTCTCCTTTCCGCAACAACGAAACTAATCATGCGTGGAGAAATGGATGAAACGAATCGCACTGTCTACCCTCTCGCTGGCGCTGCTGGGCGTCACCGGCGTGGCACATGCTCAAAGCAGCGTCACCCTGTATGGCTTGATCGATGAATCGGTCCAATACGTGAACAACGCCACCCCCGTTGGTGGCAGCGTGGTGCAATTGTTCGGCGGCAACCTCCAGGGTAGCCGTTTCGGCCTGAAAGGCTCGGAAGATCTGGGCGGCGGCCTGAAGGCCATTTTCCAGTTGGAAAACGGCTTTGACATCAACTCGGGCAAGCTGCAGCAAGGCAGCCGCCTGTTCGGTCGTCAAGCTTACGTCGGTCTGGCCGCCGATCAGTGGGGCACGTTCACGGCTGGTCGTCAGTACGACCCGCTGGTCGACATGGTCCAGCCGCTGACGGGCGACAACTACTTCGGCAGCACGTTCGCTACGCCGGGTGACGTCGACAACAACGACAACAGCTCGCGCACGAACAGCTCGCTGAAGTACGTGTCGCCGGTGTTCGCTGGCTTCCAGATCGAAGGTATGTACGCATTGGGCGGCGTGGCAGGCTCGACGGGTTCGGGCCAGACGTGGTCAGGCGCGGCAACGTATGCGACCGGTCCGTTCAGCGTCGCCGCAGGCTACTTTCACGCAAGCAACTCATCGACGACGCTGCCGCAGCGCGCGGGCTGGAGCACGACGGCTACGTCTGACGGCACGTTCGACTCCGCGTTCCCGGATAATGCTGGCATCAACTCGGCCTACGCTTCGTCGAAGTCGATCGGCATCGCTTCGGCTGCTGTCCAGTACGTCACGGGCCCGTTCACGGCCAACTTGAGCTACAGCAACGCGCAATACAAGCCGGACTCGCAGTCGGGCTTCCTGAGCACGCAGAAGTTCAACGTCGGCCGCGTCTACCTGGGCTACCAGGTCACGCCGGCAGCGCTGCTGGGTCTCGGCTACGCATACACGAAGGGCTCGGGCGACGCATCGGCGACGTATCACCAGGTGTCGCTGGGCGGCGATTACTCGCTCTCGAAGCGCACGGACTTGTACCTCGTTGGCGCATGGCAGCATGCAAGCGGCGAACAGCGTGATCCGACCACGGGTCAGCTCGTCTCCGCTACGGCTTCGATCGGTTCGTACGGCAATCAGGCGAGCACCGACAACCAGGTCATGGTCAGCCTCGGTATCCGTCACAAGTTCTAATCGGGACTTGCTACGTAGCTGAAAGCGACGTAGTCAAAAGCCAGCCAGAGGCAATGCCGATGGCTGGCTTTTTTTCGTCTTGAGGTGATGGTTTTTGCGGCTGGGCGGGTGCGGGTCGATGCGCTTGTCCGCCGGCGAGAACCGGGCGCAAGCGCGGCAACGGCATCGGCAACGGCAACGGAAAGTGACGTGGCAAAAAAAGCCGCCGCTGAGCCCCTTGCCGGACTCGCGACGACCTTCGTATTCCTCGGTATACCCTAGCGCCGCTGCGTCTTCCCTTTATCCGCCTGCGCGAGCGTCTGCGCGGGCTTCGCGTCGAGTTCATGCTCGATACCGTCTGCGCCGACTGGCGCGCGATGCAGCACTAGCGCCCGCTCGCGCTGCAACGACGGCACATCGGCCGCGTCCTGCCAGTCCGGATCGGGAATCGAGCCGAACACCTGGCGCAACTGCTCGCCCCACGTGCTGTGGATCATCTCGAAGTACGCGTTGCCATGATCGATCGACACGAATCGCGTGACGCGCAGCGCGTCCTTCTCGTACACCAGCAGATCGAGCGGTAAGCCCACCGACAGGTTCGAGCGCAGCGTCGAATCCATCGAGATCAGCGCGCACTTGGCGGCTTCGTCGAGCGGCGTGGATGGCGTCAGCACGCGGTCGATGATCGGCTTGCCGTACTTGGCCTCGCCGATCTGGAAGTACGGATTCACGGCCGACGCTTCGATGAAGTTGCCCGCCGCGTAGATCATGAACAGGCGCGTCCGGTTACCGGCGATCTGCCCGCCGAGAATGAAGCTGCAATTGAAATCGACGCCGAACTCCTGCAGCGCCTGCGCCTCGCGCTGATGCACGCAGCGCACCGCGCGGCCGACCACGCGCGCCGCGTCGGCCATCGTGGGAGCGCTCCAGAGCGTCGGCAACGCGGGGTCGGCAGGTTCGGACAACTCGTGCAGCACCGCTTGCGTGAGCGACAGATTGCCGGCGCCCAGCAGCACGAGCATGCGCTCGCCCGGCTGCTCGAACACCGACATCTTGCGCGCCGTGCTGATGTGATCGACGCCCGCATTGGTGCGCGTGTCCGACAGGAACACGAGACCGTCGTCGACGGCCATCGCTACGCAGTAGGTCATAAGGTACCCGCGAAAAGCAACTGAACGGCGCTATTGTAATGCGGCGCGCATGCGTTTCTGTTCCGCGTCGCTCTTCTGCGCGTCTTGTTCTGCGCCGCTGTCTGTATGTCGGCCTTGACGGGCTCGTCCTGAAGGATGAGCATTCGAGCGCTCCGCCGGACCCCCATGGCGAGGCAGAGCCGCACAGGGTCCGCGAGGCGCCTCCTTGGCCGTCTACTGAGGCGTCTGCGCGCTGACCGTCACCGACACCTTCAATTGCTCTTCGAGTCCGCCGATACGCCGTCCACGCACCGGCGCGGCGGCCTCGTAGTCGCGTGCGACGGCGAGCCGGCAATAGATCTCGCTGGCAAACGCGGCATGCGTGACGTCGATCGAAATCCAGCCCTTGCCGTCGAGCCACACGTCCACCCATGCGTGACTCGCGCCGTGCGGCGCCGCGGCGGAGGCTTCCATCGCGGACAGGTCGCCGGGTTCGATATAGCCGCTCACGTAGCGCGCGGGAATGCCTCGCGCGCGGCAGCACGCCAGCATCAGATGCGCATGGTCCTGGCACACGCCATTACCGAGCGCGAGCGCCTGGGCCGCCGTGCTGGTGACTTCGGTGATGCCGGGGCGATACTTCACGCGCTGCACGATCTGCTCGGACAGCTCGATCAGACTCGCCGAACTCGCGAGACTCGGCACCGAGGCGGCCAGTTCGCGGATCGCCGCATCAGCCTCGGTCAGCCGCGTCGCGCAGGTGAAATGTTCGAGCGGAATCGGGCCGGCCGCGTCGCGCAGCAGACCGTCGACGAGCGGAATCGTATCCACTTCGCCGGACACCTGCAGACGGATCTCGCTATGCGGCTTGTTGATGACCAGCGTATGCAGCACGTTGCCGTACGCATCGAAGGTCGCGTCGAGCTTGCCCGGCGCATCGATGCTCCAGCGCCGCACGACCTGGGCGGCGCCGCTCGCTGGCGTCAGGCGCAATTGCTGGATCGAATAATGGACCGTCGCTTCGTAGCGATACGACGTGTCGTGGCGGATCGTCAGATACATATAAAACTCCGTCAGGCGACTGGCAGCATCAGATAGGTACGCGCGACCAGATTGCCCAGCTCGAACACGCGAGCGAGAAACTGAGTCAGATAAGCGTGCAGGCCGGCTTCGAAAATCTGCCGGATATCGGAATAGACCAGCTCGGCGCGCAGCTTGCCGGCGAAACGTTCACATTGGTTCGAGCCCGAGGTGCGCAGCATCGCCAGATTCGTGCAGACGCCGTCGACCGATGCGAGCAGCGAGCGCGGCATCTGCTGGTTCAGGATCATCAGTTCGACCACCCGCGCCGGCGTGACGACGTCGCGATACACCTTGCGGTAGATTTCGAGCGCCGACACCGAACTCAGAATCGAGGTCCAGTAATAGAAGTCTTCGAGCTGGCGCGCGGCGTCGCGTGAATTCGGTTCGACATCCGCGAAGCGCACGTCGAGAATCCGCGCGGTGTTGTCGGCGCGTTCGAGGTAGGTGCCGAGCTGCGTGAAGAAGAATGCGTCGTCCTGCAGCGCGGTGCCGATCGTCACGCCGCGCGACAGATGCGAGCGGAACTTCACCCATTCGAACAGCGCGCCCGGATTGTGCGCCGCCTGCCCGGACGAGATGCGCTCGTTGAATTCGAGCCACGTGTCGTTGATGGTTTCCCACCATTCGGTCGTCAACGTGCCGCGCACCGCGCGGGCGTTTTCGCGCGCGGCCTGCAGGCACGAATGAATGCTCGACGGGTTGTTCGCATCCGCGACCATGAAGTCGAGCACATGTTCGCGGGTGGGCTCGTCGTAGCGCTGCGCGAACGCGCTTTCGAGCTCGGAGATGCGCAGCACCGAACGTTGCGCGCGCGCCTCCTGTTCGGCGGTCTGCGGCAACAGCAGCGCCTTCAGGTTGATGTCGAGCATGCGGGCGGTGTTCTCCGCGCGCTCCATGTAACGGGCCATCCAGAAAAGGTGATCGGCGGTGCGGCTTAGCATGACGGCGTTCCGTGTCTGATGAGGCGAGGCTTACGCTAAAAGTGAAAGTACAGGCTCGCTGGTTATCCGGATGCGCGGGCGGCGTGCCGCGTGTTGCGTACCACGTATGGCGTGCCGCCGCTGCGCGCTGGGCTGCGAACGCGCCCGCCCGGCTGCCCGATGAGCGGCAGCGGCAAGCGCATCGCAACGGCGTCAGTCGACCATCCACGTATCTTTGGTCCCGCCTCCCTGCGACGAATTGACGACGAGCGACCCCTCCTGCAACGCCACGCGCGTGAGGCCCCCGGCCACCATCGTGACGGTCTTGCCCGACAGCACGAACGGCCGCAGATCGATATGGCGCGGCGCGATGCCCGCTTCGACAAAGGTCGGACACGCGGACAGCGCGAGCGTGGGCTGTGCGATATAACCGGCCGGCCGCGCGATCAGGCGTTCACGGAACGCTTCGATTTCGGCCGTGGTCGAGGCCGGTCCCACCAGCATTCCGTAGCCGCCCGCGCCATGCACTTCCTTGACCACCAGCTCGGGCAGATGCGCGAGGGTGTACGCCAGATCGTCGGGCTTGCGGCACTGGAACGTCGGCACGTTGTTGAGGATCGGCTTCTCCCCGAGGTAGAACTCGATCATCTCCGGCACGTACGGGTAGATCGATTTGTCGTCGGCGATGCCGGTGCCCATCGCGTTGGCGAGCGCCACGCGGCCGGCGCGATACGCGGTCAGCAAGCCCGGCACGCCGAGCGCCGAGTCGTTGCGGAACGCGAGCGGATCGAGAAAGTCGTCGTCGACGCGACGATAGATCACGTCGACGCGCTTCGGCCCCTGCGTGGTGCGCATGAACACATAGTTGTCGTCGACGAACAGGTCTTTGCCTTCCACCAGTTCGACGCCCATCTGCTGCGCGAGGAAGGTGTGTTCGAAATACGCGGAGTTGTACATGCCCGGCGTGAGCACCACCACGACCGGATCGTCGACACCTTCGGGGGCGACCGAGCGCAACGTATCGAGCAGCAGATCGGGATAATGCGCGACCGGCGCAATGCGGTTCTGCACGAACAGCTCGGGGAAAAGCCGCATCATCATCTTGCGGTTTTCGAGCATATAGGAAACGCCCGACGGCACCCGCAGATTGTCTTCGAGCACGTAGAACTCGCCCTCGTCGCCTGCGCGCACCACGTCGACGCCGGCAATATGCGCGTAAACACCGAGCGGCACATTCACGCCTTGCATCTCGGGCCGGTACTGCGCATTGGTATAGACCTGCTCGGCCGGCACGATGCCGGCGCGCACGATGTTGCGATCGTGATAGACGTCGTGGATGAACAGATTGAGCGCCTGCACGCGCTGACGCAGACCGGCTTCGAGCGTCTGCCATTCGCCGCGCGGGATGATGCGCGGGATCAGGTCGAAGGGAATCAGCCGCTCCGTGCCGGACAAATCGCCGTTCACCGCGAAGGTGATGCCGACCCGACGAAACAGCAAGTCCGCTTCCGCACGCTTGCGCGCGATCGCCTCGTTGCCCTGCTTGACCAACCATCGCTCGAAGCGTGCGTAGTGTGGCCGCACGGCATCGTCATGATGACGCATCTCGTCATAGCATCGCATGTCACGCCCCGCTCTTGTTGTCGGATAGAAGGCGAATGCGCTGCGCATTCGGTGTTCGACAATCGATCAAGCAAGCGCTATGCCATTGAGCTTTTAGCGTACGGAACACGTTGCATGCACGCTAACAGCGCATCCCACGCCGGCAAGCCTTCGCTGCCATCGTACTGCGGCGGATCACGATGCGCCAGTACAGTGCATTCGCGGCACCGTGATGCACGCGAGCGGAACTCGCACGCTGAGGACGCACAAAAAAGTCCCCGTGGATTTTCATCCACGGGGACTTCGGGACACCTCGCATAGCGAACCGGCTCAAACGTGAGCCGAGGTCATGTCAAACCATGACGGTCGACACCACGGCCACGCTCGATGCGCGATCAGCCTGCTGCAGCGTCTTTCAGCTTCTTCAGCGCACGCGCCTTGATGCGAACGCTAGCCGGCTTGGCCGGGAACCAACGCTCTTCGCCCGAGAAGGGGTCTTTGCCGAAGCGCTTCTTCTTCGCTGGCACAGCTTGCACGACGATCTTCAGAAGACCCGACAGCGTGAATTCGCCAGCGCCCTTCTTGTGGACGGCGCCGAGGATTGTGTCTTCGAGCGCGGCCAGCACGGCCTTGGCGGTCTTCGGTTCGACAGCAGCGCGTTCAGCGACGTGAGTAGCCAGCGAGGCCTTCGTGAAGGTGTCCTTGATCGGCGACGGTGCGCTGGAAGCCTTCACGGCGACCTTCTTAGCTGCGACGGCTTTCTTCGCAGGGACTTTCTTTGCAGCAACCTTCTTGGTCGGTACCGGGGCAGCAGCCTTCTTGGCCACCTTTTTTGCGGAAGTCGGCATGTTTCTCCTACCTGTTGTGGTCAGTGAATTGCAAGAAGCGCACACCGTATGCGCACGCTTCAACGCCGGATTCTACAAGCGCCAATACGATTTGCGCGACTCTTTTGTGTATTCCCTCGCAGGTTT
Source organism: Paraburkholderia sp. RAU2J (assembly GCF_003634845.1). NCBI lineage: Bacteria > Pseudomonadati > Pseudomonadota > Betaproteobacteria > Burkholderiales > Burkholderiaceae > Paraburkholderia > Paraburkholderia sp. RAU2J. The sequence goes on from NZ_RBXG01000002.1 coordinate 2,708,119, forward strand.
GTTGCGTGGCGCAGACTCCACAACTCATTTTGATGCTTGTTTTAGCGGGTAAACGTGTGTCGGCACGCTGCGCAACACGAACACGTAACGCACGTTACAGTTCGTTTCGATGCATGAATACAGGCACATTCGTCTTCGGCGTACGGCTGCGCCAGGTGCTTTGCGATGGCGAATAACACCGTGTTAAACCGCGGTTCGGGCGCGCGTCGCAGCGCAACAGATGACGATTCGACCTGCGGCAGAACGTGCCCGGCCGCACGAACCCCGGCTAGCGACAGGCGTCAATGCGCCACACGCGGCAGGATGGCGGCGAGTGTCGTGAGCGCCGCATCGATGTGCTCGACCGCGATGCTGCCGTAGCCGAACATCAGGCCGGCCCGCGGCTGCGCATGCCGATGAAACGGCGTCAACCCATACAAACCGATCGACGCCTCGCGCGCCGCGTTGACCACCGCCTGCTCCGTCAACGGCGCGCGCAGACGCGCCGCCATGTGGATGCCGGCGGTCGGCACGATCGGTTCGAACCACGGTGCGAGGTCGCCGTGCAGATGGTCGAGCAGCATCGCGCGGCGCGCCGCGTAGATCTTGTGCATGCGCCGCAGATGCTTGGCGAAGTCGCCGTTGAGCATGAAAGACGCGAGCGCGGTTTGCGTGAGCGTGCAGCCATGCCAGTCGGCGATCTGACGCGCCTTGACGAGCGGACCATAGAGCGATGCCGGCGGCACCACGTAGCCGACCCGCAGCTCCGGAAAAATCGTCTTTGAGAACGTGCCTACGTAGGCGACCAGTCCGGCGCGATCGAGGCTCTTCAGCGGCTCCATCGGCCGGCCTTCGAAGCGGTATTCGCAGTCGTAGTCGTCCTCGATGATCACCGCACCGCGCTTCTGCGCCCATTCGAGCAGTTCGACGCGACGCTCGAGGCTCATCGGCATGCCAAGCGGAAACTGATGCGACGGCGTCACGTAGACGAGCCGTGCCTTGTCCGGCAGCTTGCTGACGATCAACCCTTGACTGTCCACCGGCACCGGCACGACGCGCGCGCCGGTGGCCTTGAAACACGCAAGCGCGGGCGGATAGCCGGGATCTTCGAGCGCGGCGACTTCACCGGGCCGCAGCGTGATGCGCGCCATCAGATCGAGCGCGTGCTGCGCGCCCTGCGTGACGATCACGTCTTCCCAGTTGCTCGCCACCGCGCGGTTGAATGCGAGGTAGCGCGAGATCGCGAGGCGCAGCTCCTGCTCGCCCGCCGCGTCGCGATACGTGCCGGGGCTGCGCGCCTGCGTACGCAACGCGTGATTCACGCAGCGGCGCCAGACGTCGAAAGGGAACAGCGCCTTGTCGGTCGCGCCGCCGACGAAATCCTGCGGCGACGGCACCGACGGCCGCGGCAGCGGCAAGCTTCCGGGCATCTCTTCCCACAGCGGCTGGGCGCGCGCGGCCGCGGCTTTGGCCTTCGCCTGGGTCCGCTCGCGCGACGACTGCGCTGCGCGCGCCTGCGCGGAGCGTTCCGCCGGCAAACGCTCGAGACCGTCGGCGACGAAGGTGCCCGATCCGGCACGCGCGCTCAGATAGCCTTCGGAGAGCAGCCGCTCGAAGACGTCGAGCGTGGTCTTGCGCGACACGTTAAGTTGCGTCGCGAGATCGCGCGTGGACGGCAGCCGCGTGCCGCCGGCGAGCCGTCCTTCGACGATGCCGGCGCGCAACTGCCGATAGATCTGTCCAGCCAGATCGTGATGCCCTTCGACCGCGATATGTATGTCCATGCGGGTGGCTACCCCAAATATCTGGGAAACGGTTGTTTCGAAGACCAATGACGAACGTAAGCTTACCTCTGGCGCCGCCATCGCAGCGGATATGGACGAAGGGCTGCGCGCCTGAAATGCAAAATGGCGCGACTTGCTATGCGAGCGCGCCATTTTGATCGTGTGTGGGTCGCGGAAGTGGCTCGCGCCGCTTCCGCAGCTGTAGCGGATTATTCCGTCGCCACGCTATCAAGTGCCGGGTTTTGCCGCGCGTTTTGCCGCGCTTCATCGCCGCAACGCTGATGTTCGCGCGACAGCTTGCGCATCAGCGGCAGCAACAGGACCGCCACCAGCGCGCCGGCCGCCGCGAGCCAGCCCAGACCGTTGAACAGCCTGATGTAGAGCTGCAACGATTCGAGCGGATCGAGATTGCCGGCCGGCATCTGCGCGAAGTTCGCGACCACGCTGCCGAGGTACTGCGACACGCCGGTCGCCACGAAGTAAGCGCCCATCATGAAGCCGCTCATCCGCGCGGGCACGTAGCGCGCGATCATCGCGAGTCCCAGCCCGCTCACCAGCAATTCGCCCAGCGAATACAGGCCGTAGCCGCCCACCATGAACCACGACGACACGCGCCCATCCACCGCGTAGTTGCCGCTCGCCGCGTACACGAAGAAGCCGGCCGCCACCACCGCGAAACCGAACGCGTATTTCACCGCCACCGGCAGGTCCTTGCCGTTTCTCGCGAGCTTCGTGTAGAGCAGCGCGAGCAACGGGCTCAGCAGCATGATCCAGATCGGGTTGAGCGCCTGGAACTGCGCGGCGCTCCACGTGAACAGCGTCGCGCCGAACAGCGTGAAACGCGGATCGACATTGCGCAGCGCGAACAGCGTGAGCGAGGTCGACATCTGCACGTAGAACACGAAGAACAGGATCACCTGCGCGGTCAGAATCAGCGCGGCGACGAGTCCCGCGCGCTCGGAGCGTTCGCACTTCATCAGCATGTAGCCGAAGATCGCCAGAATCGCGAGGCCCGCCGCATACACGCAGGCCACCGCGATCGCCTTGTGCTGCAGCACGAACATCGTCGCCGCACCGAGCACGAGGCCGCCGAGCGCGACCGCGCCGACACGCTTCCAGCGCACCGGTTCGGCATCCGGTGCGGAGCCGATATGCGCGAGCGTGCGGAACATGACGAAGTAATTCAGCACCGACAGCAGCATGCCCGCGCAGCACAGGGCGAACGCCGCGTGCCAGCCCCAATGGTCCTTGATCCACGGCGTGGCGAGCATCGACACGGTCGAGCCGATGTTGACCGCCATGTAGTAGATCGTGAACGCGCTGTCGATGCGCGCGTCGTCGCCTTCGTAAATGCGGCGCACGAGGTTCGCCGCGTTCGCCTTGAAAAGGCCGTTGCCGACCACGATCACGCCGAGCGACGCGTACATGTACGCGAGCTGGTCGTTGGGCAGCGCCAGCATGAAGTAGCCGGCGCTCAGCACGCCGGCGCCGAAGATCATCGTGCGGCGCGCACCGAGAATCTTGTCGCCGATCCAGCCGCCGATCGACGGCGACGCGTACACCAGCGCCGTGAATGCGCCCCACGTGAGCGTCGCGTGGCTGTCGGTGAAGTTCAGCTTGCCGATCATGAACAGCACGAGCAATGCGGCCATGCCGTAATAGCCGAAACGCTCCCACATCTCGATCAGAAAGACCGTCGAAAACGAACGGGTCTGCGAGACGCGTGCGTCCGACGGGTGGGATGAGTTCATCGTGTACCTCTTGTTCGAACGGTTGCGGCGTCGCGCGAACGGGCCGCGCGGCGCAAAATACGGGATCTGGAAAAGCGGTTGGCGAAGCCTTGCGCGGTTGGCGCATACGCGCGGGCGTCATCATCGGCGTGCTCGATCGCACGCCCATGCGCCAATTACCAGCGGAAAAACCGGAGGATGGGGTATGGAGGCCCGCCTCGCGGTAAGCTGCGCCGCCTCGGGCTCGGCTCCGGCAAGCGGAGCGGGCCCAATGATAAAGCATCGCGGGAAAGGGGGCGCCGCGCCGCCCAGCGCCTCTTGTTGCGCCGCTTATCCCGTGATCCGTTCGGTCGTCATCGCGCGCGACAAACCATGCATCGGGCGACGCAGCGCGACATCGAACGGATTGGTTTGCGGGCCGATCGCGTCGGCCTGGCGCCGCAGCAACTCCACCACCATCGGCAGACGGTCGTCACCCAGGCGCGCGGCCAGCGTGCCGACGCTCAGCGCCGCCACCGCGACGCCGGTGCGGTCCAGAATCGGCACCGCCACGCCGGCCATGCCGTCGAGCACGCCACTATTGCGCCCCGCGTAGCCCAATTGGCGCACGCGTTCGATCTCAGTGCGCAAATACACTTCGTCGAGCACGCCGTAGCCGCGAATCCGCGGCACGTTGAAGCGAATGATTTCCTCGCGCTCCGCCTCGGGCAGAAACGCGAGAATCGCGAGGCTCCCCTGGCCGACACCCAACGCGACGCGTCCGCCGATGTCACCCGTAAACGAGCGGATCGGAAACGGCCCTTCGCAGATGTCGAGGCACACCGCGTCGAAGCTGCTTTTGACCAGCAGGAAGAGGGCTTCACCAAATGGGCGAGCACGGTGGGCCCGAACGTGGTCGAGTATGTGCCGAATTCGGCGAAGATTTCCGAAATGGTTCAGACCGGCGAAGCGGGTCTGTTCCCGCTGACGCCGACCGGAGTCGGCGATCTGCAGGACAAGGGCATTCCGGTCGCTTATGTGAATCCGAAGGAAGGGCCGGTGCTGCTGCTGGTCGATCTGTGCGTGGTCAACAACAATCCCGATCCGCAACTGGCGCAAAAGCTCGCGCAATTCCTGCTGTCCGCGCCGGCGCAGACAAAAGCCGCCGAGGCCGGCAGGCAGATTCCGACCAACCATCTCGCGAAGATGACGCCGCCGATGCAGCAAAGCCTCGGCAACGTCGACGATCTGATCCGCAAGGTGACCGTGGTGGATTGGGACACGATCAACGCGCATCGCGCGCAGTGGGACACGCGCTGGAACCGGCAGATCGAGCGCTAAATCCGCGGGTTCAGGTTCAGGTTCGATGGAAGACAACGCGCCTTGCCGCTACAGGGCGCGTTTTCTACGGGGCGTACGCGATGCCCGTGGCATTCAGAAAACCACCGAGATCGCCACCGCGAGCCAGACCGCGATGGCGCCCGCGAGAAACAGATGCCGCGCGATGCGGATGCGCACATCGCTGTTTTCCGGCTCGACGGGACTCGTCGCCATCCACGGTACGAGCCCGAGGCAAGCGAAGCCGATCAGCGCGCAGATGAAGACGACGATGTCGGCGGGACGCCATTTGGTTGGCTCATACAGGCCCCAGTAGCCGAGAAAGACGATGCCGATCGAGAAGATCGTTGCCGAAGCGGCACTCAGTGCGGGCACCGATCCAATTGGACTCGGCATGTTTCACCTCCGATCGTTAGGCTGCGATGACGGTCCTTCTTCACCCCCTGCCTGCACTCTCTCGGCGACTGCGGTCCGCGCTCAGGACGTGCGAGCCTGGCGCGCTTCGTACGTCTTCAGATGGCTATAAGCGATGCGCAGCAGCGACAGGCCGTGCTCGCCCTTTTGCGCATCGCCGCCGCGCGCGATCAGATCGCCGAGAATGTGATCCGCCTCGGTATGCGAGTGGTTTTCCACATCCCGCAGCATCGACGCGGTCAGCGGCGAAGGCGTGAACAGCGTCTGGGTGGCGCGCGCGTCGAAGTCCGGGCCCATCGTGAAGCCGTTGTGTTCGGCCACCGCGCGGCACTCGCCCAACAGATTCTCGATCACGCGCTTGCCGTCCGGCGCGGCCAGAATATCGCCGACCGAGCCGCGCATCAGGCAGGTACTCGCCGCCAACGTGGCCAGGAAAACCCACTTTTCCCACATGCGCAACAGGATGTTGTCGCTGACCGAGACATCGAAGTTCGCATCGGCCATCGCGTCCGCAATCGCCTGGACGCGTTCCGACGTGCCGCCCGCCTGTTCGCCGAAAGTGATCGCGTGCAAGTCGTTCAGATGGACGATGTGCTGCTCGGCGTTGAGCGTCGCGGCGATTACGCATTGACCGCCGAGTACGCGCGACGCGCCGAACTTTTCCGTGAGGACCTCGATGTGGCGCATGCCGTTGAGCATCGGCAGGATCAGCGTCGACTCGCCGACCAGCGGCGCGAAGGAATCGATGGCGTCGTCGAGGCTGTAGGCTTTGCAGCTGAGCAGCACCAGATCGAACGGCTCGGCGCTGACGCCGGCAAGGATCGTCTTGATGCCGTCCAGCTTGAGGTCGCCGCGCGGGCTGCTGATGACGAGTCCGTCGCGCTGCAGCTTTTCCGCCCGGCCCGCGCGCACGAGGAAAGTCACGTCCTGACCCGCCGCCGCGAGACGCCCGCCGAAGTAACCGCCTACCGCGCCCGCCCCTACTACTAGAATTCGCATCTTTTCGCCTCTTGATAGATGTCGGTCGCGCGCGCCTTATTGGAGAGTTCCGGCTCGCGTACACAGTGTGTGTGCAGAAATGTAGCAAAGATTGGCGCGAGGCATGGGCGACGATTGCGGAGCTTGGCGCGTGCTGCAATGCAGCGTCGCCGCGGCGCACGGCTGCTCAGGTCAGATGAATCGCGGCGATGCGCCGCCCTCGCTCACCGCTTCTTCACTATCGGCCGCCCGCGCGGTGCGGCGCCTTTCAAAACCACTACGTCGATTCGGGCGAGCCGCAAATGGTGCGCTCGTAGAGCGCCAGCATCCCCGGCACATCCACGCCGATGCAGACCTTGCACGCCGGGCGGTTGTCCCAGTCCGGCGCGGGCACCGGCAGCGTCGCTGGCTTCTGGATGGTCTGGCCCACCGCGATGCCTTCCGTCAACACGCGCACCGGACCGCTGCGCGTCGTGTAGAGGTGCGGCGCCAGCACGTACGCGACCGCCGATGAATCGTGCACATAGATGCCCGCCAATTGCGCGCTCTGCTCGTGAAAAGCCTCGTAATGACGCGACACGTCCCACACGAATTGTCCCGCCGCACCGCCGCGCTCGCGCAGCGACGCGAGATACGCGTGGCTCATGATGGTCGGCTGCGTGACGTCGAGCCCGACGATCGCCACCGGCCACGCCGCGCCGAGCACGCGGTCGGCCGCGTCGGGGTCGCCGAGGATGTTGGCCTCCGCGGCCGGCGTCACATTGCCGAGCACGCCGGCCGTGCCGAACGCGCCGCCCATGATCACCACCTGCCTGACGAGCGGCGCGATCTGCGGATCGTAGGCGAGCGCCACCGCGAGGTTCGTCAGCGGTCCGACCGCGAGCAGCGTGACTTCGCCCGGATGCGCGCGCACCGTGTCGATGATGAAGCGGTGCGCGGGCCGCGCGTCGAGCGGCGCCGCGCAGGTGCTGTCGAAAGCGATGTTGCCGAGGCCGTTGTCGCCGTGAATCCGCGCGAGCGGCGCGGGCGCGGCGCGCCTGAGCGGCGCCGCCGCGCCCTGCGCAACCGGCACGCCGGCGGCGAAGCGCCCGGCCAGAAAGCGTGCATTGCGCGTCGTCGTCTCGATCGTCGCGTTGCCGAACACGCTCGTCAGGCCGAGCAGTTCGATGTCGGGGTGCAGCGCCTGGAAGACGAGCGCCATCGCATCGTCGACGCCCGGGTCGGTGTCGTAGATGATCTTGTGCCTGCTCATAGGTAGAACGCGTCCGGAAGTTGCTCGCGCGCGGTGGTGTCGCGCGTGGCGCCGCGCAGATTGCCGAGGCGAATCGGCAGAGCGGGGCCGCCCAGTTCGAGGATCACCTGGCGGCATGCGCCACACGGCGCGATCGGGCCGTCCGTATCGCCGATCACGGCAAGCGCCGCGAACTGATCGCGCCGATAACCCGCGGCGATTGCGCTGAAAAACGCCGTGCGTTCGGCGCAATTGCACAAGCCGTAGGCGGCGTTCTCGACGTTGCAGCCGTCGAACACCTGGCCGTCGCGCGTCAGTAGCGCGGCGCCGACCTTGAATTTCGAATAAGGCGCATAGGCCTTTTCTCGCGCGACGCTCGCGCGTTCCAGCAGTTGTTCCATGTTCATGCGGCGGTCCTCGATTCGGTTCTCCGTGATGAACATGCCAACAAGAGTGGCGCCCATCAGGTTCGTGAGCGTCATGGCAGGCTCTGCACGCAGGCCGTCGCGCGGTTTGATGCGTGGCGGTGCCAAACCCTCGGGTCGGCTTCGCGATCGATCGCAGCAAAGTTCGCGAAGCCGCATGACGCGCACGACAGGGTAGCAATGGTACGCTGATCGCGTGGTCGCGGGCCAGTCGAGGTCGTGCTCGCGACGTCTGAGCACACCGCCGCCGAACCTACAGCGTTTCCAGCGCCAGCGCGATCCCCTGCCCGCCGCCGATGCACAACGTAACGATGCCGCGCTTGAGCCCGTCGCGCCGCATCGAATGAACGAGGCGCGTGGTCAGCACCGCACCGGTCGCGCCGATCGGATGACCGTGCGCAATCGCGCCGCCCTGCACGTTGATCAGTTCGTCCGCGATGCCGAGGCGGCGCGCGACCGCGATCGGCACCGCAGCGAACGCTTCGTTGATTTCGAAGCGCTCGACATCGTCCAGTTGCCAACCCGCGCGCGCCAATGCGATCTGCACGGCGGGCACCGGTCCGAGACCGAACATGCCCGGTTCGACCGCCGCGACCCCGTACGCGACGAGCCGCGCGAACGGCTCGATGCCGCGCGCTTCGGCGAAACCGCGCTCGGCCACCAGCATCGCGGCCGCGCCGCTGTTCAACCCCGGCGCATTGCCCGCGGTGATCGTGCCGTCCGGGCGGAAGGCCGGCCGCAATCTGGCGAGCGTCTCCACGGTCGTGTCCGGGCGCGGCTGTTCATCGCGCGTGAACTCCTGCGGACCTTTGCGCGCGGGGATATCCACCGCGACCAGCTCGGCGTCGAAGTCACCGCGCGCCTGCGCGTCGGTAAAGCGCTGTTGCGAGCGCGCGGCCCAACGGTCCTGGGCTTCGCGCGTGATGTCGAACTGGCTGACGAGGTCTTCCGTATGCCAGCCGGAATGCTCGCCGGAAAACGCGTCGTTCAGGCCGTCGCGCAGCAGGCTGTCGTGAATCTGCGCGTTGCCCATCCGATATCCCCAGCGCCCGCCATCGAGCAGATACGGTGCGCGATCCATGTTCTCCATACCGCCCGCGACGGCGGCATCGCCAAGGCCTAACCAGATCTCCTGAGCCGCCGAAGCGATGGCCTGAGCGCCGGAGCCGCACACGCGATTGACGGTCAGCGCCGGCACCGCCACCGGCACGCCCCCACCCATCGACGCCTGACGCGCCGGGTTCATTTTGTTGCCGGCCTGAATCACGTTACCCATCACGACCGACGCCAGCGCGCTCCCATCGAGCCGGCTGCGCCGCAGCGTCTCGCGCACGGCCGCCGCGCCGAGTTCGGTTGCACTCACGTCCTTCAGCGATCCGCCGAATGCGCCAATCGGCGTTCTCACCGGATTGCAGATCACTACTTCTCGCGTACTCGTCATGGTTTCTCTCCAGTTGAATCAGCACTGCGTTTTCTACTGCGCCTGCCTGCTCATTTGATGGCGCCGATCGGCCGCCGCCACGAATCAGCGTTTCGCCGATACCGCCGCAACCGTCTCGCCCGCCGCGACATCCCACCCACCCCCCAGCGAGCGGTACAACGCGACCGCCGAGAGCGCGTGCTCGCGCCTCGCCTGGTTCAGCGATTCCGCGTCGCGCAGATACGCCTCCTGCGCGGCGAGCACGTCGAGAAAGCTCGACGCGCCACCCTTGTACAGTTCGGTCGACAAACGCAGCGCCTGGTTCGACGCCTCCAGCGCGCCGCCGAGCCGTTGCACCTGCACCGCGCCGCTCACCAGATCGCTGCGGTTGTCCTCGATCTCCTTCAGCGCCTGCAGCATGGTCTGCTGCAAACCGAGCTGCGATTCGCGCATGCGGCTCTCGCTCGCGTCGATATTCGCGGTGATGCGGCCCGCGTTGAAGATCGGGCTCGTCGCATTCAACGCGGCGCTAAAGAGGCTGTCGGTGAGCGTCGGCAAGCCGAGATACGACGAAGCGAGCAGGCCATTGGCGAGATCAATCCTGAACTTCGGATAGCGCTGCGCCTTCGACACCCCCACCTCGGCCGCGCGCTGTTCGACCAGCGCATAGGCGGTGCGCACATCGGGCCGCTGCAACAACGCGTCGGAAGGCAGCATCTGCGGCGCGCTTTGCGCGGGCAGCGGAATCTCGCGGGCGTCGGCAAGCAGCAAACGGTCGACGCTTTCCGGCGTGCGGCCCGAATAGACTGCGATCAGACTCAATTGATGCTGCACGGCGGATTGCATGCGCGGAATCTGCGACTGCAAATCCTCCAACTGATTCTGCGCACGCGCGACGTCGAGCTGCGTCGACAGTCCGTAGTGCAGACGCCGTTGTGTGAGTTTCAGCGCACGAGCGCGAATCTGCTCGTTCTCGCTGAGAATCTGCAATTGCGTCTGCGCCCAGCGCAGATCGATATAGGCCGCCGCCGTGTTCGCGGCGAGCGCGAGCCGCACCTGATTCAGCGCCGCCTCGCTTCCCGACACCTGGGCCTGCGCGGCCAGTACCGCGAGACGTTCGCCGCCGAACACATCGGGCGTCCAGCTTGCCGTCAGGCCGATGCCGGCCTGGCGCACATAGCCGAGCGGCGGCGGCGTGTTTTGCCGCGTGTCCGATGCGGTTGCATTGGCGTTCAATTCGGGCAACAAGGCCGCGCGATTCTGCGTGGCCAGATCCTGCGCCTGCCGCACACGCTCCGCGGCGGCCTTCACGTCGAGATTGCCGGTCAGTACCGACTCGACCAGTTGGTGCATGACCGGGTCGCCGAATTGCGACCACCACGCGCCGGCGCTGACATTGTCTTGCGGTGCATCGACGCTCCACGCTGTCGGCGCGACGGTCTTGACCGTCTGCGGCAAATCCGCGTGCGTGGCCGGTTGCACCGCGCACGCCGCGAGCGTCAGGAAGGCCGCGCTCGCCAGTACTTTGATTACGATCGGCTTCATGTTGAAATCCTCAATGGGCCTCGGGCGGCGGCGCGGTGTTGCCGAATGGGCGCGAGAACAGCACGCTCAGCAAACCGACCACGAAACAGAGCGACACGGCAAGAAACGTGTCGGAGAATGTGAGCACCAGCGCTTCGCGCAACAGCACGTCGTGCAATTGATCGAGCCCCGCGTGCGCTGCATTCAACACATTCCCGCCAATCGCCGCGAAGTATTCGGCCTGCTTCTGCAAGATCGATTCGACTGCCGGGCGGCCCGCATTCAGGTGCTCGTCGAGCCGCTCGTAGTGAAAGTTCAGGCGGTCGTTGAGCATCGTGCTGCTCACCGCGATGCCGATCGCGCCGCCCAGATTGCGCATCAGGTTGAAGAGGCCGCTGGCGGAGCGAAGCCTCGACGGCGGCAACGCCCCCAGCGCCATCGTGACGATAGGCGGAATGCAGAATTGCTGCCCGATCCCGCGCAACGCCTGTGGAATCAGCAACTGCTGCCAGCCCCATTGACTCGTCAACGGCACATACAGATAGCAGCCGATACCGAACAGCGCGAGCCCGAACACCATCAGCAGGCGCATATCGACGACACGCGCGAGCATCGAATACGCGGCCAACGCAATCAACTGGAAACAGCCGACCGAGAGCAACGCGAGACCGATCTGCAACGAATCGAAGCCGCGTACCCGCGCCAGAAACACTGGCGTCAGAAACACCGTGCAGAAGATCCCGATGCCGGTGATGAAGGACAGCAAGCTGCCGATACCGAAGTTGCGCACCGCGAGCGCGCGCAAATCGACGATCGGTTCTTTCGCGGTGAACGCGTGCACGATGAACAGAAAGCCGCAGATCGCCGAGACCCACGTGCACAGAACGATCACGTCGTCGCCAAACCAGTTCTTGCGCGGGCCCTCTTCGAGTACGTATTCGAGGCAGCCGAGAAAGCCTGACATCAGCAGAATGCCGAGGTAGTCGCCTTTTTTCAGCAGCGACAGGTCGACCTTATCGATGTGAACGTACTTCGGCACCATCACCGTGACGGCAATGCCCGGCACCAGGTTCAGATAGAACAGCCAGTGCCACGACCATTGCGACGTGATCCAGCCGCCGATCACCGGACCGATGGTCGGCGCGAGCGACGCCAGCGCGCCGATCGTGGTGGACGCGATCAGCCGCTGCTTGCCGGGAAACAGCACGAACGCGGTGGTGAACACCGTCGGAATCATTGCGGCGCCGGCCGCGCCCTGCAAACCGCGAAACAGGATCATCGAGTTGATGTCCCACGCGAGTCCGCACAGCATGCTCGTGACCGTGAAGCCGAGCGCGGAGAACGTGAAGAGCCAGCGCGTCGAGAACACGCGCGTGAGCCAGCCGGACATCGGAATCACGATGATTTCCGCAATCAGATACGAGGTCTGCACCCACGAGAGTTCGTCCTGGCTCGCGGACAAGCCGCCGCCTATGTCGCGCAGCGAGGACGCCACGATCTGGATATCGAGTGTGGCCATGAAGAAGCCGACGCACATCAGCGCGAACGCGAAGACTTTGGTGCGGGTCGGCTGGTCGGCGGGATTGTCGAGAACTTGAGTCATGATCGGCTCATCATCCGTGTACTTGTGCGCGGCCGGCGTCGACATGCACCTTTACCGTCGCTGAAAGCCCCGGACGAAGCACGCCCTGCATGCCCTTCGGCACGTCCAGGCGCACGCGAACCGGCACGCGCTGCACGATCTTCGTGAAGTTGCCGGTGGCGTTTTCGGCGGGCAGCACGCTGAAGGTCGCGCCGGTGGCCGGTGCGAGGCTCTCCACCACGCCCTGAATCCGTTGGTTCGATGCGTCGAGATCGACTTCGACGCTATCGCCGACCTGCATCTTCTTCAACTGGTCTTCCTTGAAGTTCGCGTCGATCCACAGTCCGCTCGACGGCACCACGGTCAGCAGCGACACACCGGTGTTGGCGAGCAGCCCCACTCGCGCGCTGCGATTGCCGACAAAACCGTCGATCGGCGAGCGAATCGTCGTGTACTCCACGTTCAAGGCGGCCACGCGCTGCGCCGCCTGGGCGGTGGCGATGCGCGCCTCGGCGTCGCCTATCTGTGCGTCGAGCACGGCGATCTGCCGTTGCGCCGCGATCAGCGCGGCACTGCTGCGATCGACCGCGGCGTGCGCCTTGGTCAGATCGGCATCGGCTCGCTCCACCACCTGGCTCGATACCGCGTCGTCCTTCACCAACTCGCGGTAACGCGCCTGGTCTGCGGCGCTGCGCGTGAGTTCCGCACCGGAGGCGCGCACCTCGGCCACCTGTTCGTTGATGGTGGCAAGTTGCAACGATTTCTTCGCCTGCAACTCGGTAACGGCGGCTTGCGCGCTCTGCACTTCCGCGCTGGCCTGCGCCAGGCGGGCGTCGTAGTCGCGGGCGTCGAGGCGCACCAGCACCTGGTTCGCGTGAACGAACTGGTTGTCGTGCACGAGCACGTCGGCGACAAAGCCGTTCACCTTCGGCGCCATGACGGTGACGTCGCCGCCCACGTACGCATCGTCCGTCGTTTCGACGAAGCGACCGACGAAGAACCAGTACGACACGGCAAGCGCCATGGCGACGATCACGGTGAGGATCGCGAGCAACATCCACGGCATGCGCTTTGCCGGCCTGGCGGTATGCGCCGCACTCGGCGGGGCGACAGTCGAAGGTGTAGTGGACATGATGTCGGTATGTGCGTATGCACTCGTTACGTTGAAAAAAACGGCGCAGTGCGCCGGCCTTCGTTGCGGCCGCAGACGGCCTTAGATTGAATCCCGTGTGAGAGCGAACAGTTCGCCGCGCAATGCGGCCGCGCGCTGTTCGCCGAAGCGATGCTCGAATTCGGCTTGCGCGCTATCCCAATGCTCGCGCCCGGCGTTCACCCGTTCTTCACCGATGGCCGTGAGCGCAATCGTCAACGCCCGCGCATCTGCACCGCGCGCCTCGCTCGACACCAGGCCATTGCGGCGCAACGGCTGAATCGTGCGGACCAGCGTGGTGCGCTGCATGCGCATGGCTTCGGCCATCTGCTTCATCGTCATCGGGCCAGTGCGTTTGAGACGGGCCAGCAGCGAAAACTGCGTAATCGTCAGGCCGACATTGGCCAGATGCCGGTCGTAAATCTGCGACACGTAACGTGCGGCCTGGCGGATCGCAAAGCAGTCGTCGTCGAATAGCCCTTCCATTGCTGTGCTTTCCCATTCGTGAGTGCGTATGCACACAAACAGATACAACAACGCTCGTCGGAACGAGCGTGCGCCTGACTAACCGGTGATGCTGAACAATTCGGCGCGCAGCGTCTTGGCGCGCGCCTGGCCGAACTTCTTTTCGAACTCCTCCTGGGCGGCGCGCCATGCGACGGCGGCCTGGTCGAAAGTCTTTTCGCCCTGCTCCGTCAGACTGAACAGAAACGTGCGGCCGTCATGCTCCGCCGATTCTGCCACCACCAGGCCATCGCGCTGCAAGGGCTTCATGGCGCGGACCAGTGTGGTGCGCTCCATTACCATTGCGTCGGCGAGGTCCGCCATTGGCAGGTTCGGCGTGCGTGCGAGCTTGGCAAGAATTGTGAATTGCGCAGCCGTCAGCCCGACTCCACCGAGATGGCGTTCGTAGATTTGCGTGACGTGCCGCGCCGCCTGGCGCAGCGCGAAGCAATTACATTCGTCGTAAGAGAGAGGGCGGGTCATGAGATGCAGTCTATATGTGCATACGCACAGAGTCAAATTTTATTTCGAGTTGGGCCGGAGTTGCTGGAACTGGCCGTCTTAGATAGACAAGTCCGTAGTAGTGACTTAATGTCCAGCGCAACTTCAAAAATCTAACGACGGCGCACCGAATCGCCTCTTACGGCATCAAGGAAACGGAAACGGCGCGCCGGAGCGATACGGTGAGCGATAGCCCATTTACAGCAGCCGGTACGCCAGTCGTGCAGCCGCTCTCGCGGTGCGCTTGTCCTGATCGAGCGACGGGTTGTACTCCGCGATATCCGCCGCGCGCAGCTTGCCCGAGGACCGCACGCGCAGCACCATCGCTTCGACCACCGATAGCGGCACGCCCAGTGTAGCGGGCGCAGACACGCCCGGCGCGGTGGCGGCCGGCAAGACGTCGAGATCGATCGTCAGATAGACGTCGTCCGCTGCGTCCAGCAACTGCTGAAGCTCATTCAGACGTTGCGGCAGTTGCGTTTCCTGCATCTCGACGTCGAGCACGTGGTGCACGCCGAGTCGCTCCGCATGAGCGAACAGCGAGGCCGTATTGGCCAGATCGCTGATGCCGAAGCACGCATAGTTGAACGGCACCCCTCGTGCCGCACAGTCGAGCGCGATCTGATCGAACGGCGTGCCGGAATTCGCGGGACGCTTCTGGCGCAAATCGAAGTGAGCGTCGAAATTGATGATCAGCAGCTTGCGCGAAGCGAGCGGCGCAGCAGCGTTGCCGGCTTCACGCTGCTGATGCAGCCGCAAGCCGCTATACGTTCCCCACGCGACCTCATGACCGCCACCGAACACCAACGGCCGTCCACCGCTCGCCAGCACTTCGCTGACCACGTCCGCCAGTTCCGTCTGCGCGCCTTCGAGATCGCCGTCGTCGCACACCACGTCGCCGGCATCGGCGAGCGCCGCCATCGACGCTTTGGCGGGCAACCCCGCCAGCACACGGCGCAACTCCCTGGGCGCATGCGCTGCGCCGATCCGGCCTTGATTGCGGCGCACGCCTTCATCCGAGCCGAAGCCTACGATCACCGGCGCGTCGCGCTGCACCTGCACAACGTCACTGAACGGCATGACCTGATTGAAAACACGCCGCGTGTCGCCGGGCTCACCGTCGTCGGAGCGGCCTGCCCATACCTTGTCATTGAATGGGACTCTCATGCGCGCGACAACACCGCCTGCAGAAATGCGCGCGTGCGAGGCTGCGAAGGCGCGGAGAAAATCTCGGCCGGCGGCCCCGCTTCGACGATCACACCGCCGTCCATCACGACCACCACGTCGGCCACTTCCTTCGCGAAGCCCATTTCATGCGTGACGACCACCATCGTCATGCCTTCGCTCGCGAGCAGCTTCATCACTTGGAGTACTTCGCCGACCAGTTCGGGATCGAGCGCAGATGTCGGCTCGTCGAACAGCATGACGCGCGGCTGCATCGCTAATGCGCGAGCAATCGCAACCCGTTGCTTCTGACCGCCCGACAGACTCGCCGGCATCACATGCGCCTTGTGCGCCAGTCCGACTTTTTCCAGCAGCGCGATCGCAGCCGCTTCGGCCTGCACCTTGCCGAGACCACGCAACATGCGCGGACCGACGGTGATGTTATGCAGCACCGACAAATGCGGAAACAGATTGAACGACTGAAAGACCATGCCGACTTCAGTGCGCAGCGCATTCAGCGACCGCTCCTTGAGCATCTCGCCTTGTTCGACGAGTCGATGCCCACAGATGTCGATCGTGCCGCCTTCGGCCTGTTCGAGTCCGTTGCAGCAGCGCAGAAAGGTACTTTTGCCCGAGCCGCTCGGCCCGATCACCACCACGACCTGTTGCGGCTGGATATCGAAATCGATGCCGTTGAGCACCGTATGCGGGCCGAACGATTTGGTCAGTCCGCGAATGCTGACGATAGGCTCATTGGTTTTGGGCACGTTATTCATTGCACCATCCCTCCCGCACGCAAACGACGCTCGACGCGATGCAGTGCGTAATTGGTCGCCTGCGTCAGCACCAGATAAACCAGCGCGATGGCCAGATACACTTCGAGCGAACGATACGACACGCTGATGATCTTCTGACCTTCGTGCATCAGATCGTCGATCGTCAGGAGCGACACCAGCGCCGAGTTCTTGATCAACGCGATGAATTCATTGCCGAGCGGCGGGATCATCCGCACGATGGCCTGCGGCAGAATGATCGCGCGCATCGCTTGACCCGACGACATGCCGATCGAACGCGCCGCCTCCATCTGTCCGCGATCGACGGACTGAATCGCGCCGCGCACGATCTCCGAGACGTAAGCGGCCGAGTACAGGCCGAGCCCCAGCATGCCGCACACGAACGCAGGCAGCAGAATGCCGAATTGCGGCAGGCCGAAGAACAGCAGGAAGAGTTGCACAAGCAACGGCGTGCCGCGGAAGAACGTCAGGTACGCGGTACACAGGCCGTACACGATGCGCCGCTTCGGCGTCAGCCTGCCAATGCCGATCAACAGGCCAAGCACGCAGCTGAGCGCGAGCGACGCGGCGGTTACTTCGACCGTCACCAACGCGCCGTGCATGATGTCCGGCCAACCGGCGATCACCGGCGAGAAATCAAGTTCCATTTCGTTTGCCCGGCCGTTTATTGCACACTCGCGCCGAACCACTTCTTGACGATCGCTGCATACGTGCCGTCAGCCTTGATCTTCGCGAGCGCGGTGTTGAAGGCGGTCTTCAGTTGCGGCTCGTCCTTGCGCACGGCGATACCGTAGGCTTCGGTCGTCAGCGTCTTGTCGAGCACGCGGAAGCCGCTGCGCGTTTTCGCGAGTTGATACGCGGCCGGCTTGCCCGTCACGGCAGCGTCGGCGCGACCGATCCCCACCAGATCGAACATCTCCTGGTTCTTCTCGACCTCGACGCGATTGATCTGCGGGAAGTTGTCGCGCAGGAAGTTCACCGACTTCGTGCCCACCTGCACCGAGACTTTCTTGCCGTTCAGATCGGCCACCGTCTTGATCGGCGAATCGCTTTTCACCAGCACGGCCAAGCCGCCCGCGTAATACGGATCGGTGAAGTCGACCACTTTCGCACGCTCGTCGGTAATGTAGATAGCGGAGATCGCAGCGTCGAAACGATGCGCGATCAAACCCGGAATCAGCCCTTTGAAGTCGATGTCGGTCCATTGCACGCGTTTGCCCATCTCCTTTGCGAGCGCGTTCATCAGGTCGACGTCGAAACCAGTACGCGCGCCGTTCTCGGTGAACTCCATCGGCGGGAAGGTGGCGTCGGTGGCGACGTTCAGCACGTCCGGCGTTTGTGCCGACGCTGCGCCGGAGAATCCGGCCAACGTCACCGCGAACGTGACGCATGCGAGGGACAACAGTCGTTGCAGTTTCATGAAGTAGGCTCCTTGTGGTTCTATCGATTCGTGCGATTCGTTCGGAATCCGTATTGAGGGTGAAACCGAAAATCCTGGTCCAGTCAATCGGATTGCATATGCTCGGAAATGGCGCGGGCCGTACGTAGCGTCCCGTCAATGAATTGGCTTTCGCGGCCGATGGCACGCGTGGACGGCGCCATCAGCGTGATCGATGCGCCGCTGCCGGCGCTGCGTCCACTGCGATGAAAGATCGGGGCGCTAACGCCCCACACGCCCGGATCGACTTCGCTGTCGCTCACGGCGTAGCCTTGAGCGCGAATCTGTTGGAGTTCTGCTTCGATTGCGGCACGGCCGACGGGGTCGTTATCGAACACGCTGTCGAGCACTTCGGCGCGCGCCTTGTCGGCCATGAACGCCAGCAGCGATTTCGCCGAAGCGCCCGCCTTGAGCGGCACGGCGCGGCCTTTCTCGAACGAGCAGCGCAACGAATGCTGGCTGTCGACCATCTCGAGGCACATCACCTGATGCTTGACCGCGACCACGAGTCCAATGCTTTCCTGCGACGCCCGCGCGAGTTGCTGCATTTCGCTGCGGCTCGCTTCGACTAGCAGCGAATTCACATCGAAGCCAAGCGCGAGTTGCAGGCTGATCGGACCGGGCGCGTAATACCCCGCGTTTTCGGCGACGAAACCCCAACGCTTGAGCAGCGCTATCTGCCGGTACAGTGTGCTTTGCGCAAGGCCGGTCACGGCTAGCAGATCCTTGACGGACATTGCCTTGCCATGACTGGCGAGCGCCGCCAGCACCAGCAGCACCCGTTCAGCCCCTGTCACACCCTGTTCCACGTTCACGATCACACCGCCCGCCATCCAACAAGGGCTCAGGATGCCAGAACGTTCTCAGATTTAAAAAATGAAATTCCCATTGGGTGGGAATGAAGGGCAAGGGATTTCCCCAAGCCGGCATGAAATGCGTGCAAAGACGGAGCGCCACTAAAGCGCAATCACCGTCACACCCACTTCCACCTGATGCGCGCCGCCTCCAAGAATCATCCCGCGTAGCAACGACACGTCGCTGTAATCGCGGCCAATCGCGAGCGTCACGTGATCGACATCGGCCAGCACGTCGTTGGTCGGATCGAGATCGATCCAGCCGCTGCCGGGACAATGCACCGACACCCATGCATGCGACGCATCCGCGCCGATCAACCGCGGCTGCCCCGGCGGCGGATCGTTACGCAGGTACCCGCTGACATAACGCGCCGGCAAACCCAGCGAGCGCAGACAGCCGATCATCACCTGCGCGAAGTCCTGACACACGCCGCTCTTCAATTCGAACGCGCGCTCGGCGGGCGTATCGAACATCGTCGCCGAAGGCTTGTACGCAAAGTCGTCGTGAATCCGATGCATCAGATCGATCGCGCCTGCGGCGATCGGCCGTCCCGGCGGAAAGCTCGGCAGTGCATAGGCGCGCAGCGACGGCCTCGGTACGATATTCGGCGACGCGAAACAGAACTCCACCTCGGGCCTGAACTGCCCGCCGACGCGAAACTGCAGCGCTTCGGCCACTTCGTCCCATGCAGGTGTGGCGTCGGGATCGAGGTCGGTCCAGCGCGGCGTTAGCGACACCGTCGTTTCGCTGACGAGTTGCAAGCGCTCGTGCGGCGCGTCCAGCGCGAAGTACAGTACATCGTTGCCGAACGCATCGACACGGCTGTGCAGATACGACGGTTCGGGTTCGATCCGCGCGCTATGCGAGACCAGCCGCTGCCACGAACAGGCGATCGGCCGGATCGTCGCGAGATGCTGCGCGGTCTCGACATAAGTCGAATAAACGTAAGTCGTGCGATGCGAAACAGACAGCACGGTCGGTGCGTGCTTCATGACCACACCTGCGAAGTCACGGTACTCGCGTGGCTGAAATAGCGCGCGCTGATCTCATGTGCGGCCGCCCCGACGAACCCGCCGATCTGATCGCAAACCGCCATCAAGTGACGGTAAGCGCCGTTTTCATCCACTTCACACAGCGATTCCAGCGACGGCAAGGACGCCGCAGGCGGCATCAGCTCCGCGAACGGACGATGCCGCACGCTACCCGCGGCGAGCGCGATCTCGTCGAGCTTCTTGCGCAAACGCTCGTATACGCCGTAGATGCCGCGCGGGTTGGTCGGCTCGATCACCAGCAGGTCGAGCAAGGCCGGCACTTCGAAGCGGCCCGGATAGAGCGAGCGGTACGTGAGCGTACTGTCGAACAGTTGCAGCAGCAGATCGAACCCCGCGGGCGTGGCGAGTTGCCCGTGCTCGGCGATCACACGCAGTAACGAGGTCATCGCCGCCACGCGTTCGATGTGACGCCCCACGAACAGCAAACGCCACGCTTCGTCGCGTGTCATGCGGTCGCCTTGCGCGCCGCTGATCGCCGACAACTGGACCGACAGGCGTTCGAGCGCGTTGACCAGCGTGATGCGGTCATAACGGTCGTAGCGGTCGTAGCGTTCGCCGCGAGCATTCGCGCCGTTGCCGCTGCCGCTGCCATTCCCATTCCCATTCCCACTACCTTGCCCCACCGAACCGCCGCCTGACCCCGCAGCCGGCATCAAGGTCTGCAACACATCGCGAAAGTCGTTGCGCGACGCGAGAATCGTGCGCCAGTGATCGTTCGACAGCCGCCCACGCACTTCGCCATTCGAGCGCGCCTGGCAGTTCAGATTCTGGCCGATGCTTGCGGCCCCGGTGCTCTCGCTCAGATTCGCGACCAGCGCGCGCTCGAACGTTTGCGGCGAATACGGCGCGGACATGTCGCCCGATTGCACGAGGCCACATTGCATCGCGAGTTCGACCAGGGTCGGAAACATCGCGTCGGCGTCGTTGCCTTCCAGCGAGCCGAGAATCAGCCGCAGCAGCCGCACGTTGTTTTCAGCGCGCTCGCCGTAACGTCCGGCCCAGAACAGATTTTCCGCTGCGCGGCTCGACACGGTGCGGTGCTTGCGCGCGAGGTCGGCAGGCTGCATCGGCGAAGGCAGCAGCGTGAAGGTCGACGTCGGCTGGCTCGACAGCACCCATGTATCGACGCTGCTGCCGCCGTACTGCATCGATACGGTCGCGTGGCGCTCGGCGGCCATCCGCGTGAAGCCACCCGGCATCACATGCCAGCCGCCGTTGACATCGGCAATCGCATAGGCGCGCAGCACCGCCGGACGGCGGCCGATGGTGCCATCCTCGTAACGCGGCGTGCACGAGAAGCGTTGCGCCTGCTGGATCGTGTACGTGTCGGGCATCGCGTCGATGCGCTCGCGCCACGCCGACAGCGTCTGTTTGCCCTGTTCGATGCCGGGCGGCGCATCGCGCCCGGTCACCGGCCAGGTCGGCACGATGAACGCTTCGTCGAGCCGCGCGAACGCATGCTCGCGCGCCGCCTTTTCGCCGCACCACCAGGTCGCGACGCTCGGCAACACGAGGTCTTCGCCGAGCAGCACCTCTGCGACGCCTGGCAGAAAACCGTGCAAGGCCGGCGACTCGACAAAGCCCGAACCCGGCACGTTCGACGCGATCACGTTGCCCGCGCGCATCACCTGCAGCAGGCCGGGCACGCCGATGCTCGAATCGGCGCGCAGTTCGACCGGGTCGCAGAACGCGTCATCGAGCCGGCGCAGCACGACGTGCACGCGTTCGAGCCCGGCGAGCGTCTTCAGATAGAGCATGTCGTCGCGCACGGTCAGGTCCTTGCCTTCGACCAGCGTGACGCCGAGATAGCGCGCGAGAAACACGTGCTCGAAATAGGTTTCGCTGAACGGCCCTGGCGTAAGTAGCGCGATGTGCGGCGACTGGGGTGACCCCACCGCGCCAGGATCGTGCCGCATCGTGGACTGTGCCGATTGCGCGAGCGTCGCGATCAATTGCGAATAGGTCGGCGCGAGGCGGCTCACTCGCATCGAGCGGAACGGCTCGGCAAACAGCGTCGACACGATTAGCCGGTTTTCCAGCGCATAGCCGAGACCCGAGGGCGCTTCGGTGCGATGCGCCATCACGGTCCATTCGCCGTTCGGCGTCCGCGCGAGATCGACCGCGACCACTTGCAGGTACTGGCCGCCCGGCGGCGTGAAGCCCTTGACCGGCCGCAGATAGCCGGGATGCCCGAATACCAGCGCGGGCGGCAGTTGCCCACGTTCGAGCAGGGTTTGCGGCCCATAGATGTCGGCGACGATCGCATTGAGCAGATGCGCGCGTTGCGTCACGCCGCGCTCGATATGCGCCCACTCGTCCTCGCTGATCAGGAGCGGCAGCAGGTCGAGCGCCCAGGGACGCGACTCGCCGTTATCCGCATAGACGTTGTAGCTGATGTCGTTGTCGCGAACCTGCTGCGCGACCGACGCGCAGTGATCCTCCAACCGTGCGACCCCGTCCTCACCAAGCCGCTCGAAGAATTGCCGCCACGGCTCGCGCAGCACGCCCGCTTCGTCGCGCAACTCGTCCCAATGTCCGTCGTAGCCCGGCAACAGCCGTAACAGGGACGAAGCGTCCGCGCGAGCGGCGGACGCTTCGAAGGGAAAAGTCGATTGAAAGGCCAAGGTCGTATCGTTCTAAGTATGTGCGGTTTTACCAGTAGCGCAGATCGAGCGTGAACGGAAACTCGAGACTGCGCTGCGGCAGGTCGACCGTGAGCGGCCCCGGCGTATGGCCCGACGCGAAGAAGCGCGCGCGCCGCCGGCTTTCCGCCTCATAGGCGTTGACCGGGAAGGTCTGATAGTTGCGCCCGCCCGGATGAGCGACATGATACTGGCATCCGCCCACCGAGCGGCCGGTCCAGGTGTCGACCAGATCGAAAGTGAGCGGCGCGTCCACGCCGATGGTCGGATGCAGCGCCGACGGCTGCGACCAGGCGCGAAAGCGCACACCGGCCACGTATTCGCTGACGCGGCCAGTCGGCTGCAAGGGCACCGGCACACCGTTGACGGTCAGCACATGGCGGTTGCCGTTCAGACCGAGCGCGCGCACTTCGAGCCGCTCCACTGACGAATCCACGTAACGCACCGTGCCGCCCGCCGAACCCTCCTCGCCCATCACATGCCAGGGTTCGAGCGCGCTGCGGATCGTCAGCGCGACGCCGCTCACCGTGGTCTCGCCGACCAGCGGGAAGCGGAACTCGAAGTGCGGCGCGAACCAGCTGCTGTCGAACGCGAAACCGGCACGGTTCAACTCATCGAGCACGTCGTCGAAATCCATCTTCACGAAGCTGCCGAGCAGGAAGCGGTCGTGCAGCTCGGTGCCCCAGCGCGTGAGCCGCTGCGTGTACGGCTCACGCCAGAAACGCGCCACCAGCGCGCGCAGCAGCAACTGCTGCACGAGACTCATGCGCGCGTGCGGCGGCATTTCGAAACCGCGCAATTCGAGCAGGCCGAGGCGTCCAGTGGGGCCGTCGGGCGAATAGAGCTTGTCGATGCAGAACTCGGCGCGATGCGTGTTGCCGGTCACGTCGATCAGAATGTTGCGTAACGAGCGGTCGATCATCCACGCGGGCAGGTTCGCGCTGTCGCGGCCGCCGAGCAGGTCGATCTGCCGCTGCAACTCGCGCAACGCAACTTCGAGTTCGTAGACCTGGTCGTTGCGCGCTTCGTCGATGCGCGGCGCCTGGCTGGTCGGCCCGATGAAGAGCCCCGAGAACAGATACGACAGCGATGGATGGTTGTGCCAGTACGCGATCAGACTCGCGAGCAGATCGGGCCGGCGCAGGAACGGACTATCGGCGGGCGTCGCGCCGCCGAGCACGAGGTGATTGCCGCCGCCGGTGCCGGTGTGGCGCCCGTCGGTCATGAACTTCTCGCTGCTAAGATAGCTCTGCGCCGCCGACTCGTACAGATACTCGGTGTGATCGACCAGTTGCTCCCAGTTCGCGGCCGGATGAATGTTCACTTCGATCACGCCGGGGTCGGGCGTCACCTGCAGCATCTTCAGGCGCGCGTCGCGTGGCGGCGGATAGCCTTCGAGCACGACCTGCATCTTCAACTCGGCGGCCGTCGCTTCGATGGCGGCGAGCAGGTCGAGATAATCGTCGAGTTCGGTGAGCGGCGGCATGAACACATGCAGCAGCGAGCGGCCGCTGCCGAACGCATCCGCTTCGACTTTCGGACCGGCCGCGCGTTTGGGGTCGCGCGCCTCGACGCAGATCGCCGTGCGCAGCGTTTCCTTCGACGACTGCCCGCGCGCCGGCGCCGGCGCCGGCGCGTCGCCCGGCTGGCGCGCGTAGGCGAGCACGCCGCTGCCCGCCATGCCGCTCAGCAGATCGGCCGCCGACAGCGACAAGGCAGCCGCGCCTCGCTTCTCGACAAGAGTCGGCGCCTGGCTCGCGTCGCGTTGTTCGTTGTCGTACTGCATGCGCAATTGCGCGGACGAACGCAACGGCACCGGCGGCGCGAACGGATCGTGCGCGTGCTGATACGGATAGTCGGTCTTCGACACCCACGGCAGCGAGTCGAGCGGCAGCCGGTAGCCCATCGGCGAATCGCCGGGAATCAGATACATGCGGTCGTCGCGGAAGAACCAGCGGCCGCTGACCCACTTCGGCGCTTCGTTCGGCACGTCGCGCTCGCGGGCGAGCGGCAGCACGTAACCGGTCGCGCCGCTCAAGCCCGCATCGAACACGCGACGCAAGCGCACCCGCTCCAGTTCATCATCGAGGCGGGCATCGAACGGATCGACGTTGACCGGCAAGCGGCGCTCGCGCCACAGGTAGTACCAGACGTCTTCGAAACCGGGCTGGATGCAGTCCGTGTCGAGCGACAGCTTGCCCGCGAGATGCGCGAGAAAGCGTTGCGCGTCGCCCGCGGTGTAGCGGCCGGGCTCGCGTTCGTCGGCGAACAGCGCCGGGTTTTGCCAGCAGGGTTCGCCGTCGGCGCGCCAGTAGAGTGACATCGCCCAGCGCGGCAACTGCTCGCCCGGATACCACTTGCCCTGGCCGATATGCAGGAAGCCGTCCGCGCCATAACGCGCGCGCAGCTTGTCCATCAACGCGACCGCATAGCCGCGCTTGGTCGGGCCGAGCGCGTCGGTGTTCCATTCGGCGGCGTCACGGTCGCGCACCGACACAAAGGTCGGCTCGCCGCCCATCGTCAGCCGCACATCCATGTCGGCGAGCTGCTGATCGACCTGCTCGCCCATCTTCAGCACGTCGCGCCACACCGCTTCGCTATACGGCTTCGTCACGCGCGGCGTCTCCAGCACCCGTTCGATCGACATCGTGTGATCGAACTCGACTTCGGATTCATCCACCGCGCCCGAGATCGGCGCAGCGCTCCCCGGCTCGGGCGTGCAGGCGACCGGAATATGCCCTTCGCCCGCGAGCAGGCCCGAGGTCGGATCGAAGCCGATCCAGCCCGCGCCCGGCAGATACACCTCGCACCACGCATGCAGGTCGGTGAAGTCGACTTCGGTGCCGCTCGGGCCGTCGATGGATTTGACGTCGGGCGCGAGCTGCAGCAGGTAGCCGGACACGAAGCGCGCCGCCAGTCCCAGTTGCCGCAGGGTCTCCACCAGCAGCCAGCCCGAATCGCGGCACGAGCCCGCGGCGCTCACGAGCGTTTCCTCGGGCGTCTGCACGCCCGGCTCCATCCGGATCAGGTAGCGGATCTCGCGTTGCAGCCGCTGATTCAACGCGACGAGGAAGTCGGCGGTGCCGGTAGGCGTGCGGTCGATACTTGCAACGAATTCGGCGAAGCGCGGCGTCATCGGGCGCCTGATCAGATACGGCGCGAGTTCGAGCGCAAGGCCGGGCTCGTAAGCAAACGGGAACTGCTCGGCGGACGGTTCGAGAAAGAAGTCGAACGGGTTATAGACGGCCATCTCGGCGACCAGATCCACGGTCACCTTGAATTCGCGCGTCTTCTCCGGAAAGACGAGCCGTGCCTGATAGTTGGCGAACGCGTCCTGCTGCCAGTTGATAAAGTGTTCGGTCGGTTCGACCCGCATCGAATAGGCGAGGATCGGGGTCCGGCAATGCGGCGCAGGCCTGAGCCGCACGACCTGGGGCGACAGCGAAACCAGCCTGTCGTAGCGGTAATGTGTGACGTGATGCAACGCGACGCGTATGGACACACCGGACTCCTGGACGAAGGATGGCAGCCCGCCAAAAAGCAAGCTTCATGCCGTTGATAGAACGAGCGCGACAAGCGTTGTGAACCGCGTGTACTGCTTCAGCATTGCCCGGCGCATCGGCTGCTGCGAACTTTGCCGTACTGGCCGGGCGTCCGGACCAACGAACCACAGAGCTTGGCCGCTTCTCGCCAGGCCACGCACCAAAGCGGCGCAGCGCCCATGCACGATCATGCACGTAATGTGCGTTAAACCGGTGACGTCTGGCAATTGCGGCATGAAGATTGCGGCACGACTTCGCTCACGACTGCCACCCTCACCCAGGCTTGCCCGATGAAAACCTTCCATTGCAATCACTGCTCGCACCTCGTCTTCTTCGAGAACGTTCGCTGCGAACGTTGCGAGTCCTTGCTCGGCTATGTGCCGGACCTGGCGGAGATCAGCGCATTTGAAGACGCCGGCGACGGACGCTGGCGCAGCCTGCATCCGGGCGCGGACGGTGCGCTGTTTCGCCAGTGCCACAACTATGCGGTCGAAAATGTCTGCAACTGGATGATTCCCGCCGACTCGCCCGACACCTTGTGCCGCGCTTGCCAGTTGACCCTCACGATCCCCAATCTAAGCGCACCGGACAACCGGCTCTACTGGTATCGCCTGGAGATGGCCAAGCGCCGTCTACTTTATACGCTGGCCGAACTCGGCATCGAGGTGAAGTCGCGTCAGGCAGACCCCGAACATGGTCTCGCATTCGAATTCCTCGAAGACGGCGGCGACGGCGCGCGCGTGATGACCGGTCACGACAACGGGCTCATCACGCTGAACATCGCCGAGGCCGACGACGCTCACCGCGAAAAAGTGCGCACCGCGATGGGCGAACCGTATCGCACGCTGCTCGGCCATTTCCGTCATGAGACCGGGCACTATTACTTCGATCAGTTCGTGCAGAACGACCCGCGCTGGCTCAAACCGTACCGCAAGCTGTTCGGCGACGAGCGCGCCGACTATGGCGAGGCGCTGGACGCGTACTATCGCGACGGCGCGCCGCCCGACTGGCAGGCGTCGTACATCAGCGCGTATGCGACGATGCACCCGTGGGAAGATTGGGCGGAGACGTGGGCGCACTATCTGCTGATTGTCGACGTGCTGGACACGTCGACGTCGTACGGCCTCGCGCTCCTGCCCGACGACCCGAGCGAGCCGACCCTCACCGACCGCACGCCAGTCGAGGACGCCAGCTTCGAGAATCTGATGAAGCGCTGGTTTCCGCTCACCTATGCGTTGAACAGCCTGAACCGCAGTCTCGGCATGGCCGACGGCTATCCGTTCACGCTGGCCGCGCCGGTGGTGGACAAGCTGCGCTTCGTGCATCGCGTGATTGCGCACGCGGGCGACAAAGCCGCTCAATAGGCGACATACGGCCCGGTGCCGCCCGGCGTCGCCTGCTGTTCAACGGCCGCGTATACATTGCGGCCATAGAAGAACGGCAGCCCCCAGTCGAAAATCGTCGACGTCACGAAAGCGGGTCCCGCCAGCAAAGGCAACGCCGAATCGCCGGCATACGTCTGCGCGATCGACGCGGCATTGCCCACGCTGAAGCTCACCGCGCTCGTCGTGCCGTTTGCGCCCTCGATCAGCGCACTCAACTGCTGGGTCGACGCCGGGCAGTAGTACGCGCTATTCGGACTCGGGCAAGCCGCCATCGCGCCGGTCTGGAAGAAGAGCCCGGTCGAGCCGCTGTCCAGAATGCTGTGCGAATACGTGGTGCCGTTTTGCACCGTCGTGAACGTGCCGTTCGACGGACTCACGCCGATCACCTGCGCACTGCCGAGCGCATTGTTGGCCTGCGTGCCGATGCCGAACACCAGTTGCCCGGACACCGACGCCGCACCGCCGGAGACCGTCGGCAGGCTCAGCATCGAACCGTTGTTGTCGGTCGCAAAGTACGGCACCGGATTGGCGACCTGAAATTCTTCGGCAAGCGGAATCGACGTACAGGGCAGGCCCTGGCAAGCGTAGTACGTGCCGGCCAGCGCCTGCGTCACGCAGTTCGCGCCGCAGTCGTGCCTGAACACGCCGATGCCGAGAATCCCGTTGGCCTGCAAGGTGCCCGGCGTGTTGCGCGAGGCGCCGAGGCTCGCGCAGTCGGCGGGCAACGTCGGGTAGTTCGGGTCGATCACCTGGATCGGCAGCGAAGCGGCTTTTTCGCCGGCAATCTGCAGGTCGGCGAGCCGCACCGAGCCCCACGTGTAGCCGTCGAAGAACTGCATGCATTCGGCGACCAGATTGCCCGACGCGTCCTTCTGCTGCGGCAGGTTCATCGACGCGGGCAGTTGCGAGGCGAACACCCGTACGCCCCACGAGCCGGTGTCGACCAGCACGTGATCGATGGTCTGACATTCGCTCGTACCCGGCGCGCACAGCGTGATGCTGACGAACGGCATGTTGGGCACGTTGCTCACGCCGGAGTCGACCGTCACGCGCACCGCGTTCGCGGCGAGCACTTGCGGCGCGGGCGAGGTATTGGTCACGGTGGGACCGGCTGCACCGCCGGTCGAGCTGCTGGAATTGGCCGTCGTGCTCGGGCCGCCGGAGCCGCCGCCTCCGCCGCCGCACGCGGTGACGAGCAACGCGAGCAGCGCCGCGCACAACAGGGTCATCCACGGAGACATGTGACGCATGATCCGCTCCGTTATTGAATGACGCCGACGTCGACGCCCGCGGGCACCGCCCGCGGCAGATACGCATGACCCGAGAACGCGCGCAGATGGCCGCCGGAGTAAATCACCAGGTCGCTGTTCGACACCGCGAGCGGCGTGCCGCGCCGGGTCGCGGTGGCGGCGACGTACGCGTCGAACGAGCCGCCCAGCATCGACTTCAGATCGGGCAGCGTCGGGCCCTCCCACGCGATGCCGAACACGATGCCGTTGCGCCCGACGTACTCGCGCACCTGCGTGCCCGACGGCATCGTCAGGAGATGAACGGAATAGCCGCTCTGCGTGGTGGCCGCGTGAGCGATCGCGCGCAGCTGTGTCTGATCGCTGTCGACAGTGCTGACGTTCTGCCCGAGCGTGGCGTGCGCGGCAAACGACAGCGCGCAGCTCGCCCCAAGCACTGCGCGGGCAATGCGGGTGTGCAGCATTGGTTTCACGAGATTTCCTTCGAGGTGAAACGCTCGTGACCCGGCACTCGCCGCTCACGAACGTGAAACAAGGGACGCACTTCCGACCGGTGGTGCCACTGTCGCCTTCGCACCTGTCGGGCTGCGTGAATGCGTCTACGGAGCGACGGGACGAAACTTGAGCAATGACGGCGCGCGGCGGCAATCGTTTGCGTGGCGATTTACACCTTTAGCGCTCGGGATACCGTTCGGCGCCCCTTGATCGTTAAACACACGACCGCCGTGAGACGGCGCTCCTACGGTCATTTTTACATTGCGTCCTGTTTAACGCGAACATGGGCAACCAAGAATCGGCGTCCATTAGAGAAATGTTCACGCATGCCGCATCGAACAGTTCGATGTAAATGCCCGCTGAAAAAGCCGGCCTTGAATGCCGCTTTCCTCTGACGAGAAACGGCGTGCGAGGCATATTCCCGTGAAGAAAAGCGGCTGCAAAAAAACCGCGAATGGCGCGGCGGCCATTCACGGTCTCTGTTCAATCGACGGGATGCATCGCGCTCGAATCAGATGATTCGACGCGACAGCGCCCGCTATTTTTTCTGCTGCTGCAGGAGCGACTTCAGTTCCTGCACATTCTCTTCTACGCGTTTTGCGATGACCGCATACGACTCGGCTTGCGTCTGATACGCGGCTTGCGCGAGTTGCTGCATATCGGCGAGCGACTTGTGCAGACTCTGCTGGATCAGCTCGGCGGTTTTCGTGGAAGGCGCTGCGCCGCCCGCCGACAGCTGACCCGTCAGCGACTGCAACTCGGTCAGGGTCGTGCGCAACATGTCGGCCTGCTTCTGCGCGAGCGATTGCATTCCCTGGAAGGCCGTCTGATTCGCCTGAACCAGAGCCTCCATGTCTTTGCGTCGCGCTTCCATGATGGCGGGGACGTCGAAGCCGGGGAGCTTGAACTGCTCCAGCATTTTGGTGAAATCGCCAAATGGATTGGCGGCGTCAGGTCGGTCCATTCGAAATCCTCCTTAATGGTTTGAGTACTCGCCAGCAGTGCAAGCGCGGCATGTTGCACCGACGCGCGCACCGACAGGCACGTGTGCCGCGCGACCCACGATCCGCTGAAGCTTGCCGGATCTGGGGTCGGACGGCGCATCGGGATCAATCATGCGCCATCCGGCCACATTGCGCCAGCCGACACTCACCCTGGCTCACGGCCAGTTCTTCTCCGCTTTGTCGATTTCGACCGGCCTGCATCGCGGCGCATGCAAGGCTAGGTAAGTTACATGACGGCTTCAGTAACCCTACGAAACGGCATGTCGACTATCGTTGCTTCTACACCGGCGCACTGTGGCGCCGGCTCTGACTCAATGGGAGCGACATCATGAAAAAAGCCATTTTCAGCACGGCGGTGGCCGTCGTTCTGACCGTGTCCGCGGCAGCGGCGCTCGCCCAGGAAGCGCCCCCGCCCTCACCCTCATCCGCCCAGATGCACGGCGAAGCGCAGCGCGGCGACGGTCCACCTTCGCATGGCGCGATGGTTCCGATGATGGGTCCGAGGGGCCCCGGCTTTGCGGTGATCAACGATCTGGAACAGTTGCGCCGTCTGTATGCGCTGAGCGGCCATCCGGGTGAGATCGTCGCGGTGTATCACGAGGTGCTCGGCAAAACGCAGGACCCAATGCTGCGGTATTACATCTACGATTCGCTGGCTCGCGAGCAGTTGAAGCCCGCGAATCCCGAGCAGGAGATTGCGACGTTGCGCACCAGTTTGGCGGAGGATCTCGCCGCGGCGAGCAAGGCACCGCACGGTGCGCCGGGGATGCCGCTGCAGGCGCAGTAATTCGGCGGTAGCGGGAGCCTTTCATACGCGACGCCGCGACTCGCCGCTCGCCTGGAAGAGCTCCCGCCGGTCCGCCATGCGCTCATCTGGCATGCAACGTTAGCTGCGCCACACTCGCGCGTCAGTGTCGCTTTTCATCTTCCATCAGGTGATTAGGATAGGAGCACTGAAACGCTCGCGCATGGTGAAGAATGCGATACCCGATGAATCTGGTAGTGGCGGCCATCCTCCTTGTGTTGGTCCTGTGTTGCATCATCAAGCTTGCGCTGAACTGATGCCCGATTCTCGCGGTACGTCCCGCGCCATTTCACGATTTCACATTGCGCGCGAATGACGCTGTTCCCGGCACATTAGCGTGCCTCCCGCCTCGGTCCCACGCCGCTGCGACACCGCATCGGCACCGCGCGCGTGCCCGGTTTTTTGCGTGACATCGCTCGAAATAATTGCTGAATGGAGTTCGGCAGGCGACTCGCCCATACTTCGTTCGCTGCCGGTGCGTACGAAACAAGGACGCATGAGATCAAGGGTGTTTCACGTGCGAATACGTCTCGCCGATGATCAACGATCCTACGGTTGCCCGATCATCGGCTGATACGTTCGAAGCTACCGGCACCGCGTGCCGACGACAGGATGAACATGTTGACTTCAGTAAATTTCCTCAAAAAGAACGCCACCCGTCTGGTCTGCGTGGCGATGGTCTGCTGCACCGCGTTGCTGAGCGGTTGCGCCGGCAGCGGCGTCAGAAACATAAGCGAAGCGAGCGCGCAGCCGCAGGTGCGGCCGGACACGATTTACGTGTACACCTTCGACGCTGATCCGGATCAGGTCAAGCTCGACAGCGGCATGCTGCAGAAACTGAAGACGCACCTCAGCGGTTCGTCCGATGCACAGAAGCAGGTCGCCGATGCGGACGCAGTGCGTGAGCAGGTTGCCAGCGAAATCGTGCAACAACTGCAGTCGATGGGTCTGCACGCGGTTCGCTCGGATGCCCCCGCCCCGGCCGACCAGAACGTGCTGCTCGTGCAAGGCAGCTTCGATACGATCGACTCGGGCAGTCGCCTGCGTCGCACGATGATCGGCCTTGGTGCAGGCAAGAGTCAGGTGAGCAGCACGGTGCGGATTCTGTACAAACCAGCGGGCGGCGCGCCGCGCCTGGTACAGCGCTTCGATGCCGATGCGGACAGCGGCAAGGCGCCGGGCGTCGCCGAAACCGCCGGCGTGGGCGCGGTGGCCGGCAGCATCGCGACCACAGCGGCACTGGGTGGCGGTTTGCATGCGGTATCCGAAACCAAACGGGCTGGCGTGTCAGCGGATGCGAAGCGACTCGCCGATGCGGTGGTGAAACAGATCACACAGATTGGTGTGAGCGGCGGGTGGATGTCGACGCAACATACGAAGAGCTGACGACTCGCCATTCAATCCCAGCGGCAGCACTGGGGACAGGCAAAGACGCAGCGCGGCAGCGTGGCGCAAAACGCCACCCTGCCGCGCCTTGTCATTCATGCCTTCGTATAGCGCAGCCATACCGCGTCGTGCTCCGCTTTTTCTACCGACGTCAGCTTCAGATACGCGGGCGCCCGCCACTTGTCCATCGGGACTTCGAATGAAGAAGGGTGCTCGCTGCGGCCATCCACCAGCGGCAGAATCAGCACGCTGACTTCGTCGACCAGACCGGCGTTCACGAACGCCCCGCTCACATGCGAACCGCCTTCGACAATCAGCTTCTTCACGCCGAGTTCGCGCGCCAGGGTCTGCACCACCTGGTCGAGATCGATCCCGCGCTTGCCGCCGAACACGTACGACACGCCGATCGATTGCAGGTAGGCGAGGTAGTCGTCGGCGACCTCTTCGGTCAGTACCTCGATCACATGCGACTTGAGCGCCGTGTTGCTCTTCCATGCGACACGTCCTTGCGGATCGATCGAGATCGCGTATTGCGCCGCGTTGCGTTCGACGAAATGATCCGTGCGAGGCAGCGCGCTCTTCGCGAGACCTTTCGGATAATCGGCGCCGTGCGAGATTTCCTGCATGGTCACGCGCCCGCAGATCCAGCCGTCGGCTTCGAAGCTGGCGGCGGCGGTCTCGTAGAGGTCGCTGGCGAAGTCGAGATGCCAGCCATCCGTGAGACTGCGGCCGTCCAGCGACGACATCATGTGAGCGACGATGTAAGGTTTCATAGGGCGAACCTCCCTGGTGGTCGATGAGTGGAGGGACCAGCAAGGGCTGTTCCGCGCGCCGCGCATGGCGCGAGTCGAAGGTCAAACCCGCATGGCGCAAAAAAGCGCCGTTCACCCGCAGCATTCAACAGCGGGCAAACGGCGCTCATCGGCACCACCGGCTTCAGTTCAAACGCTCACGACGCGACCGCGTAACGCTCGAGCCAATGCGCGTACGGCGCGGGCAGCGTCCACGACGCGCGCTCGATGCCGAGCTTGCGCGCCGCATGATACGGCCAGTGCGGATCGGCCAGGTGCGCGCGGCCGACCATCACCAGGTCGAGCTGTTGGTTCGCAATCGAGCGGTCCGCCAGTTCCGGCGTATCGATTCCCCATGCCGACGAAACCGGAATGCCGCCCTCGCGGCGCACGCGCTCCGCGATCGGCGCGAGAAACGCGGGCGCCCAGGGAACCGCCGCTGTCGGCGTGGAGAAACCCACGCTGACGCTCAGCATGTCGAGCCCTTCACGCTTGAAATTTTTCGCGAGTTCGATCGACTCCGCGAGCGTTTGCTCGTCGCGGCCGTCGTATTCGATCACGCCGAAACGCGCGGTCAACGGCAGATGCTCAGGCCAGACCTTGCGCACGGCGGCCAGCGTTTCCAGCAGGAAGCGGCTGCGGTTTTCCAGGCTGCCGCCGTACGCGTCGTCGCGTTGATTCGAATGCGTCGAGAAGAAGCTCTGGCCGAGATAGCCGTGCGCGAAGTGCAGTTCGAGCCATTCGAAGCCCGCGTCGCGGGCGCGCTTCGCGGCAGCGACGAAGTCTTCGCGGACCCGCGCGATGTCGTCGAGCGTCATCGCTTGCGGCACTTTCGGCAGATGCGCGCCGAACGCAATCGCCGATGGCGCGATGGTCTGCCAGCCGCGGCTGTCGTCGGCGGCGATGTGGTCGTCGCCCTCCCACGGACGGTTCGCGCTGGCTTTGCGGCCCGCGTGACCGATCTGGATGCCCGGCACCGAACCGGCCGCCTTGATCGACGCCACCACCGGCGCGAAAGCCTCCCCCTGCTCGTCGTTCCAGATGCCGGCGCAGCCCGGCGTGATACGGCCTTCCGGCGACACCGCCGTCGCCTCGACGATCACCAGCCCCGCGCCGCCGCGCGCCAGACCGGCGAGGTGCACGCGGTGCCAATCGTTGATCAGGCCGTCTTCGGCGGTGTACTGGCACATCGGCGGGATGGCGATTCGGTTGCGCAAGGACACGTCCTTGAGCTTGTAGGGCTGAAACAATGCGGACATCAAGCTAAACTCCACTAAATAGGCTTGTACGATAGTTCGACAAACATCGAACTACGGAGTATCGCAGAAACCTCTACTATTTGCAGAATGCGCACTTATACCCACCCTGCCGCCGAGGACTTCACCCTCGGGCGGCTGTTTCATGCTCTGAGCGACCCGGTTCGCCTCGAAATCGTCCGGCGGCTGTCCAACGTGGACGAAGCCACCTGTGGCGAACTCGACGGCGGCCGGCCGAAGTCGAGCGTATCCCATCATTTCCGGATCCTCCGTGAGGCGGGGCTGGTACGCACGCGCGTGGCCGGCACCGTGCATCAGAATTCGCTGCGCAGAGCGGAACTGGACGCTCGGTTTCCGGGTTTGATGGAGGCGATTGTTCGGCAGATCATTGCGGAACCGGCGGCAAGGGAACCGGCTTGAGCGCAGCCGCCGCAACCCGCCCTATTCGCGCCAGAGCCTGCGCATCAGCGCAAGCAAAGCCGTCGGCGCCGTGCCTTTTTGACAATAGCCGTCGAAATTGTGACGTGCCCTGCCAGTTTCCTTGATGTGATCCTCGTCGAGTGACGTGAACGCAACGATGCCGAGACTTTGCGTCGGCAGATAGCTGCGCAAGGCGCTCGCCGTTTCGTAGCCGTCACGCTCGGGCATCATGATGTCGAGCACGACGACGTCCGGCACCCAGTCCCGCACGCAACGCAGCGCATCCGCGCAACTGAGGGCGGCACGGGCTTCCACGCCTTCGTAGGAGAGATAGGTGGCGAGCGCTTCGGCCGCGCCGGCATTGTCATCGACGACGAGGACGCGCGGCACTTCGTGCAATACCCGGATTTCGCGGGCGCTCCACCTTTGGCAACTAGACGGGGTTCGAGACATGTAGGGCAACGTGCGAAAAAAACATCAAACCCCAGCAAACCGTGTACCAAGACGGCGGGCGGCATCGGGCGGTGATGTTCCTAACGCGCCTGGGCCGGGCACTCGAACCGCGCCGTCGCCTGAGTTCGCCCTTCGGCCGATCTTACGAGCACACGTCTCCCAACTTTACGATTCACCAACCTCCTTCACGTTGTCTTCCAAAATCCAAACGTCTTGGCCAAATCAGGCGAATCATCGTCACTACTGCTGCAAAAGCGGATCATTTGCCCAAGGCAGGGCGTGCTGCCGGACGCAAAAGGCAGCATCTAACCGGTAATTAAAAAACGGCGACTGGTAGAACCGGCAATAGCCTGAGGGACGGGTGGGCTTTCAACACAGGAAGCCATATTGACGAAATGTGACGCTGCGATTTTTCTCGCTGAGTTGCAATTGTTTTATTCGCTCGATTTATTGAACATGTAGCTCGCGCAAACGTTGTCCATGTCTACATTCTTCTCGTCATACTTAAGCGCCCGATGGAGAAAGGTAACAGTTACCAAATGATATTTGACAACATTACACTGGACTTTCTTAGATTTGAGATTGGAGGGCACGCATGGTTCTATATCACCGTGGCGCGGCGATTCAGGCGTCGAGTGTCAGATACGGCCACACGTTCGTCGCCCGCGCCTGCATTCTGAAAGAAGACGGCGAATCCACGTCCCTAGAGGATCTCGGGCAGTTCGCAAGTCCCGCGTGCGCCTATGAATTTGCGGTACGCTGTGCAAGTGCTTTTGTGGACGGCATGCCGATGCCTCGTTGCCCATTCGGCAAATCGTCGCACGTGGACGAAACAGTTAATAACTAAAGCGCAGGCAAAGGGGGACGCCATGTACAAACCTGTATTAAGCCGCTTTCAATATAAGCGCCGGCACGGCAAGCAACGCACCTATGACATCACGGTCAATCTCGTGCAAAAGGATTCCGGCGTTTGTTCATATGCCGCATGGGTGCACTATCAAGCTGAATTCAAGGGTTCGGGATTGATGTTGCCACTCGTTGCCAATACCCCTGATGCCGCCGTGCGCGAAGCACAGATGCGCATTCAGGAAGACATCGACAATCTGATCGGTATCGTCGAGTAGGGAATAAATCTGGCCCGCGCAATGCAGAATGAACTGTGCAGGCGCGGCCTCTGTGTCCTATAGCGGCAATCCGAGCGATAAGGTGAGCGGCACGGTCTTCGCCGTCACGCCCGCAGAATTGCAATACGCGGACGATTACGAAGTCGCCGCCTATCGGCGCGACTGCGTCGTGCTCACATCGGGCATGGCGGCGTGAGTGTATGTCGATGCACCGTCGCCACGCCGCGGCGAATAGAGGCGTTTCGAGTATCGCCCTTCGGCCGCGCGCCGCGTGTTTTATTCAAGGCAACTCGGCAATATCCAGCCCCATCAGCGCCGAGCTCAACGACTTGCCATGCGCATCGAGCGCGAGCGAACGCGTGACACCGCCGCCAAGCGCCTCGCCCAGTACGAAATTGAATGCCGCGAGATGCGGCAATTCATAGCGCACGACCTCGCCACGCACGACGTCGCGCAAATGCGATTTCACGCGATCCGCTGATAACTGGCGCCGCAGATGTTCATAGTGGCTCGCGTCGTAACAAATGACCGACACGTTCAACGTATTGCCCTTGTCACCCGTTCTGGAATGGGCAAGTTCTCGCAGTTTCATTTCATGCCTCCACAAACTCGAATGCCGGAGCGACGTCGACGCGCGGCAGCAATACGGACTGAACCGCGAGGACTTCTCGCGTCAACCGGGTGACGCCTCCGCCGCCTGCGGGTCCATTCGTATACAGTGTTTCCACTTCGTTGCCAATCCGCAGCGCCTCCTCCGCCGACGCGGTGCGCCCAGTCACGCGCGCGCGCACTTCGTTCGGCTCTGTGCCGCCCGCTGTGCCCGCAGTCTCGCCATGCAACGCGTTCACACCGATCAGATCGAATCGCAGCTCACTCGTCTGGACGCAGGTCAGTTGCAGCCGCTCACGCACGATATCGAGCGCGAGCCGGCCGCGCTCGACAGCGCCCGGACCGCCATACGAAATCTGTCCTTCCCCGATGTATCCGTCGGTATACGCCACTGAAACCTTGAGCGTATCGGTGCGCGGCGTGCCGCGTCCGCCAGTCACGCGGACACGATCCGGCGCTTCCTCACTTACGCGAACGCCGGTGAAATCCGCCACGACATCAGGCTGCAGATAGCGCGCCGGGTCGTGAATCTCATAGATCAGTTGCTCCTTGCAGGTCGCCTCGGTCACGCGACCGCCCGCCTGCGCGACTTTCGTGACGATGACGGAACCATCCTCGCTCACCTCGCCAATCGGAAATCCGAGGCGGGCAAGATTCGGCACATCCTTGAAGCCCGGGTCGGCGAAATAGCCGCCTGTCACCTGCCCCGCGCATTCGAGCAAATGCCCGACGACGGTCGCTTGTCCCAGCGTGTTCCAGTCGTCCATCTTCCAGCCGAATTCGTGGATCAGCGGCGCGGTGAAAAGCGACGGGTCCGCCACGCGCCCCGTCAGCACGATGTCCGCGCCGGCCGCGAGCGCGGCGACAAGCGGCGCGGCGCCGAGATACGCGTTCGCCGAAACGATACGATCGTTGAGCGACGCGACGCTTTGCCCCGACTCCTCGAAATTGAAATGACCTCGCTGCACGACGTCGAGCACATCATCGCCGGTGACCGCGGCGATCTTCAGCCCGCCAAGTCCGAGTTCGCGCGCGATCTGCGCGGTTTTGCGCGCGGCCGCTCGCGGATTCGCCGCGCCCATGTTGGAAATGATGCGCACGCCGTTGCGCGCGGCGATCGGCAACACCGCCCTCATGCGCGCCTCCAGCAGCGGATCGTAGCCGAGTTCAGGGTCTTTGCGGCGGCTCTGCTGGGCAAGCGCGATCGTCCGCTCGGCAAGGCATTCGAACACGAGGTAGTCGAGCTTGCCGGATTCGGCCAGTTCGACCGCGGGTTCGATCCGGTCGCCTGAATAACCCGCGCCTGCGCCGATGCGCACGCGGCGTGGGTGTTGAGTTGTCGTCATACGGATACCGCCTGTCGAAAAGGACTCAAAGGGGAAACACGCCGAGCACGACGCACGCGATCGTCATGACGATCGACGCGCCGAACAGCAATGGAAAGCTGAATTTCTGGTGATCGGCGAGATCGATACCGCACAGCCCGACGACGAGAAACGTCGCAGGCGTGAGCGGACTCACCGGAAAACCCGTGGTCATCTGGCCGAGCAACGCGGCCTGGCCGACGTGCACCGCCGGCACGCCGAGCTGTCCCGCGACTTCGGCCACCACCGGTAGTACGCCGAAGTAAAAAGAGTCGGGATCGAACAACATACTGAGCGGCATCGACACGAGGCCCAACGCGACCGGGATATGGCTCGCCATCGCCTGCGGGACGAAGCCGACAGCCGCCTGCGCCATTGCCTTGAGCATGCCGCTGCCCTGCATGATGCCGGTGAATACGCCCGCCGCGAGAAGAATGCCGGCCATCATGAGCGCGGCGCGCGCATGTGCGTCGATACGCTTGCGCTGCATCTCCACGTTCGGATAGTTCACCATCAACGCGATGCACAGGCCCACCATGAACATGATCGCGGGCGGGACCTTTTCTCCGAGCACGACCATCGTGCCGAGCACCAGCAGCGTCAGGACAATGTTGAACCAGAAATTCTTTGGCCGCCGCAGCGCCTGTTCTTCCGGTGTAAGTTCGCGCCTCGGCATCGGCACCGCGCCGTCCGCGCGGCGATACCCGAGACGCTTTTCTTCGCGCCGGCCGAGCCAGAATGCCATGCCGAACACAAAGACGAGTCCGACGATCTGCACGGGAATCAGCGGATTGAACAGCGCCGAGATCGGCAGATGCAGCGACGCCGACGCGCCGATCATCGGCCCGGTCCACGGCAGAAAGTTGATGCCCGCCGCCATCGAAACCGCGGCGGCAAGCACGCGCCGATCCATCTTCAGGCGATCGTAGAGCGGCAGCATCGCGGGAATCGTCACGAGAAAGCACACGGCGCCGGAGCCGTCCAGATGAATCAGCAGCGCGAGCAGCGTCGTGCCCATCACGATGCGCGTCGGTTTCGTGCCTACCGCGCGCAGTATCCGGTCGATGATCGGGTCCAGCGTGCCCGCGTCGGTAATGGTGCCGAAATACAGAATCGCGAACACGAACATGCCGACCACCGGCGCGAGATTCTTCAATCCGTCGATCACGAATTTGCTCGTCTGAAAGCCGAACCCGCCGATCAGCGAAGCGGCAATAGGCACGATGATGAGCGCGACGAGCGGCGACATGCGTTTGGAAAGGATCGCCCCCAACAGGACGACGATAGTTGCCAGCCCCAGCAATGGAAGCATGAGCTTGTCTCCAGATTTGTCTTTTAGTGGGCCCAGCGTAATTTCACGCCTACAATAAAGCAATTGAAATGATTTGATTGCAACGATCACAAAACGTAATGGATCTGACCTTCCGTGATGTTCGCGCTTTCATCGCCGTGGCGCACGCGGCCAGCTTCACGCGCGCCGCCACGCGCCTGAATGTCTCGCAGCCCGCGCTGACCGTGCAGATTCGGCGTCTGGAGCAGACGGTTGGCGTGCGGCTGCTGGACCGCAACAGCAGGAACGTCACGCTGACACCGGCGGGCCGCGAACTCTTGCCGGTGCTGCAAAAGTCGCTTCAGGACATGGAGCATGTATTGAGCGACGCCCGCGCGCTCGGTGAAGGGACGAGCGGTACGGTGAGACTCGCGTGTCTGCCGACCTTTGCCGCAAGCGTGCTGCCCGAACTGATCCAGGATCTGAAGCAGGAGGTGCCGCGCGCGCGCTTTTACATTCGCGACGTCGTGGCGGACCGAGTGAATGCATTGGTGCGCAGCGAAGAGGTCGACATCGGATTGACAGGCGGCGATCTCTCCGACACGGCATTCGAAGTGTTGCATGCCGGCGTCGATCGCCTGGTGGTGGTGTGCCCGAAAGAGCATCCGCTGGCGCGCGGGCGGCGCGTGAAGCTCGAAGAGCTTGCCCGCGTGCCGCTCGTGCTGACCGCACAGGGGACGAGCGTCAGAGCGGTTGTCGATGTCGCGTTTGAAAACTGCGGCTACGCGCCTGAGATCGCGTGCGAGCCGACCTACATGATGACTGCGGTAGCGATGGTGCGCGGCGGCTTGGGTGTGACGATCCTGCCTGCCACGGCGCGGGAAGTGCTCGCCGAACCGGGGCTGGTTGCAAGGCCGATCGGCGACCAGGCGTTCGTGCGGCCGATCACGCTGATCAAGAAGCGCGGGCGCACGCTGCCTCCGGTCACAGAAAAGTTCATCGCGGCGATGAAGAAGAAAATCGGCGCGACGCGTCGCCGATCATAGCCGCGTGCTGAGGCGAACAAACCCAGCGCGAGCCGAAACTCGCTGTCCGGCGGCTCGCTCTTCAACCGTTCGCTAGCCGCTCATCTGCGGGTCGATGCCATCGCCAACCCGCTTTGTGCGCGCTGCAGCCACTCCCGGTTGTGCTCGCGTGCGTGGCGCGGCCAGTGTTTGGCATCCTGAACGATTTCCGCGTACAGCTGATCCGCTCGCTGACGATCCGCCGCATCCGGCTGCGCCGCCAGCCAGTCCGCGAACAGACAGCGCGGCGCCACGTCGTTCGCGCAGGTCAATGCCTGCTCAAAGGCGGCACGTGTGCCGGGCGACCCCAGCGCGGCGAGCGTGCGGGCATACAGCAGCGCCGGCTCGCCTTGATTGCGGGCCTGCGGATTGGCCGCGAACAGGCTTGCCAGCGTCGCGTCGGCCGCCGTGTAGTTGCCCATTGCAAACTGCGCGCGACCCAGGCCGAGCAGTAACGCCGGGTCGTTGGCGAACGGCCCGTTTGCGGCGGCCTGATAGTGCTCGAGCGCTTCGCTGG
This sequence comes from Paraburkholderia sp. RAU2J, assembly GCF_003634845.1. Classification (NCBI taxonomy): domain Bacteria; kingdom Pseudomonadati; phylum Pseudomonadota; class Betaproteobacteria; order Burkholderiales; family Burkholderiaceae; genus Paraburkholderia; species Paraburkholderia sp. RAU2J. The sequence continues at coordinate 2,749,335 of NZ_RBXG01000002.1, forward strand.
CGTTACCGGCTGCCAGCAGGGCTTCGCCGAGCCGCATACGGTGCTGGACAGTAGGCGCGCGGTCGAATTGCGCGCGCGCCTCGCGCACCGCGCGATTGGGGTCGACAAATTGCGTGATGGCTTGCGTGGCCGCACGCGCGCCGCGCGATTGGCGCAGGCTCGGCAGGTAGATGGCGAACAGATAGACCACGCTGCCCAGCATTGGGAAAGCGAACAGAATGAAAAGCCAGTACAGACCCTGCCGGCTGCGCACCGCATGCACCGCAAAGCAGATCGCAACGATGACGTGAAGACCGATTCCAAAGAAATATGGCATGTGTATTTAACCTTCGTTGAACCTTCGAGCCGATGAGAGCACCTGCCGGACATGGCCGCGCTGATCCTTTATCGATGAGTTTATTACAGCGGGGCGTTCGCACGACGCTCAGCTCCGCCAATACCTTCAGGCATTCGGCCAATACATTGATCGACATTAACCAGATTGTTTTCCAGAATAGCGGTGGCTCGACCATAACCGACGATAACAGATCAGCCTATGCGGCTCAGAACGATAAAGAACGTCATCAAGCTTTCATGCGCCTGCTCCCGCTTCTAGTCAGGCTTCGAGCGAAACTCGCCAATCAGGGCATAGGCAAACGCAGTGGGCATTCATGCACGCCGGGTATCGCATCGCTGTTCGGTATCGGTGGATTGTCGCTCCTGCTTTCAATTGGCGGCTGCGGCCAATCTATCCCGGAAAACTCAAAGGCGCCGTCGATCCATGCCATCCGAGCGCCGTGGCCGCGAGCGAACTGACCACGTTGCATACCTCGCGCGCACTGTCCCAGTCAGGACGGGACCCGTGCAATCGCGACGCGATGAACACGTTGGCGGCGCGACTCGAACGTGCCGGCTACCGTCGCGAAGCGGCGAACGCGCTGATCCAGTTCGTGGACCAGTGCGGCCGGATGGACGGTTTTCTGAATGCGGCAGTGAACGACCTGATGGCAGTCAGCGACGATAGCGCCGCTGTGAAAATCGCGGACCGTCTCGTTGAGACCGACAACATCAATCCGCAGTACGACTTCATGCGCTGCCAGGCGAGCGGCCGCGCCAAGGGGGATCATGTCGCACTGACGGTCGACAATCGCGACGGTTAGCCTTTGGGCACAGGCATCGACGGTTTGCTCGGACAGTCGTTCCTGTCGCGATTGCAGACCGAATTCACGCCGACCCGATGGTCCATCCGGCCGAGCGGATTAAAAGGCCCTTACGGTAAAACGCAGGTGAAAAGGGAGCGCTTCTCCCAAGGGGAGTTCTTCGTCCTGTTCGGGCAGCACGGCAATCTGTCCGCTGGCGCGCGCGAGCCTTCCTCGACTTTTCTCGTGGATCGCTTCAGGCGAAGTGCGCATACGCTGCCGCCGGTTTCCGCATAAAACGGGCTCGCCAGGTCCACGCGACGCGGCACGCACCGCGACAGCGCGCTCGCTCCGCGCACTCGCTGGCATTTCCGGTTTGCCAGTGGAACCTTCACCGTCTAAACTGGGTTGGCTGGTGCGGCGCAACACACACCGTGGCGAGTTCATGTCACGCATGTGACACGCCACGTCGAGGCTCGCGCGCCGCGTAGTTGCGCTGCCCGTTTTATCGCTGATCCTGGTGAAAACCGCGCTTTTGGACAAGGCGCGCCCTGTCTCGCCCAGTTCCGCGCCAGCCGCGTCATATCGCGCACATGGATGCGACAGGGCCGGGCCGACTATCTGAGGGAATTCGGAGCGACGATGACCCAGCCACAACCGCAATCCGCCCCGCCTGACTTTGGCGCTTTTCCCATTTCTTATGGCGTGCCGCTCGTGCAGGCCGCCGTCGAGTACTCCATCGATGCCTGGCAACGCGGCGTCCTGTTCGCCGACGTGCTGCGCGAGCGCGGCAACCAGTATCAGGCGCACCTGCTCGACGATACGCCCAACGTGCTCGACTTCGCCGCCGAGTTGATCGTCGACGGAAGAACGTTGCCGCGGCCCGTCAACTATGGCCTCGTGCGCATCGTCGCCCCTGACGACCTCAAGCCCGCGCGCGACGCCGCCAGCGCGCGCGACCCAGGGCGCCTGCGCCCGTTCGTCGTATTCGACCCGCGTGCGGGGCACGGCCCGGGCATCGGCGGATTCAAGCGCGAGAGCGAGATCGGCGCCGCCTTGCGCGCCGGACACACGTGCTACTTCGTCGGCTTTCTGCCCGACCCGGTGCCGGGCCAGACCGTCGAAGACGTCATGCGCGCCGAAGCGACGTTCCTCGAAAAAGTCATCGAGTTGCACCCGGACAGCCCCGGCAAGCCCGCCGTGATCGGCAATTGCCAGGCCGGCTGGCAGGTGCTGATGACAGCCGCGATGCGGCCGGAGCTGTTCGGCCCGATCATCGTCGCCGGCGCGCCGGTGTCGTATTGGGCCGGCTGGCGCGGCAAGAATCCGATGCGCTATTCCGGCGGGCTGCTCGGCGGTTCATGGCTCACCGCGCTGACCGGCGACCTCGGCGCCGGCCGCTTTGATGGTGCATGGCTCGTGCAGAATTTCGAGAACATGAATCCGGCCAACACGCTGTGGCACAAGCAGTACAACCTCTACGCGAACGTCGACAGCGAAGCGCAGCGCTATCTCGGCTTCGAGAAGTACTGGGGCGGCCATGTATTCCTGAACGCGGCGGAAATGCAGTACATCGTCGATAACCTGTTCGTCGGCAACCGGCTCGTTCAGGGCGAAATCGTCACGTCGGACGGGATTCGCCTCGATCTGCGCAACATCCGTTCGCCGATCGTCGTGTTCTGCTCCTACGGCGACAACATCACGCCACCGCCGCAAGCGCTCGGCTGGATCACCGACCTGTATCGCGACGACGCCGATGTCTTCGCCCACGACCAGACGATCGTGTATGCCACGCACGACAGCATCGGGCACCTCGGCATTTTTGTGTCGAGCAGCACGGGACGCAAGGAGCATCACGAGTTCGTCAGCAATATCGATCTGATCGATCTGCTTCCGTCGGGTGTGTATGAAGCGCAGATGGGCAGGAAAGCCGCCACCACGCTCCACGCGGAACTCGTCGAAGGCGAGCATGTGCTGGCCGTCACGCGGCGCAGCGTCGACGACGTGCGCGCGATCGTGCAACCCGACCCGGCGAGCGACCGCCGCTTCGCGACGGCCGCTTATGTGTCCAACCTCAATCTCGACCTGTACCGCAGCTTCGTGCAGCCATGGCTGCACGCCTGCACGACGCCGTGGTCCGCCGATCTGGCCAGCCGGTTCCACCCGCTGCGCGTACCCTACGAGTCCTGGTCCGACCGCAATCCGCTCGCGTCGAGCGTCGCTCATCTCGCCGACAGCGTGAAGCAGGAGCGCAAAAGCGTCGCCGCCGACAATCCGTTCTGGCAGATGCAGACGCTCATGTCGAATGCGATCGAAGCCTCGCTCGATTACTACCGCGACATGCGCGACGCGGCGGTCGAGCAGACGTTCGAGACGATCTACGGCGCGCCCTGGCTGCAGGCGCTGGCGGGCCTTCCCGCCGCGGGCAGCACCGAAGAAGCCACCGTGTCGCAGCCGGACGCGGCGCAGGAACCCGACGCGGCAATCGTGGCCGAGCATCAGCGCCTGCGCGCGGCGATGACGACGGGCGGTCTGATCGAAGCGAGCGTGCGCGCGTTGCTGTTCGTGCGCCGCACGCATGGCGAAGCCGACGAGCGCCGCTTCAATCTCGCGCGGGCGCTGCTCGGCACGCTCTCCGATCGCGGGATTCTGGCGTTCAAAACGGTGGTGCGCGAGCAGGCCGCGTTGCTGCGCTTCGACAGCGACGCCGCTATCGAAGCGCTGCCCGGCATGCTGAAGGGCGTGCCGTCGGCCGAAGTACGCTCCGCCGCGCATCACCTCGAGCAGCTCTCCGCGACACTCGTCCTCGATGAGCACGAACGCGCCGACCTCGATCATGTGCTGGCCATTTTCAAAGCCGCGGAGAAAGCGAAAACGACGCAGCGTAGCGAGGTTAGTCAGAAGGTCGAATAACATGCGCGTCACTGTCAGTTCGCCTAGCGCCGCATCGTCGCCGGGTGCCATCACGTTGAGACATCGAGGGTCCGTCACATGGAACACAAGCGCGAGAAATACGAACGGCTCGTCTCATTTGCCGCAACGCTGCCGCCAACGCCGACGGCGGTCGCGCATCCCGTCGATCACGATTCGCTGTCGGCGCTCATCGAAGCGGCGCGGCTCGGGCTGATCGCACCGATTCTCGTCGGACCACGCGCGAAGATCATGGCCGCGGCGCAGGCAGGTGATCTCGATCTTGGCGATCTGCCGATCGTCGATGCGCCGCACAGCCACGCCGCCGCGGCCGCCGCCGTGCAACTCGTGCACGAAGGCCTGGCACAGGCGCTGATGAAGGGCTCGCTGCACACCGACGAACTGATGGCGGAAGTGGTCGCGCGCGGCACCGGGCTGCGCACCGAACGCCGCGTGAGCCATTGCTTCGTGATGGACGTGCCAGGCCGCGAGGACGCGCTCATCATCACCGACGCGGCCGTCAACATCTCGCCGACGCTCGACGAGAAGCGCGACATCGTGCAGAACGCGATCGACCTGGCCTACGCGCTGCGCTTTCCTGAGGCTCGCGTCGCGATTCTCTCGGCGATGGAAACCGTCAACTCGAAAGTGCCGTCGACCCTCGACGCGGCCGCGCTGTGCAAGATGGCCGACCGGCAGCAGATCACGGGCGGCATCCTCGACGGCCCACTCGCGCTCGACAACGCGATCAGCGTCGAGGCCGCGACAATCAAGGGCATCGCGTCGCCTGTCGCGGGGCGCGCGAACATCCTCGTGGTGCCGGATCTCGAAGCGGGCAACCTGCTCGCCAAGAGTCTGTCGTTTCTCGCGGGCGCGGACGCCGCCGGCATCGTGCTCGGCGCGAAAGTGCCGATCATTCTGACGAGCCGCGCCGATTCGGTGATGACGCGGCTCGCGTCCTGCGCGGTGGCTTCGCTCGTCGCGCTCGCGCGGCGCGAGGCGCTAGCCGCCGCCGTCGTCGTCTGAGGCGGCGGCATGGACGTCATTCTTGTCATCAACTCCGGCTCGTCGAGCATCAAATTCCAGGCGTTCTCGGTGAACGGCGCCACGCTCGATCCGATCGCGGGCGGCAAGCTCGAAGAGCTTTACACCGCGCCGCGCCTGCTGGTGAAGCGGCACGACGGCGAAGTGATCGACGATCGGCGCTGGCCGGCGGGCGAACTCCTCGGTCACGACGACGCGATCGCGTTCCTGTTCGACTGGCTGCGCGCGCACGCCGGCGCCTCGACATTGGCGGCCGTCGGCCATCGCGTCGTGCATGGCGGGGACCGTTATGCCGAGCCCGTACGGGTCGACACTGAAGTGCTGGCCGCGCTCGAAGCGCTCGTGCCGCTTGCGCCGCTTCATCAACCGCACAATCTCGCGGCGATCCGTTCGATCACGGCGCGCAATCCTCTCGTACCGCAGATCGCCTGCTTCGACACTGCGTTCCACCACACGCAGCCGGCCGTCGCGACCCGCTATGCGCTACCGCCTGACATCACGAGCCGCGGCGTGCGGCGCTATGGTTTCCATGGTTTGTCGTACGAGTATGTGGCGAGCGTGCTGCCGCAATTCAGCGAGCGGGCGGCGCGCGGCAAGACGGTCGTGCTGCATCTCGGCAACGGCGCGAGCATGACGGCGCTGGATCAAGGCAGGAGCGTCGCGAGCACGATGGGCTTCACCGCCGTCGAAGGACTCGTGATGGGCACCCGCTCGGGCAGCCTCGACCCCGGCGTCGTGCTGTGGATGATCGAACAAGCGCAGATGGATGCGCACGCGATCGGCTCGGTGCTGTACAAGCGCTCGGGGCTGCTCGGCGTCTCCGGCATTTCGAGCGACATGCGCACGCTGCTCGCGAGCGACGCGCCCGCCGCGGCCGAAGCAGTCGATCTGTTCTGCTACCGGATTTCGCGCGAACTCGGCTCGCTCGCGGCCGCGCTCGGCGGACTCGATGCGATCGTGTTCACCGCGGGCATCGGCGAATATGCGGCGCCGGTTCGCGAACGCGTGTGCCGCGCAGCCGCGTGGCTCGGCGTGTCGCTCGACGCGGGCGCGAACGCGCGGCACGGGCCGCGTATCAGCGATGCACACAGCGCCGTCGACGTTTGGGTCATTCCGACCAACGAGGAACTGATGATTGCCCGGCACACGCTCGAACGATTGGAGGCATAAGTATGGACAAGCCATCCGCGCAGCTATTCGCGCAACACAAGGTGCTGATCGTCGGCATCGCCAACGATCACTCGATCGCCTATGGCTGCGCGCGTGCGTTCCGCGAGCTGGGCGCAGACCTCGCGATCACCTATCTGAACGACAAGGCGAAGACTTACGTCGAACCGCTCGCGGAAGAACTCGGCGCGTCGCTCCTGCTGCCGCTCGACGTCTCGAAGCCTGGCGAACTCGACAGCGTGTTCGACACGATCCGCGAACGCTGGGGACGGCTCGACGTCGCCGTGCATTCGATCGCGTTTGCACCGAAGGAGGATCTGCAGGGCGGTCTGCTCAACAGCTCCGCCGAGGGCTTCGCGAAGGCGATGGATGTCTCGTGTCACTCGTTCATCCGGATGGCGCGGCTCGCGGCGCCGCTGATGAACGAAGGCGGATCGCTGTTCGCGATGAGCTACCTGGGCGCGGCGCGCGTCGTGCCCAACTACGATCTGATGGGCCCGGTCAAGGCGGCGCTCGAAGCGTCGTGCCGTTATCTCGCGCACGAGCTCGGGCCGAAGCACATTCGAGTGCATCCGATCTCGCCGGGGCCGTTGAAGACACGCGCGGCGTCGGGGCTGAAGGACTTCGATCTGCTGCTCAACGAGGCGGCAGAGCGGGCGCCGATCGGCGAGCTCGTGGATATCATGGATGTCGGGTATACCTGCGCGTTTCTCGCGACGCCTTATGCGCGGAGGATGACGGGGAATACGATTTTTGTCGATGGGGGCGTTAGCATCATGAATGGGTAGCGGGCGCCGCGTTCTGTTGGGTCACCTGGTCAAGCTAATTCACAGCGATCGTGTCGACGCCTGAAATCGAGTCGATCACGCTTCGGATGACTGAATCCACGTCCTTGAACAGCCGGGTTGACGTCAAACTCATTTGGTCTTTAGCTCGCACGACGCTCCTGGGCCGCCGCCCTGGCGAGGCGAAAAGTCTGGGGTGCCCTTTCGGTGGTTCACGTGAATCCACCGCCCACGGCCGCGTTGCCAGTTGCAAGCGGCCGTTCGTTCACCGCAACGCCACCTCTCCCCCCGCTACGACCAATCGTTACGAGCCAACCTTCACGCTCATTCCGCCGTCAGCCATCACGACCGACCCGACCATGAAACTGGCTCGCTCGGAGGCAAGGAATAGCACCACTTCCGCGATTTCTTTCGGATCGGCTGCCCGACCGATCGGCGCGCTTTTCCCATGCGCAGCTAACGCAGCGACGCCGTTGCCGTCGGGTGCCACGGTGTCGAGGATATGTGTGAGCACGTCGCCGGAGCCAACAGCATTGACCCGGATGCCGTGCCCGATCGCCTCCAGCGCGAGCGTTCGCGTCAACTGCGCTAGTGCCGCTTTGGACGCGGTATAAGCGGCAATCGTAGGGAACGCAAAGTACGACGCATAAGAAGCCACATTGACGATCGCGCCGGAACGTTGCGGAATCATCGCTTTCATGGCTTCGCGCGAATGCAGGAAAGCACCGGTCACGTTGACATTCATGATCCGCTCCCAGTCGTCGCGCGACATGTCGACCACCAGCTTGTTGATGATGATGCCCGCATTGTTCACGAGCAGATCCAGCCGTGAAAATCGATCCATGGCGAGCGCCACTGCTTTTTCGGCGCTGCCCTCCGCGGCGATATCGGCGACGAGCGGCACGACGCTGGGGCTCTCCATTGCAAGGACCGCCGGATCGACATCCTCGGCTATTACACGGGCTCCACGTGCCACGAGCAGTTCGGTGATTGCGCGCCCGATGCCACTGGCTGCTCCCGTGACGATCGCAACTTTACCTTCAACCTCATTGATGCCTTGCATATTCATTTCCTCAAAAGATGGTTTGCCGACCGATCTGACGAACAGTTCGAAATAGAGTGAGTCCAATGTACATGCAGGATTTTTCGTGAGCCATGGCTGCTGTTCTCGCACCCTTGCCTATAAGTATCAAATGAGCGCGCCTTGCCCGCGTATCGACTATATTGGCCATCGCCATCGAAAACACTGGGGGAAGCATGCTGGCGAGGCAAAGACGAATCGTCGGGCTGATCGAGCGGCTGGCGCCAAACGAGGGATACACGGCATCGATGCTGGCAGGTGTCAGCTTCATGCGTTCGAACCGCTCGCTAGGCCGTACGCCGGTGCTGTACGAACCGAGCATCGTCCTCGTCTGCCAGGGATCCAAGCGCGGCTTCCTTGGAGACGAGGTCTTTCTCTACGATGCGAATCACTATCTGGTGCTCTCAGTGCCATTGCCGTTTTCTACGGAAACCGAGGCCACGCCCGAGGAGCCGCTTCTCGCGGTCACGCTTCGCCTCGATCCGGGCATCACCGCGGACCTGATGCTGGCCGTCGATACGTCCAGCAGGAAGCCACCCGCGGCGCCGCGAGGCATCTATTCCACCCCGCTGAACAACCGGCTGTCGAACACGCTGCTTCGTCTTCTGGAGGCACTGGGCTCACCGTTGGAGGCCCGGATCGTCGCGCCGCTAGTCGTACGCGAAATATTCTTCCTCGTGCTTACCGGTGAGCAAGGCGATGCCATGCGCGCGTCGCTCGCGGCCTCCGGTCATTTCTCGCAGATCGCGCGGGCGCTCCGCCGTATCCACACTGATTACGACAAGCGTATCGATGTGGATACCCTGTGCGGCGAAAGCGGCATGAGTGTCCCGACATTTCATCGCCATTTCAAGGCCGTGACCCACACGACGCCGATTCAATATTTGAAGTCGACGCGGCTGCACCAGGCACGCCTGCTGATGATTCGCACAGGGTTGACAGCAGCCGCTGCGTCGGCAACGGTCGGCTATGAAAGCCCCTCGCAATTCAGCCGGGAATTCAAGCGCGTGTTCGGCCGCTCGCCGACCGAAGAAGTCGAGCAGATGAAGGCGGCGTTCGCCTGGTCTGAGTCGATGCTCGCCATGGAACTTCGATGACAGCGGCAGAGCGATTCCATCGATTCGTTGCATCCGCCGGTTGAATCCGCACCCTTACCCGGCCATCCGATCGGCAAGGACGAATGCTCCTTCTTCGAACATTCACAGACGGTTTGCTATCTCAACGCATCGGCCGGGCAGCAAGCGGAAATGTCAAAGCCTATTGTTCAGGAAGCTACCGAGGGCGGACAACACCTCGTTTGGGGCATCCTCAGGCAGCAGATGCCCGCCGGGCATTCCTCTGCCCGTCACATTCGCCGCCCATCTGGACCATGTATCGAGCGGCGAGATATTCCTTTCCTTCTGTTCTCTCTCGCTCCAAAGCACGAGCACCGGACAGGTGAGCTTTCGGCCCACTGCAAAGTCGTTCGCGTCGTGTTCGAGATCCTCTGACGCCGCGGCGCGATAGTCTTCGCATATGGCGTGACGCACGTCGGGGTTGCGGAATGCGGTGCGATAGGCGTCGAGCGCCAATGGATCGATTCGCTCGAGGCCTCCGGCCATCTTCGCAAGCGCTGCGTCGATGTAGGCATCAGGATGGTTCGCCAGCATCCGCTCGGGAAGGTCCGCAGGCTGCGCCAGAAAAAACCAGTGCCACGCGCTAAGCGCAAAAGCCTTGTCGACACTTGCGAAAGCATCGAGCGTGGGCACGACGGTCAGCGATGCATAGCGGCTGACCCGTTCAGGCTGATCCAGCGCAAGGCGGTACCCGGCGCGCGCGCCGCGGTCATGGCCGACCACGGCGAACCGTTCGTGCCCGAGCCGATCCATCAACGCGACGAGTGCACTGGCCACGCGACGTTTGGTCCATCGTGGCTGATCGTTGTGGAGCCGGCTGGCGCCGTATCCCGGCAGGTCCGGCACGATAACGGTGTGCGATTTCGCGAGGCTCGGCGCGATCAAGCGCCACGCAACGTGGGTCTGCGGATAGCCGTGTAGCAGCAGAACCGGTGATCCACTCCCGCCGATGGCGCCCCGAAACGAGACGTTGTCAGCTTCAATGTCGAGCCTGGCGAAGCCTGGAAAGAAGTCATCTTCAGCAGCTCGTTCGATTTCGGGCGCCATGGGTACCTCCTGATAGAACAGCGCTTATTTCGCGGACGCCGATTTGACGAACTCGGCCAGATCGTGATTGAAACGATCGGGTTCCTCGGCGAACGACGCGTGGCCCGCGTCGGGGTACACCTTGGTTTCAATGTGTGAATTCAGCGCGCTCGCGCGGGCCAGCGTCTTAGGCGTATCGACCAGAGCGTCACGGCCGCCGTAGATAAATAGCAGCGGCACGTGCGCCTTGGCAATCCCGTCGGCGGCAAATGCCGTCATCGCCGGAATTTCTTTCTGCATGTCCCACGATGCCATCGCGGCGTTGGCGAGCAGACGGCTAAACGTGTCGTTGTCCGGACGATGGTTGAAACAAAGCCCGACGAAGGTGCGTTCGCCATCGAGATGGGTCTTCAGGTCCGGGGAATTCATGTCCCGATAGACGTCGGGATGATCGACGATCTGACCCGGCGCGAGTTCAACCACGCCGTCGACGTACACGCCGCCAGCAATGTTGCGATCTCCGTACGCTGCGAGGTAGTTGGAGATCACCACGCCGCCTAGCGACCAACCGACCACGACGGGTTTCGTCGCATGCGAGCCCTCGATGACGGCTTGGAGGTCGTCGGCCCAATGACGCCCATCGTGATAAGGCTCGGCACCGGGCGGTTTATCCGAGAGGCCGTGGCCGCGCAGGTCGTACGTGATGATCCGGTACTGGCGCAATTCGGCGCTTTGCACCTGCGCGTCCCAGTTCAGGCGACTGCCGAGCAGACCGTGGATGAAAATGACAGGCGGGCCGTCGGGGTTGCCGCTTTCCTGAACGGCAAGCTTCACGCCATCCTTCGACGTAACCCTATAGTTCGTGGGGGCTGCTAAAGCATCGGGGGTGGTCGCCAACAGTGTTGCCACGGAGACTGCGGCGGCCATCAGGTAATTCAGCATTCGGGTAAGCATGATGAGGTCTCGAGAGAGAAAGAGCGCTTAGTCTCGAGCCTCACACTGATGTCAGGGTCAAGCGATTCGTGATAGTCTTTTTTATGGGCACGATGGCCTGTCTCGTGAACAGGATGCCTCCCCACATGAACCAGACGCCTGCGCAGACATTGCTGACAATCGGAGAGCTTTCGCAACGCACCGGCGCAAGCGTTCGTTCGATCCGCCACTATGACGAACACGAATTGCTCGCCTCGGTGCGTGGGAGCAATGGCTACCGCATGTTCCCCGACAAGGCGGTCACGCAGGTTAAGCAAATCCGGCGCATGATCGCGACCGGTTTCACCATCGAGGACATTCGCGGTTTTCCGGACTGCATGCTTCTGCTCGAAGGCGCCCGCACCTGCGACCAGATCAGCGATGTCCAGCGGCAGCGCCTCGAAACCATCGAACGTCAGATCGCCGACCTCGAGCGGCGCCGCATACGGCTCCTGAAGACCTTGTCGGAAGGCGCGATTCCGCCGATTGACTGACGCGGTAGCGGCGCTCGGGTGGTCAAAGAAGCTCCTCTCCATGAGTTCGTTCCATTGGCGCGAATCTCACTTTTAGTGTCGTTCGACGACGGCCGGTCCCGCTGTCTGTCCATAACCTGCTGAGCCCGTACCGGCCTTCATCTTTAAAACCGTACCGGTACTGTACCGGACCACCTCGCTAGAATGTACTCCACTGTCCTCTCGCCGACACCGGAGCCATCATGTCTTACTTCACTCTCAGTGCGTTGCCCGCCGGCATTCTGTTCGCGCTCGTCACCACCATCACGCCCGGCCCGAACAACACCATGCTGCTCGCCTCGGGTGTCAACTTCGGCTTTCGCCGCACGCTGCCACATCTTTCCGGCATCAGTCTCGGCGTCGTGCTGTTGATGCTGTCGGTCGGCATCGGTCTCGGGGAAGCCTTCGTCCATTTCCCCGTGCTGTACACGGTGCTCGAAGTCGCGAGCGTCGCTTATCTGCTGTATCTCGCGTGGAAAATCGGCACGTCGGGCGAGTTGAAGGTGAAGTCGGGCGAACGCCGGCCGATGCGCTTTCACGAAGCGATCGCGTTCCAGTGGGTCAATCCGAAGGCATGGATGATGGTGCTGACCGCCGCCACGACGATCCATCTCAGCGAGAGCTACAGCATGAACGCCATTGCGATGGCGGTGATCTTCTACGTGATCGGCTTTCCGTGCATCTGCCTGTGGGCCGGCTTCGGCACCGCGATGCGCCAGGTGCTGGCGGACCCGAAGCGCTTGCGCATTTTCAACGTGGCGATGGCACTGTTGCTCGTGTTCTCGCTGTACCCGATCGCACTGCGCCTGATCGGCGTGAGCGCCTGATCGGGCTGAACGGACCAGCCTAGAGCGTTCCTCGCCCGACTCGTTCGATGAAGCGCCACAGCGCGTCGTCGAGCGAGTACGGCGCATTGAAACGGAACCAGGCGCTCGGCGCATCGTCGGGACGGAAGTAGGAACCCGGCGCGAGCCAGATGCCGTGCGACAGGGCGGCCGTCGCCACTTCGCCGGCCCGCCCGGCCTCGATCGGCAGACGCGCCCACAGAAAGAGCCCGGCGCGCGGCCGGTGGAACACCTCGAGACCGAGCGAATCGAGCCGCTCCTCGACGTTCGCGTGCGCGAGCTTGAGCCGCTCGTTGACCGCTTCGACATGACGCGCGTAACGCCCTTCGAGCAGCACCTTGTCGACGATCCGCTCGATCGCCTCCGACGACGTCAGCCCCACCGCCATTTTCGTGCGCGCCAGTTCGCGCAGCACGGCCTGCTCGGCGACCACGTAGCCGCAGCGCAGCCCCGGCGTCACCGTTTTCGAAAAGCCGCCCACGTAGAGCACGCGCTGCAGGCCTTCCATCGCGGCAAAGAGCGGCGCGCCGGACGGCGCGAGTTCGCGGCTCACGTCGTCCTCGATTACCCACATGCGCTGGCGTTCGGCGATCTGCAGCAGCCGGAACGCCGCCGACATGCCGAAAGTCGCGCCGGTCGGATTCTGCAGCGTGGTGTTCACGAAGATCGCCTTCGGTTTGTGCTCGGCGACCAGCGCTTCGAGCACGTCCGTATCGACGCCCGCCGGTGTGCGCGGCACGCCATGCACGACCAGTCCCGCCAGCTTCAGAATCTGCAGCAGGTTGCAGTAGCCAGGATCTTCGACGATCACGACATCGCCCGCGCGCAGCAGCGTGCGCACGATCAGATCGAGCCCTTGGGTCGCACCCTGCGTGAGCAGCACATTGGAAACGTCGACGGGCAGGCCGCGCCGGTCGAGCTGTTCGGCGATCCGCTCGCGCAGCGGCGCGAAACCGTATGGATGCCCGTAGTCGCCGAGGCGCGCCGCCGGCACCCGGCTCGTCGCGCGCAATGCGTGCTGCAAGCCGGTCTCGTTGATCCACTCGTTCGGCAGCCAGCCGCCGCCGGCTTTGATCGGCACCGAATGGTCGGCGAACACGTCGGACAGCAGCCAGGTCGCGGTGAGGCTCGGCGGCTGCCAGTCGGTGGCGGCCGTGCGCGTGGACGGCGCGCGCGCCGCCACGCGGTAGCCGGAGCCGCGCCGCGCGACCACGAGGCCCATCGACACCAGCCGGTTGTACGCCTCGGTGACCGTGAAGGTGCTCAGCTGATGGCTCTGCGCGAGTTGCCGCACCGACGGCAACAACGCGCCCGCGCGCAGCGACTGCGCCTCGATGGCGCGCGCGAAGCCTTGTACCACTTGCTCGACGAGCGTGGGAGCGGCGCGCCGGTCGCGCGCAAGTTCTAGTTCGATCATGGTCAGCACGAAATCGGGGCGAAGAGGCGGGTCGCCGCAAGCGGCCAGGCGGCCGACGTGGCGCCTCCTCGTCGACACAGTTGGCGCCAATCCGCCAACACAGTTGGCATCACACTACGTCAACTGTTTATGCCGCCATTAAACCGCGAACGCTACAGTTTCGCCATGCCCCAATGGAAAATCCCCTTGGGGAGACCACTTCGAGGAGATGCCCACATGACTTCGCGCCCCGTCATCGACGATCTGTCGTCCTTCTGGATGCCCTTCACCGCCAACCGCCAGTTCAAGGCCGCGCCGCGCCTGCTGGAATCGGCCAAGGGCATGTACTACCGCAGCACGGACGGCCGCGAAGTGCTCGACGGCTGCGCGGGTCTGTGGTGCGTGAACGCCGGCCACGGCCGCGACGAGATCGTCGCCGCGATCACCCAGCAACTGTCGACGCTCGACTTCGCGCCGACCTTCCAGATGGGCCACCCGCTCGCCTTCGAGGCGGCCACCAAGGTCGCCGAACTGATGCCGGCCGGCCTCGATCGCATCTTCTTCACGAACTCGGGTTCGGAATCGGTCGACACCGCGCTGAAAATCGCGCTCGCGTACCACCGTTCGCGCGGCGAAGCGCAGCGCACCCGGCTGATCGGACGCGAACGCGGCTATCACGGCGTGGGCTTCGGCGGCATTTCGGTCGGCGGTATCGCGCCGAATCGCAAGACCTTCTCCGGCGCGCTGCTGCCGGCGGTCGATCATCTGCCGCATACGCACAACCTCGAACACAACGCGTTCTCGAAGGGTCAGCCCGCGTGGGGCGCACATCTGGCCGAGGAACTGGAGCGCATCGTCACGCTGCACGATGCGTCGACGATCGCCGCGGTGATCGTCGAACCGGTGGCCGGCTCGACCGGCGTCCTGATTCCGCCGCAAGGCTATCTGCAGAAGCTGCGTGAAATCTGCACGAAGCACGGCATCCTACTGATTTTCGACGAAGTGATCACCGGTTTCGGCCGGGTCGGCAAAGCGACTGCCAGTGAATACTTCGGCGTCACGCCCGACCTGATCACGCTGGCGAAGGCCATCAACAACGCGTCGATTCCGATGGGCGCGGTCGCGGCCAGCCGCACGATCCACGACACGATCGTCAACAGTGGCGCGCAAGGCGCGATCGAGCTGTTTCACGGCTACACGTATTCGGCTCACCCGGCCGCAGCGGCCGCAGCGGTGGCGACGCTCGACCTGTATCGCCGCGAAGGCCTGTTCGAGCGGGCAGCCACACTGGCGCCGACCTTCGAGGCCGCCGCTCATTCGCTGCGCGGCGCGAAGCACGTGAAGGACGTGCGCAACCTCGGCTTGATCGCGGGCGTCGAACTCGAATCACGCGACGGCGCACCGGGCGCTCGGGCTTACGAAGCGTTCGTCAAATGCTTCGAGGCGGGTGTGCTAGTGCGCTTTACGGGCGACATCCTCGCGTTTTCGCCGCCGCTCATCATCAACGAAGAGCAGATCGCGCATATCTTCAAGACCGTGGGTGACGTGCTGGCGACCGTGCAGTAAGCGGCGACCGCGCAGTATGCGCGGGGCTGGTGTAAAAGCGGGCGCAAGCGTTGCATGCGCCCGTTTCCTTTTGAAAGGACGCGTGAGCCTGCCCGGCGGCGAACACGTTGTGCACCCGCGCGAGCAAGCGTGAACGACGCGCGCAAGACTCGCGTATGCGTCGCATTCGTCGGTGATGCATACGCATGGCTCCTCACGCGCCGCCTTCTCATGGGAACGCTCGTGAAGCCGCCTCTGCGCCACCTCGTTAATGATGCGCCCGCGAAGCCCGCGTATGCGCCGCCTTCTTCGCCGCCGCCGACCGAGCCGCCGCACCCTTCGTCTCAGCAGCCTTCTTCGCCGCCGCTGACCGGCTCGCCGCCGGGCGTTTGGCCGCCGCCGATTTCGCCTGCTTCGACATCGCCGCAGGCGACGCCCCGGCGCTGCTTTCGCGCTTCAGCGCATTGGTGGAGGCACGTGAGCGCTTCGCGCTCGGCTCCGTGCTCGCGCTCTTGCGCGCCGTGCTCTTGTGCTGCCCGGCGGCGTTGTCCTTGTCCGCTTTCTTGCGGGTCGCCTCGCTCGCCGTGCCTTTCTTCGGCGACTTCACGCCGACGCCCGCGCGACGCGCTTCCGACAGGCCGATCGCGATCGCCTGCTTCGCCGACCTGACGCCGTGCTTGCCGGCGCGCACCTTGTCGACCTGTTCCTTGACGAACTCTCCTGCCTGGGTGCTCGCTGACTTGCCGGCGCGTTTGTCGGCCGCGGCACGCTTGAGGGTTTTCTGTTCTGGCATGACGGTTCTCCAGTTGACTGTGGCATCTGTCATGTAGCAACGGCTGTGCCGCGGGCGGCGAGTCTGCCGGTGAGGATCGGCCGAACGACGCCGAAACTCCGGCATTTCAATCGGCGGGGCTCGCGTCCGTCAGCGCGACGGCGTATGGTGTCAGCAAGGGTTGGCGCCACGGTCCGGCCCGACGGGAGACATCCATGAAGATACCTACCGTTCGCGCGGGAGCGCATATCGAAGGCGTGCACTGGGTCGCCGAATACGCGGAAGACGTTCACGAGATTCGCGTGTTTCGCGAAGGCCAGGAAGTGGATGTGCACAACGCGCCATCCACACTCTTCGGCGATGAAGAGAATGCAGGGTCCAAGAGCACCGCCGATCATCGCGCAGTCGAAGCCGCGGTGCTGGCTTATCTGCGACGCTTCGTCATCGAGCACGACGCCGAGGAGTAGCGCGGTCGCTCGTGTGCCGAGCGGCACGGTTTGGCTTTTTGCATGAGACAGAAAGGGTAACTTTGCCGTACGCGGCAATCATGTTCTGCGCACGTCTCATGATGCGGCAAGGGGCCCGGGTTAGCAGCGAACACCGGCTTGCACTTTGTCCAAACGACCCGTACTTCTATGCGCATTGGTCGCCTCGCCCAACCGGCCACATCGGAACGTTCGATAGGGTCGGGACGATCGATCGCCCTGACCTGTGTCGTGCACCGTTAAACGGTGCCGCCTGAACCGAACGAAGCCCGGATGGCCTTCGGGCAATGCTGCATAGGAAATTACATGGACACCGTTTCCGATCTTTCAGTTTTACTAAAAACGTTAGAGCCGGCGCTTAACCCGGGCGTGTTTGTGTTTGCTTCGGTCAAAGACGGCCATGCCATTGACCCAGCCGTCATCGTTGCGTCAATCCGGGAGCCGGAGGGCTTGTCGGTCATTACGAGTGAGGCAGACGCGGCGACCAACGGTTTGAATCCGTTGTTCAAATGCGCCTGGATTACGTTGACCGTCAATTCAGCCTTGGATGCGGTGGCTTTGACCGCAGCCTTCGCCAGTGCATTAGGTCGTTCCGGCATCAGTTGTAACGTCGTGGCGGGCGCGTACCACGATCACATTTTTGTTCCCCTCGAATCGGCACAAACGGCAATGCACGTACTTCATCAATTGCAGACGGATGGAGGCATCGCATAACGACTGGCAGATGGCGTTTCAAGAGGGTGACAGCCGAAACTTGGGTGAGCTTTGAACCAAGGCTCCGCCTACGCGATTAAACCGTCACGACAATCTTGCCGAATTGTTCGTTCGACTCGAGAAAGCGATGCGCCTCGACAATCTGGTCGAACGGAAAGGTTCGCGCGATGGCTCATGACCGCATTCAGGCGGGCGCGCTTGTCCAGCTATTGCCGGATCAGCCGGCATTTCTCTACGACGCCTATGCACTGTGGCTACAGACACCTCACTTGCCGTTGAAGGTCCGCCTTGCTGTCGATGCCTTGGCGGACGAATTGCCCCACTTCATGACGCGAGCGGTGGAAACATCGCCGGCGCACGCAGGTCCAGCTTAAGCCTCCCGAAACACGGCCGCTTCGAGACACCGATTAGCCTGGGTCGGTTGGCTGTTCCTCTGCGCTCGCCGCAACTTTGACGCGCTTTCGCCGAGTGCCTCCAGGCAATTTCACTGATGAAGTCCGCGTGAGACCCCAGCATTCTTTTTTTGTCAGTAGAATGCTGCAATCGCAAAGATCCGGACTGGGCCGAAACAGGCTGTCGCGAGGTGACGCGATAAGCGAAATGCATAACTTGTCTGGCCGATGCGGATCAGGAGGAAGTGGTACGGCGCCCGGAAAGAACGGGTTGCCGGGGCGGGCACTGAAACATCGATGGCGACGCTTCGTCGCCTGGACCAGGGAAACCATCGACGCTGAACCGGCCGCCCTGCTGGTCCGGGTACGGCACCAGATTTCAAACCGACTTTGTCGTCGTACTTACCTAGCCACAAATACTGTGTATTCCAAAACGCAAATCGATCCGGTAGTGAGCTTCCGCAACTCGCAGGGCGAGCAGGTGCGGGGCACGATCATCAATCTCCAGCGCAAGTCCCTGGTGATGGAGGTCTATAACCCGTACTCGATCGTCCAGGTCAGCGAGGTGCTGAACGACCTGTCGGTCAAGATGGGCGTGGAACACGCCTATTCGGGCAAGGCGGTCGTCATCAGTATGGTCAATACCGGCCTGACAGCCATTGTCTCGGTGACGCTGATCGCCGAGTGGCGGGAACTGAGTGGCGGCACGCTGGAAGCACGCGCGGTGGGGGAAGAAGCCCGCCGGTTCGCGCAGGACTGGACTGAGCGTTTCCAGATCCGCCGCGACTACCAGATCGCGGTCAATCAGATCCGGGCTTTCCTCTCAGACATGTCGCGCTGGGTCGAACAGGCGGACCTGGCCGACACCATGCCGAAGGAAGGCAAGAGCCTGCGCGAGGACTTCTTCCTCGAACTGGCGTCGCCACTGATGGAAAGGACCAAGCTCTACTTCGACGAATTCGAAGCCGAGGCGCAATTGGTCGACGAAGAGCTGGCGCCGGCACACCGCGCCTTTGCCCAGGCCGCGCTCCACCCCCTGCTGCTGCGCTCGCCCTTCGTCTTCCGCACCTTCACGAAGCCGCTGGGTTATGCCGGTGACTACCAGATGGTCAACCAGATGCTCGACGATCCCCGCCAGGGTCCGAGCACGTATTTCCAGATCGTCAACGCGGCCTTCCTGCAGACGGCTGTGGCACGCGCGCACCGCAATCGCGTCGATCTGCTGGTGGACTACCTGACCCGGCTGGCCAATGAAGCGCGCGCCGCGCGGCGGCCGTTCCGGGTGCTGAACGTGGGTTGCGGCCCCGCTCAGGAGATCCAGCGTTTCATGCATGAATACGACGAACCGGAGTGGCTGACGTTCGAGCTGCTCGACTTCAGTCAGGAGACACTGGACTGGACGCGCGAGCGCCTCGCGTCGATCGCGCAGAAAATGGGTAGGCGCATGACCATCAGCTACACGCATGATTCGGTGCACCACCTGCTCAAGCGCCGGATGGATGCGGATGCACCGGACGTCCGCGAGTTCGACGCGGTCTATTGCGCGGGCCTCTTTGACTACCTGTCCGACAAGGTCTGTGCCCGGCTGAACCAGCATTTCGCCAGCCGCACCAGACTGGGCGGCCGCCTGCTGGTCACCAATGTCCACGCCGACAACCCGGAGCGTTTCAGCATGGAGCACGTGCTGGAGTGGTACCTGATCTATCGCAACGAGGCACAGATGGCGGAAATCATGCCGGAGAACTGCGGCGAGCCGCGCCTGTACACGGACTCGACCGGGGTTAACGTGTTCGCCGAGGTGGTGATCGGCCAGCAACAAGTAGCCTGAGATGACGACATCCCTGGCTGGGCTACATTCGAACTATCGGGAAGAGTTACGCGACTACCGGTTGCTGTGCAGCAAGGCCGGCGGCCTGACCGTGATCGCGCTCGTGCTGATGGGCGTGGCGCTGGACTATGTCGTGTATCCGGCTGAGCAGGCGCGCTTTGCCATCGTTCGGGTGCTCACCAGTGCCGCGATTGGCCTGGCATTGCTTTCGCTCTATACGAAAACGGGCAAACGCCAGGTGCAGGTCATCACCTTCCTCTGGCTGCTGCTGCCGCAGGCAATGATCTCCTGGATGATTTACGTCACGCAGGGCGAGGAGTCGCTGTTCTATGCCGGGCTCATGCTGACGATCTTCGCGGTCGGTATCCTGTTCCCCTCCGGCTACCGGCAGACGCTGGCATTTGGCCTCGCCACGGTCTGCCTCTACTACATCGCCTGCCGCGCACATCCGGATGGCATACAGAACCCGAGCAAGTTTCAGTTCCAGCTGATCCTGATCTTCTTCTGCGCGCTGGCCAGCTCCATTTACACCTTCTTCAACGAGAAGGGCCGTTTCCAGCTATTCCGGTTAAAAGATGAGCTGGCGCAGAAAAACGACCAGCTCGCCCGTACCAATGAAAGTCTGGCGCAGATCAAAGGCCAGTTGCTGCAACAGGAGAAGATGGCTGCAATCGGCACGTTGTCCGCGGGACTGCTCCACGAGGTCAACAACCCGGTGAACTTCTGCCTGATGGCCATCGAAATAGCCATGGAGGAACCGCAGGCCCAGGACAGCCCGTCGATGCTGGAGTGCCTGACGGATGTCAAGCAGGGCATGCAGCGCATCCAGCACATCGTGTCGGACCTGAAGACCTTCGCCTACCGCAAACCCGGCGCGGCGGCCGACGATGTGCCGTTCCTGTTCGAGAAGGCGCTCGACTCGTCGACCCGGCTGAGCGCGCACGAGCTGCGCGGCGTGAAGCTCACGCGCGAGCTGCCCGGCGACACCCTCGTTCTCGGCGACGAAGCCGCCATCATCGGCGTACTCATCAACCTGTTCTCGAATGCCGCTCTGGCCATGCACAAAGCCGGCACCGTATCGCCGCAGATTCATGTCACGGCGCAATGGCACGACGACCGCCTGCACGTGAATGTGCGCGACAACGGCCCGGGGATCGCCGCGGAGAATCTGGCGCGCGTGTTCGAACCATTCTTCACTACCCGCGAAGTCGGCCAGGGCCTTGGCCTTGGCCTGTCCATCAGCTATGCGGTGGTGGAGCGGCACGGCGGCATACTGTTTGCAGAAAGCGAGTTGGGCAAGTGGACCGCGTTCAACTTCGACCTGCCGCGTGTCGAGTGATGTCGAGATGAGAGAAACCCCGCAAGCTCGGCAGACTGTCGTCTATGTCGATGATGAGGAGTTGGCCCGCAAGTACTTTGCGCGCGCGGCCGGCAGCGACTATGAGGTACTGCTCGCCAGTGGCGCGGACGAGGCGATGTCGATCCTGCGCCGCGAAGGCGCACGGGTGGCGATCCTGGTGACCGACTTCCGCATGCCCGGCCGGCACGGCGACGACCTGCTGCGGCAGGTCTGCCAGGAGTATCCGCATATCGTGCGGATCCTGGTGACAGCCTACGCGGACAACAACGCGCTCCAGGGCGCGGTCAATTCTGGCGAGGTGTTTCGAATCCTGGAGAAACCGCTAGGCGTGGGCAGGGTCCGCGAGGTGCTGGCATCAGCGACAACAGCCCCAGTGTTGCGCCCGGGCTGATGCAGCGCTTGCCGGTCGCCCCAGTTATCACGAACGCCGGCCTTGGCGGGCTTCGGCATGATTTTCTGCAACCGCGTCATGCAGTCCTTTGGCAGGAGTATCAGGATCGCATCCGCGTCCGGCGGCGGCAGGACCGTGACGCCGGAATTCCCAAATTTCGAGGATCGAATGCACAGGAGTGACCAATGAGCAATACGATTGCCGACCAGACACCGCCCCCGGCGATTCTGTTCGTTGATGACGAAGCCACCGCGCTCAAATACTTCGAGCGCGCCATCGGCGCGATCGCGCCGGTGGTGACGGGCGCCTCCGTGGAGGACGGCAAGGCAATGCTGGATGCCCACGCCGCCAGCCTGGCCGTGCTGGTGTCCGACCAGCGCATGCCCGGCGAATATGGCAACGAACTTCTGCGCTATGCGCGCGAGCGCTATCCGCACATCGTCCGGATCCTGACGACGGCCTATTCGGAGCTGGACCAGACTGTCGAGGCCGTCAATCAAGGCCAGATTCATCGCTATATCAAGAAGCCGTGGGACATCACCGCGCTGCGCATGGAGATGAAGCAGGCGCTGGAGCTGTCGGGACTGCGCAAGGAACGCGACCAACTCGTGCGCGAGAAGCTGGGGGTGCTGCAAACGCAGACCGTGGCCACCCGCATCGGCATAGTACACACGCTGTGCGCCAGCCTGATCGGCCCGGGCCGCTTCCAGCCGGTGGAAACCTACCTGGCCGGCACCGAGCTGGCTGGCACGCGCAATGTGGAGCCGGACTGGCAGCGTATGGACTACGCCGACCTGGTGCATGCCGAGAGCGAATGCAGCGGCAGCTTCGGCCACGCGGTCAGCACACGCCTCGCGGAGTTGCGTACGCAGAATGCCGGCCGCAGCGCTGTCGATGCGGTGCAGGTCTTCGCTGAAGTCCTCGGCGCCACAGTACGCGGCGGCGGCGATGCGCTGATCTGGACTTCGCCGACCACGCTCAACGAGTTCCTTACCCGGCCGGTGGGTCAGGCCGTATCGGCCGAGCACGCTGCATGGCTGGCCTGCCTGCTGTGGCTGGAAGAAGCCGGCGGCGCCCTGCAGTTTGTGCGTGAAGGTGACACTATCGTCTGCCGGGCCGGCACACGCGCGGCCAGTTTTGCGGCCGACCGCCTCGCGGTCTGGATCGAGCGGTTCTCGGAGCGGGCGTTCGGCTAGGTAAGGAGACGATCCGCGCTCAAAGCGGGCGCGACAGGGGCGGAGGTCGGCTCGTCAGGCCGCAGTGCGAATGACCGCTGTCCCCTGAAAAGACGTCGGGCCAGCCGAGGGTTGAGCGGCCGAGAGGCGTCGGGTGCGCCAATTCGCGGACGTACCGGTCATTGCCGAACGGCTGTAACGCGGAGGGTGCGAACGGCGGCTTCATTCCCTGAGGCAATCAGTCAAGCGGCCTGAGGGGAAAGCATCAGATTTCCAAGAAGGGGCGAGCCGCGCTTTTCAATGCATTCAAATAGATGCTTTCGTCGTAGCGTCTGCCCGTCTGCCAGCAGCGGAAGAGGCTCCGCCGGACTGTCGTCAACCGAGCCCGCTACAATGGATGCTAGCTAAAAGACGAATGCGACCAGCCATGTATCTTCCCTCGATCCCTCGAGCGCGGAAACGAACAGTCCGGCCAGTCTGGCTTGCTGTGTGCACCGCGCTCCTTCTGTCGACGCCAGCCATCCATGCACAGGATGAAAAGCCGGGTATTGCTTTCTCCACGATCGAGCCCGATGCACCACTGCCCGCAGGCTGGAAGAACCTGCCGGTCGCGCACGGCAAGCCCACGACACAATACACGCTTGTTCGCGATGGCCACACCACCGTCCTGCAGGCGGACGCGAACCGCTCCGCCTCTGCGCTGATGCACGAGGGTAATATCGACCTCGTCCGCACCCCCGTCGTGGCATGGCGCTGGAAAGCAGAGAGGCCGATCGAGGGCGCCGACAACCGCGTCGGATCGAAGGAAGACGCGCCAGCGCGACTAGTGTTCACCTTTGACGGCGACAAAAGCAAGCTGTCGCTTTTCGACCGGGCCAAGATGGACCTGGCAAAGCGCCTGGGTGGCGAAGAGCTGCCCTATGCCACGCTGATGTATATCTGGTCGACCACCGCCGCGCCAGGCACCGTCATTGCCAATCCTCACACGGACCGCGTACAGATGATCGTGGTCTCAGGTCTGCCCGGCGACGCGGGTCAGTGGCAAAGCCTGCGCCGCAATATCGTGCAAGACTATGAGCGGATCTTTCACGAACCGCCGGGACAAATCAGCGGCTATGGGCTGCTGACCGATACCGACAATACCGGTACCACGACACGCGCCTGGTACGGAGACATCCAGTTCCTGCCCGGGCCTTGATAACGCAATGCCACCGGCTTCTTCCAAAAGCGCATCTCGCTGCTGTCGAGTGGCGTTCGGCCGACCTTATCAGGCGGCGATCGGCCAGAGCGAGACAGTCGACTGAGCCTCCTAAATCGCCGACAATCGGACACGCACAAACTCGACGAGGGTGAAGGTGTCGCTGCACGTTGATAACGAAAGCTACATCAGTCGGCTGAGGAAAAAGGTTGGAAGGGATTTGATTTTGAGTCCCTCCGTTGCAGCCGTGATTCACCATCATCAAGGCAAACTGCTGCGCGTTGCCCGACGCGTTGCTGCCCGGCGTCGCATCGCTGCTCGACTCGATGCATGCGAGCGCGCGGCCACTTGCCGTCGCTCTCGACGAAGCGGAACCCGGCGATGATGCACAGGGGCGCTTGAAATCGCCGCGGACGTGCGCGCACGAAAGCGTTCGGCCGTCGACGTGACGCGGGCGAGGCGTGCTCGCTTACGCCAGTTCGCTGGATTGCATCGGCGGCTTTGCGAACGATGTCCGCGATCTCGCGGCGCTTTATTCGGTACTCGATGACAATGCATCGGACGAGCGCGAATCGCGCCTGAGAGTCGGCATATTGAGCGGGTACTTTGAAACGTACGCATCGCAACAAGCGCGGGACGCAGTGCTGGAAACAGCATCGCTCTTCGGGCCGAACGAATCGATCGACATGTCCGAGGACGATATGCAGCTCGGGCGCGGCGCGGCGACGATCGTCTCGAACGTGGAGGTGGCGACCGCGCACGCGAATCTGCTCGACGCGCCGGAATACACCGTCTCGCCCCGCCTGCGCACGCGCCTCCTCGGCGGCGCGTTGAGTCCGGCCGCGTGGTACGCCCGTGCGCTAAGCTAAGCGATGCCACGTACGACGCCGCTGTCGCGCGCTTCGGTCATACGGGTCGTCGTGAATCTCGTCGGGTTGCTGGGCTACTACGCGCTCGTGGCGATGACGCTCAAGACGTTCGGGATGCGCGCTGAGGGGCAGACCGATCTGCCCTTCGCGGAGTGACGCCGTTTCGCCGACGCGTTACTCGAATGCCTTGTCGTTCGGCTCGGCAAAGAGCTTCTGCATCGTCCCGCTCATCGGGAATTCAAAATTAATGTTCTTCGGCGGCACCGGTTTCGTGAACCACTTGTCATACAGCGTCTTGATCTCGGGGCTTTTCATCACTTGGCTCATTGCATCGTCGACGAGCTTTTTGAACTCCGGGTCGTCCTTGCGCATCATGAAGCCGTAAGCCTCCGATGACTGCGGCGTGCCAACCAGCACCCAGTCCGAGGGCTTCGCCGTCAGGGAGCGCGTGCCGGCCAGCAGAACATCGTCCATCATGTAAGCGACTGCGCGGCCGGTTTCAAGCGTCGCGCGTCCCTCGCCGTAGTCCTTCGCGCTGATGATATTCATGTTCATTTTCTTTTCTTCGTTCATCTTGCGAAGAATGCGCTCGGACGTCGTGCCCTGATTCGTCACTACGGTTTTGCCCGCGAGATCGGGAAAGTCCTTGATGCCGGAATCCTTCCTCGTGAGCAGACGCGTCGTCGCGACAAAGAATGTGTCGGAAAACGCGACCTGGTTCTGGCGCGCCGTGAGATTCGTCGTCACGCCGCATTCGAGATCGATCGTGCCGTTCTGTACAAGTGGAATGCGGTTCTGCGACGTCACTGGAATGAAGCGCACGCGCAGATCGGGGTGCTGCGTCTTCACCTTCACCGCGTCGATCACCTTGTTGCACAAGTCCTGCGAAAACCCAACGACATTGTTGTTGGTATCGACATACGAAAACGGCACGGATGTTTCTCGATGGCCGATCGCGATCAGATTCGTGCTTTGAATCTTGGCAAGTGTCGGCTGGCTTCCTTGGCCGTGGCTCGTCCCCGTGACGAGCGAGAGCGCAATAAGCGCGAAAGCTGATGCGAGCAGCGGCTTCGTTTTCATAGATTACTCGTCTGATGTGGATGATACATATGTTGCCATGAAAAGAAATACCGCTACATATGTATTTACCCATAGTTCCGCGTTCGGGCCGACTGTCCTAAGGGTTTTCACTTCAATCGAACGCCGGCGGCGCTGCTCGGCCTCGTCGGCATCACAAGAAGTGTTGCGCAGTTAGAAGGCGGCGAACTGTCGTACGTTCACCCACGTGCCAGCTCAACCGCTTGAGTGATTGAGACGCGCTGGAAAGGGTCCGCAGTGCTTCCTGCATGCAGACTGCGTGGGATAGGCTTTTGAGTTGCGCAACGCCGTAATGACCGTAAGCATCCGTTTGCGGCCACCACAGGTCGGCAGTTGCAAATGGCAGTCAAGGTTCGATACGGGAAATTCGCGCAGGACGCCGGCATCCGGCAAGAGCGCAGTCGCCAAACTTCCGGAGGCGGCCAGGAAGAGACTTCGCGAAAATCGTCCCAAGGGTCCGCTCCCGACCGGGAAGCGGACGTCCGCGCTATCAGCCTATTTGATCTTTGCCGCAGCGGAAACTTTACGTACTCCCTCTTGCGGGTCTTCATTCGAGTTCATGAAGTTCGTCACGACGTCGGTAATTGCACCTTCGGTGGCCGACGACTGGACATCGCCAAAAGCGAACGACGGAAAGAACGTGTTGGATTTAATTGTGGATTGCTCATCCGCGTATGACTTCTTCGCGCAGGCGTCGAACTTGTCCATGGGGACGTCCTGCCGGACAGGAATGGAGCCTTTGTAGAGACTGAACTGTTCCTGGAAATTGGGGGACATGATCGTCCGGGCAAGCGCAAGTTGTCCGGGCGTCGCTTCTTTTTTGCCGTTCTGCTGGAAGAACACGAACGAGTCTACCGTGTAGGTGAAGGCGTTTGACGTGCCAGGTGCAGCGGCGCAGATATAGTCGATGTCGGCTTTCTTGTTCGCATTCGCGAACTCGCCTTTCGCCCAGTCCCCCATGAATTGCATCCCGCCGGATCCGTTGATAACCATCGCGGTCGCAAGATTCCAGTCGCGCCCCGCGGAGCTTTTGTCGAAGCAACCCTGAATCCTTCGCACAATCTGGAATACCTGCAACATCTGGGGGGAAGTGAGTGTTTTCTGGTCGAGATCAATTAAGGCTTTGCGATAAAAATCCGCGCCCTGAGAAAGCACAACCGCCTCCCAGATGGTCATGTCTTGCCAGGGCTGGCCACCACGCGCGACGGGCGTCATGCCGGCAGCACGGAATTTGTCGGCGAGCGCGAAGAACTCCGGCCACGTCGCGGGCGGCTTGCCTCCCACTTTATCGAGGTTGGCTTTGTTGATCCACAGCCAGTTGATCCGGTGCACCGAGAATGGCGCGGCCACGTAGTGGCCTTTTGACATCATGGTCTTGTTGATTTGCGCTGGCAATTGGGCTTTCCAGTCGGTGGCGGATTTATCTATATCGACCAGCACCCCTTGATCGGCCCAGTCCTGTATCAGCGGCCCTTTGATCTGTGCAGCCGACGGCGCGTTACCGGACATGACCTGGGTCTTCAACGCCGTCATGGCAGCCGCACCCGCTCCTCCTGCTACGGCAAAGTCTTTCCACTCGTAGCCCTGTTTATTCATGTCGTCCTTGAGCACTCTGATCGCTTTAGATTCGCCGCCCGAGGTCCACCAGTGCAACACGGAAAGTGACTCGGCAGCGCTTGCGACCTCTGCGCCTGTAGCGAGCGCGGCTGCGACAATTGCGACTGACATGAATGCTCTTTTCATTGCTGTCTCCGTTAGTTATCTTTATGAATCCCCAGACAGGCACACGCCACGATGGCGTGCGCCACGAGCGCTTACAGATCGAAACCGAGTTGGGCTTTACCGAGAGGCGTCAGGTCGTTGACGGTAGCCCGCCCGACAAAGTCGACTTCGAAATCATCAGTCGGGAAGTCAGGCGGGCTCTTGCCTTCCAGGAAGCTCGGCAACTGGCGCTTGAGGTACTCGTCGTTTTTGGCACACGCGGGCGCAGAAGGGATATACATCACGTTGCTGTAGCCTGCACCGCGATGCGCGTCTTCCACTGCGTGGATCACGTCGCTGTGCCAGAACACCGTATCGCCTGCTTGCATGTGGGGAATCGATGACAGCGCGTCGAAAAGCGGTGCATGGTATTCCGGCTTAATCGAAAGCGCGCGGCCAGGCATCGCCCCGCACAGATCGTCGTCTGCAACGTCGTCCTGAAGGGCGCGCAACAGGATATAAGCCATCGAGTTCGCGATAGGCACGAGTTGCAGTGTGCCGTCGCCAGGCCCTTGCGGCGTCAACGCAGTCCACCCCTGAAATGTGCGGAACATCGAACACACTGCGGGCGACGCGATCTCTTCTACGTCCGGCCGGAACGCGGCGTCGAACGGATCGTATTGGCGCCAGTTGCCGTCAAACACATGGCGGTACACCTTGCGGAAGTTCCCCTCGATCCACCGCTCGACGGAGCCGCCGTCACAATGCGCCGACAAGCCCAGCGACGCGGAACCAGGCGGCCGTCGACGCATACGGTCGGCATAAACCGGAACATGCTCGGGATCGAAGTGAACCCGGCCTTCACTTTCGTTGCGCCACAAACGGTTAAGGAATACGCGAGCCGCAGTCAGCGACGGCGCCTGGCGCGCGAGGACTTGCGGCTTTGACCAGTACACGCCGTAAATCTGCGGCTTGCTCGATGCGAGCTGGCCAAAGTATTTGTCTTCGGCGCGCGTTTTTAGCCGCGTATCCAGGTCGTTGCGCTCGACATAGTCTGCGATGTCGCGGTCCCAGCCTTCCACCAGAGCGCGGTCGAACACGTTGCGGATCACGCATGCACCGCGCGTTTTAACGAGTTCGATCTGCTCTGCGCTTACGCGCTGCTCCGCGATGTCGGAGAACTGGATTTCAGGGATCACGTTTTCGCCGCGGCTGCGTTGCGCGGCAATTCTGCTGGCGTCGGCGCGGATCGCTTCATCCACTTCGGCGAACACTTCACGATAGTTCGGGAGTCGTTCGCGAAGCTCCTGTTTGGCCAGCCGGATGGCTGCCGGTAAATCGTCGATCTTGAGTGCCATGGTCGTCTCCTTATGGTTCTGCCATATGCGCAGCATAGGCTGACCGCGCGCCCAAAAGTGATACGATCCAGACAATTACTTTGCGACTTTCGCCATGAAACCAGCATACGAACACGTCGAATTTGGCGACGACTGCTCGGTCAGGGTTTACCACCGGCGTCTGCCGCGCATTCCGTTTGAATGGCACCATCATCCCGAGTACGAATTGACGCTGACGCTGAATAGTCACGGCAAGCGCTATATCGGGGATTCAATCGCGAACTATGTGGACGAGGATCTGGTTCTCGTGCCGCCGAATCTTCCGCATACGTGGGCGTCGAACCGTTCAATTGACCCGGCTTCTCCTCAGGTTGCAATCGTGATCTGGTTCAGCGGCGACTGGGCGCGCCGGCTCGCGGATGTCTGCCCGGAATATGCGCCATTGCGTGACCTGTTGCGTAGGGCAGCCTGCGGCTTGGCATTCAGTCCGCAGGTCGGCGCCGCGATGCGCGCACAGGTTCAGAATCTGCTGTCCAGCTCCGCGCGAGAACGCCTTGCCGCTGCGCTGAATGTCTTGTGCATGCTCGCAGTAGTGCCAGGTGATCCGCTTGCATCGCCGACCGCGTTTAGCGACCGGGCAGAGGGGCCTTCGGGCCACGAACCGGAACGTATAAACCGCGTGCTGTCGATGATCGACCTACGTTTTGCTGAACCGCTGCGTCTATCCGAACTGTGCGAGGCTGCCAATGTGTCGGAGCGTTCTCTGACTCGCTACTTCGAGCAGCACATTGGAGAGAGCGTCGGGCGATACATCGCGCGGGTCAGGATTGGACACGCTTGCCGGATGCTCGCGCATACATTGACTCCCGTTTCCGTTGTTGCAGCCCACTCCGGGTTTCCGAACGTGGCCAACTTCAACCGGCAGTTCAAGGCATTGAAGCAACTGACGCCCTCCGCTTACCGCAGACAGTTTGCAGCCGGCAATTTTGCCGAAGCAGCCTCCAGTTCGCGGATCGACGAACGGTCACCCTCGTTGCAGCGGAACCCGCGACTACCGAAATCGATCGCGTGACTTGGGCAAGCGCCCAAGACGCGGTTTGGAACTGACTGCACTGGGATGGCTTCTCGCGGAGCAGGAGCGGCCGTTCAAGTCGGTTTGTGATCCGGCCGCTCCGGGTCCGATCACTGAAGTTCAGCAATGGTAGGCTGCCGCGCCTTGCAGCGCTGACTTTTTACTTCCAGGTTCGGCCAGGATGAACCATCGCATGAGCGCGGCCAAATCTTCAACCATCATCACAGCGGAAGGGGCCGATCCTGGCAAATGCTCTTCATCACCAGGGTTGACGACAGTCGTAACACGCAAGGCAAAGCCAGAAGACGGCGGTCATAGAGTGTCTGAAACGGCCTCGCATGAAAAACACGACCGATAAACGACGCTGCGAAACGCGGCGCGCAAACCAGCCGCGCCGCTCACGCAAGCCGTTCAGTCAGCAGGCCGCAACTTCTTGACCTCGGCATCCGACGGCTGCACGCTCGCACCGTCGATATAACGGTACGACGTCATCACGCCCTTGCCGTCCTTCATCCCCGTCACACCGACATATGCGCCCATGGTCGACTGATTGTCCTGCGCGCGATAGCTGATCGGCCCGAACGGCGTCTGCACATTGAGACCCTTGAACGCGGCGGCGAGCTTGTCGGAATCGACCGAGCCGGCCTTCTTGATGCCCTCGGCGATCGACATCAGCGCCGAGTAACCCACCACCGATCCGAGCCGCGGATAGTCGTGATATTTGGCC
Source organism: Paraburkholderia sp. RAU2J (assembly GCF_003634845.1). Lineage (NCBI taxonomy): Bacteria > Pseudomonadati > Pseudomonadota > Betaproteobacteria > Burkholderiales > Burkholderiaceae > Paraburkholderia > Paraburkholderia sp. RAU2J. Next base: position 2,779,970 of record NZ_RBXG01000002.1, read on the forward strand.
TTATACGCGTCGACGAACTTCTCGTTTGCCGCGGTATCGATCGAATACCACGGATAGCCCGTGACGATCCAGCCGGTCGGCGCTTCCGCGCCCAGCGGATCGAGATAGTCCGGCTCGCCGGTCAGCAGCGACACCACGCTGCGGTCCTTGAAGAGCCCGCGCGTATTGCCCTCGCGCACGAACTTGCCGAGGTCCGCGCCGAACAGCACGTTGAAGATTGCATCCGGCTTCGCATCGGCGATCGCCTGGGTGACGGCGCCCGCGTCGACGTTGCCGAGCGGCGTCGCCTGTTCGGCGACGAACTGCACGTCGGGCTGCGCGGCGCTCAGCAGCTTCTTGAACGTCGCCACCGCCGATTGCCCGTACTCGTAGTTCGGATAGACCAGCGCCCAGCGCTTCTTCTTCAGTTTGGCCGCTTCCGGCACCAGCATCGCGACCTGCATGTACGTGGACGGACGCAGACGGTACGTGTATTTGTTGCCATCGGCCCAGACGATCTTGTCGGTCAAGGGCTCGGCGGCGAGGAAGAAAATCTTCTTCTGCTTCGCGAAGTCGGTCAACGCGAGACCGGTGTTCGACAGGAAACCGCCGAACAGCAGCTGCACCTGTTCTCGCGCGATCAACTCCTGCGCGACGCGGATCGTGTCGCCGGGATTGCCGTTGTCGTCGCGCGACACGACTTCGAGCTGCTTGCCGAGCACTCCGCCCGCCGCGTTCACCTGCTCGAGCGCGAGATTCCAGCCGTTCTTGTAAGGCCCGAGAAAGGCGGGCTGCGCCTTGTAGCTGTTGATCTCGCCGATCTTGATGGTCTGCTGTGCGCTCGCGCCCAACGCAGCAAGCGAGCACACCGTCGAGACCGTAAGGCGAGAGATCCATCCTGCGCGCGTGGTCATGCGTTTCTCCGTTATCAGTGGAATTGCGTGAATGCTGTTTGTCAGGCGTCCCGGCGTCCGGGCAGCCCGTGTGTCAATTTGCCTGTGACGTCGTGCGGATGCGGGCCACGCTCGCCGCGACGTCCTGCCATGCCGGCTTGCCGCCCGCGAACTGCCGACGCAGATACGACACGAGTTCGGCGACCTGGGCGTCGTTGAAACTGTCGCGGTAAGCCGGCATCGTACCGAGTTCGGGCCGTGCAGGCGAGCCGATGCCGTCGAGGATCACGCGAATCAGATTGTCCGGGCTCGCGCTGTGCAGATTCGTGTTGAGCGCGAGCGACGGATGCGCGCCGAACAGTTGCGGCCCGCTGCCGGTGTGATGACAGGCCGCGCACGCGCCGTCGAAGAGCCGCGCGCCGAGCCCCGCCGGCGCGCCCGCGATCGTGCTGGCCTGCTCGACCTGTCGCGCCATCGCGGCCGGATCGGCGTTGGGCTCCAGCGGATTGAGCGACGCCAGATACGCCGCCATCGCGCGGATATCGCTATCGGGTAACGCCGCCAGATCATTGACGACGGGCGCCATCGGCCCCGCCGCGACGCCATGCAACGGCGCGTGACCGAAGCGCAGATAGCTGAACAGTTCGTCCTCGCTCCAAGGCACCGGCGCATTCGACAACGTGGAAAGCGCGGGCGCTTCCCATCCTTCCGCGACGCCGCCGCCCATAAACGCCGCACCGGTTTTCTCGGCGCCGAATGCGTTGCGCGGCGTATGGCAGGCGCTGCAATGGCCGAGGCTATTCACCAGATACGCACCGCGATTCCATTGCGCGCTCTGCGTCGCGCTGGGCGCGAACGTGTTGCGGCCGAGAAAGAGACCGTTCCACGCGGCCATCAGCGCACGCACGCTGAACGGAAACGCGAGCTTCGTTTCCGGCGCGCGGGAACGGACCGGCGTTTGCGACATCAGGTAGGCGTAGAGCGCTTCGAGATCGTCGTCGGAAGTGTTCTTGAACGATGTGTACGGGAACGCCGGATAAAGCCGATGACCGTCGCGGCTGATGCCTTGCCGCATCGCACGAACGAACGCTTCCAGCGACCAGTTGCCGATTCCCGTCAGCCCATCCGGCGTGATGTTGGTGCTGTAGATGGTGCCGAACGGCGTATCGAGCGGCCTGCCGCCGGCGTTCGGCACACCGTTGTGCGCAGTATGGCAAACCGCGCAATTGCCGAGCGAGGCCAACAGTTTGCCGCGCGCGACGAGCTCGGGCGCGAACGCGCTGGCAAGCGGCGGCGTAGTCGGCGCGAGCGCGGGCGGCGCAAAAGACAATGCGCCGAGCCAGCCGGCCGCGCCTGCGGCAAACGCGCCGAGAAACCCCAGGCGCCAGCGCTTCCTTTTACGCGCCGCCGCGTCCTCGGCCTGCGCGTCGGCCAGCGCGGCGCGGATCGTCTCCGGCGTGAACGGCGGCCGCCGAAAGCGTACACCGGTCGCGTCGAACAGCGCATTGGCGATGGCCGCCGCGCCGGGCAGCGACGCGGATTCGCCCACGCCCATCGGCGGCTCGCCGTGGCGCGGCATCATCACCACGTCGATCACCGGCACTTCACGAAAGGTCAGGATCGGATACGCGCCCCACTCCTGGCTCGTCACCGCATTCCCGCCGAACGTCACGCGCTCTTTCAGCGCGCGGCTGGTCGCCTGGATCACGTTGCCGTGAATCTGATGAAGCACGCCGTCGGGGTTCACCATCGTGCCGCTGTCCTGGCCGACCACTACACGCGTCACCGCGAGTTCGCCGCTCTTCCGATTGACTTCGACGTCGGCGATCCACGCGGACCATGCCGCACCGAAACCCGGGAATTTGCTATGCACGTAACGTGCATACGCGACGCCGCGGCCACGAGCGATGTCGCTGTCTTGCTGAGATTGCGGTTGAGCTTCTTCTTGCGCGGCGTGGCGAGGCTCCCAGCCGGCCTTGTCGGCGACGGCTTTGAGCAGTTCGATCGCGCGCGGATCGGTCAAATGCTTCAGGCGGAATTCGACCGGATCGACGCCCGCTTGCGCCGCGAGTTCGTCGATGAAAGACTCGTGCGCGAACGTGTTCGGCAATGCGGACACGCCGCGCAGCCACGAGGCCCGCACGATCGGCGGCGTGTCGTCACAGACGATGCGCATGCTCCGGTAGTCGTACGGCGGCACGGCTGTTCGGTCGCCCATCTCGAACACCTGCGGCTGCGCGGGAATCGTGCCGGTCAGCAGCAGCGCCAGCGTAGGCGCGTCGTTCGATGGATAGCGCGTCGCAAAGTCGTAGGCGGCCAACTCGCCTTCCGCGTTCAACGCGCCGCGCACGTCCATCAGTTGCGCGGCGCCCTTCGGCTCCCATGCATGTTCGTCTTCGCGCGAGAGCTGCACGCGCACCGGCGCACCGGTCGCCCGCGAGAGCAGCGCGGCGTCGGCGGCGACATCGTCGGCGCAATTGCGGCCATAGCAGCCCGCCGCGTCCATCCGCACGATCTCGATGTGCGCCTCCTCCATCGACATCAGCAGCGCAAGGTCGGCGCGCAGCGAATGCGGATTCTGCGTGCCCGACCAGACCGTCAACGCGCCGTCGCGATAGTCGGCCACGGCGCACGACGGTCCGATCGACGCATGCATCTGGAACGGCCACACGTAAGTGCGTTCGAGCGTGCGAGCGGGGTCTTGCGCGAGCGCCGCGTCCACGTCGCCGTCGATCACCAGGTCGCGCCGCGTGGCCGGATTCGCGCGCAACGCGGCTTCCACTTCGTCACTCGTCTCCAGCGGCGGCAAACCTTCGACCGCTTTCCACCGCACGTCGAGCCGCTTCACCGCTTGCTGCGCGACTTCCTCCCGCTCCACGACGATGCCGACAAAGTCGCGAATCACCACCACCTTGACGATGCCGGGCAACTCGCCGATGGAATCCTCATCGACGTGCAGCAGGCTGTTGCCCATGAAGTCGCCCTGCGCGATGCCCGCATACGGCGGGCGCACCACGCGGCCATGCAGCATGCCAGGCACGCGCACGTCATGCACGAAGCTCAGTTCGCCGGTCGCCTTCGCGGGAATATCGATGCGCGGCGCGCTCCTGCCGACGATCCGGTAGTCGTCTGGGGACTTCAACGGCGCATCGGTGGCGAGCATCAGTTCGACGCGCCGCCCTTTGATCAGGTCACCGTATTGAATGTGTTTCGCCGGATCGCCGCCGCGCTGAAACACGCGGCCGTCCTGCACCTCCAGTTGCTCGACGCCCACCTTGAGACGCGTCGCCGCCTCCGCGAGCAGATAGTGACGCGCCTGCGCCGCCGCATGCCGCAGCGGCACCGCTGAAATCTGGATCGTCGCGCTCGCGATCGTCGGCCCCTGGTTCGGCGCTTCGCCGGTGTGGCCGAGCACGATCGACACGCGCGTCAACGGCACATCCAGTTCCTCCGCGACGATCTGCGCGAGCGCGGTGCCGATGCCGGTGCCGAGATCGACGTGACCGTTGAACGCGACCACGCTGCCGTCGTCGCGCACGACGAGAAACAGGTCCGCTTCGGTCGGCACGAACGACGAGCGCGAGCCCGGCTGACCGATCGCGGCCTTGACCGGCGCTTGCGGCGGCCGCGTGACGATCAGCACGCTCTGCGCGTCATAAAGCTGCTTGCGCGACGGTGGCGCGGCGCGTCGATCGACGCTGAAATCCGGCCCTGTCATGCGCGCGCTCCTTCATGCGCGGCGAGCAATTCGGCGGCGCGCTGCACCGCGCGCACGATCTCGACATGCGTGCCGCAGCGGCACAGGTTACGCGACAACTCGCGCTGGATCGTCGCGACGCTCGGCCGTGGATCGCGATCGAGCAAGGCCTTGGCCGTCATGATCATGCCGTTCAGGCAATAGCCGCACTGCGCGGCCTGTTCCTCGATGAACGCCTGCTGCACCGGATGCAGCGCGGCGCGCGTGCCCAGTCCTTCGAGCGTCGTGATCTCGCGGCCCACCGCGACCTGCGCGGTGGTCACACAGGCACGCGTCGGCATGCCGTCGAGCAATACGGTGCACGCACCGCATTCGCCCAGGCCGCAGCCGAACTTCGGCCCGTTCAGCGCGAGGTCGTTGCGCAGCAGGTAGAGCAGCGGCGTGTCGGCGGCGGCGCTGACCAGATGGGTCGCGCCATTCACCTTCAGCACAAGCGGCGCCGGGCGGTTGATCACGATCCGTGCGCGCTCAGAACACCACCGGCACTTCGGTGGCCGGCGGCGTATTGCGGCTGCGGCGGCAGCGGATCAAACCGTCGATCATCACCATGCCCACGCCCGGAATGTCGCCGAGCTGCACACTTTCGAGCAGCGTATCGGCCGCCGTGTGTTGCGCGCGGTCCATGAACACGAGGTCGGCGGGACGGCCCACTTCGATCAACCCCTGGCGCAGATTGCGTTGCCGCGCGGTGTTGCCGGTCGCGAAGCAGAATGCGATTTCGGCGGCCACGTCGGCGAGGCTCGCAATCAGCGCGATCATTCGCAGGATGCCGAGCGGCTGCACGCCGGACCCGGCGGGGCTGTCCGTGCCGAGAATGATCCGGTGCGGACACTTCAGTTCGATCGCATGACGCGCGGTCAGCAAGGCGATCCGTTCGTTGCCGTTGTGGACGATCTCCAGCGCGCGGCTCGACTGCTCGCACAGATCGCACACATGCCGGTACGACAGCGACGTATGCCCGCCGTTGATGTGGCCGATCACGTCGGCGTCGGCGGCGAGCACCACGTCGCGATCGATCAGCCCCGAGCCTGGAATCGACGGCCCGCCCGTGTGAATCGTGCTTTGAATGCCGTACTTGCGCGCCCACGCGACCATCTGCGCGGCTTCCTCGCCGCCCTTCACGCTGCCGAGTCCGACTTCGCCGAGCAGCTTCACGCCCGCTTCCGACAGCTCCTTGAAGTCCTCTTCGACCATGCCCTTCTCGATCACGGGCGCACCCGCCATCACCTTCACGCCGCCGCCGACACCCGCGCCGCGCATCCCTTCGAACGACCGTTGCGCAGTGATTGCCAGCGCCTTCACGCCGAGCACATCTTTCGGACGGCCAGGCAAATGCACTTCACCGGCGGAGATCATGGTCGTCACGCCACCGTTCAGATTCGATTCGATCCAGCCCATCTGATTCTGGCGTGGCGTCCAGTCGCCGAATACCGGATGCACATGCGAGTCGATCAGGCCGGGCGCGACCGTCGTGCCTTTGCAATCGACCGTGGTGCGCGCGCCTTCGAGGTCGCAGTCCTTCTCCTTGCCGAGCGCGACGATCACGCCATCGTCGATCACCAGTGTGTTCGCGTCGAGAATCGGCTGGTCGATATCGCCGGATAACAGCAGCCCGATGTTCGTTACCGCGACCTTACCCGACAAGCCTGTCAACGTCTCTGCTGCCATTTGCCTCTCCTTTCGCAACGATTGCCCGGCCACGCGGACGTGCCTGACGCACGCCCCGCGCGCCGCTGGAATCACACGCTCAGATAAGCGCGCCTGACTGTTTCGTTCCGTGCGAGTTCGCCGATCGTGCCGCTGAAACGGATCTGCCCTTTTTCGAGCACATAGGCGCGGTCGCTGACCAGCTCGGCGAAGTGCAGGTTCTGTTCGGACAACAGAATCGACAGCCCTTCGCGCTTGAGTTCGAGAATCATGTTCGCCATCTGCTCGACGATCACGGGCGCCACGCCCTCCGACGGTTCGTCGAGCAGCACCAGATACGGATTTCCCATCAAGGTGCGCGACACGGTCAGCATCTGCTGTTCGCCGCCGCTCATCTGCCCGCCTGGGCGCCGCGGCATTTCGCCGAGATTGGGAAAGAGGCGAAACAGCTTGTCCGGCGTCCATTGCGGCGCGCCGTCGCGCGGCGGCTGACGGCCGGCGTCGAGATTCTCCACCACGGTGAGATCGGCGAATACGCGGCGGTCTTCGGGCACGAAGCCCATGCCCATCCGCGCGATCTTGTACGGCGGCAACGCGGCGATGTTTTGCCCGCGAAACGTCACCTCGCCGTGACGGCGCGGCAGCAGGCCCATCACCGCTTTCATCGTCGTCGATTTGCCAGCGCCGTTGCGGCCCATGAGCGCGACGACTTCACCACGGCCGACTTCGAGACCGACATCGAACAGGATATGTGCGCGGCCATAAAACGCATTGAGACCGGAGACTTTCAGCATCGGCTCGCTCATTGCTGTGCTCCCTGTCCTGCTGGTCTCGCCTCGCCGCCCGCCCTGTCATGCAGCGGTGCGTGCGGACGGAAAGTCTTGCCCGTGCCGAAATAGACTTCCTGCACGCGCGGGTCGTTGCGGATCGTGTCGGCATCGCCCTCGGCGATCAGCTTGCCGCGCGCCAGCACGATCATGCGATCGGCGTACGCGAATACAACGTCCATGCTGTGCTCGGTAAACAGAACGCCGATCCTGTGTTCGGTGACGAGCCGTTTGGTGAGCGCCATCAACTCGTTACGCTCCTTCGGCGCCATGCCGGCGGTGGGTTCGTCCATCAGCAGCAGCTTCGGACGGTTCGCCAATGCAATGGCCAGTTCGACACGCTTCACGTCGCCATACGCGAGCACGCCGCACGCGCGATGCGCGTCCGCGCCCATGCCAACCTGTTCGAGCAGCGCGAAGGCTTCGTCGGTGTAACGCGAGCCCGCGGACTTCCATAGGCCGAAGGTTTTGCGTTCGCGCGAAACCAGCGCCGTCTGCACGTTTTCGAGCACGGTCATCGAATTGAAGGTGGCGGCAATCTGGAACGTGCGGCCGACACCGAGCCGCCAGATGTCGCGCGGACGCATGCCGACCAGCTCCTGACCATCGAGACGGATCGATCCTGACGACGGTGGCAACTGCCCGTTGACCATGTTGAAACAGGTCGACTTGCCCGCGCCGTTCGGGCCGAGCAGCGCGAGCAGCTGACCGGCTTCGAGATCGAACGAGACGTTGTCGACCGCCTTCAGACCGCCGAACGATCGCGAGAGACCGGAGACGCGCAGCAGGCTCATAGCCCCTCCTTGACCGCAGCTGCGCGTCGCGACGGCTGCGCCGTGCCCGTGTCTGCGGCGTCGGCGCTGTCGTCGCCGAAACGCTCGCGGACGAATCCGACGATTCCCTGCGGAAACGCGATCACCAGCAGCAGGATCGCGATGCCGAGCAACGCCTGCCAGTAGTCGGTTTGCCGCGCGACGGTGTCCTGCAGCCAGGTGAACACGGCCGCGCCGACGATCGGTCCGCTCAGGGTCTGCAAGCCGCCGAGCAGCACCATCACGAGGCCGTCCACCGAACGGCTCACGCTGATCACTTCCGGCGAGATCGTCCCCTTGGAAAACGCGTACAGCGAGCCGGCGAGCCCGCAGAACAGCGACGCGATCACGAACGCCGCCCACTGCACCCGCTTCACGTCGATGCCGATCGCCTCGGCGCGCAACACGGAATCGCGCGACGCGCGCATCGCATAACCCAGTGGCGAGAACAGCATCTTGCGCAGCAGCCACACGCCGATCACCGCGCAAACGAGCGTCAGATAGTAAAACGCCACCGGAGACGACAACCAGTTCGACGGCCACAAGCCCAGCACACCATTGCTGCCGCCAGTCACATCGTCCCACTGGAACACGACCGACCAGACGATCTGCGCGAACGCGAGCGTCAGCATCGCGAGGTAGACACCCGAGAGGCGCACGCAGAACCAGCCGAACACCAGCGCGCCGCCGACCGCCAATAACGGGCCGAGCAGCAATGCGGCTTCCATCGGCAGATTCAGCACTTTGAGGAACAAGGCGGCGCCGTATGCGCCGAGGCCGAAGTAAGCGGCGTGGCCGAACGAATGCATGCCACCCGGTCCCATGATGAAATGCAGGCTCGTCGCGAACAGCACGGCAATGAGTATCTCGACCAGCAGCACGGGCATGTAGGGAAACGCGTTAGCCGCGAGCGGCGCAAGCACGAGAATCAGCAACACGAGCGCGGCCAGCCATTTGAGCCGCTTGCCCGCCGCACGCAATGGCGTGTCCGGCGCCGCCATGCCGCGCACCACGGCGCTCGCACGGCCCAGCAGACCCCAGGGCCGCACCACCAGCACCACCGCCATCACGACGAATTCGGCCACTAGCGTAAAGCGGCTCAGCGACAAGCCGACGCCGAAGATCGTCACGTGACCAATGCCGATGCACAGCGCCTTGATCTCCGCGATGATCAACGCGGCGACGAACGCGCCCGGAATCGACCCCATCCCGCCGACCACCACCACGACGAACGCATTGCCGATCGTCTCCAGGTCCAGCGACAGATTCGCCGACATGCGCGGCCCTTGCAGCGCGCCACCAAGACCAGCGAGAAACGCGCCGACGAAAAACACGCCGGTAAACAACCACGCCTGATTGATGCCGAGCGCGCCGAGCATCTCGCGATCCTGAGTCGCGGCACGCACCAGCGTGCCCCAGCGCGTGCGCGTCAACGCATACCAGAGCAGCAGCAACACCACCGGTCCGATCACGATCAAGGCGATGTCGTAAGTCGGCAGCGGATGGCCGAGGAAATCGACCGCGCCGGCCAGATGTGGCGCGCGTGGCCCGAACAGGTCTTCCGGGCCCCACAGCCATAGCGCGGCGTCGCGAAAAATCAGCACGAGCGCGAAGGTGGCGAGCAGGTGGAACAGCTCGGGCGCCTGGTAGATGCGCCGCAAGACGAGCATTTCGACGAGCGCGCCGAGCACCGCGACCACCAGCGCGGCGGCCAGCACCGACAGCCAGAAGCCGGCCGCCGTCTGTCCGAAGCGGCTCGCGATGCTATACGCGACATAGATGCCGAACATATAGAACGAGCCATGCGAAAAATTGACGATGCGCGTCACGCCGAAGATCAGCGACAAACCGGCGGCGACGAGAAACAGCGTCGACGCATCGGCGAGTCCGTTGACCAGCTGTACCAGCAAATTCGAAAACATCGCGACCCTCGGCAGCTCGCCGGACGGCGCGTATGCGGCAAGCGCATACGGCACGACCGGCAGACGTTGCAGCGCATGCGGCCCCATGCGCGCACGCGTCAACGGCATCACACCCGTAGAAAGTCCCCTTCGGGGCCTGCGAAAATAACCGAAAGCAAAACTCAGCGCAAACCGTCCTCGCCTTTGATCTCACTCACCTGCAATCCGCCGATACGCGGCAGCGGCCGGCCCGACGCCGTCACCGCGACCGCCACGACGATTTCGTTGGCGCGCGGCGCGTCCGAGACCCGCGCTTCGATCGCATCGAAATGACTGCGCACGAAGGCGGCGTCCTTGTGGCCAAGCGGCACGTCGATCGCCGTGCCGAGTGTGCCCATCTTTTTCGCCGACGGCACCAGCGCCGCGCCCTTCTCTACCGCCACCCGCAGCGGTGCGCCGAGCTTCGGATGCAGAATCGCGGCGGCGTGCTCCAGCTCCCCCGCCTCGCCGACGATCGCGGCCTTGCCATAGCTCTGCGCCTCGCCGGGCGCGATACCGAGCGCTTCGACGCAGCGCTTGCCGAGCAGCGCGCCCAACTCTTCGCCGGCCTCGATCAACGTGTCGAGTTTGGCCTCGTAGCGGCCGGCATACGGATTGTCGATCACCGCGATCGCGACCGCGCGACGCGCGGGCGGATCGATTGCCTGGCCCATTTCAATGCGTGTTTCGTCCACCTGCACGACCAGCTTGCGAAGCTTGATTGCCATTTCACTCTCCGAGTTTCGATATTGCGGCGTTTCGCTGTGTGGATGCAATGCTTCAGCGCAAACCGTCCTGGCCCACGATCGCCTCTTTCGCGAGACCGCCGACGCGCGCATGCACGCGCTGCCCGGTGCTCATCACTAGGATGTAGACCAGTTCGTCCGCGGCGGGCGCGCCGGGCACGCGCACTTCGATCGCATCGAAATGGCTGCGCACGTAGCTCGCGTTGACGTGCGTGAGCGGCACGTCGAGCGCGGTGGACGGTGCGCCGACCTTTTTCGTCGACGGCACGATGGCGTTGGTCGGCACGCCGTTCTTCTCCAGCAACTCGCGCATCGCATAGCCGCCGGGCACATGCCACAGCGCGCCATGCTCGAGTTCGCCCCGCGAGCCGACAATCGCGCCCTTGCCGTAACTTTCGATCGACGCATGCGGCACATCCATCGCCGCCAGCAGCCGCTGCGCCATATCGAAGCCGATCGGCTTGAGCACTTCCATCGCGTGCTGGATGTTCGCTTCGTAACGGCCCACGAACGGGTTCGTCATCACCGCGGCAATCGCGCCGCGCCTGAGCGGCTGCGCAGGCGCGGGGCCGAACTCGTGGAAGATATCTTCGACGTGCGTCAGCACGCGGCGTATTTCGAACACGGAGCCTCCGTTGTTGTAGGCGCGCGCGACGTGAGCCACGCGCCGGTCTCGTGAATCCCGGCAACGCGCGCCCGCCCTTGCAGGAACAGCGCGGCGCCTTCGATCAAGCCTTGCACTCGCAGATGCTGCGCGGCCTCCACACCGCGCGCGAGCGCGAGGTCGATCAGCGCCGGCGGCAATGCGGGGACGTCGACGGTGACGAGTTTGTCGCCGAGGTCGCTATCGTCTTTCAGCGACGAAGCAGGACGACGCACGATTCCCACGTGTGCCGGGCCGTGCGCCAGTTCATCGTCCAGATTCACGGCATTGGCGATCATCGTCGCGGCGGCGTCGGCGGTGGCGGCGTTGCGAGCGAGCACGGTCACGCTGTCGGCGATGCCGAGACTGAAGCTGCGGCCGCGCCAGCCGCTGGTCGCGACGCCGCGCACTGGCAGGCCGGCGTCGAGCGTCAGTTCCGCGTCGAGCGCGTGCTCGCGCGAGAGAGGTGCCCCCGAGCAGTTCGCGAGATCGGCGAATACGCCGACGCGGTACTGCTGGCCTTGAGCCAGATAAAGCGCGATGTCGCCGCCATTGTTGATGAACGCGCGCGCGATGCCTTCACGTGCAAACGCCGCGATCAGTTCATCGGCGACGCTGCCCGCCACGGCCGCCATCGGCGTGATGTACTTCGCGCGATGAGGGTGGCACGCGGACCACATACGGCGCGCAACCGGGCCATGCAATACGGTGTCGTTCAGTGCGTCATCGATGTGTATGGGCTGCCGAAGCAGCTTCAATTCGCCGACCAGCTCGGACAACACGTCGATGAAACGCGCCCAGCACGCCTGATACGCGACCTGCACCGCCGCGGGCTCGCCGTCCGCGCCGAGGATCAGATCGATCGGCCCATGCTGCCAATGCCAGCGGCGTGCATCGAGCCGGGTGCGGGTAGGGGTCATCGGATGGATCGCGTTCTCGTGTGAGCGGGTTCGTGTGATTCGCGCCGTTAGCCGAGCATCGGCGGCATCGCGGGCGGCCACGGATTGTCGGGATGGCGCGCCAGCGTGCGGCGCGAGAGCGGCGCTCCGTCTGTATGGTACGGCCCGTTCGCGAGAACACTCTCCAATGAGCGCACCGCGTCGAGATGGCCGCCGAGGTCGCGATACGCGTCATACGTCATCGTGAATTCGATCGGCGCGACGATCGCGGGCGTCGGCACCGTGCCGAACGAATGGTCGGGCATGCGCGAGACATCCACCATCACCGTGATGCCGCCGCCAGGCCATACATAGGCCGGGGCGCCACCACAGGTCACGTTCACCTGCTTCTGTTTGATCGCCCGTGTGAGCAGCACCGGGTTCTCGGTCGCACCCGCGCGCAGACTGCCGCCCGCGCCGCCGAGAAACAGCACGGTGGCGAGCGACGGCTCGCAGTTCTCGCCAATGCGCTCGACCGTGCGGCGCACCGCGTCCGGCATCGGTGCGATGCGCGGCACGAGATCCTCGTCGAGTTCGTACCATTGTGCGTGTTCGCCGGTGGTCGACACCATCAGCAAACGCAGACCCGGTTTCGCAACGGCCGGATCGAAGCCTTCGACGATCGCGAGCGGGTCCTGAATGTCGGTGCCGCCCCAGCCCGTGCCCGGATTCGCCACCTGAAAGTAGCGGCCGGGCGTCGATTTGCGTCCGCGAATCTTCAGACCCGAACGTGTCATGCCGAGACATCGGCCCGCCTGGTGTTCGGTGAGCACGCCCGTAATGTGATCGTCCACGACCACCACTTCATCGGCATGACCGAACCATTGCTTCGCGAAGATGCCGATGGTCGCGGAGCCGCAACCTACGCGCATGCGCTGCTCCTCCACGCCGTCGACCACCGGCGCCGCGCCCGCGCGAATCACAAGACTCGCGCCGCCGTCGATGCTCAGCTCCACCGCTTGCTTGTTGCCGAGCGCGAGCATCATGTCGCAGGTCACGCGGCCTTCCTTCTTGCTGCCGCCGGTCAGATGATGCACGCCGCCGAGACTTAGCATCTGCGAGCCGTACTCCGCCGTGCTCACGTGCCCGACAATCTCGCCGTGGCAACGCACGTTCGATTGCTCCGGCCCGAGAAAGCGGTCCGTGTCGATCTTCACCTTGAAGCTGCAGTAGCTGAAAATGCCTTCGGTGACGACGGTGATCATATCGACGTCGTCGAGTTTCGAGGCGACGATGAAAGGCGCGGGCTTGTAGTCGGGATAGGTGGACGAAGCGCCGACGCCCGTCACGAACAGCGCCTGTTCGGCGGCGGCATCATGCGCGGCGGGCGATCCGCCGAACTCGACCGCAGCTTCCTGCTTTTGACCCGCTTCGTCAGTGGATGGCGAGCGAGCGAGAAACACGACGGGATCGACGCGAATCAGCCGCCCGTCCGCATTCGCATAACGATCGCACGCGCCGGTGCGTCCTTCGGAGATCTGGCACAGCACCGGGCACGCATTGCATTCGATCTTGTTCGACGCCATGCGCTCGCTGCGCGGCGCCGCCTTCTCGAGCACGGTCGGACCGGGCGTCGACGCGGTTTCGCCATCGACACCGTCCGCACCGAAATCGACCTTCGTATGTTCTGTCATGGTGGGGTTCCCATACGACGACATTACAAGCGGTCCTGCCCGGCTTCGAATCACCCTTGTTTCAGGGGACTTTCGTGTGACTCGCCTATTTTCATGTTGCGGTCACTCACCGTTCATGTAGTATCTTCTACACCAAACTTGATTGAAATCTACTCGATCAAAATTGAGTGTGCAACGAGTTTCCGGTTGGGGTGGCGAATGCTGCAAAGCGGCATCAGCATGCGAATCACGCTTCAATCTACGCCGATGCACGGGAATGCGCAGCACGTGCTTCGGCGGCCAAAGCGGGCCTATGATGGAAATGCGCCGTGTCCGGGGAGCGGGTCCGCACGGCTCGCGCGCATGCAGTTCGACTGACGCCAACAACGAGATTCGAGACCACCATGAGTCCCACCGCCGCCCGCAAGCCGGGCGCCACCGGCATCCGCGCGAAACAGGCGCAAGACACGCGCGCCAAGATCCTGAAAGCGGCCATCAAGGTGTTCGCGAAACAGGGCTATGCCAGCGGCCGCGTCGAAAGTATTTCGAAGGCTGCGCGCTCGCACGACCGCATGATCTATTACTACTTCGGCAGCAAGGAGCAACTGTTCGTCGAAGTACTGGAAACGATCTACACGCAATTCAACGAAGCCGAAAGCAAACTCGATCTCGATCTGGACGATCCGGTGCACGGCCTCGAACAGATGGTCGAATTCGTCTGGCAGTACTACCTCGATCATCCCGAGTTCGTCACGCTGCTGTCGAGCGAAAACCTGCACCAGGGCAAGCATGCGAAAAAATCGCTGAAGCTCAAGGAAATTTCGGGCTACGCGATTTCCGTCGTGCAAAAGTTATTGGATGCGGGCCATGCGCAAAACGTTTTTCGCGCGGATATCAAAGCGCGCGACGTGTACCTGATGATCGCGTCGCTCGGCTATTTTTATAACGCCAATCAGTACACCCTGGGCGCGTTTCTCGGCGAGCCGTTGATGGAAAAAGCGGCGCTCGAACATTGGCGCGAAGTTATCAAGGATACGGTGTTGCGGGCGGTGTCGTACCGTTGATACCACTTACGACAAGACGCACAGGTCGGCCAAACTCGTCGTAGGTTTAGCTGGAAGTGTCCACGGGATTTGTCTGCGTCGGCAAATTGCCTGACGCATCCGCGGTCACATTGTTCCGCATATAAGAGGGTTGGAAGTGACCATCATTAAGCGCGCCGATGAACGGCGCGCGTTTCTCACCACGACGTAACAATCCGCTTTACGACTTCACGTCGCCCGCCGCCGCTGCGTCATCCTCGCGGAACAGTTTGTCCGCGAGGTGAAACGCCGAATTGGCTGCCGGCACGCCGCAATAGATCGCGGTTTGCAGCAGCACTTCCTTGATCTGCTCGCGCGTCACGCCATTGTTCTTCGCGGCGCGCAGGTGCAGCGCGAGTTCTTCGCTGCGATTGAGCGCGACCATCATTGCGATGGTCAGCAGGCTGCGCGTATGACGCGGCAAGCCGTCACGCGTCCAGATTTCGCCCCACGCATAGCGGGTGATGAAATTCTGGAACTCCTCAGTCAGCTCGGTGCGGTTCGCAAGCGAGCGATCGACGTGCGCGCTGCCCAACACCGCGCGACGTACGCCGAGGCCGGCTTCGTAGCGGTCTTCGTCGTTCATTTCGTCTCCGTCAGGAAGTCGAGCACGGTCTTCGTGAAAGCGTCGGCCTTCTCGATGTTTGAAATATGCGAGGCGTTCAGTTCGACATAACGCGCGCCGGGGATCGACTGCGCGAGTTCGCGGCCTTGCGCGGGCGTCGCGGCCAGATCGTGCGTGCCGCTGATCACCAGCGTCGGCACCTTGATGCCGGCCGTTTCAGGGCGCAGATCGGTTGCGTCGATCGCATCGCAATTCGATGCATAGCCCTCTTTGTCCGTATGCACGAACACGTCGCGAATCATCGCCAGCACGACCGGTTCGCGGTCGAAGTAGTCGGCCGTGAACCAGCGCGGCAGCACCGCATCAGCCAGCGCGAGCATGCCTTCGCTGCGAGCCTTCGCGGCGCGCGGCACCCAGACTTCCGGCGAACCGATGCGCGCGGCCGTGTTGCAGAGCACGACACGTTCGAAGCGGTCGCCGTGACGCGCGGCCAATGCCACGCCGGTCAGCCCGCCCATCGACAGTCCGCAGAAATTCGCGCGGGCGATTTTCAGCGTATCCATCAGGCCGAGCACGTCGCCGGTCAACTGGTCGATCGTGTACGGACCCTTCGGCGCTTCCGAATGGCCGTGACCGCGCGTGTCGTAGCGCAGCACGCGGAAATGTTTGGACAGCGCCGCGACTTGCGGCGTCCACATGGACAAATCGCTGCCGAGCGAATTCGACAACACGATCCACGGCGCCTTGCCGTGACGGTCGCCGTCGATTCGATAGTGAAGCTCGGTGCCGTTGACTGCGGCGTAGGGCATGCCGGTTACTCCTTGGAATGGGCGCGCTCAGCGCGCGAGGTGTGAAGTGCCAGCGCGGCGTCCACATAAGCGTGCGCCTGGCCGACGTATTGAGCGGGGTCGAGCAGCTGCTTCAGGCGCTCGAGCGGAAGATGGGCGGTGACGGCGGCGTCGGCGGCGAGCACCTCGAAGAGCGTCTGCCCGTCGCGGATCGCGGCCTTCGATGCGCGTTCGACCAGATGATGCGCGTCGAGCCGGCCGATGTTGTCGCCGAGCGCAAGCATCACGGCCTCGCCGAGAATCAGGCCGTGCGTGACGTCGAGATTCGCGGCGAGGCGCGGCACGTTCACGTTCAACCCGGCCGCGATCTGCTGGATATTGGCGAGCGCCCCGCCCGCAAGGCGCGCGAGGTCCGGCAGCGCGTCCCACTCGGCTTGCCAGCCGCCGAGCGCGCGCTCGTGTTCCTGGACCATGCCGGCGAACACCGTGGCGACCAGCCCCGGCGCGCGCGTGGCAGCGGTTAGCACGGCCGCGCAACCGACCGGGTTGCGTTTGTGCGGCATCGTCGACGAACCGCCTTTGCCGGCCGCGGCAGGCTCGGCGAGTTCGTCGATTTCGGTTTGCATCTGCAGCGAGATGTCACGCGCTATCTTGCCGAGCGTGCCGATCAGCATGCCGAACAACGACGCGGTTTCGGCAATGCGGTCGCGCTGCGTGTGCCACGGCAAAGTGGGGACGGCCAGGCCGAGTTCTTTCGCGAGCGACTGCGTGACTTGCGGCGCGGCATCGCGCAGACTCGCGAGCGTGCCCGCCGCGCCGCCGAATTGCAGCACCAGCACGCGAGCGCGCAGCGCGTCGAGCCGCTCGCGATGACGCAGCAGCGCGTCGAGCCATTGCGCGAATTTCAGACCGAGCGTGATGGGCAGCGCCTGCTGCAACCAGGTGCGGCCGATCATCGGCGTCGCGCGATGCGCCGCCGCGAGTGTCGCCACGGCGTCGCAGGTGGTTTGCAGACCATTGTCGAGCAGATCGAAGGTGTCGCGCAATTGCAGCACCGTCGCCGTGTCGATGATGTCCTGGCTCGTCGCGCCCCAGTGCACATATTTCGATGCTTCGGCGTCGGCCGCCTTGACGCGCGCGGTGAGTTGTTTGACGAGCGGAATGGCGAGGTTGCCGCCGAGCGCGGCGTCGCGCGCAAGCGCGTCGGCGTCGAGCTGGTCGGCCTGGCAGGCCGCTTCGATCGCGGCCACGGCGGATTGGGGAATCACCTGATGCGCGGCCGATGCGCGCGCGAGCGCCGCTTCCACGTCGAGCATCCGTTGCAGCGTCGCACGCGGCGCCCAGATGTCGTTCATCGGCTGTGTGCCGCAAAGAAGGCCGGTTAGACGGGCGCTGGAGTCGAGCATGATGACGTCGAGAGTCGAGGGAATCGGGAATGAAGATTGGGCGCGGCTTGCCGAACGCGCCGCGACACGCTGCGTTGGACGCAAGCGTCGAGTCGAGGCTCAACGCGGCGCATACCGCTCAGCGCCGCATGCACTGTAGACAACCTCGCGCACGCAGCGTTGCGGCGTATTGTGCGCCAAACGCGGCCGACATGTCGTTCAGGTTGGCATGCCGGCGGGGATGAGGCTCATGACTCACCCCCACCTGGCGTCACCCTGAGACGCCGTGCGCCGCGTCGAGCCGGTGCGTTGCCGCTCACTCAACGTGGTGGCGCGCGGACAGCTCAAGGCGCACAACGCCCACGCGTTTCGCGTCAGGCCGCGCGAGCCGCTTGCGTGCCGTCGATCAGCGGCACGCCGGTCAGCTTGTGCAGTGCATCGAAATCGATGTCCGAGAAGATCTCGCGCACCACGAGCCCCTGCTCGGTGACGTCGATCATCGCGAGGTCCGTGTAGATGCGGTCGACGCAAGCCACACCCGTCACCGGATACGTGCACTCCGCGGCGATTTTGCTTTCGCCCTGCTTGGTGAGGTGCTCCATCATCACGTAGACCTGCTTCGCGCCGATCGCCAGATCCATCGCGCCGCCGACCGCCGGAATCGCGTCGGGCGCGCCGGTGTGCCAGTTCGCCAGGTCGCCCTTGGCCGACACCTGGAACGCGCCGAGCACGCAGAAGTCCAGATGGCCGCCGCGCATCATCGCGAACGAATCCGCGTGATGGAAGTAAGCGCCGCCCGTGAGCAGCGTGACGTGCTGCTTGCCGGCGTTGATCAGTTCGTCGTCTTCCTCGCCCTTGGCGGGCGCGGGGCCCATGCCGAGCAGGCCGTTTTCGCTGTGCAGGAAGATTTCCTTATCGGCGCCGAGGTGGTTGGCCACCAGCGTCGGCACGCCGATGCCGAGGTTCACGTAAGCGCCTTCGGGGATGTCCAGCGCAACGCGCTTGGCCATTTCATCGCGGGTCAGTTTTTTCATGTCGGGTCTCCGGTTCAGGCGGCAGCGTCGTGAGGATTGGGCGTCGGCGCGTGTGCCGCTTGCGGCACTTCAATCACGCGTTGCACGAAAATGCCCGGCGTCACGATGTTTTCCGGGTCGAGCGCGCCGAGCGGCACCACTTGCGACACCTGCACGATCGCGGCTTTCGCCGCGCTCGCCATGATCGGGCCGAAGTTGCGCGCGGTCTTGCGATAGACCAGGTTGCCCCAGCGGTCGCCCTTATACGCCTTGATCAGCGCGAAGTCCGCATGCAGCGGCGACTCCAGCACGTAATGCTTGCCGTCGATCAGACGGGTTTCCTTGCCTTCGGCGAGCTTGGTGCCGTAAGCGGTGGGCGTGAAGAAACCGCCGATGCCCGCGCCCGCCGCACGGATGCGTTCCGCGAGGTTGCCTTGCGGCACCAGTTCGAGTTCGATCTCTCCCGCGCGATACAGCGCGTCGAACACGTACGAGTCGGTCTGGCGCGGGAACGAGCAGATGATCTTGCGCACGCGCTTCGCCTTGAGCAGCGCCGCGAGGCCGATGTCGCCGTTGCCCGCATTGTTGTTGACGATGGTGAGATCGCGCGCGCCCTGCTCGATGAGCGCATCGATCAGCTCCGACGGCATGCCGGCCGTGCCGAAGCCGCCGATCATGACGGTCGCGCCGTCGTGGACATCGGCGACGGCCGATTGAAGTGACTCGAAAATCTTGTTGATCATGTCGAATTTCCTTTTGGGGCGCTGCGTGCCGCCGAGCTGGCCGCCTTGGAATGGCAGGGCTTGCGGGACGGTCTCCGGGCCAAATGCTGGCGGCGGCTCGCCGATAGGGATGCGGGCTGGCGCCTTTGGTTGGTTCACTGCCGATTTGTTCGTTGTGTGAACATGGATTCGCTTAGCGAACGCTCAGGCGATTATGGTTGTCCTTCGGGCGGCTTGTCAAGGCAGGGAAATCCCCTTAATCATAGGTTCTTGTCCGCGATATGGGCGGGTTCATTGGACTCGGCGAGGTATCGCACCGGCAAGGCGTAAGCTCACGGTCGCCCCTCGTCGCGCCGCCGGGCGCAGAGGCAAAAGCAAAATCGCACTATCCTCCAAGGCGATTTTTCAACTACCCTTTATGCAAAAGACAGATAGCCGCCCGCCAGCGCCACTCCCAGCACCACACGCCCATAAAAGCATGTCCGAGACACATCTGGATTTGAACCTGATCCCCTATCTGGTCGCGATGGAAGACGCCCGCAACGTGAGCCGCGCCGCCGAGCAGCTCGGCGTCAGCCAGCCGCGCGTGAGCACCGCGCTGGGCCGCCTGCGCGAATACTTCGACGACCCGCTGTTCGTGCGCACGTCCAAAGGCATGGAGCCCACGCCGCGCGCGCTCGCGATCCTGCCCGCCGCGCGCGACGCGCTGCTGCGCATCGAGAAAGGCATGCTCGACGTGCAGGAGTTCGATCCCGCCACCAGCACCCACACCTTTTCGATCGCGCTGTCCGACGTCGGCGAAATCGTCTTCCTGCCGCGGCTTCTGCAACTGTTCGCCGAACGCGCGCCGTCCGCGAATCTGCGCTCGGTGACGCTGTCGCCCTCGCAGGTGGAACGCGGGCTCGAATCGGGAGACGTCGATCTCGCGGTCGGCTATTTCCCGGATCTGGCCGGCAATAACTTCTTTCAGCAGCGGCTCTTCACCCACCGGTTCATCTGCCTGATGCGCTCGGGCCATCCGCTTTCGAAGGCGCCGCTCACGCTCGCCCAATACGTGGCGTCGGGCCATGCAGTCGTACGCGCCGAGGGCCGCAGCCAGGAAGTCCTCGAACAGTATCTGGAGAAGAAGCGCATCAAGCGCCGTGCGGTGCTCGAAACGCCGCACTTCATGAGCCTGCCGTTCATCCTCGCGCGCAGCGATCTGCTCGCGACGGTGCCGCACGCGATCGGCTTCGCGTATGTGTCCGAGCATGCGTCGATCACGCTGGTCGAGCCGCCGCTGCCGTTGCCGCGCTTCGATCTGCGCCAGCACTGGCATCGCAAGTTTCATAACGATCCGCGCTTGAGCTGGCTGCGCGGCGTGGTCGCCGAACTCTTCAACGACGCGATGGACGAGTGGCCGAAGTGAAGCGCTCCCGCAGCAACCCCGCTTAGGGCCTGCTTCGCGGCAACGGCGGTCGCCGCCGGCGCGCCCCGACAGCGAAAGGGACATCGGCACGACTGAACGCAAAACATGGAACAATGGCCGCACTCATTGACCCCGCGCGCCCGTGAGCGTCGACGCGCGATCCCGGAGGAGCAACGCATGACCAGCAGCAACGAAAACAAGACCCAATCCGCAGTGGAACGCCCGAGCCGCGACGAGGCGGAAGCCGCCGTGCGCGTGCTGTTGCGCTGGGCCGGCGACGATCCGCAACGCGAAGGCCTGCTCGACACCCCGGCGCGTGTAGTGCGCTCCTATGAGGAGTTCTACGCGGGCTACCAGGTCGACCCGCGCGAGCTCCTTGCCCGCACTTTTTCCGAAGTGGACGGCTACGACGAAATGATCGTGCTGAAAGACATCCGCTTCGAAAGCTATTGCGAACACCACATGGTGCCGATCATCGGGCGCGCGCACGTCGCGTATCTGCCGCAGCATCGGGTGGTCGGCATCTCGAAGCTGGCGCGCCTCGTCGATGCGTTCGCGAAGCGGCTGCAGATCCAGGAAAAGATGACGGTGCAGATCGCCGATACGTTGAACGAAGTACTTCAACCGTCGGGCGTCGGCGTGATCCTCGAAGCCGCGCATCAGTGCATGTCGACGCGCGGTGTGCACAAGGCCGGCGTCACGATGGTCACGTCGCGCATGCTCGGCACGTTTCGCACGGACCCGTCCACGCGGCGCGAATTTCTGTCGATCGTCGGCAATCCGGGCGCGGTGGCGGTCGCCAATACCTGAGCGCGGCGGCGTAGCCGCAACGGCCGAACGCGTGGCCGCTCACGTCATGCCGCGCGGCATGCGCCTGCGGCCGAACGTGGCAAGCAGCACCGCGCCCAGCACGCACGCGACGCCCGCCAGTTGCGCCGCACCCACCGGCTCGCGCAGCACGAGCGCGGCGAACGCCACTGCGCTTACCGGCACGAGCGCCGTCGTCAGTCCGGCTTCCGCGCCGCTGATGCGCGCGGCGCCCGCATACCAAAGCAAGAAGCCCAGCACGGTCGGAACGAGCGCGTAATAGAGCACGCCGCGCAGCGCGTGCGCATCGACGGGCGCACGCCACGGCGTTTCGAAGCAGGCCGGCACCAGCGCCACCGCGAGGCCGATCCCGCACATCAGCGCCGACAGTGGCAGCGGCGCGACCGGCGTGCGCAGCTTGCGGTTGAGCAGGATAAACAGCGCCTCGCAGACCACCGCCGCGAACACCAGCGCGTTGCCCGTCAGCGAGCCGCCCGCATGCGGCGCGGCGAGCTCACCGCCAGGCACGGTACACACCAGCACACCCGCGGTCGCGAGAACGATCGCGCCGAGCAGCGCAGGCGCGGGACGCTCGCCGAGTGCAAGCATCGCGACGCCCGCCGATACAGCGGGCAAGGTACCGGCGATCACACCGGCATCGGCGGCCGACGCGAGCCTCATCCCGCTGATGAGCAGCACCGTATAGCCGACGCTGCCCGCGCCGGCCTGCGCGATCACGAGCAAGGTATCGCGCCGGTCGAGGCGCGGCCAGCGCACGCCGCGCCAGCGCATGATCAGCACGAACAACGGAAACGCAATCGCGAAGCGCAGCGCGGTTGCGCTAAACGGCGGCAATCCGGCCGCGATCGCCTTGCTGACCACCACCGTGCTGCCGACGCCGAGCATCGCCAGCGCGCAAAACAGGTATCCCGCGTAGCGCGAGTTCATGGTGTTGTCCTGTCGGTTGAGAAGGTTGCGACGCGCCCAGATTAGGTGGACTGGCGCCCACAGTCTTGAACGAAATTGCAGAGCCGCCTTGGGCTGACGGGCCCGGCACGCGCCCGTGGCCGATCGCGTTCGAACGATGGCGGCAAGCTCGCGCTGCCCGCGTGCCGCCCCACGCAGAGCGTGCCGGGGCGGAACCGGGAGGCCGCTGCCGACGGCCTTCCGCCACGCAATCCATCGGGTATCCTGAGCAGAGGACGCATCGGGAACGTACTTTGCATCTACGCTACGCAGTCCGCGCAGCACGCCGGCCAACCGCACTAATAGGAGCGCCTCAATTGGTAGCCTTTCCGTCTTCGGCGGTGTCAACCTGGGGCGGCGCAGTCGTATTCCTCAATGTCCTGCTGACACGCCTCGGCGTGCCGATCCCGGCGGTTCCCGTGCTGCTGTTCGCGGGGTCGGCAATCGCTGCCGGCACCCTGTCCTTCTGGCCGATTCTCGGCGCGGCGGTGTTCGGCGCGGTACTCGGCGACGGCGCCTGGTTCACCGCCGGCCGCCTTTATGGCCGCAAGCTGCTCGCGATGCTCGGCCGCCTGTCTCCCGCGGTCGATCTCAGAGTCGAGACCGCACGCTCGCTGTTCGAGCGCTTCGGCGTCCCGCTCGTGTCGATCTCGAAGTTCGTCCCGGGGCTCGGCTTCATCACGCCGCCGCTGATGGGCACGACCGCCGTCGACATTCGCATTTACGCGGTCTGGGATCTGGCCAGCGCGCTCGCCTGGGCGACGTTCTGGCTGCTCGGCGGCGCCGCCGCGCAACGGGAGCTGCACATGCTGCGCGACTTCGTCGAGTCGCGCGGCGGGACGATCGTGGATATTCTCGTGGGCGTGGCGCTGATTTTTCTGCTCTACCGTCTGTACCAGCGACGCCGCGAACGGCGCCAGCTTGCGGACGCCACATCGGCACAACGCGCCGCCGGAGGATGGCGCCGCATCGCGCCGTCGCTCGTGCTCGATGCGCGCCCGGACACGCCCGCGTTCGAGCCGCGCCGCATTCCCGGCGCGCTGGCGCTCGACCCCCACTCGCCCGAGCAGATCGACGGCGCGCTGCGCGCGCATGACATAGTGATTTACTGCATCTGCCCGGATAGCGCGACCGCCGTCGAGGTCACGCAGCGCATGCGCAGCAACGGCTACACGCGCATTCGCGCGCTGCGTGGCGGGCTCGATGCGTGGCAGCGGCGCGGCTTTCCCGTCGAAGCGCTTACGCCAGCTGACGAACCCGGTATCGGCAAACGCGCGCCGCCGCCACGCGGCGACGCGCGTGGTGCGATCACGCTGCGCGGGTTTGCGCCGCGCAGTAGTGCGGGGACGTGAAGGGCATGCAACGGTAAGCGGCGTCTCCAGCCACGCGCCCCAAGCCAAGCCCCTCTCACGCCGACGGGTCGTGCGCCATCGAAGGCGCCATTCCCTGCGCCGAACTGACCCGGTTGCGCCCGCCCGCTTTGGCTGCGTAAAGCTGCCGGTCGGCGGCGGCCAGCAGATCGAGCGCGCGCTCGCCCGCCGCGGGCACGCCGGTCGCGCAGCCGACGCTCACGGTCACCGTGGCCCCGTCACCATGGCTTTGCACGACATGCCGGCCCTGCACCTTGCGGCGGATTTTCTCGGCGACGCTCAGCGCCCCCTCGGCCGACGTCTCCGGCAACACCACCGCGAACTCCTCGCCGCCGTAGCGCACCACCACGTCGACCGAGCGCCGCACCACCGCCGAGATGCATTCGGCCACCGTGGTCAACGCTTCGTCGCCGCTTGCGTGACCGTACGCGTCGTTGAAGTGCTTGAAGTGATCGATGTCAATGAACAGCACCGACAACGGCTGCCCGCTGCGCCGCGCACGCCGCCATTCTTCGTCGAGCCGGTTATCGAGCACGCGGCGATTGCCGAGCCCGGTCAGTGGATCGGTCGCGGCGAGGCGCATCAGCGCGGCCTGCGCGCGCAGCTTGTCGCGCAACGCGAACGCCAGCAGCCACGAGACCATCACGACCACCGCGCCGAATGTCAGCGTCAGCACGCCGGCGATACGGCTGCGATGCCACCACGGTTCGAGCACTTCATCGACGGCGGGCGCCACCGCCGCGATCAGCGGCGTGCCCGGCACGCGAGCGTAGGTGTACATGCGCCGCACGCCGTCCATCGCCGACACCGCCTCGTACGTACCGGCATCGTGCGCGGACATCCGTTCGAACGTCGGCGACTTCGCTATGCTCGAGCCGATATCGCGCGCGGAGAACGGCTTGCGCGCGAGCAAAGTGCCGTCGTCCATCACGACGAACACCGAGCCTAGTTTGCCGGTGTCGATGCGGTCCAGCAGATGCTGGAAATACTCGATGCGAATAGCCAGCAGCGCGACGCCGGCAAATGCGCCGTCGGCGCCGTCGATGCGCCGCGTGAGACCGATCGACAGTTTCCCGTCGCGCAGACGCGAATGGAACGGGTGCGAGAAATATAGGCCGACGCTCGGGCTGCGCTGATGCGCCAGGAAATAGTCGCGATCGTCGAAGCGAACGGTGGCATGGACCTCGTCGTTCTGCGACGCGAGCACCTCGCCGTTCGGGCCGATCAGATAGGCGCCGCCGAGATAGGCGGCGGTGGTCGCGCGGTCGAACAGCACCTCGCGGCGCACCTCGGGGGGAAGCGCTAGCGCGGCCTCGTCGCGGGCGCCGTCCACTATCGACTGCAGCGACAAATCGTAGATTTCGACATTGCGTTCGAGGTCGCTGGAAATGATCGAAACGAGGTTCTGCGACGTTTGGCGCGCGTGATCGAGCGCGTCGGCGCGGCCCATGCCGAGCGTGAGCAAGGTCAAGCCCGCCATCGCCACCGCGACCAGCGTGCCGGTCATCCCGGCGACCAGCGGATGGTTGCCCACATACCGCGTCACGCCGGCTCCGGCCGCGTGCAGTGTCTTGCGCAGCCGACGGCGCAGCGAAAGCGTTTGACGTGCCACGTGCGCAGCGCCTCCTTGACAAGTGATCCGCACGGCCCGGCGCGTGCGGACGCTCCGCCCCATGTCGTTATATAAGCCGCCAGACGCGTAGCGACGTGGTCCGGCTCTTGAGCCCGCTCGTCAGTCCGTCACCGCTTGCGCAGCAGAGCCGCCGCCGTGCGCATGCGGCGTTTGCGCTCTTTTCCGAGCCAATCGAGCGTCGCTCCAGCATCGCCGGACCCGGCGAGCGATGCGGCATGCTCACGCAGCAAGCCCTCGCTGGCGACGACATCGTTCAGCGCACCGAAGCGTTTTTGAATCCGCTTGACACGCCTGGCGGTGCTTTTACAACTGCCCTTCAGAACCGGTTCGAAAAAATCGAGCAGATAGCGCAGTTTTTTGCCCGCCTTCCTCACGTCGTGGAACGCTGTGTAATCCGAACGTCTGGCACGGTTCGCGCGTTTCATGCGTTTCTTCAACGAGCGCTTTGCGGCGTCCACGCGCCGTGCGGCGAATTTGCGCAACGGCATGCGCTCGTGCGCGGTGTTCAATTCTTTAGACGCACCGGCGAGCGCTTCGCGCAGCAGATGTTTCACGTCAGCGTTCGATAGCGTTTCGCGGCTGACCGCCAATGCGCTGCCACGCGCTTCCTGGAGTCTGGGCGTGATGTCGTGTGCGCCGCTGTCCTCCAGCGACAGCAATTCGATCAGGATGTCCCAGTCGCGCGTCTTGCCAGCCGCCGTCGCGAGATATTTGAACAGCGCCCGCTGACGAATGCTCTCGTCCTTCTCGAGCAAAGGCGCGAAGGCCCACCACAAGGAGCGCAGGCGCCGCAGCGAAACGCGCAGTTTGTGCAGGGCTTCGGGCGACGCGTCCTCGCGCACCGCGCTCGCGTATTCGACCGCATGACCGACGAGCGGCGCCGCATATGAGGCGAACGCCGCTTGCGCCGAGGGCGCTGTGCTGGCCGGATTGACCGGCCGATCGCCGCTGGCGGATTGTTTGTCCATCTTCCCGCTGTCTCGCTTCATCGATACTCCTTGAATCGGCTTTATTGGGGACGTCACTGGCAGCGTAGCAAAAATAGTTCCCAAGGGGCACCCGGCGTTTTCTCTGCAGAGCGTGCGGCGGGAAAGCCGCGTAACGCGTTGCCCCGCGCCGCCGCAGCCGCACTTTTCCGCAATCGATGGCGTGCCGGGAGGTGAGCCACTATCCTGAACATGCGGGGCCGCGATTCCTGCTTCACCGTGAGCGGACGCGTTTTCGCGTCAGGAGGATGTATGCGAGTACTTATCGTCGGTGCAACGGGTCTGCTCGGCAGCGAAGTCGTGAAGCTGCTTTCGCCCGAACACGAGATCGTCACCGCCAGCCGCAAGGGTTCCGATCTGCACGTGGATCTGTCGGACAAGGCAACGATCGAGTCGATGTACCGTGAGGCCGGCACGCTCGACGCCGTGATCTGCACCGCGGGCGCGGCCAAATTCGCGCCGCTCGCATCGCTCTCCGACGACGACTTCTCGTTTAGTCTTGCCAACAAACTGATGGGGCAGATCAATCTGGTGCGTCGCGGCGCTGCTCACGTGTCGCAAGGCGGTTGCTTCACGCTGACAAGCGGCGTGCTCGCGCAACAGCCGATGGAAGGCAGCGCAGCCGTGAGCGTCGTCAATGCGGGCGTGGAAGCGTTCGTGCGTGCCGCGGCGCTCGAATTGCGCGGCAAGGCCCGCGTCAATGCAGTGAGTCCTGGCTGGGTCGCCGAAACGCTGGAGTCGATGGGCCGCGATCCGTCGCAAGGCGTGCCGGCCGCGATGGTCGCGCAAGCGTACAAACGCACGCTGGGGGGCAGTGCGAGCGGGGAGATCATTGCGGCTTCGTAGTCGCGTTTGCGCCTTCCGTTTGCGCTTCACTTGTAACCGCTCCTCGCCACGGCTTCGCAAAGCTGAAACCCGCTAGCGCTTTTCGGATATCCAATCATCGCTATCCGCCATTTGGCAGGCGCTCAGCCTATATCGCGCGCGGCCTGAACCCGCGCCATTCCCCGCGCTTGCGCCTGCGCCGGGCCGCCACGTCCCTGTCATCATTACGACACACAGCCCCCGCAGCATCGGAAGCTCCGCGACAAACTTCAGGGCTTACGTCATGCCGGAACTTTCGTATCCGCAGCCAGCCGCAGGCGGTAAAGGGCGCAATATCAGCCTGTTCATCTTCCTCGCCGTCATCGCGGTCGGCGCCGTCTACTGCGCCGTGCACTTGCTGGACGACTTGCAACCGGTCCGCGAAAGCTCGGTTCTTCCGTATCTGCTGCTCGGCGTCGCGCTGCTGATCGCGCTCGGCTTCGAGTTCGTCAACGGCTTCCATGACACCGCCAACGCGGTCGCCACCGTGATCTACACACACTCGCTGGCGCCGAATCTCGCGGTCGTGTGGTCCGGCGCGTGGAATTTCCTCGGCGTGCTGACGTCGAGCGGCGCGGTCGCCTTCGGCATCCTGCAGTTGCTGCCGGTCGAACTGATCCTGCAGGTGGGCAGCAGCGCCGGCTTCGCCATGGTGTTCGCACTGCTGATCGCCGCGATCATCTGGAATCTCGGCACCTGGTACTTCGGCCTGCCGTCGTCGAGCTCGCATACGCTGATCGGCTCGATCATCGGCGTGGGTCTCATGAACCAGTTGATGCACGGCACCAACGGGACGAGCGGCGTCGACTGGACTCAGGCGCTCGGCGTCGGCAAGTCCTTGCTGTTTTCGCCGCTGGTGGGCTTTCTCGCGGCCGGTTTGCTGCTGCTCATCCTGAAAGCCGTGGTGCGCGTGCCCGCGCTGTATGCCGAACCGAAGGGCAAGGAACCGCCGCCGTTCTGGATTCGCTGCCTGCTGATTCTGACCTGCACGGGCGTGTCGTTCGCGCACGGCTCGAACGACGGCCAGAAGGGCATGGGCCTCATCATGCTGATCCTGATCGGCACGGTGCCGACCGCGTATGCGCTGAACAAAGCGGTCACGCCGGCGGAAACGCAAACCTTCGTCGCGGTCGCGCAGCAAACCGCGGGGGCGCTCGCCCACTACACGCAGGGCGCCGCGCCTTCCACGGATCCGCGCGCCGATGTCGAAGCGTTCGTGCGCACCCGCCAGTTGACGCCCGCCACGTTGCCGGCGTTGCAGCAATTGACCGAACAGATCGGCTCACAGGTCGGCGCGTCGGGTTCGCTGGCCGCCGTGCCGCAAGGCAGCGTCGATAACGTGCGCAACAACATGTACGTCGCGTCCGAAGCAATCCGTCTGATGCTGAAATCGCACCAGCCGGCCTTCGCACCGGAGCACGCCAAAATCATCAGCAACTTCAAGGCGCAAACTGATCACGCGACCAAGTTCATCCCGACATGGGTCAAGGTCGCGGTCGCCATCGCATTGGGGCTGGGCACGATGGTTGGCTGGAAGCGCATTGTCGTCACGGTCGGCGAGAAGATCGGCAAGCAGCATCTGACATATGGACAGGGCGCCTCGGCCGAGATGGTCGCGATGGTGACGATCGGCGCCGCCGATATGTACGGCTTGCCGGTCTCCACGACGCACGTGCTGTCCTCGGGCGTGGCGGGCACCATGGCGGCCAACGGCTCAGGCCTGCAATGGGCCACCGTGCGCAGCCTGATCCTGGCGTGGGTACTGACGCTGCCGGCATCGATCGCGCTGGCGGCAGGCTTGTACTGGGTGTTTCGCGCGGTGTTCTAGATTCGCCGAGCCGGGGGCGGCCAGTCTCGCGGCTGGCCGCGCGCGGCATAAAAAAAGCGCGGCCTCGCCGCGCTTTTTGCATTGGGCCGGAGCGTGTCCGCTCAATACACCTCGGGCACGATCATCGACTCGGGCACCGGCTGACGGCTGTACTCGTCGTGATAAACGCGCGCCGGCAGTTCGATGGTCGGATGCTCGATCTCGTGATACGGCACCTGGCTCAGCAGATGTTGGATGCAGTTCAGCCGCGCGCGCTTCTTGTCGACGGCCTGCACGACCCACCACGGCGCCTCGGGAATATGCGAGCGCTGCAGCATCACCTCTTTCGCCTGCGTATAGGCTTCCCAGCGGCGCCGGCTCTCCAGATCCATCGGGCTCAGTTTCCACTGCTTCAACGGATCGTGAATGCGGTTCTGAAAGCGGATCTCCTGCTCTTCGTCGGTAATCGAAAACCAGTACTTGAGAATCTGCACGCCGCTGCGCACCAGCATCTTTTCGAATTCCGGCACCGAGCGGAAGAACTCTTCGTACTCTTCGTCGCTGCAAAAATTCATCACGCGCTCGACGCCCGCGCGGTTGTACCAGCTACGGTCGAACAGCACCATTTCGCCGCCCGCCGGCAGATGCGACACATAGCGCTGGAAATACCATTGCGTGCGCTCGCGATTGTTCGGCGCGGGCAGCGCCGCCACGCGGCACACGCGCGGATTGAGGCGCTGCGTGATGCGCTTGATCGCGCCGCCCTTGCCGGCCGCGTCGCGTCCTTCGAAAATGACGACGAGCCGATGACCGGATTGCACGATCCAGTCCTGCAGTTTGACGAGTTCGCCCTGCAGGCGGAACAACTCGCGGAAGTACATCTTGCGTGCTTCGCGATGCTCGGGCGTGAAGCCGTCCGCACCGTCGATGATGCGGTCGTCGACCTCCATCTCGAGTTCCTCGTCGTACGCATCGATGAGATCTTCCTCGAAACGGCGTTGCCGCTCTGCCAGCCATTCGGCTTCAGGTCTCGGGTCCTGCTCTTTCATTGCGGCTCTCCTGGCAACAGAAATGGTTAGGCGCGCGGCCAACGCGACGCAGACGCGTTCGATTATCGAAGCGCCAGGTGTCAGGCATGTTACCGCTGCGGCCATCCGGACGGCTGCGCGGCGGCGGGCGCGTTCGCTGCGCGCGTGCGATCGGCACGCGCCGCGAATAGTGACGATGATAGCGAGTTTCGCGCGCGCACCCGGCGCTAATACAAGGGCCGAGCGAAGCTCAGTTCGTGACCGTCCGGATCGGTGATATGGAAATAGCGCTCGCCCCACGGCGCGTCGGATGGTTCGAGCGACGGCCTCAGGCCCGCGGCCAGTGCCTTGCGGTACAGCGCGTCGACGTCGGAGACGTAGAAGATCACGCGCCCCCACCAGTTGACCGGCGCGCGCGTATCGACGATCAGGTTCAGGTACGCGCCGCCGAATGCGAAAGATGTAAAAGCCTCCTGCGGACCGCCGTATTTCATCGGGAAACCGAGCGCTTCATAGAACGCGACGGCGCGCGGCATATCGCGGGTAGCCAGCGTGATGGCGCTGAGCGACTCGATGCGCGGCTCTGTCGGCGCGTCGGAAGAGGATGAGGGGGTGGATGCGGGCATACGTGTCTCCTTCTCGGCGTAGTCGGAACGCGGGCGGCGGCTCATGACGCGGCGCTCACCCAACCCACGCATGAGGAAAGTGTCTCACAGCGGACCCGACCGCCCCACCCCGCGTGCGCCCTTGAAAACCCCGACCGCGCCCCGCATCTGCGATTCCGTTTATCCGGAGCATCGCCATGGGAAGCCGCCCACGCTTCATCGATGACCTGTCGCGCGCCGCATCCGACGCCCCCGGGCCCCACTCGCTCAACCCCTTATCC
Organism: Paraburkholderia sp. RAU2J; assembly: GCF_003634845.1. Lineage (NCBI taxonomy): Bacteria > Pseudomonadati > Pseudomonadota > Betaproteobacteria > Burkholderiales > Burkholderiaceae > Paraburkholderia > Paraburkholderia sp. RAU2J. Next base: position 2,811,075 of record NZ_RBXG01000002.1, read on the forward strand.
GACGACGCCCTGCTCGACGCCTACTCCCGCACCGTGATCGGTGCGCTGGAACGCGTCCAGCAGGCGGTCGCCTTCATCTCCGTCGAACGCCGGCTGCCCGGCGAGCCGTCCGGGCGCGGCCGAGGCGCGCGCGGCGGCACCGGCTCGGGCTTTCTGTTCACGCCCGACGGCTATCTGCTCACCAACAGCCACGTCGTCCATGGCGCCACGCATATTCAGGTGACGCTCGCCGACGGCGCGAAGTTCGACGCCGATCTGGTCGGCGATGACCCCGGCAGCGATCTGGCCGTATTGCGGATCGGCTCGCCGGAGCCGCTGCCGCACGTCGAACTCGGCGAATCGTCGAAGCTGCGCGTCGGGCAGATTGCGATCGCCGTCGGCAATCCGCTCGGCCTCGCGCAAACGGTGACCACGGGCGTGGTGTCGGCGCTCGGCCGCTCGCTGCGCTCGAACTCCGGCCGCATGATCTACGACGTGATCCAGACCGACGCCGCGCTCAATCCCGGCAACTCGGGTGGCCCGCTGATCAATTCGGCGGGCCAGGTGATCGGCGTGAATACCGCGATCATTCCGGGCGCGCAGGCAATCTGCTTCGCGACCGCGATCGATACGGCCAAGTGGGTCATCATGCAGATCTTCGCGCACGGCCGCGTGCGACGCGCGTATATCGGCGTGGCGGGCACCACGGCGCCGTTATCGCGGCGCGTGCAGCGGTATTTCGGCTTGAGTTCGGAGAGCGGCGTGCACGTGATGGAGATCGTCAAAGGCAGCCCGGCCGCGCTCGGCAGTCTGCGCACCGACGATACGATCGTCGCGATCGATGGGCTAAGCGTGCAGGATGTCGATGGCCTGCAACGCACGCTCGACGCGTCGCGGATCGACAAGCCGGTCGGCGTGACCGTGCTGCGCGGCGCGCAGCGGCTCGAACTGACGGTGACGCCGGTCGAGCAGGCGAGCTGAGGAAAGCGGCCGGCGGCAGGCCGCTTTTGTTGCGCTGTGGGTAGGACGTACGGGTCGGCGCTAGAACATGGAGAGCCAATAGCCGGCCTGCATGAAGCTCTACCCGGCACTCGCCAAGACCGCCGCCAACACGCGGCGGTCCCAATCCAGCACCGCTTACTGAATCACCCGCGTGACCCCACGGCCACGCGGATCAGCAGCCGCTTCCGGCGTATCCCCATTGACCTTGATCGCCTGGATGTCGCCGCTGAAATTCTGCCCCTTCAGCGTGTAGCCCTTCGCTTCGATCTGCTGCGCGAGTTCACCGTCGATCGGCTTGTACGGCTCCCAGAAAATCGTGTTCGGCGGCAACAGCTGATGATGAAAGCGCATCGCGGCGACGGCTTCCGGCAATGGCATGTTGTAGTCGTACACGTTGTTGATCACCTGGAAGATCGACGTGAAGATGCGCGAGCCGCCCGGCGTGCCGATCACGAGCGCGACCTTGCCGTCCTTCGTCAGAATCGTCGGGCTCATCGAAGAGAGCGGGCGCTTTTTCGGTTCGATCGAATTCGCGTCGCTGCCGACCACGCCGAACATGTTCGCGACGCCCGGCTTCGCGGAGAAGTCGTCCATCTCGTCGTTCAGCACGATGCCCGTGCGGTCTGCCACCACGCCCGAGCCGAAATAGCCGTTGATCGTGTACGTGTTCGACACCGCGTTGCCCCACTTGTCGATCACCGAGAAGTGCGTGGTCTCAGCTTTCTCCGGCATGCTGGTGCCGAGACCCACCTGCACGCTCTTCGTGTCCGACGGCGAGCTCGGATTGACTTCGGCGGCGCGCTTCGCGATATACGCGTCGCTCGTCAATTGCGCGACCGGCACCTTGTAGAAGTCGGGGTCGCCGAGATATTGGGCGCGGTCGGCGAACACGCGCTTCTCGATCTCGGCGATCAGGTGCACGTATTGCGGCGAATTGAGCGGCACGCCCTTGAAGTCGGGCGCGAGATCGGCCTTCATCTTCAGCAGTTGCACGAGGCCGATGCCACCCGAACTGGGCGGCGGCGCAGTGTACACGCGATAGCCGTTCCAGTCGGCCTGGATCGGTTCACGCCACACGGCTTTGTATTGCTGCAGATCGGCCTTCGTGATGAGGCCATGACCGCGCATCGACGCGGCGATCAGATCGGCCGTCTTGCCCGAGTAGAAATCCTTCGCACCCTGATCTGAAATGCGCTGCAGCACCGCCGCGAGATCCGGCTGCTTGAAGTTGACGCCCTGCTTCAGATTGGCGAAGTATGTGTCGAAGTTGGTCTTGCCCGCGAACTCTTTCGCGGCCGCGTCGCGACGTTCCTGCAATTGCTCGCTGACTTCGAAGCCGTCGCGCGCGTAATGAAGCGCTGGCGCCAGCACCTGCTTCCACTTGAGCTTGCCGAAGCGGCGCTGCGCCTGCCACATGCCGTCGACGGTGCCCGGCACGCCCACCGCGCGATACCCGAACAGGCTCATGCCCTTGATGACCTCGCCCTTGTCGTCGAGGTACATGTTCCTGGTCGCGGCGAGCGGAGCGCGCTCGCGATAGTCGAGGAAGTACGGTTTGCCGTCGACATAGAGCGTCATGAAACCGCCGCCGCCGATGTTGCCCGCTTCCGGATACGTCACGGCAAGCGTGAAGGCAATCGCGACGGCTGCGTCGACGGCATTGCCGCCTTGCTTGAAGATCTGCTCGGCGGCGTCGGCGCTGTACTTGTCGGCCACCGCGATCGCGGAGGCCGTGAGGATAGCGGGCTGCGCTTTCCCGGGCGCCTTCGCAATGGCCGGCGTGGCCTCGAGGAAAGCGGTCGATACGCAAACGAGTGCGACCAGCGCGAATCCGCTGGCTGAAGCTTTGGCGTTGCGGAACAAGCTCAATGAATACCCCCAGGACGATTGTTTCATCTGACAACGATTCAAACTGCCTTGGGCTTATAACATGCGAAGTGACGCTTTGCGAAGTCGCGACAATTCGTAGGGCGCATGTAGCGGTACACAAAAACGGGGCTCGCGCGAGTGCGTCGGAAGGCGGTGACGGCGGCGTGATTGCGGGAGAGAAAAAGTGGCGCACGCATCGATCATCAGCAGCGACGAAACGATGAGGCGTCAATGCGACCGCAAACACAACGCCATCGCCAATGACCACCTCACCCGTTCAGCTTCACGCCCGCCCGCGGCTACCCCGCGCGATTTCATCGCCGGCGTCTCGCGGCAAACGCGCGGTGACCGGAATCGACATGACCGAGAACAGGCCGACCACGAGAAACGCCGGCCAGAAGTCCGAGAACACGATGCTCGAATGACCCTGCACGTTGTGAGAAATCTGCAGCACGATACCCGCGATCGTCACGCCGAGTCCCAACGAAATCTGCTGGATCACGCTCGCCACACTCGTCGCCCGGCCGACGTCGCTGCTCGGAATATCCGCATACGCCAAGGTGTTCAGCGACGTGAACTGCAACGACGGAAAGAAACCGCCGAACAGCACGACACACCAGATCAGCCAGTGCGGCGTGCCGGGAAAGAACAATCCGTACACGGCGATGGCCGCGCCCGCGCAAGCCGCGTTGAACATCAGCACGGTGCGAAAGCCGAATCGTCCGAGAATGCGCGACGCCGCCGCCTTCATGAAGATCGATCCGAACGCGGATGCGCAGGTGATCGACCCCGCTCTGAACGCGGTCATGCCCAGACCTTCCTGCAACGCGAGCGGCAATAGGAACGGCACCGCCCCGAGCCCGATGCGAAACAGCGAACCGCCCACCACGCTCGCATGAAAACTCGGAATGCGCAGCAGCCGCAGATCGAGCACCGGCAATTCAACGCGGCTCGCGTACAGCGCGTACAGCAACAGCAGCACCACACCGGCCACGCACATGCCGATCGACGCGCTCGTCGGCACCAGTTCGCCGCCCACCAGCGAGAGCCCGAGCATGAACAGCGACGCACCGCTCGCGGACAGTAGGAAACCGGTCCAGTCGAGCCGGCCCGGATGCGCTTCAAGCACGTTGGCGATGTGCTTGTTCGCGAGCCAGATGCCCAGCAGACCGATTGGAATATTGATGACGAAGATCAGACGCCAGTGCAGATACGTCGTGATGAAGCCGCCGAGCGGCGGTCCGACCACCGGCCCGAGCAAGGCCGGCACCGTCAGATAGTTGACGGCGCGAATGAACTCGGACTTCGGCACCGAACGGAAAATGATGATGCGGCCCACCGGCACCATCATCGCGCCGCCGATGCCCTGCACGAAGCGCGCGACCACGAAGGTCCCGAGCGACGTGGAGGCCGCGCACATCAGCGAGCCGGCCATGAAGACGCCGATTGCCGTGCGAAACACCGTGCGCGAACCGAAGCGGTCGGCCACCCATCCACAGATCGGGATGAACACGCCGAGGCCGATCACATAGGCAGTGACCGCGAGCTTGAGGGTGATGGGATCCTGGCCGAGGTCGCGTGCCAGAACCGGCAGCGACGTCACGATGACCGTGCCGTCCACGTTTTCCATGAACATCGCGCACGCGACGATCAGCGGCACGATGAAGGCGCCTAAAGCGAGAGGCATTGGCATGACGACGGGCTGCTAGGCCGTCGAGGTAAAGAGTCGATTATGGCATTGCAGCGGCGACACGGGGCGGTGCGCGAAGGCTTTCGTGCAGGTGCGCACGCGTGCGTGCGCCGCTTCGTCGTGCGTCCTGCGACGGGCGCGCAAAACGCAACGAAGGTGAAGCGGCGTACAGCCGGTTCACCTTCGCGATACAGCAGGATGCAGCGGGATACCTGCGGAAGCCGCTTAGCGCGACGCGCTGACGAGCGGTTGCAGTTGCGGCAGGATCTCGGTGCTCGCGCGGGCAACGTCGTTCGGGAAGTCGATTTCAATCCACGGCGCGCCGGTCACGTCGGCGGTATCGAACACCTGGCTGCGCTCCAGCAACAGGTCGCGCACGGCTTCCTCGTGCGGCATGTTGGCCCGGCCGCTGTCGATATAGCCCGCGACGATCTCGGCGAAACGTTGCGCGGTTTCCTGGCGGAAACGGAAGAAGCCGACCGATTCGCCGATCGTGTCGTACTCGAGATTGACCGCGAGCTGCTTGCGCAATTCGACCGGCACACCGTCCTTCAGACATAGCTTGACGGGCTCGTCGCCGGCTTCGAAATCACGGTCGATCAGCAGGCGGTTGACCGTCTCGCCCGCCACCAGCGCGCTCAGAATGCGCTCGTCGTAGAGCACGTCGGCGTCCATCAGCAGCACGTCGCCACCGCGCGTGAGCGCGTCGGCCACCGTATGCACCGTCAGCACGCTGCCCAGATCGAAGCGCGGGTTCAGCACGGTTTCCACCTTGCGCGGCCAGTTGATGCGCTGCAGCTCCGCCTGCACCGATTCCGGCTGAAAGCCGAGCGCCAGCACGACGTCCGTCACGCCAGCGGTTTCGAGCATTTGCAGATGCCGTTCGAGCAGGCTCATGCCGTCGAACTGCAACAGACATTTCGGGAACTGAGCTTGCGGCGGTTGCTGAAGACGCAGGCCGAGGCCCGCCGCGAGGATGATGGCACGCATGCGCGGTCCTTTGAAAAAATACGGAGATTAATCGGCAACCGGCACGCGCGCCGTGGCGCGCCGCCGTTGCCAGCTTCTTTCGCTGAAGTGCAAAACCAGCAGCCCCGGCAAGCCTAGCAGGATTTCGCGCGCACGCTTGGCGAGCGACAACGCCAACGCCGCATCCGGCGGCAACCCGACCAGCGGCGCGAGCAGCAGATAGCCGCCTTCCTGCACGCCGAGCGAGCCCGGAATCATGAACGCCGCGCCGCGAATCGCCTGCCCGATGCTCTCGAGCAACAGCGCGTCGATCCAGTCGACCGGATGGCCGAGAAAGCGCAGCGCGAGCCACACTTCGACCGTGCCGACGATCCAGCCGACGAGACTCAACGCGAAACTCGCCGCTACCTTGCGGCGCTCGCGGTACAACGCCTGCACGGCGGCGTCGACAGCTTCCGCGCGTGTCATCAGCGAGGACCAGTCGCGCTTGCCGAAGACCTTCGAGACCACGCCGAGCAGTCGGCCGAACAGGCCGCGCCGCTGCGCATAGTAGAAACCGACGATCATCGCGCCGAGCACGCCGGTGGCGATCAGCGTCGCGGTTTGCAGGTCATGCAGCGCGCCGTTGGCGGCATACGCGCCGAACAGCAGCAGCCCGCCCAGTGCGAAGACGATTTGCGCGAGCGCCTGCGCGGTCGTACTGACGGTGATCGCGGCGGCGGCCTCGCGCATGCGCATGCCGCGTTGAGCGAGTTGCCGCACCATCACGACCGGGCCGCCGATCTGTCCGGCCGGCAACAGACTATTCACCGATTCGCCGATCCAGCGCGCGAACAGCGCGTCGCGCAACGACAGATCGTGATGCGCGCCATGGCGGCGGCGCTCGAACAACACGGAGATCGCGGCGGCGTCGAGCGCCAGCGGCACGACGTGAACCGCCGCGACGAGCGCGAGCCCCCACCCCGCCGCGAGCAGCGTCGAGGCCACCGAGCCGAAGCCCTGCCAGGCGAGCAGGCCGACGAACAGCGCCGTCCCGATCGACAGCAGAAGCAGGGCCGCGCGGCTCATGCGCGGTCCTTGCCGCGCGCGGCGAGTTGACGGAATACCTGGCGGAAACCGAAGTACGCAATCGCGTCCTTCATGTTCGAGATCAAGCGGCGCCACGGCCGCATGTTCGGGTCCGTGACGTATTCGAATGTGAGCGACACGCGCATCTCGTTCGCGCCGGCCGGCGTGACGCGGTGGCGCAGCTTGTCGCCGTCGAAAAACACGAGACCGCCCGGCGGAATCTGCACCGAGCCCGGCTGATCCGGCATGTCCGGATTGCGCGTGTGCAATTCGTAGTCGAGCCGGCAGGACGAGTCGTCGATCACGCCGAGCAGCAGCGTGTAGCGACGGCCGTCATAGTACGAAGTATCGTAGTGCCAGCCGATGTGGTCGCCCGCTCGAGTGTAGTAGTACAACGCGTAGGCATGCGGGTCGTCGAGCGGCGAGACCTGCAGCTTGTCGCCGCTCAGTTGTTCGAGCCAGCCGATCAGTTCCTTCGAGCGATACAGCTCGGCGATGAACGGCGCGAGGCGGTCGATCGTGTGCCGGCTCACGCTGCCACCCTGCTTGTGGCCCGGCAGGTAGTTGCGGTTCACCTCGTCGAGCAGCGCGCGCGCGCTGTGGATGAGCTGGGCCGTGACTTCGGGCGCGAGAAAGTCTTCCAGATAGAGGAACGCGTCCTGAGCGGCGAAGTCTTTGCGCAGACGCGGCGTGTCGAACGTGCGCGTGCGGTTCGCGACCGCGCGGTCGGCATTCGGCGCGGCCGGCGCCGCAGCGGAAGCAGCGTCGGCAGAGACCGCTGCGATCACGTCGTCTTCGGCGTGCGTACTCATTCACTAGCCCACGTTTGACTGGTTTTGGAAGCCCCCGCAGTGCGGCGCGCAACACGCCAGTAGTCGACCACGACCCACGCGGCGAAGAGCGGCGCGCCGATTGACGCGACCACCACGAAGGGCATCACGACGTTCGTCAGCGTGACGATCGGCAGCAGGTACAGCACGTCTTCCGTTTCGAAGCCGCCGACCGATGCCTGCTTCGTGCCCGCCTTGCCCGCCATTTCCTCGATGCGCATGCGCAGGAAAAAGATCAGCGCGACAGCCACGCCGGCCAGCGCGCCGAGCACGCCCGGCGCGACCTTCAGGCCGCCGAACTGCGAGGCGCCCACACCGACGCCCATGCCGACGAACAGCATGACGGTGACGAGCGCGTCGCACGCGAGGTCGTAAAAATGACCGATCCGGCTCGACTTGCCGCTGATGCGCGCGAGTTCGCCGTCCGTGTGATCGACAAAATTCGATAGCACGATCAGCAGCGCGCCCACATTGGCCCAGGCGAATTGGCCATGAGCGAGGCACAGCGCGCCTGCCACGCCGATCAGCAGACGCAGCGTAGTAAGGTGATTCGGCGTAACCCAGCTGTTCACCAGCGGAGTCACGAGCTGGCGGGCGAGCCGGGCGTCCCACGTGCGGGGTGGCGGGACGTTAATTGGAGTTTGGGGTTGCGAGGTCATAACCCGGAAATATATACGGGATTGTAAAATATTGCTTTCTTCCCGCACGTTTCTTTGAGGCACGTTCGTTACCGGCGTGTGTCAGCCGCAAAGCAAGATTTGCCGAATCGCGATACAGTGCGAATCCAGTTGCGCCTGTCACGCGGAATCCCTTCGATACGCAACGTCTTTCGGGTCTAAACCCCCGCGCCGCCCCACGTTGCAAAACGACGACATCGAACCCGGCGCGACTCAACGCTTATGAAACGTTTTATTTCTTCTGTACTCCTGCTTCTGGCGGCCGCCCTGCCGATGCGCGGTTTCGCGGCGTCGCTCGACGCCGCGCTCACCTGCAATCAAAGCGGCCATCAGTTCATCGCCGACCTCGCGCAGCGGGAACTCATCGATCCGAAACCGACCCGCGTCGAACAGAATTCGATCAACGCGTTCTCACCGGCGCCCGGCGCCGATCTAAGCGCATTCGGCTTTCATGTGTTCGCGGTGGTCGGCTACGAAAAAGACGACCCGCTGTTTCGCGTCGGCAATGGCGAGCCGCTCGCACGCTCGGCCTACGGCGTCGTAGTGTTCGGCAGTGAAGCCAAAGTGCGCAATGCGCTGGCCGGGGCCGGCAGCACGGCGATCGTGCATCACGTGGCGCCGCTGATCACGGCCATTTTCTGCAAGCGGAGCTGAGGCTCGAGCGCGACAGCCCCAGCCGAATCGCCTGCCCCTAGCCCGGACGACGAAACTCGTTTTCGACCCACGCCGCCGCGCTCGCCTTGCTGAGCTTGAAGTTGGGCGCGACCTGCACCTGCGCGAGCTGTTCGCCGAACGCATCGAGCGCGGTCAGCAGCGCGTACGGTTCGAGTTCATCGGGGACGATGTCCAGCGTGATGTCGAGTTCGTCGTTCCCGTCGGCGCTCGCGACCCGCACTTCTTTATGCAGTTGCGCGCGCAGTTGCTGCTCATGACGGCGCAGCACTTCCGACGCGGTCTTGACTAGCGTGTTGAACGCCGAGGTGTCGAGCGGCTTCGGATCTTTCTTATTGCGGCCCATCGTCCACGGTCCGACGAGCGCGGGTTCCGCTTCGCCGTCCTTGATCATTTCGACGGCCCAGCCTTCGTCGTCTTCATTCTTGATCACGCGCGCGGTCCAGCCGTCGTCGCGCCACAGACGCGCTTCGTGGACGCTTTCGTCCAGCCCGGGCGAGCCTTCCGTCGTGAAATCGGCAGCGGCGTCGGACGATGGAAGGGGTGTATCGGTCATTACAGGTTCACTCACGTTCGCGGGGCAAAAACACATCTCAAGCACGCAATTCTACCTGCCCTAAGCGCGCCGGCCGCGCCCCTCTGACGAACGGACAAGTCGTGGCGAACCCATGGTCCAGCGAAATACGCTATTTCCGTATTCGCGGGAACTTATAAAATCATTATAAAAAAGCCCATAAAAAAACGCGGCCCGAAAGCCGCGCGTAGAAATGAAAAAGACACCCTCGGTCAAAGGGGTGCGCGAATTGTAGATCCGTAATCGATCAAGATAGACCATGCAATCGGGAAGAGTGCATTGCAAAAAACGGAATAAATCCTCACGCACTCAGTAATAGGTTGTAAGGCCCACCAGGACTGGCTGAGCGGATGCGTCGCGAGCCAGCAACACCGCTCCGATCGAGCTTCCCATTCCAGTTTCCTAAACCAGCCACTTTTCTTTTATTTTTCCCGCACTTAGACCAAATCAAAGTAGCCATTACGCATTTGAAAATTCATTATTGTGTCTTATGAGATTAAAGATATGAATGGCAGGAATACACTTCGCTGCGAATCGTCAGGCAGCCGGCGCGATCGGCTGAAAGCACTGGAATGCGATTCTCCACGCACTGTCCCGGAGTTATCTGAACATGAAAAAAACCCTCATAGCAGCCGGCCTCATGGGCGCGTTCGCCGTCACCGCGCACGCACAGAGCAGCGTCACGTTGTACGGCTCGCTGGACGCCGGCCTCGTGTATTCGAACAACCAGGGCGGCCACAGCAATTGGCAACAAGGCAGCGGCTCGATGTCGGACACATATTTCGGTCTGCGCGGCAGCGAAGACCTCGGCGGCGGTCTGCACGCGATCTTCACGTTGGAAAGCGGCTTCAACCTGAACAACGGCCAGAACTCGGAAAGCGGCACGTTGTTCAACCGCCAGGCTTTCGTGGGTCTGCAAAGCGATCAGTACGGCACGCTGACACTCGGCCGTCAATATGATTCGATGGTTGACTACCTGTCGCCGCTATCCGCTACCGGCGCAGGCTACGGCAACAACCTCGCCGCTCACCCGTTCGACAACGACAATCTGGACGCGTCCTTCTCCGTCAAGAACGCGGTGAAGTACACCAGCGCGAATTATGCGGGCCTGACGTTCGGCGGCCTGTATGGCTTCAGCAATGCAGCCGGCCAGTTCGCGAACAATCGCGCGTGGAGCGCCGGCGCTTCGTACGAGAACGGCCCGTTGAACTTCGCGGCCTCGTACCTGCAACTGAACAACTCGGGCAGCTCGAACCTGGGCGGCGCCGTGTCGCAAGGCAACGGCACCGCGGCGATCGCCGCGAACCTGCAGCGCTCGTTCGGCGCCGGCCTCAACTACACGTACGGTCCGGCCACCGCCGGCTTCGTGTACACACACACGCAACTGGACGGCATCAGCGGCGTGAACGTGGGCGGCGTCACGCTGCCGGGCGTGGCGGGCACCAATCTGCGCCTCGACAACTACGAAGTGAACGGCCGCTACGCGCTGACGCCGGCACTGAGCCTCGCGGCAGCGTACACGTTCACCGACGGTAGAATGACGGGCTCGAACGGCACCGGCGATCCGAAGTGGCACACGGTGTCGCTGCAAAGCGACTACGCGCTGAGCAAGCGTACCGACGTGTATGTGGAAGGCGTCTATCAGCATGCGTCGGGCGAACTCGGCAACTTCGGCGCGAACGTAGCGGCGATCAATACGCTGGCGCCCTCGTCGACGGGCAACCAGGTCGCCGCGGCCGTCGGTCTGCGTCACCGCTTCTAAGTTTTCCACGCAGTACCCGCGGCGCGAATCTATCCATTCCCGCTGCATTTCGACCCGCGCGTGACACGATCACAGCGCGGGTTTTTTTATCGCACTGACGATTCGACATGGTGGTGATCAATAGGTCTCGCCACCGCGCGAAGTGACGGCGCCGGCGCGCGGTGGGTATACTGGCCCATGCCGCCCCGGCCACCGCAATGTCGCTGCGGCAGCCCGGCGGCTTCGTCGCGAAGCATCACGTCGTGCTGAAAACGCATGGCGCTTCGCCCGCGCCTCAAGTCCCCGCGTACGACCGGGGACGCCGACGATCGGACCATGAAAAGACTTCTCCTGTTAGCCCCCGCTGTTGCCGTGATTGCCGCTCTCTCCGCCTGCGGTACCTCCAAGGGCCCTGCCCGCGATGCATCCGTGCCGCTGGTGTACGTGTCGTCGCAACGCGCCCCCGCCTCTATCGCCCAATGCCTCAAAGATCGTTTGCCGCGCGTGCGCGTGTCGCAAGCCGGCACGGCGACTGAACTCGCCGTCGGCTCGGATTCGAACAACTCGTATTTCGTCACGCTGACGCCGCTCAACGCGGGCTCGGTCATCAAGGTGATGCGCCCCGCGAATGCGCCGGACGATCCGCCGGAAGAAGAGATGCGCTTCGACATCGCACGCTGCGCAACCTGAAATTCCGCTCACGCATTCGGGTTGTGAAGGCCACGCCGCCGCGCGAATTTTTATCTCGCGCGGCGGCTATTTTTTTGTCGGCTCATCTGCGAACATAGCCGCCCTTCGTCTTTGACGCGGCGCGCTGCGCCGCGAGTTTCATGGCTTCCAGCAACGCACATCACGCGACCGGTTTTGCAGCCGGTGTCATCGCGGCGGCAATCGTCGCGCACGCCGGCGACGGTGATTCGTATCATCTCGGCGTGCTGTTGAGCTTCCTCGCCGGTCTCGCCGGCAGCACCGCGCCGGACTGGATGGAGGTGGCGTGGTGGTCGCGCGCGCGGCGTCTTTGGATCACGCATCGCACGTTGACGCATTGGGGTGTGGGGTGGCTCGCGCTGTTCGCGATGTCCTATCACTGGCTCGGACATTCGATCTATGCCGCGCCCGCATTCGGCTTCGCGTGCGGCGGGCTGATGCATCTGCTGGCCGACTGGCCGAATCCGCTAGGCGTGCCGTGGATTGCCGGACGGCATTCGCTGAATCTGTGGAAGAGCGGGCACTGCGACCTGATCGTGGTGGCGGCTTCGTGGGCCGCGGCCTGGTTTATCGGCGAGCATGTCTGGTGGCATGGCGCACATAAGCTGTCACTGCTGCGCTATCTGGGCATGGGCTAAGCGTTACCGCATCGCAGCCGCGTAGTTCGCGGGCGTCACGCCCAGCAGGCGCACGAAGGCCCGCGTCATGTGGCTCTGATCGGCAAAGCCCGCCGCTGCTGCCGCATCGGCGAGCGTCGCGCCCCGCGCGATCGAGCGCCTCGCGAGCGCGATGCGCCGCTGCATCCGGTAGGCGTGCGGCGGCAAACCCATCTCATGCGCGAAGCCGCGCAATAACTGGAAACGGCTCAGGCCGGTGTCGGCGGCAAGCTCGGCCAAGGTGAGCGTGGCAGTCGGATCATCGTCGATGCGCGCTTTGGCTCGGGCAATCGGACCCTGCGCATGAACGGCGAGCGTGTGCGCCGGCCGGGTCGCGTGACGGTGGACCAGATGCCCGAGGAGTTCGAGCAACGCCGCTTCCGTCAGCAGATTGTCGGGCGCCGACTGCGTCAGCACCGACACTGCAAATAACCGCTCGAACAAATGCTTGAGCAGCGGATCGTGGACCACCGGCCGCGTGAGTTCGATCTCCCGCGCCGCCACACCCGTCATCTCGGTGGCAGCGCGAGTCAGCATCGACGGTTCGAAATACAACATGCGCCACGCCCGTCCGCGCTCATCGAGGGGACTGCCGTCGTGGACCTCGCCAGGATTGACGGTGATCGCGTCGTTCGCGCGCGCTTCGACGACGCCGCGCCCGCTCGCCGATCGATGTCCGCCACGCACGATCACGCCGACGCCGAAGCGGTCGTGCGAATGACGCGGAAACGAATGCGCGGTGTCGGCCACCGTCGCTTCGACGCCGGCAATCGCGCAGCGAGGCATGTGGACACGGCCGCGCGGCATGAGTCGTACCTCAGTTGCCGTGGCTGGAGCCAAACGAACCGGAGCGGCCATCCACCGCGCGCATCATCGCCGGTTCTCGTCGGTGCGCTCGCCTTCTCGCACCTTGCCTTGCGACACGCTGCTGCCTGGCGGCACGCTATGCGTGAGCCACACATTGCCGCCGATCACCGAGCCGCGTCCGATCGTCACCCGCCCGAGGATAGTCGCGCCGGCGTAGATCACGACATCGTCCTCGACGATCGGATGGCGCGCATTGCCCTTGATCAGTGCGCCGTCGCCATCGGCGGCGAAGCTCTTCGCGCCGAGCGTGACCGCCTGATACACCCGCACACGCTCGCCGATGATCGCGGTCTCGCCGATCACCACGCCCGTGCCGTGGTCGATGAAGAAGCTCGACCCAATCGTCGCGCCAGGGTGAATGTCGATGCCGGTCGCCGAGTGCGCGATCTCGTTGATGAAACGCGCCAGCAACGGCACGCCGAGCCGATGCAGCGCGTGAGCGAGCCGGTGGTGAGTCATCGCCCACACGCCTGGATAACACAGCAGGATTTCAGTGATGTGCTGCGCGGCGGGGTCGCCGGTGAAGGCCGCCTGGATGTCGCTGACCAGCAGCGCGCGAATCCCCGGTAACTGCGTGGCGAATTCGCGCGCGACACCGAACGCGCGCTCCTGCAGCTCCGCCTCGAAGGTCGCGGCGTACTCGGGCAGAAACCGCAGCGCGCGGCGAATCTGTTCGGCGAGCAAACGCAAGGTGCTCTCGAGCGTGTGGCCGACGTAGTAGTCGACGGTTTCGTCGGTCAGATCGGGCGCGCCGTAGTGCGTGGGAAACAGCGCCGCGCGCAGGCCCGCGACGATGTTGACCACCGCTTCGCGCGAAGGCAGTTCACGAATGCCGAGCGGGTGCCGCGTGCGATGCAATTGTTCACGCGAGGCGCGCAGGTCCGCGACGATCTGTTCGAGACCCCAGTTCTGGGAAGGCACGTTAGGCATAGAAGAACGACGCCATGCGGCGAGCACGGTTCGAGATGATGGATTATGCCGAGAGATTACCGCGTTTTGCCACGGCCCGCGCAGCCGCGGCGCCGGCTGGCACGCGGCTCGCGTGCGCTCACGCTGCGCGGTGCGATACCATGCGGGCGCTTCTTCAGATGGTTACGCTGCTCGCGTCGATCCAGCGCACCGCCCAGTCGCGCGCATGGGCGATGGCGGCGCCTTCGTCAGGGAAGCGCAATTCGTTGGGGAAGAAACGGTTGGCGACCAGCTCGCCGTCGCTCGACCGCGAGATCACCACATAAGGTTGCCAAGTGCCATCGCCAGCGCGCGCCGGCGCGCAATTCAACAAGTAGCCGCGATGTGTGAATGCAGCATCGAAGTGCATGAGTCACCGCCCTGACGCCCCGTAAAAATGTTTTAAGTAGCGCGGCCTTTCGTTCGTTGTTTCCGACCATGGTGAGTTAGTCGGGGCCTTGTCGTCAATTTAACCGCGCTTCGCTCGTCGGAGTAAGATCATACTCTGTAGAAAATACGCGTCCATTAAAAAAAACGAAAAGAATCGCCGACGCAATCGCCAGGTGAAATGTCCTCACATGCATTCGCGTTGCAAGCGTGGGTATGCGCATTGCAAGTGACGCGTGCAAGGGCGTCGGGTCAGGCGGTACGGGTTTTGCTGACCTTCAACCATGTCCTCTTCAAGGAGAACGCATGATGAACAGCGATATCGACAAGCCAGCAGACGTCGCGAAGCAGGCGGCTGCAAGCGGCCCGAGCTCGGCGGAATTGCACAACGACCGCACGCACGACAGCACGGTGGACACCGACGGCAAGAACCTCGAAGCCGCGCGCATCGCGGGTTACCGCCCTATCTCGCCCGACGAGATCACCACCAGCAACGCGTCGCTGGAGAACAGCGTGCCCGAGGCGCTCGACGGCATGGCCGGCTTCGACAGCCGGGTTGGTGGCAATCATCTGCTGCTCGCGCTCGAACCCGGCTACACGGTCATCGACAAAGGCATGATCGAACCGCAAGGCGGGTACTCCGCCGATCACCAGTTCGACGATCCACGTCCCGTGGGCAGCCGCCAGGATCGCGGCCGTATCCATTACGCGCTGAATCATTTTCGGCCCACGCGCGTGATCGAATTACACCGGGTGAAATAAGCGCGGGCGGCAATTGCGCAGCCGTTTGAATTCGCCCGCTTATTCCTATTAATCATTGAATATCATCGCGCGCACCGTTTGAATAATGGTGCGCGTTTTGCTTCGAATCGATTGGAAACTCAGGGTTGCGGGACCTGGGCGCCAGCGCGGCTTTTTCTCCGCGCCGATCCTCGACACAATCGAGCCCACGTCAACCACGCTCAATGGAGCAACCGATGAAAAAAATCGTCGTGATCGGCGCGGCCGGCACGCTGGGCCGGGCGGTCAGTGCGCAATTGCAGGCGCGTCATCAAGTGATCGAAGTGGGCGCGACGCGCGGGCAGTATCGCGCCGACATCACGGACCCGGCAAGCGTCGAGCGACTCTTTCGCGAGATCGGCAAGGTGGACGGCGTGGTCACCGCGACCGGCAAGGTGCACTTCGGGCCGCTGCCGGACATGAGCATCGAGCAGTTCTGGCTCGGTTTGCGCGACAAGCTGATGGGTCAGATCAACGTGGTGCTGACCGCGCAGCAATACGTGAACGACGGCGGCTCGTTCACGCTGACGAGCGGCATCATCGCCGACGAGCCGATTCGCCTGGGCGCGAGCGCGACCACGGTCAACATGGCACTGGAAGGTTTCGCGCGCGGCGCGGCGATCGAATTGCCGCGCGGCATCCGCATCAACGTGGTGAGCCCGACCGTGCTGACCGAAGCCATGGACGCTTATGCGCCCTACTTCCGCGGCTTCGAGCCGGTGACGGCGCAACGCGCTGCGCTCGCCTACGTGCGCAGCGTGGAAGGCGCGCAGACAGGGCGGGTGTATCGCGTGGGGTATTGAATGTCGAGGGAATCACGCGATGCGGTCTCGCCGCATCGCGTCCCCCTCTCGCTGTGTCGCCGCTCGATGGCGGCTGCACTGCTCTGCCGACGGCCCTCGATAAACCCGTTGCGTGGCGCGGCGTGGCGTTGCATTGCGACCCGCCTGCCAGAGCCTCAGTGAATCTCCGGCTCGCCCGGCTTGTCCGCCTGCGGCGCGGCATGCGCACCGCCGCGTTGCAGGAAGTCGAAGTCGCAGCCCTGATTCGCCTGCATCACATGCACCTGGTACATCGCGCCATAGCCGCGCGTGAAACGCGGCGCGGGCCTCACCCACGCGGCCTGGCGGCGCGCCAGTTCTTCGTCCGGCACCAGCAGGTTGAGCCTGCGACGCGGTACGTCCAGCTCGATCGAGTCGCCGCTTTGCACCAGCGCAAACGGCCCGCCCACGAACGATTCCGGCGCGACGTGCAACACGCACGCGCCGTAACTCGTGCCGCTCATCCGCGCATCCGAGATACGCACCATGTCGCGCACGCCCTTTTGCAGCAGCTTGCGCGGGATCGGTAGCTGTCCCCACTCGGGCATGCCCGGCGCGCCCACCGGCCCCGCATGCTGAAGCACGATCACACAGGTCTCGTCGATGTCGAGCGCTTCGTCGTCGATGCGCGCGGCCAGGTCGTTATAGTCCTGGAACACCACCGCGCGGCCGGTATGCACGAGCAGATGCGGCTCGGCCGCGCCGGGTTTGATCACCGCGCCGTCGGGCGCGATATTGCCGCGCAGCACCGCAAGTCCGCTGTCAGGCAGGAGCGGCTTGTCGAGGCGGCGAATCACTTCGTCGTTGAAAATTCGCGCGCCTTCGAGGTTCTCGCCGAGCGTGCGGCCGTTCACGGTCCTCTGCGAACCGTCGATCAGCTCGCCCAACTCCGCGAGCAGCGCCCGCAAGCCGCCTGCATAGAAAAAGTCCTCCATCAGATAGGCGCCGGTCGGCCGGATGTTGGCCAATACCGGTGTGCGGCGTGAGATATCGTCGTAGCGCTCGAGCGTCAGCGCGATGCCCGCGCGGCGCGCGAGCGCATTCATGTGGACGATCGCATTGGTCGAACCGGACAGCGCGAGGCAGGTCGTCACGGCGTTATCGACCGAGCCGGCGGTGATGAGCTCGGAAGGCTTGAGATCCTCCCACACCATGTCGACGATGCGCATGCCGGTCTGCACCGCCATCTGCGCATGGCGCGAATCCGCCGCGGGAATCGACGCAAAGCCGGGCAGCGTGAAGCCGAGCGCCTCGGCCGCGCTTGTCATCGTCGAGGCGGTGCCCATCGTCATGCAATGCCCCGGCGAGCGCGCAATGCCGCCTTCGATGCCCTGCCAGTCGTCCTGCGTGATCGTCCCGGCGCGCAGTTCGGCCCAGTACTTCCAGACGTCCGAGCCGGAGCCGAGCGTCACGCCATGCCAGTTGCCGCGCAGCATCGGGCCGGCGGGCAGAAAGATCGCGGGCAGGTCCATCGAGATCGCGCCCATCAGCAAAGCGGGCGTGGTCTTGTCGCAGCCGCCCATCAGCACGACGCCGTCGGCGGGATAGGAGCGCAGGGTCTCCTCGGCTTCCATCGCGAGGAAATTGCGGTAGAGCATCGTGGTGGGCTTCTGGAACGGCTCGGACAGCGTCTGTACCGGCAGCTCGATGGGAAAGCCGCCGGCCTGCCAGATGCCGCGCTTCACTTCCTCGACGCGCTGCTTGAAATGCGTGTGGCACGCGTTGATCTCGCTCCACGTGTTGAGAATCGCGATGACCGGTTTGCCCGCGTATTCCTCCCGGTTGTAGCCCATCTGCGCGGTGCGCGAGCGATGGCCGAACGAACGCATATCGTTCGCGCCGTACCAGCGGTGGCTGCGCAGCTCCTCGGCGGTCTTTCTCTTCGTCAACGTCGGCTCCACGAATAGCGTCGGGAGTGCTTCAGCGCTTCTGCTCCTTCACGCGCGACACGATCTGCGTCGGGCTGACGAATTGCAGCGCGATCAGCACCCAGATCAGCGTGATCGCCATGTAGATCATCGCCATCGCATCGATCGATTGCGGAGCGCGCACGCCGGTTGAAAATACAGCGTAGTACAACGCGACCACCAGCGTTTGCGTAGCGGGCCCCGCGGTGAAGAAAGTCAGCTCGAACATGCCGATGGTGCGCACCAGCACCAGCAGCCCCGCCGCGAGCATGCCGGGCACCAGCAGCGGCAGCAGCACATAGCGGAAATAACGGAACGTGTTGGCGCCGAAAATGCGCGCCGCCGCTTCGAGATTCGGGTCGATCTGCTCGATGAACGGCGTCATCACCAGAATTACGAACGGCAGCGCCGGCACCAGGTTCGCGAGGATCACGCCGCTCAGCGTGCCGGCGAGACCGATCTTGTACATCACTGTCGCCATCGGAATGCCGTAGGTGACGGGCGGCACCATCAACGGCAGCAGGAAGATCAGCATCACGAGGCGCTTGCCGCGAAACTGCACGCGGGCGAGCGCGTATGCCGCCGGCACGCCGAGCAGCACCGACAGCAGCACGACCGCGCCGACCACCTCGACGGTCACCCACAGCACGCTCGCGAGCTGGAAATCGCTCCACGCCTGCGCATACCAGTGCAGCGTGAAGCCTTGCGGCAACAGGGTGCCGAACCAGCGCGTCGCCACGGAATTGACCGCGACGGTTGCGATCAGCAGCACCACGTTGAGCAGGAAGAACACCATCACGGCCCACACCAGCACGCGCCACACGCGGCCAGGCACGTCGGCGCGCTGCGTCGCGCGCTCGACGGGCTCGCGCGCGCCGTCGCCGTGGCCCTTCGAAGCGGACCCGGACCACGCGGGCTGCGCCGTACGACGTTCGCTCGTCATCAGCCTTTGCCTCCGGTTGCCGGTCCGCTGTAGAAGAAGCGGCGCGCGCCGAGCAGCGCGGCGACCACCAGCAATTGCACGAAGCCCATCACCATCGCGATCGCGGAGGCGAGCGAATAGTCGTAGCTTTCGAACGCGGCTTCGGCGGCGGCGATCGACATCACGCGCGTCGGACCCGCTGGCGCGCCGAGCAGCACCGCCGATGGAAACACCGAGAACGCCTGCACGAACGACAGACACGCCGCCATCGTCAGCCCCGGCACCAGCAGCGGCAGATAGATGCGGCGAAACTGCTGCCACGGACTCGCGCCGAGCGTCGCCGCCGCACTCGCGAGCGTCGGGTCGATGCCGGTCACGTACGACAGCGTCAGCAGAAACGCGAACGGAAAGCCCGACACGATCAGCGAGATCAGTACGCCCCAGAAGTTGTGCGTGAGGCGCACTTCGCGCGTGTACAGATGCAGGCCTTGCAACGCTTGCGGAAACCAGCCGTTGGGGCCGAAGTAGGTCAGCATGCCGTCGGCGATCAGCACGGTGCCGAGCGTGACGGGAATCACCAGCAGCGTCGTGACGATCTTCTGATAGCGCGAGTAGCGGCGCAGCGCGAACGCCACCGGCACCGACACGCCGACGTTGATCAGCGTCGCGGGCACCGCGAGCTTGAGGGTGACGAGGATCGTCGGCCACATCGACGTGTCGGTGAAGAACGTCAGATAGTTGGCCCATAAGCCGCCGCCGTTCATCGGCCGGAACGACAGTACGAGACCGTACGCGAACGGATAGATGAACATCGCGACGATGAACAGCAACGCCGGCGTGACGAGCCATGCCTTGGCGTCGCGCGCCGCGAGCGGTGGCGAAGCGGGTTGAGAAGGGGGTTGAGAAGCGGGTGGCGACAACGTAGGCGTGTTCATGCGGCCTCGACGTCGTAGACCAGCACGCGCGACGGCGCCACGCGCAAGGTGATGCGCTCGCCCGCCACGAACTCGCCGACGATGCGCGCCCACACGTCGCCGAATGCGGTCTTCACACGCAGCAACGAATCGTGGCCGCCGTATTCGACCGCGTCGACCAGCGCGTCGAACGCGTTATCCGCGCCGGGCGCGGCGCGCTCCATATCCTCGGGACGCAGTGCGACGCTCACGCGTTTGCTGTCGAAGCCCGCCATCGGCGTGCCGATCAGACGCACGCCGTTCACGCTCACCGCGACGCCTTCGCCCTGCGTGCCTTCGAGCGTGAATTCAGCCACGTTCCGATAACCCATGAAACGGGCCACATGCAGATTGTGCGGCCGCGTGTAGACCTCTTTCGGCGTGGCGACCTGCTGCACCACGCCTTCTTTCATCACGACGATGCGGTCCGCCATCGACAGCGCTTCGTCCTGATCGTGCGTCACATAGAGCGTCGCGCGATCGAGCTGGCTATGGATACGGCGAATTTCAGCGCGCATTTCGATGCGCAGTTTGGTGTCGAGATTCGACAGCGGTTCGTCCATCAGGATCAGCGGCGGCTCGATCACGATCGCGCGCGCAATCGCCACGCGCTGTTGCTGGCCGCCGGACAATTGGCCGGGCAACTTGTGCTCATGACCGACCAGTTGCACGAGCTGCAGCGCCTCGCGCACGCGGCGCGTCGTTTCGCTTCTGCCGACGCCGCGCATCTTCAAACCGAAACCGACGTTGTCGAGCACGCTCATATGCGGAAACAGCGCGTAGTTCTGAAACACCATGCCGAAGCCGCGCTTTTCCGGCGGCAACACGTCGATGCGTTTGTCGTCGAGCCAGATGCCGCCGCCCGTCAACGGCTGCAAGCCGGCAATGCAATTGAGCGCCGTCGATTTACCGCAGCCGGATGGCCCGAGCAACGCGATGAATTCGCCACGCTGGATCGTCAGATCGAGTTCCTGCAGCGCCGCGATCGCGTGGCCTTGCGCATTCGTGAAACTGCGGCTCACCGAGTCGAGCCGCAACTGCTCAAAGTGATGCTTCATGAAGGGTTCCTGGTACGCGCGACATGTCGACGAATGCTCCTCTCGACATGTCACGCGCGAATCGCGACGGCATGCATGGCTGGATGCGCGGACTACTTGGTCTTCTGTGCGCCGACCTCGGCATCCCACTTCTTGAAGGCCGCGACCATCGCGGACGCATTCAACGGCAACGCATGCGGACGGTCAGCCAGCAGCTTCGCGTATTCCGGGCGGCCGTACTTCTTCAGCACATCCTGGCTGTGCGCGGGCGCCTGTTCGACGCTCACACCCTTGATCGCCGGGCCGGGATAGAAATAGCCGTCGTCATAAGTCATGGCCTGCTGCGCCGGTTCGAGCATGAAGTTCATCATCTTGTAGATGACGTCGAGCTTTTCCTTCGGCACGCCCTTCGGAATCACCATGTAGTGTGCGTCGTTCACCCATGTCATGTTGTCGAACGCCTGCACGCGGAAGTCAGCCGGCACGATGCCGAGTGCACGTGGGTTGATGTCCCAGCCCGTCACCGTGACGGTCATGTCGCGCGTGCCCTCGCCTAGCTCCTTCATCACCGCGGAGGTGCCGCCAGGATAGTAAGGAATGCACTCGTTCAGTTGCTTCAGAAAGGCCCACGTCTTGTCCCAGCCGTGAATCGGGTCCTGCGGATCCTTGTCGCCGAGCACGTAGGGCAAGCCCATCAGGAACGTACGGCCCGGACCCGAGTTGGCCGGCCGTGCATAGATCAGCTTGTCCGGATGCGCCTTGCACCATTGCAGAAGCTGCTCGGGCGTCTTCGGCGGATCGCTCACTTTGGCGGGGTTGTATTCGAGCAGCGGACCGGCCGGCATATACGCGACCGTGAGGCCATAGCCCTGCGCGAGGTCCTGCATCTTGCGCGGGCCCGGCGCGTATTTGTCGAGCACGCCGGGAAACTGCGCCGCGTTGTCGGGCAGCAGCTTGATCCACAGATTCTGTTCGATGCCGGCCGCGAGCGCGTCGGTGCCGGTCAGTACGAGATCGATATCGGAGCGGCCCGCGCCCTGCATCGCCTTGATCTTGCCGGGCAATTGCGGAGCGGGTGCGTTGGTGAACGTGAGATTGGCGACGAGGTTCGGATACTTCGCCTTGAAGGCCTCGAAGCCCTTTTGCGTGAGTTGGAGATCGCCGGCCACGTCAACGATATTGATCGTAACCGGATCGGCCGCGTGCGCGGCGGATGCGAATGCGGCGCTCGCCGCGAGACATACGGACACCAGCTTGAGCGACAACCTGTGTGAAACAGTCATTGCGTCTCCTCGCTTCTTGGTATGGAAGTCCGCCCGTCAGGTGCGCTGCGGGCGGTGTCTCTCTCTACCAACGCAACATAGCGAAGCGGAACAGCCGATGTCAAGCAAATACTCGCGAGAGCGCGCGGCGCGTGAAAACCGCCGTTTTTGCGGGGAATCCTTATCGATCAAAGCGGAGCGCGCCGCATCCAAGGGCAAACCCGGAGCCGGTGAGGAGAGCGCACGATTCGTTGTCAAGCAACAGGTGAACGCGTGGCGCGCTCACCTGCGCCCACACGCATCTGCTCACGCCGATTCGCGCTCAGCCGCCTTGCACGCCCTGCGTATTCACGTAGAGCGAATACAGACCGTGGCTCGCCGCCATGAACAGCCGGTTGCGATGACGCCCGCCGAAGCACACGTTCGCGCAACGCTCCGGCAATGCAATGTGGCCAAGCGGCTCGCCTTGCGCGGTGAAGACACGCACGCCGTCGAGTTCGTCGGTGCCCATGCCCCAGCCGCACCACAGATTGCCGTGGACGTCGACACGAAAGCCGTCCGGCGTGCCTGGACCCGCGTCGATCAGCACGCGGTTGTTCGACAGTGCAGCGCCGTCGCTGCCGACATCGAACGCGCGAATCTTGCGCGGCTCGCCACGCGATTCGACGATGTACAGCACCGACTCGTCCGGCGAGAACGCGAGGCCGTTGGGGCCGAGCACCTCGTCGGCGACCATCGACACCTCGCCGGACTGCCCGTCGACGCGGTACACGCACGCCGGCAGTTCCGACGCCTGGCGCTCGCCTTCGTAGAAGCCGTCGATGCCGAAGGTCGGATCGCTGAACCAGATCGAGCCGTCCGACTTTACGATCACGTCGTTCGGCGAATTGAAACGCTTGCCTTGATAACGGTCGGCGAGCACGGTGATCGAGCCGTCGCATTCGGTGCGCGTCACGCGGCGCGTGAGGTGCTCGCAACTGACGAGGCGCCCCTGGCGATCGCGCGTGTGGCCGTTCGCATTGTTCGACGACTGCCGGAACGTGCTGACGGTGCCGCTCGGTTCGTCCCAGCGCAGGATGCGGTCGTTGGGTATGTCGCTCCACAGCAGATAGCGCCCATCGCCGAACCAGACCGGGCCTTCCGACCAGCGTGCGCCCTGGTACAGACACTCGACGGAAGCGGAGGCAAGAATCAGCGGCTTGAAGCGCGGATCGAATATGCGGATAGAAGGATCGGGATAGCGTCGGCTGTTGTCGGTCATGCTGGTGATTGGGGTTCGGAGATGGATGAATGGGTTTGCGCAAACTCGCGCTCCAGCGCAAGCAGTGCTCGCGCGGCAGCGTCGATCTTCGCATGATGTTCGGGCGGCGTCGAACTGTGCAGTGGCAGCATCGGGTCCATGTCGGCGATTTGCGCGAACGTGACGGCATCGTGCAGCACGCGGGTCAGCGAGATTGCGTCGCGCAGGGTTTCGAGCGGCAGGAAGGTGTCGTACAGCCGATGCGCGGTTTCGTGAGCACCGCTGCGGACCGCTTGCGGCAAGGCCATGACCATGCGCGGCGCGATGCATCCCGAGCCCGTGGTCCATGCCGCGAGGCCGAACTCGCGCAGATGCACGAGCGCCGGCCGCTCGCCCATGCCCGACACGATCTTCGCGGCCGGCACGTTCTGCAGAAGCCGGCGCAGGTACGGATCGTCCGCCGGGTTGTCGCGCACGATCGCGTACTTGACGGCGACGCGTGTGCCGAGTCCGCGCGGCGCGTCGGCGGCGGCACCGCCATGACCGAGGCGGCGAACTCGCCGTCATGGAGTGGGGATTCGCTTATGACGCCTCCGACCTGGCGAGCGCAAAGGGCGCGCTCACGGTAGCATTCGCTTCGCCATGTTGTTAAACATCCCGGCCGACGCCGCTCGAGCGAGCTTGCCGGCCGTGTCTCGAAGTCACTGCGAACTGTCACTTTTATATGACAATGGAGCCTGATGCATCGATGCCTCACCCTTGCCAGATAACGAGCAGCCGCGCGTCATCGTGGACGAATGCGCGGTTGGTTCCGGCAATCAGGGCCTCGTGCTCAATTAAAATCAGAGGGTAATAATGTTGCCAATGAAAGGCTTCAAAATGCCGCCGACGAGAGAATTACCTATTTCAAGAGCCTGCAACTCTTAATCGGGCTAAACACACTTAGATGACAATTCGCTCGTTTTCTTCGCAGAGGCGCCCCCTCCTGCTGTTCGACCGGGTTCGGCGCTGCGCAAGTTTTTTTTAGTGTTAGATTGTGACGATTAATAGAGCCGGACGAATTACAGTTCCGCGACGAACCGCAACGGGATGTTTGCGAGCCTGAGAGAGTTAAAAAAATTGTCGCTACATTTTATCGAGCAGATGGCACCGCTACTGGACGCCGCCGACGAAGCGGAATGGTTCAGTGCGATTGCGGGCCTTGCCGAGACATGGGGCTTCGACAAAATTTTGATCGCTATGCTGCCGCGCCCCACCATGCGTCTGGAAGATGCCTACATACGCAGCACCTACGCGCCGGCATGGCGACAGACGTATGACAAGGAGGGGTTGGTTCACATCGACCCGACCGTCGAGCATTGCATGGCGCGCGCGGCACCGCTGATCTGGTCGCCGGCAGTCTTCTCGACGGCGGCGCAGCAATCCATGTACGAGGAAGCGCGCTCATACGGGCTGCGCGCCGGGGTGACGGTACCGATTCACGGACCGAACCAGGAAGCCGGCATGATGTGCTTCGTCAACGACAGCAGTTCGATCGACGATTTCCAGCGCCATGTCAACGCGGCGCTACCGAATCTGGTGTTATTGCGCGACCTGGTTATCGATACCAGCCAGCGTCATCTGGATACGCACGCTCAGACCGTATTGCCCAAGCTCACGCCGCGCGAACGCGAGTGCCTGAAATGGACCGCACGCGGCAAATCCACCTGGGAAATCTCCCATATCCTGAACTGTTCGGAAGCCGTGGTGAACTTCCACATGAAAAACATCAGGACGAAATTCGGCGTGAATTCGCGGCGCGCGGCAGCCGTGATCGCGGCGCAACTCGGGCTTATTGACCCGGGTTGAGCAACGCGGCGGCGTCGCGGCTATACAGCACCCGCTCGGCACGGCCCAGATCGGCATCGGAAACGGTTTTCGTGAAGTACAAGCCCAGCAGGATCGACACCGGCGCGGGGATTTCAGCACCGGATTCGAACCGGCTGCCGCGCGACTGAGTGACGCCGAACCGTGCCCAGAAGCGGCGCTGGCTTTCTTTTTTCTTCTTGCGGTACGCAATGATCAGCACACGATCCACCGCCGTGGAGACCTCCGCCGGGCGCGTTTGGAGGCCAGTCTGCGGTTGCCAGTGATTTTCGAGAAGTTCCATTTTTCGTGCCCTTGTCGGTTGGGTGCGGATACGTGTCTCGAATTCTGCGTTACCCGATAAGCATGCACACCTATCCAGGTAGGTAGGTGGCAGAACGATTCAAGATGCATAAGTTTTCCTGGTATTGGGTTTCTCAACTCGTTCAGGAGAACGGCATGCAAACAGCGATCCGGATCGGAATGCGGCAGGATTTCGACAACTTGGACATCAACGAGATGTATCGCCTGCGGGCTCGGGTGTTTCACGGGCGGCTCGGCTGGGATGTTCCGACCATAGCGGGCATGGAGATCGACGGCTACGACGCCCTCGGGCCGTATTACATGCTGATTCAGAGCGAAGACCGGAAGTTGCGCGGCTGTTGGCGCATGATGCCGACCGAAGGCCCCCATATGCTGAAAGACACTTTCCCTCAACTACTGCACGGCGAGCAGGCGCCGGTCGGGCGGCATATCTGGGAGTTGAGCCGCTTTGCGATCGAAACCGGTGGCGAAGAGCAGTCGTTCGGCTTCACGGACATGACGATCCAGGCGATTCAGGAAGTCATGAAATTCGCGCAGCGAATGGGTATCACGCAGTACGTCACCGTGACCACCACGCCGATCGAGCGGCTCCTGCGCCGGACCGGCATCGACATCAGCCGGCTCGGCGCGCCGGTGCAGATCGGCGTGGAGCGGGCGGTGGCGCTGAACGTCGCCGTGAGTCCGAAGACCCTCACGGCCCTGTTCGGGCCGATTGCGGTTGCAGCTTAGTCCGGCGGCAAGTTCGCGCCTCGCGTCGGTTCACGGAAACTCGTCCGGCTGATTGCGGGCCATGCGGTTGGCCAGGGCGAACGCCTTCCCGCTGCTGTGTTGTGTCGGGTCGGTACGCGGAACTCAGGAGCCGAACATCCGTTCGAGCGCATTCTCGAGATGCGCGCGCATCGCCGCGCCGGCAGCCGCCGCGTCCTTGCGGCGAATCGCATCGAGCACCGCCATGTGCTCGGCCTGGACGAGCCGCTGACGCTCCACCGTCTTGACGAGCGAAAGGTTGCGCGACAGGTTCATGCTGAAGAGAATCTGCTCCTCGATGAACGACATGACCGTGATGAAAAACGGGTTCTTCGACGCGCGCGCCACGGCCAGATGGAACAGGAAGTCGTCCTGCGCGCCGATCCCGCGGCTATCGATGATGCGCTCCAGTTCGTCCCAGGCGTGCTGAATCGCGGCGATGTCGTCGGCATCGGCTTTGAGCGCCGCCTGCGCGGCCGCGCCAGCCTCGGTCACGATGCGAAATTCGTAGCATCGGCGAATATCGGACAGCGTTTCGAGCGGCGCGAAACGGCGCACGTCCGGATCGGGCCGCCGCGCGACCGTCGTGCCCGAACCATGCCGCGTCATGATGATGCCGTCCGCCCGCAGGCGCGCCAAGGCTTCGCGCACGGTCGGCCGCGAGGTCGCAAACCGTTCGGCCAGTGCGTGCTCGGTTGGCAAGCGCTCACCTTCCTTATATTCGCCTTCAAGAATGCGATTGAGGATATCGCCGTAGATCTTGTCGGGCAGGCCTGTGGTTTTGCGCTCGTTCATCCGCGGACTGAAGCAGCTTGTCTGAGTATCACTTAATTGTAAGGCCAACTTTGGCCGTTCTTTATGGAAATATGCGCCCTGAATCGAGTCGCGGAGTCGCCAGGACCCGCGCTATCAAGCTTGGCGACAAGCACACCGGACCCATGAATTTGACAAGAGTTTGATTTACATCCTGGTGAGTGCATCTTTTTCGGCCATCATCTAAGCTTCGTTGGTATAAAAGATCAAGGAGCCGGGCCGTGAAAATGGCTACGGCATACGGATCTTTCAGACGCGGAGTCGCCATGTACACACGCATCCTTGTAGCGGTCGACGGCAGCAACACTTCCCGCCGTGCATTCGAGGCAGCCCTCGCGCTCGCCAAATCCAACGGCGCAGTTCTGCGGCCTTTTTACGTTGTCGAAAACACGCCCATGTACTTCGAAGCGCCCGGTTACGACCCGTCGATCCTGCGCAACCGTCTGATCGAAGAAGGCAGGGAGTTGCGCGCGGAATTCACGCAGACGATGGCCGAGCAAGGCGTCAAGGGCGACCCCGCCGTCAGCGAGGCATCGTCGCTCGGCGACGTGTCGGACATCGTGCTGAAGGCCGCCGCCGAATTCGACGCCGACCTCCTCGTCATGGGCACCCATGGCCGGCGTGGTTTTCAACGGCTGATTCTCGGCAGCGTCGCCGAGCGCTGCGTGCGCCAGGCGACCATCCCCGTGTTGCTGATTCCGTCCGCCGCGGGGCAGGACAAGGAACCCGCCGCCCAGTAACGGCGCAACATGCGACCGCCGTTTGCCGTGCGAAAACGGCGTCGCGCAATGGCGGCTCATTCATGAAGCCCGCACAGATACAAGCGCTCAAGAAAACATGGCAGTCCACCCGCCCGACCACCTATCCGGGCGCCACGGCGCTCGAAATGCCTAACCGACTGAACGCGTCACTTTGCCGCCAAAGCGGGTATAGGGCGGATGGGACAATCGCCGCTCCTCCGATAATCGCCTGCAGAACATGCTCACTCCTTCCGCTGTAACGCACTCCACCGGTATCGACGGTTCCTCCGCCAGTTCGTCGCCCGCGCGCAGCCGCCGCCGCGCGGCACCGGTGCGGGCGACCGCGCGCACCGCCGCCCGCTGTTCGAGTTGCTCGATGCGGCAACTCTGCATGCCGCAAGGCCTGTCGGCTGAGGAACTCGCGAAACTTGAAACGCTGATCTGCTCCGCGCGCTCGGTGCAGCGCGGCGAAGCGCTCTATCGCAGCGGCGATCGTTTCGACAGCGTCTACGCCGTGCGTTCCGGTTCGATGAAGACCGTGATGGCGCACCGCGACGGCCGCGAGCAGGTCACCGGGCTGCGCCTCGCCGGCGAAGCGCTCGGGCTCGACGGCATTAGCGAAGACGTCCACGCGTGCAGCGCCGTGGCGCTCGAGGACAGCACCGTCTGCATCGTCCCCTACAGCGCGCTCAAACGCCTGTGCCGCGAAATCAGTTCGATGCAGGAGCGCATGCACAAGCTGCTGGGCGCGCAAATCGTCCGCGAAGCCACGCAGATGATGATGCTCGGTTCACTGTCCGCGGACGAACGGGTCGCCGCTTTCCTGCTGGACGTGTCGGAGCGCAATGCGCAGCGCGGTTATTCGTCGGCGGAATTCAACCTGCGCATGACGCGCGACGACATGGGCAGCTACCTCGGTATGACGCTCGAAACCGTGAGCCGCACCTTGTCAAGATTTCAAAAGCGCGGCCTCATCGACACGCAAGGCAAGCACATCCGCATCGTCGATCTGGCTGGACTGCGCCAGGTCTGAGCCATTCACCCGGGGCCAGCCGGCGCCCCGCCCGTCCTCATTTGGCGCGATTTCGCCTTGGCATGGCTCCTGCGACCGGGTACAGTCTTTAGTCCCTCCCCCGCAAGGAGATCCGGCGAAATGAATCGCGACCCCGCCCCACGTCACCCGCTCGTCCAGCGTCTGATCGACGCGCGTCAGGTCACTGACGCATTGTTTGCCATCGTCAAACCCGAATTTCTGTATGAACGGCCGATCCGTGAACGCCACCGGATCGTGTTTTACATCGGCCATCTGGAAGCGTTCGATCGCAATCTGTTCGATCGACGTGTGTGCGACCTGCCCGCCTTCGCTCCGGAACTCGACCAGCTTTTTGCTTTCGGCATCGACCCGGTCGACGGCGGTTTTCCCACCGATCAACCCGGCGACTGGCCGTCGCTCGACACCGTACACGCGTATGCCTCGCGCGCGCGCAAGCAGATCGACGACGCGCTCGCCGGTCTCGCGGACGCCGCGACGTTCGGCCGCGACAGCGCGCAAGCCGACACCTGCCGGCAGTTGCTGAACGTCGCGATCGAGCACCGGCTGATGCATGCCGAGACGCTCGCGTACATGCTCCATCAGTTGCCGCTTGCACAAAAGGTCACCGAACTGCGCGAGTCCGTGGTGACGTATCCCGAGCGCCGGGACGCGTTGGCGTCGATGGTCGGCGTGCCGGCCGGGGCGGCTGTCCTCGGTATGTCCCGCGATGCCGGCCAGTTCGGTTGGGACAACGAGTTCGGCGAAATGCGCGTGGACGTGCCCGCCTTCGAGATCGATCGATACATGGTGACGAACGGCGCGTTTCGCGAGTTCATCGAGGCCGGCGGCTATCGCGAATCCAAATGGTGGTCGGAGAAAGATTGGGCATGGAGGCAAGCCGAGCACATCGAGCATCCTGCCTGCTGGTCGCGACGCGAGGCGAGCGGCGAAACAGGTGGCAACTCGAGTGAATGGATGCTCCGCACGATGTTCGATGAAGTGCCGCTGCCGCTCGACTGGCCAGCCTACGTGAGCCATGCCGAAGCCAGTGCCTACGCGCGCTGGGCCGGCAAGTCCCTGCCCAGCGAAGCGCAATGGCAACGTGCCGCGCAAGGTGCGCCGCACGCCGAGTCGGGCAATTTCGATTTTCGCAGCTGGGACCCGAAGCCGGTCGACGCGTATGCGCAGAACGTCAGCGCGTTCGGCGTCGAAGGTCAGTTCGGCAATGGCTGGGAATGGACCTCGACGGTATTCGACGCGCTGCCTGGTTTCGAAGCGTTTCCGTTCTATCCGGGGTATTCGGCCAATTTCTTCGACGGGCAGCATTACGTGCTCAAAGGCGGCTCGGCACGCACCGCGCAATGCATGCTGCGGCCGGCTTTCCGCAACTGGTTTCAAGCGCATTATCAGTATGTGTATGCGGGGTTTCGCTGTGTGAGGGCGTTGGAAATTAACGCGAAAGATGAGTCAAAAGGTCGTCTTCTGGCTTAACGAGAGCGACGACCAACTATTGCTTTAGCGTGCCGGCGTGAGTTGCTCTTCGCGCCGGCACCTGATTTTGCACGAATGCGCTCATAGAGCGGCTCGTCGTTCTGCCGCCATGTCGACAGTCCGAAGTACCCGTCCAGCTTGTCCTTATTGAACAACACAGTCGACACGACCGATCCATCGCTGTCAGTAGCTCTCCTAATGGCAAAAACCGGCGATGCGCCGACAAAAGGGCTTGTCGGCATCGCCCAGAATAGTGCGCGTCTTTCATCACGGGTCGACGACCCAATATGACCGGTTGTAGTACAGCCGTCCTTCACGTTCTCTTGCACGCCGAACCAGCATTGCAGCATGTATCTACGTCGAAACTTCAATTTGAGCTTGTGCTCAATGGCGCAGCCTTTGTCGTTCTTCTGTGATGGGAATCACCAGGGCAATGAGCAACCGTTGTAACGTTAATAGCTTGATTCTGATAGGTGCCGACCCACCGCGCGAAACGTGATGCTTTAAGGACAAACCGCTCTGCATCGGCGCGGTCACGCTCGATGTCATCAAGCAGTTCCCGAGCGAATCCGAGGATGTGCTGTGACCGACTTTACTCGGTCATTTGGGAGGCACGACGACGAGTCACTTGCCCTGCGCGTTGAACCAGCCTGGACCTATCGGTGCGTATCCCCCGCTGCCGCCAGCGGCAGCCGCTGCCATTGCACCGAAATTGGGCCATGCGGGATAGTAGTGACTCGACGGCGCCTGAGAACTCCCAGCGATCTTCGCCGCACCCGCGTTGCCCGTCGAGCCGGTCGTCGAACCGAGCGTCACGATGCCGAAGTACGGTTCGTAGACGTTCGTGCTGCTCGGCAACCACAATGCCTGGTCGGAATAGCTGTACATGTATACCGGACCGTACATCCCCTTCGGTTGATGCCCAACCCAAGCCATCAGTGCACTATATTCGCGCGCTTGGTTGGCCTGCGTCAGTTGAGACGAGAGGTCCGTCCAGATTCGAAAATTGGCGTTCGTGTACGTGGTCGGGTCCTCGCCTAAATAACCCGTGAAATTTGTCGCGCCATCCGAACCCGTGGTCGGCACGCCGAACTCGGTAAGGGCGATCGCCTTCGCGCCGTCGCCGTGCGTGCTCATCTGTTCGCGCAGGCTCGTGCCCGTATAGCTCGCGAATGTATTTCCTCCGTCGCTTTCCGGCCAACCGTACGATGGCGACGAAAACGTATGCCACATCATGTTGAACGCATTCGAGTATTGCGGGAACGCCGAGTTGAGCGTCGTGCTCGGGCACTGATTGGGCGCCGACTGCCAGTCGTCGCTATAACAGTAGGGATGGTGAGCAAGCGCATCGAAATATCCGTGGGCGCCCTTCGCATACATCACTGCCAGCCAGTCGCGCGGGTTCCACTGTATTGGCGCCGGGTAGCTAGGGTTGGTCGAATTGACGAGGCCCGCAATGCCATTCGACGGCAGAGCACCGGTCGCGTTATTCGGCCACGTAGTACAGCCTGAACTACCGCCAGCGTATACATAGGCGCCTGGATTTGCCTGCTTGATAGCCGGGTAGACGCTCCTCAGGATCGTCGTGTAGAGAGCGGGATCGTGAGGCATGAAATCACCGCCGCAGTTGGGCTCGTTCCAGATCTCCCATGCGTCGACCTGGCCGCCGTAACTATCGCTGCTGTAATGCTTGGCAGCGGCCCGCGCAAATTTGGTATAGAGAGTCGGATCCGGCGCGCACAGCCAGAATGGAACGTAATTCGCTTGCTGATAGCTGCTGGAACAGGCTGAACTTGCTGCCCACGAAGGGGTCAGCAAAATCACGCCCAGTACTCTTAAGCCGTTGTTGCGGGCGGCCCGGATAACCGTGTCCGCCACTCCCCAGGTCAACCCACTGCTTGCGCCCGGATTAGGATCACCATCATTGATGGTCGTTGGCGAGGGCTGGGTTTGCGCCCAGTTGATGGCAATCCGGACCCAGTGAGCCTTGGTCGCCGCCAGGCCGGCCATGTAATTGCCGATTGCCTGAGTCGGGTTGTCGGGATTCCGGTAGATGATGTCGCTGATTTCGTCGCCCAGGTTAATGCCGGGCACGGGGGTATTGGTCTGGCCGATCGCAACCCGGCACCCCAACAGCGCCATAATGAGCACAATCCAGCCGAGCCTGGACCTTGCTAAATTCAATTGACCGAGCAGAAATTTTTCCACGATAGACCGTGTCTGGCCGCACAGGAATCCGAATTGTATTCCAATCGTTACGCGTTCTGCGTTTATCTTTGCTCAAAAAATAGCACTATATTCCTATGCAGTGCGTGAGATTTTAAGTAAATAACGACATTTGACTATTAAGGAAAGCGTATTAGTTCGGCGATTGGCGCCACTGTGAAAGTGTCGGCCTAAGGATCCTGCGTGGCCGAACGCGACCCGATGCCGCGCGTACGGGAGCTCTCAAACCGTGCGTCGCGCAGAAGATCTTATATCGTTCAGCCGCTCCATTATTTGTCCCGAATTCTGCTTTATTCGCCAGGATATAGAAATAAGGCGGAAGTTGAAACCCATTTCGGCTTCCGCTTGACGCAACTTCATTCGAGCAATGCGTTAAAAGAATCATTGAGGCGGGGCAGCGATGCGCCATCGAACTACAAGCATGAATGAGTGAGATTCATCAGCCACGATCATTGTCATTCAACCTGTGGCCTGTATTCGCTGAATGTCTTCCCCGCCCGAAAAGCAGGCGGGCGTCCATCGCATCGATGCACGCCCGCCGCCGCGCCCGATCCGCTGCCTCCGATCAAGCGCAATGCCCCCCAATTACCGTCAATGGTCCAGTTGCTGGATGCCGGCCAGTCGCCATGCCGGGTCGCCATGCGCGGCGCGAACGATGTTCCAGACCTCCTGGAACGGCTGGGCGGTCTGAGCGCCGTCTTCCCGCATTTGACCGTAAAAGCGCACGCTGACCAAAGTCTCCTCCGCATTGGTCTCCACGCCCAGCACCTCGGCATCGAGTTGAGGTACTTCCGTGCTGTTTGGCTGGCTGCCGCGACCTTCCAGATCCTGCTTGATTCGCGCGAACATTTCGGGCGTGGTCAACTCGAATAGGTCACCCTGCTCGTTGCGGTCCCACGCGCTTTGAAGACGTATGAACATGGTCTTCGCCGATGTCAGCAACTCGACCTGATCCAACCCCGGCCCAGTGGCCGGGGTTTGCACCCTGCCCGCCGTTCCGGCCGGATCCGTCGCAGCGCGCTGCGAGCCGAAAAAATTTGCCTCCGGCCGCGCTTGGCCAGTCTGACTCATGAACGGCGAGCCGTTCGTCTGCCCCCGGTTCGCGGCACTTTGCCCATAAGCGAGATCCGGACGACGCCGGTTCGCGATGAAGCGAAATAGCAGCACGCCCGCAAAAATCACGAGGCCGATCAACAGCGCATTCGACAGCATCTGCGCAAGCCCAGCACCCAGGCCCAGAGAAGACAGCAGCGCGGCGATGCCGAGGCCGGCGGCAAGGCCGGCGAGCGGCCCCATCCAGCCGTTACGCGCCGGCGCGGCGGCAGGCGCTTGCGCGGCCTGCTGAGCAGGTTGAGCTTGCTGGCTTCGTTGTCCTTGACCGGACGGCGACGCCATCTGCGACTGGCGCCCGATACTCTGGCTTCCGCCCACCCGCTTCGCTTCGGCGTCGTTCGATGCCACCGCGCCAAGGGCGAGCACGCCCGCCAGACCCAGCGCCGCGCCCCCGCGCGTGAGCTTGCCGGCAGCCCACCGCAGCTGATTGATGATTTGCGTATACATATGAAACCTCTCTTGATGAGTCAGGGGCCGCCCGCATCGTGCGTCCAGCTTCTCGCACAGAAACATTACGGACAGTAATATTTCGGCCGTCAAACATGCCATCGGCCAGCCTGCAATCGGCCACTAGTGGCCTGCAAACCGTTGCCGTGGATGTAATGCTCCAGTTGCTGGATCGTGTGTTCCTGCTCTGACATCTGGTTCTTGATCAGATCGCCGATCGACACCATTCCGATCAGTTGCCCCGCGTTGATCACCGGCAGATAACGTATCCGGTGCGCGGTCATGAGCGCCATGCATTCCTCCGTCGTCTGCTCCGGGCCGACGTAGCGCACCGCGGTCGACATGATGTCCCGCACCGGTGTATCCCGCGAAGAACGGTCCATCAGCACGACTTTGCGGGCGTAGTCGCGTTCGGTAACGATGCCGGCTATGCGCCCCTCGTGTGCCACGATGAGCGCGCCCACCTGCCGGTGCGCCATGATCGCTATCGCGTCGTACACCGACGCCGATGCCTGAGTCGACCACACGGTCTGGGAAGTCTTCGAACGCAGGAATTGTGCAACCGATGTCATTTGTCACCTCTGTCAGCTGTCATGAGCCGCCCGCTGACGCCTCGGGCCGAGGCTTGAATCTAACTGAACTCGAGACAACGGAAAATTCGAATTTTTATTGCTGATACTTCGGGAAAAACGTAACGTTGCAGGGTCGACGGAGGCACTGTGAACTTCAAGCATCTGTATTACTTCTGGGTCGCGGCGCATGCGGGCGGGATCGTCCGCGCCGGCGAGCAGTTGCACATCACGCCGCAAACGCTCAGCGGCCAGATCAAACTGCTCGAAGAAGCACTGGATAAGAAGCTCTTCAAGAAGAGCGGCCGCACTACCGAGCTCACCGATGCCGGCCGGCTGGCGCTCGATTACGCGGACGAAATCTTCTCACTCGGCTCGGAGCTCGAAAGCGCGGTAAGGCGCGAAAAGGAAGTCGGCACGCAGTCGCGGTTTCGCGTCGGCATCGCGGATTCGGTGCCGAAGGCGATCGCGTACCGGCTGCTGGAACCGGCGCTAGGCGCGCCCGTGTCGCTGCGCGTGATCTGTCATGAGGGCAAGCTGCACGCATTGCTCGCGCAACTGGCCGTGCACCGCCTCGACCTCATCATCGCGGACGCCCCTATTCCGGCCGACGTCAACATCAAGGCCTTCAATCACCGGCTCGGCCGTTCGACATTGAGTTGCTTCGGTGCGCAGGCGTTGCTGCAAGGCGGGCTGAAACGCTTTCCGATGTCGCTTAGCCAATTGCCTCTGCTGTTGCCGGGCACGGAATCAGCGGTGCGCCGCAAGCTCGATCATTGGCTGGCGTCGCGCGCGATCTCGCCGCGCATCGTCGGCGAATTCGACGACGGAGCCATGGCCTTGGCGTTCGGCCGTGAAGGCCGCGGGCTGC
The DNA here is from genome assembly GCF_003634845.1 of Paraburkholderia sp. RAU2J. Lineage (NCBI taxonomy): Bacteria > Pseudomonadati > Pseudomonadota > Betaproteobacteria > Burkholderiales > Burkholderiaceae > Paraburkholderia > Paraburkholderia sp. RAU2J. The sequence continues at coordinate 2,846,853 of NZ_RBXG01000002.1, forward strand.
TGTTCGCCCCAAGCGTGCTGGAGGACCAGTTACACGCGGAACATCAGCTGACGATGGTCGGGCAGATCAACACCATCGTCGAGGAGTTCTTTGCGATCTCCATCGAACGTCGCATCAGCCATCCCGCGGTCGCAACGATCATCGATGCAGCACGTAGTGAACTGTTCAACGCTTAGACGATCCCCGCTTCTCCATTGCAAGCCGATGTGTGGGTAGTCGCAAGCGCGTTCGGCGAGGGATATGTCTACCGCGCACGGCCGTCGTCACCGGGCCACAGCAAAGAGTTGCCGCACGGGCCAGCTCAGGCGCCAGAACAGCGACTCCTGCAAACTGGCAAGTTGCTGCCGGACGTTCGCGAGCGCCGTCCGTGTCACAGCGAGTTCGCTTGCCACCGTCGTATCGATATCCGCTCCATCGATCAGCGCTAGATTGACGACGCGATCGGCGGCCACGAGTCAGCCTGGCATCCTCAACGACTACGGCACGATCAGTTCATCCACTCTCGACAAAAAGAGCGTGAGCGTAGGTGAAGCGTTTGAGCGGCTATAACCGATAACGAGATCGACGGTCGGCGCCTCGCCTTCCAGCGGCCGGCTCACCACCGACCACGGCAGCAGGTTGTTCGCGTACTCCGGCATCAGCGCGAGCCCACGCGTGGAGGCCACGAGCGACATCGCCATCGCCAGATTGTCGACGCGGTGCTCGGCCGCGATATCGACGTCATTGATCAGCAGATATTGCTCGATCACGTCGTGCAGTACCGTGGCCTTGTTCGAGGCCAGGATGAATGGCTCGCCGATCAGATCCTGCGCGCGGATCGCCGCGCGTTCGGTCAGCCGGTGATCGCTCGGCATCAACACCACCAGCTTCTCGCGGTTCACCACACGATATTCCAGATCGAATCCCCGCTCGGCCCGCAGAAATGCGAGGTCGAGTTTGCCGCGCGCGAGCGCGTCAGCGAGGTCGGGCGAATAGTGGCTCGACACCGTTACGTCGACGTTTGGCAATTCGTCGCGCAGGACCTGCATCGCCCTCGGCAGCCACGTCATCTCCTGCCCCGTCAGGAAGCCCAGCGCGAACACCCTCCTCGCCGGCGAGGAGGCGCGCCGCGCCGCTTCCTTGGCCGCGTCGACCTGCGCGAGCGCGAGCCGCGCGTGATCGAGAAACGCCTTGCCCGCAGCCGTCAATTCGACGCCGCGCGCGCTGCGGCTGAAAAGCTCTGCGCCGACTTCGTCCTCCAGATCGCGGATCTGGCGGCTCAGCGAGGGCTGAGACGTATGCAGCCGCTGCTCGGCCGCCACGGTCAGGCTGCCGGTCTCCGCGACCGCCACGAAGTACCTCAAGTGGCGCAACTCCATTTGCCCTCCCGGCGTTCCATGCCTGCGAGGCATGTCCCTCAGCCTACAAAGTCTTTTTCACGCGTGCAAGCGACGACTACATTGCTGAGCAGGCAAGGGCGAATCGCAGCAACCGTTTGAGCCATACCTTACATCTATATCTGAAGGAGTTTCCAAATGGACAAGCCAGTCATCCTGATCACCGGCGCGTTGACCGGTATCGGCCGCGCCACCGCGTTCGCATTCGCCGAGAGCGGCGCGCGTCTGATCGTTTCGGGCCGCCGTGAAGCCGAAGGCCGCGCGCTCGAAGCCGAACTGCGCCAACGCGGCGCCGACGCCGTCTTCATTCGCGCCGACGTCCGTCATGACAACGAAGTGCGCGACCTCGTCGATGCGGCGCTGGCGCGCTTCGGCCGTATCGACGCGGCGGTCAACAACGCCGGGACCGAAGGCCAGCCGGGCTCGATTCTCGACCAGAGCGCCGAGAGCTACGCAGCGACCTTCGACACCAACGTTCTCGGCACGTTGCTGAGCCTCAAGCACGAGTTGCGGGTCATGCAGGCGCAAAAGCACGGCAGCATCGTCAACGTGTCGTCGACATATGGTCACGAGGGCGCCGCGTATGCGTCGGTTTATGCGGGCAGCAAGCACGCAGTGGAAGGCATCACGAAGTCGGCGGCGCTCGAAGTGGCGTCGTCGGGCGTGCGCGTGAACGCCGTCGCGCCCGGACCGACCGACACCGGCATGCTCGACCGCTTCACCGGCACCGCCGAGCGCAAGGCCGCGCTCGCCGCGTCCGTGCCGCTCGGGCGCGTCGGCCAGCCCGACGACATCGCCCGCGCGATCACGTTTCTCGCTTCCGACGCAGCGTCGTTCGTGACCGGTCAGATCGTCACCGTCGACGGCGGCAAGACTGCCGGCTAAGCGCAACGATATCTATGCGGAGATAAAGCCATGACCCACCACACCCACCAGAGCGCGCCGACGCAATTCGTCGAAACGAACGGCGGCCGCTTCGCGTACCGCCGCTTCGGCAAGCGCGATACCGTGCCGCTCGTGTTTAACATTCACTTCACCGGCACCATGGATCACTGGGACCCCGCCATCACCGACGGTTTTGCTAAGGACCGCGAAGTGATTCTCTTCAACAACGCAGGCATCGCCAGTTCGTCGGGCGAAGTTCCGGAATCAATCGAGGAGATGGCCGCCAACGCCGCGGCGTTCATCAAGGCCCTCGGGCTGCAGCAGGTCGACGTCCTTGGCTTTTCGATGGGAGGTTTGATCGCCCAGACCCTCGCGCTCGCCGAACCCGATCTGGTGCGCCGTGTGGTGCTCGTCGGAACGGGGCCGCGCAGCGGCGAAGGCATGGCAACGCTCACGCCCGAGGCGCAGCAGATCTTCGGCGCGACCTACGACGAACCCGACGAGTTATGGCTGAAGGTGCACTTCTCGCCGTCGGCGCAAAGCCAGGCGGCCGGACGCCGGTTTCTCGAACGATTCCGCCTGCGCAAGGAGAATCGCGATCCGCAAGCCAGCGAGAAGGTCGCACCCGCTCAGCTTGCGGCGCTCGCGAAGTGGGGCGCGCCGCAAGCTGACCCGTACGCGTATCTGCACGCGCTGAAGCAGCCGACGCTCGTAGTCAACGGTGACAACGACGTGATCATCTATTCGATCAACTCGTGGATCCTGCAGCAGAACATCCCCAACGCTCAACTGATCCTGTATCCCGATGCCAACCATGGCTCGCTCTATCAGCACCCTGAGCGGTTCGTTTCGCATGTCACACAGTTTCTTTCGGAACGCCAGGCGCATCACGAACAGGACTGACCTGTCTCATCACTTCTGGAGTCTAGTCATGAACAACCTTACTGGAAAAACTGCGCTCGTCACGGGCGCGTCGCGCGGCATCGGTCGCGCCAGCGCGCTCGCACTCGCTCGTGCAGGTGCTCAGGTGCTCGTCCACTACAGCACCGGCGAAAAGGAAGCGGAAGCCGTCGTTGCGGAGATTCGCGCGGCGGGGGGCGCCGCGCAAAAAGTCGCAGCCGACCTGCGCGACGCGGACGGTGCACACCTGCTCGCGAAACGCGTGCGTGAAGTGATTGGCCATCGCCTGGATATTCTCGTCGCGAACGCGGGGGTTTCCCGAGCCGCGAGCATCGAAGAGACGACGGTCGAAGCCTTCGACACGCTGTTTGCCGTGAACGTGCGCGCGCCCTACTTCCTCGTCCAGCAACTGCTGCCGGTGATGTGCAAGGGCAGCAGCATCGTCATGGTCTCGTCGCTCGCGGCACGCGCGGCGGTTGGCGCGCTATCGGCCTATGCGGCGACCAAGGGTGCCGTCGATACCCTCGTCACGCATTTCGCCTCGGCGCTCGGAGAACGTGGCATCCGGGTGAATGCCGTTGCGCCGGGCGTCGTTGAAACCGATATGTCGAACTTCACGAAAACCGACGAAGGGCGCGCTGCCACGCTCGGCATGCAGGCGCTGAAGCGTCTCGCCCAGCCCGATGAAATCGGCGATGCGGTCGTGTTTCTTGCATCCGACGCCGCGCGCTGGATCACGGGCGAAACGCTGCGAGTCGATGGAGGCTCGAAGCTCTGACCCATCGCGCGAAGCGCCGAATTCTCGCGGCCTTTGAAACATTGCCCAACGCCAGAATCCGGAGCTCAATACCGTTCGTTGATCGTCACGCGCGTCGCGTTGCAGGCATCGGGCCGCACATGCCTGCTCGCGCGCTGCGCGCGACGCCTTCGCTGTCGAGTAAGCGTGATTGGACGACCCTCAGCGCGAGCGGCCACAGCACCGCATGCACCAGGACCAACAGCAAGCTGCCGGTCCCCGTTCGATGCGATCCCGTACAATGAGCCGTTGCCCATTCGTCGGCAGATCGCATTCCTCGCCATGAATCACGACATTGAACTCGCGCTCGCCGCTGCGCAAAAGAGCTTTAACGCCGGTCAATTCGACGAGGCCGCCAGTCTGCTGCATACCATTCTGGCGAGCGTTCCCGATCACGGCGAAGCGCTGGCAGGTCTCGGCGCCATCGCCGCGAGGCAGGGCGATCATATGCGCGCAGCGGAGTATCTGACGCGGCCATCGGCGACCACGTCCATGTCCGTGGATCAACTGAATTTCGCCGCGCAAGTGTGCCAGTCGGCGCAACGTCACGATGATGCGATTGCGCTGTTCGAACGCTGCCTCGCTCAATTTCCCAACCATGCCGCTTCGTTGTATGGCGCCGCCATGTCCCTGATCCAGCGGGGCGAATTGCAACGGTCACTTGCGATGCTCGAGCACCTGTGCAAAGTCCAGCCGCTATCCGCCGAAGCGCATTACAACCGGGGCGCGCTGCTCGGCACGATGGAGCGCTATGACGACGAACTGGAAGCCTACCGGCAGGCGATCGCGCTCAAGCCGCGTTTCGTGCGCGCCTACGTCAATCTCGGCGTGGCGTTGCGAGACCTGTCGCGTTTCGATGAGGCATTGCTCCAGTTCAAGAAGGCGCTTTCGCTCGATCCGAACGATGCCGGCGCGCGCACCAATCGCGCTCAGACCAACCTGCTGCTCGGCGAATTCGAACACGGCTGGCGCGAATACGAATGGCGCTGGCGCGATGGCACCGGCAGCCATGGTTTCCCGCAGAACACCCTGTGGACCGGCGCCCAACCGGTCACCGGCAAGACCGTATTGGTTCATCACGAGCAGGGCTTCGGTGACACGCTGCAATTCGTGCGCTTCGTGGATCGACTCAGCGCAGCCGGCGCTCGCGTCGTGTTGCGTGTTCAGGAGGCCTTGCTGCCGCTGCTGCGACATTATCGCGGCGCGGCCGAAGTCATCGGCGAGACAGCGCCGGTGCCGCATTTCGACTACCACATTCCAATCATGAGCCTGCCGTTCGCGCTCAAGATTCGTGCAGCCGATCTCGCCACGCTCGCACCGTATGTGCATGCGGACGAGGCTCTTATCCGTCAGTGGGACGATCTTTTTGCCGATACCGATCGGCAACTCAAGATTGGAATCGTGTGGTCAGGAAGCACAACGCATCTGAATGATCGCAACCGCTCCATACCGCTCGCGCAATTGACGCCGCTGCTGGATGCCGACGTCAGATTCTTCTCGCTGCAACAGGAGGTGCGCGAAAGTGACCGCGCGTGCTTCGCGCAACTGGCACAGCGTGGGCGGTTGCGCGATGTTTCCGCGCGGCTCATCACGTTCGCGCATTCCGCTGCACTGATCGCACGCCTCGACCTCGTCATCAGCGTCGACACGGCGGTCGCGCATCTGGCGGGCGCGCTCGGCAAACCCGTATGGATTGCTTTGCCGTTCATGCCGGATTGGCGATGGCAACTCGAACGAAACGATAGTCCGTGGTACGCACAAGCGCGGCTCTTTCGACAAACCACACGAGGTGATTGGACTGGCGTCGTGGCCGCGCTTCGCGCGGAAATCGACGCTGTGCGGCACGTCTGAATGAAGCGTGCCGCACAGCGAACGCGGCGCGTCGTCGCTGTACGCGTTGCGGATTCGATGCACAAACCGCGATCCTGGCGCGGTGAAGCCATGCGCCAGGGTTCGTCCCGATGCATGTTCGGTGGCGCGCTGCACTAATCTTCACCGGCCGACCGCGCAAAATCGACGCGCACCGCGCCCACCATCCAATGCCCGAATGACGCGCGCGGACCCGCGACGTCAACATGGCGAGGTGAAGCATGGCCACCACCAGAAAGAAGGCATCCTCACAGAACGATCTGCTGATGGGCCCGGTGCTCGGCTTGCGGCCCGCCATGGCGGACGCGCCGACGCTGTGGCGCATCACCGCGCTGATCGTCATTCGCGCAGACGCCGCGCCGCCCACGCTCACTGTCGACGGCAACGCTGATCCGGCCGCGCCACGCTTGCTGCGCAAGACGAACGACGCGCAAGTGCTGCGCTACGCGATGCCGGTCAAACAAGCGGCGCAAGAACGGGTCGTCACGTATTCGTTCGGCGGCAATGCGACGTGGCGCTTTATCGTGCCCGCCACCGGCCAGACGCCGCGTTTCACGTATGTGTCGTGCAATGGGTTTTCGTCGGTCAAGGTGATGAAGGATCTTCAGCACGATGCGAGCAATGTCTGGGCCGATCTGATCACGAATCACGACGGCGCACTGCTCAAAGCCCATGAACCCGACTGGGACGAGCATCAGGCGTGGGTCGACTCCACACTCTTTCAGCAGGGCATCCCGCTGCGATTTCACGCGATGCTGATGGGCGGCGACCAGATCTACATGGATTCGATCTGGGAAGACATCGAAGCGCTCAAGACATGGAGCAATCTGCCGGTGGTGGATCAGCCGGGCGTCGCCGTCAGCGCGAAACTCGCCGACGACATCGAGCGCTACTACTTCGGGCTATACATCGACCGCTGGCGCTATGCGCGCGGCAACACGCCGTGGCCCGCGAACGCGTACGACGGCACGCTCGACGCCGCCTGCGCGTTCGCGACGATCCCCTCGCTGATCATGTGGGACGACCACGATATCTTCGATGGCTGGGGCTCCTATAGCCCCGAGTTGCAGGCGAGCCCCGTATTTCGCGCACTGTTCGCCGCGGCGCGCCGCAACTTCTGGGTGTATCAGTTGCAGATGCCCGAGGAACTGCTGCCGCCGCAATCGCTGCCGGATCAGCCGACCCGCCTGCCTCGTTTCGATCCGATCGACTGGGATGCGCTGATGAAGCAAGACCCGCTTGCGCCCTCGTTCCTGCCGCGCCAGCCCGGGTTTTCGCATGCGGGCGTGTTCGGGTCGCTCGCCATTCTCATACCGGACTTGCGCAGCGAGCGCTCGCAATTGCAGGTGATCGGCGAAGCAACTTGGGACGCGATGGCGCAATGGCTCGGAACGCTGCCCGACACCGTCGAGCATCTGCCGTTCGTCAGCAGCGTGCCGGTTGCGCATCCGAAGATCCGCATCGCCGAGGCGGTCTATAGTTTTGGTGTGCTGCGCGAGCACGTCACCAAAAGTTTGTCCGACGACATCCACGATCACTGGTCCAATGACGATCACGAAGGCCAGCGCAAGCGCCTCGTTCGCAACCTCGTCGCTTTCGCGGACGGCCCGCGCCAGCGCCGCGTGACCATGGTGTCCGGCGATGTGCACGTGGCCACATGGGGCATCATCGAAGCGAACGGCGCAGCCGGGAATAACGCCCGCAGGCTCAATCAGTTGACGAGTTCGGCTGTCGTCCATCCCGCACCGTCGGGCGTGGCGGATTTCTTCTTTCTGTTCTACATGGAGCAGAACGCGAAAGCCGGCGAAACAATCGACACCGAGCATCGGCTGCAGATGATGGAGCTGCCGGGCGCGGGCATACGCCTCGCGCCGCGCCGTAACTGGCTCGCCATCGAACTCGACGAGCCAGCCAAGCGTTTATGGGCGACGTGGCGGCTCGAACAGGACAAAGGGTTTTCGAGCCACATGCTGGCGGTTCACCCCGCGCGAACGGCGGCCGCCGATGACGGCGCGCCCTGATGCGACCGGCTCGCCTATCGTTCGGCCTTGTCTGAACCGGCCAGTGCCCGAAGTTGCCCTCGCGTCCCGCCAAAGCGGTTCAACGTCAAGGGTCGGCGTTTTACGAATTGGCCTGCCCGGTATGGCGACAGGCAAACCACCGCCGCGACGTCTTCGGCGCATCGGCGGTCTCGACGACGTTGCGCCACCAGCGCTCGCCGCGATGCGGTGCGCCGAGGTCCAACCGCTCGCCCATGCGCGGCGTCGACAGGTTGATGCCGCGCGCGGCGGCCAGGCCGATCACGCGTTCGAACGGCTCGTGCCAGCGATGCATCGCCAGATCGAAGGTGCCGTTGTGAATCGGCATTAGCCAGTCGCCGCGCAAATCGACATGCGCCTGCACGGTGTCGTCGGGCTGCATGTGCACGTACGGCCATTGCGCGTCGTAAGCGCCCGTCTCGATGAGCGTGACGTCGAACGGACCGAGCCGCTCGCCGATTGCCTTGAAACCATCGAAGTAGCCTGTATCGCCGCTGAAAAACACGCGCAGATCGTCATCCACGATGACCCACGATGCCCACAAGGTACTGTTGCCGTCGAACAGGCTGCGCCCCGAGAAATGCTGTCCGGGCGTCGCCGTGAATTCCAGGCCATCGATCTGCACGCCCTGCCACCAATCGAACTGACGCACTTTGCTCGCGGCGATGCCCCACTCGATCAGTCGGTCGCCCACCCCGAGCGGCGTGAGAAACACGCCCGTGCTCGCGGCGAGCGCGAGCACCGTGTCGCGGTCGAGGTGGTCGTAATGATCGTGCGAGAGAATCACGCCACGCAGCGGCGGCAAATCGGCAAGCGCAATCGGCGGCGCATGAAAGCGCTTGGGGCCGACACTCCGGAACGGCGACGCGCGTTCGGCGAACACCGGATCGGTCAGCCAGAACTGGCCGCGCAGCTTGAGCAACATCGTCGAATGCCCGAGCCGATACAGGCTGCGATCGGGCGCGGCGTCGAGCTGCTCCCGGGTCAGCGTATCGACGGGCAACGCGCCGGACGGCACGGTGCCCGCAGGCTTGTTCAACAACACGTTCCACGCGATGCGCAAGGTCTTGCCGAATCCTTCCGCGGGACGCGGCTTGACGTTGCGAAAGCGCTGGCCGTCATGCTGCGCCGACGAACCGGACAACTCGCGCCCGCGTTTCGCCGCGGTGAGACCCAAAGCCCGGCTGATGGAACCGATGAACGATGTCATAGGGAATGCCTGGATGCGGAAAGTAGACTGGATAGTGTAGTTTATTATCCTGAAAAGTAAACTACCCGGTGTAAAATTCTTCGATGGACCCGAATGTCACCCCTCAGCGCCTCACCGATCGCAAGCGCCTCGCCGTCATCAGCGCGGCCATCGAGGAATTTCTCGCAGCCGGCTTCGATGCGACCAGCATGGACCGCATCGCCGCTCGCGCGCGCGTTTCCAAGCGCACGGTCTACAACCATTTCCCCAGCAAGGAAGCGCTGTTCGCGGAAATCCTGCGGCAGTTGTGGGACGCCAGTCATATGGGACCCGCGCCGGCTTATCGCGCCGACATGCCGTTGCGCGCGCAGCTGCTCGAACTGCTGTCGCGCAAGCTGACGCTGATGAACGACGATGCGTTCCTGTCGCTCGCACGCGTGGCCATCGCGGCGGGCATTCATTCGCCGGAGCGGGCGCGGGACATGGTGGCGCGGCTGGGCGAACGCGAGGAAGACCTGACGGTATGGGTACGCGCGGCCACCGCCGATGGGCGTCTTAGTACCTCGGACCCGGTGTTCGCCGCGCATCAGTTGCAAGGTCTCGTGAAGGCGTTCGCATTCTGGCCGCAGGTGACGATGGGGCAGCCCTCTCTCAGTCAGGACGAACAGAAGCAGGTGGCGGATTCCGCGGCGGATATGTTTCTGGCGCGTTACGCAGGGGCCGGGGCGGGTTGAGCGTGGTTATCTTGTGTGGGGCCGGTGAGCGTGTCGAGCGGTCTTATGGTCTGTGCAGAGATTGCGCCGCGCTAATGAGATTTTGCGGCACGACACGGATGATGCCGTTGCGCGGAGTATCGATGTCCGCAATCAACATGAACGAGATAGACACGGTCAACGGCATGATCATCAGGAAGCGGCCTTTGCTGCCCGGATTTGTCGCCCCATATCCCACCAGTACGTTGGCGAACACGCCGATCAGGATCATCATTATCCAGGCCGCCACGGGGATGCGGTTCGACCATGCTGCCTGGGTATAGCCCTGAGTGTTGATCACATCGTTCATGCCTGCAACGGCGAGCGCGACGACGGGATTCGGCTGGGCGACGGCGCCGCTTCTGGCTGCGGACCACAACTTGTCCTGCAGTTCAGAGGTGGCGGCATTGATCCGCTCCACGCGTTGCGTGTCGCGAGTCTGATAGTACTCGATGCGCAAGTCGAGATACTTCGCGAGGTCCGAGCGGATCGCGGCGGCCGCCGCTTCCGGCAAAAGATCCGCGCGAATGAACTCTGTCCCGATCGCGTTGGCTTCTTCCTCTTCGTAGTTCTTTCGCTGATCGTAACGGCCTACCGCCATGGACAAGCTGAAACCGATGATCAGGGCGAGCAGCGTCAACGTGGCACCCTGAACGGTTCTGAAGTCGTCGCGCGAATCTTCATCGAGCACCATACGTTTTCGTAGAACCGAGTTCCCGAACCAGGCCGCCAGCGACATGAACGCGAACGAGATGACCAGCAGGATGACGGGATGCCTGATGAGTTGCTGCATGTATCGCTCCCTATGAAGGCACACGCTGGGCACGTGGCAGCCATGGCGCGAGACGGCGGCTGCACGACATTGAACCCGTGTCGCCTCGCAAGTTGCTAATCAAGAGGTATCTGCACCGGACCGAAGAACAAGCGCTTGAGCCTGTGACGGCCGATCACCTTCGCTCGTTCGGCGATCACACAATACATGAGGACCATGTGTCTCGAGCGCCGAAGCGCGGCCAGTTTGCTCCGTACTCAGGGCGTGCTTCGTGGCGATCTGTTCATTAAACCTGGCGCGTTCCGACATGCCGGCGCAGAGATCAATGTAGCGGCCATCCGCGCGAAAGAAAAGGGACGAATCTTGTCTTGCCCCGAAGGGAGGCCGGTATTGTCCTCGAGGGTCTATGGCGCCGCACCAGCTTCCCTGCAAATAAAATGAGCGGCAGCCAGGCATGTCTGCCGCACAACGGCGCATCCGCCACCACACGCGCTATTTATTTGCGCCCGCTTGCGAGCCATGCTCGCCAGCCGCCGAACTCCGTGATGTCGGTCCCGGCCTCCGGGCCATAACCTTCGCACACAAAGCCGGTCACCCACGTACCGTTCGCCAGTTCGACCTTCCCTAGCGCAAGCGGAGAGGGAATCGTCGTGAGGAACGAGCCCAATTCCGGACTGGGCATCTCCCAGACTTCGATCGCGATCGCCGCGCCGCCGTCCGGCACGCGCCGCATGCCGGGCCGCCTCGTGCCATCCGGCGTGGCCGCCAGCGCGGACAAGCGATAGCGCGGCGCAGTTTGCGTCGCCTCTACGAGGCGTGCGCCGCGGCAAACCAGATCGCGATTGAGCGGCAACCCCTGCATGTGGGCGCCGCACACCGCGACACGTACCCGATCGTTGGCCGCCGTCGTCGGTCGCTCGCTCGCATCGGGCCTGCCGCCCCCGACACATTCGACACCGCTTGCCCGCTGCAGCAGATCGGCCACGCTCAACAGATACTGATCCGTGAACGCGCGGCCGAACACGGTTACGCCCCATGGCAGGCCATTCTTCATGAATGCGGTCGGTGTCGCGACGGCCGCGTAGTCGAGCAGATTCATGAAGTTGGTGTAGTAGCCGAGTAACGAGTTCGGCCCGATGGGGTCGCGCTCCAACTCTGCGAGCGTGACGGGACGCGGATAGGTCGGCGTGAGAACGAAGTCCAGTGATTCGAGCGCGGCGTCGCAGACGGTCTTCAACGCTTGCAGCCGGTATTGCGCGCGAAACAGTTCGACTGCAGTGGCGCCCGGCGCCTTCGCCAGCACGTCGCGAATGACCGGCAACACGGCCTCCCTGTTCGCTTCCATCAACTCGCCCGCCACGCTGTAGCGTTCCGCGACCCAAGGGCCTTGATAAAGCAGGTTCGCCGCTTCGACGAACGGCGCGAAGTCGATCTCGACCGCCTCGCCGCCCGCCGCTTCGAGCAGCGCACGAGCCTTCGCAAACAACGCCGGACTTTCGGCACAGCCCGCGAATTCGGGTTGCGACGGCACGCCGAAGCGGAAGGTGGCGAGCTTGCCGAATGCGCGCGCGTCGTTCCATTGCGGGTTCTTACGGCTGTATGCATCGCGGGGATCGGCTTGCGCTGTAAGTGCGAGCAGGTCGCTCGCTTCGCGCGCGGTCGCCGTGAAGTAGGTCACGCAATCGAGCGTGCGGCAAGCCGGCACGACACCGGCAGTGGACAGCACACCTTTGGTCGCCTTGAGTCCGACAAGGTTATTGAGCCCCGCCGGTACGCGGCCGGAGCCCGCCGTGTCGGTGCCGAGCGCAAAGCTCGCGACGCCCAGCGCGACCGCCAGCGACGACCCCGCACTCGATCCGCCCGACGGATAGTCGGGATGCACGCTGTTGCGGCACTTGCCGTACGGCGAACGCGTGCCGTTCAGGCCGGTGGCGAACTGGTCGAGATTGGTCTTGCCGAGCGGCACGGCGCCCAGCGCGATCAGCTGCGCGACGAGCGTCGCCGACTCGCCTGGCGTATAGGCAAACGCGGGGCAGGCGGCCGTCGTCGGAATCCCCGCCAGATCGATGTTGTCTTTGATCGCGAACGGAATGCCATAGAGCGGCAATGCTTCGATATCCTGTGTTTCCAGCTGGTCCAGATACGGCGCGACTTCCGCTTCGCTCAGAAGGTGGATGAACAGATGAAACTCGGGATTCAGTGCAGCGGCTTTCGCCCGCAACTCGCCAATCAATTGGCGCGGCGTGAGCGTCCCGGCAAGGTAAGCGGCGCGCAGCGTAGGCAAACGCAGATCAAATGAAGACATAAATTTTTACCCCGGAAAATCAAAGACGTTCGATGACGGCAACGCGCTGCCCCGCGCGCACCGCAGAGCCAGGCGCCACGTGTATCTCGCCGACGGTTCCCGCACACGGCGCGCACACGGAGATTTCCATCTTCATCGACTCGATGACGAGCAGCACGTCGCCCGCCTCGACCGTGTCGCCGGAATTCACGCGCACTTGCCAAAGGCTACCGGCAATCTCGCTGTCCACCGCTATTTCGCCATCTTTCAGCGGCGCCAGTTCCGCGTCCTCGGCAACCGGCGCGTCAAAGCTCTCTTCCACCGTTCCCGCTGCGCGCCAGCGCTCGCGTTCGGCCTGAAACGCAGCTTGCTGACGCGCGCGGAATTGCTCGATGCCCGCCGATTCGCGCGTGAGAAACGTTTGATAGTCGGCCAACGACAACTCGGTTTGTTCGATCTTCAACGGATAGCGCCCCAGCGGAAAGTCCGCGCGAATACGCAGCAACTCGTCGGCGGGCACTTCGTAGAAGCGAATCTGATCGAAGAAGCGCAACAGGTAGGGCCGTCCCGCAAAATCAGCGACTTCGCGATAGCGGTTCCACATCTGCAACGTGCGGCCGACGAATTGATAACCGCCTGGACCCTCCATCCCGTACACGCACAGATACGCACCGCCGATGCCGACCGAGTTCTCCGCCGTCCAGGTGCGCGCCGGATTGTATTTGGTCGTCACGAGCCGGTGACGCGGGTCGAGCGGCGTCGCGACCGGCGCGCCGAGATATACGTCGCCGAGTCCCATCACGAGATAGCTGGCATCGAACACGATCTGTTTGACGGCATCGATCGAGTCGAGATCGTTGATGCGGCGGATGAACTCGAGATTGCTCGGGCACCACGGCGCATCCTTGCGCACCGTGGTCATGTATTTGTCGATCGCGAGCCGGCACGCGGGGTCGTCCCACGACAGCGGCAAATGCACGATCCGCGACGGCGCGCGCAAATCCTTCTGCAACAGCACATGCTGCCACGCGCGCTCGACGATCGCGAGCAACTGCGGCAGGGGCAGCGTTTCAGGCTGGTAGTGAATCTGCAGCGAGCGGATGCCTGGCGTCAGATCAATCACGCCAGGCAGCGCCATCGATTCGAGCGACTGCATCAGCGCATGGCCGCGAAAACGCAACACGAGATCGAGTTCCGCCGGGCCGATTTCGAGCAATAGATGCGTGTCGCCGGAAACGCGTGCGACGAGCCGTTCGCGATCCGCACCGGTATCGAGGACGATCGGCGAGACGAGCGCTGCGGGCTCGGTGAATTGCGGCTTTGCGTCGAATTCGAGAGTCTGCAATTCACGCAGACGTTGGCGCGCCGCCTCACGCGCCGCATCGATGTGCACCGCCACGAAGCGCACCTTGTCGCCCGCTTTTAACTGACCGATCTGCCAAAGATCCGCCTCGATGATCGTCACCGGGCACACGAAGCCGCCCAGGCTCGGGCCATCGGGGCCGAGAATCACGGGCATGTCGCCGGTGAAATCGACGGCGCCGACCGCATACGGGTTGTCGTGAATGTTCGACGGATGCAGCCCCGCCTCGCCGCCATCCTCGCGCGCCCACTCCGGCTTCGGTCCGATCAGACGCACACCGGTGCGGCTGGAGTTGAAATGGATCTCCCATTCGGTGTCGAAAAACTGCTTGATATAACGCGGACTGAAGTACTCCGGCGAGCCGTGCGGACCATAGATCACGCGCAGCGTGCGCACCGTTTCCAGCTCGGGGACCTTGGCGAGCGCCGCGCCCGCTTTCTCATCCTGCAGCGGGTGAAGGTGCAGTACATCGCCTGCACGCAGCGCACGCCCGCCATGTCCGCCGAACTGGCCGAGCGTGAAGGTGCTGCGGCTGCCGAGATACACCGCGACATCGAAACCGCCGCGCACGCACAGATAGGCACGCGCACCCGCGCCGCGAATCGTGCCGAGCGCGAGCGTCGAACCGGCCGCGACAAAGAGCGTCGTGTTCAACGGCTGTTCGATATCGTCGAGCAGCACCGGCAGACGCGCGCCCGTCACCGTGACGACCGCATCCGTGTTGAAGCGCAACGTCGGCCCGCTCATGGTGATTTCGAGTGCGGCGGCGTCGGCGGCATTGCCGAGCAGCCGGTTGCCGAGCCGCAACGCGCGGTCATCCATCGGACCGGAAGGCGGAATGCCGACCGCCCAGTAGCCGAGACGGCCCGGATGATCCTGCACGGTCGTCTGCGTGCCGCCACTGACCACTTCGATCGTGCTCGCCCGATACCTGAGCGCTTCGAGACAGCGCGTCCACGGTTCGCCCGATGCAAACGGGTGATCGTCGAGAATCTGCCGCAAGTAGTCGCGATTCGTCTCCACGCCGTAGATGCGCGTGTTCTGCAACGCGTCATTGAGCGCGCGGCGTGCCGCGTCGCGCGTCGGCGACCATGCGATCACTTTCGCCAGCATCGGGTCGAAGTAAGGCGGCACTTCGCAGCCCGCTTCGACCCACGTGTCGATGCGCAGTGCGCGACCGTCTGCGTGCGCAAACGCGACATCGGTCAGCAGGCCGGGGCTCGGCTTGAAATCGCGGCCCGGATCTTCGGCGTAGAGCCGCGCCTGAATCGCGTGTCCCTGCGGCTGCAAGCCTGCGGCGAGTTCCTGCAACGGCGCGAGCGCGCCCGCCGCCAGCTCGATCATCCAACGTACGAGATCGACGCCCCAGACCTGCTCTGTCACGCCATGCTCGACCTGCAGGCGCGTATTCACCTCGAGGAAATAGAACTGCTGCGCCGCGCTGTCGTAGACGAATTCGACGGTGCCGGCCGAACGGTAACTCACCGCCTTAGCGAGCTTGACGGCAGCGTCGCACAATGCGGCCGACATGCCCTCGGGCAAACAGGGCGCGGGGGTTTCTTCGAGCACCTTCTGATTGCGCCGCTGCACCGAGCAATCGCGCACGCCGAGGGCGATCGCATCGCCCTGGCCGTCGCCGAAAACCTGCACTTCCAGATGCCGCGCCCGCTCGATGTACTTTTCGAGGAACACGCCGGCATCGCTGAAGTTGTTCTGGCCAAGACGCTTGACCACGTCGAAATGCGCGCTCAGCTCCTCGACGTTCCAGCACACCCGCATGCCGATGCCGCCGCCGCCGGCCGTGCTTTTCAGCATCACCGGATAGCCGATCGCGGCTGCCGCATCGAGCGCGGCGGCGAGGTCCTCGAGCAAGCCGGTGCCTTCGAGCATCGGCACGCCCTCTTGCGCCGCGATTGCACGCGCCGTGTGCTTCAGACCGAAGGCGCGCAATTGCGCCGGCGTCGGTCCGATGAACGCAATGCCCGCCGCTTCGCACGCTTCGCCGAAACCGGCGTTCTCCGATAAAAAACCGTAACCCGGATGGATCGCCTGCACGTTCTCGCGGCGGGCGATCGCCAGAATCTTTTCCGCATCGAGATAGGTGGCCGACGCGGCTCCATCGCCGAGACCGTGCGCGATGGGCGCCTCGCTCACATGAAGGCTCGCGCGATCCGCTTCCGCGTAAACGGCAACACCGGTAACGTCGAGTTCGCGCAGCGTTCTAAGGATGCGGCACGCAATCGCGCCGCGATTGGCGATCAGGATTTTCTCGAACATGAAAGGGATCTTGATTCATGGGCGGGCCGTCCCGCCACGTGGGAATGCATGCCGCGGTCGTCCGCGGCAGAGGTCCGTGTCAGCGATCTGCGTGAGTCAGTTGTTCGCGCGTGCAGGTGCAGCAGCGTCCGGAGCGAACCAGCATGACGAAGTAAAGCCAGTTGCGGATACGCTTCAGTTCCATATCAGCAACTCGGCGGGCGTCGGGTTGTAGGCATTGCACGGATTGTTCAGCTGCGGGCAGTTGGAGATCAGCACGATCACATCCATTTCCGCGCGCAGTTCGACGTACTTGCCTGGCGCTGAGATGCCGTCTTCGAAAGTCAGGCCGCCTTCGGACGTCACCGGCACGTTCATGAAGAAGTTGATGTTCGCGCCGATGTCCTGCTTCGACAAACGTCCGTCGTGTGCACAGGCGCGCAGGTAGTTATCGCGGCAGCTATGCATGTAGCGCTTTTCCAGCGCGTAGCGCACCGTGTTGCTCTCCTGCGCGCACGCGCCGCCGAGCGTGTCGTGACGCCCGCAGGTATCGGCGACGATCGTCAGCATCGGCTTGCCGAGGTTCGAATAGAGCACGGTGCCCGTCGTCAGGTACAGGCTTTTCTGCCTGCGCAGCGTGCGTTGCGGATCGAACCGCTCACGCGGATCGGCGAGACTGAAGAACAGCGTATCGACGGCCTGATTGCCTTCCAGATCGAGAATACGCAGCGTCTGGCCAGCCTTCAGTTCGTGCAGCCACGGTTCCCCGGCCGCGAGTGTTTCGCGAAAGACCGCGTGTTCGGCGCGTTTGTCGCTAGCTGTCAGCGTCGTTGTCATGATGTCGGGCTCCGCTCAAAGAAAGAAGCGATCGGTGTTGATGAAACCGCGCACGTTTTCCTCACATGAGGTTCGGCACAGTTCGGCGACGTCGCGCTCGGCATGGCTCAATGCAAGCTTGACCGGCCTGGGCGCATATTCCGGATTCGGATCGAGCGGATGCTGGATCGCGGTGAGCACCACGAGCGTGTTCATCGGTGCATACAGGTCGACGTAGTCGCCGGCCTTCGAATTGCCCGGCACGAAATTCAGCGCGCCCTCGCCCGTGACGTCGACACGGCTGAAGAGATTGAGCGTCATCAGCAGATCCGAGATGCCGAGCCCCCACTTGCCCATTTCGACGAGCAGATTGTCGGTGCCGTTGCGATAAAACGCGTTGCGCAATTCCTGATAGCGGCCCGACCCGTAGCGTTCGTGCACTTCTTCCGCATTCGACACGCCGCCTATGCTGTCGTGCCAGCCGCAGGTGTCCGCCACGATCGCGGCAAGCACACGGCCCATATCGGAGTACAGGCAATGGCCGGCCGTGAGCTT
The DNA here is from genome assembly GCF_003634845.1 of Paraburkholderia sp. RAU2J. Taxonomy (NCBI): domain Bacteria; kingdom Pseudomonadati; phylum Pseudomonadota; class Betaproteobacteria; order Burkholderiales; family Burkholderiaceae; genus Paraburkholderia; species Paraburkholderia sp. RAU2J. Next base: position 2,864,705 of record NZ_RBXG01000002.1, read on the forward strand.
CGCCGTGTGCTGGCACTTGAGCGTGTCGGGCAGGTTGAGCCGTTCGCTCTTCTCGTTTGCGTTGATCAGCATGACGCTGACGTTCGCGCCGCCACGCAGGTCGGTAATGCGCAGCGACTGGCCACGCTTGATGATCAACGAGGCATGGCCGCCGCCGGGGACGGTTTCTTCGAGTAGCAGATCCATGAGGTTAAGACTCCTGTCAGGCTGAGACCGCTTCGACACGGGACGCGCCTTCCACCACGGCCTGGGCCATATGAAGGGACGACGCGGAGCCGCGGCTGTGGTCGAGCGGAATGTTGTAGGTGATGCGCGCGCCATAGGCGCCGGGGGCCTGCGGATCGACGCGGACCTTGTCGAACACCAGCACGCGACTGCCCAGCGTGAAGCCTTCCTTCAGGTCGTGCGTGACCATGAAGATCGTCAGCTTCGATTCGCGCCACAGGCTCAGCAGCAATTCGTGCATGTCCTTGCGGATGCCGGGATCGAGCGCGCCGAACGGCTCATCGAGCAACAGCACGCGCGGCTTCATCATCAGCGCCTGGGCAATCGCGAGGCGCTGTTGCATGCCGCCCGAGAGTTGCTGCGGATATTTGTCCAGTGCCGCACCGAGGCCCACGCGTTCGAGCATCGCGGCGGCCTCGTCTCGCGCCGCACGGCGTTGCGCGCCGAACAGACGGCCCGTGAATTTCGCACGCGGCAGTTCGAGTCCCAGCATCACGTTGCGAATCACCGTGAGATGGTCGAACACCGAATAGCGCTGAAACACCACGCCGCGATGCTCGTCGGGTTCGCCCGGCAACGGTTCGCCGTCCAGCAGAATCTCGCCGCGCGTCGCGCGCTCCTGGCCGAGCAGCAGCCGCAGGAACGTGGACTTGCCGCAGCCCGATGCGCCGACCATCGAACAGAACTCGCCTTCTTCGATGCGCAGGTTCAATCGTTCGAGCACGACCTGATCGCCGTATTCCTTCCAGACGTTGCGAACTTCGATCATCGTGCGCCTCCGCCATACCAGGGGAACGACCATTGCGTGAGGCGGCGCAGCAGTTCGTCGGTGAGCCACGCGAGCAGCGTGATCCACGCCACGTATGGCAGGATCACGTCCATCGCGAGGTAGCGGCGCACCAGAAAGATGCGGTAGCCGAGGCCATCCGTCGAAGCAATCGCTTCCGCGGCGATCAGAAAGAGCCACGCCGCGCCGAGCGACAGACGCATCGCCACCAATAGACGCGGCAGCAACTGCGGCAGCACGAGACGCAGAATCAACGTCCAGCTGGTCGCGCCGAGCGTTTGCGCCTTGACCCATAGCTCGGTGGGGATTTCACGAACCCGCGAATGCAGATCGCGGATGATCATCGGCGTAATGCCGACCACGATCAGCACCACCTTCGACAATTCGTCGAGCCCGAACACGATGAATAGAATCGGCAGCACCGCGAGCGGCGGGATCATCGAGATCACCGTGATGAACGGCGAAAACGTTGCGCTCACCAGCGGAAACGAGCCGGTCGCGATGGCCGCCACCAGCGCGATCACGGCACTCACGAGGAGGCCGATGCCGAGCCGCCGCAAGCTCGATACCGTGTCGGCCCACAGCAGATACTCGCCCGTGCGCTTGTCCTCGGTGAAGGCGACCTGCTTGATGGCGTCGCTCATCTGCGTCGCCCCCGGCAGCAGCTTGTCGTCGGGGTTGAGCTGAAGCCGCATCGACGACCCGGTGAAATAAATCGCTACCAGCACGATGAACGGCAGCAACAGCAGCATCAAGCCGCCGCTTCGGCTGGGATATCGATTGATGAGTCGCATGGCTGCCCGCCTTGTGAATGCGTAGGTGTTTGCGTCAGAGCTTGCCCGCTGCCGCCATTTCCACGTAGGTCGGATCGAAACGCAGCTTGACGTTGCTCTTGTTGCCGATCACGACGCCCTTGTCGAACGCCATGCCGACCACGTCCGCGCTTTTGGCATCCTGTCCGAGCAGACCGTGATCGAACGAGAATTTCGCGACGCGCGTCATGATCTTCGGCATGTCGGGGCTGGTGACGAAATCGAGTGCGGCTTGCGGCGTGTAGAAGAGCGCGGTGGTCGACAGTTGCCCCTTGAAGCCCGCGAGGTCGGTGCCCGATGCCTTGGCCATCGCAGTGAGCGCGGTGGTGCTGTCGGCATTGTTGGCGTGCATCAGTGCGACCATTTCGAACCATGCGCCCGTCAGCGCTTTGCCGAGTGCGGGGTTGTCGTGCAGGGTTTTGGTGTTGACCACCATCATGTCCATGATCTCGCCGGGGATCTTGCTCGAGTCGAAGACTTCGCTGACGTTCGGCTGCGCCTTCAGGTCGGCGAGCATCGGATTCCACGTCACGGCGTTATGGACCGCGGGCGTCGCGAACGCGCCGGCGATGTCGGCATCGGACGTGTTCACCACTTTGAGGTCGCGCTCGCTCATGTGGGCGCTTTCGAGAGCGCGTGCCAGCAGATAGTGCGAGACGGAGAACTGAACCAGATTGATCTGCTGACCCTTCAGGTCGGCGACCTGCTTGCCCTTGCCCTTGATGAGCACGCCGTCGTTACCATTCGAATAGTCGCTGACGATCAGCGCCGTCGAATCCACGCCGCCCGAAGCGGGAATGGTCAACGCATCCATATTGGTCATCGCGCAACCATCGAACTTGCCGGCGGTGTACTGATTGATGGATTCGACGTAGTCGTTCAGTTGCACGACATCGACGTTGATGCCGTATTTCTTCGCCCACTTCGAGACGATGCCTTGGGTTTTGGCCTGCCCCCACGGCATCCAGCCCGCGTAGATGGTCCAGCAAACCTTGAAGTCGGTACGGCCCGCAGCCAACGCGGAGGTGGAGGCGAACGCGGCGAGGGAAACGGTGGCGATGCCAAGAAAGCGAACGAGCTTGCGCATGAGGTTGACCTCGGAAGGGACAGTTAGCGACGGCAGGGAGCAGCGCAAACATCGCGTTCTCTCCCGGGCTTTTGTCCCGCCGTGTAACCTCGCCTGAGGTCGACAGCTCTCGGACCAGCACCTGCGTGAAGCAGGCCGGAACCCTAGCCATCCATTTCCAGATTGTGTATTGAACCGGATGATGCGCCGGCTCCTTGCCCTTCTTAATAAGCGAGAAGTGTGCCAAACGGTGTAAGTGCATTTTCTGCACGGCGCAGTGGGTGTCTGCCCTGCTCGGGTGATGGCGTGCACGTTCGCGTGCCGAACCGGCACCTTATTCGTGCAATGGCTTCTGGACCTGGGGCGCCATTGGCGCGATCGCCTTGTCGAGAACGATTTGTGCCTTGTTCCAGCTGAATGGATATAACGCAACGTGAATGTCGCCAAACCGGAATTCCGTCGCCCGAATTCAGGATCGCGGTCAAGCGTCAACTCAAACGGTTTAATCGCACCATCGGATACTTTGGAGCGCACATGATTCTGAGATAAGAACAGGGATCGGGAATCTGCTCGTTGTTGTGAACGGAAGACCCGTTCAATCATCAAGAGCTCCCTGTCGTCATTGCGGCCGCTAATACTCAAAACGCTGATTTATTCGAGCCGAATGTCGTCGGTGTCTATCTATTTATTCTATATGTTTATACATGAATAAAAATCTTGCTTTTATTTTTTCATAGTCCAATCTTAATCGAGTAATAATGCTATCGAATAATTTGACGAAAATAGCTATTTTCCGCCAACGATTTATCCCGGCAAATGTGCTGCGTACTCACAAGGTATCCCAACGTTTGCCGCGGCACACGCGTGCCCGATCATCCGAGTCCGCGTATTTTCGTCGTCGTGCATAGGCCTGCGCGCGACCCGCAGTCGAGAAACGGGAATCTGTGAAACGGCAACCCGGTCTGAGATCGCGCCGAATTCTTTGCGCCTATACCAGCTTTACCAATTAACTCATCATCATTGAGGAGTTTAAAGTGAGTCAATTTGCGAAGTTTTTATTTCTCACTCTGGCAGGTTCGGCGATTTCGACCTGCGCTTTCGCGCAGCAAGTAAAGTCGCAGGGAGCCACGACCCAATTCGTGGCGCCAGATCAGGCGACGCAGGCCGCACCGGTTGGCATTGATTTCGGCAACGCACGGGCCATGCCCCTTCCAAGTGCGGCCCTTGCGCCACCACCGTCCGCGGACTCGCTGTTGCAGGCCCCCAACCTGCCCCAAACAACGCCGGGGCATGCGGCTGGCGGTGGAGGAGACGGCAGGCAGGCGCCCGTCCAGCTGGTTCCGCCTGTGAATCTGAATCAACAAAACGAAGTCGCTGCTGCGCAAGACGGAGTCGCACCGCAGGAATCCGGGACGTCCGGGCAGCCGTTCACCACGAACAGGGTCAATGCGCAGGGCGACAATACGCAATCCTTTTATGCGTTCCGGCCGACCGGCAAGCTGTTCTTCAATATCAACGGATCTACCTTCGTCTGCTCCGCCTCCATGGTCAAACCGGGAGTAGTAGTGACTGCCGCACACTGCGTGGCAGATTTTGGGCGCAGCCAGTATTACTCAAACTGGGTGTATGTCCCGGCCTATAACAATGGTTCGGCGCCGTACGGTGTGTGGACTGTGTCAGTCGCGACGGTACTAACGTCCTATTACACCGGAACCGACCCGTGCACCTTAAGCGGCGTTGTCTGCCAGGACGACGTGGCAGTGCTCACGCTTCGTCCGCAGTCCGGCACGTATGCCGGTAAGCGGACAGGCTGGTACGGCTACGGTTGGGACGGCTACGGTTTCAATTCATCGAAGCAGGTACTGATTAGCCAGTTGGGCTTTCCAGTTTCACTGGATGGCGGCAATCTCATGCAACGCAATGACTCGCAAGGTTATACGGCGTCAACCTTCTCGAACAACACGATTATCGGTTCCTTGATGACAGGAGGGTCCAGCGGCGGCCCATGGCTCGTCAACCTTGGCGTAGCGCCCATCCTTAAAGACACGGCTTTCGGCCAGGCTGCGACGCGCAACATAGTGGTCGGGGTCACAAGTTGGGGGTACACCGCCGAGACCGCCATCAAACAGCAGGGCGCGTCACCCTTCACCAGCCACAATATCGTACCGCTCGTTAATAGCGCATGCAGCGCCACGCCGAAAGCCTGCTAGCGCCACCGGATGGCCGATCCCGAATGGTGACCGGCCATTTCAATCTTCGAGCATGTCTGCGGGTGCCTTGGTCGCACGGGTTATCACTTGCTCCATGGAAATGCTTTCCCGTACAGCTGACGATCGCACGAGAACCGCAGCAGAATTTGATCAAGCTTTTTCGTAGATCGCCTGAACGAGCGCTGCACGTCCCTCTCGCAGATTGCGCGCGAGATTGGCCGTCATCTGACCAAAGCCCGGTCCCATGGCGAGATGCAGCCCGAACGCGGGCGGTGCCGACTGCTGGACCTGTTGCTTCTGTCGCTGCGCGAACCAGTCTATGCCTGCCTGAGTGGTGTTGATCCACGAGACCGACCGGAACCCCTGTTCCGTCAACACCCCATGCATCTGGTCCTCCGTCATGAGAAAGCTCGCTTCCGGCCCCTTCGCCCACGGCACCGGGAAATGCAATGGGTCACCCGACGCCGCGATGACGTCAAAAACAGCAAGGTGACCGCCTGTTCGCAGTACGCGGGCGGCTTCACGGTAGAACGCAGCGCGATCAACGATATTCATCGCAACGTGCTGCGTCCATGCCAGATCGAAGGCATCGGCATCGAACGGAAGGCTAAGCGCGTCCGCGCACTGATACGTCACCCTGTCGGACAGTCCGGTCCGTTGCGCGAGGAAAGCCGCCGCCTCGACGAACGATGCACTCAGATCGATGCCATGCACCGTGCAGCCGTAGGTTGCCGCCAGATAGCGCGACGGGCCGCCCAAGCCCGAGCCGATATCGAGCACGCGCGTCGAGCGGTCGATCTTCAACGCCTGCGCGAGTTCCACCGTCGCGTCGAGGGCCCGGGAATGAAATTGATCGAGCGGTGCAAGCACCTCGGGACCTAGACGGCCTGCTTGCTGCCCCATTCCAGCCAAAGCAAGCTTCAGACGTTCAAGCAGGTCTTTCGATTCATAGTGTTGTGCAAATTCTGCAGCGCCGGCCATTTCCATCGTCTTCTCCCATTCGGTGTCCACCTGCATCAGTCAACTGAGTCCGATTGAACTGTCTGAATTGCCTGATGACATCGCGCCGACTGCTCCGCTCTGGCGAAACACCGACGTTGGCGGACTTCACCATCGCATCATGGACGACACGATGGATTGTGATTTTCCTGACGCAGCCATGATGGCCGCTCTGGATGTGACGGCACCCGAGTGAATCTCGCGTGTCACCCACAACGTAGAAGAATTTAACGCTGGAACGCAGCAGGACGTAGGACCAGAAACGACAATTTCGTCGTCATTCACGCCAATTTTCTTATTGAACGAGAATCGGCACCCTCCTCATCCGTCAGAGCAGGTCAGCACGAATCTCGCGAACACCTCGGCCCAGCCGTTGACGCAGCAATGCGCGCAGCGTCGCACCATCGTCATACCCGACCTGGGCAGCGATACTTTCGATGTCAAGACCACCACTGCGGAGCAAAGACTGCGCATGTTCCACGCGCAGATCCTGGAAATAAGCGAGCGGAGATTTGCCGAGTACTTCCTGGCAGCGGCGTTGCAACGAGCGAGTGCTCGTGGCCAACGCACTGGACGCATTCTGCAGCGAGAATCCGGATGCCAGATTCTCGCGAGCCCATCGTTCAAAGCGCTGAATCAGCGGATCGGCCTGCGCGAGGTGATTGGGAATGATGTAGGCGGCCTGCGACGAACGGATATCGGCGAGCAGGTAACGCGAAACCATCGATGCCAACTCCGGGCTGGCCGTACGTATCAGCCAGAGGGCGAGATCGAGGTGGCCCATTGCCGCGCCGGCCGTCACGCCGATGTCCGTCGGCACCAGCATGCGAGATTCGTCGAGCCGGACATCTGGGTAACGTTGCCGGAAAAACGGAGCAAGGGCCCAGTTGGTCGTGGCCTCCCGGCCATCCAGAAGTCCCGCTTCCGCAAGCTGAAACGTCCCGATACAGGAAGCCGCCAATCGGACGCCATCTGCATGCCATGCCAACAGTTGCGCCCTTGCCCGAACCACGTCCGGCCGCTCCAGAGAAGCAACCAGTTGATCCGGCATCGTCGTGGCCAGCGCAGGAACAATCACCCAGTCGGGTTGCTGCTCCGCCGTGATCGGTTGCACGGGCACCACGAGCCCGTGCGTGGATTTCACCCTCTTTCGCACGCCGACGAGAGATACATCGAATCGCAGCATCCCGCCCATTGCCCGCGTCGCAAGCGCGTTGGCGACCAGGAACGCGTCGAGTGTGACAGACAGGCCCGTATCGAACACTCCATCAAGAGCGAGCACAGAAATTCGCATGGCGTAAATGTCCACAAAGTTGGCGTTTGTGACTGTACCAGCCATCAAGGCAAGTGACTAGACTTGATCCCGTTGCATGTCGCAATCAACCCCCCCAGGAGACTCCCATGAAGGTTTTGGCCGTTGCAACGATCGTCAAGCCGATCCCGGACGAACAAAAAATGCAGATCATGCCGAGCGAAGTACCGGCAACGCTCAAGCTTTATCTTGACGGCAAGATTGAGCAGTTCTGGTTTCGCCAGGATGCGCCGGGCGTCATCTTCCTCATGAACGCCGAGTCGATCGACGAGGCACGCGACGCTGTCGAGGCGCTGCCGCTCACGGCCGGCGGGTATGCAAAGTATGAGTTGATGCACGTCGGTCCGCTCGCTCCGCTGGGCCTGCTGATCCAGGGCAAGTAAGTGCCGCAAGCGCCGCCGGTGCCCCCCTCATCGGCGGCGCCCCTTGATAGCGTCACAACCAGATTCCTGCTGCGGAAGGGCTTTTCCGTCCTGTCGTTAGCTCACCAGAACAATGATCGAGGGCATCGACGCGGAGCCCCTACAGGAACTCTCGCAACGATAGAAGGTATTCGATCATGAAACTCACCCCGGAACTCTATGTCCTGACGCTGGTTGCCACAGCGACGGTGCTGATGTGGGTCCCCTACATGGCATCGAGAATCCTGACGCGCGGACCGGTTCGGACACTCGCCGATCCAGCGGATCCGACCGCCCCACCCGACCCGGCCTGGGCCCAGAGAGCGCGGCGCGCGCACGCCAATGCGGTCGAAAATCTGGCCGTGTTTGCACCGCTCGTGATCATCCTGGCCCTGATCGGCGCGAGCACGCCGGCAACGATCCTCGCAGCCAAGACGTATCTGATCGCGCGACTCGTCCACTACGTCGTCTACACCGCCGGTATCCCGGTCGTCCGCACGCTCGCGTTCGTGGCCGGGGTCGGCTCGACCCTGATGATTGCCGACGCTGTGCTCGGCCATATCTGACTGACTATTGCACAGGCCATTCGCGTCGTGCACACCCTCATGCTTTTGGTGCCGCTAGTGGCGTGACGCAAAGATAAGCATATCGAAGGAATGGCCGCGAAACGCACCATCCTCATCTCGGGCGCCACCGGCTCGACCGGCGGCGTCGCTGCGAAAAACCTTCTGGTGAAGGGCTTCCCCGTTCGAGCGCGACGCTTTCCAATAAGGTTGGCAATAGCTCGCGGCGGTAGCTGGTCCCGGTTTCTGCCGCTCATGTTCACCGGCCCATTAGCCGTCATTCCACGGTCGAACTCGAACCGCTGACACCCATTAGCGGGACCGGTGTCAAGTGAGCGGAGGGCGGCGGCCAACGGCCGCCTGTTTCCATTTGGCGACTGGTCCGCAAGGGCGCCAGCCGGGCATCCCGGCTGGCGCCCTCAACTGTCACTCATCCAGACATTCAGGCTCGATCTGGATATTCTTTTCGCCCGCGGCTTTCTTTTCCCAGTACCGTTTGACCCAGTTTTCGAAGGTCTTGCCGGCCGCCGTATCCTTGCCGGTGAAGGCGATGGCGCCGATCTCCGCGTACGGGATCACGTCCTTGGTCTGTTTGCCGGTCGGAATGATCCGGACGAAGCAATCCTTGAAGGCAGCGCCGTATTGGCGGTCGTACAGATAGCCCGCGACAGTCGAGCCATCCTTGCGGGTGATCGTGACGTCGCCACGATAATCGAAGGCCTTTTCCATCGCCTCGCGAACCGCCGCTTCAGTCGTCAGTTCCGGCGTCCAGCCCTCGAGATGCTCGTGCACCGTACCAGCGGCCGTCTCCATCTGATCCGGAGCGACTGCGGCCGCCGGCGCGGCGGCGTGAGCCGCTTCGCCCTTCGCAGCCTCTGCGCGCTGTGCCAGGGGGACGAACACCATCGGCACTTCGTGCGACGTCTTCTTCCATCCCGCGAGCATTTCGGTGGCCTCGCGATCCTCATAGCGATCGAACAGCATCGCTTTGACCGTCTGGAACAGGCCCTTGAACGAGCCAAAGGTGTAATTCACGCCGCTCGCCTCGTAACCCGAGTGCACCATGCAGTTCGCGCACTTCGGATTGCCGCTTTCGGTGCCGTACTCGGACCACTTCACGCTTTCCATCAGTTCGTCGAAGCTGTCAGCGTAGCCATCCTGGAGTAGATAGCACGGCTTTTGCCAACCGAAGATGCTGTACGTGGGCATGCCCCACGGCGTGCAGGTGAGGTCCTTCTTGCCCATCAGGAATTCCATGAAGATCGGCGACGCGTTGAAGCGCCAGCTCTTCTTCCGGTTCGACAGGATCGAGCGGAACAGTTTCTTCGAACGCGCGCGACCAAGAAAGTGCTTCTGGTCGGGCGCCTTGTCGTACGTATAGCCAGGAGACACCATCATGCTTTCGACGCCCGCTTCCATCATTTCGTCGAAGTGCAGGCGAACGCTGTTCGGGTCCGCGCCGTCGAACAGCGTCGTGTTGGTGGTGACGCGGAAACCCGCCGCGACCGCGGCCCGCACGCCTTCCATCGCGATGTCGTAGCCGCCTTCACGGCACACCGCAAAATCGTGATGCTCGCGCTGGCCGTCCACGTGAACGGAGAAGGACAGATACTTGCTGGGCTTGAAGAGGTGCAGGTTCTTGGCAAGCAGCAAGGCGTTCGTGCACATATAGACGTACTTCTTGCGCGCGACGAGGCCGGCGACGATCTCCGGCATCTGCGGATGCAGAAGCGGCTCACCGCCCGGAATCGCGACCATCGGCGTGCCGCACTCCTCTACCGCCTGGAAGCACTGCTCAGGCGTGAGTTGCGACTTCAGCACGTGCGCCGGGTACTGAATTTTCCCGCACCCCGCACATGCCAGGTTGCAGCGCATGAGCGGCTCAAGCATGAGGACGAGCGGATAACGGCTTCGCCGCATCAGCTTCTGTTTCAGAACGTAGGTGGCGACCGTCCACGCCTGCGAAATTGGCACTCCCATGCTGCAAATACTCCTCGATAACCGGTTACTCGGCGGACGACCCGCACTGTGTCCAGTAAAAGCTAAATGTTTGATTCGAGAGCGATCATGTGCCAACCCGTGCCGACCGCGTGCGCGCGGTCAGTGCCGGGATCGGCCAGGATGCGTCCGACTTTGCGCGCAATGATCGCACAAACTGCGCAGGAGGGTCGAAAGCTGCCGCAGACGGCTTGCCACGCTTATCTGACACCCAAAACGCGAGCGGCGACACCGCGGCGTTAAATGGCCGGCATCAGACGGTTGGAACCGTCGCATCCAGGCCGAACGGAGTCTGGCGCTTCAGACACAGGTCGGGCGAGGAGGCGTCATTCGTCAGGCCATGACGGGGACTTCTTGCGACTGCTCCGCCTTCGTCGACGACCCTATCTCCGCCGCGGATTCCCTACGCTGTCCAGTATGTCAACGTGTAGTAATGCTTGCCGGCTTCGCGGCGGATGAGCAATTGGCCCCGAATTCCCGATAACTCACCGGTTCCGGAGCCCGGCACGATGGCGATACGCAACTCCTCGCTTCCCGCGTCCATTTCTCCGAGGTGGGCTAGCGCGAATCCGCCAGCTTTACCGTCCAGCGTACCGTCAAAAGATTCGAGCGCGACGTAAGTTGCCTCACCCTGTTGCGGCTGCCCGGCGCTCAGCATTTCCCCCTGTGCCCGGCCGTTTAAACCGCCGTGGTACGCTTTCTCGAGAGCATGGCGGCCTATGGCTGAGGCGTTCGCCGGAACGGCGATCATATGGGGTGGCGCGATTTTCACGTCAAATTCGCCGGTGGCAACGAACGAATGTTTGTCTGATGGAGCAATGCTCACTGGACCTCCCACAAGAAAATTGCGACGATAGACGAGGCTGCTCTCACGTCGCTAACAAAAACACGCCCCCATGGATAGTAACGGCCGTTGCTTCGAGGAAGCGGCTTTCGCGACACGCTGCTCGTCGCCGATCCCGCGTCGTCCGCCACGCCTTGGACTCTGACCAAGCAACTTTGGCGCGTATGCCGGAAATAGGGAAAGGCCCGAGGTGAGTTGCACAAATCCATAGACTACCCTAGCAATGGTGCGTGCCTTTTTCGAGTATCGGAAGATCCCCGTCAATGCAGCTGCGGTCCCAACCAGCGAAACGATCACGCGGAGAACCAATATGCACGAGCTAGTAAGGTCCACCCTGAAGGACATGTTGCCCCCAGGGCTCGTGCGATTGCTGCGACCCAAAAATCGGTCTCCCGATGCTTGGGGAGCTGCTCGATACGGTCTGCACGGGTTGAGGCTTCCCGGCGGAAGGCGCTTCAATTTCCGGCCTTCAATACCGGACCGAACGGTGTGCAAGCAGATTTTTTTTCGACGAGTCTATGCAACGGATCAACTTAGCCGGGCGCAAGAGATAGCCGACTTTTACCGGGCCTGTGCGGATCCGATCATCGTCGACGCCGGGGCCAACATCGGGGCCAGTGCGGTTTGGTTTGCGCTCACGTATCCGAAAGCGAAGATTCTGGCAATTGAGCCGGACGTATCGAACTACGAACTCCTCAAGAGTAACTCGAGCGCCTTCCCATCTGTCGTGCCGCTGAACGCCGCCATTGCAGCGACCAGTGGTACGCTTTATCTGGACGACCCGGGACGAGGCGCCTGCGGATATCGTACGGCTGAGCAGCCCACCGATCACTCGTACGCCGTTGAAGCGATGACGCTGGAACAGGTGATAGCGAAATCGAGCGGAACGCCATTCATCCTGAAGATTGACATCGAGGGCGCAGAGTCGGACCTCTTTTCACGTCACTCCGAGGAATTAAACAGATTTCCGCTGGTGATCATTGAACTGCATGACTGGATGCTTCCACGGAAATCGAACAGTCGGAACTTCTTGAAGTGGCATGTCGAAATGCAGCGTGATTTCGTATACGCCGGCGAGAACGTTTTTTCGATTTCCAATACGATTCGGCCAGTGATTTGACGCCAGGTGTCGTAGGCCGTTAGTAGGCTTCGCTGATCAGCAATCGATTGTCCCGGCTGCGTTGAAAAGCAGCCGTCGATTCGTGCAGGAGAATCCCGAATCTCGAGCGTGCCTGCTGCTAGCCGAGCACCCGTTTCGCGACGGCAGACCTACCGGCGCAGCATCGGCCACGAACCGGCCAGCCACGTGCCGTTCGCGCTGAAATCCCACGTCGGGCCGAAGCTCGCCGGGTTTCTGAATTGTGCTTCCGTGAGTCCGCTCGAGGCGGCCACCGCCGTGCCCGAGCCGACGCCCGCCGACGCTCCTGACGTCTCGCTGTTCCAGAACACGTTCGCGGCAATCGAGCCGCTGTTCGTGCCCGCGATGCCGCCCGTCGTCGAGTTCGCGCCCACCGGGAGATGCGACCAGGCATACGACTCGCCGATGGAGCCCGTATTGCTGCCAACCAGTCCTCCGACGGTCGTCGAGCCGCCGCTGAGAGGTTCCCGCGCATACGATCGGGAGATCGCACCGTTGTTCGTACCGACGAGGCCGCCGACTGTGCTTTGCGCACCGGCTGTCACCGAGCCGAGCGTATAAGACTTGTCGATGGAACCATCGTTGACGCCGACGAGCCCGCCTATCTGGCCCGCGCCGTGGATGCTCACGCCAGCCCACGACTGCTCGATGCGTCCAAAGTTCTCGCCGACTAGCCCGCCGACCGCCGTGCTTGTGTTGCCGATGGAATTGATGGTGCCTGTTGCGCCGTCATTGACCATGTACCCCCAGTTAATCCCGGCTAGCAGTCCGACCGGTGCTCCCGAGGAGGTTGCCGTGCCACCCGCGAGCGTGAAATTTCGCACGACGCCGGTTTTGCCGATTGCGCCAAAGAGTCCGGTATCGGCCGCAAGAGTCAAATCCGCAGGGAGATGCCCCATGCTGTCGAACTGCCCGGTGAACGGGTTCGCTGCGGTGCCGATGCCGCTGAAAGCCGGCGCAGCCGCGAATTCCAGCCCCCCGGCGCCCAATGCGTAATTGCCAGCGAGGTTGTTATTCACCGCGATCAGGTCTGCCATGGTATTGACAAGCTGATAAGCCGTGAACTGCGTGACGAGCCCGCTGAACGGCGCGGGGCTCCAGGATGTGTTGGTGCGGACATCGCCACGCGTGTAGCTGCCGTTCCTGTCGTAAAGCGCCGCGACGATGCCCGTACTACGTGACCAGTCGATCGTGCCGAGATTGACCACGCTGCCGCCGTTGTCAAATCCGTGAGTATCGGCGGACAGGTTGAGAGAGCCGGTGCCCGTATTGGCGATGTCCGCATGCGGTGCGATAGTCAGCGAGTGCGCGGCGTTGAGCGTCAGTGACGCTGTCCCATGCCAGCGCACGCTCGACTCGACCGCGATGTCGCCCTCGCCGTTCGCACCATATTTGCCGTCGGCGCCGATCGCCTCCACGGCGATGGATGCGCCACGGCTCAGACTTGCAGCGAAGGTGCTGGTCGTGCTGGCATCGGCGGTGAAATCGCCGCTGGTGATATTCCACGCCTTCGCCCGAACGTCTGCGCCACCGACCTTGACGCTCCCGGCGGACATATCAACGGTGCCGCCGCTGCCGTCCGCATTGCGCGCACCGATCTTCGCCCCGCTCGCATCGACATTGCCGGTGACGCGGTTGCCGGCCTGATCGAACGTGCTCGCGACGAGCCACACATGGCCGTCGCGCGTCGCAGTGCCGGTGGCCCGCAGCGCGGCCGAACGGCCCGCGAGCGCGAAGATATTGCCGTCGGCCGCCTGCAGGTTGATCAGCGCCGCCTGCACGGTGCCTGTGTTCGTCACCGTGCCGCCGCTTCCTATCCTCACGAAGACTTGCTGATACTTGCCATCCAATAACGACACGTTACGCCCCACGGCAAGTTCGGCATTGCCGTTCGGCGCATCGATTTTCCCTGCGTTCATGACCTGGTTGGCCGATATGAGAAACACGTCCCCGCCCGACGAACTGATCTTGCCGAGATTGACCACATTCGCCGTGGAACTGCCTGTGTACAACGCTCCAAAGTATGGAGGGGGTTTGAGAAAATCGGTGTTGGAGACATCCAGTGTCGAAGCGACGAAGCGCGTGCCCGTCGACACCACGCCGCGTGGTCCGATGAGCACGCCATTCGGATTGACCAGATAGATGCTGCCGGTGCCCGTCAGGGAGCCATAGATTGCGGAGAGATCTTTACCGGTCACGCGATTGAGTGTGGCGCCCGTGCCATTGTCGATCGACACCTTCTGGCCCGCTCCGATCGAAAAGCTGTTCCACTCGATGATGCCCCGCGGGTCAGATTGCGTGATGCTCAGGTTGGCACCGTGCTGAGCGATGCTTCCCGAGCCGGCGACATAATGGCCGCCTTGTGGCAGGATGCCCGCCGCGAAACTCGACTGGCCGGCGCAAAGCCCCGTCAGCGAGAGGCCTATAACGAGCCACGTATTTCCGATCGGGCGACGGCGGTGGGTTGCGCGCTTGACGCGCGCCGATCTGGCGGCATGGCTCATAAATCACCTTTCTGCGTAAGTGCAAATGATGGGCCAACATATACGAGGCTAACCGGGACCGACCGCGTGCGCCCGTGTATGAAAAGTATCACGCGGCGATGTCGAGATGCGTCTAAACCTAGACCTATTGAGACCAAACACAAGCGGCCCCAAGAGCCGGCCGCCACGCACAGCTGATCGTTTTGCGAGGCACGTCGAAGCGTTCGACGCCTTTGGCCGCTGCCGCCGGTTGCGCATTTTCAAGAGCTGGAGGTTGCTTCCTTGAACGCTTGTGTACTGTGCGGTAACGCACACTCCGAGGCTTCCTCTATCTAAAGCTCATGGCAGCAACGCTGGAAACGGTCATGCCCCGATCGACAAATACAAGAGCGCCACCGGTGCCTTCGATGCGCTTCGCGTCAGCGCGCGTAAAGGCGCACCATACGTACAGCGGAACTCGACGAATCGCGACCATTCAAAACGCACGCCTGCGCCAACGCCCGCAAGCAGCCCCGGGTTGTTCTCCGCCGGCTGATCGATCCGGTTCCACACACGCCCGGCATCGAAAAAGATGAAGGACTAGACGACTGCATTACTCTGCCCGAAGGCGATCGCAGGCGCGCGCAGCTCGGTCTGCAGGTTCCAGCCACGATCGCCAAGCGCGAATGCGCGTGATGCCATCAATTGCATGTACACGTAGCGGGCCGTCGCGCCCTGCCGCGCCGCGTTGAATGCCGCGTCGTTGTTGGCGCTATCCACCACGTCGGCACTTGCGACGAGCGTCGCGCAGGCATGCGACATCCCCGCTTCGGTCGGCTTGCCGATGAAGCAAAGCAACAGCAATGGGTGGATGTGCGTGTTTGAGTTGAAAACCTGAAAGCCGCCGAATTCCAGATCGTTGTTGCTTCGCTTGAAGTCGTATCCGAACTGGAGCAACTGCGTCTTGTCCGTGATCGTCGGCAAACTCAGGTCGTAGCGGAAACTGAGCTGCACGGAAATGCCGCTTTGACCATCAGCGTCGGGCAGACGTGGCGTGCTCTGCGCGTACATGAAACCGCCTGATTTTCCAGGCGGATCATCAAGAAACACGGCGGGCACCGACAGCCAGAACCACAACGGTCCCACGGCGGCCGGCCTCCCTCCCGGGCATCAAGCTTCTTCAGTCAATGCGTCGCGGTACTCCCCACCATCTGCGCATCGCTGTCGTTCAAGGTCTTGAGAAATGCGATCACGTCGCGAATATCGCCTTCCGACCAAACCGGCTTGCCGCCCTTGTGATTCGTCATCGGCGCATTGATATGGTCGACGTTCCTCTGGTACTTCACTGGCAGGTCGTCAAACTGCTGCTTGCCGCCCGGATGCGGATACCACTTTTGCGGATTGGTGTCCCGTTGCACATAGAAGCGCAAGGAGTCTTCCAGCGTATGGAAGCGGCCGTTGTGAAAGAACGCCCGGCGCGTCGCGACGTTGCGCAGCGTAGGTGTCCTGAACATACCGCAATACCAGTCGGTGTCGGTCTTGTCGGTCCGGATCGGGCCGCACAGTCCCATGTCGTAGTACTTCGGATCCGCGTTCGCCGGGATCTCCGGATTGCGCGGCACGCCTAGCGTCTGAAAGTTGTAGTCGGTGAACGTCGGGTGCGCACCGGCAGCGCCCTTTTCGACCAGGTGGCAGGATGCGCAGTTACCGCGATCAGGGTCATTGAAAAGCGCAAAGCCACGCGCTTCCTGAGTGCTGAACTGCGCTTTACCGTCCAGCACCTTGTCGAACTTGCTGTCGAACGGCTGGAAGCTGGGATCGTCGAACTGGAAGCGCTCGAGTGCCTTGCCCAATGCGGCGAGCGCATCGGCAGGGCGCGAGAAGATATCCCGGCCGAACACTGCGCTAAAACGCGCGGCATAAGCACTCTTGCTCAATTTAGCCATAACGTCGGCAGCATCCGTATTGGCCATCTCGTTGGGGTTCAACAGAGGGAAGGCGGCCTGGGCGGCAGGGCTGTCGAAGCGCCCGTCCCAGGTGTAGCCGCCAGACGGCATGTTGTCGCCGTCCTCGAGACGTTCCTTGAAGCTGCTCGCGTACGTGTGCGTCCAGATCGGCACCCGGCGCAGATAGCGCAACGAAGGCGTCGCGCGTGTGCCGGCGTGCTTCATATCGATGCCGCCCAGTTGCACGGCGAGGCCGTTGGGCGGACCGTAGGCATTCGAAGGGCTGTGACAGCTCGCGCACGACTGTTTGCCGGAAGCCGACAGCGACGGATCGAAAAAGGCCAGCTTGCCGATCTCGGCCATATCCTTGTTGGAAGGCGCCGCGGAAACCGTAGTGACGGCGGGGGCGCCGAGGGCTTCTTCCTGGCGGCCACATGCCGTCAGGAAGAGACTTGAAATGAAAAAAAGGGCCGCCCCCCGGACGGTCCCTTTAGTACAGAGAAAAAGCATCTATCTTTATTGGTTGAAGATGTCGGAACCGAAAGTCGCGAGGTTCGCATCGTCCGCGTAACCCAGATACTCAGGAATACCGAAACGGTTTTCCAGGCTCTTGAGCAGCGAGTAATGGTTGTAGCCCGTATCGGAAGTGGTGCCCGCCTTGATGAACGGCGACAGCAGCACTGCGCCCGTGCGGTCACCGCCAACCCCGTCGTAGTGCATGCCGATCTGGATCAACTGAACGGTCGACGGAAGCAGCGCGGTGTTGATACCCAGCGTCGACGCATAGGCAATCGGCAGCGTGGACATGACCTGATCTTCAGGACGCTTGACGTTCGGACCAGTCTGTTGCGTGCAGCACGAAGCGCCCGGCAGATTGATCGTGAGATTCATCTGCGAGTAGCTGGCGTTGAACGACGTGGTCATGGGCGAGCTGGCCGCATTCGATTCGTCGAAGTTGATGATGATCAGACCGTCCTGCTTGTAAGCCGCCGAAGCCTGGATAATCGGAACCCACTTCTTCAGGAACGCGTCGATCGACTTCAGGCCGCCGGGCGCACCGCTCTTGCAACCCTTGCCTGCCGCACCCGTGCCGTCGCCGTCGTGGCCGTCATCGCACAGGTTCGGCGTGATGTACACGAAGTTCGGCGTGGTATCGATCGACTTCAGATCGTTTTCCAGGTTGTCGTCGAGATTCACGACGTGCTGGTCGCAATAGTTGATGTCGTCGATGATCGAGTGGAAGTACACGAACGGATTGTGGCGAGTCGCGTAGGCATCGCCCTTGACGTCGCCGGACGCGGAGCCCGCTTGGGCCGATTGCGTACCGTCGACCGCCTTCGCCGGGTCCGAGCCTGCCAGCTTCGCGGTGCGGGTCGGGAAGCTGCACGACTTCGTGCCGTCGCGGTTCAGGTCATTGCCCATATCGCCCATGTAACCCTTCCAGGTGAACTTGGCGTTATCGAGCTGGTTGGCGAGCGTCTTGACGCGGGCCGGATACACGCATCCGCCGCCGGCGTGACCGTTCGCATCCGTACCGGCCTTGAGGACCTTCGGATTGATGCTGTCGTTGCCTGCGTCGACGATGTCGGACCATACGCTGAAGCAGTCGGTCTCGGTATCGACCGTCGAAGGCTGGCCGCTCATCATCGAGATGTAGTTGTCCAGGCTGACGTGGCCGGTGCCGTAATAGTTCGTCAGCAGCGCGCCTTGCGGAGCGAGCGACTTCAGGTACGGGTCCTGGCCGCTAGTAGCCGAACCCGTACCAAAGGATTCATCGTAGTTCTTGTTCTCGAGCGTGATCACGAAGACGTGACGCACAGCCTTCGAACCGACCACCGTCTTGATGTAGTCGTCGCTGGCCGCCTTCACGCTGGCAAGGCTGCTGTCGCTGTTGAAGTCGCCCAGCAGCTTGTCGGCGGACACACCGCCGTATTTGGCTGCCAGCGTGTTCTTCGCGTCGCTCAGCGCCGCGCCGCCCGTCACCAGTTGAGCCAATTGCGTGGTGATGGCGCTCACCGTGCCGGTCGCGCCCTTGGGCGCGAGGAAGAACGCGCCGGAGCCGAACTTGGTGCCCATGTCTTTGCCATTGGCATCGTTTTCCCGGGCGTTGGTCAAATCGGCGACCACATTCTTCCAGTTGCCGTTGTTCTTGTCGCCGATGGAGAATTTGCCCTTGGCGTCGCTCACCGTATACGGTTCGTCGCTGTCGCACTTGCCGTTGTCATTGAGGTCGAGACAGAGCTTGGCGTTCTGGATGTAGCTGCCGAGCACCTGGCCGGAAACCTGGGGAGTCGTGTCCGGGGAGGTGATGTCATCGTTCCCGCCACAGGCGCTCAAACCAACCGCCAGGCCGATACTGGCCAGTAGGGCTAACGCACCCTTCCGACCTGTCAGGTTCTTGTTCTTCGAAAAAATCACGTGGGGGCTCCCGTCGCACGCCAGGCGGGCAGCGTCTTTACGCCGGCTCGCCCGATTGTTGGATTTATTACATCGGCGAAGGAGCTTAAGATAGTTATGTGAAAGTTCGGTTACGTCGGTGTAATGAACCGAGTTGGGGCGACGCGGTGAGATTCGCGCACGCTGGAAGCAGACGTCGTGAATTCGCAGCAGCTATCGCCCGCACGTTGTTGGGCTGCAGAAAATGGATCGTCGAGCGCGCCGCACGGAGATTCGGATGGCTGCTATATCGACTATCTTGTTCGCGGGCAGGTGATGGGCTTGAGGCATACGCGCCGATTTAGTGCAGATCGCCTACGCGTATCAGTGGTAGCAGTTGGAGAGTGAAGACAACGGCAGCCGCACCTCGGTGTCCATGCACCCAACGAAGCGCCATCAATGGCAGGCGAGGCCTGCTTACTCCTGCTGAAAATCAGTCACGAGCGGCGTCAACGGCAAGTCCGTTGCGTGTGCCTTATCTGCAAGATGCGCCAACGCGTGGCTCCCGTCGGCGCGCGCGGCCGCTTCGAGCGAAAAGGAGCTTTCGCTGAAGGCAATCAGTTTGAAACCGCCTCCCGCCACTCGCGGGACGGTGATACCCCAATGCCAGCCTCCCTCCTGCTCGAAAACGTGCAATTCAGGGACGGCTGGGCGGTTCGAAGCCGGCAAAGTCGGCATGTCGCTCTCCGTCATATCAAAACAAAGCCCATGGCTGTAGACGTTCATGACCTAGTCTATACGCATATTGCTGCAATGCAATATCAAACGCCGAGAAAAAAGGAAAATCGTTGAACGGCACGGTTCTGAAACACGCATGCCCACGACAGAGCCCGATCCGCTTTCACCCTCATGACACGAAAGTTACCCACACTTTCGATGGCTCTTCGTAAGCCCATGAAGGCCGGCTTTTAAGGCTACCTGACGATGTTCTCTCGAAACAATTGAAGGAGATATCCGTGCTGAAATCCAGACCGCTCGTGCTCACCGTGATCGCCTCGCTCTTCGCGATGTCGAACGCTCACGCCACCGTCGATCTAATCGCGAAAGGTCAGATTAGCGGCACGATCTCCGACCTGTCCCGCGAGACGGCGGCGCCGCTCGAAAACGGTGCGCCGGGCAATCTGCTCGGCGGCATCGGCTCGGGCATGAGCTTCGCGGGCTGCAACACGTTCGTCGCTTTGCCTGATCGCGGCCCCAATGCAATTTCATACAACGCGGCGATCGACGATACGGTCTCATACATCAACCGCTTCCAGACATTCCAACTGTCGCTCGTCGCTGCGCCATCAGGTTCGGATCTGCCTTACGCACTCACGCCGAAGCTGGTCGACACGACGCTCCTGCACACCGCGGAGCGGCTCGTGTACGGCAACGGCGCAGCGGCCGGCCTGCCGGACGGTGCACCCGGCTTGAACCGCCAGAACCACACGCACTACTTCACGGGGCGCTCGGACAATTTCGACCCGACGCACCTGTCGACGAATCCGCTCGATGCGCGCCTCGATCCCGAAAGCATCCGGGTGACCAACGATGGACAGAGCGTGTTCATTTCCGACGAATACGGTCCATACATCTATCGTTTCGATCGCCGCACGGGACGTCGAATCGATGTCATCAAGCTGCCTGACTCGTTCGCCGTGTCGACGCTCAGTTCGGTGGGCAATACCGAAATCAGTGCGAACACATCCGGTCGCGTGGCCAACAAGGGCATGGAAGGGCTGGCGATTTCGCCCGACGGCAAAACACTGTTCGGCGCGATGCAGAGTCCGCTGCTGCAGGACGGCGGTACCAAAGGCGGCTTCAGCCGCATCATCCGTATCGACCTGCGTACCGGCAAGACCCAGCAGTTTGCGTATCCACTGACCAACATCGGGACTGCATCGAAGCCGAACTATCCGACCATCAGCGACGTCGTGGCAGTCAACGATCACGTGCTTCTGATGGATGAGCGCGATGGCAAAGGCCTTGGCGATGATTCGACCGCGGCGTTCAAGAAAGTGTTTCGCGTCGACCTGGATGGCGCGCAGGACATCAGCCAGGCAAGCGGCGAATCGGGGCTCGCGCCTTATGCTGTGCCGAAGTCGCTCTTTCTCGATGTAGTTGCTGTGCTGAACTTTCACGGCTTCAGCGCGCAAGACATTCCCGCGAAGCTCGAAAGTCTGACGTTCGGCCCTGACATTGTGATGAATGGCGTGCGCAAGCACACCTTCCTCATCGCGAACGACAATGACTTTCTCGGCAATGTCACCGATTCGAATCATCCGGCCGGCATCGCGAATCCGAACCAGTTCTTTGTCTTCGCAATGGATAAGGACGATCTGCCGGATTATGTACCTCAGCAGTTCGCCGGCGTTCAGCGGCTTTCTGACCATGCCGGGGAATGCAGCTTCGTGAAAGATGAGCGGGACGAGCATGGACACTCAGGACATCGGCCTTTCGGGTTCTGAGTGGTTGTCTGTGCCTGGTCGGTGCGCATGCGCAGTTGCCGGAAGACGCGTGGCTTCGATCGGATTGAGTTCAATGGCGCGCATGGGCTCAACCGTCGCATCAGCAAAAGAGGCGCCAGCCTGCGCCTACGGTCTGAAATCGGCCAGCTGGACGCCTTCACGAATGCGTTCGAGCGCATTGGCCACGTAGTCGACTGTGGGCGCAGGCGGGTTGTCCAGTTTCGCCCATACGAAGCCGGAGCATTTGTGCGGCTCCATGTTGGTCAGGACGCCTTGCCATGCCCGGCATGATAGAAAGAAACTGATGCGGTTCTGTTCGGAATCGCGCCTCATCACCAGCGAGAAGTCGAGCGTCCCCGGTGCAACCGTGACGCCCGCTTCTTCCTTCGATTCGCGGATTGCGCACGCCTCGATGGATTCGCCCGGTTCAAGGTGGCCGGCCACCAGCGAGTATTGCCCGTCTCGATGTCCGGTATTGGCTCTCTGGATGAAGAGGCATTCGTCGTTGTCGTTCAGAAACAGAACATGCACATCGACGACACTTTGCATTCGGGTCATTTTGTCAGGCACCGGGGATGAATGGCGAGTGTAGCCTGATGCGGTATTTCATGTCGGGGTGGCTCCGGCTTCTAATAAATACATCGATGCCAGCCAATGCATTGGCGCCACCCCCATCCATCCACACGCAAACCACGGTCTTCGGCGCGATACCAGTCCAGTATCGCGCCTGCTCTTTCACAAAGACTTCAACCCGCTATAACCCGTCAATCGCGCAGCTTCACAGGCGTCATACGCGGCATCAACACATGAATGATGCCAAGCGCCACCAGATAAGCCGACGCCCCCACAGCGAAGAGCGCCCAATACTGACCGGTGCGCTGCAACGTCTCACCGATGACGCCCGAGAAGAAGAACGAGCCGATCATCCCTGCCACGCCGCCGATACCGACCACCGTGCCCACCATCCGGCGCGGAAACACGTCGCCAACGGTCGTAACCAGATTCGCCGACCACCCTTGGTGAGCCGCCGCGGCCAAACCCACAGCGAAAACCGCGTACCAGAGGCTCTGAAAATGCGAAAGCGTGGCAATCGGCAGCACGCACAGCGCGCAGATACCCATCGCAACCTTGCGCGCAATATTGGGTTTGTGGGCACGCTGCATCAGCCGCGACGACAGCCACCCGCCCGCCACACTGCCGACGGATGCCATCGTGTAAATGGCGATCAAGGGCACGCCCATATTGCTGATGTCGATATGCCGCGATTCATTGAGCCATTTCGGCAGCCAGAACAGATAGAACCACCACACCGGATCGGTCAGCAGCTTGCCAAAGACGAACGCCCACGTTTCGCGGTACTTCAGCACCGAAAGCCAGCTCACGGGTTGCTCGACGCTTTCGTCGCGGTCCGAATTGATGTAGTCCAGCTCAGCCTTCGATACCGACGCATGCTCCGCCGGAGGACGGTACACCAGCAGCCACACCGCCAGCCACACGAAACCTGCCGCCCCACCCGCAATGAACGTCGCGCGCCAACCCCACGTGACGGCGGCGATCGGGACGAATGCAGGTGCCACGATCCCGCCGATGGTGGCGCCCATGTTCCAGAAGCCCGTGGCCAACGCGCGTTCCTTCTTCGGGAACCATGTGGCCGTGGTACGGATAGCGACCGGGAAATTGGCCGCCTCGCCGAACCCGAGCAAACCACGCACGGCCGCGAAACCGGGGACGCTCGCCGCCGCCGCGTGCAGCATCGCGGCGAGGCTCCACATCGCCATCGCACTGCCGTAGACCACCTTGGTGCTGATCTTGTCCGCGATCCGGCCGAACGTCGCGAGACCCACTGCATAGGCGACCGTGAACACCATCACGGTTTGCGCGTACTGGACCTGCGTCCAGCCAATGTCTTTTTGCAGCAGCGGCGCGAGCAACCCGAGCATCTGACGATCCATATAGTTGATCGTCGTCGCAAAGAAGATGAGCGCGCAGATCGTCCATCGGTATCGTCCGGCTGCCGTTTGATCGGCGACGGATTGGGTTCCTATCATTTTCATCGTGTGTCCCCAACGTTGGTATGAAGGGCGCGATATCCTCGTGAATACGACGGATACCGGGACCTGAATGTCAATATGGAATGCCTGGCAAAGCGCTCCGCACGCCGCCTATAGTGCGAGGGCGCGCCGCCCCTCGCGAGGCGTCATGCGGGCAAAGAAAACGACCCCCGCAGCCACCACCGACGTCACGGCCAGCCCCGTGAGTCCGCCTTCGATCGAGCCGGTCTTCTGCTCGAGCAAGCCGAAGGTCGCCGGCGCGACGAAGCCGCCCAGGTTGCCGATCGAATTGATCAGCGCCAGTACCGCCGCCGAAATCCGCGCGTCCAGATAGCCCTGCGGAATCGGCCAGAACAGGGCGGATGCGGCCTTGAAACCGATCGCCGCAAAGCAGATCGCGACGAACGAGAACGTCGGGCTGCCCTTGCCGGCCGCATACATGCCGAGCGCGGCGATCAGCAGCACGCACGCAACCCATGCCTGCTGAAACTTGAAGCGCGCCGCGAGCGTGGCGAAGAAGTACATCGCCACGATCGAGATCAGCCACGGGATCGAATTGAAGAGCCCGACCTGGAAGTCGTTGAAATGGCCCATCTTGCGAATGATGCTGGGAAGCCAGAAAGTCGCGCCGTAGATCGTCAGCGAAACCGAGAAATAGATCACGCAGAAGATCAGGATCTGCGGGTCGCGCAGCAGGCTCCACGCCGACGGCGTGACCGCGTGCGCCGCATCGCGCTGGCGCTGCTCGTCTTCGATCTCGGCGACGACCGCATCCTGCTCGGCACGGCTCAGCCATCGGGCATCGCGCGGATTCGAGTCGAGCCAGAACCAGATGAAGCCGGCCAGCACCACCGACGCCATACCTTCGAGCACGAACATCCACTGCCAGCCGTGCAGGCCCGCGCCGCTGATCAGCATCAGCGCGCCGGAGATCGGCCCGGAGAGCACCGAGGCGAGCGCCGAGCCGCTGAGAAAGATCGCCATCGCCCTGCCGCGCTCGTCGCGCGGCAGCCATTTGGTGAAATAGAACACCACACCGGGAAAGAAGCCGGCCTCGGCCGCGCCGAGCACGAGCCGCATTGCGTAGAACGACATCTCGCCGCGCACGAAGGCCATGCCGACCGCGGCCAGCCCCCACGTGAACATGATGCGCGTGAGCCACGCCTTCGCGCCGTAGCGTTGCAGCAGCATGTTCGACGGCACTTCGAAGACCGCATAGCTGACGAAGAAGAGCCCCGCGCCGAGCCCGTACGCAGCCGCGCCGATGCCGAGATCGGCGCTCAGATGCTGGCGGACAAAGCCGATATTCACGCGGTCAATGTAGTTGACGATGAACATCACGACGAAGAGCGGCAGCACATGCCACTTGATCTTCCGGACGGCCATTGCCAGCGCGTCGACTCGGTCCACGCCGGTCTGGGCCGGATTGGCTCTGCTCATGGGGTTGTCTCCTTGGTTGGCAATGCGCGTCGCGGATCGGCTGTCCGCGCGGCTTAGAAGCGCGGGTTCTTGCCGGTGAAGCTGGGGTCGTACTTCTGCATCTGCTTGAGATCGTCGCGATTGCGTACGCCGCACGACAGATATTGCGCATGCAGTTCGGCCAGCCGGTCGCGGTCGAGCTCGACGCCGAGGCCCGGCGTGGTCGGCACACGCACCGCGCCGTTATCGAAGCTCACGCGGCCGCCTTTGATGACTTCTTCCTCCTGCCACGGGTAGTGGGTGTCGCAGGCGTAGGTCAGGTTGGGGATGCTCGCCGCGACATGTGTCATCGCCATCAGGCTGATGCCGAGGTGCGAGTTGGAGTGCATCGACATGCCCAGGTCCCACAGCTTGCACATGCGCGCGAGGGTCTGGGTCGCGCGCAGGCCGCCCCAGTAGTGGTGATCCGAGAGCAATACCTTGACCGAACCCATCTCGGCGCCGCGGCGGAAGTCGTCCATGGTCGTGATCACCATGTTGGTCGCGAGCGGCAGCCGGGTGTGCTTCGCCAGCTCGGCCATGCCGGCGAGCCCCGGACAGGGGTCTTCGTAGTACTCCAGCAGTTCGTCGAGTTCGGGCGCGGCCTTGATGCTCGTTTCGAGCGTCCAGTTGGCGTTCGGGTCGAGGCGCAGCGGCACACCGGGAAAGGCTTGATGCAGCGCGCGCATGCATGCGATTTCGTGCGCCGGCTCGAACACGCCGCCCTTGAGTTTGATGCTCTGGAAGCCGTACAGCTCGATCATGCGGCGCGCCTGCGCGACGATCTGCTCCGCGCTCAGGCCTTCGCCCCAGGCATCGGGTGCATACGGTTTCTCGACGTGCTCCGCGTACTTGAAGAAGAGATAAGCGCTGTAGGGCACGGCGTCGCGAACCTTGCCGCCGAGCAGGTCGACGATCGGCGCGCCGACGATTTGCCCCTGCAAATCGAGCATCGCGACTTCGAGCGTGCTGATGACTTTGGGCGCGTTTTTCGCCGCGTGCGAGCCGGGCGCGAGTTCGAATTCGACCGCGCCGGGCGCGGCCTTGATCGACGCGCGCACGCGCTCTTCCATCCGGTTGAGATCGAACGGCGACAGGCCGATCACCAACGCCTTGGCCTGCTCAAGCACGCGCAGCATCGGTTCGTCGCCGTAAGTCTCGGAGATGCCGACGCGGCCGTCGCTCGTTTCCAGTTCCACGATCGCGCGCAAGGCCCACGGCTCGTGGATGCCGGCTGCATTGAGGAGCGGGCCGTCGCGGAAAGCGATCGGAGTAATTCGCACTTGGGTGACGGTGATGTCCCGAGTCATGGTGGCAATCCGGCATATAGGGGTGGAAACTGACGAACGCATAGTAAAGCACTAATGTATTAGTGTGTTACTGGGGTAAATACCCACCTCCGCTCGGCGGCAAAAATGGTTGCACGTGCGCGGGAAGCCGTGCGGGCGTCGGCTATAGTATTAATATTTCAGCGGGTCGAATCAGCCATTTCCGCCCGCGCCCACGCTTTCCGCTCCGCCATGAAAACCAACGCTTCCCCATCGACGGCGTGCCGGCTCGACCGGTCCCGCCACGCCGCGCCGCAAGTATTCGAACGACTGCGCGAAATGATCCTGTCGCTCGAACTGGCGCCCGGCACGGTGCTCTCGCGCGCCGATCTGGCCACGCAGTACGGGCTGAGCCAGACACCCGTGCGCGATGCGTTGATGAAGCTCGGCGAGGAAGGCCTCGTCGACATCTTTCCCCAGCACGCCACCGTCGTCAGCCAGATCAACGTGACGTCGGCGTTGCAGGCGCATTTCCTGCGCCGCTCGATCGAACTGGAGGTCGTGCGCACGCTCGCGGAGCAGCGCGATGCCGCATTGATCGCGCAGCTGCGCGCCACGATTGCGCAGCAGATGGAACTGCGTGATCTCAAGAACTATGAGCAGTTCTCGCTGCTCGACCAGAGCTTTCATCGACAGATGTACGAGGCGGCAGGTGTGCCGCAACTGTGGGATCTGGTGCGCAGACTGAGCGGCCACATCGACCGGCTGCGGCGTCTTCACCTGCCGGTGGAGGGTAAGACAATGGCGGTGGTGCGCGATCACACCGACATCGTCGATGCGATCGACAAGGGTGATGTCGCGGCCGCGCAGACGGCGCTGCGCAAACATCTGTCGGGTACGCTGAATCAGGTGGATCAGATCCGCACAAGTCATCCGAATTTCTTGACGGACGACTGAAGAGGGTGGGTGACGTGGGCGAATGCCGTTGTTGAAAGACGCCCCACATCGCGTGAATGGCGTACCGGCAACCCGACCTAATCCGCCTCACCGAGTTTCAACAATCTCGTCCTGATCCATAAACACCACGCGATCCGCAACCTGCCTCGCGAATCCCATCTCGCGCTTTAAGGGGGCGCGCGTGGGCGCTTCAAGGCGCACGATCCGAAACACGGCAACAAACCCGGGCATGCGACGTGCTATCGAATCTGCACGCAAAACAACCATGCACAAACGATGGCGAACAACGATTCGACAATCCACAGGAGGCGGACAATGAACGCAAGAACACTGATTTGTGCAACGGCTCTCGCCACAATCTGCGCGTCGCAGGGCGCGTTCGCCCAAATCGCCGGCCTGCAGCCGCTCGGCGGCACGGTCGAGCAGACCAATGCGCTGCTCAAGGGCTGGAGCGTGCGCCGCGCGCTCGTCGACGAGCCGGTCTACAACGATCTGAACGACAAGATCGGCAGCATCTATGACGTGATCATTTCGCCGGACCGTAAGGCGACTTTCGCGGTCGTGTCGGTCGGCGGCTTTCTCGGGATGGGCAAGCATTATGTAGCGATCCCGATCGATCACTTCGAGATTCGCGACGGCAATCTGTTCCTCGCGGGCGCCACGAAGGAGGCGCTGAAGTCGGTGCCCAGCTTCGAGTACAACAAGCTCGAAAAGGCAACCAAGCCGCGCAAGGTGAAGGCGGAATAGACAAAGGGCCGGCGAGCGCCGGCACTCAGTGACCCGCGGCGGTGACGAGTTGCAGCGGCGTTTCGATCAGTCTCGACAGATCCTTCTGCTTCTTGTGTTCGGTCACCGCCTTTAACGCGACATCGATTCCGAAGACGGCTTGCCGGTCGGCAAATTGATTGATAGTCGCAAGCACGCGGCCGTCGGCGAGAAGCGGCTTGATGGCTTCGACAGCGTTATAGCCGGTGACATACACGCCGCCGCTTCGACCCGCGTCGCGAATCGCATCGACCGCGCCCATCGCCATGTTGTCGTTGCCGCACAGCAGCCCACGAATCTGCGGATGCTCGTTGAGCATCTTCGTGGCCACGTCGCGGCCCTTGCCGTAGTCCCAGTTGCCGGCCTGAATCGCGACGACCTTGATACCGGCAGCGTCCATGGCGTCCTTGCTGCCGGCCGTGCGTTGCTGCGCATTGCGATCCACCGTAATGCCTTCGATGATTCCCACCTGATCGCCCGCATTCAGCCGGCCGGCCAGATAGTGCCCCACCTGCGCCGCGCCTTTGCGATTGTTCGGACCAACGAACGGCACCGAGATGCCGGCGGCCACCTGCGACGCGTCGTCGAGCGGGTTGTCGATCGTGATCATGATGATGCCGGCCCGGACGCCGCGCGCCACCACGGTCGTGAGCGCCTTCGAATCACTGGGCGCAATCACGATCGCGTCCATCTTCGCCTTGATCATCTCCTCGACCATGCGGATCTGCGCGGCCGTGTCGGTCTCTCGCGCCGTGCCCCGGATTGTCAGCGCGAATTGCGCTGCGTAATGCTGCTGATGATTGCGCGCGGCGTCAGCCATCGCCACCGTGAACGGATCGGCGAGCGACTTCAGCACGAGCGCGATCTTCACCTTGCTGCCTTGCGCGTCGACACGTGCCGCCCCGCTCAGTCCGGCGGCGGCGAGCGCACCGGCAAACAGCATGCGGCGGCGCATGGTCTGCTTCATCGGTTCTCTCCTTGCGGGCCGGCCTCGCACATCGCCACGCCGCGTTCGAGCGAAAGCGGATCGCGCCGCCGACAACGTGCAGAGCCGTGCAGGCGGTTCATCGATCGCCCTTCAACGCGAGCACACAGGTTGCGATTTCATCGAACAGCGGACGGCTGTCGACCGCGTCGCTCAGGCAAGCGTCCTTCAATGCGGTGAGCTTCGCCGCGACGCCCCGGTGTGCATCCAGAGCGTCACATCGTTCGATCAATTCTTCGAGCAGGCAGCCATACGCTCTGACTTCCACGCACTGCAACGCGGCGCCGGTGTCACGATCGTCCGCGGCATAGAACGACGCTGCGCCGAAATCGCCCAACAGCGCGCGCCCCGCGCCGTCATGCAAAATATTGTGCGCATACAGATCGCCGTGTATCACGCCTCGCCGATGCAAATGATTTGCCGCCGCTGCAATGCCATACGCGATACCCAATGCCGAGTCGAGATCGAAGCGCGTGCCGGCATCGTAGATGTCGCGCGTGCAGGACGCGAGGCTCGGCGGACCGGCGAGGTTCCTGAATTGCGGATCGATCAGTTCCATCACGAGACCATGGGTGTTGGCCGGATGGTCCTGCACTTTTCCCGCCACGGGGATCAGATTCGCATGGTCGCCGCCTCGAATGCAAGCGGCCATTTCGCAGTCGGGCAAGCCATCGCTGGTTACAGCGCCTTTGAACAGCTTCACGGCGACGGCACGCGACGCGTGCTCGGGGTTCGCGAAAAGCTGCGCACGATAGATGACACCCGAAGCCCCCTCGCCCAATGGCTGTTCGAGTGTCAGGTTATCCCAGCGAACACCGGCGATCGGCGTGTCGCACATCGCCGCCGTTTCCAGCGCCTCGCTGAACGGATTGCCCGCATAAGCCAGCCATGCGAGCCGCGGCAGACGCAGCAACCAGCCCGGCAATCCGTCGAGCCGGTTCGCCGCGAGACGCAGCAATTCGAGCCGCGAGCACGCGGCCAGTTGGTCGGGGAGCATGCGCAAACGGTTGCCCGCCAGCATCAGCTTCTGCAATTGCGTACATTCGCCAATCTGCGGCGGCAACGCTTCGATCTCGTTGTCCGTCAGGATCAGCCAACGCAATTGCGGTGCAAGCGCGTTACCCGGCACCGTGCGAATGCGGTTCGCCTTGAAGCCGACCATGCTCAGTTGCGCGCACTCGCCCAGCACTTCCGGCAGTTCGGTGAACGGGTTGTCGGACGCGAACAGAATGCGCAGATTGCGCAGTCGCGGCAAATCGTCGGGCAACGTGGTGAGCGCATTGCCCGAGAGGTCGAGTACTTCCAGCGTGTCGGCGAGATCGAAAATTTCGCGCGGGAATTCGTTCAGGCCGCACGCCAGTTTGAGCTGGCGTGCGCCCGTGAGTTGCCCGGCCCGCAGTTGTTCTAGTGTCGTCGTCACAGTGAGGAGAAAGCGGTGAGCATCGTATCGAAGGCATCAATTCTACTGAGTCGCGGGCTGGATGCGCGCTAGGGCCATTCGCCGGAGCGTGTCGATGCGGTGCGGTGCGAGTGTATTCGATCGGGTGGTAATGCCCGCAGCCTCCTATGAGGGCACGCGCAAACAGCGCTACAGTGACAGCCCTGCGCGCTTTCCCGCCAAGGGCCGGGAACATCGATGCCGGGCACGAATCAGATAGCAAGATCTGGAGCGTCTTCAGAAGCAGCGAGGCTCACACTGTCGAATATCGGCGCGCTTTCAGCGCGGATTCGCCGACCGGCCTCGTTTGCCTCGGCCTCCAACCAGTCAGGAGCAAGCAAAGTGACGTACGCATACAAGTTGATGGATTCGCCTGTCGGTCAGTTGAAGCTCGTCGCCAACGGCGAGCGCCTGGCCGCGATTCTGTGGGAAAACGACAAGCCGAACCGGGTGCGTCTCGGCGAGCTCGTCGAAGCGAATGACCGTGCCGTGCTGATCGAAACCGAACGGCAGTTGCAGGAGTATTTCGACGGCACAAGGCACGCGTTCGACCTGGCGCTCGATTTTCAGGGCACCGACTTCCAGAAAAAAGTCTGGCACGCCCTGTTGACGATCCCGTTCGGCCAGACGCGCAGCTACGCGGAAATCGCGCAGCAGATCGGCAACGTCAATGCGGTGCGGGCAGTCGGCGCGGCCAATGGCAGGAACCCGATCTCGATCGTCGCGCCGTGTCATCGCGTGATCGGCGCGTCCGGCGAGTTGACAGGGTTTGCGGGTGGGCTGGCTAACAAGATGCTGCTGCTGTCGCTCGAAGCCGGGCAGACTTCGCTGGAAGCGGCGACCGATACGCAAGCACAGTCGCAAGCGCACGCGCCGGCAATCGGCGGCGCCGAGCGCAAGGCTCACGCGAAGCCCGCACGCCATGCGCCGAGCCATGGAACGCAGGCATCGCTGTTCGGCAACTGAGCGCAAGTGCGACGTGGTAGCGGCGCATAAAGCACCTATCCTTAAGAAGCCCTTTGGGCTTCAACCAGGAGGATGACATGCGCATGCTTCTCAACATACGAATCCCGCACGAACCGTTCAACACGATGGTGCGCGACGGCAGCATCGGCGAAGTGATGGCGAAGATACTCGACGAAACGAAACCGGAGACCGTCTACTTCACGGAGCAGAGCGGGCACCGCGGAGCCGTACTCGCGGTGAACATCGACGACGCGTCCGCGATTCCGTCGCTCGCGGAACCCTGGTTCCTAAAGTTCAACGCCGACTGCGAAATGCGCATCGCGATGTTGCCGGAAGACCTGATGAAAGCCGGATTGGACAAGCTCGGCTCGAAATGGAAATAGTGCCTACGGCGCGCGTGGCGCGTGAAGCGGCGTGGCGGTTCATCTAACGTAACGCCACGGCGCCCCTGTGCGTCACGCACGCTTCGTCCACTGTTCCCGCAAGATAGCGGCCGCCGCCGTGGCCGCGACCTGGCAACCGAGAACGATGTGCTCCTCGGCCGTATCCTCGATGAAGTCGTGGCTCACGCCGCCGATGCTCGGCACGAACATCATGCAGGCCGGCATGCAGCGCGCGATCACCTGCGCGTCGTGCGCCGCCCCGCTCGGCATGCGAATCCATTGCCGTGGCGCGATCGCGTCGGCGGCCTGGGCGAGATGCTCCGCGAGCGCCAACGACATGCTGACCGGTTCCATCGGCTCGTCGATGGTCGTCAATTCCACATGCACGCCGTTTCGCGCATTGAAGTCCCGCACCAGCTCGGCAAGTCTGTTTTCCATCGCCTGCAAACGCGCGGCATTGGCATCGCGGAATTGCAGGTACATGTCGGCCGCGCCCGGCACGACGCTCAACGAACCCGGGTCGAGATCGATGCGACCCACGGTCCAGACGGTGTCGGCATCCGCGAGTTGCGCGAACGCGTCGTTCATCGTGGCGATAAACGCGACCAGCGCCGCGCCGGCATCGCGCCGGATCGACATCGGCGTGGTGCCGGCATGGTTGCGCTGGCCCGTGAAGCGCAGCCGCAACTCGCGCAGCCCGACGATCGTCGTGACGACGCCGATCGATTTTCCCGCCGCCTCCAGCCGGCCGCCCTGCTCGATATGCGGCTCCAGATAGGCGACCTGACGGCCGGGCTCGAAGCGCGCACGCGGCCGTCCCGCTAGTCCCGCGGCTTTGAGCACGTCTTCGAGGCGCTCGCCTTGCCGGTTCGTCGCACCGCGGATCGCCTCGTCGACGGCATCGCCCACGAAGCTTCTGCTGCCGAGCAAGCCGGAAAACGTGCCCTCTTCGTCGATCCACGAAGCCACGTCCACGGCGAGATGCTTCGTGTCGTCGTGTTCCGCCAGCGCGCGGGCAATCTCCAGTCCGTAGATCACGCCCATCGCGCCGTCGAGCCAGCCGCCGGTCGGCTGCGTGTCGGTATGCGAGCCGATCACAAGCGCGGGACCGCTGTTGCGCGAGCGGCCGAAAACCGTACCCACGCCGTCGATGCGCGCGTCGAGCCCCGCCTCGGTCATGCGTGCCGCGAGCCACTCGCGCGACGCCAGATCCACCGGCGAGAGCGCGAGCCGGACCACGCCCGGTCCGGTCGCGCCGAAACTGCGCAGCTGTTTCAGGTCGGCCAGCAACCGGTGCGGATCGATCTTCACCACGTTTTCCTCTCCTTTGATTGACTGCCCACGCTGCGTGGGTTCGGTTGCGACGCACGTTCAGGCCTCGCGACTGTAGCGCGGCTTGACACGCGCGGTGTGCGCCGACGCGCGGCGCGCGTATCGCGTTAGCGAACGGAAATCGCACGGAAATCGCTCGGCGACATGTCATACGCGCGACGAAACGCGCGATTGAAATCCGACGCGCTATTGAAGCCCCAACCATAAGCGACTTCGATAACCGCCTTATGCGGGTAGCGGCGCAGTTCCTCGGCCGCTTCGCGCAAACGGCGGTTGCGAATATAAGCGGCGAGGCCGCCCTCGGATTCGAACAGCCGGTACAGCGTGGGCCGCGAAAGCTGCGAGACGGCAAGCACGTTATCGAGCGTGAGATCCAGTTGTCCGAGATTCGCCTCGATGTAGCGGCGCGCCGTCGCGAACATCGCGGCGCGCGCCGCCGCACGCGCACTGCCGCTGAGTCCGGTCTGCTTGCCGAAAGCCGCCGCGATCAGCATCGCGCAGGTGTGCATTGCGTCGTAGGCTTCGGGCGCACTCATCGTCGGCAGCCTCGTGCACAGGTGGGCAAGATGCGTCGGAATCATTCGCGCAAGCGGCGAGTGATAGTCGATCACCCGGCCATGAATCGACTCAGCCTCTGGCAGGACGGATTCCACCAGTTCGCGCGGCAGGAAAAACGCGAGTACGCGGCAGACGCTGCGTGTCATGTGCATCGGCTGATTCATATCGAGCGCGAGGATGCCCGGCTCGGACTGCACTGCGATGCGTTTCGGGTACAGGCCCGAGCCGGTTTCGATCGTGCCTTCGACGGCCACATGAAACACCAGCTGGCGCACCGAATCCGTGGAAATGCGCGCCACCGATCGCGATTGCGAAATCGGATCGGTCCTGCAGTCCATAAAGGTCAGATTGCCGGCGCGGTAACTGTCGATACTGCCGCTGAAGCCGTCGGCCAGTTGCCGACGCGAGATCGGCACATCGAGAAAGTGACCCAGCCGGTCTCGCCATGCGAGCAGTTGCGCGCGTGGTGCTTCGTGATGCGTATCGAAGTGGCTATAGACGCAAGGCGTGGCGGCATGCGTCGTTAAGGAGTCGGTCCTCAAGTTTTTTTCCGCCAGTCGCAATTTGCGAATCATAGCCGCACCCGGCGAAAACTTCACGACCGGGCGAGGCGGCGGCGCAACACTCGTACTCGAAGCGACAGCGTGCGAAAGGCTCTCGCCGCGATGAAAGGAGTATCGGCCGACGCGCCGACGTCAAGGGACCACGGTATAACCTGCCGCCCTGCCGCTTACTTCCACATCGTCCGGCCAAAGAAGGTCAGCGTACGGTCCCACGCGAGCTGCGACCAGACCGGATCGAACTGCGTCTTCGCGATGCGGCCCGGGCCCACCGCCGTTTCGTTCGCGAACGCGTGATGCGCCAGATAGCGATGGAACTCGAAATCGACGTTGGCGCCGGCCAGCTTCTTCTCCAACGCGTCGACCGTTTCGGCGGGGAAGAATTCGTCTTGCGATGCCCAGTGGCCGATCACCGGCACCTTGATCTTCGACGCGTCGATGTAGTCGAGCGGCGGGAAGCCGTACCACACTACGCCGGCCGCCACGTCAGGAACATTGCACAGCGACAGCCACGTGAGCGCGCCGCCCATGCAGTAGCCGGTCACGGCAACCTTCGCCGCATGCTGCTTCAGATACTGGACCGCGCCGTACACGTCCTGGGTGGCCGCGTCGCCGAAATCGAGTCCGCTCATCAGGTGGTGCGCCTCTTCTTCCTCGACCGTCGTTTTGCCACGGTAGAGATCGGGCACGAGCGCCAGATAGCCGGCCTGCGCGAGCCGGTCAGCCACGCCGCGAATCTGCTCGTTCACGCCCCACCATTCCTGAATCACGACGATGGCGGGTGCGCCCTCCAGCTTCTGCGGCTTGGCCAGATAGCCTTGAAGCTGCTGGCCATCGGGGCGGCTAAAAGTGATCATCGATCCTGCTGGGTTTTTCATCGCTTGCTCCTCGGGTTAGGCGAAGCTGCTAGCATAAACCCAGCGCCGCTGGTTCTGCGAAGGCCGACGCCACTCGCGGACCACACGCACGACGCTAGCCGGCACAGACACGCGTGACGCGCACTGCCTGCTGCACAATCAATACGACTTGTAAGGCAGGAACTTGCCGCTGAGCACCACTTGCACGCGGTCGCCATTCGCGTTCGGCTCGCGCTGGATATCCATCGAGAAATCAATCGCGCTCATGATGCCGTCGCCGAACTCCTCGTGAATCAACTCCTTGATCGTCGTTCCGTACACGTTCACGATTTCGTACCAGCGATAGATCAGCGGATCGGTCGGCACCGCGCCCGGCAGCGAGCCCTTGTACGGGACGATTTGCAGCCACGCGGTTTCTTCGTCGGTCAGATCGAACAGATCGCGGGCGACGCCGGCCTGCTGCGCGTCGAGCGTCATCTGACCAAGCAGCGCCGCGGTCGTCCACTCCTTGCTCTTGCCGATCTTGCCGGCAATCTCGGCCCACGTCAGCTTGCGGGCCACCTTGGCGGCGACAATTTTCTTCGTGACTTCATTGCGGTCCATAATCGCGTCCTTTTGAAGAGTCAGGCAACAGACGTTGAGTTGCATGTACCGATAGTATCCGGAACCGGACCGGTCAAAAAAAACAGGCTCTCGTCACCTCACCATTGGTTCGCGACTCCATCTGGCATCGCGCGCTTTTAAATAGGGGTTGATCAAAGCCATACAAGTACTACAGTTACTTCTGAATTTTCCGATCATTAACTGAGAATTGCTCGGCTGACCAAATTTATAGAGCCGGTTATGCTTCGGCCCATGCTGTTTGGTTTAAAGCGACGGCCACAAGGCCAGTCAGTGCTGTTGCCGGTTGTCCCCTGTTAGAAGCTACTCCGCGTGATAACCGCGATTCCGGTATCAGGCACGCAGTCCCGCATACTGAAGGCCAATTGCAAGATTAGCCTGCTCGCCGTCTCTCAGGTTCTGGCAAGCAATCCTCGGACGCCAGAATCTTTAGGCCGACACATCGTGTCGGCCTTTTTTATTGCCGAATCCTTACAAAAATAAAACCATACGGCGCCGAGTCAAAAATCCCGCATCCAAACGCCAAATTAATATCACCGCTGCCGCGGGAAGATTCATGAGCCGCGTCTGAACCGGTTATCCGCTTGAATCCCCGGCGCAATCAGATTACGAGAAGGATCAACTGTCTTTGTAGGGAGAGATCGGCAGTCGGCCCGAGCGTCTGCGCCACAGCGTTGGCGCCGCCCGGGGTCAAGCGCGGCGCCGCCTTCGAACGCCCGTCGTCGAACAGGCCGATAATCGCGAGATCGACAGCAGGAGTCACGACGGTCATGCGCAATCTCGACGAGAACACGATCACCGACGCGGTACTGGCGCGCCACGCCCATGCCGATAACGAACGACTGAAAACCATCGTCACGAGCCTCGTGCGACATCTGCATGCGTTCGCCCGCGAGGTCGACCTGAGCGAAAACGAATGGGAACAGGGTATTCGTTTCCTCACCGAGGTCGGCCACATCACCGACGCCCGGCGTCAGGAGTTCATCCTGTTATCGGACACGCTGGGCCTGTCGATGCTCGTCACCGCGATGGCCAACCGCAAACCGCCGGGCTGCACGGAAGCGACGGTATTCGGCCCGTTCTTCGTCGAAGGCGCGCCCGCCTACCAGAACGGCGACGACGTATCGAATGGCGCGCGCGGCGAGCCTTGCTTCGTGTCGGGGCGCATCAAGGGTCCGGCGGGCGAAGCGGTGGCAAACGCGCGCATCGAAGTCTGGCAAGCCGACGCGGACGGCTTCTACGACGTGCAACATGCCGACGACCCGGCGCATCGCGCACGCGGCGTGCTGCACAGTCTCGACGACGGCCGCTATCACTTCCGCTCGATCGTCGCCGAGCCTTATCCGATTCCGCACGACGGCCCGGTCGGCCGCATGCTCGAAGCGCTGGGCCGGCATCCGTGGCGGCCCGCGCATCTGCATTTCATGATTACCGCGCCGGGCTACGAGCGCCTCGTCACGCACGTGTTCCGCGACGGCGACAAGTACCTCGACTCCGACGCGGTATTCGGCGTGCGTTCGTCGCTCGTCGCGCCATGGCGGCGTCACGAAGCCGGCATGGCGCCGGACGGCACGCGCATGACCACGCCGTTCAGCACGCTCGAATTCGATTTCGTGCTGAACCGCTCGACATAACCCGGAGACAGACTCGCCGTCGGCTCGACCCTGGTCGCAGAACCACGCCGAGTCCCCCAGTCCTTCTTTTTACGACTTCACTCTCATGGAAAAACGAGCACTCATCGTTGGCGCAAGCGGCATTGTCGGCAGCAATCTCGCGAACCAGCTGCTCTCGAGCGGCTGGCAGGTAGCGGGACTCTCGCGCGGTCGCACGCCGGTCTCGCCGGCGATCGAATCGATCACCGCCGACCTGGGTTCGGCCGACTCCGTCAGCCGCGCGTTAAGCGGCAAGTCGTTCAGTCACGTCTTCTTCAGCGCGTGGTCGCG
This sequence comes from Paraburkholderia sp. RAU2J, assembly GCF_003634845.1. NCBI lineage: Bacteria > Pseudomonadati > Pseudomonadota > Betaproteobacteria > Burkholderiales > Burkholderiaceae > Paraburkholderia > Paraburkholderia sp. RAU2J. The sequence goes on from NZ_RBXG01000002.1 coordinate 2,902,493, forward strand.
TCAGGCCACGGAAAAGGAGAACATTCGCGTGAACGGCGCGATGGTTCGTCACGTGATGGACGCCGTGGGTCCGACGGGCGCGCTCACGCATGCCGCGCTCGTGACGGGTCTGAAGCACTATCTCGGCCCCTTCGAAGCGTATGCGACCGGCGCGGTGCCGATCACGCCGTTTCGCGAGGAGCAAGGCCGCCAGCCCGTCGACAACTTCTACTATGAACAGGAAGACCGTCTGTTCGAAGCGGCGCAGCGCTATGGGTTCGGTTGGAGCGTGCATCGTCCGCATACGATCATCGGCTATGCGCTCGGCAACGCGATGAACATGGGTGTGACGCTCGCGGTCTATGCAACGCTCTGTAAAGAGACCGGCCAGCCGTTTGTCTTCCCTGGCTCGGCCGCGCAGTGGAACAGCCTCACCGACATGACCGACGCCCGCCTGCTCGCGCGCCACCTCGAATGGGCCGCCACGTCCGCGACTGCGCGCAACGAGGACTTCAACGTGGTGAACGGCGACGTGTTCCGCTGGAAGTGGATGTGGTCGCGCATTGCCGGGTACTTCGGCATCGAAGCCGCGCCGTTCGATGGCGAACTGCATCCTCTGGAAGGGCGTATGCAGGACGCCGGGCAAACATGGGCCGGGATCGCGGCGCGCTTCGATCTGAAGGAAGCGGACATCGGCAGGCTTGCCTCGTGGTGGCACACCGACGCGGATCTCGGCCGTCCGATGGAAGTGCTGACGGACATGACGAAGAGCCGCCAGGCGGGCTTCCTCGATTATCAAAGCACACCCGATGCGTTCTTTGCGCTATTCGACCGGCTGAAAGCGGAGCGGGTCATTCCGCAATGAGGGGGTCTGCGGACAGACGCCTCGGACTTCAATCTTCTCTGCCGCAGGCGGCTAACGCCCTCGGTTAAACAACGGCGACGCGTGACTCGCGGCGGCGAGTTCCGCGGCCGCCGCGAGCAGCGTGGGGCCGAGCGTTTCCATGCGTTTTTCGTCGAGCCGCACGAGCGGACCGGCGATACTGATCACCCCCATCGCGGCATAGCCGCGCCGCTGCAAGGGCGCGGCCATCGCCGTCATGCCGGGGGCGAACACCTCGTTGATGGTCGCGTAGCCTCGCTCACGCGCGGCATGCACGAACTTCAACAAGCCGTTGATCGTGGTCGGCGCGTTCGGCCCGTATTGTTTCGGCTGTCCGAAACCTTGCCTTGAGACGAGTTCGAGCGCGCGTTCGTCGGTCATCGTCATCATCCACGCGTGGCCCGTCGCGCTACACGACAGGATCGTGTCCATGCCCATGTCCGGGTCGTAGCGCAGCCCTTTCAACGCGCCTTGCGACTTCGCGACCCATGTCAGTCTGTCGCCGTCCACGATGGCGAGCCGCACCAGTTCGCCGGACTTCTCGGCGAGCCGGTCGAGTATCGTCTGCGCGATATCGACGATGCCCGACGTCGCGAGAAAGCCGAGGCCCAGGCCGACGAGCTTGGTGGTGAGCACGTAGTCGCCGTGTTCGCGCAACTGCCGCACATAGCCGCATTGCTTCAGATCGACCAGCAGCCGATGACACGCGCTGCGCGGAATATCGAGCTGGTCGGCGATCATGGCGAGCGGCGTGCCCTCCATCTGCGTGGCGAGAAATTCGAGTACCGCGAGGGTGCGTTCCGTCACGCCGGGCATATCTGTCTCCCGCAAAAAAGCCGGTTTGCCTATACCGCAAACGCGGTAGCAGCCGCAGTTTTGCACATCGTGAGATCAAATTCCACCCCGGAATGGCATCCCACCTCCGGATGCTAAGCTGTTTTCAAGGCTGCGATATCGGATTCCGACAGCGCAATCGCCGAGTCAATCGATCAGACAAGAGGGCGAAAGCAAGGGCATGGCATGGCGTCAGGACGCCGGCCTCCCGGGCATCTCGCACGAGACAGACGGACAAAGGAGACAACATGACAGGATGCACAACCCGGCGCGCAGGCCGCGATGCGCACGCGAGCGGTCACCGCCGCCGCCATCGGCACGGCGCTCGAATGGTTCGATTTCACGCTGTACGGCGCGCTCGCCGCGACGATTTTGCCGCGGCTGTTTTTCCCCTCGATGGACCCGACCTCCGCGCTGCTCGCCTCGCTGGCGACCTTCGGCGTAGGGCTCGCCGCGCGCCCGCTCGGCGCGATCATCTGCGGGCATCTGGGCGACAAGCTTGGGCGCCGCAATCTGATGCTGGGCACCGTGACGGTGATGGGCCTCGCGTCGATGGCGATGGGTCTGCTGCCGACCTACGCGAGCATCGGCGTATGGGCGCCGGTCATGCTCGTGCTGCTGCGCATTCTGCAGGGCTTCGCGCTAGGCGGCGAATCGACCGGCGCGCAATTGATGGCGATCGAACACGCCAGCGCCGATAAGCGCGGCAAGTACTCGGGCCTGCTCGGGCTGTGCTCGCCGCTCAGCCAGATCATGGCCAACGGTGTGCTGCTTCTGCTGTCGTCCGTGATGTCGGCGCAGGCATTCGATTCGTACGGCTGGCGCATCCCCTTCGTGCTCAGCTTTATTCTCGTGATCGTGGGCGTCTACATCCGCTTGCGCGTCAGCGAAACGCCCGCGTTCGAGGCGCTGCGTAAAACGGAAGTCGTGCACGTAGGCAGCCCGCTGCGCGATGCGCTGCGTTTGCACTGGCGCACCGTGCTGCGCTGGATGCTGTTCTTCTGCGGGCCTGCGGCGATCTTCTATCTGATCGTGGTGTTCTCGCTCAGCTACATCACGAAGACGCTTGCCATTCCGAAGCAAACCGGTTTCCTGCTGCTGATGGGCGCCAATGTCTGCGCGATCGTCGGCGCGCTTGCGGGCGGCATGTTGAGCGACCGCATCGGCCGCAAGAAGGCGCTCGCGATCGGCTCGAGCGCGACTCTGCTGATGCTGTTCTTCTACTTCCAGATTCTCGATACCAAAAGCTTCCTGCCGATGCTGGCCGCGATGGGCTTCTTCCTCGGCTTTACGCAGTTTCAAAGCGGCATTCAACCGGTGGCTTTCGCGGAAGCGTTTCCGACCAACGTGCGCTACTCCGGCTCGGCGCTCGCCTATACGGGCGCGAACCTGGTCGCGGGCGGCCCGATGCCGGTGCTGGCCGTATGGCTGTTCGCCGTATGCAACGGCTCGCCGTGGGGCGTCGTCGCGGTGTGCGTGGTCTTCAACGTGATCTCGCTCGTGATGATTCTGACGGCACGCGAGACGCGCGGCATCGACATGAATCGTGCGGACTCGGCCGCGGTCGTGACCGGCGAAGCGGACTTCGCGACGGCCGGCGTGGGTAACGGCCACCGCACGTGAGCCCTGACGTAAGCACCGACGTCAGCACTACGGCATGCCGGCGACAGACTGAATTTTGCAAACAGGCGACTGAATAATGACTGAACTCGTTTATGTATTGAATGGCTCGAATCTCAACATGCTCGGTAAGCGCGAGCCGCATCTGTACGGCACGACCACGCTCGCGCAAATCGAACAACAGGTGCAAGCGCTAGCGACGAAGCTCGAACTCACCTGCGAATTCCGCCAGACCAACAGCGAGGCGGCCATGGTCGACTGGCTGCAGGAAGCATTCGAACGCGACGCCGCGGTGATCATCAACCCGGCGGGCTTTTCGTTCGCGTCGGTGCCGGTGTTCGACGCCGTCAAGCTGATCGAGCGTCCGTTGATCGAGCTGCACATCACCAACATTCACAAGCGCGACGAGACCTACCGCCATTCGTTGATCTCGCGCGCGGCGACCGGCGTGATCTGCGGACTCGGCGCGAACGGCTATCTGGTTGCACTGCAGGCCATGGCGATGGCGCTCGGCAAGAGCCCGCATTTCGGCTGACGTTTGATGTACCCGCAGGGCAGGAGAGATCGTACGTCCCTCCCCTAACATGCCGCGCCGCGTGGCGCGGCATTTTTTTGTCTGCCAAATCGCAGGACATCATTTCGTCCAGGGAAAACCCGTATAATCCCCTCAAGAGGTCAGACAACTAGAGGATGTAGCCGTCAAGACCCTGGCCCGCGCTCCACCGCGCGACGCCCACCCTGAACAGCCCTTTGCCAGCTCCGTGAATCCGACTGCCACTGCTCTGCCCTTCCGAAACGCCCTCTTTGCGATGCTCGGCATCGGTCTCGTCAACATGCTGGTCGCACTCGACCAGACGGTCGTCAGCACCGCGCTGCCGTCTATCGTCGCCGAATTGCACGGCTTCGAATATTTCGCGTGGATCGCCAGCGCTTATCTGCTGGCGTCGGTGGTGACGGTGCCGGTGTTCGGCCGGCTCGGCGACTACTTCGGCCGCAAGCGTTTCGTGATCGCCGCGGTGATCACGTTCACGGTGGCGTCGGTGCTGTGCGGCCTCGCCAACGACATGCTGTTTCTCGCCATCGCGCGCGGCCTGCAAGGCGTCGGCGGCGGGATGATGGTCGGCACGGCGTTCGCGTCGATACCGGATCTGTTTCCCGATGCCCGCACCCGCGTGCGCTGGCAAGTGGTGCTGGCCGCCGCGTATGGCATCGGCACGGCTGCGGGCCCGTCGCTCGGCGGCTGGATGAGCGAGCACTGGGGCTGGCGCTCGACCTTCCTCGTCAACCTGCCGGTCGGCGCCGCCGCGCTGTATTTCATCTGGGCGCATCTGCCGAGTTTCCGCCGTCCGCAAGAGGGCGAGGTCAAGATCGACTGGCTCGGCGCGGCGCTGGTCGCGGCGGTGCTCGCCGGCTTGCAGACTTTCATCGAAGCGGTGCCGAAAAGCGGGCTGACCACCGGCAACGTCGTATTGGCGGTGTGCGTGATCGCCGGCGCGATTGCGTTGTTCATCTGCGAAAAACGCGCCACGCATCCGATCATTCCGCTCGACCTGTTCAAGGACGCGCAGCTCGTGACGCTGTTCACGCTCGGCATGCTGTCCGGCTTCGTGATGTTCTCGCTGATCTTCTTCGCGCCGCTGTTGCTGCAAGGCGGCTTTGGCCTGTCGCCGCAACAGGCCGGCCTGCTCGCGACACCGATCGCCGCCTGCATCGCGCTCGGCAGTCTGCTGAACACGCGCATCGTGATTCACATGAAGAAGCCCACGCGGATTCTGACGATCGGCTTCGCCCTGCTGATGTTCGCGTCGATCGCATTGGCGTTCGCGAATCCCGATACGCCGCATCTGCGCATCGTCGTGCCGATGGCGGCAGTCGGCATCGGCCTCGGGTTCATCCTCAACAATCTGAACGTGTTCGCCCAGGAAATTGCCGGGCGGGAGCGCTTCGGCATCACGACCGCGCTGCTGCAGTCCACACGGATGGTGGGCGGCATGCTCGGCACGAGCATCGTCGCGACCGTCGTCTCGCATCACTACCGCAACGTCGTCACGCGCACGATCAGCGTGCTCGGCGAACCGGCCGCGTCGCAATGGCGGCCGCGCTTCGTCGACCTGCGCATTCTCATCGACGAAACGTCGAGAACGAAGCTGATCGCGGATATGAAAACGTCAGGGCTCGATACGCTCGCGCTGCTCGATACGGCGCGCGATGCGCTGGTGCAGTCGATTCATATCGGCGTGTGGTTGACGGCGGTGGCGTCGCTGGCGGCGGCATTGCTGGTGCAGCGGATTTCGCACGTGGTGTTTCGGCGCAGCTGATGCCGCCAGGGGGTCGCCTGCGGCGGCGGTCCCGGTTGGCGTGGTGAACGACGCGTCGATTTTCCTGGACGGTGCAGGCATCGCGCGCAGTCGCTCGACCCAGCGATCTGCTACGCGTCGTAGTTTGCGGATAGGCGGCAGTGGACGGCGCGATCTCGTGGCCGGCTAACGCTACGCGGGCCGCAACGGCATCGTGAAGATCACTGCCTGACCTGCGCAACGATTGCGTATTGCCACGTGCGTGTTGAAGCGAAGCACGCACGTGGCATCGAACAGCGCCGGGCGCCGCGCGGTTTCCCGCGCCGCTGCCCCGCTACAGTCAAGCTTCATTCGAGCATCAACGCACGAGGCACGGACGCTTGTTGTCGAACTTCCAGTTCGGGATCAGGTATTGCATCGCCACGCCGTCGTCACGCGCGCCGAGACCATGCTGCTGATACAGCGCATGGGCCTTCTCGATCTCGTCCATGTCCAGCTCGACGCCCAGCCCCGGCGCTTGCGGCACCTTCACCTTGCCGCCGACGATCTGCAACGGATCGCGCGTCAGACGCTGACCGTCCTGCCAGATCCAGTGCGTGTCGATCGCGGTGATCTTGCCCGGCGCCGCGGCGGCCACATGCGTGAACATCGCAAGAGAAATGTCGAAGTGATTGTTCGAATGCGAGCCCCATGTCAGGCCCCAGTCGTTGCACATCTGCGCGACGCGCACCGAGCCCTGCATGGTCCAGAAATGCGGATCGGCGAGCGGAATGTCCACCGATTGCAACTGGATCGCGTGACCCATCTGGCGCCAGTCGGTGGCAATCATGTTGGTCGCCGTCGGCAGGCCGGTCGCGCGGCGGAATTCGGCCATCACCTCGCGGCCCGAGTAGCCGTTTTCCGCGCCGCACGGGTCTTCCGCGTAGGCGAGCACGTCATGCTGGTCGCGGCACAGACGGATCGCTTCGGCAAGCGACCACGCACCGTTCGGGTCGAGCGTCACGCGTGCATGGGGGAAGCGTTCGGCGAGCGCGGTGACCGCTTCGATTTCGGCGTCGCCAGGCAGCACGCCGCCCTTCAGCTTGAAGTCGTTGAAGCCATAGCGCGCCTGGGCGGCTTCGGCGAGACGCACGACGGCTTCGGGCGTCATCGCTTCTTCGGTGCGCACGCGGTCCCAGTCGTCGCGGCCATCGGCGCCGCTCGCGTACGGCAGATCGGTTTTCTTGCGATCGCCGATGTAGAACAGATAGCCGAGCATCTCCACTTCGTCGCGCTGCTGACCTTCGCCGAGCAGGGCCGCAACCGGCACGTTCAGGTGCTGGCCGAGCAGATCGAGCAATGCCGCTTCGAGCGCGGTCACCGCGTGAATCGTGGTGCGCAGATCGAAAGTCTGCAAGCCGCGGCCGCCCGCGTCACGGTCGGCGAACTGCGTGCGCGCCTTGTTCAGGATCGACTGCATATTGCCGATCGACTGGCCGACGACGAACGGACGCGCGTCGTCGATCGTCTTGCGGATGCTCTCGCCGCCCGGCACTTCGCCGACACCGGTATGCCCCGCGCTGTCACGCAGAATGACGATGTTGCGGGTGAAGAACGGACCATGTGCACCGCTCAGATTCATCAACATGCTGTCGCGGCCGGCGACCGGCACGACGCGCAGCTCGGTGACGATCGGCGTGGCGTTCGATTCAGAGAGATTCGTGGACATGTAAATAGGATCTGTTGAGTAATAAAGCCGGCGGGTGGAAATCATCGCGACTCAAGGTCGCGTTCGACACCGATACCGGATGAAAAATCAAAACCGCGTGACAAGCCCGCGACTCGTAGTTCGTGATTGAAAATAGTGAACGTCAGTGTACTTTGCTGCGCAACGCCTCCGGCAGCTCGCTGTGAGCGCCGCGGCGATTGCGCGTCAGAAAGCCGGCTGCCGCCGCGATCAGCGAGGCGACACCCAGCGCATACAGGCCGCCCGTGATCGAGCCGGTGTGCTGCTGCAGATAGCCAAACGTGGCCGGCGCGAAGAAGCCGCCGAGGTTGCCCACCGAGTTGATCAGCGCGATCACGCCGGCAGCCACGCGGGCGTCCAGATAGCCCTGCGGAATTGGCCAGAACAGCGAAGCCGCCGCCTTGAAACCGATCGCCGCAAAGCAGATCGCCACGAACGAAAACACCGGATTGCCCGAGGTCGACGCAAACAGGCCGCACGCCGCGATGACGAGCGCCACCGCGAGCCATGCCTGCTGGAAGCGCCATTTCGCCGACAGCACCGCGAAGCAGTACATCGCGACCATCGCGATCAGCCACGGAATCGCGTTGAGCATGCCGACCTGGAAGTCGGACAGGCCACCCATCTTGCGGATGATCGTCGGCAGCCAGAAGGTGGCCGCGTAAATGGTCAGCTGGATCGCGAAGTACAGGAAGCAGAACAGCAGAATCTGCGGGTCCTTCAACAGCTTCATCGTTGGCAGATGCGCGCCGCCTTGCGCTTCGCGTTCGGCCTGCTCCGCCGCGATCGAGCGTTCGAGCACGCTCTGCTCTTCCGCAGTGAGCCACGTCGCGTCGCGGATATGCGACTTCAACAACATCCAGCTGACGCCGCACAGCACGATCGAAAAGCCACCTTCGATGAGGAACATCCACTGCCAGCCTTGCAGGCCGAAGCCGCGAATGGACAGCAGGCTGCCCGTGATCGGACCGGACAACACCGATGCGATCGCCGAGCCGGACAGGAAAACCGCCACGGCCTTGCCGCGCTCTTTCTGCGGCAGCCATTGCGTGAAGTAATACACCACGCCCGGAAAGAAGCCCGCTTCGGCCACACCGAGCAGGAAGCGCAGCACGTAGAACGAGGTGTCGTTCCACACGAACGCCATGGCGCCCGCGACCAGCCCCCACGTGCCCATGATGCGGGTCAGCCACGCGCGCGCGCCGTACTTCTGCATCAATACGTTCGACGGCACCTCGAACAGTGCATAGCCGATGAAGAACAACCCGCTACCGAGCCCGTACGCCGCGGCGCCGATGCCCAGGTCCGTGTGCATGTGCGAATTGACGAAGCCGATATTCACGCGATCGATGTAGTTCGCGATGAACATGATCAGAAAGAGCGGCAGCACGTGTCGCTTGACCTTTGAGACCGCGGAATCCAGCGGGTCGACTGCGGTGGTGAGGGCTGATGTCAAGGGTGTCTCCAGGATCGGCCACGCGCTGGCGGCCTGCTCGAACGTAATGCGCGACGCGACGCGCATTCGAGCAGGGAAAACTATCCCGTCACGCGTGATATGTTGTCTGATGACAGTTTACCTCGTCGCCTGCCGATTCGAATTGGGTGTTTACCCTGTTTCCCTATTTGAACTAGGGTTGAAGGCGCGGCGTTGCACTATATGGCCGTCGCAAAATGGTAAGACATAGTTGAACTAGGACGTCTGATGACTAGATGACGCAACCGCTTAACGGCAGTCGACACTCACCCGCCCAACTGAAAAGCATTGGGGCAGCGACTCCGTGAAAGCGCGCCAACCCGGCATGCGTCGCCGGCAAAATAGCCAACGCCGAGGCGGCCTCGCGCGCGAGAATCGAGTAAAGTCCTGTGCGATACTTTGCAGGAGGTCCGGCCACGGCGTCGCTCCCGATCCCGGCCGGCTCCATGATGATGGCCGCTCGGTCCGAACCGTCCGACGCCGTCACTCGCTTGCGCGAGCGTCCGCATTCCAGCCGATTAGTCAACAACCCTCAAAAATGAGCAGCCTAACTGAGAAGGTGGTGGCCACCCTTTCCGATGAAATTCGTCGCGGCGCCCTGAGGCCGGGAGACCGCATTCCCACCGAAGTCGCGATGATGAAGCAGCTCTGCGTGAGCCGCTCCGTGGTGCGCGAAGCGATCTCACGCCTGCAGGCGGCCAAGGTGGTCAAGACGCGTCACGGCATCGGCACATTCGTGCTCGCGCCCGCCGCCGAAAAGCCGATGCAACTGCCCGCCGCCGATCTGTCGAGCATGCTCGACGTGATGGCGATCATCGAATTTCGCATCGACGTCGAGGCTGCCTCGGCCGCGCTCGCCGCCGCCAGGCGCACCGAGCAGAATCTCAAGCAGATTCGCGCGGCGCTGGAGCGCTTCGAGTCCGAACTCGAACGAGGCAGCACGGATACGCTGGCGCACGACATCGAGTTCCATCTGCAGATCGCGCGCGCCAGCGGCAATCGCTATTTCTTCGACGTGCTCAGCCAGCTCGGCCGCGCGGTAAGCCCTCGCACGCGGCTCGGTTCCGCCGAGATCGCGGAACTCGACCATATCGAGCATCTGCGCAATGTGCTCGGCGAACACCAATTGATTTATCGAGCGATCGAGCGGCAGGACGCGGACGACGCGCGCGCGGCGATGCGCATGCATTTGAGCAATAGCCGCGAACGGCTGCGGCGTGCGCATGAGTCGAGTAAAGCGGGCGGGTGAGGTTCTTTCCGTATCGAATCGATGGACGAATTGGAGCGCCGCGTATTGATCAGGCGCGTGTCGCGCGGCGCTCGCTCAACCCTCCATGACGGCCTCAAAAACGGGAAGCTACGCCGCGTACTTCCCGACGACGCGATAAGACCGGCCGATATCCCAATGACGTGAAGCTGAACGCATCGCGCTCATCCTCGTGCCCCCATGAACACGATCATGCGCATCGGATTCACGGAAAGCCAAGCCTGCGCCGGCGCATCGAACTCGATTGACCCCCAGACGAATTCAGTGATTCAATCACCGGGAACGCACGGACTGCCGCCGCTACATCGACGACGCCGGCTTTGAATCAGCAATGCCACCGCTTGAAGCGAAGGATAAAGGCAAGCAGCACGCCGTGGGGGACGGTGATTGTGTTCGGGGTCGGCATTAGTCTCGGCACGGCCTTGCTAACGACCACCGCAGGCCAGTGGCTCGGCGACCTCGTCGCGCATCATACCGGCCTCGATCAGGCGAACGCGTTCACCGCGTTTGCGATTCTCTCCGCATTCCTGATCGTCATTCATCTGGGGTTCGCTAGCGCGACCGCGTTGACCTCCGCGATGCTGCCGATCCTGATCGCCGTGCTGCAATCGATGCAAGGCGATTTCAGCCGGCTCGGCATGACGATGCTGCTCGGCTACGTGGTCAGCTTCGGCTTCGTGCTGCCGATCAACGCGCCGCAAAACATGGTGTGCCTCGCCACCGACACATTCAACGCGCGCCAGTTCGCGCGCGTCGGCATCGTGCTGACGATCTTTGGATATCTGCTGCTTCTGCTGTTCGCCGCGACGTGGTGGAAGTGGCTCGGGTGGTTATGAAGATCTTGCGGTGCTTCGTGAAAGCGGAGCCCGCGCGACGGGTGCGAGGGCGGCGCGCCCCCCTTCCAACACGCCCCACACTTCAGGAAGACGCCAACCCCGGCGAAATTTCACGATGCGGGACGATGCGTTGCTTCGTAAAAAATCGTGGTGCGTGGCACAAATCAGGCGTTTCGCAATGTCGCCCCACGTTGCACATTGCAAAATGAAGCGCGTAACATATTATTTTTAAACGATATTTTTTGATCGATCGAACTGTCTAACCCTCCCTTGCGATGCGGTTCGCTGACGTAGACTCTTTTACAAGAGCAGCGGCTTCAGGCAGTCGAGTTTGGATGGGTCAGAAAAAGACGCAGTCTGCCCAGTAGTCAAATCGACGCACGAAGCCACTCAGGCACCGCGGTTTTTAATTGGCAATTGGGAGACAAAAAATGAAAGGCTTTCGCTTTAGTTCGACTCAGGGAGCGTTCTATATTCTGCCGGGCCATGATGGCTGGGAGGCAACCTACGGCAACGATACGCTCGGTGAATTTTCCACCCCGCAACAGGCTGCCGACGACCTCGCGCGCGGCCTGACCTGCCCGCATCTGGCCGAAAGCGACGACACGTCGACGCTTGAAATCCCGGAGAAACTGGCCGATTGGGAAATCGTTCACGTGTGAGGGCGGGCATGACCGCTGGTCACGTGGATGTGGAAACGGCGATGGCGCTTGTGAGCGCCATCGCCGTCTTTACAGCTTGCTTCGCTGCTTGCGCGGGTACCTCAGTGGATGCTTCAGGCCACCGAGTCCACGATCTTGTTCAGCGTCGCGCTCGGGCGCATAGCCTGGCTCGTCAGTTCGGCATTCGGACGGTAGTAACCGCCGATGTTCACCGGCTTGCCCTGCGCTGCACCCAGTTCTTCGACGATCTTCGCTTCGTTGTCGGCCATCGCCTTCGCGACACCGGCGAACTGCGCCTGCAGCGCGGCGTCGTCGGTTTGCGCGGCCAGCGCTTCGGCCCAGTACATCGCGAGGTAGAAGTGGCTGCCGCGATTGTCGATACCACCAACCTTGCGCGCCGGCGACTTGTCGTTGTCGAGGAACTTGCCGGTAGCCTGATCCAGCGTCTTGGCCAGAACCTGCGCCTTCGGGTTGTGGTACGCATTGCTCAGGTGTTCGAGCGACGCGGCCAACGCCAGGAATTCACCCAGCGAGTCCCAACGCAGGAAACCTTCTTCGACCAGTTGCTGAACGTGCTTCGGCGCCGAACCGCCCGCGCCGGTTTCGAACAGGCCGCCGCCTTCCATCAGCGGGACGATCGACAGCATCTTCGCGCTGGTGCCCAGTTCCATGATCGGGAACAGATCGGTCAGGTAGTCGCGCAGCACGTTGCCAGTAACCGAGATCGTGTCCTTGCCCGCACGGATACGCTCGACCGAGAACTTTGTCGCTTCGACCGGCGTCATCACGCGGATGTCGAGACCGCTGGTGTCGTGATCCTTCAGGTATTGCTCGACCTTCTTGATGATCTGCGCGTCGTGTGCACGACCCGCGTCCAGCCAGAACACGGCCGGCGTGTCGGTCGCGCGGGCGCGGTTGACCGCCAGCTTGACCCAGTCCTGCACCGGCGCGTCCTTGGTCTGGCACATGCGCCAGATGTCACCCGCTTCCACCGGCTGCTCGATCAGCACCGTGCCGGCTGCGTCGGTCACGCGGACGACGCCGTTCGCCGGAATCTGGAACGTCTTGTCGTGTGAGCCGTATTCTTCGGCGGCTTGCGCCATCAGGCCGACGTTCGGCACCGTGCCCATCGTGACCGGATCGAAGGCGCCGTGCTTCTTGCAGTCTTCGATCACCGCCTGATACACGTCCGCGTAGCAGCGGTCCGGAATCACGGCCTTGGCGTCGTGCAGCGCGCCGTCCGCGCCCCACATCTTGCCCGACTCGCGAATCATCGCCGGCATCGATGCGTCGACGATCACGTCGCTCGGTACGTGCAGGCTGGTGATGCCCTTGTCCGAATTGACCATGGCCAGTTGCGGACGCTGTGCGTATTGCGCCTTGATGTCGGCTTCGATCGCCGCGGCCGTTTCAGCCGGCAGATCCTTCAGACGCGCGTACAGGTCGCCGATACCGTTGTTCGGGTTGAAGCCGACTTTCGCCAGCGCGTCGGCGTGCTTGGTCAGCACGTCCTTGTAGAACACCGACACCACGTGACCGAAGATGATCGGGTCCGAGACCTTCATCATCGTCGCCTTCAGGTGCACCGAGAACAGCACGCCCTTGTTCTTCGCGTCGGCGATTTCCGCTTCGATGAAGCTGCGCAGCGCGTTCTTGCTCAGCACCGACGCGTCGATGATCTCGCCCGCCTGCACGGTCGTCTTTTCCTTCAGGACCGTCTTCGTGCCGTCGGCGGCCGTCAGTTCGATCTTCACGGCGCCGGCTGCCGCGATCAGCGCCGACTTTTCGCTACCGTAGAAATCCCCGCCGCTCATGTGCGCGACATGCGACTTCGAGTCCGCGCTCCACGCGCCCATCTTGTGCGGGTGCTTGCGTGCGTAGTTCTTCACCGACAGCGGCGCGCGGCGATCCGAATTGCCTTCGCGCAGCACCGGGTTGACCGCGCTGCCCTTGATCTTGTCGTAGCGAGCCTTGACGTCTTTTTCGGCGTCGGTCGTGGCGACGTCCGGATAGGCCGGCAGCTTGTAGCCCTGATCGCGCAATTCCGTGATCGCGGCCTTCAGTTGCGGCACCGATGCGCTGATGTTCGGCAGCTTGATGATGTTCGCTTCCGGACGCGTGGTGAGTCCACCCAGTTCCGCCAGATCGTCGGAACCCTTCTGTTCCGCGGTCAGGTAGTCCGGAAATGCAGCAATGATCCGGCCGGCGAGCGAGATGTCGCGCGTTTCAACGATCACGTCGGACGAGCGCGTGAACGCCTTGACGATCGGCAGCAGCGAGTAAGTCGCCAGAGCAGGCGCTTCGTCGGTCAGGGTGTAGATGATCTTCGGCGGTGTGGACATGTTCGATGCTTTGCTAGATGAAGTGATAGACAGAGCGTTGGTAGCGCTGAGCCAGCGAAGTTGCGACGAAGCAGCAAAAACGCAGCGCAACCCACGGCACTACTTTTTACGGCCCGACCGTGAGTATATGCGCGTTTTCCTCTATTCGCTGCTAAACAAACAGGTCCGGAAACCACCCTCGACAGGGTCGAGCCCCGCCAGATAAGGCTTTCGGACCAATGGACGCTGTCTTGAGACAGATGTCTTATACATGACTCGACGTTTGCTATGTTTGTAAATACGAATTAGATGCATTACTATTCATGCGTTTTGAAGGTTTGGAACATCTGTTTAATAACCACTCGCTCGAACCCGCGCCCGCCGCGCCCAACTCTGGTGCGCGGCGGCGTCACCCTGCCTAACTCAAACAAACATGCAGAAATCCTTTATGGCCGGCCGTCCGGCGTTTGCGCGCGCTCCGCGCCGCTCCCCTTCGCTGTTGAGCGCGGGGCTTCTGGTCAGCGTGGGCGTGTCGCTTTCCACGCTGTCATCGTCAGGGTGGGCGCAGTCCGCGGCTGGCGATGCGGCCGCCACGCTTCCTGCCGTGAGCGTATCGGCAGCGACAGATATGACCGTGGCGCAGGCCGATACCGTCAGCGCCGGCGCGCTGGGTTCGCGCAAGCAGGTGGACACGCCGTTCTCGACGCGGGTCGTGACGAGCGAGGAAGCGCAGGATCTGTTCGCGACGACCGCCAACGACCTGTTCAAGTACGACCCGGCCGTGACCGTCAGCAGCGAAAACTCAGTTAGCGAAAACTCGATGTTCAATGTGCGCGGCATGCCGATCGACACGCTGAACAGCATCAAGATGGACGGCCAGACCTTCCCGTCGTGGGACACCGACCTGTCGCTCGAACCGTTCGAGCAGGTCGAACTGCTCAAGGGCCTGTCCGGCTTCATGTACGGCTTCGGCTCGCCCGGCGGCATCGTCAACTACGTGCTGAAACGCCCCACCGACGACCCGTACCGCAGCTTCACGCTCGGCTACAAGTCGTCCAGCGTGTTCACCCAAGCGGTGGATCTGGGCGGACGCTTCGGCAACGACAACCGCTTCGGCTACCGCCTGAACCTCGCCAACGAATACGGCAACACCGCCGAGGAGAACGGGCACGTAAGCCGCCAGGTCGCGTCACTCGCGTTCGACTTCCGCATTACGCCGGACCTCGTGCTGAGCGCCGATGCGTTCTACCAGAAACGCAAAACCGAAGGCACTCTCTTTGGCCTGATGTTCGCGGGCGGCATTCCCGACGCGAGCAAAATCAGCGGCACGCTCACGCAGCCGCAGAATTACTACATGACGGAGATGACCTCGTTCGGCACGGGCCTCGACTATCGCCTCTCCGACAACTGGCACGCGAGCGTGAAGTACCGCTTCGCCAAGGAGAACCGCACCAACTCGGACAGCCTCCTGTACGTGTCCGACGACGCGGGCAACTACTCCAACACGCTCTATGCGGCGATGACGCGCTACTTCTACCAGAACGTCGACGCGATGGTGCAGGGCAAATTCAACACCGGCTTCATCAAGCACGACGTGGTGCTCGGCGCGGGCTACCAGACGCAAACCAGCGAGTACAGCAATAGCGTCGGCTGGAACGAAGGCTACTTCCTCGGCAACGGCAATCTGTACAGCACCACGCTGCTGACCAACGACGATGTCAGCATCGGCTCGGACCTCTATCGTGAGCAGCGCACCACCCAGGCCGCCGTGTATGCGAGCGACACGCTGCAGTTCACCTCGCGACTGTCCGCGCTGCTCGGTGTCCGTTACACGCAATACCGCCAGAACGTATACGATCCGAACGGCGCGGTCACGTCGCAGTACAGCGCGAACCCGGTCACGCCGACTTTCGCCCTGATGTTCAAGACCGATCCGTATTCGACGGTGTATGCGAGCTACGTCGAGTCGCTGGAACAGGGCGGCGCGGCGTCGAACCTCAACCTCAACTATCCGGCGACTTTCGGCCCGCTGCGCAGCAAGCAGTATGAAGTGGGCTTCAAGTCCGAGCACAGCAAGTGGGGCGCCAACCTCGCGCTGTTCCGTGTCGATCAGGGCTACAGCTACACGAACACCGCGAACATCTTCGTGCAGGACGGCACCAAGCGTTACACCGGCATCGACGCGAGCGGCTGGCTCGCGCTGACCAGCGAATGGCGCGTGATGGGCGGCGTGATGTGGCTCGACACGAAGGCCGTCGACATCGACGATCCGGCCATCGAGGGCAAGCGCATTTATGGCGCGCCGCGCTTGACGGTGACGGGCCGGGTCGAATACAACCCGGCGTATCTGCGTCCGTTGACGCTCGCGTTCGGCGGCAAGTACGTGGGCAACCAGGCGGTCGACGCGGCCAACACCCAGTTTGTGCCGGCCTACACCACGTTCGATCTGAGCGGCAGGTACGAGGCGAAGATTGCCGGCAAGGACGTCACGTTCCGCGCGGGCATCAATAATCTGTTCAACCGCCGCTACTGGACCACCGCCTGGGGCTATTATGTATCGCCGTCGCCGAATCGCACCGCTGTAGCGAGCGCTACTTTGCAATTCTAACTATTGCGTGACCGAGGGGCGGCCCGCAAAGCAATGGCCGGTGCGCGTGACGAAACGCATCCAGTGATCGGGGCGTGGTGTGGGGCAACAGCGCGTCGCTGAGACCGACCGACTGGAACACGCGCAGCGCTTCGTCGTCCAGACCGATGGCGCGCGGATAATCGATGATCTGTTCGAGCTTTTCCAGCAGCACGACGCGCACGCCCTGCAAGCCGAGATAGTTGGCGATCGTCATGGTCGGCCGTCGTCTGCCCATTCTGTTGACCGCGGCTGGCCGCGCGTACTTCGCCATGTGCCCCGATGGCGAGCGCGAGGACATTCTCGACTTGCTGCGCTCAGGCGCGGGTGGCGAAGAGCAGAAGGCGCTGGCGTCGAACGACGCGCTCATTCGCAGTCTCGTGCGGCGGGTGCGCGCGGACGGGTTTGGCTCCAATCATGGTGACTGGTCCGCACAAAGCAAGATCGGCGCGGTGGCCGTCGCGATCATGTCGGAGCAACGCGTGCTGGCGAGTCTGAACGTGGTGTTTCTTTCGCGCGCCGTCACGCTCGCGGAAGCGAAGCGGCGGTTCGTGCCCGAGCTTCAAACGGCTGCGCGTGAAATGATCGAAGGGTTGGAGGCGGAGGCGTCCGCGCGGTAGCAAAGCCAGGCCGCGGGCGGGACGTGAGCGGCGTTCTTGACAGCTGGCGGAGTTGTGGAGTGGCGCAGTGGTGAAGCAGTAGCGTGCTGGTAGCTATCGGCTCGGCCAGCAATTTAACGTAACGCGAATCATTCCCAACGCGGTGCGGAATTAACCTTATTCGCCGAACAGGTTGAGCAGACGATTCACCGCCGATGCGGGGTACCGGCCCATGCTCCGGCGTGCCGTTCCGGATCGAAGCGTCATCACGTGAGGACGTCAGTCCTTCAGTGAATCGCGCCTCACACGCCGCCCGCGTTATGCAGCATGAAGGCTTGCGGGCAAAGCGGTCTTAATCTGGTACAACTGATGTCCGTGTCGATGCTCGACCCGGTCCGCGCCAGCCCTTCGCGGCGATCGTCACGCCAGGCTTCCTCCGCAAAAGAGGCCGGCGTTCCCGAGCGACGGCAGCGAATGACAGCGACTGATGAAATCCCGGTTCCGAACATGGAAACGTTGACATACCCGTCTTGATGGAGTGATCGATGGCCGATGTTTACCTGCAGGTGATCGCGCATTACTTTGCCAAACCCGGCAACGGCGACGCGCTGGTGAAGCCCCTCACGGAGCTTGCCGCGGCAACCCGCGCCGAGCCCGCCAACCTGTACTACGAATTCTTCCGCTCGCCGCTCGATCCCGACCACTTCGTGATCATGGAGCAGTACAGCCACGCCGATGGCCTCGCCGTGCATCGCGAGACCGAGCACTTTCAGCGCATCGGCGTCGGCATCGTCATTCCGCTGCTCGAGCGGCGCGAAGTGTCGAGCCATCTGGTATCCGGAGACACAGCATGATGAACGCATTCAAATTTCAAACGGTGCCAATGCTGGTCGTCGAGTTCGGCGCCGCGCGTCGCCTCGGTGCGCTGCTGCGTGCGCAATTTCCGGCGCTCACGCGTTTGTGTGTCGTCACCGATGGTTTTCTGCACACGAGCGGCCTGCTGAATCCGGCGCTCGCCGATCTCGGCGCGCATGGCTGGAACGCCACCGTGATCGACGACGTGATCGCCGATCCGCCCGAGCACATCGTGCTCGAAGCGACGTCGCGTGCGCGGCAGGCCGGCGCGGAAATCGTGCTGGGGCTCGGCGGCGGATCGTCGATGGATGTCGCCAAGCTGATCGCCGTGCTCGCGCCGCAGCAGGAACAGGCGCTCGGCGAGATGTATGGCGTGAACAAGGTGAGCGTCGCGCGCTTGCCGCTCGTGCAGATGCCGACCACTGCGGGCACCGGCTCGGAAGTGACGGCCGTGTCGATCGTGACGGTGGGTGAAGCGAAGAAGATGGGCGTGGTCGCGCCGCAACTGATCGCCGATCTCGCGATTCTCGATGCGGAGCTCACGCTCGGCCTGCCCGTGGCCGCGACCGCGGCAACCGGCATCGACGCGATGGTTCACGCGATCGAGGCATACACGTCCGCGCATCTAAAGAATCCCGTTTCCGACATGCTCGCCGTGAAGGCGCTCGAGCTGCTGTCGCGCAACCTCTTGCCCGCCTGCGAGAACGGCCAGAACCGCGATGCGCGCGAAGCGATGCTGCTCGGCGCGACCTTCGCGGGGCAGGCGTTCGCCAATGCGCCAGTGGCGGCGGTGCATGCGCTCGCGTATCCGATCGGTGGCATTTATCACGTGCCGCATGGCCTTTCGAACGCGCTCGTGTTGCCGCACGTGTTGCGCTTCAACGCCGAGGCGGCGGCTCATCTGTACGCGGAGCTCGCGGACGTGATCGTGCCGGAGGCGACGGGCAGCGACGCGAGCAAGACTCAGGCGCTGATTGAACGGCTCGAACATATGATCGCCGCGACCGCGATTCCGGGGCGGCTTCGCGATGTCGGCATTGCACGCGACGGGCTCGAACGGATGGCAAGCGATGCGATGTTGCAGACGCGGTTACTGGTGAACAATCCACGCCCGGTTAGCGAGAGCGATGCGTTGGGGATTTATGTCGCGGCGTTTTGAGGGTGGGTTCGGAGGGAGGCCGGGGGCTGTGGGTTAGCTGCGAGTCGGTTTGCGGCTGGCCGTGGCCGGCCCCGACGCAGTGCTCGGGAGATTCTCAATGCGATCCTCTGGCTACTGCAGAGAAAAGAGAAGTGACACAGATTGCCGGGAACGGTTCCTGCGCAGCAGACCTGCTATCTGCGGTACATGAGGTGCAAGAATACGGGCGTGCTGGATCAGGTGAATGAACTCCTTCCTGCCGGTGACGCCGAGCTGTCGAGCAGTTGCTTCAGACAGCCGGTTTGCTTCGGATACCCTATCGGTCACGAAGCTCCATGGCAGCGCGCGGGAACGACACGCTGATGTGCACACCCTTGCCGCCCACACCCGGCTTGAGCGCGATCTCGCCGTGATGCGTATCGGCAATTTCGCGCACGATAGCGAGCCCCAGGCCGGTGCCCTCGGTATCGGCCGACGCCCGGAAGAAAGGTTCGAACACGCGGCTGCGCGACTCGGCCGGAATGCCGGGACCATCGTCGAGCACACTCACGGTGACCGTATCGGCGTTGGCGCTAACGGCAACCGTGACGTGGCCGCCGCTGCCGGTATAGCGAATCGCGTTCTCCGCGAGATTCGCGATCAGCGCCTGAAGCAGACCCCGATGCCCGCTCACCGGCGCGATGCCCTTCAGCTCGGCGCCCAGATCGATCTCTCGTGCCTGCGCGAGCAGGGCGAGATCTTCCATGACTTCCATCGCAAGCGGCACCAGGTCCACGGTTTCCGTCGCGAGCTGCTTGTTGTCGGTGGCTTCGGCCTGTGCCAGCAACAACAGCTTGTTGGTTAGCGCGACCATCGAACGATTGCTCCGATGCATCGCGGCAAGCGCTTCGTCGAGCGCGGGATGAATGCCGTCCTGCTGCCGCGCGAACTGCAGCTGTGTGCCAAGCAGCGTGAGCGGCGTGCGCAACTGATGCGCGGCGTCGGCGATGAAACGACGTTGCGCCGCCACCTGTACACCGAGCCGCGCGATGCATTGATTGATCGCTTCGACGATCGGGCGCAACTCGGTGTGCAGCCGTTCGACTCGAATCGGTTCGAGCTGCATCGGGTCGCGGTCGGTGACATCCTCTTTGACTTTCATCAGCGGCCGCAATTCGAACGTCAGTCCGATGCACACCAGCGCCACCGCGAGCGCGATCATCGCGATCTGCCGCACGAGTTGCGGCTGCCACAATTGCTGAGCCATGGCGTCGCGCGAGCGCACGGTTTTGCCCACCGTGACCCGCACGCGGCGCGTCGCGCCATTGTCGTACATGAGACGCACGAGCCCGACCGCACGCACCGGCTGGCCTCGCAGCTCGGTGTCGTAATGGTCGGGTGTGTCGGCCGCCTGCGGCGGGCGCGGCGGAAAATCCGGCGTGCCGGCGAGCAACCGTCCATCGTCGACACGCACGCTATAGAACACCTGATCGCGATACGGCGACACGAATACTTCGAGCGCGGCGGGCGGCACGTCGACGCGCAGGAAGCCGTCCACCCACTCCACTTCGCCGGCGATCATGCGCGCCGACGAGATCAACTGATTGTCCTGCACGAGATCCGCCGTGCGCCGCGCGTTGTCGTATTCGGCCTTGCCGGTAACGAACACATATAACGCGAGCGGCACCAGCAGCCACCACAACAGGCGCACCCGCAGGCTATTGGTCATCGTCTTTCTTGCGCAGCAGATAGCCGAGCCCGCGCAGCGTGACGATCGCCGCCGAGCTGCCGTCGAGTTTCTTGCGCAAACGTGAGATGTAGATTTCGACCGCGTCCTCGCTCGGTTCGTCGGCGAGTGTGAAGATCGCGTCGACCAGCGCGGGCTTCGTCACTGTTTTGCCGAGGCGCAGGATCAACGCTTCGAGTACCGAGCGCTCGCGCGGCGTGACGTTCAGCGGTGCGCCCTTCAGCGTGAACTGACGCGTGTCGATGTCGAAGGCCAGATCGCCGCACACCACCTCGCTCGCCTTCGACGGCGACTGACGGCGGATCGCCACCTTGATGCGCGCGATCAGCTCGCGTACTTCAAATGGTTTGACGAGATAATCGTCCGCGCCAGCGCCAAGCAATTCCACCTTTTCGTCGATCGAACCGCTCGCGGTCAAGATCAGCACCGGCGTCGCGTCGCCGCGCTGGCGCAAGCGGCGCAGCACGTTCTTGCCCGAGAGCTTCGGCAGATTCAGGTCGAGCAGGATCACGTCGTAATGATTGGTGCGCAGCAGCTGGTCGGCCGCGTCGCCGTCCTGCACGGCGTCGAGCGCGAACGCCTCCTGCTCCAGCATTTTCGCGAGCCAGTGCGCGAGCGTGGGATTGTCTTCGATGAGCAGCAGCTTCATGGCAGGGACGGCAAAAGTCAGGCCGTCGATTGTGCCGTAAAACAAAGGCTTTGCGCGCGCCCCGTTTGATCCGCCGCACACGGAACGTGCGCTTGCGGCCGGAGCGCAGCGGGGTTGACACGCAGTACGGGGTTAACACTCATGCTTTGTCGAAGCCTCAGAAAGCTAGCAGAAGGTTTCAGATTTCTATAATCGCCATCATTCACCCAGAAAGCGCCGCCTGCCATACCCGCGGCGACCAAACCTACGGAGACTGCTTCATGCGTACCTTGCGCCAGATTGCCGCTGTGTCAGGTGTTGCGTTCACCCTCGCCGCCGCTTCGGCTGCCGCACACGCCGAAAAACTCACGATCATGGTCGGCGGCGCCACCAAGATCATCTATCTGCCGGCCAAGCTCACCGAACAGCTCGGCTACTTCAAGGACGAGGGTCTCGACGTCGAGATCCTCTCGCAACCGGCGGGCGTCGACGCGGAAAACGAACTGCTCGCGGGCGCGGTGCAAGGCGTGGTGGGCTTCTACGATCACACGATCGATCTGCAAAGCAAGGGCAAGGAAGTTCAGGCGTTGGTGATCTTTGGCCAGGTGCCGGGCGAAGTGGAAATGGTGTCGACCAAGGCGGCCGGCACGTTCAAAAGCATGGCCGACGCGAAGGGCAAGACCCTCGGCGTGACCGGCCTGGGCTCTTCGACGAGTTTCCTCACGCAATACCTCGCGCAACGCGCGGGTGTGCCCTCCACGCAATACACGCTGTTGCCGGTCGGCGCGGACAACAGCTTCATCGCGGCCATCAAGCAAAGCCGTATCGACGCGGGCATGACGACCGAGCCGACCGTTTCGCAACTTCTGAAGACCGGCGACGCCAAGGTGCTGGTCGACATGCGCACGCTGGAAGGCACGCGCGCCGCGCTCGGCGGCACCTATCCGGCTTCGAGCTTCTACGTGCAGCGCGCCTGGGCCGAGTCGCACAAGGACGATGCCGCGAAACTCTCGCACGCTTTCGCCAGAACACTGACCTTCATTTCGACGCACAGCGCCGAGGAGATCGCCGCGAAGATGCCGAAGGACTACTACGGCAACAACAAGGATCTGTACGTCGGCGCGCTGAAGGCTTCGCTGCCGATGTTCACGAAGGACGGCAAGATGCCCGCCGACGGCCCGGAGACCGTGCTGAAGGTGCTGTCCGCGTTCAATCCTTCGGTGAAGGGTAAGCACATCGATCTCGCCAAGACCTACAGCAACGACTACCTGGCGGCGCCGGTCAAGACCGCGGCGAAGTAAGGCTTTTTTCAACATCACGAGCACTGCGAGGCACCAGCCGATGAATCAACCTATGTCACGCGATACACCAGCGATCGAGATGCGCAACGTGTCGTGCCGTTTCATCTCGCCGGATGGCAAGGCGACGGTCGCGCTGCGCGACTTCAGCATGTCGGTGGCGCGCGGCGAATTCGTCGCGGTGGTCGGCCCGACGGGTTGCGGCAAGTCCACCACGCTCAGCATGATTACCGGCTTGCTGAAGCCCACCACCGGCGAAGTGCGCGTGATGGGCGCGCCCGTGGACGGCATCGACCCGCGCATCGGCTTCGTGTTCCAGGCCGACGCCGTGTTCCCGTGGCGCACGGTGCTCGACAACGTGGCCGCCGGTCCGCTGTATCGCGGCCGCTCGAAGTCGGCCGCGTACGACGAAGCCAACGAATGGCTGCGCCGCGTGGGCCTCGACAAGTTCGGCAAGCACTATCCGCATCAACTGTCGGGCGGCATGCGCAAGCGCGTCGCGCTCGCGCAGACCTTCATCAACAAGCCGGAAATCCTGCTGATGGACGAGCCCTTCTCGGCGCTCGACATGCAAACGCGCACGTTGATGCAGGACGAACTGCTGCAGTTGTGGGGCGGTGCCGGATCGGTGGTGTTCGTTACGCACGATCTGGAAGAAGCGATTGCGCTCGCCGACCGCGTGTTCGTGCTGACCGCGCGCCCCGCGACGCTGAAGAAGGTGTACGAAATCGATTTGCCGCGTCCGCGCGTCACCTCGGAGGTTCGCTACGACCCGCGTTTCATCGAAATCTCGCGCGACATCTGGCATGACCTGCGCGAAGAAGTGCAGATCGGATAATCAAGGAACGGCAACCATGTCTACTACCCCTCAACAGATGATGCCCTCGGGCATCGACGCCGCGTCGCTCGCGCATGTCGAACGCGTCGCGCAAAAACGCATCCGGCAACGTCATGCGCTGGTGATCACGCTGCGCGTGCTCGTGCTCGTGGTCGTGCTCGGCGGATGGGAACTGTCCGCGCGCCTGAAGTGGATCGACCCGTTCTTCTTCTCGATGCCGACCGCCATTTTCGATCAGATCGTCGACTGGTTCGTGAACGGCACGTCGCAAGGCCCGTTGCTCACTCAGGTGTGGGTCACGCTCGAAGAAACCGGGCTCGGCTTCATCATCGGCTCGGTGGCGGGCATCTTCTGCGGCATCGTGCTCGGCCGCAATAAGCTGCTCTCCGATGTGTTCAGCCTCTACATCAAGATTGCCAACTCGATTCCGCGCGTGGTGCTCGGCTCGGTATTCGTGATCGCGTTGGGCCTCGGGATGGCGTCGAAGGTGGCGCTCGCGGTGGTGATGGTGTTCTTCGTCGTGTTCGCCAATGCGTTCCAGGGCGTGCGTGAAGCCGACCGTTACATGATCGCGAATGCGCAGATTCTCGGCGCGTCGCGTCGCCAGGTGACGACTTCGGTGGTGATTCCGTCGGCGCTGAGCTGGATTCTCGCCAGCTTGCACGTGAGCTTCGGCTTTGCGCTGGTCGGCGCGGTGGTCGGCGAGTTTCTCGGGTCGAAGCAGGGGATTGGCCTGTTGATCTCCACGGCGCAAGGTGCATTCAATGCGAGCGGCGTGTTCGCGGCGATGATCGTGCTGGCCGTGGTCGCGCTGGCGGCTGATTATCTTTTGACCGCAATCGAGCAGCGTCTGCTCAAATGGCGTCCCGCTGCGGTGTGAGCGAAATGTATGAGGCCGTGTAGTACACGGCCGCAGCGTATCTTGCCGTTCAGTCCGGGACTGAACGGCATTTTTCTTTGTGTGTCGCGAGAAAGCGGGCAATGAAGCGACGACGCACTGCGTCGCTTGAATAACGCCGCACCTGCTTCGTTCTCAGATCAGGAAGCGAAAGCGGTTTTCTCGCAGCCGTTCTTCCTGGATCACGCACCTTCCTGTCTTCCATGGGCTTTGTCCCACGCGATGTCATCCGCCGGCCAACTTCCCCACCGGAATGCGTTGGCTTACGCACAACACTTTTCGCGTGCCCGACCTCGGCGTTAACCCCCACACGCCCCTAGCACAAAGGCCGGCGCCCCTTTGGCACGGTCAATGCGTTATTGCGCCCATTCAAGCCGCGCAGTGACCAACAACGCTTTGAAACGAGGTACGTCATGTCGAGTATGCAGAGCCCACGCCGGCCAATGAATTGGCGCGGCCGGCCATTTCGTCCAAGCAGCGCCGCACAAAGGCGCCATGGTCGCCAAACCCGCCGTTTCGCCGGATTCCTGCCGCTCGGGTGGCGTGCCGTCGGCTTCATCGGCAGGGGTCCGAAGTATGTGTGGCCGTACATCCTGCCGTGGTTCTTCATCCTGCTTGCGATCGGCTTTTCTTGCCTCGTCGTGCGTGGCGTGCTCAACCGGCAATTGCTGGTGCCGCCCGTCGAAACACCGCAATCACTTTCACAGCGCGGCTACACGTCGAGCTTTCTCGCAGAGCGAATCATGTCTTCCATGCGGGATATCGCTCAGGATGCCGATTCGATTCCTCACGATACGATGACCGACACTGACTCCCAACCCGACATCCAGCTTCCTGGTCAGGATATGTCGTACGCGTCGACGGTCCGCTTCATCAAAGGGATCATCAAGCGCACGGACGTGGTCGTTCATGTCGGCATCACGAAAATCAACGAGAGCTCCGACTCGTACGTTGCCCATGTGCAGATAGAAGGCGGCCCGTTCAATTCCCGCGAAAGCATCGTGCCGTCCGAAGGACGTGACCTGGAAGATTTCGTGCACGGGATCGCTGTCGAAGCGATGCGCCTCGCCGAACCGAATATCCTCGCCAGCCATCTCTATTCACAGGTCCGGAAAACCAGATGCCATCCGCAAGAGTGCCGCTACAACGAGATCATCGCGATCTACGACAAGGTACTTACCCTGCCCTCACCCGAGCAAAGGGAATGGGCGCTCGCAGGCAAAGCGTGGCTGCTGACCGATCAAGGGGAGTCGAAAGCAGAAGAGGCGGAACGGCAAACCCGCGAGGCGCTGACCGTCTACAAGCATTCGGCGATTCTGCACGCGAGTCTCGGCCGTGCGCTCGCCCAGCAGGAACGCCTCGACGACGCACTCGAAGCATTGCGTGCCGGCGCGAGGGAGAAATCGAAGACGGCCGAAAACCTGCGCCTTCTCGGTGACGTGCTGTTGCGCGCGCATCGCAACGAAGAAGCACTCGACGCGTTCAGGCAGGCTGACGAAATGAGTCCGAGCTCCGTCGACAATCTGCACGACTGGGGTGAAGCGCTCGACAAGGTCGGCCGATACGACGAAGCGATCGAAAAGCTCTCTCGCGCCATCTCGCTGCGTCCCGATCTTGCGCCGTCCTACGCGGAAATGGGCCGGGCACTCGATCACAAGGGTGATCTGCGTGGCGCCTCGCGCAAGTATGCGCAAGCGCTGGAACGCGATGCGGGCACGTTGACCGCCCACGAGACACAACTGGCGCGCCTCGCCAACGCAGTAGACGGCGCCGGCGCACCGGACGCGCCGAGACCCGATGCGCGCACCCGCCCCGTTTCGAATCCACGCCCAGCACTTCCGTTTCAAGCATCACTTGAAGTATCACCCAACGCCGAAGCGTAATCGCAGAAGCACCCCATGTTCCTGTCGTAGATACAGCTGAAGAGGAGAAGTCGATGGACAACTTTGAAGACGCGTTCAGGGCTCTGATCGGAAACGAAGGCGGTTACTGCTTCAATCCGGCCGATCCCGGTGGCGAAACGATGTGGGGCGTGACTGCTCGCGTCGCGCGCAGCCAGGGCTACAACGGCGCGATGAAAGATCTGCCGCTGGAAACCGCGAAGGAAATTGCCAAGCAGAAGTACTGGGATCCGCTGCATCTCGACGAACTCGAGCCGCGCGTGGCTTTCCAGATCTTCGACGCGAATTACAACGGCGGCCTCGTCGTGTTGTGGATGCAAAAAGCGTCCGGCGCGAAGGAAGACGGCAAGTTCGGCCCAGACACCCTGAATGCGGTCAAAAGCACTGACGCGATGAAGTTCGTCATGCGCTTCGCCGCCTATCGCCTGCGATACCTGCGCAATCTTCACACGTGGCCTCACTTCAGCCGTGGCTGGACCGAACGGATGGCCGCCAATCTTCTTCTGGGAGCAGCATGATGGACTGGTCAAAAGTAGCGTCGAACATTGGCAGCACTGCCCCGCTTCTCGCCGGGCTGGTGGGCGGTCCCGTCGGACTCGGCGTGACGGCTGCGGCGGCGATCATTTCGCATGCGCTCGGCACGCCGAGCGATCCGGCCTTCGTCGAACCGGCGTTGAACGATCCCAGCGCGCTCGAAAAAATCAGGCAGGCCGAGAGTGCGAACTCTCTGCAATTGCAGCAACTGGTCGTGACCGCGGCCCAGGCGAGACTTGCGCACGAAACCGATATGGCGCGTATCGAAGCCGACGATCGGGCCAATGCGCGCGCGATGGCGACCAGCAATCGCGATTGGGTACCGAAGGTACTCGCGATGGCGGTCACCACCGGCTTCTTCGGCATTCTGATGTTGATGGCGTTCCAGCCGTTACCGGGACCCAACAAGGACCTCGTCAACGTGATCGTCGGCGCGCTGGGCACCGCGTGGATCAGCATCATCGGCTACTACTTCGGCACCTCGGTTGGGTCGATGCGGAAAACCGAACTGCTCGCCAAGCCTAGCGTGCCCATCACGTCAGATAGCGCGCTCACGCTGCGCGAACCGGCATCGGCATCGGCCGCACGTGCGCAAGCCACGCCTGCTCCAGTGCCGCACGAAGTCCTCCAGCCGTTCACGCCGGGCGGACAGGGTCCGATTTTCTCGGGCAGTTGATCAGCCGCTCTTCACTGATGCAAGGCACGCGGGGAAATTGCAGCTCGCTGCGTGCCTTGCGGTTTCGACTGGCTGCGTTAGTTCCGGTGGGATGCCGTGGCATGGCGGTGACGGCGTCGCCGGACTGCTGCGCCCGCGCCGCCGCAAGAAGTTCTCCGATTTTGTCTCAAAATTTGCAACAAACAATACCTGAAGCGGTGATTACTCTCTTCAGATCGCAAAACTACAATGTAATCACTGACTACGAACAAGAACGTTCGCAGCAAGACCAAATCCGAACTGGAGGTAGTTCATCATGAAATCGCTCGTTCAAGCTGTTGTCATCGCCACTGTGCTGGCCGCTCCTGTTGCTTCGTTTGCGCAGTCCAACCAGCCTGTGACCCGCGCCCAGGTGCGCGCGGAACTGGTCCAACTCGAAAAGGCCGGCTATCAACCGGGTCACGCCGACCCGCACTACCCGGCTGACATTCAAGCCGCGCAAGCTCGTGTCGATGCGCAAAACGGCACTGCTCAAGCAGCGGCGAGTGGCTTCGGCGGTGTGTCGAGCGGCTCGTCGCAGTCGGGCCACGCTGTCACGACGAACGGTCAGAAGTCGATCTACTTCGGCCAGTAAGGCGCCATCGAGCGGACAGTAAGCAGCCGATAGACGGCTGTTAGCCGATCGGCGGCATGCTTCATCGTTGTGATATGCCGTCGTGCGCCGATCTGTCGCTCAGCGCGTCGATGCAACGCGCTCCCTGATTCAAATGAACTGGCCCGCGGCCGGGTATCCCCGAGCGCGGGCCAGTTCTGTATTCGTTACCTCCGTCATCGGGCTCCCGGTGACTTCGCCCGGACCTTCACGGTCTGGGCGCTTTTTCGGCGCTGGCGGCACGCCGTTTTTTATTCCGCGCCCTGACGGTCCGCTCCGGTCAATATGACAATGCCCGCGACCAAGTCAATCGCGCGCGATGAGATCGCCCACCTGACCACGACCAGTGACCAGACAGCTCGACAGAAAGTTTTCTCCCTGACTGCTGGCTGCAACGTCTCCAAACCCCTTCTTTAACGCGTTCGATTTGACCAGTTGCGCGCCCTGATGGCACGTGATGGTCCCGACCTCTCCGGCTTGCGCGCGCATCAAGGCTCTATCCGCCATCAGATATCCGAGCAACAGCACCACGGCAATATTGAACGCCTGTCTCATGGGTCGCCTCCTCTTTAGAAGAGACTAACGCGAACCGGAGACGCACGGTCCTAGGGGTTTCCCGATTGATCGCTATTCAATGATGCAGATTAAATCGGGTAGTACTGCCGGTCTTACTAGCATGTGGGATATGTGGTCCGGCTCTTGCGCAGTAAGGTTGACCTGGCGCCGTACGCTTTCGGCCTGCCTCGCGCCTTGCCCGAACAGCGGCTATGCCGCGCAAGGCCGCTCATCCAGCTACATCTTCTGCAGCCTTTACAGCCGCGCTTCGATCAGCCCGATGCGATTTTCGATCGCGTTGCGCACCAGTCCATTCGACGACACCAGCAGCAGCGACGACGCGATGATCCGATACACCGTATTGCGTCGTACCTTGGAAACCTTCTGCGGATCGAGCCACGCGTCGTTATCGACCAGCAGCAACAGTGTCTCGAGGCCGATCAGAATCGGCCACAAACACGCGAGACGCAAACGCACGGAAAACGCTGGAATCGCCAGCGTGTAGTCCAGAGCCTCGCGGAAATGATCGAGCGTCTTGCGCAGAAGCTCGACCAGCAGCGGCCGCGCACGCAGCGAGTTGGCCGGCACAAGCAGGTCTCGCGCACCGAGCCCGTACTGGTCCAACATGCTCTGCGGCAGATAGCAGCGGCCGATGCGCAAGTCCTTGCCACAATCGCGCAGTACGTTGGTCATTTGCAGCGCCTTGCCGAAACGCACGCCACGGTGCGCCATCGTGCCGGGCTGCTCCTTCAGCGTGCCCGGCATGTGCGCATAGGTCATCGTGGTCCAGAACTCACCGACACACCCCGCCACCAGATACGTATAACGGTCGAGATCATCGTATCCGGAAAGCGCCGCGATCTGGCCGGAACGTTCGTCGGGAAAAGTGCGCAGATCGAATTCCATGCCCTCGGTCAGCGTCGTGACGATCTCGCGCACGGCCTTGCGATCCGCTTCGCTCAATTGCGACAGCACGTCGAGCGCAGGGCCGAGCGATTCGAGCAACACCTTTTCATCGGACTGGACCTGCTGACTCGCCACTTCGTCAGCCATGCGTCGCAGCAGTGCGCCGTCGTCCGTGGCGCCGTTCACCTGCTCGCGCAGCGACAGCAGCAGCGCGAGGCGTTGTTCCGGCGAGATCAGCGAGGTGTCGGCGATCGTATCGGCCGCACGCGCCAGCAGGTATGCGAGGCCGATCGGATCGCGCATGCCGGCGGGCAGCACGCGCAGCGTGAGATAGAAGGAGCGTGAAACACCTTTCAGGAGCGGGCCGAGAAGGAAGGCCCGGGTCGCATTCGGCATGGATCGGATAGGGTCGGTATGGGGCAGGAAGCGGACAAAAAAGCGGGCAAAAAAGCGGGCAAAAATCAGGCGCTGCCGAATTGTATACGGCGCGCGCCTTTGCCATGCGCGAGTGTTTCCACGCTTGCCTCACATCGACCTTCGATCAGCTCCGCTCACGCTCAGGTCCGATCGCCCAGCCCCAGCAGCCCGATCGCGTTCTGCTTGAGAATCAGCGGCTGCACCTCCTCCCTGAAGCCGACCTGCCTGAAATCCTCCAGCCAGCGATCGGGCTGAATCAGCGGGAAGTCGGAGCCGAACAGCATTTTCCGCTTCAGCACCGTGTTGGCATGACGGATCAATTCGGGCGAAAAGTACTTCGGCGACCAGCCAGACAGATCGATATACACATTGGGCTTATGCAATGCGATCGACAACGCCTGCTCCTGCCACGGCCAAGACGGATGCGCGATCACGAGGTTCATATCCGGGAAATCCGCGGCGACGTCGTCGAGATGTATCGGCTCCGAGTACTTCAACCGCAACCCGCCGCCGCCCCGCATGCCGGAGCCCATGCCCGAATGACCGCTGTGGAAAACGGCCGTGAGTTCGTACTCGGCGATCAGTTCGTAAAGCGGATACGCCAGGCGGTCATTGGCAAAAAACGCCTGCATGGTCGGATGGAATTTGAAGCCGCGCACGCCATATTCTTCGATCAGCTTGCGCGCCTCTCGCACACCCATCTTGCCCTTGTGCGGATCGATGCTTGCGAAGGCGATCATGATGTCGCTGTTCTTCTGGGCGAATTCGGCGATCTCCTCGTTCGGAATGCGCCGCCGGCCAAGATTCGCTTCGCAGTCGACGGTGAACATCACGAAGCCGATCTTGCGCTCGCGATAATGTTCGATCGTCTCGGGAATCGTCGGCCGCCTGCCGAGCTTCAGCACGGTGCCGAAGTACTTGTCGGCGGCATCGTCGAACTCCTTGCCGAACAGATCCGGCGGCTGGCAGCACGAGACTTCCGCGTGCACGTGCGTGTCGATTGCAACGAGTTGGTCGAGGTTCATCTACGGATTTCCTGTCGGTGTCCGCGTTCGAGCGTCACACATTACAGCGCGCCGCACGCGCTCGCGACGATTACAGCGGGATCGCGCTGCGCCGTGTCGTACATCGTCTCGACGAGCGCAGCCCGATGGGTCAGCACCGCGCGCTGATTGATCGAGCCCTTGTCGGTGATCTCGCCGAGGTCGAGCGAAGGCACGACGTCCATCAGCCGCAAGCGCGCGATGGTGGTGGCGCTGCCGGTCGCGCCGCGGTTGAGCGTGTCGAGCAGCGCCGCGAAGTGTGCCCGCACGGCGGGCGCATCGACCACCTCGCGCGCACTCGCCGAGGCCGGCAGACCCGCGAGGCGCCTGCAATCGTCGAGTCGCGGAAACACCAGCAGACTGACGTCGTCGCGATTCATGCCGGCGACCACCACGTCCTGCACATACGGCGCCCCTTCGGAAATGACCCGCGCGCGCATCGGCCCGACGCTGACGAAGGTGCCCGAACTCAGCTTGAAATCCTCGGCGACACGCCCGTCGAACAGCAGCCCCAACTCGGGCCGCGCCACGTCGACAAAGCGCACCGCGTCACCGCTGCAAAAATAGCCTTCTTCGTCGAATGCATTGGCACGCTCCGCGGCGTTCGCGCGCCAGTAACCAGGCATCACATGAGGGCCGCGATAGCGCGCTTCGAGCTTGTCGCCGACCGGCGCGAGCTTGACCTCGCAGCCGTGCGCGGGCAGGCCCACGTAACCCGCGCTCATGATAGGCCCGGTGGTGAACAGGCACGATGGGGACGTCTCCGTCATCCCGAGTCCGGCCATGATGCGAATGCGCTCGCCGCAGTACTTTTCCGTGACGCGTTCGAGCCGGTCCCACGCCGCTTGCGACAACCCCGCGCCCGAGAAGAAATACACCTTCACTCGTGAAAAGAACGTCTCGCGCAACTGCGCGTCCTGCTCCAGCGCGATCGTCAGTTCTTCCCAGCCCTTCGGCACATTGAAGTAGATGGTCGGGGCGATGTCGCGCAGATTGCGCAGCGTGTCGCCGAACTTGCCGTTGACCGGCTTGCCGTCGTCGATATAAAGCGTGCCGCCGTTATAGAGCGCGATGCCCACGTTGTGGCTGCCGCCGAACGTATGGTTCCAGGGCAGCCAGTCGACCAGCACCGGCGGCTCCTTGGCGAACTCGGGAAACGTTTCGAGCAGCATCTGCTGGTTGCTGCACAGCATGCGGTGCGTGGTCGGCACCGCCTTCGGCAGTTTGGTCGAACCCGAGGTGAACAGAAACTTGGCGATCGCGTCCGGGCTCACCGCCGCGTGAACGGCATCGACCGTGGTGGGCGTGGTGCGCAACAGCTCACTGAACGCCGTCACGTGGCGCCCGCTTTGCGGTTCACGCGGCAACGTCGCGGCGACGACTTCGACATCGGCCGGCACGACCGCGTCGATCGCCTTGGCGAACGTGTCGTAGCCGCTCACGAAGACCAGGCCGGGCGTCAGCAGGTCGATCGTATGGCGCAGCTTGCCGTAGTCGCCGGATGCCAATGCATAGGCCGGAGAAATGGCCGCATACGGAATGCCGGCCCACATCGCGCCGAGCGCGAGTTGCAAATGGTCGAGATCATTGCCCGACAGAATCGCGACGGGCCGCTCGGCGGACAGATTGCGCGCCAGCAAAGCCTGGCCGATGGCGCGTGCGCTTTGCAGCGCGTGCGCGTAGCTCAGGCCGATCCATTCACCGTCGCTGCCGCGGCGCGCCGCCAGCCAGCGCTCGGGATGCGCCTGCGCGCCGCTCGCGAGCCGCTGCGTCAAACGCTGCGGATGCTCGCCGAGCGCTTCGGATGCTTGCAGATACCACGTGTCTCCCTGCCGCCGCATGCGCAACGACGAAGCGCCGATCGTCGTCGCCCGGTATCGCGTCGGCGCGCCGGAGGTGTTCGTTTGTGTCGGCTCGGAATGCAAAGCCTGTCTCCCTGGAAAGGTGCCTGCGCGCCGTCTCGCGACGGCATCGGGCGCTCCGCCCGATGCGGCGGAGCAACCTTCTCTATCTACTGTTTCGATCAACCTTCGAAGCGCGGACGATCAGATCGGATAGTGGCGAGGCCCGGTCTGAATCGTGATCCAGCGCAGATCGGTGAATTCGGCAATCGACGCCTTGCTGCCGAAGCGCCCGTAGCCGCTCTTCTTTATGCCGCCGAACGGCATCTGCGCTTCGTCGTGCACCGTCGGGCCGTTGATATGACAGATGCCCGATTCGATCCGCCTGGCCACGTTCAATGCACGCGACACGTCGCGGCTGAATACCGCGGCGGAAAGACCGTACTCGCTATCGTTAGCAACCCGAACCGCTTCTTCGTCGTTGTCCACGCGCTGCACCGTGACCACCGGGCCGAAGGACTCGTCCGCATACAGCTTCATGGCAGGCGTGATGCCGTCGACGATCACCGGTTGCATCACCGCGCCCTCGACCGTGCAGCCGACCGGCAGTTGCGCGCCCTTGTCGCGCGCGTCGTCGATCAACGCCTTGATGCGCCGCGCCGACGCCTCGCTTTCGAGCACACCCAGCACCGAGTCTGCGGCGGCCGGGTCGCCAGCCTTCAAGGTACGCGCTTTGGCCGCCAGCTTCTCTACCAGCGCATCGGCAATCTTGCGATCGACGATCACCCGCTCCGTCGACATGCAAATTTGGCCCTGGTTGAAGAACGCACCGAACGCGATGCCGGCCACGGCCGCATCGAGATCGGCGTCGTCGAGCACGACCACGGGTGCTTTACCGCCCAGTTCGAGCAAAGCCGGCTTCAGATGCTGCGCTGCATGTTGCGCGACGATGCGCCCCACGCGCGTCGAGCCGGTGAAGTTGACGCGCCGCACCGCAGGATGCGCGATCAGACGTTCGACGATAGCCGGAGCGTCTTCAGCGGCATGCGTGACGACGTTCACGACGCCGTCGCCAAGCCCCGCCTCGTGCAACACGCTGCCGATCAGCCGATGCACGCCCGGACAGCCCTCGGACGCCTTGAACACGACCGTGTTGCCGCAAGCGAGCGGCATCGCGAGCGCCCGCGTGCCGAGGATGACCGGCGCGTTCCACGGCGCCATGCCGAGCACCACGCCGCACGGCTGGCGCACGGTCATCGCGAGACTGCCGGGCACGTCGGACGGAATCACGTCGCCGTCGATCTGCGTGGTCATCGCGGCGGCTTCGCGCAGCATGTTGGCCGCGAGCATCACGTTGAAGCCGTACCAGTTCGGCATTGCGCCGGTTTCGGCCACACCGGTTTCGATGAACTGCGCGGTACGCGCATCCATCAGGTCGGCTGCGGCGAGCAGCCGTTTGCGGCGCTCGGTGGGGGCCAGCGCCGACCATGCCGGGAAAGCACGCGCCGCGGCTTCGCCCGCCGCGTCCGCGTCGGCCAGCGTCGCGGCGGGCGCGCGCGAAGCGGCCTGACCGCTCGCGGGACTGATCCGCTCAAACGTCTTGCCGTCCGATGCGCCGCGGCTCTGGCCGTCGATCAGTAAAGTCACTTCATGCATATGGATCGTCTCCTCGCGTGTCTGTTTCGCTCGAACCTGGGGTGCTGCGCAAAACGCTCAGCGTTTATAGGCTTGCAGGCCCGGCTTGATCGCCTTGTCGTCGAGGAACTGCTTCAGGCCCTGCTCGCGGCCATGCTCGGGGTCGCGCAGTTGCGCCTGGTCGAGCTTGGCGTACAGGTAGTCTTCGTTCTGCTCCCACGTCAATTCGCGGCTGCGCTTGAAGCCGTGCTTGGCCGCACGCAACACCACCGGGTTCTTCTCCAGCAGTTTGCCAGCAAGCGCACGCGTCGCCTCACGCAATTCGGCGCGTGGCACGCTGCTGTTGACGAGGCCCATTTGCGCCGCCTGCTGGCCCGTGAAAGTCTCGCCCGTCATGATGTAATACAGCGCCTGACGATGCCCGACGGTGTCGGCCATCGCCTTGCTCACCAGATTGCCCGGCGGAATGCCCCAGTTGATTTCGGAGAGGCCGAACACCGCTTCGTCCGCGGCGATGGCGAGATCGCACGCCACCAGCGGCGAGAAGCCGCCGCCGAAACACCAGCCGTTGACCATCGCGATGGTCGGCTTCGAATACATGCGCAGCAGTTGCCATTGCCAGCGCGACGCGTCGCGGCGAATCTTTTCCTGCAGGATTTCCGGGCCCGCATCGACCTCGCGGAAATATTCCTTCAGGTCCATGCCGGCGGTCCACGCATCGCCCTCGCCGGTCAGCACCAGAACCTGCGCTTCGGCGTCGAGCTCGACCGCTTCCAGCACCTCGATCATTTCCTTGTTCAGCGTCGGGCTCATCGCATTGCGCTTCTCGGGACGGTTCAACGTCACCCATGCGATACCCTCGACGACATCGACCTTGACGGTTTTCCAACGGCCTTCGTAATTCATCTGTTTTCTCCGTGAATGTCGACCGGCATAGCGGCCTGATGGACACATTTAATATCAGGTTGCCTGATATGTAAAGCGGAAATTCGCCGGCTCGGTGCAAACCCCTAGCGACGGTTTCGGGGGTCCGGCGCGCTAAGATGCGGGATAGACCGAACCTCCTGTCCATCATGAGCAAAAATCAAAAGCCAGCCGCCGAGCCCACCGCACGCACCCGCCGATCCAGCCTGCGCCTGACCTATGTGATCGGCAGCCTGGATCGCATCCTGCGGCGCCGCATGAGTGAAGCGCTCGCGCCGCTCGGTCTTACGCTCGCCCAATTCACGGCGCTTTCCGTGCTTGAGGCGAAGGGGCAGGCGTCCAATGCACAAGTCGCCGAGCGCTCGTTCATCACGCCGCAATCGGCCAATGAAGTGATGAACGCGATGGCGAGCCGCAATTGGGTCAGCCGCGAACCGGACCCGACGCACGGCCGCATCGTGCTGCTGCAATTGACGGACGAAGGGCGCGCCGTGCTGCGCGAATGCGAACTGGCCGTCAAGGCCATCGAGAAACAGATGATGGAAGGCATCGAACTCGACGTGGCCGGCGCGCTTCAGACCCACCTCGAAACTTTCGTTCGGAATCTGCGCGGCTAGATTCTCCGCGCCGCCTGAGTGCTAGGTGTTTTCACCGAAGGATTTGCACTTGTGTTATCAGCCTACCTGATATTAAATCCACACCACGATGCGGCGTGTGGAGAGACGGCGCTTGGCCTCGTAGCACACACGCCGTCGTGCGGACATCGACCCGATGCGCCGCGCGCTGCGGTGTGGCGAGGCGTCCCATCACGCGCTTGATGCCGATCTGACTACCGTTTTGCCGATGCCGTCCGTCAACCCGGACGCTCGGGCCTGCACGCGCGTTGGCGCCGGGCCGGCATCTGCGGTACTTCATCGAAACCGGAAAACCACGCACTTTAATAAGGATCACTAACGTGAAGAGAACCGGAACATTGACTCCGACGCAAGGCGTTTCCGCCCCCGCGACATCCGGCCGATCGGGCGCCGCGGTCACGCTCGGATTGTGTTTTGCGATTGCGCTGCTCGAAGGGCTCGACCTGCAGTCGGTCGGCGTGGCCGCACCGCGCATGGCGCGCGAGTTCGGCCTGTCGGTCGGACAGATGGGTCTCGCGTTCAGCGCCGGCACTTTCGGCTTGCTGCCGGGCGCCATGTTCGGCGGACGACTCGCCGACCGGATCGGCCGCAAGCGCGTGCTGGTGATTTCCGCGTGCCTGTTCGGCCTGCTCTCGATCATGACCGCGCTGGTCAGCGACTTTCACACGCTGGTGATCGTGCGCATGCTGACGGGCATCGGGCTCGGCGGCGCGCTGCCGAACCTGATTGCGTTGTCGTCGGAGGCGGTCGAGCCGCGTTCGCGCAGCACCGCCGTCAGCGTGATGTATTGCGGCATTCCGTTCGGCGGCGTGATCGCCTCGGTGATCGGCGTGATGAGCGCGGGCGACGCCGAGTGGCGTCACATCTTCTATGTGGGCGGTGCGGGGCCCTTGCTGCTGGTGCCGCTGCTGCTCCTGTTTCTCGCGGATTCGAAGGCATTCACCCAGGCTTCGCACGACGGACGGGGCAAGCCCGCGCCGGTCGGCGAAATCCTGTTCGGCGGCACGCGTGGACTCTCCACCGTGCAGATCTGGGTCAGCTACTTCTGCACGCTGATCGTCCTCTACTTCCTGCTCAACTGGCTGCCCTCGCTGATGGCCGCAAGCGGTCTGTCGCGCCCGCAGGTCGGTTACGTGCAGATTTTCTTCAACGTGGGCGGCGGGATCGGCGCGCTGTGCATCGGCATGTTGATGGATCGGATGCGCTCGGGTGTCGTGGTGGCGGGCATGTACGTCGGCATCATCGCGTCGCTCGCGGCGCTCTCGATGGCGCCCGGCTTCGGTGCGCTCGCGGCCGCCGCGTTCTTCGCGGGGATGTTCGTGATCGGCGGGCAATCGGTGCTGTACGCGCTGTCCGCCGCGTTCTATCCGACCGCGATGCGCGGCACCGGCGTCGGCGCGGCGGTGGCCGTCGGGCGCGTCGGCTCGGTGGTCGGGCCGCTGGCCGCCGGTCAACTGCTGGCGATGGGGCGCAGTTCGTCGACGGTGATCGGCGCAAGCATTCCCGTGACGGTGATCGCCGCCGCGGCCGCATTGCTGTTGCTGCGCCGCCCGCGCGCCGACGACTGAGCGCAGCCCCGCAAGCAGACCCGACAACAACAACACATACGTTCAATCAAACGGTTTGGAGACATCTTTCATGCAAGCATCCGCACGCCTTCTACTCTGCGGCGCACTGTGCGCGGTCAGCGGCGCCGCCGCAGCGCAATCGAACGTGACACTCTACGGCATCGTCGACACCGGCATCGAATACGTTTCCCACGCGAACGCAGCGGGCAAGAGCGTATTCCGCATGCCGGCCGTCACCGGCGAGTTTCCGTCACGCTGGGGACTGCGCGGCAACGAAGACCTCGGCGGCGGCTATAGCGCGGTCTTCACGCTGGAAAGCGGCTTCAACGTGCGCGCCGGCGATCTCGGCCAGGGCGGCCGGCTGTTCGGCCGTCAGGCGTTCGTCGGCATCAAGAGCCCGTACGGCACGCTCACGTTCGGGCGCCAGTACACGATGACCTACCTCGCGCTGATGGGCGCGGACCTGATCGGACCGGACATCTACGGGCTGGGCTCGCTCGACGCGTATGTGCCGAACGCGCGCGCCGACAACTCCATGACTTACCTCGGCAGCTATGCGGGGGTGACGCTGGGCGCGAATTATTCGTTCGGCCGCGACGCCGCGGGCACCGGCAACTCGCCGGGCCAGGGCACCTGCACCGGTTCGGTTCCCGGTCATGCCACGGAATGCCGTGAATGGTCAGTCATGCTGAAGTACGACGCGCCCTTGTTCGGCGTTGCGGCTTCATACGAAGAACAGCGCGGCGGCAGCACCGCAGCGGCAAACTTTTTCGACGGCGTAGCGCCGACTCCGCTCATCAACGCCGCCGACAAGGACATCCGCACGCACGTGAGCGCTTACGCGAACCTCGGCAGCAAGGCCAAGCTCGGCGTGGGCTGGCTGAATCGCCGCGTCGATACGTCGTCCGCCGCGCTCGCCGATGTGCGCTCGAATCTGTTCTTCGTCGCCGCGTCGTATTTCGTGACGCCCGCTTTCATCGTCGACGGCGAGGTCTATCACATCACCAATAGCGACCACGACACGCGCGCCACGATGGGCACCCTGCGCACCACCTATCTGCTGTCGAAGCGCACCGCCGTCTACGCGCAAGGCTCGTATCTCGCCAACAGCGCGAAGGCCCGCTATTCGGTCAGCGGCGGGGGCGGCGGCACGACACCTTCTGCAGGCACCGGCCAGACCGGCGTGATGCTCGGCATTCGTCATTCGTTCTAGGAGATCTCGCATGAACATGAAGCGCACTTCCATCGCGCTCGCAGCGGCTGCCGCGCTCGGCCTCTCCGCATGCGGCGGCAATGACACCGACAGTGGCAGCGGCAGTGGCAACAGCAGCGCCAATGCGTTGCCGCAACTGAGCGCGGCCACGCCCGGCACGCTCGCGGGCAATTGCACGGCGCTGGCCGCGAAACTCACGTTCGCCAACACCGTTTTCACCACGGTGACGGACGTGGCGGCCGGCATGCTGAAAGTGGCCGGCAAACCGATCGCCGAACACTGCCTGATCCAGGGCAACATGAACCAGCGCGTGAGCAGCGTCGACGGCAAGACGTATGCGATCGGCTTCGAGATGCGCTTGCCGCTGGCATGGAACGGCCGCTTCTTCTACCAGGCCAATGGTGGCCTGGACGGCAACGTCCTGACCGCCACCGGCGAGATCGGCGGCGGCGGTCCGACCAACGACGCGCT
This sequence comes from Paraburkholderia sp. RAU2J, assembly GCF_003634845.1. Classification (NCBI taxonomy): domain Bacteria; kingdom Pseudomonadati; phylum Pseudomonadota; class Betaproteobacteria; order Burkholderiales; family Burkholderiaceae; genus Paraburkholderia; species Paraburkholderia sp. RAU2J. The sequence goes on from NZ_RBXG01000002.1 coordinate 2,941,948, forward strand.
CAACATGGGCTTCGCGGTCATCAGCTCGGATGCGGGGCATAGCGCTTCGCAGAATCCGCTGTTCGGGCTCGACCCGCAGGCGCGCATCGACTACGGCTATCACGCGGTCGCCACGCTCACGCCGATGGCCAAACAGGTGATCAAGCTCGCCTACGGCAAGGCGCCGGACCGCAGCTATTTCGACGGCTGCTCCAACGGCGGCCGCCACGCGCTGGTCGCGGCAGCGCGCTCATCGGCTGAATACGACGGCATCATTGCGGGCGACCCCGGCTTCCATCTGCCGAAGGCCGCGATCGGCGAGATGTGGAGCGCGCAACAACTGGCGAAGGTGGCGACCGCGACGACGGCCAATGGTCTGCCCGACATCACGACCGGTTTTACCGCCGCCGAACGTCAGATGGTCGCCTCGAAGATACTCGCCAGATGTGACGCGCTCGACGGCGTGAGTGACGGTCTCATTCAAGATATCAAGGCATGCCAGGCAAATTTCAGCCTGGCCAACGACGTGCCTACCTGCGCGAACGACGCGCGCGACGGAAGCTGTCTGACGAGCGCGCAGAAGGACGCGATCGGCAACGTGTTCTCGGGCGCGCGCAACAGCGCGGGTACGGCGCTCTACTCAAGTTTTCCGTACGACGCGGGTCTCGGCCAGGGCTGGTCGGCATGGAAGCAGGCTAATTCGATCACGCTCGATCCGGCCGCGGCGGCGTTCATCTTCACGACCCCGCCGCAAAGCGCCGCCGTGTTGAGCCAGTTGTCCGCCTACGCGCTGAACTTCAGCATGGACACCGACGCACCGAAGATCTTCGCCACCAGCGGCGCGTACAGCGAGTCGGCCTGGTCGTTCATGACGCCGCCCGACGAAACCAGCCTCGGCGCTTTGAAGCAACGCGGCGCGAAGCTGATGGTTTATCACGGCACGAGCGACCCGGTGTTTTCATCGAACGACACGACCGACTGGTATCAGCGCCTGAGTGCGGCCAACGGCGGCGACGCGTCGAACTTCGCGCAGCTCTACACGATCGCCGGCATGAACCACTGCAGCGGCGGCCCGAGCACCGACCAGTTTGACCTGCTCACGCCGATGATCGCGTGGGTCGAACAGGGCAAGGCGCCGGACGGCGTGCTCGCGAGCGCGCGCGACGCGAGCAGCATCACGCCCAACGCCGACGTTCCCGCCGGCTGGGGCACGGGACGCACGCGGCCACTCTGCGCGTATCCGAAAGTGGCCCGCTACCACGGCGGCGACGTCAACGCGGCGAGCAGCTTCGTGTGTAGCTAAGCCGCTGGGAAGCTCGGGCCGGGACCCGCACCCGCCCGCGCTCTGCATCGCTCGCCGTCCGGCGCGAGAGCAACGCCTGCGCCTTGCGCATGCATGTCGTTTTTGCATGCGCGAGGCGACAGCGTTACATCGGGCCGAAAGCAGCCCCCCCACCGCTCGTCGATAACCATCGACCATCGCGTCTCCCCCCTTCCGCCACACTTATCCAGAGCCCGGTACACGCCGGCGTTTCATGCCCAGGCGCGCCGTGGCCGGATAAAATCACGGGCATTCCAATTCCGAAGCGCGTCAAGGCGCCGGTGGGAATGCGAATTGCTGGCAATGTTCAATTCGAGCACGAGACGGTTTTGATATGCACCGTCGCTTTTCCGCACTCTGGATGACAGATCGACAATGACTATCCCCGAATCTCAACCGTTCTCCCGGCCTGCCGCGCCCCCTTCGAGCGCGCTCTCCTCTCCTGGCGTCCGGGCCAACGTGGAAACGGGTGTGCCCGGCTTCGACGAGATCCTGGGTGGAGGTCTGGTCCGCGGCGGCGTCTATCTGCTCGAAGGGATGGCCGGGGCCGGCAAGACGATCCTGTCGAGCCAGATCGGCTTTCATCGTGTAAGCCAGGGCGAGAAGGTGCTGTACATGACCCTGATCGCCGAGTCGCACGACAAGCTGCTGGGACACCTCAAAGGCCTGAGCTTCTTCGACGAGACCGCCGTCGCGCAGCAAATGCTGTTCGTCTCCGGCTATCACGAGCTGATGCAGGACGGTCTCGACGGCTTCCTCAAGCTGATTGCATCGAGCATCTACGACTACCGGCCGAGCCTGATGATCATCGACGGCTTTCGCAGCGCGCGCGAATTCAGCGAAACCGAACTGTCGTTGTCGAAGTTCATTCACGAGCTCAATGCGCTGGTCGCGGCCATGGATTGCACCACGTTGCTGCTCGCGCCGCTCTCCGGAAACGAACCGCATCCCGAGCACACGCTGGTCGACGGTCTGATCGAACTGAACCGCTACAGCGACGGCATGCGCCGCGCCCGCGAAATCGAAGTGCACAAGATGCGTGCGCGCGACCATCTGTTGGGCAAGCACTTCTTCCGCATCGCCGAAAGCGGGCTGCTGATGTACCCGCGCCTCGAAGCACAATGCGCGATGAAGCCGGGTCCGGTGGATCTCACCACGCGCCTCGGCTTCGGCTTGCCGCATCTGGACGATCTGCTCGGCGGCGGCTTCGCGCAAGGCTCGACGACCACGCTGATCGGACCGTCGGGCGTCGGCAAGACCATGCTTTGTTTGCAGTTCCTCGCGGCCGGTGTGGCGCGCGGCGAACGCTGCGTGTATCTCGGCTTTTACGAAGGACCGCAGCGGCTGATCGGCAAAGCCGAGGCGGTCTCGATCGCGCTGACCGAGGGGTACGAAGACGGCCGCCTCGTCGTCCAATGGCAGCCGGCCATCGAGCTGGCCGTCGACGAACTCGCGGCCAACGCGCTTGCCACCGTCAAGAGAATCGGCGCGTCGCGCATCGTGATCGACGGTGTGGAGGGCTTCCGCGATTCGGCGTTGCGCACCGAGCGCTTCGGCCTGTTCCTGAATGCGCTGCTGCATCAGCTTCGCGAAATCGGTGTCACGGCTCTGCTGACCGAAGAACTGCCGCTTTACGCCGACCCCGGTTACGCGAAGAGTGTGCGGGTCTCGGCATTGACCGAGAACCTCCTGCTGCTGCGTTACGCGGAGTCCGAGACGGGTCTGCGGCGCATGATTTCCGTGGTCAAGCAGCGCGAAAGCGCGCATGACACTTCGCTGCGCGAACTGGTGATTTCGTCGCAAGGCCTCGACGTGATCGACAGTGGCGTGTCGGCCAACGCGTCCGCGGCGCCGGGCTTGTCGGCCACGCTGCAGCCACGGCGCACGACGTAGCCGCTCATGAAAACCATTCTGGTCGTGGACGACGAGTTCGACATCCTCACGGTCTGGCGGCTGCTGCTGGAGCGGCACGGCTATACCGTGATGACGGCGTCGAACGGCGCCGCCGCGCTCGAACAGATACGCAGGACACGGCCCGACGTCATCGTGTCGGACTGCATGATGCCGGTCATGTCGGGACTGCAGCTGTGCGCGGCGCTGTATGCCGACCCCGCTCTGCGCGACATTCCTATCATCCTGTGCAGCGCGGCCTCGGACATTCCGGTGCAGCCGAATCCCACCATCGCCTACGCGCGCAAGCCGCTTTCTTTCGACGCGCTGCTCGCGATGCTCGAACGCATGTCGGCCTGACGGCCGTCGTCGCGAGCCGGCGGCAGGTGAATGCCGCGCCGCGTGCGTCTAATCTCCGGCCTTCGAGGCACCCCTCCCCAACCGCGATGAAACGGCGACCCGCGCAGATTGAGACGATCGCGCCATTTGTCGAGCCTTTGCCGCGTTCACCGATTGGCCACCGCCTCTTACAGTGAGCCATCGGTCGCGCAACACCGGAACACCGGAGCGCGTCGCAACTTTCGGAGGCTCGGTGATGAACAGCAATCGTGGTGCGATTCCAGTTGCTTTCTTCGGGATCGCGGTGGGCGCGCTGGCGTTCGCCAATTTGTGGCGCGTGGCGCTCAGGGTATGGCATCTGCCCGCCGTGGCGGGAACCCTGCTGACAGTCGCGGCGCTAGCCGTGTGGCTCGTCGTTATGGCCGCGTACGGGCATAAGTGGCTGACGCAGGCGGCCGACGCCCGCGCGGAAATGCAGCATCCGGTGCAATCGTCGTTTGCGGCGCTCGGGCCGGTGTCGAGCCTGCTCGCCGCGCAACTGCTGGAGCCGTACGCGCATACCTTGGCGCTCGGCCTGTTCGGCGTCGCCGCCCTCGCGCAACTGGCGCTCGGCGTGTATCTCCATGGACGGCTCTGGCAAGGTGGACGCAAGCCTGAACTGATCACGCCGGCCATTTATCTGCCGACCGTCGCGCCGAGCTTCGTCGCCGGGACGGCTGCCGCCGCCTTCGGTTTTCATCAGCTGGGCGATCTGCTTTTCGGCGCCGGTGTGCTGTCATGGCTCGCACTCGAATCGCTGATCCTGCACCGCGCCGCCGTCCATGAGCCGCTGCCCGAAGCATTGCGCCCGATCCTCGGCGTGCAACTCGCGCCGCCGGTCGTCGGTGGCGTGACCTACCTGAGCCTGAGCAGCGGCACGCCTGATCTGTTCGCGCTGGCCCTGCTCGGTTACGGGTTGTATCAGGCATTACTGCTGTTGCGGCTGCTGCCGTGGATCCGCCAGCAAGCGTTCGTGCCGGGATACTGGGCCTTCAGCTTTGGCGTGGCCGCGCTGCCGACGATGGTTCTGCGGATGCTCGAACGCGGCGCCGCCGGTCCGCTCGAATGGGCCGCGCCGGTTCTGTTCGTGGCGGCGAATGTGATCATCGGCATTCTGGTGGTGAAGACGCTGGGCTTGCTGGTGCAAGGCAAGCTGCTTCCGCCTGCAACCGCCACCCCGGCGGCACCGGTGAGGCAAGCGCCCGCCGATTCGCAGGTCGCGCGGGCGAGCTGATCGGCGAAAGCGGGGAGATGCGTCTCCCCGCTTTCGTATCACAGCGCCCAAGCATCGACGCGTCACGGCATCGACACGCCACCATCAAAACCCGTGCAACGACACCACGATCAACGCGGCCCCCGCCACCGCCACGACATCCTCGATCAGCGCCGCCGGCGCATCCCGTCCGAATGTGCGAGCCAACGCGCTGCGCACCTTCGCGCCGCCGAGCGTGCCGATCACCGCGCCTGCCGCGCCGACCACCGCACCGAGCACTCCCACGATCCAGCCGCCCGCCAACCCGCCGTGCGCGCCGCTGATCGCCGCGCCGCTCAACGCGCCTGCCACGATGCGCGCGCCGAATTGCAGCGGCACTTTGCGGCTGGGTGTTTCCGGCAGTTGATCCGTAATCAGTTCGACGACCGCCAGCAACGTGAAGATGTACGGGGTCGCGGTGAAGCCGAGAAACGCGAGCGACGTGCCCTGCAGTGGCAGCCATCCGAGATGCGCCGCCCAGCTGACGGCGGCGGGAGCGGTCATCGCGCGAAGGCCGGCGACGATGCCGATGAGCAAGGCCAGGACGTACACGGACATAGTGGACTCCGAACGAGGGCAATGATGCACGGTTGGACAAGCCGACGGCTTACCTGGACGAACGTCAGCAGTATGTGTCGAGCATTTCACCTGGACAGTCAACTTCTCACCGCATCCGTCGAGGCGATCGGCCGTTGTCGGCGCGGTTGCCCCCGGGGGTTGCCCCCTTTCGGTGTGACCTCAGTGTCGCACAATTCGACTGCTGAAAAGGCGGGCGAGCGCCTGCGCCAGCATCGAACTCGTTCGGATCATGCGCGCCGGATAGACTCCGCCACCAGCGCGCCGACATTCGCAATCGCCGCATTGCTGCGGGCCGCGTCGCCGTCCGCTTCGGTCAGATAGACGGTCACCAGGACCGGTCCACGGCCGGGCGGCCACAGGATCGCGATGTCGTTGGCGGTGCCGCGCTCGCCAGTGCCGGTTTTATCGCCGACGCCCCAGTCCTCCGGCAGCTTCGCGCGCAGCCGTGAACCGCCGGTCTGGTTAGCCACGAGCCACGCCAGCAATTGCGTCCGCGATGCCGCCGAGAGATGCTCGCCCAGCACGAGCTCGCGCAGGTTGCCGAGCATCGCGTTGGGCGTGGTGGTGTCGCGCGGATCGCCGGGAATCGCTTCGTTCAGCGCGGGCTCGATACGGTCCAGCCGCGTGATGCCATCGCCCAGGCTGCGTGCGAATGCGGTGACCGCCGCCGGACCGCCGAAGCTCGCGAGCAACAGATTGGCCGCAGTGTTGTCGCTGAGCGTAAGCGCGGCCTTGCACAATTCACCGATGCTCATCCCCGCGTCGCCGGTCAGTTCGCGAGTATGCCGGCTCGTGCCCGGCGAGTTCGGCACGAGATCGCTGGCGGAGAACACCACGCGCCGCTGCAAATCCTCCTGCCCGAGATCCACCCGCGTCAGCACCGCGCCCGCCGCCAGCAGCTTGAAGGTGCTGCACATCGGGAAGCGCTCGTCCGCGCGCAAACCGGCGTGCAAACTGGTGGTCGTGTCGACGATCGACACGCCCAGCCGCCCTCCGCTTGCCGCCTCGATCCGCGCGAGCCGCTCGCGGATCGCCTCGGCGTCGGCCAGCTCACGCCCACGCGCGGGGCCACCTGCCTTTATCGTCTTTCCCCACGCGCCTGCGCTGCCAAGCGCAACTCCAGCTATCGAAGCACCCAGCACCGCACCCGCGAACTTCCGTCTCGTAATCATCGCCGCTCCTTCTGTGAAGCCGCCACTATCGGTTTTCCACCCGGCGCTGACAAACGATGATAAGTTAGCCGACTCACAAGAAAATCTTATGCCTGCATCATGAGACCGCGTCTTCCACTGAACGCGCTGCGCGCCTTTGAATCGTCCGCGAGACATCTGAGCTTTACGCGCGCCGCGCTCGAACTGAACGTCACCCAGGCCGCCGTCAGCCAACAGGTCCGCACGCTCGAGGAACGGCTGGGCACTGCGCTTTTCAAGCGTCTGCCGCGCGGCCTTGCGATGACCGACGAAGGCCTCGCGCTGCGCCCGGTTCTGAGCGACGCGTTCGATCGCATCGAAGCGGTGCTCAAGCAATTCGAAGGCGGGCATTTTCATGAGGTGCTGACGGTCGGCGTGGTTGGCACGTTCGCGGTGGGTTGGCTGATGCCGCGCCTCAGATCGTTTCGCGAGGCGCATCCGTTCGTCGAACTGCGGCTGCTGACGAACAACAACCTCGTCGATCTCGCCACCGAAGGGCTCGACTTCGCGATCCGCTTCGGCGACGGCACGTGGCCCGGCTCGCTCGCCACCCGGCTGCTCGATGCGCCGCTCGCGCTGCTATGCACACCGGAGATCGCCGCGCGTCTGTCGAAGCCCGACGATGTGGCGGAAGAAACCCTGCTGCGTTCGTATCGCGCGGACGACTGGATGAACTGGTTCAACGCCGCCGGCATTCCGCCGCGGCCGGTTCGCGGGCCGGTGTTCGATTCGTCCCGCCTGATGGTGGAAGCGGCGATGCAAGGCGCGGGAATCGCGCTCGCGCCGGCGCTGATGTTCGATCACGAGGTCAATACGGGGCGCCTCGTGCGTCCGTTCGATGTGGAAGTCCACGCCGGCAGCTACTGGCTGACCTGCCTGAAGGGCAAGCCGATGACGCCGGCGATGCTGCTGTTCAGTCAATGGATCGTCAACGAAGCGGGACAGCACGCGCCGGATTAGCACAGCGCGCCGCGGCGATGACCGTTCATCGCGGGCCGTTCGGCCTGCGGCGGGAATACGTTCCACGAACCGTCGTCGTGACGGAAGAAGAAGATCGACAGCAGGCCGCCCGGCCGCAACGCTTCGACGCACACATAGCGTTGCGAAGCGCGGTGGCAGAACCGCACGACGCGCGCGGGCATCGACGGGGTGGGTGCGAGCCATTTGTCGACGGCCCAGTGCAAGGTCTTTTCTGCGGCAACCATGATGGTCTCCTTGAATCCTGTCGCGTTTGAATCGTTAAACCGTTGAGCCGTCGACGGCGCCGTTGCGCTTTCACGCCAGTTGCGTGGCCGCGTCGGCGCCCTTCGCACCGCTTTCGACGAAAACCTTCACCAGACACACCAGCGCAAGCACACCGGCGCTCGGATGACGCAGGCAGCCATGCACCTGTTCGCTGCGGCTTTCACCGAGCAGGCACCATGCGCAGAAGTGTTCGCAGTTGTTGGTCAGCAGGCGGTAGCGGTTTTCGCCGAGACGGGAGCGCGCGCGGCGCACGGCTTCGTCGCCGACGTAGCGGGCGCTCGGGGTCGAGCGGATCGACAGCGGCTGGCCGGCGGCGAAGCGCGCGAGTTCCACTTCCTCGACCGGGCCGGGATGCGCGGAACTCGCGAAGCCCGCGTAGTGGACCACGCGGCCATTGCCCACATAGATGCCGTGGTGTTCGTAGCCGCGCCGTTGCGTGACGAGATGCGCACCGATCGGCAGGTCGATGGTGGACGTTGCAGGCTGGCGCGCTTCGTTGCCCGTACTGCTCGTTTGAAGAAGAGGGGTGTTCATGGCTGGCCTCGTTTCGATTTCCAACACTGTTGCGAGGTCTTTTGCATCATCCGGGCCATGCGCGCGAAAGCCTTTATTTAAGGCACTTCCGGGTCTTGAGGTGGGATGCGGAATGGTCCGGGTGTCAGCCGCGAGCCGACAGAATTCGTCCCGATGTGTTGGTACGCGACGTTCAATGACGGCTGCCCGGCGTGCCGCTTTCCGCTGTTGTCCGTGCGTCGACGTGTGGCCGGAAGCGACCCGAATGTGTTGGGTCATACACCGCCGCGCGGGAGCGTTTGTTGGCTGCAAGCCGACCGACCAGCGCCCGCGCAACCCGGCGCTGCGCGAGCAAGCGCACGGAATCGCCGTGCAATCAACGCGTTACGACAAAGCCGGGGATGGGGCCGAAAAGTGGCATGGCACTTGCACCATCACGTCCAGATCCTTTTAAACCGCGCGCGCAACCGGCGCGGCAACCGGAGAAACGTCATGGCTTGCATCACACTAAACGACCTCACGCTGAACCTCGCGCTCGACCGGAAAGCGATGGCGGCGATTCGCGGCGGCGGTGGTGCGCCGTGGGTATATGGCTGGATTCAGCCGTATGTGCGCAACACGCCAAGCATGGGACCTGTCGTGAACTTGTATGAGGTGTCCAACAACTTCTATGCTAACCAGATGATCAACCAGTTTCAGTCGGTCGATGTCTACAACACGGGGGCGAATTCGAACATCGCTGTCTCTCCCGACGCACGCAGCAGAAACGATACGGTGTAGCCGTTGTGATTTGTGCGAGCCAATTTCGCTGGACGTCGTCCGCGCGTTCCGACGCCGGACGCGTCCGTGAGATCAACGAAGATGCCTGCCTCGACCAGCCCGAACCCGGGCGCTGGGCCGTCGCCGATGGCATGGGCGGGCACGCGGTGGGCGATCTCGCAAGCCGTCTCGTGATCGATGCGTTGAGCCGGCTCGCGGCGCCGCTCAGCATGAAATCGCTGATTGCCGACGCACGCGCGCGGCTGCAAACCGCCAATCGTCAACTGCGCGACGAAGCCGTGCGCCGCCAGGTGCAGCGCATCGGCAGCACCGTCGTCGTGCTGCTCGCTTGCGATCGCTTTTGCGGCTATCTGTGGGCGGGCGACAGTCGCATCTATCTGTATCGCGCAGGACAGCTGCGGCAACTCACGCGCGATCATAGTCAGGTGGAAGAACTCAAGTCACTCGGCGTAATCACCGACGAAGAGGCGCGGAATCATCCGGCGCAGCATATGATCACGCGCGCGGTGGGCGCAACGGACCTGCTCGAACTCGACGACGATGCGATCGAAGTCGCCGACGGCGACGTCTTCCTGCTCTGCAGTGACGGCCTGAGCAACGAGCTGAGCGACGACGAAATCATCTCGGTGCTGACCTCGGCGCAATGTGAGAACGCGTCCGAGGAACTGGTCGAATTGGCGCTCGCGCGCGGCGGGCGGGACAATATCACCGCGGTGGTCGTGCAGGCGGAAGATCCGAATGCGTCCGATAAAACCTTGCTGAATCCGTCGCCCTGAAGTCACCGCTTGGACGCCGCCAATTTGACACCGCACTTGACCGGCATCAAGTCTCGCCGTCTTCCTCGCCGCGCTCCCGCTCGTCCTCTGCGCCGTCCCTGCTGGCAGCCGGTGCATGGCGATTGCGGAAGTCCTTCGAATGCAGACCATGCTTCTTCAGCAGCATCTGCAAATGCGAGCGGTTCATGTCGATCCGCCGCGCGAGTTCGGCAACGGTGCCGCTCACCTCGCGAAGGCCACGCTCGAGGAAGGCTTTCTCCGCGTCGTCGCTGGCGGCCCGTTTCGCGTCGCTCAGCGACATCAGATTGGCCACGCTGATCGGCTCCTGCCCGCTCACGGGCGCACCGGTCGACACAGCCGCCGCCCCCGGCGCCGTCGGCCGCATGTCCAGCGGCAGATGATCCACGTCCGCCATATCGCCCGCGAGACACGACACGCGATACATCACGTTGCGCAACTCGCGGATATTCCCCGGATACGCGTAGTTCAGCAGAAAGTCGCGCAATCGCGGCGTCAGTCTGACGGGCCTGCGTTTTAAGGTGCCGGCCGCTTCGTCGCCGAACCACGCAATCAGCAGCGGGATTTCATCGCGGCGCTCGCGCAACGGCGGCAGCGTGACGTGAATCACGCTGAGCCGGTAGAACAGATCCTCGCGGAATTTGCCCTCTTCGCTCAGTTGCCGGAGATTGCGATTGGTCGCCGCGACGATGCGCGTATCGACGGCAATGGTTTCGTCGGAGCCCACGCGTTGAATCTCGTGCGCTTCCAGCACGCGCAGCAGTTTGACCTGGCCGGCGAGCGGCAACTCGCCGATCTCGTCGAGAAAGATCGTCCCCGTATGCGCGCTTTCGAATTTGCCCTTGCGATCATTCGACGCCCCGGTGAACGCGCCCTTGCGATGCCCGAACAATTCGGACTCCAGCAGGTTCTCCGGAATCGCGCCGCAGTTCACGGAGATGAACGGCTTGTCCGCGCGCGAGCCGTTCGCGTGAATCACCTTCGCCATCAGTTCCTTGCCGGTGCCGCTTTCGCCGTCGATCAGCACGGGCAAGTCGGTGGGCGCCGCTTTCTCCGCGATTTCTAGCGATTCCAGCAGACGCGCATTGTCACCGAACGTCCCTTCGAAAATGAAGCTGCGTTCGAGCAACGCCTTTCTGCGCGCGCCGCGCGATTGATCGACCGGCGTTTGCGGCTCGGCGGCCACGGCCGCCTGCACGAAGCGCTCCTTGTGCGAAAGCTGCATCACTTCGTCTCGCAACGAGGTGGCTTGCCTGAGCAGCTTGTCGATATCCGCGCGTTCGAGGCGCGACGACCAGCGCAACGTCGAGCGCAAAATCTCGATCCGCTCGATCAGGCCCGCGTAGGAAATCGCGGGCCTGGCCTCTTCAATCTGGTCGAGTATTTTCATCATTACGCGCTCAACTGTTTCTGGACCAGCTGGTAATACATCCCGCCACGCTGAATCAGCTCATCGTGGCGGCCCTGTTCGACGATCGCCCCTTCGTACAGCACGAGAATCTTGTCCGCGCGCATGATGGTGCTGAGCCGGTGCGCGATGATCACCGCCGTGCGACCCTTCAGAATGTCATGCATATTACCGAGGATATTGCTTTCCGACTGCGAATCGAGCGCCGAGGTCGCTTCGTCGAACACGAGCAGACGCGGGTCGTGATACAGCGCGCGTGCGATGCACAGCCGCTGGATCTGTCCGCCCGACAAACCGATCCCACGCTCGCCGACGATCTGTTCATAGCCGAGCGGCATCTTGCTGATGAACGCATGCGCGTCGGCCATCTTCGCGACTTCCTCGATGCGGCGCCGGTCGGGCGCATCGTCGCCGCTCGCGATGTTCTCCGCAATCGTGCCGGAAAACAGCAGATTGCTCTGCATCACATAGCCGATCTGCGCGCGGTAATAGGCTTTGTCGACCACGCCGAGATCGTAGCCGTCGATGCTCATCTTTCCTTCGGTAGGCGTGTAAAAGCCGACCAGCAGCTTCGCAAGCGTGGTCTTGCCCGAGCCGCTGCGCCCGACTATCGCCACCAGTTCGCCGGGCTTGATGTCGAAGCTGATATTTTCGAGCACGTAGGCGGAGTCGTTGTCTCCGTAGCGGAAATAGACGCCGCTGAAACTGATCTCGCCCTGCAGTTCCGGCAGCATCACGCGCGAGGGCAAATCCTGCGGCTTCTGTTCGGGCTCGATGTCGAGCACGTCGCCGAGCCGCTCCATCGCAACGCCCGCGTCGTTCAGCATGCTCCATAAACCGACGAGCCCCATCAGCGGGCCCATCACACTACCCATGAACGCATTGAATGCGATCAACTGACCGATCGTCATTTCGCGCGCCAGCACCAGATTCGCGCCGACCCAGAGAATCGCAATGGTCGTCGCCGCGTTCAGCAACTGACTGCCGAGTCCGACCAGAATGTTGAACGCGTGCGCGCGATACTGCACTTCGAGCGCCTTCGCATACTTCTTCTCCCAGCGCAAACGCACCGGCCGCTCGATGCCCATGCCCTTGATGGTCTCCACGCCCGCGAGCGCTTCCATCAGAAACGACTTCGAATCGGTCGACGCGGTAAACACTTCGCGCGCGTAGCCCTTGATCTTCGGCGTGGCGATCGCGGTCAACGCCATGATCGGAATCACGAACGCGATCAACACCAGCGTCATCTTCACGTTGTAGACGAACATGATCGTGAAGTAGATGAACACCATCAGCAGATTGAGCGTGGTGGTGACGGTGGATTCGGTGAGGAATGCCCGGATCGTCTGGTTCTCCTGAAAGCGCGCGAAGATGTCGCCGGTCTTGCGCTTCGCGAAGAACGAGAACGGCAGCGACATGGTGTGCTTGAAGAACTGCGACATCATCGCGAAGTCCATGTTGCGCACCATGAAGTTGGCGAGATACGCGCGGATCGTCGACATCAATTGCGAAAACACGCTCGCGATGATCAAACCGCCTATCAGCAGATGCAGCAGGCTGACGTTCTGATGCACGATCACGCCGTCGAGAATGTTCTGGATGATCAGCGGCGGAATCACGCCCAACACCTGAATCACGAAGGTGGCAAGAAACAGATGGCCGAGTATCTTCTTGTACGGCCTCAGGTAGCCGACAAACCGTATCCACGGCGAACGCGCCGCCGACATCTGCACCAGGTGCGGGCCGCCGGTGAAAAGCAGACATGTGCCGCTCCAGCCGCGCTCGAAATCCTCGACGGTTAATTTCCGGAAACCGAGCGCCGGGTCGGCGATCCACACGTAATCCTTCGAGAGCCCGTACACCACGACGTAGTGATAGCCCTCCCAGTGGATGATGAACGGCAGATCGAAACCACGCAACGAATCGAACGTGCATTGCACGCCGCGCGCGGTGAAACCGAGCGATTCGCCGGCGCGCGCGAGGCTGTCGAGTGTCGCGCCCTGGGTCGTGACGTTGGCGAGTTCGCGCAATTTGCCGAGCGTCATCGGAATGCCGTAATGGCGGCACACCATCGCGAGACACGCGGCGCCGCAGTCCATCTCCTCGGCCTGTTCGACCAGCGCAAAGCGTTTGATGACTTTCTCGCCGAACTCGGGCTTGCTTTGCAAGTCGAGCATCAGCGGCAACTTGCGGCGCTGTTCGAGCCGCTTTTGCCGCTGTAATTCGCGGTCGCCGTAGCGGATGCGCTCGTCGAGCACTTCGCGCAGCTTGGGATTGCGTTCGAGGATGAAGTGAACCGTGCGCTCCGGAATCACCAGCAGCCGCGTATCGGTCGTCGCGACGACGGAGGCCATCTGCTCCTGGCGCATCAGACACGCTTTCTCGCCGAAAATCTCGCCTTCGCCGAGCGTCGCGAGCGTGTAGTCGTGACCCTCCTCGTGCCGTACGATGCGCACCTGGCCGTGCCGCACCACGTAGAGCCGCCGGTCGTCGCGACCCTCCTGCTTGAGAATCTCCTTGCCCGCGACGACCCGTTTCACGCCGACGCTGCGCACATACTCTTCCAGTTCCGCCTTGTTCAGCTTGCCGCGCAAATCGAACAACTGCGCGACGAAGCCGCCCGCCGAACTGATCGCCACATAGCTCGCGACGAACGCCAGTGCCGCCGGATTGCCGGCCATCACCGGTTCGATCGCGGCGCGCGGAATGAACAGCAACTCGGTTTTCGCCGACGAGCGCACCGACGCTTCGTGCATGTAGCTGCGCAACATCGCGATGTCGGCGAAGATCTCGCCCGACTTGCGCACGCCCATGCTGGTTTCCTTGCCGTGCTCCTCGGTGAAAATGCGCACCGAACCCGCACGCACCACGTAGAGTCCGTCGGCCACCTCGCCCGTGGAGCAGACCGTTTCGCCAAACGAATAGAAGCGCGCTTGCGCGTAGTCGGCGAGACGCTCGATCTCATCGCGTGAGAATGGCGAGAGAATCTCCACCGAGGCGAGAAACTCGGCGGCGGAAGGCGCGGTCTGGGGTGCGTCCATGTACTACGGACCTCCGTTCGGCTGGCTGCGTTGACTTGGCTCGAGTGGTGCGACTGCGCTACGGCGCGAATAAAGCAAAGCGCCCAGTTCCGTTAGCGCGCTTCGATCACATGCTCCTGGGAGCGCGCGATCAGCCAGCTTTCGCGCAGCAGCCGCCTGACTTCGGCGGCCACGTCCCCATCCAACGTCGCCGGATACTTGGCCGTCACCGCGAAAATCTCGAAACACGAGCGATCCGCCGAGGCAAACGGCCCGAGCAGATCGCCCACCGCCGCATTGAAAATCTTCGCTTCGATGTCCGGCTTCAACGAGCCGCGCAGCACTTTGCCGATCACGCCGCCCGCCTCGCGCGTGTCGGCAATCGAATGTTCGCGCGCCATGTCGGCGAAACTGTCCGGGTCGTCGTGCAGATACGAAATCATCTCCTTTGCCTTGCCCTCGCTGTCGAGCACGATATGGCTGACTTCGATCGCGTCGAACTTCGGCGAGTTGAGCGCGAAGTAGTCGCGGATCGCGGCTTCGTTGCCGACCTCGTCGAGCATCTTCTCCTGGTACAGCCCGTCGGTAATGAACGCTTCGAACTCGTCGAGACTCACGTGCAGCACATCGAGGTACTGGTTCATGTCGGTCGCGCGATGCAGGCCGCGCACACGGCGGAACTGATCGGCGCGCTGCTGGATCTCATCGGCGGTCACGGTAACGCCGTGCTTTTTCGCCGCGTGCACCGTGAGCTTGTCGCGCACGATCTGTTCGATCAGGCTTTCGAACTGGCCGGTCAGCTTCAGAAGACGAATGAACTCGGACACGTCCACGACTTCATCATCGATACGCACTATCGCGGTCATTTCACTCGCTCCTTTGATTGGGAATATTCAGCATGCTCAACCCGCCACCTGCCTGAACGGATCGAGGCCCAGATCGATCAGCCGCCGCTCGCGCACCACGATCTCGGCGCTTGCCGTCATGCCGTAGCGCAACGGGTAACGGGTGTCGGCGATCTGGTAGTAGTTCTTGTCGAGCGTGACGCGGCCCTCGTAGACCGGCTGCTTGTCCTGCGCCGACGGTTTGGTGGCGGGCGAAATATAGGCAAGCGTGCCGCTGATCAGCCCATAACGCTGATACGGAAACGCGTTGAATTTCAGCTTCACCGGCAGGCCTTCATGCAGAAAAGCGCGGTCATGTTCGGCGATTTCGATCTTCAGCACGGGCCGTGCGTCTTTCGGCGCGATGCCGCCGAGCGGCGCGTTCGCCTGGATCTTGTCGCCGCGCTGCGTCGATGTCACATCGGTAATGACGCCCGAGACCGGCGCGAGAATCAGCAGGAAGTTGTCCTTGTCGATATTCTCGAAGCGGATTCGCGCGGCGGCCTCGGACACGAGGCGGGCGCTCTGCAATTGCAGACGCACCTTGTCTTCCGCATCGGTGATATCGCGCACCGCCGAATCGTATTGGAGTTGCAGGTCGGTGGTCTGCTGGCCGCTGGTTTCGAGTTGTGCATTCGCCTGCGTGTATTCATGACTCAGGCGAAAGTCCAGTTCGGCGAGTTTCGATTGCGCGACACGGTAGGCGTTGTCCGCTTCCAGCGCGGCGGTCCGTTTCTGCTCGACTTGCAATTCGGCGATGCCGCCGCCCCCCGGCTGCGCAAAGAGCTTCGAATAGCGGTCCAGTTCCTGACGCGCCGCCTCGCGCGTGCGGCGGGCGTTGTCGAGAATGCTGCGCGCTTCGTCGAGTTCCGCCTTCTGCCCTTCGGCAAGCTTGGTGGTGCCCTCCGATACCCGATTTTCGTGCAGACGGGATTCCACTTCCATTTGAGCCTTCAGCGCCGCGGCTTTACGCTCCATCAGCGCCTTCTTCTGCGGAAACTGTTTCGAGTCGCGCTCCGCGTCTTCGAGTTTGAGTTGCGCTTGCAGCGCGTTGCTCGCCGCTTCGATCGCGCCGCGCGCGTTCAGCCGCGCCAGCACGTCGCCTTTCGACACCGGCTGTCCCTCGGCGATGTACAGGTCGGCCAGTTCGCCGTCGATCGGCGCATAGATGCGGCGCACTTCCGATTCGGGCGACAACGTTCCCTGCGCGGTGACGATCACATCCGCCCGGCCGACGAACGACCACAGCAGCCCGGCCACCACCAGCGCGACCATTGCCCAGATCAGCGCACGCGCGATCCGCACCGGCTCGGCAGTCAGAATCGCGATGCCTTCGACACTGTGGTCCTCCAGCGCCTCGGACAACGGCTTAGGGTGATTGTCGCGCTTCACTCTGCTCGCCTCCGATCAATGCCAGCTTCGCTTTCAACAGCCCCGGGTCCAGCACCATGCGCAACTCCGTCAGCGAGCGGCGCTGCAAATCCGCTTCGGCTTCGATGTCCGCGAGCAGGCGGTCAAAGTCGGCGGGATGATCGGCCTTCAGTTGCGTGTAGATGCGCATGCCCTGCTGCGCCGCCGTTTGCGCGTCGGACAGCAAACGCGCCTCACTGCGAAAGCCCGGCGAGATGCCCGCTTCGAGCCGTTGCGTGCCGCCGATCGAACCACTCGCGCGATATTGCTTCCACAGACTCTGCGCGCGCAGCAGCAGATCTTGCGCACGCGCGAGCGCTTTGTCGTGCAGCGCGGCAACGTCTTTATCGATCGACTGCACAAACCACGCATCCGCCTGCGGATCGAGACTTGCATAGAACGACAGCAGGCGCTGGTCGTAATCCTTGCCGCCGCGCGTCTTCTGCAAATCGGTGTACTGATCGAGCAGCGCTTTCTTGTGCACTGCTTCGGCCGCGAGCACGTCGGACCATGGGCCGGCGGGCATCGCCTGCAAATCGGCCAGCGCCTGCTGCGCGTCGCCACGCAGCCACGCCGCGTTCACCGCGTCGTGACGCTCTACCACGTCGACGGATGGCAAACGGCTCGCCGCCAGTTCTTGAAACTGCGCCTGAAAAGGCGGCGTGCCGAAATGCACCGACTTCAGCATCGCGAGCAATGGCGTCAGCTGACGGCTCAGCGCGGCATTGAGCAACGCGGAGTACTGGCGCAAATCCTCGCGCACCCGGTCGAGGCCGGCGAGACGCGGGTAGCGCTGCGCATAATCGTCGAGCACCGGCGGCAGCGCGTCGGGTTTGTCGCGCGCCAGTTCGGTGCGGATCACGCCATTCAGCCGGTCGATCGCGGCGACGTACACCGAATCGTCGCTTTCCAGCTTGCGCAGATGACTCAGCGCCTGCGCGTAAGGCTCGGCAAATACCGGCACGTATGACGCGATCCGGTCGAGCGCGCGCTGATGGCTTTTCGCGTCGTCTTCCCAGCGTTGCAGGAGGTTATTGATCGTCGATTCGTCCGCATACATGCGGATCGGCGCATCCGCGCCGCCGCGCCCCGCCACGAAGCGCTCCAGATCGCCCACCCATTGCAGTTCGCCGACCAGCGAGGTGGCGTCCGCGTTGTCCACGCTCAACGCTCTCATCTCTGTCAACAAAGCGTCGGCCTGATCGAATTGAGCCTTCTGCAATGCGTTCAACCAGCCGGGCAGTTTCGCCTTCAGCAACGCTTCGCTCGCGAGCGCGCTGACTTTGGTGTCCGCCGGATGACTCGCCAGATAGCCTTTCGCCGCCGTGACCGCACTCGTGTAATCGCCGCTCGCCAACAGGTCCTTCAATTCACGCTCCGACGAGCCATGCAAGTAGAGCGCCACCGCGATCGCCGCCAGAACGGCGACGCCCGCGCCGCTCCATCCCGCGATGCGTTTGACGTTCGGACGGTCGTCGTCCGCAAAGGCCTTGCCGAGTTCGCTCGCGACGAGGCGCCAGCGCCGCGGCTTGCCCTTCGCGCTCGCCGCGGGGCCCGAGGCGTTGGCGCCGTGCGCACTACCGCCGCTCGTCGCGCCCTGCGCGCCCTTCGTTCCATTCGTGCCGCTGGTGCCATTCACGCCTTTTGCGCCGCTCTGCGCATCGCGCTTCGCCTGCGCCGACACGGCCGATGCCGCTTCGTTGACTTCGTCTTCACGTTGTAGGCCCGGGTCGACGCAAAAGATATCGAGGAACGAATGCGCGGCGCCGACGAACGTGGTCTTGTCGGTATCGGCCGCATCGTCGACGGCTGGATTGAGGAATAGCTGGGTCACGGTGGGCTCGACATCAGGGGCTTTCTGCAGCGACACCCTGTAGACGAAGTGGTCGCCGCCAAATGCAACGACGTCGCCTTCCACCAGCGGCAGCGCGGATTCGTCCAGGCGTTTTCCGCCAACGAAGGTGCCGTTGGTGCTGCCGAGATCCTCGACGTAGAGTTCTCCACCCTTCAGAAAGATGTGTGCGTGCCGCCGCGAGATGTAATTGACCTGATGCGGATAGCGCTCCTTGTAGCGCGAAAAAACGTCGTCCGCCTTGCTGATGAGAAACGGGAACGCCTGCACCTCGATCGGCTGCAAGCCGAGGTCGTCGCGCTGTGGCACCAGCAGCAGGCCCGGCGTGGGCGGCGTGCTGGCGGCCGCCACGATACGTGCGCGCGGCTCGATACTCACCCGGTAGCACAGCTCGCCGCCGAAGCACAATTCGTCGCCGGCCCGCACGCGCGCCGGCATTTGCCGCACGGCGATGCCGTTTAGCGTGGTGCCGTTCTTGCTGCCGAGATCGGCGACATAAACCACGCCGTGCTCCGTGAAAACGCGCGCGTGACGGCGCGACAGACGCGAGGTTCGCTCGGGCGGGTAGTCGGTGAATGGCGCTTCGCTGCGGCCGATCGCAAACAGGTTGTCGACAATCCGGATCGCGTCGAGCGCGGGACGTTGCGCGGACGCAACCGGCGACAACACCACGTCGAAGGCAGCGATCACGGTCGCGCGCATTTCAGCAATCGGAACTTCGCCGGTGGCCATTTTATCTGGATCACTAAGCGTTTACCCGCCGCGGCGAGAGCGCAACGGAAACGGGACGAAGGACAACGGCGAAACGATCTTGTTGTAATGAGCCGCATGGAATAGGGCCCCTCAACAATTGTAAGTCACGCATGGCGAGTGTCAATTTTCAGATGTTCAGTTGTCAAGGCAGTACGCGTCGTCTGCATCTAAAACACCCACGCCGCGCGCCGTCTCGCGATTAGCTCAGTGTTCCTTTACTTCTCTTTTGCCTGCCGCTTATTTGTCACCTACTTGCTATTGACCTGCGCCTGCACGTCCACGCTCGGCCAGCCGCCGCCCAGCGCCTTGTACAGCAGAACCGTGTCGGACAGAATCAGTTGATGGTTGGCGAGAAGGCCCTGCTGCGCTTCGAGCAAAGTCCGTTCAGTTTCGAACACCTCCAGTTGCGACACCACGCCAAGTCGCAATTGCGACTGGATCTGATCGGCGACGATTTGCAGACGCGACACCTGTTCCTGCAATTCCACGCGTTGCGCCTTATGGGAATTCAGATTGACCAGCGCGTTCTCCACTTCCTCGAACGCACCCATCACGGCCACGCGGTACTGCTGCTCGGCTACCGTCGATTGCGCCTGGGTCGTCTTCACGTGAGCCCGCGTACCGGGATCGAGCAAGGGGATGTTGATGCTCGGCATCAAGCCGAATGTGAACGATTTCAGCAGGTTGTTCAGCGCGGCGCTCGCCGTGCCGCCGTGTGCCGTGAGACCGATGGTCGGCAATTGCGCGAGCTTGGCCTGGCCGACGAGGTCGTAAGCCTCCAGCACTCTGAACTCCGCCGCCACCACGTCGGGGCGGCGCGCGAGCAGTTGCGCGGGAAGGCCGTCCGGTACCGCGGGCAATTGCACGCGTTCCTGCAGGTGGCCCTGCGGCAATTGAAACTCGCCCGCCGGTACGCCCATCAGCGTACAGAGCGCATTGTTGGCAATCGCGCGCGAACGGCGCAAGTCGAGCAGCTCGTTCGTCAGCCGGTTGATTTCCGCCTGCTGGCGCAGCACCTGGGTTTGCGGTATGAGGCCGCTGCGCCGCTGGCCGTCGTAGATCGTGAGAATCTGTTTGTTCGTGACGAGCGTTCTCTGCTGCTGCTCGATCTGGTCGTCGAATTGGAGGATCTGAAAGTAGGTGCTGGCGACGTTCGCCACCAGTTCGAGATACCCGGCGCGCCAATCCGCTTCGCTCGCGTGAAATTCCGCCTTCTGCGCCTGCACGCCCTTTTCGACCTTGCCCCAGATGTCGATATCCCAGTTCACCTGGGCCGCGACGTTGTACTGCTTCGCAAAGGTCTGGCCTGTGGTCTTTTCGAAATCGGCGCCGACGCCGAGGTCCATCGTGGGCAACGCACCTGCTTTGGCCTCTGCGATCTGCGTGCCGGCGACATCGATACGCGCGGCCAGCACTCTGATATCGAAGTTGCCCGCAATCGCGTTGGCGATCAGCGTGTCGAGATACGGATCATGGAAGCCTTTCCACCAGTCGGGCTCGATGGTCGCGGTGGCCGACACCGCGCCCTTCTGATCCGACCACGACGCTTTGGCAGGCGTGTCGGGGCGCTTGTAGTCGGCCATGCGGAAGTCCACGCACGCACCGAGCGACAGCGCGCATACCGCTGCCGCACATACGACGCGCAACGCGGCGCCGGCGCGCTTGCCGCCGCTTGAACGCACCGGCTTGCGCCGTGCCGATGTCATGAGGAAGAAGCGCTGACAGACCGGTGAATCAAGCAACGCTGACACGATTGTCTCCGATGACGCCCGCTTCGCTGCACGCACTGCCCAACGGGAGCGCCCTTCAGGTAAAGCCTCTCCCACGCGGCTTCACCATCGAAGGAGCGGGCGGGAAGGTTGGCGCGGGGATCGGACGGTGACGCGAGGGGTGCGTGCAAAGAACGATTGAAGTGGAAATCTTTTTGAGTCACTAGCCGACACGGCGCCAACGCCAGATCGGTGCTCGACCCGGGCGGAGCGGACCCCGCAGAGGCTGGCAGGCCTTCGCGGGGGACGCGTCGCTCAGGACACGTAGATGTTGTTGGCCGAGCTTACATGCGGAGCGATCGTGGTCGTGGTGCCCGCGACGAACGCTGCGTTGTTGCCGTTCGCGCTCTGGATGCTCATCGTCGTGTTGATGAGCTGGGTAGCGTCGACGGTCTTGCTGTTGTTCGGCGCGTATACCGGCGCATAGCTGAAATAGGATGACGAGGGATAGCCGAAGCCACCGCGCACGGCGCTCATCGCCTTGCTGTCGAGTTGTTCGGTGATGGACAGGTCTTTGATCATCAGCGTGTTCATGGTAAATCTCCTGGAAGGGGAAGGGGAAACTGCACAGTCCTGCGTTCGGGTTCGAGCAATTTGTCTGCTCGGGTGTCACTAACGCATGGGCTGTGCCAGAGTTGGTTTCCGATCCTAAGAGATCTCCGGAAAAGCCGCAGACAAAGGGCTTTGCCGATGATCAGCGAGCCTGGGAGAAGTGAACGCGACGACATGGCAAGCAGCCGATGATGGATTGCAGCCAACAGACAGCGCGAAGTTGTTGGCTGCGTCGTGACACTGGCATGCACGAGGTGCGCCGTGCAAGTTCTCAGCGCGCAATGACGGTGATCTTCTTCGAGTACACCGGCGGATTGTGCGGGACATGCATATCGTCACCCATCAGCAACTGCAGCGTGTGCTTGCCCGGCGGCAATTGAATCATCGTTTCCGTTTCGCCCGCGCCGAAATGCAGGTGGTTGCGGTCCGAAGGAATTTCCTGGTCCATCGGCGGCAGATCGGTGTCGATCAGCAGATGATGGTGGCCCGTATTCGGATACTTGACGCCTTTGGGCGCCACGCCCATGAAACGCAAGCCGAACCACACGCGAAACGGCTTGTTGGCGGGCACGACCTGGCCGTCGTTCGGGTAGCCGATATAGGCGTACGCGCCGGGCGGCGATGGTGTCGTGCCGGCCACGGCGAAGCCAGGCAAGGTCAATCCCGCCGATGTCACGAGCGCCGCGATCACAAAGATCTTGTACATGAGGTCTCTCCGTCCTGACGGACCCGCGTGAAACCAACGGATCGCGCTAGTCTTTTTGCACGGTAATGGTGATCTTCTTCGAATAGACGGGCGGCACGAACGGCACGTGATTCTGGTCGCCGAGAAGCAGTTGCAGCGTGTGCTTGCCCGGCGGCAACTCGATACGCGCGTCCGTTTCGCCCGCACCGAAGTGCAGGTGATTGCGGTCCGACGGAATTTCCTGGTCGAGCGCAGGCAGATCGGTATCGATCAACAGATGATGATGCCCGCAGTTCGGGCGTGCGACGCCCTTCGGACACACCCCCATGTTGCGCAGACCCATGCGCACCCAGAGCTTGCCGCCATGAATCACCGTGCCATCCGATGGCCAGATGATGTATTCCTCGGCGCCCGGCGTCGATGCGGTCTGTTCGGCCAGCGCGATATCGAAAGTCGCCATACAGCCGAGTGCGGCAAACAGCGTTGCGCACGCAGCCGCGCGCCCCATGCCGACGCGCGCTCTCGCTGCATGACGCGAATCGGAAACAACGGGGGTGAGGGTTTTTCTTCGCATGGCGCACTCTCCCGAAGAGGGGTCACGGCCGTCGGCTGCGCAAAGCAGACCGAGCGCTCCGGCTGGATATCGCGGGTGCGAGTGACGGGACGACCGCAAAGTTAAAACGACTGTGCGGCGTTACTTTGTGAATTAGCTTAGGACGTAACTTGCCAAAAAGATACGCCACACTCGTTATCCGTATGACGCGTCGAGTTGTGGCGCGCAAAGCGCGTGCTATCGTTATTGAAAGGTTCCACACGCGTGGTCATCGAAAGCGGCATCGATGCTTGGCCCGAAGTACCGCAGCGAATGCTGCACACAGCGCGGTCCTCGAATGCCTGGGTTCTGTCCGGTACAAACAGGATGCAAAGATGTGGCGAATATTCCTGCTGGTGTGCATGGCCGGGGCAATCCAGGCGCAATGGAGCGTGGCTCATGCGGCTATCTCGACCATGGCGAGCACTGCAATTCCTGCGCCCATTGCAACGGCTGCGCATGCGGCGGCGATAGCCGATACGATCTCGCCATTCACGTTAACGCGCGAGCCTGCGCATTCTCCACGTATCGCGCTCGTGATCGGCAATGGCGTATATGGCGATCTCGCGACCCCTATTCGTTCTAATGCGCCACGCGACGCCGAAGCAATGCGCGACACGCTCCATGCGCTCGGCTTCGACGTCATCATGCGCACGAATGCGGCGCCAGGCGACATGCAGGAGGCGATCGACGAATTCCAGCGGCGTTTGCAAGGCGGCGGCGTCGGACTCTTCTATTTCGCGGGCCACGGCATGCAAATTGGCCGGCAGACGTTGCTCATGCCTGCCGGACTCGATCCACGCGTGCCGGCATCGATGGTGAATAACGGCGTCGATCTGAATAGCGTGTTGCGGGTGATGGCCGCACCGCGTGCGGGTCGGCTCAATCTCGTGATTCTCGATGCGTGCCTGAACAATCCGTTCTCGCCGGGCGCGACGAGCGATGCGCCATCGGTGGGTGCCGATACCGTGATCGCCTATGCCACCGCACCCGGCGGCTTTGCGGCGGACGGCGCGCGCCACGGCGTCTACACGAATGCTTTGCTGCACGCGCTCGAAAGCGCTTCGTCGCAAACGCTCGACGGTCTGTTCGAGCACGTCGCCGCGCAAGTTCGCGATGCAACCGCTGGCGAGCAAAAGCCGTGGATTGCTTCGACGCTCGCTCCCTCGGCTCAGTTGAACGACACCGCCAGCCGCTATCGCGAGGCATCTGTGCCGGTCGTCGCGTGGGCGCGTCAGGAGAATCCGCCCGTCGCGCTGCATAGCAGGGGCATTCTTCCGAAAGACAGCAGCGAGCAATACGAAATCACGTTCTGGAACTCGATCAAGGACAGCAACTACCCCGCCGATTACGAGGCCTATTTGAAGGCCTATCCGAATGGCCGCTTCGCTACGCTCGCTCATGCGCGCATCGATCGCCTGCGCGCGGCGGCTAGTGCGCCAACACCTGCACCCGCACCTGCGCCGCAAGCCGCTCACCCCGCCGCGCCAACGAGTGCCCCGGCGCAGGAGCGCCCGCGCACAGCGTCGGCGCCAAATCCAACGCCCACGCCAAGCGCCGCCGCACCGGCCGCGCCGATTGCCCCACCCGCCGCCGCAGTCGCACAAAAAGCCGTCACTCGCCCGCCCACCGCCGGTGAAAGCCGCGACTGCGCCGCCTGCCCGATCATGGTCCCCGTGCCCGCCGGCTCGTTCGCGATGGGCAGCAGCAGCGACGATCCATCGGAGAAGCCGGTCCACCACGTGAGCATCAGCGCGCCATTTGCCATTGGCAAATACGAGGTGACGGTCGAACAATGGAACGCTTGCGTCGCCGCCAACGCCTGTCAGAAAGCGACGCCCGAAAGCAACACGAACAAGGCCGCACCGGCGCGCGACCTGAGTTGGGACGACGCGCAGCAGTACGTCAAATGGCTCACCAAAGTCACCGGCAAGCCCTACCGTCTGCCCACGGAGGCGGAATGGGAATACGCGGACAGAGGCGGCACGACGACCGCCTACTGGTGGGGTGATCAGATGCGCAAGGGCACCGCCAATTGCAAGGATTGCGGCGACCCGTGGCACAAGGAAGGACCGGAGTCCGCCGGTTCATTCGCGCCGAACCCGCTCGGCCTGTACGACATGAACGGCAGCGTATGGGAATGGACCGCCGATTGCTGGCACAACAACTATCAGGGCGGGCCCGCCGACGGCCACGCATGGGACAGTCCCGGCTGCGACATGCGCGTGATTCGCGGCGGTTCATGGCGCGAAGGCAGCATCTACATGCTCAGCGCGACGCGCTTCAAATACAGCGCGGGCGTACGTCAATCGCAGGATGGCTTTCGGGTCGTCAAAGATCTCAAATGAAGCGCGTGGTCTTGCGGCGAGATCAGCGGCTCATGCGGTCGAGACCAGACGTGGTGCTGACGCCCGCTCCGCCTTTACGGCGCGCGCGGCTTCGTCGTGATCGAAGCAAAGTCGGCGACGATGCGGTCCTGCCCGTATTTGCCGCCGATCTGCGTGAGCCGCGTGTCGAGCGCGCGCAGATAGTCCGCGCGCGATTCGCTTTCCGGACGCGGCTTGTCGAATAGCAGCACCGGCGTAATCAGCAGCACCACCATCTCCGCTCCGAACGGTTTCGAAATGATCCAGTCGCCGCCGCTGCCGATCGTCGCGGCGTAGTGCGGCGGCGCCTGATTGTCCTTCGCGCGCGGGCTCGGCACCATATGCACGACGCTGCCGTCGAGCTGGAAATAGTCGAGGTTCACATACGAGTCGAAGCCAGGCGTCGTCACGTCGACGACCAGCGCGTCGCCCTCGCTCAACTGACCGCCGGGCGGGCGCACATGCAACGCCGCGATGCGCCCCGCTTGCCAGTTGCGAACCCAGTAGGGAGCGAGCGCGTTGACGGTATCGCATTTGTCCTCGGCGATGGGCTCGACGTCGAGCGTCAGCGTATCGACGCCCGGCAAGGCCGCCAACGTTTCCTTCAGATGGGCCGCACCGTAGCGCTGCGAGACGAAGCCGCGCACCGTCAGCGAATGATTCTGGACGGCGGCGGAGAGCGCCGAACACGGTACTTGCGCCAACGTGGGTGCGATGGCTGCGAGCGTCAGTGCGGGCTTGGGCGCGGGTGGCGTGGCGGTTGGGGCCGGCACGGCTGCGGCGCTCGCGGCAGCAGGTGCGGAGTTTGATGCGGTGGATGCCGTCACAGTCGGCGGCACTGCCGCCACCGCATTCGGCTCCGACG
The DNA here is from genome assembly GCF_003634845.1 of Paraburkholderia sp. RAU2J. Lineage (NCBI taxonomy): Bacteria > Pseudomonadati > Pseudomonadota > Betaproteobacteria > Burkholderiales > Burkholderiaceae > Paraburkholderia > Paraburkholderia sp. RAU2J. Next base: position 2,968,025 of record NZ_RBXG01000002.1, read on the forward strand.
CGGTTTCCGCTCGATCCGCCAATGCCTGCGACGCCCCTACCTCCGCCGGCGGCGCACTTGCCTGCCGGCTCGGCCCCGAGCGCAGCGCGAACACGCCGACCGCCGCCGCGCACACCACGGCAAAGCTCGCGAGTCCGACCTTCGCCAACGTACCCGACTTCTCCGCGCGCGCCTCGTTGTCGAACTCGGTGATGAAGCGCACCACGCTCGGCATGCGCGTCGCGCGATCGAACGACAGCGCGGCACGCAACGCGCGCCACTGCCTCGAATCGAGATTCTGTGGCCGCTGCGGCTTGAAATCGGCATTGCGCGCCTGAGTCGCCGACAAACGGTCGAACGGATGGTGACCGGTCAGCAATTCATAGGTGATGCAGCCAAGCGCGTAGATATCGTCGCGCGGATCGGGCTCACGATGCTCGATCATCTCCGGGCTCGCATACGCGGGCGTCAACGCACCGAGGCTGCCCGGATCGAACACGGTCGCGTCGCTCTCCTCTTCGGGGCGCTGAAACACGCGCGCAATGCCGAAGTCGATCACTTTCACTTCGGCGTTGGTGGTCAGAAACACGTTGGCCGGCTTGAAGTCGCAGTGGACGAAGCCGCGTTCATGCGCGTATGCGAGCGCGGCGCACATGCCGCGCACGATCGGCAGAGCCGCGCGCACCGGCATGCCCTGATAGCCTGGCGTGCGCAGCAACTGGCTGAGCGGTTTGCCGCTCAGATACTCCATCGTCAGATAGACGATCGGCCCGTCGCGGTCGAAGTCGTACACCGTGATGATGTTGCGATGCGCGAGAACCTGCGCCTTGCGCGCCTCGCGCTGCAAGGCGACGAGCGAATTCGGATTGCCGCGAAACTGGACATTGAGCACCTTGATCGCGAGATAGGGCTTGCGATCCGATGCTTCGAGCTTGCGCAAGTCGAGCGCCTTGTACACCGTGCCCATGCCGCCCACGCCCAGACATTCCTCGAGGACGAAGCGGTTATTCAACGTGTCGCCGGTGCCTTTGCTCTGGTCGTGTCCCGCGCCGCTCGGCGCATTGCTGGCGTTGCCCGCACTACCTGCGCTACCGGCACTGGCCGAAGGCGCCGATGGAATCTCCACCGTGGTCTGGATGCCGGTTTCTTCCCCACCCGCCGCCACGTTCGAAACGTGCAACTGCTCGATGCGGCGGCGCACTTCGAGGTAGAGATCGTCGGGTAACGGGGTTTTACGATGCGCCGCGCCAAGCATCTCCAGCAGCTGCGTGGGACCGAGTCCTTCGGTCGTCAACGTACTGTCCAGTTGAGCGACGAACTCGTCACGCGACAGCTCGCCGCTCTGAAAGTCGTGAATCACACGTGCAAGGCTAGCCATTTGTGCGAAGCGCCGCCGCTGCCGTTGGGTCCGATCGCATGTGACCGAAGACACTCGGGCTGATGGAAAACCTGTCGTAACCAGTTACATGTGCCGCTTCGATACTAGCTCCCGGTCCGTGCTTTCGCAAACCGGGATTGGCCCGCGCCGTGCATCGCGGGCGTGGCGCGCAAGTGTCGCCCGCCAGCCGACAGCATGCGGCCGTATGTCGGCCATGCGCCACCGCTCGCGCGCCGACGGAACGGAGGGTGACGCTATGGCCAACCTGTGGACGCAATGCGAAAGCCTTGTGCAGCAAGGAGCCACCAACTTTATTAGGAACCTTGAATAAAACTGGCACAGCCCATGCGTTAGTGACACCCGAGCAGACAAATTGCTCGAACCCAATCGCAACACCGCGATATTTTCTTCCAGGAGACTTACCATGAACACGCTGATGATCAAAGACCTGTCCATCACCGAACAACTCGACAGCAAGGCGATGAGCGCCGTGCGCGGCGGCTTCGGCCCGTCGGTCTCGTACTATAACTTCAGCCCGGTCTATGCGCCGAACAACAGCAAGCACGTCGATGCGACGCAACTGATCAACACCCAGATGGACCTTCAGAACGCCAACGGCAACAACGTTGCGTTCGCGGCCGGCATCGCCTCGTCGTTCAGCCCGAGCATCTCGTCGAACAACAACATCCACGTGTAAAGCGTGACGAGGCGAAGCGCTCGCGATCGCGGGCCGCTTCGCCTCACGCCGATCACGCCCGTCTTCCGCGCACCTTTGGAGAATCACCATGTCATCCCTCTTGATTCGCGATCTGTCCCGCACCCGCGAGCTCGACCGCCGCGCAATGTCGGCGGTGGCCGGCGGCGGCACGCCCGGCCTGCCGTCGGTGGCCGGGCTCGGCGGCATTGCCAACGTCAATGTCTCGATCAACCAGAACCTCAACCAGATGCAATACGTGAACGTCGCCGCGCTCAACAACGTCGGCGTGATCGGTGCGGGGTTCGTGCCGCTGCATCTCGACGTCAGCCCGTCGCTGTGGGGCGCCAACTACGCCGCTGCATAAGCACGAGAAGCACCGCAGGAACGGGGGTTCCTTCAGTGCTGCTTCATCGTCACCGACAGACAAGCTGCAAACAGATTTCCTATACTGATAGTGCGACGAGACCTCTCTACATCGAACGACAGACAGTAGCGGCGGCCGGACCCGTTCATGGACCGGCCGCCCAATTTCTTTTCGGGAGCCGTCATGGCGAAGCTCATCATCAAGGACCTTGTTGACAGCGTCGAACTCGACCGTGAGGCGATGGCCGCCATCGTCGGCGGCGCGCGCGTCGGCGCGCGATCGAGTGTGGCCGCGCCGCTGGTGCCGGCCGCCGCGCGCGTCGTCGAATATCCGCCCGGCTTTCCTGCCGCGCATCGGACGATTGCCGAAGTGGCGCTGCCACGTAATCGGCAGCGCGAATAGAGTCGAATTCGAACTGGCATCGCAACGGCATGCGGTACAACCGCATGCCGTTTGTGTTTTGGGCGCGGGTTGTGTCGCGAGTTGTGCCGCTACTTGCACCGTCATATGCGGCCGATGCGTAACACCGCTCACTGCATGAAATCGCGCCGCAATCACCCACTGCTTTTTCGCGCGAAACCCGCGCGCATGGCTGTACCTGAAGCAAAAGCAAAGCCGTACACCGCATGGTGTGGGCTCGCCTGCTTCAGGAAGGATTGCCACGAAATCCACTGTCATTGTCAGAGACCTGCCGCGTCGCGCGGCGAATCGGCGTCGATGGTGAAATCGACGCTGCAATCGCCGAACGCCCTTTGGATGGAACCTATTTGTAGGACGCGCGAGACACCCGCAATTGGAAATGTGGCGTCCCGTTCGCGTTCTCGCCGCAACGGCGGTGCCGGTTCAATTGACCTGGTGAATGTCTGCGCACGGCGACATCGGCTGTCGTGCACTCTCCTATGATGCTTAGGACGCCACGTGGTTTTTTCCTGCCGCCCGCCAATAGCCTGTGCTATCCGGACGGCTCGATGGCGCAGTGGTGTGCGTGGCGCCCGGCAGACGAGGCGTCACCACCCAGACGACGAGCGCGGCGCGCCACGAGCCGGTATCGCCGATCCAGATGGGAGACACGCAATGAAATTCATTGTGGAATGGAACGGTCAGCCGACCGCCGAGAATGCCGTCATCGAACGCTTCATGAAAACCGGCGGCCGCGCGCCCGATGGCATCACCATGCTGGGGCGCTGGCATGCAATCGGCGGCCTGCATGGCTTCGCGGTCGTCGAGGCTGCCGACACGGGGAGCTTGGTGGCGATGTCGCTCGAATGGGGTGACCTGCTGACGATCACCATCTTCCCCGCGCTAACCGATGAAGACCTGGGAGCCGCGCTCGGAAAACATGTGGCAGCACAGCAATAGGTCGTTCATTGGCGCGTTAGGGCGTCACGCAAGAGTACCCGGTAGCCCGTGCCGCCATGCGCGAAGCGGCCGCGCCGCCGCGATTCACATTGGCATTCTGATCGCTGGACACCGCATCGCTGAGCGGCTCTGCGCCGCGCGGCCGGTGCGGGTCCGCGCCGCGCGGCGAATTGTGCACCAAAGCTCCCGGCGCAAGCCAACCTGCACCCGCCGGGCCATCTCCGGCTCTGCGCCGCTCATTCGCCCCTTTGCCGTCGCCCCAAAACTTCCCCCTTGCGTTCTATATCGGCCGATATATAATCCAGTTCTATATCGACCGATATAGAACGGTCGCCGATCACGCATGAAGGACAGTCACCATGGCACGACCCCGTGGATTCGACGAGCACGCCGTGCTCGAAGCGGCCAGCGCAGCGTTCTGGAGCAAGGGCTATGAAACGACCTCCACGCGCGATCTGGTCAAATCGACCGGCCTCACGCAGCCCAGCCTCTACAACGCGTTCGGCGACAAGCGCGGCCTCTACCTGCGAGCGCTCGAACATTATCTGGAGCACATATTGCGCGAGCGGATCGAGCGGCTTGAGAAAACCGCGTCGCCGGCGCGGAGCATTACGCTGTTCTTCCACGAAGTCATCGAGCGCGCGATTGCCGACCCCGACATGCGCGGCTGCATGCTGGTCAACTCGGCGCTCGAAGTTTCATCGGATGACGAAGCATTTCGTGCCATGGTCGCGGCGGAAATGGCGGATATCCGCGCGTTTTTCCACCGGGGCCTGGTCGCGGCACGGCAAAGCGGTGAAATCACCGTCGCCGTGCCCCTCGAAGACGCCGCCTCCCATCTGCTCGCCACGCTGATCGGCATTCGCGTGCTAGCGCGAGTGACGCCGCAATACGTGCTGCTAAGCGGCTCGGTGTCGCCGGCGTTGACGCTGCTCGGCTTGCCTGCGCTGCCGCCGCCGTCGGCGCCACCCGCTTCATCGGCATAAGACGGCCACGTCCGAGCCGCGCGTCCGAACGGGCGCATTCCCTGGTTTTCTCACCGACATCCGGCAGCGCCGCCATCGGCATGCGCACCGGTAAAGGAATCGTCATGTCCGCAGCACCGTCTTCTTTAAGCTCCGTACCACCGGCCTCGCTCGATGCGCGCGCACTCTTTGCGACCTTCGCCGGACTATGTGGCAGTCTCGTCGCCATTGGTCTCGCGCGTTTTGCGTATACGCCGCTGATTCCTTCGCTGATCCAGGCGCACTGGTTCACGTCGTCGCAGGCAGTGACGCTCGGCGCGGCGAATTTCGCCGGCTATTTGATCGGCGCCCTGATTGGCCGTCCGCTTGCGTCGGCGCTGTCGAACCGCAGCGCGTTGCGTCTGCTGATGGCGGTCGTGACGGCGGCGTTCTTCGCCTGCGCCTATCCGTTGTCGATCAGCTGGTTCTTTGCATGGCGCCTGCTGTCGGGTATTTCGGGCGGCGCCATCATGGTGCTGGTGGCGACGTCGATCCTTCCGCACATCCTGCCGCCACGCCGTGGCTTCGTCAGCGGGATGATCTTTCTCGGGCTCGGTCTCGGCATCGCGGCATCCGGCACACTGATTCCTCAACTGCTGCACTTTGGTCTGCAAACCACCTGGATCGGTCTCGGCGTGGTCGCGCTGGTCCTGACCGCGGCGAGCTGGTTCGGCTGGCCGTCGACGAATCCGCCCGCTCCGGTGATACCCGCCGGCACGCATCACGCCGGGCATGCGCATAACCTGAAGCTGCGCCTGCTGTATGCGCAATACGCGGCGAACGCGCTCGGCCTCGTGCCCGCGATGGTGCTGCTCGTCGACTACGTGGCGCGCGGCCTGGGACACGGCGCGGCGATTGGCGCGCAATACTGGGTGCTGTACGGCCTCGCGGCGATTACGGGTCCGGTCATCTGCGGCAACGTGGCCGATCGCATCGGCTTCGGCAACGCGTATCGGATCGCGCTGTTTCTGCAGTCCGCGGCGGTGGCGATGCTGGCGCTCTCGGGCAGCACGCTGGCGGTGGCGACGGCGACCGTGATTCTCGGCATCTTCACGCCGGGCATCGTGCCGCTCGCGCTCGGCCGCATCCACGAACTCGTGCCGCACGATCACATCGAACAGCGAGCCGCATGGAGCCGCGCGACTACGGCATTCGCACTCTTCCAGGCGCTAGGCGGTTATGGATACTCGTTTCTGTTCTCCCATACGCATGACAACTACGCGCTGATTTTCATCTGCGGCGCGACGGCGCTCGCCATTGCGTTCGTCGCCGACATCGTGGTTGCGCGAATCGGCACGCCGCGTGGGGTGACGGCGTGATCGGATGAATACGATTAAAGCGATTCGATTCTCCGCGTCGGGCATGCGGCTTGCTCAACGGAAACACCGATGCTGTCTTCGCACGGTAGCTGCGAAGTTAGCGCGGCCGTCGTGCGAAGGCGGGTCCTTATCAACCAGCGGAGGTCATTGATATGTTGGGAACTATTCTTCTGATCGTGCTGATTCTGCTCCTCATCGGCGCGTTTCCGGCTTGGCCGCACAGCCGTTCGTGGGGCTATGGTCCTACCGGAGGACTCGGTGTCGTTCTGATCGTGGTGATCGTACTGCTGGTTGCCGGCGTGATATAGCCAAATGCGAGCAAACGCAAAGAAACGCGAACCGATTCGTCCACGGGGATGAGAGAACGCTCGTCGTAACGAAGTTCGAACGAACGCGGCCGCCGGATAGCGATATCCGGCGGCCTTGTCATGTCGATGGCCCGAAAAGTCTCGCTGGTCGAGGCACCTTCGCTCATTGTCAGACGGGAACGGACGATGGAAAAGTTACTCGCCTGCCTGGGGTGCAGCGATCTCGTTGTCTCGTTGAATAGCGCTACCGGTTCGCCGTTCAGCCTTAGCGCTCGATGTTCTGACCGACTGCATAGCCATCGACCAGTTGTTCGAACAGTTCCGCATCGCCCATCTGACCGCCCTTGAGCATGATCTCCATGCCGTCGAGCTCCGTGCGGTCGGCATGAAGACGGCACACGGTCACGCCCGCCGATAAGGGCGCTAGATACGACAGCCCCCACGCGTCGAGCGCACGCACGGCGAAGCTCGACGTGTCACCGCCTGCTATGCCGATGCGTCGTAATCGCACGGCGTCGAGCACCTGCCGCAGCAGCGTTGCGCAAGCATGCGCAAGTGACGGCAGCGCCGTGTCCGCTGCGTTCGTCACGCTTGTCGCGTTCACCGCTCGGCGCGTCGTAAATGCAAGCACGTGGCGGCCATCTCGCAACGGCCCCGCGATCGCCGCCACGCGTTCCGCCAGATAGACGGACGCGGCACCGCCGGTCATCCGCTGCGGGTCCAGTTCCACCCGCAGATACGAATGCGCCGCGCCAATCTGCACTTCGGTCAACGGCGACAGACTGCCGGCCAGCACGAACACCGGGCCTCGCGCGCGAGTCAGCGGCGCTGCCGCATTCCCGGCCGACGAATCAGTCCGTTCATCAAGCGCCGACGCATAAGCCTGCGCAACACTGCTCGCGCCGACAGCAAGCAGTGGCGCCACCGCCGCGCGCCGCACAAGCAGCCGGCCGATCGCTTGCAGATGCGCGTCGTCGAGCACGTCGAACAGCAACGCGTCCGGCTTCGATTCAAGCCGGTGCCGCACTTCGGATTGCAGCGCGGCGTCGCCCGCCGCGTAGCATCGCCAATCGATCGATTGCACATGCTCGACGCCCTGGCGTTGCAGATGCACACGCAAGTCCGCCTCGTTCATCGGCGTAACCGGATGACGGCTCATCGTCGGATGACGGTCGATCCGATAGACCGCTTGCCGATCATCGTCCGCCCCGGCCGCGGCGAACAGTTGACCGAACACGCAGTAGCGCCGCAAATTCGGCTGACCGCCGATCACCGCGACCAACTCGTTTGCGCAATGCTCGCGCAACGTGCGAATCGCCACGCCGATGCTGCCGGTGCGCGGCGCGCTATCGAAAGTCGAGCACACCTTGTAGTGCATCACGCGCACACCGAGCGCGGCGAACGCGGCGCCGACCCGCGCGAGTTCCTGCTGCTGCGCGAGCGGCTCCATGGTCCGCGCGGCGCCTGCGACGCCGAGCGCGTCGAGTTGCCCGAGTCTCGCCAGACGGGCGGCATCCGGTGGCGCGAACAGCAGCATCGTGCGCAAGCCGGCGCGCGCGAGATGCGCGAGCGTATCGGTCGCGCCTGTGAAGTCGTCGCCGTAGAACGCGTACGCGGGACCCGTGTCACGCGATTCGCGTATGCCTCGACGGCTAAAATCGTCCATGTCGCTCATGTCCCGATTCGCGCTCAGGCGCGTTCGCCGAAAAACGCCAGCGCGCGCCGCAACTCCGGCATCCGCTCGGCGTACACCGGCAACGGCGTACCGGCCTGCACGGCCGACCATGCCTGACGCACGCTCGTCACGCCCGCGGACGGACCATCCGGATGCGCGAGAATGCCGCCGCCGGACATGAACAGCAGATCGGTGGAGCGCACCGCGTCGAAGGTCGCTGGCGCGGTGCCGGCCCACTGCCCCGACGAAAACGCGGGTAGCACGGTGTCGTCGCAACCGGACGCGAGCGGTGTCGCGCAATCGCGCGCCGATTCGATGACTTCCATATCGCTCTGGGCGAATTTGCCGGCGAGGCCGTGTACGTGCATATGATCGACGCCAGTCAAACGCCATAACATTTGATATGCCTGGAACGAGATGCCGAGCGCCGGATCGCGCGACATCATCCCGTAGCCGTTGCGATGCGCGTGCAGCACGAGCGGCGTCGCGCGGCGCAGCGTCTGGATCGCGGAGAAGCCGCACCAGTTGATGCTCGCCATCACGCAATTGCCGCCTTCGTGCTCGACCAGCTCCGCGTGACGGCGCATCGCGTCGAGGTCGTCGGTGATATTGAACGCGACCATCACGGAGCGGCCGCTGCGTTCGCGGTAACTGCGCACTTCGGACATGACCGCCCGCACGCGTTCGGCAAGCGGCGCATGCGCGGGATTCGCACATACTTCGTCATCCTTGATGAAATCGACGCCCGCTTCGCACAGCTCGCGCACCAGCGCCGCCGTTTCCGCCGCGCTCAGACCGACGTTCGGCTTGATGATGGTGCCGATCAGCGGACGGTCCGTCACTTGCGTCAGCGTGCGCGTGCCCGCCACGCCGTGACGCGGCAATTCGAAGCGCGCGCGATAGGAAGCCGGCAAGCGCAACGACAGTAACCGCATGCCGGTGACTTCGCCGAGATCGTACAGATTGCCCGCGACGGTGGCGGCCAGCGTCGGCAAATTCGCGCCGATGTTGGCGAGCGGAAACGAGAGCGTGACGCGCGCGCGCCGCCATGGCCCCGGCATGCCTTGCCGGATGAGCCATGCGCTCGGCAGACTGGGCTGCGCCACGGCTTCGAGTTCCGCGATACGCAGCACGCTCGCGCGGCTGCGTGCGCGCAGCGCATCGGTTTCATTGGCAACGCGCACGAACGTGCCGCTCGACTGTTCGCCGGCCATCACCTCGGCGACTTGCGCGGGATCGAGCGGCGTCTCGATCAGATAGTCGGCTTCGAGGGTGTCGTCGTTGGCCGGTTGCGCCTGCTGCATCGCGCTCATAGCGTGCCCAGGTCGGGAAAGCGGCGCACCGGCTCACGCCCGTCCCAATCGCGCGATGCCGCGTAGATCATGTCGAACAGCTTGCCCTTGGGCCCCGCGATCTCCGAGAGTTCGATCACGGTGCCAGGATGATCTTCCGTATCGAAGTAGACGAAGCGCCCGTTACGTCCCACCTCACCGCTCATCGCCACTTTGAAACCCTGCTCCTGAAGGCGCGCGAGGTCCGCGTCGAACGAGGTGGTCCAGTAGGCGTTGTGCTGCAAACCGGTATGGCCGGCGGCCAGGAAGTCGCGATACATCGAGGGCGCGTCGTTGCGCGTCTGGATCAATTCGACCTGCAGCGGCCCCGAGTTCGCCAGCGCGACCGAGTTGTGCACTTCATACGTTTGCCCGCGATACGCGTAGTTTTCGATCGGCACGCGTTCGTTGTAGAACCATGGACCCACGCCGAGCACGCGGCTCCAATAGTCCATCGCGGCTTCGATATCACGCACCACATAGCCGGCCTGCCGGATTTCGCCAAAGAAACGACTCATGAAACTCTCCCGATGCTGCGGGTTTTGAAGGACGAGCGACGCCCCGGCGCGGCGGGAATGCAGCGCCCGAAGGTCGAACCTGTGAAGAAAACTTAGAGGAAGCCGATCGAAATCCAGGGGATCGCCGCGACCAGCAGCAGGCCGAGGATCAGCGCGCCCATATACCCGACGATCGGACGAATGCCCGCATCGGGATTCACTTTGCTGATCGCGCACGCCGAGTAGTAGCCGACGCCGAACGGCGGCGAGAAGAGCCCGACGCCCATCGACAGGATCACGACGATCGCGTAATGCACCTCATGCACGCCCGCGAGTCGCGCGATCGGAAACAGCAGCGGCCCGAACAGCACGATCGCGGGAATGCCTTCGAGCACGCTGCCGAGCATCACGAACACAACGATCGACACCGCGAGAAAGCCATACGCGCCGCCGGGCATCGAGCCCATCAATTGCGCGAGATCCTGCGAAAAGCCGGATTGCGTAAGCGCCCAGGCCATCGCAGTCGCGCAGCCGATAATGAACAGGATCGCGCCCGACAGGGTTGCCGCATCCACCAGCATGCGACCGAGCCGCCGCCATTCGAAGCGGCGATAGACCAGCAGGCCGATCAGCATCGAATACGCGATGCCGATGGTCGACACTTCGGTCGCCGTCGCCACGCCCTCGACCACCGCCATGCGAATCACGAACGGCAACGCCAGGGCCGGCAACGATACGATGAACAGCCGGCCAATCTGCCGCTTGGTAAACCGCTGCGCGCCGCTCAGGTCCTCCTTGCGATAACGCCACCACACCACCACGCACAGAATCAGCGCGAGCACCGCGCCCGGCAGCATCCCGGCGGTGAAGAGCGCGGAGATCGACAGCCCCGTGACCGAGCCGATCGTGATCAGCACGATGCTCGGTGGAATGGTTTCGCTTTGCGCGCCCGTTGTGGCGAGCAGCGCGACCAGATCGCCTTCGGACGCGCCGCGCTTTTTCATCTCGGGAAATAGCACCGGCGCGATCGCCGCCATATCGGCGACTTTCGAGCCGGAAATGCCCGACACCAGATACATCGCGCCGATCAGCACGAACGACAGGCCGCCATGAACGTGACCGACGAGGCTCGCGAGAAACTCGATCATCGCGCGCGCCATGCCGGTCATTTCGATCAGCAAACCGAGAAAGACGAACAGCGGCACGGCGAGCAGCACCAGATGCGACATGCCCTCGTCCATCCGCCCGACCACCACTTCGAGCGGCGTGAAAGTGGAGAGGCCGAGATAACCGAACGTCGCGAGTGCGAAAGAGAAGCCGATGGGCACGCCTGAAAAAATGCCGATGGCCACGACGCCGACAAAGAAGATCACCAGGTTGAGCTTGCCGAGCGTCTGGAACCACGGCCCGGCGAATACGCACACCACGGCAAGCAGCGCGGCGATTGCGAGCACGATGACGACGTCGCGCGCACGGCTTACCTGAGCGAGCCGGATCAGACCGACCAGCAGCATCAGCGCGGCGCCGATCGGCAACGCGAGCGCGCGCCACGCGTTGCTGATCTGCAGCGCGGGCGTGACGATCGCCGCCTCGCCGGCCGCATAGTCGTACGCTGGCGCGATCAACAGTGCGAGCAAGGCGATCGACGCGGCGATCGCGAGCGTATCGACGAAGGCGCGCCGTTGCGGCGACAACCGGCTCACGAGCGCCGTCATCCGCATATGTTCGCCGCGCCGTAATGCGAGCACCGCGCCGAGCATCGCGAGCCACAGGAACAGGATGCCGGCCAGTTCATCCGACCACACGAGCGGCTGATGCAGCACGTAACGCGACACCACGCCCGCCAGCATCACGACGATCTCCAGCGCCAGCAGCGCCGCCGCGCACACTTCGACCAGCGCGATCAGGCCGCGGTCCAAGGTTCTCAGCCAGCGGCGCGGCGTGCTGGCCGCGTGCATCGGCACGGCCGCCGCCTCTGCCGGATTCAATGCGTGATTCGACATCCTGCGGTCTCCTCGCGGCTCTTCGCCGCGCGTCTTCTGATGCTCACCGGACTGCTGCACGCTCAGGCCAGCTTGCCGACCGATTGTTCGAGCAGATCCCACGCCTCGTTGCCGAACTTGCCCTTCCACGCGCCATAGAAGCCCGCCTGACGCAGCGCGACGCGGAACGTGTCCGGCGCGGGCCGATTGATCGTGAGCCCCTTGCTTTGCAGATCGGCGACGGCTGCGTCGTTGAGCTTTCGGACATCCTCACGCTGCTTGAGCGCCGACTGATTGAACGCGTCGCTGGCAATGCCTTGCAGGTCTTTCGGCAGACGCTGCCACGCACGCTGGTTCAGCACGAACCAGTAGCCGTCCCACATGTGATTGGTCAGCGAACAGTACTTCTGCACTTCGTAGAGCTTCGCGACCTGCACGATCGGCAGCGGATTTTCCTGCGCATCGACGATATGCGTTTGCAGCGACGAATAGACTTCGCTGAATTGCAGGCTGGTCGGCGCGGCGCCTAGGCCCTTGAACATGTCGATGCTGAGCGGACTCACCGGCACGCGAATCTTCAGACCGCGCATGTTCTGCGCGCTCGTAATCGGGCCGTTGCTGGTGGTGGTCTGACGAAAACCGTTGTCCCACATCTTTTCGAACGATTCGAGCCCGGCTTTCTGCATGGCCGCCCGCACATAGGCGCCGAGCTTGCCGTCCATCGCGCCCCACACCTGGTTGTAATCGCTGAACGCGAAGCCAACCGCATTGATTGCCACCGACGGCGCGAGCGTCGACACCACGAGGGCCGAAGGCGTGAACATTTCGATGCCGCCGCTGCGTACCTGCGCGAGCATGTCGGTGTCGCCGCCTAACTGGTTGTTAGGGAAGATCCGGATCTCCATGCGCCCCTTCGACGCCTCGCGAATCTGGTTGGCCGCCTCCTGCGAACGCACGTTCAGCGGATGCGTGAGCGGCAGGTTGTTGCCGTACTTGAACACGAATTCCGGGCCGGACGCCGCGCGCACGATCGCCGGAAAGCCCAGCGTACTGGCCACCGGCACGGCGGCCGCGGAACGCAGCAATGTGCGTCTCGCGAGGTTGGTCATTTGAGCGTCTCCTTGCTTATAATTGATGTGACTGTGGAATCCATCAAAATCCATCATCACCCGGTTCAACGCGTCGATTTTCCGGTCATCACAGTTGAGTCGCCGCGCGATAGCTGCAAGACTAGGCGTGCGCGGCACCTGCGTCAAACCGCGGACTTGATGTTTTTTGATGGATTTCCAATTTGTGAAGGACTGCCATGTCCGAACCGCTTCACCTCACCGCCGCCGCGCGCGCACGCATTCCGGACATAGCGCGCGTTGCCGGCGTGTCGACGGCCACGGTGGATCGCGTGCTCAATGCGCGCGAAGGCGTGCGCGCCGTCACCGCGCAACGCGTGCTGCAAGCGGCCGCGCAATTGGGCTATCTGCTCACGCCCGCCGCGCCTGCGGCGAGCGCGTCGAAGCCGATGCGCATCGCGTTTCTGCTGCCGGCCGGCACCAATCGCTACCTGCACATGCTCGGCGACTACATCGACTTCGCGCACGATCAATGGAGTGCGCTGGACATGAAGTGCCGTGTCCATTACGTCGAGAGTTTCAACCCGAAAGAACTGGCCGACCGTCTGTTGCATTACGGACAGCGTGCGGACGGCGTCGTGTTCATGGCGCTCGAGCATCCGGTGGTGCGCGATGCCGTCAATGCGCTCGCGGACCAGGGCGTGCCGGCCATCACGCTGATTTCGGATCTGTCGAATGCGCGGCGGCTGGCTTATGTGGGTATCGACAATCGTTCGGCGGGGCGCACGGCGGCCTTGTTGCTGGGGCGCTTCATGGGACCGCGGCCCAGCGGCAAGATCGCGATGCTCGCGGGCAGTCTGAACTATCGCGGTCACGAGGAGCGCGAGATCGGCTTTCTACACCTGATCGAATCGACGTTTCCGCAAGTGCGCGTGATCGGACTGCGCGAGGGACACGACGACAGCGAGCGCAACTATATGCAGACCCGCAAACTCCTGGAGCAGCATCCCGACCTCGCGGGCATTTATAACAGCGGCGGCGGATCGGACGGCGTCGCCCGAGCGATTGTCGAGGCGCGCTCGGAGCAGAAGATTCTGTTCGTGGGACATGGCTTGACGCCTGACACGCGCGCGCTGCTGATCGACGGGACGATGGATGCGCTGATCACTCAAACGCCGCAAGCGATGGTGGGCAACTGTCTGCGGATTTTCCGCAACGTACGCGAGAAACGCGACGCGATGAGCGATGTGAAACCTGTGCAGTTCAGCATCGTGCTGCGGGAAAATTTGCCTTGAAGGAGGGCTGTTTTGCGCGCCGCACGTGGCCGCGACGAATGCTGTAGCAACTCTTCGAGCCTGCGTCCGGCGCACCTTAGGCGCTGCTGCCAACCACTGCGATCCAGGTCAGGCACGGCGGATGCTCGGTCACTTTCGTATTCGCACTTCACCACGAAAGGAGATCACATCATGCCTTATCTACTCGGCTGGCTGCTCGGCGTCCCGTTGATCGTACTGGTCATCCTGTACCTGATCTTCCATTGACCTTTTGCAACAAGAGAGGCGGCGCCCATAACTGGGCGCCGCCTTCGCGCGTCGGTGCAGCGCACGCGCATTGACGCATCGGCGGAATCAGCGCACCGCCGCCATCAATGCGCCCATGCCGACCAGCAGACTGCCCATCGTCCGGTTCAGGACGCGTAGTCGTTTCGGCCGTTGCAAGACGGTGCGCAAGCGATGCGAAAAAATCGCCATCGACGCGACGCCCAACGCAAACACCACTGCGAACGTAGCGGCCAGCAACAGGTATTGCTGATCCGCAGACCAATGCGCTTCATTCGAAGACGTGCTAATGAACTGCGGAAAAAGCGATGGAAAGAACAGCAAGGTTTTCGGATTGAGGCCCGAGGTGGCGAAGCCGCGCCAGAACATGCTGCGTTGCTGCGAACTGTCGGTGGGAACCGCGAGACTGCCGCTGCGCCACTGCTTGCTGCCCAGATAAACCAGATAGATTGCGCCGGCCCAACGCAGCGCGATCAACGCACGCTCGTCGATCAGCAACAGCGAGTTCAGACACAACGCGGTGAACGCTAGTTGCAGAAGCACAGCGCACGTGCCGCCCCAGACGCACGGCAACGCGGCGCGCCAGCCAGCGCCGAGCGGCCTGGCTCATCGTCAGTACATCGACCGGACCGGGGGAATAAACGAGCACTAGCGCAGCAAGAAGAAACGAAACGTACAGCTGGATCGGCATCGGCGGGCAAGGAGGCAAGGAGGCAAGGAGGCAAGGGGCTGCGTTGCCGATGCATGACGTCTCAAGGTACGGAGTCGCAGCCCCGGCAATACTGCCGATCATGCTGACAAGCATCGGTCAGGAACATGCGTCCATGCCCGGCGAGCGCGCTTTCCAGCGCGGGTGGCGCCGGAATTCGCCCGCGTGCCGCCTTCCTGTGAAAGCAGCGAGACACCGGGTGGCGGCTTGTGGCCGCATAAGACCGCGAGGCGCGAGGCCCGCGGCCCGGACGGTTGTCCCGGGCATGAATGCATGGTGAAAATATACCCGGACGCAGGCTGGATAGGCTTCTTAAAGGGATCGTCTAGCCGACCTCGTAAGGGACAATGTTCCGGTAAAATTAACTTATACAGAACAACCTCCCCAACCCCCACATGACCGCCCGAAATCGCCCGCTCGACAATCAGGATCGCAAGATCATGCGCGAACTGCAGAAGAACGCCCGGCTGAGCAATGCCGAGTTGGCTGAACTGGTCGGCATGTCGACCACCGCGTGCTGGAATCGCACGCGTCAATTGGAAACCGAAGGGTATATCCGCGGCTATGTCGCGTTGCTCGATCAGCAGAAGCTCGGTTTCGCCGACGTGGTACTGCTCGAAGTCACGCTCGACCGTCACGACGACGACGCGCTCGCCCGCTTCGGCGCCGAACTCGCGACGCTGTCCGAAGTGCTCGAGGCGTATCTGGTATCGGGCGACTACGACTATCTGGTGAAGGTGGCCGTCGACGGCACCGCGGGTTACGAACGGTTCCTGCGCGAGAAGCTCTACAAGATTGCCGGGATTCGTCACAGCCGGTCGATGTTCGCGCTGCGATGCATGAAGAGCATTCCGTCCATCGCGATCTAGCGGGTCGTCGCGATCAGCGGACTGTTGCGGCGGACCGTCATCGCATGACCGGCCCGCCGCTCACATCCGGTGTTACTGCACAGCGCGCGATGCGGCGATGATCGCATCGGCCACCGCCTTCGGCTGGCTCACCATCGCAACGTGACTTGCGTTGACGCGCATCACTGTCGCGTCGATGTTCTTAGCCATCGTCTGCTGCAGGTTCGGATCGATCATGCGGTCCTGACCGGTCACCACGAAGTACGACGGCTTGTCATGCCACGCCGCCTTCGTCACCTTCTCGTCGAGGCAGCCGGAGGCCCA
Organism: Paraburkholderia sp. RAU2J; assembly: GCF_003634845.1. Classification (NCBI taxonomy): domain Bacteria; kingdom Pseudomonadati; phylum Pseudomonadota; class Betaproteobacteria; order Burkholderiales; family Burkholderiaceae; genus Paraburkholderia; species Paraburkholderia sp. RAU2J. The sequence continues at coordinate 2,984,425 of NZ_RBXG01000002.1, forward strand.
CGGCCCTTGCGTCGCCGCGATCAAACGTCTCTCGGGCAGCGGCACGTCCTGAGCGAAATCCTCGAGCACCGCTTTCGTCGAGAGCGTCAGGTAGCCCGCGTCGTCCTTGCGCAGCTCGCTCGCCCAGACCGGTGCCGGTGCGCCCTTCGTCATGTCCGCGATGGACTGGCCGCTGTCGGGCGCGAACGCCGCCACGTAGACGAGACTCTTGACCTTGTCGTCGTTGCCCGCTTCGCTGACCACGACGCCGCCCCACGAATGGCCGACCAGAATCACCGGGCCCTTTTGTTGATCGATCACACGTTTGGTCGCCGACACGTCATCGTCCAGCGAACTCAGCGGGTTCTGGACCGCCACCACGTGAAGGCCGCGCGCTTCGAGCAGCGGAATCACTTTGTCCCAGCTGGAACCGTCGGCGAACGCGCCATGCACGAGCACGACGTTCTTACCCTGCAGGTCCTGCGGGGGAGCGGCATGCGCGGCCTGCAACGCGAACAGTCCGCCGAGCAGCAATGCTGATCCGAGGCACTTCTTGAGAAACATGGTCATGGTGTATGTCTCGATAGATAGGGATGCTGATGGAATGACCATCCACGCGACGGCACGCGGACGGTCATGGGGTTGCGTCGATCACGAATGCGCGTAGATCGGGCCGAGGCCGATGACTTCCGACCCGGTCGCCGAGGCATGGCTCATCGGTGCATGGCTCTTAGGCGCGCGCGAACCCGAAGCCGCACTGGTCTGCACGACGCCGCCGTATGCCGCCGCAGCCGAACCGTTATCGGCCTGCACGCGTGCCAGCGCGGCCTCGATGTTCTGCGGGTACTGCGTGTTGTCGCTGGACGGGTTGTAGCCGGCCTTCTGAAGCTGGACCAACTCCGCGCGCACTTCGGCGCGGGTCAGCGGTTGTTGCTGCGATTGTGCGAACGATGCGACGGGAACGGCGACCAACGCGGCGACGATGAGGGATTGAACGAGTTTCATGAGTCTTCTCCAGATATCAAAGGCAATCAAAGGTTGGGTGGAACGCGACGCCGTTGCTGCATGCAAACCGTCATGTCCCGCCTGATTCAAACGCACTGTTGTGAATCAACCTTGCGTGTAGGTATTAAAACGCGCCGACGTATCTGGAATGTTTTCGTTGAGCCGCTTAATGCATGCTTGTTTGTCTGAGTACGGTGTGGATACATTGCGATACAAAAAAGCCGCTCCCGGGATGCGGAGCGGCTCGTCTGTCGCCGGCGTGCGCCGACGTGTCATGCAAGGCGGGTCACGTCGATGATTGCGTCGGCAAAAGCCTTGGGCGCCTCCTGTGGCAGGTTGTGCCCGATGCCGCCCGTGATGTTCCGGTGCTGGTACTTGCCCGTGAACTTCTTCGCGTAAGCCACCGGGTCCGGATGCGCCGCACCGTTCGCGTCGCCTTCGAGTGTGATGGTCGGCACCGAAATGGGCGGCGCCAGCGCCAGACGCCTTTCCAGGTCGTCGTATTGCGGCTCGCCCTTGACCAGCCCCAGGCGCCAGCGATAGTTGTGAATCACCACCGCTACATGGTCCGGATTCTTGAACGATTCCGCCGAACGCTCGAACGCCGCATCGTCGAAATTCCATTTCGGCGACGCCGTATGCCAGATCAGCTTGTTGAAGTCGTGACGGTTCGCGTCATAACCGGCCTGGCCGCGCTCGGTGGCAAAATAGAACTGATACCACCACGTCAGCTCCGCCTTCGGCGGCAGCGGTGCACGGTTGGCCTCCTGACTGCCGATCAGATAGCCGCTCACCGACACCATCGCCTTGCAGCGCTGCGGCCACAGCGCCGCCATGATGTTCACCGTGCGCGCGCCCCAGTCGAAACCGCCGAGCACCGCCTTGTCGATTTTCAGCGCATCCATCAGCGCGATGATGTCGACCGCGACCACCGCCTGCTGACCATTGCGCGGCGTGTCTGCGGACAGGAAGCGCGTCGGGCCATAGCCGCGCAGATACGGCACGATCACGCGGTAGCCCGCGGCGACCAGCAGCGGCGTGACGTCGGCGAACGCGTAGATGTCGTACGGCCAGCCGTGCAGCAGAATGACGACCGGGCCGTTCTGCGGGCCTGCCTCCGCATAGCCGATGCTCAGCGTTCCGGCGTTGATCTGCCGAAGATTCTCGAACGATGCAACGCGCGTGGCCGCCTTCGCGCCGCCCGTCGTTTCGGCGGACTGCGCATGTGCGAGTCCGCCCAGTCCCAACTCCAGCAAACTGAAACCTGCAACCGTGGTCCCTAGCAAACGGCGACGCCGGTTGTTGATCTGTTCCGACATGACGATTCTCCTTAACGACGGGCGCGCTATGATTCGCACGCTCCCGATGCACGAAAAGAAACCTCAGCCCGAGCCCTGCGCGGCAGCGCTAGCGCATGGCGCCGTTCAGGCTGTGTCCAGACAAACCAGAGTTGAAGTCAGAGAGCAACCGCGCGGAACGATTCGAACGACGGCCCCATCGGCCGCACGCGGATGTCCGGATGCAGACGCTCCCACGGCAGGTCGACGGGATCGGCGGCCATCGGTCCCGGCGCTTTTGCCACGAAAATTGTATCGGCGATTGCTTCGAAATCCGCACGAAAATGAACCGAGCTTTTGAGCACGAGAATCTTCATCTGCTCGGGCTCGATGCCGGCCACGCGGAACAGGTTGCGGTCGAACACCTGCATCTTGATAGCGCTGACCGCAATCCTGACGCCGTCGATCCGCAGACAGGCCACCTGACCCAGCTCGCCTTGCATGCCATTGAGCATCGGGCCGTCGAAACGGAAGCGCCCATCCGACACGTGTTCGACCTCGAAGACCGCTTCGAGCGGCGCATCGCCCGGCACGCCGGAACGGCCGCCCAACGCCACAGAAATGCGCGCGCCGACGCCCGCGCGATGCGCAGCCGCCGCGGCCTCCGCATCCCAGATCACGCCAACCGCCGCATCCGTCGCGCCGTTGCGCAGCAGCGCCCGCACCATGCCCATCGTGTTGGAATCGCCGCCCACGCCAGGGTTGTCCTGCGTATCGGCGATGATGACCGGCTTCGTTGCCGCACGGCTCACGGCGATCGCCTCCTGCGCCGCTTCGTCAGGACTCAGGAAAGGCACGTCCCACTGCGCTTCGTCGCCGACGAGCTTCGAAACCAACGCGTCGGCCGCGCGATTGGCTTCATCCCGGCTAAACGAGTAGGCCCAGACCGTCGGCCCGCATTCGGGGAAATCGGCGGCAGGGAAGCCCGGCGCGAACGACACCGACACCACGTCATTTGCTTCGAGCGCCGCCAGCATGCCGTACATGTCGCTTGCCGGCGCGACCAGCGTACACATGCCGTTCACGGGAATGAGAAACGGCGCGCGGCGCAACGCGCAATGCAACGGACGGCCTTCGGCCACCAGTTGTTCGAGAATCCGCGCGGCGCGCTCTCCCGTTTCGGCCATGTCGACGTGAGGATAGGTGCGGTAGGCGACCAGCGCGCTCGCATGCTCGACCATGCGCGCGGTGACGTTCGCATGCAGATCCAGCGAAACGACTACCGGCATGCGGTCACCGACGATCCGGCGCACCCGCTCCAGAAGCTCGCCTTCACCGTCGTCGAACTGCTCGGTCACCATCGCGCCGTGCAGGTCGAGATAGATCGCATCGAAGCCGCCCTTTGCCACGGCGTCGAGAATCTCTCCACCGATGCGTTCGAACGCATCGGTCGTCACATGCGCGGAGGCGCTCGCGCCCGCCCAGATCGCCGGAATCGGATCGTGCCCGTTCGTCTGCGCCGCCTTGATGAATCCGCCGATCGGCACGTTGACCTCGCGCAGCGCCATCACATCGGTGCCGCGCGCCAAGGGCGGGAAGCCTTCTCCCTGAACGAAGCTCCTATAAGAGGCCTTGGTCGGTGCGAATGTATTGGTTTCATGCTGGAAACCGGCGATCAGGATTTTCATGTTCTTCACTCCCTGTATCTGTATGGGAAGGGGAAGATGAAGGCGGTCAAACCGCCTTTTTCTCGAGTGTCAGCTTGCCCGTCAGAATCAGCGTGGCCGACACCACCGCCGCACATGCCATGACGACGAGGCCCAGATGCATGCTCCCGGTCCACGACTTGGTCCAGCCGAACACGGCAGGACCCCAGAATCCGCCCGACAAGCCGACCGTGTTGATCAGCGCGATGCCGCCGGCCGCCGCGGTTCCCTCGATCAACTGCGAAGGAATCGCCCAGAAGACCGTGTAGGCCATCCACAAGCAGGCGGTGGCCGCGGTCATCCCCACGAGGGTCAGCGTCAGACTTCCATCGGCGAGCATCGCGGCGATCAGGCAGGTCGCGGCGCCGAGCGCCGGAATCGCGCAGTGGTAGCGGCGCTCGCCCACCCGGTCCGAGCGGCGACCCGCGAGGTACATGCCGAGCGCGGCCGCCACATAAGGAATCGCGACGTACCAGCCAAGACGGAGCGTATCGTTGACGCCCTGGTCTTTCAGCAGCGTCGGCAGCCAGAAGCTGATCGCATAGATCGGGAAAATGAGGCAGAAGTAAGCGACGGCGAGCACGTAGACGCGCGGGCTGCGCAGCACATCCTTGAATGAATGCGCACGATGCTGGGCGGGCGCCGTCTCGCTATGCAGCAGCAGCTTTTCGTCGTCGCTCAGCCAGTTCGCGTCCGCCGGACGGTCGGACAGAACGCGCAGCGTGAGCAGACCCAGCGCCACACACGGCAGCCCTTCGACCAGAAACATCCATTGCCAGCCGGCCAGACCCCACACACCGGAGAGCGTCGTCATCAGCCATGCCGACGTCGGGCCGCCGACGATGCCGCCCAGCGGCCCCGCCACGAACACGAGCGCAATCGCCCGCGCCATGCGCGCCGGTCCATACCAGCACGACAGGTAATAGATCATGCCCGGTGCAAAGCCGGCTTCGAATACGCCGAGCAGGAAGCGCATTGCGTAAAAGGCCGTGACGTTCTGAACGAACAGCATGCACGCCGATGTGATGCCCCATAGCACGAGAATCCGGCTAAACGTCAGACGCGCGCCGACCTTCGGCAGCATCAGATTGCTGGGGATTTCGAACAGCACGTAGCCGAGAAAGAAGATGCCCGCGCCGACGCCATACGCCGCGTCGGAGAAACCCAGGTCGCTTTGCATCTGGAGCTTGGCGAACCCGACGTTCACGCGATCCAGGTACGCAAACATGTAGCAGGCCACCAGAAACGGCAGCAGCCGCCAGTTGAGCTTGCTATAGAGCGCCGAGGCGGCGTCGCCGGCTGTCGAGGGGTGAATTGCTGACATGTTTGTCTCCGCTTCCCTTGGATGGACCTGTCGTCAGGGTTGAATCGATAGTGGCAGTGCAAAACACTGATAGCAAGAGCAACTAAGTTCACGTATCGTTGCTCTGTGAGCAACGCAAGAAAGGCTTGGAGCAAGGGAATGCGAGAGATCAATCAGCAACGCCTGCGGTATTTCAACGAGGTGCTGACGCATGGCACGATTCGGGGCGCAGCGGAAAGCATCAATACGTCGCCGTCCGTGATTACGCGGCAGATCAAGCTGCTCGAAGAGGAGTTGGGCGCGACGCTATTCGAGCGTCAGGCGCGCGGCGTCAAGCCGACGGAAGCCGCGGCGCACCTTCTGGAGTTCTGGCGCGGCTACCGGTCGCAGCAGGAAAAATTCGAAGACCAGTTGCACGCGCTGAAAGGCCTTCAGCAAGGGCATATTCAACTGGCTGTCAGCGAAGGTTATGTCGATACGCTGGTCGACGACGTGCTGGCGCCGTTCTGTGCCGGCTATCCGAAGCTGGACATCGGCATGGAGATGCTCGCGGTCGACGCGATCCAGCATGAAGTCGCGGAAAGCCGCGCCCATATCGGGCTGGCGTACAACCCGCCGCCGCACCCGCGTATCGAATATCGGGCGAGTTCGCCGCAGCCCGTCGTGCTGCTGCTAAGAAGCGATCATCCGCTGGCGAAAAGAAAGGGACCCGCGAACATCGACGATCTGCGGGCGTACCCGCTCGCATTGATGCCGCCGACATTCGGGATCGGCCATGTCGTGAAGATGGCGGAACTGGCCGAGAACGTCACGATTCGCGCGACCATGACGACGAACTCGCTGAGCGCACTAAAGCGTTTCGTGACGGCGGAGAACTTCATGACGCTGATCGGCGAGTTTGCCGCGTACCGTGAACTGGCGAGCGGCGAGCTGACGACGGTGCCGATTGCGCATCCGCTATTCGAAGGGGCGCAAGCGCGAGTGCTGGTCAAGACCGACCGGCCGCTTGCGCCGGGTCCGCTCGAATTGCTCAAGTGGATTCAGGAACGCATGCCGATGTTCTCGGCGGCGAGAGAGGGCAATGATGCGCGCAAGCGCAAGACACGTCTGCGAGGTAAGGGTTGAGTGAGCGGCGCCGGTGCGAACATCGCCCTTTCCCGCCGCCCGGCATCGCTCAACTTCAGATGCACCTGCAGGCGTTCGCGGTCGCCGGGGACCGCGTTCACCGTCAGCGGGTAGTGACTGCCGATGCCGTCATCGATCGAGCGCGCGACGCGCTCCGAGAGACTCGCATCGACGGGCGCGCCTGAAATGCCGGGCCCGAGAACGAACTCGTAGCTGCGCCGCGCGAGACGCGGCAGCCACTGGGCCCGCTCATCAGGCGGCAAATGATCGAGCAGCGCCACCGAACTGGCGACCTCACGTTCGATGTAGCCCATCATCACATGGGTCATCGTCTGGTCGCGTTCGGTCATCGTGAGCCAGAACGACAACGTCTGCGCGAGCGCCAGTCCGACGAACAGGATCACGGCGAGTCGCGCGAACAGCGTGCGGGGCCAATGTGTCGGCCAACGCGCCCACGAGTACCGGCTCATTGCGTGTCCTCGATCTCGTTCACGGCGGCGGAAAACACATAGCCTTCGCTGCGCAGCGTCTTGATGTAACGCGGCTCACGCGCGACATCCCTCAGGCGTTGACGCAGACGGCTCACCATCAGATCGATCGAACGGTCGAACTGATCGGCCTGGCGGCCCTGAGTCAGATTGAGCAGTTGATCGCGCGTCAACACCCGCTGCGGATGATCGAGGAATACGCGCAGCAAGCGATATTCGGCGCCGCTCAACGCGACCATCGTGCCTTCCGAATCGAGCAGATGACGCGCGGTGGTGTCGAGACGCCAGTCGCCAAACGACAGCATTTGCACCGATTCCGTCACCTGCATGCCGGGCGGCAGCATCCGGGCGCGGCGCAGCACCGAGCGAATCCGCGCGAGCAACTCACGCGCGGCAAACGGCTTGGTCAGGTAGTCGTCGGCGCCCATTTCCAGACCGACGATCCGATCGGCTTCCTCGTCGCGGGCGGTGAGCATCAGCACGGGCACGGCGCGGAATTTGCCGGCGCGCAATTCACGGCACAGCACGAGACCGTCCTCGTCCGGCAGCATCAGGTCGAGCACGATCAGATCGGGCGCGCCCTGTTCCAGCGCGGCGCGCATCTGGCGTCCGTTGGCCGCGAGCGACACGCGCATGCCATTTTTCTCGAGGTAGCCGGCGAGCAGTTCGCGGATGCCGCGGTCGTCGTCGACGATCAATACGTGGTCGGTCGTTTCCATTGCTCGGGTCTCGTACAGGATGGTTGCTGGCGTTTTCAACTGCACCCGGCTCGTACGAGAAAGCGAATCACGCACCGGCTGCACCCTGTTTCTGGCGATGCCCGCTTATAGCCTGCCTCGTACGGCGAATTGTGTCGCAGTGTATCCCGAGCTTCGCCAGACACAAAACATTGCAGGCGCGCGGTATTGCCGACATAAACCAGATACGTGCGGACGTTCCAATATGGCCATACCAGCTCACGGAGTGTCCACCATGCACAGCCCCTTCGAAACACCGCTCGCCTTGCTGGCCGGGCTGCTGACCATCGCCTCGCCCTGCATTCTGCCGGTGATGCCAATTCTGCTCGGCACCTCGGTCGAACGGCCGAGCCGCGTGCGTCCGCTCTTCATTATCGCCGGCTTCATTCTGACCTTCGCGTCCTTCGCGATGCTGCTGGGGGCGGTGTCCAGCACCGTGCATGTCGCCCAGCAAGCACTGCGCAATACCGGCATCGCGTTGCTCGCGCTGTCGGGTCTGCTGCGTCTGTGGCCGCGTCCTTACGACTGGCTCGTCGCGCAATTGCAGGCGCCGCTCGCGCGCATCGGCGCGGTGATTGCGCCGGGGGGGCAGCCCGGCAGCGGCAACGCCGGCGGCTTCCTGCTCGGCATGTCGCTGGGCGCGGTCTGGACCCCGTGCGCGGGGCCCGTGCTGGCGTCGATCCTGGTGCTGGTGGTCAAGGCGCAGGACCTCGGATGGTCGGCGCTGCTGCTCACCTCGTATGCGATCGGCGCCGCCATTCCGATGCTCGCGATCATCTACGGCGGCCATTACGTGACGCAACGCGTACGCGTGGTAGCGCGCCATGCCCAACTGCTGCAACAGATATTCGGCGTACTGGTGATGCTGACCGCTCTCGCCATCTATCTGCAATACGACGTTCTGGTCTACGCCCGGATCGCCGCGATTTTCCCTTCTCTCAAAGGACTTTGACATGCTCTCCCAACTCAAGACACTCGCTATCGCCGCGACTTTCGCCGCTACGGCCGCCACCGGCACCGCCGCCCTCGCCGCGCCGTTGCAGAGCGGGCCGCCCGCACCGGAATTCACCGGCATCAACCAATGGCTCAACAGCGAGCCGCTCACGCTTCAGCAATTGAAGGGCAAGGTGGTGCTCGTCGATTTCTGGACTTACACCTGTATCAACTGCATCAACACGCTGCCGTACGTGAAAAGCTGGAACCAGAAATACAAGGATCAAGGACTGACGGTGGTTGGCGTACACACGCCCGAATACCCGTTCGAGCGCAACACCGATAACGTCAAGACCGCGATCAAGCGCTTCGGTATCACCTATCCGGTCGCGCAGGACAACCAGTACGCGACGTGGAGCGCTTACAACAACCAGTACTGGCCCGCGTTTTATCTGCTCAACAAGAAGGGGCAGGTCGTGTACACGCATTTCGGTGAAGGCGATTATGCGAAGACGGAAGCGGCGATTCAGGCGCTGCTCGCGCAGAAGGATTGATGGGGACTCTTCTGGTGGAATGCCTGCACGGGCCGCAGCAATGTGAAGAAATTGCCGCGGCCTTTGCTCTGTATGACGAAAGATGTGAGCGACCTTACGTGTACACGCATGCGATCCCTCAAGTGATTGCGGGACGCCCGTCATAGTTTTGTATCGCAATGTATATGTCGATCGGGCTGATACACAGCATTGCAATAGTCCGATCTCCCGACACAAGCCAGATACCGCCGCCAGTTCTAATACATCAACGACGGACGCTGATGAAGATCTTGCCGCAGACCTCAACCCGAGTGCGGCGCTTCCCCAGATCAACCGACGGATTCTCTTCACTAATCCAGCTTCAGGAGAACGACATGAAAGTATCGATGATCGCTTTGGCCTTCGCCGCATTCGCCACGACGGCTACCGCTTACGCAGTCCCATCGGCCGACGCCAACGCAGTCAGCAACGACGCCCAGCAAACACAGCAGTGGACACCCGGCCAGGCCAACGCGACGGGCAAGACCCGCCAGCAAGTTCGTCAGGAACTGGTGCGCGCGCAGCACGACGGTCAGCTTGCCGCGCTCAACAAGTTCTATCAGGGAAGCTGATCGCTACGCGAGCGTATCGCGCCGCCGCTCCCGCGAAGGCACGGTGCCCCCGGATGTCCGGCGCGATTCGCAAGGCACCGTCTCTTTCAAACTTATCGTTTCGAGGTTCCATCATGATCAAGCATCTCGTTCTCGCCACACTTCTTTCCGCGAGCGCCGCAATCGTATCGCCCGCTTTCGCCAGCAGCGGCTACGGCCCCGCGCCGCATTACGACCCGCTCGCGGGCGCACCGGCATCGCAACGCGGCCAGAGTGCGCAGACGGTTCGCACCGAGCAGGCGCAGGCCATCGCCAACGTCAACGCCGAGACCGCGACGCAGTCTTACGGCGGCGTGCGCGATACGGCTTCCGAATCGGGAGCACGCGTCGCACTGAACGCAGCGCTTTCCACTTACTCGCATCACTAAACCCATCACGCAAGGATATCGATCATGACCCGCATCGAAAAAGTGCTTTACACCGCCAACACCCACACCACCGGCGGCCGCGACGGCGCGTCGCGCAGCAACGATGGTCGGTTGGACGTCAAGCTGTCCCCGCCGGGCAGTTCCGCCGCTGGCACGAATCCGGAGCAGATGCTGGCCGCCGGCTGGTCGGCGTGCTTCATCGGCGCAATGGGACTCGCCGCGAAACAGTTGAAAGTGGCGCTACCCGCCGATACCGCCGTCGACGCAGAAGTCGATCTGGGCATGAACGGCGATGCGTACCTCCTGCAGGCTCGCCTGAACGTCAGCCTGCCGGGTCTCGACCGCGAAGTCGCGCAGGAGCTGGCGAATAGGGCTCATCAAACGTGTCCGTATTCGAAAGCGACGCGCGGTAATATCGACGTCGTCATTACCGTTGTCTAAGCAGCGCTGCCTCGTGCTATTGCCTGACGCCGACTGCATGGTCACGCGCCCGGCGCGATAGCGCTTGATCTTCGCAAGCCAGGCCGGCGCATTCCGATAAGGTGCGCCGGCTTTTTTCGCTGGGCTGTGATCATCGCCGCCAAGCTTGGCGAGTGCGTGCCCATGCGAACGACGGATAGCTTTATCTTCCCGACCGGATTCGACCGACGTCACACACACCGATCTTTGTCGCGCCCGGCAAAGCCAGGTAGACGACATCAAACAAGGAACAACGTCGATGACTGGAGCAGACTTAGCCAGAGCGGTACGATCATGAGCCGGCTCTCACGGGCCGGTGGGCCATCGGCGCCCTGTTCAAAGACTAGATCAAGCAACGCGCCGGCAACGATCCTGCTCCACGCTTGCGCCATCGTGACATCGCCGCCCGCTTGGGCCACACTTCGTGTTCCCACCGTTTCAGGAGAAATCGCAGATGGACGCCGCACAGCGACGCACGGAAACGAGCCTGCGCACCGATCCCGGCTTTTTCAATCTACTGTCGAACAGCTACTCGCGCCTGCTCGGCAAGCCGCTTGTCCCCGCGCACGTGTCGATTGAAGACGCGCCACGCTGGCTTTACGAGAGCGCGCCGTTCGGCCTGCTCGCGCACAACACGATGGCGGACCCGGTCTTCGTGTACGGCAACATGACGGCGCAAAAACTGTTCGAATACGATTGGGACGAACTGACCGGGTTACCTTCCCGCTTGTCGGCGCAAGCGCCCGATCGCGACGAACGGCGGGCCTTCCTGGAGCAGGTGGAACGCGATGGTTTTGTCTGCGCGTATCGCGGCATGCGTGTGACGAAGTCGGGCAAGCGCTTCTGGATCGATAACGTGGTGGTCTGGCAATTGCACGATGACGCAGGCGTTTATTGCGGCCAGGCGGCGCTCATTCCGTGGACATCCGGCGTGTGAGATCGCGTCATAGCCGGCACGAACAGAAGCGCGATGATCGAAGGTATCGATCATCGCGCTCAGTTCCCGCCAACCTCATGTAGCCGTGTGCGCCCCTGCAATCAAACGCAACATCACGGCGCGAAATGCGTGAAAACGTAGCCGCGGCTTTTCACGCGTGCTTCGTGACACGCAAACACGTTTGATGCTGCGCCAGATCGGCGGGCTGTCCGTTAATGAAGCGGCCATAACCCCAGCCGCCCGTCGACGCGTATCGATGCGAGTCTTTCACCATCACCTGCACCGTCGTCGCCTGGCCCGGGATAGTCGCCGTTTCGAAGTCGGGGGACTGCTTCCGCTTATAAGCGAGCTTGACCAGAATAGCCCCGTCCGGAAACGGCACCGTCGAGTTCTCGATCATCTTCACGGCTGCGGGATTGCCGAGGACAACGCGAAGTTCGTCGAGTGGCGCGGCTTCTTCGGCTGGCGCGATCATTTCCCCCTTCCGATAGCCCTCGGGAATCGTCACGCCATAAATTGGCGAGCGCGCCGCGTGAGCATCCTGCGCCATGACCTCGCTGGGTAATGCATAAAGCAGGAGTGCCATTGCGCTACCGCGCATGCTGTCCGGATCGTTCGCATCCAGATTCCTCTAGATCAGTGGACTATGTGAAAGCTTTATTGCGTCAGAACGAGGGTCTAGAGACGCACGACGTCGATGATCGCGTCGGCAAAGGCCTTGGGCGCCTCCTGTGGCAGGTTGTGCCCGATGCCGCCCGTGATGTTCCGGTGCTGGTACTTGCCCGTGAACTTCTTCGCGTAAGCCGCCGGGTCCGGATGGGCCGCACCGTTCGCGTCGCCTTCGAGTGTGATGGTCGGCACCGAAATGGGCGGCGCCAGCGCCAGACGCCACCGCGGTCAGTACCGCGATGCACATCGATAGGGCCGACTGGCGACTCGATTGACGCAATCGACCAGCTCACTGCTTAGGGCTTTGCGTAGATCGAACCGAGGCCGATAACGTCCGCTTGCGCACCACGCGACCCCGCGGCCGACGTACCGGCAGTCGAAGGACCATACGACGACGCCGACAGGCTCTTCTGTGCATTCAGCCGCGCCTCGGCTGCTTCGATATTCTTCGGATATTGCGTTTCATCACTGGCGGGGTTGTAGCCGACGCTTTGCAACTCGACCAGTTGCGCGCGCACGTCGGCGCGAGTCAGCGGCTGGTTCGATTGCGCGAACGACAAAGCCGGCACGGCGAGGACAGCGGCAACGACGAGCGATTGGATCAGTTTCATGATGTCCACCTCAAAGAGAATTTGATTTCCGCAAACACGTGTCTGCGTTCTGGTCTGCTAGCCAGGTCATCTGGCTTGGAAGTATTAGACTTCGCTGACGTATCTGGCGTGTGTCGGCGAATACCGGCTGTGCAACGTTCTGTACCCATGCATGGCGCAGATACATTGCGATACAAAAGAGCGCGCCGCCACTCTCGGGAGGTGTCTCTGCGCATGCGTCGCGGGTACGTCGGCCCGAATGCGCGTGTGACCGGCCGCTTCGAGATCATCGACGCATTGCTGCGTGACCGGCGCATGGGCAAGACCTATCTGCAAAGCGTGCGGGCACGCTATGGCGACGACACGGCTCAGCAGCCGGTCTTTCAGGCGTTGGGCCGCACCTTCCTGATGATGAATCCGCCTTTGCATACGCGCCTGAGAGCGCTGCTGATGAAGGCCTTCAATGGAAGGGAGATCGTCGAGGCGACGGCGCGCGAACTCGTCGAACGCATCGGGGAAAAGACCGAATTCGATCTGGTCAGTGAATATGCATTGCCGCTGCAGTCGAGATCATCTGCCGTCTGCCGGATATTCTGTCCGCCGGCGGCACGAACTCGGCGCGGCGGCGAGCCGCCTTGTTTCGGCATTCGATCTTGCACCGCTCAAAGAGGCCATGCTCGCCGAAGCGAACGAAGCGGTGTCGACGCTCGGACGGTATTTTCAGCAAGTGATCGAACAACGGCGCCTCAATCCGAGGCGACCTCATCTGTGCGCTCGTTAGCGTCAGTGACGACGGCGTGACACTGAAAGACGACGAGAACATCTCGAACATGACCCTGCTGTTCATCACCGGCCACGAGACCATCTCAAACATGATTGGCAATGCGATGGTGGCGCTGCTCCGTCGACCGGCCCGCCTCGACGAGTTAAAGCGCGATCCGGCCTTGATCCCGCACGCGGTGACAGAATGCATGCGCTATGACGGTTCGTGCAGATGGTCGTGCGCACGGTGCTCGAAGAAGTGGTGATCGATGGCGAGACGCCGTCTATTCGAAGAGAATGAGAACCTCGGATTGCTTTCGCTGAAGTGACAGGCGGCAACGTAAGCCCTGCGCCGTCAATGAGCGCCGCGCAGACGCGGCTCACGCGCCGCGCAACGGCTTCTGACAAGCGGCCAACACCGCACCGAGCCCGAGCAGCAACGCGGAATAAACCAGCCCGTGCGCCAGCCCCGCTCCATCCGATACCCACCCGATCACCATCGGCCCGACGATCTGCCCAAACGCGAACACGATCGTGAATGCGCTGATCCCCTTGGCCCAGTGACTCGCGGGCAGATTGTGGCGCACGAAGGCCGTCGTCGAAGCCACCGCCGACAGAAACGTCGCGCCAAACAGCACGCCGGACACGAACGCCACCCACGGCTGCGTGAACAGCGCGGGCAGCAGCGTCGCCACCGCGAGCAAGGCGTTGAGCACCGCGAGCGCCTGGCCGCCGCGCATCCGGTCGAGCAGCCCGGACCACACGCGAGCCGACACCACCGTCGCCACGCCGAGCAGCAGATAGAAACCCGTCACAACCGTCGCGCTCATGCCCGCATTGCGCAGCAGCGCAACGATGAAGGTCATGTAGCCGATATAACCGACGCCGAACAATCCATAGCCCGTCAGCGCCGCGCTGAAACGCGGCCAACGCGGCGCGTCGTCGGCGGCGCCCGCGCGTGCGGCCGAGACTCCGCTCGCATGCACGCTCTCGATTTTGCGCGCTGCGCCGATCGCCACCGCCGAGAATGCCGCGCACGCCGCCGCCAGCGCGTACCACGCGAATTGCCAGCCGTGCGCGACGTTGAAGATGGTCAACGGCACCAGCACCGACGATGCCACGATGCCCCATCCCGTGCCGCCGTAGTACAGGCCGAGCACGAACCCTGCGTCGTGCGGCCTCGCCGACGCCAGCCGCGCGGCCAGCACGCCGCCGCTAATGAAGATCGCCGCGCTGCTCGCACCCGTGATCACGCGCAAGACGAGCAGGGAATTCGTGTCGGCGAGCAGTCCGCTGCCGGCCATCAGCAGCGCAGTGGCGGCACAGCCGCCGCCGAACAGCGCACCGGCCGACCAGCGGCGCGCGAGTCGCGGGAACGCCAGCGCGCCGAGCAGATAACCGAGCGCATTGGCGGTGTTCATTGCGCCGGCTTGCGCGAAGCTCCAACCGAGGTCGAGTTTCATCGACGGCAACAGCAGCGCGTATGCGAAGCGCGCGAGCCCCAACGCAATCGCGCTTCCTAGCGACAGCGCAGCGGCAAGCATCAAGGTGGGCAGGCGTTGCGCCGCGTCGGTGGACGCGGGGTGCGAGGCGGTGTCGAGTGAACTGGGCGGCATTGGCTGGCGTGAGTGGGCAGAAATCCTGCGAGACGGTTTGGCGGTAAGGCTTCATGCGGCACGTCGTCATCATAGCCGGGAGTGGCTGGCGCGGCTGACCGTTAGTTGCCTTATTGATCGCGGATGTGCGCTCAGCCCAAGACGGCCAGCATCTCACGACCTCGGCTGAGGACCATCCGGGCGAAGTGCGACGCCGCGCCCCGCCGCGTTACCGGTACAGGAAGGCGATAGCTGGCTGTCGAAGACAGAGCGCGAGCGCGCGCGGCTGCATCCGAACGCCGCACTGCGCAAACGCTTTATCGGCGCGCGCGTGGTAGTGCGCTGGGTCGTCGGCCATCTGTTCGACTGCGAGCCGCATGCGGTCGACCTGCAAAGACGACGGCAACGAGAAACTGCAAGCGCGCCATCCTCATGATGGTCGCGGCGTCACCATCGATATCGCGTATGGCGGCATCTGGATCGTGATCGGGATGGCGTCCGCGACGCTCGGCCTGAGCGTCGTCGTGCCATCGCCCGGCGCCGCGCCGAGGCGACACCGGACCAATCGCGCCGCCGCGCTCGCTATGGCAGCCTTTGCAATGCGCTGCGTTATGCGCCCGTCGATATCGACGGCGATCTGCTATCGAGCGATATCGCGAGTTGCGCATTCGATCTCGCGGAACACGGCCGTTGGCATGTGCTCGATCTGCCGATGAACGGCAAGATTCGCGCGGCGGTCGCGCTCGCGCAGCCGCTCGCGCTGGTACGCACGTTCGGGTGGCCGAAGGGTTTGGCATTGGGCAATTGACGCATTGGCGCATGGCGAGCGCACTTGCCGCTGCTTAGGGATGCAAACGTGTTGGCGTCCTGCCGGACATCGAAAGCAAAATCGAGGCGCCACAACGAAATGCCGGACGGACCGCCGTGCGGCAGTGGTGCTGATTCGATCGAGTACAGCTTCAAGGCGCGGACGGCCTAAGCGGATTCGCGGAAGAATAAGCGCGGCTCGGCTGCCAGGCGTGCTGCTTTCATCGCGTAGATTCAAGCCGCCAGCGAATGCGCCTGCGCGCCTCGCACAGAAACATCCGCCGCGCCTTCACGCGCATGTTGCATCGCTTCGATCAGCGTCGCGTGATCCCCGATATGATTGGCGAGCAGCAGGATCAATTGCGCATTGGCCGACTGGCTCTGCGCGTCGTCCAGATCGCGATGCATGTCGATCAGCGCCTCGTAGAAATCATCGGGGCGAGCGAGGTTCGGTTGCGTGTTCAGTGCCATGTCTGTCTCCTGCTTTTCTTTGCTGATGTGTTCAGGCCGTGCCTTCGACACACAGCGCTCGCCTCAACGCATGTCCCACGGCGTCCACATCGACTTGCCGCCAACGCGCGCACACATGCTGGTCCGGCCGAACCAGATAGAACGTGCCGTGCATCGCGTCGTAGCGCGCGCTAGCGAGCCCCTCGGTGTCGTGGACCACGTCCATGCCCGGCCACGCCGCGACTTGCGCATCGCTGCGCATCACCATGACGAGCTTCAACGGAATCGGCCCCGCACGCAGCGCATCCAACGCGGCCAGCGTCGCCGGATCGATGCCCTGCTCGCCGCAAAACAGCACGCCGGTGAATTGCTGTCCGAGGTGCTGCAGCAGCCAGGCCGGCTGTCCGGCCGCCTGCACCGGTGCATCGACGCACGACGCGCCCGGCACCATCGCGCCGTCGAAGCTGTCACGGTCCGCTGTATTCAACGGGGAATCGCGCAACACCACCGGCACCGAGAGACGCCCGCTATTGGCCAACTGACGCGCGAAAGGATGATGCCGCGACAGCTTTAGCACGGCATCGCGAAACACGCGGCTCACCGGGCTCTTCGGCGTAATGAAATCGGTGGAGCGCGTCGAGTTGCGGATGTTTTCATCGGCGGCGAATTCGCGTTCGCTTGCATACGTGTCGAGCAATCCATCGGACGCTTGGCCTGCGAGCACCATCGCCAGCTTCCACGCGAGGTTTTCCGCGTCCTGCACGCCACTATTCGCGCCACGCGCGCCGAACGGCGACACGCCATGCGCGGAGTCGCCGGCAAACAATACGTTACCGTGACGGAAGCGCTCCATCCGCGAACACGAGAACGTATAGACGCTGACCCATTCCAGCTCGAACTTCGCGTCCTGCCCGAGCAGCGCGCGCACTCGCGGAATGACACGCTCCGGCGTTTTTTCCAGCACGGGATCGGCGTCCCATCCCAACTGGAAATCGATCCGCCACACGTTGTCCGGCTGACGATGCAGCAATACGGATTGATTCGGATGAAACGGCGGATCGAACCAGAACCAGCGCTCGGTCGGAAAGTCCGCTTCCATCTTCACGTCGGCGATCAGGAAGCGGTCCTTGAACGTCACGCCCTTGCTGTCGAGTCCCATCAGCTTGCGCATCGGACTGCGCGAGCCGTCGGCGGCGACCACGTAACGGCCGTACAGCGGATACTGTCCGGCGGGCGTTTCGACCGTCAGCGTCACGCCGGCCTCGCCCGTGCCGGCCGTGCCGTTCTGCTCGACGCCGATCACCTTGCTCTTCCAGCGAATCTCGAGGTTCGGCATTTCCTGCGCGCGTTCGAGCAGAAAGCCTTCGACGTAGTACTGCTGCAGATTGATGAACGCGGGCCGGTGGTGCCCCGCTTCTGGTTGCAGATTGAACGTGTAGACCAGCTCGTCTTTCAGGAATACCTTGCCGACGTTCCAGCTAATGCCCTTGTCGACCATCCGCTGGCCGCATCCCAGGCGGTCGAAGATATCGAGCGAGCGCTTTGAAAAGCAGATCGCCCGCGATCCCGTGGACAACGAACAATCGTCGTCGACCAGCACGACCGGCACGCCCTGCTGCGCGACATCGATCGCGGTAGCGAGGCCGACCGGCCCAGCGCCAACCACGATGACAGGATGGAGCGCCTGCTGCGCAGCAGATTGTTCGCGCTGTTCGCGGCACGGCTGATACTCGAACGACAGCGTCTGATAGTTGATGCTCATGTCATGTCTCCGTCCATCTCTCCGTTGCCGTCAGGCTTGCAGCGCGTCCCACATCTCCTTGTCGCGCTGCGCGGTCCAGATACGCGGATGCGTGATGCCGCTCGCTTCGTCGAAAGCACGCGATACATCGAACGGCAGGCAATGCTCGTAGATGAAGACGTGGCCGAACTTCGGATCCATCGCCTGACGCGTGAGGGCCATCGCGGCCTTCAGATCCAGTTTCTGCGCGACGGCTTCCCGGCCCTGTTGCAGCAGCGTGGTGACGAAGTCCTTCGTGTAATCGAGACCCTTGTCGACGTCCTCAGGCGTGGTCAGCGCGGGGCCGCGGCCCGGCACCAGCTTGTCGGCCTTCAGCGCGCGCAATGCTTCGAGCGTCGCCGGCCATTGTTCGAGCTGCGCGTCGCCGCAATAGCAGGCTGCGTCGTACTCGACGAGGTCGCCGGAAAACAGCACCTTCTGCGACGGCAGCCACACCACGGTGTCGCCCTTCGTGTGACCGGCGCCGAGGTGCGCGATGCGCACCTCGAGCTTGCCGAGAAACAGCGTGATTTCCTTCTCGAACACGAGCGTCGGCCAGGTCAGGCCCGGCACCGTTTCGACGCCGGCGAACAGACGCGGGAAGCGTTCGATCTCCGACTTCATATCGGCCTCGCCGCGCTCGACGATCATTTCGTACGTGCCGCGGCTCGCGATCACCTGCTGCGCGCCCTCCGCGAAATAGGCCGACGCGCCGAGCACGCGCACCGCGTGATAGTGCGACAGCACGACGTATTTGATCGGCTTGTCGGTCACGCTGCGAATCTTGGCGATGAGGTCTTGCGCCATGGCGGGGGTCGCGGTGGTGTCGACGATCAGCACGCCGTCGTCGCCGATGATCACGCCCGAGTTCGGGTCGCCCTCTGCGGTGTATGCGTAGGCGTTGTCCGACAGCTTGGTCCACGTGACCTGCTTGACTTCCAGGTCGGCCTGGGATGCGAATGCCTTTGCCATGCTTGTCTCCCTCAAAAGTTGGATGTGAGGCGAGACGACGGCCGACTGCGCACGCAAAGCGCGGGCTGACGGTATTGGAGGAATGTCTCGCCCCGTTTTTGACTCTATGACTGCGTCGGTGTATCGGGGTAAATGCATCTTATGGCTCGCCGTGATTTTTTGTCAATAGCGAAATGTATCGCTATACGCAAATCTCGAGACGCCTAAGATGAAAGCTGGCAGGAACGGCCATTCGATTAAGATGGACGCTTTTTACGGACGAGCGCAGGAGTGAGCAAAGCAGCAAACGCGGCCACAGGCAAAGGCGCGCGCGGCGACGAGCCAGCGCACGGCGGTAAAACGCAGCGTGGCATTCAGAGCGTCGAGGTGGGCGGCCGGGTGTTGCTCGCGCTTGCCCAGGCACGCACGCCACTGGCGCTCTCGGATCTCGCCGGCGCCGCGCAAATCGCACCGGGACAGGCGCATGCCTATCTGGTGAGCCTGAGTCGCCTGGGTCTCATCAAGCGCGATGAACTGTCGGGCCGTTATGAACCCGGACCGCTGTCGCTGCGGCTCGGCTTGCTGCACCTCGAAAACCAGCCGGCGTTTCGCGCCGCCGTGCCGCGCGTCGCGGCGCTGGCGGAAACGATCGGATTCAGCGTCGCGATCTGCATTGCCGGGCCACAGGGGCCGACCATCGTCCGTTATGAGCATGCGGGGTTTCCGCTGCACGTCAATCTGCATGTGGGCACGGTGATGTCGCTGCCGGCCACGTCGACGGGGCGCGTATTTTGCGCGTTTTTGCCGCGCGACAAGCTGGCCGGGATGTGGGCGAATCAATCAGGCGCGGCGGATGACGCGATGACGCCACCCGGCAAAAGCGCCGCTTTCGCGGCAGCGTTGAACGGGATTCGCCAGCGCGGATTGGAGGCGAGCGTGGATGCGCCGAGCCCTGGCATCAGCAGCCTGAGCGCGCCGGTCCTGGACGGCGACGGCCGTTTGCTGCTCGCGCTGACGGTGATCGGCTCGACCGGCGTGATCGATGTCGCCGCCGACGGCCCGACCGCTCGCGCACTGCTTAACGCTGCCCACGACATCGGCGCCGACCTGGCGGCCGCAGCTTCTCTGACAGTTTCTTCCGCATCGTGACCGACTCTCCCGACCGATCTCCCCCTTCAGGCGCCGATGCGAAGCCGCAGCGCGGCATCCAGTCGCTCGATAGCACGGGCGAATTGCTGACTGCGCTGGTCACCGCGGCGCGCCCGTTGAGCCTGCGCGATCTGGCGGCGGCAGCCGACATGCCGCCGGCGAAGGCATTCCCGCACCTGGTGAGTCTGCTGAAAATCGGCCTGCTCAATCGCGATGCGGCCGGCTGTTTCGAAGCCGGGCCGCTCGCGCTGGAACTGGGTTTGATCGGCTTGCAAAGACTGTCGCCGACGCGTGAAGCGGAGCCCGAAGTGGTCGAGCTGGCGGCATCGACGGCAATGAGCGTGGCGATGGCGGTGCTCGGGCCGCTCGGGCCGACCGTCGTGCGGCTGGAGGAATCCGCGCGACCGTTGCATGTGAGCCTGCGGGTCGGCACGGTGCTGTCGCTGGTGAACACCGCGATCGGCCGCGTGTTCGCGGCGTATGTCGCGGATGATGTTCGCGCGGGTCTGCTCGCCCAGGATCACTTGCGGCTGGCGGGGGCGGGGACTGGAGCCCCCATTGCGGACAAACCGGAATTCGCGCCGGCGAGTCCACCCTACGCGCAACGGCTCGCGCGGATCCGAGCGGACGGCATCGATACGGCATTGAGCCGCCCCGTGCCCGGCATCAGCACCCTGGCTGCGCCGGTGTTCGACCATACCGGCAGCATCTGCCTCGTGCTGGCGTTAATGGGGCCGAGCGGGAGCTTCGATAGCGAACTGGCGGGCGGCCCTGCACAGACGTTGCGTGCGGCGGTGTCGAGGCTGTCGCACAGGTTCGGCTGGATGCCCGCAACCGACGGGAGTTGAAGAAGAGTGGGCCGGCGCAAGGCCATCGGCTTCTGAACAAACCAGACAACAGCACCGGGCGCTTCACGACCGCACTCAATCGCCCGCGTCCTGCGGCCCATGAGACGCCAGCCTCGCCTTCGCATGCCGCATCTTCTCGAGTGTCTTCGGTCCGGCCTTCAGCGCGACGCCAATCGCGAGCGCATCCATGATGCACAGATGCACGAGCCGCGACACGCCCGGCGTATTCGGATCGACCGGACTCGGCACGCGCAGCAGCAGCGGAATATCGACGAGCCACGCGAGCCGGGAACCGACATTGGTCAATGCAATCGTGGTCGCGCCGCGCTCCTTGGCAATCTGAATGCTCTCGTTCACTTCGACGCTGCGGCCTGAATGCGAAATCGCAAAGGCCACGTCGCCCGGCTCCATCAGGCCCGCGTACAGCCGCTGCAAATGACCGTCGGTAAACGCCGTGGACGCGATATCGATTCGCAAGAACCGCAACGCCGCATCTTGCGCGACGAGCCCCGAGCCGGAACCCACGCCGAAGAAAAACACCCGCCCTGCGCTCGACAACGCCGCAATCGCACTCTCGACCACCGCCGGGTCCAGCGCGCCGCACGCATGCGTAATGCCGTCGATCGCCGCCTCGCCGACCTTGCCCATCAAGGTTTGCACGTCGTCGTCGCGCGCCACCGCCGTCGATGCGTACGGCAGTCCGCCCGCCACGCTCTGCGCCAGTTGCATCTTGAAGTCGCGCAGCCCATGCGCGCCGATCGCGCGGCAAAAGCGCGTGACGGAAGGCTCGGACACCTCCGCGCGCTGCGCCAGTTCGGTGATGCTCGCGCGCATCGCGAAGTCGACGTCGCTCAACACCATGTCGGCGACCTTGCGTTCGGCGGGCCGCAAACTGGCAAGTGCGCTGCGGATGTGGGGAATCAAGTTCGGTGCGGACACCCGGTGTTCCTCGAGGGTTAAATGAATCCGCGTCGCTCGCAGCTTCGATCAGCTTCAATCGGCTTGAATGGCCTTCAAGCGGCAACACGCGGTTCAGACCAGCCTGCGTCCACTCTCCGTATCGAACAGATGAATATGCTCGGCCGGCAAGCGCAGCGTCACGCGCTGGCCAGGCTCGACTTTCGAGCGCTGGCGCGTCGTCACGCACCACGTGTTGCCGCCTATTTTCCCGTACAAGTGCGTCTCCGCGCCGGTCGGCTCGACCACTTCGACGTCGAGCACGGCGTCCGGCGTCTGCGTGACGGTTTCGATATGTTCGGGCCGCACGCCGAGCGTGACCTTCGCGCCGGGCGCGGCCGTGGCGGGCACGCTCTCCAGCACGATCTCGGCGCCGTCCGCGAGTTTCAATGCAAGGCCCTGCCCTTGTGCGCGATTCACGATCACGCCCTCGGCAAAATTCATCGACGGCGAGCCAAGGAAGCTCGCGACGAACAGGTTCGCCGGATGATCGTACAGCTCCAGCGGACGCCCGATCTGCTCGATGCGCCCTGCGTTCATCACGACGATGCGGTCGGCCATCGTCATTGCTTCGATCTGATCGTGCGTGACGTAGATCACCGTATTCTTCAGCCGCTGATGCAGCGCCTTGATCTCCGTGCGCATCTGCACGCGCAGCTTGGCGTCGAGATTCGACAGCGGTTCGTCGAACAGAAACAGCGACGGCTCGCGCACCACCGCGCGCCCCATCGCCACGCGTTGCCGCTGACCGCCCGACAGCGCGCGCGGCAAGCGGTCCAGATAGCCGCTGAGGTTCAGCATCTTCGCGGCGGCTTCGATGCGCGGCTTGAAACTCGCCGAGGATTCCTTACGAATACGCGGACCGAACGCAATGTTCTCGTAGACGGACAGATGCGGATAGAGTGCGTAACTCTGGAACACCATCGAGATATTGCGCTGCTGCGGCGCGAGCGAATTCGCCCGCGTGCCGCCGATCATCAGATCGCCGCCGCTGATCTCTTCGAGTCCGGCCACCATCCGCATCAGCGTGCTCTTGCCGCAGCCCGACGGCCCGACCAGTACGACGAACTCGCCGTCGTCGATGTGAAGATCGATGCCGTGCACCACTTGCGTGTCGCCGTAGCGTTTGAAGATGCCGCTCAGTTGCACTGCTGCCATGCTGTCCTCATTGTCTTGCTGCGTTGATCCGGAGTGTGTAGCGGTTCAAAGCGATTCGAGCGTCAGTTCTTCCGCCATCAGACGATTGCCCGCCATCAGACCGCCGTCGACCGGCAACGCAACGCCGGTAATCACGCGCGCCATCGGCGACGCGAGAAACAGCACCGCGTCGGCGATGTCGTCGGGCGTCGCGAAGTCGCGCAACGGGTACCACTTCTTCAGATCCTCGAAGACCTGCGGATTCTTGTCGACACGCGCCTGCCAGGCCTGCGTCTTCACGGTGCCCGGACACACGATGTTGGCGCGAATGCCATAACGGCCCAGTTCGATCGCGAGCGCCTTCGTGTAGCTGATCAGTCCGGCCTTCGCCGCGCTGTACGCCGGATGACCGAGCGCGGCCATGCCGTTCACCGAACCGATCAGCACCAGCGCGCCGCGCTGCCGCTCGATCATCGACGCCCGTACCGCCTCCACCGTGTGATACGTGCCGTTCAGATTCAGATGAATATCGCGCTGCCAGCTCGCGGCATCGGTGGCGGCGAGCGTCGTGCCCAACGCCGCGCCGGCGTTCGCGACCAGCACGTCCACCGGACCGCGTGTCTTGACGGCGGCGGCCACCGCTTGCTGCACCGCGGCGGCGTCGCCGAGATCGACGGCGATCGGCGTGACGTGCGCCGCGCCGAGTTGCGCGGTCAACGCGCTCAGCGCGGCCGCGTCGATATCGAGCGCGAGCACCGTATCGCCCGCTTCCACGAAGCGCTTGCACAACACGCTGCCGATGCCGCCGCAGGCGCCTGTTACCAACACCACACGATTCATGTCCGCCTCGCTCCTCGATCTCGCCGCCCGGCAGCTTCGCAGCGTGTAAATTTCCTACAAAACTGACGGTGAGACAGTTGACTAGTCATCCCGAAGACTGGGTATCCATGACATCGCGTGATAAGAATACCCCTGTTTTACAGCATCATATGCACAAAACCAGCTTGGAAAAAATATCGCAGACCCTACGTGACAAGCAATTTTGCGTCATGTAGGATTTTTTCAAACAATTCAACCCACGCGGCCGGCGACGGCAGCAGACCACCCCACCATCGTTGGATGGGACCGGAGCAAACGCGAAAGCGCCCACTCCGTTCGACACAGGAGAGAGAAATGTCGTTGCATGCCCGTGCTTCCCTCGCGCTCGGCAAAGTTGCCGTGGCGCTCGCGTTTGCAGGTATCGCCGTCGCGGCTCACGCCGACACGGTCCGCGTCACCGTCGCCCACTACAGCGACGCGACCGCGCCGTACTTCGAAAAAATGGCCCGCAACTTCGAGAAGGCCAACCCCGGCACGACCATCAAGATCGAAGACGTGAACTGGGACACGCTGCAACAGAAGCTGCAAACGGACATCTCGGGCAACGCCAACGCCGACCTCGCGATCGTCGGCACGCGCTGGCTGCTCGACTTCGTGAAGGACGACGTGGCCGAGCCGCTCGACGGCTATATGGACGCGAACTTCAAGGGCCGCTTCATCGGTCCGTTCCTGGCGCCTGGTCAGATCAACGGCAAGACCTACGGCCTGCCGATCGCCGCGTCCGCACGCGCGTTGTACTACAACAAGGATCTGCTCGCGAAGGTCGGCTACCCCGACGGTCCGAAGACCTGGGACGACGTGATCAACGCGTCGAAGAAACTGAAAGCGCAAGGCATCGCCGGCTTCGGTCTGCAAGGCAAGGAAATCGAAACCGACGTCTACTATTACTACGCGCTGTGGACCAACGGCGGCGACGTGGTCGGCAAGGACGGCAAGGCGGCGTTCAATTCGCCGGCCGGCATCAAGGCGGCCACGCTGTACAAGACCATGATCGATCAGGGTCTCACGCAACCGGGCGTGACCGGCTACAGCCGCGAAGACGTGCAGAACCTGTTCAAGCAGGGCCGCGTCGCGATGATGATTTCCGCGCCGTTCCTCGCGAAGCAGATCAAGAAGGAAGCGCCGAATCTGAAGTACGGTATCGATCCGATTCCGATGGGCACCACGCACGCCACCTATGCCGTCACCGATTCGATCGTGATGTTCAAGAACTCGAAGGTGAAGAAGTCGGCATGGAAGTTCCTCGACTATCTGTTCACGAAGGAACCGCGCGTCGAGTTCACGACGACCGAAGGCTTCCTGCCGACCACGAAGGCCGAAGCGACCGATCCGGCGTTCAACGATCCGGATACCAAAGCATTCGTCGCGCTGCTGCCGACGGCCCACTTCGCACCGACCGTGACCGGCTGGGAAGACACCGCGAAGGCCGTAACCGACGCGATGCAGTCGATCTACCTCGGCAAGGCGCAGCCGGCTGCTGCGCTCAATGCGGCGGCCGCGCAAGCGAACAAGTCGCTCGGGCATTGATCGCGTCGTCGCTCCGTGGTGGGATTTGTTGAACCCGGAACGCGCGCCGTCGTTGCCAAAGGCGGCGCGCGTTCCGGTTGTGATGCACCTGATTGCACCTGATCGCACCTGATGTATTCGGCCCATCCCGTCGCGCCCGCTGCATAACGCGGGCGCGTCTTACGATCGAGCACGCATGAGCCGTTCCGCTTCTTCGCGCTTGCAAGCGCCCTGGTTGCTGATTGCGCCGAGTCTGATACTGGCGCTTTTCATCATCAGCTATCCGATTTTCAACATCGTGTGGCAATCGCTGCACGAAGTCTCACGCTTCGGCGCGATCCGCGATTTCACCGGCCTGCAGAATTTCTATGCGGTTTTCAACGACCCCGTGTTCATCGCGTCGACCCGGCGCACGATCATCTGGACCGTCTGCGTGGTGGGCGGCACGGTGCTGATTTCGGTGCCGGTCGCCCTGGTGCTGAATCAGGATTTTCATGGACGCGGCGTGGCGCGCACCATCGTGATGCTGCCGTGGTCCGTCTCGCTGACAATGACCGCCGTGGTCTGGCGCTGGGCCTTCAACGACGACTACGGCATGGTCAACGTCACGTTGCAGCGGCTCGGCTTGATAGGCGGACCAATCCATTGGCTCGCGACGCCGGAGCTCGCGTTCCCGGTGGAGATCGCCGTCGGCATTCTGGTGTCGATTCCCTTTACTGTGACGATCCTGCTGGGCGGCCTGTCGTCGGTGCCCGGCGACATCTACGAAGCCGCGCGAATCGACGGCGCGAGCGCGTGGCAACAGTTCCGCAAGCTGACGATGCCGCTGCTGCGCCCGTTCATCAACATGACAATCCTGCTGAACGTGATCTACGTGTTCAACTCGTTCCCGATCATCTGGGTGATGACGCAAGGCGGCCCCGACAACAGCACGCACATTCTCGTCACGTACCTGTATGAGCTGGGGTTCCGGCTCGGCCGTCCCGGTGAAGCCGCCGCCGTCTCGCTGATCATGCTCGTCATGCTGTTCCTTTTCTCGATCGCCTATCTGCGCCTGCAGCCCGCGAAAGAAGGAGATCCGTCATGAGTTTCGACGCGAAGATGAAGCGCTCGCTGTGGTGCTGGCTCGCGCTGTCGCCGCTGGTGGTGGTCGTGCTGTTTCCGTTCGCCGTCATGTTTTTCACAGCGTTGAAGCCGGCTTCCGAGATCTTTGTCTATCCGGCGCGTTGGCTGCCTGTGCAGTGGCAGTGGCGCAATTTCATCGACATGTGGGAAGCGGCCAACTTCGGCGTGGCCCTGCGTAATAGCACGATCATCAGCTTGCTGTCGACGATGCTCGCGCTGGCGGTGAGCTTGCCTGCCGCTTATGCACTCGCCCGCTTTCCGTTTCGCGGACGTGGCCTGTATCGCCAGTTTCTGCTCGTCACGCAGATGCTGTCGCCCATTCTGCTCGTGGTCGGTCTGTTCCGGCTCGCCGCGATGATTCCGTTCGGCGATGGCAACCTGGTCGACTCCAAGATCGGCGTGATCGTTTCGTATGCGGCCTTCAACATCGCGTTTGCGGTGTGGATGCTGTCTTCGTACTTCCAGACGGTGCCGCGCGATCTGGAAGAGTCGGCCTGGCTCGAAGGATGTGGGCGCACCAAGGCGGTGTTCAAGGTGTTCCTGCCGCTGGCGGTGCCGGCGATCGTCGTGACGGCGATCTTCACGTTCATCAACGCGTGGAACGAGTTCGCCGTGGTTTATACGTTGATCCGTTCGCCGGAGAACAAGACGCTCACCGTGCAGGTGACGGATATGGTCGCAGGGAAATACGTCGTCCAGTGGCACCTGGTGATGGCCGCTACGCTCTGCGCGACACTGCCGGTTTCGATCGTGTTCGCGTGGTTGCAGAGGTATCTGGTGAAGGGGCTGGCGTTGGGGGCGGTGAAGTGAGCTGGCGCGGGTCGAAAGCCGGTGGTGACTTGCTTCGCGGCCAGCCGTCAATCCAGTTCTGTATTGACGGCCCAACGCCTCACTGCTGCATATCAGTGCGATAGGGCATTGGCTTGCCCACCGTATCCGCTGCGTTAGTCCGTGCCGCGAACAATGCGCAGATCGCGCTCGACGCCGTCACCCAGCGCTTCGAGCGCTTTCTTGTAGGCTTCGCTTTCGTAAGCGGCGACCGCCTGCTCGTAACTCGCAAACTCGATGACGACAGTGCGCTCCTTCAAGCCCTGCTCGCGCGCCTCATCAGCCACACCGCGCACGATGAACTTGCCGCCGGCAGCTGCCACGGCAGGCGCGGCGAGTTGCGCGTAAGCGGCCAGCTTCGACGCGTCGTTGGTCTTGCGGTAACTCGTTACCCAATATCCTTTGCTCATTTGCCTCTCCTTGTTCTACGGTTCAAAAGCGGTCGCGGGCTTACATAGTAGCAAAGAGAGATCGTTGCGTTGGTCGGCGAAGGCGTTTGTCGTTGCGCGCGCTGTGTTCACCGACATCTGCATTTGCGCTGGCGTTTGCGACACGCCGCCTCGAGTTCCCACCAGGCGCCCGTTTCCTCGACACCAGGCGAAACCGGTCTGCGCTTTCGCGGCTCACTCCATATCTTCGATGCGGGGCGACGAGCAGCGTCGCGCCCATCAGCAGTCATGCGCACATTCTCGACCAGATAGTTGTCCGCGCCGACCAGTATGTCGATACGAACGCTCACGCCGTGTCGAAAACGGTGAATCGATCACTGGTGTGGCGCGCATGGCTTCGTGCCGCGCGTGATCCCGCAGACTTCCCAAAGGATTTCGCCGCCGACCTGCCGCTCAAGCAGGCCCAATTCGAATCACACGCGCGAGAGCGAGCGATGCCGGCACAACACAGAGCCCCCCTCTCCTGACACAGAACGACGACTTAGCTATTAAGCGTTTTGTGCACTACGATTGCCTGTGCACGTTTAGAGCTTGACGACGTGACTATCAGGCCGATCGCCTAGGAGACACCGAATGAGCGAGCAATATGGGGCATTTTGTCCGTGCTGTGGCAGCGCGGAGCATCGGGCAATGAGTCGTCGAGCGTTCATGAGTCTTATCGCCGGCACTGCGGCCGGACTCGCGATGCCTGCGGCATTCGCTGACACGCAAGACGCGCCGGCCATTGCTTACGATTCGGTTGCCAATCCCGTTCATTTACCTAAAGACACCTATTTCGGCGAATGCTCCGGCGTCGCGCTCAACTCGCACGGACACATCTTCGTGCTGTCGCGCGGCAACACCAACGGCCCCGCGTATGGCGCGGCCGCCGCGCAACTGCTTGAGTTCGCGCCCGACGGACGCTTCGTGCGCGAGATCGGCCATAACCTTTATGCATGGTCGTTCGCCCACACGGTCAAGGTGGACCGTCAGGACAACATCTGGGTGACGGACAAAGGCTCCGACATGGTGATCAAGTTCACACCGGATGGACGGGTTGCGATGGTATTCGGCCGCAAGCAGGAAGCCGCCGACGAGGAAACCGGCCCGCTCAAGCATCCCAATCCGCCGCTGCCCTCCGAACCCGGGCGTTTTCGTCAGGTGACGGACGTCGCGTGGGACGCCGCGGGCAACACGTACATCAGCGACGGCTATATCAACTCACGCGTGGCGAAAGTCGATCGCGACGGCAACTGGATCAAGTCGTGGGGCGACCGCGGCACGGGTCCGGGCCAGTTTCATACGCCGCACAGCATCGCTGTGGATGCGCACGATAACGTCTATGTCGCCGACCGCAGCAACCGCCGCATTCAGGTGTTCGACACCGAAGGCACTTTCCTGCGGCAATTCACCATCGACGTGCCGGTGCCACCGGATGCGCGTCCGGCGATCGGCAACATGCCCGACGAAGCGGCGATCGCAGCCGGCACGTTCGCGCCCGGTTCGCCGTGGGCCATCTGCATTTCGCCGGGGCCGAACCAGGTGCTTTATAGCGCCGATGCTTTTCCGGGGCGCATCTACAAGATGACGCTCGATGGGAAAGTGCTCGGCGTGCTCGGCAAATCGGGCAAACAACCGAAGCAGTTCGGCTGGATTCATCAGATGGCGTGTCCATCGGAGAATGTGCTGTTCGTCGCGGAACTGCTGAACTGGCGCGTGCAGAAACTGATTCTGCATGCGTGAGCGACGACGGCAACATCACATTCATGCGAGTGTCTGACTGAAACGCGGCCGGCGTGACAGCAGACACCGCGTGCCAACCCGCTACGATTCGACACTCACCCTCCCCGGCGGCATCACGCCACATCACCGATATCATGACGAGATCGACCACGGCCCGTTCGTCGCCGCCCACTGCGCCGCGCTCATCCTTCGAACAAGACAAAGTCTGGAGTTCGTTTTGAAATTCGACACGACAACCGTTCGGCTGGTCCTCGCTATCGTCGAGGAAGGCAGCATCTCCCGCGCCGCCGACAAGCTCAATCTGGCCGTGGCCGCCGCATCGCGACGCGTGTCGGACCTCGAAGAGCAACTCGGCGCGAAGCTCTTCAACCGTGTGCCGCACGGCGTCGAAATCACCGAATCGGGCGCCAAGCTGCTGCAATACGTCCGGCAGATCGACAACCTCATCGACCGGCTCGAAGGCGACGCGCTGGCGCTCAATCATGGGCTCGACGGCCGCATCATCATCGGCGCGCCGAAGGCGGTCGTGATCCAGTTCCTCGCTCGCGAGATTGCCGGCATCCAGCGCAAGTATCCGGGCATCACGCTGAAGATCGTCGAAGAGAACAGCAAGATCGTGCAACAGCTGCTGCGCGACAAAGTGATCGACGTGGGCATCTATGAGAAGAAGAGCGGCTTTCTCGACCTCGCCAAATCGCCGTACCGCGACGACCGGCTCGTGCTCGTCTATAGCCGCGCGCATTTCCGGTTTCGTGACGAACCGGTTGGGATCGACGACATTCTCGATCTGCCCATCGTGAGTCTCGGCAAGGGCTCCGCAGTGCTCTCGGCCGTGCAGCGCGCATATCGCAGCCGCGGACGCCTGTTCGCCAACAATTTCACCGCCAGCGGCTTCGACACCATGCTCGCGATGGTGCGCCATGGGCTCGGGGTCGGTCTGATGCCACCCGACGTGCTGCGCAGTTTTCATCCGGAGAAAGCGCTCGCATCGGCCGAGTTGCAAGGGGACTGGCATCAGCG
Organism: Paraburkholderia sp. RAU2J; assembly: GCF_003634845.1. Lineage (NCBI taxonomy): Bacteria > Pseudomonadati > Pseudomonadota > Betaproteobacteria > Burkholderiales > Burkholderiaceae > Paraburkholderia > Paraburkholderia sp. RAU2J. The sequence continues at coordinate 3,015,149 of NZ_RBXG01000002.1, forward strand.
CAGCTATGTGCTCTCGTGTGTCGAAGGACACGCGCAGGAACAGACGCTGCGCAACGTGGTGACCGAATTGCTCGGCCACCCGGCGTAATCGTTCGACTCCCTCCGGTTTCGCCGCTCGCGAAACCAGACATGACGCGGTCATTCTTGCGGCGGCCTTTGCAGTCGGCGACAGTGGGGCATAACGATTAGCCGGAGACAAATCATGCCCCGTGGCCCTGGCGCGACCACCGACAGCATCGCGCGATGCACCCCCACGAAAAGCGGTCAATGCACCGCGTCGCGGACTCCCCAAACGTTCTCATTCGCGCTTGCGCATTCCTGGCAACCTTCGGCAGCCATGCGTCCCAGCGTCTCGCGCTGACACCCGTCCTCCCCACACGCCTCGTTGCACATTGACGCGAGCGGGCAATCCTCCCGCCACTTCGAAACGACGAATCAACGTACCAAAGGAACCTCGATATGACCGAATCGAAACATCTGCCGCTGCAAGGCATCCGCGTGCTGGACGTGAGCCAGGTCATGGCGGGCCCGTTCGCCTGCATGCTGCTGGCCGACCTGGGCGCGGACGTGATCAAGGTCGAGCCGCTGGAAGGCGATCAGACTCGCGGCGCGATGGGATTCAAGATGAAGGGTCCCGACAGCATGGGCTTCCTGAACATGAACCGCAACAAGCGTTCTCTGACGCTGGACCTCAAGAGCGACGAAGGCCGCGAGTTCTTCTACAAACTCGCGAAGACCGCCGACGTGATCGTCGAAAACTACCGTCCCGGCGTGGTGCAGCGCCTGCATATCGACTACGAGTCGATCAAGGCAATCAATCCGAAGATCGTCTACGTGAGCATCTCCGGCTTCGGGCAAAGCGGCCCCTGGGCCTCGCGCCCGGGCTTCGATCTGATGGCGCAGGCGATGTCCGGCGTCATGAGCGTGACTGGCTACAAGGGCGGCAAGCCCGTGAAGGCAGGCGTGCCGGTGGCCGATATCGGCTGCGCGCTGTTCGCGGTGTACGGCCTGTTGTCGGCCTACATCGGCGCGCAGAAAACCGGCGAGGGTCAGCACATCGACGCGTCGCTGTTCGATTCCGTGATGGCCTTTTCGATCTGGGACATGTCGGAGTACTGGGGCACAGGCGTGCCGCCGACGCCGCTCGGCACCAGCAACAAGATGAGCGCACCCTATCAGGCAGTGAAAGCGCGCGACGGCTACTTCGTCATGGGCGCAACTAATCAGAAGCTGTGGACGAAGCTGTGCGAATTGCTACAGCGGCCGGACCTCGTCGCGCACGCCGACTATGCAACCGTCTCGCTGCGCCTGAAGAATCGCGAAGCGATGATCGAAGTACTGGAGCAGGAATTTGCGAAGCGCGACAGCGCCGAGTGGGTCGAGGCGATGCTCGCGACCGGCATTCCGGCCGGCCCGATCCTGTCCTATCCGGAAGCGTTCGAAAGCGAGCATGCCACGCACCGGCACATGTGCATGGAGATCGACCATCCACTTGAAGGCAAGGTCAGGAACATCGGCTTTCCGGTCAAGATGCTCGGCACGCCGCAAACGGTGCGCCGCCACCCGCCGCTGCTCGGTGAACACAACGATGAAATCTTCGCCGAAATCAACGGGACGGCATCATGAACGAACCCGTCACCCTCACAGTGCATGCTTCGGGCGCAGCGGAGATCGTGATCGATCGGCCCGAGCGGCACAACGCCATGACGCTCGACATGTACGAATCGTTGCTCACGCTCATCGGCCAGTGTGAACGCACCAGCGGCGTGCGCTGCATCCTGTTTCGCGGCGCGGGCGGCAAATCGTTCATTGCCGGCACGGACATCGCGTATTTCAAGGACTTTCGTGACGGCCGCGATGGCGTGGCCTACGAGGCCTTCGTGGAACGCGTCATCGATACGGTCGAACGCATCGCGATGCCCACCCTCGCCGTGATCGACGGCTGGGCCGTGGGCGGCGGCCTCGCGCTCGCGACAGCGTGCGACTTCAGACTGTGCAGCGATGCATCGCGCTTCGGCGCGCCGATCGCGAAGACGCTGTCGAACACGCTGTCCTCGCGCAACATCGCGCGGCTTCAGGCTGCCCTCGGCGTGCCGCGCGTCAAGAAGATGCTGATGCTCGCCGACTATCTGAGTGCCTCGGACATGCTGGAATGCGGGTACGTCCACGACGTTTGCTCGCCCGGCGCGTTGCAGGAGGCGGCGCATGCGCTCGCGCAACGGCTCATGGCGTTGTCGCCGGTCACGCAGAAAGCGGTGAAGGAGAGCTTGCGCCGCATCGTCGTCGAACAGCGGCTCGACGACGAAGACCTGATCGACGAGGTGTACGGCAGCACCCGCTTCAAGGACGCCGTGATCGCCTTCACCTCGGGTGCGCCGAAATAACAATAAACGAACAACGTGGAGTGAGACATGAAACGATTGCAATTCAAGGCGACCACCACCGTCCTGCTGATGTTGTGCCTGATGTACTTCATCACCTACGTCGATCGCGTCAACATCAGCACCGCCGCCGGGCAATTCAAATCGGAACTCGGACTGAGCAACACACAGCTCGGCTTCATCTTCTCGGCATTTGCGTATCCGTACGTGGTGTTCCAGTTCATCGGCGGCTGGGTGAGCGACCGCTTCGGCGCGAAGCGCACGCTGATCGCCTGCGCGTTCATCTGGGCCGTGGCGACCACGCTGACGGGACTCGCGGGCGGTTTCGCGACGCTCGTCGCGGCGCGCCTGCTGCTGGGTCTCGGCGAAGGCGCGACCTTCCCCGCCTCTACCAGCGCGATGGCGTCGTGGGTGAAGAAGGACCGGCGCGGTTTCGCACAAGGCATCACGCATTCGTCGGCGCGGCTTGGCAACGCCATCGCGCCGATACTCGTGCTGGCGCTGATGACCGCGTTCGACTGGCGCTTTGCGTTCTATCTGCTCGGTGCGCTGAGTTTCGGCTGGCTCGTGTTGTGGTACATCACGTACACCGAGAAACCCGCGGATCACCCGCGCATCACCGCCGAAGAAATTCATAGCCTGCCGCCGCCGAGAGTTCGTCCGGTGGAAGCGCCCGGCACCTGGGCGCGGCTTTATCGGCGCCTGTTGCCGGTCTCCGCCGTGTATTTCTGCTACAACTGGATTCTCTGGCTGATGCTGGACTGGATGCCGCTCTACTTCATGCACAGCTTCCATCTGAACATCAAGAAGGCGGTCATTTTCACGTCGGGTGTGTTCATTGCGGGCGTGTTCGGCGATCTGGTCGGTGGACTGATCAGCGATCGGCTGTTGCGCCGCACCGGCAATCTGAAACTCGCGCGCAGCGCCCTCGTTGCGTTCTGCATGACGATGACCGGCCTCTCGCTGATCCCCGTCGTGTTGATTCACGACCCGATGTACTCGCTGGTCTTCCTCGCCGCCGCGATGTTCTTCAATGAAATGAATATCGGCCCGATGTGGGCCATTCCGATGGACATCGCCTATGACCGCTCGGGCACGGCGAGCGGCATCATGAGCGGCACGGGCTTCACGGCGGCGATCGTGAGCCCGGTGATGGCCGGTTATCTGATCGATCGTCTGGGCAACTGGAACGTCACCTTTCTGTTGTCAATCGGCGTGATGGCTTGCGGGGTGCTGCTGACTTTCGTCATGAAGCCGGATGCGGCGTTTATCGGCAGTCTGAAGCCTGCGACGCCTTCGCCGCGTGCGGGTCGCGACGCTGCGTTTCCACTCGCGGACAAGTAGTAAAGCGCCTTATCGGATCTCCACCTCGCGAGCACGGTCGGATCAACGCCGCGCCCGCGACGTCACGCTATCCAACGCGATAGTCAATTCCCGCGCGAGCGGCCGAGCACCTTGTCGAAATCGACATCCAGCTTCGCCAGCGATCCGTCGATATGCGCCCGGTTCTCCTTGATCCACCGATCCTGCTGCGCCACGCGCGCGTTCGGGGTTGATCACGAGCGCGTTCATTACCGTCTGCCAGCCTTTGAGCGCGGCTATGCCGCTGTCGATCATCTCCGTGTTCGCCTTCGCGTCGGTATGAATCGGAAACCTGGGCTCCGATTCATGCATCCTGATGAATACAACGTCGTGCTCGCGCCTAGGTGAATTCAAGCGCGAGCGTGACGCGCTCAGTCGTAATGACGATGCTTGTGATGACGCTTGCCGGAGCGGTAGCCGCGCGAATTATCGTCGGCGTACGAGTTGGAGCGCGAGACGTTGCCGCCGAGCGCCGAGCCCGCGCCACCGCCCACTGCCGCGCCGATGAGGCCGCCCGAGCGGCCGCCCATCGCATTGCCGGCTGCCGTGCCCGCACCGCCGCCCAGCGCGCCGCCAATAATCGCGCCCGTGCGCTCGCGGCGATTCGACGTCACTGCACCGCCGGCGCCACCGCCCACCGCACCGCCGATAACCGCGCCCGTGCTGCCGCCCACCGCGCCACCGAGCGCCGCGCCGGCCACACCGCCGAGCGCGCCGCCGAGCATGTTGTTCATATCGCCGGCCACTGCCGACAAAGACGCCGCAGCGGTCAACACAGCAACGGCAACCACCTGAATGATTTTCTTCGACATAACTGGTGTTTTGTTTTCTTGAGACGGCGCCGAGTATAACCGGCCTGACGAAAGGCGTTTGTAACCACGCCGGACCAACCCGGTAAGACGTGTAACAAAATGACCGGGTGATTTGAGCGCAGTGGGTTACACAGTAGGAGAGTGATCGAAGCCGGCGGCTGCAACGTGCGTGGAAATGCGCGGCACTGCATGCGACATACTCGAGAAGAGCGAAGGGGAGAGGCGAAGACTGGCCCGCTGAAGTTATCCGGTTGACCGGGTCATATGTTGTGCAACCCGGTGGCGGGTCGACGAATCACGGTACTCCGTTGTCTCGCCGACCCGCCGCTCATGCTCATTCAGCGCTCAACCACGGCGCTTCTTCTTCAACTCGATCGTCTCGAACAACTCGTAGTTCGGCGTCGGCGTCTGGTCCGCACCGGGCGCGTGATAGTAGTTCATCGTGATCGTCGTTTCGCCGCCGCGGTGTCCCGGGTCATGATCGAACACCGCAATACCGTAGCCCGTGCCGGTGTCGCGTTGCGCCGACCAGATCGCGTCCTCGACGGCGTCCGCGCTGGCGCGCGCGAACGTCCCTGCCGTCGTCCCCACAACCGGGCGATTGGGTCGCGTGAAAATCCGCGCTTGCGGCAGCCCCGTGCCGATATCCACACCGTACACATCGAGCGGCGCGCTCGTGCCGCCGCCGCCGAGAATCAGGTGAATCGTGCCGTGGCTCGTGTCGAACGTCGACGCGCCCGATGATACCGCCGACATCACCGGCTTCGGCTGCAATGTATCGACTGGCCGGCCCGTCGCGATGTCGCTGCCCTTGTGATGATTGCAGCCGCGCACGGGGTAGCTGCGCTCGTAGTCGTGATCGTGGCCGCACAACACCAGGTCGACACCGTAGCGGTCGAACAGCGGCAGCCAGGCCTCGCGGATGCCCTTATCCGAACCGTTGCCGGTCTGCGACGAACTCAGCGCGTCCTGATGCATCTGGACGATGATCCAGTCCACTTCGTCGTCCTGCGCCGCGTGGTGCAGGACCTTTTCGAGCCAGCGGGTCTGCTCGCCATCGCTATATCCGCGCACGTATAACGAGGTGCCCGGTTGAATCGGCGGATTGCCGGTGCTCGCGACCGGCACTAGCGGCGCCGGCCCGGCCACGAACGCTGCCGCGTCCTGATAGACGACGTCGTCCGCATCGAGCGAGATGAAGAGCACGGAACTCACGCGGAAGCTGTACCAGCGGCCCTGGAAGCGCGAATGATTATCCGGCAGCGTATAGCGCGCGAGATACGACGCCAGTCCCTGTTCGCCGTTATTGAATTCGAGTTCGTGATTGCCGGGACAGGGCATCCAGGGCCGGTTCGACGCCGACGTCTGCGCGTTGTTGCCGAAGTCGCGCCACACCGCCGGCTGTTGCAGCGGATTCAGGTTGGCATAGCAAAGGTCGCCGTTGAGCAGGTGGAACAGCGGCTGGAAGCGCTCGACCGCCTGCACCGCGAAGCGGCTTTGCGGCGACGACAACACCCAGCCGGTATTCGGCGTCGCGAGGTCGCCGTAGCTCGTCCAGCGAAACGGCGCGCGCCCGCGCGGCGCCGTGCGAAAGCTCGCGGAAAAAGGCTGGGCCGCATTGCCGTCGTTCTCGGCCGTCACCTCGTACTGGTAATTCGTATCGGCCTTCAGATTGCGCAGACGCGCGTGATAGGCAAACACGACCTCGCCGTTAATGCCGTCGGTGTACGTGCTTTGCACCGCATGCACGGTGTGCCGCTTCGAATCCGCGCCGCTGAAACGCACCTGCGGATTCACCGCCGGCGCAAGCGACGCCCACGACACCGTGACTTCGCTCGTCGGGTCGTTGCCCCAGGTCAGGTGAACCTGCTCCGGCGTGCCGTCCGGCGGATTGCCGTTGGCGGCCCGCGCCGCCGACGCGAGCGTGCCCGCCGCCGTGGCGAGGCTGGAAGCGCCGGCAAACTTCAGGAACCCACGACGCGAGACGATGGAAGCGCCCTGATCATCGGGCGGTGATGCCTTGACGATTTTTTTGTTCGACATGTCCGGTGGTGTTGTATGGGGGATCGAGGAACGCCAGCGCCGATGCCGGGCGCGTGTGGCTACTCGCGCTGAAGTGCACGCTGCCGGCGCAGTGTGTGACGGCTACGAGCATCGATCCTAGCCGTGAAGGTGTGACACCCGGATGAAAGGATGGGCCGTGCGTGGGCGGCGTCGCGGTCGTTGCGCGTGACACGAAGAAGATAACGTGGAAAAGGGATGAGAACGGCGCGTGGCAGAAAGGCCTGCCATGTGTGGATTGATCGCAGCAGTTTTACTTTCTCTGCCGCGTCGGCGGCGGCTGACGTACACGGCGGCTAAGCGCAACCGCTAGCGCGCAGGCGGCTGCGGATTATTCGCCGGATGCGTATCGAACCTTGAAACGCGGCTAACGCCATCTGCATCGACCAGTTTCAATAATTCGGTTTCCATCGCATCCGCGACGTCCTTGCCATAGACCTCGTCACCGTTCACATAGATCGTGAACGACTGCAGATACTTCGCTTTCTTCTCCGGGTTCTCGATGGTGTCCCGCGTCCATTGATAGAGCGGATAGTTTTCGGTCCCGAGTCTTTCCGCCTCGTTGACGTAATCGGCGAATGCATCGAACTGGCACTTCAACGTCGCGCCGTGCCTGCGCGGAATGTCGCGAAGCGCGGCGTGCGCGGCATTCGTCGGGTCGCTGCGAAGTGCATCCGCGAGTTCAGGCGAGACGGTGATCCGCAGCTGGAATTGCAGTGTAGAGTCCATTGCCACCTCGATGCCAGTCTTCAGGAACGCGCGCTCACGGTCAGTTGTCCGTCGATCTGCTCGATCTCACAGCCGCGCAGCGGCTTGCCCAACAGAAAGCCCTGCGCGTGCGTGCAGCCGCACACACGCACGAAATCCAGCTGCTCCTGCGTTTCGATACCTTCTGCCGTGGTCGGCATGCCGAATTCGCGAGCCAGCGCGACGATCCCGCGCACCACCGCCGCGGATTCGCGCCCGTGCACGGACTCCTTGACGAACGAGCTGTCGATCTTCAGCTTGTCGAACGAAAAACGCACGAGCGTCGACATGGTCGAGAAGCCGGTGCCGAAATCGTCGAGCGCCATGCCGATGCCTAGCGCACGCAGCCTCGCGACGTTGCGCTGCGTGACGGCATCGTCGTTCAGTAGCACCGTTTCCGTGACTTCGAGGTTCAGGCGCGTGGGCGGCAGTCTCGTTTTCCGAAGAATCGCCGCAACCGTCGACGCAAACGACTCCTCCCGCAACTGCACGGGTGAGACATTGACAGCGACGGCGACCTTGTCCCGCCACGTCGCAGCTTCCGTGCACGACTGCAACAACGCCCATTCGCCGAGAGCGAGAATCAGGCCGGTGCGTTCGGCGGTCGGGATGAACGCGGACGGAGGCAGTTCGCCGCGGTTCGGATGGGTCCAGCGAATCAGCGCCTCGCGGCCGGAAATTGTGCCGTCGCTGAGATCGATGATCGGCTGATACTCCATGCGCAGGCCGTTGAACGACTTCAGCGCTCCTTCCAGGTCGCTACGCAGCAGGCTCAGGCTTTCGTCGGAAACGTGCTTGTCGGTATCAAAGATGACAAACGCGCTTTTTCCGCTGCGTTTGACCGCATATAACGCCCGGTCAGCACAGATCAGCAATTGCGGCCCCGTCTTCGCGTGCTCCGGATAAAGCGAAACCCCCACGCTCGCGCCGATATGCACGAGCGCCTCGCTCAACACGAACGGACGTGCGAGCGTCTTGACGATGCGGTCGGCCAGCACGCGAATTTCGCGGATCTCGCTGATACCGTCGGAAATCGCGACGAATTCGTCACCCGCGAGGCGTCCGACCTGATCACCGCCCGGCAGGATTTCACGCAAGCGGACCGCCGCCTCCTGAAGAATCTGATCGCCGGCGGCATGGCCGAGGCTGTCGTTGATCGCCTTGAAACCATCCAGATCGATCAGTAGAACAGCGAACGACTGTTTCTCACGCGACACGCCCTGCCCGGTGCGCTCGAGCAGCAATTCGCTGATATGCGCGCGATTGGGCAGGCCGGTGAGGCTGTCCTGACGCGCGAGGCGATGGGCATTTTCACGCGTCAGCAACAGGGCGACGGTGTCGCGATTGCTGCGCAACGCCACAGTGAAGAAACCGGCGGCACAGAAAGGCGCCTGAAACAGCAGCACGAGCTTGCCGTTGCCTGGCGACATCGCCGCGCCGAGACCCAACAGGCTCAGGATGAAGGAGATCTGCAGCATCGCGAGCCTGGGCGTGCCGGCATTGCGGCCGGCCAATCCGCCGATCACACCGACCGCGCAAACGTTTCCGAGCAGGAATAGCGTTGGATCTCCGCTGATATTGCACAACAACGTGCCGAAACCGAACAGCACGCTCCACAGCAGACTCGCCAGCAAAAACGCGGAGGTCGGCGTTGGCCGATTTTGCGCGCTGCGCTTGCGGCACAACCAGATCAGCGCAAGGCGCGCCAACAGGAGCACGACGACAGCGATGCCCCACGCTGCATAGAGCGGGATCGGATAAAGATAGAAAGCGGTGGCGCAGACGCTGATTTCGCAGATCGACGCAAATATGATCGACGACGTTCGCGTGAATAGATGAGCGAGCAGGATTTGGCGATTTTCCGGACTGAGTTCCTGAGCGGAAGACACGACCCACCTGAAAAATGGAGACCTTGGTTCGCTAAAAGCCATGACCTGCACATTTGACGGTTGATGGAATTCAAACGGGGCGTGCGCAGCAATTATTACGTAAACTTCAATTACATAGCCTCAAAAATCTCAGCTTATTGCGGAAAAAAGCGCTATGCACGACGATTCCGCCCGTTGACTGCATGAGCAAATAACCAATATGGATTTGTGCGGCCCCAAAGGTCCGGCGTACGATGGCGCCTTTTTGCCGGTCGTCTTTGCATGTCAACTACCTTTGCGCCCACGGCGTCCGCTGCGTCCACAACCGGGCCCGCAAAGCCTGTCATCCGTTCGGCTTCTGATGTTTCCGACCTCGTCAACCGCGGCGCGGCGGCCGGCAGCGACGCCCGCATCGTCGTTGCCATCGCGCTCGGCGGCGTCTTTCTCGATGCCTATGATCTCGGCGCGCTCGCGTTCGGCCTCAAGGACGTCTCGCGCGAATTTTCGCTAACGCCTGCGGGCACCGGGCTCGTCGCGTCGGCGATCACGTTCGGCGCGATTTTCGGCGCTTTTTTCGGGGGCTTTCTCACCGACAAGATCGGCCGTTATCGCGTGTTCATGGCCGACATGTTTTTCTTCGTGGTCGCGGCGCTGGCATGCGCATTTGCGCCCAACGCCTGGGTGCTCGGAGGCGCGCGCTTCGTCATGGGGCTCGGCGTGGGTATCGATCTGCCTGTCGCGATGGCTTTTCTGGCCGAGTTCTCACGCCTGTCGGGACGCGGCAACAAGGCTGCGCGTATCGCCACGTGGTGCCCCGTCTGGTATGCGGCGATCAGCATCTCATACCTGCTCGTGCTGGGCTTCTATTCGACATTGCCGGCCAGCCACTCGGGCCTGCTATGGCGTCTGATTCTCGGCTTCGGCGCGGTGCCGGCGATCATCATCATTGCCGTTCGCAGCCGATACATCAGCGAATCGCCCGTTTGGGCCGCCAATCAGGGCGACCTTGAAGGTGCAGCGCGCATTCTGAAGCGTTCGTACGGAATCGATGCGGAGCTCGCGCCGGAAGTCGGAACCATCGCCGATCGTGCGCCCGTGCGCACAGGTTCGTGGCGCAATTACGGCGCGCTGCTGCGCGGTGTCTATCTGCGGCGAACGGTTCTCGCGACCGTCATCGGCATTGCTTCGGCTTTCGCCTATAACGCCGTCGCGTTCGGATTGCCTGTCATCATTTCGCGCTTCCTTGCCCAGTCGATGCTCACGACGATTCTCGCCTCGCTCGCGCTGAATCTCTGCTTCGCTTTCGTCGGCGGGCTGATTGCGGTGCGCATCGTGCCGGCGGTCGGCGCGTGGAAGTTGACGGTACTGGGCTACGCACTCCAGTTGATCTCGCTGCTGGGTCTTGCCGTCGTGGGGCGTCCGTCGTCGGTACCCGAGGTGGTCGCGGCCGTTGCGTTGCTCGCCTTGTTCCTGCTGGGCCAGGGCATCGGACCCGGATCGCACAGCATGACCTTCGCGTCGTTGAGCTACCCGACGTCGCTGCGCGGGGTCGGCGTGGGCTTCAACCAGACGCTGATGCGCGCCAGCTCGGCCGCGTCGCTCTTCCTCTTTCCGGTGCTGGCAGCTGCGCTGAGCACGCGTGTTTTCTGGGTCATCGCGTTCGCACCGTTGTGCGGATTGCTGGCGTTGCTCGCAATTCGCTGGGAGCCGTCGGGGTATGACGTCGATGCGGAGGATTTCCGCAGCGGCGTGTGACTCCGGGGACGGGTGCTGAGTACTTCAACGCCTCGTCCCATCATCCACCTCCACCGCATCGACCTGAACCGCAGGCAGCCCGGAAGGCACGGCGGTCTGTCCTACCCGGCCCGTCACATGAACGAGCCGGCCCTGCAAGCGAAGTGCCGTCGCGCGCTCCACGCCCACGAGTTGCCACATCGTCTTGCCGTCGGAAACGACGGCATACGTAAACGGCTCATTGCCGCGAAGCACCAACGTACCGCGCAGATCGACCGGGTCGCCGGGACGCGCTACGCCTGCGCACGCAACACCGGCACAAAGAACGAATGCAGACAGCAGAAGTTTTCGAAGCATAGCGGCAGCCGGGTCAAACCGTACGTGTGCAGTGGTTATCAACTTCGATCAGCCAGCAGCATGCGCGAAAAAAGCCGTCCCGGGAAGGGGACGGCTTCTTCAATCAATTCCACGCGATGCCGCCGCGCGACCAGGTCACTGCACGATGACCGACAGCGTGACGCCAGGCGGCAAGGTCACCGTTTCCTGGTAAGTATTCGCGACGTGCGAACGCACTACCGGGAAACTCGCGTAGCCCAATAGAATGCCCGGCGAGGCCGACGGCAGCAAACGGACCATCTTCGAAGGATCGATGGACGGCAGCGTGAAGCCACCTTCCGCGCGCGAGGGGAAGCTGTACTGCGCCATGTTCGCCGTGAGCGGCACCTGAGCGCTTGCGGCAGCGGTGAAGTGGCGCAACTCCTGAGCAACGCTCGAATCCGCACGAACCTGCTTGATGGCGTCGTTCAGAATAGCCATCGACGTCGTCGCATTTTTGTCGTTCAACAGGGCCTTGTAAAACGCGAGGCCGAGTTGCCGGTTCAGGAAGCCGCCAAACGAGCCGTTGGTCGTGTAGCTGTCGCACGTCGTGTCGCCCACGTCCCACGTCGTCAGACCGCAGGTATAGCTGCCGTGGTTGTTGTACGTCAGATAGCTGATGAAGCGGTTGTCGCGAACGGCGTTGTAGGTGGAGTCGATGTTGAAACTGACCCAGTCCTCCATCATCATCGCGGTCGTTTCTTCGAGCCATGTGTCGTACGTGTACTGCGCCCCCATCAGCATGTCACGTCGGTAGAAGTTCTGCATGTGGGTACTTTCGTGCGCCATCACGGTCTGCATCGACTTCATGCCGGCCGAGCCGGCCAGATACAGCGTCTCCGAATCCAGATACAGCGACAGGTCCGCATTGCTGTAAGCCGTCAGGCCGCTGCCCTGGTTGACGAAATTGTTCAGCGACCAGAAGTAGCCCACCATGCCGTACGGCTGCGCATCGTGATCGAAGTTCGCGACGACGAGGTCGACCGGTTGCGATGCGCCAATCATGCCGGCCGTGCTGACCGTGCCCCAGAAAGGTCCGCCCACGCCCGTGACCATGTCGTATACGCCGCCCGTGCCCGCGTAGTTCTGCAAAAGACTGCTGACGATTGCCGGCGTGATCTTGCCTGTGCCGTATTCGGAGGTCTCGACCCAGATATTGACCTTCGTGCCGTCTGTGGTCGTGCCCACAGCCTGAAGCGTCATGTGGCGCTGCGTGTAGTCCGCCAGCCAGAAGTCGCGCGTATCGCCGATGTTGTAGGTCACCACCGAGCGCTGCACGCGGCCGACGATGTCAGCGGACAAACCCGAAGCAGCCGACGAAGCCGCGCTCTGCTGCACCAGCGTCTTCCAGCCGGTCGAGTTGAATTCGTGAATCCTTTGCATGAGCGCGTCTTCTCCGCCTGTCGATGCCCCCGAAGCCTGCGCCTTCATGGAAACGACATCCGCCGCCGGAGCCGCCACGCTCGCGTCGAAGGCCACTGGGGTTGCCAGCTCGTTGGTGAAAACGAGCGTGACGTTGCGGCCCGTCGTGCCTTTGAGCGACACATTGACGGTGTCGGGCTGCGCGCCCGTGTTGAGCGCTTGCCACAGGCCCACGCCGCTACCCGTGTAGGTCGAGTCGTCGGCCGCGCCGCAGTTCGAGCAGGCCGCGTGCAGTTGGCCGTCGTCAGTCGGTGTCTGGGTGATGATTGGTGTGTTGCCGGCGGTGTTCGTGCCTGTGTTGGTGTTGGTGCCGCTGTTCGTGCCGTTGCTCGTGTTCGTGCCGGTGTTGGCCATGCTGTTCGTGCCGCCGTCACCGCCGCCACCCCCGCCGCATGCAGCCAGACTCGCTGCCAGAGAGAGCGCAACAATTACCCCGAAAGCCGATTTCCCTTGCTTGATACGCATATTCTTTTTCTCCACTGCCCGTTTGGTGCCGTGTAAAACTCCTTGGCTGTGTTGTGCGCCGGCTTGAGATGACCTCCAGGCACGCGCAAAAACACACCGCCTGTTATCGGCAAAAAAGGTTTGGAAATTTAGGGTAATGAATTCCGCTCAATTCAATTGCTCGATTTTCTTCGGCAATAGCCGGCTGAACCATCGAATAGCATTCAGTCGACGTCGCTCGGCAGATAAATCGTGTCGCTGCCGCACGCATAGCAACGCTCTTACTATGAATGACGGCTTACATAGCTGCCTGCTTAACTGCGCGCTGTTTTATATGTCAAATGGATTAAAAAGTGCTGATCGGCCATACGCATAACTGCAATTCCCGGCCCGAAAAAAGCCACATCTCCATTTGCCACGCGCAGTTCTCGTTCTGCTAATGCGCCTATGATACGAAGCTATTCTGCTCAAACATGAGCCCGTCATGGCTGAGCGCAAGTTCGGCTCCGCTCTTCACGCTCTGAAAGTCCTGACTGCTCGTCGGCGGCGATTGCACCAGTGTCAATTGCCCTTTCGACGCTTCCGCGCGCAGAACCATGATCTCCGCGCCGTCTGTTCGACGTGCCACAGTAGTCCGACACAATAAAGTCGGTCACGGCGGCGGTCGATGCCCCACAGTTGTACAACGAAATTCCTGCCGACGACAGGCGGGGAAAGTAAGTCACGCGAACCGTTCTGGAGCTAAAGCGAATCCGAAGCGGAATATAGTCCGTCAGACTCATACTCGGCGCTGTCTCGAGGTTACTTGGCGAGGAACTGCTCGGGAAAGTTAGACAAACGGGCGCCGGCGCCTCCGCGACCCGCAGTTCAGACTTGCAAGCCGGTCCACCGCGTCGCGCTCACCATACCCGGTGCACTCAGCCATTCGCGGCAAGCAACTGCTATTGCGGGTGGCAGTCACGCGTCTGGTATCAGTGGCACGACGTTAAGCTGCTCCACCGTCGCTCGCACTGTTCCAACGGCGAATGTGCCGACTCTTGCTGTCAATGACCGAGTCTTTCGGACCCTGAACAGCCGCTGGGTTGGTGCAACCTTGATGGCGGCTTCACTTGCTCATTCCTTGCTCTCAGGAAAGACACACCCGCCATTGCGGACAAGCGCCTTCACTTCTTCGCTCACCTGCATGGGACTTCGACTCAATCGAGCAAAAAACTCCTTGCTGTGCCGCACGTACGACTTCGAATCATACTTCGCACTCCAAATGACTATGTTAAACATGATCGGAATGAGGTCCAGGCCCTTCTCGGTCAGCGTGTAGAAGTCCTTGCGCCTGTCGTCGGGGCTGGGCGCCCTCGAGAGAATTCCCTGCTCCTCAAGAAAGGCAAGTCGGGAAGCAAGAACATTGGTCGCAATTCCCTCTTCCGATTTCAGGAACTCGCCATACGTCTTTTTGCCAGCAAAAACGATGTCGCGAATGATCAGGAGCGACCACCGGTCGCCGAAGATCTCCACGCCGTAGTTCACTGCGCAATGGGACCGAATGTCTTCTTTAGATGTCGTCTTCATAGCTAGATCCTAACATCGCTTGCATGACGCAAGTAAATTTTCATGTTTACTTGTTTTTTGCAAGTAAAGCGGCTAGCATGACCTTTAGAGAATACGAGCACCAACCCACTCACAAGGAGACTGCACTTGAGCACTATCAGCGTCATTGGCGCAGGTGGCATGGCCGCAGCGATCGGCGGCCTCGCCGCCAGGGCCGGACACGCCGTCGAGGTGACGAGTCGCGACGCCGTCAAGGCGCGGACGCTGGCCGGGCAGCTCGGAGCCGGCGCGACGACACGAACGTTCGGCGCCGCCCTGGCCGGAGACATCGTTATCCTGGCGGTTCCCTACGCAGCCGTGCTCGACGTGGTGAAGCAGTACGGCGAGGAGCTGGCAGGCAAGCTCCTCGTCGACATCACCAATCCCATCGACGCCGACTTCAGGGGCTTTGTGACCCCTGAGGACAGTTTCGGCGCGCAGGAGATCGTCAAGCTCGCCCCCGCCAATGCGGATGTCGTCAAGGCGTTCAATGCCCAGTTCTCTCACGTACTGGCTGCCGGTCCAGGCGGAGGCAACCCGTTGGACGTGTTCCTCGCCGGGGACGACGCGCAGGCGAAGGCACGCGTCTCGGCGTTCATCGAGAGCCTCGGACTGCGCCCGATGGATACCGGGCCGATGCCGATGGCGCGGACGCTCGAGCACGCCGCCCTGCTGACACTGGGCCTCGCCACCCACTCCGTCAACCACACGAACTTCTCACTCGGTATCAGCCATCCCGGCTGAGCGCACGGGTACCACCACTTCTCGCATCACTCACAAGGAGCATTTGCATGCACGTTTTCGTCACTGGCGGGACCGGCCACGCCGGTTCGCACATCATCCCCGACCTCGTCGCGGCCGGCCACGAGGTCACCGCCTTGGCCCGAACGGACGAGTCGGCCGCTGCGGTGTCCGCTCTCGGCGCCAAGGCGCGTCGCGGGGATCTTAGCGACCTCGATGGGCTCAAGGCGGCAGCGGCCGAGTCCGACGGCGTCATCCACGTCGGATACCGGGCTGACCTGCTTCAGGCCGGTGGGATCGCCGCCTTAGGCAATTCGGAGCTCTCAATCGTGCTCGCTATCGGCGAGGCGCTGGCGGGGACCGGAAAACCGCTGGTCGTTGCCGGCAGCATCGGCGCACCCACGAACGTGGGTCGGGAGGCCCCTATCGTCGCACCGGTCAGCTTGGGCCGGCCGGCGACCGAGGATGACCCCGCCCTTCCTAGCAGGCCCTTGGACGCGGGCACCCTGCGGGCTCGCAACGTCGTGGAGACCGCTGTCGTCGGCCTTGCTGAGCAAGGCGTGCGGTCGTCGGTCGTGCGGATTCCCCTCATCGCACACAGCACGGCCGATCGCGTCGGCTTCCTCCAGATCCTGATCGGGCTTGCGAAGGAGAAGGGCGTCATCGGCTACCCCGGAGAGGGCAAGAACCGGTGGCCCGCCGTGCACATCCGCGATCTGGCCTCTTTGTTCCGACTGGCATTGGAGAAAGGTCCTGCCGGCAAGACCTGGCACGCGGTCGCCGACGAGGGTATCCGGTTGCGCGAGATTGCTGAGGCCATCGCCGCTCGCCTGGGCGTGCCCGCTGTGAGCATTCCCGCTGACGAACTGATGGTGCCGGGCTACTTCGGGTTCCTCTCGGCTGTGGTCACGGGCGACTTCCCGGCGTCCAACGCCATCACGCGCAAGGCTCTCGGCTGGGAGCCTGCTCAGCCAGGCCTGCTCGAGGACATGGACAACGGTCATTATTTCCCCGCCGGCTGAACTGGGCTGACGGTAGGGAGCCGGGTCGGAACGAGCCCGGCAGACAGCAACACCCCAACTAACGAGGAAACTGCACATGAGCACTATTAGCATTATCGGATCAGGAGGGATGGCCACTGCGATCGCTGGCCGTGTCGCCAAAGCTGGACAGACTGTCGAGGTGATCAGCCGCGATAACGCAAAGGCGCAGGCACTGGCCGACCAGCTCGCGTCCGGAGCGATCACAGGGAAGTACGGCGCCGCGCCGGCGGGTGACATCGTCATCCTCGCCGTGCCGTACGCCAGCGCGGCGGCGGTGGTGGCCGACTTTGGGAAAGCGCTCGAGGGCAAGCTGATCATCGACATCACCAACCCGGTCGCCGCCGACCTTTCGGGCCTCGTGACCCCTCCCGGCAGTTCCGGTGCGCAGGAGACCGCCAAGGGCATCCCCGCCGGCGCGCATGTGGTGAAGGCCTTCAATACCATCTTCGGTCACGTACTCGCCAAGGGTGGACGCCTCGACGCGTTCATCGCGGGCGACGATGTGAAGGCGAAGGCCCGCGTCTCGACCTTCCTCGAAAGTCTCGGGCTGCGTCCGTTTGATGTCGGCGGCCTGCAGATGGCCCAGACGCTAGAGGCGCTCGGCCTGATGATGATCGGCTTGGCCAAAAACGGCGCCGGCACATGGGACTTCGCCTTGAACGTCGATCTCGGCTGAATCACCGGTCACGGCCCTACCAGCAGGTGCACGCCGCCATTGAGAGCAAGTCAAGAGACAGCACCGACTACAGGAAGGATTCAAGATGCCTGGCAATGAAGAAGTCATCAGGGAACTCTACGCCGCCGCGGAGGGCCGAGTAACGGATATCGAGAAGTTTGTCTTCATGTTCTCTGACGAAGGATACATGTGGGATATGGCTACCGGCATGAACTTCCGCGGGCAGACCATGGGTGACTCCGTTGCCGGGTTCGCAAGTGCATTCCCCGACGTCCACCGTGAGTTGCTTGGCATCTACGTCGCGGAGAACGTCGTCGTTGTCGAGCTCGCAATTCGGGGAACGCATCAAGGCGAGCTGGCCCTTGCTTCTGGAACTCTAGCTCCCACAGGCAAGGCAATCGATGTCCCAAGCTGCGATGTTGTTCACCTCGAGCATGGAAAGGTCATATCCTTCCATTGCTACAACGAGGCTTCGGTAATGCGGCAACAACTTGGCATCGGTCTCGGCTGAATTACTGACAGTGGACGATCCGATGTGAGAGAAATGGAGAAGTGTGATGAGCATTGAACAGAATGTCCAGATTGTTAAGGACTTCTTTGGTGCGATCGGTCGCGGCGATAAGCAGGGCCTGCTCGCGTTGTCCGTCGAAGATATTGAGTGGATCATTCCGGGCGAGGACTGGCCGCTAGCCGGCACGCGCCGCGGGCATGTGGGCTTGGCGGATTTGCTTCAGACGCAATCTGACACGATGGAAACGACATTCGTGGAGCCCCGCGAATTCGTAGCGCAAGGAGACCGGGTTCTGGTCGTCGGCTTCGCTAGGGGCAGAATCAAAGCCACGAATAGGACGTGGGAGGACCATTGGGTCTTTGCCGTTACCGTTCGAAACGGTAAATTGACGAACATCCGGGAGTATATCGACACGCAAGCACTGGCACGGGCCTCCGAAATGGCGTAAGCCCCGGTCCCGACCCATCGGGGCCGATACCACACGAAGCGATTCATAAAATTGGCGCATACGTTGAACAAAGGTCTCCGGACATGCTGCTGGTTGCCATCGCCCGGTACAGTAGGCTTGCGCCTGTGACCTCGAGATCGGCCAATCCCGCCCCGCGCCCCCGTCTGCGTCTCGATCGCCCGTGCGGTCAGACCGGGTGCTTCGCTGTGCGCAGCCTCGGTGATCTCGAATTGCACCGGCCGCTGGGTTTTCTGCGCGTTACGGTTGCCCTTCGCGCCACCCTGGTGCCTACACAGACATCGCGCTTTGGGCGCTGTACCCGAGCTCCCTCCGGAGTGCTTGTGGCACCGCGACGTTGCGGTGAATGGGCCGCACTGACTGACATGACAATGGCCGCGAGCGGCCCTCGAAAGATGTCGATGGACCTTCCACTCCGATAGCGTCGATGCCGCGCCATTCGCGCCTACATCATTACGCTCCCCACGGCCGCCCGTTGATCTCTCTGACGCATGCCGAACCAACGCTCGGACCAACTTCATTCGTCGCTGACCGACTTTATTCTCTCGCATCAATAGTGATCTGAGAGAATAAAGTCCGTCCAAGGGCCAGTTCGTAAGTCGTTGAATGGAAAGGCGCTCGACTTAGGAGTGTGCTCAGGCGCAAAGTCCGTCATGACACGAGGAAATCACAGTTCGACGATCCTGCCGCGGAATAAAGTCCGTCTTGCGGCATTTGGGACGCCCAACACCAGCCATGGGAGTACCGCCCCCGTCGCAACGTCAGGCAGCAGACGGCCTATTCCGTTGACGATCTCCCGCAGCCAGACAAGCTCGTCTGACGTAGTGGCATCCCCGAGTGCTTTCCGCCTCTACATCTTATTGGCACACCGAACCGCCCGAGAGCGCGCTCAGTTTCCGCAAATTTCCTTGGATGATCAGCACGCAGATCTGGTCACCATTTTGCAAGGATTGAAGGCCCACCAACTGCGCGGGGTCATGCGGCGGCCCATTCTTTGGGCTGCAATCCAGCACGCAGAGCACCGCAGTCTTTCTACCCTTCGCTACCGCATAGGATGCTGTCTGATTGGTAAAGCGCCGGCCATCCTCTAGAGCGTAAAATGCCGACGTCTCAACCTTCAACTCGATAGGGGTTCCGCGGAACGATAGATCGGTGGCACCACCCGCTGCGTTGGCATGTTCGTCCAGTTCGACCCCAATGGATGGGCCGCGGCGCAATGCAGCTCGAACATCTTGTTGAAACTCCGCCTCAGACCGCGTGCCCGGAAACAGCGCGTCTTGAACCGCACTGCCAGCAAGATTGAACAGCGCCGCCAGGATTGTTAGCAGGTCAAGCAACTCCGGCTGCGCAATGCCCGGCACTCTCCGTAATGCTTCACGAAACTCGATGAGGCGCCTGTCCATTGCAGGATAGCCGCACAAGGCATGCGACGGATCTGTGCCATCAATTAGCCTATCGTGAAGATGGCGAACTTTCGACCGAGCCGACTCCGCCAACTCTGTCCATGCTGCGAGGCGAGTCTTTGGCTCAGTTCGGCGAGGAAGCGACGTTCACTTGATGACGCGGGGGGACATTCGAGCGTCGGTAGCACACCGAAAGCGGTCGCTGAACCTGCCGAAGTTGATGGCGGTTCATCGGCCTTATGGAAAGCTTCGCATAAGGCCGATTATGCCAAGTCGTTGATTATGGAAAGTAGCTGTGCTGGTCGGCGGCACGAACCGGTAATCACAGGGTGTGGCGGCAGGTGACGCCCCACGAACTCGACATAATCTCAGCGATGATCTGGAGTAACGGTTCCACCTGAGGGGACCGTTATGAAGCCAACCCGTTTGTACCCGGCCAAGTCCAACGCGCCGTCTTTTGCATCATTCCCACCGCACATTACTGCCGAATTGCATCGCTACGATGCATATCTGCGCGATGTACGGGGACTGGCAGCCGAGACCCGTAAGAACCGACTTCGTGTTGTCGGTTTGCTCTTGCGAGACAGATTCGAGCGGTGCGCTATCGACTTCAGAAAGGTGCGCCCCGACGATGTTCGCCAGTTTCTTTCGGCGCAGTTGAGAGCAGGCGGCTCGGCTTCTTATGCCTCCCATCTGGCAGCAACGTTACGTAGTTATCTGCGTTACCGGACCGTTTGCGGAGACCAACCCGGCAAGCTCTCCACCGTCATTCTGAATCCGGTCCACTGGAAGCTGGCATCCCTGCCACGTGCGCTCAAGCCAGAAGAAGTTATCCGCCTCCTGGGCGCCGTTGCAGGCGCTCGGCGCTGGCCGAAGCGTAGCTATGCGATGGTCCGGCTGGCACTGGACATGGGGTTGCGTTCTGGCGAGATCGCACATCTCATGATCCGCGACATCGACTGGCGCGAAGGCACTGTGACGTTGAGAGGCACGAAGTCGCTGCGCCAGGACGTCATGCCGTTGCCGATGGCATGCGGGCAGGCGCTGGCTGACTATCTGCAACACGAACGTCCAGCGACCAGCCACCCGGCCCTCTTTGTCCGGCGAGTAGCAGGGCGAGACCAGCCCGTTACCTCGACGGCGGTCCAGAAGGTGATCAAGCGGGCCTGCAGTCGTAGCGGTCTGCTGCACTCCACTGCCCACGCACTTCGGCATACCCTGGCCTGTCGCCTCGTCGAGAACGGCAGCTCGCTCAAGGAAGTGGCTGACCTGCTGCGTCACCGGTCGCTCAATACCACCCTGATCTACGCCAAGCTAGACACGCCGAAGCTGTCGGCAGTCGCTCTGCCGTGGCCGGGGAGTCAATCATGAGCGCGCGCATCAGCTTGCAGCAGCGGATCGACGACTACTTCGTCGAGAGGCGCTCCCTGGGATTTGAGTTGCGCTCGCGGGACACGCTCCTGGCCAGTTTCGCCCGTTACGCCGCCGATCGGCATCACCGTGGCCCACTTACGGCCGACCTCATGACGGATTGGGCCCGGCAGGATAAATGGCACCGTGACACGCCGGCGACCTGGGCGGCCCGGTTGGCGATAGTTCGCCACTTCGCCCGCTACCTGAAGCAGTTCGAACCGGATACCGAAATCCCGGAGGAAGCGGTGTTCGGTCCTGAGCGGGGACGTGTTGCCCCGCATATCTTCCATGAGGACGAAATCGTTGCGTTGCTGGCGGCGGCCTGCCGGCTCGATCCAAAGGGAAGTCTCCGGCCAGTTACCTACGAGACCTTGTTCGGCCTGATGGCCTCGACTGGCCTGCGGGTCTCCGAGGCCATTCATTTGCGCGATGCCGACGTCGACCTCAAGCGTGGGATGCTGACCATTCGACAGACCAAGGTCGCCAAGTCGCGACAACTGCCGATCCATCCGGGCACCGTTGCCGCGTTAAGGCGCTACCGACGGCAACGCATTCAGCAGATTGCCAATACCCCTGACATGTCGTTTCTGATCAGCAGTCGTGGTCGGCGACTGGGACAGCCCCTTGGAGAGCGACAGGCTCATCGTGTCTTCAACTCGCTACGTGATAGCCTTGGCTGGGTGAACCGCGGCGCTCATACGGCGCCACGGCTTCATGATCTGCGGCATACCTTCGCCGTGCGACGCATGATGCTCTGGCATGCCGAGGGTACCGACATCGATCAGATGATGCTGGCGCTGTCGACCTACATGGGTCATGCCGAGATCTTCTACACGTACTGGTATCTGACGGCTGTTCCGGAATTGATGGCCTTGGCCGGCGGCAAGTTTGAGCGTTTCGCCGATCTCGCCGGAGACGGCAATGTATAGGCAAACTAAGACAGCGCCTTCGTTTGCCGCGCTCGTGCAAGCCTGGTTCGCCGAATACCTGACCCAGCAGCGGGCACTCAGCGAGCAAACCATTGCAGCCTATCGCGATAGCTTCGTACTCTTCCTTGACTTCGTAGAGGCGAGCCTGGGCAAGCCGCCAGCCACGATGGCACTCGCCGATATGACGCCGGAACTGATCATGGCCTTCCTCGATCACCTTGAACGTCAAAGGCACAATTGTGTACGCACGCGCAATGCACGTCTGGCAGCGCTGCGGTCGTTCCTGAAGTTTGCCGCGCACCGCGATGTCGCGTCGTTACAAGCGATTGAGCGCGCCTTGGGCGTTCCGGTCAAGCGCTTCGATCGCCCGATATTTAGCTATCTGTCGCGCGAGGAGATGCTAACGGTGATCGGTACGCCCGGCGGTTCCTGGCTGAGCCAACGCGATCACCTTCTGTTCCTGCTGATGTACAACACCGGAGCGCGCGTCTCGGAGATTACCGGGGTGAAAGTTGCGGATGTGGTCCTTGATGACAGTTCTGCCTGCATTCATTTGCGCGGCAAAGGACGCAAGCAGCGCAGTGTGCCGCTTTGGCGCTCTACCGTGAAGGCGGCACGGGCATGGTTGCGGGTCAATCCGGAATTCCAGCCGACATCGCCACTGCTTCCGAATCGGAACGGTCACGCAATGACGAGAGCCAATGTTGCGTTGAGGCTGACGTTGGCTGCCAGGAACGCAGCCCGTTCCTCTCCCGGTCTGGCAGAGCGACACGTATCGCCCCATACCATCCGACACACCACGGCCATGCACCTACTACAGGCTGGCGTCGACATCAGCGTAATCGCGTTGTGGCTCGGACATGAGAGCCCCGTCACGACACACCATTACGTCGAAGCCGACCTGAACATGAAGGAACGTGCGCTTGCCAGGCTTCACGAACCAGGCAGCAAGGTCCCGCGCTATCGGGCACCTGACTCGCTGCTCAACTTCCTGAAGGCGCTGTGATTATGCAAAGGCCGGAATTCGTGCTTGCCGCTTTCCATCAGCTCTCGACGCGAGTTCCGACCTGCTACTTTCCATAATCAACGACTTGGCATAATCGGCCAATGCGGACGGTGGCCGCTGAAGAACGTGCGGCAGTTCGAGATCGCTTAGCCGACATTCGCGACCCGGTACCCGCGAATGTCCGCATTCGTTTTTGGCGAATGAGTCTTGTCGACCCACTCCGGTCAGACAACTTTCTTCAAACCGGTCAGTCAGCCAAAATCAGGTTTTGCAAACGGGAGTGCCACTAAGCGGCCGCTGGCGAAGTCACCCAATCGGCCACATAGCGTCATTCGCTCGTCCTGTCGATCGGACGTTCAGACGTCGGCTTCACTCTGCTTCCGGTCATCCGATTGGCGAAGATCACCATTCCTTCATCGGCAAAATGCCAACATTGGGCCGGATCGGGCGCAACGTCAGAACGTAGGCCAAACGCTTTTCTCACGCAAAAGGCCGGACGGAGGGTGGTAGCGCGGTCGCCCGACAACCAGCTAGCTCTGTTCGGCTATGCGTGTCGCACTGGAAGGTTGAGAATCGGTCCGACGTCAGGAAGGCGCTGGCGTTCGGGCAGCGGGCTGAGAACCACCTTGCCAAGGTGCTCATCGAGTCTCTTTCAATTGCAGGAGCATGAGGCTGGGATTGCATTTTGATCGCTCGTCGTATTGCGTGAATTCGCATAGCCAGGTTTTTTTCACCGTTGCTTCGGCGTAATGGGCGAGTGCAACTTCCCTGCCGTGATTCTGCGAAATCCCGTAGAGATGGCGATGCAGGTGTAAGGCTTTTGTTCCGCGATTAGACGCGGGACCTAACAGCGGTAAAATGGCATCAAGTGACGTCAGATTATTCGCCATTCAGCATTGCTCAAAGAGCCAGAACATGAAGCGCGCACCCAAAGCGGAAAAGTCCATCCCGATCGGCGCGCTCAAATCGTTGCCAGCTGTCCTGCGCGAGCATGGTGCGGACCCTTGGGCGCTTCTCGAATCCTTCGGCGTGACAGACGAAGCGTTAGCTTCGCCACTGAGCCCCTTGTCGACAGTCTCACACGGCCGCATTCTCGAATCGGCAGCGAAGCTGATTGACTGCGAGCACCTCGGCCTTCTGCTGGGACAAAGAGCAACACTTGACAATGCAGGGCCCCTGCGCTTTCTGGTACTGAACGCACCCACGGTGCGCGAGGCCGTCGAAAGCCTGATCCGCTTTTGTGGTGTCTGGTATCGGGGGCTGCATGTCAGCATGACGGAAGATGAGGGCTACGCCTGTATGTCAATGTCGATCGACGGCGGCATTCCGGGCGCGCGTCATCTGCTTACCGCGTATCTCGCGGCGAACGTGAGGATTCTGGAGTTGATTCTCGGTCGCACGTGGCGGCCTACCCTGGTGCGGATCGCGTATCGGAAGCCAAAAGCCAGTGCGCTGTACGAACAATATTTTCAAGCGCCTGTATGGTTCGGCCAGGCGCACTACGAGGTGTTGTTTCCCCAGTCCTTGCTCGATCAGCCGAGGTCGAGCCACGACCAGCAGCTTGGCCACTTCCTGCATCAACACATGACCGAGCTGGAGGCGCGCCAGACCGACGACTTCAGCGCGCGGGTCAGGCAGGTGATCGAAACGCTTCTTCCGACCGGCTGTACCTCACAGAAAGTCGCGGAATTTTTTGCAATCCACCGTTTCACGCTTTATCGACATCTCGACGAACAGCATACGAGTTACGAGAAATTGCTGGAAGACGTCAGACGCGATCTGGCGAATCAGTTGCTGTCGCAGACCGACCTTCAGATTGCCGGCATTGCGACGCGGCTCGGCTACGAGAGCCAGGGCAACTTCACGCGCGCGTTCAAACGATGGAATGGACGAACGCCGACTGAATTGCGCAGAAACGCGGCCCGACTAAAAATGACCAATATGCAGGATGAGAAGTGACATGATGGGTTTCCAGGGAAGCGCCGGCTTCTGCGGCCGCTAAAGAGAAATCTAACGCTGACAGCCACAAACCTAGATGAAAGACAACTGGCGATACGCCCGATCGGTTTTCGGGCGAACCGCCGTCAAGTGGTTTCGCACAAAGCCGTTCGGTGACCTGTTGCAGGAGTCACGTGCGTCGCCAGGCATGAAGCTTCGCGTAAAAGGTCTGTGGCGATGGGAAGGTCAAGGGAAGGCGATGCCCCCTCTCGTCGTTCTGTTTAACCCGGAGAATGGCATTCAGGATGCGACGGACGTCTCGCCGGGGTCGGTCACGTGGTTGGCCAGGCGCGGCGAATAGATGTTTCACTCGCTCCCAGGCGGCATCTGAAAGAGGTCATTTCGATCAATGACTCGGACTGCTGCATGATAAGCCCGGTCTTCAGACCCGGACTCCGTTCATAGGAAATGCCACAGACCGGCATCCGTCGAGGCGAACGCCAGCCTGCGTTTGTTTAGAAGTTGTGCCGGATCCCTATCATGGCTGCAGTCGTCCCCATACCTGGCGCAGCAGGTTGCCCGTAGGTGATGGTTTGCGTCATGTCCCCGTGGTTGTTGACCCAACCGACCTGCGCATACAACACGCTGGCCTTTGACAGGTTGTATTCCGCCCCAGCTGCGATCTGCAGTGATTTGTTCGCTGAAGTGTTTTTGTCTTTGATGTAGTAGAGACCACCGGTGATCTGGAAGTCGGGGGCGAAGCGATACCCCAATCCGAACGAGTACAGATCCAGGTCGACCAGATTCCTGTGCGCGGGATTCGATCCATTGCTATACGAACCGGAGATCGAGAACCCTTCGTACTTATAGAGCGCGCCCAGATACCAGTATCGGTTGTTGTTGAGTCCGGTCGGAACAGTGGTCGGGCCGGGGTTGGTATCGTGGCCGTTGTAGTAAAGCGCAGAAAGTCGTAGCCCGTAACCCGAATACTTCAGCACGGCCGACTCGCGCGTATTGCCCTGCGGTTGCCCCGCCACGCCGCCGAGCGCATATTCGAGTTCGGTGCTCACTCCGTGGAAGACCGGCGACCGATAGACCAGCGCGTTACTGTCATATAGCGCGCCAATCGGACCATTTGTGCTTGTACCTGGCCAGCCTGCTGCCGTGTTCAACCCGAGCCACCCGCTCAGAATACTGCCGAAATACTGCGATGCGCGGACATCGGTCTCCGCCATCGCATAGATCATCGGAGCGATCTGGCGGCCTGCGTTGATGGAACCAAAAGGACCACTGACACCCACCGTCGCAATCTGGTTAAAGAACCCTGGCACGCCCGCCGTATCTGACAGTCCGAGCTTGCCAGTACCCGTATCGAGCACACCCTGCAATCTGAAGTTGACGGCGTAACCGCCGCCGATGTCCTCTACGCCTTTCAGCCCCCAAAAACTCGAATAGATGCCCGCGTCCTTATACCGATAGATCTTGCCGAGATCTTTTGCTGTAGGGCTAAACGATGCTGCCGAGGTACTTTGATACAGCAGGCCGCCGTCAACCGAACCGTACAACGTGACCGACGATTGCGCGTGAGCCACAGCGCCAAATGCCATTGCTGCTAACGCGACCATCAACTTCAGTTTCATGCTGTCTCCTTTTTATGGTGCTTTGTTTGTGAACCTGAAACCGGTGTCTAGGCACGTATCGGCGCGAGCTGTTCGCGTAGAAGGTTTTTCTGCACCTTGCCGGTCGCGCCGAGAGGAATCGAATCGACGAAGACGACGTCGTCAGGCATCCACCATTTCGCGATCTTGCCGTCCATGAACGCCAACAGTGTTTCGCGCGACACGTGCGCGTCTGCTTTCCTGACGACGACCAGCAGTGGCCGTTCGTCCCACTTTGGATGTTTGACGCCAATGCAGGCGGCCGTTGCAACGGCTTCATGCGACATCGCCAGGTTTTCGATATCAATGGAACTGATCCATTCACCACCGGACTTGATCACGTCCTTGCTTCTGTCCGTGATCTGCATGAAACCTCGCGGGTCGATGCGGGCAACATCGCCGGTTGGAAACCAGCCGTCGATAAGCGGTGCCGTGCCTTCGTGACGAAAGTAGCCGGCCGCGACCCACGGGCCACGCACGAGCAGGTTCCCCACACTCTCGCCGTCCCATGCAAGCTCCTGGCCGTCATCGGTGACGAGCTTCATGTCAATACCGAATACCGCACGCCCCTGTTTGGCCTGCATCGCTTCGCGTTGCTGCGTGGGTTTCGTGCGTTGCGCACCGGTCAGACTGCAGACCGTGCCTAGTGGACTCAGTTCAGTCATGCCCCACGCGTGCAGAACCTCCACGTCATAGCGATTCTGGAACCGCCGCAACATGGCCGGCGGACACGCTGCGCCGCCGACGACCGTGCGCCGCATGGTGGTGAATGTGAGGTCATGCTGATCAGCGCATGCCAGCAGGCCTTGCCATACAGTCGGCACACCCGCTGACAGCGTGACGCCTTCGGATTCAATCAGGTCGTAAAGCGATTCGCCATCGAGTGCAGGTCCAGGAAACACCAGCTTCGCGCCGACCATGCAAGCGATGTACGGCAAGCCCCATGCGTTCACATGAAACATCGGAACCACTGGCAGAATCACGTCGCCCGACGAGCAGTTGAGCGCATCGGGCAAAGCGGCTGCGTAGGTGTGCAGCACCGTCGAGCGCTGGCTGTAGACAACGCCCTTTGGCATACCTGTGGTGCCGGACGTGTAGCACATCGACGCTGCCTGATTCTCGTCGAGCATGGGCCATGCAAAGTCGCCAGGCTGCGCGTCGAGCAGGTCCTCGTAGCACTGCAGGTCCGCGATACTGGAATCCGGCATATGATCACGGGTGGTCATCGCGACAAACGTCTTCAACGTAGTGCATCGTTTAGCGACTTCCTCCACTAGCGGAAGAAAAGTCAGGTCGAAGAACAGCACACGATCTTCCGCGTGATCGGCGATGTAGAGCAGCTGGTCAGGATGCAGACGTGGATTCAATGTGTGGAGCACGGCGCCGGAGCCGGATGCGGCGAAATACAGTTCCATATGCCGATGCCCGTTCCATGCGAGCGTAGCGACACGGTCGGGAGATCTGATGCCGAGTGCGGCCAGCGCGTTGGCAAGTTGTCTCACACGCTGTGCCAACTGTCGAAAGGTCAATCGGTGCACATCGCCTTCGACGCGCCGCGAGACGATCTCCTGGTCGCCGTGATGGCGCTCCGCATGCACCAGCAACGAGGAAATGAGCAGTGGCATCTGCATCATCGAGCTATTCATTCCGTTTTCCTTGGACGTGGCGAGAGCAGCCGTTTCCCTGCGCCCGGCAAAATCGCCTGGGCGCATGAGAGACCGCTGATTAAGGCAAATATGAAATCGCGGATTCTAGTGCCGGCGTTCCTGGAGAGCCGCGGCTGGGATGCCGGTGAGCAGCACGATCGCGCCCACCAGCAGGATCACGCCGATTACGTCGAACGCGATGTAGAGACTTCCCGTGTGCATTTTGATTGCACCGACGGTGACCGGGCTGACTACCGCGGCAATTGACCCCAGGCTGCTCACAAGCGCGATGCCACCTGCCCCTGCACCGGCGTTGAAGAATGCCGGCGGAATGGTCCAGAACACGGGCACTGCCGCGAGGCAAGCCGCCGCCCCGACAGTCATAAAAACGGTCGATAGCAACGCGTTCGCATGAACGAGATGCATCAGGAGAAAGCTCAATGCCGCCGTCGACATGGTCGCCGCAAGGTGCCAGCGGCGCTCCAGACGACGGTCCGAACTGCGTCCCAACAAATACATGGCGACCGCGCCGAGTACATACGGTCCACTCGCAATCAAACCGATGCTGCGCATATCAGTGAATCCTGCGCCCTCAAGCAATGACGGCATCCAGTAGGCGACCGTGTTGGTCGCGCAATAAATCGCGAAAAATACAATTCCAGGAATGTAGGAACGGGGATCGCGGATGACGCTCCCGAACGTGCGCGCCGGCGCATGATTCGATTCACGGTCGAGCCGCAGATTGTCGGCGACAATCGCCTTCTGTTGATCGGTGAGCCATTTGACGTGCGCGGGCTGATCGTCGAGCCAGTACCACGCGAATGCGCCGAGCAACACCGCAGGAATGCCTTCCAGGATGAACAGTGTTTGCCATCCCTTCATCGCATGCCAACCGTCGAGTTCAGTCATGATTGCGCCGGCTAGCGGACCGCTGATCATTCCCGCGACAAAACCCGCCATGAAGAAAATCGACGTCACCCGCCCGCGCTTCCATGACGGAAACCAGTAGGTCATGTAAAGAATGACGCCGGGAAAGAAGCCTGCTTCCGCAATACCGAGAACAAATCGCGCGATGTAAAGCTGCACCGGTGTCGAGACCATGCAGGTGAGCGCAGTGACGAGTCCCCAGAGAATCATGATACGGGTCAGCGTGGCACGCGCGCCGACCCGCTGCATATACAGATTGCTCGGAATTTCGAAGAGAATGTAGCCGGCGAAGAACGCTGTGGCTCCGATGGCGTAGGCGGCATCAGTCAGACCGAGGTCCTGCGCCATGCGCAGTTTGGCGAAAGAGATGTTGATCCGGTCGATCGCATTGACTGCGTAGGCCAGAAACAGGAACGGCAGCAGCCGCCAGGCGATCTTGCGGTATGTCTCCCGGACTTCGGGTGATGAACGCGACCCGCTGATCGCCTCAGCCTGCAAAGCGGCATGACTCATGGTGTCTCCATCTGCTACATTCAGTGCGACGGCGCAAAGTCGCCGTCGCATGGTGAAGGTTCCGCACGCATGCCTTATGCGACACGTCGCGCGGAAGGCACGGCCCTGCCTTAAGCCGTTTTACGCCGGGCACGGTCGTGCTCCGCACATTCGGCCTGCAGCAAAGGCACGGCGAGCTCGCATGCCTCGATGCCTTGCAGGCTGACTATTTTCAGCACTTCCAGAATCTGCTCACGCGTTGCACCGAGTACGAGTGCCGCCTGGATGTGACGCCGCGTGCCGTGCGCGTACATATGGGTGATTGCGGCGTCGCCCGCGATGCAAAGGAACTCGATCCACAACGGTGGCAGAACGTTGTCGCGCCACAAACCCAGACCCATCGCGAGAAATGCCTCGAGATATTGCGGGTCCCATCGATAGATCGTCTCCCACAGCGGATTGAACATCCCGCTCGCGCGCACATGATCACAAACTGGCGTCGACGTGGCAGGCGCTGGTTCGTCGGGCAGTCCTGCACTCGCGAGTTCTTCGGCAAGAATCGGTACACCGAGCGCGCATGCGTGAATACCGACTACGCTCGCAAGCTTGAACACCTCGAGAATCTGCGCTCGCGTGACGCCCAGTCGCAATGCGTCGCGAACATGTCGACGCACGCCAGGGCCATACATATGCGTGGCCGTCACGTCGATATTCAACCGGATCAGCGCCACGAGGCGCGGGTCGAGCACGTCGCTGGTCTGGGCGCTCTGGCTGAGCTTCATGAACGACTCGGTCCACTCGGGATCCCATTCAGCGAGCGGATCGAGCGTGGGGGCGACGAGCCCTGCGGCGCGCATCGTGTCGTAGTTCGGTGTCGGCTGTCGATCGCTCGTGCTAATCGCCGTGGCTGGTTCTGATGGTTTCGTACTCATATCACCGAGCCCCCGTTCGGGCTGATAACCTGACCCACGAGATAATGGTCCCCCGCGAGATAGACCACTGTCGACGCATACTCTTCTACGGTGCCAAAACGCCCCAACGGACAGCTTTGCCACAAACGGTTGCGGGCGTCTTCGCCGATCTTGTCGAGATAGTCGTTGAATGCCGGCGTGGCGACGCCGCCCGGCGCCATCGCGTTCACAAAGATATTGGCACCGGCCACTTCAAAAGCAACCGACTTCGTGAAGGCGATGACCGCGCCCTTCGTGGCGCAGTAGTGCGGGCTGTGCGCGCTTCTGGTCGAAAGTCCGGCAATCGACGCGATGTTGATGATTTTCCCGTCGCGCTGTGGTTCCATCAGTTTCAACGCTTCACGCGTGCAATAAAACACACCGTGTACGTTGACGCCCCAGTAGCGATGCCATTCTTCGTCGCTGATTTCGCTGGTGAATTTCAGCGACTGCCGTGGCATGGGCGTCTGCATGTACGCGTACAGCTTGTTGCGTCGTTCGGTGTCGATAGGACGGTTAGGCGTCAGTGCGGCATTGTTCACGAGAATATGCAACGTGCCGAAGCGCTCCGTGATCTGCGCAAACATATGCCTGACCTCTTCGCTCGACGACACGTCGCACCGGAGTGCAAGACATTCAGCGCCGCGTGCTTCGACAGCGGCGCGGGCCACCGCCAGCGCGTTTTCGTCGACGTCGCATATGACGATGCTGGCGCCTTCGGCGGCAAGAGCGTCCGCGCATGCAAGACCGAGTCCTGGGCCCACGCCCGTGACCAGGGCAATCTTGTCACGTAGTTTCATGTTCATTCCCGTCAGAGTGTGGAAGTAACGCGCGCCTGGGTGTCAGGCGTGTCCCGGCACCGTAAAGCCGCGCTGGGCGGATTTGCGATTCGGCGCCATGCCGAGGGCGGCGATCGTTTCGTCGGCGCTGCGGTACTGCTCGCCGATCTGATAGATGCGCTTTGCGTCTTCGCCCGTTGCGATGTCGCGGCCGAGCTCGCGGGCAATGCGCACGGTCTGCTCGATCTGCTGCACCGACGTCATGCGCTCGCCCTTGCGGCCCCAGAGGTTGTCCTCGATGCCCACGCGCACATGCAGCCCCATTGCGATGGCCATCGCGTTCATCGGCAACACGGCGCGCATTGCACTTTCGATCGTCAGAACCGCGCCATCGGGCGTGCGGCGAATGAATTCGATCAGATCGGCCGGATGCAGGCCCGCTGCGCCGCCGCCGATCGCGACATAGTTGAGCACCAGCGGACCGGTGTAGAGACCGCGGCGGATCAGGCGCTCGACGCTCTCGAGCTGGTGCACGTGGCCCAGCATGAAGTGAGGCTGAATGCCGGCCGCCTGCAGGCGGCGCAGGTGTTCGATGAAGAATGACGGCTTCGCATCGACGACCATTTCCGAGTAGGCATTGAAGTATTCAGGCTTCTCGAGAATGGTGCCCACTACGTCGTCCGGCGTGAGCAACTCGCAGATGTTCATCTGGCTGGAGTTGATCGCGATCGTGACCTGGTCGGGCTTCGGATCGAGTTCTGCAAGCATGTGCCGCGTGTCGTAGTCGAGCCACTGGGCTTCCTGACCCTCGCCTTCCGGTGCGAAAGAAATCGAGCCGCCCACCTGCAGGACCATATTGGGCACCGCTTCGCGCAGCCGGGCGAGACTCTCGTTGAACTTGGACATGCGCTTGGAGCCCTTGCCGTCTTCCTCGCGGACATGCACGTGGAGCACCGTGGCGCCGGCGTTGTAGCAGTCCACCGCCTTCTGGATCTGTTCGTCCATTGTGATCGGGATGTCGTCCGAGTCGCTCGGAATCCATTGCGGGCCAAACGGCGCGACCTGGATCACGAGTTTTTCCTGAACTTCGGGGAAGAGGCTATCGTCGAGAAAATTCATTGGGCGTCTCCAGACTTGGATTGGTGGCCGGTTGCGCTAAGGCGAATCCGTTGATTGGAACTTTAGGGAAAGTGATCGAAACGCCTTTATCATTTTGTCACTCATTTTTATCATGTTGTCACTTGCGACACTGGGATTAACCCTTTCGATGCGCGCGACGCGTGCAACAAATGCCCTGTGTGCATCAAGAATGCGCTCGGGCAGCCTTTGGCGGCGAATACGGTGCGGGAAACAGGGAATGGGGACTTCAGAAGTTACTTCGAACCCGTCGCGATGGACGGGTTCGTCGGCACCGTTGCAATGCCGTTGCTCATAGCGCGTTCAGATCACGCCGTTAGCCTTCAGAAGCGAAAGACGGTCGGCCGATACATTGAGTAGTGTGCTCAAAACGTCCGACGTACCCTCGCCAAGCGTTGGAGGAATGGCGCGGACCGGCAACCGTTCGCCGTCGAAGCGATAAGGTGGTGCAAACACGTCGACCTTGCCGGCCACTGGGTGCGGATGTGATGTCATGAGCCCAGCATCGCGGGTCCGCGTCGACGTCAGCGCTTCATGGAGACCCAATACTTCGCCGCATGGAATGTTCGAACGGGCCAGCGACTCAAGCAGTCCATCACGCTTGCGTTTGGCGAGTTCGCGATGAAGCTCCGGCAGGAGCATCGCGCGATTTTTCGACCGGTCCAGATTGGTCAGGAAGCGCGGATCGGTCGCGAGGTCAGGCCGCTCGATCACGTCCCGACAGAAGCGTACAAACTGCGCGTTATTGCCGACGGTGATCACGAGTGGGCCGTCGGCTGCATCGAACACGCCGTACGGCACGATCGAAGGATGCGCATTACCATAGCGGGGCGGATCTTCGCCGATTAGCAAGGCTTCGAGCCCGTAGTACGCGGTGATCATCAGGCCGCAGTCGTACAAAGCCATCTCGATCGAGCGGCCTTGCCCGGTGCGCTGACGCTGGTAGAGCGCCGCCAGAATCGCTTGCGCTGAATACATGCCGGTGAACAGATCGACGACGGCCACACCGAATTTCAACGGAGGCTGACCGGCTTCGCCGTTGATCCCATCAACCCGGCTTCGCCTTGGGCGACGAGATCGTAGCCCGGGCGTGTGGCCTCCGGGCCAGTGTGGTCATAACCCGAGATCGAGCAGTAGATCAGATCTTCGTGGTCCTGACGCAAATCGTTATAGCCTAGGCCGAGTTTCGCCGCGCCACCCACTTTGAAGTTCTGGATGACAATATCGCTCTTGCGCGCGAGTGCGCGCGCAAGCTCGACGCCTTCCGGCGACTGCAGATTCAGGCTGACCGACCGCTTGTTCCGGTTGACGCTGTTGAAGTAGGCAGTCTCCGTGGCGCCCACGCGCATGCCCCAGTCCCGGGTATCATCGCCCCGCTCGGGGTGCTCGACCTTGATAACTTCAGCGCCAAGATCGGCGAGAACCATAGCGCACCAGGGTCCGGCGAGGATTCGCGAAAAGTCCAGTACGCGGAGGCCGGCAAGCGGCAAGGCGAGGTTGTCAGTCTGCATGGTGTCTCTAATTTTTGTTTCGACCCGATCAAGGGGCCAGTTGATGAGAGATCGAGGCAGCTAGAGCGTAAGGCCTCTCGAGTGCCGGCGGTCTGTTTGGGCAGGCCCTCGGTGTCCGATGTATCTTGACGGCGCATTGTCCGGTGAACAATGGCTGTAGACAATCCTACGTGGAATTGACAGACTGTCAAAGTTTGTTTGACAGTTGGGACTGTAGGCCTATATTTGGCGGCGATTACGAACCGGATTGTGAGGTGCCTCTTTCGAAAGAATGCTTCACCTGAATCTCGCTCTAATCGGTGCGTTTCTCTGGTTCCTTCGCCTTCACGTTGGCTGACACAACGGCAATCATCGCGTTCACTTCTACGAGGCGACGATCGCCGAGCATGAATCTGCAACTGCTGATCCATAGCCTTGTCTTCATCTTGTCGATTTCGACATGAGCTTCTATCCCGTCCGGCTTAAGCGACCAGTAGCCGACATTCGACTTCCGGCGATCAGCCGACCGACTGTTAGCCGAGGACTCGGTCTGGCGAGCCGGCGACTCGAATGTCCGTTCGAGCTTGGAAGCTGCCGCCACGCT
This sequence comes from Paraburkholderia sp. RAU2J, assembly GCF_003634845.1. NCBI lineage: Bacteria > Pseudomonadati > Pseudomonadota > Betaproteobacteria > Burkholderiales > Burkholderiaceae > Paraburkholderia > Paraburkholderia sp. RAU2J. The sequence continues at coordinate 3,049,748 of NZ_RBXG01000002.1, forward strand.
TGCAACAGGCTGAAGGTCGCCTATGGGTCGGGCCGCGTCAGTCCGCACTTCGAACTCGTCGCTGGAAAGCGGCCAGTGGAATTCCGCTGCTTGAAAGCGGCCAGTCGGCAGTGCGTACTGCCGACCCCAAGCCGCCGGTCGAGAGAAGATGGCTAACGTCTGCATGCCATCGCTGACAGGACGGCCTAGAGCAGCGTACGCATGCGGTCACGAACGCGGTTACCACCGCGTGACAAATTAAAGACTGGGTCTATGAAGCGTTGCGTGAGGCAGGCGTGCTGAATCGCTTGAGCGAATTCGCGGGCCGCATCATTCGGGGCAAGAAAGACTTCGATGCATTCTTGTGCGAGAACGGCCCATGGATGAACGTGAGCTCTCAACTTGCCTCTGCCGCCAAGCATTTCGACGTTGGAAAAGATACCGGCGTCGAAGGGCTTACCACGATCGAACTTCACGTTGCGCCGGAAACCGCCGTCCACGAACTGCGGGACAAAATGAAAATATGGTGCGAACGCCCGCAACAGCATCCCCGGTCTTGGCCGCGTACTATTTGCTAGATTACATCGGGTAGCGAGCACGACCTCACTTGGACTGCTGCACCGACATGACGCCAAGTAGACGAACGTTTGACCATTTGGCGATAGAGCTCATGGATGATGAAGCATCGCGTTAATAATTTGCAGATAATTCAAATTTCTCAGACATACTACAAACATATAACGCAACGGAAGGATTTAATTGGCGCCAAAACAGCTCAGCGGCTGATGCGGTAAGGGCGCCGCAGTCAACGTATCCATTCGGACAGGCCGCGGGGCATAGAGATCAGCGCTGCGCTCGCCACGTACATGGCCCGATCCGGATAACGCTGGGGGTAGCGACGTTTTCACAGATTCAGCGCTAGCGCTCTCGCACAGTTACATAAACATGCGGTAAGGGTAATGGTTGCCCGGTAGACCCGAGACATTCGCGATTGTCCTTGCCAGCTTCTGCGAATAGCGAATCGTCACAGGAACGGGGTCGTACAGAGCATCGTTGTTCCAGTCCATCTTCGTTAGCGCTACGGTTTCGAAAGCAGCAATTTCAAAGCGGTCCGCTGCCCGCGTGGCGAACTATGTTCAGCGGCTTTGGAATGCCTTTGGCACCTTGATAGAAGAGCGGGTCACCCAGCCCGGCCGTAGGCGCATTACCTGGGACCCAGACCAACGCTGAATTGCTGGTTCGCATGAGCATCGCGCCACGAGGAACTGGTGCCCGGTCCGGCTCGCTATTAACGCCCGGCTTCCTACTCGCCACCAGCCAGACTCCGCGCCAAGTGCCCCTGCTGCCAATCTCCAAGCATTCGACCTCCTTATGTCATCGGCACCTGTAAATTGATACACCGTCGGCACTGAGGAATTGATACACCTCGACGAAGGGATAATGGCCGCTTTGAGCGGCGATGATCTCGTACGAGGGATACATGCAGATCAGGATATTGCACAAGCAGGGCAAGAGCCTGCGTGCCATTGCTTGTGAGGTTGGCTGCTCCGTCAACACGGTGAGGAAATATCTGGCGACGCAGGACGCGCCGATGTTTCGGCCCGCAGCGACTGCGCGCGATTCGATACTGAAACCGTTCGAAGCCTATCTTCGGGAACGGATCGCGTCAGCGGCACCGGACTGGATTCCAGCGACAGTTCTGTGGCGCGAGATCCAATCGCAGGGATTCAATGGCGGCGAGAGAATCGTGCGCAAGTTCGTTGCGACATTGCGGCCTCTACCGGCGCCCGATCCTTTGGTGCGATTCGAGACTGCCGCGGGCGATCAGATGCAGGTCGACTGGGTCGAGTTCCGCCGGCGCAAAGGAGCGAATCTGTTCGCATTCGTGGCCACTCTCGGCTATAGCCGCGCGACTTACGTCGAATTCGTTTCCGACATGCGACTCGATACTTTGCTCAGGTGTCACGTCAACTGTTTTAACTGGTTCGGCGGTGTGCCGCGCCGTGCGCTGTACGACAATATGAAGACCGTTGTCATCGAGCGGGATGCTTATGGTCCGAAGCAGCACCGTTTCCAGCCGGGGTTTCTCGACTTCGCCCGGCACTACGGGTTTCAGCCCCAGCTTTGTCGGCCTTATCGCGCGAAGACCAAAGGCAAGGTCGAACGGATGAACGGATATTTGCGCCGCAGTTTCTACGTTCCGCTGGCCGCCCAGTTCAAGGCGGCCAACGTCGAACTGGACGTGACGACCGCCAACACTGAAGTCTGGCGTTGGCTACGCGAAGTTGCGCATGTCCGGATACATGGAACGACCCGCTTGAAGCCAGGCGAGCAGTTGCTTGTTGAGCAGAAGGCCTTGCAGAGCGTACCGCCACCGTATCCGTCGCTGTTGCCAGCAACGACACCGGCGAGCGGACAGGAGTTGCGCGAGCGATTCCACGACTGGCTATCTCCGCTACAGCACCCGCTGTCCGTGTACGACCAGCTGATTCGGGTTGCCGCATGAACATCGCACACGAACGAGTGGCGCAGCTATGCGCCCAGCTGAAGCTCACGACCATCGCGGACGCGTTGCCGCACCTGGCGCAAAAGGCGATCGCCGATGAGGTAAACCTGACAGAGTTTCTCGAATCGGTACTTAAGGCCGAGCACACGGCGCGGCTCGTCAGGCAGCGCGCGACGTTTGCACGCCTGGCAGGCTTCCCGACGATCAAGACCCTCGACGGTTTCGACTTCGCAGCAGCCAGCGGTGTGCCCAGATCGCAGGTTCAGGAGCTGGCGAGTCTGACGTTTCTGGAGCGAAACGAGAACGTCGTATTACTCGGACCGAGTGGCACAGGCAAAACGCACATTGCAATGGCGCTTGGTTATGCAGCAACGCAAGCTGGAATCAAGGTGCGCTTCATTACGGCAGCAGACCTGCTGATGATACTGACCACGGCACATCGGCAGAATCAGCTGGGCGACGCCCTCAAACGGTTCATCAACCCGTACCGGCTGTTGATCATCGATGAGATCGGGTACCTGCCGATGAGCCGTGAACAGGCCAACCTGTTCTTCCAGGTGATCGCCAAACGATACGAGCGCGGCAGTCTGATCGTGACCAGCAACCTTCCATTCGGGCAGTGGGACCAGACGTTCGCCGATGACGCAACGCTCACTGCTGCCATGCTCGACCGGCTATTGCATCACGCTCACGTCGTGGCGATCCAGGGCGAGAGCTATCGACTACGCGACAAGCGGCGCGCCGGACTGGTTATGAAGAGATCGACTACGACAAAGGAGAACGCCGCCAACGGAATGCGGTCGGCACCGCAATAACACTACAACCCGGTGTATCAAATCTGAAGTGCCGATGCCGACAGAAACTGTATCAATTCCTGAGTGCCGTTGACACTTAACGGTGGACAGCGCGTCGAACACGCCACGCAGTTCCTCTTCCTTGAATGCCGTCGTTTTGTGAATGACAAGCCGCCGCGGCAGACGTCCACCGTTGCGATTGAGGTACAGGTTCAGGCTACGCGCCATCACTGCCCGCATGCCGCTACGGCTGAGGAAAGGATTGCGCCGAGCCTCCCGAGGGTCAGCAACCGGGTCGCGCGCTTCGAAGGCGACAAACTGCATACCGCCGCCATCAGCGTCAAAGACCTGGGAGCAACACGTCACAAACTGAGCAGTGCGGGGGTCACCGCGAAGCGCGTAGGTCAAGCCTATTGAAATATCGCGTGACCGAAGATGCGATATCCCATGTAGCTTCCCGATTCCATCAGCGCACTACCTGAATACACCAATCGTGAGTGTTAACGCGCAGCACATTCCCCTCGGGAGTTATCAGGCGGGGGATTCTTGATACGTCAGGAGTAGTGCGTCGCATACCCGCACCGGCAGCGCCCTGCTTTACGGCCAGCTTCGAGACGGTGGTCGGCGTCCGATGCGAACGTGCTTTTACCAGACGGGAAACGCGCCGCATAAGCGTCTAGGAATGGCAGCATAAAACCAGTCCAAGGTTTTAGCCGCACCCCCCTCACGAGCGCGATGAAAATGTCGTTCTCGAGTTTCGTCCGAGCAACGGCGAGCTGATGCACGTTGCCTGCCTGTGGTCTCGATGGAGCAAACCCGGAGAGCCGGACCTGCTATCGTTTGCGGCCATCACGGACGAACCTCCTCCCGAAGTGGCCGCAGCAGGGCATGACCGGTGCATCATCCCTATCAAGCCGGAAAACATAGATGCATGGCTTAATCCCGACCCGAAGAACCTGGAGGCAATGTACGCAATTCTAGATGACCGGGACCGGCCGTACTACGAGCATCGTCTGGCCGCATAACCTCAGCTCAGAACTCGGCGAGGGGTCGTGACGGTCCGTTTTCCTAATCGGGACAGCGACAACATCGACGAGCACGGCGACGTGAGAGGGGTATCTACGCCGCGGCTTGTCGACTCAGATGGCACGCATCCACGAACCACAACACTTCCAACCTCCAGCCTCTTTGGCCTTCGCGGTTAAGTTTTTCATGCTTGGTCCGTTAACGTGTTTGCGTGCTCTCGAGGAGCAGTGCTCGTTGCGGACATTCACCGCGTTTGACCGGCTCATTCACAGACAACAGGCCTTCCCATGCAAGAGTCTTTCAATTCTGGCACTTGCCTCGTGCCAACTGAACAACTCGATAAGCCGATATATCGAATCTTTCCACGCGAGAGATTTTTGCAGATGGTACAAGAAAAGTGTCTCGCTCTCGTGTCCCCCTCGATGTGGGACGACCCGTTCGAGATAGTCGACCGCGCCATCAAGGTGGAATGGGAGGAGGATGGAGCGCACCGGTCGCACATTATTCAGGGATTACCTTCCGTGTTCGCGCAGAGTTGGTCGATGGCTGAGGAATCAGATGCGTTGCTGCGAGCCTATTCGAAAGTGCGGCGAGGCGGTTTTTCCACAAAATTCGCGTGAGGTAACGCTGAGGCGCATGAGACGCGCCATTGAAGGCAAAGGATGGGTGAGCGTAGTGGAGGCGGATTGGCTGATGGAGAGGCTGCGCGGGCTCTTGGGCTGGTAGTGGATGGCCCTTGTACGTCAAGGGCGTGCGGGTCTCTTCGCGCTCCCGCGCACCATTGAGAGTCAGCCTCTCCGTTGCTCTCGCAATGGGATGACTGAGGTCATTTTGGCTCGCAAGCGGCTCACGCGGGCGCAACTCGTTTATTCTCGTTTAGGCGGCTTAGCCGGTCTTCCGACGACTCCATTTCGAACAGTCATTGCCAACGAGCTGGTAACACGACTGCGACTTCTCTTCACATGAGCCTGTCGACCTAACCCCTACCCGTGGCTTCAGAGGGCTGAGGGGTGCCGATGATTGCATGGCCACCACTGGCAAGCCGAGAAGTCCCAAACCTCATTCTGCTTCACCGCTTCTCGCGATTATTCCGTCTTCGAATGCTCGTTCAGGCGGTGCCAGTAACGCGGGTTCGACGCGTCGACTGGGCACGTTGAATTCGGCCCGCGTTAGCATTGCGGCTGACTTCAAGGAGCATCCGGAAATGCCGGTCGTCGCGCGTTTCCAGAGAAGTTTGCGCGGAAGCGCCTCAGGTCGGCGCACAGGTCGCTTGGAAAAGGTATGCAACGGGCATCAACGCGGTTCGGTTGAGTCGACGGTCGAACCTACCGCCTCGCCCCGACGAAGCATCACCTACAAGTCGAGAACTAGATAAGGTGTTTTTGCGCGCGAGCAGCACGGTAAAAACTGGTCGCCTGTAGCTCTTTCGTCGTCCGTCAGATAGCTATCCCTGTGGTCAGGCTCACCGTCGATAACTCGAGTCAAGCAGGTCCCACAGACGCCCTGTTCGCAGGACGTCGGAACTTCAATTCCACTGGCAGCAAGCACTTCGATGACCGTGCACTCAGGTGGCACATCTAAAGTAACGCCGCTGCTTGCCAGCCGAACTTTGAAGGTCGTGTCACTCGCAGGCCTTTCAATTACCGCGCCGAAAAACTCATAGTGCAGGCGGGCCTCCTCCCATTTCTGTCGCCGAGCTGCGTCTAGGACTGCATCCATGAAGCCGCGGGGTCCACACACATAGAGGTGCGTCCCAGCCTGCGTGTTGGCCAAGGTTGCTTCGATGTCAAACTTCTGCGCCTGGTCGCCGGTATCGAAATGAAACGCCACCTTGTCATTGAAAGGGGACGCTTGTATTCGCGACGTGAAGGCCATCCGTTCAGGTGTGCGCGAGCAATAATGCATTTCGAATTCGTCTCCGATTGCAGTCAGACGCTCCGCCATGCACAGTATCGGAGTAATGCCAATGCCACCAGCTAGAAGCAGATGATGCGGCGCGTTGTGCGCAAGCGGAAAGTGATTCTTCGGCTCGCTGATTTTGATGCGGTCGCCCTCCTTGACCAAATCGTGAATGGCCGCGGAGCCGCCGCGGCCGTTAGCATCGCGCAGCACGGCAATCTGATAGTGATTCGTTTTGTCCGGGTTGTTACATAAAGAATACTGGCGAATCAGCCCGCCCGGCAGGTGCACGTCAACGTGTGAACCTGCACTGAATGGAAGAAGGGGCGAGCCATCCTCGGAGATAAATTCAAATCCACATATATCCTGCGCTTCCTGCCATTTGCGCGAAACGATTACTGTCAACGTTGCAGTGGTCACGGTGCCTCCGGCGATAGGCAACTCGATGCAGCACTTGTATGCCAACCCCGCCAATGGCGGACGTTAGCTGTGAACTGCATTAAAGCAGGCACGGCGTGCATCAGTCACGTTAAGTGTACTCAAGATACGTTCAGTGTACTTAATGTTTGAGTGTCTATCAACTACGGAATATGCTCGTTTTCCCGGAATCGAAGGCGCAACGACCGTCACTCACGGCTCTAGGCGATACGGACTAAATCGGATTCCAAACTGCAGGTTACGGGGGAGTTGTGACCTGAAGACGTCTGTCCGCTGTTCCAGAAGTTAGCAGCCGCGTCGCTCTGATTTTCATTACTGATGCGTGGGAATTGGCGAGTTGCTCGTCGTTGGCTGGCGGAGAAGCGCGGCAGTGGTCCACATCGGTTGCGATTCAAGCCTGAGCGACGACACCGAAAAGGCCGACTCGATAGCCATCGGATTGAGACCTATTGTGAGAGGCATTCCACTTCGGCGCGGACCTGGGCCGTGGTCAGTTGGCTGCAGTTGTCTGCGATTGCAGCCATCGGGGTACCGGACAAACCACCAGGTCGACGAGGAAAATTGATGTCAAGTGGGGCATCAAAACAAGCAAAGCGACCAGCCTTTCGTCGGTCGTTGTAACGGTCAACGGACGACATCAAGCCGCCGGCGACTCTGGGCACTCCATGTCAGGCTATTTCTTGACGCCGTAATGGCGCGCGGCTCTTTTCGTTGTTGATATGAACGAACTTTGACAGCAACGCCAGAAAGGTCTCCTGCTCAGCCTGAGACAGCGTTTGAAGCATCCGACGTCGCAACTCATGAACCGACGGCACAAGACTTTCGAGCAACTCCGCGCCTTGCTTACTCAAGCGGAGCAGCCGGACGCGCTTGTTTTCAGGAGGAGTCACGCGCTCGACGAGACCTTTCTCTTCAAGCCGGACAGCCATGTTAGCGGTGGTCGAATTGTCGAGGGCGCAGTACCTCGCGAGCGTTACCTGGTCAATGTCCGGGTGGTCCTGAAGGATTCGCAGTGCCGCGTACTGAACCGGCGTGATGTCGGGACCCAGCACCTCATGAAACATCGACACTGAAATCTGATGGGCTCTACGTATTAGATGGCCTGGCTGCTCGTACAAGTCCGTCGAAAGCTCGTTCTTTCCCTGTTTCTGCGTCTTTGCCGGCGCGCGTGCCGTGCGACTACTCATATTGTGTCCTTTGGGTTGCAAGGCATCCTTGCGCCTGCCGTTGGAATTCTAACCTACATGGCAAGCGGCCCCCGCGTGTAGCGGTGTTCCAAGGCTGGTTCCCTCAGCAGCTACCAGGGTAGTTCCTAGCTTATCCAGCATCCAACGTTAAGTATACTGAACCTTAACGTTAAGTGTACTCAAGGTTGTTTTGAGAGATTCGATTCTGGAGGAATCATGTTTGCATTGAATCAATGGTACGTTGCCGGCTTCGGATGGGAGTTCGAATCTTCCCCGATTGTGGCCCGCACGCTTCTGAACAGACCAATCGTTCTTTTCAGGACGCCGGACGGCAAAGTCGCCGCCCTCGAAGACAGGTGTTGCCATCGGTCGCTGCCTTTGTCGTGCGGCACGGTAGAGGAGCGCGGACTTCGCTGTGGCTATCACGGCCTGCTGTTCGCGGCCAACGGCGCGTGCCTCGAAATCCCCGGCCAAGACAAGATTCCAGGCAAATGCAAGGTCCGGAACTATCAACTCGCCGAGAAGGACCAGATTCTGTGGATTTGGTTTGGTGATGACGACCACCCGTCAGCTGTGCAGGACCCGCCTGACTATCCGTGGCACTCGGATGCGCGCTATGAATTCCGCGGCGACATCTACCACTACGATGCTCCCTATCAACTGATTCACGATAACTTGCTCGACCTAAGTCACCTGGGTTACGTGCACCTGCGCACCATTGGCGGCGACCCGTCGACACATATGGAAGCGGATATGAAGGTGCACGGTGGGGACAAGACCGTGCATGTGGTCCGGCACATGAAGAATTCGAAAGCACCTGCGACCTATGCGGAAGCGTGGCCATTCCAGGGCAACATCGACCGCTGGCAGGAAATCGAGTTTGACGTGACACATCTCCGAATCTGGACTGGAGCTGTCGACACTGGCACCGAATCTCTGGATGACCCGAGCCGTAACGGCTTTCATATGCGCGGCTTACACGGCGTGACACCGGAGACCGATTCCACGACGCATTACTTTTGGACGATGGCTACGAATCTCCCGCCGAGCGGCGAAAGCAACATGACGAAGGTATTCGAGCAAACGGCCCTGACATTTGAAGAAGACAAGGTGATTATCGAGGCCCAATTCCAGAACCTCCAGCGCTTCGGTGTCAGCCCCCAGGTCGACATCCACGTTGACGTAGGCGCGAACCGGGCGCGCCGCATCATCGCATCACTCACAAATACAAAAAACGCGAGCGTTACAACGTCCGCCTGACATCCCCCATAACGGTTGAAAGCTTACGTTGTCTCAATGACGACGTGAGCCCTTACATAATATGGAGACAGACAATGGAGCTCGACCTTAGGCGAACCGTTGACGAAAACCCGATGAGCCGTTTCCAGATTGTCGCAGTCGTAGTCTGCATCGTTCTGAACATGCTCGACGGATTTGATGTGCTCGCGGTTGCATTCTCGGCCGCACATCTGTCAGCAGACTGGCATTTGACCGGAAAGGAAATCGGCCTGCTACTCAGCGCCGGTCTATTTGGTATGGCGGGAGGCTCACTCTTCATCGCGCCGCTTGCCGACCGAATCGGCCGCCGGCCGCTCGTTCTGGCCTGCCTCACAACAATCGCATGCGGTATGTTGGCATCCGCATCAGCGCAGAACCTCACGCAACTCGTGGCGTTGCGGGCGATTACAGGGCTCGGTATAGGCGGAATGCTGGCTAGTATCGCCGTCATCGCAGCAGAATACAGTTCAAACAAGTGGCGAAGCGGGGCGATTAGCATGCAATCTGCCGGGTACTCGCTGGGCGCAACGCTCGGTGGTGCTGCCTCCGCCTACCTTCTTACTCACTTCGGTTGGCGCAGCGTCTTTATTTTCGGTGGCGTGACAACGGCGCTTGTTCTTCCGCTTGTACTTTACTCGCTGCCCGAGTCGCTCGATTTCCTTATCGCGCGCAAACCAGCCGGTGCCATCGAAAAGGTCAATGCCATCCTGAATCGGATGCACCTTAAGCATGTTTCTGTACTTCCGTTAGCGACTTCGACGGCCGGTGCAGGAGAGTCCTCGTCACCACTCGGCAACGGTACCTTGCGGCGCACTCTCTTTATCTGGGCAGCGTTCTTTTGCGTGATGGCGGGCTTCTACTTCGTCATGAGCTGGACGCCGAAGCTGTTGGTTCAGGCTGGACTGTCGGCAGTGCAAGGTATCACGGGCGGCGTACTACTCAACGTTGGCGGAATGATTGGATGCACAGTTTTCAGCCTGGTCGCTACCCGCGTGAACGTGGCCCGGCTACTCGCTGTGTTCCTGGTGGCCAGTGCCGTGCTTCTCGCTGTGTTCGGCGCAGTCTCTTCCACCCTTGATGTGGCTCTCATCGCCGCAGTTGTGCTGGGCGCAGTGATTTCAGCGTGTGTGGGTGGCCTATACGCAATCACGCCGCTCCTGTACACGCCGCAGACACGCGCAACCGGCGTAGGTTGGGCCATCGGTATGGGCCGCGCGGGTGCCATTGTCGCGCCATTCGCCGTCGGGACGCTTCTGGATTCAGGTTGGAGCGTTTCCGGTCTCTACTATCTCTTTTGCGCACCTTTTGTGTTAGCAGTCCTATTCGTATTCGGCGCATCAGCTCGTCCGGAATTCAAGGCGCTGCTCGACACCCATCAGGCTACGCACTGACCGTAAGCCAGCGATAAGGCCAAGTCAAAACAATAAACCCGTTTGGAGACGTAATGAAGAAGTCCTGGTTACTACCCACACTTATGTTCAGCAGCATCGCACCCGTGTACGCGCAAAGCTCCGTGACGCTATACGGAATTATCGACACGGGCGTTGAATATGTGTCCCACGCCAACGCGGCAGGCGACAGCGTTTTCCGGATGCCGGCCATCACCGGCTCCCTTCCTTCGCGTTGGGGCTTGCGCGGCGTCGAAGACCTCGGCGGCGGCCTAAAGGCTCTTTTCACTCTGGAAAGTGGCTTCAACGTACGCGGTGGCGACATGGGGCAAGGTGGCCGCCTCTTCGGCCGCCAGGCATGGGTGGGTCTGGGCTCGAACTACGGGAACCTGACGTTCGGGCGACAGTACACGATGACGTATATCGCGTTGCTCGAAAACGAAATCATGGGCCCGGCCATCTATAGCCTGGGCTCGCTGGATGCATATGTCCCCAACGCGCGCAGCGATAACAGCGTCGCCTATAAAGGGACTTTCTCCGGACTGACGGTGGGGCTGACCTATTCGTTCGGCCGTGACTCCGCGGGCACGGGAAATTCGCCAGGGCAAGGAACCTGCGCCGGCTCCGTCGCAGGTGACTTCCAGCAGTGTAAGCAGTGGTCCGCAATGCTTAAGTACGACACCAGCCATTTCGGGGCTGTGGTGAGTTACGACCAGCAGCGCGGTGGCACGAACGCAGCCGCGAACTTCTTCGATGGCGTTGCGACGACACCCATTACGAGCAGTGGTGACAGGGACACACGCATTCAGGCGAATGCCTACGTCAACTACTTCGGCGTAAGAGTTTCGGGCGGATGGTTGGGACGTTGGGTAGAACCAGGAAACGCTGCGGTTGCAAGTGTACGTTCTGACATCTATTACCTCGGTGCGCAGTATTACTTCACCCCCGCTTTCATAGTGGATGGAGCAGTCTACCGCGTCATTAACGCAGAACATGACACGCGAGCAACTCTCGGCACGGTTCGAACTACATACCTGCTGTCGAAGGCTACAGCCGTTTATGCACAGGTCGGCTACCTGGGAAACAGCGCACATGCCCGCTATAGCGTTAGTTCAGGCGGCGCTGGTGCCACGCCCGCGGCTGGCTCGAATCAGACGGGCGTCATGCTTGGGGTGAGACACCTTTTCTGATGCACTCGGCCGGTTGTCGGGACGTGATTGCCTGAGTCACGCTGCTGCTTTGCACGGCGGCGGACAACCGGTCGTTCCTTCGCCACAGTTCGTATGTGGCAAAAATTCGTTGCTTGATAGGAGAGCATTCATGGCTGGTAATCGTGGTGTCGTTTATGTAGGCCCCGGAAAAGTTGAAGTTCAAAACATTGCAGACCCGCAACTGGTCGAGCCGAATGGCAGGAAGGCGAATCACGGGGCAATCCTGCGTGTCGTCGCGACCAATATCTGCGGCTCCGACCAGCACATGGTCCGTGGTCGTACTACTGCGCCAAGCGGCCTCGTTCTTGGCCACGAAATCACCGGGGAAGTGATTGAGGTCGGAAGCGATGTGACTACTCTGCAGATTGGTGACCTGGTATCGGTCCCGTTCAACGTGGCTTGTGGCCGATGCCCGATGTGCAAAGCCCAGAACACGGGCGTTTGCTTGACCGTGAATCCGGAGCGTCCGGGCGGCGCCTACGGCTACGTGGACATGGGCGGCTGGATTGGGGGGCAGGCTGAGTACGTCATGATTCCGTATGCGGACTTCAACCTGCTCAAATTCCCAGACCGCGACCGCGCGATGAGTAAGATTCGCGACCTTACCCCTCGCTGCGCAAGCCAGCGCGGAAGCGGCCCCCTGAATCACCGGACACAGTCTCCCACTTAAAATAGCGGGTAGGCATACGACTGTGTTTTTGACTAACACCAAGCAAGAAGTGATGGAAGTGTTGACGGGGCCGGAGCGCCGGCGGCGATGGTCAGCGGAGGGAAAGCTGGCGATGGTGCGAGAAAGTTTCGAGCCGGGTAAATCCGTCTCGATGGTTGCACGCCAGCACGGCGTCAATCCAAACCAGCTATTTCACTGGCGCAAGCTATATCAGGACGGCAGTCTTTCAGCCGTTAGCGCCGGCGAGGAAGTGGTGCCCGCGTCCGAGTTGAGCGATGCACTGAAGCAGATCAGGGAACTGCAACGCTTGCTGGGAAAGAAAACCATGGAGAACGAGATTCTTCGGGAGGCGGTGGAGGTAGCGAAGTCGCGAAAATGGATTGCGCGCTCGCCCTCATTGCCGGGGGACGAGCAGTGAAGCAGGTCTGCGACGTTCTCGGTGTAGCGCGCTCAAATGTGGCGGCAAGGCTTGCTCGTCCAGCCGACTGGCAGGATGGACGCAGCGCCAGGAAGACGGAAGATGTCGGCCTGGTTGAAGAGATTCGGCTGACCGTTACTGACCTGCCAAGCTACGGCTATCGCCGGGTCTGGGGTATGTTGCGCCGTGAAAGGGAAGGCCGAGGTATGGCTCCAGTGAACGCCAAACGCGTGTATCGGGTGATGCGCGTTCACGGCTTGCTGCTACAACGCAAACCTTTGCCACCGCGGCCGCAGCGTCGGCACGATGGCAAGGTCGCGGTGGCGAAGAGCAACCAGCGGTGGTGCTCTGATGGGTTCGAGTTTCGCTGCGACAACGGTGAGCCATTGCGCGTGACGTTCGCCCTGGATTGCTGTGACCGTGAAGCGATGAGCTGGGCGGCGACGACCGGCGGTCACAGCGGCGATGTGGTACGTGACGTGATGCTTGCAGCTGTCGAGAACCGATTCGGTAAAGCCTTGAAGGCGCCGGCTCAAATCGAGTGGCTGACGGACAACGGTTCGGGCTACACGGCGGAAAAGACTCGAAGCTTCGCATCGTCCATCGGGCTAAAACCATTGACCACGCCGGTCTGCAGCCCGCAAAGTAACGGAATGGCGGAAAGCTTCGTCAAGACGATGAAGCGTGACTATGTCGCCTTCATGCCGAAGCCCGACGCAGCAACCGCCGCGCACAATCTCGCCGTCGCGTTTGAGCACTACAACGAGCGTCATCCTCATAGTGCGCTGAAGTACCGCTCGCCACGCGAATTCAGGCGCAGGACCGATTCATCAACTCAAGGGTGAGGCGGTGTCCGGAGGTACAGGGGCAAATCCAACCATTCAGCGCATGCTGCGTTCCCGGGCGACAGCGTCTTTTACACAACCTCGCCGCAAGAGACGGCCACGCGGTGTGGCACACCGCATTTCCCTCTGTGAGTTTCGCCATGTCAGGTCCGCGACGATGGTCGAATAGCAACCGGCCATCGCGAATTTTTTTATCTCTGCGGGAGAAATTGCAACGCATTTCCCGTAGGTCGCTCACGAGCATTTCCCAGCCGCCGGGACGGTAAGTAAATCGCGACACACGGCATGCCCCTTGCGGCGCCTCAGTCATGTGAGCGGATAACGCTTGCATGAGATATTTACTTGGAGGCGAGGTATGAAATATCTAATCAAGGCGCTGTTCGCTTCGGGTTTCGCGATGGCCCTGTCGGCAATGACATTCGTAAAGGCCGGCGAATCTGCAACGCCCGGCCCTGGCGCAGGCTCGGTGAGAACTCCGAACGAGGGAGGCTACGGGGCAGACGCCAAAGACGCTGGCGTCGTTGTGGGAGCCCGGGCTAATGCGGCGGCGATCAGCAACCCGACGACCAGACGTTCCAATGGCAAGATGAACGGCCTCCATATGGGCACAAATAGCGGGGCAAATAGCGACGTAAACCGCGGATTCGGCGGCGCAAGCCGAAACGGTCAATAGTCTGCGCCTCCGGCTTAACCGACCCAACGGTTGCGGGTGCTTCTTCTTTTGACAGAGAGGCTGTTCGGCGCGCCGTACGAAAGAGCCGGACTTGTTTGATACCGATTTATTGCAGAGATGCTGTTGGGCCGAGATGCCCCGGACAGTTGTCGAACACGGCATTTCCTCAGTTCATTTGACGCTCAGTAAGCGGTTGACTTCCGAGCTCACCTCCGTAGAATGAGTTTTGTTGCGCCGCAGCAAATTGCTTTCGCCCTGCGGCGTGTGGCTCGCATTCCGATGCGGAGTCCTCATGCACCCGCCGCCTTCCCCCGTTGTTAGGAGCCGTCATGAACACACTCATCCCGCAGCAACTCGTCGACGCGCAAAGCGTAAGTTTTCAGCAGGTGTTTCATTTTTCGGCCACGGCGTTCAATGGTCTCGAAAGACTCACTGCGCTCAATCTTCAAGTCGTCAAGACTACCCTCGCGGAGAATCAGGCAATCGTGAACAAGGCGTTGTCGGCGAAGCCCGAAGAACTGTTTGCACTGTCGGCGGACCTCGCCAAGCCTACCGGCGAGAAAGTAGCGGCCTACAGCCGGCAGGTCTATGAAATCCTTTCCGGTACCCAAGCCGAATTGGCTTCAGCCGCTCAGGCGCAGTTCAAACAATCCCAGGATGAGGCTAAAGGGTTTGTTGCGAAGCTCACCAAGAACTCGCCGCTCGCAAATACGATAGTTGTGGCTGAATAAAAATCGACGCAAATTTCTTCGGTGGCAATGCGTTTTCGACGCGCCATTAGAAACCAGATATTTTTGAAAAAGCGGACCTCGGTTCGCTTTTTTCGACGAAGGCATCGCTCCTCCGACAGCCGCCTGGCGCCGAAAACGTCAGCCGCTGCCTGAGCCATAAAGCATCACAAAAATGAGAGAGCGTGAACACCGGAGCCCAGACTAGACTAGACTAGATAGCGTCTTCCCGGTGTTCACGTATTAGCAAGGTCTGCGGTCATTCCAACCGCACGAGGGAGACTGAAACGTGAGCAATGTGTCAAGACGCGACCGAGCGGGCGTCGTCCCCATTGAAATGGCATATCAGCTTGAACTTGCCGTGTGCGCATCGCACGTCAGCAGCATGCTATCTTCCGCGTCTCGCGGCGCGTGCATTGAAGAGTTGGTGACGAGCTTTGTGGTCAAGCATGGACGTACCGACCTCGCACGTTTCCTCGCCACGCTCGCGGAACGACTCGATGCTCGTGAGAGCAAGGAAGGGGCGGCCGCCGTTCGGCATTTTGCTGCGGGAACTCCACCAGCCGCGCCGCTCGTAGGCGCTGCAGTAGGCGCACCTAAAAGGCAAAGGCGGCTCCGACGTCGCGAGCTTGCTCAGGCAGCTGAAGCTCTGCTCTAAACAGACTGCACGTGCAATCGCTGTAGTGGATACGTCGGATTGATTTACTGCTTGCCACTGCTACGGAATTCAGTCCCCCGTTCTCGGGCTTTGGGGCGCACCAACAAGGAGGTTCGCGGCATAGCGGTCGACTGTGTGCATCAAAACGTCAAGGTCAGCCGGCTTGCGAAAAAACGCAGACCAGCAGCGCGCACCATCTACGGGCTCTGGCATGGCCGACAGCAACAGTATTGGCACGTGAACCAGCGCCGGCTGACATTTAACGCGTCGGCATAATTCAGCCCCATCCATTTCGGGCATTTGCCAGTCCGTCACAATCAGTTGCGGAATCTCGTGTAAGAGCCTTTTCAGGGCCTCTGCTCCGTTGTGCGCAAGTATGACGCGATGACCGCTCCCTTCGAGCGCTAGCTGCAGCGCCCAGAGATTGTCTGGGTCATCGTCGACGAGAAGGTGGACAGCGTCAAGCAGGAAGTCCGGTTTACCGACAAACATCTTGGCCGGTCGGTCGAGATGTTTGTCGCTGTCAATTGGACATGGTTGTCGCTCCGTTCGGATTGTCAGCGGGTAATTGACGGCGCCGCTCCTTCTGTTTGTCGCTGGCTTTGCGGCGTCGATAGCTTTCAACATTCAGTTCGAAGATCGTCGAGTGATGCACAAGCCGGTCAATGGCCGCCACTGTCATGCCGGGGTCCGGGAAGACGTCATTCCAGCCTGAGAACGGCTGGTTGGCTGTTATCAGAAGACTTTTCCGCTCATACCTCTCGGCGATCAGCTCGAACAGCACGCTGGTTTCGGCCTGGTCTTTCCTCACATACGACAGATCATCGAGGATGATCAGGTCGAAGCGGTCAAGCTTCGCGAGCGCCGAAGGCAGTTGCAGACTCTGGCGCGCGACCTGGAGCTTCTGCACGATTTCGCCGGTGCGCGTGAACAAGACGCGATAGCCGGCGTCGATTAACGCATGGCCGATGGCGGACCCCAAGTGACTTTTTCCGCCGCCGGGTGGACCAAACAGGAGGATCGTGGCGCCTTTCTCAAGCCACGAATCGCCGGTGGCCAGCGCCATCACATGCGCCTTCGAGACCATCGGCACAACGCCGAAGTCGAAGGTGGCGAGCGTCTTGGTCGGATCCAGATGTGACTCGGTTCGATGACGCTCGATTCTCCGTTTGGCCCGCTCGGCGAGTTCATGTTCGAGCAATGCGCCGAGTAAGCGCGACGCCTGCCAGCTTTCCTTGTCCGAGCGTTCAGCGAAGTCCGGCCACAACCGGCTGATCGTGGGCAGCCGCAATTCGTTGAGCATCAGCGCGATACGGCCAGCATCGTAGGCGGCGTTCATGCGAGCAGCTCCTCATCGAGCAACGTGTCATAAAGCGCGGCAGACGGCATCTCGACGACAACCATCGGACACTCGGCCTGGCGCGGCGCCAACTCATCGAACAGCGCCCTCAGATCGGGTAGTTCACCGAGTTCGAGCAATGCATCGAGCCTCTCGGCGAGTTGCGCCTCGACGCCGTGGTTTCCTGCCAGCTCAAGCAGGCCGACCATGGTCTTGCATGCGCTGCGCGGCGTCAGCGCCTGCTCCAGTCGCTCCCAGGTCCGACGGTAGGCTTCACGCGGAAACAGATCGTCACGGAACGCGAGGCCCCGGAAGGCCTGCGGCTTGCGTTTGAGCGAATCGATGAAGTGCCGGTAGTCGATGCCGCGACCGCGCCGTTTGCTCGTGTGTGTGGCTCTCGCCGTGCTGTGCACGAGCGCGCCGGACAGATAGCAATCGAGCCGGTCACTGTAGAGGCGTACCTTCAGGCGATGACCGATCAGCCGCGACGGAGCGCTGTACAGGACGCAACGCACGGTGAACGTGCCGCAGCGTGTCACGCGCGCCTCTTCTTCGTCGAAGTCGGTGGTACGGTGCTCAGGTAGATCCAGCAGGTGTTCGCGCTCGATCTGGAACGCTGCAGCATTACGCCGGTTGCGGCGCATCACCACCCCGCGCACGAACTCGTCGTACGCGCCCCGGTCCGCGAAGTCGCGGTGACCTCGCAGCTCCAGGGCCTGATCGATCTGATCCTTCAGATAGCGATGCGAGGATTCGACACTGCCATTCTCATGACCCATGCCACGATTGTTGCGCGTGCCTTGCATCCCGTAGTGCTCGAGTAGCGCCGCATAGCGAGCTGTGAAGTCTTCCTCTTCCTGCAGGTTCCTGAAGGCCGCCGACAGACTGTCGGAGCGGTGTTCGCGCGGGCACCCGCCGGCCTGCCACAGCGCGTTCTGCAATCCCGTCGCGAGCGCCTGGAAGCTCTCTCCGCCATCGACCACACTGGCGTATTCCCAGCGCGAGAACGCCAGCACAAAGTGATACAGCAGGTGGTTAAACGGAACGCCGCCAATCGTCACGCACAGCTTGTCCATGTGGGTGAAGTCCGACAGGCCTCGCGCGCCTGGCTGATACGTTTGAGGGAAGAACACTTCCCGGTTCGGCCCTTCGAGCGCGCGCCACTGGCTGACATGCCGCTCAAACGTGCGACGCATGCTGTCGGGAAAGCGCTCGGGATGGTCTTCCTGCAATTTGCGCAGCAGCGTGATCGCCTTCAGCTTTGGGGCACTGTGCAGCAATGGGACGACTTCGGCTTCCCATACGTCGGCAAATGGATCAGGACGCGAGCGCCAGTAGCGCCGGGGCTGCTGCGACGGAAGCCCGGCTTCACGTTCGACGCGGCGCGCCGTGCGCTCGCTCATGCCCGACTTCGCTGCGGCGACCTTCTGTGGATGAAGTTTGCGCTGGTTCATGTAGAGGCGGACCTGTTGGTCGGTGATGCGGGTTCCAGACATGGGCTGACCGCCTCTTTTTAGATTCAGTCAGCCATCCTAGACCTCGCCGACCCGGCGCCGCCGGCAGCTCGTCGTCTGCGGCGGCTACGCCGCCTCCGACTCCTCACTACCGGCCAAGATGAATGTCGCTACACCGGACGCAATCATTGTCGCCCTCCAAGAAGGACAGTTGACATGGGCTTGAGCAATGTTATGTACCTCCGGCAACCGCAACAGCTATGCCTCGCAGCCCGATGGACGGCGTTTTCAGTTTATCTCTGAGAGGGGCGGACGCGTTTCACTAATATGAGCGAAAGGAAATTTCCTGTCGCCACATCGTCCACCCGAAATGCGCAACGGAACAAATGGCCGAATCTTCTTAAAAAGATGAATGCGAAGGCGCCCGCCCGACGATTGACATTTGCTACCGTCAGCGCCGCCTGCGCTCGCATTCTTGAGGTGCATCGGCTATCCCGCCGCGCCGAGGGAGTGCCGAAAAGACCGACCTGCGGGCATCCAGTTGGAGCCTTCCGTCGCTTTCCGAGCAAAAGCACGATATATGGGCAATTGCTCAGGCGGGCACGCTCTCTGCATATCAAGGGCAATGGGGGGCAACTCGGGAGGGATTATGTTCAGAGCCAAATACATCATGGCGGATGCCATGGTCGACGGACGGACCTTAAAGGCCGAATTTGACGAGCACACGGGGCGACTTCGCATCCTTTACGGCAATGACGTCTGGGCGGAATGGTTTCCGCCGAATTCGTGGTTCGCGATTGCGAGCGTCGCTGGACCTAGTAGTTGGGGAACCCGTCCGACTGAGGCAGACCTGCAATTGGTCATCAATGATTTCGCGTCCCGGCAGAATTAGCCCCTACGACAAGGACTATCGAGGCCAGCTATAGATTGCCGAAATCGGCAACCGTCAGCGTCAGGGGTGAATATCGGTGCCAGAGACCTCCGAGATGCGGTCGTGAGTATTGGAGTCTGTGAAAATTACGGATTCGGGCGAAAACGGGTCATAGTGGATTACGTTGGGGTAGTCGGTAGCTACTGGCACACGCGGTTCTTCACTGACAAGCAGCGAACCGAGCAACTGGATGGACCCCTTCATCCCCTTCGGCGTTTTGAATACCCAGATGCGCTTCAGCAATCGCTCAGCGAGTCGCACGATTTTCGTACTGTGGGAGCCAAAATAACCGACATCGCCGTTCTTAAGATTCTGCTCGAACTTCTGCCAGTAGTAAAAAATATCCATTCGATGCCTTGTCTGCTGATGCCCCGCGCAAGGCGGATTGGTCAAGGCGAGGATGTTACTTGAAGTCACCTGCGCGCGGCTGTAAGCGCAGATGTACGGGCCGGCTCACTCTGCCAGGTGCCAATGATTCGACCAATCACGGCTGACCAACCCAGCAGCCCCTCCACACTGCTAGACTGAAGGCTCCCCGGACAGGGGCGTGGAGGTTGGCATGACTACCGCTTATGTAGTGAAGACGGGTGAGCATTTTTTGTGCAGCGCTGAGGACGGAGACATCGGTCTCGCGCCGGAAATCAAAGAAGCCAAATACTTTCCCACCCATGACGAAGCCGAAAAAGCGGCAAATCAGCACGCTGACTCCGGATACGAAATTCTGACCGTCGACGTCCCTGCACGCTGACTCATAAATCGTCGTCTGTGTAGGCTGCAGTCCGCTCGTCGGTGAGTGCACCGCTTCATAGGCGCATGAGAATCGACGTGAACCAGACCATGTCGGAGCGGCCCGCGCAGCTCCTGTCTCCGTCAAGCCAACTTGCCCTGCGACGAGCCGCTATTGCTTAAGGCGCTGGGTGTTGATTCCAGCTGTGTTCAGCGCAGCGTCAATTGCCATCAGTTCCTGGGCAAAATCGAGCGGTCACTCCTCCCCATCACAACGCACGGTCATGCCGTTGTGCATCAAAATCAGACGATGCGCCTTGAATAGGACGTCTACAAGCTTTGATTCCCGTTCGGCTTCCGGAACCCATTCGTCCGCTCTCATGTTGAAGTCTCCCTCTGGATAAGGCACACGGCCCACGTCAACCCTTGAGCGAACCCACCTGCGGCATCGACGGGCTGGTTCTAAACACGTCCAACGTTCAGCCTGCAAAAAAGTGTCAGTTCGCCTAGGGATTTGCGTGTACGATACTGTATAAATATACAGGTTTTTGGGCTGCCAATGTCTACCGCTACCGTCTTTGCCGAGGAGATACCACCATCGCTATGGCGGGCGCCGCAGCTCGCCCGTAGTCGCGGCAGGGTCGTCGAGACTGGGTAACCCGGCACTGTCGGCGGAACTGCCGGGTGGAGGACGGCCCGTTGGCGCGCTGGTCGACCTCCTGGTCCAACAGGCCGGTGTGGGCGAACTGCGACTGCTACGTCCGGCGCTCAGCGCCGCCGGAAAACGACCGGTCGCGTTCGTGCAGCCGCCTCATACCCCCAGACGGACTGGGGTTGAGTTACATCGGGCTTTCTCTGGACCGGGTGCTCCGAGTGAAGACGCCGAAAACCGCGGATGCGTTGTGGTCGGCCGAGCAGATTCTTCGTGCCGGCAGTTGCGGGGCGCTGATTTTCTGGACGCAGTACGCGCAGGCTTCATCGCTTCGACGTTTGCACCTGGCGGCTCAGTCCTCAGAAACGCTTTTGTCATGGTGCGGCCGCTGGCCGCTGGGCAGGACGCGTCACCAGCATTGCTGCGGCTTGCCCTCAGACCGTCGGCGAGCGGCCTGACTGTCGACATTGTGAAATGACGAGGGCCCTTGTGCACGGACCCCTGGCGATTGCACTCCGGCCCACTCCCGTTTTGCTGTCACGGCATGCGCGTATTTCTCGGTGTTCACCTGCCGACGTTGCGGCTGCAAGCCTTTAGACCGATGTGGTCGCCCGAGCTCAGCATGGTATCGGTGCCGCAAACGCGTTGGTTCTCCGTTGTTCGAACCCGCACTCACTAGCGGCTTCTTCGCGGGTTCACTCACAGCCACACGAGCCCTATTCTGGGGCGCTTGCCCATTACAACGGACACTACGCGCGCGGCGGTTGCCAAGGTATCGCCTATGTGGGTATGACGCCACATTCGTGATTCGGCTGTGCGGGCACCCGCACATATATTTTTATACAGGGGTAGACTATAACCGTAGGCCTGCGTCGATGCAGGAGAGACCATTGCTCAAGTTTAGTAGCACGTATCCGTAGCATTCTTTCTTCCGTTTATCGAACGGGCGTGCGAAGTGATTGCAGTCGAGAGGGCATCCCCGATTGTAAGTCACAACAAGGGAGGCGGTATGAACGGCGATGCGGAATATCACGTGGTTCAAATCGAGGCGAACGAATCCCGTCAATATTCGAAAGTGATTCAAGCGCTCGCGTCCCGGTTTCAGACCCGACTTCTACATGCGTTCGAGTTGTCGTGGGGAGAGGGTGCCCCTATCGACGAATCCCCTGCTACCATCCAGATGACCGAGCCAGACTGCGGCTTACGGGTGGCAGTCATTTCCAATGTCCGTCGCGCTGAACATCCTGTTGCGCGACTTCTCCAAGAGATGGAAACACCTGTACGAGGGACCGCTTTCGTGTTCGTGCCGGACTACATCCACTTGGAGCTTCTCGGTCCTATCGACCAGAAGCTGAACGGCTACGGACTGGTAGTTAAAACCAGCGAGTTCGCTGAAAGAGCGCAGATGAATGAACAGGCGCGAACAGTACTTGTCAAGCACGCGGACAAGTATTTTCATCAAACGCTCCCGCATCTGCATCGCCTGTTAAGTCACGCGTCGTAAGTTCCAACTCAGCGCCGCTCTCTCGTGCGGCTTCTGTTTAATGCGACCTAATCGGGGCTCCGATGCCAAGGAATCAGTTGTTAGGATTTCACCGTGTTGGCGAGCGACAGTACGACCTTTCTGGTTTGCGGACGGGCAGCGTCCGAGACCAGTTCGTCCGCGCTATCTCGGTCACTGAAGCACTCATCTCTGACGTTCCGCAAATAGCCCAAGACCCCGGGAGGGGGTTATTAGTCCTTGGGGGCGGCGTTTCGGGCCTTTCATGTGCGTTTGTTGCTGCGCTCCGAGGAATAAACGTCACGGTAATCGAAAAACGGTTCCACGCTTTCAATACGCTATCGGTCGCAAAGTCACGCCGGATTGCCCCGTTCGAGTATGACTGGCCTCGGCCGACGTCCGACTCGATGCAGTTTTCCCCGTCCTGGTTTCCGCTCGAATTCCACTCCGACGCCGCTGATGTCCTCGCCGCCGAATGGCAAAGCGCGCTCGGTGCATTTCTGTCTTCGAATAACAAGTTAGAAATCCTATACGGTTATAATGCTCGAAACTTTACCGCAACACCCGTCAACGGAGCTGTCCACGTAGCAGGACTATGGGCGGGGACAAAAGGCACCCGCACCACTAGAGATTTTGGCGCGGTTATCGCATGCACCGGCTTTATGCGCGAACGAACGTTGGTTCGTCAGTTGCGGATTCATGTACCGCATCCGTCGCCGTTGTACTCCGGCAACGTCGAACTCAGAAGCTTCCATGGAGCGAGATTCTGGCTCGACCCGGACCATCTTGACCGATGGAAATTCAATTCAAAATACCGACATGCCGTAAAAGGTGTGCTAGTTTCCGGTGGCGGAGACGGTGCCATGCAAGATTTTCAACGTGCGACCACCCGACAATTCGGGCTGCCACTACTCAAACACCTTGAGCGCTGCCTTGAATCTCCCATACAAGATAAGTATCTCGTCACACTACTGGCTGCCGAAGACCGAGCGCGAAGGGCGTGTGCTTGGGGAATGTCGAACCCGAACGACAAGACTCCAGACGCCGAGATGCAAATCTGGGATGCAACGTTCGAAAGCGTGGTCGAGGACTCGTGTGCTGATTTCATCCAGTTGTACGGCCGACAGAACGGCATACTCGACGTGACCGTGGTCGATACGGTTGCCGCAACAAAGCCCGCCCTTCAAGAGCTTGCACGACGGGTCCTCAGAGAGGACTTCAATGATGAGCCTTTCCCGAATTTCGTCTGGGTGACTCGCGAACCGCACTTAGGCTTCGCTTACGCATTGAATCGCTTCTTATCCCTTTTCGTGTTGAAGTTGCTGCGAGACGGGTTCGATAGGCCGCACGGTGAGCTTCGGCTCAGTACATCAATAACTCGCATAGTACGGGGCGACCCTACGCGAGATTGCTGCACCACGAAAGATTGTCACGGATACACGCATCATGTGAGCTTCGAGCCGAAAAAGCAGTCTTTCGTCCCGTTTGAGATTATCGTAATCAGGCATGGACTCATATTCGCTACCCGGCCTTATCTCGGATACCGAGCACCTGTAAAGGAGCAGTTGGTTCCGTACTACATCCCGAGTTAGTGGCTTCAATAGCGATTTCGTTTGGGGGGAGTGCGAAACTGGAACGAAGACATCGATTCCCTCGCTTCAACCCATCCTCCCAAGTGGAGAGGCTGCTCGCGATTCGTCGTTGGGGGGCCGGGGCACGACACGAACAATCGTCGTTGGGTACAAAGACGTCGAGCAGTGCCCGTATGAACCGCTCCGCCGCATCGTCTTCCATCATCTGCAGGCAGCAGCAGTGGACTCGCACTGCTGCAACGATGTCGCCGCAAGAACGGTGGCGTGAGTCGCATAGGGCAGCCGACGTTCTTCCCGTCGGGCACGTTGGCCTCTCAAAGCGAGCGTCGGCTTGCGCCCGCATTGTTCTTCATGGCCGACCAAGCGCGGTCAAATCTCCGGCTTAGCAGCACTGACGGTCGTCAAGTTCCAGCAATCTGACCGGCGGCACTCGTAGACCAGCCCGGCTTGCAAACACCAAGGTCACGTACTCGATTGCAGCGACGCTTAGACTGTCCCTGACGCTCGAGAACTTTGCCACCCACGAGATTGCGCATTCATCGCAGATAACCGCTTTCGGCCTCGCACCGCCGAGGCCAACACCGCGTGCAAAGACTGCACCCAAGTTTCTCAGGACAGGCAATCCTCTTTCGACTAGGGTTGCAGCTTCAGCAAAGTCTGGTAAGGCGAGGGGGCCCTATTGCGACAAGAGGTTGTGGAGCGCGCGCCATCGCCTCGTGCTCCGCAATGAATTGTCAGTGTCGCCAATTGCTTCCAGCACTTTTTCGAGCTGATACGGCTTGTATGGCGCGTCCGTCCGAATGGTCTTCGCGAGGATGGTCAGTACATGCCCGGGCCACTTTGCCAAAATTTTTCCCTTGGTTCCATTCTGAAGAAGGCCAAAAAGGTAGGAATCGGGATGGTCCACGAAAGTGAAGTACTCTTCAAGAACGTCCACAACATCTCCAAACTCATCCGTCAAGTTTGTTGCTAGTCGAATCAAGCTCTCAGTTGTAGAGCTTGTACGATAGACTGTCTCGCGGGGCCAAGCTTTCACAAAAAATGACTTTCCAAAGCTAGCCCAGCCATTCTCTTTAGCGAGAATGTGCCCGGTGGACCAGAGCGCCGATAACCGGCCTGATTCGCTCATTGATTGGAGCGCTGAGCGGCATTCGGAGAAGGTAATGTACCTTTCTCGACGAGTGCGGACGAAGGTTGCCTCAACTAACATCGTGGCGAGATGTCGCTCCGACTCCTCGTCGAGCAACACAGAACTACGCGAGAAGACCTGCAGGAATTCGGCTTTTATTTGTTTGAACAACTGGTCAGGGTACGGGCGATACGAATCGTAGACCACGCCTGACCAGAGAGCAGCCGAAGACCTGTCGTCGGACAAAAAATGGGGAAGCAGTTTTTTGCTCACCCATTTGCTATCAACCACGAAAATGAAATGCAGTCGTCCGCCCAGAAACGCGATAGCGTGATAGCGGGCATCGCCGGGAACGGCTAGAGTCGCTTCCACACGCTCTCTTAGAGCAGTTTGGAAAAGCTGCCCATTCTTGAACCGCCTTTGTCCCAGAGTCTCGAATACAGCCTGCAACAGGCGTCCCACAGGGGAATTGGTCGCCGAGTCATATGTCCCGTCGCGATGTGTCGGACCAGTCGTATTGGAGTACGTGAGTACCAAGCGGTTGAACTACTGTCAGTCTTGCCCGCAGATGTCGCCAGCGACATCGAAGTCGCGGCTCGAGACGCGGGGATTTCAGACGCGAGCTTCATTCGCCTGCGCCGAGCGATGGACCGGGTTGCTTGCGCGCAGTTGGTTTTGGAAGCAATGAGGGCCGGGAGTGAGGGGGCGAGCGATGACGAAGGGGCGTTGCGGACGTCACGAGGGATACGGTGCCGGAGATGGGGCGGACGGCGACGCGGGGAATCCGGCAGATAGCGTGCGGCACGCGGGGGATACGGTGGATGCCATCGCGGTGATGCGGGGTGCAGTGGATTTGCTGGCAAAGGGGTGGCCGGAGGAGTATCCGGCTGGGGCGGTGGAGTGGCTGCTACTGGAGTCTTGAGGATTATCGACAAGCCGGGAAAAACGGCATCCTTGAACCCGACGCGCGAAATCACCCCCCGCTAATAGTGTCCCGAAAAGTCCAATTTGCCGAAATTTCCCAAGAAAAAGCGGCGGTAAAAAAGCTGCTTTTCAATCGGCGACGGCGACCTCAAATGAAAGCGTCCGAAACCTTGGCGTGCGAGGGTTAGCGGGAGATTTCACCCCCACTTTCGGACGCTTCTATTGAGACGTTTCGGACGCTTTCATTATTTCCGGGCACGGGGGCACCGAACTGCGCTCTCCGACTCCACCGTCACAGACTTCGCTAGATTCCGCGACATCTTGACGCCGCCAATACCGCCTCCCAATCGGCCCGAGTTCCCGATTGAGAAATCCACGAGTCAAACCCAAGCGGAGTCCACATCGTGAAAAATCCATGACGGACTTTATTCTCGCATGACGGACTTTATTCTCTCGGATCAATAGCTGATCGCCTTCCGCCCGGTCCCCACGCAAATTTACTTGACATCTAAACTATCAAAACCTAAATTACCCCAAAGCAGAGTTCACACTGGGGGAACAAGCATGCGCATTGTCTGTATCGGCGGCGGCCCGGCCGGGTTGTACTTCGGCCTGTTGATGAAGAGCCGCAACCCCGATTACGAAGTCACGGTCGTCGAGCGCAACCGTCCCTATGACACTTTCGGCTGGGGCGTCGTGTTCTCCGACCAGACGCTCGGCAACCTGCGCGCCGCCGACGCCCCGAGCGCGGACGCGATCCTCGACGCGTTCAATCACTGGGACGACATCGAGATCCATTTCCGCGGCCGGCAAATCCGCTCGTCGGGTCACGGCTTCTGCGGCATCGGCCGCAAGCGCCTGCTGAACATCCTGCAGGCACGCTGCGAAGAACTCGGCGTCAAGCTGGTATTCGAAACCCAGGTGACGGACGACAACGTCTACGAAGCCGACCTGATCATCGCCTGCGACGGCCTGAACAGCGCGATCCGGCAAAAATACACGGCCACCTATCAGCCGGACATCGACACGCGCGACTGCCGCTTCGTCTGGCTCGGCACCAAAAAACTCTTCGACGCGTTCACCTTCGCCTTCGAAGAAACCGAATTCGGCTGGTTCCAGGCGCACGCCTACCGTTTCGACGATCAGACTTCCACCTTCATCGTCGAGACGCCCGAGCGCGTGTGGCGCGCCGCCGGTCTCGACGAAATGAGCAAGGAAGACAGCATCGCCTTCTGCGAAAAGCTGTTCGCGAAGTACCTCGACGGCCACGCGCTCATGTCGAACGCCGCGCACTTGCGCGGCTCGTCGCAGTGGATCCGTTTTCCGCGCGTGGTCAACGGCGAATGGGTGCATTGGCGCCGCAACGCCGACGGTTCGCAAACGCCGATCGTGCTGATGGGCGACGCCGCGCATACCGCGCACTTCTCGATCGGCTCGGGCACCAAGCTCGCGCTCGAAGACGCGATCGAACTCGCCAACAGCATCGGCGCCCATCCCGGCGATCTGCCCGCCGCGCTGCGGCACTATACGCAAGTGCGCAGCATCGGCGTGCTGCGCATCCAGAACGCCGCGCGCAATTCGACGGAATGGTTCGAGCACGTCGATCGCTATACATCGTTCGAGCCGGAACAGTTCGCGTATTCGCTGCTCACGCGCTCGCAGCGCATTTCGCACGAAAATCTGCGCGAGCGCGACGCGCGCTATCTGTCGGGTTTCGAAGACTGGCTCGCGCAGCGCTCAGGTGTGCAGCGCGCGCCGGACAAGCACTCGGTCCCGCCGATGTTCACGCCGTTCACGCTGCGCGGTGTGACGCTGAAAAACCGCGTAGTGGTCTCACCGATGGCGCAATACTCGGCGGTGGATGGCATCGCTGGCGACTATCACCTGATGCACCTCGGCGCGCGCGCGATGGGCGGCGCCGGGCTCGTGATGACCGAGATGACCTGCGTGTCGCCCGAAGCACGCATCACACCCGCGTGTCCCGGCATGTATGCGCCCGAGCATCTGAGTGCATGGAAGCGCATCGTCGACCTCGTGCATCGTCAGTCGGACGCGAAGATCGGCATTCAACTCGGCCATTCGGGCGCCAAAGGTTCGACGCGCGTCGCGTGGGAAGGCATCGACCAGCCGCTCGCCGAAGGGAATTGGCCGCTCGTTTCGGCTTCGCCGCAACAATATCTGCGCGGCGTCAGCCAGCACTCGCGTGAAGCCACGTATGAAGAGCTGCGCGAAATCGAAGCGCAATTCGTCGACGCGACACGCATGTCGGCGCAAGCCGGCTTCGACTGGCTCGAACTGCACTGCGCGCACGGCTATTTCCTGTCGAGCTTCCTGTCGCCGCTGACCAATCAACGCACCGACGAATACGGCGGCTCGCTCGAAAACCGTTTGCGCTATCCGCTGCAGGTTTTCAAGGCGATCCGCGCGGCATGGCCACAAGACAAGCCGATTTCCGTGCGTATCTCCGCGAACGATTGGGTCGAAGGCGGCACCACGCCGGACGACGCCGTGCAGATCGCCCGTGCCTTCAAGGCAGCCGGCGCGGACATGATCGACGTATCGTCGGGTCAGGTCAGCAAGGAAGAGAAGCCCGTGTACGGCCGCATGTTCCAGACGCCGTTCGCGGACCGCGTGCGCAACGAAGCCGGCATCGCGACGATCGCTGTCGGCGCGATTTCGGAAGCGGATCACGTGAACAGCATCATCGCGGCAGGCCGTGCGGATCTGTGCGCGATTGCGCGCCCGCATCTGGCGAACCCGTCGTGGACGCTGAACGAAGCGGCGAAGATCGGCTACTTCGATGTCGCGTGGCCGAAGCCCTACGCCGCCGCGAAGTCGCAGCTCGAACGCAATCTCGAACGCGAGCGCGCACAGGCCATCGCGAACGCGGGGCTGTCGCCGCAAGAACGCGCGCAACGCGCAGAAGGAACTACGTGAGCCACGTGCATACCCCCCTCTCCCCGCTCGCGGGCCAGCACGCCGTCGTCACCGGTGGCGGCAGCGGCATCGGCGCGGCCATCGCGGAAGCGTTGTTGCGCGCTGGCGCACGTGTCACCTTGGCGGGCCGCAACGTGCAGCGACTCGCCGCGCAGCAGGAAAAATGCAACGCGCTGGGCGACGTGACGTATCTCGCCGTGGACGTGACGCAGGAAGAGTCGGTCGCGAACGCGTTCAGCCAGGCGGGCGCGGTCGATATCCTCGTCAATAACGCGGGCCAGGCGCAAGCCGCGCCGTTCATGCACACCGACATGGCGCTGTGGCAGCGCATGCTCGACGTGAACCTCACCGGTGTCTTTCTTGGCACGCGCGCGGTGTTGCCCGGCATGCTCGAACGCGGACGCGGTCGCATCGTCAACGTCGCGAGCACGGCGGGGCAAATCGGCTACGCGTACGTCGCCGCGTATTGCGCGGCGAAACACGGCGTGATCGGTCTCACGCGCTCGCTCGCGCTCGAAGTCGCGACGAAGGGCATCACGGTCAACGCCGTGTGCCCCGGCTACACGGAAACCGAACTACTGCGCGCGTCGCTCGAACAGATCACCAGCAAGACCTCGCGCACCGAACAGCAGGCGCGCGAAACCTTGCTGCGCTCGAATCCGCAACATCGCTTCGTGAGCCCCGAGCAGGTCGCCAACAGCGTGCTGTGGCTGTGCCAACCCGGCTCCGAGGCCATTACG
Source organism: Paraburkholderia sp. RAU2J (assembly GCF_003634845.1). NCBI lineage: Bacteria > Pseudomonadati > Pseudomonadota > Betaproteobacteria > Burkholderiales > Burkholderiaceae > Paraburkholderia > Paraburkholderia sp. RAU2J. The sequence goes on from NZ_RBXG01000002.1 coordinate 3,079,371, forward strand.
GGGCAATCCATTTCCATCTCCGGTGGAGAAGTGATGTGACCAAGTCATCGAACGTGAAGAAGCCCGCTGCGGCGGGCGAAACGAAGCCGACGCGCAAAGGCGTGGCCCAACCCGCGGAGAACGTCGTGGACCTCGAAATGAGCACTGGCGTGGACAGTCACATGGGCTTGCGCCTGTGGCTGCGCATGCTGACCACGACGAACCTCGTGCAAGCCGAGTTGCGCAAGCGTCTGCGTAACGAATTCGACACGACGTTGCCGCGTTTCGATCTGATGGCGCAGCTCGAACGTCATCCGGAAGGACTGAAGATGACCGAGCTGTCGCGCCGGTTGATGGTGACGGGCGGCAATGTCACCGGCATTACGGATCAGCTCGAAAAAGAAGGGCTGGTGTCGCGCGATACGGACCCGAACGATCGCCGTTCGATCAGCGTGTGTTTGACGCCTGTCGGCCGCAAGGCGTTCGACAAGATGGCGGCCGCGCACGAGCAATGGGTCGTCGAACTGTTCGGCGGGTTGAGCCTCGATGAAAAGTCGCGCACGCATCAACGGCTTGGGAAACTCAAGCAGCATTTGCTCGACAGTCTGAAAGATTGAATCAGTCTGAAATATCGAAACGTACCGAACCGTAGGAGACACCATGACACGATCCAACGCCGACGCACTGCTGGCCGGCAACCGCCTGACACTCGCCGGCTATGAAGCGCGTCACTTCGGCTGGTCAGTGACCAGCAAGGTCGCGACCATCACGCTGAACCGCCCCGAGCGCAAGAACCCGCTCACCTTCGAATCGTACGCGGAGCTGCGCGACCTGTTCCGGCAACTGGCCTATGCGACCGATGTGAAAGCGGTCGTGATCCACGGCGCGGGTGACAACTTCTGTTCGGGCGGCGACGTGCACGACATCATCGCGCCGCTGATCGATCTGCCGATGCCCGAACTGCTGCTGTTCACGCGCATGACCGGCGATCTCGTCAAGGCGATGCGCCATTGCCCGCAACCCATCATTGCAGCCGTCGACGGCGTCTGCGCCGGCGCCGGCGCAATTCTCGCGATGTCCTCGGACATGCGCCTCGGCACCGCGCGCAGCAAGCTCGCCTTCCTGTTCTCGCGCGTGGGTCTCGCTGGCTGCGACATGGGCGCTTGCGCGATCCTGCCACGCATCATCGGCCAGGGCCGCGCCGCCGAACTACTCTTCACGGGCCGCTCGGCAAGCGGCGATGAAGGCCACGCGTGGGGCTTCTACAACCGCCTGTGCGAACCGGCCGCCCTCGTCGAACAAGCGCAGAAGCTCGCCGCCGATCTCGTCGCCGGTCCGACGTTCGCGCACGGCATCACGAAGAAAATGCTGCACCAGGAATGGAGCATGAGCATCGACGAAGCGATCGAATCGGAAGCGCAGGCGCAGGCGATCTGCATGAGCACACGCGATTTCGAGCGCGCATACAGCGCGTTCGCCGCGAAGTCGCGTCCCGTGTTCGAAGGAGACTGAGTTGAGCGTCGATAACACAATGGATTGGCATAGCGCGCTCGCGTGGCCGTTCTTCGAGCCGCGTCATCGCGAACTGGCCGCCGGCATCGAAGCATGGTGCAGCGCGAATCTCGGACACGAAGATCACGCGGACACCGACGCGACCTGCCGGCGCCTCGTGCGTGAACTCGGTACCGCGGGCTGGTTGAAATACGGCGTAGGCGGTGTCGCCTACGGCGGCCACGGGGACACGATCGATACGCGCGCCGTGTGCTTGCTGCGCGAAACGCTCGCCAAACATTCGGGCCTTGCCGACTTCGCGCTGGCGATGCAGGGCCTCGGCTCGGGCGCGATCTCGCTCGGCGGCACGCATGAACAGAAGGCCCGCTATCTGCCGCGCGTCGCGAACGGCACGGCGCTCGCCGCGTTCGCGCTGTCGGAACCGGAAGCGGGCTCCGACGTCGCCGCGATGGCGCTCTGCGCCCGTGAAGACGGCGACGCCTACGTGCTCGAGGGCGACAAGACGTGGATCTCCAACGGCGGCATTGCAGACTTCTACGTGGTGTTCGCGAGAACCGGCGAAGCGCCGGGCGCGCGCGGCATCAGCGCATTCATCGTCGATGCCGACACACCGGGGCTCGACATTGCCGAACGCATCGACGTGATCGCGCCGCACCCGCTCGCGCGTCTGCATTTTGCAGGCGCTCGCGTGCCGCGCAGCCGGATGCTCGGCGCGCCCGGCGAAGGCTTCAAGCTCGCCATGCGCACGCTGGATATTTTCCGCACGTCGGTCGCCGCCGCATCGCTCGGATTCGCGCGTCACGCGATGGCCGAAGGTCTCGCGCGCGCCGCGTCGCGCAAGATGTTCGGGCAGACGCTCGGCGATTTCCAGCTCACGCAGGCCAAACTCGCGCAGATGGCGTTGACCATCGACAGCAGCGCGTTGCTCGTTTATCGCGCCGCATGGCTGCGCGATCAGGGCGAAAGCGTCACGCGCGAAGCGGCGATGGCGAAGTGGCACGCGAGCGAAGGCGCGCAGCAGGTGATCGACGCCGCCGTGCAGCTGTTCGGCGGCATGGGCGTGCAAAGCGGCACCGCCGTCGAGATGCTGTATCGCGAGATTCGCGCGCTGCGCATTTACGAAGGCGCGACTGAAGTGCAGCAGTTGATCATCGGCCGCGATCTGCTGAAGGCGCATGCTGCCGCCGCGGAGCAACGATGATGACCGCAACCTTCGAGAGGCCCGTGCGCATCCGCTTCTCGCACTGCGACCCGGCGGGCATCGTGTTCTTTCCGCAGTATCTGGTGATGACCAACGCCCTGGTCGAAGACTGGTTCAACGAAGGCCTGCACGTCGACTACGCGCACATGATCGCGCAGCGCCGCGTCGGCTTGCCGATCGTCAAACTCGACTGCGAGTTCTCGCGGCCGAGCCAGATGGGCGAAACGATCACGCTGACCCTTAGTGTGAGCGCGCTCGGCCGGCGCTCGATCAGCATCGACATCGTCGGCCATTGCGGCGGCGAGACCCGCTTTCGCGCGAAGCAGGTACTTGTGACCACGTCGTTCGACAGCGGCAAATCCATCGACATTCCCGCCGACATCGCGAGCGCGCTCGCGAAGTTCGCACCCCAAACCGAATCCATCGAGGCGCATCGCTCATGAAACAGGCTCTCCTTCCCGCTGGCTGGATCAAACCGCGCGGCTACGCGAACGGTGTCGCGGCTCGCGGCACGCAGGTCTTCATCGCCGGACAGATCGGCTGGGACGAACAGGCGACATTCCAGACCACCGACTTCGCCGCGCAAGCTGTTCAGGCGCTCAAGAACGTAGTGGCCGTGCTGCACGAAGCGGGCGGCAAGCCCGAGCACCTCGTGCGAATGACGTGGTACGTCACCGACAAACGCGAGTATCTCGCGGCGCTGAAAGATATCGGCCGCGCGTTTCGCGAGCTGATCGGCGACTACGACATCGCGATGAGCGCGGTGCAGGTCGTCGCGCTGATCGAAGACGAAGCGAAAGTCGAGATCGAAGCGACCGCCGTGATCCCGCAGTAAGCATCGAACGAAAGCAGCCCACGCCACCACTCACGCCAACCGAAGCGCATTTAGCCGGCTCAACGCCCGGGAGACCCAGATGGAACCGTCAGCACACGTCGATACTTTCGCGCGCGACAATCTTCCGCCACAGGACCAATGGCCCGTCTTCCTGCTCGACAATCCGGACGTGGCCTACCCGGCGCGCCTGAACTGCGCGACCGAGCTGCTCGAGCGCACCATCGAAGCGGGCCATCGCGATCGTCCGGCGATCTGGTCCGATGTGGATGGCGCACCGCGCGCCACCACCTATGGCGAACTGCTTGGGCTGGTCAACCGCAGCGCGCACGTGCTGGTCGATGAAATGGGTTTGCGGCCCGGCAACCGCGTGCTGCTGCGCGGGCCCAACACGCTGCAGATGGCCGTCACCGCGCTGGCCGCGCTGAAGGCCGGCCTGGTCGTGGTGCCGACCATGCCCTTGCTGCGTGCGAAGGAACTGAAGCAGATCATCGACAAGGCGCAGATCAGCGCGGCGTTGTGCGACGCGCGCCTGACCGAAGAGCTTGCACGCTGCGCGAATCCTCAGGACGAGTTCTACTGCGCGAACCTGAAGCAAACGCGCCTCTTTCACGATGAGGCCGCCGATTCGCTCGACACCCTTGCGATCAACAAGCCCGAGCACTTCGTCGCATGCGACACCGCCGCCGACGACGTCTGCCTGATCGCCTTCACCAGCGGCACGACCGGCGCGCCGAAAGGCTGCATGCACTTTCACCGTGACGTGCTGGCGATGTGCGATCTGTTCCCACGTCACGTGCTCAAGCCGTCGTCGAGCGATGTGTTTTGCGGCACGCCGCCGCTCGCGTTCACGTTCGGCCTCGGCGGCCTGCTGTGCTTTCCGCTGCGGGTGGGGGCGTCCACGGTGCTGATCGAGAAGCTCACGCCCGAGACCCTGCTGCAAACGGTCGAACGATTTCACGCGACCATCATGTTCACCGCGCCCACCTTCTATCGGCAAATGGCGCCGCTCGTTGCGCGTCATGACTTGTCGAGCCTGAAGAAGACCGTGTCGGCAGGCGAAGCGCTGCCCGATTCCACGCGGCGTCTGTGGCGCGAGGCGAGCGGCATCGACATGATCGACGGCATCGGTGGCACCGAGCTCATCCACATTTTCGTTGCCGCACAGGGCGATGAGATTCGTCCGCACGCAATCGGCCGCGCGGTGCCGGGCTACGTCGTTCAGGCCGTGGATGACGCCATGCAACCGGTGCCTCCCGGCACGATCGGCAAACTCGCGGTGCGCGGCCCGACCGGCTGCCGCTATCTCGCCGACGAGCGGCAAGCGAAGTTCGTGCGCGATGGCTGGAATCTGCCGGGCGATTCGGTGTATCTCGACGCGGACGGCTACGTGTTCTACCAGGCACGCGCCGACGACATGATCGTCTCGGCCGGCTACAACATCTCCGGTCCCGAAGTGGAAAGCGTGCTGCTGCAACACGACGCGGTGGCCGAATGCGGCGTCATAGGCCTGCCGGACGAAACACGCGGACAGATCGTCAAGGCGTTCGTCGTGCTCAACCCGGGCTACACCCCGGATGACAAACTGGTCGCGCAATTGCAGGATTTCGTGAAAAATAGCGTCGCGCCGTATAAATACCCACGCGTCATCACGTTCGTCGATGCGTTGCCGCGTACTGAAACCGGCAAGCTCAAACGCTTCGAGTTGCGCACGATGACGTAACCCCTGACAGGATTGGAGGCATACCGCATGACTGGCTCTTTCATCGAAGTCGTCGCCCAGGATGGCGGCCGTTTCAACGCCTACGTCGCGCGTCCGGCGCAAGGGTCGGGCCCGGGGCTCGTCCTGTTGCAGGAGATCTTCGGCGTCAACGACTCGATGAAGGCCACCGCCGACCGCTACGCCGAAGAAGGCTACGTGGTGCTGGTGCCCGATCTGTTCTGGCGCATCAAGCCGGGCATCGACCTCGGTTATGGTGAAGCCGATATGCAACAGGCGCTCGCCTATCTCGGTCAGTTCAACGTCGACCTCGCTGTCGACGACATCGCCGCGACCATCGCCACATTGCGCGCGCTGCCCGAGCAGGCCGGCAAGGTCGGCACGGTGGGCTACTGCCTCGGCGGCAAGCTCGCGTTCCTGAGCGCGGCGCGCACCGATGTCGATTGCGCGGTCAGCTACTACGGCGTAGGCCTCGACGCGCATCTGGACCAAGTGTCCGCCGTGCGCTGCCCGATGGTGTTCCACTTCCCCGAAAACGACGCGCACTGCCCGCCGCAAACGCGCGAGCAGATCAGCGCCGCCTTGCGCACGCGAGCGCAAATCGAGCAATACGTCTACTCCGGTTGCGATCACGCGTTCGCGGCTCCCGCGCGTGCGCAGTACGACAAACCCGCCGCGATGATGGCGTATTCGCGCACGCTCGCGCTGCTGCGTAAAGTGCTGGGCCCGGTCTACGATCTGAACGCGTTGTGGGAAGCGCACTGCTACCACGAGTTCGCCACGCGCGACGTGGACGCAGTCATGCCGACCATGGTCGCCGAGCCCTACGTCAACCACGTGCCGACGATGACCGGCGGCGTCGGCCATGACCGGCTCAAGCGCTTCTACACCCATCACTTCGTCAACTCGAATCCGCCCGACACGAAGCTGATTCCGATTTCGCGCACGATCGGCGCGGACCGCATCGTCGACGAGTTCATTTTCAGTTGCACGCATAGCTGCGAAATGGACTGGCTGTTGCCGGGCGTCGCGCCGACCGGCAAGTATTTCGAAGTGCCGATGCTGGCGGTGGTGTGCTTCCGTGGCGACAAGCTCTATAACGAGCACATCTATTGGGATCAGGCATCGGTGCTGGTGCAGGTGGGCCTGCTGAATCCCGAGGGACTGCCGGTGGCCGGGATCGAAAGCGCTCGCAAGCTGCTCGATGAAACCTTGCCGTCGAATCGACTGATGGGCAGCAAGGCGCGGGTCTGATTCGTGCGGGGTGGGCATGGGCCACGAGGTGCGACTAGAGTCACACCTCGGCACAACATCCCTATGATCTGATGCTCCACTGTTCAACGCCCATCGACCCATGCTGACCGTCCATCATCTGAACAACTCTCACGCACGGCCGGCCTATCAGCGCGCGCTCGAACGCGGCGGCAGGTACGACATACTCGGCGGCCACTGACGCAGCTCGCGGTTTGCAGACCCGGGGTTTCGTAGTGTGCCGCGAAACGCCCGAGTGCTAGACTCAAAAGCTCATTGCCTTCGACGAATTCGCGCCGCCGGTGTCCAACCGGCGGCGGCATATCCGGCAACGGCTCACATCCCTCGAATCCGCTTGATTCCGCCCCGAAGCGAACCCGCTCGATCGCGGCACAGGAGCGCCCGCATGACTCATCATTCCATTCACGGCAAGCAACGCTGGCTGGCGCTCATCGTGCTATGCCTGGGCGTGTTGATGATCGTGCTCGACACCACCATCGTGAACGTCGCGCTACCGTCCATCGCGGCGGACCTCGGCTTTACCGAAACTTCACTGGTCTGGGTCGTCAACGCCTACATGCTCACGTTCGGCGGCTGCCTGCTGCTGGGCGGACGGCTCGGCGATCTGTATGGACACCGAAAGCTGTTTCTCGGCGGCATTACGCTCTTCACGCTCGCGTCGCTCGCGTGCGGCATGGCGAACTCGCAAATCCTGCTCGTCGCCGCGCGCGCCGTGCAGGGTTTGGGCGGCGCCATCGTTTCGGCGGTGTCGTTGTCGCTGATCATGAATCTGTTCACCGAGCCCGGCGAGCGCGCGAAAGCCATGGGCGTGTACGGCTTCGTCTGCGCGGGCGGCGGCAGCATTGGCGTGCTGCTCGGCGGCCTGCTCACCAACCTGCTGAGCTGGCATTGGATCTTTCTCGTCAACCTGCCGATCGGCATCGCCGTGTACGCACTGTGTGTCGCGCTACTGCCGTCCGCGCGCGGGCATGCTCACGGCGAGCGGCTCGACGTGGCCGGCGCGGTCACGGTCACCGCGTCGCTGATGCTCGCCGTCTACGCGGTCGTCAATGGCAACGAAGCAGGCTGGACCTCGGCGCGGACGCTCGGCTTGCTGTTCGCCGCGCTCGCGTTGATGGGCGCGTTCCTGACGATCGAAGCGCGGGTCCAACATCCGCTGATGCCGCTCGGCCTGTTCCGCCTGCGCAATGTCGCGACAGCGAACATAGTCGGCGTGCTGTGGGCCGCCGCGATGTTCGCGTGGTTCTTCATCTCCGCGCTGTACCTGCAGCGCGTGCTCGGCTACCGGCCGTTGCAGGTCGGGCTCGCGTTTCTGCCCGCCAATCTGATCATGGGATTCTTTTCGCTCGGTCTGTCGGCGCGCGTGGTGATGCGTTTCGGTCTGCGTCGTCCGTTGGCTGTGGGTCTGCTGGTCGCCGCGTGCGGTCTCGCGTGGTTCGCACGCGCGCCGGTCGACGGCAGCTTCGTGCCCGACGTGCTGCCCGGCATGATCCTGCTCGGCTTCGGCGCAGGCATCGCGTTCAATCCGATGCTGCTCGCCGCCATGAGCGACGTCGATCCGGCCGATTCGGGCCTCGCGTCCGGCATCGTCAACACGTCCTTCATGATGGGCGGCGCGCTCGGCCTCGCGGTGCTCGCGAGTCTCGCGGCCGCGCGCAGCGACGCGCTGCAAGCCTCGGCCGGCGCGATAGCGGCGCTCAACAGCGGCTATCACGTGGCGTTTCTGTGCGGGGCGATATTCGCGGCGGCGGCCGGCGTACTCGGCGGCTTGCTACTGCGGCCGGGCCAAGCCGGCGGTGCGGGCGCTCAGGGCGCGCCGGCATCGGCGGAGCCATCGGCGCCTTCGGGCGCGGCGGGCAACGAGGCGGCGACAGAAAACTACTGAGCCGCGCGCCGCAACAAGGGATCACACTCCCTCCGCCAATGCCCCTATTACCTACTATGCCAGTTTGCCGTCACTGCCGGCATTGCCAGATGTCAGCGTCGATGATCTGAAACCCGACAGTGGGTACCGGTCTCCGGACAAAGATCGCGTTGACATCTGGCGGAGGCGCGAGCTGCCCTTTCCTCGTGCGAATACGCGCCGCTACCAAGCCGTTGCAACTCAGGAGCGCCCCGATCACAAGCCCACAGGTCAGCCGATCACACGCCGTCCTTCGACAGGATAGTTCGGGTCTGTATAGCCGGGCGTCGACGCACGGCCCGGGAGCACCAGACTGTCGACGAACTTTTCGTCGTCCGGTCCAAGTTGCAGCGTCAGCGCTTCGAGATAGCTGTCCCAGTGCGCTTCCGTACGCGGGCCTGCGATGGCGGAACTCACGAGCCTGTTCTTCAGCACCCACGCAATCGCGAACGCAATCGACGTCGTACCGCGTTCAGCAGCATGCGCCGCCACTTTCTGCGCAATGGCCAGCGACTCGGGACGCCACTCGGTCTGCTGGATACGCTTGTCGCCGCGTCCGGCGCGGGAGTCGGCGGGCGGCGCGCCGTCGAGCGCATATTTACCCGTGAGCACCCCACGCGCGAGCGGGCTGTAGGGCACCACGCCGATGCCATAGTGTCCGGCCGCGGGCATCAACTCGACTTCCGCCGTGCGATCGACCATGTTGTACACCGGCTCGATCGCCACGGGGCGGTCAATCCCAAGCTGATCGGCAAGACGCACGATCTCCGCGATGCGCCAGGCGCGGAAGTTAGACAGGCCGAAATAACGCACCTTGCCCTCGCGGATCAGATCGCCGATAGCACGCACGCCTTCCTCGAGCGGCGCATCGATGAGCGACCGATGGAAGTAAAGGACATCGATGTAGTCGGTGCCAAGCCGCTTCAGGCTGGCATCGACCGTGTGGAAGATCCACTTGCGCGATTGGCCCTGCTGGTTCGGACGCGCGTCAGCCGAAGCGGGATAGCCGAACTTCGTCGCGACGACCCAATCGTCACGTCGTTGCGCAATCGCACGGCCGACGATTTCTTCGGAGCGCCCGGCGTGATAAACGTCGGCGGTATCCAGGAAGTTCACGCCCTGCTCGTACGCCTTGTCGATCATCCGGCGGGACGTGGCTTCATCCGTTTCGCCGCCGAACATCATCGCGCCCAGGCACAGCGGCGAAACCTTGAGGGCGCTACGGCCGAGATATCGATAGTCCATCATCTTCTCCATGCAGGCCGGGCCTGCGGTTGCTATCGAAAAGATGATAGGCAAATGGCATCTAGCGATAAAGCCCCTAAAACCGCTAAGCTTTATGAATCGCGATCATGAATAAAACAGGCCTTACGGTTTGGTGTCCTGCGGGCGGTAACGCAATGCGTCGATGACAACGGCCATCGCTCGCGAAAACTCCCGCCGGTTGGCGTAATACGCATGCAAGCCGGGGAAAGTCGGACACCAGTCCTCCAGCACCCGGATGAGGCGCCCCGCCGCGACATGAGCCTGAACCAGATCGGCCGGCACATACGCGAGACCGTATCCGGACAGGGCTGCATCGAGCATCTGATAGGTTCCATTGAAGGCAAACTGACCTTCCACCCGCGCCTGAACCGCACGACTGCCCTTTTTCAGTTCCCATGGATAAAAGCCACCGAGAGTTGGCAAACGGAGATTGATGCAGTTATGCGCGGTCAGGTCTTGCGGCTTCCTCGGCAATTCCCGCTCTGCCAGATACCCCGGCGAGCCGACGATCGCCATGGGCATATCCGGCGCAATGCGGACCGCGATCATGTCCTTGGCGACCTGATCGCCGTTGCGAACGCCGATGTCATAACGATCGGCCACGATATCGGACAGGCCGTAGTCCGTCATGATTTCGACCTTGATCTCCGGATACTTGCGCAGGACTTTCGACAAGCGCGGCCACAGGATGGTTTTGGTCGCATAGTCAGTGGCGGTGATGCGAATGGTGCCCGCGGGTTTGTCACGAAACTCGGTCACGGCCGCCAGTTCGGATTCGATCTCTTCGAAACGCGGCGCGACAGTGAGCAGAAGACGCTCGCCCGCCTCGGTCGGCGCGACGCTGCGTGTGGTGCGGGTCAGCAGGCGCAGCCCGAGCCGGGATTCGAGTGAGCGAATGGTGTGGCTCAAAGCGGATTGCGACACGCCCAGCTGCGCCGAGGCCCGCGTAAAACTGCGCTCGCGCGCGACGGCGATGAAGGCGAGCAGGTCGTTATAGTTTTCGCGGCGCATTAATGAACTCGTTTCATAGGTGTTTGCCGATTTTAGCGTCTAGTCGCGACGGGGTGCGAGAGTTAGATTGGTCAATGTCGCGAAACATCGCTCGCGCCAACGTCGCTCAGAAGCGGTTCGTGGCGCGACGGGGCTTCGCAGGCCTGTCAAAAGAGACCTTCGGGCAGAAGGTCGTTTAGCGCTGCCCGCGCGCCGCTGAGGAATGTTCCATGAAAACTGTCGCTCTGGCGATGTTGGTGCTTTCTCTCGGTTTCGCGGGCTGCTCGCCAATCGAAAGGAAACCAGCTATGCAATCCGATTCCCGTTCTCCCGCCAATTTGCTCGCCGGCATGCGAGCGGTATCGCCCGCCCTCGAACGCTACACGACCGAGGTCGTGCTGGGCGATCTGTGGAAGCGTCCCCAACTGTCCGCGCGAGACCGCAGTATCGTCACGCTTTCGGTCCTGATTGCACGCAATCAGAGCGCGGAGATGCCCTATTACCTCGACCTCGCGCTCGACAGCGGCCTCAAACCCAGCGAGATTTCCGAGATCATCACGCATCTGTCGTTCTACTCGGGCTGGGCGAATGCGACGTCGGCGGTGAAGGTGACGAATGCTGTCTTCGAGCGACGCGGCATCACGGCAGCGCAACTTCCGCCCGCCTCCGGCGAGCTTCTCCCGCTCGACGAAGCTGCCGAAGCGCAGCGCGATGAAAGGGTCGCGCAGAACTTCGGCGCCGTGGCGCCGGGCGTCGTCCAGTTCACGCGAGACGCGCTGTTTCTGGACCTCTGGCTGAGGCCCGAACTCGCGCCGCGAGATCGCAGTCTCGTGACCGTCAGCGCGCTCGTTGCCGCGGGTCAGGTTGCGCAACTGACCTATCACCTCAACCGGGCCATGGATAACGGACTGACCCAGGCACAGGCTTCGGAAGTCATGACGCAACTGGCGTTCTATACGGGTTGGCCCAACGTCTTTACCGCACTGCCTGTCGTCAAGGACGTCCTGGAAAAGCGGCCCGGTTAGGCGTTAATACGGAAAACTGATTAATTGCTCGATGGCGGGCTTTGCCTCGCAGATTCAGCACCGACTCGCACTTCGTCAAAGTGGACACACTCCGCCGTCGGGACCTTCCGGCGGCATCAAGCCGATCTCATGGCGTGCGCATAGCGCCGATGGGATCAGCAGCATGCGCAGGATGTGCACGGTGTTGGTCAGCGGCGTCGGGTTTTCAAACGGATGCGCGGCGTTCATGCCGAAGAAGCCACCGCCGTTCGTGCCGAGGTGCTTGATCGACTCGAGACTCGCGATCGGCCCATCAGAATATGTTGTCTGAGGCCTTCGAGTGTCGTGGCCGTCACATCGCTGCCCAGCGTCGGCGGGATGCCCTGCCACACATAGACCAACGCGACGAGCACGGACAGCGGCAGCAACACGCGATAAACGACCCGCGTGAAGTCGACCCAGTAGTCGCCGATATGCGAGGTGTTCCGGCGACTTAGATGTCGCCGTGTTGAAAGCGAGGTCGGGCGTTTGCGACGCACGCTGCAGGGCGTCGAAAGGCAGAAGCTCCTGCACGCGCAGCACCAGATAGCCAGGCAGCACCAGACCCTCGGCTCAATGCCTTGCAAAGAGTTCTGGATTCTTAATAAAAACGACATGCGAATGTCAAACCGGAGCGCAGGCTGAGCTTCCGCAAAAGGCGTGATCGTCGTCGCCCATAAAAGCATCGTCACCGGGCTCGCATCTGCATCGGCACACACTACACTTGGAGACGGATCAACCCGGTTGATCGTCGGCGCGCCGCGTCGAGTCGAGCTTATTCACCCGTCACGGAGGAAGAATATGTGCCCGGTATTCGTCGATGTAGCGGAGCAAAAGCGCCTGAACGACTCGCGTGAGTCGCACGTACCGTGGAAGAAATGGGGCCCCTATCTCAGCGAGCGGCAATGGGGAACGGTACGCGAAGACTACAGTGACAACGGCGATGCCTGGAACTACTTCACACATGACCATTCGCGCTCCCGCGCCTACAAGTGGGGCGAAGACGGGCTAGGCGGACTGTGCGACGACCAGCAGCGGCTATGCTTCGCGCTCGCGTTATGGAACGAGCGCGACCCGATACTGAAGGAGCGGCTCTTCGGCCTCACCAACAGCGAAGGCAATCATGGTGAAGACGTGAAGGAGTATTACTTCTACGTCGACAGTACGCCCACGCATTCGTACATGAAGTACCTCTATAAATATCCGCAGCGGGAATATCCGTACCGCGATCTGGTCGAGACCAACCGGACGCGATCGCGCGAGGAGATGGAATACGAACTGCTCGACACCGGCATCTTCGACGATGACCGCTATTTCGACGTGTTTGTGGAATATGCGAAGGCAGCCCCGGAAGATACCCTCGTGCGGATTACCGTGCACAACCGCGGACCGCAGGCGGCGCGGCTGCAGGTCTTGCCGACGCTCTGGTTCCGCAACACATGGTCGCGGGGCGAGGACGATCGCAAGCCGTCGCTGCACGACGCGGGCGCCGGCGTCATTCAGGCCATCCATCATGATCTGGGCGAATACTGGCTTCATTGCGAAGGCACGCCGCAGACGCTGTTCACCGACAACGAAAGCAATGCGCAACGCCTGTGGAATCAGCCCAACGCTTCGCCCTTCGTGAAGGACGCGTTCCACGACTACGTGATCTCGGGAAAGCGCGACGCCGTCAATCCCGCCGGTACGGGGACCAAGGCCGCGGCCCATTACACCTGCGACGTACCCGGCGGCGGCAGCGCGATCATCCGCTTGCGCCTCGCGCCAACCCGGCTCGACGACGCCTTCGGCGACTTCGAGCAGATCTTCGATAGCCGCCTCGCCGATGCCAACGAGTTCTACGAACGCATTACGCCCAGAGCGCTGACCGAAGATCAGCGGCGGGTGCATCGCCAGGCTTTGGCGGGCATGTTATGGGGCAAGCAGTACTACTACTTCGATCTCGAACTCTGGCTGCGCGAGCACGGCAGTCACCCATTGCTCGACTCCGCACGGCGCGATGTGCGCAACACGGAGTGGTTCCACATGTTGAATGCCGATGTGATCTCCATGCCGGACAAGTGGGAGTATCCGTGGTACGCGGCCTGGGACCTGGCCTTCCATACGATCGCGCTCGCGCAGGTCGATTTCGATTTCGCCAAAGAACAGTTGCTGCTGATGCTGCGCACCCTGTATGTGCATCCGAGCGGCCAGATTCCCGCCTACGAGTGGAACTTCAGCGATGTGAATCCGCCGGTCCACGCCGCCGCCACGCTCTGGCTGTACAAGTACGAGAAAGAACTGGGACGCGCCGACCCGCGTTTCCTGGAGCGCTCGTTCCAGGGGCTGATGCTCAATTTCAACTGGTGGGTGAATCGCAAGGACCCGACAGGCCGCAACGTGTTCGCCGGCGGCTTTCTGGGTCTCGACAACATCGGCGTGTTCGATCGCAGCGCGCAGCTTCCCACCGGCGGATCGCTCGAACAGGCGGACGGGACGGCGTGGATGGCGTTCTATTGCCAGACCATGCTGGAGATGGCCATCAATCTGACCGACTACGACGCACTCTACGAGGAAGTCGCGTTCAAGTTCGTGCAGCATTTCATGTGGATCGCCTACGCGATGGACCGGCGCGGCGAACATGAGGACGAGATGTGGGACGAGCAGGACGGCTTTTTCTATGACCTGCTGCGTCTTCCCGACGGGAAGACGCAGCGCCTGAAGATAAGGTCACTGGTTGGGTTGCTGCCGCTGTGCGCGTCGACGGTATTCGAAGCGCGCTCCCTGACGCGCTATCCGAAGCTGATGGAGCTGATCGCGCAGTTTCGCAAGCGCTACCCCGAGCTGATCGCCCAGGTTGCCCCGACCGACGCCGGTTTCATCGGCTACAACGAACGCAGGCTTCTGTCGATCCTGAACAAACGCAAGCTCGAACGGGTGCTCGCCTACATGCTCGACGAGAAGGAGTTCCTCGGGCCGCACGGCATCCGTTCGCTCTCGCTGTATCACCGGGAACATCCGTACGTGATCCACCTCGGCGGACAGGACTACACGGTGCAGTACCTGCCGGCCGAATCGAATACGGGCATGTTCGGCGGCAACTCCAACTGGCGCGGACCAGTGTGGATGCCGGTCAATCTGTTGATCGTCCGTGCGCTGGTGAACCTGTACAGCTTTTTCGGCGATGACTTCAAGGTCGAATGCCCGACCGGCTCGGGCCAGCACCTGACGCTCTTCGAAGTGGCGCAGGAAATCGTGCGCCGCCTGACGAGCACGTTCCTGCGCGATGCCGACGGCAAACGGCCGGTCTATGGCGGCACGGAGAAATTCCAGAACGATCCGCACTGGCGCGACCTGATCCTGTTCTATGAATATTTTCACGGTGACAACGGCGCGGGACTCGGCGCCAGTCATCAGACGGGCTGGACGGGTCTTGTCGCCCCGATGCTCGACCTGTTCGGGCGCGTCGACGCCAAAACCGTGCTGGAAATCGATCGTGGCCGCGTGATGTCGCAGGTCGTCAGGGAGCAGGTGGGCGGAGAAGACAGCGGCCAGCAATGAGGAAAGCACAATGTCCGACGTACGCTACCCGTCGCTGTACCAGATCAACACACGCGTCTGGCTGACCGAGCTGTCTCGCGCGCTCGGCAGGCGCGCGACGCTCGACGATATTCCGGATGCCGAACTGAATCGCCTCGCCGACCTGGGCTTCGACTGGGTCTGGCTGCTGAGCGTCTGGCAGACCGGCCCGGCGGCTCAGGCGATCTCGCGCGCGCATGCCGGGTGGCGCCGCGAATTCGCCGAGACGCTGCCCGATCTCGCGGACGAAGACATCGCCGGGTCCGGGTTCGCCATCCAGGCCTACACGGTTCATCGCGATCTGGGCGGTGCCGAGGCGCTCGCCCGCTTGCGGCAGCGCATGCAGCAACGCGGCCTGAAGTTGATGCTCGACTTCGTGCCGAATCACATGGCGCCGGACCACGACTGGATCGACACGCATCCGGACTATTTCGTCCCCGGCAGCGAGGCGGACCTGGCTCGCGCGCCGCACAACTATTGCCGGGTGCAGACGAAGAACGGACCGCTGATACTCGCGCACGGCAGGGACCCGTACTTCGACGGATGGCCCGACACGCTGCAGCTCAACTATGGCAATCCGGCGTTGCAGCAGGCGATGATCGACGAGTTGAAAAGAATCGCCGCGCAATGCGACGGCGTGCGTTGCGACATGGCGATGCTGGTTTTGCCCGACGTGTTCGAGCGGACTTGGGGCATCCGCACCGAGCCCTTCTGGCCGAAGGCGGCCGAAGCCGTGCGACGCGAGCATCCGCGCTTCCTGCTCATGGCGGAGGTGTATTGGGATCTCGAATGGACGATGCAGCAGCAGGGTTTCGATTACGCCTACGACAAGCAGTTGTACGACCGCCTGCGCGATGCGCATGCACGACCGGTGCGTGAGCACTTGTACGCCGGGCTCGATTACCAGGACAAACTGGCCCGCTTCCTCGAAAACCACGACGAGCCCCGCACTGCGGCCACCTTCGAACCCGCCATGCATGAGGCAGCGGCCATCATCACGTTTCTTTCGCCCGGTTTGCGCTTCTTCCACCAGGGGCAGTTCGAGGGCCGCAAAAAGCGGATTTCGCCTCATCTGGTGCGCGCGCCGCAAAAACCTGTCGACGCAAGCGTGCAGGAGTTCTATGTGAAGCTGCTGGCGGCGCTGCGGCAGCCGGTCTTCCGGGACGGCACGTGGAGCCTGATCGAACTCGTGCCGGCACGGGATGGCAACTGGACTTCGGATTGCTTTATTGCGTGGTGCTGGCAGCGGGACGACGGTGAACGGCGGCTCGTCGTGGTCAACTACGCCGGTAACGGGAGCCAGTGCTATATCCGGATTCCGTTTGTCGACGTGATCGGCCGCACGGTGCGGCTAAGGGACTTGATGGGATCGGCGAGTTTAGATCGCGACGGTAATGAGCTCGCCACGCGTGGCCTTTATCTGGATCTGCCGCCTTGGGGTTATCACGTCTTCGAGGTGACTGCCACCTAAAGAAAGTTGCGCCGATAACGCAAATGCTATCGGCCCATCCAGTTTCGGCATTGGAGTCGAAACACATCCGCCCGTACACTTGCCATTGAGTACTTACGTAAGCGAGCGTCGCGCAACGTGAGGCAGGCAACCCTAACGATGAATGGCCACTCAAGGCCATCTGGACGGAGACACGCGTTGGACAAACCCACCCTTTCCGTATCGGCCGCCGCGACACAACCCGCTCGCATCGGTTACCGCTGGCATGTACTGTTCTGGCTGCTCGTCGGCGGGATCATCAACTATCTCGATCGTGCAAGCCTGTCGATCGCCGCACCCGGCATGATTCAGGAGCTTGGCCTGACGCGGACCCAGATTGGACTGCTGGGGAGCGTGTTCGCGTGGACCTATGCATTGATGCAACTGCCGGCAGGATGGTTGATCGATCGATTCGGCGCGAAGCGGGCGTACGCGCTCGGCATGATCTGGTGGAGTGTCGCCACCTGGTTGACCGGCGTGGTGGGTTCGATCTCCGCCTTGCTGTTGATGCGCGCGTTGCTTGCCGTGGGCGAGGCACCCTGCTGGCCGACCGCGGCAAAGATCACCGCCGCGTGG